>NZ_JNYQ01000001.1 GCF_000717245.1 Kitasatospora papulosa
ACTGCAGGGGGGACCCTGTGGGAGAGTAGGACGCCGCCGAACAATTATTCCGGGAAAGCCCCGTGCCCTTGTGGCACGGGGCTTTTCTGCGTTCCGGGCACTTTCCCGGCAGTGGGGCGTCATCGTCGCGAAGAAGGCGGCCTGTGCGGGCCTCCGTGAACTGGGAGGCGCCAAGGTGCGAGGGCCGTTATTCACGGCCCTCGCATGCACTCCCTACAGTCGGCCGGCCGCCTTAAGAGCGAGGTAGGCGTCTGCCAGTGCCGGTGCGAGGGTCTCGGGTGAAGCGTCGACGACCGTGACGCCATGACGTCGGAGCTGGTCGGCTGTGCGGCGGCGCTGGGCCTGCGTCTGAGTGCCGGCCGCGGCCTCGTACACCGCGTCCACTGTGCCCCGCGCCTGGGCCATTCCCTCGACGTGAGGGTCCGCGACAGCCGCGACGAGGACCGTGTGGCGCCGGGTGAGCTGTGGCAGAACCGGTAGGAGACCGTCTTCGACGGGCGCGGCGTCCAGCCCGGTGAGCAGGACGATCAGGGAACCACCAGGAGCGTTCGTCATTGCCGCTGTGGCGAGACCCCGTGCGTCGGTTTCCACGAGCTCGGGCTCCAAGGTTGCCAGAGTGCCGACGAGTGTCGAGAGGACGTCTCCTGCTGCCGTCCTGCCCTGCACCTGGGCTCGGACACGCCGGTCGTAGGCGATCAGGTGCACGCGGTCCCCGGCGCGGGTGGCAAGGGCCGTGAGGAGCAAGGTGGCGTCCATGGCGGCGTCGAGGCGCGGCACGTCGCCCACCCGACCCGCCGACGTGCGCCCTGTGTCCAGTACGACAAGGATGTGGCGGTCCCGTTCGGGGCGCCAGGTGCGGACAGCGACCCCGGACTGGCGTGCGGTGGCCCTCCAGTCGATGGAGCGGGTGTCGTCCCCCGGTACGTAGGCGCGAAGGCTGTCGAACTCCGTGCCTTCCCCACGGGTGAGCACGCTGGTCCGGCCGTCCAGTTCACGAAGCCGGGCGAGCCGTGACGGCAGGTGTTTACGGCTGGTGAAGGGCGGCAGGACCCGGACCGTCCAGGGCACACGGTGATACCCCTGACGGGCCGCGAGACCGAGGGGGCCGAGCGATCGGACCGTGACGCGGTCGGCCTGCCGGTCTCCCCGCCGGGACGGGCGGAGGAAGGTGGTGAGGCGTCGGCGTTCCCCGGCGTCCAGGACGAACCGGTGCCGGGACGAGGTCTGTTCGTTCTCCGAAGTCCAGCTGCTGGGCGGCCACGCGTCGCGGAGATGGGCACGGAGCCGGCGCCCGGACGGATTGGTCACGGTGAGTTGCACTGATGCGGTGTCGCCGAGTCGAACGGATGTATCACCGGATCGGGTGAACTGGAGGCTGCGCACTGGCGCGGCCAGCGCGTAGTCGCACAGAATTGCCAGTGACAGGGGGACATTGACCGCGAGCACGCCCGCCCAGCTCGGGGCCAGTATGCCTACGGGGAGTGATCCCAGCGCCGCCACCAAGGCGGCCCGTCCGGTGAGGGCCATGGTCACCGCCTCACCGGGGGACGGGGACGTGGGCGAGCACAGCGGTGATGACGGAGTCCGCAGTGACTCCTTCCATCTCCGCTTCAGGTCGCAGCTGTATGCGATGACGGAGTGTGGGAAGGGCGAGGGCCTTCACGTCGTCCGGGGTGACATAGTCCCGGCCCGTGAGCCAGGCCCAAGCCCGCGCGGTGGAAAGCAAGGCGGTGGCGCCTCGGGGGGAGGCGCCCAGGGTGAGTGAGGGGGATTCACGCGTGGCACGGCAGATATCCACTACATAGGCGGCGATCTCGGGGGACACCGACGTCGTGGCGACCGCCTTTCGCGCAGCTTCGAGGTCGGCCGGTCCTGCCACGGGTCGAATGCCCGCGGCTTTCAGATCCCGAGGGTTGAATCCCTCCGCGTGGCGAGTGAGCACGTTGATCTCGTCCACGCGCGAGGGGAGGGGGACGGTCAGCTTGAGCAGGAAGCGGTCCAGTTGGGCTTCGGGCAGCGGGTAAGTGCCCTCGTATTCGACGGGGTTCTGGGTGGCCGCGACCAGGAAGGGGTCGGGCAGGGGCCGAGGTGACCCGTCGATGGTGACCTGGCGCTCCTCCATGGCCTCCAGCAGGGAGGACTGAGTCTTGGGAGGGGTGCGGTTGATCTCGTCGGCGAGCAGAAGGTTGGTGAACACCGGTCCGGGCTGGAAGGAGAACTCGGCGGTGCGGGCGTCGTAGACGAGTGAGCCCGTGACATCACTCGGCATCAGATCCGGGGTGAACTGCACACGTTTGGTGTCCAGTTCGAGTGACGCGGCGAGTGCGCGGACCAGGAGGGTTTTGGCGACTCCGGGTACGCCTTCCAGAAGCACATGGCCCCGGCACAGGAGCGCGACGACCAGTCCGGTGACTGCCGGATCCTGTCCGACCACGGCCTTCGCGATCTCGGAACGCAGAGTTTCCAGGGATGCGCGAGCGCTGTCGGCGTTCGTCACGGCCACGTGGGTGTCCGTGGCTGCCGCGAGCTCGGCGGTCTCCGGTGTCGGGGCGCTCATGAGATACGTACCTCTCTTTCGAGGGCGTCGAGTTGATCGGTCAGAAGGACAAGAGCGGCGTCGTCGGCTGGAGCCGGGCCGAAGAGAAGGGCGTAGGGGTCACTGCCCGGTGTGCCGAGTCGTGCGGCGACGGCGGGAAGGAGTACCGCGGGGGAGTCGGCGTCCTGTGCGGACATGCCGAGGAGAGGGGCGATGCGGTGACGTGTGTCGGCCCGCAGGGCGGCGGCGGCGCGGTCGCGGGCGTCGGCACTCCGGTAGAGGCGGGCCCGCCCTTCGGTGGATTCGGAGGCCCTGATGGCAACCGGCAGCTGTTCGGTGACCAGAGGCCCGAAGCGGCGGCCGCGCCAGATGGCGGCGAGAGCGGCGGCCAGGGCGAGTTGGAGGGTGCCCCAGAGCCAGCCCGGGGGGATGAGGCTGATGAGGCCGTTCTCTCCCCCTGCTTCGTCGCCGGCGGCGCTGTCCCTGCTGTCCGCGCCGCCGTTCCGGCCTTCGGCCGCGGAAGGATCATCGAGCGAGGGGAGGTACCAGAGGAGATGTGGCCGCGAGCCGAGGAGTTGCAGAGCCAGCGAGGCATTGCCCTGCTGGTCGAGACGATCGTTGTGGAGAATGCCGGGGGAGCCGAGCAGCACCGTGTCGCCGGCTCCCCGTCCCGGCAGGACGAGCAGCGAGGCGAGTTCGTCGTCCGGGTAGCAGGCGGTGGCACCCGGTGCGTCCGTCGCGTAGTGGATCCCGCCCATGTCGGCGACTCCCGCACTGCGGGCCGCAGACAGTTCGCAGCGTGGGGCGCGTGCCGTCACGGGGCCGCGTTTCTCCGGGTGTACGCCGGGGGCGAGGCGGTCTACGGAGGAGCCGCCGGGAGAGACGAGCACGGTACGGCCCCCCGATCCGGCGGTCGCGTCGTGGAAGCGGCGCTGCTGGTGGGCGGTCAGCGTGTTGGGACCGGTGACGAGCAGGGTCGTGTCGGGGCCTGTGGCGTCGGCGGCCTCGTCCAGGGTGGTGACGACGTCGACGGATACGCCGCGCTCCTTGAGGAGTTCGGCGAGGGCCCGGCTGCCGTACGGGTCTGCGGACCGGGGATCGAGTCGGCCGTGCTGGTCACCGGAGCGTACGGCGGCGAAGGCGACGCCCGCGACGACGAGGATGAGGACGGCGAGCAGCACTCCTCGGACACGCTGCCAGACCTGCTGGGGAGTACGGGATTCCGAGGTGGTGGAAACGGCCGCGGTGGCGGTCAACCGGTGCCCCCCTGGGCTGTGCCCGTGGCCAGGAGCGGCTTCGTCGCCTCAAGGTCCACGTCGAGCGTGCAGAGGGCCAGATACGTCGCCTCGTCGGCGGATCGGCCGCCGTACGCGACGTCGTCGAAGGCGCGGGCCGCTTCGCGGAGCCGGGCGGCGTGCGCCGGCATCAGCCGGCCGGCCTCGGCAGCTGCCTCGTCCGCGGTGCGGCCGGGGCGTGGGTCGAGCACGGCCCGGTCCTCCAGGGCGCGCACGAGGGCGCGCATCCGTTCCTGGACTGCTTCGGTCCAGCGCTGGGCCTCGGCGTGCGCGGAGGCCGCAGCGCGGTGGTCTGCCGCGCCACGGGCGGTGCTGCCGAAGAGCGTCTCCGGGGAGCGGGCGGTGCGTCGAGGTGTGCCCAGCCGCCACCACAGTGCGGCGGCCAGGCCCACGACGGCGAGGACGACCACGACCAGGCCGAGTGGGCCGCCGGGCGCGGCCCCGGCGGCGCCGGCGAAGAGATCGCCGATCCAGTCCCAGAAGCGGTCGAGGCCGCGTTCGAGAAGGTTCGGATCATGTTCGTGGTACATCGGGTCGGACAGTTCGTCCCGTGCCGCTTCACGTGCGGGTACACGTGAGGTGTCCACGGGTATCTCCTCGCCCGCCCCGATGAGCCGCATTGCCGCGGCACCCCCCGCCCCCGTCACCGCATCAGCTCCTGGGGGTCTCGTAGCCGGGCACGCCTGCTGCCCGGGCGAGCTCCAGGTCGAGCGCCTCGCGGCGGATGCGCTGGTCGATGTAGAGCATTGCCATCACGCCTGCGGTGAAGGGATAGACGAGCGTCGAGACGATCACTTCACCGATGCCCGTGACGATCAGGAAGGGCCAGCCGAAGTCCGTCGAGTTGCTGTTGAGGAGCTCGCTCAGGCCGTTGCTGTCCAGCGTCATCGCCAGGATGCCGAACGGGATGGTGATGATCAAGGCCAGAACGATGACCAGCAGGTAGGTGAGCGCGAGGATGCCGAATGTCCGCCACCAATTGTTCTTGACCAGCTTGGCGGAGCGGCGGAGCGCAGCGATCACGGGCTGCCGTTCCAGCATCAGTGCCGGCGCTGCCAGCGTGAAGCGGATCATCAGCCAGAGCACGACGATGCAGGAGGCGAGGAAGCCGAGGAAGGTCAGGACGATCCCGCCCGCCCCACCGCCCAGGGCGAGGCCCGGAAGCAGGCCCACCACCATGATCCCGGCGCTCATCAGGCTGAGCAGAAGGGTGAGTCCGAGCAGTGGAAGGAGGCGGGGCCGGGCCTCGGACCAGGCTTCGGAGAGCGTCACGCCACGGCCCAGCACGGAGCGGCTGATCACGACGGTGAGGACCGAGGTGGTGAAGAGGGTGGCGATCATCGCGATGAGCGTGCTCGGGGCGCTGTTGACCAGTTGCGACTGTGCCGACTCGGTGGCCTGGCGGATCGCCTCCGCGCCCGTCGCGTTCGGGTCGATGGACTTCTGTTCCGGCAGGACGTAGCGCTGCAGGAGGATGATCGCGATCTCGGCGATCACGGAGACGGTGAGGCTGATGCCGAGGACCGTGCGCCAGTGGGTGCGCATGGTGGACACGGCGCCGTCGAGGATCTCGCCGACGCCCAGGGGGCGCAGCGGGATCACGCCCGGCTTCGCGGCCATGGGCGGTCCGCCCCAGCCCGGGCCCTGGGGCATGCCGCCCCAGCGTGGGGCCGGTGGCGGTGTGCCCGGCCCGTTGCCGGGGGCGCTCGGTGGGGACCACTGCCCCGGAGGCGGCTGTGCGGGAGACCACTGACCGCTTCCGTCAACGGGCGAGGAGGGTTTGGGGATTCCCGTCTCCTGGCCGTCGGAGGGGGCGGATCCGGGCGAGGCCCAGCCCGGAGAGTCGTTCATCGTCGCTCCTTCACAGTCCTGCCCGCTCATCGGGGCGGCAGGTTGCCAGCCATCGTGCCACGCGGCGCCGCCGTGCGGACCTGGGGCCGTATCTCCTTCTTGCCGTCGTGCGCGGGCGGTTCAGCGGGCAGACTGGGCGGATGGCTGATCAGGACGCGCAAACGCCGGTGGTTGTCGACCCTCCGGCCCTCTCCGTACTCCGCTGGGACGAGTCTCCGGATGGTCCCGCGGTGGTCCTCCTCGACCAGACGCGGCTGCCCGCCGAGGAGACGGAACTGGTGTGTGCCGATGTGCCCTCACTGGTGCGGGCGATCCGGACGCTCGCGGTGCGGGGGGCTCCTCTGCTGGGCATCGCCGGGGGGTACGGGGTGGCGCTGGCCGCCGTGCGGGGTGAGGACGTGGCTCAGGCCGCCGACCTGCTGGAGCGGGCGCGGCCCACCGCGGTGAACCTCGGGTACGGGGCGCGTCGGGTGGCACGGGAGTACCGGGCGGCTGTGGAGAGCGGGGCCGGCCAGGAGGTCGCCGCCGCCGTGGCCCTCGCCGAGGCGCGGGCGCTGCACGAGGAGGACGCGGCGGCCAGCGGACGCATGGCGCAGTACGGTCTGGACCTGCTGGCGGAACTGCTGCCGGGAGGAGGCGGGCACCGGTTGTTGACCCACTGCAACACCGGAGCGCTCGTGTCCGGCGGTGCGGGGACCGCCTTCGCGGTGGCGCTGCGCGCTCACCGGGAGGGCAGTCTGCGGCAGCTGTGGGTGGACGAGACGCGGCCGCTGCTCCAGGGCGCGCGGCTGACGGCGTACGAGGCTGGTCGCAACGGGATGCCGTACAGCCTGCTCACGGACAACGCGGCGGGTTCGCTGTTTGCGGCGGGGGAGGTGGATGCCGTACTCATCGGGGCGGACCGCATCGCTGCGGACGGCTCGGTGGCCAACAAGGTGGGCAGCTATCCGTTGGCGGTGCTCGCGAAGTACCACCATGTGCCGTTCCTCGTCGTGGCACCGACGACGACGGTGGATCTGGAGACGATGGACGGTACATCGATCGTCGTGGAGCAGCGCTCCGCGACCGAGGTGACCGAGATCACACCGAAACCGGGTGTGCCGACCGGAGGTGGGGGCGGGGGCATGGCCGTCGCACCCCCGGGGGCCAAGGCGTACAACCCCGCATTCGACATCACGCCGCCCGAACTGGTCACGGCGATCATCACGGAGGAGGGTGTCATTTCCCCGGTCACGGGGGTCGGACTGGCAGAGCTGTGTGCCAGGTCATCGCAGGTAACGATTAGCTAATGGGATGATGTCGTTTATGAAGGGACGCGTCCTTGTCGTCGACGACGACACCGCACTGGCCGAGATGCTCGGCATCGTGCTGCGGGGAGAAGGTTTCGAACCGTCGTTCGTAGCGGACGGCGACAAGGCACTGGCCGCATTTCGAGAGGCCAAGCCCGACCTGGTGCTGCTGGACCTCATGCTGCCCGGACGGGACGGCATCGAGGTCTGCCGGCTGATCAGGGCCGAGTCAGGTGTGCCGATCGTCATGCTCACTGCCAAGAGCGACACGGTCGATGTGGTGGTGGGCCTGGAATCCGGGGCCGACGACTACATCGTCAAGCCGTTCAAGCCGAAGGAGTTGGTCGCCCGGATCAGGGCACGTCTGCGGAGGTCGGAGGAGCCCGCGCCCGAGCAGCTGACGATCGGGGACCTCGTCATCGACGTGGCCGGTCACTCGGTGAAGCGGGAGGGGCAGTCCATCGCCCTCACCCCGCTGGAGTTCGACCTGCTGGTCGCCCTCGCCCGCAAGCCGTGGCAGGTCTTCACCCGTGAGGTGCTGCTCGAGCAGGTGTGGGGCTATCGCCACGCCGCCGACACCCGTCTGGTCAACGTGCACGTGCAGCGTCTTCGCTCGAAGGTCGAGAAGGACCCGGAGCGGCCGGAGATCGTCGTGACCGTCCGCGGTGTCGGTTACAAGGCCGGACCGAGCTGACATGACCCTGGGCAGCGCTGCTCCGCCACCCGGGGTGCCCGGGGCCCGTACGGAGCGGGCTGCCGGTCCGGCACGGAGCACTCCCCGTTTCGGCAAGGTCCCGCTGGGCCGCCGGTTGTTCCGCGACCGGACGTCCGGCGGGCCCGTGCCGCGGTTGTTGATGCGGTGGATCAGCGGGCCGCTGCTGCCGGCCGTCCGGTTGTGGCGGCGCAATCTCCAGCTGCGCGTCGTGGCGGGAACACTGCTGATGTCGATCGCCGTGGTGCTCCTCCTCGGCTTCGTCGTGATCGGGCAGGTCCGTAACGGCCTGCTCGAGGCGAAGGGCAAGGCCGCGCAGACGCAGGCGGCCGGCGGGTTCGCCGCCGCGCAGACGAACGCGAACGCGCCACTGGTCCCGGGGGACCAGAGCGAGGAGAGCGCCGACGGCATGACGGCCAACACCTCCTGGCGCACGGAGCTCGTCGATCAGCTCGCCAGTGGTGGTACGAACGCGTTCAACGTGGTGGCGCTCAGTGCGGACTCCGTCGGCCACGACACGACCAGCCGCGCCCCACGCGGCTCGGGCAGCGTGGAGGCGTCGAGCATCCCGCAGAGGCTGCGGGACGACGTAGGGAAGGGCGCCGGCGCCTTCCAGACGTACTCACTCATCCGGTACTCGTACGGCAAGGACCCGGAGCCCGGGCTCGTCGTCGGCAAGAGGCTCTACGACGTCGACCACAACCCGTACGAGCTCTACTACCTCTTCCCGCTCACGCAGGAGGAGAAGTCGCTGACCCTGGTCACGACGACGCTGGCCACGGCCGGCCTGTTCGTGGTCGTGCTGCTCGGCGCCATCGCCTGGTTCGTGGTGCGTCAGGTCGTCACGCCCGTGCGGATGGCGGCGGGGATCGCCGAGAGGCTCTCCGCCGGCCGGCTCCAGGAGCGGATGAAGGTCACCGGCGAGGACGACATCGCCCGTCTCGGTGAGGCCTTCAACAAGATGGCGCAGAACCTTCAGCTGAAGATCCAGCAGCTGGAGGAGCTCTCCCGCATGCAGCGTCGCTTCGTCTCCGACGTCAGCCACGAGCTGCGCACCCCCCTGACGACCGTGCGGATGGCCGCCGACGTCATCCACGAGGCACGTGTCGACTTCGACCCGGTCACGGCGCGTTCCGCGGAGCTGCTGGGCGACCAGCTCGACCGCTTCGAGTCGCTCCTCTCCGATCTGCTGGAGATCAGCAGGTTCGACGCTGGGGCCGCGGCGCTGGAAGCCGAGCCGATAGATCTGCGTACGGTCGTCCGACGGGTGATCGGTGGCGCCGAGCCGCTGGCCGAGCGCAAGGGAACCCGGATCCGCGTCGTGGGGGACGAACAGCCCGTGGTCGCGGAGGCCGACGCGCGCCGTGTCGAGCGGGTCCTGCGCAATCTCGTCGTCAACGCCGTCGAGCACGGCGAGGGCCGGGACGTCGTCGTGCACATGGGCGTCGCGCAGGGAGCCGTGGCCGTGGCGGTCCGGGACTACGGCGTGGGACTCAAGCCGGGCGAGGCGACCCGGGTCTTCAACCGCTTCTGGCGGGCGGACCCGGCCCGTGCCCGCACCACCGGCGGCACCGGCCTGGGGCTCTCGATCGCGGTCGAGGACGCCCGCCTCCACGGCGGCTGGCTGCAGGCCTGGGGCGAGCCCGGTGGAGGATCGCAGTTCCGGCTGACCTTGCCGCGTACGGCGGACGAGCCGCTGCGCGGTTCGCCGATACCGCTGGAGCCGGAGGATTCCCGGCGTAACCGCGAGGACCGTGAGCGTGAGCAGGCGGTACCGGCGTCGGACGAGCACCGGCTGATGTCCGTACCGAACCAGACGGGTTCCACGCCGCGCTCCCACCTGGGTGTGCCGGCGCACGGTACGGCGGCGGCGCGGACGCCGGTGTCGGTCCATCCGGCGGCACTGCCGGGCAACGGGGCGCGCGTGGTGTCGCGTCCGGCCGCGGACCGCGCGGACACGGGCATCGACCCCGGGACACAGGATCCGGAGCAGGAGGACTCCACACGTGGACACTGACCGCCGACGGGGCGGCCGCGGCCGGGCGGTGCGGTTGTCCGCGCTGCTGGGCTGCGGCGCCGTGGTTCTGGCCGGGTGCGGAGCGATGCCGGTCACCGGTGACGTCAAGGCGGTCGACGCCTCGCAGCCGGGCGATTCACAGGTGCAGGTGTACGCCGTCGCGCCGCGGGAGGGCGCCTCGCCCATCGAGGTCGTCGACGGCTTCCTGGAGTCGATGACCAGCGACGACCCCGACTTCCGGACCACCCGCAAGTACCTGACGGCGGAAGCGGCCCGCACCTGGCAGCCCGGCGAGGGCACCACGGTGCTCGCGAAGGCACCCAACCGCAACGGGCCCACGATCCACGACAAGGAACGCAGGACCACCGAGACCACGTACACGCTGACCGGCGAACAGGTGGCGGCGGTCGACGCGCAGAGTTCCTACCGGCCCCTCGCACCGTCGGAGTACGACCAGATGCTTCATCTGGTCCGTGAGAAGGGGGCCGACGGCAAGCAGGAGTGGCGCATCGACATCGTGCCCGACGGCTTGGTGCTCGGGCAGTCCGACTTCAAGCGCCTCTACCGGTCGGTGAACAAGTACTACTTCGCCGGCGGGCGTCCGGACGACGAGTCCGCACTGGTCGCGGACCCCGTCTACGTGCGGAACCGCACGGATCCCGTCACGCGGATGGACACGGCCACACAGACCGTGCGGTCGCTGCTGGAGGGTCCTTCGAACTGGCTGACGCCGGTGGTCGACTCCCGGTTCCCCGAGGGCACGGCGCTGAGGGCCGGGGTCACCTCGTTGGCGCCGGACGACCAGAACGTGCTGAAGGTGCCGCTCAACAAGAAGGCCGACAAGGTCGGCCGGAACGCCTGCCGGATGATGGCCGCGCAGGTGTTCTTCACCCTGCGGGACCTGACGTCCGCCCGGGCGGGGCAGGTGGAACTGCAGGGCGCGCGCGGTCCGCTGTGTTCGCTGGGGGCCGACGAGGCCGAGGAGTTCGCCTCGGACCGTGGCTCCCCGAGCCCCGACAGCCAGTACTTCGTCGACGACGAGGGGCGCGTGCAGCGGATCCCCGGCAGCAGCAAGGGCGGCGGTGACCCCGAGCCGGTGACCGGTCCGCTGGGCAGCGGGACGGTGGTCATGGGCGCCGTGGGCGTGGCCCGCGACGAACAGCAGGCCGCCGCGGTCTCGGCGGATCAGCAGCACCTCTACGTGTCCTCCCTCGTCGAGGAGAGCGAGCCGGCCGCCCCTGTGGTGACCAGTAACGCGAAGCGGACGGAGGACCGGCTGTCGGCACCGAGCTGGGACGGCGGGGGTGACCTGTGGGTCGCCGACCGCGATCCGTCGGATCCCAGGCTGCTGCGTCTGGTGGACGGTGCCGGAGAACCGCAGGAGGTCTCGGTCCCGGGCCTGAACGGTGGGCGGATCGAGTCCCTCCGGCTGTCGGCGGACGGGGTCCGGATCGCTCTGCGGGTGTCGAGGGACGGGCACACGACCCTGCACATCGGCCGCGTCGAGCGCCATGGTTCCGGCGAGGACGAGCAGGTGTCGGTGGAGGACCTGCGCCAGGCCGCACCCCAGCTGACCGACGTGACCGCCGTCTCCTGGGCGGGCCGCAGCCGTCTCGTGGTGGTCGGGAAGGAGGAGGGCGGTGTACAGCAGGTGCGTTACGTGCAGGCGGACGGTTCCACCTCGTCCTCCGGGGTCCTGCCGGGGGTGAACCAGGTGACCGCCGTCGCGGCCGCGGACGACGACCAGCTCCCGCTGATGGCGGACACCGAGAGCGACGGGATCGTGAAGCTGTCGCCGGGCGACAACTGGCAGACGGTTCTCAAGAGAGGCTCCTCGCTGGTCTACCCGGGCTGAGCCGGCCGGCGGCCCGCGACCCCGAAGCCCCACCGGTGGACCGGGGCGCGTGTCCCGCGGTGGGTGTTCCCGGCTCCTCACAGGGTTGTCCACAGGGGTTGTCCACAGGGATGGCCGGGTTTCCGCCGCCCGGGCACAGTGGAACCGTGCGGAGTCGATGGCGGGAGATCGTCGGGCTGGTGCTGCCTGTGGCCTGTGAGGGCTGCGGCAGGCCACGGACAGAGCTGTGCGAGGCGTGCGCCGCCGCGCTGACAGTCGGACCGAGCCGTGCGAGACCGACGCCCGAGCCCCCGGGGCTTCCTGTCGTCCACGCTGCGGCGCCGTACGAGAACGCCGTACGCGCGATGCTGCTGGCCCACAAGGAGCGCGGGGCACTCGGGCTGGCGGGAGCGCTCGGCGGGGCGCTGGCGGCCGCTGTGCGGGCCGGAGCGGGTGATGAGGGCGACGAGGGCCCGCTGCTCCTGGTCCCCGTGCCCTCGGCGCGGCGGGCCACGGCACGGCGAGGGCATGACCCGGCGCGCAGGATCGCGGCCTCGGCCGCGGCAGGTCTGCGGCGCGGGGGCACACGGGCCCGGTTGCTCACGGCGTTGCGGCAGCGGCGTGCGGTGGCTGACCAGGCGGGGCTGGGGGCCAGGGCCCGGCAGGCGAACCTGGCGGGCGCGCTCGTGGTGGCGGACGGCGCCCGGAGGCTGCTCGCCGGGGGCCGGGTCGTACTGGTGGACGACCTGCTGACGACGGGCTCGACACTGGCGGAGGCGGCACGCGCCGTCCGCGCCGCGGGAGACGTCGGCGGTGCCTCGGCGGAGAGGCTGCGGGCCGCCGTCGTCGCGGCTTCTCCGAGTGCTTTCGAAATAAACCGGAACGGACAGATGACTTCCATCGTTGCAGGTGGTGAGTGGGTAAAGGGCCCCGGCCGGAGGTACGCGTGAGTAGCGGGTGCCGATACGGCGGTGGGCAGGCTATGTTCGGTTGTGAGGGGCGGTGAATTCCGCACTTCGACGAATGCACCACCAGGTTGCGGGCAGGTAACCCACCGGCAGGCCGGAAGCCTGCAATTCGGTGGGGTGGAGTCCTCGCCGACGGGGGAGGAGGAGGTGAAAGCCACCGAATCCGCGGCTCCGGCGATCACCGGGGTCTGGTGCAAAAGGGAGATGCTCCGCCGTCGAAGCGGAGCGATCCGGGAACGGAGTTCTGCGTGGACATCGTCGTCAAGGGCCGCAAGACCGAGGTGCCCGAGCGGTTCCGCAAGCACGTGGCCGAGAAGCTGAAGCTGGACAAGATCCAGAAGTTCGACGGCAAGGTGATCAGCCTCGACGTAGAGGTGTCCAAGGAGCCGAATCCCCGTCAGGCGGACCGTGCGGCAAGGGTGGAGATCACGCTCCGCTCGCGCGGGCCGGTCATCCGGGCGGAAGCGGCGGCAGGCGACCCTTACGCAGCGCTGGACCTGGCCACCGACAAGCTGGATGCGAGGCTGCGCAAGGAGCACGACAAGCGCTACAGCAGGCGCGGTAACGGCCGGCTGTCGGCGTCCGAGGTCGCGGAGGTGGTGCCGGGGGCCGCCTCCTTCAACGGGGACGGCGAGCTCATCCCCGAGGAGACCACGCCGTCCGTGCCCACCACCAGGATCGGTTCGCTCGAGGTCCAGGGCGAAGGGCCGCTCGTGGTGCGCGAGAAGACGCACGTCGCAGCGCCGATGACACTCGACCAGGCGCTCTACGAGATGGAGTTGGTCGGGCACGACTTCTATCTGTTCGTGGACTCCGAGACCAAGGAGCCCAGTGTCGTCTACCGGCGGCACGCCTACGACTACGGCGTCATCCACCTGAGGACCGACCCGCTGGCCTCCGACGAGGCGGGCGGCGCGGGCGGCGCGCTCGGCGGCTGACACCCACCCGTCACAGCCGGTACGCGGTGCCCCTGGAGCGTCTGTGCGACCTCGGGGGCACCGCTTCGGCGGCCAGGCATGAAATCATGGGCCTCCCAAGCCAATCGGTGCGCTGCGCACCGCTGTTGGCGGGCAGCCTGTGACCTCAGGCAGTGGCTTCAGGGGGAGGAACGATGGCGGACACCTTCGGGCCCGTGCGCGGGACGAACGACGTCGGCGGCGTTGCCGCCGCGGAATCCGTCGCGGACGACGGCAGCCCCCACAAGGAGCCCATCAGGGTGCTCGTGGTGGACGATCACGCCCTCTTCCGCAGAGGCCTGGAGATCGTCCTCGCGCAGGAGGAGGACATCCAGGTCGTCGGAGAGGCGGGCGACGGGGCGGAGGCGGTCGACAAGGCCGCCGACCTGCTGCCCGACATCGTGCTGATGGACGTCCGGATGCCCAAGCGCGGCGGCATCGAGGCCTGTACCTCCATCAAGGAGGTGGCCCCCAGCGCGAAGATCATCATGCTGACGATCAGCGACGAGGAGGCTGACCTCTACGAGGCGATCAAGGCGGGCGCCACCGGTTATCTGCTCAAGGAGATCTCGACGGACGAGGTGGCCACGGCCATTCGCGCCGTCGCGGACGGGCAGTCCCAGATCAGCCCGTCGATGGCCTCCAAACTGCTCACCGAGTTCAAGTCGATGATCCAGCGCACCGACGAACGCCGGCTCGTACCCGCGCCGCGGCTCACCGAACGTGAGCTCGAAGTGCTCAAACTCGTGGCCACGGGCATGAACAACCGCGATATCGCCAAGGAACTGTTCATCTCCGAGAACACGGTGAAGAACCACGTGCGCAACATCCTGGAGAAGCTTCAGCTGCATTCCCGGATGGAAGCGGTGGTCTATGCCATGCGGGAGAAGATCCTCGAGATCAGGTAGCGCGGCGACGCGATGACGCGGCGCGCCCGCCCGGCGCCTACGGGAGGACGCGGGCGATCTCCGCCGTGAGCGGCTCCCGCAGTTCCGGTGCGTCGACGCGCTCCAGCCGCACATCAGTGCAGCCGACCCACGACGCGGCCTCGGCGAGGGCCTGCGCCATGTACGGCACGGACTTCGCGCCGTCCAGGGACACCTGGCGGGCGACCAGGGTGGATCCCTCCCTCGCCGGGTCGACCCTGCCCCGCAGCAGACCTCCCGCCAGCAGCGGCATGGCGAAGTAGCCGTGAATCCGCTTGGGCCGGGGGACGTACGCCTCCAGGCGATGGGTGAAGCCGAAGATCCGCTCGGTGCGCGCCCGTTCCCAGATCAGCGAGTCGAACGGTGACAGCAGTGTCGTGCGGTGGCGTCCGCGCGGTTCCGAGGCCAGGGCCTCGGGGTGCGCCCAGGCGGGCTTCGCCCAGCCGCGCACCGACACCGGAACCAGTCCGGAGTCCGCCACGACGGCGTCGAACTGCTCGGCCTTGAGCCGGTGGTAGTCGGCGATGTCCGCCCGGGTGCCGACGCCCAGCGACCGCCCCGCCAGGGCGACCAGCCGGCGCAGGCACTCCGCGTCGTCCAGGTCGTCGTGGAGCACGGCGTCCGGGATCGCGCGCTCGGCCAAGTCGTAGACCCGCTTCCAGCCACGCCGCTCGGTGCACACCACCTCGCCGTACATCAGGGCCCGTTCGACGGCGACCTTGGAGGCGGACCAGTCCCACCACTCGCCGCCGTTCTTCGCACCGCCGAGCTCGGTCGCCGTCAGCGGGCCCTCCGTGCGCAGCTGCTCGATCACCGTCTCGTAGGCCCCGTCGGGCAGGTCGTGGTTCCAGTGCGGCCGGGACCGGTAGGCGCGGCGGCGGAACGCGAAGTGCGGCCACTCCTCGACCGGCAGGATGCACGCGGCGTGCGACCAGTACTCGAAGGAGCGGCCCCCCGACCAGTAGGCGTCGTCGACCGTGCGGCGGCCGAGCGCTCCGAGACGGGCGTACGGCACGAGCTCGTGCGACCTGGCGAGGACCGAGATGGTGTCGAGCTGGACGGCTCCGAGGCGGCGCAGCACGCCATGGACCCCGCCCCGGCGGTCGGGAGCGCCCATGAGGCCCTGGGCGCGCAGAGCGATACGGCGTGCCTGGTCGGCGGAGAGTTCCAGGACGGGCGGCGGCAGGGACGTCATGCGTCGACCCTAGAGCGCGCCACTGACACCCGGGGCCGGCCGGTAGGGACAGGTGCCGGGCAGCCCCAGATCGGCAGGGAGCAGTGAGCCGGTCCAGGTGTCACGCCGTATCCCTTTGTTCAACAGGGCCGACCGCTGCTCACCCTCCATGCGGAAGCCGGCACGCAGGGCCACCGCCCTGGACGGGGTGTTGCCGATCTCCGCCCGCCATTCGAGGCGGTCCGCCCGGAGCGCGGTGAAGGCCCAGCGTGCCGCGGCGAGCACCGCCTCCGTCGTGTAGCCGGCGCAGCGGTGCTCCTTCGCCGTCCAGAAACCCACTTCGAAGGTGCCCGGCGCCGTGCAGCGGTGGACGCCGAGCGCGCCGAGGAGCGGCCCGCCGTCCCGGCGTACCACCGCGAAGTTGTACGCGGTGTCCTCCTGCCAGCCCGCGGGCGCCAGCTTCTGCGTCCACAGCTCCGCGTCGGCGCGGGAGTACGGGGAGGGGATGACGGTCCAGCGCTGGACGTCGGGGTCCTGGCAGCCCGTGTATACGGCTTCGGCGTCCTGCGGGACGAAGGGACGCATCAGCAGGCGTCCGGTGGTGAGGGTGATCGGTTCCATGCGGCGATTCTGGGGATGCCGGGCCCGGGACGCGAGCACTTTCGGGGCTTCCCGGCACCTTCCGCGCCTTCCGGCCGTTGTCCTGTGAGGGCGCGGTGAGGGTAACGCGGCAGCAGCCCTCCCGGCGCGGCGTGGTCCTCGCTTACGATGGCCGTTGCGGTGGGGCCTACCTGCCGTGCCCGCGCCAGAGTCCATAACACGACCCAGTGCCAGGCCCGACCGGCAAGGAGACCAGCCTCAGTGTCCGTCTTCAACAAGCTCATGCGTGCAGGCGAAGGCAAGATCCTGCGCAAACTGCACCGCATCGCGGACCAGGTCAGCTCCATCGAAGAGGACTTCGTCAACCTCTCCGACGCCGAGCTGCGGGCGCTCACCGACGAGTACAAGGAACGGTACGCGGACGGCGAGAGCCTGGACGACCTGCTTCCCGAAGCGTTCGCCACGGTCCGTGAGGCCGCGAAGCGCGTCCTCGGACAGCGCCACTACGACGTCCAGATGATGGGCGGTGCCGCCCTGCACCTCGGCTATGTGGCCGAGATGAAGACCGGTGAGGGCAAGACCCTCGTCGGTACCCTGCCCGCGTATCTCAACGCGCTCTCCGGCAAGGGCGTGCACCTGATCACGGTCAACGACTACCTGGCCGAGCGTGACTCCGAGATGATGGGCCGGGTGCACAAGTTCCTCGGTCTCGAGGTCGGCTGCATCGTCGCCAACATGACTCCGGCCCAGCGCCGTGAGCAGTACGCCTGCGACATCACGTACGGCACGAACAACGAGTTCGGGTTCGACTACCTCCGCGACAACATGGCGTGGTCCCAGGACGAGCTCGTCCAGCGCGGCCACAACTTCGCCGTGGTCGACGAGGTCGACTCGATCCTCGTCGACGAGGCCCGTACCCCGCTGATCATCTCCGGCCCGGCCGACCAGGCCACGAAGTGGTACGGCGACTTCGCGAAGCTGGTCACGCGTCTCACCAGGGGTGAGGCGGGCAACCCGCTGAAGGGCATCGAGGAGACCGGCGACTACGAGGTCGACGAGAAGAAGCGGACCGTGGCCATCCACGAGCCCGGTGTCTCCAAGGTCGAGGACTGGCTCGGGATCGACAACCTCTACGAGTCGGTCAACACCCCGCTCGTCGGTTACCTGAACAACGCGATCAAGGCCAAGGAACTCTTCAAGAAGGACAAGGACTACGTCGTCATCGACGGCGAAGTCATGATCGTCGACGAGCACACCGGCCGTATCCTCGCCGGCCGCCGTTACAACGAGGGCATGCACCAGGCCATCGAGGCGAAGGAAGGGGTGGACATCAAGGACGAGAACCAGACGCTCGCCACGATCACCCTGCAGAACTTCTTCCGCCTGTACAGCAAGCTCTCCGGCATGACCGGTACGGCGATGACCGAGGCCGCCGAGTTCCACCAGATCTACAAGCTCGGCGTCGTCCCGATCCCGACGAACCGGCCCATGGTCCGCGCCGACCAGTCGGACCTGATCTACCGCACCGAGGTCGCGAAGTTCGCCGCGGTCGTCGACGACATCGCCGAGAAGCACGAGAAGGGACAGCCGATCCTGGTCGGCACGACCTCCGTCGAGAAGTCGGAGTACCTCTCGCAGCAGCTCTCCAAGCGCGGTGTCCAGCACGAGGTCCTCAACGCCAAGCAGCACGACCGTGAGGCGACGATCGTCGCCCAGGCCGGCCGCAAGGGCGCGGTCACGGTCGCCACGAACATGGCCGGCCGAGGCACCGACATCAAGCTCGGCGGCAACCCGGACGACCTCGCCGAGGCGGAGCTGCGTCAGCGCGGTCTCGACCCGGTGGAGCACGTCGAGCAGTGGGCGGCCGCCCTGCCCGCCGCGCTGGAGAAGGCCGAGCAGGCCGTGAAGGCGGAGTTCGAAGAGGTCAAGGAGCTCGGCGGGCTGTACGTGCTCGGCACGGAGCGGCACGAGTCGCGGCGTATCGACAACCAGCTGCGCGGCCGTTCCGGCCGTCAGGGCGACCCGGGCGAGTCCCGCTTCTACCTGTCGCTGGGCGACGACCTGATGCGGCTGTTCAAGGCGCAGATGGTCGAGCGCGTCATGTCGATGGCCAACGTCCCCGACGACGTGCCGATCGAGAACAAGATGGTGACCCGCGCGATCGCCTCCGCGCAGTCGCAGGTGGAGCAGCAGAACTTCGAGACGCGTAAGAACGTCCTGAAGTACGACGAGGTGCTCAACCGGCAGCGTGAGGTGATCTACGGAGAGCGTCGCCGTGTCCTGGAAGGTGAGGATCTGCAGGACCAGATCCGCCACTTCATGGACGACACGATCGACGACTACATCCGCCAGGAGACGGCCGAGGGCTTCGCCGAGGAGTGGGACCTCGACCGGCTGTGGGGCGCCTTCAAGCAGCTCTACCCGGTGAAGGTCACGGTCGAGGAGCTCGAGGAGGCCGCGGGCGACCTGGCCGGCGTGACCGCCGACTTCATCGCGGAGTCCGTCAAGGACGACATCCACGAGCAGTACGCGGAGCGGGAGAAGACGCTCGGCTCGGACATCATGCGCGAACTGGAGCGGCGTGTGGTCCTGTCGGTCCTGGACCGCAAGTGGCGTGAGCACCTCTACGAGATGGACTACCTCCAGGAGGGCATCGGCCTGCGGGCCATGGCGCAGAAGGACCCGCTGGTCGAGTACCAGCGCGAGGGCTTCGACATGTTCAACGCCATGATGGAGGGCATCAAGGAGGAGTCCGTCGGCTACCTGTTCAACCTGGAGGTCCAGGTCGAGCAGCAGGTCGAGGAGGTTCCTGTGGAGGAGGGCGCGGAGCGCCCCTCGCTCGAGAAGCAGGACGCGCCGGTGGCGGCGGCCGCGGGCGGGCGGCCGGAGATCCGGGCCAAGGGCCTGGACGCGCCGCAGCGTCCGGACCGGCTGCACTTCTCCGCTCCCACCGTGGACGGGGAGGGCGGCGTCGTCGAGGGCGACTTCTCCAACGGTGACGGTGCGCGGTCCGAGGCGGACGGGATGACGCGTGCGGAGCGCCGCAAGGCGCAGAAGAGCACGGGTGGCCGGCGCCGCAAGAAGTAGCGCTCGCCCGTCCGATGTGACGACGCTCCGGCCCGGACACCGATCGGTGTCCGGGCCGGAGCGTTTCCCGGGACCTCCTGCGAAGCCGTGGGAGAGCGTCTGCGGCCTTTCCGTGCCCCTTCGGCCCCAGCGCGTTCTCCAGCACCTTGGGAAGGCCGCAGAGAGGCGGCAGGGAGGTTCTGGAGGCCCCGGCAGGTGCCGCCAGGCGGTCCTCGCGGGGGCGGGCCCGTCACGTCATCGGAGCGCCGGGAGACGTTCGCCGCCGAGGTCGATCGCCGCGCAGCGCCAGCGCAGGTCAGGGCCCTGTTCCAGGCGGAAGGCCATGGCGCGGACCTGCTCACCGGTGGCGATGCTGGCGAAGGCCTCGACGACGCCGGTGGCCGGCTGGGTGCCGCGGCAGGCTCGCACCACCGGCCGCCTGCCGCCCGCGCGGAGCGGGGTGTCGGGCGCGAGCTCGGCGAGCTGGTCGTACGCCTCGCCGATCGTGTGGCCGAGCATCCAGTGCACCGGGCGCTGGCCGCTGAGGACGGCGAGCAGGCGTTCCGCGAACCACTGGTGCGGGCGGAGCGGCCGCCGGGGCCGTTGCTGCGGCACCGTGCCCGGCCTGCTGCGGTCGTGTCGTCCGGCCGGCCTCGTCCTGTCCGTGCTCATGCTCATAGCCCCCGTGGCTGCTGTCCGGAGCCCGGGCGATACCGGGCGGTAACTTCTGCTGGGCATCTTCTACGGGGCCGGTCGCCGGCCCCGCAACCGGCGTCGGGGGCCGGCCGGGCGTCCGGCGGGATCACCTATCCGGGTGGCAGGCCCGGTGCCGCAAGGGAACGGTGAGGGTGACGGGCCTCGCGCCGTGGACGGCGGGGGCCGGATCGGCAACCCCGAAGGGGGACGTCGCACGTATCCTGAGGGCGTCATCGACTACGGAAGCGGTCATCCATGCGTGTGTACGTCCCCCTCACCCTCTCCGGTCTCGCCGCGGTGCACGGGGCGGGCGAGATCGGTCCGGGGCCGCTCACCGCCTACGCCGTGACGCCCGGTCTGCGCGAGTGGTACGTCTCCGACGACATCGAGGAACTGGAGTACGCGGCGCTCACCCGGGCCGCTTCCGCCTCGCTGCGGCTGATCGCCGGCCGGCCGGACGAGACCCGGCGCCGGGTCGTGGTCGCCCTAGACGTGCCGGACGGGGCGGTCACCGCCGACCCGGACCGCGTCCAGGACGCCTCGTCGCTCGGCGAGGTGCGCGTCGCGGACGCGGTGGCGCTGTCGAAGGCCGCCGCCGTGCACGTGGACGCCGACGGGGCGGAGGAGGACGTCGCCGCCGCGGCAGCGGCTCTCGGCGCGGCCGCCGACCGGGGCGACGACGACGCCCGTTCCACCGTGGACGGGGCGGAGGACCACGAGCTGCTGTGGTTCGGGATCCAGGAGATCCCCGGCCTCATCGCCTGAGGTCCCGGTGGCGGCGCCGGGGCCGCTGTCGTAGGGGGCGAGTATTTTTTCCGTATGGCGACACCCGGGAAGCACCGCACACATCTGGTCTGGGACTGGAACGGCACACTCCTCGACGACATCCACGCGGTCCTGGGGGCGACGAACGCCGCCTTCGCGGAGGTCGACCTGGCGCCGCTCACGCTGGAGCAGTACCGCGCGACGTACTGCGTGCCGATACCCAAGTTCTACGAGCGGCTCCTGGGCAGGCTCCCCACGCCCGCCGAGTGGGAGCGCATGGATGACCTCTTCCACCGCCACTACACCGAGCAGCGGGCCGCCTGCGGGCTGACCGAGGGCGTCGAGGAGCTGCTGGTCCGGTGGCTGCGCGGCGGCCGCAGCCAGTCGCTGCTGAGCATGTACGGGCACGAGCACCTGATCCCCGTGGTCCGGGGGTACGGCATCGAAGGCCACTTCGTGCGCGTCGACGGCCGGACCGGACCCTCGGGCGGCAGCAAGGCGCTGCACATGGAGCGCCACTTCGAGGTGCTCGGAGACATAGCCCCCGAATCCGCGGTGGTCATCGGCGACGCGGTCGACGACGCCGTGGCCGCGGCCCACGTAGGTGCGCGCGCCGTGCTCTACACGGGCGGATCGCACAGCCGCAGCAGCCTGGAGGCGGCCGGTGTGCCCGTCGTGGACACCCTGGCCGAGGCCGTGGCGCTGGCCGAGCTGATGGCGGACTGAGGCCTCGGCCGGGCGACACCACGGCCGGAACGCGCCGAAGACCCGTCCCCGTCGGAGCGCCGGAGGCGCCGGTCCGTGTGCGTGCCCTTACGTGCAGAGGCGATCCCGTGCGATGTCCAGAGTGTCAAAGTTCGAGGTGTTCTTTTGTACATATGCAGCTCATGACGGTTGTGGGTGCGGGAGGGATAGCCTGGTCCCGTGATCAGCGCGATATCCCTCGGGGGCAGCGAAGCCCCCGGCCTGCGCCCGGAGTGCCACCGCACCCGGGCCATGCGCGATCCCCGCGTCCCGGGCCGTCTGCCGAACATGGCCGATACGGTCCCGGGCATCTTCCCGGGCGGCATAGCGTCGAACCTGACCGGAAACCCCGCGTCGTGGCGGTACGCCGTCTTTCTCACCTACGTCACGCAACGGCGCGCGACAGGAGCCAGAGGACATGCAGACCAAGCTGGACGAAGCCAAGGCCGAGCTGCTCGCACGGGCGGCCCGGGTAGCTGACAACAGTCCGGGCGGTGGTGTCGGTGGCCCGGGAGGCGGCCTCCGGGTGCACCTCGCCGGGGCGGCCGGAACCGAAGCGGAAGCCGGCCAGGACGAGCGGCCGGGCCAGGAGACGCTGCTCGCCTATCTCCAGCGGTACTACCTGCACACCGCTCCGGAGGACGTCAGCGACCGCGACCCGGTCGACGTCTTCGGGGCTGCCTGCTCCCACTACCGTCTCGCCGAGAACCGCCCGCAGGGCACCGCGAACGTCCGGGTGCACACCCCGACCGTCGACGAGAACGGCTGGACGAGCAGCCACTCCGTCGTCGAGGTCGTGACCGACGACATGCCGTTCCTGGTCGACTCCGTCACCAACGAGCTGTCCCGGCAGGGCCGTGGCATCCACCTCGTGATCCACCCGCAGGTCGTCGTGCGCCGTGACGTCGCGGGCAAGCTGATCGAGGTGCTCGCGGACGACCGTGCCAGGGGCGCCGGCGCCAAGCGCTCCGGAGGCCGCAAGGACCCCGGCCAGGAGCTGCCGCACGACGCGCTCGTCGAGTCGTGGATCCACGTCGAGATCGACCGCGAGACCGACCGCGCGGACCTGAAGCAGATCACCGCCGACCTCCTGCGTGTCCTGTCCGACGTACGGGAGACCGTCGAGGACTGGGACAAGATGCGCGACACCGCCCTGCGGATCGCCGACGACCTCCCCGCCGAGCCCCTCGACGAGCTCGCCGACGAGGAGGTCGAGGAGGCCCGCGAGCTGCTGCGCTGGCTGGCCGCCGACCACTTCACCTTCCTCGGGTTCCGCGAGTACGAGCTCCGCGACTCCGACGCCCTGGCGGCCGTCCCCGGCTCCGGGCTCGGCATCCTGCGCTCCGACCCGCATCACAGCGAGGACGAGGCGCACCCGGTGAGCCCGTCCTTCGACCGGCTGCCCGCGGACGCCCGGGCCAAGGCAAGGGAGCACAAGCTCCTCGTCCTGACCAAGGCGAACAGCAGGGCGACCGTGCACCGCCCCAGCTACCTGGACTACGTCGGGGTGAAGAAGTTCGACGCCGACGGCAACGTCATCGGTGAGCGGCGCTTCCTCGGCCTCTTCTCCTCCGCCGCGTACACCGAGTCGGTGCGCAGGGTGCCCGTCGTGCGCCGGAAGGTCGCCGAGGTGCTGGAGGGCGCGGGCTTCACGCCCAACAGCCACGACGGCCGGGACCTGCTCCAGATCCTGGAGACGTACCCGCGCGACGAGCTCTTCCAGACGCCCGTCGACCAGCTCCGTTCCATCGTGACCTCCGTGCTGTACCTCCAGGAGCGCCGCCGGCTGCGGCTCTACCTGCGCCAGGACGAGTACGGGCGCTACTACTCCGCCCTCGTCTACCTGCCGCGGGACCGCTACACCACCGGGGTCAGGCTCCGCCTGATCGACATCCTCAAGGAGGAACTGGGCGGCACCAGCGTCGACTTCACGGCCTGGAACACGGAGTCGATCCTCTCCCGGCTGCACTTCGTCGTCCGCGTCCCGCCGGGCACCGAGCTCCCGCACCTCACCGACGCGGACGCCGACCGCATCGAGGCGCGCCTCGTCGAGGCCGCCCGCTCCTGGGCCGACGGCTTCCAGGAGGCGCTGAACGCCGAGTGCGGCGAGGAGCGCGCCGCCGAGCTGCTGCGCCGTTACGGGCAGTCCTTCCCCGAGGGCTACAAGGCCGACCACTCGCCGCGCGCCGCCGTGGCCGACCTGGTCCACCTCGAGGAGCTCAAGAGCGAACGCAAGGACTTCGCGCTCAGCCTGTACGAGCCGGTCGGCGCCGGCCCCGACGAACGCCGCTTCAAGATCTACCGGACCGGGGAGCAGGTCTCGCTCTCCGCGGTCCTGCCCGCGCTCCAGCGGCTCGGTGTCGAGGTCGTCGACGAGCGCCCGTACGAACTGCGCTGCGCGGACCGCACGCACGCATGGATCTACGACTTCGGGCTGCGCCTGCCGAAGGCCACGGGCAACGGCGACCACCTCGGCGACGACGCCCGCCACCGCTTCCAGGAGGCGTTCGCGGCCATCTGGACCGGCGAGGCCGAGAACGACGGCTTCAACTCGCTCGTCCTGGGCGCCGGGCTCGACTGGCGCCAGGCCATGGTGCTGCGCGCCTACGCGAAGTACCTGCGCCAGGCGGGTTCGACCTTCAGCCAGGACTACATGGAGGACACCCTCCGCACCAACGTCCACACCACCCGGCTGCTGGTCTCCCTCTTCGAGGCCCGGATGTCCCCGACCCGCCAGAAGGCGGGCACGGAGCTGACGGACGGGCTGCTGGAGGAGCTGGACGGGGCCCTGGACCAGGTCGCCTCGCTGGACGAGGACAGGATCCTGCGGTCCTTCCTCACGGTCATCAAGGCCACGCTGCGGACCAACTACTTCCAGCTGGCCGACGACCACGAGCCGCACAACTACGTCTCGATGAAGTTCGACCCGCAGGCCATTCCGGACCTCCCGGCACCCCGCCCGGCGTACGAGATCTGGGTCTACTCGCCGCGTGTCGAGGGCGTCCACCTGCGCTTCGGCAAGGTCGCCCGGGGCGGGCTGCGCTGGTCGGACCGCCGGGAGGACTTCCGTACGGAGATCCTCGGCCTGGTCAAGGCGCAGATGGTCAAGAACACCGTGATCGTGCCGGTGGGTGCCAAGGGCGGGTTCGTCGCCAAGCAGCTGCCGGATCCGGCGGTGGACCGTGACGCCTGGTTCGCCGAGGGCATCGCCTGCTACAAGATCTTCATCTCGGCGCTGCTCGACATCACCGACAACATGGTGGCCGGCGAGGTCGTCCACCCCGCGGAGGTCGTCCGTCACGACGAGGACGACACCTACCTCGTCGTCGCCGCCGACAAGGGGACCGCGAGCTTCTCCGACATCGCCAACGACGTCGCCGTCGCCTACGGGTTCTGGCTCGGTGACGCCTTCGCCTCCGGCGGCTCCGCCGGATACGACCACAAGGGCATGGGTATCACCGCCCGCGGCGCCTGGGAGTCCGTCAAGCGGCACTTCCGCGAGCTGGGCCACGACACCCAGACCGAGGACTTCACCGTCGTCGGCGTCGGTGACATGTCCGGTGACGTCTTCGGCAACGGGATGCTGCTCTCCGAGCACATCCGGCTGGTCGCCGCCTTCGACCACCGGCACATCTTCATCGACCCGAACCCGGACGCGGCCACCTCGTACGCCGAGCGGCGCCGGCTGTTCGACCTGCCGCGCAGCTCCTGGGCGGACTACGACAAGGACCTGCTGTCCGCGGGCGGTGGCGTCCACCCGCGTTCCGCCAAGTCGATCCCGGTCAACGCGCAGATCCGCGCGGCGCTCGGCATCGACGCGAAGGTCACGAAGATGACCCCCGCCGAGCTGATGCAGAACATCCTCAAGGCGTCGGTCGATCTCGTGTGGAACGGCGGCATCGGCACCTACATCAAGGCGACGACCGAGTCGAACGCCGACGTCGGCGACAAGGCCAACGACGCGATCCGCGTCGACGGCGCGGACCTGCGCGCCCGTGTCGTCGGGGAGGGCGGCAACCTCGGGGCCACGCAGCTCGGCCGGATCGAGTTCGCGCGGGCCGGCGGCCGGATCAACACCGACGCGATCGACAACAGCGCCGGTGTGGACACCTCCGACCACGAGGTGAACATCAAGATCCTGCTCAACGGTCTCGTCCGCGACGGCGACATGACCGTCAAGCAGCGCAACAAGGTGCTCGCGGAGATGACCGACGAGGTCGGACAGCTCGTGCTGCGCAACAACTACGCGCAGAACACCGCGCTCGCCAACGCCTGCGCCCAGGCGCCGTCGCTCCTCCACGCCCACCAGCGCTTCATGCGCAGGCTCGGCCGTGACGGACACCTGGACCGCGCCCTGGAGTTCCTGCCGAACGACCGCCAGATCCGTGAGCTGCTGAACCACGGCAAGGGCCTCAGCCAGCCGGAACTGGCCGTGCTGATCGCCTACACGAAGATCACGGCGGCCGAGGAGCTGGTCTCCACCGTCCTGCCGGACGACCCGCACCTGCAGAAGCTGGTCCACGCCTACTTCCCGAAGCAGCTCGGCGAGCGCTTCCCGGAGGCGGTCGACGGGCACGCGCTGCGCCGCGAGATCATCACCACGGTGCTGGTCAACGACACGGTGAACAGCGCCGGTTCGACGTTCCTGCACCGGCTGCGCGAGGAGACCGGGGCGTCGCTCGAGGAGATCGTGCGGGCCCAGTACGCCGCCCGTGAGATCTTCGGGCTGTCCGCCGTGTGGGATGCCGTCGAGGCGCTCGACAACACGGTGGCGGCCGATGTGCAGACCCGGATCCGGCTGCACTCGCGCCGGCTCGTCGAGCGCGGTTCGCGCTGGCTCCTCGGCAACCGGCCGCAGCCGGTCGGGATCGCGGAGACCATCGTGTTCTTCCGCGAGGGCGTCGAGCGCGTCTGGAACGAGCTGCCCAAGCTGCTCAAGGGCGCGGACGCCGACTGGTACCGGTCGATCCTCGACGAGCTCACCTCGGTGGGTGTGCCGGACGAGCTGGCGGTGCGGGTGGCCGGATTCTCCTCGGCGTTCCCGGCGCTGGACATCGTGGCCATCGCGGACCGTACGGACAAGGACCCGCTGGCCGTCGCCGAGGTGTACTACGACCTCGCGGACCGGCTGGGCATCACCCAGCTGATGGACCGGATCATCGAGCTGCCGCGGGCCGACCGCTGGCAGTCCATGGCCCGTGCCTCCATCCGTGAGGACCTGTACGCCGCGCACGCCGCGCTCACGTCGGACGTCCTGTCCGTCGGCGACGGGACCTCGTCGCCGGAGCAGCGGTTCACGGCCTGGGAGGAGAAGAACGCGGCGATCCTGGCGCGTTCGCGCGCCACCCTGGAGGAGATCCGGAGCTCGGAGTCCTTCGACCTGGCCAACCTGTCGGTGGCCATGCGGACGATGCGCACCCTGCTGCGTACGCACGCCTGACCCGGCGCGGCCGCACGGGCCGCGACGAAAGCCGTCCGCCGGACGGGCCATCGGCCCGTCCGGCGGACGGCTTCATGACGTCATCGCGTCATTTCTTACGGGGCTTCGCGGGCCCGGTGAACTCCTCGTACGCGGCGACGACGTCCTTGGCCGGCCCGTCCATCCGCAGGGTGCCCGCCTCCAGCCAGATCGCCCGGTCGCAGGTCTCGGTGATCGACCGGTTGCTGTGGCTGACCAGGAACACCGTGCCGGCCTCCTCGCGGAGCTGCATGATCCGGTCCTTGCTGCGCCGCTGGAACTTCGCGTCGCCGGTGGACAGCGCCTCGTCGATCAGCAGGACGTCATGGCTCTTGGCGGCGGCGATGGAGAAGCGCAGCCTGGCCCCCATGCCGGAGGAGTAGGTCCGCATGGGCAGGGTGATGAAGTCGCCCTTCTCGTTGATCCCCGAGAAGTCCACGATGTCCTGGTAGCGCTCGCGGATCTGCTCGCGCGTCATGCCCATGGCCAGGCCGCCGAGCACGACGTTGCGCTCCCCGGTCAGGTCGCTCATCAGGGCGGCGTTCACGCCGAGCAGCGAGGGCTGGCCCTGGGTGTGGACACGGCCCTGCGACGGGGGAAGCAGTCCCGCGATCGCCTTGAGCAGCGTCGACTTCCCGGATCCGTTGGAGCCGATCAGGCCGATGGCCTCGCCCTTGTACGCGGCGAAGCTGACGCCCTTCACCGCGTGCACCTGGCGGGCGCCCCGGGGCTGGCGGCGCGACACGATCCTGTTCAGGGCGGAGGTGGCGCTGCCCCTTCCGGTGCGCGCGCCGTTCACGGTGTAGGTGATGTGGACGTCGTCGACGACGACGGTGGGTACCCGGGTGTCGGCGGTGTCAGCCACGTCCGTACCTCTCCTCTGCCTTCCAGAAGTACACGAACCCGCCGACGCCGCAGACCAGCGCCCAGCCGGTGGCGACGGCCCACACGTGCGGGGGCAGCTGCGTGCCGGAGAAGCTGTCGATCAGGGCGTAGCGCATCAGGTCGATGTAGACGGCCGCCGGGTTGCACTCCAGGGCCAGCAGGACGAGCCGCGGGACGCGGTCCCCCGAGAGCAGGGTGTCCAGGCTCCACATGACGCCGGACGCGTACATCCAGGTGCGCAGGATGAAGGGGGTCAGCTGCGCGATGTCCGGGGTCTTGGCCGCCAGCCGGGCCATCACCATCGAGAGACCGGTGTTGAACAGGGCCTGGAGCGTGAGCGCGGGGATCGCCAGCAGCCAGGAGGGCTGCGGGTACTGGCCGAACACCAGCAGGATCAGCGTCAGCGCGCCCAGGGAGAACAGCAGCTGCTGGAGCTGCTGGATGGCCAGGGCGATCGGCAGGGACGCCCGGGGGAAGTGCAGGGCCCGGACGAGGCCGGTGTTGCCGCTGATGGCCCGGGTGCCGGCGGTGATCGAGCTGGCGGTGAAGGTCCAGATGAAGACGCCGGTGACGAGGAAGGGCACGTAGTCGGGGACTCCGTGCTTGGTGTTCATCAGGACGCCGAAGATGAAGTAGTAGACCGTCGCGTTGAGCAGCGGGGTCATGATCTGCCAGATCTGGCCGAGCTTCGCCTGGCTGTACTGCGCCGTCAGCTTCGCCGTGGCGAAGGCCGTGATGAAGTGCCTGCGCCCCCAGAGCTGCCGGACGTACGCGCCGAGCGTCGGCCGTGCCCCGCTCACGGTCAGTCCGTGCCGGGCCGCGAGCGCGGCCAGCTCGCCGGGTTCGTACACGGGGAGGAGGGCGGTTGATGCGGTGTCCACCGGGGCCGGCGGGGCTGCTGTCTGGCTCACCACGATCGCTTTCGACAGGGGGGTCGGGGGTGTCGGTGCGCAGAGATTCGGGTCGATGGGACGGCACCGTATCGTCGCAACGCTGACAGTAGGACGTTTGTACGTCGCAACGCAACCGTTTCGTCGTTACGGTCTATCATTCGGGCCATGACCACCGAACGGCGAACCGGGCGCCGCACCCCGGCAGGTGCCGCGGTGCTGCGCGAGGACGTCACCGACGCGATCCGCGGCGCCGTCTTCGAGGAACTGGCCGCCGTGGGCTTCGCGCGGATGTCGATCGAGGGCATCGCCCGGCGCGCGGGGGTGGGCAAGACCGCCGTCTACCGCCGCTGGAAGTCCAAGCTCCATCTCGTCCTGGACCTGGTCGCGGCGGTCGCCGCGCAGGGCATGCCCGCACCTGCGACGGGTTCGCTCCACGGCGATGTGCGCGCCGTCCTCGAACTGGCCGCGTACGCCCTCCGCCACCCCGTGGCCTCCCAGGTGATCCCCGACCTGCTGGTCGAGGCGGCCCGCAACCCGGAGATCTCCGACGCCATCAAGGCCGCCCTGCTCGACCAGCAGAAGGGGGTGGCCGCCGTGGTCGTACGGGCCGCGGTGGCGCGGGGCGAGCTGCCCGAGGGCAGTGACCCCGACCGGGCGCTGGACCTGATCGTCGGGCCGCTGTACTGGCGGCTCGTCGTGGTCCGGGGCGACCTGCCCAAGGGATACCTGGACGACCTCGCGGCGTCGGCGGTCCGGGCGCTCAAGGCCTGACGCCCGGGCGCTCGCACTGCGCGGGGCCGGGGCCGCGCTACGCGGGGCCGGGGGGCCCGTCGAGCAGACGGTCCACCACACGGCGGGCCGCCCCGCCGTCGGCCGGACCGCGGTGGTCCCGCCGGAAGCTCTCGTAGGCCTCCGCGTGCAGCGCCGCGGACGCCGGAGTCGTCCGCAGGGCCTGGGCCACCTCCTGGGTGGTCACGAGCAGCGGTCCCGGAGCCCGGGTCTCGAAGTCCAGGCAGAAACCGCGCACCGTGTCCCGGTAGTGCTCCAGGTCGTAGGTGTGGAAGAGCATCGGGCGGCCCGTGTGCGCGAAGCCGAACACGAGGCCCGAGTAGTCGGTGAGCAGCACGTCGGCGATCAGCAGGAGCTCGGTGGCGTCCGGGTGCGCGGACACGTCACGCAGCGCGGGGTGGGCCGGGACGCTGCCCGTCACCCGCGGATGCCTGCGGACCAGCACGGTGGTGCGCCGGTCCAGCGAGCGTGTCAGCGCGAGCAGGTCGAGCGCGGGGTCCCAGCGGTACAGCGGCGCCTGGCCGAGGGGGACGTCGGCCGGGGCGTGCGCGAGATGGTCGCGGTACGTCGGCGCGTACAGCACCACCCGGTGGCCGTCGGGGACGCCCAGCTGCCGGCGTACCCGTTCGGCCGTCTTGTCCCGGCCGGGGGCGAACAGCAGGTCGTCGGCCGGTGAACCCGCCTCCAGCACCTCGCCCCGGTAGGCCAGGGCGCGGCACAGGTGCGGGGTGGCGAAGGCGCCCGGGGAGACCAGGACCGACCACTGGGCGGATCGGTGGGCCAGTGTGGCGAGGTCCTGGTGGTCGGCGTACAGGGAGCCGGTGAGGTCCAGGCCGAACCGGCCGAGCGGGGCCCCGTGCCAGATCTGTACGACCGACTGGTCCGGGCGGCGCTCGAACCATGCGGGCAGATGGCCGGACACGACGATCCGGCCGGACCGCGCCAGCGCCTCGTACCAGGCGGTGCTGTGCGCCACGACGGGGACGGCGGTGGGCGGGACGGCCGCCGCGGCGCCCGCGGACCCGTCGGTGACCCAGAGCAGTTCGGCGTCCGTGCTCCGGCGCACGAGTTCGGTGTGCACCGCGCGCACGGGACCGTCCCCGACGTGGAGCACGGCATCCCGGAGCGCGAGCCGGCGCTGCGCGGGGAAGTGCGCCGTCCGCAGCCGGCCCTGCTGGTACGCGCTCCGCTCCGCGTCGCCGAGCGGAGAGGCGCCGTGCACGGTCAGCCGGTCGCCGTGACGGCGGTCGAGGCGGAATCCGGACCCCGCGGGGCCCAGGGGCAGGAGCGCGGAGAGCGCCGTCTCCACCCTCACCGGCCGGCCGCCCAGGAACACCTCCCAGTCACCTTCGCGGGGCGGCCGGGCGAGCACGGCCGCGAAGCGCTGCTCCCGCCGTCCGGCGGGCGCGTGCCGCTCGACGGACTTCTGCCGCGAGACGGGGACGGGCACCGTCCAGCCGAGGGTGGCGTGCCGCAGTTCGAGCGTGCCGGTCCCGGCCCCGTGGATGCGCAGCCCACCGTCCGCGGTGGCCCCGGCGCGGTCCACGTACGGCTCGTCCGCCAGGTCCACCACAAGGTTGCCCTCGGCGTCGGCGAAGGCGGGGGGCGGCAGGTCCGGCCCGGCGGCGAGCGGCACGCGGACACCGTCGGCCACGAGCGCCGCCCGCCACCGGCCCTGCCCCGGAACGGAACCTGCCGCGAGCGCGTCGAGCGGGAGCCGCACGCCGAAACCGGCCCCGCCGCCGTCCCGGTCCCCGCGGCCGCAGTCACCGCCATCGCCGTCGTCGCACCGCACCGGGCAGACGACGTCCTCGGCCCCGTCGCGGGCCAGCACGAGTGCGGACGGCCGGACGTCCGCGTACAGCCGGCCGGTCAGTTCCAGCACGTCCCGGCCGCGGTCGTGGCCGGTGGCCATCGCGGCCGGTCTGGTCACGGTCAGCTCCAGCCGGCCGTCCCGGTAACCGAGCACCGCGCGCAGAGCCTCGCCCAGGTCCCGCACCACGGGCTGCGCCGAGGCCGCCTCCACCGCGCGCAGGGCGGCCCGCCGTACGACGCCGTGGCCCGCGACCACCACCCCCACCAGCCAGCGGCCCGGCCCCAGCCGTCCGGGGTCGAGGACCATCTCGAAGCCCGCGTGGTCGTAACGGTGCAGCTCCTGCCCGGAGTCGGCGGTGGCCCGCTCGGTCCGGACCGTGCGCACGGGAACGGGCCGCATCCGCCCGCCCACCGCCTCCCGCACCAGGGCGCCCTTCAGGGACTGCCGGGCCGACTCGGCCGGGAGGTTGCGGATGTACGCGTACCCGCGCAGCCGCAGGGTGCCGTCGTCGGCCCATGACGAGTCCACCAGCCGTGCCACGGCCGGGAGATCGCCCTTGCCCAGGCGCGCCGAGACGCTCCTGCCGTCCGCCACCCGGGGGTGCACGGCCCGCCGTCTGCCCGGCGGACCCGCCACGGCGAACGTGCCCGCGCCGTTGGCCCGTTCGAACTCCAGGACGGCCAGCAGTTCGTGGACCCTGCGCTCCCGCACCAGCTGCCAGCGGATGCGTGCCGGGGCCGGCAGCCCGGCCAGGGCCGCGTCGCCCGCCCGGTCGACGAACGCGCCCGCGTCCGTCATGAACGCGGAACGGTACGCGGGGCCGCCCATCGGCAGACCTTCCAGGAAGTACACGAAGTCGTCGCGCAGGCACGAGACGTCGTAGCGCAGCCGCTGGTCGGCGCCGCGGTCCGAGAGGAACGCGCTGACCTGTTCGCAGGCGGCGATCCGGTCCCGCACGCCCCGCACGTCCGTGCGCCGCCGGGTGATCGAGCCCTCCCTGACCCGCCAGTGGTAGACGTGCTCGTGCAGCACGTCCACCGACCCGGCGAGGTAGTGCGCGGGGATCATCACCGGGGTGTCCTCGTAGAGCCTGCCCACCGGGAAGGAGAAGGCGTGCCGGTCCCAGAAGGAGCGCCGGAACACCTTGTTCCACGCGACGCGGTCCGAGAGGAGCCGGGCGTCGCGGGTGATGTGGGTGCGGAGGCGGTCGCCGGTCAGCCAGCGGTACTGCCAGGCCTGTTGCCGTTTCTGCCCGGTGAGCCGCCACACGTTGCCCGTCACCAGGTCGGAACCCGTCGACTCCAGGGACGCCAGCATCCGTGCGTACGCGTCACGGACGAGGACGTCGTCGCTGTCGGCGAACGCGAGGTACGGGACGCCGGGGGTGGTGCGGGCGACCCCCGTGTTCCGGGCGGCGCCGAGCCCCGCGTTGGGCTGGTGGACGCAGCGGAAGCGGTCGTCCCGGGCGGCGAACTCCTCGGCGATCCGGCGGCTCCCGTCGGTCGAGCCGTCGTCGACCATCACCACCTCGATGGCGTCGAGGGACTGCCCGGCCAGCGAGTCGAGACACTCCGCCAGGTAGTCCTCGACGTTGTGCACGGGGACGACGACGCTGAGGAGTGGCTTCATGTACGGATCAACCCGGGCGAGCGCCGCGGGTCACGCGGCTGACCCGAACGGGTGAAGATCGCTAGGGCGGGCGGCGGGGCCCCCGTTACGCTCGGCTGCCATGCTCCTCAGTGTCGTCGTGCCCGCCCACCGCGTTCAGGGGTACCTGCGGGCGGCCCTGGAGTCCGTGACCGGGCAGGGGCCGGCCGGGGAGGCGGAGCCCGAGCTGATCGCCGTCTGCACGCCCGACAGCCCGCTGGAGCTCGCCGTCGCGCGGGAGACCGCCGAGCGGGACCCCCGGGTGCGCGTGCTGGTCCTCGACGGCCCCTGGGACACCGGCGCGGCGAGGAACGCCGGTGCGGCGGCGGCGCGTGGCGCCTATCTGCTCTTCCTCGACGGGGACGACGTGCTCCTTCCCGGAGCGGTGGCGGAGATCTCCGCGCGGTTGTCGGACGGCCCCTGCGGCGCGCGGCCCCCGCAGGACCGGGCCGGTGACCCGCTCCCGCAGGACCCGGCCGGTGCGCGGCTCCCGCAGGACCCGCCCGACGTGCTGCGCCTGGGCCACGACCGGGTCGACTGGTGGGGCACGGTCGAGCCGGGCGACGCCGCCCTCCCGGCCGCCCGCAACCAGCTCTTCCGCCGCGCCTTCTGGGAGGCCCACCGGCTCCGCTTCACCGAGGGCCCGTACGGCGACGTCGTGCCCGTCCACCGTGCGGTCCTCCTGGCGTCCGACGCGGGCACCCTCGCCGGACTCGACCGGATCTGCGTACGGCACGGCCGGCGCCGCGCGGGCACGACGGCCACGACACCGGGCCGCGCGCACTTCGCGGTCATCCGCGCCTACGAGCGGCTCGCCGCCGAGACCGGCGACGACCCGCGCGTCGAGGCCGCGCGCGCCGCCCACCTGAGGGCCGTGCTCGACGACCGGGGCCGTGTCGCCCCGCGTGACCGTGCCGCCTTCTTCCGGGCGGCGGGGCTCCCCGGCCGCTACTTCTCCCACCGGGTCCGGGAGGCGGTCCGCGCCGGGCGTGCCCGGGCGCGAGCCGTCGCGCGCGCGGGCCGGAAGTCGCTGCGCGCCCGCGTGCTGAGGGTGCTCTACCGCGCCGACCTGCGCCGGCCGCTGGATCCCCGCCTCGCCGTCTACGGGGCGTACTGGAACAGGGGCGTCGCCTGCAATCCGGCCGCCGTCCACGCCAAGGCCCGCGAGCTGGTCCCGCACATCCGGGGCGTCTGGGTCGTCTCCTCCCGCCACCGCGACCGGATGCCGCCCGGCATGCCGTACGTCATCGAGGGCTCCCGCGCCTACTGGCGGGCCATGGCCACCGCGACGTACCTCGTCAACAACTCCAGCTTCCCCGGCGGCTTCACCAAACGGCCCGGCCAGACCTATCTGCAGACCCACCACGGGACCCCGTTGAAGACCATGGGCCTGGACCAGCTCCCGTACCCCGCCCTCACCGGCGGTGTCGATTTCGAGCGGATCGTCGCCCACGCCGACCAGTGGGACTTCAGCCTCTCCGCCAACCCGCACAGCACCGAGGTCTGGGACCGGGTCTACCCCTCCGCCTACGAGCAACTGCCCTACGGCTACCCGCGCAACGACGTCCTGTGCGGTGCCTCCCCCGAGCTGACGGGCAAGATCCGCGCGGAACTCGGCATCGTGCCCGGGGCGACCGTCCTGCTGTACGCGCCCACCCACCGCGACTACCGCAGGGGTTTCGTCCCCCGGCTCGACCTGGAACGCCTCACCCGTGAACTGGGCCCCGGCTTCACGCTGCTGGTGCGCGCCCACTACTTCTACGGGCGTTCGGCGGGGGCGGCGGGGGACCGGATCGTCGACGTCACCGCGCACCCCGTCGTCGAGGAGCTCTTCCTGGCCGCCGACGCACTGATCACCGACTACTCGTCCCTGATGTTCGACTACGCCTGTCTGGACCGCCCGATCATCGCCTACGTACCCGACTGGGAGGCCTACCGCGCCGCCCGGGGCACCTACGTCGATCTGCTGTCCGGCCGCCCCGGCGACACCCCGGGCGCGGTCGCCACCACCGAGGACGAGCTCGTCGGCGTGCTGCGCGGCGGCGCCTGGCGGTCCCCGGAGGCCGACGCCCTGCGCGCCGCGTTCCGCGACCGCTTCTGCCCGTACGACGACGGGCACGCGGCGGAGCGGGTGGTGCGGCGGATCTTCCCCGTGGCCCCGGACTGAACAGCGGGTCACCCGTACGGGGCGACCCCTCCGCACGCCGCCGTCGTTGTGCTCGACAGCGCGCGCATCAGGCAACGTTGGGAGAAGCTCATGCACCGGTCCGCCTACGAGCAGATGCAGCTCTGCATCGAGGAGTACCTGCCCAAGGACCGCAGGCACCGCGTCGTGGACCTCGGCTCACGGATCTCCGGGAAGCAGACCCGTACCCACCGCGGACTGCTGGCCGGCCACGACGTCGACTACCTCGGGGTCGACGTCCTCGACGGCCCCAACGTGGACGCGGTCATGACCCGCCCCTACCGGATCCCCGCGAAGTCGCGGAGTGCCGACGTGGTGCTGTCCGGCCAGGCGTTCGAGCACATCCCCTTCTTCTGGGTGTCCATGATGGAGATCGCCCGCGTGCTCAGGCCCGGCGGCCACGCCTTCATCACCGCGCCCTCGCGCGGGCACGCCCACGACGCACAGGACTGCTGGCGCTACTACCCCGACGGCTTCCGCGCGATGGCCGCCCACTCACGGCTCGAACTCCGCGAGGCGTACACGGACTTCCCGCCCGCCAGGGGGATCCGGCACGACTACGCCTCCATCGACTCCGAGGCCGCCTACTGGGGCGACTCGGTGGGTGTCTTCCGCCGCCCGCGGCCGGACCGGCGGCCGGTGACCCGGCTGAAGAACACGCTGGCCGACCTCGCCGTGCGCGAGACGGCGGTCTGGTGGGCCAACCGGGCCGGGGGAGTGGACCGGATCCCGCTGCCGCGGCCGCTGGACGGACGGGAGCGGTGCGGACGACCGGACAGCCGTACGGTCCCATCAACTACAGGTTGACGAAAGATGACATGAGCCGCAAAGCGTGCGTAGTGTCCCGCCCCATGGCTTGGCGCAACGCCGTCAACGGCGTCCTTCAGCAACTCACCGGATACCAGCTCAGGCGTGCGACCGTGCCCGCTCCCCGGTCCGCCCCGGCGGCCACCCAGGCCCCGCCCGTGGTGAAGCCCGTCGCGACGAAGCCGGCCGTGGCGAAGACGCCTGCCCTGCCCGCGGACTACGACGACGAGGCGAAGGACATCATCCGTGCGGTGAAGCCGTACACGATGACCTCGCCGGAGCGGCTCAACGCCTTCGTCCTCGCGACCCGGCACATCGTCAGGCACGGCATCCCGGGGGACATCGTCGAGTGCGGTGTCTGGCGCGGCGGTTCCATGCAGGCCTGCGCGAAGACGCTCCTGTCGCTCGGCGAGACAGACCGCGACCTCTACCTCTTCGACACGTACGAGGGCATGACCCCGCCCACCGCCGAGGACCTGCGGCGGGACGGCAGGCCGGCCCGGGAACTGCTCGACGCGCAGGGCAAGGACCGGCCGATCTGGGCCGTGGCCTCCCTGGAGGACGTACAGGCCGGGTTCGAGCGGGTCCCCTACCCGAAGGACCGCGTCCACTACGTGCGGGGCAAGGTCGAGGACACCCTCCCGGAGCGTGCGCCGGAGCAGATCTCCATCCTCCGGCTGGACACCGACTGGTACGCGTCGACCAAGCACGAACTGCACCACCTGTACGGCCGCCTGGTGAGCGGCGGTGTCCTGCTGATCGACGACTACGGCTACTGGCAGGGATCGCGCCAGGCCGTGGACGAGTTCCTGGAGGAGACCGGCGAGCAGCTCCTGCTGCTGCGCATGGACGAGGGCCGCATCGCCGTCAAACCCTGAGCGGGCGGTAACCCTTCGCGAGCCCCGTGCCTCCCTGGCACGGGGCTCGTTCCACCAGGAGAAGTATGTTCGTCCGTCCGGAAGGATCGTGCGCAGCGTCATGGCACCCCGTCTCACCGTCGTCGTCCCGCTCTACAACGTCGAGGAGTACCTCGGAGCCTGCCTGGAGTCGCTCGCCGGACAGACCATGGCCGATCTGGAGGTCGTCATGGTCGACGACGGCTCGACGGACGGAAGTGCCGACGTGGCACTGGAGTTCTCCCGGTGTGACCCGCGCTTCCGGCTGATCCGGCAGAAGAACGGCGGACTCGGGGCGGCACGCAACGCGGGGGCCGGGCAGGCGCACCCGGACGCCGGGTTCCTGACGTTCGTGGACAGCGACGACGTCGTGCCGCCGGGCGCCTTCGCCAGGATGCTCGGCGAACTCGACGCCTCCGGATCGGACTTCGCGACGGGCAACGTCCTCAGGCTCCGGGCGAACGGGCTGCTCGAACAGTCCCCGATGTTCCGCAGGCCGATGGAGAGGTCCCGCCGAGCCACCCACGTCACCCGGGACTGGATCCTGCTCGGCGACCGCATCGCGTGCAACAAGGTGTTCCGCAGGTCCTTCTGGGACCGGCACGCCTTCGCCTTCCCGACGGGTGTCCTGTACGAGGACATCGCGGTGGTCCTGCCGGCCCACTTCCTGGCGCGGAGCGTCGACGTCGTGGAGGAGCCGGTCTACCACTGGAGGGACCGCGACGGCTCGATCACCACCCGGCGCGCGGTGGCCCGGGGCATCCGCGACCGGGTCACGGCGGTCTCCACGGTGAGCCGTTTCCTCGCCGACCGCGACATGCCCGAGGCGAAGCGGCGCTACGACGAGCACGCGCTCTCGGGAGACCTCTGGCTGTTCATGGAGGCGCTCCCCGAGGGCGACGAGGACTTCCACGAGGCCTTCCTCACCCACGCCAACGCCTTCGCCGACACGGTCGGCCCCGAGGTCCTCGACGGACTGCCCCTGCACCTGCGGGTCAAGTGGCAGCTGATCCGGGAACGCAGGACGGCGGAGCTGCTCGCGCTCCTGGCCCACGAGTCCACGGACCGCGACACCTTCCACGTCCGGGGGTGGCTGCGGCCGCGGGCCGCGTACCCGGGCGTCGTCGCGCCCCTGCCCGGCAAGGTCACCGCACTGTCCGCCCAGGACCTCCCCGTGCACGCGCACCTCACCGAGGCGGTGTGGCGGGACGGGCAGCTGCACCTCAAGGGCTATGCGTACGTGCGCAACGCCCCGGGCGGGCCGGTGGCCACGGGCTGGCTGAGGTCGGGCCGCCGGCTGGTCCCGCTCCGGCTGCGGAGAGGGACGACGGACGACGCGGCGGCCGGATCGGGCCGCTCGCTGCACGGTTACGAACGCTCCGGTTTCGAGACGGTCGTCGACCCGCGCCGGATCGTCACCGGGGCGACCGCCCGGGGCACCCGCACCCTGTGGAAGCTGGAAGCCGTCGTCCTCGCCGCCGGACGGCCGCGCCGTGGGCCGATGCGGCTGCTCGGCAACCCCGCCGCGCCCGCCGTGCGGTACGTCGACGAGCGCACCCGGGTCGTGCCGCTGCTCTCCGGGAACAAGCTGGAGCTGCGAGCCGAGCGGGTCGAAGCCGTGCTCGCCGGCCACGGGCCGACGGACGCCGGCGACGGGATCCGGATCGCGGTGCGGCTGCTGGGCGGCGAGACACCGACGGCCCTGCGGATCCAGGAGTGGCGGACGAAGGAGGTCCGGGAGTTCCCCCTGGCGGCGGACGAGGGATCGGACGGCAGGACCGTCGTCGCCGAGGTGCCGCTGATGACGTTTCGGGGGTCCGACGGCGACTGGGGCGTCCAGCTCACCGGCGGAACCCGCGGGCTCCCGGTCGCCGCCCGCCCGGAGACCGACGCCGCGCGGTACCCGCTGCCCGGCGGCCGTGAGGTCTACGCCGCCGCGAATCCGTCCGGGGACCTGGTGCTCACCGACCGGGTCGTGCGGCCCGTCGTCACCGGCATGTCCTGGGACGACGACACCGGCCTGGTCCTCGAAGGGACCTTCCCGGCGGCGCGGTACCACACCGACGAACTGGTCCTGCGGCACAGCGGCCACCAGGAGGAGCGCTCCTTCGCGGTGGAACGCACGGGCGGCGGGTTCCGTGCGGCGCTGTCGCCCGGTGCCGTCGACGGCCCCGGAGGCGCGCTGCCGCTCGCCGAGGGCCGGTGGTACCCCTTCCTCCGGAAAGTGGGCGAGACCGACCCCGAGCGCTATCTCCCGCTGCGCGTGGTGCACCAGCTGCACGCGGGCCTGCCGCGGTGGCGGGAGACGGGAGGACGCCGCTTCACCCTGGAGAGGCGCTTCCACGACCGGCTCTCCCTGCGGTCCGGCAGCGCCCTGCCGCCGGCGGAGCGGGGCGCGTACGGGCAGCGGCTGCTCCGTGAGCGCTGGGCGGGCGCACACGGGGAGGAGCTCCGCGACGCCGTGCTGTACTCCAGCTTCGACGGGCGGCAGTACTCCGACTCGCCCCGCGCCGTCCACGAGGAGCTGGCCCGGCGCGGCACCGGCGTCGAACACCTCTGGGTGGTCCGGGACCAGCAGGCCGCCGTGCCCGCCGGGGTGCGCGCCGTCGCCCTGCACAGCGCCGAGTGGCACGAGGCGCTGGCCAGGAGCCGGTGGATCGTCACCAACACCCAGCTGCCCGAGTGGTTCGAACGCGCGGAGGGCCAGTACGTCGTCCAGACCTGGCACGGCACCCCGCTCAAGCGCATCGGCCGGGACCTCGCCGGCACCGCCTTCGCGGACACCGCGTACATGGAGTCCATGCCGCGGCGGGCCGCCCAGTGGAGCGTGCTCGTGTCCCCGAACAGCTTCTCCACGCCCGTCCTGCGCCGCGCCTTCGGCCACACGGGCGAGGTGCTCGAATGCGGCTACCCGCGCAACGACCTGCTGTACGCCCCCGACCGGGCGAAGACGGCCGACGCGGTCCGGCGGTCGCTCGCCGTGCCCGACGGCAGGAGGGTCGTCCTGTACGCCCCGACCTGGCGCGAGGACCGGCCCAAGCACGGCGGCCGGTACGGACTCGACCTCCAGCTGGACCTGGAGCAGGCACGGAAGGCGCTCGGCGAGGACCACGTCCTGCTGGTGCGCCGCCACTACCTGGTCGGCGGGAGCGTCCCCGAGAACGACTTCGTCCGCGACGTGTCGCGCCACCCCGACGTCACCGAGCTGATGCTGATCAGCGACGTGCTGGTCACGGACTACTCGTCCCTGATGTTCGACTTCGCCCAGACGGGCCGGCCGATGCTGTTCCACACCTACGACCTGGAGCACTACCGCGACACCCTGCGCGGTTTCTGCTTCGACTTCGAGACCCGGGCGCCCGGCCCGCTGATCACCGACTCGGCGGCGGTCGTCGAGGCACTGCGCGACCCGGACGCCGCGACCGCCGGCCACCGTGAGGCGTACGCCCGCTTCCGTGAGGCCTTCTGCGACTTCGACGACGGGACCGCCGCCGCCCGGGTCGTGGACCTGATGCTGAAGGGGGCACAGGGATGAGCACGCCCGACGTCAGCTGTGTGATCACCGCGGGTGAGGGCGGGGAGGACGCCCTGGCCGCGTCCCTGGAATCCGTGCTGGACCAGAGCCTGCGCGCCGTCGAGGCCCTCGTCGTGCTGCCCGCCGGCGCCCCCGCGGGGCTGCGCACGGCGGCCGGATCGGCGGCCGTGCGCTCCCCGGACCGGGTACGGGTGCTCGACCCCGGCACCGACGGTGTCGCCTCCCTGCGCAACGCCGGTCTGGACGCGGCACTCGGCACGTACGTCCTCGTGCTCGACGCCGGCGAACGCCTCCAGCGGCACGCCTGCCGCAACCTCTGGGAGGCCGGGACGCGCACCCGTGCCGACCTCGTCGCCGGGCGTTGGAGCCGTTCCACCGGAGAGGGGTCGAAGGAACGGGAACCCTCCTGGCAGCACCCGCTGTTCGCCCGTTCCCGCACCGTCGCCCGGTTCACCGAGGCCCCCGAACTGGCCGTGCACGACGCCCTGGTGACCGGATTCTGCGTACGCCGGGCGGCCCTGGAACGCCACGCGCTGCGTTACGACGAGGACCTCACCCACAGCGAGGTCCTCTTCGGCCCCCTGGTGGCGGCCGTGGTCGGCCGGATCGCACTCGTACGCCGCCGGATCGTCTCCGGGCGGGCCGCGCCCGACGCCGGCCGGGACCTCGCCGGGCTCGTCGAGGCGCACCGGCGCGTGTGCCATGTGCTGGCGGCACAGGGGCTGGCGGAACTGCGCGAGGAGCGGGACCGGTCCTTCCTGCTGGACCATCTCGTGCCCCTCGTGCGGACGTTCCCCGAACGGCCCGTCGCCGCGCGCGAACGCGTCGCGGCGACGGCGGCCCGGGTGCTGCCCGACGTCGTCCCCGAGCGGGTCCTGCTGACCCTGCCCGCCGTCGAGCGCGTCGGCGTCCGGCTGCTGGAGCGGGGCGACGCGGACGGGGTGCTCACGGCGGCGTACGCGCTGCGCAGGCGGGGTGTCGTGGCCGCGCCCCTCTCCGTGCAGGACGACGGACGGGTGTACTGGCAGGGCGGCCCCGACCCCGTGCTCGACGTCACCGAACTCGGCCACCAGTACCGGCCGTTCGACGAGCTGAAGCTGATGAACCGGGTCACCCGCTACGAGGCGCACGGCAGCCGGGTCCTGCTCGCGGGCCGGCTCGTCCTGCCCTCGCACACCGGACCCGCCCCGGACGGCCGGCTCACCGCCCGTCTGGAGTTCCGCGTACGCGACGGCTCGCGCGCCTTCCACGCCCCGGTCGACTCGCTGCGGCCCGACGCCACCGGGATCAGCTGGTCCACGGGTCTCGACGTGACACGCCTGCTGCGCCCCTTCGGACCGCGCGACACCGTGTGGGACGCGCGGATGGTGGTGGAGGACGGCCGGACCCGCTCGGTGAGCGAGCTCTTCGCGGCGCACGACCTCGTCGGGCCCGGGGAGCGTTCGCCCGCCCGGCCGCGGCTCGGGAGGACGACCGGGGACACCTGGCAGCCCTACGTCACCCTCCGGGACCATCTGGCACTCAGGCTCGAAGCCCGTCACCGTCCCGCCCGTACGGCCCGCGGGCTGGTCCACTACGCCACCCACTTCCGTCCCGCACGCAGGGTGAGGCTGGCGCTGCGTGCCCTGGGCAGGCGCCGGGACCGGTTGCACGCCAGGGGTTTCAAGGTCGCGGTGTACCGCTCCTGGCTGCTGCGACTGCCCAAGCGCCGGGGGTCGGTGGTCTTCGAGAGCCACATGGGCACCTGCTACGGCGACAGCCCCCGCGCCGTCCACGAGGAGGTACGCGCCCGAGGGCTCCGGCTCCGCCCCGTCTGGGTCCACGCCGACTCCACGGAGGGCTTCCCCACCGACGTCCGGCTCGTGCGCCGCTGGTCCTGGCGCTATCTGTGGGCCCTGGCCCGGGCGGAGTACTGGGTCGACAACCAGGGGTTCCCGCAGAACCTCGACAAGCCGTCCGGCACGACCTACCTCCAGACCTGGCACGGATCGGCGTACAAGCGCATGGGCTTCGACGAGACCCGGGTGCGCCTGCAGAACACCCCGCAGCGCGAACGGCTCCAGCAGGCCGTGCACCGCTTCGACCACTTCCTCGTACGGTCCGAGCACGACGAGCGCACGCTGGCCCGCGCCTACCGGCTGCCGGAACGGACGCTGCTGCGCACCGGTTACCCCCGCAACGACGTCCTGCTCGCCGCGCGCGCGCGGGACGAGGCCGAGGGCCGGCTGCCCCGTCCGGCGCTCGCGGCCGAACTCGGCCTGCCCGACCACCGCAAGGTCGTGCTGTACGCGCCGACCTTCCGGGGCAGGCCGGGCACGCGCAAACGGCAACGGCTGCTGCTGGACGCGGCGCGCTTCGCGGAACGCTTCGGCGACACGTACACACTGCTGGTGCGGGCGCACTACCTGGAGGCGGCGAGTCTGCCCGCGTGCCCGCCGGGGACCGTCGTGGACGTCTCGCGCCACCACGACGTCAGTGAGATCCTCGCGCTCACCGACGTCCTGGTCACGGACTACTCGTCGATCATGTTCGACTACGCCCTCCTGGACCGTCCGATCGTCCTCTTCGCCCCTGATCTCGACGCCTACGCGGCCGAGCGGGGCAGCTACTTCGACCTCCGGGAGAAGGCGCCGGGACCGGTGACCGCGACCGAGGAGGAACTGTTCGCCGTGCTGGCCCGGCTGAAGACCGCCGAGACGGGCTTCCAGGAGCGGCGCACCGCGTTCGCCGAGGAGTTCGGCGCCTACGACCGGGGGGACGCGGCCCGCGCGGTGGTCGACACCGTGTTCGCCCGGCACCTCGCCCCCTCCCGTACCGTCCCTACCGGGGAGGCCGGCCGATGAGCGGCAGCCGCGACATCTTCATCGTGTCCAACAGCACCGACGAGCTCGGTGGTGTGACGGGCTGGATGCACCGGACCGCCCAGCTGTTCCAGGAGGCGGGCCACCGGGTGCACACCGTCGGCGTCCACGCCGCCGAGCGGAAGATGGCCCTGCCCGATCCGCCCGGATACCCGGTGACGGCCCTCTATCCGGCGCACCCTCCCACCCCCTGGGCTCCCAGGGGCCTGCGGGACCGCTTCCGGATTCCCGCCCGGCGGGCCGAGGCCCGCCGCGTCGTCCGCAAGCGCCGGGCCGTCGACCGGCTCTCGGAGATCTTCCGGGCGGCCCGGCCCGGCGGGGTGGTGATCGTCACCCAGGTCTGGGCGATGGAATGGGTCGGCGAGGCGGACACCGCCGGGCTCCGGGTCATCGGGATGAGCCACGAGTCCTACGACTACTCCCGGGCGAGCCACCGCTACCGCTGGATCAGGAACCACTATCCGGCGCTCGACCACTGGCTCGTCCTGACGGCCGAGGACGCCGACAAGTGGGCGGGCGACGGGATGAACAACGTCGGTTTCATGCCCAACGCCCTGGCCGGACTGCCCGACGTGCCGTCCCCGCGCCGCGAGAAGTCCGTGGCGAGCATCGGCCGGCTGACCGACCAGAAGGGCATCGACATGCTCCTGGACGCCTGGGCGCTCGTGGCCCCGCAGCGGCCCGACTGGCGGCTGGACGTGTACGGCACCGGGGAGGACGAGGCGGAGCTGAGGACCCTGTGCACCGCTCTGGGCCTCGACGGCTCCGTGGACTGGCGGGGGCGTACGGACGACGTCCCCGGAGCTCTCGCGGACTCGTCCGTGTTCGTCCAGTCCTCACGCGGCGAGGGCTTCCCGCTCGCGCTGCTGGAGGCCATGGCGAGCGGCGTCCCGTGTGCGGCGTTCGACTGCGCGCCGGGCGTACGGGAGATCATCCGCGACGGTGAGGACGGCCTGCTCGCGCCGGCCGGTGACATCGGGGCCCTCGCGGACCGGCTGCTCCGGCTCACCGGGAACCCCCGGATGCGGGACGCGATGGGCGACCGGGCGCGGGCCAACGTCCAGCGGTTCTCCGAGGCGGAGACCATGGGCCGCTGGGAAGAGCTGTTCGCCCTCCTGGAGCGCTGACCGGGCCGCCGCCGCGGCTCCCCGGGCCCACCGGGACCGCGGGGCCCGGGCGTCACCCGTTGGTGTACTCCCGCACCGGTACCTGGCGCGGTACCCCGGTGGGCCCGCGGCCCGCCGGCTGGGCGGGCGGCGGCATCTCCGACGTCTCGTCCAGGAAGACCCGCCGCACCACCCGCTCCGCCGCGTGCCCGTCGTCGTACGGGCAGAACCGGGCCCGGAACGCCGCCCGGCGCTGCGCGGACCGGGGCCCCCGCCAGTGGTCGGTGGCGAAGATCTCGTGCAGCTCCTCCTGGTCCCGGGCCACCGCACCGGGAGGGAAGGCCGCCGGGTCGAAGTACGTGCCCCGGGACGCCTCGTAGGCCTGCGCGTCCTCCAGGTGCAGGACGACCGGCCGGTCCAGGTTGACGTAGTCGAACATCAGGGACGAGTAGTCCGTGATCAGCCCGTCGGAGGCGAGACAGAGCTCCTCGACGGACGGGTGGGCGCTGACGTCGATGATCCGGGGGTGCCGGGTGTGCCCGGCGGTGGCCCGGGACGTCGCGTCCAGGTAGTGGGAGCGGGCCAGGATCACGAAGCGCGGGCCCAGGACGCGGACCAGCCGGTCGAGGTCCAGGGTGTGCTGCTGGGCACGGCGGTAGTCGCGGTGGGTCGGTGCGTACAGCAGGGCGGTGCTCCCCTCCGGGACGCCCAGGCGTTCGCGCAGCCGCGCCGTCCTGCCGGGGTCCGCGCGGTGGAAGACGTCGTTGCGCGGGCTGCCGTACTCCAGCGTGGTGTAGCCCGACGGGTAGGTGCGCTCCCACACCAGCGTGGAGTGCTGGTTGGCCGAGAGAGAGAAGTCCCACTTGTCGACGTTGCGCAGCAGCTGCCCGAAGTCCATGCCGCCGGCCGCCGCGGGCCGGTGCACGAGGTCGGTGCCCATGGTCTTCAGAGGTGTGCCGTGATGGGTCTGCAGGAGGACCTGACCCCGTCTCTTCACCAGCCTGCGATCGAAGTTGACGTTGTTCACGAGGTACCTGGAACGCGCCAGGGCCGTCCAGTACGCGGCTGTTCCCGGATGCAGCACTCGGGTCGTGTCCGGCACGGTGTGGGCGTCCTCCGGGCGGCAGATCCAGGAGGTGCGCAGGCCGGGCACGAGGGCCCTGGCCGTGGCCTCCAGGGCCGCCGGGCTACAGGTGTAGCCCCGGTGCCAGTAGGCGGCGAACACCGCGTCCCCGCTCCGTACGGGCAGCAGCAGCTGGACGCGGTAGTGCAGCTGGAGCGCCGCCGCGCGTACCGCCCGGTTCACGGACGCGGCGGTGCGCCCGAGCCGGCCGCGCAGCCGCTGAGCGGTCCACAGGGCGCGGTAGGTGCGGTGGGCGCCCAGCCGGAACAGCGCGTGCCGCAGCCGTGCCCGCCGGGGCACGGGGGCGCCCGGCGTGCGGTAGCGGCGGCAGTGCGCGCGGGCCCGCCGGAAGAACTCGACCCGGGTCCCGCGCGGCAGCCGGTCCCTGGAGGTGAAGAGGGTCGAGAAGTGGTCGAGCATCCTGCGGAACATCACCGGTCGCCAGACGGCGAGTTCGGGGCGCGCGTCGATGAAGGCGAAGACCCTGTCGTACTGGTCGAAGACGTCGAAGTGCCGCCGGGTCGTGGTGGAGAGGATGTTGCCGCGGCGCCGCTGCCGGTAGCCGACGCAGACGGTGTCCAGCACGGCGATCGACCCGGCGGCCATCAGCACCGGGTAGGTCCAGGGGGTGTCCTCGTAGTAGCCCGGCGGGAAGGTGAACCCGCCCGCCTCGATGAACTCGCGCCGGTACGCCTTGTTCCAGACGACCATCAGGACCTTGAGCAGTTCGGGCCGGTCGGCGAGCCTGAAGGAGGCCGGTCCGGCCTCGGACAGGTGCTCGGCGAAGGTGTTGCGCACACTCTCGCCCGACCAGTAGGTCCGCGCGTAGTCGTAGACCAGGACGTCGGGGCCGCCGGTGGCCTCCAGACGGTCGGCGATGGCCTGGAGCGCCTCGGGGGTGAAGGTGTCGTCGGCGTCGAGGAAGAGCAGGTAGTCCCCGGTCGCCCTGGCCACCCCGGCGTTGCGGGCGGGGCCGAGGCCGGAGTTGCGCGGCAGGTGGACGGCGCTGACCCGGGGGTCGCGTACGGCGTACTCGTCGGCGATCGGGCCGCAGGCGTCCGGTGAACAGTCGTCGACCACGATGATCTCGTAGTCCTTGAAGGACTGGTCCAGCACGGAGTCGAGACACGCGTGCAGATACGCCTGGACCCGGTACGCGGGCACGATGACACTGAACCGGGGCACAACACATCCAGGGGTCGCTCGCGGGCGGGCAGGTGGCCCGCAAACGGCCGAAGGAGTGACATGGTTACGGCGGATGTGGCATCCGGGGGAAGTGCGAGGTAGGGCGGCCCGTTCGCGAGTGAACGGACCGCCCCGATGTTGACGAACGGATGTGCTGCTCGCGGTTTCCGCCCCGTGCCGGTGGCGGCTCCCGCTACTTGACCGCTCCGGCCATCACCCCGGAGACGAACTGGCGCTGGAAGGCGAAGAACACCGCCAGCGGGATCACCATGGACACGAAGGCGCCGGGCGCCAGCACGTCGATGTTGTTGCCGAACTGCCGTACCTGCTGCTGGAGCGCCACGGTGATCGGAGGGGAGTCCGAGTCCGCGAAGATCAGCGCCACCAGCATGTCGTTCCACACCCAGAGGAACTGGAAGATCCCGAGTGAGGCGATCGCGGGGCCGCCGAGCGGCATCACGACCCGGGTGAACAGGCGGATCTCGCCCGCGCCGTCCAGCCGTGCGGCCTCCAGCAGTTCGCGCGGGATCTCGGCGAAGAAGTTCCTGAGCAGGAAGATGGCGAACGGCAGGCCGAACGCCGTGTGGAACATGATCACGCCGAAGGTCGTCTCGAAGATCCCGATGGTGCCGAAGAGCTCGGACACCGGGATCAGTGCGACCTGCACCGGGACCACCAGCAGCCCCACGACCACCAGGAACCACCAGTCGCGGCCGGGGAACTCCATCCAGGCGAAGGCGTAACCGGCGAGCGAGCCGATGACGACCACCAGGAACGTGGCCGGAACGGTGATCAGGACCGTGCTGAGCAGGGAATCCGTGATCGTCGAATTGTCCAGCAGACGCTGGTAGTTGGAGAAGGTCAGCTCGGAGGGGGCGGTGAACACCTTCCACCAGCCGCTCGCCGCGATGTCCTCCGGGCCGCGCAGCGAGGAGAGCAGCAGTCCGATGGTGGGCATGAGCCAGAACAGACCCACCAGGACGAGGAAGACCCGCATGACTCCGCCACCGGCCCGGGCGGCCATCCGCGCGCCGAGGGACTGCGTGCTCGTGGCGGGCCCGCCCGCCCGCCGGACCTGCTCGGCCTGTGAGGTCTCGGTCGTCGTCACCGGCGCCCCTCCTTCCGGATCCGGCGAACATTGAAGAGCATCACCGGGATCACCAGCAGCAACAGCAGTACGGCGATGGCGCTGCCGACCCCGAGATCCGCGTCCGTGCCGAACGAGGTGCGGTACAGCTGGAGGGCCAGGACGTTCGCGTCGTCCTGGGAGGAACCCGGCGCGATGATGAAGACCAGGTCGAAGATCTTCAGTACGTTGATCATGAGGGTGACCAGCACCACCGCGAGTACGGGCGCCAGCATCGGGACCGTGATCCGGCGGAACACCTGCCACTCGTTGGCCCCGTCCACACGCGCCGCCTCGAGGAGTTCGCGCGGCAGGCCCGCGAGACCGGCGGCGATCAGCACCATGGCGAATCCGGCCCACATCCAGACGTAACTGCCGATGATCCCCGGTGTCACGAGGGACGGCCCCAGCCAGTCGACGCCGTTGTACGGCTCCCGGAAGTTGTCCGCCGGCAGCCGGAGCAGTGACCCGTCGGCCGAGGCCGGCAGGGTGAACACACCGTCCGCGCCCGCCGTGGCCGTGGCGACGACCTTGCCGTCCTTCACCGCCTCGACGGTGAGGCCCTTGAGGCCGAGCTCCTTCGGATCGACCACGTTGGGCTTCCCGCCACCGCCCTTGGTGAAGTCCAGCCAGGCCGTCCCGGTGATGCCGTCGCCCGACGCGGTGGCCGCCTTCGCGGGCTCCGCGTCGCCCGGCATCTTCGCGGGCACCACGCCGACCAGCGGCAGGCTCACCGGCTGTCCGGCGCGCACCGTCTCCTTCGTCACGAAGGAACCGCCGCCGCCGGCCTTCAGCGGATGGACGGGCAGCGGATGCGCCTTCGGGAAGCCGGAGGACTCGGCGAACGTGTCGTGCACCCCGACCGCCACGGCGTTGGCGACACCGCGCTCCGGCGCCTGCTCGTAGACCAGCCGGAAGATGATGCCGGCGGCCAGCATGGAGATGGCCATCGGCATGAAGACGATCAGCTTGAACGCCGTACCCCACCGGATCCGTTCGGTGAGGACCGCGAAGATCAGCCCCAGGACGGTGGCGACCGTCGGTGCGAACACCACCCAGATCGCGTTGTTCTTCACCGCGGTCCGGATGGTGGCGTCGGTGAACAGCGCCTCGTAGTTGTCGAGTCCGGCGAAACCGGTACCGGACTGGTCGAGGAACGAGCGGTAGACGGAGTACACGATCGGATAGACGACGAGCGCGCCGAGCAGCACCAGGGCCGGCAGCAGGAACGCCGCGGCGACGGTTCTCCTCGTCCCGGTCACCCCTCCGCGCGACCGCCCGCCCGTGCCCTTGCCCGTACCCGTGTCAGGACGTTTGTCGGCGGGGGGCGCGCTCCCGCCGCCCCCCGCTGTCGCTGTGGTCATCCTGTCAGCTCGTCCAGGCCTTGGCCGCGTCGGACTCCAGCTTCGCCTGGGTCCCCGCGATGTCCTTCGGGTTCTTCAGGAAGTCCTGGAGCGTCTTCCACTCACCCTTGCCGGGCGTCCCGCCGAACGACTGCGGGGCCTGGTCGGACATGTCGAACCGGACGTCGTCACCGGCGGCGATCAGCGCCTCGGCGATCTTGCGCTGCACGTCGTTCGGGTAGGCGGCCGCGTCCAGAGCCTTGTTGGGCGAGATGAACCCGCCGGCCTCGGCCCAGATCTTCGCGGCGTCGGTCGAGGCGAGCCAGGTCAGCAGCGCCTGCGCGCCCTTGCCGTCCTTGAGCGCCACGGCCGCGTCGCCACCCGTCACCACGGGGGAGTCCGCGCCGACCGCGGGGAACGGGAACACCTTGGCGTCCGTACCGATCTTCGCCTCGGTCTGCGCGATGTTGACGGAGACGAAGTCACCCTCGAAGACCATCGCGCCCTTGGGCTGGTCGCCACCGGTGAACGTCTGGGTGACCGATACCGGGAACTCGGTCTGCAGCGCCCCGTCGGCGCCACCGGAGATCAGAGCCGGCTTGCCGAAGAGTTCGGCGAGCGTGGTCAGGGCGTCCTTGACGGACGGGTCCGTCCACTTGATCTCGTGCGCGGCCAGCTGGTCGTACTTCTCCGGTCCGGCCTGGGAGAGGTAGATGTTCTCGAACCAGTCGGTGAGGGTCCAGCCGTCCGCGCCGCCGACCGAGACCGGGGTGACGCCGGAGGCGGAGACCGTCTCGGCCGTGGCGATGAAGTCCTTCCAGGTCTTCGGCTCGCTCGCGCCCGCGTTCTCGAACGCCTTGGCGTTGTACCAGACCAGGGACTTGTTGGCGGCCTTGAAGTAGACGCCGTACTGGGTGCCGTCGACCGCGCCGAGGTCCTGCCAGACCTTCGCGTAGTTCTTGCTCAGCTGCGCCTTCGCCTCCGCGCCCACCGGCTTGGCCCACTTCTTGGCCACGGCCTGCTGGATCGCGCCCACCTGCGGGATCATCGCGACGTCCGGGGGCTGGCCGCCCGCGATCTTCGTACCGAGGAAGTTGACGATCGGGTCCTGCGCCGGGACGAAGGTGACCGTCGCGCCCGTCCTCGCCTCGAACTCGTCCAGGACCTTGGTGAAGTTGGCCTGCTCGGGCCCGGTCCACACCGCGGCGACCGAGATCTTCTCGCCGTCGAGCTTCGGCAGAGTGACGCTCGGCTTGCTGCTCCCGCCCGTGGCGGCGCCGTCGCCGGTCTTGTCCTTGCTGCCGCCGTCGTCACCGCATCCGGTGAGGGCCAGCGCCCCGATCGCGGTGAACACCATTGCGGCCCTACGCATTCGAAGGGTTCTGCGCATCCCTGCCCCGTCTCTCCTGCGCGCGCATGAGCGGTCCGACACCCACGGTGGGACCCCGCGGTGCCGTTCACGTCTCACATCGTGCGGTTCACATCGTCCGTGCGCACAGTCCTATGCCCGCGACACCGGGGCCGCAATACCGCCGGTCGCGCCAACTCCGGCATCGTGATCGGCTCGTGACGTCACGTCAGGAAGGGTTCGGGTGATGCCCAAGGCGGCAGCCGGCGACACCGGCCGCCCGGTGCCGCGCGCACCGTCACGGGCGCTCAGGGGATCAGCGGCGGGAGCGGCTCCGCGTTCACCGAACGGGCGGCCCTGTCCAGGGCGCTGGCCAGCAGGGCCAGGTCGGTGGGGCCGTTGCCCAGCTCGCGGACCGGCCGGCGGGCCGGCGGATCGCCCATCCGCTCCCACTCCAGCGGTACGACGGTGGGGCGGAGGGTCGCCGTGCGGGGGATGCGGCCGGTCACCCGGCCGCCCTGGAACGGTGTCACCCGGCCGTCCGGATGCCCCAACCGCCCACGCCCCGGGGCGGCCTCGTCCGGGGACGGGGGGACGACGGGCGGGTCGAGCACGATGCGCAGCCGCGCGCCCCGGGCCAGCTCCGTGTCCTCGGTGCGGTCCGGGCGGGCGGACGTGGCGACCAGATGGACGCCGAGACGCCCACCGTCCCTGGCCACCGCCTCCAGCACACGGACCACGGACCCGGCGGACGGGCGTCCGGGGCTGCCGAGCGCCGGGGCGACCAGGGCGTCGAAGTCGTCGGCCAGGACGACCAGCCGGGGAAGCGGCGAGGGCCCGGGGTCCGCCGGCCGCGCCGCGGTGGGTCTCAGCCGCAGGGTGCCGCTCGCGGGCGATTCGAGATCCCCGCGCTGTTCGGCGGCGCTCGCGGGGCGGCGTCCGCTGAGCGTCTGCGGCTCCTCGTACCGGGTGTGCCACTCGGTGAAGTCCAGGGTGCCGAGCAGCTCCGCCCGGCGTTTGAGCTCACCGCCCAGCGCCTGCGCGAACTCCCTCATGCGGACGGGGTCGGAGGCCACCAGGTGCGTGTAGGCGTGCGGCAGCTCCGTGCAGGGGCGCAGCCCCTCGCCGCGCTCCCCGTGCTCGCCGCCCGCCCCGTCGATGAGGAGTATGCCGAGCCGGTCGGGCCGTGCGGCGGAGGCCAGGGAGGCGGCGACGGCGCGCAGCAGCTCCGTACGGCCGCTTCCCGCGGGGCCCTCGATCAGCAGATGGGGGCCCTCGTCGGCCAGGTCGACCGAGAGCGGCCCCCTGGGGCCGGCGCCCAGCACGATCACCGGGCGTCCCGCGCCGTCGGCGGGCGTTCCCGGGGGCACGGTCTCCGCGGCCCCGCTGTCACGGCGCTGCGCGCCGATCCGGGGGGCGCCGCCGTCGGAGGGCGCGGCGGTCCAGGCGGAGCGGCCGGAGCCCGCGCTGGTCGGCCCGCTGCCCCGGAACGGGGTGCGGCCGGAGTCGGGGGACTCGCGCTGGGCGGCCACCCGGGGCCCGGTGCTCACGGTGCGGCCGGAGCCGGTGGTGTCCAGGTCCGCCGCGCCGGACGCGGCCGGGCGGACCGTCGCGCCCGGCTGCTCCTCGGCCGTGGATGCCCAACGGGCCATCAGGGAGGCCGGTGTGGCTCGGGCGAGGCCCAGCTCGTCCAGCAGACGGGCGGACGGGGGCAGGGCCGCCGCCGTGGGACGGCCGGGCAGCGCGGTCGAGCCCTCGTCGCGCAGCGGGGCGAGGGCACGCCCGAACCGCTCGGCCCAGGCGACCGACACGGCGTCCACCGCGGCAACGGTGCCGTGGCCCGCCGCCTGGCCGCCCGCCGTGCGCAGCAGCCGCAGCGCAGTCGCCACGTCGCCGCTGAGCATGGCGACCGCACCGCACTCCCGGAAGGCGATCGAGGCCCGGCACGCGGTGTCGTAGGTCGCGGCGACCGGGGAGGTCGGGGAGGCGGCCGGGGTCTCGGCCAGGCAGATCAGGTGGATCCCGGAGGCCGCGCCGGCACCGGCCAGCCCGGCCGTCGTCTCGCGCAGGGCCGCGGAGCCGGGATCGCCGTCCACGATCACCACGGTGTAGGGCCCGGTGTGCCGGCGGGCCGCGTCGGCGACGGTGGACCGGTCGGCGCTCGCCCAGCCGGGCCCCAGCGGGCCCTCCTGCACGCGCCGCTCCAGTTCCGCGGCGCGGGCGGCGGCCTGCTCGCGGTCGTACGCGAGGAGCAGGCGGCAGTCTTGGCCGTGCATCGGGCGCAGATGGGGCAGCCAGCCGAGCCACGACCACTCGCGCCGCCGCTCCTCCAGGCTCCGGGACCGGTCCGTGCTGATCAGCACGATCTCCAGGTCGAACGGGGAGTGCAGGGCGGCGAGCTGCGCCACCGTCGAGCGGGCCAGCCCGGACAGCCGGGCCCGCGGGCCCGCGAGGCCGAGCGACCCGGCCTCCCGCAGCCCCACGGTGACCGGGACGGCGGGCAGATCGGCGCGCTCCGTCGTCCCCAGCCGGACGACCAGGGCCTCGGGGTGCGTGGTGCCGCGCTCCCACAGGCGGGGGCCGGGGCCGAGCGCCGTGAGGAGCACGGTCGCGGGATCCGGCCAGGTCCCCGCGGGCGCGGAGGAGGAGTGAGGTGGAGCGGAGGGGGCGTGCGTGGCCGAGGCGGGATCCTGTCCGGCAGCCGGCGGTTCACCGGGCATCGCCTCGTGCGCCGGGTCTCCCTTGCCGCCGGTGAGCCGCCGCGCCCAGGCGCCTATGCCCCGTCTGGGGGGCTCCGGGTCGGCCAGCGGCGCGCCGCGGCCGTGCGTGACCTGCGGGGAGGTGTGGCCCTGAGGGGTGTCGTGACCGGCCGGTTCGTCGTCGTAGGTCCGGTGCGTGGGGTGTGCGGCGGATGCGGTGCCGTATGCCTGGCCGTGTCCTCCCGTGCCGTGCGGACCCCCCGCGGCGGGCGCGCGCTCCGCCCCGGGGGCGGCCGCCTCGGCGAGAGCCACTCTGAGGTGGCCCTCGCCATCGGGTGTGGTCGTCAGCGTGGGCGTACGGGTGCCGGACGTCAGCCGGAGCGTGGACTCCCCGAGCCGCAGCAGCGCGCCGGGGGCCAGTCGCACCGGACGGTCGTGCACGTCCGCGCCGTCCAGGGAGGTGCCGTTGGTGGACCCGAGGTCGGCGACGGACACCCGGCCGTCCTCCGAGACGGTCACGGCGCAGTGCAGCCGGGACACGTCCGGGTCGTCGAGCGGGACGTCCGCCTCGGCGGAGCGGCCGATGCGGATCTGTCCGCCGTGCAGCAGATGGACCCCGCCGGCGTCCGGTCCCGCGATCACGTGAAGCTGCGCGGGAACGGCGTCGTCGGCCGCCTCGTCGGCCCCGGGCACCTGGAGCGAGAGCACCGCGCCGTCGGTCAGGGGCGGCTCGCCGAGGGCGCAGCGCTGGGGGTCGAGCCGCTCGCGCCCGGCGTACAGCACGGTCGCGCCGCCGCCCTGCGAGCCCTCGGGGCCGCAGACCGCCGTGGCCAGGCCGGAGGCGACGGCGGCGAGGGCCGTGCCGGCCGGGGCGGTCACGAGCACGTCGCAGGCGCGCGCCGGGTTCTGGCCGCTGGGCGGCGCGAGGACGGTCAGCCGGATCTGCATCGCCGTCAGCGGTCCCTTCTGCGCGGGGTGCCCGGCAGGGGAGAAGCCCTGTGATTCCCCCCACCCGGCACGGACGCGTCGTCCGGTTCAGGTCGTCACGGAACGTGAGGCTCCGTACCCCACGGTTCTGTGCTGCAGGCATCCTCGCACCTGCCACTGACAACACGCCCGGGGGTGACCGCTTAGTGATCTTGAATCGCCGAGTGTGCGTGCAAAAGTGCCTGCTTGGTCCTGCCGGGGACGTGTTGCACACTCGTTCGGCAACCAACTCTTCCGAGTGTGCGTCTTCCCGCTGACACAGCGGCAACACGACCGGAGGGCGACCGGCCGTTGCCCCGTACGGCGGCATTAGAGTGGGCCGGAACACATCCGGGCGGGCCCGGGGGACCGCAAGCACAACGACCAGCAGGGAGCGCATGACGTGCGGCCGGTAGGCAGCAAGTACCTGCTCGAGGAGCCGCTCGGACGCGGCGCCACGGGCACCGTCTGGCGAGCCCGCCAGCGGGAGACCGCGGGCGCCGAGGCGGCCGTCGCCGGGCAGCCCGGCGAGACCGTTGCGATCAAGGTGCTCAAGGAGGAGCTCGCCAACGACGCGGATGTCGTCATGCGGTTCCTGCGTGAGCGCTCGGTGCTGCTGCGGCTCACCCACGCGAACATCGTGCGCACCCGCGACCTCGTCGTCGAGGGCGATCTCCTCGCCCTGGTGATGGACCTGGTCGACGGCCCCGACCTGCACCGCTACCTCCGCGAGAACGGCCCGCTCACCCCGGTCGCCGCCGCGCTGCTCACCGCGCAGATCGCGGACGCGCTGGCCGCGAGCCACGCGGACGGTGTCGTGCACCGCGACCTGAAGCCCGCCAACGTGCTGCTCGACGAGCGCGACGGCGAGATGCACCCGATGCTCACCGACTTCGGCATCGCGCGCCTCGCGGACTCCCCGGGCCTGACCCGGACCCATGAGTTCGTCGGCACGCCCGCCTATGTGGCGCCCGAGTCGGCCGAAGGCCGTCCGCAGACCTCCGCCGTGGACATCTACGGCGCCGGCATCCTGCTCTACGAACTGGTCACCGGCCGCCCGCCGTTCGCCGGGGGCACCGCGCTGGAGGTCCTGCACCGGCACCTCAGCGAGGAGCCCCGCCGCCCCGGCAACGTCCCCGAGCCGCTGTGGACGGTGATCGAACGCTGCCTGCGCAAGGACCCGGACCAGCGGCCCAGCGCCGTGAACCTCGCCCGCGCGCTGCGTACCGTCGGCGAGGGCGTCGGGGTGCACGCGAACTCGGCGCAGATCGCCGCCGCCGAGGGCGTGGGCGCCCTGCTCGCCCCCGACCCGGCGCCCGCCGCCGTCCCGGACACCCCCGGCGCCGCGGACGCGACCCAGGTGCTGCCGAGCAACGCCGGTTCGTACGACCCCGCCGCTCCGACCAGCGTGATGCGGCAGACTCCCGGCGGAGGCGGCCAGGCCGATCCGACCGCGATGCTGCCGCCCGTACCGCCGCGCCCCGACGGCCCCCCGCGGCCCGACGAGCCGCACCCCTGGCAGTCCCAGCTCCGGGCCGCCAGGGACCGCAACGAGCAGACGCAGGTCCAGTACCTCGATCCGAGCCAGGACCCGCTGCGCCGTCGCCCCCAGCGCCAGCAGCCGCCGCAGGCGCAGCAGCCGCCCCAGGCCCAGCAGCGCCGGCTGCCCCAGCGCGCCCAGCAGCAGCCCCAGCGCTACCAGCAGCCGCACCAGCCACAGCAGCAGCAGCGGCAGCAGTACGCGCCCCCGCAGCAGCCCGCGCCCCAGCCGCCCGCCCCGCGACAGCCGAGGCAGCGCAGCGCCAACCCGATGCGCATCCCCGGCCTCGGCTGCCTCAAGGGCTGCCTGTTCTCGGTGGTGCTGCTGGTCGTCGCCGCCTGGCTCATCTGGGAGCTCACGCCGCTTCAGGACTGGGTCGCCCAGGGGCAGAGCTTCTGGGACGCCATAGGGGACGGCATCGACAACGTCACCAAGTGGTTCGAGGACCTCGGCGGGAGCGACTCCGGCGGTACGCCCGGTCAGTAACAGCCCCCACCTCGTTTCTTTGTCGACTTCTGCGGGCCCAATTCGCCCGCAGAAGTGAAGGTTGGCGCCATCCCGGGCACGCGACCCCCCGTTCGCCGCGTAACTTTGTCGACCGGGGGGTCAACGCCAGCCGCTGAGGGAGCAGTCTTGGCACGGAATATCGGCAGCCGGTACACCGCCCACCAGATCCTGGGGCGCGGCAGCGCCGGCACGGTGTGGCTCGGCGAAGGGCCCGAGGGCCCGGTCGCCATCAAGCTGCTCCGCGAGGACCTCGCGTCCGACCAGGAGCTCGTGGGCCGCTTCGTACAGGAACGCACCGCGCTGCTCGGGCTCAGCCATCCGCACGTCGTCGCCGTCCGCGACCTCGTCGTGGACGGCACCGACCTGGCGCTCGTGATGGACCTCGTGCGGGGCACCGACCTGCGTACCCGCCTGGACCGGGAGCGCCGCCTCGCGCCCGAGGCGGCCGCGGCGATCGTCGCCGACGTCGCGGACGGTCTGGCCGCCGCCCACCGCGCCGGGGTGGTCCACCGCGACGTCAAGCCGGAGAACATCCTGCTCGACATGGAGGGCCCGCTCGGCCCCGGCGGATCACACCCCGCGCTGCTCACCGACTTCGGCGTCGCCAAGCTCATCGACACCCCTCGCCGCACCAAGGCCACCAAGATCATCGGTACGCCGGACTACCTGGCCCCCGAGATCGTCGAAGGTCTCCCGCCCCGCGCCGCCGTGGACATCTACGCCCTCGCGACCGTGTTCTACGAGCTCCTCGCCGGTTTCACCCCCTTCGGCGGCGGCCACCCCGGCGCCGTCCTGCGCCGTCATGTGACCGAGAGGGTCGTCCCGCTCCCGGGCATCCCCGAGGAACTCTGGCAGCTGCTGGTCCAGTGCCTGGCCAAGGCGCCGGCCTCCCGGCTGCGCGCCTCCGAGCTCGCGACCCGGCTGCGGGAACTGATCCCGCTCCTGTCCGGGATACCCCCGCTCGACGTCGACGAGCCGGACAACGAGGCCGAACCGCAGGCCTACGACGAGCAGCAGTACACCCCGGCGCGGGAGGAGCCCCGCCGCCGCGGAGCGGTCCCGCTGGTGCCCGGGTCCTCCCCGGACTCCAACCGCGACACGCACACGAGCATGCGTGTACCCGCCCCCGACGAACTCTCCGGCGGCCCCCTCGGCACGGCCCGCGCCCCGCGCGCGCCCGGCAGGCCGCGCCCCGGCTCGGCCCGCAACAGGTCGGCGGCGGTCCGCAAGCGCAGGATCACCCTCGGTGCGGCGGCTGTCGCCCTGTGTGCCGCCATAGGGGTCGGCGGATGGTTCGCCACGAGCGGGGACGACCCCGGCTCGGCCCCCGAGGACACGCGGAACTCGGCCCCCACGGCCCCCTGAGAGGCGGGCCCGAGGGGTCGGGGATCCGGGGGAGGGACAGGTTCACCCGTCCAGCCGTTACGCTGGACCCGTGGCAGTCGTCGATATTTCCGAAGAGCTGAAGTCCCTCTCCTCGACCATGGGGTCGATCGAGGCCGTCCTGGACCTGGATGCGCTGAGGGTCGACATCGCCGCGCTCGAGGAGCAGGCGGCGGCGCCGTCCCTCTGGGACGACCCGGAGGCGGCGCAGAAGATCACCAGCAAGCTTTCGCACCTCCAGGCGGAGGTCCGCAAGACCGAGACCCTGCGGGGCCGCATCGACGACCTCGAGGTCCTCTTCGAGCTCGCCGAGGACGAGGGCGACGCCGACGCGCTCGCCGAGGCGGAGAGCGAGCTGGAGTCCGTCCGGAAGGCGCTGGACGAGATGGAGGTCCGCACGCTCCTCTCCGGCGAGTACGACGCGCGCGAGGCCCTCGTCACCATCCGCGCCGAGGCCGGTGGCGTCGACGCCGCCGACTTCGCCGAGAAGCTCCAGCGCATGTACCTCCGCTGGGCCGAGCGGCACAACTACAAGACCGAGGTCTACGAGACGGCGTACGCCGAAGAGGCCGGCATCAAGTCGACCACCTTCGCGGTCGAGGTCCCGTACGCCTACGGCACGCTCTCCGTCGAGCAGGGCACGCACCGGCTCGTCCGGATCTCCCCCTTCGACAACCAGGGCCGTCGCCAGACGTCGTTCGCGGGTGTCGAGGTGCTGCCCGTGGTCGAGCAGACGGACCACGTCGAGATCGACGAGTCCGAGCTCCGCGTCGACGTGTACCGCTCGTCGGGCCCCGGCGGCCAGGGCGTCAACACCACGGACTCCGCCGTCCGTCTGACCCACCTGCCCACCGGCATCGTCGTCTCCTGCCAGAACGAGCGCTCGCAGATCCAGAACAAGGCGTCCGCGATGAACGTCCTCCAGGCGAAGCTCCTCGAGCGCCGCCGCCAGGAGGAGCAGGCCAAGATGAACGCGCTCAAGGGGGACGGCGGCAACTCCTGGGGCAACCAGATGCGTTCGTACGTCCTGCACCCGTACCAGATGGTCAAGGACCTGCGTACGGAGTTCGAGATGGGCAACCCCGAAGCGGTCTTCAACGGCGAGATCGACGGCTTCGTCGAGGCCGGCATCCGCTGGCGCAAGCAGAACGAGAAGTAGCCTCAGCAGTGAAGAGGCCGGGCCCGGACAGAATGCTCTGTCCGGGCCCGGCCTCTTTTCACCTCGACGCGTAGGCCCGGTAGTTGAGGGGGAGATGTGCCCGATGTGTCACAGTCGTGATTCCGAATAGCCGTCAAGAACCCCCATAGCGGCCTGTATGCCCTCGGAACGGCCTTGACGTGGCCCTTATCTCTGGACAGGGTGCTAGAGCAGCACGCGTATGTCTGGGACAGGTGTGATCGGGGGCGGGCGGGATGACCACGTACGGCGTGGCCCTGCTGAGAAAGTGACCCCGCAGGGCCGAGGACCGCATAGGGCTGCTCCATGGACGAGATCAGCTACTGGGGGTAGCAACAGATGACGAAGAAGACGCGAATCCGCGTCGCGCGTATAGCCGCTGGTGCGGTTATCGCCGCAGGTGCCTCGCTCACGGCCGCCGGTGCGGCCCAGGCCGCGGGCATCGTCAACATCGGTGTGGACACCGAAGAGGCCGCTGTCACGACCCAGGTCACCCTCGGTGAGGCCGGCGGCGTCGACGGCGGCGGCGAGAGCGGCATCGGTGGTGTCGACGGCGGTGCCGACGGCGGTACTGACGGCGGTACCGATGGCGGTACTGACGGCGGTACCGATGGTGGGACCGACGGTGGGACCGACGGCGGCCTCATCGGCGGCCTCATCGGCGGTGCCGACGGTGGCACCGATGGCGGCACCGATGGTGGTACTGACGGTGGCACCGATGGCGGCACTGACGGTGGCACCGACGGTGGTACCGATGGCGGTACTGACGGTGGCACCGACGGCGGGACCGATGGTGGCACCGATGGCGGCACTGACGGCGGTACCGACGGTGGTACCGACGGCGGTACTGACGGTGGCACCGATGGTGGTACCGATGGCGGTACCGATGGCGGCACCGACGGCGGTACCGATGGCGGCACTGACGGTGGCACCGACGGTGGCACCGATGGCGGCACTGACGGTGGTACCGACGGTGGGACCGATGGCGGTACCGACGGCGGATCCACTGGGTCGCCGGACCCCGTCTACCCGGACACCGACGACAACACCGACACGGACAGTGTCGGCAACCAGCCGGTCGAGCAGGGCAAGGGCAAGGACGAGCTCGCCGAGACCGGTGCGGCCGAGACCACGTTCCTGCTGCTCGGTGCTGCCACGATGATCGCCGGTGGCATCGGCTTCCGCCTCCTGCCGCGTCTGGTCGGCGGCGGTCGCACGGTCGCCTGACACCCGTAAGCGCATGTAGAAGGGCCCTGGAGAGCCTTTACGGCCTTCCAGGGCCCTTATGCGTACCGAGCCGCTCCTGCGGCCGTACGCGCACGTTTCAGCCCCGCCGGGTGGTGAGGTGCGGCCGTCGCCTCAGATGGCCTGGTGCGCCAGCAGCGCGAGCGCGGCCACGAGGATCACCATCAGCGCGACGAGCATCGCGGGATTGAGCCCGGCGAAGGGCCCCTGCTCCTGCATCCGCTCCCGGCTCGCCCGGCAGACACGGCAACGGCCCTCGTTCACGGGCGCCGCGCAGTTCGCGCACACCAGTCGGTCGTAGGTCATGCGCAGTCCTCCTCCCGCGCGGCGGGAGCCGCATCCACGTTCTCTCCGCACAACGCTCCGGGAAACGCAACTGTTCCCCTCCCACTGTGCCAGCTCGGACGGGTTTCGGCGCGGCCCGCCGGACAAGGTCCGGCACGCCCCGTTTCGTTCCATGTCGCTTTCCGTCACAAATCCCTCATCGACGGACGCCGACTGCGCGCGCTCACCCGGTTCGCGTATGGTCACGCTCACCTACCCCCGGCCGACCGTGGTGCATCCGTGATCCGATTCGACAACGTCTCCAAGACCTACCCGAAGCAGAGCCGTCCAGCTCTCCGGGACGTCTCACTCGACATCGAGAAGGGCGAGTTCGTCTTCCTGGTGGGCTCCTCCGGCTCCGGCAAGTCCACCTTCATGCGGCTCATCCTCCGTGAGGAGCGCGCCAGTCAGGGCATGGTCCACGTGCTCGGCAAGGACCTGGCGCGGCTGTCCAACTGGAAGGTGCCGCAGATGCGCCGCCAGCTGGGCACCGTCTTCCAGGACTTCCGCCTCCTCCCCAACAAGACCGTGGCCGAGAACGTGGCCTTCGCGCAGGAGGTCATCGGCAAACCCCGCGGCGAGATCCGCAAGGCCGTGCCCCAGGTGCTCGACCTCGTGGGTCTCGGGGGCAAGGAGGACCGCATGCCCGGCGAGCTCTCCGGTGGTGAGCAGCAACGTGTCGCGATCGCGCGGGCGTTCGTCAACCGCCCCATGCTGCTGATCGCGGACGAGCCGACCGGAAACCTCGACCCGCAGACCTCCGTGGGCATCATGAAGCTGCTGGACCGGATCAACCGGACCGGCACCACCGTGATCATGGCGACCCACGACCAGAACATCGTCGACCAGATGCGCAAGCGCGTCATCGAGCTCGAACAGGGCCGCCTCGTGCGTGACCAGGCGCGCGGCGTCTACGGCTACCAGCACTGAGAAGGGCCGGCGGCCCGGCCCGCCGGCCCCTCCGAGCCCCTGCACGAGCATCGAGTACTGAAAGGACGCCATGCGCGCCCAGTTCGTCCTGTCGGAGATCGGCGTCGGTCTTCGTCGTAACCTCACGATGACCTTCGCGGTCGTGGTCTCCGTCGCCCTCTCGCTCGCCCTGTTCGGCGGTGCGCTGTTGATGCGCGAGCAGGTCAGCTCGATGAAGACCTACTGGTACGACAAGGTCAACGTCTCGATCTTCCTCTGCAACAAGAACGACGCCAAGGACGTGCCCAAGTGCGCCAAGGGCGCCGTCACGGCGGAGCAGAAGAAGGAGATCAAGGCCGACCTCGAGAAGATGGAGGCCGTCCAGAAGCCGGTCCTCTTCGAGAACGTCGACGAGGCGTACAAGCACTACCAGGAGCAGTTCGGCGACTCGCCGATGGCCGGCAACATCACGCCGGACCAGATGCAGGAGTCGTTCCGGGTCAAGCTGAAGGACCCGCAGAAGTACAAGGTCGTCGCGACGGCCTTCGCCGGCCGTGACGGCGTGCAGTCCGTCCAGGACCAGCGGAGCATCCTCGACAACCTCTTCGGGCTGATGAACGGCATGAACGTGGCCGCGATCTTCCTGATGGGGCTGATGCTGGTCATCGCGCTGATGCTGATCGTGAACACCGTCCGCGTCTCGGCGTTCAGCCGGAGACGGGAGACGGGCATCATGCGGCTGGTGGGAGCCTCGGGCTTCTACATCCAGATGCCGTTCATCATGGAGGCCGCGTTCGCCGGCCTGATCGGCGGACTGCTCGCCTGCGTGATCCTGATAGCGGCCAGGTACTTCCTGATCGACGGCGGACTCGCCCTCCAGGAGAAGCTGAACCTGATCGACTTCATCGGCTGGGACGCGGTGCTCACGAAGCTTCCGCTGGTCATCGCGATCGGGCTGCTGATGCCCGCCGTTGCCGCCCTCTTCGCGTTGCGCAAGTACCTCAAGGTGTGACGAGCGCCCCGTACCGCATGCGGCGAACGCGCCGTGTGCGGACGGGGCGTTGTCCTACACTCGGCCACATGCCGGGCCATACGCACCATTTGAAACCCCGCGGGATCTACCGCGGGGCGGCCCTGACGTTGGTGTTCGCGAGCGTGCTGGCCACGGCCGCGGCCACCGGGTCACTGCCCCGTGAGGACGACGCGGGCACGGAGATAAGGACACGCGCGGTGTCCTCCACGGTCGGCCCCGTGGACCGTGAGGAGATCGCGGACGCGGCCGCGGACGCGGAGGCCGACGGGAAGTCCGGTACGGACGCCGCCGAGGAGGTCGTCAGCCGCAGCGGGGACCGCTGGGGCGCGGTGTACGACGAGCGGGAGTACGAGGAGTTCGAGCAGGCCCTCGACGGTTCGTACACCGGGGTGGGTGTCTCCGCCCGCCGCTCGGCCCGCGGCGACGTCGCCGTGACCGAGGTCCAGGCCGGCGGGCCGGCGGACCGGGCCGGGGTGCGCAAGGGAGACCTGCTGCGCACCGTGGACGGCCGTCCGGTCGAGAAGCGCCCCGTCGCCGAGGTGGTCGCGCTGCTGCGCGGCGACCGCACGAAGGCGGCCGAGGGCTCCTCGGTCGTCCTCGGGCTCGGCCGCGGCGGCCACACCTGGACCACGACCCTGCGCAGGGCCCGGCTCAGCACCGACCCGGTGAGCGTCCGCCGACTCGGTCAGGGGCCCTCCTCCGCCGTACTGATCAAGGTGGACGCGTTCACCAAGGGCGCGGGCACCGCGGTCCGTGACGCCGTGGACGAGGTGCCCGGGGACGCGGGAATCCTGCTGGACCTCCGGGCCAACTCGGGCGGGCTGGTCACCGAGGCCGTCACCGCCTCCTCCGCCTTCCTGGACGGCGGCCTCGTCGCCACCTACGACGTCCACGGGGAGCAGCACGCCCTCTACGCCGAGCCCGGCGGGGACACCGACCGGCCGGTGGTCGTCCTGGTGGACGGCGGCACGATGAGCGCCGCCGAACTGCTGACGGGCGCGCTGCAGGACCGCGGGCGGGCGGTGACCGTCGGATCGCGCACCTTCGGCAAGGGATCCGTGCAGATGCCCAGCAAGCTTCCCGGCGGCTCGGTGGCCGAGCTGACCGTCGGGCACTACCGCACACCGGCGGGCCGCAGCGTCGAGGGAAGCGGCATCACGCCGGACGTCGGGGCGGGTCCGGAGGCCCAGCAGCGGGGCGAGACGGTATTGAGTGGCCTCGGGGGTGGGTCGTAGTGCGAAAATGACCGCACTATGGCCAAGGAAAAAGACACCGGGCGCAAGATGATTGCGCAGAACAAGAAGGCGCGGCACGACTACCACGTCCTCGACACCTACGAGTGCGGTCTCGTACTGATGGGTACCGAGGTCAAGTCGCTGCGGATGGGCAGGGCGTCGCTGGTCGACGGCTTCGTCCAGATCGACGACGGCGAGGCGTGGCTGCACAACGTCCACGTCCCGGAGTACGTGCAGGGCACCTGGACCAACCACTCGGCGAAGCGCAAGAGGAAGCTGCTCCTGCACCGGGCCGAGATCGACAAGCTCCGGTCCAAGTCGCAGGAGACGGGACACACGATCGTGCCGCTCGCGCTGTACTTCAAGGACAGCCGCGTCAAGGTCGAGATCGCGCTCGCGAAGGGCAAGAAGGAGTACGACAAGCGTCAGACGCTGCGTGAGAAGCAGGACACGCGGGAGACGAACCGCGCCATCTCGGCGGCCCGCCGGCGCCAGCGCAGCGCGTAGCCGCCACCGTTCCGGGGCCCGCGCCCCGGAGCCGCCGGAATACGGTGGCATCCGCGTGCGTTGGTCACGTACGATGGGCCATGCACCTCACAGCGGGTGCGTGGATTGATAAAACAACATGGGGATGATCGGTTTCGACAGCGGATGTCGAAGCAGGGGAAGCGAGTCGAGGAAGCGGCAATGATCTCGTAAACCATATGTCGCAACCAATAATCGCCAATTCCAAGCGCGATTCCTCCGCCTTCGCCCTCGCTGCCTAATTAGCAGCTAAGCGAAGACTCTGCGGAGTGTCAGCCCGGGGGTGATCCCGACCCGGATCCTGGCATCAACAAGGGATCTAAACTTCTAAGCCCGGTCACGGGGCCTAGAAGGAAATCAAACAGTGGCTGGGCCTGTCGGAGGCTTGTTCGCGTGACCTCCGGGGCCGAGAAAAGCGTAGCGAACTGCACTCGGAGAAGCCCTGGTTCCGCACCGTTGGACGCGGGTTCGATTCCCGCCATCTCCACAATTCCCATGTGAACGAGGACCCCGTTGCCACCGGCAGCGGGGTCCTCGTTTTTCCTGTGTGCCGCCCGGGCCGGTCAGGCCCGGCGCGTCCCGGCAGCCGCGACGGCCAGGGCGAGGGCCGCCGAGCACATCGGAGCCGCGTATCCGGCGACCGTTCCCGCGTGTTCCACCGCCCAGCCGCCCACGGCCGAGCCGGCGGCCACCCCGCCCAGCAGGGCCGTGACCGCGAGCGTCATCCCCTCGTTGAGCTGCGCCTGCGGGGTGAGCCGCTGCACCAGGGTCATCCCGGTGACCATGGTGGGGGCGGTGGCCGCTCCCGCCAGCAGCAGGCAGCCGGCCAGGACGGGCAGTGAGCCGGTCGTGGCCGTGGCCAGCAGGGGCAGCGACATCAGCGCGGTCATTCCCGTCAGGCAGAGCAGCAGCCTGCGCCCGGCACGGGCGGCGGGGGGCAGCGATCCGTACAGCAGCCCGGCCACGCAGGAGCCTGTGGCCTGGAGTGCGAGGATCGCGCCCCCCGCGTGCGCGATGGAGACGACCTCCATCGAGCCGAAGACGGCCCCGGTCGCGAGAAACACGGCGAGGAGGGCGGCCATGCCGGGGGTGCGCAGGGGTGAGGGGGCCCGGGTGCCGGGGGTCACCGGTGGTTCGGTGGCTCGCTGCGCGGCGAAGACCAGGACACCGGTCATCAGCAGGATCGCGCCGGTGAGGGTGCCCGCCTCGGGGAAGAGGGCCCCGCACAGGGACGCGGCGAGGACCGGGCCGAGCATGAAGCACAGCTCGTCGGCGGCCTGTTCGAAGGAGTTGGCGGTGTGCAGGGCCGCCGGGTCGCCCCGGTGCAGATGGGCCCAGCGGGCCCGCGACATGCCTCCCGTGTTCGGGGTGGTGGCCGTCGCGGCGTAGGCGACGAAGAGTGTCCAGACCGGTGCGTCGTGGTGCACGCAGAGCACCAGGGCCAGCGAGCCGAGTACGGCGACGGCCGTGGCGGGCACCGCGATCCTGGCCTGGCCGTACCGGTCGACGAGGCGGGCCGTCCAGGGGGCGACCACGGCGGTCGCGGCCAGCCCGGTCGCGGTGACGGCCCCGGCCAGGGCGTACGAACCGTGAGCCCCGGCGATCATGATGACGGCGCTGACGCTGAACATCCCCATGGGCAGCCGGGCGAGGAGGTTGCCCGCGGTGAAGGCGCGCGCGCCGGGGGTGGCGAGCAGCCGTACGTAGGGATTGGACGGGCCGGCCGTGGACGGGCCGACGGGAGCCGGGGCGGCGGTTTCAGGAGACACGTCCTCCAGCCTGAAACGGGGCGATCCGTGCTGTCCAACACCTGATCAGAGGGTACTGACGCACTTCTGTTGTAAATTCGGCCGGTGGCCGCCACCGACACCGATCCCCGTATCCTCCGCGCCTTCGTCGCCGTGGCCGAGGAGCTGCACTTCACCCGTGCCGCCGCCCGGCTCTACGTGGCGCAGCAGGCGCTGAGTCGCGACATCCGCAGGCTGGAGCGCGAGCTGGGCAGGGAGCTCTTCGTCCGCACCACCCGGCAGGTGTCCCTCACCCCGGACGGGGAGCGTCTCCTGCCGTACGCCCGCCGGGTCCTCGAAGCCCACGCCGCGCTCCGTGCCGCCTTCACGGACCCGGCGGACCGTCCGCTGCTCGTCGACCTGAACACCGACGGGATGACCGCGGCCCGGGTGCTGGCCCGGGCGCGGGAGCTCGCACCCGACTGCGAGCTGATGGCCCGTTTCGAGAGCGGGCTGACCTGGGCGGCGGGTGAGGTGCTCGCCGGACGGCTGGACGTCTCGTTCGGGCGTGCCGCCGGACTCGATCCCGCGGTCCTCGCCCGGCTCTCCGTACAGCCGGTGCGGTACGAGCCGATGGCCGTGCTCCTGCCGGGCGATCATCCTCTGGCAGGGCGTGAAACGGTCGCCATGAGTGATCTGGCCGGTGAAACCGTCTACGCCGGGGCGGGCAATACGCGCACGCGTGAGTGGACGGATCTCGCATCCATGCTCTTCGCGGAGTGGGACATAGTGCTGGCTCCGCCGGCTCCGCTCGCCGTCGGCGTGGCCGAATTCCAGCGGGTCATGACGAAGACGGGCCATCCCGTGCTGGCCGTCGCGGGCTTTCCGCCGCTGCTGGGAGCGGTGTTGCGTCCGCTCGTACGGCCGGTGCCGCTGTCCCCGCTGCTGATGGTCTGGCGCAAGGGACTCGACCACCCAGGTCTGTCCGCGTTGCGTGCCGCGGTGGCCGAACTCGCGGGCTCGGAAGGTTGGTTGGAAAGGCCACCTACTTCGTGGCTACCCGGAATCGATGCTTCACTCATGGATCGCCGCTCCTGAGCGAGATGGTGATACGTCCCTCTTTCTGGTCTCTTCGTGCGCTACATTCGCCCCCTCGGATGCTCGGTGGCGCGTGGCGCACGGACGGGGTGGGGGCCCTGTCCGATGGCACGATTCCAGTCACCCCACGGGCACCGGGTTCATTGAGTGGGGGATGTGCGAACACCTGTGGAAAATTGGCGCGAAGGTACCCGAACCGGGCACACGCATGAGTCGAGCGACGTCACCGTCCAACTGGACGGTCTGGGGCGTCAGCTCTCCGAACTACCTGTCGAACCCGCCCCTCCGGACCCTGCGGAGGGCCCGGTCTTCGTCGACGAGAGCGGCCGCCGCAGCAAGACGTACCGGCGGGTGGGCTGGGTGCTTGCCGCGGTCAGTGCCGTGTACGCGGTGACGCTCGTGGTCGCCGTGCTCGGCGGCAACTCCAGCGCTCCCTGGCTGCCGCTCTCCGGGCAGGACCAGAAGCGCGCGGAGAAGGCCGAGGTGCGGCCCGCGCCGAGCGGCGCCGCCGTGTCCGGGAGCCCCGGAGCCACGCCCGGGGCCTCCGCTTCGGCCTCCGGTTCCGCCGCGGCCCCCGCGCCGGGGGGCGCCTCCGCCTCCCCGTCCGGTTCGGCCGAGCCCGGCGTGAGCGCCGAGGCCCGCGTGTCCGGCAAGCCGACGAAGAAGGGCACTGCGTCCTCGTCGGCCCCCGCCCCGGGCGCCCCGGTCTCCGAACGGCCGAGCGGCGAGCCCTCGCCGCCGGCCACCACCGAACCGCCCGTCGAGGAGAGTCCGCCGGCGTCCCCGGCCCCCTCGGAATCACCGGTGCAACCTCAAGAAGGCACTCAGTAGATGACACCCCCCGTTTCGCGGGGCAGGCACAACCGGAAGAAGAAGCGGACCGTCCGGCGCAGGCTTCCCATGCGCTACCTGCTTCCGTCAGTCCTCCTGGTGGCCCTGCTCGCCATGCTCATGCTGCGCGGATACGTGCACAGCGAGATCCTCGCCGACCACCGTGTCCAGGCGCCCGCTCCCACCACCCAGGTGCCGGACGACGTGCTCGAGGGCGGCCCGGTCATCGACGCCCGCGCCGCGGGCGGGCAGGCCAAGTCGCTCCGGATACCCGATCACAGGATCGTGCTGACCTTCGACGACGGCCCGGACCCCGTCTGGACCCCGCGCGTCCTGGACGAACTCAGGAAGAACCGCGCGCACGGCGTCTTCTTCGTCACCGGCACCATGGCCTCCCGCTACCCGGACCTCGTGAAGCGGATGGCCGACGAGGGGCACGAGATCGGGCTGCACACCTTCAACCACCCCGACCTCTCGTTCCAGTCCACCAGCCGCATCGACTGGGAGCTCTCCCAGAACCAGCTGGTGCTGGCGGGCGCGGCCGGCATCCGCACGTCCCTGTTCCGGCCTCCGTACTCCTCGTCCTCCGACGCCATGGACGACAGGTCCTGGCCGGTCACGCGGTACATCGGCAGCCGCGGCTACCTCACCGTCGTGAACAACACCGACAGCGAGGACTGGAAGCGCCCCGGCGTCCCCGCGATCGTCGAGCGGGCCACGCCGAGGAACGGCAAGGGCGCCATCGTCCTGATGCACGACTCCGGCGGCGACCGGTCCCAGACCGTGGCCGCCCTGAGGGAGTTCCTGCCGCAGATGCAGCGGCAGGGCTACGAGTTCACCAACCTGACCTCGGCCCTCGGCGCCCCGAGCGCCCACACCGAGGTGTCCGGGCTCGCGCTCTGGAAGGGCAGGGCGTTCATCGGGGCGGTGGAGATCTCCGAGCGCGTCACCGGCGTCCTGGTGGTCGGCCTCGCCGCCATCGGCGTCCTCGTGATGGTCCGCTTCGGCCTGATGCTGCTGCTCTCCTTCCTGCACGCCAGGAAGGTGCGCCGTGAGGACTTCAGCTGGGGCGGGCGGTTCACCCGCCCGGTGTCGGTCCTCGTGCCGGCCTACAACGAGCGCGAGTGCATCGAGGCCACCGTGCGCTCGCTCGTGGCCAGTGACCACCCGATCGAGGTCGTCGTCATCGACGACGGCTCGACGGACGGCACGGCCGATCTCGTCGAGGCGATGTGGATCCCGAACGTCCGGGTCGTCCGCCAGACCAACGCGGGCAAGCCCGCCGCCCTCAACAACGGAATCGCGCACGCCCGTCACGACATCGTCGTGATGATGGACGGCGACACGGTCTTCGAACCCTCCACCGTGCGCGAGCTCGTCCAGCCGTTCGCCGACCCACGGGTGGGCGCGGTCGCCGGCAACGCGAAGGTGGGGAACCGCGACTCGCTGATCGGCGCATGGCAGCACATCGAGTACGTGATGGGCTTCAACCTCGACCGCCGGATGTACGACCTCCTGGGCTGCATGCCCACCATCCCCGGTGCGGTCGGCGCCTTCCGCAGGGACGCGCTGGACCGCGTCGGCGGCATGAGCGAGGACACCCTCGCCGAGGACACCGACGTCACCATGGCGCTGCACCGTGACGGCTGGCGCGTCGTCTACGCGGAGAACGCCCGGGCGTGGACGGAGGCCCCGGAGTCCGTGCAGCAGCTCTGGTCGCAGCGCTACCGGTGGTCGTACGGCACCATGCAGGCCATCTGGAAGCACCGCCGCGCGGTCGTCGAGCGCGGGCCCTCGGGCCGCTTCGGGCGTGTGGGGCTGCCGTTCGTCTCCCTGTTCATGGTCGTCGCCCCGCTGCTGGCGCCCCTGATCGACGTCTTCCTGCTGTACGGACTGGTCTTCGGCCCGACGGGGAAGACGGTCGCTGCCTGGTTCGGGGTCCTGCTGGTGCAGGCCGTCTGCGCCGCGTACGCCTTCCGGCTCGACCGGGAGCGCATGACCCATCTGATCTCCCTGCCGCTCCAGCAGATCCTCTACCGGCAGCTGATGTACGTCGTGCTGCTCCAGTCCTGGATCACCGCTCTCACCGGCGGCCGGCTGCGCTGGCAGAAGCTGCGGCGCACCGGCGTGGTGGAGGCGCCGGGCGGTACGACGAACCGGCGCAGGGAAACGGAACGGAGGCCGGTGGCATGACCTACCCCCAGCCACCCCGGCAGGACGGAGCCGGGTACGCCCCGTCGGTCCCTCCAGCCCCGTCCGTCCCGGGAGACCGCACGGAGCACGCGCCCGTCCCGGCGGCCCGTGCGGAGCGTGTGTCCGCCGCGCCGGACTCCACCGGCGAGGCCCCCGCCCCCCGTTCCGGGCCGGGGCGGGACCGCTACCTCGACCTGCTCAGGAGCGTGGCCCTCGTCCGGGTCGTCGTCTTCCACCTCTTCGGCTGGGCCTGGCTGACCGTCCTGTTCCCGTCCATGGGCGTGATGTTCGCCCTGGCCGGTTCGCTGATGGCCCGCTCGCTGGCCCGGCCGGCCGGAGGGGTCATCCGCAGCAGGCTGCGCAGGCTGCTCCCCCCGATGTGGGCGTTCTCCCTCGTCGTCGTACCGGTGATGTTCGCGCTGAGCTGGAAGCCCGTCCGGGAGGAGGGGCTGTGGTGGTTCGTCGAGCTCGGCAGCTATCTGTTCCCGCTCGGCGCGCCGCCCTTCCCCGAGGAGAACGGCTCGGCCGGCGGATGGCTGGAGCTGAGCTGGGCGGACCAGGCGGCGGGGCCGCTCTGGTACATCCGGGCGTACCTGTGGTTCGTGCTGGCCTCGCCCCTGCTGCTCAGGGCGTTCCGCAGGCTGCCGTGGGTCACCCTGCTCGCTCCGGTCGCCCTCACCGCCGTCATCGGCACCGGACTCGTCACCGTGCCCGGAACCTTCGGCGAGAGCCTGGTCGACTTCGCCGTGTTCGGATCCTGCTGGATCCTGGGATTCGCGCACCACGACGGCCTGCTGAAGGAGATCCCGCGCTACCTGGTGGTCTCGTCCGCCGCGCTCGTCATGGGCTTCGGCCTGTGGTGGGCGTCCGGGCACCTCACGGAGGAGGGCTGGAACCTGGACGAGATCCCGCTCGCCCAGGCCACCTGGTCCCTCGGCTTCTGCACGATCCTCCTGGTCCACGCCCCGTCCTGGCGGAAGCTCCCCGGCAGGCTCGCGGCCTGGGACGGCCTGGTCACGCTGGCCAACAACCGGGCCGTGACGATCTACCTGTGGCACAACCTGCTGCTGATGGCGGCCGCGCACCTGGTGGACCGGCTCTGGGCGGTGCCGTGGCTCGGCGACGCGTTCGACGCGCAGATCGAGCAGTCGTACGAGGTGCTGGTCCTGATCGCGATCTGGCCGCTGACCGCGCTCGCGATCCTGGCGTTCGGCTGGGTCGAGGACGTCGCCGCCCGCCGCCGCCCGCGTCTGTGGCCGAACGGGAAGGGCCGGACGCGCGGAGCCTGACCGGCCGGGGCGGGGCGCGGGGCCGGATCGTCGCCCCCCCCGCCCCGGCGGACCCCTCCGGGCCCTGCTCACCGCGCTCCCGGGGGCCGAGTGAGAGCAAGGTTGCGCACCGGTCACCTCCGGGCACCGCACCGAAACGCGGGGTCCTTAGGGTCGGCAGGACAACACCCCGACCCTTGTGGAGGCGCCTGATGGCCGGTCGTTGGATCGAGAAGTGGGAGCCGGAGGACGAGACCTTCTGGCGGGAGACGGGCGAGAGGACCGCCCGCAGGAACCTGTGGTTCTCCGTGCTCTCGGAGCACATCGGGTTCTCGGTCTGGTCCCTGTGGTCCGTGATGGTCCTGTTCATGGGGCCGGAGTACGGCATCGACCCGGCGGGGAAGTTCTTCCTGATCTCCACGGCCACCCTGGTCGGCGCCGTCGTGCGGGTGCCGTACACCTTCGCGGTCGCGCTGTTCGGCGGGCGCAACTGGACCGTCGTCAGCGCGCTGTCGCTCCTCGTGCCGACCTGCGCCGCCTTCTGGGTGATGGAGCCCGGCACCTCGTACACCACGTTCCTCGTCGTCGCCGCGCTCACCGGCATCGGAGGCGGCAACTTCGCCTCGTCGATGACCAACATCAACGCCTTCTTCCCGCTGCGCAAGAAGGGCTGGGCGCTCGGGCTCAACGCGGGCGGCGGCAACATCGGCGTCCCCGTGGTCCAGCTCGTCGGCCTGCTGGTGATCGGCACGGCCGGCGCCGCGCACCCGCGGATCGTGCTCGGGGTGTACGTACCGCTGATCGTGGTCGCCGCACTCTGCGCGGCGCTCAGGATGGACAACCTCAGGCCCGTCCAGAACGACACGGGAGCGGCGCTCCAGGCCGTGCGGGAGCCGCACACCTGGATCATGTCGGTGCTCTACATCGGCACCTTCGGCTCGTTCATCGGGTACAGCTTCGCCTTCGGACTCGTCCTGCAGACCCAGTTCGGACGTACCCCGCTGCAGGCCGCCTCGCTGACGTTCATCGGCCCGCTGCTCGGCTCCCTGATCCGGCCCGCGGGCGGCTGGCTCGCCGACCGTTACGGCGGCGCCCGGATCACCCTGTGGAACTTCGCGGCGATGGCGGCGGCGACCGGCGTCGTCGTCCACGCCTCGCGCATCGAGTCGCTGGCGGTGTTCCTCGTCGGGTTCATCGCGCTGTTCGTGCTGACGGGGCTCGGCAACGGCTCCACCTTCAAGATGATCCCGGGCATCTTCCACGCCCAGGGGATCGCCAAGGGGCTGCGCGGCGAGGAGGCCGCGGCGTACGGGCGGCGGCTGTCCGGCGCGGCCATGGGACTCATCGGTGCGGTCGGGGCGCTGGGCGGTCTCGCGATCAACCTCGCGTTCCGTCAGTCGTTCGCCGCCTCGGGCACCGGGACGGCCGCCTTCTGGTGCTTCCTCGGCTTCTACGCCGTCTGCTTCACCCTCACGTGGGCGGTATACCTTCGGCGTACCGAAGCGGTCGCCGCGAAGCCCCAGCTCAGCTATGCCGAGGTGTGAGGACGACCGGGAGGCGTCGCAGGACGTAACGGGCGGGAAATACAGGAGGACCGAGACTGTCACGCAGGGTTGACACTCTCGGTCCTCCGCATCATCGAGCAACAGCGGGACGAGAGCCGGGTATCACGCCATGCACGACGACGACGCACAGCACGGGCCCCTGGCGGGCTTCACGGTCGGGGTGACCGCAGCCCGTCGCGCCGAGGAGCTCGGGACGCTCCTCACGCGCAGGGGCGCCGCGGTCCTGCACGCGCCCGCGCTGCGGATCGTTCCGCTCGCGGACGACAGCGAACTCCTGGCCGCGACCAAGGATCTCGTCGACAACCCGCCGGACGTGGTGATCGCGACCACCGCCATCGGTTTCAGGGGCTGGGTGGAGGCCGCCGACGGCTGGGGCATCGGTGACGAGCTCCTCGAACTGCTGCGCGGCATAGAGCTGCTGGCCCGTGGCCCGAAGGTCAAGGGCGCCATCCGGGCGGCCGGGCTCACCGAGGCGTGGTCGCCGCAGTCGGAGTCGATGGCGGAGGTCCTGGACCGGCTGCTGGAGGAGGGCGTGACGGGCCGCCGGATCGCACTCCAGCTGCACGGCGAACCCCTTCCGGGCTTCGTCGAGTCGCTCCGGGCGGCGGGCGCCGAGATCGTCGGCGTACCCGTCTACCGGTGGATGCCCCCGGAGGACATCGCCCCGCTCGACCGCATGCTCGACGCCACCGTCGGCCGCGGCCTGGACGCCCTCACCTTCACCAGCGCTCCCGCCGTCGCCTCCTACCTGAACCGGGCGGAGACCCGCGGCATCCTTCCCGAGGTGCTGGACGCACTGGGCCACGACGTCCTCACGGCGTGCGTCGGACCGGTCACCGCTCTGCCCCTGCAGGCCAAGGGCATCGACACCGTGCAGCCGGAGCGGTTCCGGCTCGGGCCCCTCGTCCAGGTGCTCTGCGCCCAGTTGCCGGCCCGGGCCCGCGCGCTCCCGGTCGCCGGCCACCGGGTCGAGATCCGCGGCCACGCCGTGCTCGTCGACGGCGCCCTGCGCCCGGTGCCCCCGGCCGGCATGGCCCTGCTGCACACGCTCGCCCGCCGGCCGGGCTGGGTGGTCTCCCGCGCCGACCTGCTGCGGGCCCTGCCCGGCAACGGAACCGACGAGCACGCGGTGGAGACGGCGATGGCCCGGCTGCGCACGGCACTCGGGGCCCCGCGGCTGATCCAGACGGTCGTCAAGCGGGGCTACCGGCTCGCCCTGGACCCCTCCGCGGACACCAAGTACGACGCGGTCCGGCCCGGCGGCTAGCGTGCGGGGATGATCGACGACACCCATCCCCTGACCGACGGCGTCGGGCTCAGGCCGGCGGCCCTCGGCGACGCGGAGTCCTTCGCCGAGGCGTACACCCGGAGCCGGGCCTACATGCGGCGCTGGGAGCCCGTGCGCCCCGACACCTTCTACACCGTCGACGGCCAGGTCCGGCGGCTCACCGGGCTGCTGGCCGACCGGGACGCGGGGCGTGTCATGCCCTGGGCGCTGACCGACGACCAGGACCGGGTCGTGGGGGCGGTGACGCTGGCCTCCATCGAACGCGGGCCCTTCCGCAACGCCAGGCTCGGCTACTGGATCGACGTCGGCCGGGCGGGCCGGGGTCTGGCCACGGCAGCCGTCACCCGGGTCTGCGAACTGGCACGGGACGGGCTCGGACTGCACCGGATCGCCGCCGGGACGGTCCTGGACAACACCGCCTCGCAGCGCGTCCTGGCCAAGTGCGGCTTCGAGCTCTACGGCACGGCGCCGCGCTATCTGCACATCGACGGCGCGTGGCAGGACCACCGGATGTTCCAGCGGATCCTGCACGACGGCCCGCCGCAGGGCTGACCGGCGCCCGCCGGGAGTACCGGAGGCCGCCCGGCGGGCACGGACCCGGCCGGGCGGGACCGGACTGCTCCACGACCGGCGGGAGGGCTACCGGGCCGGGCCGGATGAGGGCACTCTGGGGGTGACTCTCCCCCCACAGGTGACCCCCGAGGCGGTGACAGGCTCATGGCGGAGGGCACGCACGGCCGGCGGTTCGACTCGGGCCGGTTCTGTCTGGACCTGGTGGCGACCGCGGCCGAGACCTCCGGCGCCGGCGAGCAGATCGGCCGTCCCGAGCGCCTCGCGGAGTGGCTGGTGGCGTCGCGGCTGGTCCCGCGCGGTACGCCGCTGGAGAACGTCGACGAGACCTGGGTGGCACGCTTCCAGCGGCTGCGGGCGGGCGTCGACCGGCTGATGACGGCCCAACTGACCGGCGGCGGCGCCGACGACGACCTGGAACAGGTCAACGCCCTTGCGGCGGACGCGCCGCCGGGCCTGCGGGCCGTGCGGGGCCGGGGCGGGGCGCTCGTACGGGCGCCGATCGCCGACCTCGCGTGCGGGGCGCTGCTCGCCGCGGTCGCCCGGGACGCCGTGGATCTGCTGACGGACCCGGTGGCGCGGGCGGCCCTCCGCCGGTGCCAGGGAGACGCCTGCCGGCGGCTCTACCTGGACACGTCGCGGGGGATGCGGCGCCGCTGGTGCTCCAGCGAGGTGTGCGGCAACCGGGAGCGGGTGGCCCGGCACCGCCGCCGCGTCAAGGCCCTCACCTGACCCTGCCGGATGTCCGATACGGTCCCGAACCCACCCCGCCCGAAAGAAAGTTGCCCCGCATCTGAATGAACCCGCGCCTGCGTCCGTACCGATGGCCACAGAGCTCGACAGGGTCTCGACCGGGAGGTTCGGGTGCGCAAGGATGCGGCCGTGGCCGATGACCGTCCGCACAGGGCTCGACATCGCAGTGCGGTGCGCCGCCCTCCCGCCGACGTTCCCGACGAGGAGCTGATGCGGGCGCTCTACCGCGAACACGCGGGCCCGCTGCTCGCCTACGTGCTCCGCCTCGTCGCGGGGGACCGGCAGCGGGCCGAGGACGTGGTGCAGGAGACGCTCATCCGTGCCTGGAAGAACGCCGGTTCGCTCAACCGGGCCACCGGTTCGGTCCGCCCCTGGCTGGTGACGGTCGCACGGCGCATCGTCATCGACGGCCACCGCAGCCGGCAGGCCCGGCCGCGCGAGGTCGATCCGTCGCCGCTGGAGGTCATTCCCGCGGAGGACGAGATCGACAAGGCGTTGTGGCTGATGACGCTCTCGGACGCACTCGACGATTTGACCCCGGCCCACCGGGAAGCATTGGTCGAGACCTACTTCAGAGGCCGTACGGTCAACGAGGCGGCCGAGATCCTGGGCGTCCCCAGCGGGACCGTGCGGTCCCGGGTGTTCTACGCACTGCGTTCCATGAAGCTCGCACTCGAGGAGAGGGGGATCACGGCATGAGCGACCAGGAGTGGCAGCCCTTCGGGCCCCGGCCGGCAGGTCCCCGGCGTCCGCAGGGCCCGCCCGTACCCCCCGGCGACCCCTTCGCCCTCCCCGACGAGGGCTCCGCCCACGACGCCGCGGGCGCGTACGTGCTGGGCATCCTCGACGAGGCCGAGGCAGCCGCCTTCGAGACGCATCTGGCCGGCTGCGCGTCCTGCGCCGCGCACCTCGACGAGTTCGCCGGCATGGAGCCCGTGCTGGCGATGCTCGCGGAGTCCCCGGCCGCCGTCCCCGGCGCCCGCCCGGTACCGCACGTCCCGGAGCGCCCCGCGCCCCGGGTGCTGGACGGGCTGGTCGACGAGGTCGCGCGGAAGCGCTCCCAGCGGCGCCGGCGCACCCGGTACCTGGTCGCGGCGGCGGCGGTCCTCGTCATCGGCGGCCCGGTGGCCGTGGTCACGGCCACGGCCGGTGAGGACTCCCGCCCGAGGGCCGAGGCGGCCGATCCCCACCCCACCAGCCCCGCCGAGGACGCCTTCCTCCACCACATGCCCGAGAAGAAGCGGGCGACCGACCCCGTGACCCGGGTCGAGGCCACGGTCGGCATGGAGCCCAAGGCGTGGGGCACACACACGGTCCTGCGGCTGGAGAACGTCAAGGGCCCGCAGAAGTGCAGCCTCGTCGCCGTGTCCAGGAACGGCGAGGAGGAGGTCGTCACCTCCTGGTCCGTACCGACCTGGGGATACGGCATCGAGGGCTCCGCCCACGAGAGCGCGCGGCACCCGCTGTACGTGCACGGGGGCGCCGCGATGGCCCGTTCCGACATCGACCACTTCGAGGTGCGCACCTTCGACGGCGAGCGGCTGGTGGAGATCGACGCCTGAGGGGTCACCCGGACGGCCCCGAGGCGCGCACCACCCGAAACGTGACCCGAGCGGCAGGTGCGCTCGGGGCCCCCTTTCGCGTACGGTTGACGGCTGCTCGATGCACGTCAGAAGGGGGCCCCGGTGGCCGCGCAGGATGCCGCTGTCGATTCGTTGCGGGACCGGGAGATCGGTGTCGAACAAGAACATCTGGACCGGGTCTACCGCCGTCTCGAGGAGAAGATCGACGAGGCGGAATTTCTCATGCGGGACGCCGGCAAACGGGGCCAGGTGGGCACCCCCGGCGCACTCGCCGAACGGGACGCCCAGGTCTTCCGCGCCGGGGTCCATCTCAACCGGCTGAACAACGAGTTCGAGGACTTCCTCTTCGGGCGGATCGACCTGCTGCGCGGCAAGGACGGCGAACGCGGTCCGGACGGCGCCTTCACGTCGGTCGAGGCCGCCGACGACGCCGTGGCCGAGGACGGCACCGCCGTGATCGCGGAGACCCTCCACGTCGGCCGTATAGGAGTACTCGACTCCGACTACGCGCCGCTGGTGATCGACTGGCGGGCACCCGCGGCCGCGCCGTTCTACCGTTCGACGCCGAAGGAGCCGGGCCGGGTCGTACGCCGCCGGGTCATCCGCTCCAAGGGCCGCAGGGTCCTCGGCGTCGAGGACGACCTGATGCGTCCGGAACTGACCGCCACCCTGGAGGGCCAGGCCCTTCCGGTGGTCGGCGACGGCGCCCTGATGGCCGCGCTGGGCCAGGCCCGCAGCCACACGATGCGGGACATCGTCTCGTCGATCCAGGCCGAGCAGGACATGGTCATCCGCGCTCCCGCCGCCTCCGTCACCGAGGTGTCCGGAGGTCCCGGCACGGGCAAGACGGCGGTGGCCCTGCACCGGGCCGCGTACCTCCTCTACCAGGACCGGCGGCGGTACTCGGGCGGCATCCTCGTCGTCTCGCCGACCCCGCTCCTCGTCGCGTACACCGAAGGCGTGCTGCCCTCCCTCGGCGAGGAGGGCCAGGTCGCGATCCGCGCCGTCGGATCGCTGTCCGACGACGCCGCGGGGCCGGACGGCGCGACCGCGTACGACGAGCCCGCCGTCGCCCGCGTCAAGGGGTCGTCCCGGATGCTCCACGTGCTGCGCAAGGCGGCCCGCGGGGCGCTGGAGCAGCCCGCGGCCCGGCCCGCCCCCCAGGAGGGTCAGCTGGAGTTCGGGGAGGCCCCCGCCGAGGCGGGTACCCCCACCCGGCTGCGGGTGGTGGCGTTCGGCGCCCGCATCGAGCTGGAGGCGGACGAGCTCCGGCGGATCAGGCACAACGTCCTCGGTGGCACGGCACCGGTCAACCTGCTGCGCCCGCGCGCCCGCAAGCTGCTCCTGGACGCCCTCTGGAACAAGTCGTCGGGCCGGGGCCGCTACACCGACCCCGAGCTGGCCGCCGAACTGCGTTCCTCGTTCGACGAGGACGTGTCCACCGAGACGCCGTTCCTCACCTTCCTGAACGCCTGGTGGCCGGAGCTCACCCCCCGTCAGGTCCTGGCTGCGATGTCCGACGAGCGGCGTCTGAGCCGGTGGGCCCGCCGGATCCTCAACCAGGGCGAGGTGCGGCGCCTGGCGCGTTCGCTGAGACGGCTGGACGGGGAGGGCAAGGGGGCGCTGTCCGTCCACGACGTGGCGCTCCTGGACGAGCTGCAGACCCTGCTTGGCACCCCGGCCCGCCCGAAGCGGAAGCGGGAGGCCGATCCGCTGGACCAGCTCACCGGCCTCGAGGAGCTGATGCCGCAGCGCGAGGAGACCCAGCGGGAGCGCGCCGAGCGGCTGGCGGCGGAGCGCACGGAGTACGCCCACGTCATCGTCGACGAGGCGCAGGACCTGACGCCGATGCAGTGGCGGATGGTGGGCCGCCGCGGGCGGCACGCCACCTGGACGATCGTCGGGGACGCGGCCCAGTCGTCCTGGTCCGACCCGGACGAGGCGTCCGCCGCCCGTGACGAGGCGCTCGGCAACCGGCCGCGGCGCCGCTTCACCCTCACCGTGAACTACCGCAACCCCGCGGAGATCGCCGAGCTCGCGGCCAAGGTGCTGGCACTGGCCATGCCGGGGATGGAGTCCCCGGCGGCGGTCCGCTCGACGGGGGTCGAGCCGCGCTTCGAGACGGTGCGGGACGGGGACCTCGCCGGGACCGTCCGCGAGGAGGCCCGCAGGCTCCTGGACCGGGTGGACGGAACCGTCGGCGTGGTCGTCGCCATGAACCGCCGTGCCGAGGCCCGTGCGTGGCTGGAGGAGCTCGGGGAGCGGGTCGTGGCGCTGGGCAGCCTGGAGGCGAAGGGCCTGGAGTACGACGCCACGGTGGTGGTGTCCCCCGCGGAGATCGCCGACGAGTCACCGGCCGGTCTGCGGGTCCTGTACGTGGCACTCACCCGGGCGACGCAACAGCTCACCGTGGTCTCGGGTGAGCGCGACCTGCCGGACGAGGACGGGGTTCCGGACCTGCTGAGGGACTGAGCGGAGGGCTCCGGGCGGCCGGGAGGGACGTACTTCTCCGAGTCGGCCCGTCGCACGGGAGTCACTTCTCCGGGGTGTTTGTTAGCCTGGATTCGGCACCGGCTCGATCCAAGCCCCCGGGCCCAACCTTCGTCGCTACGAGCGACCACTTGCCGCGAGGCGAGCATGGCGGGCCGGTGCCACCTGATCGCGAGAGGACAGACCCGCGTCACCTGATGGTGGCGCGGGTCTGTTCGTGTGTACGGGTTCCACGCGAGCCACACCCTTCCCCCGTTTCGCACCGGATCGGGGTTACGCCCGGCCTCCACTTCTCGTATGGTGGAAAAAAATTTCCGAAAGGTGGCAGTCATTACCTGCTACCGGCCGGTAGGTGCGACGATCGGAACGCACGTGCGGGGCTCGGCCCCGTTCGCGTGCGGCAACGAAGCTCAGGAAAGCGAAGGACTCGGCCATGGCAACGGCGCCCAGCGTCTCGTACTCGATGACGGTCCGGCTGGAGGTGCCCGCGAGCGGCACAGCGGTCTCCCAGCTGACCACGGCCGTGGAGTCCTCCGGTGGCTCGGTAACCGGCCTCGACGTGACCGCCTCCGGCCACGAGAAGCTGCGGATCGACGTCACGATCGCGGCCTCCTCGACCTCGCACGCCGACGAGATCGTCGAGGGCCTGCGCGACATCGACGGCGTCGTGCTGGGCAAGGTCTCCGACCGTACGTTCCTGATGCACCTCGGCGGCAAGATCGAGATGGCGTCCAAGCACCCCATCCGCAGCCGTGACGACCTCTCGATGATCTACACCCCGGGTGTGGCCCGGGTGTGCATGGCGATCGCCGAGAACCCCGAGGACGCCCGCCGCCTGACCATCAAGCGGAACTCCGTCGCGGTGGTCACGGACGGCTCCGCGGTGCTCGGCCTCGGCAACATCGGCCCGATGGCGTCGCTGCCCGTGATGGAGGGCAAGGCGGCCCTCTTCAAGCGCTTCGCCGGGATCGACGCATGGCCGATCTGCCTGGACACGCAGGACACCGACGAGATCGTCTCCATCGTCAAGGCGATCGCCCCGGGCTTCGCGGGCATCAATCTGGAGGACATCTCCGCCCCCCGCTGCTTCGAGATCGAGGCACGGCTGCGTGAGGCCCTGGACATCCCCGTCTTCCACGACGACCAGCACGGCACCGCGATCGTCGTCCTCGCCGCGCTCACCAACGCCCTGCGTGTGGTCGGCAAGGCGATCGGTGACGTACGGGTCGTCATGTCCGGGGCCGGCGCCGCCGGCACGGCCATCCTGAAGCTGCTCATCGCGGCCGGCGTCAAGCACGCGGTCGTCGCCGACATCCACGGTGTGGTGCACGCGGGCCGCGAGGACCTGGTGGACGCCACCCCGGACTCGCCGCTGCGCTGGATCGCGGACAACACCAACCCCGAGGGCGTCACCGGCACCCTCAAGCAGGCCGTCGCCGGCTCCGACGTCTTCATCGGCGTCTCCGCCCCCAACGTCCTGGACGGCTCCGACGTCGCGGCCATGGCGGAGGGCGCGATCGTGTTCGCGCTCGCGAACCCGGACCCCGAGGTGGACCCGGCGGTCGCCCGTGAGACGGCCGCGGTCGTCGCCACGGGGCGCTCCGACTTCCCGAACCAGATCAACAACGTGCTGGTCTTCCCGGGTGTCTTCCGCGGCCTGCTGGACGCTCAGTCCCGCACCGTCAACACGGAGATGATGCTCGCCGCGGCGCGTGCCCTCGCCGACGTCGTCGCGGAGGACGAGGTGAACGCGAACTACATCATCCCGTCGGTCTTCAACGACAAGGTCGCGGGCGCCGTCGCCGGCGCGGTCCGGGAGGCCGCGAAGGCGGCCGGAGTCGCCGAGGCGGCCTCCGACCCCGCGTAGCCGCTTCCCCCGGACGGCGGAGCCGTACTCCGCCGGCGGGGGTCGGCCACGGCCCCCGCCGACGGTGCCGTACCTCACGTCCGGGCGGTCCGTACGGCGCGTCGTGGGTCGCGGCGTCCCAAACGCCCCTTTAGGGTGGGCGGGCAGCGAGACCCACCGGCCCGGCATCCGCTGCGGACCGCTCCGACAAGTCGACGGAACGTCATCACAGGCATTCGGTGGTGCTTTTCGCGTGACGTCGAGGGGTTCCGGATTGGCGTTAGCGCCGCAGGTGGGGGCAGGATGCGTATTCGGGCGCGAGGGTCTGACATCAGACCCGGGTCCGGGGACTGTCAGAGGGCCCTGGCAGCATCGGCTTCGATCTCACGCCTCACAGGCAAGAAGAACACGGGAGTACAAACATGAACCGCAGTGAGCTGGTGGCCGCCCTGGCCGACCGTGCCGAGGTGACCCGCAAGGACGCCGACGCCGTTCTGGCCGCGCTCGCCGAGACCGTCGGCGAGATCGTCGCCAAGGGCGACGAGAAGGTCACCATCCCCGGCTTCCTGACCTTCGAGCGCACCCACCGTGCCGCTCGCACCGCTCGTAACCCGCAGACCGGCGACCCGATCAACATCCCGGCCGGCTACAGCGTGAAGGTCTCCGCGGGCTCGAAGCTCAAGGAAGCCGCCAAGGGCAAGTAAGGCCCCCAGGCAGCAAGAAGGGCGGCCGTCCCGACCGGGACGGCCGCCCTTCGGCATGTCCAGGGCCGTCCGGGGAGCCGCGTCCCGGACGCACGACGCCCGTGCGGGCGCTGTGGGGCGGGCTGCGGCGCCCCGGCACCTTCCGGTGGACCCGGGGAGGCCCGTACGCCCCGTTCGGCTCTGTACGGGCGTTCTGTGGCGCCTGTTCAGGTGACAAGCGGCTGACGGGCGCCCGACGGTACGGAAAAGCCCGCCGCCCCGGTCCCTCGCGGGGCCGGGGCGGCGGACTGTGGTGGTGCGGGTGCGCAATGCTGTGTGCGGCAGCACTGTGCGCGCGCCGGAGCGCGCCGGGCGGTGCGTCAGACGAGTGACCCGCCGGGGAGTTCGACCTTGGCGCCGAGCTTCTCGAGCTTGTCCATGAAGTTCTCGTAGCCGCGGTTGATCAGGTCGATCCCGTGGACCCGGGACGTCCCCTGGGCCGCCAGGGCGGCGATCAGGTACGAGAACCCGCCGCGCAGGTCCGGGATGACCAGATCCGCGCCCTGGAGCTTCGTGGGCCCGGACACGACCGCCGAGTGCAGGAAGTTCCGCTGCCCGAAGCGGCAGTCGGAGCCGCCGAGGCACTCCCGGTAGAGCTGGATGTGCGCACCCATCTGGTTCAGCGCCGAGGTGAAGCCGAGCCGGGACTCGTAGACCGTCTCGTGGACGATCGACAGTCCGGCCGCCTGCGTCAGGGCCACCACCAGCGGCTGCTGCCAGTCGGTCTGGAAGCCGGGGTGCACGTCCGTCTCCAGCGCGATGGCGTTCAGCGCGCCGCCCGGGTGCCAGAAGCGGATGCCCTCGTCGTCGATCTCGAAGGCGCCCCCGACACGGCGGAAGGTGTTCAGGAAGGTCATCATCGAGCGCTGCTGGGCGCCGCGCACGTAGATGTTGCCCTCGGTCGCCAGGGCCGCGGACGCCCAGGAGGCGGCCTCCAGACGGTCCGGGATCGCCCGGTGGGTGTAACCGTCGAGCCTGTCGACACCCGTGATCCGGATGGTCCGGTCGGTGTCCATGGAGATGATCGCGCCCATCTTCTGCAGTACGCAGATGAGGTCCTCGATCTCCGGCTCGACGGCCGCGTTGGACAGCTCGGTGACGCCCTCGGCGAGGACGGCGGTCAGCAGCACCTGCTCGGTGGAGCCGACCGACGGGTACGGGAGGCGGATCTTCGTGCCCCGGAGCCGCTGCGGGGCCTCCAGGTACTGGCCGTCCGCCCGCTTCTCGATGGTCGCGCCGAACTGGCGGAGCACCTCGAAGTGGAAGTCGATCGGCCGGCCGCCGATGTCGCAGCCGCCCAGGCCCGGGATGAAGGCGTGGCCGAGGCGGTGCAGCAGGGGGCCGCAGAAGAGGATCGGGATGCGCGACGAGCCCGCGTGGGCGTCGATGTCGGCGACGTTCGCGCTCTCGACGTGCGACGGGTCGAGGATGAGTTCGCCCGGCTCGTCACCGGGCCGGACGGTCACGCCGTGCAGCTGCAGCAGTCCCCGGACCACCCGCACATCGCGGATGTCGGGCACGTTGCGGAGCCGGCTGGGCCCGCTGCCGAGCAGCGCGGCGACCATTGCCTTCGGCACCAGGTTCTTGGCGCCTCGGACGCGGATCTCGCCCTCCAGCGGGGTGCCGCCGTGGACAAGCAGGACATCGTCTGTGCCGGTCATGTATCTCGCGTTCCGGAGTGGTCGGGCAGGGGGCCATCAAAAGGGTAATGGGCCTCAGCCCCCCTTCCGTAAGGCGCCGGGGGGTATACGAACGTCATGAATCCGCCACAACACGTTCTGCTCGCGGTGCCTTGCGGAGGGTCACCATCCGCAAGGCCCGTCCGGCAGCCCCGCGAACGTGCGCTCCCGGTGCGCCCGTACCGCGTCCGTGCGCCCTGAGCTGCGGACGGACGCCTGCCGGGACCGGGCGGGCCACTTGACCCCCGCGGAGGGCGAAGATGCGGGATCATCTGTGCCATGACGGAGGTGTCCTCGCTCACAGGACGGCTGCTCGTGGCCGCACCCGCCCTGGCGGACCCGAATTTCGACCGCGCGGTGGTGCTGCTCCTCGACCACGACGAGGAGGGCTCGCTGGGCGTGGTCCTGAACCGCCCGACCCCGGTCGTCGTGGGGGACATCCTGGAGTCCTGGGCGGGCCTGGCCGGCCAGCCGGACGTGGTCTTCCAGGGTGGCCCGGTGTCGCTCGACTCCGCGCTCGGCGTCGCCCTCATCCCCGGGGACGAGGGGGTCCCGGGGGGTTCCGGGATCCGCCCGGGCGGCGGAGCGGTGCCCCTCGGCTGGCGGCGGGTGCACGGGGCGATCTGCCTGGTGGACCTGGACGCCCCGCCGGAGCTGCTGGCCGCGGAGCTCGGTTCGCTGCGGATCTTCGCCGGATACGCGGGCTGGGGGCCCGGTCAGCTGGAGTCGGAGCTGACGGACGGAGCCTGGTACGTGGTCGAGTCGGAGCCGGGCGACGTGTCGTCCCCGCACCCGGAGAACCTCTGGCGCGCGGTTCTCCGGCGGCAGCGCAGCGAACTGGCCATGATCGCGACGTATCCGGACGACCCTTCGCTGAACTGATGCGCGGAGCTTTCAGTACGCTTGGCAGTTATGAGCACTCTTGAGCCCGAGCGCGGGGCAGGTACGGGGACCCTCGTAGAGCCGACGCCGCAGGTGTCGAACGGCGACGGTGACCACGAGCGCTACGCCCATTACGTCCAGAAGGACAAGATCATGGCGAGCGCCCTGGAGGGCACTCCCGTGGTGGCGCTGTGCGGCAAGGTCTGGGTCCCGGGGCGTGACCCGAAGAAGTACCCGGTCTGTCCCATGTGCAAGGAGATCTACGAGTCCATGGGCGCCGGTGGCGACAAGGACAAGGGCAAGGGCGGCAAGGACAGCGGCAAGAAGTAGTCGGCCCGACCTCTTACCTCTTCATCCCTTTATCCGGTTCTTCTGATTCCGACCACGGCCCCGGGACGCGCGAGACGCGCGCCCCGGGGCCGTCGGCGTTCCCGGGCGAGGCCTGTGCGTTGCACGGGCTGCACCGCGTGGTCACAGAGTGGTTGAGACCACTTGTCGGCGTGCTGGGGTCCCCTTAGTCTCCTGCCAGTTGTGCAGAACGAAACGCACGTTGCATGGAATGCAACGATTGACCGGTAGGGGTTCCGGATGAAGCTTTCTGCCCGAATTGCCGCTCCGGCCGCGGCTCTTGTGCTCGCCGGCCTCACCGCCACCGCCTGCGCGCCGCAGACCTCCGACACCAGCTCCGAGGGCGACAAGAAGACCGGGACGCTCCGCGTCTGGCTCTTCCAGGAGGTCGGCAACAAGCCCAAGCAGAAGGTCGTCGACGCCGCGGTCGCCGCCTTCGAGAAGTCCCACGAGGGCGCGGAGGTCGAGGTCGAGTACATACCCGTCGACACCCGGGCCCAGCGCATCAAGGCCGCCTTCAACGACCCGAAGAGCGCCCCCGACCTCATCGAGTACGGCAACACCGACACCGCCGGCTACGTGAAGGACGGCGGGCTGGCCGACATCAGCAAGGAGTTCGCGGCCTGGGACGAGGCCAAGGACACCGACCCCACGGCCAAGCAGTCCGTGACGGTGGACGGTTCGGTCTACGGGGCGCCGCTCTTCGTCGGCGTACGGGCGCTGTACTACCGCACCGACGTCCTCGACGAGCTCGGCATCGAGCCCCCGAAGTCCCAGGCCGAACTGATCTCCACCGCCAAGAAGATCCACAAGGAGAAGCCGGACCTCTACGGTCTCGCGGTGGGCGGCGCGTACACCTACGGCGCCATGCCCTTCATCTGGGCCCAGGGCGGCGAACTCGCCGAAGAGACCGGGGTCACCTACCGGTCCGTCATCAACAGCGCGAAGGCCCGCAAGGGCATCGAGGCCTACACCTCGCTGTTCGGCGACGACAACTGCCCGGCGGCCAAGTGCGCGGCCATGGGCGGCAACGCGACCGTCACCGCCTTCGCCTCCGGCAAGGCGGCCATGGCGATCGGCGGAGACTTCAGCCACGCCGCCGTCGAGGCCGGCGCGGTGAAGGGCAAGTACGCGGTCGTGCCGCTGCCCGGCGTGAAGGAGGGCTCGATCGCCCCCGCCTTCGCCGGCGGCAACAACATCGGCGTCCTCAAGAGCAGTTCGCACCGTACCCTCGCCGTCGACCTCATGAAGTCGCTGACCGGCAAGAAGACGCAGGCCGAGATGTTCGACGCCATGGGCTTCCTGCCGACGTACACGGACGTGCTGGAGTCCGCCGCGGAGAAGGAGCCCTTCGTCGGCCCCTTCGTCAACACGCTCGGCGCGGGGGCGAAGTTCGTCCCGGCCTCCCCGGCCTGGGGCCAGATCGACGCCTCGCTGGTCCTGCCGACCATGTTCCAGGAGATCGTCAGCGGCCGTAAGGACGTGGCCGCCGCCTCGGACGACGCGGCGAAGAAGATGGACACGGCGTTCGCCGAAGCGGGCTGACGATGACCGCGGACACCACCACACCGCGCAAGACCCCCGTACGGGCCGGGGCGGGCGGGGTCACGGCCCGCCCGCCCCGGCGCCGCCCGGCGTCGCCGGCCAGGCGCTCCGGCTGGACCCCCTGGCTCTACCTGCTGCCCGCGCTCGTCCTGCTCGGCGGACTCCTCGTCTACCCGATCTACCAGCTGGGCCTGATCTCCTTCCTGGAGTACACCCAGGCCCAGGTCAGCGGCGGTGAGCCGACCACCTTCCAGGGTTTCGGCAACTACGCCACGCTCTTCGGCGACAGCCAGTTCTGGCAGGTGCTCCTCGCGACCGTGGTCTTCGCCGCGGCCTGTGTCGTCGCCACCCTGGTCACCGGCTGCGCCCTGGCCGTCCTGCTGACCCGGATCCGCGCCGTGCCCCGGCTCGCCCTCATGCTGGCCGCGCTGGGCGCCTGGGCGACGCCGGCGATCACCGGGTCGACCGTCTGGGTCTTCCTCTTCGACCCGGACTTCGGACCGGTCAACAAGGTGCTGGGACTCGGTGACTTCTCCTGGACGTACGGGCGCTGGAGTGCCTTCGCCCTGGTGCTCCTCGAAGTGCTCTGGTGCTCCTTCCCGTTCGTGATGGTCACCGTGTACGCCGGCATCCGCGCGATCCCCACCGAGGTGCTGGAGGCGGCCTCGCTGGACGGGGCCTCGCAGTGGCGGATCTGGCGGTCGGTCATGGCACCGATGCTGCGGCCCATCCTGATCGTCGTCACCATCCAGTCGGTCATCTGGGACTTCAAGGTCTTCACCCAGATCTACGTCATGACCAACGGCGGCGGCATCGCCGGCCAGAACCTGGTGCTCAACGTGTACGCCTACCAGAAGGCGTTCGCGTCCTCGCAGTACAGCCTCGGATCGGCGATCGGCGTCGTGATGCTGGTGATCCTGCTGGCCGTGACGCTGGTCTATCTGCGCCTGGTGCGGCGCCAGGGGGAGGAACTGTGAGCGCACGTACCCTGCTGCGCGTCCGCCGGCCCGGGAGACTGGCCGCGGAGGCGGCGGCCCTCGTCATCGCCGCCGCCGTCGCGTTCCCGCTCTACTGGATGGTGCTCTCCGCCTTCAAACCGGCGGGGGAGATCCAGTCCACCGAGGCCCGTCCCTGGACCCTGGCGCCCTCGCTCGACTCGTTCCGCCGGGTTTTCGAACAGCAGGAATTCGGCCGTTACTTCCTCAACAGTCTGGTCGTCGCCGGCACGGTCGTCATCGCCTCCGCGCTGATCGCCTTCCTCGCCGCGACGGCCGTCACCCGGTTCCGCTTCAGGTTCCGCACGACGCTGCTGATCATGTTTCTCGTGGCGCAGATGGTGCCGGTCGAGGCACTGACCATCCCGCTGTTCTTCCTGATGCGGGACTTCGGCCAGCTGAACACGCTGGGATCACTGATCCTGCCGCACCTCGCCTTCTCGCTGCCGTTCGCGATCTGGATGCTGCGCGGCTTCGTCAAGGCCGTCCCGGAGGCCCTGGAGGAGGCCGCCTACATCGACGGGGCGAGCCGCACCCGATTCCTGTGGCAGATCCTCTTCCCACTGGTCTTCCCGGGCCTCGTGGCGACCAGTGTCTTCTCGTTCATCTCGACCTGGAACGACTTCCTGTTCGCGAAGTCGTTCATCATCAGCGACACCTCCCAGTCGACGCTGCCGATGGCGTTGCTGGTCTTTTTCAAACCCGACGAGAACGACTGGGGAGGGATCATGGCCGCCTCGACGGTGATGACCGTTCCCGTGCTGGTCTTCTTCGTACTCGTACAGCGCCGTCTGGTCTCCGGACTGGGCGGGGCGGTGAAGGACTGACATGCACCACCTGATTCCGGCGCCCCGGCGCGCCGACGGCGACGGCGGTCGCGGCTTCGTCCCCGACGGGGCCACGACCATCACGGCCGGACCCGGCACCGGCGGTACGGAACGCTGGCTCCGCACCACGCTCGGGGCGGCCTTCGGCCTGCCGCTCGCCCCCGGGACCGTGGGCGCCGAGGATGCCGCCGGCACCATCGAGCTGCGGATCGACCCCGCCCTGGAGCCGGAGTGCTACCGCCTCACCGTGGTGCCCGACCGGGGCGTGCGGATCACCGGGGGGAGCGCGGCGGGCGTGTTCTGGGGCGCCCAGACCCTGCGCCAGCTCCTCGGTCCCGAGGCGTTCCGCAGGGCGCCCGTGGGGCAGGGGGCGGCCAGGGGAATTCCCGCCACGGAGATCGAGGACGGCCCGCGCTTCGGCTGGCGCGGTCTGATGCTCGACGTGGCACGGCACTTCACGCCCAAGGACGGCGTGCTGCGCATGCTCGACCTGCTGGCCGCGCACAAACTGAACGTCTTCCATTTCCACCTCACCGACGACCAGGGCTGGCGCGTCGAGATCAAGCGCTATCCCCGTCTCACGGAGGTCGGAGCCTGGCGCGCACGGACCAAATACGGCCACCGCGCCTCGGAACTCTGGGACGAGACACCGCACGGCGGTTTCTACACCCAGGACGACATCCGCGAAATCGTGGCCTACGCCGCCGAGAGGCATATCCGGGTCGTCCCCGAAATCGACATCCCGGGCCACTCGCAGGCAGCCGTCAGCGCGTATCCGGAACTCGGCAACACCGACGTCGTCGACACCTCCGCCCTTTCCGTGTGGGACACCTGGGGCGTCAATCCGAACGTACTCGCCCCCACCGACCACACCCTGCGTTTCTTCGAGGGCGTCTTCGAGGAATTGCTCGACCTCTTCCCGGCCGACACCTCGCCGTTCATCCATGTCGGCGGCGACGAATGCCCCAAGGACCAGTGGAGGCAGTCGCCCACCGCCCAGGCCCGCATCGCGGAACTCGGCCTGAAGGACGAGGACGAACTCCAGTCGTGGTTCATCCGCCACTTCGACCGCTGGCTCACCGACCGGGGCCGCCGGCTCATCGGCTGGGACGAGATCCTGGAGGGCGGCATCGCCGAGGGCGCCGCCGTGTCCTCGTGGCAGGGCTACGCCGGAGGGATCGCCGCCGCCGAGGCAGGGCACGACGTCGTCATGTGCCCCTTGCAGCAGGTGTACCTGGACTACCGTCAGGACGCCGGCCCCGACGAGCCGATGCCCATCGGGTACGTCCGCACCCTGGAGGACGTGTACCGCTTCGAGCCCGTGCCGCCCGGCCTCTCCGAGGAGGCGGCCGGACACGTCCTGGGAACCCAGGTCAACGTGTGGACCGAGGTCATGCAGAACCGGCAGCGCGTCGACTACCAGGTCTTCCCGCGGCTCGCCGCCTTCGCCGAGGTCGCCTGGTCCCGGCTCCCGGCCCCCGGTGAGCGGGACTTCGCCGGCTTCGAACGGCGCATGGAGAGCCACTACGCCCGGCTCGACGCCTTGGGCGTCGACTACCGGCCGCCCACCGGCCCGCTGCCGTGGCAACGCCGTCCAGGCGTCCTGGGTCGCCCGATCGAGGGACCGCCCCCGATCGTGTGACCAACACCCCACGTCCCGGCCAGGGGAACCGAATAAGTCGTACGAAATCGCTGAAGAGGTGCAATTCGTACGCCGGGCAGAAGCTCTGCCAAAGGTGACTTTTCCCCTGGTCGGGGACGGAATCGCCCTTCGTGGACCCTCGCGTCGGACCGTCCGGAAGATGTGCCAGAGTTGCCACGTCCCGGCCGTGAGCACGTACCGTACGGCGGACAGGCGGGACTGCCGGGACACCGGGAAGGGGCAGCTGGGTTGACCACGCACGCACCGCAGGCGACGCAGTCGGTGACGCTGCCGGCCTCGCTCGACGAGGCCGTGGCGGCTCTCGGCGCCATGCCCGCCGCCGTTCCCGTGGCCGGCGGCACGGACCTCATGTCGGCTGTCAACAAGGGCCTGCTGCGGCCCTCGGGACTGGTCGGCCTCGGCCGGATCAGCGAGCTGCGCGGCTGGCACTACCAGGACGGCCACGCCCTGCTGGGCGCCGGCCTCACCCACGCGCGCATGGGACGGCCCGACTTCGCCGCACTCATCCCCGCGCTGGCCGCCTCCGCGCGTGCCGCGGGCCCGCCCCAGATCCGTAACGCCGGGACGCTCGGCGGCAACATCGCCAGCGCCGCGCCGACCGGCGACACCCTGCCGGTGCTGGCCGCCCTGGAGGCCGAGCTGGTCATCGCGGGCGCCGGGGGCTCCCGCCGTGAGATCCCCGTGTCGCACCTGCTGGCGGGCCGCGAGATGCTCGAACCCGCCGAACTGATCGGCTTCGTCCGCGTGCCGCTCCTGCACGCCCCCCAGGTCTTCCTCAAGGCGACCGGCCGCACCGGCCCCGGCCGGGCCACCGCCTCCGTCGCGATCGTCCTGGACCCGGCCCGGCGCGGAGTGCGCTGCGCGGTCGGCGCGATCGCCCCGATGCCGCTGCGGCCGCTGGAGGCCGAACGCTGGATCGCCTCCCTGATCGACTGGGACGGCGAACGCGGCCTGGCCCCCGACGCGCTGGCCGCCTTCGGCGAGTACGTCGCGGCGGCCTGCATCCCGGACCAGGCTCCACCGGACGACGGGGGAGAGGCACCTCCGCTGTCACCCGCCGTCCTGCACCTGCGGCGCACGGTCGCCGCGCTCGCCCGACGCGCACTGGGGAGGGCACTGTCGTGAGCAATGAAGAGAACCCCGAGCAGCAGCACGGGCAGCCCGACCCGTACGCCGGCTGGACTCCCACCCCGCAGGGCGGTGAGTACGACGCCGAGGCGACCGCCTTCGTCCACCTGCCCCCGGAGGACCTCGCCGCCCTCGGGAGCGACCCGCTGGCCGCCCCCGGCCACAGCTACGTGCCGCCGATGATCCTGCCGCTGACCCCGGCCGCTGGACTCGACCCGGCGGTCACGGGCAGCTGGGTCCTGCAGACGCAGAGCCAGCAGGAGAGGGCGGCCGACCGGCCCGCGCACGACGGGGCAGAGCCCGAGGCCGTGCACTGGCCCGACCCGAACCAGGGGCAGGACCCGTACCAGCAGCCGTACCCGGACACCTCGCAGTACGCGCAGACGTCGTCCACGACCGCCCAGTGGAACTACACCGAGACCGTCCCCGAGCCGGAACCGGCCCCCGAGCCCGCCGGCCACACCGGCGAGTGGACCATCCCGGTCGCCGACGGTGACCTCCCGGAGGAGTCCGGCGAGTTCGCCGCCTCGGCGATGGCCTCCCAGTGGTACGCGGACGCGCCCCCGGCCACCCTGCCGGGCGGGGCCCCCGCGCCCTGGGCGACGCAGGAGCTGCCGGCCGAGCCCGCGCCCGCCGCGCAGGAGGCCCCCGCCGGGCCCTCGGAGCCCGTGGAAGCCCCGGAGGCCCCGGAGGCCACCGAGCCCTTCCAGGAGACGCAGGAGGCCCCGGAGACGGCCGCGCGGGCCGCCCTGCCCGAGGAGCCCGCGGAGGACCCCGCCGCGGAGGACCCGGTGCACGCGGACCCGGTACAGGCGGACCCGGTGTCGGCGCCCGCGGCCGACGCACCGGAGACGGCGGCCGGCGCGGAACCCGACCCCCGGCCCGAACCCGCACCCGCCCCTGAACCCGCCCCCGAGCACGAGCTCGTACCCACCGAGGAGACCACCGCTCCCGTCCTCCCGGACGGTCCCAGCGAGCACCCCTCGACCTCGTACGTCCTCCACGTGAACGGCGCGGACCGTCCCGTCAGCGACGCCTGGATCGGCGAGTCGCTGCTGTACGTGCTCCGCGAACGCCTCGGCCTCGCGGGCGCCAAGGACGGCTGCTCGCAGGGCGAGTGCGGCGCCTGCAACGTCCAGGTCGACGGCCGTCTGGTGGCCTCCTGCCTGGTCCCCGCCGCCACCACGGCCGGCAGCGAGGTCCGCACCGTCGAGGGCCTCGCGGTGGACGGCGAACCGTCCGACGTGCAGCGGGCCCTGGCCGTGTGCGGGGCAGTCCAGTGCGGTTTCTGCATCCCGGGCATGGCGATGACGGTCCACGACCTCCTGGAGGGCAACCACGCCCCCAGCGAGCTGGAGACCCGGCAGGCGCTGTGCGGCAACCTCTGCCGGTGTTCCGGCTACCGGGGTGTGCTCGACGCCGTACGCGACGTCGTCGCCGCCCGGGAGGCGACCGCCGAGCCGGTGGCCACCGCACCGGACGACGCCGAACCGCGCATCCCGCACCAGGCCGCGCCCGGCGAGGGCGGCGTCCAGACGCACGAGGGAGACGTCCGGTGAACTCCGTGGCGTCCCCCGCACGACCGGTCACCCCCACCGACAGCCACAGCAGCGGAGCGAACGACAAGGAGGCGGCGTGACCAGCGACGCAGCCACCGCGACCAGCACCACGCGGACCACACCGCAGTCCGAAGGCGCCGAGCCGGAGAAGGAAGTGCCCGCGCTCGGGCTGGGCGTCTCGCTGCCGCCCGCCGACGCCCGCCCCAAGACCGAGGGCACGTTCCCGTACGCCGCCGACCTGTGGGCCGAGGGACTGCTGTGGGCGTCGATGCTGCGCTCCCCGCACCCGCACGCGCGCATCCTCTCGATCGACACCACGGCCGCCGTCGCCATGCCGGGGGTGCGCGCCGTCGTCACGCACGAGGACATCCCCGGAGACGGTTCGTACGGCCGCCGGGTCGTCGACCGGCCCGTGTTCGCCTCCGACCTCGTACGCCACCACGGTGAGGCGATCGCCGCGGTCGCCGCCGACCACCCCGACACCGCCCGGCTGGCCGCCGCCGCGATCGCGGTCGAGTACGAGGTGCTCGAACCGGTCACCGACCCCGAGAAGGCCTTCGCCGCCGAGCCCCTGCACCCCGACGGCAACCTCATCCGCCACATCCCGCTGCGCTACGGCGACCCGGACGCCGTCGGCGAGGTCATCGTCGAGGGCCTGTACCGCATCGGCCGTCAGGACCCGGCCCCGATCGGAGCCGAGGCCGGTCTCGCCGTGCCGCGCCCCGACGGGGGCGTCGAGCTCTACACCGCGTCCACCGACCCGCACACCGACCGCGACCTGGCCGCCGCCTGCTTCGGCCTGGACCCCGAGCGGGTCAAGGTCGTCGTGACCGGTGTCCCCGGAGCGACCGGCGACCGTGAGGACCCCGGCTTCCAGATCCCGCTCGGCCTGCTCGCCCTGCACACCGGCTGCCCCGTCAAACTGGCCGCCACCCGCGAGGAGTCCTTCCTCGGGCACGCCCACCGCCACCCGACCCTGCTGCGCTACCGCCACCACGCGGACGCGGAGGGCCGACTGGTCAAGGTCGAGGCACAGATCCTCCTCGACGCGGGTGCCTACGCCGACTTCTCGTCCGAGTCCCTCGCCGCCGCCGTGGCCTTCGCCTGCGGCCCGTACGTCGTCCCGCACGCCTTCATCGAGGGCTGGGCGGTCCGTACGAACAACCCGCCGTCCGGGCACGTCCGGGGCGAGGGCGCGATGCAGGTCTGCGCCGCCTACGAGGGCCAGATGGACAAGCTGGCGGCGAAGCTGGGCATCGACCCGGTCGAGCTCCGGCTGCGCAACGCCCTGTCCACCGGCGACATCCTCCCCACCAGCCAGACGGTGACGTGCCCGGCCCCCGTCGCCGAACTCCTCCGCGAGCTGAGCGACTTCCCGTTGCCGGTGCTCCCCAAGGACGACCCGGAGGACGACTGGCTGCTTCCCGGCGGCCTGGAGGGCGCCGGGGAGCCCGGGGCGGTCCGCAGGGGCGTCGGCTACGCCCTCGGCATGGTCCACATGCTCGGCGCGGAGGGCGCCGACGAGGTCTCCACCGCCACGGTGCGGGTCCACGACGGTGTCGCCACCGTCATCTGCGCGGCCGTCGAGACGGGCCAGGGCTTCACCACCCTCGCCCGGCAGATCGTCCAGGAGACCCTGGGTGTCGAAGAGGTCCACGTGGCGGCGGTGGACACCGACCAGCCCCCCGCGGGCCCGGCGACGCACGGCCGTCACACCTGGGTCTCGGGCGGTGCCGTAGAACGCGCCGCCAAGATGGTCCGCACCCAGCTCCTCCAGCCGCTGGCCCACAAGTTCGGCATGTCCACCGAGCTCCTCCAGATCGCCGACGGCAAGATCACCTCGTACGACGGTGTGCTGTCCACGACGGTCACGGAGGCGATGGACGGCAAGGAACTCTGGGCCACCGCCCAGTGCCGGCCCCACCCCACCGAACCGCTGGACGAGTTCGGGCAGGGCGACGCGTTCGTGGGACTGGCCTTCTGCGCGGTCCGCGCGGTGGTGGACGTCGACATCGAGCTCGGCTCGGTCCGGGTGGTCGAGATGGCCGTCGCCCAGGACGTCGGCCGGATCCTCAACCCGTCACAGCTGGCCACCCGCATCGAAGCGGGTGTCACCCAGGGCATCGGCGCCGCCCTCACGGAGAACCTCCGTACCGCCCGCGGACTGATCCGGCACCCGGACCTCACCGGGTACGCCCTCCCGACGACGCTGGACGCCCCGGACATCCACATCGTCAAGCTCGTCGAGGAACGCGACGTGGTGGCCCCCTTCGGCGCCAAGCCGGCCTCGGCGGTCCCGGTGGTCACGTCCCCGGCCGCGGTCGCCTCGGCGGTCCGCGCCGCGACCGGCCGCCCGGTCAACCGCCTCCCGATCCGCCCCCAGGCGGCGGTGGCCACGCCCAAGTCCTGAGCGGGGGCGGCGCCTGCCGGTTCGGCAGGCGCCGTCGGTCCGTCGGTACGAGGACACCGAGCCGGTAGCGGCCGACCGGGCGCGACGAAGAGGAACGCGGCGGCTACGGCGAACACGAAGACAGCCATGCGTGAACTTCCGTGACCTCACGCCCGGACAAGGTCCCAGACCATGCCGTTGTTCTACGCCCACGGCCCATCAGACCGACGGTCCTGGATGGTGGGACGGCGCGGCTCTCCTGGCTCTCACCGCACGGCGAGGTCACTCACAGGCCGCCGACCGCTCGACTGCCGTGGTGTAGTCGACGATCAGACTCTTCATGACCGTCTGGTCGTCGACGCCGGAGTCGGAGACCTGGACCACCGCGTAGAGGTCCTGCTCCGGGTGCTCCGACGAGGTGCAGGAAGAAGTCTTGCCGACGCCGGCCTTCCCGGTGTAGACGAAGCGCCCGTCGTCCGACAACGCCCCGTCGTCCGTGCCGGCGTATCCCTCCGAGACCGTCGCTGTGGTCTGCCCCTCGCTCCACCATGCTTGGGTGAGGCTCAGGGCCGCCTTGCCGTCAATGGACACGTTGCAGCGTGTCGCTCCGTCGTTCAGCCTCGACGTGGCCGACGAGATGGAGTCACCGCCGGGCAGCACGGCCTTCACCAGTGCGGGGTCCACGGGGGTCCCGCACAGCGACGCCGGCACGGTGTACGCCTTCTTGGGCGGGTCGTCGCCGGAGCACGCCGACAGGCTGGACGCGAGGACGACGGCGGCCGAGAGGGAGACGGCCGCGCTGATGAATCGGTGACGCCGGAGAGGTCCACGGACAGACAACGGGAGAGGCCTTTCAGGGTTCGGACGGGACGAGGACGGCGCGGCGGGCGCCGTCCCCGGGCATTCGGTCAGATGTCCGTCTTCAGGTGTGGCGACATGAAGTCGGTGTTCGTGCCCGCGGCCCGGAACCCGTCCTGGGCGGCCGCGCGTGCCTTCTCGTCGATGCTGGCATCCATCAGGTCGTCGCGCTTGTGCGCCTTGGCTGCGTTCTCCGCGGCCTGCTCCGTGTACCCCGCGTTCTGGTCGAGACCGCTTTCCCACTTCTCGCCCATGACGGAGCCCGCGTCGTCCTTGGCATGGCCCTCGGCGTCCTTGAAGAGGGCTTCGAGGACCATGCTGCTCGCCGTCCCCGCCACACCGCCGGCCACCGCACCGCCGACCGGGCTGGCGATGAACGACGTACCGACGCCGATGCCGGTGCCGATGCCTCCGGAGATGGCGTTCTTCCACTGCCCCACGGACTGATCGAACTTCTTGTCGGCCTCGTCGGCGGGGCCGGCGACAGCCTCCTGGCGGCCGATGGCCAGGGTGCCGGACACTTCGCCCGAACCATGGGCGATCTGTTCGACGGCGAACTGCGTGTCGTTCGAGTAGCGGGCTTCGGCCGGCAGGTCCGGGTTCATGTGGTAGTCCATGAGGTTGGCCATGTAGGCCTTGTTGGCCACTTCTACGGCCGCGTACCCCTCGGGGTTCTGCCCGACGGTCACCAACAAAGCGTTCACGTCACGGTGGTTGAGCGTCGCGGAGCTGCCGGCGACGGGGAACAGCCTGTTCGTGTCCTCGTCCTGGTCGTCCGTCATGGCCCGGTTGATGTCCGGCAGGTACTCCGAGGTGATCTGCCCGATGCTGTCCGACATGTAACTGTGATCCGTGAGACGTTCGTTGTTGTCCGAGACGGAGGACACGATGGACTCGAAGAGCTTGGTCTGCTGGTCGTTGTGGGCCGGAGTGTCCGCGGTCGGCAGTTCGCCCGCCGGGTGACCGGTCGTGGCGGCTTCCAGGGCGAGGGCGAGATTGTTGCGGCCGGTGTTGTCGTCGTCGCCGTGGAGGTTGCTCTCCTGCGGCCACTCCCGTTCCTCGAACAGGTACTGGAAGTTGGAGAGCGGGACCTTCCCGTTCTTGCCGTTGCCGTCCGTGTCGCGCTCGAAGGGGGAGTCGTCCTTGGAGACGAACTCCTCGTTGAAGAAGCCGGTCGCCGCGTCCGGGCTGTTCGACAGGCCCTTGAGGTAACCGGTCAGCGGGTCGTCTCCGCTGTCGTCACCGATCCGGTTGAGCCACGGATCCATTCCCATGTGCTGCCACGCCAAGTTGGCGTGATCACCGTTGCCGGTGAGCCTGCGTTCCGTCTCCATGAGCTTGGTGCCGTAGCTCTTGAGGAACTGGTCGTCGTAGTCGCCGGTGCGCATCAGGTTGCTCATGACCTGGAAGCCCATGGGGCCGCCGCCGTCCCGCCCGATGGGCTGGTCGCCGAGCTTGATCATGTTGCCCTTCCAGCTCGTCATGTCGGCGGAGTCGCTCTGCGTGGCGGTGGCGAGCGTCATCCCCAGGTTGCGCTGGAGGTCGTCGAACTTGTCGAGCCGTTCGTGGCCCAGGGACGGGTTCATGGCGGGGTCGTTGATGCCCTGCCAGAACTCGAGGGTCTTCTTGGGGCCGAGCTGTGTGGCGAACCGCTCGGAGAACAGCGGGTCGTCCTTGTACTTCTCCAGGCCGTTGTTGATCCTGTCGAATTCGGCGGGCGTGAGGTCCTTGGGATTCTTCGCCGCGATCTTGGCGAGGTCCTCCGCCGCCTGGACCGCGCCCGCCGCGGAGTCGCGGTCCTGGTAGTTGGCGTCCGAGAAGCCCATCTTGGCCTGATCGGCTATCGCGGTCAGAACCTTGCTCGCCGACTCGTCGCTCTCCGAGGCGTTCTTGAGGATCGCCTGCACCTCGTCGCGTAGCGCGGTGACATCGCTCTCGCTGTGCTCCGGGACGGAGGTGCCCCGGGCTGCCCGGTCCGGGTGGATGTTCATGGTGACGGTGAAACCGCCGCCGCCGGTGCTGGTGACGGTCAGATTCTTCTTCTGACCCCGGCTGATGGCGGCCTCGAGATCCTTCTTGTACTGGCGCAGCTCGTCCCGGGTGTCGGTAAGGATCTTGTGGATGGTGTTGGCCTGCGTGTGGGCATCTCCGAACTCGCCGGCTGTCTTGCCGACGAATTCCTTGGTGACCTGGGCGTTCAGACCGGTCCAGTCGGCCGAGTTGGCGGCCTTGTGCAGCCCGTCCTCTGCTTGTTTCTTCAGGTCGACGAGGTGCCGTACGAGCAGGCCCCAGTCCGAGACGGCCTCGTCGAGCGTGGTGAAGTTGGCGAAGCGCAGCGCGTCGAGATCCATGAGTTGCCGTTTCTCCTGTGTGCGTCTGTAATCGCGCCGTTACTTCTTCGGCTCGTACGCGGGGTTCTTCTTGCCCGGCTCGCCGACCCGCTCGTCGAATCCGGCATCCAAGGCGTCGATGCTGCTCACCGCCCGATGGATGTAGGTCTCATCCCCGGCGTGCACCTTCTTGGTGACCTGCATGTGGTTGGAGATGTGGGCACACGCGTCCATGAGCGACTTCAGCTGTTCGTCCCACCGGGTCGACACGTGCTTGAGCCCGCCGCCCAGCGCGAAGCCCTGACCACTCAGGTCGCCGGCGGCCTTGTCGCTGCTGGGAACGGCCACCCGGGCCTTGTTCCAGAGGTCGTCGTAGAGGCCGTGCGCCTGGCTGCCGATCTTCACCAGATCGCTGTGACCCACCTTGAGGTCGCCCGTTTGTCCCGGTAGAGCCGCAGATCCCCCGCCCCCGGGGTCGAGCTGGTTCAACTGCATTCCGGTCGACCGCTGATCGGCTGCGTTCGCCTTCAGTTGCTCCCACTCGTCCCATGCCATGGGTGATCCTTCCCCCGTCTGCTTGTCCTGCGCTTGCGCGCCCCGGTGGGCGCCCAGGCTTGCAGGCCAAGCTAGCAACCCGTTGAGACGTCCACGTGGGGCGGAGTCCGAATCCGCGAGCAGGGGGCGTGCGCATCTCGTGGAGACTTCGGAAGTGACGCGAATCGAATGTCCGAGCCGGGTTCAGCCGCATGGGGCAATTCGTTCATTGAAAGAGCCGAAGCGGACGGATGCACCGGACCCGCGTGCGTAACGGAACCCAAAGGCTCCGCCCTCAGCCCGAGACGGCCTGGGCATACGGCGACGGCCGCCCCGCGCCATGGGGGCGGCCGTCGCCTTTCGGGTTGTCCCGCGTGGAGACCGTGACCGGATTCGAACCGGTGTAACTCGAGTTGCAGTCGAGCCCCTGAGCCTCTCGGGCACACGGTCGAGGTGGTGTCGCTTCCCCGTGCTCACGACCGTACGGCCGGGGCGCGGGCGCCATCAAGGGACCGGGGCGCGCCGCAACGCGACTGCCATACGCCGTTCATGAACGGTGGCGGGACGGCGGGACCCGAAGCGCGCCTCCATGTCACTCCATGCCACGGACCGCCCCCGTGATGGCGCCCCGGCCGTCTTCTCCGGGAATTGCGGAAACCGTTATTGACCGCCCGGCGTCGGTGAAGAAGGAAGCGATACGGTGAGCGGGTCGGTGGCCGAAAGAGGTTGACGAAACGGCCTGCGCACAGGGAACAGGAGGAATTCGTGACGTTCGATCAGGAATGGGCCGAACTGCGCGAGGCGGCCGCCCGGCGGAGCGCCATGCGGCTCAACAGTGTTCCTGCCGAAGGCGGCAGTGGCGGGAGCGGCGACCTGGTCGTCAACCGGGACGAACTCGGAGCTATCGGGAATGACGCCTATGGCCTGAGGACGAGGCTGTCGAAGGAAGGTGACCTCGCTCGTCCGACGACCCATGAAGCAGGGGTCGCGCTCACCAACGGGAATTTCGCCTGTGGTGCGGCGGTGCTCAAGGTGAACGACTTCTGGCAGACCCATCTGAAGACTCTGCTGGATTCCTGTGCGCACATCTCGAACCACCTGGATTACACGAAGGCTCAGCACGCGAAGGACGAAGTGAAGATCGAAGGGGATCTGGCGCCGATCTCCAAGCTCACGGAATACATGAAGTAAGGCTCGGGGGAGTACGAACGTGTTGAATTACGAGGATATCGTCGACGCCCCGGTGGGCAAGCTGAAGGCCGCCGCCGACGACTGGTCGGAAATGGCGGGCAAGCTGGAGAAGCTCGCGGACGACGCCGCCGACGGGATGAAGGTCAAGGCCGACAAGGCGAACTGGGAAGGCCTCAACGCGGGTGTCACCAAGGCGTTCGTCGGCAAGACCGCCAAGGAGTTCGCGGATGCGGCGGCCGAGGCCAAGGGCGTGAAGGCGATTCTCGAAGAGGGCCACACTGCCATCAAGAAGGCCAAGGACGACCTGGTCAACATCCGGGACCACGAAGGACCCGCGGCAGGGATCCGCGTGGACGGCAGGGGCAAGGTCTTCGCGCGCCACCCGGTGGAGGACCTGCCTCCCCAGCAGAAGGCCCACGACCCCGACTATCCCGCGCTCGTGCAGCAGCAGAAGGAGAACGTCGCCTCCTGGCAGAAGAAGATCGACCTCATCGTCGACAACTGCAACGACACCGATGTCTCCTTCAAGAACTCCCTCGAAGCGAACGTCACCGACCGCAAGGACTTCAACGCCCCGAAGTACACCAAGATGGACCAGGAGGAGGCCGCCCGGGCCGCCGGTCTGGCCGCCAAGGGCCGCGACATCACGCACACCGAGCTGCAGCAGCTCAACGAGCTCCTGAAGGACAACGCGAAGTCGCCGGAGTTCTCGAAGAACTTCTACGAGAAGCTCGGTCCGGAGAAGTCGCTGGCGTTCTTCGGGCAGCTCTCCACGGACACCTACGAGTACGGCAAGGTCGACAAGGAGCGCCTCAAGGACGTCCAGGAACTGCAGAAGAACCTGGGACTCAACCTCGCCACCGCCTCGCACGACAAGGACTTCAGCGAGAAGTGGGGCCCCGAGCTCCGCAAGATGGGCACGGAGCGCATCCCGCTCGCCAAGCACGACTACAACGGGCCCTACGGCTATCAGCTGCTCGGCGGGATCATGCGGTACGGGAACTACGACAAGTCGTTCCTCAACCCGATCGCCGAGCACGTGGCGCAGCTGCACCAGAAGGACCCGTACATGTTCGCCGACAACAAGGTGGTGAACAGCCCGTTCAAGAACCCGTTCAACCCCTCGGGCGTCAACGGCGCGGGCTACGACCCGGCCACCGCCATGCTGGAGGCCCTGGGGAACAGCCCGGACGCGGCGAAGCACTTCTTCAACGATCCGCCGACCGCGTACAACGAGGACGGCACGGTCGACAAGGGCGCCACGGCGGACCTCGGCAAGAACGGCGAGACGCCGATCGACAACTACCTCGACTTCTTCGGCAACGAGAAGTGGGAGTCCTTCCCGGACGTCAACTCGCTGGACGAGGACGAGCTCAAGAACTCCCTCAACCAGATGCCCGACGCACTGGGCCACGCACTGGAGTCGGCCACCCTCGGCTACCCGGCCGGACACCCTGACGCGAGCGTGGTACGGGACGCCGACAACGCGGCGGTCATGCAGCAGGTCATGGAGAAGTACGGGGCGGACGCCGGCCTGCTCAAGGAGCAGGAGGCGATGTCCGACAGCCTGGGCACCATGGGCGCAGGCTACATCGACGACATCAACTGGGCGCTGGACAAGGGCGACCCGGACAGTGTGTTCGCCCCCAAGGACTCGGACGGGCGCATCGACTTCCAGGACGACGAGGAGGGCAGGAGCGTCACGCGGGGCTTCCTCAGCGCCCTCGGCCAGCATCCGGACGCCTACGCGACGGTGTCGGCCGCAGAAGAGGTGTACACGCGGAGTGTGCTGGAGAACCAGGTCGACTCCGACGGAGTGATCGACAAGGGCAGTGCCCGGTCGGCCGTGCACGTCGGCGCGGAGGTCCAGGGCATGCTCGACCAGTCCCGGGCCGACCAGGTCCAGGCCGACAACATGAAGAGCCACGAGGACTACGAGAAGGCCGTGGCCAAGCGCTCCGGGTGGGTCGAGTTCGGCGCGGCGGCGGGTATCGCCGCGGGCGTCGCCTTCCTGCCGGCCACCGCGGCGGTCGGAACGGCCGCCGTGCTCATCCCCCTGGCCACCGACACGGCCAGCGGCGGGGCGGAGCAGCTCATCGGGCAGTTCATCGGTGACATGTCGGACAACTCGGTCGACGCGAACAAGGAGAAGGCCGAGGAGCTGACCAGGGAGGAATGGAACAAGATCTATCGGGCCGGCGAGTCCATGGCCGAAGCACCGATGGAGGAGTTCCTCGCCCGCAACACCGGGGACTCGGACGAGGACAAGGTATTCCGCCAGGACATGAAGGAGTCCATGAGGCTCGGCTACTCGACCGGTAACGACCGGGAGAACCAGCAGGGCCAGGATCCGGAAACGGGCTGACGAGAACATGGGTACCGGTGGAGGGATGAGGATCGTGGGACTGGCACGGGCAGGGCGCCTGACAGCCGCCGTCGGCCTGGTCGTCGCGGGCGCAGGCCTTGTGGCCTGCGGCTCGGACGCGGAGACGGGCAAGAGCACCGAGAAGACCTTCGTGGGGGCCGACAAGGTCTGCGGCGGTCTGTTCGACGCGTCCTTGGCGAAGAAGGTCGAGGCGGTCACGGCGGACTCGGAGTTCTTCGACAAGGGCGCGGGCGGCCTGGAGGACGTCGTCGAGGCGCTGACACGCGGATACGAGTCGGGGCGCAGTTCGGCCACCGGGGCGGACCTGTGCGAGCTCAGCCCCAAGGGGGGCGGAGCGGGCGACGGAGCGTCGGTCACGTTCTCCATGTACGCCCCGCAGGACGTGAAGGACCCGAGGGCCGGCTCCGGCACGGTGTTCTACACGATGGGCAAGAGGTCCGAGGCGAGGGGCACCGGAGCCTCGCTCTACCTCGAGTGCGTGAGTCCGCGTCTCAAGGGCTCGGAGACAAAACCCCTGCGCGTCTACGGGAGCTTCACGGTCGGGGAGAGCGATGCCCCGGACACACCCGAGACCCGTGACGCCAATCTGGAGATTCTTCACACCGGGGCTCTCTCCGTGGTGAAGGAGCTGGGCTGTGAGAACAACGCGGGGCTGCCCGGCACACCGGATCTCACACCGAAGTAGGTGCCGGGGGCCCGCATCCCTGTCACGCGGCGACGGCCGCCCCACGCCATGGGGCGGCCGTCGCGCTCCGCCGGAGGCCGTACGGGGCCCCGGGGAACGGGCCGAGGGGCCGGGCGGGCCGGAACGTGCCGGCCGTGTCCATGGACGGCAGGTCCGGGCGTGATCGTGGTCGTACGACGAAGGGACCAGCCGGGTACCGCCCACCGACAGGGGTCACCCGCAGCCGTGGCCCTTACTCTGGGGCTCATGACTGCCCTGGAACCCCGTGACGCCGAGGTCACGGCCGCCCTCGTGGAGACGACCACCGCACCCGTTCCCACGGAGGGCGTGCTCGGGCGTACGTACAGGGCTCTCAGCATCGGCATCGTGTCCGTCGTCCTGCTCATCGCCTTCGAGGCGACCGCCGTCGGGACGGCCATGCCGGTCGCCGCCCGGGAACTGCACGGCATTCCGCTGTACGCCTTCGCGTTCTCCGCGTACTTCACCACCAGCCTCTTCGCCATGGTGCTCTCCGGGCAGTGGGCCGACCGGCGGGGGCCGCTCGCGCCGCTCGCCACCGGGATCGGCGCCTTCGGGGCGGGACTGCTGCTCTCCGGTACCGCGGGCGGCATGTGGACGTTCATCGCGGGCCGGGCCGTCCAGGGCATCGGCGGCGGCCTCGTCATCGTGGCGCTGTACGTGGTCATCGGGCGGGCCTATCCCGAGCGGATCCGGCCGAGCATCATGGCCGCGTTCTCGGCCGCCTGGATCGTGCCGTCCGTCGTCGGACCGCTCGCCTCGGGCACGGTGACCGAACATCTCGGATGGCGCTGGGTCTTCGTGGGCATCCCGGTGCTGATACTCCTGCCCCTCGGCCTCGCCCTGCCCGCGATCCGGCGGATGGCGGGCGGCCCCGCCGACACCGAGGCCGCCGCGGAGCCCTTCGACGCACGCCGTATCCGGCTCGCGCTCGGAATCTCGGCCGGTGCCGGGCTGCTCCAGTACGCCGGGCAGGAGCTCAGGTGGCTGTCCCTGGTCCCGGCGCTCGCCGGCGCCGCCCTGCTCGTCCCCGCCGTGCGCGGGCTGCTGCCCAGGGGCACCATGCGGGCGGCGCGAGGGCTGCCCGCGGTGATCCTGCTCCGGGGGATCGCCGCCGGCTCGTTCATCGTCGCCGAGTCCTTCGTCCCGCTGATGCTGGTGACCCAGCGCGGGCTCTCCCCGACCCTCGCCGGCCTCTCCCTGGCGGCGGGCGGCCTGACCTGGGCGCTCGGCTCATGGGTCCTCGCCAGGCCCCGGACGGAGCCGCACCGGGGGGCTCTGATGGTGGCGGGCATGGTGCTCGTGGCGGCAGCGATCGTCGCCGCGCCGAGCGTGCTCATCGAGGCGGTGCCGGTGTGGACGCTGGCCGCGGTCTGGGGCGTCGGATGCTTCGGCATGGGCATCGTGATCGCGTCGACGAGTGTGCTCCTCCTGCAGTTGTCCGCCCCTCAGGACGCGGGGGCGAACTCCGCCGCCCTGCAGATCTCCGACGGGCTCGCCAACGTGCTGCTGCTCGCGGCGGGCGGCGCTGCCTTCGCCGCCCTCGGCGGGGGCGCGGTGGGCGCGGCGCACGGCGCCGTGGGCGGCGGCGGTGCGGCGGCGCATCCCGGGGCCTTCACCGTCGTCTTCCTGCCGATGGCGGCGGTGGCGCTGGCCGGGGTGTGGGTGGCCAGCCGGGTGAAGGAAGCCTAGGTACCCTGCGGTGCCCCGTGGGCCTCGCCTGTGAAGAGAGTCTCAGCGGCATCGGACGGCGGCCGTTCCGTACGAGGTCCGGCGCCGCCCGCCGGTAGGGTGGCCCGGTTGTCGTATCGCGTACGGGCTGCCCGCGGCCCGCACGGAAAGCGCCCCACGTACCCGAGTGCCCCGAACCGGAGACCGTGACTACTACCGCCTCCCACCACCTCTCACCCGCTTTTCCCGGCCGCGCCCCCTGGGGGACCGCCGGGAAGCTGCGAGCCTGGCAGCAGGGTGCCATGGAGAAGTACATCCAGGAGCAGCCGCGCGACTTCCTCGCGGTCGCCACCCCCGGCGCAGGCAAGACGACCTTCGCGCTGACCCTCGCCTCGTGGCTGCTGCACCACCACGTGGTGCAGCAGATCACCGTCGTGGCGCCCACCGAGCACCTCAAGAAGCAGTGGGCGGAGGCAGCCGCCCGCATAGGGATCAAGCTGGACCCCGACTACAGCGCCGGGCCCGTGAGCAAGGAGTACCACGGCGTCGCGATCACGTACGCCGGCGTCGGCGTGCGCCCCATGCTGCACCGCAACCGCTGCGAGCAGCGCAAGACGCTCGTGATCCTCGACGAGATCCACCACGCCGGTGACTCGAAGTCCTGGGGTGAGGCGTGCCAGGAGGCGTTCGACCCGGCGACCCGGCGGCTCGCCCTCACGGGTACGCCGTTCCGCTCCGACACGAACCCGATCCCGTTCGTGGCGTACGAGGAGGGCAACGACGGCATCCGCCGCTCCTCGGCCGACTACACCTACGGCTACGGCAACGCGCTCTCCGACGGCGTCGTGCGGCCCGTGATCTTCCTCAGCTACAGCGGGAACATGCGCTGGCGCACCAAGGCAGGGGACGAGATCGCCGCACGGCTCGGCGAGCCGATGACCAAGGACGCCATCGGGCAGGCCTGGCGCACCGCGCTCGCACCGACCGGTGACTGGATCCCCAACGTGCTGGCCGCCGCCGACAAGCGGCTGACCGAGGTGCGCAAGGGCATCCCGGATGCCGGCGGGCTCGTCATCGCGACGGACCAGGAGTCGGCGCGCGCCTACGCCAAGATCCTCAAGTCGGTCACCGGGGAGAAGCCGACGGTGGTCCTCTCCGACGAGAAGGCCGCGTCCAAGAACATCGACAGGTTCAGCCAGGACGGGTCGCGCTGGATGGTCGCGGTCCGGATGGTGTCGGAAGGCGTCGACGTGCCGCGCCTCGCGGTCGGCGTGTACGCGACGACCATCTCCACCCCGCTCTTCTTCGCCCAGGCCGTCGGCCGTTTCGTGCGGTCGCGGAGGCGCGGCGAGACCGCGTCGGTGTTCCTGCCGACCATCCCGATGCTGCTCGACTTCGCGAACGAGATGGAGGTCGAGCGCGACCACGTGCTCGACAAGCCCAAGAAGGGCAGCGACGAGGAGAACCCGTTCGCGGAGGAGGACCAGCTCCTCGCCGACGCGGAGAAGCTGGAGGACGAGGAGACCGAGGACCAGCTGCCCTTCGAGGCGCTGGAGTCCGACGCGGTCTTCGACCGGGTGCTGTACGACGGTGCCGAGTTCGGTATGCAGGCGCACCCGGGCAGCGAGGAGGAGCAGGACTACCTGGGCATCCCGGGCCTCCTGGAGCCCGACCAGGTGCAGCTGCTGCTCCAGAAGCGGCAGACCCGGCAGATCGCGCACAGCCGCCAGAAGCCGGCCGCGGAGGCCGACCTCCTGGAGAAGGCCGCGGAGGAGCGGCCGGTGGTCACGCACAAGAAGCTGCTGGAACTCCGCAAGCAGCTCAACACGATGGTGTCGGCGTACACGCACCAGAGCGGCAAGCCGCACGGCGTGATCCACACCGAGCTGCGGCGGGTCTGCGGCGGTCCGCCGAGCGCCGAGGCGACGGCCGGACAGATCCAGGACCGGATCAAGAAGGTCCAGGAGTGGGCCACGCGGATGCGGTGAGCCGGACCCGGGCGGCCCGGGGCGCGGGCGGCACGTTCCGCCCGTGTCCCGGCCTCCGGTCCGCGCCCCGGCTGTCCGGTGTCGGAGGGGGAGAGGCGCGCCGCCGCGTCGGCGGGGGCGCGTGGGCGCGTGCCGAGCGCCGGGACCGAAAATTTTTTTCGCGCTCCTATTCACGGTGAGTTAACAATCGTTCACGTCTGATGCACGGAGCGTTGCCGCCGCGTCACCCGACTTGAACGCGCGTAGATGTTCGCGTTCCGGACGGTCCGCCGCTGACCGGCGGTTATGCGGCGCCGTTTCAAGGGGCGCCCGGATTCTGGACGAGGTCTTCCGCTGAGCGGACCCTCTCGCTAATCTCCCCGAAACATGAACGCCCCGTGGCAATGTGGCCGCGGAGCGCAGCCGGTGCCATGGCCAGTCGGCGGCCTCTCGGTGCGTCGCCGTGGGACCGGCGTCGGTACCCCGGAGACAACCGCCCCGCTCACCACGAGGGAGAGGGCGTCGTGACCGCGGAGACTTCTCAGACGCTCGACCGGGGACTGCGCGTCCTCAAGCTGCTCGCCGATACCGACCACGGCCTGACCGTCACCGAGTTGTCGAACAAACTCGGCGTCAACCGCACCGTGGTCTACCGACTGCTCGCCACCCTGGAACAGCACGCGCTCGTCCGGCGTGACCTGGGCGGCCGGGCCCGAGTGGGTCTGGGCGTGCTGCGCCTGGGCCGGCAGGTGCATCCGCTCGTCCGGGAGGCGGCCCTGCCCGCGCTGCGTTCCCTGGCCGAGGACATAGGGGCCACCGCACACCTCACCCTCGTCGACGGGACGGACGCGCTCGCGGTCGCCGTCGTCGAGCCGACCTGGACCGACTACCACGTGGCCTACCGGGCCGGATTCCGCCACTCCCTGGACCGGGGTGCGGCGGGCCGGGCCATCCTCACCGCCCGGCAGAAGACAGTCGACCACCCCGGCTACACCCTCACGCAGGGCGAGCTCGAAGCCGGTGCCTGCGGCGCGGCCGCGCCGTTGGTCGGGGTCTCCGGGGTGGAGGGCAGCGTGGGCGTCGTGATGCTCGCGGACGCCGTCCCGGAACGGGTCGGCCCGCGCGTCCTCGACGCGGCCCGTGAGGTCGCCGACGCCCTGCGGTAGGCACACGCTCCGACGTCGCCGGCTCCGACCGCCCGTGCGGTCGGAGCCGGCGACGGGTGGCGGTTAGATTGGTCGGGTGGCCATTCGTCTCTCCCGCCCCCGCGCCCTCGCGCTCTGCGCGCTGCCCGTACTCGCCCTGTTCGGCACGGCGGCCTTCGCGCCCCTGCCGTTCACCGTGGCGCAGCCCGGCAGCACCGCCGACGTCCTGGGGGACGACAAGGGGAAGCCGGTCATCACGATCACGGGCACGCCCACCCGGACCACCGACGGCGAGCTGCGGATGACGACGATCCTGGCGACCGCGCCCACGGCCGACGTCGGCGTCGCGGATGTCGTCGACAGCTGGTTCAGGACGGACCGGGCGGTCATGCCGCGCGACTCCGTCTACCCGACCGGCGGCTCCGAGAAGGAGATCGAGCGGCACAACCTCCAGGACATGGAGAAGTCGCAGAACGTCGCCGTCGACGCGGCCCTGGAGTACCTGGACAAGAAGCCCGGCTCCGTGGACGTCACCCTGCACCTCGCCGACGTCGGCGGCCCCAGCGCGGGCCTGTTCTTCTCCCTGGGCATCATCGACAAGCTGGTCGGCAACGGCTCCGGCGGTGACCTGACCGGCGGCCGTACGGTCGCGGGAACCGGGACGATCGAGGCGGACGGCACGGTCGGCGCGGTAGGCGGGGTCTCCCTCAAGACGCAGGCCGCCCACCGCGACGGGGCGACCGTCTTCCTCGTGCCGAAGGCCGAGTGCAAGCAGGCCAAGGCCGAGCGGCCCGACGGACTGCGGCTCATCCCCGTCACGACGCTCTCGAGCGCGGTGTCCTCGCTGCGTGCCCTGGACCAGGGGGGCAAGGTCCCGAGCTGCTGACCTGCGGCTCCTGATCAGGACCGGCGGCCGGAAGCCTGTGACCTGCGGCTCCAGACCAGACCGACGGCCTGTGACCTGCGCATCCCGACCAGACCGACGGCCGGAGGCCCGTGACCTCCGGCTGCCGACCCGGTCTGCCGACCTGCGCCGGCACCTCCGGGAGCAGGCACCGGCCGGTCCGTGACCGCAACGGGACCGGGGCCGCGTCCTCGCGGGCCCCGGCCGCGCTTCCGCTCAGCCCTCCTTGATGAATCCTTCCTTCAGCAGCCAGTCCTTCGCGACCTCGTGAGGGTCCTCCCCGTCCACGTCCACCTTGGAGTTCAGCTCCTGCGCGAGCGGGGTCGTCAGCTTCTCGGTGACCGGGGCCAACAGCTCCGCGATCTCCGGGTACTTGTCCAGGGTCGCCGTGTGGATCGCCGGTGCGGCGTTGTAGTTGGGAAAGAACTGCTTGTCGTCCTCCATGACGTCCAGGTTCATCGCCTTGATCCGGCCGTCCGTGGTGTACACCTCGCCCAGCAGGCAGGAGTTGGACTCGGACACCTGGGTGTAGATGATCCCCGCGTCCATCTTCTGGATATTCGAGGCGGGCAGATTCATCCCGTACTTCTTCTGCATGCCGGGCAGTCCGTCGTCGCGGGAGGCGAACTCGTTCTCCACGCAGACCGTCACGGCCTTCGGGTCCTTCTTCGCGAGCGCGGCCACGTCCGACAGCGTCTTCAGGTGGTACTTCGCGTTGTTCTTCTTGCTGATGGCCAGCGCGTAGGTGTTGTCCAGGGTGGACGGCGGGAGCCAGGTCACCCCGTTGCCCTTGTCCTCGTCGCGGACCACCTCGTACTGCTTCTGCGGGTCGACGACCGGTTCGGCGTGGCCCAGGTAGGTGATCCACGCCGTGCCCGTGTAGTCGTACAGTGCGTCCGCCTCGCCCTTCACGACCGCCTCACGGGAGCTGATCGACCCGGGCAGGTTCGTCCGGTCCAGCACCTCGGCACCGGCCGCCTTGAAGAGCAGGCCCATGATCTGCCCGAGGATGATGTTCTCGCTGAAGTTCTTCGAGGTCACCGTCAGCGACGCGCCCTTGAGCGGCTGTCCCTTTCCGAGCGATCCCGGTCGCACGTCGTCCACCAGCGGAGACCCGCTCTTCAGCCCGCACCCCGTGAGCAGGAGGGCGAGCGCGGCCGTCGATGCCAGGCCCGTACGTACCCTCACGCTTCCTCCAGTCCGCGCGGCGTCAGCCACAGTTCGGCCAGCGACGCCAGCCAGTCCACCAGCAGCGCCAGCACCACCGTCAGCACGGAGCCGAGCACCAGCACGGGCATACGCTGCGTCTGGATACCGGAAGTGATCAGGTCGCCGAGTCCGCCGCCGCCTCCGAAGGTGGCGAGCGTCGCCGTGCCCACGTTCAGCACCAGCGCCGTCCGCACGCCCGCGAGGATCAGCGGGACCGCGAGGGGCAGTTCGACCTTGGTGAGGGTGCCCAGCGCCGACATGCCGATGCCCCGGGAGGCCTCGACGAGGGTCGGCTCGATGGCGTTCAGCCCCGCCACCGTGTTGGAGAAGACGGGCAGCACCGCGTAGATCACCATGCCGATGATCGCGGTCGACGGGCCGATGCCCAGCCAGATCACCAGCAGGGCCAGCAGCCCGATGGCGGGTGTGGCCTGCCCGATGTTGGCGAGGGTCGTGACGCCGGGGGCCGCCTTCTTCAGGCCGCGCCGGGTCATCGCGATGCCGAGCGGGATCGCGATGATCAGCACCCAGAAGGTGGAGATCGCGGTCAGCTTGACGTGCTGCCACCAGCGGACCTCGACGATGTCCCCGGCCAGCGAGTTCTTCGCGATCGAGTCGAGTTCGACGTTGGAGATCCACAGGTAGGTCGCGACCAGGACGACCGTGAGGACGGCCGGCACCAGGACGAGCTTCTTCCAGGTGATCCGGCGCGCCGGGGCGGCCTGCCGCGGGGAGGGCTCGGCCTCCTCGTCACGGAAGGCGTGCCCGCCGACGTCGTGCTCTCCGGGGGGCCGTGCTCCCTTGGGGGGAGCCTGATGACTGGGGGTCATAGCCCGCTGCCACCGCCCTCCTGCTCCTGCTCCGTCCGGTGGACGCGCAGCTCCTCCAGGTCGTGCTCGTGCTCCATGGCGGCGAGGCGGTCGGCCTCCAGGAGCTCCTGGACGGAGTTCATCAGGGTGTGCATGTCGACGACGCCGATGAACTCACCGCGCCGCCCGGTCACGGCGACCCGCCCGCCGCTGTCCGTCAGCACCGCCTCCAGCGCGTCGTGCAGCGTCGCGTCCCGGGTCACGGTGTCGTGCACCAGCTGTCCGGCCCTGGCGAGCGAACCCTTGGCGCGCATCAGATCGCCGCGCCGCAGCCACTTGTAGGGCCGGTTGCGGCGGTCCAGCATCAGCAGTTCGCTGTGCCGGCCGTCCCGCAGCTTGTCGAAGATCGACTGGAGCGGGTCCTCGACGGTCACCGTGGGGAAGTCGGCGATCCCCACGTCCCGCACACGGGTCAGGTTGAGCCGCTTCAGTGCCGCGCCCGCGCCCACGAAACCGGAGACGAAGTCGTCGGTCGGGTTGGTGAGGATGGCCTCGGGCGTGTCGAACTGCGCGATGTGCGAACGCTCCCGGAGCACCGCGATCCGGTCGCCCAGCTTGATGGCCTCGTCGAAGTCGTGGGTGACGAAGACGATCGTCTTGTGCAGTTCGTGCTGGAGCCGGATCAGCTCGTCCTGGAGGTGGTCGCGGGTGATCGGGTCGACCGCCCCGAACGGCTCGTCCATCAGCAGCACCGGCGGGTCCGCGGCCAGGGCCCGGGCCACCCCCACGCGCTGCTGCTGGCCGCCGGAGAGCTGGCGCGGGTACCGCCCGTGGAACTCCCGGGGGTCCAGCCCGACGAGGTCGAGCATCTCCTCGACCCGGTCCTTCACCCCGGACTTCGACCAGCCCGTCATCTTCGGTACGAGGGCGATGTTCTCCGCGACCGTCATGTGCGGGAAGAGACCGGAGGACTGGATGGCGTAACCGATCTTGCGGCGCAGCTTCACCGGGTCCATGTCGGTGACGTCCTCGTCGTTGATCCTGATCCGCCCGGACGTCGGCTCGATCAGGCGGTTGATCATCTTGAGGGTGGTGGACTTCCCGCAGCCGGAGGGGCCCACGAGGATGACGGTCTCACCGGCCTTGATGTCCATGGACACCTCCTCCACCGCGGGGGTGGGGCTGCCCGGGTAGGACTTGGAGAGGTTCTCCAGCTGGATGGTGGCACCGGAGGTGCTCGCGGGGCGGGGCGGGGCCGACTCCGTCGACCCGGTGACGGTCTCAGGCACGGATCCCCCTAGGGATGGTGAGCCGTCCGAGAAGCACGTAGGCGGCGTCGAAGAGCAGAGCGAGGATGACGATGCCGATCGTGCCGGCGAGGACCTTGTTGATGGCGTTTGCGCTTCCCAGTGAGGCGAGGCCACCGAAGATCTCGTTGCCGAGTCCGGGGCCCGAGGCGTAGGCGGCGATGGCGGCGATGCCCATCAGCATCTGGGTGGAGACCCGGATGCCGGTGAGGATGGGGGGCCACGCGAGGGGCAGTTCGACCTTGAGGAGCCGTCGTGTCCTGGACATCCCGATGCCCTTGGCGGCGTCGACGAGCGACGGGTCGACCCCGCGCAGCCCGACGATGCAGTTGCGGACGATGGGCAGCAGCCCGTACAGCGTCAGGATGATCACGGTGGGCGGGACTCCCAGGCCGACCAGGGGGATCAGCAGACCGATCGCGGCGAGCGAGGGAATGGTGAGGATCGCCGAGGTGGACGTGATCGCCAGGGATCCGCCCCAGTTGCTCCGATAGCTGACGACACCGATCAGGACGCCGAGAAGAGTGGCGATGACCATGCACTGGAAGACGGCGCTGGCGTGCTGATACGTGTCGGTGAGCAGTTGCTGGTGGCGGGTGCCCACATACTCCCAGAAGTTCACATGTTGCTCCGTAGGCTCAGTCGGTGTCCCCTGCAGCCTGCTCAACCAGCGGGATAATACGCAGGGGCACCGGGTTTTCCATGACGATCGCCGTGGAGGCCCGGACGATGCCATCAAAGCCCACCACGAGGTCGATCACCCGCTGGAGATCGGCGTTCGAGCGGGCGACGAGACGGCAGAGCATGTCCCCGTGACCGGTCGTCGTGTGCAGTTCCAGCACCTCCGGCACACCACTCAAATGGGCCCGTACGTCGGTGCCTTGGCCCTGCTTGATCTCCAGCGTGGCGAACGCGGTGACGGGGTAGCCGAGCGCCGCCGGATCCACCTCGGGGCCGAAACCCCGGATGACGCCATTCGACTGAAGCCGGTCCAGCCGGGCCTGCACGGTCCCGCGCGCCACCCCGAGACGCCTCGACGCCTCGAGCACACCGATACGGGGCTCACGGGCCAGCAGCAGGATGAGCCTGCCGTCCAGATGATCGATCGCCATGATCCGTCTCCCGATGGTCAGCCTGTACAGATGGCCCGCCCATCCTGGCGTCAGGCTGTACGTATTGACCAGTGGATGCACGAACTGTTGCGCACCTTGCGGAGCGGCGGGAACCTTCGGACATGACTGAGACTGTGCACACCACCCCCGACACCGCCCGGCAGGCCGACCCCTTCCCGGTCAAGGGAATGGACGCGGTGGTCTTCGCCGTGGGCAACGCCAAGCAGGCGGCGCACTACTACTCGACCGCTTTCGGCATGAAGCTGGTGGCCTACTCCGGACCGGAGAACGGCAGCCGCGAGACCGCGAGTTACGTCCTGACCAACGGCTCCGCCCGCTTCGTCCTCACCTCGGTCATCAAGGCGTCCACCGAGTGGGGCACCTTCCTCGCCGACCACGTGCACGCCCACGGCGACGGTGTGGTCGACCTCGCCATCGAGGTCCCCGACGCCCGGAAGGCGTACGCCTACGCCGTCGAGCACGGGGCGACGGGCGTCACCGAGCCGTACGAGATCAAGGACGAGCACGGCACGGTCGTGCTGGCCGCCATCGCCACGTACGGGAAGACCCGCCACACGCTCGTCGACCGCTCCGGGTACGACGGCCCCTACCTCCCCGGCTACGCCGCCGCCGACCCGATCGTCGAGCCGGCCGCCAAGAGGACCTTCCAGGCCGTCGACCACTGCGTCGGCAACGTCGAGCTCGGCCGGATGAACGAGTGGGTGACCTTCTACAACACGGTCATGGGCTTCACCAACATGAAGGAGTTCGTGGGCGACGACATCGCCACCGAGTACTCCGCCCTGATGTCGAAGGTCGTCGCCGACGGCACGCTCAAGGTGAAGTTCCCCATCAACGAGCCGGCGATCGCGAAGAAGAAGTCGCAGATCGACGAGTACCTGGAGTTCTACGGCGGCGCGGGCGTCCAGCACATCGCGCTCGCCACGAACGACATCGTCGCCTCCGTGCGCGCCATGAGGGCGGCCGGTGTGCAGTTCCTCGACACCCCGGACTCGTACTACGACACCCTGGGGGAGTGGGCGGGCGAGACCCGGGTGCCCGTGGAGACGCTGCGCGAGCTGAAGATCCTGGTCGACCGGGACGAGGACGGCTACCTGCTGCAGATCTTCACCAAGCCGGTCCAGGACCGCCCGACGGTCTTCTTCGAGATGATCGAGCGGCACGGCTCGATGGGCTTCGGAAAGGGCAACTTCAAGGCCCTCTTCGAGGCGATCGAGCGCGAGCAGGAGAAGCGCGGCAACCTCTGACCGCAGCACGGACGGGCCCGTCTCCCGCCGGGGAGAGGGGCCCGTCCGTGTTCCGCGCTACGGGGCCGCCGCCGCGGAGGCGCCGTCCGCGGCCCGCGGGGACGGGGCCGGGGAGGCCGAGGGCTCCGGGCTCCCCTTCCCGGCGTCCGGCGACGGCTTCACCGAGGCTTCGGGCGAGGCGGCGGCCTCCGGCTCGGGCGACGGCTCCTGCGACGGTTCCGGTTCGGCGGAGGGCTCCGCGGACGGCGGCTGCATCTGCGCCGGGCCCCCCGCCGCCGGATCACCGAGGGCGTCCAGGGCCTCCCGCGCCAGCGGCGCGGCCAGCGGCGAGAAGTCCGGGTTCGTGCGGAGGGCCTCCTCCAGATGACCGCGGGCCGGGCCGTCCTGGCCGAGGGAACTCTCGATCACGCCCAGGTGGTAGGCGTACGAGGCGTTGCGCACCCCCGTTCCCACCGCCTGGTCCGCGTACTGCATGGCCTCCTCGCTCCGGCCCGCCCGGTGCAGCGACCAGGCCAGCGTGTCCGCCACCGCCGCACTGCGGCGCTGCCCCTCCCACGCGGTGCGCATCAGTTCCACCGCCGCCTCCGGGTCGCCGTGGTCGGCCTCGAGGCGGGCCTCGGTCAGCGACTCGTCGACCCCGGCCGTCCTCGCCTGCGAGAGGAGGCCGCGGAGCTTCGTGTACTGGGTGCGCGCGTCGCCGTCCAGGTCCAGCGACTCGAACAGCTCGCCGAGTTCGAGCACGTACTCGGGGCGGGGCAGCTTTGTCGTCACCGTCCGGTAGTCGGCCAGGGCCTCATCCGTGCGGCCCAGGGCGGCCAGGGCACGGGCCCGGCCGGCGAGGGACACCAGGTGGCCGCGGTCGGTGCGCAGGGCCGCGTCGTACTCCGCGAGGGCCTCCGCCGGCTCCCCGCGCTCCGCGGCAAGGTCCCCGAGGCGGTGCAGGGCCACCGCCTTCTCGGCCGCCGTGGCGGCGCGGTCCGCCGCCTCCCGGGCGGTCGCCAGGGCGTCCTCGCGCCAGCCCTGGTTGCGGTACATCTCGGACGTCCTGGCCAGCGCCGGTACGCCCTTGCGCAGCGTGCCGTACTTCTCCGTGGCCCTGGCCGCGGCCGCGTAGTCGCCGAGGCCGTTGTAGGCGTCGATCAGCACCGGGTACGCCGTCCAGCTCCTCGGCTGCCGCGAACGGACCGTCTCGCCCCACTTCTTCGCTGCGAGGAAGTCGTTCCGGGCGTTGGCGAGTGCGCCGAGACCCACCCACGCCTCCGTGTTCCCGCGCTCACCCGGCTGCGCGGCCAGCGAACGCTGGAGCGCCTGCTCGGCCCGGGAGTAGTACGCCGCGTCCGCGGACCGCCGGCCCCACTCGACGTACGCCGTGCCCAGCACCGCCCAGGACGGGGCGTCCGCGGGATGCGTCTCCACCCACTTCTGCCGGTCGCCGATGAGGGCCGTCAGATCGGACAGGGACGCGGGGGACCCGGCCGCCGCAGCGGCCTCGGCCCGTGCCACGGGCCCCGGCGCGGGCGGCGCGGCCACCTCGTCGTCCGGTACGGCGATCACCGCACCGGCCACGAGCACGGCGCCGGCCACCGCACCGAACGCCGCCCTGCGCAGCGTGGTGCGCATCGGCGCGGGAGGCGGGGGGACGGACGTCGCACCCTGGGGCGGCAGGGTGGAGTAGGGCGGCTCCGGGTTCTGCTGCGGCTTGGCATCCATGACCATCACTCTGCGTCAGTACGAAGATCGCATCGCGCTCCGTGACGGCCGACGCAGACGGGTTCACACCATTGGCCCCGGGTGCCAGGCTCGGATCATGGACGCACTCCTCGAACGACTGCGCGCAGGACTTCCCGCCGAGGCACTGATCACGGATCCGGACGTCACCGCCTCGTACGCCCACGACATGGCGAGCTTCTGCGATGCCGGCACGCCCGCCGTCGTGGTGCTCCCGCGCTCGGTCGAGGAGGTCCAGCACGTCATGCGGACCGCCACCGCCCTGCGCGTCCCCGTCGTCCCCCAGGGTGCGAGGACCGGCCTGTCCGGTGCGGCCAACGCCTCCGACGGCTGCATCGTGCTCTCCCTGGTCAAGATGGACCGGATCCTGGAGATCAGCCCCGTCGACCGGATCGCGGTCGTCGAACCGGGCGTCGTCAACGCCACGCTCTCCCGCGCGGTCGGCGAACTCGGGCTGTACTACCCGCCGGACCCGTCGAGCTGGGAGATGTGCACGATCGGCGGGAACATCGGCACCGCCTCCGGCGGGCTGTGCTGCGTGAAGTACGGCGTCACCGCCGAGTACGTCCTGGGCCTGGAGGTCGTCCTGGCCGACGGGCGGCTGCTGAACACCGGGCGGCGCACCGCGAAGGGTGTCGCCGGGTACGACCTCACCCGGCTCTTCGTCGGCTCCGAGGGCAGCCTCGGCATCGTCGTCAAGGCCGTCCTCGCACTGCGGCCCCGGCCGCCGCAGCAGCTCGTGCTCGCCGCGGAGTTCCCCTCCGCGGCGGCGGCCTGCGACGCCGTGTGCCGGATCATGGAGCGGGGACACACCCCGTCACTCCTCGAACTGATGGACCGTACGACCGTACGTGCCGTCAACGCGATGGCCTCCATGGGCCTCCCCGAATCCACCGAGGCCCTCCTGCTCTGCGCGTTCGACACGCCCGACCCGGCGGCGGACCTCGCCGCCGTGGGGGAGCTCTGCAAGGCGTCCGGCGCCACCGAGGTCGTGCCCGCCGACGACGTCGCCGAGTCCGAACTCCTGCTGCAGGCCCGCCGCTCGGCGCTGCCCGCCCTGGAGACCGTCAAGTCGGCCACGATGATCGACGACGTGTGCGTGCCGAGGTCCCGGCTGGGCGCGATGATCGAGGGAACCGCCGCGATCGCCGAGAAGTTCGGGCTGACCATCGGTGTCTGCGCCCACGCGGGCGACGGCAACACCCACCCCGTCGTCTGCTTCGACCACACGGATCCCGACGAATCCCGCCGGGCCCGCGCGTCGTTCGACGAGATCATGGCGCTCGGACTCGAACTGGGCGGCACCATCACCGGCGAACACGGCGTCGGCGTCCTGAAGAAGGAATGGCTCGCCCGCGAACTGGGCGAGGTGGGGCTTGAGTTGCAGCGCGGCATCAAGTCCGCCTTCGACCCGCTCGGACTGCTCAACCCCGGCAAGCTGTTCTGAGGCGGAGCACCACCGCTCACCCCTCGCCGTCCTGCTGCTCGTCCTTGGACCAGGGATCGCTCAGCCACAGGTCGTCGGCCGGCAGGGGGGTGAGCAGCTCGGAGAGCGCCCCGTCCAGGCCCAGCAGTCCGCTCTCGGTCCCGGGGGGCACCACCCACAGGGTGCGCTCCACCCAGGCGGTGACGGCGACCGACGGCACCTCCAGCAGGGCGTCGCCGTCGGGTGAGGTGAGCGCGACGCAGATGATGCCCCGGTCCTCCACCTTCGTCGGCCAGATCCTGACGTCCCCGTGCCCGCACGGCCGGAACGCCCCCTCCACCAGCAGCTCCCGGGCGAACGTCCAGTGCACGGGCGACTCGGAGCCGATGTGGAAGGTGATGTGCACGGCGTACGGGTCGTCGGTGAAGTAGGCCAGCCGGGCGGGCACGGCCACGGACCGCTCGGGCGACAGGACCAGTTGCACTTCGAGCTCGCGTTCCACGGCGTTCTGCATGAGGGTGCACGACCTTCCGATGCTCGTAGGGGCCGGTCCTCCGACCGGTCCTCACAAGGAGAGAGCGCCCTGCCGGACGTCTATGACGCGACTTCCCAGAAAAACTTGTCCGGACCCTGAAAGTGGTCCAAACGGCAGGACGGGCCCGGGGGCGCTCGGTGGTCTGATAGATGTGGACCCTTGTATGAGGCCTCGAAGAGATACGGGACCACGGTGATGAGCGCCCCAACCCCGGCACCCGGTGACGAAAGCCCCCGCGAGGGCTACTACCCCGACCCGTCCATCCCCGGATACGTCCGGTACTGGAACGGCGCCGCGTGGGTCCCCGGCACCAGCCGGCCCGCGCCCCAGGGCGGGATGACACCCGCGACGCCGCCCGCCCCGGTGGACGAGACGGGCCCGATGTACCTCGACGAGGTCGAGGGGGCGGACACCGCGCGCGGTGACGGCGGTTCGGGAACCGGTCAGCCGGACGCGGCACCCGGCAGATCCCTGCCGGCGACGGCCTGGCAGGCGGACACCTCCCGGCAGACCGGCTTCGGCGGCGACCGCGACAACCGCGTCTCGTGGGGCGGCCAGGACCCGCGTACCCCCGAGGCCCGCACCCCCGAGGCCCGTACGTCCGGCCCCACGGCCCCGCCCGCCGCCTCCGCCCCCGCGGACGGCGCGCCCCCCGGCCCCGACCCGACGCGTGGCGCCCTGCCCGGTATGCGCGACGGCAGCGACGAGGTGACCGACGGCACCGTGACCATCCGCGCGGACCGGCCCGGAAGCGGCGGCCGTCCGCCGGCCGAGGGTACGGTCACGATCCGCGCGGTGGGCCCCGCCGCCGACCGTCCTCCGCGTCCGCGTGCGGAGGAGCCCGCGGGTCCCGGGCACCACGACGGCACGCTGACGATCCGCGCCGTGCAGCCCGGCGGCACCGCGCGTCCCGCCCCCGCCCCGGCGCCCGCTCCCGTGCCGGCCCCGCAGCCGCAGGGGCTGAACACCCCTCTGACTCCGGGCCCCGGCGGCGGATCCGCGTCCTGGCCGCAGCAGGTCCACCAGCTCGCCCAGCCCGAGCAGACCGCGCGCCCCCAGCAGCCCCTGCCGCAGCAGAGCCCCGTGCTCGCGCAGCAGCAGGGCGTCGGGCCGGAGCAGCAGCAGCCCGTCGTGCCCTGGAAACCCGTGGCGGACGACCCCTTCCAGCAGCTCGCACGGTCCCAGGCGTCCGCCAGGCCCGCGGCACTCGGCAAGCGGCTGGCCGCACGGATCGTGGACACGGTCGTCCTCGGCGCGGTCGTCGGCGCGGTCGGCTTCCCGCTGGTCACCCAGGCGCTGGAGCACATCGACGAGAAGATCGAAGCGGCGAAGACGTCCGGTGAGACGGTCACGGTCTGGCTCCTGGACTCCACCACGGCCGGCCTGTTCGGCGGGGTGCTCGCGGCGTTCCTGGTCCTCGGCTTCCTCCTGGAGGCCGTGCCCACCTCCCGGTGGGGCCGCACCCTGGGCAAGAAGCTGTGCGGGATCGAGGTGCGGGACATCGAGTCCCACGACGCGCCGAGCCTGGGGGCCGCCCTGCGCCGGTGGCTGGTGTACGGGGTGCTCGGCCTTGCCGTCGTCGGCGTGGTCAACGTGCTCTGGTGCCTGGTGGACCGTCCGTGGCGCCAGTGCTGGCACGACAAGGCGGCCCGCACCTTCGTCGCGGGCCGGTAAGGGCCTCTTTACGCCCGTGGGCTGACACCCCGTCCCCCGAAGGGCCCTGAGCCGTTGCGGGCCTTCACCGGCCGGGGTGCACTGCCCCCATGAGCACTGAACCACCGCCTCCGCCCCCTGACGACGACCCCTTCTCGAAGAGGCCGCCGCAGGGACCTCCGAGCGGTTCGCCCTACGACAGCGGGCCGCCTCCGCCCCCGCCGCCGAACGACCCGTACGGCGGCGGTGGGCCCTACGGCGGTGCCGATCCGCTGGCCGGCATGCCGCCGCTCGCCGAACCGGGCAAGCGGATCCTCGCGCGGCTGATCGACTTCCTCATCATCTCGATCCCGCTGTACCTGATCTCGCTGCCCTTCGGCGGTGCGGTCGACGTCTCGGACGACGGCAACGACGACTTCGGCAACGCGGTGGGCAACGCCTACACCGGCCACCAGCTCGTCTGGTCGCTGATCGGTCTGGTGGTGTACGTCACCTACGACACGTACTTCACCCACAAGGACGGCCGGACGCCGGGCAAGCGGCTGCTGAAGATGCGCGTCGCGATGCTCAACGACGGCTCGGTCCCCGACACGAGCTCCTCGCTGATGCGTGCCGTGGTGCTCTGGCTCCCGGCGCTGCTGTGCTGCCCGTGCCTGTGGTGGCTGATCAACATCGTGCTGATGTTCACCGACAAGCCCTACCGGCAGGGCCTGCAGGACAAGGCGGGCAAGACCGTGGTGGTCAGCGTCCCGTGAGCGGCCGTTCCTCAGCGGCGCAGTGAGTGCTCACCGACGTGCCGGCGCTGAGCGGCGGCGATCTCGATGTCCTCGATCGTGCGGTGCGTGCGGGCGGCGGTGGGCGGCGGCGTCGCTCTCCGGACCGGCCTCGTGCGGGCCGGGAGGGCCATGGCCACCAGCAGGCCCAGCACCATCGCCGCGGTCCCGACGGCGGCGACACCGATGCCGGACTCCGTGCGGAACAGCAGCAGCATGGCGAGGGCGGAGAAGACGACGGTGGCCGAACCGTAGGAGTACTGTGCGGCAGTCGGACGCGGCATGGCGGTATCCGTCCTCGGGGCGTCGGATAGGGAAGTCTCTCAACACGTTCGCACTGTCAATCGACTCTACGACGGTGGATGCCCGTGAGGAACCGGCAGTAAGCGTGACCTAACCCTCGGTACCGGTGCACGGGGGGCGCACTGAGTCACGCTCCTGCCGACAAGGGCTCCGGACGCGCCGGTTGACGGATCGAAGGGCCCGTGAGCCACGTCCGGATACCGGAAGACGACTCCCGCATAGTGCACTTGGTGTGTGCAAGTCAAGGTCTGTCTTTTCTCTCATAACTCCGATCAAATGTCGTCACTTGTGACGCGTTGAACGCGCGCGGCCCCGTGATCACCCCTGGCCGCGGACGCGAACGCCGGGGAGGACTGCATCAAGTGACCACTCAGAGACGGGCGCTGCGCGCAACCGCCGTAGCCGTATGCCTGGCCGCCACCGCCGCGACGGCCTCCGCCTTCGCCACGGCGCAGGCGGACGACAGGGCGCCGGCATCCGGCGCCACCACCGTGGACCGGCGCGACCCCGCACCGGCCAAGGCGCACGAGCACGACCTGGAAGGCCCCTTCAGCAAGGAGCAGGACGCCCAGCGTCAGGCCGCGCTGGAGCAGGTCCTGTCCGGGGACAAGAAGGTGACCGCCAAGGGCGGTTCCAAGGTCGTCAAGCTCGGCAAGAGCAAGTACGTCGAGCTCGGCCGGGAGAAGACCGACAAGATCTTCACGATCCTCGTGGAGTTCGGCGACCAGGTCGACGACACCACGATGTTCGACCCCGACGGCGACGGCCCGAAGCCCCCGGTCAAGAAGTACGGCGGCACGCCCGGCCCGCTGCACAACCGGATAGCCGAGCCGGACCCGGCGAAGGACAACAGCACCGCCTGGCAGGCCGACTACGACCAGGCCCACTTCCAGGACCTCTACTTCGGTGAGGGCAAGGGCAAGGACTCGCTCAAGACGTACTACGAGAAGACGTCCTCCGGGCGCTACTCCGTCGACGGCGAGGTCTCCGACTGGGTCAAGGTCCCTTACAACGAGGCCCGTTACGGCTCGAACTACTGCGGTTCGACCAACTGCGCCAACGTCTGGGACGCGGTCCGCGACGGCGTCAACGCCTGGGTCGCCGACCAGAAGGCCAAGGGCCGCACGCAGGCCCAGATCAAGGCCGACCTGGCGCAGTACGACCAGTGGGACCGCTACGACTTCGACGGCGACGGCGACTTCAACGAGCCCGACGGCTACATCGACCACTTCCAGCTGGTCCACGCCGGCGAGGACGAGTCCGCGGGCGGCGGCGCCGAGGGCACCGACGCCATCTGGGCGCACCGCTGGTACGCCTACGGCACCAACGCCGGTGCGACGGGCCCCGCGAACAACAAGGCCGGCGGCGCCCAGGTCGGCGACACGGGCATCTGGGTCGGCGACTACACCGCGCAGCCCGAGAACGGCGGCCTGGGCGTGTTCGCCCACGAGTACGCCCACGACCTCGGCCTCCCGGACCTGTACGACACGTCCGGCGGCGGCGAGAACTCGGTCGGCTTCTGGTCGCTGATGTCGGCGGGCTCCTGGCTCGGCACCGGCAAGGGCGAGATCGGCAACCTCCCCGGCGACATGACCGCCTGGGACAAGCTGCAGCTCGGCTGGCTCGACTACGACACGGCCAAGGCCGCGACGAGGTCGACGCACAAGCTGGGTGTGTCGGAGTACAACACCAAGGACAAGCAGGCGCTCGTCGTCGAGCTGCCCGAGAAGGAAGTCACCACCACGGTGACGAAGCCCGCGCAGGGCTCGAAGCAGTGGTGGAGCGACATGGGCGACGACCTGTCGAACACCCTGACGCGCTCGGTCGACCTGACCGGCAGGACCTCCGCGTCGCTGGACCTGTCCGGCTGGTACGACATCGAGGCCGACTACGACTACCTCTACACCGAGGTCTCGGACAACGGCGGCACCAGCTGGACCCCGCTCGACGGCACGGCGGACGGCAAGGCCATCCCGCGTGACGCCAGCGACAAGCCGGCCCTGACCGACGTCTCCGGCGCGGTCAAGAAGCTCTCGTACCCGCTGAACGCCTACGCGGGCAAGAAGATCGACCTGCGCTTCCGCTACCAGACGGACGGCGGCGCGGGCGGCAAGGGCTTCACCGCCGACGCCATCACCGTCACCGCCGACGGCGCCGTCCTCTTCGCCGACGACGCCGAGGGCGACGACAACGGATGGACCGCCAAGGGCTTCTCGCGGATCGGTGAGTCGTTCACCAACGACTACCCGCAGTACTACATCGCCGAGAACCGCCAGTACGTCTCGTACGACAAGACCCTCGAGGTCGGCCCGTACAACTTCGGCTTCTCCACCACCCGTCCGGACTGGGTCGAGCACTACTCGTACCAGAACGGCCTGATGGTGTGGCTCTGGGACACCTCCCAGAAGGACAACAACACGTCCGCGCACCCCGGACAGGGCCTGATCCTTCCGGTGGACTCCCACGCCAAGCCGCTGAAGTGGACGAACGGCTCGCTCCTGCGCAACAAGATCCAGCCTTTCGACGCGCCGTTCAGCTGGTACCCGAACAAGGGCTTCACGCTGCACAACGCGGATGTCGCGCTGAAGATCAAGCCGTCGCTGGGCGTCCCGGTCTTCGACGACCGCAAGGGCACCTACTGGTACGAGGAGAACCCGACCGGAAGCGTCAAGGTTTCTGACACCAACACCCGGATCTCCATCGTGAACGAGCCGCTCAGCGGCTCGACGATGACCGTGAAGGTCGGCCCCTCGGGCAAGTAGTCGATAAAGAGCCAGGTCACAGCATGATCGGCCGTCGCCCTCTAGCGGGCGGCGGCCGATCGTGTTTAGGTGCGTCCTACCGGATCCTTATTGACACGAAGTCTTACGGGGGGGAGCGCGAAGCATGGCAGGCGGAGGTTTCTGCAGGTTGCCCAACGGCACCGTGGTGGTGGCACTCACCCTGAACGGCCCGGCGGCCGGAGCGGGGCCCGGAGCACAGGTCCGGGTGCTGGTGCACGCCGCGAACCGGGCGCGCGCCCTGACCAGGCTGCGCAACCTCGGCATGCGCGCCGTCTACCTCAGGGGCAACGCCCAGCCGCCGACCCCGGACGAGGTCACGGCGGTCCTGCACCACCCGGACGGTCTGCTCTGGCGCACCGCTCCCCAGACCGGCCAGGAGCTCTGGCACCCCATACGGGCACTGCTGGGGTCCGCCGGATACGCCGGACCCGCCCGCCCGGCGGCCTGAGCGCGGCACGCCCGGCGCGAAGCGCACCTGGACCGCGCCCGCGGGGGACTCAGACGACCGGCTTGCCCGACAGCTCCACACCCGCGGTGCGCAGCTCCTCCAGGGCCCGCGCCGTGGTCCCCTCGGCGACACCGGCCGTCAGGTCCAGCAGCACATGCGTGGCGAAACCCTCGCGGGCGGCGTCCAGGGCGGTGGCCCGCACACAGTGGTCCGTGGCGATGCCGACCACGTCGACCGCGGTGACGGAACGGTCCCGCAGCCACTGGGCGAGCCCGGTGCCGTTCTCGTCGACGCCCTCGAACCCGCTGTACGCCGCGGTGTACGCACCCTTGTCGAAGACGGTGTCGATCGCCCCGGAGGCGACCGCGGGGGCGAAATTGGGGTGGAAGCCCACACCCTCCGTGCCGGCGACGCAGTGCGGCGGCCAGGAGCGCTCGAAGTCGGGGGCCGAGGAGAAGTGGTCACCGGGATCGATGTGGTGGTCCCGGGTGGCCACGACGTGGCTGTAGCCGGGCTGGGCGTCGCCGATCAGGTCGGTGATGGCGGCGGCGACATCGGCGCCGCCCGCCACCGCGAGGCTGCCACCCTCGCAGAAGTCGTTCTGAACGTCGACGACGATCAAGGCGCGATGCATGACGGTTGTCCTTCGGTGGGGGTTCGGCGTGTTCTGCGGACCGTGGCGGTGGGGATGCCACCGAGCCTAGAGACTCGGCGCACCCTGCGGGAGGGGGTGCACGCATCGGCTCTCCCCTTGGCCCGCCCGGCGGTGCGGCGCCGGTCCCGGGGAGCACCGTCGGGCGGGCTCCCCGGAACCGGACCGGCGCCCGGGGACGGGGTGGGCAGGTCCTTCGTGTACCCCGAGGACCTCAGACGTACTCCGTCGGCAGCACCGGCTCCCCGCGCGACAGCTGCATCGCCGACATCGGCAGCCCGGCGCGTGCCGCGCTGTGGCGCTCCCGAGCGGCCTCCAGCGGCTCCCGGGCGACGACCTCGCCGCCCTTGACCAGCTCCACCAGGAGCTGCCGGTCGGCCAGCTCCGCCGGGACGTCACCGGTGCCGATCACCTCCGCCTCCGCGACCCCGTACTCGTCCAGCCGGCGCGCCGCCCACTTGCGGCCGCCCTTCGACGACTTCGCACCCAGCGACTTCTTCACCACCGGCAGCAGCGGATCGGCCGGATCCGCGGACCGCGCACGCGCCACCAGCTTGTAGACCATGGAGCACGTCGGGTGCCCGCTGCCGGTCACCAGCTGCGTGCCCACGCCGTACGCGTCGACCGGGGCGGCGGCCAGCGAGGCGATCGCGTACTCGTCCAGGTCGGAGGTCACCACGATCTTCGTCTCCGTGGCACCCAGCTCGTCCAGCTGCTGACGCACCCGGTGCGCGACGAGCAGCAGGTCGCCCGAGTCGATCCGTACGGCCCCGAGCTCCGGGCCCGCGATCTCCACCGCCGTACGGACCGCCTCGGTCACGTCGTAGGTGTCGACCAGCAGCGAGGTGCCCCGGCCCAGCGAGTCCACCTGGGCCTGGAACGCGTCCCGCTCGCTGTCGTGCAGCAGGGTGAAGGCGTGCGCGCTCGTCCCGACCGTCGGGATGTTGTAGCGGAAGCCCGCGGCGAGGTCCGAGGTGGTGTGGAAGCCGCCGATGTACGCGGCACGGGCCGACGCCACCGCCGACAGCTCGTGCGTGCGCCGGGCGCCCATCTCGATGAGCCGGCGTCCGCCCGCGGCGGCCGACATCCGGGACGCGGCGGCCGCGATCGCCGAGTCGTGGTTCAGGATCGACAGGATCACGGTCTCCAGCAGCACGCACTCGGCGAAGGAGCCCTCCACCCGCAGGAGCGGGGAGCCCGGGAAGTAGACCTCGCCCTCCGGGTAGCCCCAGATGTCGCCGCTGAAGCGGTAGTCCGCCAGCCAGTCGACGGTGGAGGCGTCCACGATGTCCTGGTCGCGCAGGAAGGCGAGCATCTCGTCGTCGAAGTGGAAGTTCTCCACCGCGTCGAGCACGCGCCCGGTGCCCGCGACGACGCCGTAGCGCCGCCCCTCGGGCAGCCTGCGGGTGAAGGCCTCGAAGACGGAGCGCCGGTCCGCCGTGCCCGCCTTCAGTGCGGCCTGCACCATCGTGAGCTCGTACTGGTCGGTGAAGAGTGCGGTCGACGGCACACCGACCCGTCGCCCAAGGTCCGCTGAGTTCATGCCGGGGATGCTACTCCCTATTCGTCAAAGTGACGAGATGGGGGCGCCGTTTGTGCGCGGGCCCCTCTCTGGTGGCAGCATGGGGTGGGTGAGCGTTGCTTCCCCCGTAGAGATCGAACGTCCCGAATCGGCCGAGGAGACCTTCGTCGTCCCAGAGCCCGATGTCCCGTGGGTGACGCTGGTGCACAACGACCCGGTCAACCTCATGAGCTACGTGACCTATGTCTTCCAGGCCTACTTCGGCTACTCCAAGGACAAGGCGCACAAGTTGATGCTCGACGTCCACCAGAAGGGCCGCGCGGTCGTCTCCAGCGGCAGCCGCGAGGAGATGGAACGCGACGTCCAGGCCATGCACGGATACGGACTCTGGGCCACGCTGACCCAGGACCGCAATTGACCCACCACCGCTGCCCTCCGTCCGACCCACCATCGGAGAATTCATGGCCGGCCACTTCGAGGCCACCCCAGGCGGCGGCGCGTCCGTCGCACTCGACGAGGTCGAGGTCGCCATCCTGCGCTCCCTCGCCGTCCAGCTGCTCGAACTGATCGGCCCCGGTGCCGAACCCGCCGAGGGGGAGGACCCGCTCGCCGCGCTCTTCGCGGAAGGGCCGAGCGAACCGCCCTCCGACCCGGCGCTGGCCCGGCTCTTCCCCGAGGCGTACGGGGACGAGGACAAGGAGCTGCGCGAGGCGTCCGCCGAGTTCCGCCGCTTCACCGAGAACGACCTGCGCACCCGCAAGCGTGAGGACGCCCTCGCCGTCGTCCGCTCGCTCGACGCGCTCGCACCCGTACCCGACGACGGCGCGGTGCTCTCCCTCGCCGCCGACGAGTGCCGCCACTGGCTGGGCTCCCTCAACGACCTCCGGCTCACCATCGGCACCCGTCTCGAGGTGTCCGACGAGGACGAGGGCCAGGACGGATCGCTCTACCGGCTCCCGGACAGCGACCCCCGCAAGCCCATGGTCATGGCCTATCTCTGGCTGGGCGCGCTCCAGGAAACCCTCATCGAAACGCTGATGCCCGACTGAAGTTCGCCGGGTCCCCGGGTTCGCTCAACGGATGCTCAAATCCGAATAACGATCCCGTCACCTGAACGGCGTTCTTTGCAGCGCCTGGAAACGCTTGTCCGCTTTTTCCTGTGGCGTGCGCCACATAATGTCCGTCGGGTCGCCCGGGCGGCCGTGATAAATCTTCACGACCGCCCGGGGACGCCACCCCTGTCCCCGGGGGCGCTACAAGCCGGCCGAACGCCGGCGGCACTCCATCCATATCCGGGGGGATCAGGACCTGATCCGACGCCGAGGACGGCGCGGATCGGCGTGGAGAAAGGCGCACCACCATGACATCGGCGCAGGTCGACAACGGACAGGCGGACGGCCCGAAGGCCGTCGACGCCCCGGCGGGCGAGGGCTACCAGCGTGGCCTGGGAGCCCGCCAGATCCAGATGATCGCCATCGGCGGAGCCATCGGCACAGGACTCTTCCTCGGCGCGGGCAAGGCCATCGACAGGGCCGGACCCAGCCTCATCCTCGCCTACGCCATCGCGGGCCTGGTCATCTTCTTCATCATGCGCGCCCTGGGCGAACTCCTCATGTACCGCCCGGTGTCGGGCTCCTTCTCGGAGTACGCACGCGAATTCCTCGGCCCCTTCTTCGGATTCGTGACCGGATGGACGTACTGGCTCTTCTGGGTCGTCACCGGAATCACCGAAGTCACCGCGGCAGCCACCTATATGACGTACTGGTGGGATATCCCGCAATGGCTGTCCGCACTGGTCTTCACCGTCATTCTCTACGGCGCCAACCTGATCTCGGTGAAGCTCTTCGGTGAGCTCGAGTTCTGGTTCTCCATGGTCAAGGTCACCGCGATCCTCGGCATGATCCTCATCTGTGCCGGCGTGCTCACCGTCGGCTTCTCCGACGCCGGTGACACCGCGACCGTCGCCAACCTCTGGAACGACGGCGGCTTCTTCCCCCAGGGCATCGGCGGCACGCTGATGACCCTCCAGATCGTGATGTTCGCGTTCCTCGCCGTCGAGCTCGTCGGAGTCACCGCCGGGGAGTCCAAGGACCCCAAGACCGTCCTGCCCAAGGCCATCAACACCGTGCCGTGGCGCATCGCCGTCTTCTACGTCGGCGCGCTGATCATGATCCTCTCGGTGGTCCCCTGGAGCACCTTCAAGCCGGGTGTCTCGCCGTTCGTCGCCGCGTTCGAGGAGATGGGCCTCGGCATCGGTGCCGCCATCGTGAACTTCGTCGTGCTCACCGCCGCGCTCTCCTCCTGCAACTCCGGCATGTACTCCACCGGCCGCATGCTGCGTGACCTCGCGATCAACGGCCAGGGTCCGAAGGCCTTCACCAAGCTGACGAAGAACGGCCTCCCGCTCGTCGGCACCACCTTCTCCGCCGCGCTGATGCTCGTCGGCGTCTGGATCAACTACCAGTGGCCCGGCGACGCGTTCAACTACGTCGTCTCCTTCGCGACCATCTCCGGCATGTGGGCCTGGATCATGATCCTCGTCTGCCAGATCCGCTTCCGCGCCAAGGCCGACCGCGGCGAACTGCCCCAGTCCAGCTTCAAGGCACCCGGAGCGCCCTTCAGCAGCTGGTTCGCCCTCGCGTTCATCGGCCTCGTCATCGTCATGATGGCCATCGACAAGGACGCCAGGATCTCGCTGTACTGCGCACCGCTGTGGGGCGTCATCCTCGGCGTCTCCTACCTGGTCCTCAAGGCGCGCAACCCCGACAACAAGGCCTTCGCCAAGCGCTGACCCGCGCGACGGCAGCCCCAGGACACAGCCGCCCCAACGGCCCTGTCCGGCATCCGGGCCCCCGCGTACCACTCCTCGGTACGCGGGGGCCCTCTGCTTATCCTGGGCGCCATGCTGACCCTTACCCAGGCGCTCTACGACCAGATCGTCGCGCACTCCCGCGCGGACCACCCCGACGAGGCGTGCGGAGTGGTCGCCGGCCCGGCCGGAACGGACCGGCCGGAACGCTTCATCCCCATGCTGAACGCCGCGCGCTCGCGCACGTTCTACGAATTCGACTCCGGGGACCTGCTGAAGCTCTACCGCGAGATGGACGACCGCGACGAGGAGCCGGTGATCATCTACCACTCCCACACGGCGACCGAGGCCTACCCCTCCCGCACCGACCTCACGTACGCCAACGAACCCGGCGCCCACTACGTCCTGGTCTCCACCGCGGACACCGACGACGAAGGCCCCTTCCAGTTCCGCTCCTACCGCATCCAGGACGGCGAGATCACCGAGGAGGAGGTCGAGATCGTCGAGGCCTATCCCGCCGCGGTCTGACGCGCGGGGCGGCTCCGGAAACCCCGCCGCCCCACCGTCTGCCCACATGGCGAACGCTCACCATCCACGATGTGGAATCACACTCCGGAAACCCGGTCGGGAATCGATACGATGAGCCCATGGTTCCCCATGACGTGAGCGACAAGACGCCGGGCATGCTGCTCGTCGCGCGGCTGCACGTCGACCTGTGCAGGCTTTCCAGCGCGATGTGTCCGGCTGCCGCCTGCCCGTGAACCGCCCGGCCTGAGCCGCGGTCCGAGCGCACCACGTACGCACCACCCCCGCGCGGGGGCACACAGACGCGCGCCCCACGCCACCCTCCCCGCTTTCGACAGGAGCCCACGCCATGGCCATCGAGGTCCGCATCCCGACCATCCTCCGCACCTACACCGACGGCGCCAAGGCCGTCGAAGGCAACGGGGACACCCTCGCCGACCTCCTCGCCGACCTGGAGACCCGCCACAACGGCATCCGTGAGCGCATCGTCGACGGCGAGCAGCTCCGCCGCTTCGTGAACGTCTACCTCAACGACGAGGACGTCCGCTTCCTCGACGGCATCTCCACGAAGCTCTCCGACGGCGACAACGTCACCATCCTCCCGGCCGTCGCCGGCGGCATGCGCTGATGCGGTACGACTCCCCGCTGGCGGCCGTGGGCAACACCCCACTGGTCCGCCTCCCGCGGCTGTCCCCGTCCGAGGACGTCCGCATCTGGGCCAAGCTCGAGGACCGCAACCCCACCGGCTCGATCAAGGACCGCCCCGCGCTCCACATGGTCGAGCAGGCGGAGAAGGACGGCCGGCTGACACCCGGCTGCACCATCCTCGAACCCACCAGCGGCAACACCGGCATCTCGCTCGCCATGGCGGCCACCCTCAAGGGCTACCGCATCGTCTGCGTCATGCCGGAGAACACCTCGCAGGAACGGCGCGACCTCCTCACCATGTGGGGCGCCGAGATCATCTCCTCCCCGGCGGCGGGCGGCTCCAACACGGCCGTCCGCGTCGCCAAGGAGCTCTCGGCCGAGCACCCCGACTGGGTCATGCTCTACCAGTACGGCAACCCCGACAACGCCGGTGCGCACTACGCCACCACCGGACCGGAGATCCTCACCGACCTCCCCTCCATCACGCACTTCGTGGCCGGCCTCGGCACCACCGGCACCCTCATGGGCGTCGGCCGCTACCTCCGGGAGAACAAGCCCGACGTCAGCGTCGTCGCCGCCGAACCCCGCTACGACGACCTCGTCTACGGCCTGCGCAACCTCGACGAAGGCTTCGTCCCCGAGCTCTACGACGCCTCCGTCCTCACCACCCGCTTCTCCGTCGGCTCCGCCGACGCCGTCACCCGCACCCGCGAGCTCCTCCAGCAGGAAGGGATCTTCGCGGGCGTCTCCACCGGCGCCGCACTCCACGCCGCCATCGGCGTCGGCCGCAAGGCCGTCAAGGCCGGGGAGACCGCCGACATCGTCTTCGTCGTCGCGGACGGCGGCTGGAAGTACCTGTCCACCGGCGTGTACACCGCCCCGACGACAGAAGCCGCCATCGAAACCCTGCAGGGCCAGCTCTGGGCCTGACACACCCACCGGCCCGACCCGGGAACGGCGGCCACGCGCACAGGAGGCGCGGGACGGGAACACACCCCGTCCCGCGCCTCCCGCACGCTCACCCCAGATCCCGTACCCGGCCCCACACCTCCCGGTCCAGCTCGCCCGCCTTCCGCCGGAACCCCGACAGCGCGACATCCCGCAGCTCGTCCGTCTCCAGATAACTCCGCCGGCCCCGCGCGTCCCCCACCGAACCCGCGGGCAGCGCGATCACCCCCGGACGCTCCTCATGGTGCTTGCTGGTGATCTTGACGACGACCGCCGTACCGCCCCGCACCGACAGGACCAGACACGGCCGGTCCTTCGAGCCCGGCCCGTCCTCGAACGGCACGTCCGCCCACCAGATCTCCCCGGGCCGCGGCTCCCCGTGCGGCCGCCCCCTCTTCCGCTCCGGAGCACGCCCCGGCGGACGCGTCCGCCCACCCGGACGCCGCGGACCACGCCCACCACGCCCCCGCGCATCGGAGACCGTCGCCACGAGCGCCAGCAGGACAACGACGGCCAGTGCCGCCCACCACCACGAATTCATGCACCGACCGTACCGGCGCGCCGCACGGCACCCGGCCTTCCATCGAACCGGTGACACCACAGGTGAGTTCCCCCACAACGGCAGGCCGTGGAGGAGCGACCAGCGGTTTCGCGCCTTACGCTCGACGGACCGCACGAACCCTCCCCGTTCCCACGCCTCGGAGGTTCACGCTCCATGAAGCTCACCGTCGTCGGCAGCTCCGGCTCGTTCCCCTCACCGGGTTCGGCATGCTCGAGCTACCTCGTAGAGGCCGACGGCTTCCGGCTGCTCCTCGACATGGGCAACGGCGCCCTCGGCGAGCTGCAGCGCCACGTAGGTCTCTACGACCTCGACGCCATCTTCCTCAGTCACCTCCATGCCGACCACTGCATCGACATGTGCGCGTACTTCGTCGTCCGGTACTACCGCTTCGACGGCGGACGCCCCGCCGCCGTCCCCGTGTACGGCCCGGAGGGCACCGAGCAGCGGCTCACCACGGCCCACGCCGACACCCCGTCCGACCATGCGATGAGCGAGGTCTTCGACTTCCACACGCTGAAGTCCGGATCGTTCGAGATCGGCCCCTTCTCGGTCCGCACGGAGAAGCTGCGCCACCCCGTCGACACCTTCGGCATCAGGGTCGAGCACGGCGGACGCACCCTCACCTACTCGGGCGACACCGGCACCTGCGAGGCGCTGGCCGAACTCGCCGAGGGCTCCGACCTGTTCCTCTGCGAAGCGTCGTTCGTCCACGGCAAGGAGGACATCCCGGACCTCCACCTCAACGGCCGCGAGGCAGGCGAGTACGCCGCCCGCGCCGGGGCGGGACGCCTCGTCCTCACCCACATCCCGCCGTGGACCGACGCCGACCGCAACCTCGCCGACGCCCGCGAGGTCTACGACGGCCCGGTCGACCTGGCCGTCCCCGGCGCGGTGTACGAGATCTAGGAACCGGCCACAGCACGGCGAAGCCCCGTTCCCTGCGCAGGGAACGGGGCTTCGCCGTGCTGTGGAGGCGGCCGGACTACTTGGCCTCGGCCTTCTGGAGCTCGGCGAGCTCCTCGTCGGACTCACGGCCCGGCGTCGGAAGGTTGAACTTCGTGATGGCGAAACGGAAGACCACGTAGTAGACCGCCGCGAAGCAGAGGCCGACGAGCACCAGCAGCCAGGGCTTCGACGCGATGCCCAGGTTCAGCAGGAAGTCGACCAGGCCGGCGGAGAAGCCGAACCCGTCCTTCATGCCGAGCGCCCAGGTCAGTGCCATGGAGACACCGGTCAGTACCGCGTGGATCGCGTACAGCACCGGGGCGATGAACATGAACGTGAACTCGATCGGCTCGGTCACACCGGTGACGAACGAGGTCAGCGCGAGCGAGAACATCATGCCGCCGACGACCTTGCGGCGCTCCGGGCGGGCGCAGTGGACGATCGCCAGGCAGGCCGCCGGGAGGGCGAACATCATGATCGGGAAGAAGCCGGTCATGAACTGTCCGGCGTTCGGGTCGCCTGCGAGGAAGCGGGCGATGTCGCCGTGGGCGCCGTTGTACTCGCCGGCCTGGAACCACGGGAAGGAGTTCAGCAGGTGGTGCATGCCGACGGGGATCAGCGCACGGTTGGCGACACCGAAGATGCCCGCGCCGACCGCGCCGGAACCGACCAGCCACTCACCGAAGTTGTGCAGACCCGTGCCGAGCACCGGCCAGATGAGACCGAAGACGATACCGATGACCAGGCCCGCGAAGGCGGAGAGGATCGGGACCAGGCGACGGCCGCTGAAGAAGCCCGCCCAGTCGGGCAGCTTCGTCCGGTAGAACTTCTGGTACAGCAGGGCCACGACTATGCCCATCACGACACCGCCGAGCACACCCGCGTTGACGGGCGCGTCGCTCATGACGACCTTGCCGTCGGCGACGCTCGCGACCTGCGGGAGGTTGCTGTCGGTGAAGGTGGCGAGCACCTTCTGGAAGACCAGGTAGCCGGTCACCGCGGCGAGGGCCGTCGAGCCGTCCGACTTCTTGGCGAAGCCGATGGCGATACCGACGGCGAACAGCAGGGCCATGTTGTCGAGGATGGCGCCGCCACCCGCGGCCATGTAGCCGGCCAGCTTCGTGATCACGGTGGGGAACGACTCGCGGCCGAGCATGTCGGCATTGCCGAGCCGGACCAGCAGCGCCGCCGCGGGCAGGACCGCGACGGGCAGCATCAGGCTGCGGCCGATGCGCTGCATGACAGCCATCACGCCGGCGCCACGCTTCTTCGCGGGGGCGGCCGGAACGGTGTCCGTACTCATGAACTTCCTCCGGTAGGCAAGGCGCCGCCGGGGACGGGGTTCCGGGGAGGCGACGACTCGAGGAACGCGGCGGGAGACGGCCGCGTGGTCTGGACCACTCAGTGGTGTAGACCAGTTTTAGCACGGTGAGGGTTAGATAAGGAACCTTCAATTTGCGCAGTAGTCCGCCCGCCACCCTGGGTGACACGGCGAAGCCCCCGGACCGGGGGGTCCGGGGGCCGCGCGGAGGACGGAGAGGGCCTACTTCGTGAGGTCCCGCTCGATCTTCTCCTCCTCCTCGACGGGCTCGCGCCCGGGGGTCTGGAGGTTGAACTTGGTGATCGCGAACCGGAAGATCACATAGTAGATCACCGCGAAACACAGCCCGATCGGGATGATCAGCCACGGTTTCGTGTCCAGGTGCCAGTTGACGACGTAGTCGATCAGCCCGGCCGAGAAGCTGAACCCCGCGTGCACACCGAACGCCCAGGTGACCCCCATCGAGACCCCGGTCAGAATCGCGTGCACCCCGTACAGCAGCGGAGCGACGAAGAGGAACGAGAACTCCAGGGGCTCCGTCACGCCCGTCACGAACGACGTCAGCGCCACGGACAGCATCAGCCCTGAGACCTCCTTGCGCCGCTCCGGACGTGCGGTGTGCGCGATCGCCAGGGCCGCGGCCGGGAGGCCGAACATCATGATCGGGAAGAAGCCCGAGGTGAACTGACCCGCCGACGGGTCCCCGGCGAAGAAGCGGGAGATGTCGCCCTGGACCGTGCCGCCGTCGGACCCGGTGAACTCGCCCGCCTGGAACCAGAAGAAGGTGTTCAGGAACTGGTGCATGCCGATCGGGATCAGCAGCCGGTTCGCGAAACCGAAGATCGCCGCGCCCCAGGCACCCAGATCGATCAGCTGCTTGGCGAACCAGGTCAGCGCGTCGCCCACCGGCTGCCACAGCAGGCCGAACAGCACACCCAGGACCACGCAGAGGAACGCCATCAGGATCGGCACCAGGCGGCGCCCGTTGAAGAAGCCGAGCCAGTCGACCAGCTTCGTGCGGTGGTAGCGCTGCCAGACCACGGCGGTCAGCAGCCCGATGATGATGCCGCCCAGGACCCCCGGGTTCTGCGGCACCCCGTCCGGCGTCGCCTCGGTCACCGAGTCGTCCACCGGGAAGGCCGCCAGCACCCCCCGGTAGACGAGGAAGCCGACCACGGCGGCCAGTGCGGTCGAGCCGTCCGCCTTCTTCGCGAAGCCGATCGCGACCCCGATGCAGAAGAGGAGGGGAAGCCCTACCTCGCCGTCGAGGATCGCCGTCCCGCCGTTGAGGAGGACCTTCGCGAACTTGTCCCAGAAGGCGCCGTGCAGCGAGGAGTCGAAGAGGTTGCCCAGGCTGACCAGGAGGCCCGCAGCCGGCAGCACGGCCACCGGCAGCTGGAGGCTCCGGCCGACCTTCTGCAAGCCCTGGACCGGCCCGTTCCACCACTTCCGCTGCGGTGCTGCAGCCGCGCTCGAACTCATCGGCGATCCTCCCGGCACGCGTGAGGTTTGGAGGTGCGCGCATACTGGTGTAGACCAGTTGCGATACGGTGCGGAACCCCGTCGGAAGGCAGGGCGCCGGTGATCGTCATCATGGGGGACAGCGCGGTTACCCGCCCGTGAAGGTGGGCCAACCGTGCGTTACCGTGACGAAACGGACCCACGGTGGGCCGCCCCACGCACGTACAGACCAGGGAGAAGGACATGGCCAGCAAGGCTGAGAAGATCGTCGCCGGGCTCGGCGGTATCGAGAACATCGACGAGATCGAAGGCTGCATCACCCGCCTCCGCACCGAGGTCCACGACCCCAGCAAGGTCGACGAAGCCGCGCTCAAGGCCGCCGGAGCCCACGGCGTCGTCAAGATGGGCACCGCGATCCAGGTCGTCATCGGCACCGACGCCGACCCCATCGCCGCCGACATCGAAGACATGATGTGACCGGCTGACCCAGCCGGCCCACCACGATCCCACGCGCAGGCCCCGCTCCGCCCCCGACCGGCACGGAGCGGGGCCTGCCGTGCACCCGCCCCACACCCGAACGGACCCGGCCCTCTCAGCCGATAGGCTCGACGCCATGTCTCGTATCGACGGCCGCACCCCCGAACAGCTCCGCCCCGTCACCATCGAACGCGGATGGAGCAAGCACGCCGAAGGCTCCGTACTCGTCTCCTTCGGCGACACCAAGGTCTTCTGCACCGCCTCCGTCACCGAAGGCGTCCCGCGCTGGCGCAAGGGCAGCGGCGAGGGCTGGGTCACCGCCGAGTACTCCATGCTGCCCCGCTCGACCAACACCCGCGGCGACCGCGAATCCGTACGCGGCAAGATCGGCGGGCGCACCCACGAGATCAGCCGTCTCATCGGCCGCTCGCTCCGCGCCGTCATCGACTACAAGGCCCTCGGCGAGAACACCATCGTCCTCGACTGCGACGTCCTCCAGGCCGACGGAGGCACCCGCACCGCCGCCATCACCGGTGCCTACGTCGCCCTCGCCGACGCCATCGCCTGGGCCCAGGGCAAGAAGATCGTCAAGCACGGCCGCAAGCCCCTCACCGGCACCGTCGCCGCGATCAGCGTCGGCATCGTCGACGGCACCCCCCTCCTCGACCTCTGCTACGAGGAGGACGTCCGCGCCGAGACCGACATGAACGTCGTCTGCACCGGCGACGGCCGCTTCGTCGAGGTCCAGGGCACCGCCGAGGCCGAGCCCTTCGACCGCGACGAGCTCAACGCCCTCCTCGACCTCGCCACCGCCGGCTGCACCGACCTCGCCAAGCTCCAGGAAGAGGCGCTCGCCCGCACACTCGGCGAGTAAAGACAGGTAAAGAAGCAACCAAATACGCAGCGCACGGCGTCGTAGCGGATACGGGCGCACGGGTCGAACCGTGCGTCCGTCCACGTATCCGCCCCCGGGGAGGGACCGCACCATGGCCTCGCGCCGCCACCAACGCACCGCACTCGCCGTCACGGCCACCCTGCTGACCCTCACCGCGGCCGTCGGCTGCGGCGCCGTCGACAAGGCCCTCGACTGCGTCCGCACCGCCGACGCCATCGCCACCAGCGTCGGCAACCTCCAGCAGGCGGTATCCACCGCCTCCGACGACCCGACCCAGGCGTCCGAATCCCTGGACCAGATCGACAAGGAACTCAAGGACCTCGGCGACACCACGGACAACGCCGACCTCAGCAAGGCCGTCGACGACCTCCAGGCCGGCGTCACCAACGTCCGGGACTCCATCGACAAGGGCGACGCCACCCCCGACATCACCCCCGTCACCGACGCCGCCACCGAGATCGGCAAGGTCTGCACCCCCTGACCGGGCGGCGATAATCGACGCATGACGCGCCTGATCCTCGCCACCCGCAACGCCGGGAAAATCACCGAACTCCACGCGATCCTCGCCGACGCGGGCCTGACCCACGACCTCGTCGGCGCGGACGCGTACCCCGACGTCCCCGACGTCAAGGAGACCGGCGTCACCTTCGCCGAGAACGCGCTCCTCAAGGCCCACGCCCTGGCCCGGGCCACCGGCCACCCGGCCGTCGCCGACGACAGCGGCCTCTGCGTCGACGTACTCGGCGGAGCCCCCGGCATCTTCTCCGCCCGCTGGGCAGGCGCCCACGGCAACGACAGGGCCAACCTGGAGCTGCTCCTCGCCCAGCTCGGCGACATCGACACCCCGCACCGCGGCGCCTACTTCGCCTGTGCCGCGGCCCTGGCCCTCCCCGACGGCACGGAACGCGTGGTGGAGGGCCGCCTCACGGGCACCCTGCGCACCGCCCCGGCCGGCGCCTACGGCTTCGGCTACGACCCGATCCTCCAGCCGGACGGCGAGACCCGGACCTGCGCGGAGCTCACCCCCGACGAGAAGAACGCGATCAGCCACCGGGGGAAGGCGTTCCGGGCGCTGGTGCCGGTGGTGCGGGAGTTGGTGGGCTGACAGAGATGAGGCCTTCACCTTCGATATGAAGGTGAAGGCCTCATCTTGCCTGTGGGCCCGGTGGGATTTGAACCCACGACACACCGGTTCTAAGCCGGCGCCCTCTAGCCTGCTGGGGTACGGGCCCGCGTTTCACTACTGTACTGGGTGGGCCTTCGTCGCTTTGAGAAGGTTGCGGTCTGACTGTGACATGACGGACACAAGTAGCGCAGGTTCTCGCGGCGATTGTCCAGATGGTCACCGCTGATGTGATCGATCTCCAGCACGAGACGCTTGCCCTGCCAGGTGTCCCCGATGCCACACGCGGAACACACGCGCGGGCGTCCGATCTCAACGAGTGCACGGCGCAGGAGCGTGGTTCGGGTCCGTGTGGCGCCGGACTCCCTGCGCTGAAGGATCTCGGATGCGGCCTTGCGGTGAGGAGAGCTGGAGCCCCTGGTGTGCCCCTGTCCAGTGAAGTGGGCAGTTGAGAGGCCGTATTCGGCGAGACTACGTTTCAGGCGGGCGCGAGCCGCGCCGTTGTTCGTCTGGCCGAGAAGTTTCAGTACTCCGGCCAGGCTCTTGGACTTCGCGACGGCAGAGGTCAGTTCGTGTCGGGGAGCCAGAGGTGAGCCGTACCTGCGGCCGTTGGTGAAGTGTGAGGTGTCGATCCCAAGGCGGTCGAGCCTCTTCCTGATGTAGCCGTAGGGTCCGTCTTCGGGCGGGATGTTCATGTACTCCAGCATTTCCCGGATGCTGTGCGCGTGGGCGGCGGCTTCCTCGAGGAGTTCCCGCGTGTACGACCGCTTCTGTCGTTCCGGTAGGGCGTCGTCAACGAAGTGTGTGGTGTCGATGCCGTAGAGCTTCAACCGATCGCGCACGTAGCGGAGAGGTCTACTGCCCAGCGGTGCACCCAATCGCCCAAGCAGGTCGACGAGGCCGGTCGAGGCGGCCGCGGTCCGGGCCAGCAAGTCGCGAGGGTACTTGTTCTGGTCGCTCATGCGTGCCTCCGTCGATTGCGCCCGCGATAGGTATCCGTAACGGCATGGCAGTTCGGGCAGAGCAGGCGCAAATTGTCCGGTCGGTTGTCCCACCACTCGCCGCTCATATGGTCGACCTCGAGCCGTAGCGGCCTGCCGTTCCATTCCGCGCCGACGCCGCACAGGGCGCACGACTCCGCGATGCCCGTCCGGAGGAGTTCGCGGTGTAGGCGGTCGCCGGGAATTCTGCCGTTCGACGGAGAGCCCAGGGTCAGCGGATTGCCCAAGGTGCCCATGGGGCGGCGTCGGTGTGCGCGCAGAAAGTGCGACGTGTCGATCCGGAGGGCGGCGATCCGGCGTCCGATGTGGGCTTGGTTGCCCCCTACCGGGTTGATGCCCAGTCGGCGAACGACTTCCGCCACACTCTTGGAGCAGGCGACCAACTCGCGCAACATCTCCTCCGTGTGGCGCACTCTGGGATCGGTGAAGTGCGAGATGTCGATCCCCGAATCGGACATCTTGGCCCGCAAATAGCGCCTGCTCCCTGGTGTCGGTGTTCCCCCGCACCATCGAACGGCGTCGTTGCAGTTGGTCGTCTCGCGCGCAGCTTCTTCGAGTAGCTCGCGGGTGTACCGAACTGTCATGTTCCCCCTCCGCATCCGGCCGCGTGTTCGCGGCCTCGTACGGAGCAACGAACCGTTAATCGGATGGTCACGTCCGCAATGCGACGAGATGTGGAAGGGCCCGTACCGCTTCGGGGGGAGAAGCGGTACGGGCCCTTCCGGAGGGGGACGTGCGTCAGAACTTCGGTTCCGGGCTCTGCGCGTGGACCAGGTCCGCCGCTTCCTCCTCGGTCTCCACCGAGGGCGGGGAGCCGGCCAGCGGCTGGTTGGCGGTCTCCTTCATGCAGGCCACCGCGATCACGCCGACCAGGGCCGCGGCCATCGCGTAGTACGCCGGCATGAGGTTCGAGCCGGTCCAGCTGATCAGGGCGGTGATGACCAGCGGGGTCGTGCCACCGAAGATCGACGCCGAGAGGTTGTAGCCGACCGACAGGGAGCCGTAGCGGACGTTGGTCGGGAACAGGGCCGGCAGCGCGGCGGACATCGTGCCCAGCAGGCAGACCAGGGACAGGCCCAGCATCAGCATGCCGACGACGATGGCCGGGATGCTGCCCTGGCGGATCAGCAGGAAGGCCGGCAGCGACAGGAACAGGAAGCCGAGCATGCCGGTCATCAGGAGCGGCTTGCGGCCGAAGCGGTCCGAGAGCTTGCCGAACCGGCTGATGACCAGCATCAGCAGGACCATGACGCCGAGCAGGATCAGCAGGCCGTGGGTCTCGCTGTAGCCGAGCTCGTCGGAGAGGTACGTCGGCATGTACGACAGCAGCATGTAGTCGGTGATGTTGTACGCGCCGACCAGGGCGATGCAGAGGATCAGCGTCGGCCAGTACTGGCGGAAGATCTTCGCGAGGTCGCCCTTGGCGGTGGCCTCGACGTGGTCGGCGGCCTCCGAGGCGTGGGCGGTGCCGCCCTCCAGCTTCTGGAAGGCGGGGGTCTCGTCCAGGCGGAGCCGCAGGTAGAGGCCTACGAGGCCGAGGGGACCGGCGACGAGGAACGGGATGCGCCAGCCCCAGGACTCCATCTGGGCGGTGTCCAGGAGGGCGTAGAGCAGGGTGACGAGTCCGGCGGCACCGACGTAGCCGGCCAGGGTGCCGAATTCGAGGAAGCTGCCGAAGAAACCGCGGCGCTTGTCAGGGGCGTACTCGGCGATGAAGGTGGACGCGCCGCCGTACTCACCGCCGGTGGAGAAGCCCTGGAGCATCCGGAAGAAGATCAGCAGGACCGCGGCCCAGACGCCGATCGTGTCGTGGGAGGGGATCAGGCCGATCGCGAAGGTCCCGATCGCCATGAGGATCATGGTGAGGGCGAGGACCTTCTTGCGGCCGATCTTGTCCCCCATGGGGCCGAAGAACATGCCGCCGAGGGGCCGGACGAGGAATGCCACCGCGAAGGTCGCGAACGACGAGAGGAGCTGGGTGGTGTCGTTCCCGGAGGGGAAGAAGACGTGCCCGATGGTGACGGCCAGGTAGGAGTAGATGCCGAAGTCGAACCACTCCATGGCGTTACCGAGCGAGGCCGCCTTCACGGCCCGCTTGACCGCCTGGTCGTCGGTGACGGTGATGTCCGTCCGGCGGAGCCGGGGGTTCTGGCGCTTCCGGATGGCCCGGAAGAGTGCCGGATGACGTTTGACCGCATCAGGGTCGGCCGCCTGGTGGGGGTCGGAGGCCGCCATGGCCGGTTCCTTTCGTCGAACGGTGTTCCAGGAAAGGCTTCTGCGCAGTCATGGCGGTTGCAAACCGAATCAACGGGAGTTTGCGACCTCGGTCACACCCTTTTCGGCGGGAATGCCCCCGGACCGGGTCAGACCCCGAGGTCCTTGATGATCTTGGCGACGTGTCCGGTCGCCTTGACGTTGTAGAGGGCCTTCTCCACCTTGCCCTCTTCGTCGACCACGATCGTGGAGCGGATCACTCCCGTCACCACTTTGCCGTAGAGCTTCTTCTCGCCGTACGCGCCGTAGGCCTCCAGGGTCTCCTTGGAGGGGTCGCCGACCAGTGTGACCTTGAGGTTCTCCTTCTCGCGGAACTTCGCCAGCTTCTCCGGCCTGTCGGGCGACACGCCGATGACGTCGTAGCCGGCGCCGGTCAGCAGCTCCAGGTTGTCGGTGAAGTCGCAGGCCTGCTTGGTGCAGCCGGGGGTAAGTGCTGCGGGGTAGAAGTAGACGATGACCTTGCGGCCCTTGTGGTCTGCGAGCGAGACATCGTTGCCGTCGGCGTCCGGAAGGGTGAAGGCGGGGGCGGTGTCGCCGGTCTGGAGTCGCTCGCTCATGTCTCTCCTCGAGTGGCACGTGTGCTGTGTGGCACCGAGCGTAATAGGGGGTGCCGCCGGGTGTGGGGGCGGCCGAGCTGACAGACTGTCGATGAAGGTTTACCCGAGACGACCACGGAGGCGGCGCAGTGTCGGATACCAGGACCCCTGCGCAGATCGAGGCGGACATCATCAGCAGGCGTGCGCAGCTTGCGGTGGTGCTGGACGAGATCGGGGTGCGGGTGCACCCGAAGACGATGATCGGTGACGCGAAGGCCAAGGTCGCGTCGACGGTGGACCGGACGGCGGGGCGTGCGTACGTCGCGGTGAACCGTTCGGTTTCGGATGTGAAGGCGCAGTTCGTGGCGGAGGACGGTTCGCCGCGGCTGGAGCGGGTGATTCCGGCGGCGGTGGTGGTGGTCGCCGCGGTCGCGTTGCTGACGGTGTCGTCGTCGCGGTCCTCCCGGCCGTCGCGTTCGGTGCGGCTCAAGAGGCGTTGAGGGCTCTCTCCGTGCGGCCCTGGGGCGTGTGGAGCGGTTCGGGGCAGGTAGGTTTCTGCGCGTGAGCGACAACGGCATGACCAACACCGACGACAAGCTGCCGATCCGGATGCTGCACGACCGGGTGCTGGTCCGGTCGGATTCGCCCGAGGGCGAGCGGCGGTCGGGCGGCGGGATCCTGATTCCGGCGACGGCGGCGGTCGGCCGGCGTCTGGCATGGGCCGCGGTGGTCGCGGTCGGCCAGAACGTGCGGACCGTGGAGCCGGGTGACCGTGTGCTGTACGACCCCGAGGACCGGGCCGAGGTCGAGGTGCGGGGTGTGGCGTACGTGCTGATGCGTGAGCGGGATCTGCACGCGGTGGCGGCGGACCGGTTCGAGGGCTCGGTGGATTCGACGGGCCTCTATCTGTAGGCAGGTGTGAGGCGGGGCCTGGTGACTGTGGTCACCAGGCCTTTTGGCTGTTCTGTGGGCTTGCTACGGTGGGGGGACCCCGACGAGACGCGCCGTACCGGGTTTCCGCAAAGACGACGCGCCCGTGTTGTTCGCGTGTTTCGTCGTGGAGGTGCCGTCGTGGCGTGGGTTCTGTTGATCGTGGCCGGTCTGCTCGAAGTCGGCTGGTCGATCGGGATGAAGTACACCGAGGGGTTCACTCGGCTGTGGCCGAGTGTGTTCACGGGGCTGGGGATCGTGGCCAGCATGATGCTTCTGTCGCAGGCGGCGAAGACGCTGCCGATCGGTACGGCGTACGGCGTGTGGGTGGGGATCGGCGCGGCCGGTGCCGCGGTGCTCGGCATGGTCGTGCTGAACGAGCCGGTGACCGCCGCCCGTATTTTCTTCGTCTGTCTGCTGCTGGTGGCGGTGGTGGGGCTGAAGGCGACGTCCGGCCACTGAGCCGCACGACGGCGGCGCACCCGGGTCCGGGTGCGCCGCCGTCGTGTGTCCGGCCGCCGTCGTGTGTTCAGGGGCGGGCGGGCTCCCGGGGTTCCTGCCCGTCGCTCTCGTGCGGGGCGGCCGGGGGCCCCGCGGCGGGGCGGGTGGGTTCGTTCCCGGGCCGGTGGGTGCCGGGGCCGCGTGCGTCGGTTCCGCGGTCGCGGCCGTCGGTGCGCGGGGGTGCGGCCGCGGGGGTGTCGCTGCGGGGTTCCCCGGGGGCGCGGGAGGCTTCCGAAGGGGAGTCGGGGGTGCGGGTGCGGGTTCCCCGCCGCTCCTCGCGGGAGTCCGCGGTGCCGGGTCCGTCGGTGTCGTCGCGATCCCTCGGTTTCCGGGTGCCCCCGGCCTCCTCGGTGTCGTCGCTCCCGTCGGGATCTCCGCTCTCGTCGGGGTCGGGCTCCTCGGGACCTTCGTCGGCCTGCAGGTCGAAGGCCTGTACGGGGCTGCCTTCCAGGGCTGCCCTGGTGTAGTCGGCCCAGGTCTCGGCGGGTGCGCCGCCGCCGTTCATGCGGGCGAGGCCGAGTGCGCCGTAGAGGGGTTTCTGGACGCCGGTCTCGGGGTCCTGGCCCATGACGGCGATGACGGTGGCGAGGTCGGGGGTGTAGCCCGCGAACCAGGCGGCCTTGTCCTCCTCGGCGGTGCCCGTCTTGCCGGCGGCGGGGCGGCCGGAGCCCTGGGCCGCGGTGCCGGTTCCGCCGTCGACGACGCTGCGCAGGACGGAGGTGGTGGTGTCGGCGGCCTCCCGGCTGACGGCGCGTCGGGTGGTCCTCTCGGGGAGGTCGAGTTCCTCGGCGTTCTTGCTGATCCTGGAGACGAGGGTGTGGGGGCGCTGTCTGCCGTGGTCGGCGAGGGTGGCGTAGGCGGAGGCCATGTCGACGACGCTGGCGGTGGCGGGGCCGAGTGCGATGGAGGGGGAGGCGGTGAGGTCGGGGGTGTCCTGGGGGATGCCGAGGGCGATCGCGGTGTCCTTGACCTCCTGCGGGCCGACGTCCTGGGCCATCTGGGCGTAGACGGCGTTGACGGATTTGTCGGTGGCTTCGCGGACGGTGATGTGGCCGTAGTCGACGTCGTCCTCGTTGGCGGGGGAGTAGCCGGTGGAGCCGGTGGCGCTCTGGACGGTGCGTTCGTTGGTGCCGTCGTAGCGGGTGTTGGGGGTGATCGCGCGGTCCTTCCGGGTGGTGGACCCGTTGGCGAGGGCGGCGGCGAGGACGAACGGCTTGAAGGTGGATCCGACCTGGTAGTCACGGCGGGTGGCGTTGTTGACGAACTGTCTGGTGTAGTCGACGCCGCCGTAGAGGGCGACGACGTGGCCGGTTCCGGGGTCGACTGACGCGCCGCCGGCGCGGACGTTGCGGTCGGCGTCGCGGTCGTCGCTGGTCCGGGACAGGACGTTGTCCTTGACGGCTTCGACGAGGGCGTCCTGCTTCTTCTTCTGGAGGGTGGTGGTGATGCGGTAGCCGCCGGTGGCGAGGGTCTTCTCGTCGAGGATCTTGTGGGCGGCGAGGTAGTGGTCGACCGCCTGGACGATGTAGCCGCGCTGGCCGGAGAGCGCGGTGGCGGGCTTGGCCTTGCCGGGGACGGGGAAGGTCATCGCGTCGCGGTCCTCGGCGGTGAGCCAGTGGTGTTCGACCATGCCGTCGAGCACGTAGTCCCAGCGGGCGAGGATGGCCTTCCTGTTCTCGGGGTGGGCGACGACGTCGTTGGAGCTGGGGGCGTTGAGCAGGGAGGCGAGATAGGCGCCCTCGCCCGCGTCGAGGTCCTCGACGTCCTTGCCGTAGTAGGCGTGGGAGGCGGCCTGGATGCCGTAGGCGTTGCGGCCGAAGTAGCTGGTGTTGAGGTAGCCCTCGAGGATCTCGTCCTTGCTCTGTTCGCGGTCGAGCTTGATGGAGATGAAGAACTCCTTGGCCTTGCGGACGAGGGTCTGTTCCTGGCCGAGGTAGTAGTTCTTGACGTACTGCTGGGTGATGGTGGAGCCGCCCTGCCTGCCCTTGCCGGTGACGGTGTTCCAGCCGGCGCGGAGGGTGGCCTTGATGTCGATGGCGTCCTCCGAGTAGAAGTCCCGGTCCTCCGCGGCGAGTACGGCGTGCTGGATGGTGCGGGGGATGCGGCGGAGGGGGATGTTCTCGCGGTTGATCTCGCCGTCGCGGGCGATGACGGTCTTCCCGTCCGCGTACAGGTAGACGTTGGCCTGGGCGGTGGCGCTGGCGTTGGCGGCGGGGATGTCGACGATCTGGTAGCCGGCGACGAATCCGCCGACGAGGAGCAGGGCGAGGAGGAGCACGCCGCCGAGGACCATGCGCCAGGTGGGTACGGCGCGCCGCCAGCCGGTGCGCTTGGGCCGCTTGGGGCGTTTTCTGCGCCCCTCGGGTTCCTTTGCGCCGTTCGGGTGCTGGGGGTCGGGGGCGGGGGCCGCGGCCGAGCGGTCTCGGGGGGTCCAGCCCTGGGAGCCCTGCTGACCAGGGTCTCCGCCGTCCTGCGGTGGCTCTTGGCTCATGACTGTGCGGCTCCTCGACTGCGGATGATTTTCCTATAGTGCACTTTTCGGGCGGATAACCCTCGGATCCTCCGGGCGGAAACAGGGTCGCGGCGGGCGGCAGGCCTCGGCTAAGGTCGTGCGCTTTGGCGGAAGAGGGGGGAGCGAGGTGCGGCTCTATGCCGTGGTGGCGGCCGGGGGATTCCGGCGGTACGCCACGTACCGGGTGGCCACGCTCGCGGGGGTGTTCACCAACACCGTCTTCGGCTTCATCATGGCGTACACCTACATCGCGCTGTGGGACGAGCGTCCGCATCTCGGCGGGTACGACATGTCGCAGGCGCTGACCTATGTATGGCTGGGTCAGGCCCTGCTGATGACCTGCGCGATGATGGGCGGCGGCTTCGAGGACGAGCTGATGGAGCGGATCCGGACGGGCGACATCGCGGTCGATCTGTACCGGCCCGCCGACCTGCAGCTGTGGTGGATGGCGGGAGACCTGGGCCGGGCCGCGTTCCACCTGCTGGGGCGGGGGATCGTGCCGATGGTGCTGGGTGCGATGGCCTTCGACCTGGCGCTGCCGGGCTCCCCTTGGACCTGGCTCGCGTTCCTGGTGTCGGTGGCGCTGGGCGTGGTGGTGAGCTTCGCGGTGCGTTTCCTGGTGGCGCTGTCGGCCTTCTGGCTGATGGACGGGGCGGGGGCGATGCAGATCGCCTGGCTGGCCGGGCTGTTCTTCTCCGGGATGCTGCTGCCGCTGAACCTGTTCCCAGGAGTGCTCGGTGACGTGGCCCGCGTACTGCCGTGGTCGTCCCTGCTCCAGGTGCCGGCGGATGTGTTCCTGGGTACCTACGCGGGCTGGGACCTGGCGGGGGCGTACGCCTTCCAGGCCGGCTGGGCGGTGGCGCTGCTGCTCGCGGGGCGGCTCCTGCAGTCGGTGGCGACCAGGAGGGTGGTGGTCCAGGGTGGCTGAGGTCCGGGTGGAGGGCGTCGTCGCGGCGGAGCCGGGGAACGGGTTCGCCAAGAGGTCGCGGCCGGCCGAGGGCGTGCGGGCGTACGGGCTGATCGTGGCGATGTGGCTGCGTTCGACGATGGCGTACCGCGCGTCGTTCGTGATGACGGCCGTGGGGAACTTCGTGGCGACGGGCTTCGACTTCGTCGCGATCATGCTGATGTTCACGCACGTCGACGTGCTGGGCGGCTACACGCTGCCGGAGGTCGCCCTGCTGTACGGGACGTCGGCGACGGCGTTCGGGCTGGCCGACCTGGTGCTGGGGTCGATGGACCGGCTGGGGCGGCGGGTCCGGGACGGGACGCTGGACACCCTGCTGGTACGTCCCGTGCCGGTGCTTGCGCAGGTGGCCGCCGACCGGTTCGCGCTGCGCAGGCTGGGGCGGATCACGCAGGGGCTGCTGGTGCTGGGCTACGCGCTGCTGGTGCTGGACGTCCAGTGGACGCCGCTGAAGGTCGCGATGCTGCCGATGACGGTGCTGAGCGGGGCGGCCGTCTTCGGGGCGGTGTTCGTGGTGGGGGCGGCGTTCCAGTTCTACGCCCAGGACGCCTCCGAGGTGCAGAACGCGTTCACGTACGGCGGGACGACGCTGCTGCAGTATCCGCCGTCGGTGTTCGCGAAGGACCTGGTGCGCGGGGTGACGTTCGTGGTGCCGTTGGCGTTCGTGAGCTGGCTGCCGGCCCTGTACGTGCTGGGCCGGGACTATCCGCTGGACCTGCCGCGGTGGGTGGCGTTCCTGCCGCCGCTGGTGGCGGTGGGGTGCTGGGTGATCGCGGGGCTCGCGTGGCGGGTGGGGCTGCGGGCGTACCGCAGTACGGGAAGCTGAGGAGTGGGCGTGGACGACATGGACTTCATCGAGCTCGACGGCGTGGAGAAGGTCTTCGACGTGCGCCGCAGGACGGGCTTCATGCGCCGTGAGCGCCGCCAGGTGCGGGCGGTGGACGGCATCAGTTTCCGGGTGCCGCGCGGTGAGATGGTCGGCTACATCGGGCCGAACGGTGCCGGTAAGTCGACGACGATCAAGATGCTGACGGGCATCCTCACGCCGAGCGGTGGCCGGCTGAGGGTCGCGGGCATCGATCCGTCGAGGGAGCGCACGAGGCTGGCGCACCGGATCGGTGTGGTGTTCGGGCAGCGTACGACGCTGTGGTGGGACCTTCCGCTGCGTGATTCGTACCGGCTGATGCACCGGATGTACCGGATCCCGGACAGCCGCTTCCGGGAGAACATGGACCGGTGCGTCGAGCTGCTGGATCTCGGCGCGTTGCTGGAGGTGCCGGTGCGTCAGCTGTCCTTGGGGCAGCGGATGCGGGGGGACATCGCGGCGGCGCTGCTGCACGATCCGGAGGTGCTGTACCTGGACGAGCCGACGATCGGGCTCGACGTGGTGTCGAAGGCCAAGGTGCGCGGCTTCCTGCGGGACCTGAACGCGGAGCGGTCGACGACGGTGCTGCTGACGACGCACGATCTGACCGACATCGAGCAGCTGTGCAAGCGGGTGATGGTGATCGACCACGGCCGTCTGATGTACGACGGCGCGCTGGCCGGGCTGCACGAGGTCGGGGAGAGCGAGCGCACCCTGGTCGTGGACCTGGAGCGGGAGCTGCCGCCGATCGAGCTGGGGTCGGAGCCCTCGGTGCGGGTGGTGAAGGTGGAGGGGCCCCGCCAGTGGCTGGCGTTCCCGGCCGCGACGTCGGCCGCTCCGCTGGTGGCGCGGATCGCGGCGGACTACCCGCTGGTCGATCTGTCGGTGCGGGAGCCGGACATCGAATCCGTCATCGCGAAGATGTACGCGTCGGATTCGGCTGCCTGAGGTCTGCCCCTTAGGCCGGTGCCTGGTTGCTCTATAGGGTGCGCGGTATGACAAGTGAGAACCCGGACATGCGTGCCTCCGACGCGGAACGCGAGCGGGTCGCCGAGACCCTGCGGGAGGCCGTGGCCGAGGGCCGGCTGGAGATGGACGAGTTCGAGCAGCGCCTCGATGCGACGTTCAAGGCGCGTACGCACGGGGAGTTGGTGCCGCTCGTACGCGATCTCCCGGCGTCGGGCGGGCCGGTGGCCGGACGGAAGGCGTCGTCGGCGAACTGGCCCGCACGGATCGGTGGTGCTCCCACGTCGTCGGGGGCGTTCGCCTTCTGGGGCGGGTTCAGCCGCAAGGGCCGCTGGACGGTCGGGCCGAGGTTCACCGCGTTCGCGATGTGGGGCGGCGGCGAGATCGACCTGCGTGAGGCGCACTTCGCGGAGCGGGACGTGGTGATCCGCTGCTTCACGATCATGGGCGGGATGCAGGTGACGGTGCCGCCGGACCTGAACGTCCAGGTCAACGGCCTCGGGATCATGGGTGGCTTCGGGGAGCACTCCAAGCTCGACGAGGAGCCGGAGCCGGCGCCGGACGCCCCCCGGGTGAGGATCACCGGGTTCGCGCTGATGGGCGGGGTCGGTGTGGAGCGCAAGCGGAGCAAGGCGGAGAAGCGGCGGCTCCAGGAAGAGGAACGCCAGCGGCTGGGGAAGCCGGACGCGGGGGACGGGCGCAAGGAGCTCGGCTGATCCCGCCGGGGTGCGAAGGCCGGGCGGACGCCCGGCCTTCGCGTGGTGCGCGGGTCAGAAGGCGTCCGCCTTCGGTGTCCCGTCGACCGTGCCGAGGTCGACGGCGCGGCCCAGGGCGCGGTACCCGGCGTCGTTGAAGTGCAGCCGGTCGCCCGAGTCGTACTCCGGCAGGATCCGGTTGGGCGCGTACGGGTCGCGCACGGCCTTGTCGAAGTCGACGAACGCGTCGAAGATCCGGCCGGAGCGGATCTCCTGGTTGACCGCGAGGCGCACGTCGTTGCGTTCGGGTGTCCACGTCGAGAAGCCCTCGAAGGGCGTCAGGGTCGCGCCGACGACCCGGAGCCCCTGGGCGTGCGCGCGCTCGGTGAGGGCACGGAGCCCGGCGGTGATGCGCCTCGGGTCCGGTTCCTGGGGGAGCTGCTGCACGTCGTTGATGCCGAGCGCGATGATCACGGTCTTCGCTCCGCTGACGGACAGGACGTCGCGTTCGAAGCGACTGGTGCCGCTCAGGCCGCCGAGGTGCTTCACGCCGCCCACGGTGAGCGGACTGTCGCGCAGGATGCGGTTGCCCGCTATCCCCTGGTTGGCGATTCCGTAGGTGTGCCGGAGGCGGTCGGAGAGGACGTCCGGCCAGCGCGCGTTGGCGTCCGTGGTGGAGCCGCTGCCCGCGGTGAGGGAGTCGCCGATCACGACGATCGCGCCGGGGGAGGCCGCGTTGCGGACGTCCACGGCGGTCAGGTAGCGCCACCGGGTGGTGCTCCAGGTGCCGTGGTCGTCGGCCAGGAACGACGTCTGGTGGGTGTTGGGGTGCTGGGTGACCGGCCCGGAGGCGTACGGGGTGCGGAGGGTGACCTCGAGGTCGGCGTCGGGGGCGACGGGGACGACGACGGGGTCGCTGACGACCTGCCGTCCCGCGGCGACGGTGACGGTGGCCCGCCCCTGGAAGGTCACCGGGCGGGTGTTGACGGCGGCCCGGTCGATGACCAGCGGGGCCGAGCCGAAGAGGTTGGACAGGGTGATGCGGGCGGCGTCCCCGCCGACACTGGTGTGCACGACGTTGCGGATGGTCCGGCCGGGGTAGCCCTGTCCGGCGGCGGGCTCCGCGCTGACGGGTGCTCCGGTCCAGGTGGCGACCCAGGTGCCGAGGGAGTTGGCCGGTGCGGCGGGGTTGCGGGCCGCGGTGTGGCTCTGGGACCCGCTCAGCGGTGTCTGCCGCTCCTCGGTGATCAGCGTCGTGCCGATGGCGACGGCGGTGGCGAGCGTCGCGGTGCCTGCTGCGAGGGCGATGAGCAGGGCGTAGCCCTGGCGCCTGGGCATCTGCGGTGATTCTCCTTGCGGTGTTCGGCCCGGTGTTCGGGTTGCTCTCATGATGCGACAGGCCGCGGGGAACTAGACGTGCGGCCCAGGAGTAGACGAGGCAGGGACAATGCGTACGGCACGGCGTGACGCGTACGCGGACGGGTGGAGCGGATGGAACAGGACGCGGGACAGGGAACGGCGCCCGGGACGGACGGCCCCGGGGACATCCGTCCGAGGCCGACGCCCGGCGGGTTCGCGTACACCGCCGCCGACGAGGAGAAGCGGCGCGGTGTGCGCCGTATGAAGACCACCGCCACGGGTCTGCTCCTGCTCGTCGCGCTCGTGTACGTCCTCGCCACCTGGGCGAAGAACGAGGGTGTGGGCGGCTGGCCGGGCTACGTCGCAGCGGCCGCCGAGGCCGGAATGGTGGGTGCGCTGGCGGACTGGTTCGCCGTCACGGCGCTCTTCAGGCGCCCGCTCGGCCTGCCCATCCCGCACACCGCCATCATTCCTACCAAGAAGGACCAGTTGGGGGAGTCACTCGGTTCCTTCGTGGGCGAGAATTTTCTCTCCGGAGACGTCGTTCGTGACCGAATTCACGCTCTGGGCGTCGGTGCGCGGCTCGGGACGTGGCTGGCGGACCCGGCTCACGCGGACCGGGTCACCGCCGAGCTGGCCACCGCGCTGCGCGGGGCGCTGACCGTCCTGCGGGACTCCGACGTGCAGGCGGTCGTCGGGGAGGCGATCACCCGGCGGGCGGACGCGGCGGAAGTCGGTCCGGGGATAGGGAAGATGCTGGAGCGGATCGTCGCGGACGGCGGTCACCGCAGGGTCGTCGATCTCGTCTGCGTACGGGCGCACGACTGGCTGGTCCTGCACGGGGACTCCGTGATGGACGCGGTGCAGGGCGGGGCGCCGGGCTGGACGCCGAGGTTCGTGGACAAGCGGGTCGGGGAGCGGGTCTACAAGGAGCTGCTGCGGTTCGTCACGGAGATGCGCGACATGCCGGGCCATCCGGCACGTGGGTCGATCGACACGTTCCTGACGGACTTCGCGGCCGACCTCCAGACGGACTCGGACACCCGGGCCCGGGTGGAGCGGCTGAAGTCGGAGATCCTGGGGCGTGGCGAGGTGCAGGACGTCATCGCGTCCGCCTGGTCCTCCGTCCGCTCGATGATCATCGCGGCTGCCGAGGACGAGCGGAGCGAGCTGCGGATGCGGGCGCGGGCGTCGCTGATGTCGCTGGGCGCCCGGCTGGCCTCCGACGAGCGGCTGCAGGGCAAGCTGGAGGGCTGGCTGGAGGACGCGGCGGCGTATGTCGTCACGACGTACCGCACGGAGATCACCTCGCTGATCAGCGACACGGTGGCCGGCTGGGACGCGGACCAGACGTCGAAGAAGATCGAGGCGCACATCGGCCGTGACCTGCAGTTCATCCGGATCAACGGAACCGTGGTGGGCGCGCTGGCGGGGCTGGCGATCTATTCGGTGTCGCACGCCCTGGGGGGCTGACCGGAGGCGTGGCCGTCCTGTCGTACGGACACGCCCCCGGGTCACGCGGGGAGTTGCTCTTCAGTACGCACCCCACGGCGCCGTTGTTCAATCCCCGGGGCCTGACTTTCCCGGACGGGGTGGCGTGGGGTCAGCGCGCGCTGCGGCGGGTGACCGCCCAGGAGGCCGCGGCGACCCCGCCCGCCACCGTGAACACGGCGGGCCAGGCGCCGACCTTCTTGGCCAGCGGGTGCGAGCCGGCGAAGGCGGCGACGTAGGCGACGGTCAGCCCGGTGGCGGCGCGGGCCCCGGCCTGCCGGTTCCACTCGTACGCCGCCACCGAGCCGGCGGCGGCCAGGGCCACTCCGCCCAGCGGGCGCTTCCTGGTCCAGCGGGCGATTCCGTAACCGCCGAGCAGACCGCCCGCCGCCACTGCCGCTGCCGGGACCTTCGCCATTGCCGCCACCTTCGCTTTCCTGCCTGTACGCCGACGTGTCCGTCCCGCGTCCTCGGATTCCGAGGATACGGTTCCGTGCCGGCGTACGGACGGGGCGCCTGTCAGTCGGTGCCCAGCTCCATCGCGGCGCGGTCCAGCAGCTCGTCGTCGCCGGAGACCTCGCCGCGGGAGGCGATGGCCTGGGCGCCGCCTTCCGGCATGGCGCCGATCAGACCGGTCGCCGCCGCCTGGGCCGCGCCGATCAGGGACGGCTGGGCCGAGCCGACGAGGCCGAGGCCGGCGAACTGCTCCAGGCGGGCGCGCGAGTCGGCGATGTCGAGGTTGCGCATGGTGAGCTGGCCGATGCGGTCCACGGGGCCGAACGCCGAGTCCTCGGTGCGCTCCATCGACAGCTTGTCCGGGTGGTAGCTGAACGAGGGGCCGGTGGTGTTCAGGATCGAGTAGTCCTCGCCGCGCCGCAGCCGCAGCGTCACCTCGCCGGTGACGGCCGAGCCGACCCAGCGCTGCAGCGACTCGCGGACCATCAGCGCCTGCGGGTCCAGCCAGCGGCCCTCGTACATCAGCCGGCCGAGACGCCGGCCCTCGCTGTGGTAATGGGCGAGGGTGTCCTCGTTGTGGATCGCGTTGACGAGGCGCTCGTAGGCGGCGTGCAGGAGTGCCAGACCCGGCGCCTCGTAGATGCCGCGGCTCTTCGCCTCGATGATGCGGTTCTCGATCTGGTCCGACATGCCCAGGCCGTGGCGGCCGCCGATCGCGTTGGCCTCCATCACCAGGTCGACGGCGGAGGCGAACGGCTTGCCGTTGATCGTCACCGGGCGGCCCTGGTCGAAGCCGATCGTGACGTCCTCGGTGGCGATCTCGACCGAGGGGTCCCAGAACCGGACGCCCATGATCGGGTCGACGGTCTCCACGCCGGTGTCGAGGTGCTCCAGCGTCTTGGCCTCGTGGGTGGCGCCCCAGATGTTGGCGTCGGTGGAGTACGCCTTCTCCGTGCTGTCGCGGTAGGGCAGCCCGTGGGCCACCAGCCACTCCGACATCTCCTTGCGGCCGCCGAGCTCGGTGACGAAGTCGGCGTCGAGCCACGGCTTGTAGATCCGCAGGTGCGGGTTGGCGAGGAGGCCGTAGCGGTAGAACCGCTCGATGTCGTTGCCCTTGAACGTGGAGCCGTCACCCCAGATCTGGACGTTGTCCTCGAGCATCGCCCGCACCAGCAGGGTGCCGGTGACGGCGCGGCCCAGCGGCGTGGTGTTGAAGTAGGCGCGGCCGCCCGAGCGGATGTGGAACGCTCCGCAGGCGAGCGCGGCCAGGCCCTCCTCGACCAGTGCCGCACGGCAGTCGACCAGGCGCGCGATCTCGGCGCCGTAGGCCTTCGCGCGGCCGGGCACCGAGGCGATGTCGGGCTCGTCGTACTGGCCGATGTCGGCGGTGTAGGTGCACGGGACGGCACCCTTGTCGCGCATCCACGCGACCGCGACCGAGGTGTCGAGTCCGCCGGAGAAGGCGATGCCGACGCGCTCGCCGGTGGGCAGGGAGGTGAGGACCTTAGACATAGGAAGAGTATGCACTCGCGCGCATGTATATGCAAATGCCGTCATCGGAAGGTGTGACCACCGGATCCGGGCTTCCTGGGCGCCGGGGGTGTGCACGTGTTTACTCCGAGAGGTGAACGCCTGGGTGCGCCCGGGGTCGGGGCCGGGCGTCCGGCGACGGCCCGCATCCCCGGCCCCGAAGCCGACCTGCGCGCGGAGTTGATCGCCGGCCGGCTCATCGGCCTGGGCGCCACTCTGAGCCTCCACCGCGAGAAGCCGGCTCCCTCGCGACACCCGAGCACCTCGCGGACCTCTACGCCCCGGCGCTGCTGCCGCTCCCGGCCGGCCGGCGGTCACACCCGCAGGACGTCGATCCCCAGGCCGGTGAACTCCTCGACGACGTCCTCGGGCGCGTCCCGGTCCGTCACCAGCACCGACACCGCGCCGGTCTCGCACACCTGGGCGAAGGCGCGGCGGCCGAGCTTGGAGGAGTCGGCCACCACCACGACCGTGCCCGCGCACTCGGCGAGGGCACGGTTGGCGCCGGCCTCGGACTCGTCGTGGGTGGCCGCGCCGAAACGGGCGTGCACGGCGTCCACGCCGAGGATCGTGTAGTCCAGGGCGAGGGTGCGCAGGACGGAGTCGACCAGCGGGCCCACGAGTTCGTACGAGTTCGGCCGGGCGACCCCGCCGGTGACGACGATCTTCACCTGGGGACGGACCGCCAGCTCGTTGGCGATGTTGATCGCGTTGGTCACCACGGTCAGCGCCACACCGCCGCCCGCGGGTTCCGGCCGCAGCGCCAGCTCCCTGGCGACCTCGGAGGTCGTCGTGCCGCCGTTGAGCCCCACGGTGGAGCCCGTCGGGATCAGCTCGGCCGCCGCCTTCGCGATCCGCTGCTTCTCGTCGGCCCTGCGGGCCGCCTTGTAGCGCAGCGGCAGGTCGTAGGCGACGGTGCTCACGACGGCCCCGCCCCGGGTGCGGGTCAGCAGGTTCTGCCTGGCCAGCTCGTCCAGGTCCCGGCGGACGGTGGCCGCGGAGCAGCCGAGCCGTTCGGCGGCGTCGAGTACGTCGATCTGGCCCTGGTCGCCGAGGATCTCCAGCAGCCGGGTCCATCGTGTGTGTGCCGCCACCTGGTCCTCCTCGCTCGCTGTGAACCCTATCGCCCGGGGCGGGCGAGGACGTCCAGCAGGCGCGCCACCTCCGCGGCGACCGCGTCGCGGGCCGGCCCGAGGTACCTGCGGGGGTCGGCGGCCTCGGTGTGGGCGTCCAGGTAGGTGCGGACGGTCCGGGTGAACAGCTTGTTCAGGTGCGTGGAGATGTTGACCTTGGTCATGCCGGCGCGGACCGCCGCCGCGAGGCCGGAGTCCCCGACGCCCGAGGAACCGTGCAGCACGAGGGGGACCCCCACCACGTCGCGCAGCCGGGAGATGAGCGCGAGGTCCAGGACGGCGTCGCGGGTCAGCATCGCGTGCGAACTGCCGACGGCCACGGCGAGCGCGTCGACCGCGGTGGCCTCGACGAACGCCTCGGCCTCGTCCGGATCGGTGCGCACACCGGGGGCGTGCGCACCGTCCTTGCCGCCGATCTCGCCGAGTTCCGCCTCCACCCACACGCCGTGGCGGTGGCAGTAGGCGGTGATCTCGCGCGTCGCGGCGACGTTGTCGGCGTACGGGAGCGCCGACGCGTCGAACATGACGGAGGTGAAGCCGAGCCGGACGGCCTCACGCACCAGGTCGGCGGACTCCGCGTGGTCGAGGTGCACGGCCACCGGTACGCCCGCGGCCCGGGCGACGGCGAGCGAGGCGAGCCCGATGGGTTCGAGGCCGCCGTGGTAGCGGGCGGTGTTCTCGCTGATCTGGAGGATCACCGGGAGCCCGGCCGCTTCCGCCCCGCCCGCGATGGCCTGCGCGTGTTCGATCTGCACGACGTTGAAGGCCCCGACGCCGGTCGCGCCGGTCCGTGCGCCGTGGGTGATCTCGCCGGTGGATATGAGCGGCATGGGCGTCCTTCGCGGGTGCGGGTTGCGTGAACCCAGGCGAATGGTGCTCGAAGTTGCTCATTTATAGCGCGTTTGAAGCAGGTTGGAAAACCTCGGGTTTCGATCCCGGTGCGGTTGCGCAGGCGTGACGGCAAGGCTCTCCGCCCTCTCTCGCGCCCGGGGTTGGCTGAATAACTCCCCCTGCGAGGGCGGGCGTTGTACTTGGATGGTGATCACATACGGCTTCCTAGACGACCTTGCGAGGGTTGATCCATGCCGAACGGAATCGTCCGACTCCATCGCTTCGGGGCGGCGCTGGTGATGAGCGGCCTCCTGTCCGCGCTGTCCGCCGCCCCCGGGGTCGCGGCCGAACCGTCCTCCGTGTCAGCGGCGGCGACCTCCGTCGTCGCGTGGGGCGGGAACAACGACTGGGGCGAGGCCACGGTCCCGGCCGAGGCCCAGTCGGGGGTCGACGCGATCGCCGGCGGGTACTTCCACGGTCTGGCCCTGAAGGGCGGCAAGGTGCTGGGCTGGGGGGCGAACCTGAACGGCCAGCTGACGATGCCCGCCGCGACGCAGTCCGGGGTGGACGCGATCGCGGCCGGGAACTATCACAGCCTGGCGCTCAAGGACGGAGAGGTCATCGCCTGGGGCGGCAACGAGGACGGTCAGACGACCGTGCCCGCCGAGGCCCGTTCCGGGGTGGACGCGATAGCGGCCGGCGCATGGGCGAGTTACGCGCTGAAGGACGGCAAGGTCATCGCCTGGGGCGACGACAGTGACGGCCAGACCACCGTGCCCGCCGAGGCCCAGTCGGGCGTCACCGCGCTGGACGGGGGCGTCTACACCGCGCTCGCCGTGAAGAACGGCGGGGTGATCGCCTGGGGCGACAACTACTTCGGCCAGACCACGGTTCCCGCCGAGGCGCAGTCCGGCGTGGACGACGTCGCGGGCGGCATCTTCCACAGCCTGGCGCTGAAGGACGGCAAGGTCATCGCCTGGGGCGACAACCGTTACAAGCAGACCACGGTGCCCACCGAGGCCCTGTCCGGGGTGTCGGCGATCGCCTCCGGCGAGTGGTACAGCCTGGCGCTCAAGAACGGCAAGGTCATCGCATGGGGCAGTTCCCGGACGGCTCCGAGCTCCGTGCAGTCCGGTGTCAGCTCCATCGAGGCGGGGCCGAACGCGGCTTACGCCCTGAAGGGCTGAGGACCGCGCGAGCAGCCGCCCCCGGTGAGTCCGGAGGCGGCTGCCGAGGCGGTGAAGGGGGAGCGGCCGCCTATTCGCAGGCGACCCCGTCGCCGTCCCGGTCCAGGTGGGATCCGTACCCGGGGTCCCCTCGGTGGATGGGGGCGGCTCCCGCGGCCCGGACGGCGGTGCAGTTGGCGTAGGAGGTGCTGCCTCCGCCGGTGGAGCCGCCGCCCGAGCTTCCGCCCGAACTCCCGCCCGACGAACCGCCGCTCGAACCGGATGATCCGTACGGCTCGCAGCCGATCCCGTCGCCGTCCCGGTCCAGATGGGCGGCGTAGCCGGGCTCACCGCGCCGGACGGGCGCCGCGCCGGCGGCCCGTGCCGCGTCGCAGTTCTCGTAGTACACGGCCGGCTCGGCCGGTTTCGTGGCCTTCGGTGCGGGGGTGCGCGAGACCGTCGGGGTCGGCTTCGGCGTCGGGGTGGGTGTGGGAACCGGCTCGGAGACGGTGATCCGTACGACGGCACTGTCGTCCGCCGTGCCCTCGCTCTTCGCCTTCAGGGCGACCTGGTACGTGAACTCGTCCTCGCCCGCGTACCCGTCGGCGGGGGTGTAGACGAAGGTGGCGCCCTCGACCGTGACGGTGCCGTGCGCGGCCGGGCTCGCCACGGTCAGGTCGAGCTGTGCCGCTGCGCAGGTGGCGAGCAGGGCGGCGTCGGTGCCGTCCTCCAGTCTCACGAGGTCGTTGGCCAGCGCCGCGACCGTGATCTCCTGCCCGGCCTCCGCGCCCTGGGTGTCGTCGGCGAGGGCGAGCGTGCGCTCCGCGGAGGGGGAGGAGGTCGCGGCAACGGGCTTCGCGTCCTGGCTCGTTCCCGCGTCACCCCCGCATCCCGCCAGTGTCAGTGCCAGGACCGCGACTCCCGCCGCCGTCGTCAGCCGGCCCTTCGTCACGCGTGTGTTCATGTGCCCCCCAAGGTGCTCCGTGGTGCTGTGCGACTGAGGGGTGATGCTCGCAACGGCGGAAGTGCCGGGTGGTGCACTCCAGGGGAATGAGGCGCAATTGTGATGAAGATGTGGAGGAGGGGTGTGTTCCCTTTGAGGGGCAGAACGTGTGGGCTTCCTCCGGGCCGGGGCGCCGCACGCCGGTCAGGTCATGGCCTGTGTCCCGATGACGTCGAGCAGGGCGAGCCGGTCGGCGGCCTCGCTGCCCGGAGCGGCGGTGTAGGCGACGACCCGCAGGTCGCTTCCCCCGGCCACCAGGACGTCGCAGTCGAGGGTGAGCGCCCCCACCTCGGGGTGGTCGATGGTCTTGGTGGCGGACTCGTGGGTGCCCACGATGCCCGACTCCCACAGCTCGGCGAACACCGTGCTGACCTGCCGGAGTTCCTTCACCAGCGAGCGCAGCCCAAGGTCGGCGGGGTAACGCGCGGTCGCCGCCCGCAGGTCGGCCACCACGGCCGCCTCGAAAGCCGCGCGCTGCTCGGAGGTCAGGCTGATCCGGCCGTGGCGGCCGGTGAAGTGCCGCCAGGCGATGTTGCGTTCGCGGCCGCGCAGACCGGACGGGTCGCCGAGGAGCGCCGCCCAGGACGGGTTCCACTCGACGAGGTTCCACGCCGCGTCGTGGACGCTCAGCGGGGCACCGTTCAGCTGGTCGAGCAGTCGGCGCAGTCCGGGCGGGATGTGGGCCGGGACATGGCCGGGCCCGGGGTCGGGCTGTCCGGCGAGGAGGTACAGGTAGGTGCGTTCGTCCGTCGTCAGGCGCAGGGCCCGGGCCAGGGAGGCGAGGACCTGCGGTGAGGGGGAGGTGGCCCGGCCCTGTTCGAGGCGGGTGATGTAGTCGACGGACAGGGCGGCGAGCTGGGCCAGTTCCTCGCGCCGGAGCCCCGCCGCCCGCCGCACCCCGCCCGCGGGCAGGCCGACCGCGGCGGGGGAGAGCCGGTCGCGCCAGCCGTGCAGGGCCTTGCCCAGGTCGTTGCCGCCAGGGCCTTCGGCCGGCTTCCCGGCCGCGCCCCGGGGCGGTGTCTCCTCGGATGTGCTCACCCCTCCAGTATCCGCGCGCGGCCGCCGCCCAGCCTGGTACTGCCGGTCCACCCGATGCGGTGGGTACTCCCTGTGCGCCGGGGACACGAGGACGGTGAGGGCATGACCTTCACCGACGGACACAGGAGCACCGCCATGACCACCACCCTCATCACCGGAGCGAACAAGGGTCTCGGCTACGAGACCGCCCGCCGTCTCGTCGAGGCGGGGCACACCGTCTACGTCGGGGCGCGTGACGCCCGGCGCGGAGAGGAGGCCGCGGCACGGCTCGGGGCGCGCTTCGTGCGGCTCGACGTCACGGACGAGGACTCCGTCGAGTCCGCCGCCGCCTTCGTGGAGAAGGACGCGGGCCGGCTCGACGTCCTGGTCAACAACGCGGGGATCATCGGTGCCCACAAGCCGGTGGGTGAGATGACCGGGACGGACATGCGGAACACGTACGAGACCAACGTCTTCGGCGCCGTACGCGTGACCAGGGCTTTCCTGCCGCTGCTGGAGGCGGCCGAGGCCCCGGTCGTCGTCAACGTGGCCAGCGGCCTCGGTTCGCTGGCGGCGACGAACGACCCGAGCCGCATCGAGTACACGGTGGCGGCGCTGGACTACAACTCGTCCAAGACGGCGCTGGTCATGGTGAACTCGCAGTACGCGAAGGCCTACCCCGGCATCAGGTTCAACGCCGTGGACCCCGGCTACACCGCCACCGACCTCAACGGCCACACCGGGCACCACACCGTGGAGGAGGGCGCGGACATCATCGTGCGCATGGCCCTGATCGGGGCGGACGGCCCGACCGGCGGGTTCTTCGACGCGGCCGGACCCGCCGCCTGGTGACCTCCCGCGCGGCCGGGCGCTATCTCGATGGCCCGGCGCGCGGGTGCGCCCGTACGGTGCGCGCATGACTGCACAGCTCCGCCTGGAAAAGGTGACCCCCGACAACGTCCTCGACGCGTGCCGGCTGAAGGTCGCTCCCGAACAGGAACGATTCGTCGCACCGGTCGCCCGGTCCCTGGCCGAGGCCTACGCCGACCCCGGCACGGCCTGGCCCCGGCTGATCTTCGACGGTGAGCGGCTGGTCGGCTTCGTGATGGCCTTCCTCGACGTCCGTTTCCACCCCGAGGACCCCGACGACCGGCCCCGCTCAGGTCTCTGGCGGCTGGCCGTCGCCGCCGGGGAGCAGGGCCGCGGGTACGGCCGCTTCGCGGTGGACGAGGTGTGTGCGGAGATCCGGCGGCGCGGCGGGAGCCGGGTGACGGTGACCTGGGGGGAGGGGGAGCACGGGCCGGAGGAGTTCTACCTGAAGCTCGGGTTCCGCAGGACGGGGGAGATGAGCGGCGACCAGGTCGTCGGCGAACTCGACCTGCCTCTCGGGTGACCTGGCGGCGCGGGGCGGATCCGGCTCCGCGGGTGTCCGCCCTGGTGATCCACATGCGGTCCGGGGCCCGGGGCGCGAGGATCGGGGATACGGGCGGTGGCCCGGCTCGCGCCAAGGCCCTCTCGGGCCGGTTCTCCCTTCCAGGCGCACCGGTCCGCCTCCCGGCCAAGCCGCCAGGGGGGTCTGGAGGTACCGGATGCCACGGCCCCTGTGGACGGGCGCGATCAGCTTCGGGCTGGTCACGATCCCGATCAAGGTGGTGTCCGCCACCGAGAACCACTCGATCTCCTTCCACCAGTACCACCGCGAGGACATGGGCCGGATCCGCACCCGCAAGGTGTGCGAGATCGACGGCGAGGTCCTGTCGCAGGAGGAGATCGGCAAGGGCTACGAGGTCGCCAAGGACCGGACGGTGCCCGTCACGGACGAGGAGCTCGACCGGATGCCGCTGCCCACGGCCAAGGCCATCGAGATCGTCGCGTTCGTCGAGGCCGACAGCGTCGACCCCGTGCGGATCAGCGACAGCTACTACCTCGCGGTCGACGGCCAGGTCGCGGCGAAGCCGTACGCACTGCTGCGGAAGGCGCTGGAGCGCAGCGACAAGGTCGCCGTCGCCAAGTTCGCCTGGCACAACCGTGAGCGCCTCGGTCTGCTGCGGGTGCGGGAGGACGCGATCGTGCTGCACTCGATGCGCTGGCCGGACGAGATCCGCAGCCCGGAGTCCCTCGCCCCCCGGGAGACCGAGCTGGACGAGGACGAGATCGAACGCGCCGTGCAGCTCACCGACAGCATGGCCCTGGACGACATCTCCGGCTTCCGCGACCGCTACCGGGAGGCACTGGAGGAACTGCTCGCGGCCAAGTCCGAGGGCAAGGCCCTTCCGGCGGCGGCGGGCGCCGAGGAGGAGGAGCCGGGCAAGGTCATGGACCTGATGGCCGCCCTCAACGCCTCGGTGAAGGAGGCCAGGCAGACGCGGGGCGAGGACGCGACCGTGCACGAGATGACCCCCGGCAGGCCCCGCGCCCGTAAGAAGGCCGCCCCGGCCGGCAAGAAGACGGCGGCGAAGAGCACGGCGAAGAAGACCGCCTCCGGGAAGACGACGGCGGCGAGGAAGCAGCCGGCCAGGAAGACGGCCGCGAAGAAGCGCACCGCCTCCTGAGCACCCGGGCCGGCGCACGCCCCGGCCGCGGGCGTCACCCGAGGTCGTCCGCTGCGAGGTCCGGCCGCAGCCGGTGCCAGGACGGCTGGCGCAGCCGCCCCGCCTTCGTCCGGGTCGCGTACCGCACCTCGCCGACGAGCCGGGGCAGCACCCACCGGGCGCCGGCCACCGGGGGTGTCTCGTCGAACGGACAGTCGTCGACGGCGGCGACCCGGAGCAGTTCGGCGAGCCTGGCCCTCTCCGCGTCGCTCCACCCGGTGCCCACGCTGCCCGCGTAGCGCAGGCCGCCCGGGTGCCGTTCGCCGACCAGCAGCGCCCCCGGCAGGCCGCCCAGCCGGCCCCGGCCGGGCACCCAGCCGCCGACGATCACGTCCGCCGTGCGGGCATGGCGGATCTTGATCCAGGTACGCGCGCGGACGCCCGGTTCGTACACCGAGCCCAGCCGCTTCGCGACCAGCCCCTCCAGCCCGGCCTCCCGCGTCATGGCCAGGGCCTGCTCGCCGTGCCCCACGACCACGGCGGGCGTCGACCAGTGCGGCCCGTCCAGCCCGAGCCCTTCGAGCGCGGCCCTGCGCTCCGTCCACGGCAGCCGTACGAGGCTCCTGTCGCCCAGGAACACGACGTCGAACAGCACCAGGTGCGCCGGTACCCGCTGCGCCGCGCGGGCGGCCTTCGCGGGTGATCCGGAGAGTCCCATCCGCGACTGCAGCCGTTCGAAGTCGCTGCGCCCCTGCTCGTCCAGCGCGACGATCTCACCGTCGAGAACCGCCGGTACGCCCCCGAGCGCGGGTCCCAGAGCCACCAGATCCGGATACGCCGGGGTGATGACGGCCCCTGACCTGGCCAGCAGCCGGATCGAACCGTCCCCCGGCAGATAGGCCATGGCGCGCTGGCCGTCCTGCTTCACCTCGTACGCCCACTGCTCGTCGACGGCGGCGGGCGGCAGCCGGCCCGGGGTGGCGAGCATGGGGGCGAGCAGGGGCAGGGTGGCCATGACCGCAGCTTCTCAGCACTCGTGTCACCGGGCCCGGTGACACCACGGCCACGCCGTCACCCCGCCGGGCCGGCCGACACCCGGCTAGGCCGGGTCGGCCGCTCGGTAGGTGCACACGTGGACACCCGTACCGCTGATCGCCGTCGACACGAGCGCGAGCGGGCGCAGCGCGCCGTCGCCGGGGAAGATCGTCTTACCGCCGCCGACGATCACCGGCATGATCATCAGTCGCAGTTCGTCGGCCAGCCCTTCGTGCAGCAGGGTGCGCGCGAGCGTCGGGCTGCCCATGACCAGCAGGTCACGGCCCTCGGCCGCGCGCAGCTCCCGGATACGGTCGAGGGCCGTCGCGCCCGGGACGAGGGTGGTGCCGGACCAGGTGAGTTCGTCCTCGCCGAGGGTGCTGGAGACGACGTGCTTGGGGATGGAGTTCATCCGGTCGGCGAAGGGGTCGCCCGCCCGCCCCGGCCACGCCCCGGCCATCGTCTGCCAGGTGCGGCGCCCGAAGAGCAGTGCGTCGGCGTCCTTCAGCGCGGTGTCGAACGCGCCGCCCACCACCTCGTCGAAGAACGGGTGCGACCAGCCGCCCTGTGTGAAGCCGCCGTCGGTGTCCTCCTCGGGCCCGCCGGGGGCCTGTACGACGCCGTCCAGACTCATGAACTCACTGATGACGATGCGCATGGCTCCGGTCCTCGTTCCGCTCGGGATGTAGGGCTGTCTCGCGATGTACGACCATGAAGACTGCCGGACGACGGGAAAGTAATCGAGGTTTGCCGCAGGTGAGTTGGGGAGTCCGGAAATCCGGGGGACGGCCGGGCGTGGCCGGTGCCAGGATGTGCGCCATGACGACGAACCGAAAGGGCCGTGCCGCGTAGCCGGCCAGGACACCTCCGCGCCGTGCGGGCCCACCGCCGCCGGGCGGACGGGCCGAGCACCGTGATCGACGGCCTGTCATCACGCACCCTGGCCGAGATCACCCGGCTGGAGCTGACCCGCAACTACCTCGCGCCCGGCGGGGTCGGCGAGGCGGTGCGCTGCTGGAAGGACCACGTGCGGCAGCCACGGGGAGCGCTGCGGCGCGACGACGAGTACGGCAACCCCCACTGGATCTGCTGCGGGGACCCACGGGCGGCGCGGGCGCTCCTCGACCTCGCGATGCGGGCGATGTCGAGGAGCGGCGCCCGCGAACTCCGGCGAGTGGTCGAAGGGCTCGACCGTGAGCGGTGAGGCGGCGGCGCGTGAAGGTCAGGGGACCGTGGGCCCGGGCGCCGTGAAGCCGACGTCGGCGGCGCGGGCGGTGACGTCGGCGTCCCTGCTGAGGGGCCATGCGGCGACCCGTGAGACCACGGCCGCCGGCACCACCGCGCTGATTCCGGGCTCGGCCGGTATGTCGTACGTGGCGTGGGCGTCGTAGGGCAGGACGACGCGGTATCCCAGCTCCACGGCCGTACGCGCCGTCGCCTGGACGCACATCTCGGACATCAGGCCGCAGACGGCCAGTGACCGCACTCCGGACGTGGTCAACACGCTCTCGAGGGAGGTTTCCTGGAACGCGTCGTCGTGCGTCTTGCGGATCACCACCTCCCCTCGGCCCGTGTCGACGGGGTGGTGGAGCTCCCACCCGGGGGTGTGGGGCTCGTCGTCCCCGCCGGCGGGCCCGTCGTTCTGGACGTGCACGACGAGCGCCCCCGCCTCCCGGGCCCGCGTGATCAGTTCCGCCGTCCGGTCCACGAGGCGCTCCGCCTCGGGCAGGGCGCCGTCCCCACGGACGAAGGCCCGCTGGACGTCGACAACGATGAGGGCCTGGTGGTGAGTTGTGGGTGAGTGGTCCGCGTGAGAGGTCATGCCGTCATCATGGCCCGCGGGAGCCGCTGTCAGGCGTCCATGCGTGGCCGTGGAGTCGACGGTGGGCTCCGGGAGGACCAGCCGGCCGGCGGGGTGACTGCCCCCGCCGGCCGGCGCGTCGGGCAGGTCAGGCGGTCGTGCAGGCGGTGCCGCTGAGCGTGAACGCGGCCGGGGCCGGGTTGGCGGCTCCCCTGGTGCCGGTGAAGCCGACCGTGACCGAGCCGTTCGCCGCGATCTGCGCCGTGTAGGAGGCGGGGGCGACGCTGACCGTCGCTCCGCTCTGCGTGGGCGTCCCGCCCCACATGTTCGACACGGTCTGCCCGCCGGCGAAGCTGAAGCCGAGGTTCCAGCCGTTCAGGGTGGCGGTACCGGTGTTGCGGATGGTGATCTCACCCTGGAACCCGCCGGGCCACTCGCCGACCACGCGGTATCCCACGGAGCAGCCCACACCCGGCGTGGGCGTGGTCCTGTCGGTGGTGACGTTCACCGCGGCGGACCGTGCCGAGAGGTTGCCGGCGGCGTCGCGGGCGTAGACGGCGAAGGAGTACGCCGTGTTCGCGGTCAGGCCGGTCACCGTGACCTTGTTGGTGGTGGAGGAGGCCACGGGGGTCTCGCTGCCACCGCTGACGCGGACGACGTCGTACCCGGCGATGGCAACGTTGTCGGCGGCAGCGGTCCAGGACAGGGTGGCGGAGCTGGCCGTCACCGCGGAGGCGGTCGGGGTGCCCGGGGTGGTCGGGGCCTGTGTGTCGCCCGGGGTGCCGCCGCCGAAGACGGTCGCCTCCTCGGACGTCTGGGCGATGCCGTTCGCGCCGTGGAAGACGCGCTCGCCCCAGGAGCTCAGCCGGCTCGGGTCGAAGTCGATGGCCAGGTCGAGGATCGGGTCGGTGTTGCCGCTCCAGGACCACGCCAGGTAGCCGAGGTCGAGCTGCTCGGCGGTGGCCATCATGGTGTCCTCGTCCGGGTCGCCCCACTGGTCGGCGGGTCCGCCGAACTCGCCGATGAGGAGCGGAAGTCCGGCGTCGACGAAGGCGTTCAGATAGTCGGTGACCGCCTTGGCCGTGTTGTAGACGCTGTACATGTGGATCGAGAAGATCAGGTTGCCCGTGGTGTCGGCGTCGTACACGGACTGGGCGTTGGCGCGCATGACGCCCTGCCAGTCCTGTCCCCAGTTGGGGGCGTCCACCATGATCGTGTGGGTGAATCCCGCGGCACGCAGCTTCTTCACGGCGGCGGTCGTCGGCGCGGTCCAGCCGGCGGGGTCGGTGTTGCCCCAGGGCTCGTTGCCGATGTTGACGATGACGTAGTCCTCCTGGCCCACGAGGACGTCCTTGAGGCTGATCCAGTAGTCGGCCGCGTGGTCGAGGGTGCCCGCGGCGGCGTCCTCCCCGTAACCGGTGGTGTCGTGCACCTCCAGTACGCAGATCAACCGGTTGGCCTTGCAGTCGGCGATGATGCCCGCGACCTCGGCGGGACCGTTCCGAGTCCAGCGGTGGCCGTCGGAGAGGACGACGCGGACGGTGTTCGCGCCGAAGGACTTGATGTCGGCCAGCGACTGCGTCTCGCCCGGATACCAGGTGTGCGCGTGGTTGACGCCGCGCATGACGAAGTCGTTGCCGTTGCCCTCCAGCAGACGGCCGTCGCTGATGTGCAGGCCGGTCGCCGCGGCCTCCGCCTGCGCGGGCCGGGCCTGTGCCGCGGCCGGACCGAGGGCGCCCAGCAGGAAGACGCCGAGAAGAGCGGCCATGGCGGTGAGGAGGCGGGCTGAAGGGCTCGTTCGTGCCGTGCTCGTTGCTGATCTCACTGCGACTCCAGAAAGTGGGGTGCCGGGGGACGCAAACGTCGGATGGGAACGTGGGAGCGCTCCCATAAAGCCATCTCGACAGGGGCACGTCAAGAGAGTGCGCACAGTTCGACGCCCGGCCGTTCACCGCCGATGCCGCGGGGCCCCGCACCGTGGGATGCGGGGCCGTGCGGTGCCGGTCGGGCCTTGCCGTCCGTGACCCGCCGTCAGGCCTTGCTGGTGCAGATCGCGTCGTACGGGCGGCCGGGGCTCGGGAAGAGCTCGATGGGGTTGTCCACCTCCGCGGGGCACTCCTCGGATGTCTTGGTGAGGGCGAGGACCTTGTTCCCCCCGCTCGCGCAGGCGACTTCCTTGGCCTGGTCGTCCACGCAGTCGCCCACCACGAGCTGCCCGCCGCCCGCTCCCGCGTCGCCGGGGTGGTCGTCCGAGAGGTTGCGCCCGCAGATGGTCTTGCTGGGGAGACCCGCGCTCGCGTCCCCGCCGAAGGACACCTTCACCGAGATGATCTCGTCGGTCCCGGCGGGGCACTCCACGGCCCCGGCGAAGATCTCGCCGTCCTTGACCTCCAGCGCCTTGATCGTGGCCTTGGGGTCGTCGCAGTCGAGGGCCTGGAAACCGTCCTTCGACCGGCTCGTGTCCGGTCCGGCGCAGTCGCCCGCCTTCCAGTCCTCGGACTGCCGGCTGCCACCGTCCGACGACCCGTCGCGGTTCTTCGACGACCCGCTGCCGCTGTCCGAGAACGGCCCGCAGGCCGTGGTCGCCCCGAGCGCGAGGGTGAGTACGAGGACACCCTTCGCACAGTTCCGCAGAGCGCTGCGGGCGCCGCGCGGCGACGGGGGGACGGTTCTGCCGGGGCGGCTGTTCCCGGGTCCGGTACTGCCGTGGACGATCATGCTGCTCCTTGGACACCTTGCGTGTTCCGCACGGCTCCGCTGTGTCCGCACGGTGGTTCGGGCGTGAGGACGGCCGGATCGCGCGAGGTGGTTCCCGGAGCCTGTGGAGTCTCTGTGAACGGCGCGGCGCCGGACAGGGCCCGGATCCGGGCGGTGCCGAGCGCCCGCCACGCCGCCCGCGCGGGCGGTAGCGTCGCCTGCATGGACCAACCACGCCCGGACCGGGCCGCCTTGCTCGCACGCTCCGACGGCCCCGTCACCCGGGACCGCCTCGTCGGCGATCTGCGCGCGCTCGGTCTCACCGAGGGCGACACCGTGATGTTCCACACGCGGATGTCCGCCCTGGGGTACGTCGTCGGCGGCCCCCCGACCCTGGTCGGCGCGCTGCGCGAGGCCGTGGGGGAGCGGGGGACCCTGATGGTGACCTGCGGATGGAACGACGCCCTGCCGTACGACTTCTCCGACTGGCCGCGCCCCTGGCAGGACGCCGTACGGTCCGACCCCTTCGTGTACGACCCGGTGCTGAGCGAGGCCGACCACGACAACGGCCGGCTCCCGGAGGCCCTGCGCCGGTGGCCGGGCGCCTTCCGCAGCCGCCATCCCGACGTCAGCATGGCCGCGCTGGGCGCGGCGGCCGCCGAGCTGACGGCCGACCACCCGTGGGACGACCCGCACGGCCCCGGCAGCCCGCTCGCCCGGCTGGTCGCCCGGGGCGGCAGGGTGCTGATGCTGGGGGCACCCCTGGAGACCCTCACCCTGCTCCACCACGCGGAGGCGCTGTCCGAGGTACCGGGTAAGCGCTTCGTGGAGTACGAGCAGCCGGTCCTGGAGGGCGGGCGACGGGTCTGGCGCCGCTTCCGCGACATCGACTCGTCGAAGGGGGCCTTCGACTACTCGTCCGTCACGCCCCCCGGCCAGGACTCGTTCGAGACGATCGTGAGGGACATGCTGGCCACCGGCGCGGGCCGCCGGGGCAGGGTCGGGGCCGCCGACAGCCTGCTCTTCGAGGCCGGTGAGGTCGTGGAGTTCGGCCTCGCCTGGCTCGCGGAGAAGCTGGGCGGCGGACGGTAGCCCCGTCAGCCCCGGAACGGCCCCTCAGGTGGTGGAGCGTTCCACGGGGATCCACAGCTCCGCGTCCGCCTGTGTCCCCTCCTCGGACAGCCGCACGCTCAGGATCTCGGGCCCCGGCCTGCTCACGTACGGGTTCGACGGGAACCACTGGGTGAACACGTCCCGCCACAGGTACTGGAGGGACTGCGGGAACGGGCCCGAGTGCTCGAAGACGGCCCACCGGCCGGCCGGGACGTCGAGGGCGTCCATGTCCTCGGGCACCTCGGCGCCGGTCACCACCCCGTGGTAGTAGTCGAGTTCGGTCCCCTCCGCCCGGCTCGGGTCGAGCTGGTCGCTGACCCCGACGATCCCGGCCGGCTCCTGGTCGCCGAGTGCGGCGACGCGGCGCATCACGTCGGGGCCGATGCCCCGGATGAAGTCGGCGATCGCCGGGTTCGCCCCTTCGTGGACGAGCGGCACGCGGGCCTTCCTGCCGACCACCCGGAAATCGGCCTTGTCCACGATCCTGTACCGCATGCTGCTGGTCCCTTCGACGATGAGGCGGAAGGACATCCGTTGCTGGGACCGCAGCGCCGCTCCCGTGCGCCGGGCCTCACCCGGGCCCACGCCGTGCACGGCGCGGAACGCGCGGGCGAACGCCTCGCCCGAGCCGTAGCCGTAGCGCGTCGCGATGTCGAGCAGCGTCCGCTCGCCGGCGAGCACCTCGGCGCCCGCCACGGTCAGCCGTCTGCGCCGGACGTACTCCGACAGCGGGAGGCCCGCCAGTGCGGAGAACATGCGCCGGAAGTGGTACTCCGACGTCGTCGCGATGCGCGCCAGCCCGGCCACGTCGAGCGGCTGGTCGAGGTGGGACTCGATGTGCTCCATGGCCTGGTTCAGCCGTTCCAGCATTCCGGACTCCTTCCCTGTCCTCGCCCACGTTAGGAAGGTCCCACCCTGCCGGACCCGACATCCTGTGCCCGATGCGGTGGGGCCGGGCCGTGTATCCGTGCGGCGGGGCTCTCCTCATTCCGGAGGACGACCGCGCTCCCCGCCTCGTGCGGACGCACCAGGCACAAGTGCCGGTAGGCGCACGACGCCGGGGACGCCCCGTTTCGCGAGTCTTGAGCAGTAACCCACATCGGATGCGGAGATCTCAGACTCGTGGCTACCTTCCTCTATCGCATGGGCCGCACCGCCTTCCGGCGGCGCCGGCTCGTCGTCCTGCTGTGGGCGGTGGTCCTCGGCGCCGTCGGGGCGGGTGCCGCCAAGGCACCCGCGGGCGGCGACGACGGCACCTCCTTCATGCCGGGCATCGAGGCGCAGAAGGCCTTCGACCTCATAGGCGAGCGCTTCCCGGGCTCGGACGCCGACGGCGCCGACGCGCGGATCGTGTTCATCGCGCCCGAGGGCCAGAAGGTCACCGCGGCCGGCAATCGCGCCGCCATCGACACACTGGTCGAGGAGGCCGCCGGCCAGTCGCAGGTCGCCCGTGCCGTCGGTCCCTTCCAGGCCGGCGCGGTGAGCGAGGACGGCTCGACGGCGTACGCCACCGTCAGCTACAAGGTCGCCGCGGGCGATCTCACCGACGCGGACAAGCAGGCGTTGGAGAAGGACGTCGACGAGGCCCGTGACGCCGGCCTCACCGTGGAGACGGGCGGAACCGCGCTCGCCACCCAGCCGGCCGCGGGCGGTGCGGGGGAGGCCGTCGGCATCGGACTCGCCGCCGTGGTCCTGCTGATCACCTTCGGTTCCGTCGCGGCGGCCGGGCTCCCCCTGCTCACCGCCGTCATCGGCGTCGGGATCAGCATGTGCACGATCCTCGCCCTCGGCAGCGCCTTCGGCCTGTCGATGACCACCGGCACGCTCGCCTCCATGCTCGGCCTCGCCGTCGGCATCGACTACGCCCTGCTCGTGGTGTCCCGCTACCGGGAGGAACGTGCGAACGGACACGAGCCCCGCGAGGCGGCGGGAATCGCGACCGGCACGGCAGGGTCCGCCGTGGTCTTCGCCGGTCTCACGGTCGTCATCGCCCTGGCCGGGCTCTCCGTGATCGGCGTGCCGATGCTCACGAAGATGGGCCTCTGCGCGGCAGGGGCGGTCGTTCTCGCCGTCCTGGTCGCGCTGACGCTGGTGCCCGCGCTGCTCGGGATGTGGCCGGACGCCGTCCTGTCCCGGAAGGCCCGGCGGCGACCGGCCGGCCGGTCCGCGGGAGCCGGGGGCAACGGCGGCACCCGGTGGGCCCGTTTCGTGCTGCGCCGCCCGGTGACGGTGCTGCTGGCCAGTGTCATCGGCCTGGGCGTGCTCGCCCTGCCCGCCGCCGATCTGCAGATGGGCATGCCGGGTGCCGAGGCCAAGCCGGTCTCCTCGACGGAACGCCGTGCCTACGACGCGCTCGCCGAAGGGTTCGGCGCGGGGTTCAACGGTCCGCTGACGGTCGTCGCCGACGTCAGGGGCGCGGCCGATCCGAAGGCCGCCGCCGCGACGATCGCCGAGCAGATCAAGGGCACCGACGGTGTCGTGTCCGTCTCCCCGGCGCGGTTCAACCCCGCGGGCGACGCCGCGCTCCTCTCGGTCGTGCCGTCCACCGGACCGAGCGACGAGACCACCAAGGACCTCGTGCAGACCATCCGGGCCGAGCGGCCCGCGCTGGAGGAGGGGACCGGGGCGACCTTCGAGGTCACCGGTTCGACCGCGATGAACATCGACGTCGCCCAGGCGCTTCAGGACGCCCTCGTCCCGTACCTGATCGTGATCGTGCTGCTGTCGCTGGTGCTGCTGATGGTCGTCTTCCGCTCCGTGCTGGTGCCCGTCAAGGCCGCCTTCGGGTTCCTGCTGTCGGTGCTCGCGTCGCTCGGCGCGGTCGTCGCCGTCTTCCAGTGGGGCTGGGGCGCCGAACTGCTGGGCGTGGAGCAGGCCGGGCCGATCATGAGCCTGATGCCGGTCTTCCTGGTGGGCATCGTGTTCGGACTGGCCATGGACTACGAGGTGTTCCTCGTCGCGCGGATGCGGGAGGCGTACGTCCACGGGGAGCGGGCGCCGCAGGCGGTGGTGACCGGCTTCCGGCACAGCGCCCGTGTGGTCACCGCAGCGGCGGTCATCATGATCGCGGTCTTCTCCGGGTTCATCGGCGCGGGGGAGTCGATGATCAAGACGATCGGCTTCGGCCTCGCGGTCGCCGTGCTGTTCGACGCGTTCGTCGTCCGCATGGCGTTCGTGCCCGCCGTCCTCGCCCTGCTCGGGGACCGCGCCTGGTGGCTGCCCCGGTGGCTCGACCGGATCCTGCCCCGCGTCGACGTCGAGGGAGCGGGTCTCAGCCGGGCCCCGGCCCCGGCCGCGCAGGACTCCACGGGCACCGGTACCCGCCCGCAGGAACCCGCCCGCACCTGAGCGGGACCGCCCGGCGGGCCGCGGAGCCGTCTTCGGCGGCTCCGCGGCCCGTGTCTGTCACGATGGCCGCACCCGGCCATGACCTCGGAGAGCACCCCATGAGCACCACCTGGCAGCGCCGGGCGACGAGCCGCCCCCGCACCACCGAGGCCGCGAAGATCGTCTTGGTGTTCGTGATCGCCGTGGGCGGGGGGCTCCTCGACCACTGGACGATGCCGGGCCCGCGCTCCCTGTGGCCGGTGGTCGTCCTGTCCGCCGTCGGCTCCGGGGCACTGATCCGTCGTCGTCGCCACCCTCTGCCGGTCCTCGCGCTGACCACCCTGTGTGCCGTCGCCGAGGGCACCATGGGCTACCTCATGACGCCCCTCCTGTTCAGCCCGCTGCTGACCGCGCAGTACTCCACCAACCTGAGGGTCAGCCGTGTGACCGCCTGGAGCACGGCGGTCGTGGCGGCGACGGCCACGATCGTGTCCGTCGTCCGACACAGCGAACTCCACAGCGGCTGGATCATCGGCGTCGTCAACCCGGCGGCCTGGATCCTGCTCTCCGCCGCGCTCGGAAGCTACGTACGCGTCCGTCGCGACTACGCCGCCGCGCGCACCGAGCACGCGGCCCGCGAACGCGAGGAGGAGGCGCGGCACCGCGTCGTCCAGGAGCGCATGCGTATCGCGCGGGAACTCCATGACGTGGTCGCCCATCACCTCGCCCTGGCCAACGCGCAGGCTGGCACCGCCGCCCATCTGGCGCGGACCGATCCCGAGCAGGCGTACGCGATCCTGGACAAGCTCTCCGGGACGACGGCCGCGGCTCTGCGTGAACTGAAGTCCACCGTCGGCCTGTTGCGCCAGGAAAGCGACGCGGAGACCGGCGACGGCCTCGCTCCCGCACCCGGCCTGGGACAACTGCCCGACCTGGTGGCCGCCTGCGCGACTGCCGGTCTGCACGTCTCCGTGACCGAGGACGGAGAGCCGCGCCCGCTTCCGCCGGGGCTCGACCTGACGGCGTACCGGATCGTCCAGGAGGCCCTGACCAACGTCACCAAGCACGCCGCGACCCGTACCGCACGGGTCCGGCTCGCCTACACGTCCCGCCGGCTGTCCGTCACCGTCACCAACGACACCCCCTCCGCCCGGCCGGCGGACGGGCCGGGCCCCGGCCGCGGCTTCGGGCTCCTCGGAATGCGGGAGCGTGCCCTGGCCGCCGGTGGCACCTTCCACGCGGGGCCCCGGCCGGAGGGCGGCTTCGAAGTCGCCTGCACCCTGCCGCTGGACGGCCACCCGCCCCCGGCCGGATCGTCCCCGTCGGGTTCTTCTCCGTCCGGCTCCGAGGAAGGCACCGCCCCATGACCATCCGCGTCCTGCTCGCCGACGACCAGGCCCTGCTGCGGGCCACCTTCCGCATCCTCATCGAGTCCGACCCCGGCATGACCGTGGTCGCCGAGGCCGCCGACGGCCGCGAGGCGATCGACCTGACCCTCGAACACGGCCCCGACGTGGTCCTCATGGACATCCGTATGCCGGGCACCGACGGGCTGGCCGCCACCACCGACATCTGCTCCCGGCCCGAACTGGCGGCCACCCGCGTCCTGATCCTCACCACCTTCGAGGACGACCAGAACGTCGCCGAGGCCCTGCGCGCCGGAGCCAGCGGGTTCCTCGGCAAGGACGTCGGGGCGGACGTCCTGCTCACCGGCATCCGCACCGTGGCGGCAGGCGAATCCCTGCTCTCCCCCACGGCGACCCGTGCGCTCATCACGCGCTTCCTCGCCACCCCCGACGAGGCCCCGCTCGCCCCGCCCGAAGGCCTCGCCGCCCTCACGGACCGCGAACGCGAGGTCATGGCGCTCGCGGCCCACGGCAAGTCGAACGCCGACATCGCGGACCGGCTCGTGGTCAGCCCTCTGACGGTCCGCAGCCACATCCAGCGCGCCATGAACAAGCTGCACGCCCGTGACCGCGCCCAGCTCGTCGTCATCGCCTACCAGAGCGGGCTGGTCCAGCCCCGCCCCTACGGCGGCTGACGGGGCCGCCGGGCCGGTCGGAACATGCCCTGGCTCAGGGCGCCTTGAGCAGGTCCCTGAGCCCGGCGGTGAACGTGCGGACCTCCTCCTCGCTGGGGCGGCCTACGGGCACCACGGGCGCGGCGTTCCCGCCCGGGCTGCGGCACGGGCGGCAGAGGCCGTCGGGGAGTGCTTCCGGGCGGCCCGGGGTGCCGCACTCGGTGCACTCCAGCATCACGCGGTGCACGGGCCTGCCCGGGGCGGGAGGCGCCGGTGCGGTGGGTGCCTGCGGCGGGATCTTGTCGGTGAGGCGGCGGCGGACCAGACCGACGGGGGAGGCGACCCGGTCGGGGAGCCCGGCGGTGAGCGCCTGCGTGAGGTAGTCCGTGTCCACACCGCGAGCGAGCCACTCGGCCGCCCCGGCCTCCAGGGCGGCGCAGTCGGCGGCGGACAGAGCTAGGCGGGAGTCGACACGGCCGAGCCGCGCCAGCGCGAGATAGGCGGGGGAGGGGCTTCCGGCGCTCCCGCCGCTCCCGCCGCCTTCGGACTCCCGCTGCTGCGGCACGGCCTGTGCGGCGGGCGGGGTGGCGGCGGGCGGCACCGGCGGCGATGCGGGCTCGGTGTCCTCCGCGTCGTCGACCGGGACCCAGGGCGGCGCGGGCACGGTGGCGGGTGAGGTCGCGGTGGCAGTTGAGGTCACGGGCACGGGCGCAGGCGCTGGCGCTGGTGCGGGGGCGGCGGCCAGGGTGGCGGTGACCTCGGTGGCGGCCCACCACTCGTTGTCGCGGGCCGTACGCGACCAGAACGTCCGCGACACCCAGCGCACTTGGCCCGCCTCGCCGACCAGGCACCGGACGCGGCGCAGGTGCCCGGCGGCGGCCAGAGCCCTGAGGGCCGAGCCGACGGCCTGCTGACCGTACAGCGGCAGCTGCTTGGCGAGGCTCTTGACGTCCATCGAGGCGCCGTCGGGCAGCTGGTCGACGAACCCGGCGACGTACCGCTCGCGGGCGGGCAGCAGGGAGAAGTCAGTCGCGCTGCGCGGGCGTTGGTCCGGCATGGAGCGCTTGCCGTACCCGGCCTTGGCCATCGGGTAGGAGCGCGAGGATGCGGGGGCGCGCAGGGCGGGGCTACTGTGCTGAACAGCCACGGGATCGGTTCCTTCGATCTTGCGGTGAGACCCCGGCCCGGTGCGCCAACACCTCGTCGGGGTCGTCCTGTTCCCGCACCGTAGGCAATCGCCACGCTGCGCCGCAAGTTGGTCACGATTAGTCATACTTGCTGGCCGTGACGGGTCGGGGAGGGTGGGGAGGTAGTCCCAAAACCCTTCTTTTCCCTACCGGTTGAAGGCACCGCTCGAATCCCGGCCCTCGTGTCCCGACGCCCGGGTCCCGAAGCTCGGGTGCCGGGCGGAGGACCTGATTCCGGACCCCGAAGGAGTGAACCTCCCAGGACCGGAGCCCGAGCCCCGGGACCCGGGCGCCGAGCGCCGGAGGGGGCACCGACCGGGGCGGGGCGGCGGCCGTCACGGAGGGACCGGGATATTGACCACGTTGACGCGAGGTGTCCTGGGTGAGGACACCCCGCGTTTTCACGCCCTCAACATGGGCTCCAGGATCAGGGTCTCGGAGGACGTGAAGCTCTTCTGGCCCTGAACCGCCGGTGAGGGCCGTCGGCGAGATCCCGGGTCCCCTCCGTGCAGACGTCGGCCGTGCGGTGCCCCTCCGGCGGGCCGCAGGCATCCCGTGAGAAGGGCCGGAAAATCGGTGGATACGTGAATCCCGACGGCCTACGGTTGCCGGGTCGTAGATCCATACGTTCGAACGAGGTGCTTTTGATGACGGTCCGAGCCACGGCGGTCGACTCCGGTCGGCTGTCCCCCGCAGACGTCCTGACCTCATCGAACCGAAGGAACACCTCTCGTGGATCTTCCACGCATTTTCACCATTCGCGAACGTAGCCACCGCATCCACAACCCGTTCACCCCGGCCAAGCTCGCCACCCTGGGCCAGGCGCTGCACCTGGCGCCCGGGACCCGCGTGCTCGATCTCGCCAGCGGTTCCGGCGAGATGCTGTGCACCTGGGCCCGTGACCACGGAGTCACCGGGACCGGGGTGGACATCAGCACGGTGTTCACCGAGGAGGCCCGCGCCCGCGCCGCCGAACTCGGTGTCGCCGACCGGGTCACCTTCGTGCACGACGACGCCGTCGGCTACGTCTCGGACGAGCCGGTCGATCTCGTCTCCTGCCTCGGCGCGACCTGGATCGGCGACGGCGCGGCCGGCACGATCGAGCTGCTGGCCAGGAGTCTGCGCCCCGGCGGCCTGATGCTGATCGGCGAGCCGTACTGGCGCCGTGAGGTGCCGGACGAGGAAACCGCCAGGGCCTGTCACGCAGGCAGCAAGGCGGACTTCCGGCTGCTGCCGGAGCTGGTCGAGCAGTTCGGCGAACTCGGGTACGACGTCGTGGAGATGGTGCTGGCCGACGGCGACAGCTGGGACCGTTACCAGGCGGCTCAGTGGCTCAACCTGCGCCGCTGGCTCGACCGGAATCCCGGTGACGAGCTGGCCGCCGAGGTGCGGGCCGAGCTCACCACCGAACCCGCGCGCTACACGCGGTACCAGCGCGAATACCTCGGCTGGGGGGTCTTCGCGCTGATGGCCCGCTGACGGCCTGAACGACGCGGGTCCGGGTGGCGTACGCCGCCCGGACCCGCGCCCTTTCCCGGCGCGCCCTCAGCGCAGGGACTCGGGCAGGTCCTCCCGGTGGACGATGCCCAGACGCTGCGTGGCCCGGGTCAGCGCCACGTACAGGTCGCTCGTCCCGAAGCGTCCGGGCTCCACGACCAGCACGTGGTCGAACTCGAGCCCCTTCGCCTCGCGCGGGCCGAGCAGCACCACGGGACGGGTGAGGTCGGGTTCGGCACCGGCCGTGATCCCGTCGAGCGGTGCCGCGATCTCCTCGTGCAGCTCACGCGGCGCGATGACCGCGAGGCGGCCCTCCTCGGGCGTCAGCTCCTCCACCGCCCGCGCCACGGCGCCGGCGAGGTCGGCGCCGGAGTCCCTCGTCCACGGCGTCTCGCCGGTGGAGCGCACCGAGCCGGGCGGCTCGAAGGACGGGTCCTGGGCGCGGACGACCCGCGCCGCCAGGTCCATGATCTCGGCGGGCGTACGGTAGTTGACGCCCAGCCGCACATGCTCGAAGCGGTCCCCGACGTACGGCTCCAGGATGCGGTCCCACGAGCCGATGCCGGCCTCCTCCGAGGTCTGCGCCGGGTCGCCGACCAGGGTCAGCGACCGGGTCGGCGACCTGCGCATCAGCAGCCGCCAGGCCATCGGCGACAGCTCCTGCGCCTCGTCGACGATGATGTGGCCGAACGCCCAGGTCCGGTCGGCGGCGGCCCGCTCGGCGGCGCTCCGGTGGTCGGCCTCCTCCTGCCGCTCCGCCATCCGTTCGGCGTCGATGATGTCGTGCGCGGCCAGGACCTCCGAGTCCTCCTCGTCCTCGAACTCGTAGGTCTCCGAACCCCGCGACAGGTCCAGCACACCCTGCGCGTAGGCGACCCGCTCCTGGCGCTCCGCCTCGGCGGCGGCCCGCGCGGCGCTGTCGTCGTCCCCGAGCAGCTCGGCCGCCTCGTCCAGCAGGGGGACGTCGGCCGGGGTCCACTCCCCGTCGCCGGCAGCGCGCCGGATGGCCTCGGCGTCCTCGTCGGGGACGTACACGGGCTCGGCCAGGTAGTCGGCGAGGAACCCCTCGGGGGTGAGCAGCGGCCACAGTTCGCCGACGGCGGCGTGCACCTCCTCGCTCGTGGCCACGCTCTTGCCGAGCTGGGCGACGTCGTCAGGGCCCAGGAAGTTGGGGCCGCCGTACGGGTCCGCGCCGATGCGTTCGGTCAGCTGCCTCGTGAGCGCGTCGATGACGTGGAACGTGAAGTACGGCCGGGCCAGGTTGTGCGGCAGCCGGGTCTCGCGGGCCGCCTGCCGTGCCTCGTAGGCGATCTCCCAGTCCAGGACAAGGTCACCGTCGTCGTGCGGGATGATCAGGGGTGCGCCGGGCTCGGGCAGTGCCTGCCGGTCGCGTACGGCGAGGGCCAGCGCCTCGGCCATGTCGGCGCCGCCCTTCACGGCTGCCGCACGGGGGGTGTCCGTGCCCCGGGCGTGGACACCGGGGAAGAGTTCCGCCTGGGTGGCGAGCATGACGCCGGTCTCGCCGAGCGCGGGCAGCACCTCGCCGATGTAGCGGAGGAAGGCCGGGTTGGGGCCCACGACCAGGACCGCGCGCTTGGCCAGGAGCTCCCGGTGCTCGTACAGCAGGAAGGCCGCCCGGTGCAGGGCGACCGCCGTCTTGCCGGTGCCCGGCCCTCCCTCGACCACGAGGACGCCCCGGTGCGGTGCGCGGATGATGCGGTCCTGCTCGGCCTGGATGGTCCGCACGATGTCGCCCATGCGGCCGGTGCGGGCCGAGCTCAGGGCGGCGAGCAGCACGGCGTCCCCGCTCGGGTCCTCGAAACCGGTGCGTTCGCGGTCCCCCAGGTCCAGGATCTCGTCGTGCAGCTCGGTCACCGTGCGGCCCTCGGTGGTGAGGTGCCTGCGCCGGCGCAGCCCCATGGGCGTGTGCCCCGTGGCGAGATAGAAGGGCCGGGCCACCGGGGCGCGCCAGTCGATGAGCAGGGGCGTGTGGTCGGTGTCGTCCTCACGAATACCGATCCGGCCGATGTGGTGCGCGGCGCCGTCGCGAAGATCGATACGACCGAAGCACAGCGAGCCGTCCACCGCGTTCAGGGCGGCGAGCAGGCCGGAACGCTCGGCGACGAGCACATCGCGTTCGAGCCGGGCCTGCAAGCCGTTCCCCACCGGGGTCAACGCGTCCTCGACGCGCTGAGCGGTGTCCCCGCGCAGCGCGTCGACACGGTCGTAGAGCCGGTCGATGAATTCCTGCTCCTTCTGCAATTCGACGTTTTCGCGAGTTGACAAAATCGCTCCCTGCCGGATATGGTGTTTCTAGTGGCCCCCTTTGAGGGGCCTTTTCTGTGGGTGCACAGAACGACCCAATATACGTGAGGAAATCCCCGGTCCGCAATTACGGACCGGGGATTTGTCGTATTCGGCGGGCCGAGGATCCGGATCACCGGGGCCATAGGGTTCGGACGGTTGCGGATCCGCCACGCGCGGCGCTGAGACCGCGCACGGGGCAGGTCCGGTCCGGGGCCCGCCCTCACCTGCCGCCCGCCCTCACGTGCCGTATGTCATGGCCCCGCATTACAGGTGTCATACGCACCTGATGACAGAGCGCACTGCCCCCGGCCCCGTTCCGCCGGGAGTGTGGAGTGCATGAACCCCGTCATCGAAACCGTCGGACTGAAACGGAGCTACCGCGACTTCGACGCCGTCAAGGGCATCGACTTCACGGTCGCCCGCGGTGAGCTGTTCGCCCTGCTGGGCACCAACGGCGCCGGAAAGACCTCCACCCTCGAACTCCTCGAAGGCCAGGCCACTCCCACCGGTGGATCGGTCCGGGTGCTGGGCCACGACCCGTTCCGCGAGCGGTCGGCGGTGCGGCACCGCATCGGCGTGATGCTCCAGGAGGGCGGCTTCCCGCCGGAGCTGACCGTCCTGGAGACCGTACGCATGTGGGCGGGCTGCACCAGCGGCGCCCGGCCCGCCGACGAAGCCCTCGACATGACCAACCTGTCCGACCGTCGCGCCGTGCGGGTCAAGCAGCTCTCCGGCGGCGAACGCCGGCGCCTCGACCTCTCGCTGGCCCTGCTCGGACGCCCCGAGGTGCTGTTCCTCGACGAGCCGACCACCGGCCTCGACGCCCAGTCCCGTCGCGACACCTGGGAACTGATCCGCGAGCTGAAACTCCAGGGCACGACCGTGCTCCTCACCACGCACTACCTGGAAGAGGCCGAACAGCTCGCCGACCGGCTGGCGATCATGCACCAGGGGCTCATCGCCACCACGGGCCGCGTCGCCGACGTCGTGGCCGAACGCCCCGCCCGGATCAGCTTCCGGCTGCCCCAGGACCGCCTCCTCGGTGAGCTGCCCCCGCTCCCGGCCATGGGTGTCACCCGGCACGAGACCGTGGGCGGCACGGTCCGGCTGGAGACCAGGGACCTCCAGCGCACCGCCACCGAACTGCTCACCTGGGCCCACCGCACCGGCGTCACGCTGCACGGCCTCGACGCCCGGTCCGCATCACTGGAAGAGGCCTTCATGGAGATCGCCAAGGGCCTGGACCACGAGGAGACACGATGACGACGACCGCGCCCACCCGCCCCGTGGACACCGCCCCGCCCGTGCGACGCGGCTCCGCGTCCCGCATGGCCGCCCTCGGCCGCGCCGAACTGACCCTGCTGCTGCGCAGCAGGGCGGCCCTGATCACCGCGCTCCTCGTACCGGCCGTCACGACCTTCTCGATGCGAGGCGTGGTCGACGGCCTCGACCTGGACGGCACCGGCCTCTCGATCGCCACCGTCCTCCTGCCCGGATCGCTCGGCCTGGCACTGATCTTCTCCGTGTACACGAACCTCGTCGGCGTGTACGTCACCCGCCGCGAAAGCCTCGTGCTCAAGCGGCTGCGCACGGGCGAGGTGCGTGACTGGGAGATCTTCGCCGGCGGAGCACTCCCCGCCCTGCTGCTCGCGTACGTCCAGTGCGCGCTGCTGATCATCGGCCTGACGGTGGTCCTGGACGCACCCGCGCCGGCCGCCCCGCACCTGATGGTCCTCGGCCTGCTCATCGGCGGCGCGATGCTCGTGGCCGCGGGCGCGCTGACCGCCGCCGTCACCCGCACGGCGGAGAGCGCGCAGTTGACGTTCCTGCCGTTCTGGCTGCTGAGCATGGCCGGCTCCGGGATGTTCGTACCGCGTGAGATCCTGCCCGGCGTGGTCGGCGACATCAGCGCCTGGCTGCCCTTCTCACCGGTGATGGACCTCCTGCGGGGCGGCTGGACGGGCGACCTCGGCGCCGCGGACCAGGGCCGCGCGCTGCTCCTCGCCCTGGCCTGGACGGGCCTGGCGGCCCTCGGCGTGCGGCGGTGGTTCCGCTGGGGTCCGCGCGGCTGACCCCGCACCCGGTACGACCCACGTGGTGCGACGGCCGCCGGACGGGGAAGTCGGAGATCATGAGCGTGAGCGTGGAGGACTGGGTGGAACGGCTCGGCGGCCAGGACGGCCCCGAGCGGTACCGCCGGTACGCGGTGGGCAGCGTCGGATTTCTCGCCCTCACCGAGGTGGGTCTCTGGACGATCTGGATGTTCCAGTCGGACGGCGACGCCCCCGTCCTGGCGACCGTGGCCGTACTGGGCGCGGTGCACGCCGTGATCCAGTTCATGCTGTGGCGCTCCGCCCTGCGCCACTACCTGACCGCCGGCCCACGGCCCACCCCGCTCGTCGCGGCGTACACGGCCCTGACGCTGGCCATGGCCACCGTGGGATGCGTACTGCTGGCGACCGGACGCATCGACGACGGCGACCTGACGTCCTACCTGGTGTGGCTGCTGATGTTCTGGGCCGGGCCGCCCGCCCTCGCCCTGTCTCCCCGCCGGGGAGCGGCCCTGGTGGCGGTCGTCGCCGTCGCCGCCCTGGCGGGAGCGGGAGTGGCGGGACTGCCCGGCCCGGCCCTGGTCCTCGCCGTCAGCGCCAGCGTGTTCATGGTGCCGTTCATGGCCGCCGCGTCCAGGGCGTCCGGCTGGAGCGTCCGGCTGATCGAGCAACTGGCCGCCGCACGCGAGACACAGTCCCGTCTCGCCGTCGCCGAGGAGCGCCTGCGCTTCGGCCGCGACCTGCACGACGTACTGGGCCGCAACCTCGCGGTCGTCGCGCTCAAGAGCGAACTCGCCGCGCAACTGGCACGGCGCGGACTGCCCGAGGCCGAGGAGCACATGGTGGAGGTCCAGCGCATCGCGCGGGAGTCCCAGCGCGAGATCCGCTCGGTGGTACGCGGCTACCGCACCGCCGACCTCCACACCGAACTCGTCGGAGCGCGCTCCGTCCTGGAGGCCGCGGGCATCGACTGCCGCATCGAGTACGGCCCCGCGGACCGCCTGCCGCCGGACGTGCAGTCCGCCCTCGGCTGGGTGGTGCGCGAGGGCACGACGAACGTCCTCCGCCACGCACAGGCCGCGACGCGCTGCACGATGGCACTGCGCACCGCGGGCCCGACCACGGCCCTGCTGGTGCTGGAGAACGACGGCGCGCCCGACACCCCCTCCGGCGGCGGCACGGGCCTGGCGGGGCTGCGGGAACGACTGGCCGGCCCGGGTGGCACGCTGACCACCGAACACCAACCGGGCGGCATCTTCCGCCTCACCGCACGCATCCCCTGGGAAGAAGACGCATGATCACGGTCCTGCTGGCCGACGACGAGCACCTCATCCGCGGCGCGCTCGCCTCGCTCCTCACCCTGGAGGACGACATCACCGTCGTCGCGCAGGCCGGAACCGGAGACGAAGCACTGGCCATGGCCGTCGCGCACCGCCCCGACGTCGCCGTGCTCGACCTCCAGATGCCGGGCCTCGACGGCATCGCGGTCGCCACACGACTACGCGAATCCGTGCCCGGCTGCGCCTCGATGATCGTCACCAGCCACGCCCGGGCAGGAGCCCTGAAGCGCGCCCTGAGTGTGGGGGTGCGCGGCTTCGTGCCCAAGACGGTGTCGGCGCACGAACTGGCCCAGATCATCCGCACGGTGCACACCGGCGGCCGCTACGTCGACCAGGAACTCGCCGCCGACGCCATCGCCGCCGGCGAATCACCCCTGACCCCCCGGGAGGCGGAACTCCTCTCCTATGCCGAGGACGGCGCCCCCGTCGCGGACATCGCCGCCCGCGCCTCGCTCTCCAGCGGGACGGTGCGCAACTACCTCTCCTCCGCCGCGATGAAGCTGGGCGCGGAGAACCGGCACGTGGCGGCACGTATGGCGCGGGAGCGGGGGTGGCTGTGACGGGGCTTCCGGGTGCCGGAGGGATACGGAACGGCGCGCACTCCCTCGGTCGCCGAGGCGGGTGGACAAGGGAGCCGGCGGCTCAACGCGAGGGGTGAACCGGCAGGCCGGTGAGCCTGGGCCGGGCATCCGGACGCCCGTAGGTCAGTACCTTCGTCAGCGCGTCGCACAGGTCACCGATGACCTCGGCCGACAGGTCGAGCCTCACCTCGATCTCCGCCTCGTCCAGCTCCAGTTCGTCCAGACAACCGGGATCCAGCGTGACCGTGAGCAGGCTGCCGGCCAGAGCCACCTCCCGGACGCAGCCATAGGCCGTGCACTGGTCCGGTGTCATCACGCAATAGGTGTCGAGGCCGAGCGAGACGTCCTGCGGGGAGGGCTCACCGACAGGACGCGTGAACAGCAGGAAGAACCCTTCCTCGTCCTCGTCCTCGTCCTCGTACTCCGCTACGCCCGCCTGCATCTCGCCATCGACGTCGACCTCGGCCGCCACCGCACGGGCCGTGAACCTGTATGCCATAGGCCGGTTCTACCAGGAGTCCCGGACGAGGCCCCACCGCCCGGCGGGCAACGCACACCACGACAGGGCCGGGCCGGGCCGAGACCGCCCGGGCCGGCCCGGCAGGCTTCCTGCCGGTTGCTCCCTCACGTTGCGGGAACCCCTGCTAGCCGGGCTTGATCGAGGCGAGCTGGACGAGCAGGAGCACCAGGCGGTGCGCCTCGGCGAAGTCGGCGGCGGCGAACACGACCGTCCGACCGCCCTCGGCGCGCGAGACGCCCGGCACGAGCAGCGCCAGGTCGACGGAGAAGGGGCTGAGCATGTCCACTTCGACAGTGAGAGGCCCGTCAAGAACCAGTGGCGGGATGTGAGCGCGACGCCCGACCGCCTCGGCCGCGGCGGCACGGAGCCGTTCCCGGGCCTCCTCCGGGTGCAGGGTGACAGCGGCAGACCCCGCGACGGCCTCCTTGACGGCGACGCCGACCGCGGAGGGGACCAGCTCCTCGAACTCGGCACAGGCGACGTCGTCACCGCTGAGCATCACGACGGGCACGCCGAAGTGCCCGGCCAAGGCACCGTTGAGGCCGATCTCCCCGAGGGAACGCCCATCCACCCGGACATCGAGCACCTCGCCGCTCATGGTGTGCGCGATCACGCCCGGCCCGGCACCGGCACGGGCGTGATAGCCGATCAACAGAACGGCGTCGATGTCACCGTCGAGCCCGGCGACCATGCCCAGCGGCCTCGGCTTCCCCCGCACCAGCCGCGCCCTGCGATCCATCTGCTCCGGCAGCAGATTGCGGAACGGCCCGTGCGCGTCGGCGACCAGGACGTCGGCCGCGGGCTCGGCATCCAGGACACCGGCGACGACGGCATTGGCCTCAGCGGTCATCAACGCCCGGCCGCGTTCGTAGTCGTAGCGGTCGGGGTTGACCTCGGAGGTGTGGACGATGCCGGAGACGCCCTCCATGTCGACGGAGATGAGTACCTTCAGGGGCTTCGTTTCTTTCATTTCCTTCGGTGCCTTCATGGAAGGGGGAGCCTAGCGACGAGCCGCGGATCGTGGGCGGGGATGCGCTGCTTACCCTCTCCCGCAGGTCCAGGTCAGACCGTTGGGGCGTTGTGGAAGTCGACCATCGTGCGAACGGGGGGTGGCAGCCAGTCGTCCGACTGCTGGTGGACCTGGGCGAGCTGTTCGAGGACCTCGGTGCAGGTCGGGCGCTGAGCCGGGTCCCGGGAGAGACAGCGGGCCACGACCGGGGCGAGAGCCGACGGCAACAGTTCAAGGGCCGAATCGCGTGTCTGGCCGACGAACGGCGCGGCGCCGGCGGCATGGCACAGCACCATGCCGTAGGCGTAGAGGTCGCTGGCGAAAGTGCTTCCCGAGCCCTCGCTCTGTTCAGGTGCCATGAACCCGTCCGTGCCGAGACGGGCGTTGGTTCGGGTGAGGGTGGTGCTGTCGAAGGCTCGTGCAATGCCGAAGTCGATGACACGAGGACCTGTCGCCGAGATGATGATGTTGCTGGGCTTCAGGTCGCGATGAATGATGTCGCAGGAGTGAATCCCCTCCAGTGCTTCGGCGATGCCGAGGGCGAGCGTGTGGAGGGTTCTCGGGGGCATCGCGCCGTACTGCTTGAGAACGTCGTGAAGCGACGGGCCGGCGATGTACTCGGTCACCATCCACGGGCGCTCGCTGGTGGCGTCGGAGTCGACCACGGCAGCCGTATGGAATCCGCCGACCCGACGGACGGATTGGATCTCCCGGGCGAATCGCTGCCGGAAGTCGGCATTGGCGACGTGCTCACTGCTGATGACCTTGACGGCGACCAAGCGCTCTCCTGGGGACCTGCCGAGAAACACCGTCCCCATGCCTCCCTGGCCCAGCCTCGCCGTCAGGTGGTACCGGCCGATACGGCGCGGATCCTCCTTCCGTAGCGGTTCGTGCCCCATCTGCCGGGGAACCAGGACGGGGGACGCCGGAGCGGTGGGGGTCGGCGCGTTCCCAGGAGTGGCGAGGATCGCTGCCACGTCACGCTGCGTCTCCGCCTCCATCAACGCGGCCCTTCTCGCGCCCTCCGCGGTGAGGATGGCGGACTGCCTGTTGCCTTCGGCGATGAGGATCGCGGCTCGCTTGTCCCGGTCCGCCCCCAGGTGCTTCTCGATCGATTCCTGGATGGAGGCCGGAGGTTCGATGGACTTGAGCTCGACACGGTTGACGAGAACCCCCCACGTACCGGTAGCACCGGCGAGGACTTCCCGCAGGACAGTGCTGATCGCCTCACGGGAGGTCAGGGTGCGCTTCAGGTCCATGTCGCCGACGGCCTTGCGCAGGGTGGTGACGGTGAGTTGCTCGATGGCCTGGATGTAGCTGGCGACACCGTAGGTGGCGGCGCGGGGATCGGTCACGCGGTAGTAGATGACCGTGTCGACGTTGACGACCAGCCTTTCGTGGGTGATGACCGGTTGCGGCGGGAAGGGGACGACCTGCTCGCGGAGATCGATCCGGTTGCGAACGGATTCGATGAACGGGACGACGAGGTGCAGCCCGGCGTCGAGGGTGCGCGCGTAACGGCCGAAGCGCTCCACGACGGCGGCGCTGGCCTGCGGGACGACATGGATCGCCTTGATCAGGGCGAGGACCGCGAGCAATCCCACCACGATCAGCACGACAGTCATGGTTTCCACGTCAGGCCCCCTGCCCTTCGGGCATCCACCACATCGGGAAATGCCGGGCCTCAGTGTTTCAGAAGTTCTTTTTGGCGGTCGTCAGTTACGCAATATGTTCGTGGTCACGAATGCGTGACTGCCGATGATCATTTCTTACCGGGACATGGATTCCCCCTGCCGTAACCGGTGATCGTCGATGACCTTGTACACGTCGCCCAACAGCAGTCGAGCCACGTGCCGGCCCTCACTCATCACTTGGGATGTAATGGGTGTTCAGAACGGCAGCCCTGCACCGGGCGGAACACGGTCGACCGACGCGCAGGGCGACGAGAGGCCTGTTGCACGCCCCGTGGCCAGCGCACACTCCGCCCAGACGGTCTTGCCGGGGCCGACGCGATCGTGGACGCCCCAACTGTTGGCGAGAGCATCGACGATGGCCAGCCCCCGCCCGTGGTCCTTGTCCTGTGTGGGTGCGAGGAGGGTGGGCCGCGCGGGATGGGTGTCGGACACCTCGATACGGACCACGCTCCGGTGGGTTTCGTACGTCAGCAGCAGGGCGAAGTCCCGTCCAGGCACACATCCGTGCAACGCGGCATTGGCGGTGAGCTCGGCCACGACGATCGTTGCCCTGTCGTGGTCGTCCGTGCCGTGCGGATGGCCCCACTCGACGAGCTGAAGCGAGGCGAGCAGGCGCGCGAGGCGGGCTCCGCGGCGGGTGGCGGAGAACCGCTGGTTGAACATCTGGACGCCGACGACAGGGCGGCTGTGAGGGGCGGGCATGGAGTCCAGCCTGGAGGGGTGCGCAGCCCGGCGGCAGACACGCAGGCCATACAGAACGGCTTGTACGGGTGACCGAACTGGACCGGGTTGCTCACCATGCGTAACCATTCGTCTGGTCGGGCGCGCGACGAGCGGTTCGCTGCGCGCGACGCGGAACGGGGCGCGCGCGGGCGGACCCGGCACAGGAGAGGCGGCCGTGAATGGCTTCGGGTAACGGTGGCGTGGGAGTCGGCGGGAACTGCGGTGAATCGGAGTCGTCCGACAGCCTCCGGACATTCGGCGCGGTGCTCAAGGCGCTACGTGACGAAGCTCGTCTGACTCAGGAGCAGTTCGCCCCGCTGGTCCAGTACTCGGCGGCGTACATCGCGAAGATCGAGCAGGGCAAGCGGTTCCCTCCCCGGGATTTGCTCGACCGCTCGGAGGAGGTGCTGGGGCCGACGGCTGGCCGCGTGCTCTCGGCGGCGTCACGAAGCCTGACACGGAAGGTCGGGCTGGCGTCGTGGTTCCTGCAGTGGGCGGCTGTCGAGGAGGAGGCGATCTCACTCCTCTCGTACGAATCCAGCGTGATTCCAGGACTCCTGCAACCCGAGCCGTACATCCGTGCGCTCTTCGACAGGCGTCTCCCACCCCTCGTGGACGAGCAGTTCGAGCACCAGGTGTGTGCCCGACTTGAGCGCCAACGCCTGCTGGTGGAGCGGCCAGACACCACATTCAGCTTCATCATCGAACAGGCCCTGCTGGAACGCCGCATGGGAGGCGACGAAGTCACACGAGTGCTCCTCGACCACCTGCTCAGGGTGGGCCGTCTGCGGAACGTGGAGGTCCAGGCCATGCCGCTGATCCAGGAGGACCACTCGGGTTTCGAAGGTCCGCTCTCACTTGCTGAGACGGTGGAGAACCGATGGATCGGATACGTCGAGGCGCACGACAGCAGCAGGCTGATCACGGACCCGAAAGCCGCAGGCGCGATGCTCCAGCGCTATGGCAAGATGCGCTCGCAGGCTCTGAGCCATCAAGCCACCACGCGCCTGCTGGAGCAGATGCGAGGAGCGCTATGAGCACCACTGAACTTGCTTGGTTCAAGAGCAGCTACAGCGGTGGCGGCGGCGGCAACTGCGTCGAGATCGCCTTCGGTCCCGAGAACGTATTTGTCAGGGACTCGAAGGACACGCAGAGGAACGCGCTGGCAGTCTCTTCTTACGCGTGGTCCGCATTTACGGAACTGGTTTCTGCCTCACGTCCCTGAGGGGCCTGGTGTCGACAGATCCTGCGCTCTAGGCGCCCACCGAGGCTGCTGGCCAGAACCAGAGTCAGCCAACGGCCCGCATCGCAGCAGTCAGCATGAACGTGACGTCGCCGTGCCGGCCGGCCTTGTCTAGCGCAGCCGCGATCATCAAGACCGCCTGTCTATCGGTCCGTTCAGCAGCATTGATCAGTATTGCCTCGGCGGCGTCGTCCAGCCCGGCCGCCCGGCAGGAGCTGACGGCCACCACGATTTCCGCAGCCGAGTAGGACGCACCCGCCTGCCAGAGCAGGAACCCGGCGTCCCGTTTCCGGCCATCGGCAAGGTATCGGGCTACCACTCCAGTCTCGGACCACGTGAGCTCTGCCGCGTCTGCGGGGTGCCGGTCCCCCTTGCTTCGGGGGACCGGCACCCCGGCGCGTCCCTGGGGAATCGGAAATCCGTGCTGCCGGGCTTCGCGGCGAAGGCGCCGCGCTCGCATCCGATCAGGTCCCTTGACGCTGTGCGAAGCCGGCTGTGGTGGCTTCGCCTGGGGGCTTGTGGTTGTGACCGGGTAGCCCACGGAGCAGCAGAGGCAGTGCTTCTTCTTGGCACGAATGCGGAGTTCAAGAAGGAACTCCAGGGTGTGCGGCAGTGGGCCCCTGCCCGAGGCGTCCTTTTCCACGACGGAGTAGAAGTCACGCAGCAGCGCTTCGTCAGGGATGCGGCCAGCGTTCAGATGGTTGGAGAGGGTGGTTGGCTCCTGGTGAGCGTCCCTGGCGATGTCGGCCTGCGTTCGAGTGCTGCACTCCCGGATCTCGCGCAGTGCTGTCACTAGGGCCCCGTGCGCGGCGGTGATGCCAGGCGGCAACTCTTTCCATGTCCTCGGCTTCGGCGTCACGCACGGCTTCCGTTCGTCGTCAGGGCGGCGTTGATCACTAATTGTGTGCCACACGGGCAGATTTCGGCAGCGCTTGGATGTTTTCCATAACCCCTCGAAAGCTTGCAGAACCTGGCGTGATGGGTCGTCAAGCAGCAAGAGTGGTGGAGTCAGCGAGGGGCGCCAGAGGACTGGCATTCGGGACTGTCATGCATCGGACGTAGCTGGGGGCTGTGGATGACTATGCCGTCGTGGGAAAACGAGAAGCTCGGCACGATGAAGAGGGCCGCGTTGTGGCTGGTGGACGTCGTGCAGGAGGGCGGCACCTTCACCAAGGAAGACGTCAAGGGTGCTTTCCCTGGCGTCAGTCAGGCGGATCGCAGGGTGCGTGACCTGCGCGCCCACGGGTGGAAGATCGATACTGCCCGTGAGGACGCGAGTCTTGGCCAGCATGAACAGCGTTTTGTCGCGGCGGGGGAGCCTGTCTGGGAGCCGGGCAAGGCGACCAAGAGCAGCTCGGCCATCACGGACACGCAGCGGCGGACGACTCTGACCCGTGACGGCAACCGCTGCCGGTCATGCGGGATCACGCCTGGGCAGGCCTACTCCGGAACCTTCGAGACCGCGCAGATCGACATTGCCCGCCGGAAGGTGAAGCTGCCCAACGGCACTTCATCGGTGCAGCTCATCGCAGAATGCAATCGCTGCCGCGTGGGGGGCCGGGGCCTGGAAGCAGATCTCGCTGGCGTGCTCGAACGCGTCCAGAAGCTCGGAGGACTGCAGTTGCAGACCCTCAAGGACTGGGTCTCAGCTGACGAGCGTGAGTTCAGCCTCGTGGAGCGGGTGTGGGCGGACTTCCGCACGCTGCCGGCGGAGGCGCGTGACAAGGTCCGCGATGCCCTTGACCTGCCTCCCGCCTGAGTTCCGCCCGCAGAGCTGTGGTGGGGCTGCTGCCGGCAGCAGCCCCACCCGTGACCCCGTTCAGACCTTTCGCCAGCCAGAGGAGAACGAGCTGTGATCAAGAACGACGGAGACTTCGGCTTGCCGCCGTACGCCGCCAAAAACCGGGATGTCGTGGAGCAGCGTCTCAGCGACGTATCCGCCGGCACCGGACTTCAGGAGACCCTGACCATCGAGTGGCGTACGAAGCCGCAGGTAGTACAGGTCATCGACATGCCGGTGAACTCGCTCTACTACAACCCGGGTACTCACCGGATCAGAGCGCAGCGCAGCTACGACCCCCAGCTTGACCGCCGACTTGATGAGGACCCCTGGAGCGAGGACAGCCAGAAGTACCTTCAGCACCTGCTGCAGGCGGAACCTTCTGACCCGTCGAAGAGGGACAAGGATTTTGACGCGCTGAAGCAGAGCCTCGCTGACTTCAAGCAGAACGAGCCGGGACTCATCACCCGCGAGGGCATCCTGGTCAACGGCAACACCAGAGCGGCAGCCCTGCGCGAGCTGGGTGTCGAGAACATCCGGGTGGCTGTACTCCCGGACTCCTGTACCTGGGCAGACATCAACAGGGTCGAACTGTCTCTTCAGCTCCGGCATGACACCCGGCGGCCCTATTCCTACATCAACAGGCTCCTCACGATCGATGAGCAGGTGGAATCGGGCCGACCGCTGAAGGAGGTCGCGCGGGACTTCCGTATCAGGGAGTCGACAGCAGAACAGGACCTCTGGGTGCTCTCCTGCCTCCGGGATCTGAGCGACAGGTCTTCGGCCGGCGACGTGCAGTTGCGGCTGCTGGACTTCGAGGACGCGCAGGAGAGGCTTCGAGAGGTGCATCGCGCCTTCGCCAAGGAATCAAAGGCTGATGCGCAGAAGGCCGAGCTACTCAAGGAGAACCGTCTGGCCGCGATTGTAATGAACTTCTCCAAGACTGACGTCCGTCTCATTGAAGCCGACTTCCGTGGCCGGTACCTGGAGCACCGACTGCCAGACGCATTGAAGGCGGCCCCTGCTGCGGCCCCCGCGCGTGTGATCCCCGGTATCAACCGTGCTGTCAAGGCCGAGGTGCCCCAGGTTGCTGCGGCTCGTGCCTTTACTGACTCGGTACTCCGCGCGAAGGCGGTAGTCCGGGCGAAGGAGAAAGTGCCTGCGGCTCAGCTGGACGCGGCCACGTCTGTGTTCGAAGCGGCACACAAGGCCGTCGAGGACGCACTTGAGCCTGCTGGCAAGGATGCTCGTGTCCGCAAGCGTAAGCAGGCCGCCCCCGATCGCCTCAACGATGCCTGCCAGGACATTGAACAGTGCATCACTGACATGGTGCTGGCGAGCGCCTCCCGTAGCTTGGACGAGGAGGCACTGGACGAGGCGGTCCTCAAGTTGAAGGCCACCCTGAAAAAGTTGGCCCAGGCCACCACGCAAACTATTGAAGTGCCTGGCGAGGGCGTCGAGTGGCTGCGTGACGCGGTGCGGCAGGGACAGGCGTGACCATGGCGGCTGCGGAATCGTCTTTGCATATCGGCCTTGATGTCACGCGGACCAAAGCTGTGCTGCGTGCAAGCGAACAGTGCCGCAGCGACCTGAACCGGCTTGCAGCCAGATTCCCTGGCGGGGTGCGCGATCGTCTCGCCCTTGAGCTGACTCTCGATGACTTTCTGGTAGGCATCGACGTCCTTGCTGACTGGCCGCACCCCGAGTCCGTTGTCTGGACGGACGAGCTGAGCGCGCTTGTTGGAGAGGTACTTGATGATGCCGACCGAGCGGAACAACAGCTTCAGACACCCCGCGCGGACACAGTGTGGGATGCCACTGCCGTGGCATCGGCGCTGGGACCGACATGGCGTGCGGACCTCACGGAGTTCCAGCGCCGGGACATCGGACGGCTGCTGTCACTGCAGCACGGTGCCAACTTCAGCGTTCCTGGAGCTGGAAAGACCCGGGTCGGGCTGGCAGTTTACGCAGCCATGCGCGAACGCGGCGAAGTCCGTCGACTCTTGGTTGTCAGTCCCAAATCTGCCTACGAGGCGTGGCTCACTGAGAGCGAGCTCTGCTTCAAGGAGCCACCGCTGACTGCTGTCATGGGGAGGACTCCCGACGGCATGGCCGAGATCCTGGTTGTCAACTATGAGCGTCTCGACAGGTCGCTGGCCTCGCTGGCGACCTGGCTGAGGGGTGCGCCTTCCATGATCATTCTCGATGAAGCGCACCGGATGAAGCTCGGCGCTCAGGGAACATACGGAAGTGCCTGCATGGCGCTTGGACCGCTGACCCGGCGACGTCTCATCCTCACGGGAACGCCGGCTCCGAATGGGGCTCGCGACCTGGAGAACCTGCTGTCGTTTGTCTGGCCGGGGCACGGCCGGAGAGTGGTCACACAAGCTGTAGCAGGTGGCGATCTGGCGTACGCAAGCTCGGTGCTGAGGCCGTTGTTCACGCGGACGACGAAGAAGGAGCTGGGGCTGCCCCCGTTCGAGACACGCATCCGGCGCCTGCAGATGCCGGAGCTGCATCGTGAGGTGTACGACGCCCTAGTCGGTCGGTTCACCACGAGGGCGGAGGCGTCGCGTGATGACTTCGACGCCCTGGGCAAGGCGATGCTTCGCCTGCTCATGGCAGCCACCAGTCCGGCATTGCTCATTGAGGGGGGAAGCCGGTACGAGCCGTTGACTTACCAGGTCCCCCCGCTGGAGGTACCCCAGGGGGAATCGCTGTACACCCTTATGGGGAACCTTCCAGCGCACGAACTTTCTCCCAAATACAAAGAGGCCCTGAATATCGTCGCGACGAATGCTGCGATGGGGCGGAAGACCTTGGTCTGGACGACCTTCGTGCGCAGTATCACGACGATGGAGAGCCTGTTCGAGGCGTATCAGCCCGCAGTGGTGCACGGTGGCACTGCCGATCGGGAGGAGCAGATCCGGCGCTTCAGGGAGGACCCTGACTGCCATGTTCTCCTGTCCAATCCCGCCACCCTCGGGGAAGGAATCAGCCTGCACCACGTTTGCCACGACGCTGTGTACGTGGATCGTGACTTCATGGCGGGACGATTCCTCCAGAGTCTGGACCGTATTCACCGGCTCGGACTGGCGCCTGATACTCAGACTCGAGTCACCGTGCTCGCAGTCGAGGGAACGATCGATGAAGTGGTGGCGATGAGGCTTGAGGAGAAGCTCGAATTCATGGGGAAAATCCTTGATGACCCGTCTGTGCAGCAGTTGGGTGATCTTGAGGATGAGCCGTCCGGAGCGGCAGGCATGGATATGGCGGATGTTCGAGCCTTGCTGAATCACGTCGATGCCGTCGCTGGCCACTGAGTCAACGCGCCGCGCGGCGCTTCGCTGGCTCAGTGAGTTGAGGGTGGCTGGGGTGCCGCGGGTTCGGGTGCTTTTCGCGAACCACCCGCAGTACGCGGATCTCACGCCGGTGCAGTATGCCGAAGGCTTCGCCTGGCTCAGGAGTATGGGCATGGTGACTGCGGCGGGGCAGCCTGTGGTGGAGGTATGCGAGGGCGAGTTGTGGGATGACGTTACAGCCGGCGCAGTTCCTCGCGTGCTGTGGAGCCAGGCTGCTGAAGACGCGAAGAGGGTTGTCGGGGCCGCTGGCGAACAGGCGCTGCTTCGGCTCTTACGGCAGGGCGGAGTGCCACACGTCAGGCATGTGGCTGCGGAGTCGGACGCTTACGGATATGACATAGAGGCAGCCCGGTCGGTGTCTGAACGCGCACACATTGAGGTCAAGGCCACCACGGACCCGACCCGTCTGGTGGTCCACCTGACGCGCCATGAGTACGAGGTCATGGCGGCAGATGCGGACTGGTGTCTGGCCGCAGTGCTGGTCGGCAGCGACGGGAACGCGGCGAGCGTGGCCACGGTGGACCGACGGTGGCTTCACTCGGCTGTCCCGGCAGACAGTGGGAGGGGTGGCCGCTGGGAGTCAGTGCGGTTGACGGTTCCGGCTTGCGCCCTGGCGCCGGGACTGGCTACGGAGGCATGGGCGCTGTTGCCTGTAGGGCTGCCCAGTGCCCCCGTCTGGGCTCACCGGTCGTCACCACTAACCTCTGCCTGAGTCAGGAACAGACCTCTGGGCGCCTGGTGAGCTGTCAGGTGACGCAAGACAGGGCGTATTGGAGTGCTTGTTCGAATAGACTGTGCAGGTCCCTCGCCCCTGCAGTAACGGCTTTGCCCTGATGTCCAGGGACGGTGCTCGGGGGATGCCTCTCAGGCCGGCGCCCTGAGGCCGCGCCCGGGTAGGCTCTGCGCGTATCGCGCGTCAACTTTGAGCCGAAGCGGTTGCTCGCGAGCTGGGGGCCTCCCCCGCGTGTGGGTCCGCCTCGGCGCGACACCTGCTTTCTATCAACCACCGTACTAAGAGGAGCCTGAGCCGATGGGCCTCCAGTCCCGCCGGGAGGACCCAATGGGTCCCAGTGATGACGTGCTGACCTCAATCGAGATTTGCGCGGGAGCCGGAGGGCAGGCTATCGGCCTTCATCAGGCCGGCTTCAAGCACCTGGTGCTTGTGGAAATCGACCCGCATGCTGTGGAGACGCTTCGGGGGAATATTCGTAGCCTGGAAGAGTGGAGCTGGGAAAGAGAATACTGTGACGTCATTTCTGGCGACGTCAACAATTTTTCTCCCATTCCCCTCGATGAGGGTCGTGAATCCGATGTGAAAAAGGGGCAAGCGTACCTCGGGAAGCCGCTCGTTCGGGGTGAGCTTGACCTCCTTGCCGGTGGCGTGCCGTGCCCCCCTTTCTCGCATGCTGGAAAGCAGCTGGGGAAGGATGATGAGCGCGACCTCTTTCCGCGGATTCTTGAGCTGGCTGATGAGCTTCACCCTAAAGCGGTGATGATTGAGAACGTTCGCGGCATCAAAGACGCGAAGTTTGAAGAGTATCGTAAATACATTATGGCGCGTCTCGAAGGGGGCGGAGCCAAGCATCCTGTGACGGGCATCGATGAGCATTTCGATGGACTCGGCTATGAGGTCTGCGAGTGGGAAGTACTTGAGGCCAGTGATTTTGGTGTGCCTCAGCTGCGTCCAAGGGCTGTCCTCGTGGCTATCCGCACAGATGTGTTGGACGACATTAAATTTGTGTGGCCCACCGCTACGGGAAGCCCTAGGAGTGCCTTCCGTGCGCTTGAGGAGTCCATGGACCTCAGGTATGCGCCGTATCTTAAAATGGGTGGTGACGTGGCGCATCTGGCAAAGCAGCGGCTTGATCGCTGGAAGGAGATGGCGCAAAAGGCCGAGAGCAGAAAAGACTTCGGTGTTGCGCCCACGCTGGTTGGTGGTTCTAAGAAGCACGGCGGTGCCGACCTCGGACCGAGTCGTGCAAAGGCTGCCTGGGCAAACCTGGGTGTCTCAGGGGTTGGTGTCGCCAACTCGCATGACGAGAGTGTGAAGAAGAAGAGTCAGGACAGGGACCTGTTCCGGGAGGCCGGTCCTATGCTCACAGTCGAGCAGGCAGCGATTATTCAGGGATTTCCGGACAACTGGAAGTTCTCTGGCGGTAAGACGGCGCAGTACCGACAGGTCGGTAACGCGTTTCCGCCGCCCGTCGCGGCCGCAGTGGGCAACGCGATCGCGGATGTCCTCCGCGCTGCTCGTGAGCATGCCTGTCCCAAGTCTGTGCCCGATCGGCTCCTACCTCGACAGTCAGCTTCGGCGTGCGCGGACAGCACTAACGATGGTGAGAGCGCACGCGCCTGAGTCCTGGTGCTCCCAGAAACGCAGAACCAGCCAGCCCGCCTTGGTAAGGCGCTCGTCGGTATCGCGGTCCCGAGCCATGTTCCGGGCAACCTTGTCTGACCAGTAGCCGGGGTTGGTCTTGGGGGCGACGTAGTGCTCGGGGCATCCGTGCCAGTAGCACCCGTCGATGAATACGGCTACCTTCGCCGGGCGGAAGACCAGGTCTGCCGTCCGCCGAAGGTCCGGCAGTGGTCTGGCAGCGACTCGGTACCGCAGGCCGTTGGCGTGCACGAGTCGCCGGATGAGCCGCTCCGGCTGCGTATCGCGACTGCGGATTGCCTGCATGTTCCTCCTGCGCGCCGCAGAAGAGGCCCACGATCCTTCTGGCGGGGTCCAGTCTGCGGGCTCAGGCACCGGAGTCACTCCAGAATCATTGGCATGGCACTTCAATAGTCGCTTCCCCGCGGCGGGACGAGTCGACCGCCCGGAAGCGAATGTAGGGTACCGACTCTCCTGTTGCGCTGGCGGCTGGGATGAATGCCGCCGCCAGTACCACCTTGGCCGGATCGATCCTGCTGGCAGAGACGAGATCTGCTGGATTACCAAGATCAGGGTCGACTACCGGGTACAGCAGCACGGCTCCGCGGCGTGGCTGATAGAGCTGAGATGCGAATGGGTCGTCTTCGCTCAGTGGGCGAAGGCCCGCGATCCGTTCAGCGGACTGTCGGTGGGCCACACCCGAGACACGATTGAACACGCCGCGCGCGTTTCGTTTGCGCTGTACGAGTGCGACGGGCTGGCTGCCGAGGATGCTGGTTGCAACGCTTGTTGGTCCAGACGTCTGGGGAAGAATCAGAGTCCAGTCATCGGTAGCGCAGCCGGCGTCGCTCGCATCGCTGAGATAGGCCAGGTGAGGAGCGAAGAGATCTGGCCGGCCCCAGGCAAGGTTGCGCATGATCCCAAGCAGCTTGGCGTGGCTGAGGACTGATGTCTTGGCTGCATAGCGGGTGTATCCGCCCCGGTCATCGTCGGAGAGAGTGACGAACACGGAAATCTCCGGGCTCAGTGCTTCAAGCGCAGGCAGCCACACCTTCGCGTTGTGCCGCAATTCCGCCGCACCCGTCGGATACGCCGTAGGTTCCACCCACTGACCCGGCGACCGGATCTCCACCAGTTCCGCGTTGAACATCTTGTTGCGGGCCGCCGGCTTGAGCCAGGACAGGTGCTGCGAGACCAGCGGTGGGATCTGGGCCGGGGTGACCTGCGGCTTTCCGTCCACCAGGGTCGCGTAGCGGCTGAGCTGGGCGCGGAAGGTCTCCTCGTCGCGGCAGATCGCCTCGAAGGCCTCGTAGAGGTCGACGGTCTTCTTCTTGCCCATCGGTTCTTCGCGGCCGATGTAGAGGCGGACCAGGTCACGGTAGCCGGGGCGGAAGCCGAACCAGCGGCCCATCTGCATCAGGGTGTCGGCCTGCTGGGCGAGGCGGCGGTAGTACGTGACCGTGAGGCCCTCGATGGTGAAGCCACGGGAGAGCTTCGTGCCTCCGACCAGGATCTTCCACACGTGCGGGGTCCGGTCGAAGTCGAGCTCGGCCTGTTCGTAGTCGCGCTCGGTGGCCCCGTTGACGATGATCACGGGTTCGCCGCCCGAGTTGATCAGCTGGCGGGCCCGGGAGACGTACGGCTTCAGGTCGTCGTAGGACGTGGGGGTCGGCAGGCCGTCGTCCGCGAAGCGCTGGAAGTCGGATGCCAGGAGGGCGGAGAGGCGTGCGTGGCCCTCCTGGCCCGTGTATGCCGACCGGTGCCACATCGAGTTGATCCGTAGGGCCAGGGCGGCGTGTTCCCGCTGTTGTACCGACTCGTGGACCAGCATGGTGTGGTGGCGGAACGGCCCTTCGGGCACGTCACGGTCCGCGCGGTACAGCTTCAGCGCTCCCGTGAGGACGAAGGCGTCCAGTGCTTCCTGGAGGCGGTCTCCGGTGTCGTCGTAGATGCCGCGTACGTGCGTCTCCTCGGCCGTCCCGTCGGACTCCAGATCGTGGAAGTCCTGCACGCCCATGTAGCCGGTCGGCCTGGGGAGCGAGATCAGGAAGTCCCTGGGGAAGATGTCCTCCTCGTCGCCGGGGTCGACGAAGACGTTGGCGAAGGGCGTCGCCGTGTAGCCGACGTACTGGGCGCGCGGAAGCAGGCCGAGGAGCTGTGTGATCTGGCCGTTGATGGCCTTGCGGGCGACCTTGCCGTCCTCCCACTTCTTGGGATCCGTCGTGTTCACCGACGCCTGGTCGGATTCGTCGTCGATGATCAGCGTCGGGACCTCGGAGAGGATCGGACCGATCTTCTTCAGGTCCTTGATGAGCTTGGCCAGCACCGAGGAGTTCTTCTTCACTACCATCACGCGTGCGGCGGCGTGATGCAGGTTGTCCGGTGAGTACAGGGGCTGGGTGCGGTCCTGCTTGTCGAATTCGAGGGCCCGGATGCCTGTTTCCAGGCTCTTGTAGTCGTTGTCCCGCGTCGTGAGGCGCTCGATGTCGAACGAGCCCAGCGTCGACGGACGGCCGCCATGGCTGACGAACTTCGCCGGCCAGTCCTCGTCGTCCTGGTAGTCGACGCCGATGAGTGCGTCCGTGTCCGCCGGGTCGGTGCCGCGCAGGATGTTCTCCCGGCCGATCAGTTCCATGTCCAGGCGACGCTGGGTCTGGCCCCGCAGGAGGTTCAGGGTGCCGCCGAGGATGATGACCAGGCGGTATCCCGCGTCGATGGCCTTCGCCGTCACCCCTGTGAAGTTTGCCGTCTTACCCGACTGCACATATCCGACGACCAGCCCCCGAGCCCCGTACGCCTCGGTGCGGGTCGGATCGGAGAGGCGCTCGACCACGGCGTGGCTGGCCTCGTCCAGGCTCGACACGGCCGCGTCCGACCAGCCCTTACGGCGCAGTGTCTGCTCGTAGGAGTTCCAGTAGAAGGCGCGCGCCGCCGCAGCGTCCCTGGAGTACCAGGACGTGAACTCCTTGCTGATGACCGTGGCGCCGGGCTCCTTGAACACCGGTACAGCCGCGTCCAGCACCTTGCGTACGTCCGGACCGAAGCCGAGGCGGTCGAAGATGTCGGTGCGGCGGGCGTCCGTACGGGCCGGGGCACCGGACCAGTCCGTCTGCTCCGCCAGGTCCCAGGCGGTCAGAGTGCGGTGCCACAGCGCGACGAGCTCGTCCCCCGGCCGTGCCGCGACGATCCGGTCCCGGAAATGGCCGAGGTCGAGGTCGGCCGGCTCCTCCGACTCCGAGAGCACGAAGGCGAGCTTCGCGAATCCCTTCGGTCCCCGACGCATGGCCGCGAGGACGTCCCCGTGCAGGTTGAACAGATGGTCGGTCATGGGAGGCGGCTTTCTCAGAGGTGTGACAGGAGCGGATCGCGGCAGGGCTCAGCGGGTCATTTCGCAGCGCGCCGCCGCGACCAGGACGCTGTTCCACAGAGCGATCTTGTCGGCTCGCGTGGCGCGTACCCGGGACTTCTGGAAGATCTCCTCCACCATCAGGTAGAGCATGCTCTTGACGACCGGAGCGTCGTTGAGCCCTCCCCTGCGCCCACCGTTGAACGCAGTCCGGTACAGCTTGTTGAGCCTGATCTCACGCACGTCGCGGTCGAGTTCGAAGAACAGATCCGGTGCCAGGGACGCCCAGCGGAAGGTGATCGGTTCCTCTCCCTCCAGCTCCGGCAGTTCGTCCCGAAGGGTCCGTCGCAGTTTCGGGTCGAGCCCTTTGCCGGCGGGGATGACCGCGTCGCGCGTGACCTCGGTGACGCGCTTGGCGGCCTCCCGGTACGTCGTCTGCGCCTCCTGGACGTACTCGCCGAACGTGTGGCCCGTCGCGTCCGCCGCCTGTTCCAGCCCTCGGGCGAAGGCCGGGGTGACCGTCACACCGTCCTTCTTGACCGTCAGGCTGAAGACGTCGTTCGCCTCGGCCGGGAGGTCGATCGCGATACGGGCCAGCGCGAGGTGTCCCTCCGGGCTGCGGGTGCTGTTCCAGCCGCCCGCCTGGACGAGACGGTCGTTGCGGTAGATGTAGAAGCCCTGCCGCTCGGCGAGCGGGCCGATGCCGCGGAAGCTGACCAACGGAGACTTCGGCTGCCAGATGTGCGCGGTCAGTGCCACGTCGCCGACGCCCTCGACGGGAGCGGTGTACGTACGCGGATAGCCCGCCCGTCCGGGGAGGCGGTAGCCGAACGGGTCGATCGGTTCCACACCCCGGTGGTCCAGCTCCTCCTTGGTCGTGACGTCCTCGACCACGATGTCGACGTTGAACGCGTCATCGGCCAGGAAGCGGTGCAGATGGAGTCCGAGATGGGTCTCCAGCTTCTCGATGGCGTCGTCGAGATAGCGGTCGGCCTGCCCGGCGGTGATCGTGTCGAAGGCCCGGACCTTGTCCCAGCGGACGATCGTGCCGTGCCATTCGATCAGGCCGTCGTACCGGTCGATCAGATCCTGGCAATAGCCTGGATCCACGATGTCGCAGGTGAAGTCGGCCTGGGCGCGTGCCGTCAGCCAGCGGCGGCCCGTGGACGGGCTGCGCTTGGTGCGGCTGATCACGGTCAGGGAGTCGGCGTGCGAGAGCGAAGCGGCCTTGAGGCCCGCGCCGAAGTGGCCCAGCGCTTTGTCCCCGTACTCCTGTCGGCCACCCACCGTCATCGCGGTGTCGAGCGCCTCGTCGTTCATGCCCTGCCCGTCGTCGACGACCAGGAGACTGACCAGCCGGTCCTCGTCCCGCAGGAAGCTGATGACGACGTTGTGCGCACCCGCGTCGATGGAGTTGTCGACGAGATCCGCGATCGCAGCCTCGAAGCCGTAGCCCTGGTGCGCCAGCGACTCGACGTAACGCGCTGCGGGCGGGAGCCGCTTGCTGCCGGTCGTCGGGATCTCGTACTGCCAGTCCGAGGACGGCTGGTAGGGCGGCATGGGCTTCCTCGCACAGACGGAACGGGACCTGTGTGGGGGTGGGCGGCCCGTAGCTAGTTGTTGAATGTGATCGTATTGGAAAGGTGCGACATAGGGGAATCCCCGGTGAATTCGGCCAACGGCTGATATTGGACGCGCGATTTCAGGGCCTCACACCGGCTTCGCCCCCTCCACCATCCCCTCCACCCCGTCCAGCACCCGCGCCAGGCCGAACTCGAAGAGGGTGCCCAGCTCCAGTTCGAAGTCGTCGGTTCCGAAGAACGTGGACAGGACCGGGTAGGCCGCGGTCGCCTGGATCGCGTCCATGCGGGACTCCATCGACGTCATCCACTCCTCCGCCGTCATGCCGCTGTCCTGCCGGGCCTGGGACTCCAGCTCGACGGCCATCGCGATGCCCTGGGCGTAGCCGAGGATCGTGAGGTGGACGTGCAGCATCTGTTCCGGGGTGAGGCCGAGGCCGGCCAGGGCTGCCAGGACCCGTTCCGTGTAGAGCATCGCGTTCGGGGAGGCCATCGGGCGGGTGAGGCCGGCCATGGAGCGTGCCAGCCAGGGGTGACGGGCGTACTGCTTCCACAGCCAGCGCGCCTCCCGTTCCAGGTGGGGGCGCCAGCCCGCCGGGCGGGGCCCCGTCGGGCCGCTGCCGAACACCGCTTCGGCCATCAGCCGGACGAGCTCGCCCTTGCTCGGGACGTGGCGGTAGAGCGCCATGGTGGACGTGCCGAACTCCGTCGCGATGCGCCGCATCGACAGCGCGGCGAGGCCCTCCGCGTCCACCAGCTCTATCGCCGTGCGGACGATGTGCTCCCGGCTCAGCTGGCGGGCGGGCGTCGTGGCGCGTTCCCGGCCGCTCTCCGCGACCACCGTGCCGACACCGGGCACCGCCCGTACCAGTCCTTCCTGGTTCAGTGCCCCGAGGGCCTTCGTGGCGGTGGCCATCGCGACGCCCCACTCCTGCGTGATCCCGCGGGTGGAGGGGACCGGATCGCCCGGGGCCAGCTCGCCCGACTCGATGCGGCGGCGGATCTCCCCGGCGATGCGGAGGTAGGGCGGTTCGGTCGTCATGGCGGCACCGTACTAGTGCACCTGGTGTCGCCGTAACCCGTTCATCTGCGGGTTCCCGCCGGTGCACTAGGTTGCTGTTTGCGGTGTACGTGACGGCCCGCTTCCGTACGGAGCATGGAGAACACATCCGGTCCCCTCGCGGGCCGTAAGGAATGGACCGCCCTCGGCGTCCTGATGCTGCCGCTGCTCCTCGTGTCGATGGACGTGTCCATCCTCTACTTCGCCATCCCGTTCATCAGCCAGGACCTGGAGCCCAGCGCCACTCAGCAGTTGTGGATCCTGGACATGTACGGCTTCGTGCTCGCCGGCCTGCTCATCGTCATGGGCTCCCTCGGTGACCGCATCGGGCGGCGCGCCCTGGTCCTGGCGGGAGCGGCGGTGTTCGGAGCGGCCTCGGTGGCCGCCGCGTACGCGCAGTCCGCCGAAGTGCTCATCGCCGTACGCGCGTTGCTCGGGATCGGCGGGGCCGCCCTGATGCCCTCCACCCTGGCGCTGATCCGCAACCTCTTCCACGACGCGAAGCAGCGCGCGAAGGCGGTGACCCTCTGGACCGGTGTCATGACCGCCGGCATCTCCCTCGGGCCGGTCGTCAGCGGGCTGCTCCTCGAACACTTCTGGTGGGGCTCGGTGTTCCTCATCAACCTCCCCGCGATGGCGCTGCTGCTGGTGCTCGTGCCCTTCCTGGTGCCGGAGACCGCGACCGCCGCGCACGGCCGCTTCGACGTGCTCAGCGCCGCGCTCTCACTCGGTGCCCTCCTCACCGTCATCTACGGCATCAAGGAATGGGCCCGGCACGGTTACGAGCCGCTGCCCGCGGCCTGCGTCCTCGTGGGGCTCGTGCTCGGTGCCGTCTTCGTACGCCGCCAGAAGCACCTCGCCCACCCGCTGATCGACCTCGGCCTCCTCCGGCGGCGTTCCTTCGGCGGCCCCGTGCTCGCCGACGTGCTCGCGATGTTCGCCACGGTGGGCATGGCCGTCTTCTTCACCCAGTACCTGCAGTCCGTACTCGGACTGAGCCCCCTGACCGCCGCACTGTGGAGTCTGGTGCCGGCGGCGGGTGTGGCCGTCATGGCGCCGACCGGTGCCGCGCTCGCCCAGCGGGTCGACCGTGCGTACGTCATGGCGGGCGGCTTCCTCATGGCCGCCTGCGGGTTCCTGTGGCTGTCACGGCTGCAGACCGACTCGCCCCTGTGGTTCGCCCTCGTCGGCGGGGCCGTCTACGCGGGCGGACTGGTCGCCGCCATGACCCTGGCCAACGAAGTCGCGCTGGGCGCCGCCCCGCCGGAGCGTGCCGGTTCGGCGGCGGCCGTGCTGGAGTCGGGGCAGGAGCTGGGCGGTGCCCTGGGCATGGCGATCCTCGGCTCCGTCGGGGCCGCGGTCTACGGCCGGGACATGGCGGACGCCCTGCCCGCGGGAACACCGCACGCGGACGCGGTCGGCGAGACCCTGGGCGGAGCGGCGGCTGTCGCGGCCGAACTGCCTGCCGCCACGGCGGACGCCGTCCTGACGGCCGCACGCGAGGCCTTCACCCATGGGCTGGGATTCGCGGCGGTGGGCGCGGCGCTGGTCATGGCATGCGCCGCCGCCCTCTCGGTCGGCCTCCTGCGGGGTGTGGGCGGAACGACCGGGTCCTCGTCGGCACCGGACACCGAGCGGACGAGTCCGGACACGGTGCGCCGTTGACGGAGGGCCGGTCCGATGGACGTGGGGACGGCGGACCGAGTCCGGCCACGGCCCGCCCCGGCGCCCTCCGGTCGCGGGCGGCGGGCCTGGGACCGATGCTGGTTGCGTACGTGCCGCCGTGTGCGGAGGCCCGTTTCCGAGGCCGCCGGCGCGGAGGCGCCGGTCCCGGTCCCGTGAAGGGGGCGAAGGAGTCGCGCTCATGGCTGATGCGCCCTTGATGGTCGTGGACGGCGCCGGAGTGGTCACCGGGTGGAGCCGGGCGGCCGAACGGCGCTTCGGCCCGGCCACCGCTGACGCACTGGGCCTGCGCGTGATGGACGTCCTGGCCGGTGACACCCGGCGGTCGGGCGGGGACGGCGAGGCTCCCGGCGGGCTGCGGCTGGAACCCCTCGCGGGGGCCGGGTGGGCCGTCTGGGCGGCTGACGGCACCCGTGGATCCGGTACCCGTGGATCCGGCCACGACGACGCGGTCGGGGCCGCGCTGCTGGACGTGATGTTCTCGCAGGCACGCGTGCGGGTCCACGTACTCGATCCGGACCTCCGCCTCCTGCGGATCAGCGCCCCCACGAGCGCCGACACGCACCGGGCGGGGAATCTGCGCGGCAAGCTCTTCCGCGACGTGTGCGCCTTCGAGGAACCCGAGCGGGTCGAGGCCTTCGTACGTGAGGTGCTGCGCACGGGTGTGCCCGGGGTCGACCGGCCGTTCCGTGCCGCCCGCGGTGACGTGCCGGGCGGGCGGCGCACCCTCGCCCTGACCGCGTTCCGGCTCCAGGAGGGCAGCGGGGCGCGGCCCGGGGGCGACGGCGCCGTACTGGGGGTCTCCGTGTCCGTCGTCGACATCAGCGAGCAGGTCGGGCGCCTGCGCCGGGACGCGGCGCTCGACGCGGTCCGCGACGGCGTGGGCGGGACGCTGGACGTCGACACCACCTGCCGCGACCTGGTGGAGGCGCTCGTCCCCGACTACGCGGACGTCGGCGTCGTCGAGATCGTCGAGGCGGTGTTGCGCGGTGAGACACCCGACCCCGGGCCGCTGGGCCTGGAGGTGCCGCTGCGGCGCGCCGCCTACGACGGCATCGGGCAGGCCGCGCACCCGGTCGGGGACGTACGGACGGTGGCCCCCGGGACCCCCTACCACCGGGCCCTGTCCGACCTCAGGATCCGTGTCCTGTCGCTGGACGACGCCCCGTGGGCCGACGCCGACTCGGCGCGAGCCGGCTCCCTCCGGAGGATCGGTGCGCACACCCTGCTGGTGGCGCCGCTCACGGTGCACGGGGCGGTACTCGGGCTGGTCAGCCTCTACCGGTGCGGCGACTCCGAGCCGTTCACCGAGGCGGACGTCCCGGTCGTGTCGGCGATGGCCTCCCGCGTCGCCCTCGGCATCGACAACGCCCGCCGGTACGTGCACGAGTACACCATCGCCAGCGCCCTCCAGCGCCGGCTGCTGCCCCAGAGCACGGCCCCCCAGCCCGCCGTCGAGACGGACCATCTGCTGCTGCCCGGCGGGGACGCCGGCCACTGGTTCGACACCATCGCCCTGTCCGGGGCCCGCACGGGCCTCGTCATCGGTGAGGTGTCCGAGCGCGGCATCCACGCGGCCACCACCATGGGGCAGTTGCGCACCGTCGTCCACGCGCTCGCCGCCCTGGACCTGGAACCCGACGAGCTCCTCGCCCGCCTCTACGACACGGCGGCGAGGCTCGCGGAGGAACGCGCCCAGCTGCCGCAGAGCGACCCGCTGAACCAGGAACCGCTGGCCGCGACCTGCGCGTACGCGGTGTACGACCCGTTCACCGAGACCTGCACCGTGGCGTCGGCGGGCCACCCCGCGCCCCTCGTCGTCGAACCGGACGGCGCCGCCTACGTCGTCGGGCTGCCCGTGGGGCCGCCACTGGGAACCGCTGACCGGGCCCCCGTCGCCGCCGTCTCCCTCCAGCTGAAGGAGGGCAGCCTGGTCGTGCTGCACAGCAACGCGCTGCGCGGCCACGCCCAGCCCACCTCCGGCGCCCTGCGCCAGGCACTCCTGCCCACGGACCGGCCGATGGGCGAGCTGTGCGACGCGGTGGCCCGCGCGCTGCCGGACGACTCCGAACTCCGCGGCGCCGCCCTGCTGCTGGCCCGCACACACGCCATGCCCGAGGACCGGTACGCCGCCTGGGAGCTGCCCTACGACAGGTCCGCCCCGGCGACCGCGCGCCGCCTCACGTCCAAGACGCTGGCGGACTGGCACCTGGAGGGCGACACGGGCGACGCGACCGAACTGATCGTCAGCGAACTGGTGACCAACGCGGTGCGTTACGGCAGCCCGCCGGTGGAGCTCCGCCTCATCCTCGACCGGGGGCTGACCTGCGAGATCCGGGACGGCAGCACCACCGCCCCGTACATGAAGTACGCCGGAGCGGTCGACGAGGGCGGGCGGGGGCTCTTCATCATCTCCCAGCTCGCCTCGCTGTGGGGCACCCGCTACGCCCCCGAGGGCAAGACCGTCTGGTCGGAACAGGCGATTCCCGGGGGAGAGACCTGAGCCGGGACCCGAGCGCGTGGAGGCCGGACCCGAGGGAGTGGAGGCCGGAGCCGGGGCCGTCCGAGCCCGTGGAGCCCCTGGGCCGGGGAGCCGCGCCGGGGCCTATCCGGCCGCCTTGTCCTCGGCGAGGGTGTGGGCGACCAGGGCGTTGGCGTGGCCGTGGCCCAGGCCGTGTTCGGCCTTCAGCCAGGAGACGATCTCCATGTGCCCGGTCAGCGGCGAGGAGCGGATGAGGCCCTTCCACTCCGCGATCGGGCGCCCGTGCTTCTTCTCGATCGAGGGGAAGTAGCTCGCGGGGCCCTTCACTGCTTCGGTCATGTCGTCGTGTCCCGTCGTGGAGGTGCGCCGTGGCGTGCGCCACGAGGCGGTCGAAAGTCTGTCAGGAGATATGACCGCGGCCGAGGGCGGAACTCGTCGGTACGAGCGCGAGGACCTTCAGCGGACCCGGAACAAAGGGGTGCCTGGTGTCAATGCCCATGAAATACTCGTGTGTTCAGTGACCAGTCCCTTGCGGGGCGAGGGCGATGGGGCCGATGGGGGCACGCATGGCGGACGGGGCGGACACGGGCGCGCGGGAGCCGGGACAGGAGAAGATCGAGTTACGGATCGCCGTGAGCGGGACGCACACCCGGCGCGACGACCTCGAAGCCCTCCACACCTGGCTGCTGAACGCGCCGGTCCTGGAGGACGCGCTCGAACGGGGCGAGGCCGACCTGACGCGCAAGGACTCGCTCACGCAGACCGAGGCGATGAGCGGGGAGCTGATCCAGGACATCATCCTCGTCGTCTCCGTCGAGGTGGCGCGCTCCGTGTCCGAGAACGCGTGGCGGTCCGTGGAGACCTGGCTGCGCAACCGGCGCCGGTTCGCCGATCCCGAGGAGACACCCCGAGTCACCCTTGACGGGCCGTCCCAGGGGCCGGGCGCCGGCCTGAGCCGGGACACCGGCGGTCGCGGCGCCGACGACCGTGACGGCAGCGGTGACCCGGACGGTGACGCCGGCGGTCCTGACACCGGAGGCCGCGACACCGGCACCGGTCGTGACGGGGCCCCGGAGGCCGGGCCCGGTTCCGGCGGGCCGGACCGGCCGCGCGGCGGCGACGAGCCCGGACAGGGCTAGCGGCCGTGCCGCCGTACGACGCGCGCGGCGAGGCGAACAGGGCCAAGCGGCACCGAGCCGTACTGATCGGGGTCGAGCACTACGAGGGCGCGCGGAACGACCTTCCGGCCGTCGCCACGAACCTCCGCCTCATGCGCGAGGCGCTGACCGCCGAACACACCGGCATGCTCGGCCCGGACGACCTCGTGGAGGTTCCCCCGGACGGCGACCGGGCGGCCACCGTCGACCCGCTCCGGGTGCGAGCCGCCCTGACCGCGGCCCGCGAGGAGGTCGACGGCCTGCTGGTCGTCTACTTCGCCGGGCACGGCATCGTGCGACCCGACGGCAGCGACCTCAACCTGATGTTCACCGACTCCCGGGTGACCAGGGACCGGCACCACCCCTTCGTGGACACCCTGTCCTGGCGCGACGACATCATGCCGGAGCTGCGCTACGCCCGTGCCGACTGGGTCGTCGTCATCCTCGACTGCTGTTTCGCGGGCAACGCCCTCTGGGCCTTCAGCCCTGCGGCCGGCCAGAACTTCGCGCTGCTCACCGCGGCGGAACCGGGTGTGGAGATCCCGCCCGGCGACCCCGGCACCGGCACGGAGTTCACGGCCGCCCTGCACCGGCTGCTGACCACGGGCCAGGGCGAGCCCGTCACCTTCACCAGGATCGTGACCGGGATCCGCCGGGCGATGGCGCCGTACAAGGCCGTCGACGGGCACCCGTGGATCCCGGACGAGCGGCGGCACGGCGACGACGTGGTGCTCGCGCTCGCGGCGGGCCCCGAACCCCCTCGGCAGCCACCGGAGGACAGCGCGCGGAAGGGGCCCACCGGGCGGTGGCCGCGGCCGCGCGTCCCGGCCCTCCCGCACCGCCTGCTCCCCGTCCTGGTCCGCCGCATGACCCGCACGACCGCGCTCGTGCTGGCGGCCGCGGCCGTCCTGGCCGCAGGCGGGACGTGGTACCTCCTGGGCGGCTCGGGCGATGTCGTGTGCGCGTCGCCCCTCGAACTGCGGGTGCTCACCGACCCCGACCTGAAGCCCACCGTGCAGAAGGCCGCCGACGCCTACCCCAGGAGGGACGCCCACGGCTGCCGGACCGTCGGCATCAACGTGTACGACGCCAAGGCCACCGACGCGGTGTCGGCCCTCCGGTCCTCCTCGCTCTGGCAGGAACCGCCCGCCGTCTGCCCGGCCTCCGGCACCTGTCCGCGGCCCCAGCGGGACGTCGGCGCGCAGCCCGACGTCTGGATCCCGGCCGCGGGCAGCGCGTGGCGGCGGGCCACCGCCGTGGGGGCTGCCGGCGGCCCGGGGGGCGGGGAGGCCTCCGCGAGCACGGGGAGGAACGTCGTGGAACTCGAACGCCTGGGCTCCGTCGCCTACACGCCGATGGTCCTCGGTGTGCCGGACACCCTGCTCCAGGCGCAGAGCCTCCAGACCGACGATCCGCTCAGCGATATCGTCACCGGACTCCAGGCCGTCCAGGAGGTCGAGATCCTGCGCCCCGACCCCGAGGTCACCGAGGCGGCCCTGCTGGCGACCGACGCGTTGTACGCCACCTCCGCCGACGGGCACGCCTCCACCGTCGAACAGGGCATGGCGGAGGCGCTCCGGCCCATGCCCTCCACCGCGAGGGACCTGATGTGCGCCCTGGCCGACGGTACGCACAACGAACTCGAGGACCGGGCGGCGGTCCTCGTGCCGGAGCAGACCCTGGCGCAGTTCAACCTGTCGGCGGGCGAGGCCGGACGCCCCGCCTGCGCGACGGAGGCCCTGGCGCACCGGGTGGCCCACTACCCCTCCGACGTGCCGATGCTGGACCTGCCCTTCGTCCGGGTCACCTGGGACGGGGCCGACCGCGACACCGCCGCCCGCGAGGCGGCCGTCGACGACTTCTACGAGTGGCTGACCACGGACCGGAACGCCCAGAAGTGCTTCACGGACGACGGGTTCCGCGGCGTCGACGGAGGGGACCCGGCTCCGCCCGGTGACGATTCGGTGCTGCGGGCCGAGGACAACACGACGGCCGTGCGCGAACGGATCCCCACGACCGGCCCGGACGCCGACGCGTCGGCGTCGCTGAACGACACCCTGAGCCGCTACCGGGGGGCCCTCGGGCCCGGCCGGGTGCTCTACCTGCTCGACAACTCGACCTCCGTGGCGGACAAACGGCTCTGGGACGGCATCGGCGGGGCCAAGGACCTCGTGGCCCGCTCGATGGGGTCCCTGGGCACCAGGGACTCGTACGGGGTGTGGACCGCAGCGGTCGCCCCGGAGAAACCGGTGACGCAACTCGTGAAGCTACGGCCCCACGTCCGCGCCGACGTGCGGAAGGCCGTCGCCGACGCCGGGACGGCCGCGTTCCACGCGCGTATCGGGGCGGGGCTGGGCGCGGCGCTCGCGGCCCTGCGCGACGACCCCGCCGTCGTGGAACAGCCGCGGCTGCTCGTGCTGGTCACCGACGGCGAGGACTTCGAGGGCGTCGGTCAGCAGGAACAGGCGGATCTGGTCACGGACGCGCGACGTGCGCCGCCCGTCAGGATCGTGACGGTCTCGCTGCAGGACGGCGCCTGCGCGTCCGGCCGGTTCGGCGACCGGCTCGCCGCGGCGAGCGGCGGACGCTGTCTGGATCCCGGCGACGACATCGCGGCCGAACTGGCGGCCGAGGTCGCCAAGGCCGGTACGGGGGACGCGGAATGACGTACGCCGACCGTCGCCACGCCCACCGCCGGACCAGGGCGGCCGTTGCCCTCGGCTGTCTCCTCGCGCTCGTCTCCGCCGCCTGCACCGGGGGAGCGGACGACTCCGGGACGTCCGGTGCGAAGGGCACGGCCGAGGGCCCCATCGTCGTCGCCAGCGGGCTCGACGTCACCGGCTCCGGCAGCGTGCGGCAGCAGCTGATAGAGGAGTGGAACCGCCGGCACGCCGGATCGAAGGACCGGCAGGCCAAGCTCGTGGAGCTGCCCGGAGCAGCCGACCAGCAGCGCAGCCAGCTCCTCGGCGCCCTCCAGTCCGGCAGCGCCCGCTACGACGTGGTGAACCTCGACATCACCTGGATCCCCGAATTCGCCGAGGCCGGACTGATCAGCCCGCTGCCCGTCGAGGAGAGCGGCACCGCCGACGACGCGGACTTCATCCGCCAGGTCCACGCCACCACCCTGTGGAAGGAACGTTCCTACGCCCGGCCGTTCAACACCGACGTGGGACTGCTGTACTACCGGCCCGACCTCCTGACCGGTGCCGACATCGACCCGGACAAGCAGCCCAACGCCAACTGGACGTGGGACCAGCTCTACTCCACGGTCAGGACCCTCGGGCTGAACCCGGTCCGCCGCGACGAACGGGCCGGCTGGACGACGCAGTTGAAGCAGTACGAAGGGCTGACCGTCAACACCGTCGAGGCGTTCGCCGATGCCGGGGTCCACCTCACCGACGGCGAGGGCCGGTACAGCTCCAGCCCCGGAAAGCTGAAGAAGGGACTCGACTCGCTCCTCGACCGCGTCGGCCGGGGCCGCGTCCAGCCCGCCGCGCTCAGCTCCGACGAGACGGCGTCCCTCGCCGACTTCGCCGAGGGCCGTGCGGTCTTCCTGCGCCACTGGCCCTACGCCTACGGGGCACTGGAGAACCTGATGGAGGCGAAGCAGTACGCCGTGAACCGGCTGCCGGGCAAGGCCGTGCTCGGCGGGCAGAACCTCGCGGTCACCGCCGACTCCCCACGGGCCGAGGACGCCAGGGCCCTCGTCACCTTCCTGACCTCGCGGGAGAGCGAGCGGTGCCTGCTCGACGCGGGTTTCGCCGCGACCCGGACCTCCGTGTACGGCAGCGTGCCGAAGCCCTGCTGGCCCCGCGTCGCCGCCGCCCTCCGTCCCGCCGGGGACGCACCGAAGGCGGAGGCCACGGGGGAGGGGACCCGGGAGGGGCAGGGGACCGAGGCGCGCAGGGCGTACATCCGGCTCCTGGGCGCGGCGCTGACCGAGGCCGTGCAGCGGCCGCGCACTCCCTACTACGGGGCGTTCACCCAGGTCCTGCAGTCCCATGTGCACGCGCTGCTGGCCGCGGAGAGACCCGACACCGCGGCGGCCGCCGACCATCTCGACCACGCGCTGCGGGACGTGTTCGCGGGCAGGTGAGAGGGGCGCGAGCCCCTCCCACCCACGCGCGGCGGCCTGCTCAGTCCGCCCCGTGGCACGAGCGGTACGGACGCTCCGAACCGCACCAGCACGCCGCGCTGCGCGCCGGCGGCCACGGGACGGCGCGCCCACGGGCCGCGAGCGTCGTCGCGTACTGGGGGAGCAGGTCGGGGTCCGAGGGCGACGCGGCCTCCGAGGCGGCGAACGCCTCGTAGGAGGGGACCGTGCCCGTCACGATGCCGAGGTTCGGCGTGCCCGCGGCGTGCAGATCCCGCAACGCGGCCTCCAGACGGGCCAGATGGTCCTCGTGCGAGACGTACTCCTGGGACAGCTCCGGGTAGGCGGTCAGGAGTTCACGCAGCTCGTCCTGCGGCCAGTGCAGTACGGCGACGGGGAACGGGCGGGACAACGCGCTGCGGTAGGTGCCCAGTTCGGCGCGCAGCCGGTTGATCTCCGCCTGGAGCTCACCCGGGTCCGAGGAACCGAGGGCCCACAGGCGCTTCGGGTCGTGCAGTTCGTCGAGAGGGACGGCGGCCGTGTGGAGCGTGTCGGCCAGCTCGTCCCAGGCGTCATGGGCGACGCCCATCAGCCTGCGCACCCGGTGCCGTCCGATGAGCAGCGACTCGGTGGCGTACGGGACTTCCTCGCCCGGCGCCAGGAGGAGCGTCAGCGCGGTCGAGAAGAAGTCGTGGGCCGCCTCCAGCTCGTCGTGCGCCTCGAGCGTCTCCGCGGCGATCTCCCACGGTGCCGCGTCGAGCGGACCTGCGGCGCGGATGCCGTCGATGATCGCGCGGGCCTCCGCCTCGTGGCCGTACTCCCACAGGTTGGACGCCTTGAGCGCCTTGACCCGGTGCGGGTTCTCGACGGGGAAATCGGTGGAGGCCAGCAGTTCGTCGTAGAGCGTGCTCGCGCGGGCACGCTCCCCGGCGAGCTCCAGATGGGCGGCGGCCTGGAGGAACAGCGGTTCGTGGTCCTCGGGATACTGCCCCGCGGTGCGGAGCAGGCGCTCGGCTTCGGTGATGTGGTCGGCAGGCGTGTCGGGGCGCATGGCCACACGGTACTGCGGGACGGGGGTGAGGTGAGAGGGCGCGGTGGGGAGCGCCGGTGAAGGCCGGCGGACGCCGGGGAGAACAGCCGGACCAGGGGACCGGGGGTGTGCGAGCCGGACAGCAGGACAAGCCGATCACGGAGAGCCCCCGCCGGGCTCTGCCCGCCCCCGGCGGCTCCTTCGGACGCCGGACGCCGATCGTGTATAACGGCTGGAGGACACGATCGGACGCGAAGCGAAGGGGGAGGGCCGATGAACGACGACATGAACCGCGTACGCCGGGCGGTCGTCCGCCTCTGCCGCCCCGCCGCCCTCCTCGTCCTGTTCCTGACCGAGGTCCTCCTCGCCGAGGGCGGCAGCCTCTCCGCCGCCGTCGCGCTCGCCGCCACCGCGGCCGCCGGCTCGGCCCTCCTCGTCTGCTCCGTCATCAGCGCACGCTGCGCCGCCCCCGTACCCCGTACGAGAGTGCGCACCGCCATGCGCGACCGGGAGAAGCGCACCGCGTTCCTCCCGCAACGCGACCCCGACGCACGGGGACGCACCAGGCCCCGAGCGCCCGGGGCCGCCCTCCTGACGGCCGCGTAGAGGGCACACCTTCCACGACCTTCTGCGCGGGTCGTCCTGCCGAATCACCACTCCCCGGCACGACGAGACCCCCGGAGGGCTCACCCATGTCCGCGTTCATGTCCGCTTTCGCGAGCCTGGTCGGCGCCTTGGCCGACCTGCTCCAGCCCCTCTTCCAGCACGCGTCCACCGCCGCCGCGATCGTCCTGTTCACCGCCCTCGTACGGCTCGCCGTCCACCCCCTCTCACGGGCGGCGGCGCGTGGGCAGAAGGCCCGCACCAAGCTCCAGCCGCAGATCGCCGAACTGCGCAAGAAGCACTCCAAGAACCCCGACCGGATGCAGAAGGCGCTCATGGAGCTCCACGCGAAGGAGAAGGTCTCACCCCTCTCCGGCTGCCTGCCGAGCCTGCTCCAGATGCCCGCCTTCTTCCTGCTCTACCACCTCTTCTCCAGCCAGAGGATCGGCGGCGAACCGAACTCGCTGCTCGGCCACGAGCTCTTCGGCGCCCCGCTCGGCGAGCGCTGGCACCACGCGCTCTCCGAGGGCGGTCCCTTCGGCCCGCAGGGGCTCGTCTACCTCGGGCTCTTCGTGATCGTCGCCGCCGTCGCCACCTTCAACTACGGACGGACCAAGCGGCAGATGGCGGCGAACCCCATGACGCCGGCCACCGGCCCGGACGGACAGCCCGTCCCCGGCATGGGAGCGATGACGAAGGTCATGCCGCTGATGTCCTTCCTGACCCTCGTCTCCGTCGCCTACGTCCCGCTCGCGGCGGCTCTCTACATCGTCACGAGCACCACCTGGACGGCCCTGGAGCGCGCCTACCTCTACCGGGAGACCCCGGCCGCCGAGGCCGCCGTCGCCCCCGCCGTCTGAGCGTCCCGGGTCCAGTGTGTGAACAGGGTCTTGCGGAGTGATCCGATGTCTTGGAGGATCGGCCAAGCCTTTCGCTGGCCGCAACCCACCGACGGGCTCGATCTCGACCAAGGGGAGATGGACCGTTGAAGCTTCTTCGAGTGGGTCCTGCGGGCTCGGAACGCCCCGCACTGCTTGACCGTAACGGGACCTTGCGTGACCTTTCGGGCCTCGTCCCCGACATCGACGGTGAGCTCCTCGCCGATGCCTCGGCGCTGACCCGGGTACGCGAGGCGGCCCAGACGCCCGACGTTCTGCCCCCGCTCGACGCGAACGGCCTCCGGGTCGGACCGCCTCTCGGGCGGATCGGCAAGATCGTGTGCATCGGGCTGAACTACCACGACCACGCGGCCGAGACCGGAGCGGCGATCCCGGACGAACCGATCCTGTTCTTCAAGGCCCCCGACACCGTCGTCGGCCCCGAGGACACCGTCCTCGTGCCGCGCCGCAGCCGGAAGACGGACTGGGAGGTCGAGCTCGCCGTCGTGATCGGCCGCACCGCCCGCTACCTGGACACCGCCGAGGAGGGGCTGGCGCACGTCGCCGGGTACGCGACCTCGCACGACGTCTCCGAGCGGGAGTTCCAGATCGAGCGGGGCGGCACCTGGGACAAGGGCAAGAACTGCGAGACGTTCAACCCGCTCGGCCCCTGGCTCGTCACCGCCGACGAGGTGCCCGACCCGCAGGCGCTGCCGATGAGGCTCTGGGTCAACGGGGAACTGAAGCAGGACGGCACGACGGCCCAGCAGATCTTCCCGGTCGGCGAGGTCGTGCGCTATCTGAGCCACTTCATGACGCTCTACCCGGGCGACGTCATCAACACCGGCACCCCCGCCGGGGTGGCCATGGGCCGCCCCGAGCCCAAGCCCTACCTCCGTGCGGGCGACGTGGTGGAGCTCGAGATCGAAGGGCTCGGACGCCAGCGCCAGGAACTCGAGGACGCCTAGACGCGGAAGCGGCCGCCGGGAGACCCGGCGGCCGCTTCGGTGGCCTCAGTCCCGCGGACGCGCCGTGAACTGCTCCAGCGCCCGCACCACCAGCGCGTGGTCCTCCGCCTGCGGCAGCCCCGACACCGTGACCGAGCCGATCACGCCCGCACCCTCCACGGCGATCGGGAACGAGCCGCCGTGCGCGGCATACGTGTCCGGGTCCAGCCGCGAGGACTGCTCGAACGTCGTGCCCTTCGCCCGGAAACGCGTCCCGACGAGGTACGAACTCTCCCCGTACCGCTCCACGACCCTGCGCTTGCGGTCGATCCAGGCGTCGTTGTCCGCGCTCGACCCCGGCAGCGCGGCATGGAACATCTGCTGACCGCCCCGCCGGATGTCGATCGCGACCGGGGCGTGCCGCTCACGCGCCAGCTCGACCAGCAGGCCGCCCAGCGCGTAGGCGTCGTCGTAGCCGAAGCGGGGCAGCGTCAGGCGCCGTTCCTGCGCGATCAGCTCGGAGACGGTCGGTGTACCGGTGCTCATGCGTGCTGCTCCTCGTCGTGGTGGGGGAGGAGGGTCACGGACACGCCCTCGCGGGCCGAGCGCCGTGCCGCCTCCAGGACGTCCAGCGCGGCGGCGGCCTGCAGCGCCGTCACCGGGTTCTCGCCCTCGCCGCGCAGGGCGGCGGCCACAGCGGCGTAGTACGCGGGGTAGTCACCCGGCAGCGTGCGGACCGGGTCGCCGCCGCCGGTCAGCGGGGACTCACCGGAACCCACCCGACCCCACAGCTCCTCGGGCTCCTCGCCCCACGGCTCGCCGGCCACCGGACGCGCGCCCTCGCGCAGAGCCGCCTCCTGCGGGTCGAGGCCGTACTTCACATAGCCGGCCTTCGAGCCCAGCGCCCGGAAGCGCGGGCCGAGCTGCGCGGTGGTGGCGCTCGCGTACAGATGGGAGCGCACCCCGTTGACGTGGGTGATCGCGATGAACGTGTCGTCGTCGGCCGCCGCGCCCGGACGGCGCACGTCGGACTCCGCGTACACCTGCACCGCGGGCCCGAACAGGGTGAGCGCCTGGTCGACGACATGGCTGCCCAGGTCGTACAGCAGCCCGCCGATCTCCTCCGGGTCGCCCGACTCGCGCCAGCCGCCCTTCAGCTGCGGGCGCCACCGCTCGAAGCGCGACTCGAAACGCTGCACCTCACCGAGCTCGCCCTCCTCGATCAGGCCGGCCAGCGTCAGGAAGTCGTTGTCCCAGCGGCGGTTCTGGAACACGGAGAGCAGCAGCCCCCGCTCCGCGGCCAGTGCGGCCAGCTCGCGCGCCTCGGCGGCCGTACCGGCGAGCGGCTTGTCCACGACGACCGGAAGCCCCGCCTCCAGCGCGGCCCGGGCGAGCGGGACGTGGGTCTTGTTCGGCGAGGCGATCACGATCAGGTCCAGCTCGTCCGCGCGCGGCCACAGCTCCTCGGGCGAGGAGGCCGGCCGCACGCCGGGGAACTCGGCGCGGGCCTGCGCCTGCCGCTCCTCGTTCGACGTGACGACCGTGTCGAGGACGAGGCCCCCGGTCGCGGAGACCAGCGGGGCGTGGAAGACGGAACCCGCCAGGCCGTAGCCGACGAGCCCGACGCGGAGAGGAGCGTTGGCAGTCATGCGAACCACTTAAGCAACGCTGTTGCCAAAGTGCAAGCGATGGGGACAATGGTGTGGTGAACAGGAGTAACAGCAGGAGCGGCGGGGCGAATCTCCCGTCCCTGCGCCACCACAACGCGTCGCTCGTCCTCGACCTGCTGCGCGTGGCCGGTGAGCAGGGCATCAGCCGGCTGGAGCTCGCCGAGCGCACCGGACTCACCCCGCAGGCCGTCAGCAAGATCACCGCCCGGCTCCGGGCGGAGGGGCTCGCCGCGGAAGCCGGCCGGCTCGCCTCCACCGGGGGCAAGCCCCGCACCGTCCTGCGCCTCGTCCCGGACGCCGGGTACGCCGTCGGACTCCACCTGGACCGCGACGAACTCACCGCCGTCCTCGCCGACCTCTCCGGCACCACGGTCGCGACCCGCACCGTCCCGCTCGACCTCGGAGCCCCGGCCGCCGAGGTCCTCGCCACGGCCGCCCAAGCGGTGCGGACCGTACGGACGGACGCCCCCCGGGCCCCCGGAGCCGCGGCCCCGCAGGTCTTCGGCGTGGGCGTCGCCCTGCCCGGCCCGCTGGACCACCGCGGCGGGGTGCTGCACCGCGTCACCGGCTTCCCGCAGTGGGACGGCTACCCGCTGCGCGACGCCCTCGCCGAGCACGCCGGGCTGCCCGTCGTCGTCGACAAGGACACCAACGCCGCCGCCCTCGGTCTCGCCCTGCGGGAACGGGCCGACGCCGACTTCGCCTACCTCCACCTGGGCACCGGCCTCGGCGCCGGACTCGTCCTCGGGGGAGCCGTGCACCGCGGGGCCCGCACCGGGGCCGGGGAGTTCGGCCACCAGACGCTCCAGCTGGACGGCCCTCCGTGCGGCTGCGGCGGGCGCGGCTGCGTCGAGGCGCTCTGCCTGGCCGCCGACGCACGCGGCGACATCACCGAGGCGGCCCGGGTCCTCGGAGCGGGCGCCGCGAACCTCGTCGGGCTCCTCGACATCGACCGGGTCGTCCTCGGCGGACGTACGGTCGCCGCCCACGAGGACGCCTATGTGAGCGGGGTGCGCGCGGTCATCGAGGAGCGCGCCCGCCGGGAGGGCACCACCACCGTCCCCGTCACCGTGGCAGGAGGCGGCGACCGCCCCGTCGCGGAAGGAGCGGCCCAGCTGATCCTCGCCCCGCTCTTCGGCCGCGCGGGAGAGGACGGCGGCGAGCGGGCGCCGCTGGCGCGGGGCCGGTGAAACGCCACCGGGCGGGGCCGTTCGGGCGGATCCCGACGCCCGAACGGGCGGTACGGGGCGCCGAGCGTTGGCGGTCCCACGCGCGCGCGTGACAGCGTCGTGGGCGGAAACGTACCGCCAGGGCCGTACGTCCGGCCGCGCGTGGCGGTGCCGCCGCCGGCAGACGGCCGCCCGCCCCGGCCGTTCGCGAGCAGCGAAGGGTGGAACCACCGTGTCCAGCAGACCTCCCGTACGGCTGCGCGACGGCCGTGCCCTCACCCGGCTCGGACTGGCCGCGGGGCTGGCCGTTCCGGTGAGCCTCCTCGGAGTCCCGGCCGCCGTCGCCATCCCGGTCACCGTCCCCGCCGCGACCGGAGCCCCGGCCCACGCCGTCGCCGTCGCGGCCCCGGAGTCGCCCGCCTGCGGCGACCCCGACGGCGAGGACTTCCCCATCGAGACGCGGATCCACGGCGGCCCCGACACCTACGCCTCCGGCGGCGGCTACGGGACCTGGTTCCTGGACCTCACCAACACGACCTCCGCGTCGTGCCACTCCATCCACCCCGTCCTGGTGCTCACCGACGAGGACCGGACGCTCACGGCCGAACAGATCCAGCTGGAGTTCACCGAGCGGGCGCACCCCGACGAGGAACACCGGGTGAGCTGGGAGTCCACCGACCGCGACGAGCAGATCGGCGTCTTCGGCGGCGGGGAGCAGGACGACGACTTCCCCGGCTTCACCGTCCCCGCGAGCAGGACCGTCACGGTCGAGGTCCGGATGGCCTTCACCTCCGACACCCGGCCCGGCAGGGTCACGGCCCACGCCGCCATCGTCCAGCGGCGTGCCGCCGGGGACGAGGCCGAGCAGGCCGGCAGCGACGGGGACTGGGTGGGCGAGTCCGCCGCGTACACCTTCGCCGTGGTCGACGGCGGCGTCGAGGCGCCCGGGGACGACGGGGCCGTGACGGACGCGGAAGGCGACCCCGTGCCCGAGCTCGCCCGCACCGGCCAGGCGCGCGCGCTCCGCGGAGCCGGCCTCGCCGCCGTGACGCTCGTCCTTACCGGAGCGGCCGCGGTGCTCTGGTCCCGGCGCCTGCGCGGGGGTCGCCACTGATCCGGTTCGCGGGTCCGTGTGATCAACCGGTTCCGTCCGCCGTGACGTGCAGCCTAGGATCGGGAGCGTCGGCGCTGCACAACGCGGTGCCGCCGGCGTCCAGCACCTCGGTGCACAGCGCGTACGGCAGGAGTCCGTCACATGGCAGAGCGCAAGCCGATCGAATCCTGGCTGACCGACATGGACGGCGTCCTCATCCACGAGGGCACGCCGATCCCCGGGGCCGACGCCTTCATCAAGCGGCTGCGGGATTCCGGACTGCCCTTCCTGGTCCTCACCAACAACTCCATCTACACCGCCCGCGACCTGCACGCGCGCCTCAAGCGCATGGGTCTCGACGTGCCCGTGGAGAACATCTGGACCTCCGCCCTGGCCACCGCCCAGTTCCTGGACGACCAGCGCCCGCGCGGCACGGCGTACGTCATCGGCGAGGCCGGCCTCACCACCGCACTGCACGACATCGGCTACGTCCTCACCGACCACGAGCCCGACTACGTCGTCCTCGGCGAGACCCGCACCTACAGCTTCGAGGCGCTCACCAAGGCGATCCGGCTGATCAACGGCGGTGCCCGCTTCATCTGCACCAACCCCGACGAGACCGGCCCGTCCGCCGAGGGCCCGCTGCCCGCGACCGGTTCGGTCGCCGCGCTCATCACGAAGGCCACCGGCAAGGCGCCGTACTTCGCGGGCAAGCCCAACCCGCTGATGATGCGGACCGGGCTCAACGCGATCGGTGCCCACTCCGAGACCTCCGCCATGATCGGCGACCGGATGGACACCGACGTGCTGGCCGGGCTGGAGGCGGGGATGCAGACCTTCCTGGTCCTCACCGGCCTGACCACGGAGGCCGACATGGACCGTTATCCCTTCCGGCCCTCCACGGTGGTCGACTCGATCGCGGACCTCGTGGACCTGGTCGACCTCCCGATGCCGTGACCCGAGCGGGCTACAGCGGATGCGGGGTGCCCTCCCAGGCGTGAACCTTTCCTCAGGAGGTTTACGATGCGTTCACTGCCCCTCACTTTCTGTGCCGCGATCGTGGCCGGGACGATAGCCCTTCCCGCGTCCGCCGCGTCGGCCGGGTCCAAGACCGAGAACCCCGGTGACGAGAAGCGTTCGGGAACGGTCTCGGTCAGCCCGTCGCGTGTCTCCCCCGGCGGGGAGGTGGAGCTCCGGGTCGACGTCTGCGGCAAGGACAGGTCGGCCCGCGGCAACTCCGAGGCGTTCGCTTCCGAAGCGCGCTTCGAGCCGGCCGACGGCAAGGGCCTCGTCGCCCACGCCAGGATCCGCTCCGACGCCGCACCCGACGACTACGAGATCTGGGTGACCTGCAAGGACGGCCACGGCAAGGCCACCGGCACGGTCACCGTCGTCCATCACGGCCGCCCCTCGCCCGTCGCCCCCGTCCGGGCCGGCGGCGGAGGTACCGCGGTGCTGGCCGAGGAGGCCGCGGCCGACGAGGGCCCCGGCACCCGGCACGCCGTCATCGGACTCGGACTCGGCGCCGTAGCGGCCGTCGCCGTCGCGTTCCGCGGCGCGCGCCGACGCCGCTCGGCGCTCCACTGACATGGCGGCCCCTGACAGCCCCGCCGGAACGGGCCGCCTGCTGACCGGTGTCACCTGGGCCGTTCTCCTGCTGGGCCTGTGGCTGTGGGGCCGTGCCGCCACCGCCGGCAACTCGGCCCCGACGACCGGTGACGTCGCCGCGGTCGGGCGCCCCCTGGGCGTTCCGCTGCCGCCGGCCCACGATCCGCTCGACGGTGCCGCCGTGCCGCAGCGGGTCGAGATCCCCTCCGTCGGGATCGACGCGAGCATCGTGCGGCGCGGTCTCGACGACGAGGGAGCCATCGAGCCCCCGCCGTTCGAGAAACCGAAAGCCGTCGGCTGGTATGCGGAGGGCACCGAACCGGGGGCGGAGGGCGCCGCTCTCTTCGTCGGCCACGTCGACACCGAGACGAAGCCCGCCGTGTTCTACGGACTCAGTGCCGCGAAGCCCGGTGACAAGGTCCGGGTGAGCCGGTCCGACGGCAAGGTCGCCGAGTTCACCGTCGACGACGTCCAGGTCTTCACGCGGGAACGGTTCGACGCGCAGAAGGCGTACGGGCCGCGTGAGGACGGGCGGGCCGAGCTCCGGCTGATCACCTGCGGCGGTACGTACGACCACGCGTCCCGTGCCTACACGGCCAACGTCGTCGTCTCCGCGTATCTGACGGCGGAGAAGTCCACCGGGCGGAGCGCCGGGGCGAGCGGACCGGTGAGCGCGGCGCGGGGCCACGCCTGACGTTCCGCACGGAGGTACCCGCGACGGGGCAGCCTGGCCCGGTCGGCGTCCGCTCCCCCTCGGAGTCGCCGGCCGGGCCGGTCCTCGACCGCGGTGTCCGGGTCGCGGGAGTGGCCCGGACGCGACGCGGGAGGTCGGGTCGTTCACTGACACGACACCATAGGGCGACCCGGCCCGGAGCCCCGAGTGATTACGGCAGGATGTCCGGATCCGGGCGGGAGCGTCCGGAGCCCGGCCCGCCGCGGAATGCGGTCTGCGGCCCCTCCGGTCGACGGCGCGCGGATGTGGAGGCCCTCGCGGCCGGACCGTCCCGGAAGGCTCCGATGCCGCCGTTCTCCGACCCCGGGGGGTCGGATCGCGGGCCGTGCGGCACGAACGCAAGGACGAAACAGGCGGTTCACCCCACATGCGTGCGGTTCTGGTGAATACCGTGAAGAAGGCATACAGGGGTGGCGAAAGGCGACCCCGAGGCGCGCCGTGCGCCGTCGCGCACAGCAGCGAGGCCCCCTCACACTCGGTGAGGGGGCCTCGATGTTGCGTGCGCCGTCAGGGACTCGAACCCCGGACCCGCTGATTAAGAGTCAGCTGCTCTAACCAACTGAGCTAACGGCGCCTGCTGACCTGGAGAACTTTACCGGACTCGGGAGAGTGCTCCTGACCAATTCCTCTCCGTACGGCCTGTCGGATGGTCGTTTTGTCCCTTTAGTCAGTCAACATGAGATACGCCGGGAATGTTGATCCACGGAAGATCTGGACGACTGCCGAAGGGAAGAGTCGCATGACTGTGCCGGTCTTCGAGGAGTACGAACCCCCCGCCGACTGCGGCTGTCCGGGCTGCGCCCGGCAGCGTCGTACGGCCGCGGCGCTGCCCGTGCGCCAGGGCGGCCACCCCGCCGCGCACGGTGCGCGACGTGCGCTGGTCATGGTCACCGCCGCCGGGGTGGTCCTGTCCTGCGGGGCGGGCCAGGCCGCCGCGACCGCCGCCGGCCGGGGCCCGCGCGCCGACACGGCGGTGGACCCCCAGCCGGGCAGCCCGCAGGGCACGGTGGGGCCCCTGAGCGGCAGCGGAGCCTCGGGCCCGCCCTCCGCCCCCGACACCACGCAGCGCACGACGACGCGTACCGACATCATCAGACGCGCCCAGAAATGGGTGACGGCGAAGGTCCCCTACGACATGGCGGCGTACTGGTCGGACGGCTACCGCCAGGACTGCTCGGGCTTCGTGTCGATGGCGTGGAACCTCGGTACGAACGAGTGGACCGGAAGCCTCGCCGCCTTCGGTACGAAGATCGCCCGGGCCGATCTGGAGCCCGGCGACATCCTCCTCTTCCACAACCTGGCGGACCCCTCGGTGGGTTCGCACGTCACGGTCTTCGGCGGCTGGACCGATCACACGCACACCCACTACCTCGCGTACGAGCAGACCAGCCCGCACGCGAGGAAGGCCACGACGCCGATGGCGTACTGGAGCAACTCCTCGAAGTACGTCGCCTACCGCTACAAGGGCATCGTCAGCGGCGCGGGCGGCAGCGGTTCGGCCACCGCGTTCCCCGGCGCCGCGAAGTTCGGCCCCGGGACGAACAACGCGCACGTCACCCGGCTCGGGCAACTGCTCATCGCCCAGGGCGGGAAGCGCTTCTACACGGCGGGGGCGGGGCCGCGCTGGAGCGACGCGGACAAGCGGGCGACGCAGGCGTTCCAGCTCGCGCAGGGGTGGAAGGGCAAGGACGCGGACGGCCTCCCGGGGCCGGGCACCTGGAGCCTGCTGGTCAAGGGGACCGGGCACCGGATCCCCGCGGCCGGGACCGGCAGCACCCCGGGCGGGACCGCGGCGTACCCGGGAAAGAGCTTCTTCGCCTCCGGGCAGTCCAACGACCACGTCCGGGAACTCGGCGTCCAGCTCGTCCGGAAGGGATACGGCACGCACTACGTGACGGGCCCCGGCCGGCGCTGGACGGAGGCGGACCGCCGCAACGTCGAGGCGTTCCAGCGTGCCCAGGGCTGGAGCGGGAGCGCGGCCGACGGCTATCCGGGGCCGGAGACATGGCGGCGGCTCTTCGCGTGACGGCTGCAGTGACGGAACGGACATGACGGAGGCGGGAATGCGATCCACGGAGAACGTGCGGGGCGAGTGGGACGAGCTGGGCGAGCGGGACACGCGGGTGATCGTGCCCGGGCCGGGCACGGGGGACGTGCCGGGACCCGCGGGGACGGAGCACGGGGCCCGGCTCCCGGAGCCCGGCGCGGAGCCGGATCCGGTGGCGGAGTCCACGGCGGCGGTGCCGGACACGATGCCTGTGGCGGGTGATCCTCCTGCCGCGGAGGACGAGTACATCCCGGCCGACCTGGGGCCGGCCCTGGACGCGGTGGCCGTGGTGGGCCCGGCCGCTCCGGTCGAGCTCGACCTCGATCTCGGCGCGGGCCCGGAGCCCGGTCCGCACGGGCCGGCCCCCGATCCCGAACCGGTGCCGGAGCCGGTCCTGCCGGGGGCGGCGCGTGCTCCCGCGTCTCCGGTCGCGGAGCCGGTGAGGGATGAGCCGTCCGACGCGGTGCCGGAGACGGCGCGTGAGGCAGAACCCTCGGACGCGGCACCCGTGGTGTCGGGCTCCCGGAAGACCGTGCCCGGTGCTCCCCGGCCGGCCGGCGACGAGGGGCGTGCCCCGGTGGCGCTCACCGTCGGCGCCGCGGACCCGGTCGCATGGTGGGGCGCCGGGCGACGCCAGCCCGTCATCGCCACCGAGACCACCGCGACCATCCCCGTGCACCTGCTCTTCCGCGACGACGGCCCCGGCGCCACGGCAGCCGGTCCGGGCGGCGCCTCCGCGGGGGCCACCGCCGGGACGGGCGGACGGCGGTCCGGTGACCACCGCCCGCCCGTGCCGCGTTCGCCCCAGGTGCAGGCTCCCACCCGTCCCTCGCCGCTCGCCGACCCCCGGCTCGTCGAGCGGCCGGGCCCCGCGCTGCCCGGCTGGGCGGCGCTGTTCACGGCGGCCACCGGGGTGGCCGCCGGACTCGCCGTGCTGTGGTGGCAGGGCGCGCTGCCCGCCGCCGTGACCGGCCGGATCGGACTCGCGGCGCGCCCCGACCACGGCATCGGGGCCCTGGCCTGGGCGCTGCTCGGCCTGCTGGTGGCCGTGGTGCTCTTCACGTGCTGCGGTCTGGGACGGGGCCGGGCCGGACACGCCTCCGTGCTGACGCTCTTCGGCGGCTACCGGGGGAGTGTCCGGCGCACCGGGCTCCTCTGGATCTCCCCGTTGCTGCGCCGCCGCCGGATCGACGTACGCCTGCGGCACTGGCGCAGTGAGCCGCTGCCCGCCGTCGACGCCGGCGGTACCGCGCTGCGGGTGGAGGTCCTCGTCGTCTGGCGGGTGAAGGACACCGCCCGCGCCGCCCTCGGCGTCGCGGACCACGAGCGCTATCTGCGCGACCAGGTGGAGGCGGCCCTGGCCCGGGTCCTCTCGCAACTGCCCGCCGACGCCTTCCACGAGGACACCCGCACCCTGCGCGACGCGGAGGCGGTGGGCGACGCGCTGACCCGGATGCTGAAGGCGGACTGCGTGCCCGTGGGCGTCGAGGTGTACTCGGCGCAGCCGACCGGCATCGAGTACGCCCCCGAGGTCGCCGCGGCGATGCAGCGGTGCCGGGTGGCGGCCGTCGACGCGAGGCACCGGGACGCGGTGCTGACGTCCGTGGTCGACGCCGTGGACGACACGGTCGGCAGGCTCACGGCGCGCGGCATCGTCGAGCTCGACGCCTACGAGCACAAGGCACTGGTCAGGGACCTGACGGTGGCCTTCTACACCGGCCGGAGCGGCGGGGACGGCGTGTGACCGCTCCCGGCGGCACGGGTACGCGGCGAAACCCGGTCCACATTGGTCTGGACATGTTCATGCCGCGTCAATAATCTGGACTTGGTCTAGACCGCACGAGCGTTGCGCGCAGCACGGCTCAGGACATCCCCAGAACATCCCCCACGTTCTCGAGGAGCGACACAGCATGCGGAAAAGGGCAAGCGCGGCCGTCATCGGCCTGGCGATAGCGGGCGTCTCCATGTTCGCCACCAGCAGCGCCAGCAGTCACGGCTACACGGATTCCCCCATCAGCCGGCAGAAGCTCTGTGCCAACGGCACCGTGGCCAACTGCGGCAACATCCAGTGGGAGCCGCAGAGCGTCGAGGGCCCCAAGGGCTTCCCGGCGGCAGGACCGGCGGACGGCAAGATCTGCTCCGGTGGGAACAGCCAGTTCGCCCAGCTCGACGACCCGCGCGGCGGCGCCTGGCCCGCCACCAAGGTCACCGCGGGGCAGGGCTACAGCTTCCGCTGGCAGTTCACCGCCCGGCACTCCACGAGCGACTTCCGCTACTACATCACCAAGAACGGCTGGGACTCCACCAAGCCGCTCACCAGGGCGGCCCTGGAGTCGCAGCCCTTCATGACGGTGCCGTACGGGAACCAGCAGCCCCCGGCGACGCTGACCCACCAGGGCTCGATGCCCACCCAGAAGACCGGCAAGCACATCGTCCTGGCCGTCTGGAACGTCGCGGACACCACCAACGCGTTCTACGCGTGCTCCGACGTGCAGTTCTGACACGACTCGGCAGGGCACGACGCACAGTGGGCGGTCTCCCGGAAGGAGACCGCCCACTGTGGTGTCTGTGCGCCGTCAGGGACTCGAACCCCGGACCCGCTGATTAAGAGTCAGCTGCTCTAACCAACTGAGCTAACGGCGCCTGCTGACTCGAAAATAATACCTGGTCCTCGGGGGTGCTGATGACACGCGCCCGCACCCCGCCGTGTGACCCCGGCCGCACCTCTCCCCGGGCCCCCTCAGAGGGACAGCGACAGCAGGACCGGCGCCGCGCGCCGGTTCAGGGTGTCCGCCGCGGCACGCAGCCGGTGCGCGTGCTCGATCGGCAGCGACAGCGCCAGACACCCCGCCGACGAGCCCGCCGTCAGCGGGACCGCCGCGCACACCGTGCCCACGGCGTACTCCTGGAGGTCGAGCACCGGCACCGTCGCCGGCTGGCTGTCCAGCTTCGAGAAGAGCACCTTCTCGCTCGTGATCGTCCGCGACGTCAGCCGTGCGATGCGGTGCCGGGACATGTGGTCGCGCCGGCCGTTGCGGTCGAGCTGCGTCAGCAGGCACTTGCCGATCGCGCTGGCGTGCGCGGCCGAGCGGAAGTCCACCCACTCGTTGACGGCGGGCGTGCGCGGGCCGTCGGCCACCTGTGTGACCCGGATCTCCCCGTCCACGTAGCGGCTGACGTAGACCGCCGCGCCGACCGAGTCCCGCAGCTGCACCAGCGTCTGCTGGAGCTTCGCCTCCAGGGCCCGCCTGCGGGCGGTGCCGGAGCCGAGCTCCAGGAGCGAGGGCCCGACGACGTACGCGCCGTCGGCGATCTGCTCGACGTACCCCTCGCGGCGCAGCGTCAGCAGCAGAGGGGCGAGATGCCCGGTGGGCAGGCCCGTCTCCCGGGAGATCCTGGCCGCCGTCACCCCGTCGCCGTGCGTGGACACCGATTCCAGCACCCGCAGGGCGTACTGCACCGAGAGGAACGGAGCCTTCGGCTCGGGCTTCAACGCCACGGTTACCCCTCCAGGGCTCTACCAGGTTGTGACCACAAGCTCACGATCCACGATAGTCGCCATATGGCCGAATTACAGGCCCTGTGGCGGAGTTGGCGGTGCGCCCCGGCCCCGTCAGCTGGGGCGCACCCGCTCGGCATGTGCCAAGGTCATGGGCCGTATGTCAAAGGCAAGGTCACAGCACCGCGTTGAGGAACTCGCGCGTACGTTCGTGTTCGGGGTCGGTGAATATTTTCTCCGGCGAACCGGACTCCACGACCCGTCCCGCGTCGAACATCAGGACCGTCTCCGACACGTCCCGGGCGAAGTTCATCTCGTGGGTCACGCAGAGCATCGTGATGTCGGTGGTCCTGGCGATGTCGCTCAGCAGATCCAGCACCCCGGCCACGAGTTCGGGGTCGAGCGCCGACGTCACCTCGTCGAGCAGGAGGATCTCCGGCCGCATGGCCAGCGCGCGGGCGATGGCGACGCGCTGCTGCTGGCCGCCGGACAGCTGGGAGGGGTGGGCGTCGACCTTCCCGGAGAGCCCGACCAGGTCGAGCAGTTCCCGGGCCCGCGACTCGGCCTCGTCCTTGTCCATGCCGAGGACGTTGACCGGCGCCTCGGTGATGTTCTGGAGGACCTTCATGTTCGGGAAGAGATTGAACTGCTGGAAGACCATCCCGATCTTCTTCCGGGACCGGCGCAGTTCCTTCTCGCCCGCGGGCTTGAGCGAACCGTCCGGCCCGCGTACGTGCGAGAGGGGCGAGCCGTCCACCCAGATCACGCCGTCGCTGACCTTCTCCAGCGTCATCAGCAGGCGCAGGATCGTGGTCTTCCCCGAGCCGCTGGGCCCGATCAGCGTGACGTGCTCGCCGCGCCGCACGCTGAAGTCCAGTTCGTCCAGGACGACGTGGTCGCCGTAGCGCTTGACCACCTTGTCGAACCGGACGAGCGGCTCGACACCGGTGTGCAGGGGGTCCACGGCCGCGGCGGCGGTCTTCTCCAGGGGGGCGGGTTCAGTGGCCAAGGCGCTTCTCCAGCTTTCTCATCAGCAGCGACGTGGGGTAGCTCGCGACCAGGAAGACCAGTCCCGCGAGTGTGAACGCCTCGGTGTAGGCGAAGTGGTCGGCGCCGTAGGCGCGTGCCTCGAAGACCATCTCGTGCACCGTGATCACGGCGAGGAACGGGGTCTCCTTGAACATCGAGATCGCGTAGTTGCCGAGGGCGGGCAGCACGTTGCGCACCGCCTGCGGCAGGATCACCGCCTGCCAGGTCCGGCGGGGCGACATCGAGAGCGCCCGGCAGGCCTCCCACTGGCCCTTGGGCACGCCGTCGATCCCGGCCCGGTACACCTCGGAGGTGTACGCGGCGTAGTGGATGCCCAGCACCACGATGCCGATCGTCAGCGGCTCGACGGAGGTGAAGAGGGCCGCCGCGCCGACCAGCTGGACCAGCAGCGGGGTGGCGCGTACGAACTCCGTCACCGCCTTCACCGGCACCGTCACGAACCGGGAGGGCGCGCGGCCGGCGACCGCCACGGCGAGCCCGAGCACCGCCGCCACGAGCGTGCCGAGCACGGTGGCGAGCAGCGTGACCCGGAATCCTTCGAGCAGCAGGGGAAGGGCGTCCCCGGCCGCGTCCCAGTCGAATGTCCGGTTCACCGGGTACCTCCGGCCGTGGTGACGGCCTCGGCCGTGCGGGTCCTGAACAGGCTGCGCCCGCCGGTGTGGAGACCGAGCCGGCGCTTGGCCGACCGCTCCAGCAGGTTCATCAGCAGGGTCAGCGTGTAGGCGAGTACGAAGTAGACGGCCAGCAGCAGCAGATACGCGGTGAGGGTCTCACCGGTGAGGCTGCGGATGTGCTCGATCGTCGTCATGAAGTCGGCGGCGGAGATCAGCCACAGCAGGGGCGTGCACTTCAGCAGCTGGATCAGCAGGTTGGTGAAGGACGGGATCATCTGCACCCAGGCCTGCGGCATGATCACCTTCCGCATCCGGTGCAGCGGCGTCATGTTCAGGGCCACGGCTGCCTCGTACTGGGCGCGGGGCACGGAGTTGATCGCGCCTCGCACGATCTCGGAGCCGTACGCCCCGTAGTTCAGGCCGAACGCGACGACACCGCAGAGCAGCGGCGTCAGTTCGTAGCCCGTCAGCTGGGGCATGGCGTAGTAGAGCCAGAAGAGCTGGATGTACAGGGAGGTGCCGCGGAAGAACTCCACGACGGTACGGGAGACCCCGCGCACCAGCAGCAGCCTGCTTCCGGCCGCCAGGCCCAGGGCGAACGACAGGAGCAGGGCCAGCAGGGAGCCCAGGACGGTGGCCTGGACCGTGACCCACAGGCCGGCGCCGACCTGGGGCAGTTCGTCGAGGAGAGTGGAGAAGAAGTCGCTCATACGGTGTGGTCCGCCCTCGTCAGCCCTTGCACAGGTCGGCCGTCTTGAGTGTGGCCGGCGGGATCTCCGTGGCGCCGAAGCCGTAGTCCTGGAGCAGTTCGACGTAGCGCGACCTGTCCGAGACGATCTTCTTGAGCTCGCGGTTGAAGGAGTCGCGCAGGTCCTCGTTGCCCTGGCGGAAGACCGCGCCGCCCGGGGAGAACTGCTGCTTGCCGTCCAGCTCGGGGACGAACGCCTCGGTGACCTCGGTGTCCGGATTGGTCTTGGCGAGCCAGCGCAGCGAGATGCCGGTGAGCAGGAAGGCGTCGATCCGGCCGCCCTTGACGGCGTCCGCGCCGTCCTGAGGCTTCTGCAGCGTCTTGATCTTGCCCTCGGCGATACCCGCGCCCTTGGCGTACGAGGCCTCGACCGCGCCGGACATGACGCCGACGGTGATCCCCGCCGCCTTCGCGGACGCCAGGTCGGTGACCTTCTTCGGGTTGCCCTTCCTCACCATCAGGGCAGTGGGGGAGATGAACTCCGGCTCCGAGAAGAGGGCGTTGGCGCAGCGCTCGGGCGTGATCGCCATGCCCGCGCTGACCACGTCGTACTTGCCCGCCTGGAGACCGGGAATGAGGCCGTCCCACTCCGAGAGCGTGGGCTTCAGCTCGTCGACGCCGAGCGCCTTGAATATCTCCCGGTGCAGGGTGGGCGCCTCACCCTTGAGCTCCTTGCCCTCCATGTAGCCGTACGGGGCCTCGTTGGCGTACGCGACCCGTACGAAGCCCTGCTTGCGGAGCTTGTCGAGCGCGCCCTCACCGTCCGCGGCACCGGCGTCGGTCTTGCTGCACGCGGACAGCAGGCCCGGGACGACGAGCAGACCTCCGACAGCCGCGGATCGATTGAGGAAGCCTCGACGGGACAGGTGAGGGAAGTCAGCCATGGTTCGCGGTCTCCTGGAGAAATAGGGGTGTCGAACGGTCCGGACAGGGTGAGCACCTGCCCGATCCGGGACACCTATGCAGCACGCGTCGCCATGTGATCGAACGGTGGCCGGAGGGTGACCTTCCCGTGTCTCGTCATGGGCGGAGGGCGACGGCCGGGTCGCAGGGCGTGTTCCCCGCGCAGTCCGCTTTCATGACTACCCGTTATGTCCGACCATCAGTCCGGGATATCGGTGGAAGGTACGTAACCGCGCCCTATGTCCACCACGTTGGGCAAGGGCTCACCCGCCGACCAGAGTTCGTACATCGAGACGAACTGCTCGCCCAGCCGGTCGCGCCAGCCGGCCGTGTCCCCGCTCATGTGCGGGGAGACCAGCAGGCGGGGCACCTCCCAGAGAGGGCTGCGCGAGCCCAGCGGCTCCTCCTGGAACACGTCGAGCGCGGCGCCCGCGATCCACCGCCGGCGCAGGGCCTCGGCCAGGTCCTCCTCGACGGTCAGTGCCCCGCGCCCCACGTTGACGAAGTGCGCGGAGGGCTGGAGGAGTCCGAAGAAGCGGCTGTCGAACATGCCGCGCGTCGCGTCGGTCAGCGGGGCCGCGCCGATCACCCAGTCCGCCCCTGCCGCCAGCCGGTCCAGGTCCTCCATGCCGTGGATGGTGCGTCGCGCCGTACGCCCGACGAGCGCCACCTGGACGCCGAGAGCGTCCAGCAGCCGCATGATCTCCCGGCCGACGGGCCCCGCCCCGACCACCACGGCGCGGGTGCCGGCGAGCCCGCGGGTCTCCCGGTGGCTCCACCGGTGCTGCCGCTGGAGTTCCAGCGTGCGCGGCAGGTCCTTCGCGAAGGCGAGCACCAGTCCCGCGACGTACTCGGCGATCGGCAGCTCGAAGACGCCCCGGGCGTTGGTGACGACGGTGGGGGAGGCGGCGAGCTCGGGGCAGAGGAGCCGGTCCACCCCGGCGCTCGCGGTGTGCACCCAGCGGGGGCGGGGCCCGTCGCCGGGCCAGGCCTCGCGGACCGCGTCGGAGGTGAAGTCCCAGACGAGCAGCACGTCCGCCCCGGGCAGCAGCCCGGCCAGCGTCCGGCGGTCGGCGTACCGGACGACGGCCCGGCCGGCCAGCCGGCCCAGGCGCGGCGGCGGGTCGGCCTCCAGGACGAGGATCACGGGAGTGGTCATCAGGAATGACCACGCTCGCACCGGGGAACACGCCCGTCAACAGGGCCTCCGCCCTGCGGGAGAAACCGCAGGTCACGTCCGTTGCGGGCGACGACCGGGGGCCGGAAGAGGAATACTTGTCCCTGCAGGGGCAGCGGTGCCGCCGGCGCCCGTGGGACATCCCGAGGGACATCCGGAACGGGAAAGGACGGACATGACGACCGTAGGACTTCTCTACCCGGGCCATGCCGCGGAGGACGACTTCCCGCGGATCGAGGTCATGCTCGACAGCGACATCAGAGTGCCGCTCTTCCACACCGACATCGACGAGGACGCCCGCAGGGTCGAGAACCTCCGTGAGGCGGGCGCGCCCGACCGGCTGAGCGCCGGTGTCGAGGAACTGCGCATGGCGGGCGCCGAGTCGCTGGTGTGGGCCTGCTCGGGCGGCAGCTTCGCCTACGGCTGGGACGGTGCGCACCAGCAGGCGGCGGGACTGGCCAGGGCGGCCGGGCTCCCCGCGTCCAGCTCGTCCGTCGCCTTCGTCCAGGCCGTACGTGAGCTGGGTGCCTCCCGCGTCGCGGTCGCCGCCACCTACTCCGAGGACGTCGCCGCGCTCTTCGCCGGCTTCCTGGAGTCCGGGGGCCTCGAGGTCACCGCCACCCGGGGCAGCGGCATCATCGCGGCGTCCGAGGCCGCCGCCGCCGACGTGGAACTCGTGAAGGAGCTCGCCGTGGCCGGTGACCACCCCGACGCCGAGGTGGTCCTGCTCCCCGACAACGCCCTGCACACCGCCGCGTACGTCCCCGAGCTGGAGGAACTCCTCGGCAAGCCGGTGCTCACCGCCAACCAGGTGGCCGTCTGGGAAGGCCTCCGGCTGGCCGAACGCCGCATCTGGGCACCCACCCTCGGCACACTCTTCGCCACCCGGGAGCCCCCGCTCGGAGCCTCGGAGCCCCGGGGCATCGAGGTGCGGGAATAAGCGGAGTCATCCTCCTGTTTGCACCCTCCGGTACACAGACGCAGCACCGGAGAGGCCGAACACGTGGACGAGAACCGAGGCGACCAGATTCGCGGCACCAAGGGCGGTACGGCCTCCGTGCCCCTCTCCGTGCTCGACCTGGTGACCGTGGGCCAGGGCCGCACGGCCACCCAGGCCCTGCGCACCAGCGTGGACATCGCGAAGCTCACCGAGAGCCGCGGCTTCCACCGCTTCTGGGTGGCCGAGCACCACTCCATGCCCGGTGTGGCCTCCTCGTCCCCCGCCGTGATCCTCGCGCACCTGGCCGCCCACACCGAGCGCATCAGGCTCGGCTCCGGTGGTGTCATGCTGCCGAACCACGCCCCGCTGGTGATCGCCGAGCAGTTCGGGACGCTGGAGGCGATGGCCCCCGGCCGCGTCGACCTCGGCCTCGGACGGGCCCCCGGCACGGACGGCGCCACCGCGGCCGCCCTGCGCCGCACGGACCGGCTCAACGAGGGGGCCGACGACTTCCCGCAGCAGCTCGCCGAGCTGACCCGCTTCCTGGACGACGACTTCCCGGACGGGCACCCCTACGCCCGTATCCACGCCGTCCCCGGACCCGTGCAGGCCACCTCGCCCGGCGGCGTCCAGTCCCCGGCGCGACCGCCGGTCTGGCTGCTGGGCTCCTCAGGCTTCAGCGCCCGGCTGGCCGGTGTCCTCGGTCTGCCTTTCGCCTTCGCCCACCACTTCTCGGCCCGCAACACCGTGCCGGCCCTGGACCTGTACCGGGAGTCCTTCAAGCCCTCAGCGGTCCTCGACGCCCCCTACGCCCTCATCGGGGTCGCGGCGCTGGCCGCCGACGACGAACGCGAGGCCAGGCGCCAGGTGCTCACCGGCGCCCTGTCCATGGTCCGGCTGCGCACCGGGCGCCCGGGCCTGGTGCCGAGCCCCGAGGAGGCGGAGGCGTACGACTTCAGCCCCATGGAGCGCGAGTTCGTCGACGGCTGGCTGAAGGACATCGTCCACGGCACGGCCGACGAGGTACGCACGGGCCTGGACGATCTGGCCAAGCGCACCGGCGCGGACGAACTGATGATCACGGCCAACGCGCACGGGGGCGAGGCCCGGCTGCGCTCGTACGAACTCATCGCCGACGCGTACGGCCTGCCCCGGGCGGACTGACCGCGGTCGGTCCCCGGTCAGCCCTCGGGCGGCCTGGCGCCGATCAGCTCGGCGATCCGTTCCGGCGCCACCGCACGTGAGTACAGCCACCCCTGCCCGGTGTCGCAGCCGATCCGGCGCAGCCGCTCCGCTTGGCCCGAGGTCTCCACGCACTCCGCGGTGACCGTGAGGCCCAGGCGGTGCGCCAGCTGCACCATGGCCTCGACGATCGTCTCGTCCGCCGGGCTGGAGTGGGCGCCGTCCTCGTAGCGGAACCCGCGCACGAAGGAGCCGTCCAGCTTGAGCACGGACACGGGCAGCCGGCTCAGATAGGCGAGGTTGGAGTACCCCGTACCGAAGTCGTCGATCGCGATGCGGATCCCCATGTCGCTGAGTGCCTGGAGCACCCGGAGCGGCCGGCCCGGGGAACCCATGACCGCCGATTCGGTCAGCTCCAGTTGCAGCAGGCCGGGTTCCAGACCGGTCTCGGCCAGGATCTCCGCGACGTCGGCGACCAGGTCCGAGTCCCAGAGCTGCCGCACGGCGACGTTGACGCTGATGAACAGCGCGGGGTCCTCGGGGTGTTCGAGCTGCCAGCGACGGGCCTGGAGACAGGCCGAGCGCAGTACCCAGCGGCCGAGCTGGACGATGGTGCCGTCCTCCTCGGCGATCGGGACGAACCGGCTGGGGGCCAGCAGTCCGAACCGAGGGTGGTTCCAGCGGACGAGGGCCTCCACACCGCGCACGATCCCGTCCGCCATGCCGACCAGCGGCTGGTACTCCAGCGTGAACTCCCCGCGCTCGACGGCGGGCAGGAGGGTGGAGGAGAGCGCCTGCCGGGTCATCCGGTGTGCGTTGCGCTCGGGGTCGAACAGGGTCCAGCGTGCCCGGCCGTCGGCCTTGGCCCAGTACAGCGTGGTGTCCGCCGCCTGCATCAGTGCGGTGGCCGAGGTGTCGGCCGACGACCGCTCCACCACGCCGATCGACGCGGAGACCGACAACCGGTGCCCGGCGACCTCGAACGGCTGCTGGAGGGCGGCGAGGACCGCACGGGCGAGCTCGGTGAGCTGGTGCGTCCCCGACGAGTCCTCGACGAGGATGGCGAACTCGTCACCGCCCAGACGTGCCACGAGATGGCCGCCGGTGCGGTGCCCGTCGGCCTCGGCGCAGTCGGTGAGCCGCCCGGCGACGGCGGCCAGCAACCGGTCGCCCGTGCGATGCCCCAGCGTGTCGTTGACCGCCTTGAAGCCGTCGATGTCCAGATAACAGAGGCCGATCCGGCCGGGCGGGGCCGACGACCCGTCCTGGGCCGACGGGCTGTCCGGCGCCTGCGCGGCGGCCGGTGCCTCCAGGGCGCCCGCCAGCCGCTCGAAGAACAGGGTGCGGTTGGGCAGCCGGGTGACGGGGTCGTGCATCCGCAGATGACGCAGCCGTTCCCGCAACTCGCGCCGGTCGCTCACGTCGGCGACGGACAGCAGGACGCGTTCCGCGCCGCCCGCGGGGTCGCCCATCGGCACGACGGTGACCTCCGCCCACAGGAGCCGGCCGTCGGCGTGCTTGAGCCGCCTGGTGCACCGGAGCCGGGGCCTGGTACCCCGGAGCACCTCGTTGTACGCCCGCCAGGTGGGGCCGTCGGAGGAGAGCCCGACGAGGTCGGCCGCGGGCCGGCCGGTCAGGGACGCCGGGTCGGCGCCGAGCAGCCCGCCCAGCGCGGCGTTCGGCGTGACGATCTGGCCGCGGAGGTCGACGACGGCCATCGGGAGGGCGGCTGCCGCGAACGCGGCACGGTAGTCGCGCAGCTCCGCGAGCCCCGGCCTCGACTGATCACGCTGAGTGACATCCGGTGGCCCGGCGCCGGGGGTCGTGCCCGCTCGGGACGTCGGCCCCTCGTCGGTTCCGCTCACCGCTCGCTCCCGCTGTGCAGATTGTCGTGAACAGGTATGGCCGGGCAGGCGCGTGGAGTGGGACGCCGTCCCAGAGGCGGCAACCACGCAGGAAAGCGAGGTGAAGCATAGAGGGTGGCGCACCGGCCGTTCCAACGCGTCCGCCGTTTCGGGCGGCCGGCACGCGCATGGCCCATGCCTGCCCGATGCCCGCACGTGGCAGGACACAGTCCTACGTTTTGGCCAGAGGTGATCGCTTTTGCGCCGATCTGATGCATTGAGGCTTCCGTGTGAGCGAATGTGACTGTCCGTGTATGTGATCAACCGACCGCGTGTGGAGCGGCCGGGCCCCCACTGACCCGTGTGGGGCAGCACAACAGGGCATACGCCGGCGAATCGGCACAGGGTGAGGAACAGGCCCCGCATTCGCCACCCGGAGGTAGATGTGCCGCGTCAGCACGGAACCGGGGGGCCGGAGAGACCGAGACTGCGCAGCGCGGCGGCTGCCCTCACCTCCCTCCTGGCGCTCGCCGCCACCGGGCTGGTCGCCGGGCCGGCCGTGGCGGCCTCGGGTGACGCGGGACCGTGCGCCCTGCCCAGGACCGGAGCGCACCACTCCCTCGGCCTCGACACCTGGAACGGCGCCTACCCGCGCCCCGAACGCGGTCTCGACGCGGTCATGGTCTTCCTCTCGTTCCCCGACTCCGAGCCCGTGGTGGCCCCGGAGGTCCTCGCCGCCGACTACTTCCCCTCCACCACCCAGTTCTTCCAGCGCGCCTCGTACGGGAAGTTCACCCTGCGCCCGCACCCGCAGCGGCAGTGGACCGCCATGCCCCATCCGTCCACCTGGTACGGAATAGAGCGCGACTGGGACTCCGGGCGCCGCGGCTCCTACCTGCGCGACGCGATCCGGGCGGCCGACGAGCGGACCGACTTCTCCGCGTACGACATCGTCTATCTCGTCGCCGACCCGGACGCGCCGGGTGTGGACTCCGACGCCACCAAGGTCGTCAACTTCGACCGCCCGGTACGCGCGGACGGTACGGACATCAGGCGCGTGGTCACCGTGTTCGAGGAGCACCCGCCGGACCGCAACGTCCTCGCGCACGAGACCGGGCACGTCTTCGACCTGGCCGACCTCTACCACCGGCCGGACGACGGGAAGGGCGACTGGGACACCTACGTCGGTGACTGGGACGTGATGGGCAGCCAGTTCGGACTGTCACCGGACCTGTTCGGCTGGCACAAGTGGAAGCTCGGCTGGCTGGAGGGCGAGGAGGTCGTGTGCGTGCAGGGCTCCGCCGATCTCACGCTGCAGCCCATGGCCGAGGTGCCCGTGCCCGGGGCGTCGGTCGGGACCCGGCTGGCCGTCGTCAGGACCGGCCAGGACAGCGCCCTGGCCATCGAGGCCCGCAGCGCCACGGGCAACGACCGCGCGACCTGCACCGAGGGTGTCCTCGTCTACCGCATCCGCAACGCGACGCCCTCCGGCGGCGGCCCCGTCGAGGTGCTGGACACCCACCCCGAATCGGATGCCTGCTGGGACCGGTCGGTCTACCCGCCGCTCGCCGACGCCCCGCTCCGGGAGGGTGAGCGCTACACCGTCCCCGGTGAGCGCATCCGCATCGAGGTCGCCGACCGGACCCGGTCCGGAGCCTGGACCGTCCGCGTCACCACCGGCGTCTGACCCGGGCGGGCGCACACACGAAGAAGCCCCCTCGCTTCCACGAGGGGGCTTCATCCGTCTGTGCGCCGTCAGGGACTCGAACCCCGGACCCGCTGATTAAGAGTCAGCTGCTCTAACCAACTGAGCTAACGGCGCCTGCTGACGTCGTAGACATTAGCACCCGGATCGGCGGGAGGAAAAATCGAATACCCGGTGGTCGACGGGGCCGCCGACCTGCCCACCCGCACGCAGGCCCACAGCAGCACGTCCGGCCCCGGCAGCCAGGGGTCACGGGTGTCCGGGGCCACCACCCAGCGGGGCCCGCCGGCGTCCACGCCGCCGGTCAGGGGCGGGACGGTGACGGCGTCCCCCGCGCCGTGACAGAGCACCGGCGGCAAGGAGCCCCGATGCCCCCGGTCCCCGTCGGCCGGACCGGTGCCCCACTCCTCCCACGCCAGGAGGGACGGCAGGCGCTGGGCCGTCCCCGGGGCGGCGAACAGCAGCATCCGGCCCCGGTGCGTGGCGACCGGGCCCGATCCGGGCCCCTCCGCCCAGAGCCGCTCCAGCATGCGCCTGCCGAACAGTGCCGGCACGCTCACCACGTCGAACGCGGAGCCGCACGGCAGCACCCCGGGGGCGCAGGGGCGGGCCTCCCACTGCGAGAGCGTGCTGCGGGGGTGGGAGGAGGCGCCCGCGAGCCAGGCGGCTCCCGACGCCGTGACCTGAGCGGCCCCGTCGTCCGTCCGGTGGCCGGTGCGGTCCCGCAGCAGGGCGAAGATGTCGACGCCGCGGTGCGGGGCCGTGCCGGTCCGCAGGGTCGTTTCGTCGTTCAGCCAGGCGCTCATGGCGTCATGTCTACCGGCTGTGACGCTCCTGTCCCGCAGAGTTGCGGAAAGTCGGACAGGGCGCACGACGACGGAGTATCTTGCCCGGCGGCATATGCCAGGGGTGTACCCGCAGTGATGGACGCACGGTCGTGCGGCGTGTGGGGCCGGAGTGGCGTCCGGGACGGCGGCGTGAACGACGGGCGGGGCCCCGCCCGTGTCAGGGCCCGCCTCCCGCGGCGCCGGGTCAGGGCGCGGGGGCGTCCAGCAGGGACCGGCCGAACTCGATCATCTTCTTGGCGTAGTCCTCGGTCCACTCCGCGCGCCCGGCTATCTCCGCGGCCGTCAGCCGGTCGAAGCGCCGCGGATCGGCGAGCTGGGCGGCGGCCACGGCCTGGAACTCCACGGCCCGGTCGGTCGCCGCCCGGAAGGCGAGCGTCAGCTCCGTCGCGCGGGCCAGCAGCGCCGTCGGGTCCTCCATCGACTCCAGGTCGAAGAAGTGCTCCGGGTCGGCTGCCGCCTCCGACGGCTCGAAGAGCAGCGGCGCCGGACGCAGCCTCTGCCGCTCGTTCCGCTCGGGTTGTGCCATGTGGTCTTCCCTTCTCGTACGGCCGGACGGCCACCTTCCATTGTCCAGCCCGGCGCAAGAGCGCTGCCCAGGATCAGGGCGACCAATGCACGCGGTGCTCGGCGAGGTGGGACAGGACCGCGTGATTCGCCTCCCAGCCGTCGGGGAACTTCACCGTCACGCCCAGCTGCACCGGCTCCGTCGACGGGTGCTCGTCCAGCAGGTCGGCCACCCCGGCCCGGCACACCACGACGCACGCGTGCCGGTGCCGCGAGGCCAGGACGCACAGGCGGCCCGTCTCCAGATGGAACGCCGTGGCGTCCGGGCGCCCCGACAGCGGGTGCAGGACCACCGTCACGTCGAACTCGCGGCCCTGGAGACGGTTCGCCGTGTCCACCGCCACACCCGTCACGCCCAGGTCGGCGAGCGCGGCCCGCACCGCCGCGGCCTGGTCGCGGTGGGCCGTGCCGACCGCGACGCGCTCCGCCGTCACCGGAACCGGGTCGGGGCCGCGCTCGCTCGTCGCCGCGCCGCCCCGGTCCAGCAGCCTGCGGACCACCAGGGCCACGGCCCGGACCGCCTCGGGGTCCGTGCGCGGGGTGTGGCGGGCGGGGAGCTCCAGCAGCCCCCAGCCGGACTCCGCCGCCTCGTCCAGCACCCGGTCCGGACCCGAGCCGTCCGAGGGCACGCCGAACGACAACCGCCGGTCGCCGTGGTCCGTGCCGCTGCGGAAGGGCGTGTACGGGTAGAACGCGTCCGAGACCAGCGGCGCGGCGGACGCCGGGAGCCGCCACGAGACCGGCAGCCGGTGCTGCGGCAGTTCCGGGTTGTGCGCCAGCAGGGTCGAGACGGCACTCGCCGAGGGGTCGTACGTGAGGCCGGCCCACTGGTCGGCGCCCACGATCGAGAACGGGTCCAGCTGGCCCGGGTCCCCGACGAACAGCGCCCGCTCGAACAGCCCGGCCACCGCCAGCAGGGCGTCCGACCGCATCTGGTACGCCTCGTCGACGATGGCGTGGCCCCACGGCTCGACGTTCTTCACGTGCGCCCACTTGGCGGCCGTGGAGATCACGATGTCCAGGCCCGCCAGATCGGCGGCCTTCGCCGACGTACGCACGTTGTCCAGGCCGTCCAGGACCTTGTCGTACGGATCGGAGTCGCTGCTGTGCAGACGGCCCACCGGAAGGCCGGGCTCCTTCTCGGCCAGCCGCACCACCAGGTCGTCCACCTGCGCGTTGGTCTGCGCGACCACCATCAGCGGGCGGCCCGCCGCGGCCAGCTCCAGCGCGGCCCGCACCACCAGCGTCGACTTTCCCGCGCCCGGCGGCGAGTCCACCACGACGCCGCGCGCCGTACCGCGCAGGGTGTCGCCGAGGATCGCGTCGGTCGCCCGCGCGGCCGCGGCGCCCGGGTCGGAGACGGCTGTCACAGGAGGTCCTCCGGGGTCACGGGATCGGGTCGCTCGGCTGTTCCCGGGCCGACGGCGCCCGGCGGGCCGCCGTGGGTCCAGGGGGTGTCCTCCGGATCGGGCAGCTTCGGGCCGCCCCGCTGGTCGTGCTCGAACAGGGTCCAGGCGATCCGGTCGCCGGGCTCGGGCACCGAACCGGGCGCGGGCTCCTTGCCCCGGCCCATCCGGTCCATGATCCGCAGCACGAGACCGACCGCCTCCTCCCCGTCCTCGGTCTCCCCGGTCGCGTAGGCGACGAACTCCGCCGTCTGCGATCTGACCGGATCACCGTCCAGGGAGCGGTACACCTTGGTCCGCTCGCCGAGATGCGGGCGTTCCTCCGTCCGCACCGTGACCAGGGGGCGGGGCGAGGGGCGCTTCGATTCGCTGTACGCCATCTCCACCTCCGTCACCTCCCCGACGAACGCCTCGCCCGCCAGCCTGCGCCCCGCCAGCACCAGCGGGTCGTCGAGGGCCTCCTGGGCGTCCAGCTGCGCCTGGGCCGTCTCCCGCGAGGCGAGCTTCTGCGCCGCCGTGACCGCGTCGTCCCGGCGCGGCTGCGGCGGCTCGCCCGCCAGCACCCGGTCCCGGTGCCCGGTGAACGACCAGCGGTCCCTCGTCCAGCGGTCCTGCGCCCGGGTCCCCTCCGGCAGCTCCCGCAGCAGGTCGAGTCCCCGCCAGACCGCGTCCCAGGTCGGCAGCAGCACCCCCGCCAGCAGCGACCTGATCTCCCGCTCCGCGCCGCTCAGCTCACCGAGCCGGGTGTCCGCGTCCAGGCCGTCCTCCGCGGCGCCCAGCGCCGAGCGCGCCCGGTCGTACCGCTCGATCGCGGGCGCCAGCAGCTTGTTGTCGAAGGCCGGGTCCGTCGCCGGCCCGGCGGGCGGGCAGATGAGCTGACCGTCCCGGTCGCGCTCCAGCTCCGCCCGCAGCGCCGCCTCCGCACCGGAACCCCCGGGCGGGTCGACCCAGGCGAGGAGCGCGCCGAGATGCTGGTCCTCCAGGCTGCTCTGGCCGGTCGCCCAGTGGCGGTTCACCAGGTCCGTCGCGGCGAGGAGCAGCGAGGAACCCGGCACCCTGGCCCGCTCGCCGTAGTGCGTCAGCCAGCGGCCGAGCAGCGGCACGCGGGCGGGAGCGGGGAAGGGGGTGTCCGGATCGTCCTCGACGGTGCGCCGGAACCGCATGGACCGCCCGAGCAGGCGCACGAAGTCGATGCCGGCCCTGCTGGGCACGATCAGCTGGGCGGCGTCCGCGCACAGCTCCACCTCGACCTTGACCTTCTTGCCGGTCCCGGGATCGACCTCGTTGCGCTCGGCGGGCTCCACGGCGTCGGCGTACGCCTCGATGTGCGGCAGCACCGCCTCGGCCAGCTCGGCGAGGAAGGCGAACCGGAGGTCGCGGTCGCGCGGCTGGGGCACCGCGAGCAGCCGGGGCGCCGCGCGGTCCGTGCCCACGAGGGCGCCGAGCGGGGCGCCCGCCTCGCCTGCGGTGGTCAGCGGAACCAGCACGAGCGGCCGGTCGGTCAGGTGCCGGTGCCGCACGGTGGCCAGCGGCTGGGCCCGCCCGCTGTCGACCGCTTCCAGCCTGGCGAGGGTGCTGATCAGCGACATGCGACACCGCCGCCCACTCCGGCCAGGGCCTCGGCGCGCAGCGCGGCGGCCCTGCGCAGAGCGGCCACCGTCGGGTCTGCCGGGTCGCCCTCCTTGCCGGCCGCGGCGGCCAGCACCCCGGCGACCGTCGTCAGGCCGCCGAGCTCACCCCGCACACTGCGGCCGAGCGACTCCACCGCGCCCTCCGCGCGGGCCTTCGCCCGGCAGTGGAAGGCCAGCTCGCACGCGGCCAGGCACTCGGGGGCGTATGCGGCGGGGACCGCTTCGACCGCCGTGCCGAGCTCCTCGGGGGAGCGGTCCGGGTCGAAGGTCGTGCCCTCGGGCAGGGCCGCCGCGATGTCCTCGACGCGGGTCAGCCTGGTCAGCTGGCGGTCGGTCACGGCACGTTGCTTGCGCACGTCCACGACCGAGGCGGTCGGCAGGTTGGAGAAGTCCTTGGGGCAGACGAGCAGGACCTGGTGGCCGACCTCGGCGCCCTCGGTCACCGCCGCGATCCGCTCCAGCGCCAGGACGTAGACGGCGGACTGGCGGGCCGCCGCACCGACCTTCGCCGCGTCCGCGGAGCCGTCGACCATGGGGAAGGACTTGATCTCGACGACCGTCCAGGTGCCGTCGGGGTGCACCACCACGGCGTCGGGCTCCAGGTAGGCGGGTGAGCCCGCGACCTCCAGGGCCAGCATCGGGTGGTCGAGCAGCGCCCAGTCACCCGCCGCCGTGGCCTCGCGCAGCGCCAGCGCCGTGCGCGCGGCGCGGCCCTCGGGGCCGGCGGCCGTCAGATCGGGCACCTTCGCCTCGGCCGGCGCCTCCGCGCCGTGGCCGAGCCGCTCGACGAGGAGGCGCAGCAGCTCCATGCCGCCGTCCGCCTTGACCTTCGCCTCGAAGACGTTTCCCCGCACGAGGGCGAACTGCGACTGGCCGAACGCGGCGGGGGAGCCGAGGGCGGTGGCCAGCCCGGCCTTGTCGACGCCCGCGCCGTCGAGCAGGGCGCGCCGTTTGCATCCGGGGTTCGCGGCGAGCGCGGCCAGCGCGCGTGCGTCGAGCGGATGCGGCGCGACGGACGGGCCGCGCAGCTCAGCGAGCCGCTGCCGGAGCGTCGTCGTCGGCCTCGGCTGGGGAGAGGGTGCGCGCGTCGCTGGAATCTGCGGAGGCGGTCCGCTGGCCGGGTATTCGCTCACCCGCGGAAGTCTTGCATCCGGCACTGACAATCGTGGAGTTCGCGGGGGTGACGGTTGCGGGCACCCGGACGAACGCCGTCAGCACCCGGTCCTTGACACGGTCGGCGATCCGCATGAACGGCCTGGTCAGAAGGGCGCCCACCGTCATCACGGCGGCCCCGGCCACGGCGTCCAGGAAATAGTGGTTCGCGGTCCCCATCACGACGAGGACGGTGAGCAGGGGATAGGCGACGCCCGCCGCGCGGACGAGCGGATGACGGCCGTGGCGCCACAGCAGCACGCCGCACCAGACCGCCCAGCCGACGTGCAGGCTCGGCATCGCGGCGTACTGGTTGGTCATCCCGCTGAGCCCGCGCGGGGCGCTGGCTCCCGCGCCCCACCAGCCGTAGGAGCTGTACTGGGCCATCGTGTCGACGAAGCCGTGGTGGGCGTCGAGGAGCCGGGGCGGACAGGTCGGCATCAGCGTGAAGCCGACCAGCCCGAGGAGCGTGGAGGTCATCAGCCAGGTGCGGGCCGCGCGGTAGGCGGCGCTGCGGCGCCGGAAGATCCAGACCAGGACGGCCGGGGTGACCAGGTAGTGCAGGGAGGCGTACGCGAAGTCGGCGGGTATGCCGAGCGCGGGGTTGGCCGTCAGCAGCCGGTTGAGGGGGTGCTCGGCGTTGAGATGCAGCGCCTTCTCCAGGCGGAGTATCGCGAGACCGTTGTCCACGGCCGCCGGTATGTTCTCGTGCACGAGGAGCCGGCCCATCGAGTACAGGCCGTACACCACCGCGATCAGCGGGAGCTCCGTCCACCAGCGGGGCCGGTGACCGGACGGCGGTGTCGCGGCGGTGGCGTGCGGCATCCGGCAGCTCTCCCCATGTTCATTCGGTCGACGGCGGGCGTTCAACCGTACGGTGGTCGTATGCCTCGATTTCCGCCGGGGCATTCCCCCGCGGACGTCCCAGGTGGTGCGCACGGAGGGACGCCCCCGACGCCCCGCGGGTTGCTCGTGCGACGGGTGCGGGATGATGGAGCGGGGCCCCGGGCCCGCTCCGGTCCTCCGGCCGGACGCCCGCGTGCGCCGTCCCGTCGCCGTCCCGGACACCGCTGTCCCGGACCCACCAGATCCTAGGGTCCTCACATCTTCGGATCTTCGTATTTTCAGGGAGAGCCGTCATGGCACCGCGAATCCTGCTCGCCCGGCACGGACAGACCCAGTGGTCCGTCCAGGGCAATCACACCGGCAGGACCGACATCCCCCTCCTGGACGCCGGCCGCGAGGGCGCAAAACTGCTCGGCGAGCGGCTGCACCGGGAGCCCTGGGGCGGCCTGCCGGGCGTCGAGGTGCGGACCAGCCCGCTGGTCCGGGCCTCGGAGACCTGCGCCATCGCCGGCTTCGGTGAGCGGGCGGAGCCGTGGGACGCGCTGATGGAGTTCGACTACGGGGACTATGAGGGCCTGACCCCCGCGCAGATCAAGGCCGACCGCCCGGACTGGCTCATCTGGCGCGACGGCGTCCCCGGCGGTGAGACCCTCGCCGAGGTCTCCGCCCGCGCGGACGAGGTCGTCGAGTGGGCACGTTCCGCCGACCGCGACGTGCTGGTCTTCGCCCACGGGCACATCCTGCGGATCCTGGGGGCCCGGTGGCTGGGGGAGGACGTGTCCTTCGCCGCGCGGATCCGGCTGGAGCCGACATCCCTCTCGGTGCTCGGCTGGGCGTACGGCCTTCCCGCGCTGGAGCGCTGGAACGACACGGGCCACCTGGACCGCTGAGCCGAGGCGGCACCGGGCCCGCCCCGCGTCCTCAGGTGCCGGGGGGCAGTTCCTCGTAACGGGCCAGCAGTGACGTCACCTCCGGGCCGCCCTGCGGCCGGAGCACCCGTACGGCGCTGGACAGCATCCCGCGGATGCGGGAGGACTGGACCCGGTCCAGCAGGTCCAGCACCTGGTGCCCCGCCGCCGCGGCCTCGTCGGCCGTGCCCGCCCGTGCCAGGTCGCCGGCGAGCTGCGCCCGGTACAGCGCGAGGTTCCGTGTGAAGTGCGGGTCCTGGAGCCGGGTCGCCCGGCGCGCGTGCCGGGCCGCACGCGCCCAGTCACCCAGCGCCGACCAGCACTGGGCCTCCAGCAGTTCCATCTCGGCCTCCCGGAAGAAGGACATCCACTCCGGGTCCGAGTCGCACGCGCCGCGGTCGAAGGCCGCACGGGCACGCCCGATCGCCCGTTCGCACCCCGTGCGGTCCCCGAGCCAGGCCCGGGCCCCCGCCTCCCGCAGCGTCAGCAGCGCCGTCAGCCGCGGTGAGCCGAGCGGCCGGGCCGCGCGCTGCCCGGCCTCCGCGGCGCGTACCGCCTCGCGGGCCCGCCCCGTGTCACGGGCCAGGAACGACGCGTTGCAGAACGCGTGCGCCTCCAGCGCGGCGTCCCCGGCCAGCCGCGCCGTCGCCAGCGCCTCCGCGTAGTGCGAGCGCGCGTCGTCGAAACGGCCCGAGTCGTGGGCCAGCCATCCCACGGAGATCGCCAGCTCACCGGCGCCCGCGTGGAGGCGGTCCGCCGTGCTGCCCCGCGTGGCGGCCCCGGAGTCGAGCAGGGCGTAGGCGGCCCGCAAGGGCTGGGAGGCCTGCCGGTAGAGGCCGTCCGCGCCGTGCCGGTCGTCCAGCAGGCGGATCCGGCGTACCGCCTTCTCCACAGCGCCGACCTCGGCCTCGCCGACCCGGCGCTGGGCGGGGACGGCGAGCGGGCCGGCGGCGGCGGAACGGCCGCCCAGCCCCAGGGACGCGGCCACCGTGGCGGTGCCGCCGGTCATGAACACGCGACGCAGCACGTCGCTCTCCTCGTGGATGTCGCTGTCGAGCGTGGGGGGTGTGGTGGGTGGAGGGGCGGATGCCGTGCGGGCCCCCCGGCCGCGCACGCTCTCGCGGTCCGAGAAGCCCAGGTCCGCGAGGCTCGCCCCGGGGAACATGTGCAGGAACACCCGTTCGTACGCGTAGTTGGGGCAGCGGATCTCGCCGGACTCCACGCGCCCGATGTACCGGGCGTCGCACGCGACCTGTTCACCGATCTCGCGGGCGGCCCGGCGGACCGCTGCCGCGAACTCCCCCGCGGAGCGCTGGCCGCGCAGCCGACGGAAGACGAGGTTGGGAACTGCCCGTGTCGACACCATGGCGGGGCCCTCTCTGGTGCGCCGGGCTCCTGCTTCCGGTGTCCCGGCGGAGCAAGAACGTACCTGCTGTGACGACACGCACACGCAGCGTTTGCCAATAAAGCGGACATCTCGCCCCTGATCTGCCATGAACTGCCACCCTTTGCGGCGGCGTGCCGCCGTAGCCGTTGACGCCGTCGGCGCGTTGGTCCATGAGGAGAAGGGGCGCGGCCCCGACCCGGTGAGACGAAGAGGAGGGGTTCCCTTGATTCACATGGGCCCGGAAACCACGCCGTGCGACCTGGTGACCGTCCCCGCGCGTCAGGGGCTGGAGGCCGTGGACATCCTGCGCAGGGGAGCGGACAACGAGCACGTCGGCCCGGTCCTGCACGACGGGGCCTGCGCGGTCCTCGGCTTCCTGGTGCCGCCGGGCACGGCGGAGGCGTGGGACGTCCCCGGGAGCGCCTGCACGCGGACGGACGGCCGCGGGCTGCGCATCCCCGCCGAGCCGCCCTCCGTCGGGGGCGGCTGGCTCCTGCCGCCCGTCGCGGAGACCCCTGTCACCGATCCCGCAGTCCTGCGGGCCGCCCTCGACCAGGCGGCCCGGCTCATCGAGGCGGCCGACAACTGCCGCTGAGGCCCATAATGGCCAGGTGGGCGGAGGTCCCGCCGCGGCCGGTCGTCCCAGGTGACCGGCGCGAGAGATGAGCGAGGACGGACGCGCGTGGCACGTCGAGGAGCGGCCAGGGGCGCGGGTGACCGCAAGCGGTCCGAGCGCCGGCAGGAGCCCGTCACGGCGACGGTCGACGGCGGCGTCGCGGAGCTGGTGCCCGACCGTGAACGCCCCCGCGCCTGGACCTTGTCGGTGGACGGCGCTCCGCAGTCCCACGTGGACCTGGACGACCCCTCGTACCTCTCGTTCGAGTACCAGCGCAGACTCGGCCACGTCATCGATCTGGCCGCGCCGCCCGGCCGACCCCTCCAGGCGGTCCACCTCGGCGGCGGAGCCTTCACGCTCGCCCGGTACATCGCCGCGAGCCGCCCCCGCTCGACCCAGCAGATCGTGGAGATCGACGCGCCGCTCGTCCAACTGGTGCGCAGGGAGCTCCCGCTGGACCCGCAGGCCCGGATACGGGTCCGCTCGGCGGACGCCCGCGCCGGGCTCGGCAGGATCCAGGACGGCTGGGCGGACCTCGTCATCGCCGACGTGTTCGGCGGCGCCCGTACGCCCGCGCACCTCACCTCCGTCGAATTCCTCGCCGAGGTACGCAGGGTGCTGAAGCCCGGCGGCCAGTACGCCGCCAACCTCGCCGACGGTCCGCCGCTCACCCATCTGCGCGGACAGGTCGCCACCGCCGCTTCGCTCTTCCCCGAACTGGCCCTGGCCGCCGATCCGACCGTCTGGCGCGGCCGCCGCTTCGGCAACGCGGTCCTGGTCGCCTCCGACCTGCCGATCGCGGTCGCCGAACTGACCAGGCGGGTCGCGAGCGACCCGCATCCCGGCCGCGTCGAACAGGGCCGCGCGCTGGCCGACTTCACGGGCGGCGCGGCGGTGGTCACCGACGAGGGCGCCAAGCCGTCACCCGCCCCGCCGCCGGACGCCTTCGACTGAGCGGCCCCGTCCGACGCGGCCGGATCTGGTGCTCGTGCGCGGACCGGCCGATCCGCGACGGCCGTACGAGCGAGGCAGGAGGCGGGCGGCACCGAGCGCCCGCGCATCCTCACTGGTCGACGACCTCGACCGTGGGCGGATGGCCGTTCCAGGTGCAGAAGACGGACAGCGTCGCGTCCGCCCCGTCGCGGAAGTCCACCCGGATCCACTCCGGGGTCGTCCACACCTGCATCGACCACCCCGGCTCGGGGGTCGCCGAGACCAGCTTCGCCGAGTGCTCCGCCAGTTCCAGGACGACCCTGCCGCCGCGCGTCGGGTAGCTCTTCACCTGTCCCGTGTCCGCCGGCGGCGGCGAGGGCTTCGCGGGGCTCGGACTCCGGTCCGGTGGACGGGTGGACGGCCGCCGGGAGGGTGTGGCCGAGGGCGTGGGACCGGACGCCGTCGCGCTAGGTGAGACGGAGGCCGACGGCGGCGCGCGGTGCGTCGAGGACGACACCGGCGCGTCCGACGCCTGCCCGCTCCCGGCCCCCACCGAGATCGGGACGGCTCGGGGCGGGTCGTACACGGTGCCCGACATGACCGTGTGCACGCCCCACCACGACAGGGTGACCGCCGCACCCGTGGCGAGCGACCACGCGATCGCGTGTACGAATCCTCGTTGCATCGGGCACATCCTGCACCACCCGTACCGGGCCTGTCCTGGAGGGGACCCCGTTACTCCGGATGGGCTACGGTGCGGCGCATGCCTAGTGTGCTCGTGGTCGAGGACGACCAGTTCGTACGTTCCGCCCTCATCCGGCACCTGACCGAGGCCTCGCACACGGTGCGCAGCGTCGGCACCGCCCTCGAAGCGCTCCGCGAGGTCGCGCACTTCCGCTTCGACGTCGTCGTCCTCGACCTCGGACTGCCCGACCTCGACGGCGCCGAGGCGCTGAAGATGCTGCGTTCCATCACCGACGTACCCGTGATCATCGCGACCGCGCGGGACGACGAGGCGGAGATAGTCAGGCTCCTCAACGACGGCGCGGACGACTACCTGACCAAACCCTTCTCGGTCGAGCACCTCTCCGCCCGCATGGCGGCCGTCCTGCGCCGCACCCGCGGCGCCGGCGCGCAGGCACCGCCCCCGCGCGTCCTCCAGGTCGGCGGACTCTTCATCGACCCGCTGCGCCGCCAGGCCGAACTGGACGGCACCGCACTGGATCTGACCCGCCGCGAGTTCGACCTGCTGGCCTTCCTCGCCGGCCGGCCCGGCGTCGTCGTACCGCGACGCGAGCTGCTGGCCGAGGTCTGGAAGCAGTCCTACGGGGACGACCAGACCATCGACGTCCACCTCTCCTGGCTGCGCCGGAAGCTGGGCGAGACGGCCGCCCGGCCGCGCTATCTGCACACGCTGCGCGGCGTCGGCGTCAAACTCGAACCACCGGCTGCGGGGCCCGTCGCATGAGATGGGCCCTGGTCAAGGTCTGTCTGGCCGTCACCGCCATGGTCGTGATCGCGTTCGCCGTGCCGCTCGGACTCGTCATCAAGGAGATGGCCCGGGACCGCGCCTTCTCCGACGCCGAGCGGCAGGCCGCCACCATCGGCCCCACCCTCACCATCACCACCGACCGTGAGGAGCTGACCCGCGCCGTGCTGTCCACCGAGCCCGGCGGCCGGGGGCGCCTCGCGGTCCATGTCCCCGCTGCCGGAACGGACGGATCCGTACTGGAGATCGGCACCCGCCGAGCCACCCGCGAGGACCTGGAGACCGTCGGCGCGTCGGGACGCGCCTCCATCGCGGACGTACCGGGCGGCTCCGTACTGCTGCAGCCCACCGCGCTGGGATCGGGGGGCATCGCCGTCGTGGAGGTCTTCGTGGCCGACGCCGACGTCTCCCACGGCGTCGGCACGGCCTGGCTGGTGCTCGCCGGTGTCGGCATCGCGCTGATCGTCGGCTCGGTGGCCGTGGCCGACCGGCTCGGCGTACGCATGGTGCAGCCCGCCCGGAGTCTGGCCGGCGCCGCCCAGGACCTGGGGGAGGGGCGGCTGGGCACCAGGGTCCCCGAGGAGGGGCCCACCGAACTGCGCTCCGCCGCCGTCGCGTTCAACTCCATGGCCGACCAGGTGGTCCAGCTCCTCGCCAACGAGCGCGAGCTGGCCGCCGATCTCTCGCACCGGCTCCGCACCCCGCTGACCGTGCTCCGCCTCAACGCCGCCTCGCTGGGCGAGAGCCCCGCCGCGGAACAGACCAGGGCGGCGGTCGAACAGCTGGAGCACGAGGTCGACACGATCATCCGCACGGCGCGGGAGCAGCGCCCGCAGACCCAGGGCGGGCAGCCGGGCGCGGGGTGCGACGCGTCCGAGGTCATCCGGGAGCGCATGGGGTTCTGGTCGGCGCTCGCCGAGGACGAGGGACGCACGGTGCGGCTGGCGGGAGTGGACCGCACGGTGCGGATCCCGGTGGCCGGACCCGAACTCGCGGCGGCACTGGACGCCTTGCTCGGCAACGTCTTCCGGCACACCCCGGAGGGGACCGCCTTCGCCGTCGACGTCCACCACAGCGGTGACGCGGTACTGGTGCTCGTCTCGGACGCCGGCCCCGGCATACCCGATCCGGATTCCGCCCTCGCCCGCGGTGCCAGTGGACGGGACGGAGCGCGGGGCGGGGTGGGATCGACCGGTCTGGGGCTCGACATCGTCCGCCGGGTCGCCGAATCCACCGGTGGTGACCTGCGGATCGGGCGGTCCGTGCTCGGTGGCACGGAGGTGCGCATCTGGATAGGGCTCGACGGCGGACCGGCCGAGCGTGCGCGCCGCGGGCACCGGGTCGGGCGGCGAAGCGGAAGACGGGGCCCGCGAGGAGGGAGAGGGCGGAACGCGGAGCTCCGCGGCGCTCCGGGAGCCGGACCGGACCCACGGTCACGAAGCTGAGGCCACGTCGCCTTTCGCCGGTCGGGCTTAACCCGTACCGATCTCCTCCTTAAGCAAACCCTAAGAACACCGGCCCGGTTCCCATGAGTGCCTTTTGCCCGGTTCGCGGCGGCTAGCGTGCAGACGCAATCACCCCCCGGCAGCACGAAGGCAGGCACGCGATGGGCACCAGCACGCACCGCCGTACGGCGAGTACCCGCACGAAGGCGGTCGGCGCGCTCGTCGCCGCAGCGGTCGTGGGCGGCACGGTCCTCGCACTCACCGGCACGGCGCAGGCGGCCGCCGTCGGCGCCACGTACACGAGGGCCAGCGGCTGGACCGGTGGCTACACCGGGCAGTACGTCGTCTCGAACGACACCGGGACCGTGCAGTCCGGGTGGACGCTCGAATTCGATCTGCCCGCCGGCACGAAGATCGACTCCCTCTGGAACGGCGAGCACACCGTCAGCGGCAACCACGTGACCGTGAAGCCCGCGAGCTGGAACAAGGACATCGCCCCGGGCGGATCCGTGACGGTCGGCTTCGTCGCCGCCTCCGGCGGGACCGCCGCCGATCCGCAGGGCTGCCTCATCAACGACGCCGCCTGTTCCGCGGACGGCGGCACGGCGCCCGAGCCGAGCGGACGCCCGACCGGGACCCCGACGGCCGCGCCGAGCCCCACACCCACGGACACCGCGACCGCCGAGCCGACGGAGACCACGCCCGCCGAGCCGTCCGGCCCGCCCGGCGGCACCGCCGACGGCGCCGGATTCGCCCCGTACGTCGACACCTCCCTCCACCCCGCCTACGACCTGCTGGACACCGCGTCGAAGACGGGCGTCAAGGAGTTCAACCTGGCGTTCATCACCTCGGGCGGCAGCTGCGCCCCCCTGTGGGGCGGGGTCACGGGGCTCGGCGACGACAAGGTGGCCGCCCAGATCGCCGCTCTGCGGGCCGAGGGCGGTGACGTGCGGGTCTCCTTCGGCGGAGCCGCGGGTGCCGAACTGGCACTGCACTGCTCCTCCGCGGCCGAACTCGCCACGGCGTACGGCAAGGTGATCGACGCCTACGGGCTGACCAAGGTCGACTTCGACATCGAAGGCGGGGCGCTGCCCGATTCCGCCGCCAACTCCCGCCGTTCGGCGGCCGTCGCGCAGCTCCAGAAGTCGCACCCCGGACTGGACGTGTCCTTCACGCTGCCCGTGATGCCGGAAGGGCTGACCCAGCCGGGCGTGGACCTGATCGCGGACGCGAAGAAGAACGGCGTGGCGATCGGCGCGGTCAACATCATGGCGATGGACTACGGGGCCTCGTACAGCGGGGACATGGGCGACTACGCCGCCCAGGCCGCCACCGCCACGCAGGCGCAGCTCAAGGGTGTGCTCGGCCTCTCGGACGCGGCGGCCTGGAAGGCGGTCGCGGTGACCCCCATGATCGGCGTGAACGACGTGGCCACCGAGATCTTCACCGTCGAGGACGCCACGCAGCTGGTGGCGTTCGCACGGGAGAAGGGAATCGGCAGGCTGGCGATGTGGTCGGGCACCAGGGACGTGCAGTGCGCAGGCGGCGCGAAGCCGACGGCGGACGCCACGTGCAGCTCGATCCTCCAGGAGCCGCTGGCCTTCACCAAGGCGTTCGGCGCCTTCCGGTAGTCCGGCGCGATCCCGGACCACCCCCTCCGTGCGCCTCGGCGCACCCCTCGACCCACCTCCTCCCGCGCGCCTCGGCCGGCCCCCACACCCCCCACATCCGGCCGGGGCGCGCGCCCCTGCGCGTCCGCCCCCCTGGCGCTCGGAGGGGCGATCCCCGTACCGCCCGCCCGGGCTGTCCGGCGCGTCCGGCGTGTCCCCCTTCCGCGGGCTTGTCCGGAGGGAAGTGGAACCTCGCTGCCCCGTGGTGGAGTTCGGGGAAAGAACGCGGAAACCTCTCGTGACCCCCTGTGTGCCCTCACAGCACCCTCGCCTCGTTCATCTTCCGGCGGGCATCCGCGAGTTGTTGAGGCCTTGGGCACCCTTCGGCGCGATGCGCGGGGATCGGCGCGACGCGATGGCCCTTTCCGGGCCGCAAGCGGTGGATTTTCGCCCCCGAACCCGTCTGACCTGCGGTGATCCGAACGGCAACGCGCCCTGCATGCAGGGCGCGAGAGCAAGCGCAAGCCTTGGGTCGGACACGTTCCCGTGACTTGCAGGACACGCTCGGGCAACGGAAGCGTCTTCAACTCTTGACACCCACCCCCTTGAGGCAGCAACCTTCCGGCATCAGCGCATGGGAGCGCTCCCATATCGAACGAGGTTTTTCGCTCGTACGGGGACGGCACCGCCCATGTCCTCTCCGTACCACCGGCACCCGCGGCACCAGCGCGTATGCCGAGCAGATCGAACGCCAGTCCCACCCTGGAACAAGGAGTAGTGGAATGCGCATCACCCGCACCGTCGCAGGTCGAAGCCGCAGAACCGCCGTCGTGGCCACCACGGGCCTCACGGCCGCCGCCCTGATGCTGACCGGCTGCAGTGACTCGGGGTCGGACTCCGACGAGGCCGACGCGAACGGCAACATCACCCTGACCGTGGCCGACTTCGGACAGTTCGGCTACAAGGAGGCGGGGCTCTTCGAGAAGTACCACGAGCTCCACCCGAACATCACGGTCAAGGAAAACGTCACGGCCGACGAGAAGGTCTACTACCCCAAGTTCCTCCAGCAGCTCAACACGGGCAGCGGTCTGGCCGATGTGCAGGGCATCGAGGTCGGCCGCGTGAAGGAGCTCGTCGACACCAAGGCGGACGCCTTCGCCGACCTCTCCAAGGTGGTCGACCCCGACCAGTGGGTGAACTGGAAGGCGCTGCAGGCGAGCACCGACGAGGGCAAGGTCATCGGTGCCGGTACCGACATCGGTCCCATGTCGATCTGTTACCGCCGTGACCTCTTCGAGCAGGCGGGGCTGCCCGCCGACCGCACCGAGGTCGCCGCGAAGCTCGCCGGCGGCTGGGAGGACTACCTCGCGCTCGGTGAGGAGTTCAAGAAGAAGGCCCCCAAGGGCACCTTCTTCATGGACTCCGCCAGCGCCATGTACAACGGCGTGGTCAGCTCCGACTCGGAGCAGTACTACTCCAAGGACGGCGAGGCGATCTACAAGGAGAGCGCCGGCGTCAAGGCGGGCTGGAAGCTCGCCTCCGAGGCGGTCGACAAGAAGCTGACCCAGGGCCTGGCCCAGTTCAGCCCGCCGTGGCAGGCGGCCCTGCGCAAGGGCAGCATCGCCACCGTGGCCTGCCCCGCGTGGATGGCCGCGCAGATCTCCACGTACGCCGGTGACGACTTCAAGGGCAAGTGGGACATCGCCCGGACCCCGGGTGACACCGCGGCCAACTGGGGCGGCTCCTTCCTCTCCGTGCCCGCCAAGGGCAAGCACGTCAAGGAGGCCGGTGAGCTCGTCAAGTGGCTGACCGCCCCCGAGCAGCAGGCAGCCGTCTTCAAGGCCGCCGGTCTCTTCCCGTCGAACAAGGGCGCCTACGAGCTCCCCGACGTGAAGACCGCCAAGCTGGAGTACTTCAACAACGCCCCCATCGGTGAGATCTACGCCGAAGAGGCGCAGGCGATCCCCGCGGCCGTGCTCGGCCCGAAGGACGGCGTCATCAAGGACACCATCTCCACCCAGATCAACAACATGGAGCAGCGGGGCACCAAGCCGGACGACGCCTGGAAGGCGGCGACCGAGGCGATCGACAAGGTGATCGGCTGATCCTCACCGGTGCGGGCGGCCGGGACGACATCCACGCGTCCCGGCCGGCCCGCACCGGTGCCGGTTCTCCCACCGGCACCGCGCACCTTCTCCGACACCTCCGCCGGACCTGAAGACAGAGGTCCGGCCTGCCCCTGCGGTGTCGGCACACCCCAGGGAAGGACTCCCACCTGTGGCAACCACCACCCCCACCAGGGGCGCACACGGCTCCCGGCCCGGCCGTCGCGCCCCGAAGCCCATGACGCCGAGCCGCCAGGCATGGCGCAGCCGGCTGTGGCGCTTCGACGACAAGGCGTCGCCGTACGCCTACATCGCGCCCTTCTTCCTCGTCTTCGGGGCCTTCGGGCTCTACCCGCTCATCTACACCGGCTGGATCGCCCTCCACCGGGTGGAGATGACCAGCCTCGACCAGATGGAGTGGGTCGGCTGGGAGAACTTCAGCAACATCCTCCAGGACTCCGAGTTCTGGACCGCGGTCACCAACACCTTCGTCATCGGCGTCATCTCGACCGTCCCGCAGCTCATGATCGCGCTGGGCCTCGCCCATCTGCTGAACTACAAGCTGCGTGCCAGCACCTTCTGGCGCACCGTGATCCTCACGCCGTACGCCACCTCGGTGGCGTCCGCGGCCCTGGTCTTCGCCCTGGTGTTCCGGGCCGACGGGGGCCTGCTGAACTGGGTCCTCGGCTTCTTCGGCGCCGGTGAGACGAACTGGGCCAACGGGCACTGGTCGTCCAACATCGCCATCGCCGTCATCGTCATCTGGCGCTGGACGGGCTACAACACGCTGATCTACCTGGCCGCGATGCAGGCCGTCCCGTCCGACCTCTACGAGGCGGCATCGCTCGACGGGGCGTCGCGCTGGCAGCAGTTCCGCAACGTGACGATCCCCTCGCTGCGCCCGACGATCCTCTTCACGATCGTCATCTCGACCATCGGATCGATGCAGCTCTTCGGTGAGCCCCTCCTGCTCGAGGGCGGCCAGATCGGAGCGCAGGGCGGCACGGAGCACCAGTACGAGACGCTCAGCATCTACCTCTACAACTACGGCTGGAACCTCGGACACCTCGGTCCGGCCGCCGCGGTCGCCTGGGCCATGCTCGTGCTGCTGCTGCTCATTGCCGCGATCAACTGGCTCGTCGGGCGCTTCATGCGCAAGACCGCGGCCTGACGGGGAGCGATATCCATGACCACCACCAGCCCCATCACCGCTCCGGACCACCGCCGCGTCTCCAAGGCCGCCGTCCAACAGGAGCCTCCGAGCCGCCGCCGCTTCAAGCCCGGAGCCGGCCGCCAGCACCACGCCGGCCCCTTCGCCTACTTCGCCCTCGTCGTCGTCGGCCTCGGTTCGCTCTTCCCGCTGTACTGGACGCTCGTCGCCGCGTCCCGCACCCAGGACGAGGTGCTGGACACCACGCCGCCCCTCATCCCCGGCGGCAACCTCTTCAACAACCTCGAGGCGGCCTGGGAGCAGGCCAACCTCGGCAAGGCCATCGTCAACACGGTCATCGTCTCCGCCAGCATCACCGCGGCGACCCTGTTCTTCTGCACCCTGGCCGGCTACGCCTTCGCCAAGATGCGCTTCAAGGGCCGCGGCGTGCTGATGACGGCGGTCATCGCCACCCTGACGATCCCCCCGCAACTCAGCGTCGTGCCGCTGTTCATGATGATGTCGGACATCGGCTGGGGCGGTCAGCTGGAGTCGGTGATCTTCCCGACCCTGGTGAGCGCGTTCGGCGTGTTCTTCATGCGCCAGTACCTCCTTGAGGCGCTGCCGTACGAACTCATCGAGGCGGGCCGGATGGACGGGGCCAACAACCTCCGCATCGTGTGGAGCATCGTGCTCCCGGTCGCCCGACCGGCGATGATGGTGCTCGGTATGCTTACGTTCGTCCAGGCATGGAACGACTTCTTCTGGCCGTACCTCGCGCTGAATCAGCAGAACCCCACGCTCCAGGTGGCCCTCGGCCAGCTGAGCGCGTCCTACGTGCCCGACCAGAGCATCGTCATGGCGGGCGCACTGATCAGCACCCTGCCCCTGCTCGTCGTCTTCGTGATCTTCGGCAAGCAGATCGTCGGGGGAATCATGTCCGGCGCCGTCAAGGGCTGACCCCGGCCCGCCCTCCGGTCCGATCCCGGCCCCGCCGTTCCACCCCGGCTCTGCCGTCCTTCCCCGGTCCGGCCCACGCCGTTCCGTACGGCCTGCACCTGACCGCAGGCCGTACGGGGCCGGGGCCCCGCACTTCCTGTCCCTGTCCCTCCACCCATGGGAGCGCTCCCGCATGACTGCCGTACGACCCGACATCACCCCGAAGCAGGCGCCCGAGGCGCAGTTCCCCACGGGCTTCATCTGGGGCGCGGCGACCGCCTCCTACCAGGTCGAGGGCGCCGCCGCCGAGGACGGCCGCACGCCGTCCATCTGGGACACCTTCAGCCGGACGCCCGGCAAGGTCCGCAACGGCGACACCGGTGACATCGCCGCCGACCACTACCACCGCTACCGCGACGACGTCGCCCTCATGAAGCAGCTCGGGCTGAAGGCGTACCGGTTCTCCGTCTCCTGGTCCCGGGTCCAGCCCACCGGCCGCGGCCCGGCCGTGGAGCGCGGCCTGGACTTCTACCGCAAGCTCGTCGACGAGCTGCTCGACGCCGGCATCATGCCGGTCGCCACCCTCTACCACTGGGACCTGCCCCAGGAGCTCGAGGACGCCGGCGGCTGGCCCGAGCGCGTGACCGCCGACCGCTTCGCCGACTACGCCGCGATCGTCTCCGGCGCACTCGGTGACCGCGTCGGCATGTGGACCACCCTCAACGAGCCGTGGTGCTCGGCCTACCTCGGTTACGGCTCCGGCGTCCACGCCCCCGGACGCACCGAGCCCGCAGCGGCGCTGCAGGCGGCCCATCACCTCAACCTCGCCCATGGCCGGGCGATCGAGGTTCTGCGCGCCCAACTCCCCGCTGCTGCGCAGACCTCGGTCACCCTCAACCTCCACCAGGTCCGCCCGCTCACCGGCAGTGAGGCCGACGCGGACGCCGCCCGCCGCATCGACGCGGTCGGCAACCGCGTCTTCACCGGTCCGATGCTGCGGGGCGAGTACCCCGAGGACCTGATCACCGACACCTCGCACCTGGTGGACTGGTCGAAGCTGGTCAAGGACGGCGACCTCGCCACCATCTCCCGTCCGGTCGACGCCCTCGGCATCAACTACTACACCCCGACGCTGGTCTCCACCCCGACGCAGGGCGCCAGTTACGCGCGCAGCGACGCCCACGGTGCCAGCGACCACTCCCCGTGGCCCGGCTCCGAGCACGTCGCCTTCCACCTTCCCGAGGGGAAGGAGCGCACCGCGATGGACTGGTCGATCGACCCCGAGGGCCTCTACAACCTGCTCATGGACACCCACCGGGACCACCCCGGCCTGCCGCTCATGGTCACCGAGAACGGCGCGGCGTTCGACGACTACGTCTCGCCCGAGGGCAAGGTGGAGGACCCCGAGCGCGTCGCCTACCTGCACGGGCACCTCGACGCCGTGCAGCGGGCCATCGCCGACGGCGCCGACGTACGCGGCTACTTCCTCTGGTCCCTGATGGACAACTTCGAGTGGGCGTACGGCTATTCGAAGCGTTTCGGCGCCGTGTACGTCGACTACGCCTCGCAGCGCCGGATCCCCAAGACGAGTGCCCACTGGTACTCCGACGTGATCCGCCGCCACGCGCTTCCCCCGGTCGGCACCGTCTGACCCAGGTCGGCACCGGCCGACCGGGACAGGACGGGACAGCGGGACCCGGCACTGCGCCGGGTCCCGCTTTCCTGTGCCCGCGACCCCGGACCGACCCGGTGTACGTGCCGCCGCACCGCTCCGTCCCCAGGCCCGCCTTACGTGTTCGTCATCCGCACCCCGTAGGCTTGGGAGCGCTCCCAAGAGTTGTGGCGCTGCTCAGACCGCCGGGTCCGGACAAGTGTCAAGGGATCCGACGGCGGGACTTGGTTTGGCCATCCCGCTGTGAGAAATTGACCGCGAACGGGAGGCAGCCATGGCGGCAGCGCGAGTACGGAGTGGCGGGCGGCCCACGCTCGAAGAGGTAGCGGCCCGGGCCGGAGTGGGGCGGGGCACGGCCTCTCGCGTCATCAACGGCTCGCCCCGGGTCAGCGCCCAGACCAGGGAGGCCGTCGAGGCGGCCGTCGCCGAGCTGGGGTACGTACCCAACCGTGCGGCCCGCGCGCTCGCCGGCAACCGCACGGACGCGATCGCCCTCGTCGTGCCCGAGTCCGAGACCCGGTTCTTCGCCGAGCCGTACTTCTCCGACATCGTCCGGGGAGTGGGGGCGGCCCTCGCCGACACCGAGATGCAGCTGCTGCTGACCCTCGCGGGCAACGACCGGGAGCGCCGCCGGCTCGCCCAGTACCTGACCGCGCACCGGGTCGACGGGGTACTCCTGGTCTCCGTGCACGCGGACGACCCGCTGCCGGACCTCCTCGAACAGCTCGGCATGCCCTCCGTGATCAGCGGACGCAGGCACGCGGCCGAGACGCTGCCCTCCGTGGACTCCGACAACTTCGAGGGTGCCCGCGCCGCCGTCGACCACTTCATATCGCGAGGCCGCCGCAACATCGCCACGATCACCGGCCGGCTGGACGTCTACGGTGCCCAGCGCCGCCTCGACGGCTACCGCAAGGCCATCGCCACCGCCGGCCTCGACCCCGACGAACGGCTCATCGCCCCCGCCGACTTCAGCGAGGAGGGCGGGGCCCGCGCGATGCGTGAGCTGCTGGAGCGCCGCCCCGACGTCGACGCGGTCTTCGCCGCCTCCGACGTGATGGCGGCGGGCGCCCGCCACGTCCTGCGCGAGTCCGGCCGCCGCATCCCGGACGACGTCGCGCTGATCGGCTTCGACGACTCCGCGGTGGCCCGCCACATGGACCCGCCCCTGACGAGTGTGCGCCAGCCGATCGAGGAGATGGGCCGCACGATGACACGCGTCCTGCTGCAGGAGATCGCGAGCCGGTCCTCGGGCGACGCCGCACGGGAGCGCCCGCGGATCGTGCTGCCCACGGAACTGGTGGTGCGCGAGTCGTCCTGAGGCGTGCCGCGACCGGCCGCCCATGTGTGGATGCGTGAGGGGCAGGTCCCGAATCCGGCGCGGGACACCGAAAGACCCTGCCGCGTCGGGGGGAAGCGCGGCAGGGCCTGTGGGACCGGGTGCCCGGCATACGGCTCGTCATGCGGCCCTGGGGCCTGTGTGGCGGGTGTCACCCGGCCCGGGCGCCCTGGACCCCGGGCCGTTCCTCCCCGGCCCCGCCTGCGTGGCCCGGCCCCGGAGCCGTGGTCAGAGGCTCCGGGCAGTGATGTCGCCGTAGGAGGTCCTGGCCTCGATGCGCAGGCCGGGCGTGCCGTCGGTGTTCCTGAGCGCGTTGTCGATCCGGCCGTAGCCGGTGCCGGCGTCCAGGGCGGCGGACACTCCGCGGGCCGCGGTGACGGAGATGTCTCCGGCGCCGGTGCGCAGGGTGAGGGTGCCGCCGACCGCCTCGGAGACGCGGATGCCGCCCTTCTCGGTGCTGATCTCACCCGGGCCGCCCAGGCGGCCGACCGAGACGTCGCCGGCCTGGAGGGTGAGGCGGACGCTCGCGGTCTCGTCCAGCTCGACCGAGCCCGCCGCGCCCTCGAAGGTGACGTCGCCGAGTCGCCCGACGCCCCGGAACTCGGCGGCGGCCGTTCTCGCGTCGACGTGGGAGCCGGCGGGCAGGTGGACGGTCACCTCGACGGAGCCGGAGTTCCCGAGGACCCGGTTGGTCGCTTCCTGGACCTCGATCCGCAGGACACCGTCCGCGTAGGACACCTCGGTGGCCTCCGCCGCCTTCACGTCGCGGCTCTTCGAAGCATCCGCCGGCCGTACCTCGACCGTGGTGTCGGCCCGGTCGGAGGCGACGAGCCGGATGAGTCCCGCCGGGATGCGGGCGATGGCGGAGACCGGGGCGGGGGTGTCGAAGTTCTGCATCGTGCGCTCCTCGATGTCGTGTTTCCGATACGAGAAACGCTACGTTGCATTCGAATTTCGAGCAACGTCATTGTTGCGACGAATGGGCGCTCCCGCAGGTGAAGGTGGTGATTTCGTTGCAACGAGGCAGATTTGAATGCAACATTCTGGCCGTCGATCGTTGCAACGGCTTGGAAGTGAACGCTAGGGTGGGCGCACCACGGACCAGACGGAGGAGACCGCGATGCCGGGAGGCAGACTCACCCAGCAGGAACGTCAGCAGATCGCGCTGGGACTGGGCGACGGTCTCGCGTACGCGGAGATCGCCAGACGCCTCGACCGTCCGACCTCGACGATCACGCGTGAGGTGATGCGCAACGGCGGCCCCGCCGGCTACCGCGCCGACCTCGCCCACCGCGCCACCGAACAACGCACCCGCCGCCGCAGGCAGGCATCTCCCCGGGGGGCGGAGGCCTTCCCGCAGCCCCACGGCCGGGACGCCGCGGCGGTGAAGGAGTACGAGGAGGTCTTCACCACCGTCATCATGGCGTCGGGCACGCCCAGGATGATGGCCCGGGTGATGGCCTGCCTCTACATCACCGACTCGGGCAGCCTCACCGCCTCCGAGCTCGTCCAGCGCCTCCAGGTCAGCCCGGCGTCCATCTCCAAGGCCATCACCTTCCTGGAGAGCCAGGGCCTCGTGCGAAGGGAGCGCGACGAACGCCGACGCGAGCGGTACGTCGTCGACGACGACGTCTGGTACCAGGCGACGATCGCCAGCGCCCAGGCCCTCATGCAGGTCATAGAGACCGCACGGCAGGGCGTCGGCGTCCTCGGCCCCGGCACCCCGGCAGCGGTCCGCCTGGAGAACATCGCGCGCTTCCTCGACTTCATCGGCGAGAGCACGACCCGCGCGGCGGAGCAGGCCCGCGAGATCCTGTACGTGAAACCGGAGACGGCCACGGACGCCGCCGACGAGCCGCACCCGGACAACGGATGAACCGGGGCCCGGAGCGGTCCGGGCCCCTGCAGGCTCCCCCGAGGCGGCGTGCCGGCATGCGCCGAGTGGCGCGGTCACCGTCGGCCGGGAACGCAACAAATCAGCCCCTGACCCGTTGTCCCAGGTCAGGGGCTGATCATTCAGGGTGAGTAACGGGACTTGAACCCGCGACATCCTGGACCACAACCAGGTGCTCTGCCAGCTGAGCTATACCCACCATGTCGTCCGGTCGTTTCACTGACCGGCCGAGAAAAAGTGTACAGGGTCCGAGCGGGTGCTCGCGCCCGAGTTCCTCAGGGCCGTGTCACGGGCCCCGGAGGGCCCGTGACCAGCGGGTCTTCTACTGCTGCCCGGCGGACGGCGTGTGACGCGCCGCGATCTCCTTGGCGCGGGCGGAGTCCGGGCCGGGCTGCGGCACGAAGACCGCGTCCCGGTAGTACCGCAGCTCCGTGATGGAGTCGCGGATGTCGGCCAGCGCCCGGTGGTTGCCGTTCTTCTCCGGACTGTTGAAGTACGCCCTCGGGTACCAGCGGCGCGCCAGTTCCTTGACCGAGGACACATCGACGATCCGGTAGTGGAGGAAGCCCTCCAGGGACGGCATGTCCCGCGCGAGGAAGCCCCGGTCGGTACCGACCGAGTTTCCGCACAGCGGGGCCTTGCCTGGCTCCTTCACGTGCTCACGGATGTAGGCCAGGACCCGCTCCTCGGCGTCGGCCAGGGTGGTGCCCCCGGCCAGCTCGTCGAGGAGGCCCGAGGCGGTGTGCATCTGCCGCACCACCTCGGGCATGGTCTCCAGGGCCGCGTCCGGCGGGCGGATCACGATGTCCACCCCTTCGCCGAGCACGTTCAGTTCCGAGTCGGTGACCAGTGCGGCCACCTCGATGAGTGCGTCGTCCGCCAGCGAGAGCCCGGTCATCTCGCAGTCGATCCACACCATGCGATCGTTCATGGGCCCACCCTACGGGGCGCTGCGCTGCCCCGGCAGGGCCGGGCGACCCGGAACGTACGCCTCGGGAACCGCTCCCATGCGTTCCATACCGCCCCCCGGACCCGTGGTCGCGGTGACCGGCGCCGGGCCGGGAGAGGTCGCCGCGGCGGCCCGTCGGCTCGATGCCGTGCCCTGGACGGGCACGGACGTGTCGATCGACGCCGTGACGCTCTCCAGCACCCCGCCCTGCGGACGGCGTGCCCGGTACGCGGCACGGTACGCGGCGGGGGAGGAGCCCAGCTGGCGGCGGAAGTGCCCGCGCAGCGCCACCGGCGAGCGGAAGCCGCAGCGGCCCGCCACCTCGTCGACCGAGTAGTCGGAGGTCTCGAGCAGCCGCTGAGCCTGCAGCACGCGCTGGGTGATGAGCCACTGGAGCGGAGCGCTGCCCGTGAGCGAACGGAACCTCCGGTCGAAGGTCCGCCGGCTCATGTAGGCACGCGCGGCCAGCGTCTCCACGTCGAACTGCTCGTGGAGATGCTCCAGCGCCCAGGCCACGACCTCGGCGAGCGGGTCGGAGCCGATCTCTTCAGGTAAAGACCTGTCGAGGTAGCGCTCCTGACCGCCACTGCGCCGCGGCGGTACGACGAGCCTGCGGGCCAGGGCCCCGGCCGCCTCCGTGCCGTGGTCGGTACGGACTATGTGGAGGCAGAGATCGATTCCGGCCGCCGTTCCGGCCGAGGTGAGCACGTCGCCGTCGTCGACGAAGAGCTCACGCGGATCGACGTGCACCGACGGATAGCGCTTGGCCAGCGTCGGTGCGTACATCCAGTGTGTGGTGGCCGGACGGCCGTCGAGCAGGCCGGCCGCGGCGAGGACGAAGGCCCCCGTGCACAGACCGACGATGCGGGCGCCCTCCTCATGGGCGCGGCGCAGCGCGTCCAGTGCCTCTGCCGGCGGCGGGGAGGTGATGGACCGCCAGGCGGGCACCACGACGGTGCCGGCCCTGCTGATCGCCTCCAGGCCGTACGGTGCGCTGAGTTCGAGCCCGCCGGTGGTGCGCAGCGGTCCTTCCTCGCCTCCGCAGACCAGCAGGCGGTAGCGGGGAACGCCCGCGTCCTGCCGGTCGATTCCGAAAACTGAGAGCGGAATGGAGCTCTCGAAGATCGGGCCGCCGCTGAACAGCAGTACGGCTACTACTTCCCGGCGTCGCCGCCCGGTCAGTTTCCGTGCGGCCTCCGTTGCGGTGGCGGAGTCCTGGCTCATGACGCTAAGCCCCCCTCGGTGTTCGCGTCTTCCTGGTCCCTACGGGCCTGTCGCTCCTGCACGTTTCCCCTCGGTCTCGCACGGGTCCCAGTCCTCGACTCATGATCGAATCTACTGCGTTCCGTGGCGCCGACGTGACACGTTCCCCCACCGGCACTATGTCGACAAGGCAACTTGGCGCGAAGCGTTCGATCACGAAGCGTTTCACTGGCGAGCCCCACAGGGAAGTGCGCATCGCGATCATGGCTCGTCCCCATAGGGTCAAAGCCTACCGCGCGGTCTATTCCTTCCTGGTGGCACGCGGGTTGAGCCCTTGTGGCACCAAGGGAACGGGGTGTGGGCGAAGTTGGCTGAAAACCGATGGTTGCGTGCGCGTATTCCAGTCATGTGACCGGCGTACGCCCCCTGCGCTTAGGAGCCTCTACGCGCCTCAAGGGCCTCTCGAAGCCGTCCCGACCCCCCCCAGGTCGACAGCGTGCAATTGCACGATGGCAGGGCGTGACGCGACGGGCCGAGCGGGTGGGTGGTGCATTCGGCCGTCCGGCCGGAACCGGCGCGAGGGTCGCCGCGAGGGGGTGGCGGGAACACGTCCGAGCGTCCACGAGCTGGATGTACGACGCAACCGGCATTGCCATACCAGGGCGTTCTCCGGCATGCTCCCTGCATCGCCGCATGCGCTGTGCGAGGGCTGGGCAGTGGAGGAGTGGCGCCGTACCCTTGGGGGTAGGGGGTTGGGAAGATGTTTCCCGGACACAGCTTCACCGCTCGCAGGTACACCTCCAAACCGCTCTCCTCACGAGGACTCTCTTCGCCGAGACACCGATGGCCGGTCACGAAATCCCTGAACCCGCAGACCGCAAGCAGGTAGCCGACCCCGGGTCGGAACCGCAGACGGTCGCAGAGTCGCGCCCTTCCTGCGATCCCGCCTTCCGGCATGGCGTCGTGGTCGGCTTCGACGGCTCCATGTCCAGCGAGCGTGCCCTCGCGTACGCCATCGGAATGGCCCACCGGCACAGCTCCGGACTGATCATCGTCCATGTCGCCAATCGGCTGCCCACCACCGTCTGGGCCGGCTGCGAGCCGCCCGTTTTCGTCGACGTGCCCGACCACCGCACCGAGGTGCTCGGTCTGGAGCTGGCCTGCGCGGACTATCTCACCGAGGTCCCCTGGGTGCTCGTGGAGCGCGGCGGGGACATCTGCCACGAGCTGGAGGAGGTCGGCCGGGAGTACTCGGCCGACGCGATCGTCGTCGGGTCCACGCACGGCATCGTGGGCCGGATCTTCGGATCCGTGGCCGGCCGTCTGGCGCGTCGGGCGCAGCGCCCGGTCATCGTCATCCCCTGAGCGCCGAAAGGCCCCTGACGGAGCGTCAGGGGCCTTTCAGGTGCCGTCGGGCGGTGACGGACGGAGGTCCGCCGCTCCGCCGCCCGCCTACTCGACGGTGACGGACTTCGCCAGGTTGCGCGGCTTGTCGATGTCACGGCCCATGGCGAGCGCCGTGTGGTAGGCGAGCAGCTGCAGCGGGATGCCCATCAGGATCGGGTCCAGCTCGTTCTCGTTCTTGGGGACGACGATGGTGTGGTCGGCCTTCTCCTGCTCGCGGTGGGCGACGGCGAGGATGCGGCCGCTGCGGGCCTTGATCTCCTCCAGCGCCGCGCGGTTCTTCTCCAGCAGGTCGTCGTCCGGGACGATCGCGACGGTGGGGAGCGCGGGCTCGATGAGGGCGAGCGGGCCGTGCTTGAGCTCGGAGGCCGGGTAGGCCTCGGCGTGGATGTAGGAGATCTCCTTGAGCTTCAGGGAGGCCTCCAGCGCGACGGGGTAGCCCCGGACGCGGCCGATGAACATCATCGACTGGGCGCCCGCGTACTCCTCGGCCAGCTTCTTGATCTCGTCCTCGGACTCGAGGATCTGGCCGATCTGCTCGGGCAGCTTGCGCAGGCCCTCGATGATCCGCTTGCCGTCGGACACCGACAGGTCGCGGATCCGGCCCAGGTGCAGGGCGAGCAGCGCGAAGGCGACGACGGTGTTGGTGAAGCACTTCGTCGAGACGACGCAGACCTCCGGGCCGGCGTGGACGTACATGCCGCCGTCCGCCTCACGGGCGATCGCCGAGCCCACGACGTTCACGACGCCCAGGACGCGGGCGCCCTTGCGCTTGAGCTCCTGGACCGCCGCCAGCACGTCGTAGGTCTCGCCGGACTGGGAGACGGCGACGTACAGGGTGTCGGGGTCCACGACCGGGTTGCGGTAGCGGAACTCGGACGCGGGCTCCGCGTCCGCGGGGATGCGGGCGAGCTCCTCGATGAGCCCGGCGCCGATCATGCCCGCGTGGTACGACGTGCCGCAGCCCAGGATCTTGATGCGGCGGACCCCGCGGGCCTCACGCGCGTCCAGGTTCAGGCCGCCCAGGTGCACGGTGGAGAAGCGGTCGTCGATGCGGCCGCGCAGCACGCGGTCCACGGCGTCGGCCTGCTCCGAGATCTCCTTGTGCATGTACGTGTCGTGGCCGCCCATGTCGTACGACTCGGCCTCCCACTCCACGGTCGTGGGCGTGGCCGTCGTGGTCGAGCCCTCGGTGGTGTAGGTGCGGAAGTCGTCGGCCTTGAGGGTGGCCATCTCGCCGTCGTCGAGCGTGACGATCTGGCGCGTGTGGGCGACCAGGGCGGCGACGTCGGAGGCGACGAACATCTCCTTCTCGCCGATGCCCAGCACGACGGGGGAGCCGTTGCGGGCGACGACGATGCGGTCGTTGAAGTCCGCGTGCAGGACGGCGACGCCGTACGTGCCCTCGACCGACTTCAGCGCGTCGCGGACCTTCTCCTCCAGGGTGAGCGCCTGCGAGCGGGAGACCAGGTGGACCAGCACCTCGGTGTCCGTCTCGGAGAGGAACTCGACGCCGTCGGCGATCAGCTTGGCCCGGATCTCGGAGGCGTTGTCGATGATGCCGTTGTGGACGACCGCGACCTTGCCCTCGGCGTCCAGGTGCGGGTGGGCGTTCTCGTCGCTCGGGGCGCCGTGGGTGGCCCAGCGGGTGTGGGCGATGCCCGTGGTGCCGGCGAACCGCTTGGGCACGCGGGACTCCAGCTCACGGACCCGGCCCTTGGCCTTGACCATCTTCAGGGTGCCGGGCTTGCCCGCCGCGGCCTTGCCCGTGATGACCAGGCCCGCGGAGTCGTATCCCCGGTACTCCAGCCGCTGCAGGCCTTCCAGCAGCAGCGGAGCCACGTCACGCTTCCCGATGTATCCGACGATCCCGCACATGGATTCTCTGCCCCTCCATCGACGTACAAAAGTTCGGTGCCCGGCCCGCCGCCGATCGCTCAGCCGTAGACGATGCGGCGCAGCTGGCGGAGCGAGAGCTCCTGCGGCGCCACCGCGCGGTGCGGCAGTTCGGCCGCGACCCGCTCGAAGATCTCCGTGTTCACCAGGCCGCCGGCCTGCAGTTCGCGGTGGCGGCGGCGCACGAAGTCCTCGGTCGTCTCGTCGAAGTACGCCAGCACGTCGAGGATCACCCTGGCCGCCTCTCCGCGCTGGAGCGCGGTGGAGCGTACGAGGTGGTCGATGAGGTCGTCATGCGTGGGGCGGCGTTCGAGCACTCGTCGATATTGCGTGGAGCGATGCCTTTACGCAAGAAATCTGCCCGAAATCGGGCAAGGATCTCATTCAAGGGGGATCGAATGTCTGGAATGCGGAGAAGATTCTCGTCCGGCCCCGCCCGCGGAGGACGGGGCCGGACGCCCGCTCAGTACCCCGCGATCGGGTTCCGCAGCCTGCCGGTCAGCTGGAGCGCGCCCGCCGGATCCTCCAGATCGACCATCTGCCGGTTGTTCCGCAGCTGCAGCCGGTTCAGGCAGGACAGCGCGAAGTCCTCCGTGAACATGTCGTACTGCTCGAACTTGTCCGAGAGGTACGGCACCGACTCCTGGTAACCCCGGACGCACGCGGCGACCGTGCGCCAGAAGCCCTCCTCGTCGAGGACCCCCTCGGTGGCCAGGCCGGCGGCCAGGAAGCGGAAGAAGCAGTCGAAGACGTCGGTGAGCACCGAGAGCAGCTTCATGTCCTCGGGGACGTCGGCGCGGATCCGCTCGACCTGGGGCGGCAGCACCGCCTCCGGGTCCATGACGGCGATCTCCTCGGCGATGTCCTTGAAGACCGTCCGGCGTACGACACCGTCCTCGACGACCAGGATGACGTTCTCGCCGTGCGGCATGAACACCAGGTCGTACGCGTAGAAGCAGTGCAGCACCGGCACCAGGTAGGCGTCCAGGTAGCGGCGCAGCCAGTCGGCCGGGTCCAGTCCCGACTCGGCGATCAGGGCGCCCGCGACCGAGTGGCCCCCGGCGTCGGTGTGCAGCAGGGAGGCCATGGTGGCGAGGCGCTCGCCCCCGGTCAGGGAGGGGACCGGGCTCTCCCGCCACAGGGCGGCGAGCATCTTCAGGTACGGGGAGCCCTTGGCGGTCGCCTTCTCGTAGACCTGGTGGCGGTAGCCGATCGCGGCCCGCTCCCGGATGATCGAGAACCCGGCCCCGCGCAGCAGCTCGTCCCGCTCGACCAGGCCCGCCAGCCAGTCGTTGATCGCGGGGGTCGCCTCCATGTACGCGGCGGAGAGCCCGCGCATGAAGCCCATGTTCAGCACGGACAGGGCCGTCTTGACGTAGTGCTTCCCGGGGTGGTCGGCGTTGAAGAAGGTCCGGATCGACTGCTGGGCCAGGTAGGAGTCGTCGCCCTCGCCCAGGCAGACCAGGTGCTGCTGCGCGATCTCTCCGGCGAAGGTGACGGCGAGCTTGTTCCACCACTGCCAGGGGTGGACCGGGATGAGCAGGTAGTCGTCGAGGTCGAGCCCGAGGTCCTTCATCGTCCCGGCGAACCTGCCGAGGGTCTCCTCGCCGAGCTCTTCGGCGACAAGGGTGGGGTAGTCCAGCCCGGCCCCCGCCGTGAAGGTGGCGCGATCACGGCGGGCCGCCAGCCAGAGCAGCCGGATTCCGGTCGCGGCCTCGGGGGCGTAGGCGCGGTATTCGCCCACTCCGAAGCCGAGCCGGCCGTTGTTGGCGACAAAGCAGGGGTGACCCTCGGTCATCCCTGTCTCGACGGCCTGGAAACCGGCCACGGCGAGCTGGGCGGAGGTGGTCGGTTCCTTGGTCAGCTTGTACGCGGTTCCGGCCAGGGTGGAGGAGATCTCCTCCAGGTACACCGGCAGGATCTCCGCCGACAGACCCAGCGTGGCACGGAACTCGACGAAGAAGTCCAGGGCGTCCAGCGCCAGCTCCGAGCCGTGCCGGTGGCGCGTGATCGACCCGGCGTCGACCTGCCAGTGGTCCAGAGCGAAGCGGCGGGCGGCGAAGCGGTACTCGACGGTCCCGTCGTCGCTGCGCACGACGTGACGGCCGTCGTCCAGCGGGGCGGGGTCCAGCAGCCGCTCGTGGGAGAACTCGGCCAGCGCCTTGCGGATCAGCTGCCGGTTGGCGACGGCCCAGCGCTCGGGCGTCAGGTGGTCGACCGCGGTGGACGCGGGGTGGGTGGTCATCGTTCTGCTCCAGTGGTCGCGGCCTCGAACTGCTCACGGGTGCAGGCGCTGAGCAGGGCCTGCTTCTCCGGCTTGGTGATCTCCCGGATCACCTCGAAGCCGACTGCCTTGTTCAGTGCCTGCACCGCGTGGTTGGTGACGTCCGGTTCGACGACGACCCGGCGCACCCCCGGGTCGGCGAACAGCGTCTCCATGACGGTGGTGATCACGGCCAGGGTGAAGCCGTGCACGGGGGTCTCGGGCGGGGCGACCAGGAAGTGCATCCCGATGTCTCCGGGCTCCGCCTCGTACAGCCCCTCGAGCTCGACCTCGGTGGGGTCGTAGCGCTCCATGAGGAAGGCCGGCCGGCCCTCGTGCAGGCCGATGAAGGCGTCGTGGTGGGGGTGGGCGGCTATCGCCGTGTACTCCCGCTCGATGTCCTCCAGCCGGGCGTCGCCCATCATCCAGAAGGCCGACCTGGGGTGGGTGACCCACTCGTGGACCAGTTCCGAGTCGGACCTGCCGTCCTTCCCGTCGCCCCTCCTGCCGGGAGAGGGATCCATGGGGCGGACGGAGAAGGCCCCGGTCCGTCGCGTGCGGGTCATGCGGCGAACTCCTGGAACGCGACGGACTTCTCGACCGGGTAGTACTCGCGGCCGAGCAGCTCGCCGATGATGTACGCGTTGCGGTAGGCACCCATGCCCAGGTCGGGCGAGGTGATCGAGTGGGTGTGCACCCCGGCGTTCTGCAGGAAGATCCCGCGCCCGGTGGTGTCGATGCTGTAGTTGCGGGCCACGTCGAAACGGCCCCGGGAGTCGTACCGGATCCGGTCCTTGACGGGCTCCAGGAAGGCCGGTTCGGTGTACCGGTACCCGGTGGCGAGGACGAGGCCCTCACTGTGCAGCTCGTAGTCCCTGCCCTGTTCCTCCTGGCGCAGTCCCAGGGTGTACGTCCCCGTCGACGCGTCGTGACTCGCGCTCCGCAGCGCGGAGTTGGTGAGCAGCCGGGTGGCAACGGGGCCGTGCAGGCTCTTCTGGTAGAGCAGGTCGAAGATGGCGTCGATCAGCTCGCCGTCGATGCCCTTGAAGAGGCTCTTCTGGCCGGACTCCAGCCGGTAGCGGGTGTCCTCGGGCAGGGCGTGGAAGTAGTCCACGTACTCCGGTGAGGTCATCTCCAGGGTGAGCTTGGTGTACTCCAGCGGGAAGAAGCGGGGCGAGCGCGTCACCCAGTTCAGCCGGTACCCGTGCGCGTCGATGTCGGACAGCAGGTCGTGGTAGATCTCCGCCGCGCTCTGCCCGCTGCCCACCAGGGTGATGGACTCCTTGGCCTGGATGTTCGCCTTCTCCCGCAGGTAGCGCGAGTTGTGCAGGAAGTCGCCGCCCAGCCCCTGGCAGGCCTCCGGGACGTACGGCGGGGTGCCGGTTCCCAGGACCAGGTGGCGGGCGCGGAACGCGCTGTCGGCGGTGCGGACGGTGTACAGGCCGTCGCCCTCGTCGTACGTAACCGACTGTGCGGTTTGGTTGAAACGGATACTGCTCAGTTCGGCCGCCGCCCACCGGCAGTAGTCGTTGTACTCGATGCGCAGCGGGTAGAAGTTCTCCCGGATGTAGAACGAGTAGAGCCTGCCCCGCGCCTTCAGGTAGTTCAGGAAGGAGTAGGGGGAGGTCGGGTCGGCCATCGTGACCAGGTCCGACATGAACGGGGTCTGGAGATGGGCCCCTTCCAGGAACATCCCCGAGTGCCACTCGAAGTCCGGCTTGGACTCCAGGAACAGCCCGCTAAGCTTCTCGATCGGCTCGGTCAGGCAGGCCAGTCCCAGGTTGAACGGGCCGAGGCCGATCCCGATGAAGTCGTACGGGGCGGTGCGGGGATCAGCAAGCGCGGTCAAGGGACTCTCCCAGGTACTGCTCGGCGTGGCCGGCGATCAGATCGAGGACGGCGGCGATGTCGGCCGTGGTCGTCTCGGGGTTGAGCAGGGTGAACTTCAGGTACTGGCCGCCGCCGACCTTCGTGCCCGCCACCACGGCCTCACCCGAGGCGAACAGGGCCTTGCGGGCGTACAGATTGGCCCGGTCGACGTCGGCGGACGTCCGGACGCGGTCCGGGACGTAGCGGAAGACCAGGGTGGACAGCCGCGGCTCCACCACGACGTCGTAGCGCGGGTCGGCGGCCAGCAGCCGCCAGCCCTCGGCGGCCAGGTCACACACCTCGTCGAAAAGCTGCCCGACACCGTCCGCGCCCATGGTGCGCAGCGTCATCCACAGCTTGAGCGCGTCGAACCTGCGCGTGGTCTGCAGCGACTTGTCCACCTGGTTGGGGATGCGTTCCCGGACGGTCCGCTCCGGGTTGAGGTATTCGGCGTGGTAGGTCGCATGACGCAGCGTGGACCGGTCGCGGACCAGCACGGCGGACGAACTCACCGGCTGGAAGAAGGACTTGTGGTAGTCCACGGTGACGGAGTCGGCGCGATCGATGCCGTCGAGCAGCTCCCGCCGGGTGGGAGAGGCGAGCAGACCGCAGCCGTAGGCGGCGTCGACGTGCATCCACGTGGCGTGACGGTCGCAGAGCGCGGCGATCTCGGGCAGCGGGTCGATGGAGCCGAAGTCCGTGGTTCCGGCGGTGGCGACGACGGCCATCGGCACGGCGCCCTCGGCCGCGCAGCGTTCGAGGGCCGCGGCCAGCGCGACGGTCTGCATGCGTTTATCGCGGTCCACGGGGACGGACACGACGGCGTCCGGGCCGAGGCCGAGGAGTTTGGCCGACTTCTGGACGCTGAAGTGGCTGCACTCGGAGGTCAGGATACGCAGTCTGCCGAACTCCTCCGGACGGAGCTTCGCCTCCTCGCGTGCCAGCAGCAGCGCGTGCAGGTTGGACTGTGTGCCGCCGCTGGTGAAGACGCCGTCCGCGGCCGGCCCGAGACCGATGCGGTCCGCCGTCCAGTCGATCAGCCGGCGCTCGATCAGCGTGCCGCCGGCGCTCTGGTCCCAGGTGTCCAGCGAGGAGTTGACGGCGGAGAGCACCGCCTCGCCGACCACCGCGGGGATGACCACGGGGCAGTTGAGGTGCGCGAGGTAGCGGGGGTGGTGGAAGTACACGGCGTCGCGGAGATAGACCTCGCCGAGCTCGTCCAGCGCGGCGGCGGTGTCGCCGAGCGGACGGTCCAGATCGATGGCGTCGATGACGGGGCCGAGCCCGTCGGCGTCCATCCCGCTGAACGGGCGCTCGACGGAGGCGAATCGGGCCGCGACCTGTTCGACTCCCGCGGTGACGGAGCGACGGTAGTCCTCCGCCGTCGTGCGGTTGAGCAGGTGGGAACGCATGAGGGGGGCCTCCCGGGTGGGGACGTCGTCGCGGCCCTCCGGGCAGAAGGAAGGGGGACGAGGGTGCGACGATTAAGTTAGGTAAGCCTAACCTAACGATTCTCGCGCCCTCGTCCCCCTGGGGGTCCGTCACAGGAACCCCACAAGACACGCAGGGGTGTTACGCGGCGGCCCGCGCCGCCTGCTCGATCCATACGTACGGGGTGCCGTCGGGCAGTTCCTCGGCGCGCACGGCGTCCACGGCGGAGGGGGCGCCTTCCTTCCGCACCAGCCAGGTGATCCGTACGTCTGCCTCGGTGCGGATGTCCAGGCGGTCCGGGGTGTGCGGAACCTTCAGCCGGGCGCGGGCCCTGGTGCCGGCCGGCAGCCACTCCAGTGCCGACGACGCGGCGGGCAGCGCCGTCTCGTCGGCGCAGATCAGGACGTGGCCGGTGTCCCGCGGCGGCTGGAAGCGGACACCGATGTGCGTCTCGCCGGTGGGGCCCAGGACGGTGAGCCGCTGCCCCGGTACGGCGGCCTCGGTCCGGCCCGGAGACGCTCCGGGCCGGACCCGGGGGTCAGCCGACCTTCTTGGCCTTCTCGATGGCTTCGGCGAGGGCGTCGAGGATCGGAGCGCACTTGTCGTAGGAGTAGATGGGCTCCGTCGTGCGCGGGATGACCTGACCGGCCTTCACGGCGGGCAGCTTCGCCCAGGTCGGCTTGGAGGTCAGGGCGTCGGGCTGCAGGGCCGAGGAGCGGTTGTCCATCATGATGATGTCCGCGTCGTACTTGTCGACGTTCTCCCAGCTCAGCTCCTCGAAGAAGCCGGCCTCGTTGACCTTCGGCTCGACGAACTGCACGCCGAGCTCCTGGAAGTACAGGGTGTCCGCGGACGTCTTGGCGAGCGAGACGTAGAACAGGTCCTGGCTGGCCGAGCCCACCAGGACCTTGATGTTCGGCTGGGACTTGGCGGCGGCGCGCAGGCGGGCCGCGGCCTTCTCGAAGGCGGCCTTGGCGTCGGTGACCTTCTTGGCCTTGACGTCGGCGCCGAGGGAGGCGGCGAGGTCCTCGTGGCGCTGGATCGCCTTCGGGACGGTGGTCTGCGCGGCCCACAGGGCGACGCTCGGGGCCAGCTCGAGGATCTTGTCCTTGGACTGCTCCGGCACGTACCAGAGGGCGTCCTTCTCCCACATGGCGGTGACGAGGAGTTCCGGCGCGAGCCCCGCGTACTTCTCGACGTTGAACTCGCCCCAGACGTTGCCGAGTACCTCGACCTTGCTGATGTCGAGGTCGCCGGCCTGTACGTCGGCCTTGCCGTCCGTCGTCTTCGTCGGGCCGAAGACGCCCTTCACCTCGACGCCGTAGTCGTGGAGCGCGGCGGCGACACCGATGAACGCGACGATGTTCTTCGGCGTGGACTCGGCCTCGGCCGTCTGCCCGCGGTCGTCCTTGAAGGACCAGGGGCCGGATTTCTCCGCACCCGAACCCGAGGTGGAGCCCTTCTCGTCGCTGTCGCCGCATGCCGCGAGGACGGCACCGAGACCGACGGCGCCACCGACGGCCAGCAGGCCGCGGCGGGAGAGTGAGCTGGTCCGGAGGACGGTCATGAGTGTGTCTGCTTTCGTACGCGCCGCAGGGCGCCCGCTGACGATTTGAGGGAAGGCTAGCCTAACCTCACATATGGCGGGCGAGGGGGGCAAGGGGGAGCGGCTGTTCCGTTGCCCACGCACGCGCGAGCCTCCCTCCCCGGCCGGGGACGGAGGCTCGTGAGATGCCCGGTCAGCCGCAGGCCGGCTGAGGGCGCGGGTCCGTGCGTCAGGCGTCCATGCCCAGCTCCCGGGCGATCAGCATCCGCTGCACCTCGCTCGTGCCCTCGCCGATCTCCAGGATCTTGGAGTCGCGCCACATCCGGGCCACCGGGTACTCGTTCATGAAGCCGTACCCGCCGTGGATCTGTGTCGCGTCCCGTGCGTTGTCCACCGCCACCGTCGACGAGTACAGCTTGGCGATGGCCGCCTCCTTCTTGAACGGCTCACCCGCGACGAGCCGTGAGGCCGCGTCACGCCAGCCGATCCGGGCCATGTGCGCCCGGGTCTCCATGTCCGCGATCTTGAACTGGATGGCCTGGTTGGCGCCGATCGGCTTCCCGAAGGCGTGCCGTTCCTTCGCGTACTTCAGCGACTCGTCGACACAGCCCTGCGCCAGGCCCGTCGACAGTGCCGAGATGGCGATCCGGCCCTCGTCCAGGATCCGCAGGAACTGCGCGTATCCGCGGCCCTCCTCGCCGAGCAGGTTCGCCGCCGGGACGCGGACGTCGGAGAAGGACAGCTCACGGGTGTCCGAGGCGTTCCAGCCGACCTTGGAGTACGGGGCGGCCACCGTGAAGCCGGGGGTGCCGGACGGGACGATGATCGCGGAGATGCGCGGGGCGCCGTTCTCCTTGCGGCCGGTGACCGCCGTCACCGTCACCAGTTCCGTGATGTCCGTACCGGAGTTGGTGATGAAGCACTTGGAACCGTTGATCACCCACTCTCCGGCGGCCTCGTCCAGGACGGCCGTCGTCCGTGTGCCGCCCGCGTCCGAGCCGCCGTCCGGTTCCGTCAGCCCGAACGCGCCCAGCGCCTCTCCCGCGCAGAGCTTCGGCAGCCACTGCCGCTTCTGCTCCTCCGTGCCGAACCGGAAGACGGGCATGGCGCCGAGCGAGACACCGGCCTCCAGGGTGATCGCGACGGACGAGTCGACCCGGGCCAGCTCCTCCAGGGCGATCCCGAGGGCGAGGTAGTCGCCGCCCATGCCGCCGTACTCCTCCGGGAACGGCAGGCCGAACAGGCCCATCCGGCCCATCTCCCGCACGATCTCGTAGGGGAACTCGTGGCGTTCGTAGAAGTCGCCGATCTTCGGGGCGATCACATCGTGTGCGAACTCCTCGACGGTGCGACGCAGTTCCTCGTGCTCGGCGGTCAGCCGGTGGTCAAGGGACATGGGTGCTTCACTCCTTGTGGGACAGCGCGCGGACGGTACGGGACGGGCTCGGACGGCCCAGTTGTTCGGCCATCCACACGCTTGTGGCGGTGAGTACGCCGAGATCGACCCCGGTGTGGACACCGAGGCCGTCGAGCATCCACACGAGATCCTCGGTGGCGAGATTGCCGGTCGCACTCTTCGCGTACGGGCAGCCGCCGAGGCCGCCCGCGGAGGCGTCCACCGTCGTCACCCCGTGCTGGAGCGCGGCCAGGGTGTTGGAGAGCGCCTGACCGTACGTGTCGTGGAAGTGCACCCCGACGGTGCCGGTGGCCACACCCGCGTCGTTCAGCCCGGAGAGCAGTTCCCGCACATGGCCCGGGGTGGCGACGCCGATCGTGTCGCCGAGGGAGAGCTCGTCGCAGCCGAGGTCCATCAGTGCCTTCGCGACCCGGACGACCTGCGGGACGGGAACCGCGCCCTCCCACGGATCGCCGAAGCACATCGACAGATAGCCGCGCACGTGCACCCCGGCGTCCTTGGCCCGGGCCACCACCGGCTCGAACATCGCGAGGGACCCGTCCACCGTGCGGTTGAGGTTGCGCGCGGCGAACGTCTCCGTGGCCGAGCCGAACACGGCGATCCGGCGGGCACCGAGCGCGAGCGCCCGGTCCAGGCCGTGTTCGTTCGGCACGAGGACGGGGAGTGCCACGTCCCCGACATCGGCGATCTCGCCCAGCATCGGGAACAGCTGCTCCGCGTCGGCCAGTTGGGGCACCCACTTCGGGTGCACGAAGCTGGTCGCCTCGATCGTGGAGAGCCCCGCCTCCGCGAGCCGGCGGACGAACTCCGCCTTCACCTCGGTGGGCACGACGGACTTCTCGTTCTGCAGTCCGTCGCGGGCGCCGACCTCGTGGATACGGACCCGGTCCGGGAGCCCCCGCGCGGGCACCGTCATGGGCAGTCCGGTGTCGGTCACGATTCCTCCCTCGGGGCCACCACGGCCAGGATCTGGTCCATGGAGACCGTGGCACCGGCGCTGACGTCCAGCTCGGTGACCGTCCCGGCGTGCGGGGCGGAGATGACGTGCTCCATCTTCATCGCCTCGACGACCAGCAGGCTCTGCCCGGCCGCGACCTCGTCCCCGACGGCCACCTTCACCACCGTGACGGTCCCGGGCATGGGCGCGGCGAGCGTGTCCGCGCCGGAACGGCCCGCGCCGCCGAGGGACGCCTCGACCGGGTCGTGGTCCTGGACGTGCCAAGTGTCGCCGTCCCGTCCGAGCCAGACCCCCTCCGGGGACGACGCCCGGCTGAACGTGTGCGTCAGACCGTCGAGTTCGATCACGACGCGCGCCCCGGCCGCCTCCACGAGCCGGGCCCTCTCCGCGCCGGGCAGCGACGGAACCGGCCCGCACGCGTCCACCGGCTCCTCCCGGTCCCCGGCGTGACCGAACGTCAGCGAGGCCGATCCCGCCGTCGCCGTACGCAGTCCCACGCGCACCGGGTCGTGGCCCGGCACACGGAAGTGGTGGAAGGTCTCCGCGGGGGTACCGCCCAGGCGCCAGCCGCTCGGCACCGAGAACGGGTCCACCCAGCCGGACGCGGGCTCGGGGGACGGCTGCCGCAGCAGCGCCGCCACCGCGTACACCTCCTCCGGCACCCCGTCCGGCACCAGGCCGTCCGCCTCGCGCTCCACGAGACCGGTGTCCAGATCGCCCGCGGCCACCGCCGGATGGGCCAGCAGCCGCCGCAGGAAGCCCGCGTTCGTCGGAACGCCCAGCACCACGGTGTCCGCGAGCGCCGCACGCAGCCGGCGCAGCGCCGTCGGCCGGTCCGGGCCGTACGCGATGACCTTCGAGAGCATCGGGTCGTAGGTGCTCCCGACCGGCACGCCCTCGCTGAGCCCCGAGTCCGTCCGCAGCCCGCCGCCCTGCGGCTCGTGCAGGGCGAGCACCGTGCCTCCGGACGGGAGGAAGCCGCGAGCCGGGTCCTCCGCGCAGACCCGGGCCTCCACGGCGTGCCCGGTGAGGGTGATGTCGGCCTGCGCGTACGGCAGCCGGACACCGGAGGCGACCCGCAGCTGCCACTCCACCAGGTCGAGGCCGGTGATCAGCTCGGTGACCGGGTGCTCGACCTGGAGGCGGGTGTTCATCTCCATGAAGTAGTACGAGGAGGGGTCGTTGCCCGGGACGATGAACTCGACCGTCCCCGCCCCGACGTAGCCGCAGGACCGCGCCGCCTGCACGGCCGCCTCGCCCATCGCGGCCCGGGTCTCCTCGTCGAGCAGGACCGAGGGAGCCTCCTCGATGATCTTCTGGTGGCGGCGCTGCAGGGAGCACTCGCGCTCGCCGAGGTGGACCACGTTGCCGTGTCCGTCGGCCAGGACCTGGATCTCGATGTGGCGCGGCCGGTCGATCCACCGCTCCACGAGGAGCGTGTCGTCGCCGAAGGAGGCACGCGCCTCGCGCCGGGCCGCAGCGATCTCGTCGGCCAGCAGCGCCTCCTCGCGCACCAGCCGCATGCCCTTCCCGCCGCCGCCCGCCGACGGCTTCAGGAGGACGGGCATCCCGATCTCCCGCGCCGCGGCGCCCAGCCGGGCGTCGCTGAGCCCGCTCCCGGAGGAGCCGGGCACCACCGGGACGCCGGCCGCGGCGACGGTCTCCTTGGCGCGGATCTTGTCGCCCATCAGCGAGATCGCCGGAGCGGGCGGGCCGATGAAGACCAGCCCCGCCTCCGCGCAGGCCCGCGCGAAGCCCGCGTTCTCGGCGAGGAAGCCGTATCCCGGGTGGACGGCCTCGGCGCCCGTGCGGCGGGCGGCGTCCAGCAGCCGCTCCACCGACAGGTAGCTCTCCGCGGCGGGCGCGGGCCCGATGCGTACCGCCGTGTCCGCCTCCCGGACGTGCCGGGCGTCCGCGTCGGCGTCGCTGAAGACGGCGACCGACCGCACTCCGAGCTCGCGCAGCGTCCGGATGACCCGGACCGCGATCTCGCCACGGTTGGCGACCAGAACAGTGCTGAACATGGAAGTCCTCACATCACATCCGGAAGACGCCGAAACTGGGCTCACCCAGCGGGGCGTTGGCACACGCGGTCAGGGCGAGCCCCAGCACCTGCCGGGTCTCCGTCGGGTCGATCACACCGTCGTCCCAGAGCCGGGCGGTGGCGTAGTAGGCGTTGCCCTGCTGCTCGTACTGCGCGCGGACCGGATCCTTGAAGGCCTCCTCGTCCTCGGCCGGCCACTCCTCGCCACGGCCCTCGATCTGGTCCCGCTTGACGGTGGCCAGCACGGACGCGGCCTGCTCGCCGCCCATCACCGAGATCTTGGCGTTCGGCCACATCCACAGGAACCGCGGCGAGTAGGCCCGGCCGCACATGGAGTAGTTCCCCGCGCCGTACGACCCGCCGACGACGACCGTCAGCTTCGGCACCCGCGTGCACGCCACGGCCGTCACCATCTTGGCGCCGTGCTTGGCGATGCCCCCGGCCTCGTAGTCCCGGCCGACCATGAAGCCGGAGATGTTCTGGAGGAACACCAGGGGGATGCCGCGCTGGTCGCACAGCTCGATGAAGTGGGCGCCCTTCTGGGCGGACTCCGAGAACAGGATCCCGTTGTTGGCCACGATGCCGACGGGGTGGCCGTGGATGCGGGCGAAGCCGGTGATCAGCGTCTGGCCGTACTCCGCCTTGAACTCCTGGAAGCGCGAGCCGTCCACCACCCGGGCGATGACCTCCCGCACGTCGTAGGGCGTACGCGAGTCGACGGGCACCGCGCCGTACAGCCCGGCCGGATCGGCCTTCGGCTCCTCGGCGGGCTCCACCGACCAGGGGAGCGGACCGCGCTCCGGGAGGGTCGCGACGATGTTCCGCACGATCCGCAGCGCGTGGGCGTCGTCCTCGGCGAGATGGTCGGTGACCCCGGACGTGCGCGCGTGCACCTCGCCGCCGCCCAGCTCCTCCGCCGTCACGACCTCACCGGTGGCCGCCTTCACGAGCGGTGGCCCGCCCAGGAAGATCGTGCCCTGGTTCCGGACGATGACCGCCTCGTCGCTCATGGCCGGGACGTACGCCCCGCCCGCCGTGCACGAGCCCAGCACCGCCGCGATCTGCGGGATGCCGGCCCCGGACATCCGGGCCTGGTTGTAGAAGATCCGGCCGAAGTGCTCCCGGTCGGGGAACACCTCGTCCTGCATCGGGAGGAACGCGCCCCCCGAGTCCACCAGGTAGACGCACGGCAGCCGGTTCTCCAGGGCCACCTCCTGCGCGCGCAGGTGCTTCTTCACCGTCATCGGGTAGTACGTGCCGCCCTTGACGGTCGCGTCGTTGGCGACGATCACGCACTCGCGGCCACTGACCCGCCCGATCCCGGCGATCACCCCGGCCGCCGGGGCCGCTCCGCCGTACAGCCCCTCGGCCGCGAGAGGCGCCAGCTCCAGGAAGGGCGAGCCCGGATCGAGCAGCGTGTCCACCCGCTCCCGGGGCAGCAGCTTGCCGCGGGCCACATGCCGGGCGCGGGCCTTCTCACCCCCGCCGAGCCGTGCCGTGGCGAGCCGCGTGCGCAGCTCCTCGGCGAGCGCGTGATGCGCCGCCTCGTTGGCCTGCCAGGCCTCCGAGGCGGGATCTGCCGCGCTCACCAGGACCGGTGCCTGCTGCATCCTGTCGAGCCCCCTTGCCCGTACCGCAGTAGTCCGATGAGAGTTAATGAACGTTAACGAACGCTGCTCAGGTTAACGAGCGCTAACCCGCCTGTCTAGAATGAATCCTCATGAGCACCCATGCCGCCGCCCGTGTCGCGGCTCCCACCCGCCGCGAGCAGATCCTCAGGGAGGCGGCCCGCCTCTTCGCCGAGCGCGGCTTCCACGGTGTCGGGGTCGACGAGATAGGGGCCGCGGTGGGTATCAGCGGCCCCGGCCTCTACCGCCACTTCCCCGGCAAGGACGCGATGCTCGCCGAGCTGCTCGTCGGCATCAGCGAGCGCCTGCTGGCCGGCGGCAGGCTGCGTGTCAGCGAGGACGGCGCCTCCCGCGGCGGCTCCCCGGACGCCCTCCTGGACGCCCTCATCGAGGGCCACATCGACTTCGCGCTGGACGACCGCCCGCTGATCACCCTCCACGACCGCGAGCTGGACCGCCTGCGCGACACCGACCGCAAGCGCGTACGCCAGCTCCAGCGGCAGTACGTCGAGGTCTGGGTCGACGTCGTACGCGCCCTCTACCCGGCGCTCGCGGAGAACGAGGCCAGGGTCACCGTCCACGCGGTGTTCGGCCTGCTGAACTCCACCCCCCACCTGACCCGCCCCGAGGCCCTTCCTGACCGCACGGCCACCGCCGCCCTGCTGCACCGCCTCGCGCGCGGCGCCTTCGAGGCGGCGTCCTCGTAGGCGGTGTCCGCACACCCCCGCCGTCACCCGGACGGGGGCACGCCGATCCCGCCCGTCGGGACACCGGGCACACACCGCGTCCCCGACGGCACAATGGGTGCATGCCGATACCCAGCCGCGCTGCCCTCGTCGAGCACCTCGTCCGCACCCGCATCGCGGGCGACGTCGCCACCCCCCGCGACAACAACCTCTCCCACTACCGCCAGCTCGCCAACGGCAACCGCCACTTCTGGCTGGGGCTGGAGCTCGGCGACCGCTGGCGCGACGAGCAGGACGTGCTGGCCGTGATGGCCGAGAGGTGCGGGGTCAACGACGACCCCGAGCACCGCCAGGGGCAGGACACCATCGACCCGGAGCTGACGGTCGACGCCCTCGACCGGATGGCGGCGCGGCTCCGCAAGGCGGCCGCGGCCGGGGAGCGGGTGCTGCTCGCGACCGGTCACCCCGGCGGGCTGCTCGACGTGCACCGGCAGACCGCGAACGCCCTGCGGGAGGCCGGATGCGAGATCGTACGGATCCCGGGCGGCGTGATGGCGGACGAGGGCATGGTCTTCCAGTTCGCCGACGTGGCCGTCCTGGAGCGTGGCGCGACCCTCTGGCACACGCACTCGCCGGTCCCGATGGCCGCCATCCTCGACGGCCTGGAGCGCGAGGGCCGGCCGCGCCCCGACCTGGTCGTGGCCGACCACGGCTGGGCCGGCTGCGCCGGGCAGCGCGGCATCGACTCGATCGGCTACGCGGACTGCAACGATCCCGCACTCTTCCTGGGCGAGGCGGAGGGCACCCTCCAGGTCACCGTGCCCTTGGACGACCACGTCGCCGACCCGCGCTACTACGACCCGATGACCGACTACCTGCTGGACGCGGCCGGGCTGCTCCCCTCCGTCGAACGGGCCTGACGCCGGTTCACCGCCGCGGCCGCCGGTTCACCGCGGGGAGCGGGGGCGGTTCTCCTCGCGCCAGTCCCGGGGCGAAACGCCGTAGGCCTTCCTGAAGACCTTGCTGAAGTGGGTCGCGTCCACGAAACCCCAGCTCCGCCCGACCGCCGCTATGGTCCGGGACCGCCCCTGGGGGCCGGCCAGTTCCCGCTTGCACTCCTCGAGGCGGTGCGAGCGGATCCAGTCCCCGAGGGAGATGCCCGACCGGGCCAGCACGGTGTAGAGGTGACGCACCGAGATGTCGTGCGCGGCGGCGATCCGCGCGGCGGACAGGTCGCTGTCGGCCAGGTGCGCCCGCATGTACCGCCTGATCCGCAGGCTCAGCGTGGCCTCCATGGGCGCCCTGGCCAGGTCCTGGCTTCCGAGCTGGGTCGCCACGACGGCACGCACGAGTTCGATGCTGGGTTCCGCGACGGCGTCCGCGTGCGGACCGCTGCGCAGCCCCGCGCTGACGACCAGCTGGGAGAAGTACGTGGAGGCGAGGCCTGCCACGGGATTGCCGGGACCGAGGGTGACCGCGGTGACGTCCCGGAGGGCCCGCTCGGGCAGCGCGAGCGAGGAGCGGGGGAATCGGACGAAGTGATGGTCCACCCCCTCGTCGAACAGGAGCGTGTAGGGGGAGACCGTGTCGTAGAGCGCGAGGTCCCCCGGCCTCAGCAGGGCCTGACGGCCGTTCTGCACCACCATGCTGGTGCCCGACACCTGCAGACCCAGGAAGACGGCCGGTTCCTCGTCCTCCCGTGCCAGGCGAGGGGTCCGCCGTATGGTCATCGAGGTCGCCCGTGCCGAGCAGATCCCCAGAGGGCCCGCGGTGTCCAGCCCGATGTGAGCCGCGAGGTCGTCGGGCGGCAGGTGGTGGTCGATGTCGATCCGCACGAGGGATTCCCACACCGCGTGCCGGATCGTCTCCTCACGGTCCCGGGCCGGGATGTCCGCGGTGTCCAGGACCTGGCTCATGATCCACCCCCTGGACGCGCACGATCCGGGCAGCAGGATGACAGGGTTCCGCCGCCCCGCGCAACGCTGCCGGGGGATCCCCGGGCCGGTACACCGTGCTCGGCCGGACACACGCCGACGACGGGCGGTGGTGCGACCGTCCCGTCGAGCGCGCGCGAGCGACACAGTTCCGTGCACGGCTGACACAGTGCGCACCCCCTGTCCGCCCTAAGGTCTGTCGGGCAGGCCGCGACCGGACCGGAGGGGTCCGGACCGCGGCGGTCGTGGCTGCCCCCGGCGGGGGCGGGGTGCAGCTCACGACGCGGCTCCGCTCCACCGGTCACGGGGGTGTGGAGCGCAGCCGCGTCGGGACCCGCGACGGTCAGCCCCGTCGCGGGCGCAGGCGTACGGGGACGGAGCGGTGGCCGTTGCTGATAAGCGAGGCCACCGGCCCCGTGTCCCCTTCCCCGGGGGCGAGCGCGGCATCGGGGAAACGGTCGAAGAAGGCCTCCAGCGCGATCTCCGCCTCCATCCTGGCCAGCGCCGCGCCCAGGCAGAAGTGGATCCCGTGACCGAAGGCCAGGTGCTCCTTCGTGATCCGGGTGACGTCGAAGGCGTGCGGGTCCCGGTGCCAGCCGGGATGGCGGTTGGCCGCGGCGTAGGAGGCGAGGATCGCCTCACCCTTCGCGATGGTCCGCCCGTCCGGCAGCTCGATGTCGGTCACGGCGAACCGCAGCGGAAGGTGCTTCACCGGCGGGGAGTGACGCAGCGTCTCCTCCACCACGTCCGTCCACGACGCACGGCCCTCACGGACATGGGCGAGCTGCTCCGGGTCCGTGAGCAGGCGCGTCACGGCCTGGTCGATCAGGTTCACGGTCGTCTCGTAACCGGCGTTGATCATCAGGAGGAGCGTGTCGCGCAGCTCCTCCTCGGCGAGGCCCCGGCCGTCGGCGTCCTCCTCGCCCAGCGCGATCAGCACGGACGCCATGTCCTCACCCGGGTCGGCACGCTTGGAGGCGATGAGCGCGTCGAGCATGGCGTACAGCTGCTCGGTGTTGGCCGCGGCCTCCTCGGGGGTGAGCGTGGTCGAGAAGACGTCGTTGACCAGGGAGCGGAACTCGTTGCCCCGGTCGTCGGGGACGCCCAGCAGCCGGCCGATGACCGCGATGGGCAGCGGATAGGCCAACCGGTCGCGCAGATCGGCGACTTCACCGTCGGGGGTGGCCTCCAGGGCGTCCAGGAGCTGTTCCACGATGCCTTCGACGGTCGGCCTCATGGCCGCGACGCGCCGCGCGCTGAACGCGGGCGCGACGGTGCGCCGCAGACGGCGGTGGTCGCCCCCGTAGGCGGTGAACATGTTCGTGGCGGCGACCCACAGGGCCAGCGGCCACGTCCGGACGGCCTCGTCGAAACCGGGCCAGTGCCGGCGTCCGTCCTTGGACACCTCAGGGCTGGTCAGCAGTTGCTTGAGCAGAACCGGGTCGCTCACCGACCACGCCTCCACCCCGAGGATGTCGATGCGTGCGGCGGGACCCTGGGCGCGTAAGAGCTCGTGCTCGGCGTCCGCGTCGCGGGCTGCCGGGTCGAGGACGATGGGGGCGGGATGCTGGGGCACGGACGGTTCTCCTCGGTAGGGAAAGAGATCGCCACGGTTCTACCCCTCGCGGCGGGCGCGGACCCCGCCTCTCGTGGCACCTTCGCAGTCCCGCGCACGCCCGGACCGCCCGCGCCCGGATCAGCCGCCCCGGCCCGCCGCCGTCCGCTGTGCGCGCCCCGGCGTCGGGTCCAGGTACACCCGCTGGATCGACGGGTAGCGCTCCCGCAGCTGCTGCTCCGCCTCCTCGCACGCCCATTCGATCTGTGCGGCCGTCGACGCGTCCCGGAAGTCGACCTTCGCGGCGACCAGCAGCTCCGCGGGGCCCTGGATCAGCGTGGTCAGCTCCAGCACCTCGACGACGTGCGGCACGGACAGCAGCTCCTCACGCACCCCGGCCCGCATGTCCGGCGGGAACGGCCGGCCGATCAGCAGCTGGGCGTTGGACCGGCACAGCACCCACGCCACGTACACCAGCAGGAGGCCGATGAGGACCGAGGCGACGCCGTCCCACACCGCGGAACCGGACAGCTGCCCGCCGAGCAGACCGCCGGCCGCCAGCAGCAGCCCCGCCAGGGCCGCCGAGTCCTCCATCACCACGGCCTTGACCGCGGTGTCGGGGGTCCGGCGCAGATAGCGCGGGGCGGGCATCCGGAGCCGCGCGGCCTCCCCGCGCACCTGTCGTACCCCCGTGCGCAGCGAGAAGCCCTCCAGCAGGAACGCCACCGCGAGCACGATGTACGACACGAGCGGATCGCCCAGCTCCTCACCCTTCAGCAGGGTGTGGATGCCGTCGTACAGGGAGAACACCGCGCCCCCGACGAACGTGGCGACGGCGGCGAGCATCGCCCAGACGTACCTCTCGGGGCCGTAGCCGAGCGGGTGGTCCTCGTCGGGCGGCTTCTCGCTGCGCTTCAGCGCGGTGAGGAGCATCAGCTCGGTGACGGTGTCGGCGACCGAGTGCGCGGCCTCCGACAGCATCGCGCTCGAACTGCTGATCAGGCCTGCCACCAGCTTCGCCGCCGCGATACCGAGATTGGCGGCCGCCGCGACGACGACGGTGGACGTGGACTCGCCGCCCTCGGTCTGCTCGTCACCCATGGTGGGCAGTATGTCCGAATATGCGGCCTCAGTCCCTCGGGACGCGGACCAGGCCCTCCTGGATGACCGTGATGGCCAGCTTGCCGTCCGCCGTCCAGATCCGGGCCTGCCCGAGACCACGCCCGCCGGACGCGGACGGCGACTCCTGGTCGTAGAGCAGCCACTCGTCGGCCCGGAAGGGCCGGTGGAACCACATCGCGTGGTCGAGGCTGGCGCCCACCACGTCGCCGACCGCCCAGCCGCCGCGCCCGTGGGCGAGCAGCACGGAGTCGAGCAGCGTCATGTCGGAGACGTACGTCGCCATGCAGACGTGCAGCAGCGGATCGTCCGCCAGCTTGCCGTTGGTCCGGAACCAGACCTGGGAGCGCGGCTCGCGGGGTTCGCCGGCCGTGGCGAACGGCGGCGCGTCGACGTACCGCAGGTCGACGGCCGCCCGGGCCTCCAGCAACCGGTCCACGATGCGCGGGTCGCTGAAGCGGTGCGCGTGGCGGGGCAGCAGCTCCGCCGCCGTCGGCAGCGTCTCCGGGTCCGGCGCCGAGGGCATGACCGCCTGGTGGTCCATGCCCTCCTCGTGGGCCTGGAACGACGCCGAGAGGTGGAAGATCGGCTTCCCGTGCTGGACGGCGACCACCCGGCGGGTGGTGAAGGACCGCCCGTCCCGGATCCGGTCCACGCTGTAGACGATCGGCGCGCCCGGGTCCCCGGGGCGCAGGAAGTACGCGTGCAGGGAGTGGGCGCCCCGGTCCTCGGGAACCGTGCGTCCGGCGGCCACCAGGGCCTGTGCCGCGACCTGGCCGCCGAAGACGCGGGGCACGACCGCCGAGCGGCTCGTGCCCCGGAAGATGTCCTGCTCGATCCGCTCGAGGTCGAGCAGATCGAGCAGGGATTCAAGTGCTGCGCTCATGGAGGAGAAACGTAGCCGCTCTCAGAGACCCATGGACTTGGCGATGATCGACTTCATGACCTCGCTGGTGCCGCCGTAGATGCGGTTGACCCGGTTGTCCGTGTACAGGCGGGCGATCGGGTACTCGTTCATGAAGCCGTAGCCACCGTGCAGCTGGAGGCAGCGGTCGATCACGCGGTGCGCGACCTCGGTGCAGAACAGCTTCGCCGACGCGGCCTCGGCGGGGGTGAGCTCGCCGGCGTCCAGGGCCTCGATCGCGCGGTCGCAGACGGCCTCGGCCGCGTCGACCTCGGCCTTGCAGGCGGCCAGTTCGAACTTGGTGTTCTGGAAGGACGCGACGGTCTTGCCGAACACGGTGCGGTCCTGCGTGTACTGCTGGGCGAACCGCACGGCGGCCTTCGCCTGCGCGTACGCGCCGACGGCGATGCCCAGGCGCTCCTGGGGGAGGTTCTGGCCGAGGTAGGAGAAGCCCTTGTTCTCCTCGCCCAGCAGGTCGTCGACGGGCACCTTGACGTCCACGAAGGCCAGTTCGGCGGTGTCGGAGACCTTGAGGCCCAGCTTGTCGAGCTTGCGGCCGACCGAGTAGCCCTCGGACTTGGTGTCGACCACCAGGAGCGAGATGCCGTGGCGGCGGTCGTCGGCCTTGGGGGCGTCCGTGCGGGCGCAGACGATGACCTTGTCGGCGTGTACGCCACCGGTGATGAAGGTCTTGGCGCCGTTGAGGACGTAGTGCGTGCCGTCCTCGGAGAGCTTGGCGGTCGTCTTCATGCCGGCCAGGTCCGAGCCGGTGCCCGGCTCGGTCATGGCTATCGCGTACATGGACTTGCCCGAGACGAAGTCCGGCAGCCAGCGCTTCTTCTGCTCCTCGGTGGCGTACGCCTTGAGGTACGGCAGGCAGAGCAGGACGTGCACGCCGGAGCCGCCGAAGGAGATGCCCGCGCGGGCGGTCTCCTCGTACAGGACCGCCTCGAACTTGAAGGACTCCTCGCCGGCGCCGCCGTACTCCTCGGGCACCTCGATGCCGAAGATGCCCAGCTCGGCGAGCTTGTAGTAGAAGTCGCGAGGCGCCTGGCCCGCCGCGAACCACTCGTCGTAGACGGGGACGACCTCGGCCTCGATGAAGGCGCGGATGGTCTCCCGGAACGCCTCGTGGTCCTCGTTGTAAACCGTACGGCGCACGGGGTGCCTCCTGGTGTCAGCTTCGGCTTCGGTCGCAGTGGCTAAGCGCTTGCTCAGTCCTGGTCAAAAGTTACCCGGCGGTCACGGCGGCTGTCCAGGGTGATGCGCAGCACGCCCGCCTCCCGCGCGGGACGCCGGTGGCGGTCGGTCGCGGAGCGTGGCCGCCGCGAGCGCTGCGTACGTCTCGATGGCGAGGGGCGGCGGGCGGGCGCACAGTGAAATGAGAGCCGGTGAGGACGCGAGCAGCCTCGCCGCACCGATCCACTGTGAGGCAGTCATGGCTGAGTTCGAGACCTCGGGCGGGAGTTCGGGTGAGAAGACGCGCGGCAGGACCACCATCGCGGACGGCGTGGTGGCCACCATCGCCGGAATCGCCATCCGCGAGACCGAGGGAGTGCACTCGGTGGGCCGCGGAGCGTCCAAGGCGATAGGCGCGGTGGCGGGACGCGTGGGCGGATCCTCCGGCGGAGGACGCGGCGTGAAGGTGGAGGTGGGGGAGAAGCAGACCGCGGTCGACGTCGACATCGAGGTCGAGTACGGCATTCCGATCCACGAACTCGCCGACAGGGTCAGGACCCATGTGACCGACGCGGTGGAGACGATGACGGGCCTGGAGGTCGTCGAGATCAACATCAACGTCTTCGACGTCCACATCCCCGGCGACGACGACGAGGACGACGAGGACAGCGGACGGTCCTCCGCACGCGTGCAGTGACGGCGCCCCCGCCCTGGCACCCGCCCCACTGTCAGTGGCGTGGTGCACCATCGGTTCCGTGGATCACCGCACGGGCGTGATCCGACGGACCGACGGCAGGGCGGGGCATGACGATCAGCGACCGGCGCATGGCGGAGTACGCGTTCCTCGACGGGCTGTACCGGGACCCCTACTTCCCGGACCACGTCGTCGACCGGGGCAAGGCCGTGCTGGTCCGGCTCTGCGCACGGATAGAGGCGGAACGCCCGGCCGACCTGACCGCGCTGTACGTGCTCACGCACGCGGCGACCGAGGAGTTCAACGCCCTGGAAGCCGAGTTCGAGGCGGCGGGCAGCGACATCGAGACGGTCGCCCGTGAGGAGATAGCCGAGGACTTCTGGGCGATCGCCATGGCCTACGGCTTCACCGGGGCGGACGTGGAGGAGCTCATCGCGACCCGGGACTGGTGACCGCGGCGGCCTCGTGCCCGGGTCATGGCCGGGTCGCCGTCACCGTGAACCGGGCTTCCCGGGTGCGGTGCGACGACGGGCCTGTGCCGATCGCGAACTCACCCGGCTCCACGGCCCATTCACCGGCGTAGGTGAACGAGGCCAGGGTGCCCGCCTCCACGGGGAACGTGACCTCGGTGCTCTCGCCGGGTGCCAGCTCCACCTGGACGAAGCCCCGCAGTTCGCGCGTCCGCGGCCACGTGGTGCCGCCGCGCACCCGGCGCACGTAGAGCTGCACGGTCTCCCGCACCGGGCGGGCGCCGGTGTTCGACACCCGCACCTCGCAGCTGACGGGCGCGCGGGAGCCGTCCCCGTCCCCGGCGAACGCGTCCACTCCTGCCGCCGCCAGGGACAGCCGGGGCTCCCCGTACTCCACCGTCGTGTAGGACAGCCCGTGCCCGAAGGGGTGGCGTGCGGTGGCGGGCTGGTCGACGTACCCCCGGTAGCCGTGGTCCTTCCCGTTGTAGAAGACGGGCAGCTGCGCCGCCGAGCGGGGCACGGAGACGGGCAGCCGCCCCTGCGGCTCCGCCTCGCCGAACAGTACGTCGGCGACGGCCCTCCCGCCCCACGGCCCCGGGTACCACGCGCTCAGCACCGCCGCCGCCTTTCCGGTGAGGTCGGGCAGTGCGTGCGGCCGGCCCTGGACCAGCACCACGACGACCGGGGTCCCGGTCGCGGAGACGGCGTCCAGCAGCGCCGACTGCCCCTCCGGCAGACCCAGTTCGGCCAGGTCGACGCCCTCGCCGCAGGTCATCTCCACCGGATTGCCGGCCAGGACGACGGCCGCCCCGTTGGCGTCGAACCGGGTGTCCCGCTCACGGGCGCTCGAACCGCCGAGGACCAGCACCGCCACGTCGGCCCCGGCGGCGAGTGCCACCGCCTCGGGAAGACCGGACAGGTCCCCGCCGACGAGGCCGCAGCCCCGGGCGTAGGTGACCTCGGTGCCCTCCGGCGCCGCGGCACGGAGACCGGCGAGCACACCGCCGCCCGTGCCCGGCCGCTGCGGCGCGGTGTAGTCGCCGATCTGCTGCGGTACGGAATCGGCGTTCGGCCCGATGACCGCGAGGGTCACGGACGGGAGGCCCGCCAGCGGCAGCGTCACCCCGTCGTGTGCGAGGAGGGTGACGCACTCCCGGGCCATGCGCTTGCTCAGCCGCTCCAGACCTCCGGGATCCGGGACCTGCTCGACGGTGTACGGACGCTCGAAGAGGCCGAGGCGGAACTTCAGCGCGAGGACGCGGCCCACCGCCCGGTCGAGCGCGGCCTCCTCGACCAGTCCCCGCCGGACCGCCTCCCCGAGCCTGGGGTAGCAGTCGTCCCACAGGCTCAGGTCCGTCCCCGCACGCAGCGCCATCGCCCCCGCCGCCACCGGATCACCCGCCAGCCGCACCAGACGGTCCACCGCGAGCCCGTCGGCCATCACCAGCCCCTCGAAACCCCACCGCTCCCGGAGGATCCCGGTCAGCAGCCGAGGGTTCGCCGCGCACGGGACGCCGTCGAACTCGTTGTACGCGGCCATGAGGCCCGCGGCCCCGGCCCGTACCCCCGCCCGCGCCGCCACCAGGTGGATCTCGTGCAGCTCCCGCAGGCCCAGCTCGGTCGCGGCGCTGTTCCGGCCACCCACCGTCGCCCCCTGCCCGGCGAAGTGCTTGAGCACCACCGCCGCACGGTCCGGACCGATGGCCTCCCCGGCCGGACCCTGCGCCCCGCGCACCAGCGCCTCGGTGAACCGGGCCGCCAGATACGGGTCCTCGCCGAAGCACTCCTCCGCGCGGCCCCAGCGAGGATCCCGCACCAGGTCGAGCGCGGAGACCAGGGCGACATGGCCGCCGCGCGCCCTGAGCTGGGCCGCCGCGAGACGGGCCGCCTCCTCGTACAGCTCAGGATCCCAGGTGGCGCCGACCGCCAGATTGACCGGCAGCAGCGTCCCGTCCAGCGCCTGCAGCCCGTGCGGCATCTCCTCGACCAGCAGGACCGGGATCCCGAGCCGGGTGCTCCCGACGACGTGCCGCTGCACCGCGTCGGCCACCCTCGCCCCGTCCGCCGCGCCGATCCCGGTCTCCGCCGTCACACCGGACCAGGGGTCGGCGCGCTGGAGCCCGTACAGCGCGCCCATCCCGTCACCGGCCGCCACCTCCGCCCGGAACGCGTCCGTCAGCCGGTGACCGGACGCGGTGCGCTCGTAGGCGTCCCAGCCGTACATCCGCTGGTTGACCTGGCCCACCTTCTCGGTGAGCGTCATCCGTGACAGCAGGTCGCGGACCCGGTGGGCGACGGGCATCCCCGGATCGCGGAACAGCGGCTCGGACATGAACGGTTCACCTCGGGAGGTCGGGAGGTCGGGAGGTCGGGAGGTCGAGAGATCGGGAAGCAGGGAAGGGCGGGGGCGGATCAGCGCAGTTCGAGCACGTGCACCCCGTACGGGGCCAGCGTCACGTCCCGCACCGGTTCCCCGCCGGTCAGCTCGCGCAGCTCCCCGTCCGCCGCGGGGCGCACGGTCAGCTCCTCGCCGGACTGGCTCACCAGCCACACGAAACGCGTACCGTCCTCGTGCACCAGCGTGTCCGCGCTGACGTACGGGGTCTCGACCGTCACCGGGCGCGCGGCGCCCGCCAGTTCGGCCAGGGCCGCGTACAGCCGGTGCGTCCGCTCCGGATTGGCGCGCGCGGTGCGCGCCGCCATGTGCTCCAGCGGATACGTCGCCAGGACCGTCCTGCCCGCGCCCGTCTCGTACCGCAGCAGCGCCGGACGGCCGTGCGCGTCCGTCGCGACGACCCGCGCGCCGTCCGGGACGACGGGCAGATAGGCACGGCTGTCCTCGTTGCCCGCGACCGGGAACGTCAGCACCTCACCCGCCGCTATCGACCCGAAGTCCTCGGTGAACGTCATCTCCAGGACGTCGTCCTCGATCGGCTCCGCGATCCCGTAGGACAGCTGGAGCTCCACCCCGAACAGCCCGTCCAGGTCGTGGAACCACGGGCCGCGGGTCGTCGGGTACTCGCCCGAGCAGAACGACAGGTAGACCGTCGCCCCCTCCCTGGCCCGGCGCTCCAGGTCCCGGCGCGTGCGGGTGGTGAGCTGACGGGTCGAGGGCAGCAGGTACAGCGAGGCGTCGTCCGGCAGCCCGTCCGCCTCACGGGCGAACGCCACCGGCAGATCGGCGCCCCGCGCCGCCACGTAGCCCTGGTGCAGCGAGCTGAAGATCAGCGGACGGTCAGCGGGCCGGCTGTACGGGTACCCGCGCTCCAGGAAGGACGGCACCACGAGCGCGGCGTCCGCGTCGGTGCGGCGGCAGCGCGGGAAGTCGACCCGCTCCAGGACCTTCGCGAAGGACGCCAGCTCGCGCAGCGGCTCCTTGGGGCGCCCGGAGCTGTCGGTGATCCCGAAGTGCATCTCGAAGGGATGGTGGTCGTACGGCGACTGCTCCCACAGGTCGTCGTAGTCCGTGTTGTTCCACGCCATCCAGCCGGTCGCCCCGCCGAGCAGCGAGTTGTGCAGCGTCTGCCGGTAGAAGATCCCGGCGTTCGCGGCGGAGACGACGTCGGTGGAGAGCCCGAACTCCTCCAGGACGACCGGCTGCCCCGTGACGGCGGCCAGCTCGCACTCGAACGCGGCCCGGTAGTGCTGGCGCGGCCGGTCCGTGTCCGAGCGGTAGACGTGCGGCCCCACGAAGTCGACGTACTCGGCGGTCTCCCGCAGCGAGAAACCGTTGTCGCGGCCGGTCACCTCGATGCCCCAGGCTCCGTCACCGAGCGACACCGGCTGGGTGCCGCCCGCCGCGCGCACGGCGTCGCACATGAACTGCGCCCAGGCGGTGACGACATCGCTCGACGGCGGGTCGACCTGGTAGATCCGGCCGTAGCCGGGCATCTCGTTCGTGATCAGCCAGCCCGTGACCGCCGGGTGGTCCTTGAAACGGCGGGTCATCTGCGAGACGAACCACGCCTGCCGGCCGACGAGCCACACGTCCTCGTACAGATCCCGGTCCCCGCGCCAGGCCGGGTCCCAGTTCTCCCCCGACATGTGGCCGACGATGAAGGTGGGGACCGTGCCCATGCCCAGCTCGTGGTGCGCGTCCAGGAAGTCGCGGAACCGGTCGCAGAGTTCCTCGTCGATCCGACCCGGCTCCGGATGGAAGTCGGGCCAGTAGAAGAAGGACCGGGTCATGTTCAGACCGTGCTCCCTGAGCACACCCAGCTCCTCGCGCACCGTCCTCGGCTCGTAGTTCCGCCACATCAGCGGACCACCGGTACGGGACCAGAAGTTGGCGCCGAGCCACGGGAGGACGGCGGAGTCGTGGGTGAGCTGGGCGCTGTGGCGTCGCATGGTTCTACAGGTCCTCTTCGCTGTGCGGGGGGTGAGGGTGCGGTGCGGTGGTTCAGGTCGGGGACGGCACGGGGCCGGTCGACTCGCGTACGACCAGACGCGGGCGGCCGTCGAGCACGGGCGGGGGCACGTCCTCGCCGCAGCCGGCGAGGAGGGTGCGCGCGGCGGCCGCACCGACGCGCTGCACCTGCTGGTCGACGGTGGTCAGCCGGGGGTGGACCCAGCGGCCGAGCGAGAGGTTGTCGTAGCCGACCACCGACAGGTCGTCCGGCACGCGGAGCCCGGAGCGCTGCGCCGTGCCGATGCCGCAGACGGCCATGGAGTCGTTGGGGAACACGAGCGCGGTCGGGCGGCCGGGCAGGGCGAGCAGTTCCTCGGTGACGTCGACGGCGGCCCGCTCGGTGAAGTCGCTGTGCCGCACGGCGACCGGGCTCAGCCCCGCCCCTGCGAGGGCCTCCTCGAACGCGGCTAGGCGCAGCCGGGTGTGCAGCAGTTCGGCCGGTCCCGCGACGTACGCGACCCGCCGGTGGCCGAGCTCCAGCAGATGGCCGACCGCCTCCCGTATGCCGGCCCCCTGCTGCCCCAGGCCCACCCGGGGCACCGGCGATCCGGCGTCGGGGGCGCCCAGCAGCACGGCGGGCAGCCCGAGGCCGCGCAGCAGGTCCGGACGCGGGTCGTCGGCGCGGGCGTCGGTCAGCACGGCGCCGTCTATACGGCCCTCGGCGACCAGGCGTTCGTACAGCGCGCTCTCCTGGGCCATGTCGGCGACCAGGTGGAGCAGCAGACCGTAGCCGCGCGGGGCGAGCTCTCCCTCCAGACCGGTGATCAGCTCGCTGAAGTGCGGGTCGGAGCCCAGCACGTCGGTGGGCCGCCGGACGACGAGCGCGATCGTGCGCGTACGGGCCCGGCGCAACGCGGTCGCGGAGGCGCTGGGGGACCAGCCGAGCTCCGTGGCCGCGTCCAGGACCCGGCGGCGGGTGGCCTCCGAGATCCGGCCGGTGCCGTTGACGGCCTGGGAGACCGCCGCGGTCGACACCCCCGCGGCGGCGGCCACGGCCTTGATCGTGGGGCGCGCGGGAGCACGCCCTTCGAGACGCTTGTTCACATCTTCACCGCTCCGCTGACGAGGGCCTGCTGCATCCGCTTCTGGAGCACGGTGTAGACCACCCAGACCGGGACCAGGGTCAGCACCGTGCCCGCGGTAAGAATGCCGTAGTCCGTCCCCGTCAGGGACTTGAGCGTCGGCAGGGCGACCTGCACCGTCCGCAGGTCCGGGTCGGGACCGATGATGACCAGCGAGTAGAGGTACTCGTTCCAGAAGGTCAGGAAGTTCAGCAGCAGGATCGTCGCGATGCCCGGCATGCACATCGGCGTGTAGACGTGCCGCAGGACGGCGAAGGTGGACGCCCCGTCCATCCGCGCCGCCTCCTCCATCTCGCGCGGGATCGTCCGCATGAACTGCACGAGGATGACGACGGACAGCGGCATCGCCGTGGCCGGCAGGAACAGCACCATGAACGCCCGGGTGTGGAACAGCCCGGTGGCGGCGGCCAGCAGGAACGTGGGGAAGAGGGCCGCGAACGTGGGGATCAGGAAGCCCAGCGAGAACACCCGCTCCACCAGGGCCCCGAGACGGCCCTCGGCACGCGCGATGGCGAACGCGGCGGGTATCGCGAGCGCCAGGGTGAGCACCAGCGCCAGCGCGGTCACGAGCATCGAGTTGAGGATCGCCGGCCCGAGGTGCGCGGAGGAGAACGACTCGGTGAAGTTGGCGGTGGAGAAGGAGGTGGGCAGGGAGAACGGGCTCCCGAAGATCTGGTCGTTCGTCTTGAACGCCGAGACCAGCAGGTAGTAGAGGGGGACGACCAGCAGCACCATGTACAGCCAGGCGAAGATGTGCGCCGGCAGCCAGGACCTTCCGAACTTCATGGGACCTGCTCCGATCAGTAGTTCTGGCGGAAGACGCGACGGATGGTGAGCAGCCCGGCCAGTCCCACCAGGAAGAGGACCACTCCGACGGTCTGGCTGTAGCCGAGGTCGGCCGCGATGAACGCCTTCTGGTAGACGAGGAAGGACAACGTCGTCGACGAGCTCCCCGGGCCGCCCTGGGTCAGCAGCAGGACGTTCTGCGCGGAGCCGAACAGCGTCCAGAGGAACTGGAGCATCGTCACGACGCCGACGAAGTCGCGGATGACGGGGAAGTGGATGCGCCACATGGCGCGCCAGTGACCGGCCCCGTCGAGCTGCGCGGCCTCACCGATCTCGTCCGGCACGCTGCCGAGCCGGGCCGCGAACAGCACGGCGGTGAACCCGATGCCGCTCCACACGTCCAGGAGGATGAGGGAGCCGAGCGCCGTGGACGGCGAGGCGAGCCAGGCGTCGGTCATCGAGCCGAGGCCCACCTTGTCCAGAGCGCCGTTGAGCAGGCCGTCCGGGGACAGGACCGCGTAGAACACCATCGCCTTGGCGGGGGTGGAGATCAGCCCGGGGATGAAGAGCAGGTACCGCAGGACGCGGTGCCCCGGCGGCTTCTGGGCGACGTAGTACCCGAGCATGTACGCGCCGACGATCATCAGCGGCACGGCCACGACGAGTTGCACGGCGGTGTTCTGCACGGCGTCCCAGAAGACCGGGTCGTCCAGGACCGCGCTGATGTTGCCGGTACCGGCGAACGACACCGGCTGGAGCATGCCCGGCCAGTGCAGGGCCGCGATGACGAAGATGGCGACCAGCGGGCCGACCCTGAAGACCAGGTACCAGGCCAGCGCGGGCACGGCGAGGATGACCCCGCCCTGCGTACGGCGCTTCGTGACGGAGGCGGACGGCGGGGGAGTGACCGGTCCGCGGACCGAGGCGCCGCCCGGGGCGGACGAGAGCATCGTCATAGGAGGACTCGCAAAGGCTCGGGCGCGCGGATCAGGCCGTGCGGTAGGCGGATTCCAGGGCGGAGCGCACGGAGGCCGCGCTCGTCCCCCGGGTGAAGGCGGTGCTGGTCGCGGTGATCAGCGGCTGGGTCGCGGTCGGCGGGACGTAGAGGTCGGGCAGGAGCGCCTGGCCGACCCGGTCGCCGAGCTGCTGGGCCTCGGCGACCAGCGGGAAGTCCTTGCTGACCGTGTCGGTCACCAGTGCCATGTCCCGGCCGCTCTCGGTGATGAAGCGCGACACGATGTCGGGGCGGTACATGAAGCGGACGAACTTCTCGACCGAGGACAGCTTCCTGACGCCGTTGGGACTGATCCAGAAGCCGATGAGGGTGAACGAGCGCAGGATGGTCGGCTTCTCGTGGGCGGCGCCCGGAGCGAGCGGCCAGCCCCCGATCTCGGTGTGCCCGGCCGTCTTCGCCGGGACCTTGGCCAGGGCGGAGGACATCGCGGACTGGATGGCCGCCGCCTCCGTGTTGTACTGCGTGGTCATCGAGTCGGAGGTCAGCCCCTGCGCCTTGTCGGCGAAGACACCGGCGTCCCGGAGCGTCACGAAGTAGTCGATGCCCGCACGGGCGCCCCGGCTCCCGCTGAAGTCCCCGGTCGTGTAGACCTGCCGGGCCTCCTCCGGGGTGAGGAAGGTCTGGATGATCTGGGCGAGCAGCTTCTGCCCCGTCCAGTCGTTGCCGCCGACGGTCACCGGTGCGATGCCCTTGGCCCGCAGCTTCCGCGCGGCACCGATGAGCTGGTCCCCGGTGGTGGGGATCGCGCCGACACCGGCGCGGTCGAGCAGGTGGGTGTTGAAGGCGACCGGCCAGTTGGCGGCGAAGTAGGGGAAGGCGCGGATCCTGCCCTCGTCGTCGGTCCACTCGGTGAGTGCGGCGGGCAGGACGCGGTCGCGCAGGCCCCAGTCGTCCAGGTAGTCCTTCACGTCGACGGTGGCGCCGACGTCGGTCCAGGCGAGCGTCTTGTCGTACAGGTTGACCATGACCACGTCCGGCTCCTTACGGGCCAGCCGTGAGGTCTCGTAGACCTGGGGGAGGTCGTCGCCGTTGACGAGGTTCTTGACCCGGAGTCCCGGGTTCTCCTTCTCGAAGTCCTTCACGGCGGCGGTGTACGTGGGCGAGCCCGGCGCGGTGGTGCCGAGCTGGGTGTGGACGACGAGCGTGCCGGGGTCGGAATCGGCCGAGGCGAGCGTGGAACAGCCGGACATTGCGGGCAGCGCGGCAGCGGCGGCGAGGCCGGAACCAGCGGCAAGGAAACCGCGCCGACTCAGGGGTGAGCGCACAGCGGGATGTCTCCAACCAGGACGTTAACCAGAATGGTTAATCGATGTACCAGCGGGTTGCGAGAAACCTAGGGGCGGGAGAAGGAATGGTCAACCCCCGGTTGCGCATGCTGGAAAGGGCGACATTTCGGGCGGGCCGCGCGCTGTCCGTTGCGGGCCCGACCGGGCTGTGTGCTGCGGGCCCGCCCGGGCGTGGTGAGCGGTTCAGGCGGCCGCGAGGCTTACGCGGTCCGGCCTGGGCGACGGCCGGCTCCCCGACGTTCGACGTGCCCCCGATCGGGACCACTCGGACACCCTGCCTGCCCGCGACTCCAGCCGGGGCGGGGGAGTGCGGCTCAGGCGGAGAAGTGCTCGGCCTTGACGGCGGCGACGAAGGACGACCAGCCTGCGGTCGGTATCAACAGGGCGGGCCCCTGGGGCGTCTTGGAGTCGCGGACGGGGACGCCGGAGGGGTGGCCGTCCAGGACCTCTACGCAGCTGCCTGATTCCGGACCGCTGTGCGTCGACCTCCGCCATCCGTGCAGCGCGGACGCGTCCGGGATCGCGCGTTCAATCCTCATGTCCATAGTCCTTAGCCGCCGCTCGCAACATGGCGAGTGACTCTCTCTGTGGAAGTGCGTCGCTCAATGCGAGAGCGTAGATGTCCTGCAACCGGGCGACAACGGCCGGAGATTCGTGAATCTTCCCCGTCGACAGGCCCTCGCTGTACGCGACAGGCGGCTGATCCTCGAAGGACATGAGCGAGAGCATGCCCTGGCTGATGGGGTGGATGCCGACGCCCAGGGGCAGGACGTGTACGCGAACCCGGCCGCACTCGCCCAGGTGGACCATGTGCATGATCTGTTCGGCCATGACCTCCGGGCCGCCGGCCGGACGTCGTAGCGTCGCCTCGTCGAGCAGTGCCCAGACCACGGGTGCCACCGAATCGGTGAGGATCTTGGCTCGTTCCAGGCGTGTGACAACGTGCCTGTCACATTCCGCTTCACTCCTGGGAGGGAACGCGGTGCTGAGAACTGCCCTGGCATAGCGTTCCGTCTGCAGGATGCCAGGCATGAACGTCAGGGCGTATTCGCGGATCATTGTTGCCTGGCGTTCGAACTGCCGGGCCGCCTCGAAGTAGTCGGCTACCGCCGCGTCGTCCTCCGGCAGGAAGTTGCTCAGTACATTCCCCGTGTTCAGAGCCTTGTCCAGCCGTCGCGCGTCCTCCTTCGACGGCATACGACGTCCCGCCTCGATGTGCGCGATGTGCGAACGCGTCATGACTGCCGCGTCCGCCAACTCCTGCTGGGTCAGTCCTGCGGCTACGCGCTGTTCCTTGAACCAGTCCCCATAGCTGTTACTCAACGTCAGCTCCAGTGTGACGAACCATTTGTCACCAACGACCCCCTGGCGAGCCTAGCGTCGCCCGTCCCACTCTGTGAGTGGGTCGCTACTCAGCGACAGATGGCCAGGTCCCGGCCCCAGGACGCGACCTCGCGCATCGCCCGTCCACGCAACGGAGTTGACGACGTGCTGCACTGCACCATCCGCATCCTTGAGGCGCTGCTGCGTCGCCTTCAGCCGGTCCCGCCGGTCCCTGCGGACTTCCGGGTGCCCCCTCCTCCCGCGCCTGTGTCGTCCGAGTCGTTGCGGGAGCGCCCGCTGTGGCTCGCGATGTACGGGATCGACATCAGGCCCTGCCCGGGGTGCGGTCTGGGGCGGATCGTATGACCCGCCGCATCCCCGAGTCGGCACGACTGCTGCCGTGGGCCGGTCCGGAGGGCAAGCCCTGCTACGTCCTCGGCGGCGGCACGGGGCACGTCTCCCGGGTCGCGGACGACGTCGAGAGCGTTCAGCTCGACATGGCGGCCGAACTCCTCGCCCACGCCGCCGACATGCTCGACGACCGGCAGGTGACCGCAGCGCAACTCCGTTACGTGGTGGCGCGCCTGGCCGAGTCGCTGCGCGACGTGCACCGGATCGCCCGGAGCCGGGGTGCGCGCCTCGCGGCTCCGGGTGCCGGCCCCGAGCGCTGAGCGGCGACGGCTCTCAGTCGTCGAGCACCGCTGCGACCGCCTCGATCTCCACGAGCTGGTCGTAGTACCCGAGGACCGTGACGCCCAACAGGGTGCTCGGGGCGTCGTGGTCGCCGAAGCCGGCCCGGACCACGCCCCATGCGGCCACCAGGTCCTCCTGCCGCGAGGACGCGACGAGCACCCGCGTGCTGATGACGTCCTCCAGGGAGGCGCCCGCGTCGGTGAGGGCGGTGCGCATGTTCTCGAACGCCTTCGCGGCCTGGCCCGCGTAGTCGCCCACCGCCGCCGTCGAACCGTCCTCGTTCAGCGGGCACGCACCGGCGAGGAAGATAAGCCGGGCCTCGGCGGGGGCGGTGGCGGCGTAGGCGTACTCGGCCACGTCGGAGAGGGAGGTGGAACGGATGAGTGTGACGGCGCGGGGCATGGCATCCAAATCCTGGAGGCTGGGAGTGAATTCGTATGTCTAGCAGACTCCTGCCGGGGCATCCTCCCCATTTTCTCCGCGTGGCCGGTACCTCTCGCGGGACGGCCCCGGGCATCGCTTAGCGTGGCCCCATGAGTTCCTCCCTGAGTCTCTACCTGCTCGACGTGGCCGCTACGAACGCCCTGATCGGCTGCCGTGACGACGACTTCCTGACGGCGGTACGCGGTGGATTCAGGGATGACCTGGCTCGTGACGACGACTATCACCGTCACGAGATAGAGAAAGGCGCACCCACCGCGGACGAGGCGCTGCGCGCGGTCATCTACGGCGGGCCCTTCAGCGAGGACCGGAACCACGCCTTCCAGTACGGCTACGCCTACCGGCGGCTTTGCGAGCTCAGCGGTTCGTTCCTGCCCAACGACTGCTTCACTCCGCACAGGGGCGACTGGCTGTCGGTCGTCGATCAGGGTCTGCGAGCCCTGGGTGTCACCGCCGTGTCCGTGGACGACTTCGGCCATGGCGCTCCGCCCGCACCCCTGCCGTACGCCTACACGCCGGGCTGCGGGGAGTGGGCGCCGGAGGCGATCGCCGAAGCGCTCCGGCAGTTCGAGGCCACCAAGCGCGCGGTGGACGAGTCGGGGCAGGCCCCGCCCTTGGAACCCGAGGTCGTGGACGCCGTCATGCAGTGCCTCGACTGGATGCGGCAGGCGGAAGCACGACCTGGATACGGCGTCATCGGCTTCCGCTCCTGAAGCCGGAGAGGGTGCGCCGAGGCGGTCGCTCCTCGGACGTTCACGCGTCGTGGTCCGGGTTCAGCCCTCCGATCGCCCTATCAGCCTGGTGAAGCGCCGCAGTCCTCTCCGAGTGGGTGCGAGAGGTGCGTCCTCGGGGGCGACGGCCTCCGGTGCCGCGGGCAGGGCTGCGGGAGCAGGGGCGGTGGCCGGGGTCTCCGGGTACTGAGTGCCCCTTTCCATCCGGCTGCGGACGGCCTGGGCCATGGCGCGGTGGGACGGTTCCCGCAGTAATCCCTCCGCGGACAACTTCTCCCACATGTGCAGCAGTTCCTGTCCTCTGGTCGCCACCTGAGTCTGGTCCTGGAGCCGTTGCCACGCCGCGGTGGCGCGGGCCACCTCGGGCACGGCCCGGTGCAGATCGCTGCCGCAGCGGATGCGTGCGACGGTCAACGCGAGTCCTGTGGAGGTCGAGTAGTCGCCGCGGCGAAAGGCGATGTACGCCTCGATCGCCCGTGCCTCCAGCGACAGTTCGTCCTCCGCGCCCCGGCGCAGGGTCAGGTGTTCCCGCAGCGCGCCGGCGAGGACGAACGCGGCGTGCAGTTCCTCGCGCTTCGCGTGCTGGATGATCCGCTCGACCCGGGCGAGCGGTGGGAACGTCCGCTCCTCGGCGGTGGTTCGCTCGCGCCCGGGAGGCAGGTCCTCCTCCTCGGCGATGGTCCGGCTGGAGCCGTCGGGATGCACCCGGAGCCGCGCGACCTGGCGCACGCTGCGGTCGATGACGGTCGCCGCCACCGGCGTCCCCAGGGTGCGGGCGAACATGGCCACGGCGTCGAGGATCGCCTCGTTGGGCGGGCGGGTGCCGCCCATCGTCAGGAGGTGGCCGTTGACCACCGTCGAGCCGTCCTCCGCCACGTAGGCGTCGAGGCGGATGAGTGGCTGTGCGCTGAGTGCGGGAAGGTTTCCCCTGTCACGGGGTGCCAGTGCCTGAGCGATCCGCTCGGACTCCGTGTCCGCGCCGATGACCGGCGGTGAGTCGGCCGGTGCCGTCGTGTGCCCGGGTCGTGGAACGTGGACCATAAGTGCGCCTCCGAGGTACATGCCCACGTACGTGATCTCATTCTAATAGATGATCAGGTCGCCGGGCCGGGGGATCCCGGGCCGATCCCGGCGCCAGGGCTCGGGACGCGTCCGGCCGGTCATCCCTGCCGCAGCGCGAACCACAGCTCGGTCCGCACGTCCATGTCGTCCAGGTCCACGTCCAGCAGCGCCGCGCACCGCGCGATGCGCTGGCGGACCGTGTTGCGGTGGACCTTGAGCGCCACCGCCGTGCGGTCCCAGCTGCCGTGCAGGCTCAGCCAGCAGCGCAGCGTCTCGGCCAGCGGTTCGGTGAGCGGGGCCAGCAGGGCTCGGGCGTGGGCCTCGGCGCGGTCGGCGGGGACGAGGTCGGCCAGGCCCCCGGCGCCCGGCCGGTGGTTGCCGAGCGGGGTGCGGGTCGCCTCCGCGTGGCCCAGGGCGCGGGACGCCTGGGTGTCGGCGTCGGGCAGGGCGGCGACCGTGGAAGGGCCCGAGACGCCGAGGGTCCAGCCGGGCTGGGGGGCAACCGCCCCCTGGTGACCGGGGAGCAGCACCCGTACGGTCTCCCGGTCCAAGTCCGACAGCGCCGAACCCAGCGCCGCGCCCAGGGCTCCCGCGTTCAGCGAGCCGGGCGGGGTGCCGTCGGCCCGCCGGGCGTGGACCACCGTCCAGTCGTCGTTGTCCCCGTCGCCCAGCAGCGGTGCGACGTCCTGCGGTGCCGCGCCCAGGAGGAGGCGTACGAGCGCGGCCGAACGGCCCGCCGCGTCTGCGCCCTGGTGGGGGGCGGTGAGCAGGGACAGCAGCACGACGGCGATCCCCGCGACGGTGTGGTCACCGGAGTCGCGGCGGGGTGTCGCCAGGGTGAGGACCAGTCCCTGGCCCCCGCCGAGGGCGTAGGCGAACAGATGGGTGCCGCCTCGGGTGTCGGTCGCGGACGACGGGCTCGGCTTCCGGGAGGGGGACGAGGGGGCCGCCGGTGACACCACCCGGGCCAGTCGGGCCAGCGCCGTCCGTACGTCCGGTGCCGCGTGCCCGCCCGCCGCGTGCAGCACCCCGCCGTCCGCCGTGAGCAGCTCGGCCCGGGCGTCCAGCTGCACGGCGAGCTGCCGCAGCACCGCCGGTACGGGATCGGGGCGGGCCGCGGCCGTCGCCAGGGCCTGCTGGGCCCGGGTCACCCGGCGCAGTTCGCGGTGCCGGGCCTCCGCCATGAGCCGCCAGACCGCCCGCGCGATCGCGGTGAACCGGGTCTCGGGCGGCACTTCGATCAGCGGCAGGCCGTGGCGCTCGCACGCCTCCACCAGGGCGCGCGGCACCGTGTCGTGCACCGGTGCCACCCCGAAGCCCAGCGCCGACGCCCCCGCCTGCGCGAGCCGGGCGACGTAGGTGTCCGCGTCCGCCAGCTGCACCCCCGCCGTGAGCAGCAGTTCGCCGCCGAGCAGGTACGGGTACGGGTCGGCCATCTCCGAGGTGTGCACCCACAGCAGGTCCGCGTGTTCCGGGCCGGCGATGCGGCGCAGGCCCAGCTCCTCCCGGGCCAGCAGTTCGGTCAGCGGGATGGGCGGGGTGGGGGGCCCGGCGGGGGAGTCCGGCATGGATGTTCCATCCACTCTGCGGAGTGAGGATGGAGGAAACGTACACTTCAGCGTCGGCTTCCGGCCACCTACCGTCTCCAACACCACATCCGGCCCCTGAGCGGAAAACGAGACGGAGGAAGCCCATGGCTGTCGACTACGCGGTGATCGTCGTCTATCTGGCCGGGATGCTCGCCATGGGCTGGTGGGGCATGCGCCGCGCCCGGTCCAAGAGCGAGTTCCTGGTCGCCGGACGGCGGCTCGGCCCCTGGATGTACTCCGGCACCATGGCCGCGATCGTCCTCGGCGGTGCCTCGACGATCGGCGGCGTGGGCCTCGGCTACCAGTACGGGCTCTCCGGCGCCTGGATGGTCTTCACCATCGGCCTCGGACTGCTCGCCCTGTCCGTCTTCTTCTCCGCCCGCATCGCCCGGCTGAAGGTCTACACCGTCTCCGAGATGCTCGACCTGCGCTACGGCGGCAGGGCCGGGGTCATCTCCGGTGTCGTCATGTGGGCGTACACGCTGATGCTCGCGGTCACCTCGACCATCGCCTACGCCACCATCTTCGACGTCCTGTTCGACGTGAACCGGACTGTCGCGATCGTCCTGGGCGGCACCATCGTCGTCGCGTACTCGACGCTCGGCGGCATGTGGTCGATCACGATCACCGACATGGTGCAGTTCGTCGTCAAGACGATCGGCGTGCTGCTCCTGCTCCTGCCGATCGCCGTCGTCAAGGCCGGCGGCTTCAGCGAGATGAAGGCGAAGCTGCCCACCGAGTACTTCGACCCGCTGGGCATCGGCGGCGAGACGATCTTCACGTACGTCCTGATCTACACCTTCGGCATGCTGATCGGACAGGACATCTGGCAGCGCGTGTTCACCGCCCGCAGCGACAGCACGGCCCGCTGGGGCGGGACCGTCGCCGGTACCTACTGCCTGGTGTACGCGCTCGCCGGCGCCGTCATCGGCACCGCCGCCAAGGTGATGTACCCGAAGCTGCCCAGCGCCGACGCCGCGTTCGCGACGATCGTGAAGGACGAACTGCCGGTCGGTGTGCGGGGCCTGGTGCTGGCCGCCGCGCTCGCCGCGGTGATGTCGACCTCCTCCGGAGCGCTCATCGCCTGCGCGACCGTGGCCAACAACGACATCTGGTCGCGGCTGCGGGGCGTGGTCGCCAAGGAGGGCGAGGGGGAGCGGGACGAGGTGAAGGGGAACCGCGCCTTCATCCTCCTCATGGGCGTCGCCGTCATCGTGATCGCCATCGCGCTCAACAACGTCGTCGAGGCACTGACCGTCGCCTACAACCTGCTGGTCGGCGGGCTGCTCGTGCCGATCCTCGGCGGTCTGCTCTGGCGCCGGGGCACGGCGGCGGGCGCGCTCGCCGCGGTGGCCGTCGGCGGTGCCTCGGTGATCGGGCTGATGGCGGGATTCGGGATCCTCGCCAACGAGCCGGTCTACTACGGGCTGCTCGCCTCGCTCGCGGTGTACGTCGTCGTGTCCCTGGCGACGAAGCCGACCGACGCCGCCGTGCTGAGCGCCTGGCGCGAACGGCTTGCCGGGCGCGGGGCCGAGGAGCCGGCCACCCCGGACCCGGTCACCGTCTGACCGGCGGCCACCGAAACCGGGCCCCGAACGGGCCCTGGCAGACTGAATACCGTATGAACGCCCACAAGGCGTGCATCACCGAACGAAAGGCACCCGCACCCATGAGCAGCAACGAGACGCCGCGCGGCCCCGTCGACTCCTCCCGCATCCCGCGGTACGCCGGACCCGCGACGTTCGCCCGGCTGCCACGGCTCGACGAGGTCGGCTCCGCCGACGTCGCCGTCGTCGGCGTGCCCTTCGACACCGGTGTCTCCTACCGCCCCGGCGCCCGCTTCGGCGGCAACGCCATCCGGGAGGCCTCGCGCCTCCTGCGCCCCTACAACCCGGCGCAGGACGCCTCGCCCTTCGCCCTCGCCCAGGTCGCCGACGCCGGTGACATCGCCGCGAACCCCTTCGACATCAACGAGGCCGTCGAGACCGTCGAGGCCGCCGCCGACGACCTGCTCGCGACCGGCGCCCGGCTGATGACGCTCGGCGGCGACCACACCATCGCGCTGCCCCTGCTGCGTTCCGTCGCCAAGAAGCACGGGCCCGTCGCCCTGCTGCACTTCGACGCGCACCTGGACACCTGGGACACCTACTTCGGGGCGGAGTACACCCACGGAACCCCGTTCCGCCGCGCCGTCGAGGAGGGCATCCTCGACACGGAGGCCCTGTCCCACGTGGGCACCCGCGGCCCGCTCTACGGCAAGCAGGACCTCACCGACGACGCCAAGATGGGCTTCGGCATCGTCACCTCCGCCGACGTCATGCGGCGCGGTGTCGACGAGATCGCCGACCAGCTGCGGCAGCGCATCGGCGACCGCCCGCTCTACATCTCCATCGACATCGACGTCCTGGACCCCGCGCACGCCCCCGGCACCGGCACCCCCGAGGCCGGCGGCCTCACCTCCCGCGAACTCCTGGAGATCCTGCGCGGACTCTCCTCCTGCCACCTGGTCTCGGCCGACCTGGTCGAGGTCGCCCCGGCGTACGATCACGCGGAGATCACCTCCGTCGCCGCCTCCCACACGGCGTACGAGCTGACGACGATCATGTCCCGCCAGATCGCGGAGGGCCGCACCAAGTGAGCCACGACCACGACGACCGGCCGCGGCTCACCGCCGCGCAGGCGGAGGCGGCGCTGCACGTGCCGCCCGGCCGCAACGGCGGTGACCTGGTCGTCGAGACCCTCCAGGGCCTCGGCGCCACCACCGTCTTCGGGCTGCCCGGCCAGCACGCGCTCGGCATGTTCGACGCGCTGCGCCGCTCCTCGCTCTCGTACGTCGGGCTGCGCGTCGAGAACAACGCGGGCTTCGCCGCCGACGCCTACGGCCGGATCACCGGTGAGGTGGCGCCCCTGCTGCTCTCCACCGGTCCCGGCGCCCTGACCTCCCTGGCCGCGCTCCAGGAGGCGGCCGCCGCGTCGGCACCCGTGCTGGCGATCTCCAGCCAGATCCCCACCGCGGGGCTCGGCGGCGGACGTCACGGATACCTGCACGAGCTGCGCGACCAGAAGGCGTCCGTCCGCGACATCGTGAAGTCCGTGCACACCGTCCGCACGGCGTCACAGATCCCCTCCGCGATCGCCGCCGCCTGGGAGTCCGCGCTGACCGCCCCGCACGGCCCGGTCTGGGTGGAGATCCCGCAGGACGTCCTGCTCGCCGGGACGGTCCTGCCCGTCGTCAGCGCCCTCGACGCCACCCCCCGCGCGTTGTACCCGCGCCCGGAGCTCACCCTCGTCGCGGCCCACCTGCTGTCGAACGCCGAACGCCCGGTGATCATCGCCGGCGGCGGGGTCGTCCGGTCCGACGCGGCCGGCAAGCTGCGCGCGCTCGCGGAGAAGATCGACGCCCCGGTCGTCACGACCTTCGGCGGCAAGGGCGCCTTCCCCTGGGAGCACCCGCTCTCCCTCCGGTCCTGGCTGGAGGACCGGTACACCACGGACTTCCTGGAGTCCGCCGACGTGCTGCTGGTCGTCGGCTCCGGGCTCGGCGAGCTCTCGTCGAACTACCACACGTTCGCCCCGCGCGGCCGGGTGATCCAGATCGAGGCCGACGCCGGGAAGCTGGAGTCCAACCACCCCGCACTCGGCATCCACTCCGACGCCCGCGAAGCACTCGCCGACCTCCTGGAGGCGGTGGAGCCCCGCGAGGACGCCACGGCGACCGACCGGGTGCGCGAGCTCCTGGAGCGGGTCCACGACCGCATCGCGGCGCAGGACCTCACGCTGGAGCAGCAGGTGCTGGCCTCCGTGCGCGAGGCGCTGCCCGACACGTCCCCCAGCTTCTGGGACATGACGATCCTGGCCTACTGGGCCTGGTCCGCCTTCGACGCCCGCCACCCGAACACCATGCACTCGGCGCAGGGCGCGGGCGGCCTCGGCTACGGCTTCCCGGCTGCGCTCGGCGCGGCAGCCGCCGACCGCACCCGGCCGGTGCTGGCCGTCTCCGGTGACGGCGGCGCGATGTACTCCATCGCCGAGCTCGCCACCGCGCGGCAGTACGACCTGCCCGTCACCTGGCTGATCGTCGACGACGGGGGCTACGGCATCCTGCGCGAGTACATGACGGGCGCCTTCGGCGAGGCCACCGCGACCGAGCTCTCCCGCCCGGACTTCGTCGCCCTCGCCGAGTCCTTCGGCGTACCCGCGGTGCGTACGTCGCCGGAGTCCCTGGCCGCCGACCTCGCCAAGGCCCTCGCGGCCCCCGGCCCGTCGGTCGTGGTGCTCCCCGCGCTGCTCAGGATGTTCGAGCCGACGCACCTGTAGTGGAAGAGCGCCTCAGCCGGCGGCCGTCCGCTTCGCGTCCGTGTCCGTGGCCTCGACGGCTGCGGACACGGACGGACCCGCATCCGATGATCCGGCCGCGGTGAACGCCATCCGGAAACCCTCTCCGTCGGCCTCCAAGCTGAACGTCGCATCCATCGCCCGTGCCAGCCGGGCAAGCAGCGCCACGGTGGGCAGGGTGCCGCCGATCTCCAGCTTGGAGACCTGCGGTTGCGTCATTCCCGCCCGTCGAGCCAGTTCGGTCTGCGAGATACCGCACTCGGCCCGCCGGTCGTGGACGGCCTGCCCCACGTCGTACCGGAGGGCGATCGCCGCGCGGAGCTTCTCCGTCGCGGGGTCCTCCGCGATTCCCTGGGCGACCTTCCTGTCGCGGGCCATCTTCCAGTGGGCGTGGCTGACCATTACCACTCCTTCGTCTCTGCCTCTGTGGTGCGGGTGTACACGTCGAGCGTGGCTTCGTGCGCAGCCTCGCAGAGCGCTTTTGTTCGCTTGTCGCGTGCCACTTCCGCGCTCTCCCTCTGCCGCGTCTTGCGAAAGACGGTGAGCAGGACGATTCTCCGGCCGGGCGCCAGCCAGTAGGAAATTCTTGTGGCGTCCCGGTTGCAGCCCAGTGAGAAGCGCAGCTCCCGGACTCCTTCGCCGAGGTGCCGGGAGTACGGCTCTCCCAGGGTGGTCGGACGGTCGCGCAGCAGGTCGGCGATGTGCTCGACCGCGAGGTAGTCGTCGTCGCGCAGATTCATCAGCCACAGTCGAACCTCGGGTTCGATCTCGACGGTGTAGGGGCTATCCATATTCTGGAAGGTATAGATACTTCAAGGTATAACGCGGATAGTTGTTGCGCTATCGCGCGTACGGGTGGCACCTCCCGTCCTGTTGACCACGAGTCCTAGGTCCACCGCCCCCCACGCCTCCGCCCATCGGCCGGGAATTGTTGCGGAAGGATGAAATCCGCTGCCGGCCGCGTTGGTGAGATGCGGTAGGTCAGGCGGGGCAACGGGGCGAAATCAGGAGGCACGGGTGGCGGGCGCGGAGAAACAGGGCGCGGAGGAGCGGGACACCCGGGAGCAGGGCGCCCAGGAGCCCGGCTGGGGACGGAGGCTGACCGGGTACGCCTGGCGCTACCGGCGCAACGTCGTCCTGGCCCTCGGGTCCTCGCTCGCCGGCATGGGCGTGATGGCCCTCGTCCCGCTGATCACCAAGGTGATCATCGACGACGTCGTCGGCAGTCACACCCGGTCCCTCGGCGTCTGGACCGGCCTCCTCGTCGGGGCGGCCGTCCTCGTCTACGTCGCGACCTTCATCCGCCGCTACTACGGCGGCCGGCTGGCCCTCGACGTCCAGCACGACCTGCGGACCGAGATGTACGGCACCCTCACCCGGCTCGACGGGAAGCGGCAGGACGAGCTCTCCACCGGCCAGGTCGTCGGGCGCGCCACCAGTGACCTGCAGCTGATCCAGGGGCTGCTGTTCATGCTCCCGATGACCATCGGGAACATCCTGCTCTTCCTCATCTCCCTGGTGATCATGGCGTGGCTCTCGCTGCCCCTGACCCTGATCGCCCTCGCCGTCGCCCCCGCCCTGTGGTTCATCGCCCGCCGCTCCAAGGCCCGCCTCTTCCCCGCCACCTGGTACGCCCAGAGCCAGGCCGCCGCCGTGGCCGGAGTGGTCGACGGGGCCGTGTCCGGCGTCCGGGTCGTCAAGGGGTTCGGCCAGGAGGAGCAGGAGACCGGCAAGCTCCGCGAGGTCAGCCGCAAGCTCTTCGCGGGCCGGCTGCGCACCATCCGGCTGAACTCCCGCTACACCCCGGCGCTCCAGGCCGTCCCCGCGCTCGGCCAGGTCGCGATGCTGGCGCTCGGCGGCTGGCTCGCCACCCGTGGCGAGATCACGCTCGGCACGTTCGTCGCCTTCTCCACCTACCTCGCCCAGCTCGTGGGCCCGGTCCGGATGCTCGCCATGGTCCTCACCGTCGGCCAGCAGGCCAGGGCCGGTGTGGAGCGCGTCCTGGAGCTGATCGACACCGAGCCGTCCATGACGGACGGCACCAGGACGCTCCCGGCCGACGCCCCCGCGAGCGTCGAGTTCGACGACGTCCGCTTCGGCTACGCGCGTGAAGAGACCCCCGGAAGCGGAGCGGAGGAGGACCGCCCCGTCCTGGACGGCTTCTCCCTCACGATCGACCCGGGCGAGACGGTCGCCGTCGTCGGCGCCTCCGGCAGCGGCAAGTCCACCGTCTCGCTCCTGCTGCCCCGCTTCTACGACGTCTCCCACGGCGCCGTCCTCGTCGGCGGCCACGACGTCCGCGAGCTCACCCAGGACTCGCTGCGGGCCGCCATCGGCCTCGTGCCGGAGGACAGCTTCCTCTTCTCCGAGTCCGTGGGCGCCAACATCGCGTACGGATACCCGGGTGCCACCCAGGAGCAGATCGAGCGGGCCGCGCGCGCCGCCCAGGCGCACGGTTTCATCTCCGAGCTGCCCGAGGGCTACGACACCAAGGTCGGCGAGCACGGGCTCACCCTCTCCGGCGGCCAGCGCCAGCGCGTCGCCCTGGCCCGGGCCATCCTCACCGACCCCCGCCTGCTGATCCTCGACGACGCCACCTCCGCCGTCGACGCCCGGGTCGAGCACGAGATCCACGAGGTCCTGGCCCGGGTCATGGAGGGCCGCACGACCCTGCTGATAGCCCACCGCCGGTCCACGCTCGGTCTCGCCGACCGCATCGCCGTCCTCGACCGGGGCCGGCTCGCCGACATCGGGACGCACGCGGAGCTGGAGCGCCGCTCCGCGCTCTACCGCCGGCTGCTCACCGACCCCGACGAGTTGGGCGGCACCTCGCCCGGCCACCGGCCCAAGGCGGTCGTGGCGGAGCCGGAGGACGACCGCGCGCTCCTGGAGGAGCTCGACGCGGAGTTCGACGCGGAGCGCGGGGTCACCCCCGCCCTGTGGATCCGCAAGGAGGAGCAGCGCGACACGGCGGCCGCCGGGATGCCCGCCACCCCCGAGCTCCTGGCCCAGGTCGACGCGCTGCCCCCGGCCACCGACGTCCCCGCCATCGACGAGGCGAGCGCGGTGCGCCCGGAGAAGTCGTACGGCCTGCGCAGGCTGCTCCACGGCTTCGGGGCCGCGCTGCTGGTGAGCCTGGGACTGGTCGCCGTCGACGCCGGCATGGGGCTGCTCCTGCCCGTGCTGATCCGGCACGGCATCGACGACGGCGTCACGAAGATGGCGCTCGGCGCGGTCTGGGCGGCTGCCGGGCTGGGGCTGCTCGCCGTCCTCGTGCAGTGGCTGGCGCAGATCGGTGAGACCCGGATGACGGGCCGCACCGGCGAACGCGTGCTGTACTCCCTGCGCCTCAAGATCTTCGCGCAGCTCCAGCGGCTCGGTCTCGACTACTACGAGCGGGAGCTGACCGGCCGGATCATGACCCGGATGACGACGGACGTGGACGCGCTGTCGACGTTCCTGCAGACCGGTCTGGTCACCGCCTTCGTCTCCCTCGTCACCTTCTTCGGCATCACCGTCGTGCTGCTCGTCCTCGACGTGCAGCTGGCCCTGGTCGTCTTCGCGACGCTGCCCGCGCTGATCGTCGGCACGTTCTTCTTCCGCCGCAAGAGCGTCAAGGCCTACGAACTCGCCCGTGAACGCATCAGCGTCGTCAACGCCGACCTCCAGGAGTCCGTCGCCGGGCTGCGGATCGTCCAGGCATTCCGGCGCGAGACCGACGGCGCCGAGCGCTTCGCGGCGCGCAGCGACCACTACCGCCAGGCCCGGGTGCGAGGGCAGTGGCTGATCTCGGTCTACTTCCCGTTCGTGCAGCTCCTGGCGTCGGTCGCGGCCGCCGCGGTGCTGATCGTGGGAGCCGGCCGGGTCGACGACGGGACGCTGACCACCGGTGCGCTGGTCGCCTACCTGCTCTACATCGACCTGTTCTTCGCCCCGGTGCAGCAGCTGTCCCAGGTGTTCGACGGCTACCAGCAGGCCAGCGTGTCCCTCGGACGCATCCAGGAGCTGCTGCGGGAGCCGACGTCCACGGCCGACCACGACGAGCCCCAGGCGGTGACGTCGCTGCGCGGCGAGATCGCGTTCGAGGACGTGTCCTTCGCGTACACGGGCGAGGAGGAGGCCCTCACCGGCATCGATCTGCGGATCCCGGCCGGCCAGACGGTCGCCTTCGTCGGGGAGACCGGTGCGGGCAAGTCCACCCTGGTCAAGCTCGTCGCGCGTTTCTACGACCCGACGAGCGGGCGGGTGACGGCGGACGGCACCGACCTGCGCAAGCTCGACAGGACGGCGTACCGGCACCGGCTCGGAGTGGTGCCGCAGGAGTCCTACCTCTTCGAGGGGACGGTCCGCGACGCCATCGCGTACGGGCTGCCGGAGGCCACCGACGCCCAGGTGGAGGCTGCGGCACGCGCGGTCGGCGCGCACGACATGATCGCCACCCTGGAGGACGGCTACCTCCACCGGGTCGCCGAGCGGGGCCGCAACCTCTCGGCCGGCCAGCGCCAGCTGATCGCGCTCGCGCGTGCCGAGCTGGTCGACCCCGACGTCCTGCTGCTCGACGAGGCGACCGCCTCCCTCGACCTCGCCAGTGAGGCGCAGGTCAACCAGGCCACCGACCGGCTGGCGGGCCGGCGCACCACCCTGGTGGTCGCCCACCGGCTGACCACGGCGGCCCGGGCCGACCGGGTCGTGGTGATGGACCGGGGCAGGGTCGCCGAGGACGGTACGCATGAGGAGCTGCTGGCCAGGGAAGGCGCGTACGCGCGGCTGTGGCGCACCTTCATAGGGGAGGACATGGGCGAGGAGACCCCGGCAGGCGTGTGACGCCCGGTGGGCGGACGGCCCTCCGCCACCGCGGAACCCGACGGCCCTCTTCCCGCGTCGTACACCGGTGCGTACATGTGCCCGAGAAGGGGCCAAGCGTTCTACGGAATGGGCGGGGTGGATGAGGTGAACGGTGTGGCGAGCCCGTTGAGGTCATCGGGACGACAGCGGCCGGGGGCGGGCCGGCGTGCGGCCGCGGCGCTGCTCGTCCTCCCGCTGCTCGGCGCCCTCGGCCTGGTGCTGGGCCCCACCGGGGCGGCCCCCGCGCACGCCGCGTCGGCCTGCTCCGGGCGGCTGGTCAAAACGGTGACCTTCTCCACCGGTTCGCTGCGCGTCTACGAGAGCCGTGCCTACGCGTGTGCCGTGAGCGTCGCCAAGAAGCCGGGCGCCCGCCGCGCGATGCGGGTGTCGCTGCAGCCGCGCGGCGGCCGGGCGGTCGTCGACAGCGGGAAGTTCACGAAGCTGGCCGGCCCGGTCACGGTCCACGCGCTGAACCGCTGTGTCCGTGCCTCGGGTTCCGTCGGAGGCTCGTCCGGCTCCACCGGGTGGATCTTGTGCTGAGGTGCGAGTAGGCCTGGCGTGACGGGTGTGACCCCCGCTAGGTTCACGGCGAATGTCGTGAATCAAGGGGAGGGTGCATGCGCAAGGTGCTCAGAGGCGTTCTGTCGCTCGCGGTGCTCATAGGCACAGTGAGTGCGACCGGGGCCTCGGCCGGTGCGGCCACCGCCGCGGAACCGGCCGCGAAGCAGGGCAGCGGCCACAGCCGCAGCAGTGAGGACATCAAGGACCGCATCCTGGCCATCCCGGGGATGAGTCTGATCGAGGAGAAGCCGTACCCCGGGTACCGCTACTTCGTCCTGAACTACACCCAGCCGATCGACCACAAGCACCCGTCCAAGGGCACGTTCCAGCAGCGCGTCACCCTGCTGCACAAGGACACGAGCCGGCCCACGGTCTTCTTCACCAGCGGCTACAACGTCTCGACCAACCCGAGCCGCAGCGAGCCGACTCAGATCATCGACGGTAACCAGGTGTCCCTGGAGTACCGGTTCTTCACGCCGTCCCGCCCGGCCCCCGCCGACTGGTCGAAGCTGGACATCTGGCAGGCCGCCAGCGACCAGCACCGGGTCTTCAAGGCGCTGAAGAGGATCTACTCCCAGAACTGGCTCGCCACCGGCGGCTCCAAGGGCGGTATGACCGCCACCTACTTCGAGCGCTTCTACCCGAAGGACATGGACGGCGTCGTCGCCTACGTCGCCCCCAACGACGTGGTGAATGACGAGGACTCCGCGTACGACCGGTTCTTCGCCCGCGTCGGCACCAAGGAGTGCCGGGACCGGCTGAGCGGCGTCCAGCGTGAGGCCCTCGTCCGCCGGGAGCCGCTGGAGAAGAAGTTCGCGGCCTACGCCGCCGAGAACAACCTCACCTTCGACACGGTCGGCACGCTCGACAAGGCGTACGAGGCCGTCGTCATGGACTACGTCTGGGCGTTCTGGCAGTACAGCCTGCTCGCCGACTGCGCGTCCGTCCCGGCCGACGCGAAGAACGCCACCGACCAGGAGATCTGGGACTCCGTCGACGGCATCTCGGGCTTCTCGGCCTACGCGGACCAGGGCCTGGCGACGTACACGCCGTACTACTACCAGGCCGGCACGCAGCTCGGATCGCCCGACATCGAGCAGCCCTGGCTCGGCAACCTCAGCCGCTACGGCTACCAGCCGCCGCGCAACTTCGTGCCGCGCTCCATCCCGATGAAGTTCCAGCACTCGGCCATGCGCGACGTGGACAGCTGGGTCAGGAACAACGCCCGGCAGATGATGTACGTCTACGGCGGGAACGACCCGTGGGGCGCGGAGCCCTTCCGCCTCGGCAAGGGCGCCAGGGACAGCTACGTCTACACGGTGGACGGCGGGAACCACGGCTCCAAGATCGCCGGTCTCACGGCCGACGAGAAGGCGAAGGCCACCGCCGCCGTCCTCCGCTGGGCCGGGGTCGCGCCGGCGGCCGTCGAGGCCGACCCGGCGAAGGCGAAGCCCCTCGCGAAGTTCGACGCCCGCCTCGACAAGCGGGACGACGAACTCCAGCGCAACCGGGGCACGCTGAGGCCGTAACAGGCCGGCCCGGATTCGAAGTGGGCTGCGTCCGCCGGGTGCTGATCACACCCGGTGGGCGCAGCCCACCGGCCTGTCCCCGCCCAGCCGCACATACAGATCCGTGCTGTCCGGGCAGAGGGCGCGGCGTGCGGCCGCCGACCCGATCTCGAACTCCGGCGGGCGCTCGCCCGATCCGTCGCAGGCGGTCTCCCTGACCTCGCCGTCGCGGAGGCCCTGGACGCAGTCCCCGACGACGGTGCGCGGACCGCCGCCCTGTCCCGGATCGCCCGGATGCGGGGACTCCAGATTGCGCATGCACGCGTAGCCCCGGGGAGCGGAAGGACCGCCTCGGGAGATGTGCAGGACGAAGTCGGTCGTGGGCGGACACGCGGGACCGTCCGACGGGGTGCCGGTGTACCGGGCCAGCACCCGCGCCGCCGCCCTCTCACTGCCGCACGACACCTCGCGGACCGTCCCCCCGCGCGAACTGCACTCGGCCGGCCCCAGGAACTCCGGCCCCTGCCCGGTGGCAGCCGTACCGCCGCGCGGACTCCCGGCGGGCGTGCCCGGCGTGCCGGTCACCGGCTGCCGACAGGCACTCAGCACGAGCGCCGCGACGACGGTCAGCAGGACGCGCGGCATCCGCACGGCACGGCACTCTCGCATGGACGACGACCCCCCTGTACGCCCACAGGGACGTGCACCCAGCGTGACCCGCCGGGGCGGGCGCACGCCAGGTGCACGGGGTGTTTTCAGCTCATCGGGTGGTTACCGGCCTACATGCGGTACGACAGCCCGTAACCCACGGGGTAGAGCGCCTGTGCGGGGGCGTCCGCCCGCTGCACCGGCACCGGCAGCCTGCCCTCGGGGCGGGCCCGCCCCGCGATCACCCGTGCGGCGGCCCTCAGTTCGACGTCCGTCCAGGAGTACGCGGCGAGGCTCGCCGCGTAGCCCGTTCCGGCCAGCTGGGCGATGTCGTACGGATTGCGGATCGCGACCGTGATCACCGGGACGCCGGTGGCCGCGAGGGCGCTGACCAGGGTCCGCTGCGAACTGGTCGCCGACACGTTGTACGTGCCCACGACCACCGCGTCCTTGCCCGCGGCGGCGGCCACCGCCTCGGCGATCTTCGCCTGGGTGGGTGCCGTGCCGGTGGACAGCGCGGTCGCCGCGAATCCCAGCTCCTCGAAGGCCCCGGCCAGCGTGGTGGTCGGCGGGCCGGTCGTGCCGGAGGGCGAGGCCGGATCTGCGCCGACCACCAGGAGGTTCCTGTGGGACCTGCGGGACAGCGGAAGCAGCGAGCCGGTGTTGGCCAGCAGCGTGGTCGTCCGCTCGGCGATCCGGTCGGCGGTGGCGAGGTGCGAACGGACGCCCACGGTGCGGTCGACACCCCGGTGGGTGACGTACGGATCGCGGAACAGCCCGAGCCTCGTCTTGAGCCGCAGGATGCGCAGAATCGATTCCTCGATGCGGGCCTCGCTGATCTCGCCGCTTCTCACCGCGCCCAGCACGGCGTTCCAGGCGACCTTGAGGTCCGGCGGGTTGAGCAGCTGGTCGACGCCCGCCAGCAGCGCGAGGACGGGCACGCGCTCGTCGCCGTACTTCGTGCGGACGCCCTCCATGCCCAGGGCGTCGGTGACCACGACGCCGTCGTAGCCGAGCTCCTCGCGGAGGATGCCGGTGAGGATCGGGTGCGAGAGGGTCGCCGGGTCCTCCGACGGGTCCAGGGCGGGCACCACGATGTGCGCCGTCATGATCGAGTCGATGCCCGCCGCCACGGCCGCCCGGAACGGCGGGGCGTCCAGCTCGGCCCACTGCTCCCGGGTGTGACGGATGACGGGCAGACCGGTGTGGCTGTCGGTGCTGGTGTCACCGTGCCCCGGGAAGTGCTTCGCGGTGGAGGCGATCCCCGCGCTCTGGTACCCCTTCACCTGCGCGGCGACCATCCCGGCGACCGACTCCGGGTCGGAGCCGAAGGAGCGCACCCCGATGACGGGGTTGGCCGGATTGACGTTGACGTCCGCGTCCGGCGCGTAGTTCTGGTTGATGCCCAGCGCCGCCAGCTCGGCCCCGGCGATCCGGCCCGCCGTACGGGCGTCGGAGCGTGAACCGCCCGCCCCCAGGGCCATCGCCCCCGGCAGCAGCGTCGCCGGTTCACCGACCCGGCACACGATGCCGTGCTCCTGGTCGGTGGAGACCAGGAGCGGCAGCGGGGTGCGGCCGGCCAGCCCGGCCCGCTGGATGCCGTTGGAGAGGTCGGCGATCTGGTGCGGGTCGCGGGTGTTGTGCGCCCACGCGAAGTAGATGATCCCGCCGACGTGGTACGTCGAGATCAGCTCGGCGGCGTCGCGCACCCCGATCTCGGCGAGGTTGGCGTCGATGTCCGCCTGGTCGGGCTCGGTGGCGGAGTGCCCGTACACCCGCATCACGAAGAGCTGGCCGACCTTCTCCTCCAGGCTCATCCGGGCGATGAGCCGCTTGAGGCGGCTGTCCGTGGAGGCGGCGGAGGCGGCTGCCTGCGCGCTGCCGGGAAGAGCGACGACGCCGGTCGCCGCGGCCGCCGCGGCCGCCGCCGTGGCGGTGAGGAGGGTGCGTCTGGAGGTGCGGTGGTGCACGTGAGCCCCTTCCGGTGCTGAAAGAAACTTCCAAGAAGGTACGGATATATGGAAAGTAACTACCAGTCAAGAGGGTGATCCGAGAACGTCGCGACACCGGGACGGGTGAGCGGTGGCGCGGAGGGGCGGGACGCGCGGTCTCCTGCGCTCAGGTCAGACCCGCTCCCGCGCCCCGTTCGCGCAGGACCGACACCGCCGCGGTGATCGCGGGGCGCCGCGCCGCCTCCGTCCGCCACAGCGCGTACAGCCGCCTGACCGGCACGGGGTCCAGCCGCACCGCGACCACGCCCTCCGGCAGTGGACCCCGCCCCAGCCTCGGGATCATCGCCACGCCGAGCCCGGCGGCGACCAGGGCCAGCTGTGTGTGGTTCTCCTCCGCCCGGTGCCGGATGTCCGGCTCGCAACCGGCCGCGCGCAGGGTCCGCACGAGCCAGTCGTGGCACACCGTGCCGGGCGGCTGGCACACCCACCGCTCCTGGGCGAGCTCCTCCCGCCGCACAGCCTCCCGGCCGGCCAGCGGGTGCCCCTCGGGCACCAGCAGATCGCACCGGTCGTCACCGAGCACCGCCTGGGCGACGCCCTCCGGCGCGGGCAGCGGGCTGATGTCCCAGTCGTGGGCGACCGCGAGATCGATCACGCCCTTCGCCACCAGGTCGACCGACAGGTGCGGATCGACCTCGGTGAGCCGCGCGTCCAGCGCCGGGTGCTCACGTCCCAGCTCCGCCAGCACGCCCGGCAGCAGCCCGCGCGCGGCGGAGGCGAACGCGGCGATGGACAGGCGCCCCGTCGGACGCCCCCTGCGCTGCTCCAGCGTCGTCTCCGCCTGCTCCACGATGGCCAGCAACTGCTGTGCGGTGGCGGCGAGATGGAGCGCCTCCTCGGTGAGCGCCACCCCGCGCCCACGGCGTTCCAGCAGGGTCGTGCGGGTCTCCCGCTCCAGCTTGGTGATCTGCTGGGAGACCGCGGAGGCGGTGTAGCCGAGTGCGGCGGCGGCGCCCGCGACGGAGCCGTGGACGGAGACCGCGTGCAGGGCGCGCAGCCGGGACAGGTCGAGCACCGGGACCTCCGGGCGAGCAGGAAACGTAAGCGGTGCTCAATCCAACCATGAAGGAATCCGCGCTGGTGCTACACGGTCCTCGCGTCGGATGCTCGGTGCATGCGTCCCCTCCACATCGCCCTGGCCGTGCTGGTCGCCGCCGGCTGGGGTGTGAACTTCGTCGTCATCGAGCTGGGTCTCGCCCACTTCCCGCCCCTGCTCTTCTCCGCCCTGCGCTTCCTCGTGGCCGCCCTGCCCGCCGTGTTCCTCGTCGGCCGGCCCACGGTGGCCTGGAAGTGGATCGTCGGCGTCGGCCTGTCGCTCGGAGTGGCCAAGTTCGGGCTGCTCTTCGTCGGGATGGACCAGGGGATGCCCGCCGGGCTCTCCTCCCTCGTCCTCCAGGTCCAGGCCGTCTTCACCGCCCTGTTCGCGGCCCTGTTCCTGTCCGAACGGCCCGGCGGACGACGTGTCCTCGGCATGGGGATCGCGCTCGCCGGCATCGGGGTGGCCGCCGTCGACGAGGGGGCGGGCGGCCCCGTGCTCGCCTTCGTCCTGGTGGTCCTGGCGGCGGCCTGCTGGGGTGTGTCCAACGTGCTCACCCGCAAGGCCGCCCCGCGGGACTCCCTGAACTTCATGGTGTGGGTCTCGACCGTCCCGGTGCTGCCCCTGCTCGGTCTGTCCCTGCTGTTCGAGGGCTGGGACCGTGACGTCGAGGCCCTCGCGGCGCTCGACCCGACCGGTGCCGGGACCGTCGTCTACGTCGCCTGGATCTCCACCGTCCTCGGCTTCGCCGCCTGGGGCTTCCTGCTCCGCCACCACCCGGCCTCGTCCGTGGCCCCGTTCACCCTGCTCGTCCCCGTCTTCGGGATGTCCTCGGCCGCGCTCCTCCTCGGTGAGGAGGTCGGTCCGCTGCGGTGGTGCGCCGCCGCGCTGCTGGCCGGCGGGGTCGCCCTGACCTCACTCGCCCGGCCCCGCCCCGCCGTCGTGCCCCCGGTGCCGGAGGCCCGGGAGGCGGCCGTCTGACCTACTGCTTCGGCGAGCCCAGCCGCAGGAGGTGTTCCCGCCCCGCCGCCAGCAGCTCCGGCAGCCCGGCGGCCTCGGGGTACCACCGCTTCTCGTACTCCCAGCAGACCCAGCCGTCCTGGTCCAGCGTGTCCAGGCACTCCCGCAGCGGCAGCACCCCGGCACCGAGAGCCAGCGGGGTGGTGTCCTCGGCGGAGGCGACGTCCTTCACCTGTACGTATCCCAGGTGCGGGGCCAGCACCGCGTGGCTGGCCGCGGGCTCCTCACCGGCCAGCCAGGTGTGCATGACGTCCCAGAGCGCGCCGATCTGCCCGTGTCCGACGGTGCCCACCACCCGCGCGACGTCGGCACCGCCCCGGTGCGAGTCATGGGTCTCCAGCAGGATGCGTACGCCCAGGTCGGCGGCGTGCGGTGCGGCGGCCCCCAGACGCCGGGCGGCGATCGCGTCGGACTCGGCGGTGTCCTGGTCCCCGCCACCGGGGAACACCCGGACGTACCGGGCGCCCAGGTCGCGGGCCAGCTCCACCAGCCCGGCCAGCTCCGCGAGCACCGGCTCGTCCTCGCCCGCGGCGGCGACCTTCACATAACCGGCGACGGTGAGGATCTCGACACCGCCCCGGTCGAACTCCTCGACCACTGCGGCCCGCTCCGCCGAACCGAGGCCGGGGTGCACCGGCTCCTCCGGGTGGGCGCGCAGTTCGACGCCCTGGTACCCCTGCCCGGCGGCGAGCCGTACCACGTCCGCGACGGGCATGCCCGGTACTCCGAGGGTCGAGAAAGCGAGCTTCACGGTCTGTGTCCTTCCGCTGGGGGCCGGAGCGGGAACGGCCCGGCACTCCACCGGCTCCTGCCCTCCGGAACCGGCCGTCACTCCCGCGCCCCGCCCGGCGTACGGCCCCCTCAGCCCGTGCCCCGCAGCAGTCGCTCCAGACTGCCGAGCAACTGGAGCGCGTCCTCCCGCCGTTCGCCCTCCAGCCCCCGTCCGCCGGTGGCCGCCGCGTGCGGAGTGAGCACCCGCAGCGCCGCCGCGGCCTGCCGGGCGAACATCGCCAGCAGGTCCAGCTCACGGACGCCCGACCGCGCCTGGGGGGAGGGGTCCAGCACCTCCAGCACCCCGAGGACCCGCGACTCGCTGATCAGCGGGGCGGCCATCAGGGCGTCCGGGACGTACTCGGTGGACTCCGCGAGCGAGCGGTCGAACGACGCGTTCCGGCTCAGGTCGTCCACCACCATCGGCTCACCCGAGGTCGCCACCCAGCCGGCGATACCGCGCCCCGCGGGGAACCTGCGCCCCACCAGGAACGCCTCGCCCTCGCCGGAGACCGCCTGGAAGACCAGCTCGTCCGCCTCCTCGTCCAGCAGGCAGACGGAGCTGGCGGCCGCCCCGAAGATCGCCCGCGCCACGTCGACGACCGACTGGAGCAGCTCGTGCCGGGCGGCGTCACCCGGGGCGTGGAAGGACGGGGACGCGGACGTGGGCATGGCGTCAGTTCTCGGAGTCGTCACGGGTGTCTCCTGCCGCTGTGGAAGGACGCGGGTCCGCGTGCACGTTGGCCGCGGAGAGGTAGAGGGCGTTCTTGAGCTGGAAGGCCGTCATCCTGGGATGCCCGGACAGGACGCGGGCGCAGAGCCCCGCGACGTACGGGGTGGCGAAGCTGTTCCCGGTGGTGCGGATCGTCCGGCCGCCCAGCCACGGCACGGACACGTTCTGTCCCGGACCGAAGAACTCCACCGGGGGCTGCGGGTTGTAGAGGTGCAGCTCGTCGTCCTCCTGGTGGCTGCCCACCGAGATCACCGAGGCGAACCGCCACGGGTAGCTCTCCACCGGGGTGTTGTGCGCGGAGGCGACGATCACCGTACGGCCGAAGTAGGCCCGGTCGGCGAGGCCGTGCAGCTCGGGGGCGAACCGGGCGCGGGTGGTCGACAGGCTCAGGTTCACCACGTCGAAGCGCTGTTCCACGGCCCAGCGGAGCCCGGCCATCAGCACCTCGCCGGTACCGGAGAACCGCTCGCCCAGCACCCGGACGCTGTGGATCTCGCAGTCGGGCGCGGTGCGCCGGATGATCCCCGCGCACGCCGTGCCGTGTCCGCAGGTGTCGCCGGTGTCGGTCGGCTCGACCGTGACCGCCCCGCTCTCCGGGTCCTTGACCACCACCCAGGAACTCTCCACCGGGCCGACCAGCGGGTGGTCGAGCTCCACACCGGAGTCCACGACGCACACCCGCACCCCGCGCCCGGTGGCCTGCCGCGCGGGCAGGCCGCCCGGCGGCCCCTCATCCGCGGGCACCGGTACGTCGTCGGGGCCACGTCCGCGCAGGCTCCAGGTGAGTCCCTGCCCCGGGACCGTGCCTGTTCCGACGGTTCCCATCGGTCAGCTCCTCTCCGTCGTGGTGACCATGGCCTCGTCCGGCACACAGCCGGCGGCCCTGCGGGCCCCCGGCAGATGGCCCTTGCTCACGAAGTGCTCCCGCGCCGCACGCGCCGAGACCAGCGCGGGTGCCTGCCGCCCCAGCGCGAACAGCGTGCGGGCCCGGTCCAGTTCGGCCGTCGCCCGCACCAGCGGGGAGTCCGTGAGCAGCGACGCCCGCACGGCCCGGTCCGCGTGACCGGTCGCCTCCGCCGGACGCCCGTCCGCGGCGGCCAGCCGGCCCCGGAGCCCGTTCAGGTCGACGGCGTCCGCGGGGCTCAGCCCCGACGCCTCACCCATGCCCGCGATCCAGGCCGTCGCCCGCCCGGTCCGGCCCTCGTCCAGCTCGATCCGGGCCGCGTCCAGCGCCACGGCGGTCCGCAGCCCCGCGGCGTCGGCGCGCCGGGCCGCCTCGTCGGCGCCGGCCAGCAGCTCCAGCGCCGTGCCTCCGTGCCCGAGCAGCGCCTCGACGGCGGCCCGGAACACCGGCAGGAACACCTCGGCCTCGGCGAACCGCAGTTTCCCCGCCAGCCCCTGTGCCTCGGCGAGGCAGGCGTACGCCTCACGGGGCCGGTCCTGGAGCGCGTACAGCACCGCCAGGGGGCAGTTCAGCGTGAGCCTGACCGTCGGGCGGCCCTCCCCGTGCGCGGCCAGCAGCCCCAGGCAGCGGGCCACCGCCTCGGGCGCGGGCACCGGACCGCGCCACAGGGAGATGCCGATGGCGCCGAGCGCTGCGGCCCGTTCCGGTTCGGCCCCGGCCAGGACCGCCTGCTCCAGGGCGCACGCCTGGTCACGTTCCGCCTCCTCGTGCCGGCCGGCCTGCTGGAGGTGCTGGGCGAGCCGCAGGTGGGACCTGGCCCGGCCGACCGCGTCGCCCGCCGCCTCGAAGACCGGCAGCACCGCCCGTGCCGTCGCCGTGAGCCCGGGGCCGGGACCCGAGGGGTCCAGCACCGCGAGCGCGAGCCTGGCGTGCGCGGACTCCACCGACGCCGAGTCCAGCTCGGCCACCCGGCGCAGCAACCGCGCCCCGCTCGCGGTCCGTCCCAGTGCCACCCGGACCTCGCCGAGCCTGCGGACCGAGCCCGCGTCGTCCGGATCCAGCTCGACCGCACGTTCCAGCAGGTCGTCCGCCCAGGCGAGGTCGGACCGGGACACCGCCTGGGCCCCGGCGCGGCCCAGCGCGGCGGCGGCCCGGCCGCGCAGCCGTCCGGTCCGGTCGTCGAGCAGCCCGAGCTCCGTCCGGTAGCGGCAGGCCCGTTCGAGGTGGCCGCCGACGGCGCCGTCACCGGCCCGCAGCACCCCGGGCAGCTCGGCCGCCCAGGCATGACGGTCCGCCTTGGCGCGCTTGGACAACGACGCGTACGTCACCTCGTGCACCAGCCCGCTGCTGAACCGGTAGGCCGCCGGCTCCGGACCCGTCCCCGGCTCCACGAGGCGCCGACCGGCCAGCGCCACCAGCACCTCCTCGATGAGCCCCAGACGGTGCGCCCGGTCGGCGGCGGAGACGTTCACCGCCGTGGGCCCGCGCAGTTCCGCCAGCCGCGCGGACGTCTCCAGCATCAGGAGCTCCGCCGAGGTGAACTCGCGGCCGATCACGGCGGCGAGGCCGACCATGGTCCGCTCGGTCCGGGCCAGCGCCCCGATCCGGGCGCCCAGCAGGGCCTGGAGCGTGGGAGGCAGCCCCGAACCGGCGCCGTCCATCCGGCCGCCGACCAGGAGCTGTTCCAGATAGAGCGGATTGCCCTCGGCACGGGACAGCAGCCGCTCGTCCACCGGCCCCGCGCCACCGTCGAGCCGCGCCAGCAGGCCCGCGAGCCGCACACTCTCCTCGCGCGGCAGCCCCGTGAGCGGGAGGCAGTCCCCGGCGCCGGCCGTCCCGTCCGGCCGGCCCACGCAGACGATCAGCACACCGGCCGGTCCCGAGCCGTCCGCCAGCCGTTCCAGGGTGCGCGTCAGCAGGGGCGCCGCCTCGTGCGTGTCGTCGAGCACCAGCACGAAGGGCCTCTCCCGGGCCGCCCCGCCCAGCGTCGTCGCCAGCGCGGCGCACATGTCCTCGAAGGGCGCGTTCGGCGTACCGTCGCGCAGCAGCCCCGCCGACAGCAGGGCCATCGCGTCGCCGGCCGCCGGGGCCTCCTGGCCGGCGGCGATGGCCGGCAGGCCGCGCAGCGCGTCGGCGAGAGGAGTGAGGGTGCCCTGGTCCCCGTGTCCGCGGCACCGGCCCGCGCCGTACGAGAGGGTTCCCGAGGCGGACCGCCCGGCCAGCCACTCCCGGACCAGCCGGGTCTTGCCGATGCCGGGCTCGCCGACGACGCGCAGCAAGCCGGTCCGGCCCGCGCGCACGGTGTCCGACAGGGCCGCGTCCAGGGCGTCCCGTTCGGCACGGCGCCCGACGAAGGGCACGTCGAAGCGGCGCAGCAGCTCCGGATCGTCCGCTCCCAGGGCCTGCAGCCGGTAGGCCTCCACACTGTCCTGCTTGCCCTTCAGCCGGAGCGGTCCGGTGGGCTCGGCGGAGACCGTCGGCCCCGCGGCGAGCAGGGTGTCGGGGCCGAGGAGGATCTCACCGGCCCCGGCGTGCTGCTCCAGGCGCGCGGCGATGTTCACGGTCTCCCCGGACACCAGCGCCTGACGGGCCGACGCGTCGCCGCCGGCCACCACCTGGCCGGTGTTGACGCCGATCCGGGTGGCGAGCGTGATGCCGAGCGTGGCGTGCAGCTCCTCGTTGAGCGCGGCCAGCGCGTCCCGCATGCCCAGAGCGGCGGCCAGCGCCCGACGCGCGTCGTCCTCCCGCACCACCGGCACACCGAACACCGCCATCACGGCGTCGCCGATGAACTTCTCCGGAGTGCCGCCCCGGGCCACGATCTCCGCGCTCATCGCCTCGAAGTACCGCAGCGTCACCGTCCGCAGGGTCTCGGGGTCCAGCACCCCGGACAGTGCGGTGGAGCCGACGAGATCGCAGAACAGCACCGTCACCGGCTTGCGTTCGTCCTCCGCGGGCGCGGCCGCGACGGCGCACGGCGTTCCGCAGGACGAGCAGAACCTGGCGTCCTCCGGCAGGTCCTGGCGGCACGTGGTGCAGTTCATGACGTTCCCTTCTCTCCAGGGGTGGGGCCGTGCCGCTGCCGGGAGGGCGGGGCCGGCGAACCGGCCCCGCCCCCGCCCGGGAACCGCTCAGAACAGGGCGCCGCCGGCGATCTCACCGTGGGCCTGGACCTCGGGTTCCACCGCGTCCAGCCGGCCCTTGATGTCGAGCAGCACGGCGAGCTCCTCCTCCGTGAGCTCGCTGAGCACCAGGCGCTGTTCGTCGGTGAGCATGTCCACCGGCAGACCGGCCTCGTACAACGCGTCCGGCAGCGTAGGCCGTTCACCTGCTCCGGGCGCCCGGGGGCTGCCGTTGTCCTCGGATGGTCGGGTCATGTGGTGACTCCCGTCGGTGTGGAAGGTCCGGCCCCCCGCGGCAGCGATGCCGCCGCGGAGCGCCCGAGCCGGACGAACAGCCGGGTGAGCGCGTCGAGGGAGTGCATGGCGCTGATCGTCACGTCGGACTCCTGGCCGCGGGTCAGCGGCAGCCGGTCCAGCAGTGCGTACAGCTCGTCCAGGTGCCCCGTGTCCAGCGCCGCGTGCTCCCGTACCGTGCGCAGCGCGGCGTCCGGCAGGCCGGTGGCCGCCGCGATCCGGGACGTCAGGTCCGCGGCCGGGGCGTACCCCTCCAGCACCGCGATGTAGCCGAGCAGGGCCACCGGGTGGTGGTGCTCGACCCAGTAGTACTGGGAGCCCGCCAGCGCGGCGACGACCGGCGGGGGCATCGGCCCGAGCGCCTCCCCCGGAAGCGAGCCCGCAGCCAGGACGTCCTCCAGCAGCCAGGCGTCGTGGCCCTCCTCCTCCTGGATGTGCTCGCGCAGATACGCCGCCAGCGGGCCGGCCAGCGGGTCGCCGCAGACGTCCAGCAGCACGGCCCGTTCCAGGGCGCGTCGCATCAGCGGGACGGACGCCCGCACCACGGCGTGCATGGCGCACAGGTAGCGCCGGTAGCGCGGCAGCAGCCCGTCGGGGCGCCACATGTGCTCCATCGCGCCCAGTAGTTCCGCGTCCAGCAGCCGGAGGGTGACCCGCAGCCGCGCCGAGGAACTCGGCCCGGGGGCGTTCACCTGGAGCCGTCCCCGGCGGGCACGCGGGCCACGACCAGCGGGGCGTAGGAGGCACAGCCGTGGTGCCGTACGACGCCCACCGGCCCCTCCGCCGCCCCGCGGCGCGCCGCCGTCAGGTCCAGCAGCGCGCCCACGGCCCCCGCCGCCACGGAACGCGCCTCGTCCGCGACCCTGTCGTCCGCCCCCAGGGCCCGGCAGCCGTGGCAGTACGAGGCACCGTCGGAGAACGCGCCGGCGCGCGCGGCCAGATGGGCGGGACCGACCGTGCGGATCATGCGCAGCACCGGTGACTCCAGGGCCCGGCCGCGTACGGTCGCCCAGTCGTCGGTGTCGACGTGCCCGAGGTACAGATGGGCGGGGGCCGGTCGCAGGTCCACGGTGTCCTGGTTGCAGCAGGCGAGCACCGCGCCGTCGAAGGCGACCACCGGCCAGGCGGCCATGGCGCACGGGGACACCGCTCCGGCCTCCGGACCGGTGCGGGCCGGGGCGGCCCAGGACGCTGCCCGGCCGAACGCCCGCACCTCGTTGACCAGGGAGGGGACCTGGCCGCCGAACTCCGTGTCGACGGCGCGGGTGATGTCCGCCAGGTAGGGGTCGTCGGCCCCCGTCCCGGTGAGGTGGAAGCTCACCGCCACCCCCGTCTCCCGGATCCGGTGCACCGCGCGGAATACGTCGGCCCGGGGGATCTCCCGCTCGTGGTGGGCGTCGAGGCTCGCGGAGAAGTGGTCCACGCCCCTGATCGCGCGCAGGACCGGCGGCGGGATTTCCCGGGAGCGGGCGAAGAACATGCCGCTGAGCAGCGCCGTACGCGATCCGGCGGCGCGGGCCCGGGCGCTCAGTTCCTCGACGAGCGCGGGCAGCAGCAGCGGTTCGCCGCCGGTCAGCATCACCACGTCGGGACGGTTCTCCCGGGTGAACGAGCCGACGAAACGCACCAGTCGGTCCGCGTCCGGTTCCTCCCGTGTGGTCAGGGACGAGCCGGTCGAGCAGTGGGCGCAGCTCAGCGGGCAGCGCCGGGTGAGTCCGAGCAGCAGGCCGGCGGCCGGGAACGGCCGCCGGCCGACGAGTTCGCCGAGTTCCATGCGGGGCCGCCTCCTTCTCGGGGCCGGAGCGTGCGTGCCGGGGGACCGTTTCCCGTGGCCCACCGGCGTGCGCGGACGTGCACCCAGGCTGCGGGGCGACGGTTCGACGACGGTCCACCGATGCTTCAGGAGCGGTATGGGCGCAGCTCAGGCGGCGTACCGGACCCGCCACGGAAGCCTGCCGCGGCGCACGGAGCGGCCCTGAACTGGTCCGATACCGGGGCCATACCGCCGCCGAAGCGATCGCCAGGCCGGCCCTCCTAACTTTCTCGGCAACGGCAGGCAACGGCCCGCCGCACCGGAAACCCGGCACCTCGAGGGCCCCCGGAACCAGTGCAGTCACGAGTGGACGGAGACCACCATGGCCGAGAACACGAAGCCCGCCGACGACAACAACGACGAGACCCCCGAGGTCGAGGCGCACTCCGTGCTGGACCTCCAGGAGACGGCCAACAAGGAGATCGAGGCCCCGGGCGGCAGCTGCGTCAGCGTGATCAGCGTCGTCCTGGCGGACTAGCCGGACGCACCGGGCGGCGCCGCGGCGGGCGGCTGCAGGAGCTCCCGCCGTGGCGCCCGGCCGGCCGGTGATGTGGGGCGGTTCCGTCTGACGGAGCCGCCCCACCGTCGCTTCCGCGGCCCGGACGGGCCCGCACCCCTCGTCACGACCCGTACCGCCCCCGGGAGTTCACGATGACCACGCCGCTGCGCGGCAACAGGGATTTCCGGCTGCTCTGGCTGAGCGGCCTCTTCGCCGTCCTGGGCGGGCAGATGAGCGCCCTCGCCCTTCCGCTGCTGGTGCTCAAGGAGACCGGATCGGCCGTGCAGGCCGGAGCCATCGGGACGGTGTCCGTGGGCACCGTGCTGATCACGATGCTGCCCGGCGGGGTGATGGCCGACCGTGTCGAACGCCGCCGGCTGATGCGGGTCTGCGACGTCGGCAGCCTGATCGTCGTCACCGCCCTCACCGCGGCCGTCTGGTCCGGACACGTCCCCATGCCACTCGTCCTGCTCTGCGCCGCGGCGGGCGCGGTGATCGGCAGCGTCTACGGGCCGGCCGTCTTCGGCCTCATGCGCGCGGTCGTCCCGGCCGACCAGATGGGCACCGCCACCGCGCGGCTCCAGGCACGCACCCAGACCGCCCGGCTCGTCGGCCCCCTCGTCGGCGGAGCACTGTTCGGCGTCCACCCGGCCCTGCCGTTCGCGGCCGAGGCGCTGGGCCTGTTGCTGTCGACCGTCTGCGTGGCCCTCGTACGCACCCGCTCCCGGGCCAGGGCGAAGGCGGGCGCCGTGTTCAGCCGGCGCGAACTCCTCGCGGGCCTGACCTTCCTGTGGGGCCTGCCCTACCTCCGTACGGTCCTCCTCGTGTTCGGGCTGGGCATGAACTTCGCGTTCGGGGCGCTCACCTTCACCGCCCTGACCGCGTTCTCCGACGGGGGCACGTCGGGGGTCGGCGGCGGCTTCGTCCTCACCTGTGTCTCCGCCGGGGCGCTGTCCGGGGCGCTGCTCGCGCCGCGGATCAGCCCCGCCCGGCACTCCCGGGTCCTGATCGTCGCCACCTGTTGGACCTGTGTGGCCGCCGCCGGGGTGATGGCCTGGGTCAGCCGGCCGGTGGTGGCCGGGATCATGTGCGCGCTCACCATGTGCCTGTCGACGGTCGCCAGCATCGGATTCCTCTCGAAGCTCCTCGTCGTGACCCCGGAGGAGAAGGTGGGCCGGGTCCAGAGCGCGGCGGGATTCCTGTCCTCCATGGTCCAGCCGTTCGGGCCGCTGACCGGAGGCGCCCTGCTGACCGCCTTCGGCGCCCGCTGGGCCTTCGCCCTGACCGGCTGCGTGCTGGCCGTCTCCGCCCTCGTGGTCACCTTCGCCCGCTCGGCGCGGACGGAGCCGTCCCCGCCCCCGGCGGAGGAGCCCACCGGCCGGCAGGAGCCCGGGGCGGGACCGGCCCGCGCACCCGCGGGCGCGAACCCCACCGTCACCGGGGACTGATCCGCGCACCCGCGGTCCGCCGCCCACCGCCACCGTCCGTGCTTCCCGCGGGCTTCGAGAAGAGAGAGCCGAGCGTGCCAGGCATCCAGGACACCCAGCTGTACTGCCTCGCCGACCGTACGTACTTCGACACCCCGGCCCGGCTGCCCGACGAGGAGTCGCGGTACCGGCTCGACACCGATCCGCCTCCGGAGGGCTGGCGCCGCGCGGCCGTGGGCCTGTGGACCTCGCTGGTGCCCGAACACGTCGAACCCGCCGAGCAGGGCTGGAAGATCCATGTGTCCACCGTCCCCGGCGAGGCCGAGGCCACCCTGCGCGACACCGCCCGGATCTGCGTCCGCCACGGTGTCCCCTTCAAGTTCCTGCGCAGCGAGAAGGCGTTGCTGCTGGTGGCGGGCAAGCACATGAACCGCAGCGGCGCGGGCAAGTTCATCGCGGCCTACCCGCCCGACGAGACCGTGTTCCTCGCGCTGGCCGACGAGCTGTCCCGGACGCTGGCGGGACGCAGCGGCCCCTACGTGCTCAGCGACCTGCGGATCGGCGACGCACCGGTCTACACGCGCTACGGCGCCTTCGTCCCCCGCTGGTGCGACGACGCCGAGGGCCGCCGGGTCCTCGCCCTGCGGGACCCGTCCGGGAGGCTCGTCCCCGACGAGCGCGGTGTGGTGTTCCGGATGCCCTCCTGGGTCGAGGCCCCCGAGGCACTGCGACCGCACCTCGCGGCACGTGCCGCCGCCCGCGACGACACCTTCCCGTACAAGGTCACCGGAGCCCTCCAGTTCTCCAACGCCGGCGGGATCTACCTCGCCGAGGACACCGGGACGGGAGAGCGCGTGGTGCTGCGCGAGGCGCGGCCGCACTGCGGACTCGACGGCGCGGGCGACGACGCCGTCACCCGCCTGCACCGCGAGCACCGGGCGCTGACGGCGCTGGCCGGGCTCGACTGCGTACCCCGGGTGTACGGGGTGCGGACCGTGTGGGAGCACCACTTCCTGATCGAGGAGCACATCGAGGGGAACACCCTGCTGGAGGAGATCGTCGCCCGCTTCGCCCTCGTACGCGGGGCGGACTCGGCGGACGAACTCGCCCCCTACGTCGCCTGGACCGAGTCGGTGACCCGTGAACTCTCCAGGGCACTGGAGGCGATCCACGCGCGCGGCCTGCGCTTCGGCGATCTGCACCCCTCCAACATCATCGTCCGGCCCGACGGACGGATCGCGCTCGTCGACTTCGAGTACGCCACCGCGCTCGACGACGCGGACGTCCCGCTGGCCGGCGCCCAGGGCCTCCAGGCACCGCAGGGCACCCCCGGGACGGAGGCCGACGCCTACGCGCTCTGGGCGACCTGGCTCAGCATGCTGATGCCGGTCATGGAGATGGCCGGACTGGAGCGGGCGAAGGCCCTCACCCTGGAGCGCTGGGCCCGGCGGCGGTACTCGCTCCCGGCCGGAGCGGGTCCCCGCAGGCCGGGACTGCTGCACGGCCTGGAGGCCTCGCGACGGCGCGAGGACGAGGTGGCCGCCCTGTTCGAGGGGCCGGAGGTGGACTGGGCCGGGATCCGCACCCGCCTGCTGGCCGGGATCCACGCCGGAGCCACCCCCGGACGCGCCGACCGCCTCTTCCCGGGCGGCCCCGACCTCTTCGCCACGGGCGGTACCGACCTCGTGAACGGCGCGGCGGGGGTCCTGTACGCCCTGCACCGGACCGGTGCACCCGTCCCCGACGAATGGACCGACTGGCTCGCGGCCGCCGCGCTGCGCCGGAACCCCGCCGGGGCCGGCGGCCTCTACGACGGGCTGCCCGGCGCCGCGCTGGTGCTGTCCCTCCTGGGCCGCACGGAGCAGGGACGGGAGGTCTGGGAGCGCGCGACGTCCCTCGCCCCGGTGACGGCCTCGGCCGACCTGCTCACCGGACGGGCGGGGACCGCGCTCGCCGCCCTGCGCATGGCCCGCGAGGAAGGCGGCGACCCCGGCTACCGGCTGGTCGGCAGCGCCCTGCGCACCGCCGGGGACCTGGACCGGCTGGTCCGGGGCGAACAGGTGGACGGCATACGGCTGCCGGAGTCGGCCGGACTGCTGCGCGGGCTGAGCGGAGTCGCCCTGCTCTTCCTCGAACTGCACGCGCTGACCGGTGAACAGTGGCTGCGCAGGGCCGCCCGCACCGCCCTGGGACGCGACGCCGGGCACCTCGTCACGATGGACGACGGCTCGCTCCAGGTGAAGGACGGCCGGCGCCATCTGCTCTACCTGGGACAGGGCAGTTCGGGCGTCGCGCTGGTCGCCCAGGCGTACACCGGCCGGTACGAGGACGAGGAACTGAGCGCGCTGATCCCGGGCGTCGCCCAGGGCTGCGCCATGGAATTCGTCCGTGAACCGGGGCTGTTCACCGGCCGCGCGGGTCTCGCGGCCGCCGCCGGCCAGCTCGACCCGGTGACCCGGACCGGGCCCGGCGTCCTGGCCTCCGTACGCAACCTCACCTGGCACCTCGTCGCCGACGAGGACCGGCTGCTCGTCCCGGGGGCGACGCTGCGGCGCTTCTCCGCCGACCTCGGCACGGGAGCGGCGGGTCTGCTGCTCGCCCTGCACTTCCTGTCCGGAGGCCGCGACGGTGGCGCTCCGGGGCTGAGCCACGACGGCCGGCAGGTCGGGGAGGCGCTTCCCGGCCTGCTGGACCTGCTCACCCTCGGCTGAGGAGACGGGGGGCGCCGCCCCCGAAGGAGAGCGCCGGCTCCCGTAGGCCGGTCTCCTCGGGGCCCGCGGCCTCTCGGACGTACAGACAGAGGAGCCGGGGCACTTCGTAGAGCGCGGCGTGTGCGGTGACCTCGCCGGAGGGCGAGGTCACGGCACCGGTGTCGATGAGTGACTCCACCGCGCGGATCGTGCCCCGCTCGTCGCGGTCCAGTGCCGCCATCGCCCGCTCCAGCGTGAATCCGCCGTCCCACGCGAGCCCCGCGACACGGGCCAGGGCCCCCCGGTCGCGGGGCCCCAGGTCCCGCCAGCCCGCGGCGAGCCGGGAGCGTACCGACACGTCCCCGGCCACGAGTTCGTCCAGGGCCGCCGCCGGGTCGTCGAGCCGGTCCGCGTACTCCGCCAGCGGGAGGTGCCGCAGCACCGCGAGCCGCATCCCGCTCACCGCCACCGCCAGCGGCAGGCTCCCGCAGGCCCGCACGATGCGCACCGCGGCGGCCCGGTCCGTCCGCAGCCGGTCCCCGCCGATCAGCGTCCCCAGCAGCTCCAGCGCCTCGTCCTCGCCGGGGGCGGCGAGCGCCGTCCGGTGCACGGCCTCGAGACCGGCGAGCTGGCCCCGGGCAGTGAGCAGCACCGAACTCCGCCCGGTCCGGGGCAGCAGCCCGCGCACCGAAGCCTCGTCCGCCACGTCGTCCAGCACGATCAGCGCCCGGTGCCGCGACAACCAGTCCTGCCAGGCGTCGCCGGCCTGCGCGGGGTCCGGCCTGCCGGGACCGCTCACCCCGCACAGCCGCCCCAGCTCGTCGAGCATGTCGTTCCGGGTCCGGGGAGCCCCGTCCTCCCGGCGCGCCCGGACGTGGACCCGTCCGTCGGGGAAGCTGCCGGCGAGCAGGTGGGCCGCCCGGACGGCCAGCGCCGACTTCCCCACACCGGCCGGACCGGACACGACCAGCACGGCGCCCTCCGGGCTCCCCGACACGTCGAGGAGCCGGGCCAACTCGTCCTCGCGGCCGGTGAAGTGCCTGCTGTCCGCGGGCAGCGACGCACCGCCCGCCGCGCTCCGGGGAGCGGCTGCCCGGGCGGCCCGGCCCTCGCCGAGCATCGCCCGGTACAGGCCCGCCATCGCCGGACTGGGCTCCAGGCCCAGCTCCCGGGCGAGCAGCTGCCGGTAGTCGTCGTACACCGCCAGCGCCTCCGCCTGACGCCCGGTCTGGTGGAGGGAGTTCATCCACGCGGCCCGCAGACGCTCGCGGAAGGGGTGGCGTTCTACCAGGTCCCGCAGTCCGTCCACCGCGACGCCCGCCCGGCCCGTCTCGATCTCGGCCTCGGCCCAGTCCTCGTAGACCGTGAGGCAGCGGGCCTCCAGGCGTTCGGCCTCCTCCGCCACCCCGGCGGAGTCCCGGAGGTCGTGCAGCGGCGGACGCTCCCCCCACAGGTCCAGCGCCTCGCGCAGCAGCCGGGCGGCGGTGCGCAGATCGCCCCGCTCGCCCGCCGCCCGGCCCGCCCGGGCCAGCGTCCGGAAGCGCAGGGTGTCCAGCTCGCCCTCCTCCACCCGCAGCCGGTAGCCGCCGCAGTCGTGCACCACCCGGCCGCGGTCGTCGCCGGCCCCGAACAGCGACCGGGCGGCGCTGACGTAGACCTGGAGGTTCTTGCGCGCGGTCCGTGGTGGGGCCTCCGGCCACACCACGTCGGTGAGCACGTCCACCGGAACGGGGGTGTTGGGCCGTGACAGCAGGATGGCCAGGACCAGCCTCTGCTTGCGTGGTCCCAGCGGCAGCGGCCTGCCGTCGATCACTGCCGAGAGCGGCCCGAGCAGGGAGAAGTACACCGTGCCGGGGGAGCCGGGGCGGACGGGGGTGAGGGGCATCAGCGGGCCTCCTGGCCGGGGGAGGGGCGACGAGCTGCCGTACTCCGCCGATGCTGCCGCGATCCGGCAGGGGGCACATCGGTGACGGCCCCGCATCTTCCGGGTGACGCCCCCGACCCCCGCCGCCCGATGCCCCCATGTTGAGGGGCTGTCCCCCCATCCGCGGGGCCGGACGGGGGCGAGCCCGCCGGCCGGACGGGGGACCGCCCGCTCAGGGGAGGTCGACCACGCACTCCGCGGCGAACTCGCACAGGGCCGTACGGTTCGCCCGGCCCGTCTTGCTCAGCAGGCTGGCCAGGTGCTTCTCCACCGTGCGGGGCGAGATGGACAGCCGCCGGGCGATCTGCTGGTTGCCCGGCCGCTCCGCCAGCAGGACGAACACCTCGTACTCGCGCGGGGTCACCCCGCTGGTCCGCAGCGGCGGGGGGATCCGGTCCCGTCCGTCGCGGTGCTGGGTCACGCTCACCCCCGCCTGCCGCAGCGCCGCCCGGCACGCCGCGGCAGCCGGCTGCACCCCGGCCGAGTGGAAGAACTCCTCGGCGGTGCGCAGCCACACGACCGGCTCACCCCATCCGTCGGCGAGCGCCGCGTCCGCGACCAGCCGCAGACCGAGATGGCGGGCCACCGGGAAGGTCTCGGACCGGGCGTGGAAGGACTCCATCCGCCGCACGGCACCGGCGGGGTCGCCCTCCCTGCCGAGCAGCACCGCCTCCGTCAGTTCGAGGAACTGCCGGTTCCAGGCCAGGGCGGCGCCGGAGGCCCCGGCCACCTCCTCGTACTCCCCGCGCGCCGCGTCGCCCGACAGCACCCGCAGCAGCGGGCGCAGTCCGTAACGGCCGCTCAGGTAGTAGTAGCTGGGGTGGTCGCGCTCCCAGGCCAGGGCGGCGTCGAGCGCCTCCACGGCAGCGGCGCGGTCCTCCTCCAGCAGCGCCCCGATCGCCCCGCAGAAACCCAGCCGCAGGGGCACGAGTGCGGACTGCTCCCCGCCCGCCCGGCGGAACGCGACGAGGGCCCGGTCCGTCTCCCGCCGCCGTCCCCGGTGCGCGGCGGCGGCCGCTCCGGCCAGCAGCAGATAACGGTGCGCGCCGTGGTTGCCGATCCTGGCGCTCGCCTCCACCGACCGTGCGGTGATCTCCTCCGCCTCGTCCCACCGGGCGCACATCACCGCGTTCATCGCGAGCAGCCCGTCGACGGTCTGCGCCAGCAGCAGGGAACCCAGCTCCGCCGCGGCCGCCCGCGCCGAGTGCAGACGGGCCGCGTCACCGGTCCGCATGAAGGCGTTCACCCCCAGGCGCACCAGTGCCTCCACCCGCCAGAGCGACAGGGAGTGCTCGGTTGACAGGGCGAGCATCCGCTCCAGGCAGTCGTCCGCGGCGTCGAAGCCCCGTTCCCGGTGGAGCAGCGCGAGCAACTGCCAGGCCTGGCAGGCGACGACCGGAAGCCCCTCCGCCTCGGCGGTCCCGGCTGCCTCCAGGGCGGCCCGTTCGGCCGCCTCCGGCTCCCGCCGGTCCTCCCCGGGGAGCAGGGACAGATGCCCGTCCACGACCGCGAGCGATGCCCGGCGGGCGGGGGACGGCTCCGGCCCGAACAGGGCGCGTGCGGCAGCGATCTGACGTGCCGTGTCCTCGGCGCGCTCCGCCATGACCGCCACCCAGGCGATCTTGATGTGGGCGTCCCCGCGCCGGGCGGCCGCCTCCGAGCGCGCGGGGAGCGGCGGCAGGCCGTCGGCCAGCGCCAGGGCCCCGTCGAGGTCGCCGCCCTCGGCCCGGGCCACCGCCAGGGATTCGGTGACGGCAGCCAGATCGGCGTCCGCCGCCAGGGAGATGGAACGTTCCAGCAGCACCACGGCCGAACCGTGCGACCCCGACGCGAGCATCCGCCGGCCCGCCTCCGCGAACTGGAGCGCGGCCCGCGCCCGATTGCCCGCCGCGAGCTCCAGCGAGGCCACCAGCTGCCGTCGGTCCTCGTCGAGCGGCTCCCCCGACTGCTCCACCGCGGCGGCGGCACGCCGGGCGAGTGCGGCGCGCTCGGCCGGTGCGAGCGAGGAGACCAGCGCCTCGGCGGTGAGGGTGTGACGGAAGGTGTAGCGGTCGGGGGCCGCCCCGTCGGGGGCGATCACACCGGTCTCGACCGCCGACCGGAGATGGGTGAACAGGGCCCGGTCCTCCAGTCCGGTGACGGTCTGGAGCACCGCCACGGAGAACTGGCCGCCCAGGGTCGCCGCCGTCAGCAGCAGGTCACGCACCGGTTCGTCCATGCGGTCCAGCCGGTTGGCCCAGCTGCGCAGGATGCGCGACGGGAGGGTGCCGTCCGGTTGGTCCGCCGCCTCCCAGCCGGTCTCCGTGCGCCGCAGCCTGCCGGTGTCGAGGAGGTCGTCGAGCAGCACCTCGACCAGATAGGGGTTGCCCGCCGCGCGCTCGGCCAGACGCCGCTGGACCGCCTCGGGTATGAGCTCGGGCGGTGTCTCCAGGCAGGCCCCGGTCAGGGTCCGCACGTCCGCGTCGTCGAGCCCGCGTAACTCCACCACCGTCGCGGTGTGACGCTGCTCGGCGGAGCGTACGAGGTCCAGGGCGGTCCCCTGCTCCGGGCGCAGGGTGCCCAGCAGCAGGACCGGAAGGTCCGCCAGGTTGTCGATGACGTACTCCACGACCGCGACGGTCTCCGTGTCGCAGTCGTGGAGGTCCTCCAGCAGCACCACGCAGCCGGTGTCCCGGCCGAGGACCGACAGCAGCCGCAGCAGGGCCTCGGCCAGCTCGACCACGGTCTCCGTGTAACCGGCCGACGCGCTGCTCCGCCACTCCGGCACCAGCCTCGCCAACGCCGGGTGGTACGGAGCGAGTTCCGGATCCTTCGGCGTGCCCGCGGCACGGAAGTGGGAGGACAGGGCCTCCACCAGGGGGCGGAACGGCACGACCAGGCCGGTGGAGCCCGCCCGCCCGCGCAGCACCGGCATCCCCAGCCCGTAGGCCCGGTAGGCACACTCGCCCACCAGCCGGGACTTGCCGATCCCCGCCTCTCCGACGAGGAACACCGCGCGCCCCGAACGCCGTCGTGCGGCGTCCAGGGCGCTGCTCAGCAGACCGATCTCCTCGTCGCGGCCGACGACGACCGGCGAATTCGCACGCATGGCCGCAGGCTACTGGAGCCGTACAGAGTGCGGCAGTAGGCACATTACCGTCATGACGTGCACGGGGCGGGAAAGGGTTACATCGGCACGGTGAACGTCGTCCACGGCAGGTCGGGGCCGTTGACGGCGTCCCCGTCCGAGGCGCTGAGGAGTCTGCTCCGCAGACCCAGGCCTCCGTTGCTGCCTAGCGATATCCGGCCCGCGGGGTGCTCGAAGGCGCCCTCGTGTGCCGCGGTGACGTCGACGTATCCGGCCGACTCGCTGATCTGCGTCATCTCTGCCTCTTCTTCTGGTCGTTGGTCGAGAACGTCATGGGCACGTGGGTCCGGTCGGCCCCCGTGGAGTTGCGCATGAGCAGTGCCGGGCCGATCCGGTCGGGAAAACCCGCCCGCAGCAGCCCGTGTCCGATGCCCGACAGGCCGGTGAGCAGCCCGGGGTGAGGTATGTGTCCGGGCGTCCCGCAGTGCGACTGCGCCCGGTCGGCGGCGGCCAGCAGGGTGCCGGTCCGGCGCAGCCAGTGGGGGCGCAGCCGGGGCACGGCGGCGTGACCGAGCAGTTCCAGTACGCCCAGTTCGCCGTGGCACAGGCTGTCGTCCGCCTGCGGTTCGGCCGTGGCCACGTCACCGGCCCGCTCCGCGAGCCAGTCGCGGAGCTCCGGATCGGCCAGCGCCTCGGGGCTGTCGGCGACCGCGAGCGCGACCCCCGACGTCCCCTCGCACCAGGACCGGCCGGCGCCTGCTCCCCGTACGGCACCGCGCAGGGCGTCCAGTCCGGCGTCCCGGTGGCGCGGGCCGCCCCCCGCCCCGGCGAACCGCAGGAGCGCCCAGCCGATCCCCGCCGCCCCGTCCGCGAAGCCCGCGGAGGAGGGCGGTGCCGCCGCGACGAGCCGTTCGGCACACCGCTCGGCACCGCGCCAGGCTTCGGTCCGGCCGGTGGTGCGGTGCACGGCGAGCAGTGACACCAGCCCTCCGGCCGCGCCGCCGCGCACCCCGAGCCCCTCCTCGGCCGAACTCGCCGCGCAGGCCAGCCGGGTGGCGGGCCCCGTCCAGTCCAGGATCCGGCTGTCGTCCAGCAGCGTCCCGACCTCGGTCAGCGCGTACGCGATGCCCCCGAGGCCGGCGAAGGCGCCGGAACCGAGCACCCCGAGGTCGTCCCCGCGCAGATGCAGCGCGTCCAGCAGACCCGGCAGGGGGGCCAGCGCGGCCCGTGCCGCGTCGGCGTACCGGGCGGCCCCGGTCACGGACGCCAGTTGCGCGAGGAACAGCGCCGGCCCCGTGTAGCCGCCCGCGAGGTCGGCCGCCAGCGGCGTGAGGCGCCAGTAGCGCTCGCCGAGCAGTTCCAGGCCGATCCAGTTGGTCCGGCTGCCGCTGTGGTAGGCCAGCGAGACGAGCTGGTCACCCACCGAACGGGCGGCGGACAGCAGCCGCTCCGGTTCCGGCGCGGTGGCCTCGGTCCTGGGGCGCGCGGACCCCGCGGAGGCGTGCGGGGGCTCGGTGGAGGTGCTCACCATGGCCGTGCGGATGATCCGTTCCTGGTCCAGCCGGTCCACGGTGTCCAGGGCCCGGACCTTCTCCTCCACCCGCGCCAGCCCGGTGGGCCCGGCCGGGCCCCGCATCCTGAGCCCGGTGCCGCTCCACACGTCGGTGAGGTCCGGGCGCGTGGTGAACACCGGAACGTCGCCCTGCCACAGCTCCGCGATCTCCTCGTCCTCCAGACCGGCCAGCGCGGGGGCGCCGAGGGCGCCGGTGCGCAGGAGCGCGAACACCTGCTGGCGCTCGGCGGCGTCCCGCATCAGATCCGGGTGGGTGGACTCGTGCAGCAGGGTGGCGTACGTCCAGGTCGGCCTGGGTACGAAGCGGGTCTCGTCGTCCGCGAAGATCCGCAACAACCCCTTGGGGCCAAGGAGTTCGTCGCGTGAGTCGCTGACGGCGGTGTACGCGGAGCGAAAACCCTCGCAGAGCGCGTCGGTGAACCGGAAGGGTTCCGCCAGGGCCCCGTCCAGAGTGGGCCGGTTGGCCGATCCGGCGAACCGGCCGGTCGTGCGCACCAGATGCATGGTGTCGGTGCCCGCCGCCGCCCAGGAGGCCGTCTCCAGCGGCGAGGACGCCGCCCGGCCGCCCCCCACGGCGGACATGTCCAGCGCGGTGGTATCCCCGACCAGCAGCTGGGGGAGCAGGCCGACCCGGTGCACCGAGCCGTACAGGGCGCGGGCGGCCGGATCGGCGGGCGGGACCTGGGTCAGCGGCGGATGGAACAGCGTCTCCACGTCGACCAGGACGGGATGCGCCCCGCAGGCGATGAGGTTCTCGTGGTGCAGGTCCGTCCCGTCCAGGACGTGCAGCAGCGCCAGCAGCGCACCCAGGCGGCGGTAGAAGAGCGCGGTCCCGTCCGCCGTGCGGCAGGGGGCGTCCTCGACGAACTCGGCCCAGCCGTAGGCACCCCGGTCCAGCACCCGGGGCGCCCGCAGACCGGGCGTCCCCTCCAGGGAGTTGAACCACTGCACCAGGGTGTCGAAGTGCCGGTGCGCGGCGAGCGGGCGGGGCTTGTAGACCAGCCTGGTGCCGTCGGTGAACCGCAGCAGCATCACCGACCTGCCCCCGCGGTGGCTGTCGCCCGTGCCCGCCTCGACCTCGGTCAGGGTGTGCGGCCCGTAGCAGGTGAGCCGCCCCGGACCCGGGGCGCCGAGCACCGGGGAGGAGGCGAGGGGTCCGCCGTCCGCCGCGAGCCTGCCGAGCATCTCGGCGAAGGCGTCCGCCGCGTTCATGGCCGTCTGCGCGAGGACTCTGGCGAGGACCGGGTAGGCGGTGACCAGCGAGGCGAAGCCGGCCCGGCTCGCGGTCAGCCGCAGGAAGTCCCGGAAGCGCTCACGCGGCCCGGATCCCGTCAGCCTGCCGCCGACCCGCGCGTCGTGCAGTTCCGACACGAGGGTCCGCGCGGCCAGCACGGCCAGGCGCCTCTGCACGTCGCGCCGGAAGCCGTCCAGCACACCGGCGGAGCAGGCGGCCGGTCCCGGCCGCGTGCCGCCGTCCCCCGACACCGCGCACACCACCCGGTCGGCCGCCCGGGCCGCGAACGGGGCGACCACCAGGACGAAGCCGGTGAGGTCCGGGTAGGCCCGGTCCGCGATCCGCGCCGAGCGCGGCGCCCGGGCGACCGCCTCCCGGGCGAAGCCGGCCCACTCGGGCTCGGCAGCCGGGCGCGGTCCGACCGTGCCGGGAACCCACCACGGTTCGCCGTGCTCCCGGAGTCCGAAGAGGCCGTCGGTGTCCGGTACGGGGGCGTGGTCCTCGTCGGCCGTGCCGTCCGACGACGCCGTACCGTCGATCGCTTCCTTCTCCATCACCGCGTTCACCTCCCCGGTCCAGGGAGGCCCCAGCGGTTCTCCCGTGCCCCATCCTGGAGGGCCCCCCGGGTCACGCACATGGGGGAGTCGCCCCCATCTTTAGGGGTGCGGCGCCCGGCCCGTACGGAAACACCAGGTCAGCCGGGCCCCCACGTGGGGGAACCGCGGCCCGCCGGGTCCCCGGGGGCACGGGATCCTCGGGTCAGCGGGCCGGAGCCGCCGTCGATCCCCGCTCCATCAGCTCGGCGGCGATGGTCGCGATCCCGCCGGGCGGCGGTGTCTCCTTGCCCATGGCCAGCCGGCCCGCGCGCGCCCCCGCCTCGAACAGCGGCAGCCGCACGGTCGTCAGAGCCGGTACGGCGTCCACCGAGAACGGCAGGTCGTCGAAGCCGGCCACCGAGACGTCCTCGGGGATGCGGAGCCCCAGATCCCGGACCGCCGCGCAGGCACCCAGGGCCACCGTGTCGTTGGCGGCCACGACGGCCGTCACCTCGCGCTCACGGCGCAGGAGTTCGAGGGTGGCGTCGTAGCCGGAACCGCGGTCGTAGGGGCCGTGCACGGTGACCCTCTCCTCGTCGCCGTACAGCCCGGCCGCCTTCATGGCCTCGCGGTGGCCCTCCAGCCGGTGCCGGGTCGTGGTGCGCTCCAGGGGCCCGGCGACGTAGCCGATCCGGCGGTGCCCCAGGCCGATCAGGTGCTCGGTGAGCCGCCGGGCGCCGCCCCGGTTGTCGAAGGCCAGCGCGGCGGTCACCGCGTCGGTGTCCGGCAGCGGGGGGCGCCCGCAGAAGACGATCCGGGTCCCGGCGTCCGCGAGCCTGGCCAGCTTCGCGGCCATCGCGGCCTGGTGGGCCGGGTCCTCCAGTGCGCCGCCGGTGAGGACGACGGCCGCGGCGCGCTGGCGCTGCAGCAGGGTGAGGTAGGTGAGTTCGCGCTCGGGGGAACCGCCGGTGTTGCAGACGACGGCGAGCTTCTCCCCGCCGCCGCGGCCCGATCCGTCGCCCGGCCCGCCGATCTCGCTCTGCGCGGCCCCGGCCATGATGCCGAAGAACGGGTCGGCGATGTCGTTGACCAGGATCCCCACCAGGTCGGAGGTGGCGGCGGCGAGCGAGCTGGCCGGGCCGTTCAGCACGTAGTCCAGGTCGTCCACCGCGCGCAGGACCCGTTCGCGGGTGGACGACGCCACCGGGTAGTTGCCGTTCAGGACACGGGACACGGTGGCCGGGGACACCCGGGCGCGGGCCGCGACGTCCGCCAGGGTGACTGTCATGGCTCTCCTCCGAGGAGTTGTGGAGCGGGCCCCCTTGTCCGGGCCGCTGTCGGCAGGCTAGCGTCATACCGAATAGAAAGCGCTTGCTACGGCTGTATGGAGGGAACTTTCGTGACACGCAGGACAGTGCGCATCGCCATGAACGGCGTCACGGGACGCATGGGATACCGGCAGCACCTGGTGCGCTCGATCCTGGCGATCCGCGAACAGGGCGGCCTCGACCTCGGCGACGGCCAGGTGCTCTGGCCGGAGCCCGTGCTCGTCGGCCGCCGCGCCCACGCGTTGGAGGCGCTCGCCGCACAGCACGGCCTGACCGAGTGGTCGACCGACCTCGACGCGGTGCTCGCCGACGAGTCGATCGACATCTACTTCGACGCCCAGGTCACCTCGGCCCGCGTCGAGACGATCAAGAAGGCCATCGCCGCCGGCAAGCACGTCTACACCGAGAAGCCCACCGCCACCGACGTCGAGGGCGCGCTCGACCTGGCCCGCCTCGCCCGCGACGCCGGGATCAAGCACGGCGTCGTCCAGGACAAGATCTTCCTCCCGGGCCTCCTCAAGCTGAAGCGCCTCATCGACGGCGGCTTCTTCGGCGAGATCCTCTCCGTGCGCGGCGAGTTCGGCTACTGGGTCTTCGAAGGCGACTGGCAGGACGCCCAGCGGCCCTCGTGGAACTACCGCGCGGAGGACGGCGGCGGCATCGTCGTCGACATGTTCCCGCACTGGGAGTACGTCCTGCACGAGCTGTTCGGCCAGGTCACCAGCGTCTCGGCGCACGTCCAGACGCACATCCCGCAGCGCTGGGACGAGCAGGGCAAGCCCTACGCCGCCACCGCGGACGACGCCGCCTACGGCACCTTCCAGCTGGCCGGCGGCGCCGTCGCCCAGATCAACTCCTCCTGGGCCGTCCGCGTCAACCGCGACGAGCTCGTCGAGTTCCAGGTCGACGGCACCCACGGCTCCGCCGTCGCGGGACTGCGCAACTGCCGTGTCCAGCACCGCTCCGCCACACCCAAGCCGGTCTGGAACCCCGACCTCCCGGTCACCGAGCCGTTCCGCGACCAGTGGCAGGAAGTCCCGGACAACGCGGAGTTCGACAACGGCTTCAAGGCCCAGTGGGAGCTCTTCCTGCGCCACATCGTCCTCGACGAGCCCTACACCTGGGACCTCATGGCGGGCGCCCGAGGCGTCCAGCTCGCCGAGCTCGGCCTCAAGTCCTCGGCCGAGGGCCGCCGCTTCGACGTACCGGAGCTGAGCCTGTGACCATCCACCTCCCGCAGGGCCCGTACGAACCCCGGACCACGCCGCTCGACCTGACGCCGGACGGGGCGCCGCTCGCCTCCCGCACGGTCTTCTCCGCCGCCCACGTCGTCGCCGACCCGTACGCCGACATCAGCCCCGACGACCCCGTCGCCGTCGACTGGGACGCCACCCTCGCCTTCCGCCGTCACCTCTGGTCCCACGGCCTGGGCGTCGCCGAGGCCATGGACACCGCACAGCGCGGCATGGGCCTGGACTGGGCCGGAGCGGCCGAGCTGATCCGCCGCTCCGCCGCCGAGGCGAAATCCGTGGGCGGCCGGATCGCCTGCGGTGTGGGCACCGACCAGCTCACCGGACCCGCGACCCTGCCCGAGGTGCGCGCCGCGTACGAGGAGCAGCTCGCCCTGGTCGAGGAGAGCGGGGCGCAGGCCATCCTGATGGCCTCCCGCGCCCTGGCCGCCGCGGCGAACGGCCCCGAGGACTACCTGGAGACCTACGCCCACCTCCTGCGCCAGGCCACCGAGCCGGTCGTCCTGCACTGGCTCGGCCCGATGTTCGACCCGGCGCTGGAGGGCTACTGGGGCAGTGCCGACCTCGACGCCGCCACGGACACCTTCCTCAAGGTCATCGCCGAACACCCGGACAAGGTCGACGGCATCAAGATCTCGCTCCTGGACGCCGAGCGCGAGATCGACGTACGGCGCCGACTCCCGAGCGGGGTGCGCTGCTACACCGGTGACGACTTCAACTACCCCGACCTGATCGCGGGGGACGACCGGGGCTTCAGCCACGCCCTGCTCGGCATCTTCGACCCGCTCGGCCCGCTGGCCGCGCACGCGGTGCGGGTCCTGGACACCGGGGACGTACAGGGGTTCAGGGACCTCCTCGACCCCACGGTCGAACTGTCCCGGCACCTGTTCCAGGCCCCGACCCGCTTCTACAAGACCGGCGTGGTGTTCCTCGCCTGGCTGGCGGGACACCAGGACCACTTCACGATGGTCGGCGGCCTGCAGTCGGCCCGTTCCCTGCCGCACCTGGCGAAGGCGTACGAACTGGCCGACCGGCTCGGCCTGTTCCCGGACCCGGAGCTGGCCGAGTCCCGGATGCGCGCCCTGCTGACCGTCCACGGAGGAAGCCGATGACCGCCGAACTGTCCCGCCTCTCCCTCAACCAGGAGACGGTCCGGCAGCTGTCCCTGCCCGAGCTCGTCGAGGGCTGCGCCAAGGCGGGCATCGGCAGCGTCGGCCTGTGGCGCGCCCCGGTCCAGGAGTACGGCGTCGAGCGCGCCGGGCAGCTGATGGAGGACGCCGGTCTCACCGTCACCAGCCTCTGCCGCGGCGGTTTCCTCACCGCGACCGAACCCGCCGAGCGCGCACGCGCGTTGGACGACAACCGTGCGGCCGTCGACGAGGCCGCGGGGGTGAACACCGACACCCTGGTCCTGGTCTCCGGCGGTCTGCCCGCGGGGGAGAAGGACCTGCACGCGGCACGTGAGCGGATCGCCGACGCCCTGGCCGAGCTGGCTCCGTACGCCTACGAGCGGGGCGTCCGGCTCGCGATCGAGCCGCTGCACCCGATGTTCGCCTCGGACCGCTGCGTGGTCTCGACGCTCTCCCAGGCGTTGGACCTCGCGGAGCGGTTCCCGGCCGAGCAGGTCGGGGTGGTCGTCGACGCGTACCACGTCTGGTGGGACGACCAGGTCGCCGCGCAGATCGCCCGGGCGGGCGCCGGCGGCCGGATCCACTCCTTCCAGCTCGCGGACTGGATCACCCCGCTCCCGGCGGGTGTTCTGGTGGGGCGAGGCCAACTCGGCGACGGATGCGTGGACTTCCGCGGGATGCGCCGCCAGGTCGAGGCCACCGGCTTCGACGGGCCGATCGAGGTCGAGATCTTCAACGAGGGGCTCTGGGCGCGTGACGGCGCCGAAGTGATCGGTGAAGTGGCCGCGCGCTACCTGGAACACGCCTGCTGAGAGCGGGTCCGGGACGCGAAGGTAAAGAGATCGTCAAGGCGTGCAACCTTTGCGTACCTTCCCCGGTCGTACTCTGCGTCGGGACTTCCGGGGAGGGGTCCGGGGGGATCGGGAAGCCCGACGGAGGGGGAAAGCGAGGGGGGTCCGGCCAGATGGCCGGGCCCCATTCCGCTTTCCTGGGCCGTGGTCCGGGCATGCCGGGAGGGCATCGCGGGACGTGCCGCGCGAGCCGCGTCCGGGGGGCCGGCTCAGCCCGCCTCGGAGCGGCGGCGGGCCGCCTCGATGTGGCCGAGGTTCCGGTGGGTCCAGTCGCACATCACGTCGACCGTCTTCCGCAGCCCCTGTCCCGGTCCGGTGAGGGTGTACTCGACCTTCGGCGGGACCGTGGGATACACGGTCCGCTCGACGAGCCCGTTGCGCTCCAGCATGCGCAGGTTCTGGGTGAGCATCTTGTGGCTGATCCCCTCCACGGCGTTCCGCAGCTCGCTGAAGCGCAGCGTGCGGTCGCCCAGGGCCTCGATGATCAGGAGCGCCCACTTGTTGGCGACGTCCGAGAAGATCTCCCGCGCCAGCGAATCCGCGCGCCTCAGGTCCGCCTGTTGCTCGGGCGAGCCGCTGAACTGCTTGGTCACCTTCGGGTTCCCCTGTCACTTAAAAGTGCTTTCTTCCACGTCAGCGCTCACTCTCCTACGGTTTCCCAGTAACCACAAGAGAGCACGTGACGGCCCGCCGGGCCGCACGGCAAGGAGGCGGACGGCATGGCCATCACCCTGACCAACCCCATGGGACTCCCGGAGATCGACGTCTACCGTCAGGTGTCCGTCGCCACCGGTTCGAAGCTGGTCTTCGTCGCCGGACAGGTCGCCTGGGACGCCGACGGTGTCACGATCGGCGAAGGTGACCTGGCGGCCCAGGTCGAGCAGTGCTACGTCAATGTCGCCACCGCCCTCGCCGGTGCCGGCGCCTCCTTCGCCGACGTGGCGAAGCTGAACGTCCACGTCGTCGGCTGGACCCCGGACAAGATGCCCCTGCTCCTGGAGGGGATCGCCCGGGCGTCCGCCCGGCTGGGGACCACCCCGGTACCGCCGGCCACCCTGCTGGGCGTGGCCGCGCTGGACGTCCCCGAGCACCTGGTCGAGGTCGAGGCCACGGCGGTCCTCGACTGAGCGCGGAGGGGCGCCCGTCGGCCGACCACGGCCGACACGGTTCCTGTACCGTCGTCCCAGGTCCGGGCCGTTGAGGCGTTTCAGCCCTCACTGCCCGTCAAGGCACCTGGTATGTAGAGGACTTCGCTCAACCGGCGGTCCAGGAGGGTGGGGCCCGGTCGTGCGTGGCCGCGGAGCGTGGAACGACGCCGGCCCCCCATATGAGTAAGGAAGTCGCATGGCGCGTGAGCATGATCCTTCCAGCCCCGTACCGCCGAGTCCGGGCACGTCCTCCGGCTCCTCCGACGCGTCCGGGACGTCGCCGGCGCCGGTCCGCCCGACGGTGCCGGCGCAGGAGGCGGCCGGAGGCTCCGGGGGCGTTCCGGGGACGGGCGACCGGCGTGGCGACACGTCGTCCGCCGGGGCGGGGCCGGACGCCGGTGGACGCCTGACGAGCGAGGGTGCCGGGAACGAGGCTCAGGAGGGTGCGGACCCCCGGGCACGGACGGCCGGGCGGGCGGCTGCCGCCGAGGCGGCTGCTCCTGCCCCCGGCGCCGGCGCCTCCGAGCCGTCGACGGAGGAGGAGCCCGGCCCGTCGACGGCCGACTCCGGTGCGACCCCCGTGGCGTCGGCGTCGGCGGCGTCCGCCTCCGGCCCGGCCGCGGCGCGCACGGCGACCGGCACCGTCGACGGATCCCCCGGCGCTGCGGTGGCGGTGGCCACGGTGGCGGACGGTGGCGGCGCGGGAACGCGGACGGCCGGAGAGCTGCTCGGCAGCCGGCCGAAAAAATCGGTGCTGGCCGCGGCGGCGGTCGTCGGCGCGCTCCTGGTCTCCGTACCGTTCCTCGTGATGGGCCAGGACGACCGCAAGCCGGAGAAGGACCTCACACAGAACGCGGCGGGCACGGTCCTGGGCGCCGATCGCTCCGAGCAGCCGGAGGCCTACACCAGCAAGTCGCCGAGCCCTTCCGCGACTCCGAGCAAGGAGAAGGAGAAGGAGAAGCCGGCCGTGCAGCCGGCCCCCGAGCCGGTGAAGGCATCGCCGTCGGTCACGCCTGAGAGCAAGCCCGAGCCCAAGCCCAAGCCCAAGGCGACGGCCGCGGCCAGGGTGGCGGCGGCGCCGGCGAACACGGCTGCCAGCGCGCTGAGCGGCCTCGCCGCGAGTGACCCCGAGGGGCGGCACATCTGCTACCGGGCCTTCGTGTCGGGGAGCGGCTGGCAGACACCGGTGTGTGACGGGACGATGGCCGGCACGGCGGGCCAGGGCAAGCGGATCACGGCCCTCAACATCGCGGTGTGGAACGTCGGCGGTTCCTCCGCCAACGCCCTGCTGCACGACCCGGGTTCGACGAGCGGCAACGCCAAGTGGGCCCCGAGCTGGACGGCCACCATCGCGGACGGCAAGAACAACTACATAGGCAGCTCGAAGAGCGGTGCCCCGTTCCTGACGGGCTTCGCCATGAACGTCGGCAAGGGCAGCGTCTGCCACACGGCCAAGATGGGCGACGGTGGCTGGGGGCCGCAGTACTGCAAGAACGGCCGGCCCGAGTACATGTTCGTCGGCACCACCGACAACAAGCGGTGGTTCGAGGCCGTGAAGCTCACGGTGTGACCAGAGGGCTCCGGCCCGCGAGGTGGAGCCCCCCGGCCGTCACCGGGGGGCTCACCCGGCCGAGGGCCCCGTCCCGTGCCCGTCCGGCTTCCTGAACAGAGCGGTCCAGAGGAAGTCCTCGCCGAAGTGCGGGGATTCTGCTGGTTCGTCACGCATCCGCCGCAGTTCGATCTCCTCCATCCCGGAGAAGATCCAGCGCAACGACTCGGGCGTGTAGGCGAGGCCGCCCTGAAGCCCCGTACCGCCGTAGAGGTCGGCGTCGGGCTGCTCGGACCCCATAGCGCCGGACGCGAAGCAGGTGAGGGAGAGATGCCCGCCGGGGACGAGGGTGCGCTCCACGAGCGTGAGATAGCTGATGCGACGGTGGGGCGGCAGGTGGTGGAAGCAGCCCGAGTCGTGGATCAGGTCGTAGGGCCCGGCGGGCGCGTCGTCGGCGAAGGCGTCCCCGCGGTGGAAGCGGATGTCCGCCCCCGCCTCGGCTGCCCGCTCCTCGGCCCAGGCGATGGCCCCCGGCGACAGGTCGACGGCGTCCACCTCGTAGCCCTGTGACGCCAGGTACAGGGCGTTGCGCCCCGGCCCGCAGCCGAGATCGAGGGCGCGGCCGGGGGCGATCAGACCCTGGCCGAGATAGGACACGAGGCTCTCGTCCGGCTTCGCCACGAAGAACGGTACGGGCTTCGACCGGTCCGCGTAGAAACCGTCCCACCAGCCGCTCGCGTCACCGGTCCACCGGTCGGCCTCCGGCGCGAACAGGCTGTCCATGAGCTTCAGTACGTCGTCCACCGAGCGTATGTTCCGGTGCATCCGAAAGCCCCCTTCCCGAGGGCCCGATTCTAGTCCCGCAGCGACCGTTTCCGCAGGTCGGAGCAGGTTTGGGAGCGCGCCGGGCGCTCCGCTGGGCAGCGTCCGGCAGGCACCCGGGCCCGGTCCCCGGGACACCGCTCGTTCCCCTGCCCACGGCCCGACCCAGGCCCGTCGCGGCACGTTTCCGGGCGCGGCCGAGGTGTGTTTCGCGGAGACTTTCGCGGGCCTGGTGCCGGACGGCCGTCAGTGTTCGATGTCCCACTCGACGCACTGGTGCCCCGACCCGCCCGCGTAGGTCGACGGCCGGTAGTACAGGAAGAGCGAGCCCGTCTCCAGGGAGTCGGCCAGGGACCGGAAGAGCTCGGCCGGCCCGGTCGCCCAGAGTGTGCCGTCGAGATCGCCCGAGCCTATTCCCATCTCGTACACGTGCCCGTACGAAGGCCCCGGACGGTGATCGACGAACGCGACGCCTCCGTCGTTGGGCAGGGCGATCGGCACGCACATGTGCAGATGCCCGGCCACGTCCTCGTCGTTCCACAGGCCGGTCTCGATGAGGTCCTCACCGACCTCCACGAGGATCTTGTGCATCATCGCGATGTCGTCCAGGCCGCTCAGACGGTGCCCCAGCGGCAGGAACGCTCCGGCGGGCAGAGGGGACGAACCCGGTGGGGCAACAGGATGAGCTGCGCCGTCGTGCAGTTCCAGGAGCCTCCGGAGCTCCGGGTGCAGGGCGAAGCCCAGCCGCGATTCCAGTGCGGCGATCCCTTCGGGGGCCGCCGGTCCTCTCAAAGCCGCCCGGTCGGCGGGCGAATGCGCCGAAAGCCACGACTCGAAGCGAGCCCACTCGTGATCGAACGCGGCGGTGTCCCCAGGTGTCATGTGCCGACGCTAGAGGCCGGCACTGACAGCGGGGCGTCCTGCACCGCGCCTGCTCCGGCGCCCAGCTGTGTCAGGCCGGCGTGGCCGGAAGGCGGGAACCATGATCGCGGCACACGCTGTCCGACCCGGGCGGTACGGTCGGCACCATGTCCAACTCCGCCGTGCTCGAAGGCGTCCTGGAGCGCATCACCTACGCCAACGAGGAGAACGGCTACACCGTGGCCCGCGTCGACACGGGGCGCGGTGCGGGGGACCTGCTCACCGTCGTCGGCTCGCTCCTCGGTGCCCAGCCCGGCGAGTCCCTGCGGATGGAGGGGCGTTGGGCCTCGCACCCGCAGTTCGGCAAGCAGTTCCAGGTCGACAACTACACGACGGTCCTCCCGGCGACCATCCAGGGCATCCGCCGCTACCTCGGATCGGGCCTGATCAAGGGCATCGGGCCGGTCATGGCCGACCGCATCACCACCCACTTCGGCGTCGACACCCTGGACATCATCGAGCAGCGCCCGAAGCGCCTCGTGGAGGTGCCCGGACTCGGCCCGAAGCGGACGAAGATGATCGCCGCGGCCTGGGAGGAACAGAAGGCGATCAAGGAGGTCATGGTCTTCCTCCAGAGCGTCGGCGTCTCCACCTCCATCGCCGTCCGCATCTACAAGAAGTACGAGGACGCCTCGATCTCCGTCGTGAAGAACCAGCCCTACCGGCTGGCCGCCGACGTCTGGGGCATCGGATTCCTCACCGCCGACCGCATCGCGCAGGCCGTCGGCATCCCGCACGACAGCCCCGAGCGGGTCAAGGCCGGGCTCCAGTACGCCCTTTCGCAGTCCACCGACCAGGGGCACTGCTTCCTGCCCGAGGAGCGGCTGATCGCCGACGGGGTGAAGCTGCTCCAGGTCGACACCGGGCTCGTCATCGACTGCCTGGCCGAGCTCGCGCAGGACCCGGAGGGCGTCGTACGGGAGAAGGTGCCGGGCCCCGAGGACGGTCAGCCGGTCACCGCCGTGTACCTGGTCCCCTTCCACCGCGCCGAGATCTCCCTGGCCGCCCAGGTGCAGCGCCTGCTGCGCACCCCGGAGGACCGGATGCCCGGCTTCCAGGACGTCGACTGGGACAAGGCGCTCGGCTGGCTCGCGGGGCGTACGGGGGCCACGCTCGCCCCCGAGCAGGAGGCCGCCGTCCGGCTCGCGCTCACCCGGAAGGTCGCCGTCCTCACCGGCGGCCCCGGCTGCGGCAAGTCGTTCACCGTCCGGTCCGTGGTCGAGCTGGCCCGCGCGCGGAACGCCAAGGTCGTGCTCGCCGCGCCCACCGGGCGGGCGGCGAAGAGGCTCTCGGAGCTGACCGGTGCGGAGGCCTCCACCGTGCACCGGCTGCTGGAGCTGAAACCCGGCGGGGACGCGGCGTACGACCGCGAACGGCCGCTGGACGCCGATCTGGTCGTCGTCGACGAGGCGTCGATGCTCGATCTGCTGCTCGCCAACAAGCTCGTCAAGGCCGTGGCGCCCGGTGCCCACCTCCTCCTGGTCGGCGATGTGGACCAGTTGCCCTCGGTCGGCGCGGGGGAGGTGCTGCGCGACCTGCTGGCCGAGGGCGGACCCGTCCCCGCCGTCCGGCTGACCACCATCTTCCGGCAGGCCCAGAAGTCCGGCGTCGTCACCAACGCCCACCGCATCAACTCCGGGGTACCGCCGCTGACCCAGGGGCTGGACGACTTCTTCCTGTTCGTGGAGGACGAGACGGAGGACGCCGGGGTGCTCGCCGTCGATGTCGCCGCCCGCCGCATCCCCGCGAAGTTCGGCCTGAATCCCCGCCGCGACGTGCAGGTCCTCGCCCCGATGCACCGCGGCCCCGCGGGCGCCGGCCATCTCAACGGACTGCTCCAGCAGGCCATCACCCCCGGACGGCCGGGCCTGCCCGAGAAGCGGTTCGGAGGCCGCGTCTTCCGGGTAGGCGACAAGGTGACACAGATCAGGAACAACTATGACAAGGGGGAGAACGGAGTCTTCAACGGCACGGTCGGTGTCGTGACCGCGCTCGACGCGGACGAGCAGAGGCTGACCGTTCTCACGGACGAGGAGGAGGAGATCGCGTACGACTTCGACGAGCTGGACGAACTGGCCCACGCGTACGCCATGACCATCCACCGCTCGCAGGGCAGCGAGTATCCGGCGGTCGTCATCCCGGTCACCACCAGCGCCTGGATGATGCTCCAGCGGAACCTGCTCTACACCGCCGTGACCAGGGCCAAGAAGCTGGTCGTGCTGGTCGGCTCGCGCAAGGCCATCGGCCAGGCGGTCCGTACCGTTTCCGCAGGCAGGCGCTGTACGGCACTGGATTTCCGGCTCAGCGGCGGTACGGCGGAAGACTTCCCGGAAAAATGATCGATCAAAACGGTGGGAAACATCACTGAGCTCTTCCGGAACCGCGGTCCAGGGGGCAGGATGAGAAAGTTGACGGCACTCAGTGCCGTCAGTAGGTCCAATGGACGACCCCGAGTGCACTCTCCTGAGCCAAATGGGGGAGGGTGGAGACAGTCAGGGCACCTCGAAGAAGAGGCACTACGTCGGTGAGGGATGACGTGAGCGAGCACACCAAGAACGCTGTAGTACTGCGGTACGGCGACGACGAGTACACCTACCCGGTGATCGACAGCACCGTCGGCGACCAGGGCTTCGACATCGGGAAGCTCCGGGCCAACACAGGCCTGGTCACGCTGGACAGCGGCTACGGCAACACGGCCGCGTACAAATCCGCCATCACCTACCTCGACGGCGAGCAGGGCATCCTGCGCTACCGCGGTTACCCGATCGAGCAGCTCGCCGAGAGCTCGACGTTCCTCGAGGTCGCCTACACGCTGATCAACGGCGATCTTCCCAAGGCCGACGAGCTGTCGGCCTTCAAGAACGAGATCACCCAGCACACGCTGCTGCACGAGGACGTCAAGCGTTTCTTCGACGGCTTCCCGCGCGACGCCCACCCGATGGCCATGCTGTCCTCGGTCGTCAGCGCGCTGTCCACCTTCTACCAGGACAGCCACAACCCGTTCGACGAGGAGCAGCGTCACCTCTCGACGATCCGGCTGCTGGCCAAGCTCCCGACGATCGCGGCGTACGCGTACAAGAAGTCGATCGGTCACCCGTTCGTCTACCCGCGCAACGACCTCGGCTACGTCGAGAACTTCCTGCGCATGACCTTCTCCGTCCCGGCCCAGGAGTACGTGCCGGACCCGGTCGTCGTCTCCGCGCTGGAGAAGCTGCTCATCCTGCACGCGGACCACGAGCAGAACTGTTCGACCTCCACCGTGCGTCTGGTCGGCTCCTCGCAGGCGAACATGTTCGCGTCGATCTCCGCGGGCATCTCCGCCCTGTGGGGCCCGCTGCACGGTGGCGCCAACCAGTCGGTCCTGGAGATGCTCGAGGGCATCCAGGCCAACGGCGGCGACGTCGACTCCTTCATCCAGAAGGTGAAGAACAAGGAGGACGGCGTCCGCCTGATGGGCTTCGGCCACCGGGTGTACAAGTCCTTCGACCCGCGCGCCAAGATCATCAAGGCTGCCGCGCACGACGTCCTGTCCTCGCTCGGCAAGTCCGACGAGCTGCTCGACATCGCGCTCAAGCTGGAGGAGCACGCGCTCTCCGACGAGTACTTCGTCTCGCGCAACCTCTACCCCAACGTGGACTTCTACACGGGCCTGATCTACCGCGCCATGGGCTTCCCGACCGAGATGTTCACCGTGCTGTTCGCGCTCGGCCGCCTCCCCGGCTGGATCGCCCAGTGGCACGAGATGATCAAGGAGCCGGGATCCCGCATCGGCCGCCCGCGCCAGATCTACACCGGCGAGGTCCTGCGCGACTTCGTCCCGGTCGAGGGCCGCTGAAACCTGTAGGACCACCGCTCCACCCCCGGCCGCTCGCGGCCGGCATCCTTCGCCCCGCGTACCGCGCTCGCCCACTCCGGAGCGCGGTGTCCGGGGCGTTTCGGCGTTCCGGGGACTGCCCGGGACCGATGCCGGCCGACGGGCTGTGGCGAAAGCGAGAAACGCCCCGCCGCCGATCCCCCCACGGGTCGACGGACAGGGCGCTTCCCATATCCCGGAGCGGATTCCCCCCACGGGATCCGGCCGGGCGTCTGCAGGGAGCCTGAACTCCCGTTGTTGTGCGGTGGTGCCTATTCAGTTCGGTCCTGCTGTGCGGCTGCCGGGGTACGTACGGACAGGAGGGCCGCTCAAAGCTCCCCGGTGCACGTGCCCCGGCCAACACTTGCCAGGAGCGTCCCCCAAGACACTCCATCGGACGTCCCCCAAGACATCCTTGGCATCGCACTCTTAGACTCACCAACCCATCAGATGGTTACCCTCGAATCGGTGTGATCTAAGTCTCTTTGTGGAAATCATGTGAAGGAGCGCAACCTCAGGCTGTTGGTCACGACGAAGACCGACGAGAACGCCATTGCCGCACCCGCGATCATGGGGCTGAGCAGCCCGAACGCGGCGAGAGGCAGTGCGGCCACGTTGTAGCCGAAAGCCCAGAAGAGGTTGCTTCTGATGGTGGACAGAGTACGCCTCGACAGCCGGATGGCGGCAGGGGCCACCTTGAGATCTCCACGAACCAGCGTGAGGTCGCCCGCCTCGATCGCCGCGTCGGTACCGGTGCCCATCGACAGGCCGAGATCGGCCACGGCGAGCGCGGCGGCGTCGTTGACGCCGTCACCGACCATCGCGACGGACCGGCCCGCTTCCTGGAGACGCCGTACGACCTGCGCCTTCTCCTCCGGGAGCACCTCCGCGTGCACCGTGTCGATGCCGACCGCGCGGGCCACGGAGTCCGCCGAAGCCTGGTTGTCGCCGGTCAGCAGGATCGGGTCGAGGCCCAGCGATCGGAGCTCCGCGACTGCCTCCGCGCTGCTCTCCTTCACGCTGTCGGCCACTTCCAGGACACCCCTGGCCTCGCCGTCCCAGGCCACGGCGACCGTCGTGCTTCCCTGACCCGCCGCCTGCGCCAGGGCGTCCTCCAGTGAGGCCGGGAGGGCGATCCCGGCGTCGGTGAGGAGCTTCGCCCGGCCCGCCAGCACGGCGTGCCCCTCGACGGTGCCGCGCACCCCCAGGCCGGGGACGTCGGTGAAGTCCGCCGGTGCCGGCAGTGCCAAGCCCGTCCGGGCGGCCGCCCCCGCGGCCACCGCGCGGGCCACCGGATGCCCGGAGGCGTGCTCCAGGGCGCCGGCGAGGCGGAGTACGTCGGTCTCGGCCGTCCCGTGGGCGGTGTGGACGCGTCCCAGGGTCATGCGGCCGGTGGTGACCGTCCCGGTCTTGTCCAGGACGACCGTGTCGATCCTCCGCGCGGTCTCCAGGACCTCGGGTCCCTTGATGAGGATGCCGAGCTGCGCGCCCCGCCCGGTACCCGCCATGAGGGCCGTGGGGGTGGCGAGCCCCAGGGCGCAGGGACAGGCGATGATCAGCACGGCCACGGCCGCGGTGAACGAGGCGGTCACGTCGTCGGTGGCCAGCAGCTGGGCGACCAGCGTCCCCAGGGCGATCAGCAGCACCACGGGGACGAAGACCGCGGAGATCCGGTCCGCCAGGCGCTGGGCGGCGGCCTTGCCGCTCTGCGCGTCCTCGACGAGCCTGGCCATCCGTGCCAGCCGGGTGTCCGAGCCGACCCTGGTGGCCTCGACGACCAGCCGGCCGGAGACGTTCAGGGTGGCGCCGGTGACGGAGTCGCCCGGAGCGGTGTCCACGGGTAGGGACTCCCCGGTGAGCATGGAGGTGTCGACGGCCGAGGAGCCCTCGACGACGGTGCCGTCGGTGGCGATCTTCTCGCCGGGCCGTACGACGAACCGGTCTCCGACCTGGAGCCCGTCGACGGCGACGCGTACTTCGGTGACCTCCGGCCCCGGCCCCGTGCCCGGACGGAGGACCGTGACGTCCTTCGCCCCGAGGCGGAGCAGGGCGCGCAGGGCGGAACCCGCCTTCCGCTTGGACCGCGCCTCCAGGTAGCGGCCCAGCAGGATGAAGCCGACGACTCCGGCCGCGACCTCCAGGTAGATGGTGGAGGAGGGGTCGGATCCGGACGCGGTGATCTCGAACCCGTGGCGCATCTCCGGCATGCCCGCCGTGCCGAGGAAGAGGGCCCAGAGCGACCAGCAGAAGGCCGCCAGCGTGCCGATGGACACCAGGGTGTCCATCGTGGCGGCGCCGTGCCGCAGGTTCGTCCAGGCGGCGCGGTGGAAGGGGAGCCCGCCCCAGACGACCACGGGGGCCGCGAGGGTGAGGGAGAGCCACTGCCAGTTGTCGAACTGGAGGGCGGGGACCATGGCCATCAGGACCACCGGCACGGCGAGCACCGCCGAGACCTGGAGGCGCTGCCGGAGCGCGGCGAGGGCCGCGTCGGCCCGGCGCTCGGCGGCCTCACCGGGGTCGTCGCCTCTGAGCTCGCCGCTCTCACGGAAGGACGCGGCTCCGTCCCCGGCGGAGTCACGGGGGGTGCCGGTCGGGAGCCCGCCCCCGGCGGCCTCGGCCGACGTCGGGGTACGCGTCGGGGACTCCGTCGCGGGTGCCGGTGCCGATGGTGCGGGGGCGGGGCGGGCGACGGGCTGGGCGGTGTAGCCGGTCTTCTCCACCGTGGCGACGAGGTCGCCGAGCGTGATGCCGGCGCCGTAGGAGACGCGGGCCTTCTCGGTCGCGTAGTTGACGGTGGCGGTCACCCCGTCCATCCGGTTGAGCTTCTTCTCGACGCGGGCCGCGCACGAGGCGCAGGTCATCCCGCCGATCGTCAGTTCGGCGTCGGAGGTCTCGGCCGCCGGGGTCTCGGCTGCCGTGGTGCTGGCCATGTGAGCGGACTCCTGGGTCGAGCAGTCGGGCCGTTTCCCCACCAGTATCTGCTTCCTGGTGGCGGAACCGGCCCGGGGGGAGGCGCCGGGCGGGGCGAGCCGGGCGCGGATCGCGCGGGGTGGTGTGCGGTGGCGCCGGGCGAGGGCTCCCGCGGGGCCGTGGTCCCGTGCCGGGGCGTGGGCTCCTGGGGTGCGCGCCCGGGCGGACGTGCTCCGCCGGGCGCTGGGCCCGCCGGTCTCAGGCGCGGCCGACGAGCTCGTAGCCCGCCTCGTCGACGGCGGCGCGTACCGCCTCGTCGGTCAGGGCCGCCGCGGAGGCCACGGTCACCCGGCCGGTCGCCGCCTCGGCCTTCACCGAGGTCACTCCCGCGATTCCGGAGATCTCCTCGGACACCGCCCCCTCGCAGTGGCCGCAGGTCATGCCCTTCACCTCGTACACCGTGGTGACGCCCCCCGCCTGCGCGCCGGCCGCACCTTCGCCGCAGGAGCCGGTGGACGAGCAGCAGGAGCCGGCGGCCTGGGGCGTGTCTGTCTCGGTGGTCATGGCGTTCTCCTCTTCGCAGGCACACGTGGTGTGACGGATGTGGCGCGAGGGCGCACCGGAAGGCCGGTGAGCCTGCCCGCAGCTCCAACTATACCCCTAGGGGGTATCAATGCTCCGTTCGGCCGTCCTGTCGGGTGTGTCGCACACCAGGGGTTCCAGGTAGCGGTACATCACGGTCTTCAACTCCGCCGAGTACGCCTCCCGTTCGGCACCCTCGTGCGCCATGATCAGGTCGAGTCCGGCCTTGAAGAGGACGAAGGACATCTCCGCGGTGCGGGCCACCCGGTCCGCGGGGAGCTCCGGCAGGTAGGCGGCCAGGAGTGCTTCCGTCCGGGTGAGCATGGTGGCGTGGAGCGCGTCGTGCTCCTGGGTGATCACGCCCGGGATCTCGGAGCCGTGGGTGAGTACGGCGAAGGCCGGGTTCTCGCAGTTGAAGGCGATCAGGGGGTCGAGGACGGCGTCCAGCAGTCTGTCGAGCGGCAGTTCGATGCGGCTGATGACGAAGGCGGCGCCGTACGTCTCCCGCCAGCGCTGCATGAGCTGCTCGCCGAGCTCGATGGCGATGGCTTCCTTGTTGGGGAAGAACTGGTAGAGCGTGCCGGGCGAGACGCCCGCCTCGCGGGCGATGGCGTTGGTGCTGGCGCCGTTGTATCCGCTGGCGCAGAAGACGTCGGCGGCTGCTTTCAGCAGCTGGGCGATGCGGGCCTCGCCGCGCGCCTGACGGCGGCGCGGCCGGCCGGTCGTGGCGCCCTGTCCGGCTCCGGTGCCGACTCCTGTGCCGGTTCCGCCGCCGGTTGCATTGTCGGCTCCGGTCCTGGCCCTGCCGCTCGATTCGGGTGTTCCGGCGCTTTCTTCCGCTCTGGCCTCCGGCACGGTCGATCCTCAGCTCTCAAGACGCGGTTGACAAACACGAGTGGGCACTCGCATTCTGATGAAACACGAGCGAGGACTCGTGTTTGCCAGTGTACGGGGCAATGGCCGACCCATGCTGCCCTGTGCGGCCCGGGTCCCGGTGAAGGGGACACCGCACCATGTCGGAAGTCAACAGATCGGAGCGCGTCGGGGGGTGGACGCGCTTCGTCACCGCGCGGCCACGGCTCGCGCTGCTGGCCGCCCTCGTGATCACGGCGCTCGCCGTCTTCGCGGGCAGTGGGGTGGCCGACCGGATGGGCAGCGGCGGCTGGGAGGCGCCCGACGCCGAGTCGACCTGGACGACCCGGGTGCTGGAGCGGGAGTTCCCCGCGTCGCAGCCCAATCTGCTCCTGCTCGTCGACAGCGGCGACGTCCCGGTCGACGACCCCGAGGTGGCAGCCGAGGCCGTCCGGCTCACCGAACGGCTGTCCGCCGAGCCGGGGATCACCGGCGTCGGTTCGTACTGGCAGACGAAGTCCCCCGCACTGCGCTCCTCGGACGGACGCGAAGCGATCGTCGCCGCCCGGATCACAGGGGACGAGAAGGGCGCCGGCGAGATCCTGGACCGCATAGCCCCCGACTACCAGGGCGTGCACGGCCCGGTGGAGATCTCGGTCGGAGGGCCCGTCGCCGTCCGGCACGAGATGCAGAGCATCATCCAGGAGGACCTCCTGCGGGCCGAGCTCATCGCTCTTCCGGTCACGCTGGTGCTGCTGGTCATGGTCTTCGGCAGCGCGGTCGCCGCCCTGCTGCCGCTCGGTGTCGGGATCGTCGCGATCCTCGGGACCAACGCGGTGCTGCGCGGCATCACCGAGTTCACCGATGTCTCCGTCTTCGCCCAGAACCTCACCACGGCCCTCGGGCTGGGGCTCGCCATCGACTACGCGCTGTTCATCGTCCGCCGGTTCCGCGAGGAGCTGTCCGCCGGGGCCTATCCCCGGACGGCGATCGGCACCACCTTGCGCACGGCGGGACGCACGGTGCTCTTCTCCGCGCTGACGGTGGCGGTGTCGCTGGCCGCGATGATGGTGTTCCCCCAGTACTTCCTGCGCTCCTTCGCCTACGCCGGTATCGCCGTGGTGCTGCTGGCGGCCGCCGCTGCCCTGATCCTGCTGCCGGCCGCCCTGATGCTGCTCGGCCCACGGGTCAACGCGCTCGACCTTCGCCGGTTGCTCCGCCGACGCCGGGCGACGCCGGCCGCCGGACCGGACGCTTCCCCGGACGCGCCCGAGGACTCGGGCAGGGGATGGGCCCGCCTCTCGGTGCTCGTGATGCGAAGGGCTCCGGTCTTCGCGGTCGTCACCACGGTCGGACTCGTGCTCCTGGGGCTCCCGTTCCTCGGGGTGAAGTTCGGCACGGCGGACGACCGCCAGCTGCCGGCCACGGCCGAGTCGCGCATCGTCCAGGAACACATACGGGAAGGCTTCCCCGGCAGCCCCGGCGGCGGACTCGAAGTCCTTGCGGAGGGCGCGGCAAGCCCCGGCCGGTATGCCGACTTCAAGGAGCGGATCGAGGCGCTCCCCGGGGTGCGGCAGGTGAACGGCCCCGTCACCGGGGACGGCTTCGCGTACTACGACGTGCTGCCCGAGGGAGAGCCGGTCGGAGAGCAGGCCCAGGATCTGGTGCGGGAGCTGCGAGCCGAGCCGGCGCCGTTCGACACCTCGGTGACCGGCACGGCGGCCGTCCTGGTCGACTCCAAGGACGCCATCGCGGACCGGTTGCCCTGGGCGGTGGGAATCATCGTCGTGGTGACACTGCTGCTGGTCTTCCTGCTGACCGGGAGTGTCCTGATCCCCCTCCAGGCGGTCGTCCTCAACGCACTCAGCCTGACCGCGATGTTCGGAGCGGTGGTCTGGGTCTTCCAGGACGGAAACCTCTCCGGGATCCTCTCCTTCACCAGCACAGGTGACATAGAGACGACACTGCCCGTGCTGATGTTCTGTGTGGCCTTCGGTCTCTCCATGGACTACGGCGTGTTCCTGCTCTCCCGGATCAAGGAGGAGTACGACCGCACCGGTGACCACGAGCACGCGGTGACGTTCGGACTCCGCCGCACCGGCGGACTGATAACCGCGGCCGCCGTGATCCTGGCCGTGGTGATGGTTGCCATCGGCACCTCGCGGGTGACCAACACCAAGATGCTCGGGCTCGGGATCGCGCTGGCCGTGCTGATGGACGCCATGGTGGTGCGCAGTCTGCTGGTGCCGGCCGTGATGAAGCTGATGGGCAGGGTCACCTGGTGGGCCCCCGCGCCGCTGCGCGCCTTCCACCGTCGGTTCGGGCTGAGCGAGGGGGAGTCGGCCCCCACCGCCGGTCAGGACGCCGAGGAGCGGCCCGGGGTGACCGGGCGGGAGCGGGACAAGATCACCGCCGGAGCGTAGATTCGCCGGATCACGAGCGGGATCACGGGATCGCGGGATCACGAGCCGGATCGCGAGCGGGATGGTGACGGCCGGCGGCCGGTCCACGGCAGTGGATGACAGCGGCCGGCCGAGACGGCCGGATCATGGGAGGCGGAAGCGATGCGGGCAGTGGTCTTCGAGGAGTTCGGTCAGGCGGCCCGGGTCCGGGACCTTCCGGACCCCGCGCCCTCCGGTGCGGGGGTGGTGGTCAGGGTGGAGGCCACGGGGCTCTGCCGGAGCGACTGGCACGGCTGGATGGGCCACGACCCGGACATCGTTCTCCCGCACGTACCCGGGCACGAACTGGCCGGGGTCATCGAGGAGACGGGCCCCGGCGTGCGGAACTGGCGCGTCGGCGACCGGGTCACCGTGCCCTTCGTCTGCGCCTGCGGCCGGTGTCCCGCCTGCGCGTCCGGCGCCCAGCAGGTGTGTGAACACCAGACCCAACCTGGCTTCACCCACTGGGGATCCTTCGCCGAGTACGTGGCGCTGGAGCAGGCCGACGTCAACCTGGTCGCGGTGCCCGACGGGCTGTCGTCCGCCACGGCGGCAGGGCTCGGATGCCGCTTCGCCACGGCGTTCCGGGCCGTCGTGGGGCAGGGGCGGGTGGCGCCGGGGGAGTGGGTGGCCGTACACGGCTGCGGCGGGGTCGGGCTGTCGGCCGTGATGATCGCGGTGGCATGCGGAGCCCGGGTCGTCGCGGTCGACGTCTCGCAGCGGGCCCTGGAGCTGGCGCGGGCGTTCGGCGCCGCGGAGTGCGTGGACGCCTCCGCGCACCCCGCCGGTGCGGACGAGGCGGTCCGCGAACTGACCGGCGGCGGTGTCCATCTGTCGCTGGACGCCCTGGGCTCCCCGGTCACCTGCTCCGCTTCCGTGCGGAGCCTGCGCAGGCAGGGCCGTCATGTCCAGGTCGGGCTGCTGCCTTCGGCCACCGGCGACCCGGTGGTTCCCATGGCACGGGTGATCGGCCTGGAGCTGGAGATCCTCGGCAGCCACGGCATGGCCGCCCACGACTACCCGCCGATGATGGACATGGTCCGGGCCGAGACCCTGCGACCGGACCTCCTGGTGACCTCCACCATCACCCTGGACGCCGCCCCGGCGGCCCTCGCCGCGATGGGCACCGCGCCCGGAGCGGGCGTCACGATCATCGAACCGGCGAGGGAGGCCTGACCACCGGTCAGTGGCTGCGGTAGCTGCAGTGGCTGTAGCGACTGCTGCGACGGGAGAGGTTCCAGGCGGCTCAGGAGGACGGACGCGCGGGCCCGCAGATGCGGAGGAACTCGCGGGTACGGCGCGCGATGGGCAGGGGCTTGTCGGGCGGACAGGGGTACATGTCCTGCTCGACGATCGCGAACAGGTCGGTGCCCAGAGCGCGCGCGGCATCCAGCACCGGCTCCAGCGCGGGCACCCCGCCCGGCGGCTCGCACATCACACCGCGCGCCACGGCCGGTCCGAACGGCACCTCGTTCGCGACGACATCGGCGAGCACCGCCGGGTCGACCTGCTTGAGGTGCAGATAGCCGATCCGCTCGCCGTAGGTCCGGATGAGTTCGACGCTGTCGCCGCCGCAGTACGCGTAATGGCCCGTGTCGAGGCAGAGGGAGACCAGTTCGGGATCCGTGGCGTCGAGGAAGCGGTTGACGTTCTCCTCGCTGTCGATGTGCGTATCGGCATGCGGGTGCACCACGATCCGCAGCCCGTAGCGGTCCCGCACCTCGCGCGCCAGACGTTCGGTCTGGGTGGTGAGGTCGCGCCACTGCGCGGGAGTGAGTGTCCGGTCCTCCAGCACCTCACCCGTCTTGTCGTCCCGCCAGAACGACGGGATGGCCACGAGATGCCCGGCGCCCATCGCCCGGGTGAGTGCCGCGATACCGGCGACATGCTCCCAGGTCCGGTCCCAGACCGCCGGACCGTGGTGCAATCCGGTGAAGACGGTGCCCGCGGAGACGGCGAGATTCCGGCGGGCGGTCTCGTCCGCGAGGCGGGCGGGGTCGGTCGGCAGGTAGCCGTAGGGGCCGAGTTCGATCCACTCGTAGCCCGCCTCGGAGACCTCGTCGAGGAATCGCTCCCAGGGCACCTGCTGTGGATTGTCGGGGAACCACACCCCCCATGAATCGGGTGCCGAGCCGATGCGGATGCGGGCCGAAGAGGGTACGGAGGAGGTCATATCGCCCACCCTCCAGTCCTCGGGAAACAGTGTCAAGAGTTCGTCCGAATGTCCGGACAAAGTGTTGACAGGGTCCAGGGCGAGGGCTAGACCTGGGAGCGGCCGTCCGGCCGTGGCCGACTCCGGGGACGGTGCGCCGGGCCGGAGCACCGGGTCGAAGGGATGCGTATGCCTGAGCCGTACGACGTGATCACCATGGGGCGGATCGGGGTGGACATCTACCCGCTGCAGACCGGTGTACCACTGGCCCGGGTCGAGACCTTCGGGAAGTTCCTCGGCGGCTCACCGTCCAACGTCGCCGTGGCCGCCGCCCGGCTGGGACGGCGTACGGCTGTGATCACACGGACCGGGCAGGACGCCTTCGGTGACTACCTCCACCAGGCGCTGGGGGAGTTCGGCGTGGACGACCGGTGGGTGAGTGCCGTGCCGGAGTACCCGACCCCGGTCACCTTCTGCGAGATCTTCCCGCCGGACCACTTCCCCCTCTACTTCTACCGGCAGCCCAAGGCCCCCGACCTGGAGATCCGGGGCGAGGAGCTGGACCTGGACGCGGTACGCGCCGCCCGGGTCTTCTGGATGACCGGGACCGGCCTCTGCGCCGAACCCAGCCGCACCGCCACCCTCACCGCACTCCGGGCCCGCGCCGAGCGCCCGTACCGCCGGGCCCGCGCGGAGACCGAGGACAGCAGGGCCCGTCGCGCGGAAACCGAGGGCAGCAGGGCCCGGACCGGGACCGGGGGCACCTTTGCTCACGACGGAACCCCGGGCGGTCGCGCCGACGGCGGGGCTCCGGCCGCCGGGCCGGCCGGGAGCCGGCCACCGGAGTCGCCCGGCCCTCCTCCTCGCATCACCGTCTTCGACCTCGACTGGCGCCCCATGTTCTGGGGCGAGCAGAAGGACGGCGACGGCGAAGCCGCACGCGCCCACTACCGCGAGGCGCTCGCCCACGCCACGGTCGCCGTCGGCAACCTCGACGAGTGCGAGATCGCCACCGGGGAGCGCGACCCCCGTGCCGCGGCCGCCGCCCTCCTCGCCGCCGGACCCGAACTCGCCGTCGTCAAACAGGGGCCGGGAGGCGTCCTCGCCGTCCACCGCGACGGCACCACCGCCGAGATCCCGCCCCTCCCCGTCGACGTCGTCAACGGCCTGGGCGCCGGGGACGCCTTCGGCGGCGCCCTCTGCCACGGTCTGCTCGCCGGCTGGGACACCGGGCACGTGATGCGCTACGCCAACGCGGCCGGGGCCATCGTCGCCTCCCGGCTCGCCTGCTCCTCCGCGATGCCCTTTCCGCACGAGGTCGAACAGGCCCTCGCCGAAGGCCTGGTGGCCCCGGCCACGGGGGACGCCCCGTGACCCCGCCCGCCGCGGGCGGCGTCGCCGATCTCGTCAGGCTCCGTGCCCACCACCCCGAGGCCGTCGCCGAGGCCGCAGGGGCCCGCCGCAGACGCCCGCTCCTCGGCCCCACCGGACGGCTGATGATCATCGCCGCCGACCATCCGGCCCGCGGCGCCCTCGCCGTCGGCGACGACGGCCTGGCCATGGCCGACCGCTTCGACCTGCTCGAACGCCTCTGCCTCGCCCTGGCCCGCCCCGGCGTCGACGGGGTGCTCGCGGGTGCCGACGTCCTGGAGGACCTGTTGCTCCTCGGTGCGCTGGAGGACAGGATCGTCATCGGCTCCATGAACCGGGGCGGACTCGCGGGGGCCTCCTTCGAACTGGACGACCGCTTCACCGGCCACCGCCCCGTCGATCTCTCCCAGCAGGGCTTCGACGCCGGCAAGTTGCTCCTGCGGATCGACCACGACGACCCCGGCTCCCTGGACACCCTGCACACAGCCGCCCGCACCGTGAACGCCATGGCCGCCCACCGGCTGCCCGTGTTCGTCGAGCCCTTCCTCTGCCGCCGCACCCCCGCGGGAATCCGCACCGACCTCGGGGCCGCCGCCGTCACCACGTCCATCGCCATCGCCTCGGGGCTCGGCGGCACCTCCGCGTACACCTGGCTCAAGGTCCCCGTCACCGAGGACCCCGAGGACATGGAACGGGTGATGCGGACCTCGACCCTCCCCGCGGTCCTGCTCGGCGGAGACCTCGCGGAGGACCCGGACACGGCCTACGAGCGGTGGCGCGGCGCGCTGCGGCTGCCGACCGTCCAGGGGCTGGTCGTCGGACGCTCGTTGCTCTACCCCGCCGACGGTGACGTCGCGGGAGCGGTCGACACGGCCGTAGGACTTCTGTGAACGAGGCCTGACGACGGGTAGGGATGGTGTCATGACGACGACGTCCGACGAGCAGCAGAGGTACCACCTCAGGGCCGGGCACGCGGCGAGCGGCCCCTACGCCCTGGACATCGGTCCCGAGCGGGCCGGGTGGGAGCGGTCGAGTCTGCGCGTCCTGGAACTCGAACCGGGTGGCGTTCACACGCTGGAAACCGGGGAGAGCGAATGGATCATCCTGCCGTTGTCCGGTGGCTGTACGGTGCGCACAGCAGGTGAGATCTTTGAACTGCTGGGCAGGAAAGACGTGTTCGGCGCCGTGACCGACTTCGCCTACGTCCCACGCGACGCCGGCGCCCAGATCGCCTCCGGCGCAGGAGGCCGCTTCGCCCTGGCAGGAGCGAAGTGCGAGCGACGACTCCCCGCTCGCTACGGTCCCGCGCCGGAGGTACCGGTCGAACTCCGCGGCGCCGGAACCTGCTCGCGCCAGGTGAACAACTTCGCCGCCGCCGACACCTTCGACTGCGACCGGCTCATCGCCGTGGAGGTCCTCACCCCCGGCGGCAACTGGTCCTCGTACCCGCCGCACAAGCACGACGAGTACCACCCCGGCGCCGAATCCGTGCTGGAGGAGATCTACTACTTCGAGGTCGAGGACGACGGCCTCGGCTACCACCGGGTGTCCCCGTCCCGCGAAGGCGGCACGGACGTCCTCGCCGAAGTCGCCACCGGGGACGCCGTCCTCATCCCCGACGGCTGGCACGGCCCGTCCATCGCCCCGCCCGGCCGCACCCTGTACTACCTGAACGTCATGGCGGGCCCGGGCGAGCAGAGGGAGTGGCTCATCCGCGACCACCCGGACCACCGCTGGATCCGGGACACCTGGCCCGGCCGGCCCGTCGACCCACGACTGCCGCTGCACGGTCCGGAGGCCGCCCGGTGACCCCACCACGCCGTGCCTCCGGCACGACCGCGTCCACCCGCAGGCTCACCACCGCGCAGGCCCTGATCGCCTTCCTCGCCCGTCAGTACACCGAGCGCGACGGCCGCCGCCACCGTCTGATCGGCGCCACCTGGGGCATCTTCGGCCACGGCAACGTCGCGGGGGTCGGGCAGGCGCTCGTCGAAGCCGGACCCGCGATGCCGTACCTCCAGGGCCGCAGCGAACAGGCCATGGTGCACGCCGCCGTCGGATACGCCCGCCAGTCCGGCCGGCTGTCCGCCCACGCCGTCACCACCTCCATCGGCCCCGGCGCCACCAACCTCGTCACCGGCGCCGCGCTCGCCACCGTCAACCACCTGCCCGTGCTGCTGCTGCCCGGGGACACCTTCGCCACCCGGCCCGCCGACCCCGTGCTCCAGCAGATCGAAGTGCCCCACTCGGGCGACGTGTCGGTCAACGACTGCCTGCGCCCCGTGTCCCGCTACTTCGACCGGATCACCCGCCCCGAGGCGCTGATTCCGGCCGCCCTGCAGGCCATGCGCACCCTCGCCGACCCCGCGGAGACCGGTGCCGTCACGCTCGCGCTGCCGCAGGACGTGCAGGCCGAGGCGTACGACTGGCCGGCGGAGTTCTTCGCGCCCCGCGTCTGGAACGTCCGCAGGCAGGCCCCCGACCCCCACGAACTCGACCAGGCCGTCCGTGCCGTGCGTACCGCACGCCGCCCCCTGATCGTCGCGGGCGGCGGGGTCCACCACAGCGCCGCCGAGGAGGCCCTCGCCGCCTTCGCCGCCGCCACCCGCATCCCCGTCGCCTCCACCCAGGCCGGAAAGGGCTCCCTGCGCCACGACCACCCCGCCGACGTGGGAGGCATCGGCCACACCGGCACCGCCACGGCCGACGCGCTCGCCCGCGACGCCGACCTGGTCATCGGCATCGGCACCCGCTACACCGACTTCACCACCGCCTCCGCGACCCTCTTCGCCGACCCGGCCGTCCGCTTCCTCAACCTCAACATCACCGGGTTCGACGCCCACAAGCTCTCCGCGCTGCCCCTCGTCGCGGACGCCCGTACCGCGATCGGGGCACTCGGAGAGGCCCTCGGCGCACACGGACACCGTGTGGACCCGGCCTACGAGAGCGAGTACACCGACGCCAAGGGCCACTGGGAGCGGCGCGTCGACGCGGCCTTCTCGACCACGGACCCCGACGCCCGTCCCACCCAGGCCCAGGTCCTCGGACTGCTCGACGAACTGGTCACCGAGGACGACATCCTGATCAACGCCGCCGGCTCCCTCCCCGGCGACCTCCACAAGCTCTGGCGGGCCCGCTCCCCGCAGCAGTACCACGTCGAATACGGCTACTCCTGCATGGGATACGAGATCCCCGCCGCCCTCGGGGTCCAGCTGGCGGCGCCCGGCCGGCCCGTCTGGGCACTCGTCGGGGACGGCACGTACCTGATGAACCCCACCGAGATCGTCACCGCCGTGCAGGAGGGGCTTCCCGTGAAGCTCGTCATCCTGCAGAACCACGGGTACGCGTCGATCGGCGGCCTCTCCGAGTCCGTGGGCGCCGAACGCCTCGGCACCGCCTACCGGCACCGCACCGCGGAAGGGGACTTCACCGGCGCCCCGCTGCCCGTCGACCTCGCGGCCAACGCCGCCTCGCTCGGCATGCGGGTGCTGCGCGCCGCGTCGGTGGGGGAGCTGCGCCGGGCCCTCGCCAAGGCGCGCGGCGCGGACCGTCCCACTTGTGTCTACGTCGAGACCGAAACGGCAGACACAGTGTCGGGGCCTCCCCCGGCGCAGGCGTGGTGGGATGTTCCCGTGGCCGAGACCGCGACCCGCCCGTCGGCGGTCGAGGCCAGAAAAGAGTACGACCGGCAGATCGCAGCCCGACGCCGCCACCTGTGAAGGAGACCCCGTTCATGAAGACCGTCAACCACTGGATCGGTGGCAAGACCGTCGAGGGCACGTCGGGTCACCACGGTCCGGTCACCGACCCCGCGACCGGCGCCGTCACCACCCAGGTCGCGCTCGCCTCCCTGGAGGAGGTCGACGCCGCGGTCGCCGCCGCGAGGACGGCGTACGAGACCTGGGGCACCTCCTCGCTCTCCGCCCGCACCGCCGTCCTCTTCCGCTACCGGGCCCTGCTCGACGCCCACCGTGACGAGATCGCCGCACTGATCACCGCCGAGCACGGCAAGGTGCACTCCGACGCGCTCGGTGAGGTCGCCCGCGGCCTGGAGATCGTCGAACTGGCCTGCGGCATCACCACCCAGCTCAAGGGAGAGCTGTCGACCGAGGTCTCCAGCCGGGTCGACGTCTCCTCCATCCGGCAGCCGCTCGGCGTCGTCGCGGGCATCACGCCCTTCAACTTCCCGGCCATGGTGCCGATGTGGATGTTCCCGCTGGCCATCGCCTGCGGCAACACCTTCGTCCTGAAGCCCAGCGAGAAGGACCCGTCGGCCGCCAACCTGCTGGCCGAGCTCGCCGCCGAGGCCGGCCTGCCCGACGGCGTGCTGAACGTCCTGCACGGTGACAAGGTCGCCGTGGACGGGCTCCTCGCCCACCCCGACGTCGCCGCCGTCTCCTTCGTCGGGTCCACCCCCATCGCCCGGTACATCCACGCCACCGCCTCCGCGCACGGCAAGCGCGTCCAGGCCCTCGGCGGGGCGAAGAACCACATGCTGGTCCTCCCCGACGCCGATCTGGACGCCGCGGCCGACGCCGCCGTCTCCGCCGCGTACGGCTCCGCGGGTGAGCGCTGCATGGCCATCTCCGCCGTCGTCGCCGTGGGTTCCGTCGCGGACGAGCTGGTGGCGAAGATCCGCGAGCGCGCCGAGAAGATCAAGATCGGCCCCGGCACGGACCCCGCCTCCGAGATGGGCCCGCTCATCACGGCCGCCCACCGCGACAAGGTCGCCTCCTACGTCACCGGCGCGGCCGCGCAGGGCGCCGACGTCGTGCTCGACGGCACCGGCCACACCGTCGAGGGCTTCGAGGACGGCCACTGGATCGGGCTGTCCCTCCTGGACCACGTCTCCACCGACTCCGACGCCTACCGCGACGAGATCTTCGGCCCCGTCCTGTGCGTCCTGCGCGTCGAGACGTACGAGGACGGCGTCGCCCTCATGAACGCGTCACCCTTCGGCAACGGCACCGCGATCTTCACCCGTGACGGAGGCGCGGCCCGCCGCTTCCAGCTGGAGATCGAGGCCGGCATGGTCGGCGTCAACGTCCCGATCCCGGTGCCGGTGGGCTACCACTCCTTCGGCGGCTGGAAGGACTCCCTCTTCGGCGACCACCACGTCTACGGCAACGACGGCGTGCACTTCTACACCCGCGGCAAGGTCGTCACCACCCGCTGGCCCGACCCGGCCGACGCCCCGGCCGGCGTGGACCTCGGTCTCCCCCGCAACCACTGACCCGGCCTCAGGTGTCCCGCGTCCCCCTGGAAATCCAGGGGGACGCGGGAGCCCGCAGTGGAACACTGGCCCCATGGAGACGGCGTCGCAGCTTCCGTTCGGTGAGGCCCTGAGGGAGACCCTGGGCGAGCCCGCCCCGGGCCCGTCCCTCCTGGAGAGCAGCCCGCGCTCACGGGTCTGGCGCATCGAGCTGCGCGGGCGTCCGGCCGTGCTGAAACAACTGGTGGAAGCCCCCGAGGCCGACGAGCGGTACGCACGCGAGGTGGCGGCCCTGCGCATCGCCGGCCGGGCGTCCGGGTCCCCCGTGGTGCCCGCCCTCCTCGGGACCGACCCCGCCGAGCGGGTCCTCGTCCTCGAACACCTGGACCACCGGCGTCCCGCCGCCGAGTGGATCGTCGACTACGCCACGGCCCTCGCCCGGCTGCACAGCACCGGCGGCCCCGAGGACGCCGGAAGCCTTCCCCGGTGGCAGGGCCCGTCCGCCGCCGACGTCAGCTCGTTTCTTACCCTGGCCGCCACCTTCGGGATCTCCGAGGGGCCCGGGGTGCGCGACGAGCTGAACGCCCTCGTGGACCGCCTCGGCCGGGCGGAGGGCACCGCCCTGCTCCACGGCGACCCGTGCCCCGGCAACGACCTGCACACCCCCGACGGTGTCCGGTTCATCGACTTCGAGCAGGCATCCCTCGGCAGTGGCCTGATGGAACTCTCCTATCTCCGCGTCGGTTTCCCGACCTGTTGGTGCGTCACCAGGGCGGCGGGCCCCCTGCTGGAGCGCGCGGAGACCGCCTACCGCACGGCCTGGCACGCCGGGACCGGCACCCCGCTCCCGGACGCCGGTCTCGCCGACGCCTGCGCGGGCTGGCTGATCCGGGGCGACGCCCTGGTCCAGCGCGCACACCGGGGCAGCACCGACCACCTGGCCCGGCTTCCGCACGAGGACTGGGAATGGGGCACGGCCACCGCCCGCCAACGCCTCGTCCACCGGCTCGGCGTGGTCGCCGCGACCGCGGACCACGGGGAGCTGCGGAGACTCCAGGTTCTCGCGGCAGACCTGCGCCGCGCGCTCCTCGACCGCTGGCCGGCGCTCCGCCCGGTGCCGACGCGCCGCCCCTAGCGGAGGTCCCACGTCCGGAACGGCCCGGCGCGTCCGGAACGGCCCGGCGTGGTCCGACCCGTCCGGCCCGGGCGCGGTCCGGCCGCGAAATCCAGGTGCTGCGACGTGCGGGGACCCCTCATGCTGAGGCGCATGAACGACCGAACCGGCCCGCCCCGTCACGAGATCCGCGCGCGCCACACCGACTCCACCGTCACGGTGTACCAGGCATATCGGCCCGCGATCGGACTGGCCGCCGCCCGGGACGGGCGCTTCCCGTCCGAGTGGAAGCGCGACCGCATGACCTGGATCAAGCCGAGCTTCCTGTGGATGATGTACCGCTGCGGCTGGGGCGCGAAGGAGGGCCAGGAGACCGTGCTCGCCGTCGAGATCAGCCGCGAGGGCTTCGGCTGGGCCCTGGAGAACGCCGAACTCTCGCACTACGTCAGGGGAGTGCACGCCGACCGGGCCACCTGGCAGCGGGACCTGCGCCGCAGTCCCACGCGCGTCCAGTGGGACCCGGAACGCGACCTCCACCTGAACGCGCTGCCCCACCGCTCCCTCCAGCTCGGACTGAGCGGCGAGGCGGCGCGGCGTTACGCGGACGAGTGGCTGGTCTCCGTCACCGACGTCACGCCGCTCGCCCACGAGATCCACGCACTCGTCAGGGCCGGCGAGACGGACAGGGCATCCGCTCTGCTCCCGGTCGAGGAACCCCTCACCGGCCTCCAGGCTCCGGTTCCGGCGGACCGGTAGGGACCGGCACCTCCACCGCGATCCCGGGGACGCCTTCCGGCGGATGTGCACGTATGTCCCCTTTTTGTGAGGCCGGGTGTACCGCATGCGGAGTACGGGGAGGACCGGGCGTACCTCCCAGGGATGCCGTGCACCTCCGCCCGGGGGCACCCCGGCCCCCGGGCCGTTCCGTTTAGGGTCGAGTCATGGAGAACCCGACTTCCCGGTGGCGGCACCGGCTGCCCCGTACCCGAGGCCGGTGGGCCGCGGGCGTCGCCGCCCTCGCCGTGCTCGTGGGCGCCGGTACCTGGACCGCCACCGCCGACGACAGTGCGCCGTCCGTGCACCGGCAGGACCAGATGCTGAAGATGAACGGGGTGTCGGTCGACACCTCGTACTTCACGTCCGGAGGCACCGGGCGCCGGCCTGCCGTCCTGATCGGGCACGGCTTCGGCGGCAGCAAGAACGACGTACGCGCGCAGGCCGAGAAGCTGGCGGCCGACGGGTACGCCGTCATGACCTGGTCCGCCCGAGGATTCGGGAGGACCACCGGGGAGATCACGCTCAACGCCCCCGACGGCGAGGTCAAGGACGTCTCCGGGTTCATCGACTGGCTGGCCGGCCGGCCCGAGGTGGAGCTCGACGCGAAGGGCGACCCGCGCGTCGGTGTCACCGGTGCCTCCTACGGCGGCGCCGTGTCCCTGCTCGCCGCCGGCTACGACCGGCGTGTCGACGCCGTCGCACCGGTGATCAGCTACTGGAACCTCGCCGACGCGCTCTTCCCCGACGGGGTGTTCAAGAAGCTCTGGGCCGGGATCTTCGTCAGCTCCGGCGGCGGCTGCCAGAGGTTCCAGAAGGAACTGTGCGAGATGTACGAGCGGGTCGCGGTCAGCGGCAAGCCGGACGTCGCCGCACGCGCCCTGCTGACGGAACGTTCCCCCGAGGCCGTGGCCGACCGGATCGACGTACCGACGCTCATCCTCCAGGGCCAGAGCGACTCCCTCTTCCCGCTCGGCCAGGCCGACGCCATGGCCGAGGCCGTCAAGGCCAACGGCGCACCCGTCTCCGTCGACTGGATCTCCGGCGGACACGACGGCGGGGACGACGAGGGCGACCGGGTCGAGGGCCGGGTCGGCGACTGGTTCGACCGTTATCTGAAGAAGGACAAGGGCGCCGACACCGGGCCGGGCTTCCGCGTGACCCGGACCGGTGGCGTCGACTCCACCGACGGCGCCGCCCTCAAGCGGGGTGCGAGCAGCGAGACGTACCCCGGGCTGACCAGCGGCGGACGGAAGATCCCCCTCACCGGTGCCCGCCAGCAGCCCGGCACGGGCGGCGGCCAGGACGCCACCACCGGCGGGGGCCAGGAGGCCCCGGCGACCGGCGGCGGTGGCAGCGGACGCAAGGCACCGGACGGTCTCACCCAGACCTTCCGCAACCCCGCCGGAGCCGCCCCGCCCTCCGTCTCCGCCCTCCCCGGCATCGGGGGCGGGCTCTCCCAGCTGTCCTCGCTCGGCGTCGGGCTCTCCCTCGACTTCCCCGGGCAGTACGCGAGCTTCGAGTCCGCCCCGCTGGAGCGCTCCGTCCACGTCACCGGTTCCCCCACCGTCACCGTGGACGTGAAGGCGGACCACGGTGACGCGGTGCTGTTCGGCAAGGTCTACGACGTCTCCCCGGACGGGAAGCAGCAGGTGCTGCCCTCGCAGTTGGTCGCCCCCTACCGGGTGACCCCCGCCGAGCAGGGCAAGCCGGTCGAGCTGACCCTGCCCGCCGTCGACCACGAGGTCGACGCCGGGCACCGGCTCAGGCTCGTCCTCTCCGCGACCGACCTCGCCTACGCCTCGCCCGCCGAGCCCGCGACGTACACCGTCACCCTCGACGGTGCGCTCACCGTGCCCACCGCACCCGGCGTGAAGACCGCGGCGGCCACCCTGCCCTGGTGGACCTGGGGTCTCCCCGCAGCCGCCGTGGTCATCGCCGCCGCCCTGCTGCTCACCGCCCGCAGGCGCACCGCCACCCCCGCCCCGGACCCGGCCCTGAGCGGTGTTCCGCTGCAGATCACGGGCCTGTCCAAGAAGTACGCCAAGTCCACCGACCGGTACGCGGTGCGCGATCTCGGCTTCCGCGTCGAGAAGGGGCAGGTCCTCGGCCTCCTCGGACCCAACGGCGCCGGGAAGACCACCACCCTGCGCATGCTGATGGGGCTCATCACCCCCGACGCCGGCGAGATCCGGGTCTTCGGGCACGCCATCCGGCCCGGGGCGCCCGTGCTGTCCCGCGTGGGCTCCTTCGTCGAAGGCGCAGGCTTCCTCCCGCACCTGTCCGGCCGCTCCAACCTGGAGCTCTACTGGCAGGCGACCGGGCGGCCCGCCGAGGACGCCCACATCGACGAGGCCCTGGAGATCGCCGGGCTCGGCGACGCCCTGGCCCGCGCGGTGCGCACCTACTCCCAGGGCATGAGGCAGCGTCTCGCCATCGCCCAGGCCATGCTCGGCATGCCGGACCTCCTCATCCTCGACGAACCGACCAACGGGCTCGACCCGCCCCAGATCCGCGAGATGCGGGACGTGATGATCCGGTACGCGGCCGGCGGCCGCACCGTGATCGTCTCCAGCCACCTCCTCTCCGAGGTCGAACAGTCCTGCACGCACCTGGTGGTCATGGACCGCGGACAGCTCGTCCAGGCCGGACCGGTCGCCGAGATCACCGGCTCCGGGGACATGCTGCTCGTCACCACGGGCACCGAGGTCACCGAAGCACTCGTGGACAAGGCGGCCGCCCTCCCGGGCATCGGCTCCGCCGTCCGCACGGAGGACGGCCACGGGCTGCTGATCCGTCTCGACGGTGCCACCGCGGCGCAGCTGGTCGCCGAACTGGTGCGTCTCGACGTGCCGGTGACGGGCGTCGGCCCGCACCGACGCCTGGAGGACGCCTTCCTCACCCTCATCTCCCAAGGATCCGCATGAGCTCCGCACCAGAGATCCAGGCCCTCGCCGAAGCCCCCGGCTACCACGCGCGCCGGACCCTGCCGCTGCGCGTCGAGGCGATGAGGCAGCTGCGCAGGCGCCGCACCCTGCTGATGGGCGGGGTGCTGGCGGCCCTGCCGTTCATCCTGATCATCGCCTTCGCCATCGGCGGTACGCCCGGCGGTGGGGACGGCGGCGGCGGGGGCGGCTCGCGCATCAACCTCATGGACGTCGCGACGGAGTCCGCCGCGAACTTCGCGGCGACCTGCCTCTTCGTCTCCGCCGGCTTCCTGCTCGTCGTCCCGGTCGCCCTGTTCTGCGGGGACACCGTGGCCTCCGAGGCGAGCTGGTCCTCGCTGCGCTACCTCCTCGCGGCGCCCGTGCCCCGCTCCAGGCTGCTCTGGAGCAAGCTCGTCGTCGCACTCGGCTTCAGCCTCGCCGCGATGGTGCTGCTGCCGCTCGTCGCCCTGGTGGCGGGCGCCGCCGCGTACGGCTGGGGGCCCCTCAAGCTGCCCACCGGGGGCGCGCTCGCCTCCTCGGACACCGTGCCGCGGCTCGCGCTGGTCGTCGCGTTCGTCTTCGTCTCGCAACTCGTCACCGCCGGACTCGCCTTCTGGCTCTCCACGAAGACGGACGCGCCGCTCGGCGCGGTGGGCGGCGCCGTCGGGCTGACGATCGTCGGAAACGTCCTGGACGCGGTCACCGCACTCGGCGACTGGCGTGAGTTCCTGCCCGCGCACTGGCAGTTCGCCTGGGCCGACGCCCTCCAGCCCGATCTGGAGTGGGGCGGGATGGCCAAGGGGGCGGCCGTGTCCGTGACGTATGCCCTGATCCTGTTCGCCCTCGCCTTCCGCGGGTTCAGTCGTAAGGACATCGTGTCCTGACCTTCACGTTCCGCCCCGCCACCGCCCGCTGTTGCCCCATCGAGACGGTTCCGCAACGCTTCTGACGACTCCGCCCGGCCGTCCCGCACGTCACAGTCACAGATGTCCACGACGTGGGGGGTACCGATGGACCGCAGGGCAAGGACGTATCGGGGGGCGCTGGCGCTCCTCCTGGCGGGCGGGATCCTGATGACCGGCTGCGGCGGGCCGGGGACGACGGCCGACTCCGCCGTCGACCGCTCCACCGGCAGCGGTGGACCCGCCGGAGGGAGGCAGCCCTCCGGCGCCCGGTCCGCCGCACCGCAGCAGGAGGAGGACGGGGCGAGCCGGCAGGAGGGGGACGGCCCGGCCCGGGAGAGCGCCGCGCCCGACTACCTGTCGACCTTCGCTCTCGACGTCGACACCGCCGGATACGGGTACGCGCGACGCACCCTGGGCGACGGGCAGCTCCCGGCGGCGGACACCGTGCGCCCGGAGGAGTTCGTCAACAGCTTCCGCCAGGGGTACGAGCGGCCGAAGGGCAACGGCTTCGCGGTGAGCGTCGACGGTGCCCGTTCCGACGCCGCCGGCTGGTCGCTCGTCCGGGTCGGGCTCGCCACCAGGGCCGCGTCGAACACCGGCGAACGCCCGCCCGCCGCCCTGACCTTCGTCGTCGACATCTCCGGATCGATGGCCGAACCCGGCCGGCTCGACCTCGCGAAGACCTCGCTGGGCATCCTCGCCGACGAACTGCGCGACGACGACTCCGTGTCGCTGGTCACCTTCAGCGAGAAGGCCGAGACCCGGCTGCCGATGACCCGTCTGCGGGGCAACCGCACCAAGCTCCGCGACGCCATCGAGGAGATGGAGCCCGCCGACTCCACCAATGTGGCGGCCGGCGTCGAACGGGGCTACGAGGAGGCGGTCGAGGGCCACCGCAAGGGCGCCACCAACCGGGTCGTCCTGCTCTCCGACGCCCTCGCCAACACCGGCGAGACCGAGGCCGACGCGATCCTGGAACGCGTCGGGGACGCCCGCCAGGAGTACGGCATCACCCTCTTCGGCGTCGGGGTCGGCAGCGACTACGGCGACGAGCTGATGGAACGCCTCACCAACAAGGGCGACGGCAACACCACCTACATCGCCGACGAGGCCCAGGCCAGGAAGGTCTTCGTCGACCAGTTGCCCGCCCACGTCGAACTCCGGGCCCGCGACGCCAAGGCCCAGGTGGCCTTCGACCGCAGAACCGTCCAGCAGTTCGAGCTGATCGGCTACGAGAACCGCAAGGTCGCCGACGACGACTTCCGTGACGACAGCGTCGACGGCGGCGAGGTGGGCCCCGGCCACACGGTGACCGCGCTCTACGCGGTACGGCTGCGCACGGGTGCCTCCGGCCGCGTCGCGACGGCCACCGTGCGATGGCTGGACCCGAAGACGCGCAAGCCCCACGAGGAGACCGGGTCGGTGGAGACCGGCGCGGTCGGCGGGAAGCTCTGGGACGGCGCCGCCACGCGGCTCCAGGTGACCGCGGTGGCCGCGTACTTCGCGGACACGCTGCGCGGCGGTGACCTGCCGGGAACGCCCCCGCTCGGCGAACTCGCGAGCCGTGCGCGGAAGCTGGCGGCCGCCACCGAGGACAGTTCGGTGGAGAAGCTGGCGACGATGATCGAGCAGGCCGACCGGATCAGGAACGGCGCCTCCCGGCCACGGGGTGAGGAGGGCGAGGTCGGCTGACACGGCCGGGGGAGCGGTCCGTGCGAGCCGGCCGTCGTCCGCCCCGGCTGTCACGGACAGCCGGGGCGGTGAGCCGGGCGGACTACGCCAGGTGGAACACCTCGGTCAGCGGGACCATGGCCTCGTCGGCGGCCTCCGACTGCTCGAAGAACCCGGCCATGTCCCGCTGCCACCGCGCGTTGACCTCCGTCGCGGCCATCGCGTCCCGGGCCGCGTCGAAGTCCTCGGTCTCCAGATAGCCGACCAGCAGGCCGTCCTCACGCAGGAACAGCGAGTAGTTGTGCCAGCCCGCCTCCGACAGCGCGGCGAGCATGTCCGGCCACACCGCGGCGTGGCGCTCGCGGTACTCGTCCTTGCGGTCCTCACGGACCTTCAGCAGAAAGCAGACGCGCTGCATGGAGCCGTCACCCCCCGATCAGAAGTCGAACGTGTCGATGTTCCCGGAGTCGAAGACGGTCGGCTCGCCGAGGATGACCTCGCCGTCCTTGCCGATCGTGTACTCCCCGAGCTTGCCTGCCTTGAACTTCTCGCCCTCCGCGCCGGAGATCTGCCCCGACGCCAGCGCTGCGGCCGCGTACGAGCCGAGGTAGCCGAGCTCCTCCGGGTTCCAGAGCGAGAACTGCTCGACCGTGCCGTCCTTCACGTACTTGCGCATCTGGTTCGGCGTGCCGAGACCGTTCAGCACGACCTTGCCCTTGTACGAGGAGTCGCTCAGGTAGCGGGCCGCGGCGGCGATGCCGACCGTCGTGGGGGAGATGATGCCCTTGAGGTCGGGATAGGCCTGCATGAGGCCCTGCGTCTGCTGGAACGACTTCTGGTCCGCGTCGTCGCCGTACGCGACCTTGACCAGCTCCATCTCCTTGTACGCGGGGAGCTTCAGCTCCTCCTTCATGAACTCGATCCAGGTGTTCTGGTTCGTCGCGTTCTGCGTGGCGGACAGGATCGCGACCTTGCCCTTGTAGCCGATCTGCTTCCCGAGGTGCTGGACGAGGCTGCGGCCGATCTCCTCCGAACTGGCCTGGTTGATGAACAGCTGACGGCAGTCCTTCGCCGTGTCGGAGTCGTACGCGACGACCTTGATGTCCTTCTTCATCGCCTGCTTGAGCGGGCCGCACACCGCGTTGGGGTCGTTCGCCGCCAGGAGGATCGCGTCCTGGCGCTGCTGGATCAGGGTGTTGATGTAGGAGACCTGCGAGGACGCGTTCGCGTCGGACGGGCCGACCTCCTTGCCCGTGCCGCCGTACTCCTTCGCCGCCTCGATGCCCGCCTCGTCGACGATCTTCTCGTACGGGTTGTTGATCTGCTTGGGCAGGAAGGCGATCTTCAGGCCCTTCTTCAACGGGGCGTCCGGGTCCGCCTTCGCGGAGCCGGCGGCCTTCGCGCCCCCGCTCCCCGCGCTGTCCTTCGTGGTGCCGGAACAGGCGGTCAGGGCGAGGGTGAGGGAGACGGCGGCGGCTGCGGTCGCGACGGCGCGGCGCCCAGCGGCAGTGCGGAGCATCATGGCGGCGTGTGCCTTTCGAGGAAGGAGCGGACGAGGACGGGGAGAGCGGGGAGTCACGGCTGGGGCGCGGGGGCGTTCGCGGCCCGCCGGTGCCGTCGTTCGACGACCGCGGCGATGACCCGCGGGGTCAGCACGGACGCCACGAGCAGCAGCCCGGTCACGATGACCTGTACTTCGTTGGCGATGTCGTTGAGCGTGAGCAGGTTCTTCAGTACGCCGATGAGCAGGACACCGGCGACCGCGCCGAAGAGCGTGCCCTTCCCGCCGTCGAAGTCGATGCCGCCGAGCAGGACGGACGCGATGACGAGCATCTCGAAGCCGAGACCGTTGTCCGCGCGGGCGCTTCCGTACCGGAGGGTGAAGAGGACACCCGCGAACGCGGAGAACAGCCCGGTCGCGACGAAGAGCAGCAGCTTGATCCGCTTGACCCGGATGCCGGCGAAGTACGCCGCCTCCTCCTGGGAGCCGATCGCGAAGAGGGAGCGGCCCGGACCGGTGGCGTGCAGCACCACCGCGGTGACCGCGGCCAGGACGATGAAGAGCAGTACCGGATAGGTGAGGAAGGTGCCCGGGGCGGTCGTGGTGTCGACGGCCCAGTCCGCGTAGACCTGCGGGAAGTCCGTCACCGCGTCGCTGCCGAGCACCACCGAGGCCAGCCCGCGGTAGAGCGCCAGCGTGCCGATGGTGACGGCCAGCGACGGCAGCCCCACCCTGGTGACCAGCCAGCCGTTGAGGAGACCTCCGGCGACGCCCACCAGGAGCACCACCGGGACGATCGTCTCGAACGCCCAGCCGGCCTCCCAGAGAGCACCGGTCAGCGCGCTGCCCAGACCCAGCATGGAGGCGACCGACAGATCGACCTGTCCGGCGACGACCAGGAGAGTCATCGGCAGTGCGATGATCGCGACCTCGGCGATGTCGTTGAAGGCGAACGCGAGGTTCTCGGCCGAACCGAAGCCCTCGGTGGTCCCGAGCCCGACGACGAGAACCGCCACCAGCAGGACACCGACCGCGGTGTCCCAGCGCAGCGCCAGACCGCGCACGAGGGAGGACTTGGTCGCGGCCCGCGGCGAGGGAGCCGCCTTGGTGTCAGGCGCCGTGGTCATGACGGGCGTTCCTCTTCCTCAGTGCGGCGGTCATCCGCAGGTTCACGATCCGGTCGACGCTGATGGCCAGCAGGAGGAGGGCACCGGTGATGGCGCCCTGCCAGAAGGAGTCCACCTTCAGCACGACCAGGACGCTGCCGATGGTGGTGAGCAGCAGGGCGCCGAGCGCCGCGCCCCAGACGGTTCCGGTGCCGCCGGTGATGGCGACACCGCCCACGACCACGGCACTGACGACGGTCAGCTCCCAGCCGTGCGCGTTGTCCGCGACGACCGTGCCGAAACGGGCGAGCCACAGGGCCCCCGCGAAACCGGCCACGGCCCCGGAGAAGGCGTACGCCGCGAGCACCCGGCGGCGGATCGGGATACCGGCGAGGCGGGCGGCCTCGGGGCTCGACCCGATGGCGTACAGCTCGCGTCCCGAACGGTAGGAGCGCAGGAAGTACGCCGTCGCCGCGAGCAGGGCGAGCGCGATCAACGGCAGGTAGGGAACGCCCAGGACGCTGCCGCTGCCGAGGCCCAGGACCGCCTCGGGCACCTCGGAGGCGCTGATCTGCTCGCCCTGCGCCCACCAGTAGTCGACGCCCTGGATGATGTAGAGCATGCCCAGGGTCACGACGAGCGCCGGGACCCCGCCGAAGCTGACGAGGGCGCCGGACACCAGTCCGCAGACCACGCCGATGGCGATGCCGAGGAGCATCACCGTCAGGACCCCGTGGTCGGTCCCCGCCACGAACTTGCCGCAGGCGAAGGCGGAGAGGCCCACCACCGATCCGACCGAGAGGTCGATGTTCCGGGTGATCACCACGGCGGACTGGCCGACCGCGAGCAGTACCAGGATCGAGGCGTTGAGCAGCAGGTCCTTGATGCCCTGGTCGGACAGGAAGAGCGGGTTGGCCAGGTAGGTGCCGAGGATCAGCAGGACCAGCGCCCCGGCGATGGAGATCTCGCGGGCCCGGAAGACCGCGTCCACGAGCGAGGACGCACCGCGTTCCGGCGCCTTCGCCGTGTCCGGGGGGCTCTGGACGGTGGTGGTCATGCCGCTGCCCTTCCCTTGCGTCCGGTGGCCGCCGCCATGACCGACTCCTCGGTGGCGCCGCCACGCGGGATCTCGGCGACGAGACGGCCCTCGTGCATCACGAGCACCCGGTCGGCCATGCCGATGACCTCGGGGAGGTCGGAGGAGATCATCAGTACGGCGAGACCCTCCGCCGCGAGCGAGGACAGCAGACGGTGGACCTCCGCCTTGGTGCCGACGTCGATCCCGCGGGTCGGTTCGTCGACGATCAGCACGGCGGGGCCGGTCGCCAGCCACTTGGCCAGCACGACCTTCTGCTGGTTGCCGCCCGACAGCACGCCCACGGTGTCGGCCAGCCGGTTGTACTTGAGCTGGAGACGCACCGCCCAGTCGGCGGCCCGGTCGTGCTCCAGGGCCCGGCTGACCAGCCCGCGCCTGCGGACCTCGCCCAGACCGGTGAGTCCGATGTTGCGCTCGATCGACATATCCATGACCAGACCGCGCTGCCGCCGGTCCTCCGGTACGAGCGCGAGTCCGGCGTCCATCGCGGCGGTCGGCGAACCGGGCCGCAGCACCGTGCCCGCGACCTTCACCTCGCCCGCGTCGGCGCGGTCCACACCGAAGACCGCCTGGGCGACCTCCGTGCGCCCGGCGCCGACCAGCCCGGCGAGCGCGACGATCTCGCCGCGGCGGACGTCGAAGGACACGTCGCGGAAGACACCCTCGCGGGTCAGCCGGTGCACCGACAGGGCGACCTCGCCGACCTCGGCGTCCTGCTTGGGGTAGAGGTCGTCGAGGTCGCGCCCCACCATCCTGCGCACCAGGTCCTCCTCGGTGAGCCCTTCGAGCGGCTCGGAGGAGATCCACCGGCCGTCACGCAGGGTCGTGACGCGCTGGCACAACGCGAAGATCTCCTCCAGGCGGTGGGAGATGAACAGCACCGCCGCGCCCTCCGCGCGCAGTGCGCGGACGACGGCGAAGAGCCGGGCGGTCTCGCTGCCGGTCAGGGCGGCCGTCGGCTCGTCCATGATCAGGACGCGGGCGTCGAAGGAGAGCGCCTTGGCGATCTCGACGATCTGCTGGTCGGCGATGGACAGCCCGCGGGCGGGCCGGTCCGGGGCGAGATCGACCCCGAGCCTCCGCATCAGCGCGGCGGTGGTCCCGTGCACGGCCCCGCGGTCGATACGTCCCAGGGACCGCCGGGGCTGACGGCCCATGAAGATGTTCTCCGCGACGGAGAGATCGGGGAAGAGCGTCGGCTCCTGGTAGATGACGGCGATGCCGGCGTCACGCGCGTCCGCCGGGCCGTGGAAGACGACGGGCTCGCCGTCGAGGAGCACCTCGCCACCGTCCGGCCGGTGCACTCCGGCGAGGGCCTTGATCAAGGTCGACTTGCCTGCGCCGTTCTCACCCGCGAGCGCGTGCGCCTCGCCGGCGAACAGCTGCAGGGACACGTCCTGCAGGGCCCGTACGGCACCGAACGACTTGCTCACGCCCTTCAGGGCGAGGACCGGGGCCGGGTCCGGGGCGGACTGGTTCATGGGAGCTCCTCAGCGGTGGGACCGTTCCGCACCACCCGCCGTGAAAGGTTTCAATCAGGTTGCTCGGAAGCTAAACGGGGTTTGCGAGCACAGTCAATGGGTTGATGGCGGGAAGTTCCAGAAGTGGGCGCCCTGCGCGACCTGAATGGGGGGAATGGGTGGGCACCCTTGACAGTCTTCGGAGCGTTCCACTATCTTCTCGGCTCTTGAATCGATTCATATAACGGTCGCGTATCGCTGTACTCATACGCGTGTACGCCCGTTCGGCCCGGTCGGCGAGGCCCGGGGCCGCCGGATGGGCCGGTCCGGGAAGGACGGCCAGTCCCGCCCTGCCGGGAACCGGCACCTGGACCTGGTACCGGCCCGCGCGCCGGTAGAAACGCAGCGCCGCCCCGGCGCGCACGGAGGTGAGCAGCCGGCACCGCCCATCCGGTGCGGCCCCGGTGACCGCGGACAGCAGCGCCGCGCCCAGTCCGGCGCCGCGCGCTCCGGGGGAGACGGCCAGTTCGTCCACCTCCAGGGCCCCGCACAGCCACGCCGTGACGCGGTCGGGTCCGAGCGCCTGGGCGGCATGCCCGTAGCTGCGGCCGGAAGGGAAGACGACGGGCGTGGTCCAGGCGGTGGCGAAGCCGCCGACCGTGGCCCCGTCGAGCGCCAGAGCGGCGGTGAACCCGGGGCGCGCGGCGTCGTCGGCGAGCCGCTCGACGTACAGGGCGCCCGCCGACGGGTCCTCGTTCCAGGGCGGCGCCGCGAACACGTGGGCGTACCCCTACCGGATCCCCTCGGCGTGCGCGGCGAGGTCGGTGCCCTCGATCAGCCGGACCCGCGTCACCGCACCGCTCCCCGTCCCTGACCGTCCCTGACCGTTCCGGAGAGGACAGGCCGCGGTACCGGAGCGCCGAAGGTGCCGCGGGGCGAGGTCCGTCGGCCTCGCCGGAGGGTGCTTCCGGCTCGGATCGGTCAGCGCAGGAGATGCGCCGTGAACCAGTCCCGTGCCAGGTCCGCGACACGTTCCAGGGCGCCCGGTTCCTCGAAGAGATGGGTCGCGCCCGGGACGATCTCCAGCCGGTTCTCGCAGTGCAACGCGGCCTGGGCCTGCCGGTTGAGATCGATCACCGTGGTGTCGTCACCGCCGACGACGAGCAGGGTGGGTGCGCGTACCCCGGACAGGTCGGCCCCCGCCAGGTCGGGGCGCCCGCCGCGGGAGACCACGGCGCCGACGCCCGATTCCGCGGCCGCGGCGGCCCGCAGCGCGGCGGCCGCCCCCGTGCTCGCCCCGAACGAGCCGACCGGGAGGGGGACGCGTCGCCTCAGCCAGTCGGTGGTGTCCGCGAGCCGCCCTGCCAGCAGGCCGATGTCGAAGACGTTGGCGCGGTAGACCTCCTCGCCGGGCGTGAGCAGGTCGAAGAGCAGCGTCCCCAGGCCCGCGCGGTTCAGGGCCGCGGCCACGGAGCGGTTGCGCGGGCTGTGCCGGCTGCTGCCCGAACCGTGGGCGAACACCACGACCGCCCCGGCGTCCGCGGGAAGCACCAGATCCCCGGAGAGCGGTACCCCGCCCGCGTCCACCTCGACCTCCTCGGCCGTGACGGCATCCGCGGAAGCCCGCGCCAGCAGGGCCACCACCTCCTCGTCGGAGGTCTGGGAGAAGTCCCGGTACCACTCACCCACGGCGGAGAAGAGGACCGGTGCGGACAGGCAGACGACCTCGTCGGCGTCCTCACGCAGTCGGGCGGCGGCGTCCGGCGGCGCGACCGGCACGGCCAGGACGACATACGCGGCGCCTTGGGCCCGCACCACCTGGCAGGCGGCCCTCGCGGTCGCCCCGGTCGCGACCCCGTCGTCCACCACGACCACCGCGCGCCCCTCCAGCGGCAGGCGGGGCCGCCCCTCCCGGTAGGCATGCGCGCGCCGGACGAGCTCCGCCGCCTCGGCGCGCTCCACGGTCACGAGGTCCTTCTCGCCGACCCCGGTCCGGCGGACGATCTCCTCGCTGATGACCCGCACCCCGCCCTCGCCGATGGCTCCGAACCCCAGTTCGGGGTGGTAGGGCACCCCCAGCTTGCGGACCACGATCACATCGAGCGGGGCGCCCAGGGCCTGCGCGACCTCGTACGCCACCGGCACACCGCCGCGCGGCAGCCCGAGGACGACGGGGTCGCGCCTCCCCAGGTGCCGCAGAGCCACGGCGAGCCGGCGCCCGGCGTCCGTGCGGTCGGTGAACTGCACGGTCCCTCACCTCCAGGAGAGGTTTCCGTCCGCGGGGGAGCGCGGTACACGCACGCACATTCCCCACCTTCGAAACAATCCCATTTGCGCTGGTTCGGCAAGTCGGGGACGGTCGGTCGTATGGAGCGAATCGGCGCGGTCCTGATCGACATCGACGGCGTGCTCACCGTGTCCTGGGAGCCGCTGCCGGGCGCTGTCGAGGCCATGGAAGCCCTGCGGGCCGCGGAGGTGCCGCTGGCGCTGGTCACCAACACGACGTCCCGTACACGCGCCGCGATCGCCCGGCGGCTCGCGGATTCGGGCTTCCCCGTCGGCCCCGACGACATCCTCACGGCCCCCGCCGTCACCGCGGCCCATCTGCGCGAGCGGCACCCCGGAGCCCGCTGCCTGCTGATCAACACCGGCGACGTACGGGGCGACCTGTCCGGGGTGCCCCTCGTCGAGGAGGAGGACGGCGAGGGCGCCGTGCCCGACGTCGTCGTCCTCGGCGGCGCGGGCGCCGCCTTCACCTACGCGGCGCTCAACCGTGCCTTCCACCTCGTCCAGCAGGGCGCCGTGCTCGTCGCCATGCACCGCAACCTGTACTGGCGCACCGCTGACGGACTCGACCTCGACTCCGGCGCCTTCCTCCTCGGCCTGGAGCGTGCCGCGCGTACCGAGGCCGTCGTCACCGGAAAGCCGTCCGGAGCCTTCTTCGTCGCGGCGCTGGCGCACCTCGGCGCCGACCCCGCCCGGACGCTGATGGTGGGCGACGACATCGAGACGGACGTGCTGGCCGCCCAGCACCACGGCATCACCGGGGTACTGGTCAGGACGGGCAAGTACCGGCCGGAGACCCACGCGGCCGCCGAGGGTGCCCCGGACCACGTGGTCGACTCCTTCGCGGACATACCCGCCCTGCTCGGCCTGCCGGGGAGCTGACGCCGCCCGCTCCGGAGGCCGAACGCGTCTGCGGGCCGCGCTACTTACGCGGTCGCTACGCCGCGCTCGCTACGGTGCTGCGGGCCACGTGAAAGCCCTCCCGAGGGAGGGCCTGACGTGCTGCGGTAGGAGCGCCCCCGGCAGGACTCGAACCTGCGGCCAAGCGCTTAGAAGGCGCCTGCTCTATCCACTGAGCTACGGGGGCCGGGTGTCGGCCTGGTGCCCCGGAGGGCGCTGGTTCAAGCCATCCGCGGACCTTGCCGGGACAAGGATAGGGCTCAGATCACCCCGTCCCGGTTGCTTCACCTGCGTGGCACGATGTGGAGGTTCGGTGAAGCGAACCGATAATCGCAGGTAGGTGCGATTCGTGCATCGCTTTTCGCGCCCAGCGCCCCGGGTGTTGTGCACTCGTTATGCCTGCGCCCCACTCGTCCCCTCTGTCCCCCGGGATGGATTCGCCGCGCAGAGGGGCCTATACGCTTCAAAAAGGCTTCAAAATTGGGCATTCTTCACATGTGGTAACCATGGATGTACGGCCCCAGCTCATCGACGCACTTTCCGCCCTGCGCGACCGTGTCGCCGCCGTGCGTCTTCCACTTCCCCTGCCGGGCGCCCCGCGCGCCCGGCAGACGCGGACCGAACTGCTCGCCCAGCTCGACGACTACCTCGTCCCCCGCCTCAAGGACCCCGAGGCACCCCTGCTAGCGGTCATCGGCGGATCCACCGGCGCGGGCAAGTCCACGCTCGTCAACTCGCTGGTGGGGTGCCGGGTCAGTGAGGCCGGGGTGCTGCGCCCCACCACACGCACCCCGGTGCTCGTCTGCCACCCGGACGACCACCACTGGTTCGCCGGGGTACGGGTGCTGCCCCAGTTGACGCGGGTGTGGCTGCCGCCGGGGCAGGTCCCGGACCCGGACGGTCTCGACCACCTGGGGATCGACGGCGACCGGGACGACACCGTGCTGCGGGTCGAGACGGCGGCGACCCTGCCCAGGGGGCTCGCGCTCCTCGACGCACCCGACATCGACTCCCTGGTCGTGCGGAACCGCGTGCTGGCCGCCGAGCTCATCTGCGCCGCCGACGTCTGGGTGATGGTGACCACCGCGTCCCGGTACGCCGACGCCGTGCCGTGGCACCTGCTGCGCACCGCCAAGGAGTACGACGCCTCCCTGGTCACCGTCCTGGACCGGGTGCCTCACCAGGTGATCGCCGAGGTGTCCCGGCAGTACGCCGCCCTGCTCACCCGGGCCGGCCTCGGCGACGTGCCCCGCTTCACCATCCCCGAGCTCCCCGAGTCCGCGGGAGGGGGAAGCGGCCTGCTGCCCACCACGGCGGTCGCGCCCCTGCGCGCCTGGCTCACCCACCGGGCGCAGGACCCCGCGGCCCGCCAGCAGGCCGTCGGGCGCACCGCGACCGGGGTCATCGACTCGCTCAACGTACGGATGCCCGAGCTGGCCGGGGCGGTGGCCGCGCAGTACGCGGCGGCCGTGCGGCTCACCGGCGTGGTCGAGGAGGCGTACGGGAAGGAGCTCGCGCGCGTGCGGCGGCGGCTCGGCAACGGCGCGGTGCTGGCCGGCGGCGCCCGGACCCGGTGGCGCGGATACCCGCTGTACAGCACCGCGGGGGAACTCCTCGACGCGCTGGTGGAGAGCCTGGTGGCCCTGCTGCAGTGCGCCGTGGCGGCCTCCGACGAGCAGATCCGCGCGACCTGGCAGCGCGAGCCCGCCGCGGGGGTCTTCCGGTTCGAGGACGCCGGCCGGGAGGCCGGCGGGTGGGGCCCGGCCGAGGACGTCCACGGCCGGATCGGCATGGCCGTACGGCGCTGGCGGCGGGTCCTGGAGGAACTCGCCGAGGAGGAGGCCCGGCTGCTCGAACGCAATGCGGCGCCCGACGCCGAGACGGTGGCGGCGCTCCTGGCCGCCGCCCTCCTCGGCGGCCGCCGCGCCAGGGGTGCGGGGGAGCAGCTCGCCGAACGGATCGGCGCCCAGGGGGCGCTGCGTCTCCGCGACAAGGGCGGGGCGCTGCTCACCGGCTGCCTGGACCAGGTCATGCACGGTGAGCGCGACCGCCGCCTCGCCCCGCTGGACGCACTCGAGGTCGCCCCCGAACCCCAGGCGGAACTCATCGCCGCGCTGTCCCTACTGCAGAAGGAGAGGTGGCAGCGATGACTGCCGTCACTGACCAGGGCCGGGACCACGGACAAGGACACGGACCCGAGGGCGAGGGGCCGGTGGAGGTCCCGGCCGGCGACGTGCGGCGCTGGGACGACGGGCTCATCGCCCGCCGCGCCGCCGAGGCCGCGCAGGACCGGCTGGAGGCCGAGCGGCCCCCGCAGGACGAACCGGGGCCCGAGGCCGAGGCGTACGCGATGTCCGGCAGCTCACTCCGGCCCCGGCTGGACGCGCTGCGCGAGCTGGTGGGGCTCTCCCGCGCCCGGCTGGACGGGAGCACCCTCGCCGAGGCGGGGCGCGTGCTCGACGAGGCGTCGGCCCGCCAGCGGCTCTCGGCGCGGCACACGGTCGTCGCCGTCGCGGGTGCCACCGGCAGCGGGAAGTCCACCCTGTTCAACGCGCTGGCGGGCGTCCAGATCTCCGACACCGGGCTGCGCAGGCCGACCACCTCGGCGCCCATCGCCTGCAGTTGGACCGACGGCGCGGCGGGGCTGCTCGACCGGCTGGCCATCCCGGGACGGCTCCGGCGCAGGCCGGTGCAGGGCGGTACGGCCGTGGACGAGGCACTCCAGGGTCTCGTCCTGGTGGACCTGCCCGACCACGACTCGGCGGCGACCGGCCACCGTGAACAGGTGGACCGGGTGCTGGCCCTGGTCGACGCGGTGATCTGGGTGGTCGACCCGGAGAAGTACGCCGACGCGGCCCTCCACGAACGCTATCTGCGGCCGCTCGCCGGACACGCCGAGATCTCCTTCGTCGTGCTCAACCAGATCGACCGGCTGTCCGGCGAGGCCGCCGACCTGGTCCTGGACGATCTGCGCCGGCTGCTCGACGAGGACGGCATGGCGGTGGGGGAGCACGGTGAACCCGGCGCCACGGTCATGTCGCTGTCCGCTCTCACCGGGGCCGGGGTGGGCGACCTGCGCGAACTGCTCGGCAGGTTCGTCCAGGACCGCACGGCGGCGGCGCGCAGGCTGTCCGCCGACGTGGACGCGGCCGCCGCGCGGCTCCGGTCGGTGTACGTCGCCGACGGGCGGCCCGGACTCGGCGAGCGGGCCCGTGACGAGTTCACCGAGCGCCTCGCGGAGGCCGTCGGCGCGGCGGCGGCCGGGCAGGCGGCGGAGCGCGAGTGGCGCAGGAACGCGAACCGGGCCTGCGGTACGCCCTGGCTGCGGCTCTGGCGCTGGTACGAGTCCACCCGGCAGCTCGGAGGCCTCGACCTGATGGCGCAGGTACTCGCCCCTCCGGAGGAGGAGTTGACCGCCCGCCAGCGGGTGGAGCAGGCCGTACGGCAGTTGGCGGACGACGCCGTCGACGGGCTGCCCGGACCCTGGGCGCAGGCCGTGCGCGAGGCGGCGGTGAACGGGGCGAAGGGGCTGCCCGAGGCACTGGACGACCTGTCACGGAGCGCGCAGACGGGAGGCGGCCGGGGCCGTGGAGGGAACACGGACACCGGGTCCGCTCCGGTGGGTCCGGGCGGACACGCCACGGCTGCGGGGCTGGGGAAGCGTGGTTCCACGTCGGGGGGCGGGAAGTCCGCGCCCGTCGCCGGGGCCCCGGCGGGCCGGGGCACCAGGCCGCCGCGCCCCGCGTGGTGGCCGGCGGCGGTGTTCGCGCAGGCCTCGATGACGTTGCTCCAGATCTTCGGGGGCCTGTGGCTGCTCGGCCAGATCGTGGGCGTGATCGAACCGGGTCTGCTCACCCCGGCGCTGGTCATGCTGGCGGGAGTGGTCGGCGGACCGCTCGTGGAGTGGTCGTGCGCGGCGGCGGCGCGCGGGCCGGCACGCCGGTACGGGCAGGAGGCCGAGCGGCGCCTGCGCGAGGCGGCGGCAGGCTGCGGCAGGGCCAGGGTCCTCGATCCGGTGGCGGCGGAACTGGCGCGCTACCGGGAGGTGCGGGAGCGTTATGTGGCGGTGACGGAGTTTTCCACAACCGGTGCGTGATCCACAGGCCCGGCGGGATTCCACGATTCGGTCCAGCATGGTCCCGGCGGGCCGGGCTCAGGCGCGGGACCGCACCTCCCCGTACCGCGTCGGCGCGGGGAGGTGAAGCGGACGGAATGCGGCGGGGAATCGGGGGACGGGAAATGAACGAGACCATGGTGACGCTGGTGGGAAACGCGGCGACTCCGGTGGATTTCAGGGAGACGGCGACGGGGTCGACCGCGCGGTTCAGGCTGGCGGTGACACCCCGGCGGTGGGACCGGGAGCAGCAGGTCTGGACGGACGGCAGCACCGGTTTCTACACGGTGTGGGCACGGCGGACACTCGCGGCGAACCTCTCCGGTTCGGTCTCCGTAGGGGAGCCGCTCGTCGTCCACGGCCGTCTGAAGGTGCGGGAGGAGGAGCGGGACGGGGTGTGGCGGACCTCCGTGGACATCGACGCCGTGGCGGTGGGACACGACCTGGCGAGGGGCACGGCCGCGTTCCGGCGGGTGGTCAGAGGCGATCCCGCTCTGACTGCGCCTACGCACCGTCAGAAACCGGCCACGGAAATGGCATCGGTGTCCTGAAGGGGAGGGGGCGCGCCGAAGAGGGCTATAACGATTACGAGTCGGAATGCTTATCTGACGGCATGACGGGGGATTCGCCTCCACTTGCTCCTTACGATTCCCCCGTACTCATGCGGCACTTGAGTTTGCTGGCGAGGCACCTCCCACACGCACACCACGCGTGAAGGCCTCGCCCGGAGGGGAATTCTGTGATTTCTGTGTCTTCAGCGTTCACTGCGTCGTCGACGGCGGCGACGGAGGGCTCCCCAGTGGGCCGGAGCAAGGGCCGCGGTCTCGCCAGGGCGGCTGCCGCGATGCTGGCCACCGGGCTGGTCGCCGCGGGAACGATCGTCGGAGCGACGGCCGCCTCGGCCGCGCCGGGGGACGAGTCGGGTCAGCACCAGGGTGGTGCGGTCGCCACACTGGACGGTCTGAAGACCTACGGCACCGCGCAGCTCAACACCGGTAAGGGCAAGAAGCCCCAGGAGCTGCCCGCCGGCCTGTTCGAGATGAAGGTCGACGGCGGCGGCACGATCCAGACGTACTGCATCGACTTCCACACGCCCACCAAGGACGGCGCGAAGTACCTGGAGACCCCCTGGGACCAGTCTTCGCTCGGCGCCAACTCGGACGCCGGCAAGGTGCGCTGGATCCTGCAGCACTCCTACCCCCAGGTCAACGACTTCGATGCGCTCGCCAAGGAGGCCGGCACCGGTCAGCTCGACGCGAAGACCGCTGCCGCCGGCACCCAGGTCGCCATCTGGCGCTTCTCGGACAAGGCCGACGTGACGGCCAAGGACGAGAACGCCGAGAAGCTCGCCGACTGGCTGGAGGCGAACGCCGAGAACGTCGCGGAGCCCAAGGCGTCCGTGGGACTGTCTCCGGCCGCCGTCTCCGGCAAGGCCGGTGAGAAGCTGGGTCCGATCACCGTCCACACCGACGCCGGCCAGGTCTCGGTGGCACCGCCCGCCGACGCCGCCGCCAGCGGTGTCCAGGTCACCGACAAGGACGGCAAGCCCCTCACCGAGGCCGCCGACGGTTCCGACCTCTACTTCTCGGTCCCGGACGACGCCACCGACGGCTCCGCCTCGCTGACCGTCCAGGCCACCACGTCCGTGCCCGTGGGCCGGGTCTTCGCCGGACTCATCAAGAGCCAGACCATGATCCTCGCCGGCTCCAGCGAGTCGACCGTCTCCGCGACGGCGACCGCCACCTGGGCCGAGAAGGGCGCCGTCCCGGCGGTGACCGCGGAGAAGAACTGCGCCAAGGGCGGCGTCGACATCACCGCGAGCAACACCGGTGACGAGGCGTTCACCTTCGAGCTCGCCGGCACCGAGCACACCATCCCGGCCGGCGAGACCCGCACGGTGACCGTCCCGGTCGGCGAGGACGAGGCCTACGACTTCACCATCACCGGCCCCGGCGGCTTCACCAAGAACTTCAAGGGCGTCCTGGACTGCGAGACCGCCGGCACCCCCGCCCCGGGTGACGACACCACGACGCAGACCGGTTCCGAGCCGTCGCCCGCGCCTGCCGCGAGCACCCCGGCCACCGAGGGTGACCTCGCCGCCACCGGCGGTTCCAGCGCCACCCCCGTCATCGCGGGTGTCGCCATCGCCCTCGTCGTCCTCGGCGGCGGCGCGGTCTTCCTCCTCCGCCGGAAGAAGCCGCAGACCAGCGGTGAGTGACTGAGCACAGGCGCAGCGGGAATGCGCCGGTGAAGGGCCTGGTACGGACCTCCGTACCAGGCCCTTCGTGTGTCCCGGGCCTCTCCGGCAGGGCCGCGGAAAGGGGCCCGGCCCGTACCGGGGACCGGACGGGTTTCCATCCGGGCACGGACGTCAGGCAAGATGGGTGTATCTGCCCACACCTCTATTGCTGCCGGACGGTTTCTCTTGGCTGAGTACATCTACACCATGCGCAAGACGCGCAAAGCGCACGGCGACAAGGTGATTCTCGATGACGTCAACCTGAACTTCCTGCCCGGCGCGAAGATCGGTGTCGTGGGGCCCAACGGTGCCGGTAAGTCCACGGTGCTGAAGATCATGGCGGGCCTGGAGCAGCCGTCCAACGGTGACGCCTTCATCTCGCCCGGGTTCAGCGTCGGCATCCTCATGCAGGAGCCGAAGCTCGACGAGAGCAAGACCGTCCTCGAGAACGTCCAGGACGGCGCCGCCGAGACCATGGGCAAGCTCAAGCGCTTCAACGAGGTCGCCGAGCTGATGGCGACCGACTACTCCGACGCGCTCATGGACGAGATGGGCAAGCTCCAGGAGGACCTGGACCACGCCAACGCCTGGGACCTCGACGCCCAGCTGGAGCAGGCCATGGACGCCCTGGGCTGCCCGCCCGGCGACTGGCCCGTCAACAACCTCTCCGGCGGCGAGAAGCGCCGTGTGGCGCTCTGCAAGCTGCTCATCGAGGCCCCGGACCTGCTCCTCCTCGACGAGCCCACCAACCACCTCGACGCCGAGTCGGTGAACTGGCTGGAGCAGCACCTCTCGAAGTACGCGGGCGCCGTCGTCGCCGTCACGCACGACCGGTACTTCCTGAACAACGTCGCCGAGTGGATCCTCGAGCTCGACCGCGGCCGCGCCCTGCCCTACGAGGGCAACTACTCCACGTACCTCGACAAGAAGGCCGCCCGCCTCAAGGTCGAGGGCCGCAAGGACGAGAAGCGCGCCAAGCGGCTCAAGGAAGAGCTCGAGTGGGTCCGCTCCAACGCCAAGGGCCGGCAGACCAAGTCCAAGGCACGTCTCGCCCGTTACGAGGAGATGGCGGCCGAGGCGGACAAGATGCGGAAGCTGGACTTCGAGGAGATCCAGATCCCGCCGGGCCCGCGGCTCGGTTCCATCGTCGTCGAGGTCGAGAACCTCTCGAAGGCCTTCGGCGACAAGGTCCTCATCGACGACCTGTCGTTCACGCTGCCGCGCAACGGCATCGTCGGCGTCATCGGTCCGAACGGCGCGGGCAAGACCACGCTGTTCAAGATGATCCAGGGCCTGGAGACCCCCGACTCCGGCGCCATCAAGGTCGGCGACACGGTCAAGATCTCCTACGTCGACCAGTCCCGCGCCAACATCGACCCGAAGAAGACCCTCTGGGCCGTCGTGTCGGACGAGCTGGACTACATCAACGTCGGCCAGGTCGAGATGCCCTCGCGGGCGTACGTCTCCGCGTTCGGCTTCAAGGGCCCGGACCAGCAGAAGCCTGCCGGTGTCCTCTCCGGTGGTGAGCGCAACCGCCTGAACCTCGCGCTGACGCTCAAGGAGGGCGGCAACCTGCTGCTCCTCGACGAGCCCACCAACGACCTCGACGTCGAGACCCTGTCCTCGCTCGAGAACGCGCTGCTGGAGTTCCCCGGTGCGGCCGTGGTCATCTCCCACGACCGCTGGTTCCTGGACCGCGTCGCCACGCACATCCTGGCGTACGAGGGCGACTCCAAGTGGTACTGGTTCGAGGGCAACTTCGAGTCGTACGAGAAGAACAAGGTCGAGCGCCTCGGCGCGGACGCGGCCCGCCCGCACCGTGCCACCTACAAGAAGCTCACGCGAGGCTGATCGACTTGGCCCGTCACATCTACAGCTGCCCGCTCCGCTGGTCGGACATGGATGCCTTCGGCCACGTGAACAACGTGGTCTTCCTCCGCTACCTGGAGGAGGCACGCATCGACTTCATGTTCCGGCTGGCGCCGGGGGACGGCTCGCCGTCCTTCTCGGGCGGCTCCGTCGTGGCCCGGCACGAGATCGACTACGTGCGCCCGCTGGTGCACCGGCACGCGCCGGTGACCATCGAGTCCTGGGTCACGAAGATGACCGCCGCGTCACTCACCATCGCCTACGAGGTGAAGGACCCCGAGCAGGTCTACGTCAGGGCGTCGACGGTCGTCGTGCCCTACGACCTGGCGGCGGGACGGCCCCGGCGGATCACGGCCGAGGAGAAGCTCTTCCTGCAGGAGTACCTCGACCAGGAGCCCGCCGTCGCATGACAGTGCCCGTACGGTCCCCGCGGTTCGCCGACGTGAGGGAGGCGGTGGATCTCGCCGCCTTCCTCCGCCGGCTGCTGCACTACGACCGGGCCGCCGCCGTCCGCCTCCAGGCGGGCGGCGGCGCACTGGCCGTCTTCGGCAGGCCGCCGTCGTTCGAGGTCCTCGCGATCCGGACGGCCCGGCTGTCGGAGACCCACGAGTTCGACGTCACGGTCTCGGCCGGCGAACTCCTCGAATCACTGGACACGGAGGACGCCGACGGCGGGGCCGGCGTGCGCGCCCTCCCGTCCGCCGTGACCGGCCCGCCGTGGGCGGGGATGCTGCCGCCGCGTGGCGGCTGGCGGGAACGCCCCGGGCTGCCGGGACCGGTCGACCTCCGCACCCGGCTCGCCGACGCCGTGGCCGAGTTCCGGTCCCGCGACGCGGCGTTGCCCGAGGACCGGCGCACCCGGGAGGAGCGCGACCTGATAGGCCGCGACATCTGGTCCCGCACCGTCGGTGACACGGAGCTGCCGCTCCGCGCGGTGCACGCCGCGCAGTCCCTCGGCTTCCTCCGCCCGGCCCCCGATCTCCCGGTCGCGCTGCTCACCGCGGGCGCCTGGCTCCGGCTGCGTACGCCGTTCGGTTCGATCGCCCTGCGGGGCACGGGCAGCGGCCTCGGCACGCTCGCCGTGACGGTCGGGACCGTCTGAGGACCGGCTCCCTCCCGCCGGAGCAACCGGCCACGGGCCTCCGTGGTCGCCCCTGCTCCTTCGGTGCGTCCGGCCGCCGGGCCTACTCCTTCGGCGCGTCCGGCCACACCCCGATGTGGTCCTGCTCCAGCTCCAGCATCACCCGGTGCTCCATCCCCAGCGCCTCGGTGTAGTCGGCGGGCAGCTGGAGCCTGCCCGCCCGGTCGAGCATCGCGTACTCCCGTGCCACCTGGGACTCCTGCCCCGTCGCCGCGTCCACCTCGGTGCGCCGCAGGACCTCGGAGGACGTACGCCCGTCGCGGATCGCGACCGTACGGCGCACCTCGCTCGCCACCGCCTGGTCGTGGGTGACGATCACGATCGTCGTGCCGAGCTCCTCGTTGGCCCGGCGGAACGCGGCGAACACCTGCTCACCGGTCGCGGAGTCCAGCTCACCGGTCGGTTCGTCGGCGAGCAGCACCGAAGGGTTGTTGGCGAGCGCCACCGCGATCGCCACCCGTTGCTGCTGACCGCCGGACATCTGGGCGGGGCGGCGGTCGCGGCAGTCCGCGACGTCCAGCATCGAGAGCAACGCCTCGGCGCGCGCCGCCCGTTCACGGTTCCGGCCGCCGCCGCGCAGCTGCATGGGGAGCGTGATGTTCTGGGCGGCGGTCAGATACGACAGCAGATTGCGGGAGGTCTGCTGCCAGACGAAACCGACGACGTCCCTGCGGTAGCGCAGCCGCTCCTTCTGCCCCATCGCCAGCAGGTCGCAGCCCGCCACCTTCGCCGACCCCGCCGTCGGGACGTCCAGACCCGCCAGGATGTTCATCAGCGTCGACTTCCCGCTGCCGGAGGCGCCCACCAGGGCCATCAGCTCGCCCTCGGTGACCAGGAGGTCGAGACCCTGGAGCGCCTGCACCTCCACGCCGTCCGTGGAGAAGATGCGGACCAGCCGGTCGCAGGCGATCAGGGCGTCGTGCCCGTAGGAAGGCCGGTCCCGGCGCGCGGCGGCGCGCTCCTCGAGTTCCGCCAGCGTGGTCTCTGTCGACGATGTCACCGGGTGTCTCCTGCCCTGAGTTCCTTGACCGAGCCACGGCGGCTCGCCCACCACGCCTGGACGCCGGCGACGGCGGCGGCGAGGACGACCACGCCGACCGCCGGAAGCGCGAGCGACGGGAGGTCGGCCCGCAGCGAAGCGGTGTGCTGCGCCGAGGGGTCGCCGCCGGCCAGCGCCAGCGCCCCCAGGTCGATACCCGGCGCCAGCAGGGCGATGGTCGCCCAGCCGACGAGGAGCCCGCCGGACGCCGCCAGCAGCGCCTGGGGCATCGCTTCGAACGCGAGGAGGCGCCGCCCCTGCCGGGTGGTGAGCCCCATGGTGCGCAGCCGGGCCAGGAGCGTGGTGCGCTCCGGCGCGGTCTGCAACAGGGAGAGCAGTACGGCGAGCAGCGCGTATCCCGCACCCGCCACGACTGCCGCTCCGTAGATCCGTTCGGCGCCCGACTGCATCGGGGTGTCGACGAACCTGTCCCGCTCCGCCGACCGCAGCCGCACGCCGAACTCCGGTCCGGCCTCCCGCGCGGCGGCCCGCAGCTGCCGTCCGTCGAGCGAGGAACCGGTGACCAGCAGCGTCGTGGCGCCCGGCTTCGCGAGCTTCCGCGCGTCGACGACCATGAACTCCGAGTCGGTCACCGCGGAGGTGCGCGGAAGCACCCCGGCGACCCGCACCGTGATGTCCCCCGCCTCCGACCGGACGGTGTGCGGCCGGTCGCCGAACCGTTCCGCCAGCCCGGGCGAGACCACCGCGGGAAGCGCCCCGTCCCGCCCCGGCCCGCTCCCCAGCGAGGCGACGGGGAAGGCCGGAAGCCCGGTACCGCGAGCCAGGCGCGCGTAAGAATCCGGCTCGACCCCCACCAGCGCGGCGCGCTTCGTGTCCGACCGGACGTCCGCGGAGGCCGCCAGCGGCGTCCCGTACTCGATGCGCACCGGTGCGACGTCCTTCACCCCGTCCGCGTCCCGCACCTGTCGCAGGAAGCCGTCGGAGACCGGGGACAGCGCGCCCTCCCCGCTGATCCTGGCGTCCGCGCCGACCGCCCGCAGCGCCGCCTCGTCCCGCGCGTCCGCGACCCCCGCGATCACCGAGCCGCCGAACGCCGCCGTGGTCAGGGCGATCAGCAGGGCCAGCAGGGGAAGGGTGCCGCTCGACGAGGCGCGGCCCGCGCGGGCCAGCGACAGGAATCCGACGGCTCCGCGCATCCGGGCCACGGGGCGCGCCGCCAGCCGCAGCGGCAGCGGGTACAGCCGCACGAGGACGAGGGCGGCGATCAGCCCCACCAGGACGGGTGCGGAGCTGACCAGCAGATCCGCCCCCGATCCCGTCGACGTGCCGCGGCGGCGCAGCGCGGCGACGGCGCCGATCGCCAGGACGAGGACGGTCAGTTCGGCCACCGTACGGCGGCGGGAGGGCCTGGCGTGCGTCACGTCGTCGCGGGCGCCGTGCAGCACCGGCCTGCGGTGGTTCAGGGTCGTGCGCAGCGGCAGCACCACGCAGACGAGGACCCCGACGGCCGCCGCGCCGACCAGCGCCGGCAGGAAACGCGCCTCCCGGACGAGGAGGACGGCCGCCGCCAGCCCCAGCGCCGCCGCCGGAACGGCGGACACCGCCGTCTCGGCCAGCAGCCGCCCGCCGATGCCCCGCAGGGACCCGCCACGGGACCGCAGCAGGGCGAGCTCGTGGTGGCGGCGGGTGCCGATCAGACCGCCCGTCATCAGCAGGACGACGGCGGCCACCGCCCCGATGCCCACGGCGGCGACGGTGACGACGGGCCCGATGGCGGCCCGCGTCGAGGAGTAGGCGCCGAGGATCGCGTCGAGGCCGGTGGTGAGCGTGGTGTTCGGCCCGGCGATGTCGCGCAGTTCCAGCAGTCCGGGGCCGTTCTCGACGGCCGCGATGCCGCTCTCCAGAGCGGGCACGTCGGCGGCGGTCAGCCCCGTGGCGTCGGGGGCGAGCCGCCAGTACATCTCCGGCTCACCGGTCGTGGCGAGCAGGGCCGGGCCGGTGTCCTGGGCCAGGAGCAGCGTGGCCCGCCAGTAGAAGACCGGCGTCGGCGACCCGGGGTCCCTGACCAGGGAGGGGGCTCGCAACAGCGGGTCGACCGCCCAGTAGCCGCTCCTCGGCTGCGACGGGGTGACGATGCCGGTGACGCGCACGGTCAGCGGCGTACCGGTGGTGGTGGGCACCGCGACGGTGGAGCCCGGCTCGATCTTCAGCTCGCCCGCCGTCTCCTCGGTGACGGCCGCCTCCACCTCGCGGGTCTCCAGCGTCACCGCGTCCCGGGCGACGGGCCAGCGCCCCGAACGCAGGGTGCTGTGCTCCTGCAGCGCCGAGGGCGCGGCATAGGTGAGCCGGGGCGGCACCGCGTCGGGACGGGGCAGCCACGGCTCGTCCGCGACGAGGGGCTTCGTGGTGTGCACCCCGTACGAGGACGCGGGCACGTCCGCGCGCACCGGGGCGGGCAGCGCCCCGATCAGCTCACCGTGGGCCCGGGCCAGCACCTTCTCCCGCATCGCGGACTCACGCACGGACGGAGCCAGGCCGAGCGGGGGCGGCAGTGTCGTCACCTCGAGCACGCTCTGTCCCGGGGAGGCGGCCGTGACGTCGTGGCGCAGCGCCCTCGTCTCGTACGCGTCCACGGAGCGCGGGAAGACTGCGGCGAGGAACGCGGTCAGGAACACCAGGACGGCCAGGGCGGCGGAGACACCGGGGGCGGTGCGCAGCCGCGTACGCACCCAAGGGGCGCAGGCGGCCTGGATCTTGGCGGCGTTCATGTCAGTTGTCCCCCTGGTGGCGCAGCGACACCGCAGGATCGCCGCGGCGCAGTGTGAGCACCGCGACGATCAGCAGCGGCAGTGCGGCGACCGAGGCGAGCAGGACCGCGACCTGGCCCGCCGGAAGCATCACCAGCACGTCCGGCACGGGCCGCGCGGCCTGCCCGGTCAGCACGACCAGCGGTACGACGGCCCTGGTGAGCACCGCCCCGAGGGCGAGGCCGATCAGCAGCGCCAGCGTGATCAGCACGCCCTGTTCGGCGGCCGTCATCCGCGCCAGCCGTCGGCGCGGGGCACCCAGCGCCCGCAACACCGCGAACTCGGCGGCCCGTTCGCGCTGCGCGCCCACGAGCCCGACGGCGAACCCGACCGCCGCGAGTGCCGCGGCCACCACGGCGACGGCCAGCAGCGCGGCCTGCGGCCCGGCCCCCAGCGGGTCGTCCGCCAGCTCCCTGGCCACCTCGTCCCGCACCCGCACCTGCGCGGGATCCGTGCCGGGCAGCGCCCGCAGCTCCGCCGCCACCCGCGCAGCGGCACCGGGTGCGGTGCTCAGCCACCACTCGGTGGGGGCGAGCGCGGCGCCCTCCCGGTGGGCGAGCACCTCCGACACCGCCCTGAGGTCCAGCAGCAGACCGCCGCCCGGCTTCGCGGACGAGTCCGCCGAGACGCCCCCGGGCGCTCCGGAGACCGCCCCGGGGCCGGTGGTCGGCAGCTCCCGCACGGCCTTCACCAGGGTGACCCGGACCGTGTTGCCCGCCAGCGTGAGGTCGACCTCCTGGCCCGTCCCGGCGCCCGCGTACCTCAGATACGCGTCGGTGGCCACGGCGTTGAGCGCGGGCGCCGCCGGGCGTACCGCGGTGACGCGGAGCGTGCTGACCGGGTCGCCGTGATAACCGCCGTCCGCGGGGACGGAACCGGTCTCGTACCGGAAGGCCGGTGAGGCACCCGAGCCCGTCACCGCCCCCGGCGGCTCCGCGGCCTGCTCCTCCCCGGCCGCCGCCATGGTCGCCTTCGCCTGCCAGCGCACCCCGTCCGAGGCGGCGGCCGACTGCTCGTCCCCGCGCGCGGTGAGGGCCCGGAGCCCGGTCAGGGAGACCACGCGTGTCTCGGCGCGGCCCTCGGGCACGTCGCTGTCCAGCTCGAAGCCCGTCACCGCCAGGCCGCCCGACGCCGAGACGGGGAAGGACAGACCGTGCGCACGGCCGTCGACGGGGACGCTGCCCGCCCCCACCCGGTAGCCGAGGCCGTAACGGTCCTCCAGCACCACACTGACCATGCCCTTCGCGCCCGACGGTGACCTCCCGTCCGGCGCCGTGGTGTCACGGACCCGCACGTCGAACAGCACCCGCTCACTGCCCTCGGGCAGGACGACCCCGGTCCGCGGCGTGCTCCGTGGAGCGATCGCGTCGAACAGTTCCTGCGGCGCCGTACCGGAGAGGTCCGCGCGCATCAGCATCCGCTCGTCCGCGTGCGCGGTTTCCAGGGCGAGCACCTCGGCCGTCCGGCCGCCGGACAGATCGGCCGTCGTGCGGTAGGCCGGGGCCGCGCTCCGTACGCCCGGCAGGTCCGAGTACGCCGCCGCCTTCGCCGGATCGCCGGACAGCGTGCCCACCATGCGCACCGAGGCGCCCGACCTGAAGTCCGCCTGGTCGCCCTGCGAACGGTCCCAGGACGCGCTCTGGCCGATGGCCAGCATGCCCATCGCGACCGAGAGGACCAGCAGCAGCACCGGGCCCGCGCCGCGCAGCGGCCGGCGGCTGAACTGCCAGCCGGCCAGCGCCGCGGACAGCCCCCGGCCGCCCGCCGCACGACGCTCGGCGAGCCGGGCGGCCGGCGGGAGCAGGCGCAGGGTCAGCACGGTGCCCGCGAGCAGCGCCAGCGCCGGAGCGGCGACCAGGAGCGGATCGATGCCGAGCTCGCCCTCGCGGTCGCCGCTGAGCGCACCGCTGCCGGACGCCCCGGTCCGCCGGTCCAGTTGCCAGTACGCCACCCCGGCGATCAGCAGCAGGCCGATGTCGGCGCCCGCCCGTACCGGGGTGGGCAGCGCGGCCGCCCGGGCGCCGCGGCGCTCTCCCGCACCCGCCGCCAGCGCGGGGGCGACGACGGCGAGCGCACAGGCCAGCGCGACGGCGCCGGCCACCAGCCAGACCGTGCCGTCCACCCCGCCGTCGAGCCGCAGCCCGATCCGGCCGAGCGTGCTCCGGTCCGCCAGCAGCCGGGTCAGCGGACCGGCCAGCAGCGGCGCGACGACGGCGGCGGGCACCGCGAGCAGCAGGGCCTCGACCGCGGCCAGCCCGGCGATCCGGCCCCTGGACCCGCCCCGGGCCCGCAGCAGTTCGGTCTCACCGCCGCGCTCGCTGCTCAGCAGCCGGGCCACCAGCAGCAGGGCGTACGCGGCGAGCAGGACCAGCTGCACGGCGACGATCATGATCGTCGAACGCGACACCAGCAGCGCCCGCTCGATCTGGTCGAGGACGGTCGGCAGCGAGGTCCGCACCGTGGCCCCGTCCCCGAACACCGCCGAGTCGGACAGTTTCCCCGGGCCGTCCGCCGACGCCCGGCGCAGCGCCTCGGTCCGGTCCGTCGTCACGGTGCGGAAGTCGGCGGACGCCAGCCAGGACACCGGTCCGGCGCTCACCCGCCCGGAACCCACGACGGCCGGGTCGGCCAGCAGCGGTCCGTACGTGGTGAAGACGACCTTGCGGGCGCCGCGCCCGCCGAGCGGGTCCAGCCGCCAGTACGGGTCGTCCAGGTCGGACGCCTCGTAGAGACCGGTGATCTCGACCCGGAGCGGGGTCTCGCTCAGCCGGTCCGTGAGCGTGAGGCGGGAACCCGGCTCCAGGTCCAGCGCCTCGGCGGCGGTACGCGGCAGCGCCACCTGCACCGGCTTCTCGGCGTCCCCGGCCCCGGCGTCCGGCATGCGTCCCGCCACCAGGCGGACCCGGCTGCGGTCCAGCGAGGCGAGATGTGTCAGGTCGGGCTGGCCGCGCCGCGCGGCGGGCGCCCGGACTTCGCGGGGCAGGGCGTACGGACCCGAGCTCTCCAGCTTCCGCACGGTCACCGGCAGTCCGTCGAAGGTGTCGCGGGCCGCACGGCGCACCGCGGAGTCGGCCTCCGCGCGCTCCTCGCGGTCCACGTCGGCGGAGACATGGAGGGCGGCCTGTTCGGCGGAGCGGTGGGTGAGCGTGTGCCGCAGGGCGGCGTCACCCATCGAGCCGGAGAACGCGGTGAGCCCGGCCAGCACACAGGTGGTCAGCAGGACGGCCAGCAGGGCTGCGGTGAGCAGGAGCCGGTGCGCGCGCACCCGCAGAAGGACGAACCCCGTCACCTGATCCCCCGAACCTCAGCAGCCGCACGCCCCCCGGCGTACAACAGATGCTTTCAGAGTGCACCTGCTGCTGGAAACCGCCCGTGGGCGCACCTTGATGGGATCGTGACCGTTATGCGGCCGGGGAGTACCGGATTCCGCACACAGGTTCAGTCCGCGGTGTTGACCATGGAGGCGGCGGCGTAGGTGAGGTAGTCCCACAACTGCCGCTCGTGCTCGGGGGAGAGCCCGAGCTCGTCGAGCGCCACCCGCATGTGACCGAGCCAGGCGTCGTGCGCCGCCCGGTCCACCTGGAACGGGGCGTGCCGCATCCGCAGCCGGGGGTGCCCCCGCCGGTCGCTGTAGGTGCGCGGACCGCCCCAGTACTGCATCAGGAACAGCGCGAACCGTTCCTCCGCCGGGCCCAGATCGGCCTCGGGATACATCGGACGCAGCAGCGGGTCGTCGGCGACGCCCTGGTAGAAGCGGTGCACCAGGCGCCGGAACGTCTGCTCGCCGCCGACCTGCTCGTAGAAGGTCTGCTCCTGAAGCGTGTCGCGCGGAATCTCAGTCACCCGTCCATCGTCGCAGACGCACCGGCCGAGGACCGGGGTCCTAGGACCCCGGTCCGTACGGACGTGCACCGGGCGCCCGGAGATCAGTCGCGACGGACCGTGATCGTCGTCCAGGCCCCGACGTGCACCTGGTCGCCGTCCTGGAGCGGGACGGGGACGTACGGCTGGATCGGGTCCTCGGCACCGTTGAGCGTGGTGCCGTTGGTGGAGTTCTGGTCGACGACGGCCCAGCCGCCGTCCGGCTGCTGCACCAGCACGGCGTGCTGGTGCGAGACACCCGGGTCCTCCGGCGGTACGGCGAGATCGATGTCGGGGGACTCGCCGGTGCTGTGCCGCCGGCGGCCGATGGTGATCTGGCCGCCGGTGAGGGCGAGGCGCTGTTCCGGGGAGTACGCGGGCAGGTTGAGCCCCGTCGCCTCGGGACCGCTGCGCTGCATCATGGCCAGGAAGTAGTCACGATCCGGCGCGATCACGGCGGTCCAGCTGCCCGGACCCTGCTCCGGTCCGCCCTGGGCGGGGCCTTGACCGGGGCCCGGGCCCTGGCCGGGGAACTGCTGCTGCGGCGGCTGGGATGCCTGTGGAGCCTGCGGGCCCTGCGGCGACTGCGGGCCCTGTGGAGCCTGCGGGCCCTGCTGGAAGGCGGCCGGCGGCTGCTGCTGCGAAGGCGGCGGCAGCATCCAGTCGTCACCCCCACCGGTCCCCGGCGCCTGCGGCCGCGGGGGCGCGGGCGGCGCGGACTGCTGCTGGAACGACGGGGGCGGCGGCCCCTGCCGCGAGGACTCGAACGGCGAGGGCGGGCCGGACCGGTCGGGGCCCTGCGGGCCGGGACCATCCGCACCGGGGCCGCCCGGGCCGGGCCCCTGCGCGCTCCGGCCCGGCTGATCCGGGCCCTGCTGACCGGGCGGACCGGGCCGGCCCGGCGAACCGAACGGGGACGGCGACTGCTGCTGGAACGCAGGCGGGGGCGGCGGCCCTTGCTGGAAGGACGGCGGAGGCGGCGGCGGACCCGGGCGTTCACCCTGCTCGGGCGAGAGCGGTTCGGCCGGCCGGTTCACCTGGGAAGGCCGGGAGCCCTGGTACTCGAACGAGTCCCGCTGCGGCTGCGGCGGTCCCTGCTGCGCCTGGAAGCCGGGCGGAAGGTTCAGCCCGGGAGGGGCACCGGTCCCGCCCTGCGGGGCCAGCGGGGTGTACGACGTCGCCGTGTTCGTGAGGAAGTTCCAGCGGCACTCCTCGCAGAACGGCGCCATCGCCTCACGCGGGGTGCGGCACTGCGGGCAGAGCTCGGCCTGTGCGGTCGGCTCCCCGCCCTGGGGCGGATAGCCGTAACCGCGCGCGGGCGGGGGAGGAGGCGGCGGCGGGACCGAGCCCGCGGGCGCGCCCGTCCCGGCCATGCGATGTCCGCAGACCTCGCACCAGTCCTCGGAACCCGACTGGTGTCCGTTCGGGCAGGTCGGCATGTCGGCGCTTCCTCCTCTCCTCGTCCGGCCCGGAGGCCGCCATGCTCGTCGGTGCACCGTCCGGTGGGCCGGGGCGGCTCTTCGTACGGCTGTTTCGTGTGGTTCGTGCTGCTACTTCTTGACGCGAACTGTCTTGGTCGAGCGCGTTTCGAGTGTCATCTCGTCCGCATCCGCGACCCTCGCTTTCAGTCGCACAGTACCGGTCGCCGCGTCGACGACGTCGACCACCTTCGAAAGCAGTTTCGCAGTATCCGCGTTTCCGGAGGCCGAGGCGAGCTGCACCGCACGGCCCAGTTTCGCCGTCGCGCCGTCGAAGTCACCCGATTTACGCGCATCCAGTCCCTGCTGGATGACTTGCGCCAGTTCCGCCTGTCCTGTGTAGTGCGCCACCTGGGGGTTGATCGAGGTGGACGCGGCCATGTCGTCCGTCCACACCGCCCGGACGAGCCCCTGCGAGAGGGTCTGCGGGACACCGTCCGCGGAGGCGGGCGGCAGGATCAACGAGACCCGGGCCGCCAGCATCTCCTGGCCGATGCCGGCCTCGGGGACCCTGACGCACACGTGGTAGTCCCGGGACTCGTCACCCCAGGAACCGGTCGGATAGTCACCGGCGCGCGGCCCCGCCACGGTGCGGCGGCCGGTCAGTTCGGCGACCGTGGGCGCCACCTGCTTGACGAACACGATCTCGACGCCGACGGGGGTCCAGAGCCGCAGCGAGACGTCCGCGACCTCCTTGCCCATCGCGTTCCCCATCATCTCGGTGAAGTCCGCGGCGAGCCCGGCGGGATCGGCCACGATGTCCGCCGTGCCGAGCAGGGCCGAGGCGATCGCTGTGACCTCTTTCACCTCCCAGTCCGTCCCGACGCCCCTCGCGTCACAGGTGAACCGGCCCGCGCAGGACTCCAGCGCTGCCCGCAGATCCTCCGGGGACTCGTGCTCGTTGCGCCCGTCCGTGAGGAGGATGCCGTGCCGGATGTCCACCTCGGCGGCGCCCAGGAGCCGGTCGGCCAGCCGCAGCCAGGTCCCGATCGCGGTGCCTCCGCCGGCGCTGAGCCGCCGAAGGGCCTCCTTCGCCTGGGCCTTGGTCTGCGGACCGGCCGTCGCCAGCCGCCCGTTGCCCGGATACACGTCCTTGGCCACGTGCGTCCCCGCGACCACCGCGAACCGGGTGCCGTCACGCAGCGTGTCGATGGCTTCCGCCGTCGCGTCACGCGCGTGACGCATCTTGGTCGGCGGATAGTCCATCGAGCCCGAGCAGTCGACCATGAGCACCACGGCGGCAGCCGGAGCCTGCCCCGGGACGCGCGCGGACGGCCCCGCCCCGTCGGCCAGCGGCACGCCGCCGGTCGTACCGCCGCCCGTGGAGGTGACGGTGACGATCGCATTGACGTCACGGCCGCCCTCGGGCAGATATTCGTTCTGGTACACCTCGACGGAGAACTGCGGCACGTGGGACTTGGAGAAGTTGGCCATCTGATCGGCTCCTTGAGGCTCCATCTGTGTCGGACCAGGACAGTGGTGCGGACGGACTGCGGGACGGGGGACGCGGACGCGCGGGATGCGAGAAGCCGGTCGCCGGACGGGACGTGCGCGGGCGGACGAGGGGCGTCGGGACGAAGCGTCGGACAGGGCTCCGGGACGGGGCGGTCCGGGACCGCGGGCCGGCGGACCGGCCGCGGCTCAGGCGGATCCTGCCCCTGGCGCCGCCACGGTGAACGGCAGCAGCGCCACTGTTACGTTGTCGTGGCCCCCGCCGTCCAGCGCGTGACCGACCAGCACCTGAGCACCGTGCAGCGGCCGTTCGAACGCGTCGCCCGGGACGGCCGCGGCCATCTCCGCAGCGCCCTCCGCGTAGTTCCACAGGCCGTCGGTGCACACCACCACCAGACCGGACCGGTCCGGTTCGAACGACGCCGTGTGCGGCTCCAGTTCGTACGCGTCGGCGCCGAGCCACCCCGTGATGGCGTGGGCGCGCTCGTCGGCGTACGCCTCCGCCTCGTTCATCAGACCGGCCGCCACCATCTGCGCCGCCCAGGAGTCGTCCTCCGTGAGGCGGGCCGGCGGGTGGGTCCGGTCCTCGGGGACCCAGTAGACGCGGCTGTCGCCGACCCAGCCGATGACCAGCAGACCGCCCGCCACGACCGCGCCGACCACGGTGCAGGCCGGGGCGTTCTGATGGCGGTGCTGGTCGTGCTCCAGCGCCTGGCCCTCCTCCTGGGCGAGCGAGTTGACGGCCTCGGAGGCCGCCACGATCGCCTCGTGCATGGCCTGCTGCGGGTGGGTCCCGCGGGGCAGCGACTCCAGCAGCGACTCGTTGGCCGCGCTCGCCGCCGCGGCCGACGCCTCGTCCGGGCGGCTCGCCGACGAGACGCCGTCGCACACGATGGCGACGACGGCGGGGGAGCCGTCCGGCAGGGCGGTCGACGACACCGCGAACGCGTCCTCGTTGCGGTGGTGGCGCAGACCGCGGTCGCTGACCGCCGCGACCGCATCGAGCTCCTGCTCCATGTGGTCGCGTTCACGGGGCTGGGCGTGCCCGCAGTTCTCGCAGTACCCGTCGGTGTCCACCTGACCCGAGCGGCAGGCCACGCAGACCTTCGCACCGGCCACGGAGCCGCCGGCCGTCGCGTGTTCCGCGGCACGGGGATCGGGCGCGGCCAGTTCGAAGTCGCCCGAGGAGCCGCCCGGCCCACCGGGAGCGGAGGCCGCCCGGGCGTCCGGATCCCCGGGGCCGCGAGCCGCCTGGGCATCGGGTCCGTCGAAGCGGACCGCCGCACCCTCCGCGAGGGGCAGCGGCCTCCCGCCCGAGTCCACGCCCGGCAGATCGGCCGGACGGTGCGTCGGCGCCGGAAGGTCGGAGCTGTCCGCCTCGGAGGCACGCGGCCACTCCACCTGCCCGGCGGCGACCGGCGTGCCGACACCCTGCGCCGGCACGGTGATGGCGACCGTCGGACGGTCAACGGGAGGCGCGGGCACGGCCGAGAGGTCGTACCCGCACGCACCGCAGAAGCGGTCGCCCGGCTCCAGCGGTTCCTCGCAGCTGGGGCACCCCGGCAAGGAGGCCTGCTGGTGGCTCTGTGACATCTTCACACCCAGGTCCGGGGGCGGAGGCGGTTGGCCCGCTCCACCAGTTCGATCCTCTCGTCGCCCCGCTGCGCGAGCCGGGCGAGCATCCGGTACGAGCGTTCGAGACCTGACCTGAGGCCCCGCTCGTCCAGCTCGCTGCCCAGTACCGTCCCCGGCCCCGCCGCTGCGGGGGAGGACGGAGCCGCCGGCTGAGCCGTGGGACTACCGGAGAGTACCCAGTCAAGTGCCGTACCCAGTACCTCGGTCGACAACCGTTCGCGTCTCACCGCGTCCAGGCCGTAGCCCTTCAGCGCGGTCACCTGGTCCGCGGCGGCCGACAGGTCGTCGATCAGCGGCTCCTGCGGCGCACGTCCGCGGAGTCTCGCACGCACCGCGGCCACCCGGGCCGCCGTGTAGTGGATCGACGACTCCGGCACCGACTCGAGGGTGCGCACCGCCGCCGCCCGGTCCCCGGCGGCGATCTGCACCCGGGCCAGGCCGAACGCCGAACTGACGAAGCTCGGATCCGTCGCCCACACCAGGTGGTAGTACTCCGCCGCGTTGTCCAGCTGTCCCAGCACCTCCGCGCACACCCCCAGCGCGAGCTTCGGCGCGGGCTCGCCCGGGAAGGCGTCGTAGACCGCGTCGAAGGACAGCGCGGCGTTCTCGTTGTCACCGGTCACCAGCGAGGTGACACCCCGGTACCAGACGACCCGCCAGTCGTCCGGATGCTGCGCCTCCACCGCCGTCAACGCCCGCACGGCGGAGTCGGGTTCGCGCAGCTCCAGGCGGGCCCGCAGTTCCCGCAGCCGGGTCTCGAGCGAGGCGGCGGGCACCGAGTGCAGTGCGGAGATCAGCTCCGCGGGTGCCGAGGCCATCACTCCGGCGAGGAACCCCGCGTTGGGGTCGTTCGGGTCGACCCGGGGGACCGGCAGGGCCAGCGACGTCCCCCGCGCGTCGAACGCGGCGAGCCGGGGACCCGCGCCGGCGAGGACGGACGGCGGGGCGACGGCGGCCGGGACCGCGGGGCGGGGCGCGGGGACGGACGCCCGGTGCGGGACCTGGGCCACCGCGCCGCCCGCGTACCCGCCACCGGCGCTGCCCCGGACATGGGTGTCGGGCGCGTGCAGCGGAGCGGCACCCACCGCCTGCGGGACGGCGACGGGAGGAGCGGGCGTCCCGGTCGGCGCCGGGGCGGGGAGGGCGGCCGCCGGTACGGCCGCCGCGCCGCGCCGCCCGAAGCGCCCCCTGCGGCCCGGCGGATCCTCCCGGACGCCGAGCCGCGACACCTCCTCGGTCAGCTCCGCGAACAACTCCGTGTCCGTCACGCGCATCTCCACCCCGAACAGGGTCGAGAGCGCCGGGCGCGGACGCCCCGTCTGCAGGGCGATCACCTCCCGCAGCACACCCGTCAGCTGCTCCGCCATCTCCGCGGCCGAGGAGAACCGGCGGGCCGGGTCCGGATCGGTGGCGCGCACGAGGAGCCGGTAGAACGACTCGTACCTCCGGAACACCTCGATGTTGTCCGGATCGGGCAGGGAGTCCGCGAAGACGTTCGTGTACCCCTGGAAGTCGAAGGTCAGCACCGCGAGCGTCCGCGCGACCGTGTAGAGGTCCGAGGCCACCGACGGGCCGGCCTCGGCCACCTCGGGTGCCTGGTAGCCGACGGTGCCGTAGATGGCCGACTCGTCGTCGTCCATCCGGCGCACCGCGCCCATGTCGATGAGCTTGAGCTGGTCCTCGGTCTGGATCGCGTTGTCGACCTTGAAGTCGCAGTACAGCAGGTTGCGGCTGTGCAGGTGGCCGAGCGCCTCCAGCGCCTCGATCCCGTACGCGCAGGCCTGCTCCACGGGCAGCGGGTCCCGCCTCCCGGCCGGTGTGCGGAGCTCGTTGGCGATCTCCTTGAGCGACTTCCCGCCGACGTACTCCATCACTATGTAGCCGTCCAGCGACCCCGTGCGCGCGTCGAGGTGCTCCACGAAGTTGTAGATGCGGACGATGTTGGAGTGCTCGATCTCCGCGAGGAAGCGCCGCTCGGAGATGGCCGCGGCCATGGCGTCCTGGTCCCCGGTGTCCAGCAGGCCCTTGAGGACGACCCAGCGGTCGGAGACCGCCCTGTCCACGGCCAGATAGACCCAGCCGAGCCCGCCGTGTGCCAGGCAGCCCGCCACCTCGTACTGCCCGTGCACGACGTCACCGCCGCGCAGCTTGGGCACGAAGGAATAGGGGTGACCGCACTTGGTGCAGAACCCCTCGGTACGGCCCGGCCGTTCGCCGCGGGCACGGCCCACCGGCGCCCCGCAGTCGGAGCGCGAGCAGAACCGCTTCCGCTCGGGGACCTCCGGATTCTCCATCACCGCGGTGCGCGGGTCGGGCCGCGGCACGTCGGGGACGAGCACCAGGCCCGCGCCCAGCCGGCCGCGCCCGGATGCGGAGCCCGTCGAGGTGCCCGAGGAGCGCACCGAGACCGAGCGGGACGTGGGGCTCCCCGACAACGAGCGCGAGAGCCTCCCCGACACCGAGCGCCGGGAGGTCGACGAGCGGGACGAGGAACGCGCGGACGCCCGCGACCCCGTCCGCTGCGAGGCGCTGTCGCCGCCCCGGCCGCCGGCCGCGATGCCGGTGGGCGGCGAACTCACCAGGCCCGTCGGCGACACGACCGGGGCGAGGCCGCAGGTGTCGCAGTACAGCTCCCCGCCGCCCATGTCCTCGTAGGCGCCCTCACAGGTGGGGCGCTGGCACTCCGTACTCATGATGTCTCCCCCTGTCCGTCGTGCCCGCCCGGACCGCGCGGTGTCAGCTGATCCGTGGCGGCGCGCTGGTAGCGCAGCACCGCCTGCTCGGCGACCCGCAGATCGCACGGCGCGCTCCACAGCATCCGCCGGGCCGCGTCGTAACGCTCGACGAGGAGCGGGTCCTCCGCCAGACCGTGCCGGACCACCTTCGCCCGGTACGCGTCCAGCCTGCCGCGCAGCTCCGCCCGGACCGCGAGCGGCTCGGTGACGGACGTCAGCGACTCGCGGGCGCGCAGCAGTTCGTCCTCCGCCTCCCGCTCCAGCGATTCCAGCAGCGGCGACAGCCGGTTCCACTGCGCGTGCCTGCGGTACGCCGACGCCGTCGCGAGCCGCTCCTGCAGCACGGTGGGGGGCCCGCTGACCGCGGGCACCTCGGAGGCGGCGATCTTCGCCAGCACCTCGCCGCGCGCCAGCCGGGCTTCCGCCAGCGTGCGGTTCGCGCGCGACAGCAGGTCACGCACCTGGACCAGACGCTGTTCGGCGTCCTGCCGGACCGCCAGCACCGCCTCGATCTCCCGGCGCACGTCCTCCAGGGCGCGCGCCGCGCGGTCGTAGCGCGTGGTGTCGGGCCGGCCTCCGCCGGGCGCGGCACTGCCGGGGCCCGGCACCCAGAACGCCAGCGGGTCGGAGATCACCTGCTCCCGCAGCGCGGTCAGCTCCTCGGCGATCGACTCCAGGTCGTCGCCGGCCGGATGCTCCCCGGGCCGCACCCCGACGGAGTGCGCCAGCGAGCCGGTGCGGCGCAGCTCGGCGGCGAGCAGATCGATCCGGGCGGGCAGCGCCGACCACACGGAGTCCGACGCGAGGACCATGTCCAGCGCCTGGGCGTACAGCTCGTTCATCCGGGCGACCAGTTCCTCCAGCGTGAACCGCTCGGAGAGCCGGGCCGGACCGGTGAGCGAGGCGCTCGGACCGGCCACCGCCTGGTGCGCCACGGTCACACCGTCGCCCCGCAGCAGGTCGGTCAGGGCCACCAGGTCGCTCCTGCCGGGGTAGCGCCGCCTGGCCCGGATCTCACGGGCCGAGGCCAGCGTCCCGGCGTAGGTGTCGAAGTACTGCCAGAGCAGCGTGATCGACCGCTTGGTGGGCCCCCAGCGCTCCTTGGTCACACCGGACAGGGTGGCGCCCTCCAGGAGCCGGCGGCCGGCGTGTTCCTCCAGGGCGAGGAGCGAGGTCTCGATGGCCTCGTGCTCCGCACCGAGCCGGGCCAGCGTACGGTCCGCCTCGTCCCGGCCCATGACCGGGCCGGGTGGCCTCCCCGCGAAGCTGGGGAAGGAACCCGCGACGCCCATCGATCACCTCTCCGCTCGTTCCGCCGGACCCGGGGGCCCGCGCGGGGTCAGTTGCTCCGGTACCTGGGCGCCGGAGGGCCCGGGATCCCGGGCAGTCCCGTCGCCAGCCACGTCCGGTACGACGTCATCCAGGGGCTGTCGGCACCGCCCCGGCGGTAATCCTCCAGCACGTGGTTGACCCTGGCCACCAGGTCGTCCGCGCCGAGCTTCGCGGCGACGCCGTAGTACTCCGTCGTGAACGGCTTGTCGCCCTTGAGTTCCACGGCAGGGTCCTGGGCCGCCTGGCCGGCCGCCAGCGCGTTGTCCGTGACGATCGCGTCGACCTCGCCGAGCTGCAGGCGCACCAGGCAGTCCAGTTGGTTGGGGACGGTCAGCAGGTCCTCGTCCTGCCCGGTGCCGTCGTGCTCGTCCTCGTAGACGGCGCCGAAGGACTTCTCCTTCAGCGCGTCGTACGCCGTCGAACCCTCCGCCGTGCAGACCCGCTTGCCCTTCAGCGATTCGTTGTAGCCGTCGATCGTGGACGCCTTGGGCGCCAGGACCTGCTGGCCGGCCTGGAAGTAGGCCGTGGAGAAGGCCACCTGGCCGATGCGCCTGCAGTTGATCGTCATCGTGCGGACGACGACGTCGACCTTGTCGTTCTCCAGCGCCGCGATGCGCTGGTTGGTGGGGATGGCGCGGAAGATCACCGCGTCGCGGTCGCCGAGGATGTCCTCCGCGATCGCGTGCACGAGATCTATGTCGAAGCCTTCGAGCGTGCGGCTCTCCGGATTGCGGTAGCCCCACTGGAAGCTGTTCTGGTCGACGCCCGCTATCAGCTTGCCGCGCTTCCTGATCTTCTGGATGTTCGGGCCGTCCGCGTCCCGCGCGGGCAGGCTCGCCTCCGGGTCCTCGCACTCCTCCGCCACGGTGGGCACCGTCGAGGCGGAGGAGTGGCCGGCGCTCTGCCCGCCGAACGTCCCGTCGCCGTGCGCCAGCGGCAGCAGGGTGAGCGAGGCGGTGACGGCGCAGGCGACCGCCATGCCCGTCACTCCGCCCCAGCCGCGCAGCCCGCCGCGTGTGCCCCGGCCCTTCGCCCTGGTCATCGCTCGTCCCCTCACCGGTACTCCGAGAGCCTGCGGTTGACGCCGACGATCACGGCCACGGCGCCCAGTACGGCGAGGGCGGCCGCTCCGAAGGGCAGCCCGCCCAGCGCCCCGCGCCCGTCCTGTGCCGCCGTGTCGAACTCGTCCTGTTCGTGGGCGAGGGCCCGCTCCAGCGCGTCGTCGACCCGCTCGAAGGACTCACCCGTGGAACCCTCGGGGCCGATGACCTGCTGCAGCGCACTGTCGTAGTCGCCCCGGTCGTCCGTCGTCCGGGCCTTCCTGTGGCGGTCCTGCCACGTCGACACACCGTCGATCGCGTCCTTCACCGGCTTGCTCCCACGGGCGTCGTCGGCGAGCTCCCGCGCCTCTTCGAGCTGTGCGCCGAGCTCCTTCATGCCCGTGCCGTAGTCGGTCTCGTACTGGTCCCTGGTGCCGTCCGGGGTGAGCACGGCGCCCCGGGCGACCAGCGTGAGGTTCTCGTTGGCCCGTGCCTTCAGGGAGTTGATCCGGGCCTTGTTGAGGACGTCCAGCGACTCCTGTCCGTGCGCCATCGCGCCCCGCAGCTCGGCCCTGGCCACCGTGTGTCCCACGGCCAGCCAGAGCAGGACCACCGTGGCCGCGGCCGTCGCGGCGAGCAGCCCGTGGTTGAAGACGCGGTTCGTCCTGCGGTAGTTGCGCCGCTGCATCCACACCAGCGCGCCCAGCGCGACGATCCCGGCCCCCAGGGAGAGGAAGGGGAACCGCCGCGCGTCGGCCGAGTCGGTGGCCAGCCGGCCGGTCTCCGCCGTGTACAACCGCTCGGCCGCGGGCAGGAGTTCACCGGTCATCTTCTGGTTGGCGTACCGGAGGTAGGCGCCTCCGAGCGGCAGGCCCTGCCGGTTGTTGGCCCGCGCACGCTCGACCAGGCCGGTGTACACGGGCAGCAGCCGGCTCAGCGTCGTGATCTCCTTGTGCGAAGCCGTGGCGGGGTCGGTGCTCGCCGCCGCGTCGACCAGCAGCCGGGAGGCCTCCTCGATGTCCGCGTCGTACCGTGCGAGCACCTCGGAGGGCTCCTGCGCACCCGCGAGGAAGCCGCTCGCCGCCATCGTGTCCGCGTCGGCCAGCGACCGGTAGATGCTCGCGGCGTCCGCGCTCAGCGGCTGGCTCCGGGTCACCACGTCGTCGGCGGACGAGGCCCTCGCCGCGATCTCCAGATAGGTGACGGCCCCGAACACCACGACCAGCAGGGCCAGTACGGCACCGTAGATCTGCAGCCTGCCCGGTTCGGTCGTCGCCGCGGCGCGCAGCCGCGCGGCGGCCTCGGCGCCGACGCCACGGCGCTGCGCCGGTACGGTCACGGGCGCGGACGGCCGGCCCGGGCCGGGCTCCCGCGGCGCGGTCCCGCTCGGCGGGTATGTCACTTGACCTCCCCCTCGGTCACTGACGACGGCCCGGGCCCCCCGGCCGATCGGAGGACGACTGGTCCTGGCCAGAAGTATGACCCCCGGCGCCGCCCTCCATCCACCAGGAGCGCCCGGATCACGCGTCGTTGCCCGTATTCGACCAGGACGAGCGCAGGCGATCAAGGCGTTTCGGCCCCGTGCGTCGGCTCCCCCGCGCCCCGGCCTCCCCTCCGTGAACACGTCCGGGAGACCGCACCGGTTCCCCCACCGCGCGAAGGGGCGCCCCGTGCGGCACGGCCACGGGGCGCCCTTCACCACGGGACCTCAGGCGTACTGCGCCCGTAGCCTGTCGTGGGCCTCCCGGGCGGCACCGGTGTGGTCCAGACCCAGCAGCGCGGCACCCAGGACCGGCGGAGCCGACACCACCCGGACCACCGCCTTCGGGGCGCGTACGGAGAGGAGTTCGGCGATCCGGTCGTCCAGCGCCGGATGGCGGGCCGCCAGCACACTGCCGCCCAGCACCACCGGCGTCTCCTCCTCCAGCAGACCGAGCCGGGTCAGCGCGACCGAGATCATGGCCACGACCTCGTCCCCCTGCCGCTCGACCAGGCCACGGGCGATCCGGTCGCCCGCAGCGCCGGTGGCGAACAGCACCGGGGTCAGCTCGTGCCGGCGCCCGAACGGGATGTGTCCCAGGTGCAGGGCCTCGATCAGCGCGTACACCGAGTCGAGCCCGAAGTGCCCCGGCAGGGTCCGGGCCAGCTCGGTCGGCTCACCGCGCCCGTCCTCGGCCCTCGCCGCGAACCACATCGCCTCCTCGGCGAGCCCCGAACCGCCGCCCCAGTCACCGGACATGCGGCCGATCGCGGGAAAGCGGGCGGTGGCGCCGTCCGGCCTCATCCCGACGCAGTTGATCCCCGCGCCGCACACCACGGCCACCCCGCGGGGCTCGTCCACCCCCGCGCGCAGTATCGCGAAGGTGTCGTTGCGCACCTCCACCGTCCGGCCCCAGCCGCGGGCCACCAGTGCCCCGGCCAGTTCCCGCTCCTCGACGGGGAGATCGGCGTTGGCGAGGCAGGCCGACACATGCTCGACGCCCACCACTCCGGCCTGCGCGAACGCGGCGAGCACGGCCGTCCCCAGCGCGTCCACGGCCACGTCGACCCCGACGACCGGCGGCTGGAACCCGCCCCCGCGCGCGTGGCCGAGGACCGTTCCGTCGGCGCCGATCACGGCCACGTCGGTCTTGCTGTTGCCCGCGTCGATCGCGAGCACATGTGCGGTCAGGCCCACGCCAGGTGCTCCCGGTTGTGCGCGATCAGCTTGTCGGTGAGCGCCTCGGCGAACTCGAACTGGCCGACCAGGGGGTGGGCCAGCAGCGCCTTGAACACCCGGTCACGGCCGCCGCGCAGCGCGGCGTCCAGGGCCAGGTCCTCGTAGGCGGTGACGTGCCCGATCAGCCCGGCGTACAGCGGGTCCAGCGCGGGGACGGCGAGAGGGGCGGCGCCCGTACCGTCGACCCGGGCCTGGACCTCGATCACCGCGTCGTCCGGCAGGAACGGCAGCGTCCCCCTGTTGGAGGTGTTGACCACCTGCACCGCCGAACCGCCCCCGCCGAGCAGCGCGGACGCCAGGTCCACGGCGGCCTCCGAGTAGAAGGCCCCGCCCCGCTTGCCGAGCAGCGCGGGCTTCTCGTCCAGGGCCGGGTCGCCGTACATCTCCAGGAGTTCCTTCTCCATCGCGGCGACCTCGGCGGCACGGGACGGCTTCGTGCCGAGCTCCCTCACCACCTCGTCGTGTGCGTAGAAGTACCGCAGGTAGTACGAGGGGACGACGCCGAGCCGGTCCACGAGCTGCCGGGGCATGCGCAGGTCGCCGGCGATCGCGTCGCCGTGCTCCGCGAGCAGCTTCGGCAGGACGTCCTCGCCGTCCGGACCGCCCAGCCGGACCCCGAGCTCCCACGTCAGGTGGTTCAGCCCGACGTGGTCGAGGTGCACCTCACCCGGCGTCACGTCGAGCAGAGCGGCGAACTTGCGCTGGAAGCCGATGGCCACGTTGCACAGTCCGACCGCCTTGTGCCCGGCCTGGAGCAGCGCCCGGGTGACGATCCCGACGGGGTTGGTGAAGTCGATGATCCACGCGTCGGGGTTGGTGCGGCGGACCCGTTCGGCGATGTCGAGGACGACCGGCACCGTGCGCAGCGCCTTGGCCAGCCCGCCCGCCCCGGTGGTCTCCTGACCGACGCAGCCGCATTCGAGCGGCCAGGTCTCGTCCTGGTTGCGCGCGGCCTGCCCGCCGACACGGAGCTGGAGCAGCACCGCGTCCGCGCCGGCCACCCCGGTGTCCAGGTCGGAGGTGGTGACGATCTTCCCCGGGTGGCCCTGCCTGGCGAAGATCCGCCGCGCCAGGCCGCCGACCAGCTCCAGCCGGTCGGCCGCCGGGTCGACGAGCACGAGCTCCTCCACCGGCAGGGTGTCCCGCAGCCGCGCGAAACCGTCGATCAGTTCGGGGGTGTAGGTGGACCCGCCACCAACTACTGCGAGCTTCATGGTTCTCAGCCCTTTACTCCGGTGAGGGTGACGCCTTCTACGAAGGCCTTCTGTGCGAAGAAGAAAACGATGACGACCGGCGCCATGACGAGCAGGGTCGCGGCCATCGTCAGGTTCCAGTTGACCGCGTGGGCGCTCTTGAAGGATTCCAGGCCGTAACTCAGGGGCCAGGCGCCCGGATTCTGCGCGGCATAGATCTGCGGCCCGAAGTAGTCGTTCCAGCAGTAGAAGAACTGGAAGAGCGCCACGGCCGCGATCCCCGGCTTGGCCATCGGGACGACGATCCTGAGCAGGGTGCGGAACTCGCCGCAGCCGTCGACCTTCGCCGACTCGACGTACTCCTGCGGAATGGTCAGCAGGAACTGCCGCAGCAGGAAGATCGAGTAGGCGTCGCCGAACGCCATCGGGATGATCAGCGGCCAGAGCGAGCCCGACAGGTGGAACTGCTGCGCCCACACCAGGTACATCGGGATGATGACGACCTGCGGCGGCAGCATCATCGTGGAGATGACCAGGATCATCGCGGTGCGCCGGCCACGGAAGCGGAACTTGGCCAGCGCGTAGGCGACCGGCACCGACGAGCACACGGTGAACACGGTGCCCAGCAGCGCGTACATCAGCGAGTTGCGCCACCAGCCGAGGAATCCGGGTGTGTGGAAGACCGTGGAGTAGTTCGACCAGTTCCAGGAGCCGGGCCACAGGTCGCCGCTCATCGCCTGTTCGTCGCTCATCACGGACGTGAGGAACACGAACACGAACGGCAGGACGAAGAACAGGGCGAGCGCGACGGCCACGGAGTGGACCGCGATCCAGTGGAGGATCCGCCCACGGCGGTGCCCGGCCGTGCCGGGGCCGTTCGGACGGCTCCGCACGGCGGTGTCCGGCCTGTTCAGGGTGGTGGTGGTCATGTCAGTCCTCCGCCGGGATGAGGCCGACGCTCTTGCGCATCAGCAGAAGGGTCACGGCCATGGCGATGGCGAAGAGCACGAGGGACAGGACGCACGCGGCGCCGGTGTTGAAGTTCTGGAAGCCCAGCGAGTACACGAGCTGCGGAACCGTCAGGGTGGAGTGGTCCGGATATCCGGGCTGGATCACCGTGCCGGGGCCGATGGAGACGCCCGAGGCGAGCTTCCCCGCGACGAGGGCCTGCGTGTAGTACTGCATCGTCTGCACCACTCCGGTGACGACGGCGAACAGCACGATCGGGGTGATGGCGGGCCAGGTGACGTAGCGGAACTTCGCCCAGGCACCCGCGCCGTCCAGGTCGGCGGCCTCGTACTGCTCCTTGGGCACGTCCAGCAGCGAGGCCATGAAGATGACCATCAGGTCGCCGATGCCCCACAGGGAGAGCAGGACCAGCGAGGGCTTCGACCAGTTCGGGTCGTTGAACCAGTTCGGGCCGTGCAGGCCGATCCACGACAGCATCTCGTTGACCGGCCCGGTGGACGGGTTCAGGAGGAAGACGAAGGCGACCGTCGCCGCGACGGGCGGGGCCAGGTACGGGATGTAGAAGGCCGTGCGGAAGAGTCCCACGCCCGTCTTGATCTTCGTGATCAGCAGGCCGATCCCGAGGCCGAAGACGACGCGCAGCGCGACCATCACGACGACCAGCCACAGCGTGTTCCACAGGGCCGGGCCGAACAGCGGCATCTGCTCCAGTACGTACCGCCAGTTCCGCAGCCCCACGAAGGTGGGCGCCTTGATCTGGTTGTAGTGCATGAACGAGAAGTAGACGGTCGCGACCAGCGGGTATCCGAAGAAGACCGAGAACCCGACGATCCAGGGCGAGAGGAACCCCAGGTTGCGCAGCCGCTCACGGTTCCGCTTGCGCCGCAGGGGCGAGTCGCGGGGGGCCGGATCGGTCGCCCGTCCGGCGGACTTCGCCGGGGTGGAGAGGGACAGTGCCATGACGCGGCTCCTCAGTTTTCCGACTGGACGTTGTCGGCGTCGATCTGTTCGTCGAGGTCCTCCAGGGCGCGGTGCAGGTCCTTCGTCCTGCCTGCCTCGACGGACTGCGAGAAGTCACCGAACGAGTTGATGTACTGACCGCCGTTGTTCGAGGGCGGAACGGCCTGGCTGTGCGGGTTCCGCGCGATCTCGATGAAGGCGCGGAACGCCGGGTCCGCGTCCAGGTCGGGGGACTTCAGCGCCTCGAAGGTGGACGGCACGTTGTGGATCGCGTTGGCGAAGCGGACGACCGGCTCGGTGTCGATCGTCAGGTACTTCACCAGCTCCCAGGCCGCGTTCTGATGCCGGCTGCTGTGCGCGATACCGGCCACGGTGCCCGTCAGATAGCCGCGCCCGTAGGTGTCCGCCTGGTCGTCGGGGACCGGCAGCGGGGCGACCGCCCAGTCGAAGTCCGCCTTCGCCTCGTCCAGCATCAGCCCGCGCCACTCACCGTCCAGGTGCATGGCGAGCCTGCCGGTCAGGAAGCCGTTCTGGGACGACATCTCGTCGCCGAAACGGGCGCGGAGCCTCTCCATGGCCGCGTAGCCGCCCTGCGCGTCGGAGAGATCGCGCATGGTGGTGAAGAAGTCCTCGGTCTTCGGCTCGTCGGCGAGCTTCGCCTTGCCCTCGGCGTCGAAGTACTCCGGTCCCCACTGGGCGAACATCCGGTCGGGGGAGTTCTGGTAGAGCTGGAAGTTCGGCATGAAGCCGGCACGCTTCAGCGAGCCGTCCTTGTTCCTCTGCGTCAGCTTCACCGCGTCGGCCTTCATCTCCGACATGGTGCGCGGGGGCCGGGTGATCCCCGCCGCCTCGAAGGCGTCCTTGTTGTAGTACATGCCGAACGCGTCGGCGAGGAGAGGCGTCGCGCACTGGACGCCCTCGTACCGCGTGTAGTCCAGCAGGGTCTTCGGGAAGACCTTCGTCTTGTCGATCCCGCTCTTCCTCATGAAGGGGTCGAGGTCCACCCACATGCCGGACGAGCAGTACTGCCCGACGTTGTTGGTGGTGAAGGACGTGACGACGTCGGGTGCGTCGCCGCCGCCCGCACGCAGCGCCTGGTTGATCGTCTCGTCGCTGACGTTGCCGGTGGAGACGACGTCGATGTTCGGGTGGAGCTTCTCGAAGCGGGCGATGTTCTCGTCGATCGCCTCGACCTCGCCGGGCGCCGACCAGCCGTGCCAGAACTTCAGCGTGACGGGCTTCGTGGGGTCGTCGGTGTTGCTGCCGTTACTCGGATTGGCGCAGCCGGACAGCAGCAGCGCGGCTGCGCCGAGCGCCAGGGGCACGCGGGTACGAAAGCGCCATAGCGCCATAGCGGACTTCCTTTGCGGCGGGATCGTTGCGTCGGGATTGCGCGGGGGACGCGGCACCGGGGGAGGGGCCGTCGGGGTATGGGGGTGCCGTACAGGCCACCGGTCACGGGTGGCGAGGTGCGGTGGTGGCGGGTCAGGCGGTGTCGAAGACGCTGTCGCGCGCCTGGGCGAGGGCCGTCCGCAGCGCGCCGGTCAGGATCGGGTCCCCCTCGATGTCGCTGATGCGGAGCAGCGGCCGGGGCAGGGCGAGACCGGTCATCTCGGCCTCGACCCGCTCGCGGAGTTCCTCCCCGCCCTCCTGGGCCACCCGGCCGGAGAGGACCACCAGTTCGGGGTCGACCACGGCGACCACGGACGCCAGACCGGTGGCCAGCCTGCGGGCGACCTCGGCGCGCACGGCCTCGTCGGCGAGGGCCTCGGCCAGCGGCCGGCCCCCGGCCAGGTCGCGTACAGCGGGGCAGGAGACCTGGCTCTGGAAGCCGCCCCCCGCGTCGGGGCCCGCCCAGTCGGCCGCGCCGCCGCGGGCGAGCGGGGCGCCGGGCAACGGCATGTAGCCGATCTCCCCGGCGCCGCCCGTGGCGCCGCGCAGGAGCGTGCCGCCCAGCACGATCGCGGCGCCCACGCCCTCGTCGAGATAGGCGAGGACGAAGTGGTCGTGGTCCTGGGCCGCGCCCTCGTACTGCTCGGCGACGGCCGCGAGGTTCACGTCGTTCTCGATGACCACGGGCCGTCCGACCACCTCGGCGAGGTCGGCGAGCAGGGTGCGGGAGTGCCAGCCGGGCAGATGGGGCGCGTACCGCAGCTGACCGGTGTGCGGGTCGATCGCGCCGGGTGTGCCGATCACCACGGCGTCCAGGTCGTCGTGGCCGAGACCGGTCGGACGCAGGGCGCCGTCCACGGCCTCGGCGACGAGCTGGGCTGTGCGGTGACGCACGTCCTCGGCGACGGCGTCCGCCTCGACACGGCAGGAGCCGACCACGGTGCCGGTGACGTCCGCGACGACGGCGTCTATCCCGGTCGGGCCGACGGAGAGCGCGGCGACGTGGGCGGCGGCCGGATCGATCTCGTAGAGCACGGCGTTCGGCCCGGGCCGACCGCCCTGGCTGCCCGTCGACCGGACCAGGCCGGCGTCCTCCAGCCTCGCCAGCAGCTGGGACGCGGTGGGCTTGGACAGGCCGGTCAGCTCACCGATGCGGGTGCGGGTGAGGGGCCCCTGGGCGACCAGCAGATCGAGCGCCGCCCGGTCGTTCATGGCCCGCAGCACGCGAGGGGTACCCGGTGTCGTTCCGGCCATGAGCGCCGCACCCGCTTTCTGTTAGGAAACTTTACTGTCGATGGGAGGACGGTAGGGCGACGTGCCGGACCCGTCAATGGGAAGCGCCCCCGAGGCAACCAAAGCGTTACCTCGGGGGCGCTGTGCGCCTGTGCTCACTTCGACAGGTTGGGCGGTGCTATCGGCGTGGCCGCGAGCGACTGCGGGGAGGTCGCCGAGGCGTACGCGGACGGGGCCGCCATGGACGCCGTCGGGTCGGCGGTGGCGGCGTCCGGCTGCGCGGGAACCACGCCGATCATCCGGATCCCGGCCGCGTCCAGGGCCTGCTTGACGCGCCAGCGCAGCTCGCGCTCGACGCCCAGGGACTTGCCCGGCATGGTCTTCGCCGTGACCCGCACGGTCATCGAGTCGAGCAGCACCGCGTCCAGCCCCAGGACCTCCACCGGGCCCCACAGCCGCTCCGACCAGGGCTCTTCCTTGGTCATGGTCTCGCCGGCCTCGGCGATCGCCTTGCGGACCAGGTCGAGGTCCTCCACCGGGCGGACCGTGACGTCGACGCCCGCGGTGGACCAGCCCTGGCTGAGGTTGCCGATCCGCTTCACCTCACCGTTGCGGACGTACCAGATCTCACCGTTGTCGCCGCGCAGCTTGGTGACCCGCAGGCCCACCTCGATGACCTCGCCGGAGGCGACACCCGCGTCGATCGAGTCCCCGACGCCGTACTGGTCCTCCAGGATCATGAAGACGCCGGAGAGGAAGTCGGTGACGAGGTTGCGCGCGCCGAAGCCCAGCGCCACACCCGCGACCCCCGCGGAGGCCAGCAGAGGCGCCAGATTGATCTGGAAGGCGCCCAGGATCATCAGGGCCGCGGTCCCCAGGATCAGGAACGACGTGACCGAGCGGAGCACGGACCCGATCGCCTCGGAACGCTGGCGGCGGCGTTCCGCGTTGACCAGCAGGCCGCCGAGGGCCGTGCCCTCCACCGCCTGGGCACTGCGGTTCATCCGGTCGATGAGGTTGGTCAGGGCACGCCGGATCAGATAGCGCAGCACGATCGCGATGGCCGCGATGAGAAGGATGCGCAGACCGGTGTTCAGCCAGGTGGACCAGTTCTCCTCGACCCAGCCTGCGGCGTTCCCGGCCCGCTCGGCGGCTTCGTCCAGCGAGCCCGCGGCCCCGGGGGACGGGGCCGCGGCCAGGAGGGCGTACAGGGACACGGCGGGGACCTCCAGATGGGGCGACAGCAGATCGACAACACTAACGAAGCAGGGGGCGTGGTTCGTTGCCGCAGGCGGGGGAGAGACACGTCTCACCCGGGCACACGAGGCGTGCGGACGATCGTCCGGCGGTGCCGGACGCCCTGCCGGAGCGCCTGTCACGAGGTCGCGGGGCCGCCCGGGAGGCGGGCACGTGAGGAAAATCCCCCCGGCCCGTTACCCGCACGTGGTGGCGCTCGGACCAGGCATGAGGAGAGACTGAGATCGGATCGTCCCGGCGCGAGCCACGCGTCGCCGGCGTACAAGGAGGCATCCACGTGCCGCACGTCCTGGTTCTCAACGCTTCGTACGAGCCGCTCGGCGTCGTACCCCTGCGCCGCGCACTCGTCCTCGTCCTCGAGAACAAGGCCATTTGCCTCGAGGAGTCCGGCGCCTTCATGCACAGTGCGAGCCGCGCGGTACCGGCGCCCAGCGTCGTCCGCCTCAAGCGGTTCGTGAGGGTCCCCTACCGGGGGCCCGTTCCCCTCACACGCCGGGCGCTCTTCGCGAGGGACGGCGGCCGCTGCATGTACTGCGGGGCCGCCGCGACCAGCGTCGACCACGTCATCCCGCGCAGCCGGGGCGGGCAGCACGCCTGGGACAACGTCGTGGCGGCCTGCCGCCGCTGCAACCACGTCAAGGCGGACCGCCACCTGCCCGAGCTGGGCTGGCGGCTGCGCCACCAGCCGGCGCCGCCCAGCGGGCTCGCGTGGCGGATCATCGGGACGGGGCACCGCGACCCGCGCTGGCTGCCCTATCTGCAGCCGTTCGGAGCGGACGACGTGATGGCCCGGATCGACGGCGTGTCAGCCTGAGGACCGGGCCTTCGGTGTCTCCGGGGCCCCGGGACGCGCGTCCGTGCCCTCCGCCTCCACGGCGTACGCCTCGACCGACCAGAGCGAGTAGCCGTACTCCGTGGCCCGTCCGTCGCCCTGGACCCGGATGAAGCGGGTGTCCTTCGCGTCCATCCGTACGCTCTCGCGCCCGCCCCCGCCGTCCCGGACGGTCGCCGCCGTGCGCCAGGTGCGGCCGTCCGGCGAGACCTGCACGCGGTAACGGGAGGCGTAGGCGTCCTGCCACCGCAGCACGACCTGGCCCAGCCGGACCGGGGCGGGCAGCTCGGCCTGCCACCAGGCGCCGTCCTCGGCCGGTGAGGACCAGCGGGTCTCCGGATCGCCGTCGGAGGCCGCCGAGGCCGGGAAGTCCGGGGTCTCGTCGCCCGAGGAGGACGCCGTGGCCGTCCGCACCAGATCGGGGCCCGCCGTGCGGGGGAAGGCCCGCACGGTCAGCGTGCTCTCCTCACCCTCGAAGCGCAGCGGCACCTCGTACTCACCGGCCGGCGTGTCGGCCGGGACGGTGATGTCCACGGGGACGTCGGTGCGCGAGCCGCCCGTCACCGTCGTCTGCTCCGGGACCTTCACCTCGATGCCCTTGGGGGCCTTCGCGGTGAGCCTGCCCTTCACCTCGCCGGGGCGCCCGCCCGCCAGCCGCGCCTCGACCCGCTGCGTACCGCCGCCGATCACCGCGTCCGTCCTGTCGCGGGCGAGGGCGAGACGGGCGGCCGGCTCGTCCTCGAACCAGGGGACGAGCGCCCGCACCTCCGGGGCCCCGTCCGAGGGCGGACGCGTGCCCGCGACCCCCGGTGCCGGGGGGCCGACCAGGGCCGGGCGGGCGGACGGCACGGCGACCCGCAGCGCGTCCGCCCGCAGCCCCTTCGCCGCCGTCTGCGTCCAGCCCGCCGCCGACAGGGGGCCCAGACCGCGCCAGCCCTCGCCGGGGACATGGACCTCCAGGACGGCGCCCGCGGCTTCGTCACCGGGCCGGGTCAGGGTGGTGACGGCCTCCAGCGGGCGCGCGCGGTCCAGGCGCAGCGTGTAGCCGTGCGCGTCACGGCTCGTCGTGCCCGTGTCGCGGTCGGTGCCGTTCCACGCGTCCGCCTCCGCGACGACCCGCTTCAGGAACGGATCCAGGACACCCTTGCCCACCGTCGCCGTGCTCGCCGCGATCTTCTCGCGCAGCGGTTCGAGCGCCAGCTGGGCCTTCCAGGCCGCCGCCCCGTCGCCACGCTCCTGCGCCAGCAGCAGGTCGACGGCGAGCTCGCCCGCCCTGCCGTACCGGGCCAGCTGTCCGCTCCACGGCCGCACCTCGTCCTGCAGCCGGCCGTCCGCCGGGGTGCTCAGCCGCTCAGGAGCCTGCCGCATCACGCCGAACGCGGCCCGCAGCTCACGCGCCGCCTTGTCGCGGGCGGCCCGGTCCGAGGAGTGCGCGGCCGGACGCGTCGCCCAGAACGCGGACAGCAGGGGCCGGAGGTACGCGGACTCGTCGCCGCCCAGCAGCGAGGTGGCACTGTTGCCCGCCAGCGCCTCCAGGGCGGCCCGTGCGGTGGCGTCGCCGCCCGCCAGGTCCTCGATCGCCGCCTGCCAGGACTCCTGCGGCCGGTAGCCCTTCGGGTTCCAGGCGAAGTCGGCGGCCGTGAACAGCGGGATGCGGGACGCCGACGGCTGCTCCATGGCGTTGGAGAGCAGCGCCGCGGACCCTCCGGCCACGGCGGGGTCCCGCCCGGTGTACGGGCCGAGGAAGATCCGGTCCTGCGCGTAGTCGTTCACCGGGTAGTTGTCCATGGTGACCAGGGGGCGGCGGAAGGCCGCCCGCGCGCCCGCCAGCTCCCGTCCGGTGATCGTCCTCGGCACCACCCCGACGCCGGTCCAGGCGACCTGCACCCGTTCGTCCAGCGCGGCGGCGAGCGCCGTGCGGTAGTCGGTGGCGCCGTCCTGGTAGAACTCGGTCGGCATCACCGACACCGGCTCCGCGTCCGGGTGCCGGTCCGCGAGGTGCCGGGCGACCGCGCTCGCGACCCGGGCCTGCGCCCTGGCCGCCGCCTCGGGCCCGCTGCCGAACGTCTCCGCGTCCTCGTCGCAGTGCCACTCGCTGTAGCTGACGTTCTGGAACTGCAGCTGGAAGGCCCGCACCCCCAGGGCCCACATCGCGTCGATCTTCCGGTTCAGGGCCCGCACGTCCGCGTCGGAGGCCATGCACATGGCCTGCCCGGGGGAGACGGCCCAGCCCAGCGTCACGTGCTCGGCCCGTGCCTTCGCCGCCAGCGCACGGAAGTCCGCACGCTCGTCGGCCGGGTACGGATCGCGCCAGCGGGTCTGCCGGTAGGGATCGTCACCGGCCGCGTAGAGGTAGCGGTTCTGCTTCGTGCGGCCCATGAAACCGAGCTGCGCGAGCCGCTCCTCGCGGGTCCACGGCTGACCGTAGAAGCCCTCGGTCGTACCGCGTACGGCGGTACCCGGCCAGTCGCGGACCACGGCCCCGGCGACGGTCCCGTCCTTCACGAGCTGACGCAGGGTCTGGACGCCGTGGAACAGGCCGTCCTCGCCGACGCCGTCCAGGGCGATCACGGGACGGCCACCGGTCTCGCCCACGGCCAGGCGGTATCCCCCGGACGGCAGATCGGCGCGTTCCGGTGCGCGCAGGGCCCGCAGGGCGAGGCCGGCGTCGGTGCCGCCGAGCCGGATCACCGGCCCCCCGCCGGGCAGGGCGTCGTGCACCGTGCGTACGCCGGAGTCGCGCAGGAGCCCCCTGAGCGCGTCCACCGCGTACGGATCGGCCTCCGGGGCGGGGAGGAGGGTGACCTCCGTCCCCAGGGTGACGGCCCGCCCCGACGCCTCGACGGACTGCGGACGGGGCCAGACCGCGGGCATCCCGGTGTCACCGGTACGGTCCGCCGCCGTCGCGGCGGGGGTGACGGGGGCCGCGACGGCGGCCGGCCCGAACGGGCCGAGCAGCCCGCCGATCACGGCGACGGCGACGGCCGTCGCGTGTCTCCTGCGCCCGAGCTGCACGCCGTACCCCTTCGTCCTGGCCCGGGTCCGTCGTCCGGACCGGGCCCCGATCCGAGCGGGACCGTGCCCCGGCATTGACGTCCGAGCCCACCACTCGCGCGAGGGAGTGTCAATGCGCGTGGCCGTTTCACCCGATATGCCGGATGTGCTGCGGGGTGTGGCGCGTGGGCGTTCGGGGAAGAGTCGCCGAGTGGCCGAAAACCACGCATACCCGGCGAGTACGGGAACGTGGTGTGACCCACGGCACGTTGGGCTCGTTAGTCATAACGCCTGTGTCACGTCCACGCCTGCACCCGCCCTCGCTGGGTAGGCCTGCTGTGTCCTGTTGTCCACGGCCAGGAGGCCAACGTGCCCGCATCCGCGCAGCTTCTGCTCTCCGCCCTCTCCAAACAGGTACCGAGCCCCATGGACCCCGATCCGCTGGCAGGCAAGACGTCCCCCGACTTCACCGCCCCTCCGATGATCAGCGAGCTGCCGCTCGCCGACGTGTCCCACCTGACCGGCGAGCCCGCGTTCGCCGACAGCGCCCCGCTCATCAGTGAGCCCCCGCTCACCAGCGAGCCTCCGCTCGCCGACGCCACACCCCTCACGAGCGAGCCACCGCTCGCCGCCGTCGCCCCTCTGACCAGCGAGCCGACAGCACCCGGCACCGCGGGAGGCATGGAGTCCCCAGGAGTCTGAATGGGCTTGTCCCGGCTCGCCGCACTGCACGGCGTCGCCACCTCCTTCTCTCCGTCCGCGGACGTCACGGTGTCCGTCCCCGACGACACGGTCACGGCCGTGCTCGCCGCGCTGGGCGTCGACGCCGACACGCCCGCCGACGTACGGAGATCGCTCGCCGCAGCCGAATCGGCGGCGGCTTCCCGACTGCTCCCGCCGACGGTGGTGGCCTGGTCGGGGGAGCCGCTGCCGGCCGCGCTCGCCGCACTGCCGGCCGGCGCGCTCCTCACGGTCGACCCCGAGCCGGGCACCACCGGCGCACCCCGGCCCCTGCGTATGCGGGTCCTGCCCGCCCCCGCACCCGTCGAGAACGCGCCGAAGACGCCCACCTGGTGGACCGAACCGCCCCTGGGCGTCCACCGGCTGACCGTCCGCACCCCGGACCACCGCCACCTCACCGCCACGCTCGTCGTCGCTCCGGACCGCGTACCCCAGCCGCCCCCGCGCACGCACGGATTCCTCGTCCAGCTCTACTCGATGCTCTCTGCCCGCTCCTGGGGCATGGGCGACCTCGCGGACCTGGCCGACCTCGCCGCATGGGCGGGGCGGACCCTCGGCAGCGGATTCGTCCAGGTCAACCCGCTGCACGCCGCCGTGCCCGGCCGGCCCACCGACCCGTCCCCGTACCGGCCCTCCTCGCGCCGCTTCCCCGACCCCGTGCATCTGCACATCGAGTCGATCCCCGAGTACGGCCACGTCGGCGAGCCCGGCAGGGCGGCCCTGGACGACCTGCGCCAGGAAGCCGCGGCGCTGCGCGAGGCCGTGCTGAACAAGGGCGCGCTGATCGACCGTGACGCCGTCTGGGCGCTCAAGAAGCAGGCCCTGGAGATCGTCCACGAGGTCCCCCTGACCCCCGGTCGCCGTGCCGCCTACTGCGACTTCCTGGCCGCGCAGGGGCAGGCCCTGGAGGACCACGCCCTGTGGTGCGCCCTGGCCGAGGTGCACGGCCCGCAGTGGCGCGCCTGGCCCGCAGGGCTTCGCGACCCCCGCTCCCCGCAGAGCGCCCGGGCCCGCACCGAACTGCTCGACAGGGTCGACTTCCACTGCCGGCTCGCCTGGCTCACGGACACCCAGCTCGCCACCGCCCAGAGCGCCGCCCGGGAGTCCGGGATGCCCGTCGGGATCGTCCACGACCTCGCCGTCGGCGTACACCCCGACGGCGCCGACACCTGGGCGCAGCAGGACGCCTTCGCCCGGGGCATGTCCGTCGGCGCGCCCCCCGACGCCTTCAACGCCCACGGCCAGGACTGGGGACTTCCCCCCTGGCGGCCGGACGCCCTCGCGGCGTCCGGGTACGCCCCCTACCGCGACCTCCTGCGGGGCCTCCTCGCCCACGCCGGCGCGCTGCGCATCGACCACGTCATGGGCCTCTTCCGGCTCTGGTGGGTCCCCGAGGGGCGCCCGCCCACCGAGGGTGCCTACGTCGCCCAGGACGCCGAGGCGATGCTCGCCGTCCTCGTCCTGGAGGCGCACCGGGCGGGTGCCGTCGTCGTAGGGGAGGACCTCGGCACCGTCGAGCCCGGCGTGCGCGAGGCGCTGGCCCGGCGCGGGGTGCTCGGCACCTCCGTGCTCTGGTTCGAGCGCGACTGGGCGGGGAGCGGGCGCCCGCTGGCCCCCGGGGCCTGGCGCCAGGGCTGTGTGGCCACGGCGACCACCCACGACCTGCCCTCCACCGCCGCGCGGCTGACGGGTGAACACGTGACGCTCCGCCACCGGCTCGGGCTGCTGACCCACCCTCTGGAGCGGGAGCTGGCCGAGGACGCGGCCGACACCGCCGAATGGCTCGCCTACCTGGCCCGGCTCCGGCTGCTGCCCGAGGGCGAGGGGGACGAGGAGGCGGCCGTCCGCGCGGTCCACCGCTTCCTGCGGAGCACCCCGGCCCTGATGTCCGGCGTCTGGCTCCCGGACGCCGTGGGGGACCGCCGCCCGCAGAACCTGCCCGGGACCTGGGACCAGTACCCCAACTGGCGCCTGCCCGTCGCCGACGCGGAAGGCCATCCCGTCACCCTGGAGGAGATCACGGCCTCACCCCGGCTGCACCGGCTGATGGCCGTCCTGACGGACGGTCCGGAGTCCCGTACGGCACCCCCGGACGCGCGCCCCTCGTAGGCGTTCGCTACGTTTGCACCGTGGACAAGAAGAACGCTATGCGCGCCGGCGCCGTCGCGGCCGGTACGACGCTGATGATGCTGCTGATGTCGTCCCCGGCGCTCGCGCTCACCCGCGACGACGGTGACGACCCGGGCCCGGGGCTGAACGTGCTGGAGACCCTCGGTCTCTACGTCGCGCTGCCGATCGTCCTCTTCCTGGTGATCGCGGGCCTCGTGATGGTCCTCGACAAGTCCAAGAAGCAGGCCTAGGGATTCTCCCGGGTGCGCCGCCGGTACTCCGTACCGCGCGGCGCACCGGCATGTCCGGACCCGGGTAGGTTGCGGGCATGACCGAGTGGGACGTCAAGAAGCTCCGCATCCTGCGCACCCTGCGGGACCGGGGCACCGTCACCGCCACCGCCGAAGCCCTCCGCATGACGCCGTCCGCCGTCTCCCAGCAGCTCACCAATCTCGCCGGCCAGCTCGGGGTGCGACTGCTGGAGGCACAGGGCCGCCGTGTGCGGCTCACCGACGCCGCACACCTCGTGCTGCGGCACGCCGAGGCGGTCTTCGCCCAGTTGGAGAGGGCAGACGCCGAACTCGCCGGGTATCTGCGGGGCGAGGCGGGCCAGGTGCGCGTCGGCGCCTTCTCGACCGCCGTGCCCGCCCTCGTGGTGCCCGCCGTGCGGCTGCTGGGGGCCGAAGGGCGTCCCGGGCCGCAGGTGCGCGTACGGGAGGCGGAGGCGGCCCAGGCCTTCGAGCTGCTGTCGGCCGGCGAGGTGGACCTGGCGCTCTCCCTGGCGGCCCACGCCCCGACGGTCCGGGACCCCCGCTTCACCCTGCTGCCGTTGCTCGCGGACCCGTTGGACGTGGCGCTGCCCGCCGGACACCGCCTCGCCGGGGCGCCGGCCCTGCGGCTGGCCGACCTGTCGCGGGAGCCCTGGATCTTCGGCGGGTCGGGCCCCTGGTCGGAGATCACGACCGCCGCGTGCGAGGCCGCGGGCTTCGTCCCCGAACAGGCCCACAGCGCCGCAGGCTGGACGGCGATCCTCGCCATGGTGCGGGCGTCCATGGGGGTCGCGCTGGTCCCCCGGATGGTCTCGTCGTCCGACCGGCCGCACCACGGTGTGGCGATGCGGGTCCTGGAGTCGGACCGGCCCTGTCGGCATGTGGTGGCGGCCGTCCGCCAGGGCGCCGAACGCGGCCCGGCGGTCGCCCGGGTGCTGGACGCGCTGGAACGGGCGGCAGCGGATTCCGCCGGGCGGTCCGCTGTTGTTAAACAGAACTGAAAGGACCGTACGAAAACTTTCGATGGACCTGATGGTAGGCGCGGCGGCACAGTGGCCCCATGCCCAGCGACGAGAACCAGACGGAGTACAGTCCCGGCGACCCGCACGCCAACGACGCGGCCCCCTACGGCGGTGGTGACCCCTACGCCGACTACCGCGCGGGCGACTTCCCCTTCACCGGGCTGGTCGACCTCGCGGACCGCCGTCTCGGCGCCGGAGTGATCGCGGCCAACGACGAGTTCTTCGCCGAACGTGAGAACCTCCTGATCCGCGAGCCCGCCGTCTTCGACCCCGAGCGCTTCGGCCACAAGGGCAAGATCATGGACGGCTGGGAGACCCGCCGCCGCCGCGGCGCGGACGCGGAGCACCCCTTCCCGGCCCCCGAGGACCACGACTGGGCGATCGTCCGGCTGGGCGCGCCCGGGATCATCCGCGGCATCGTCGTCGACACCGCCCACTTCCGGGGCAACTATCCGCAGCGCGTCTCCGTCCAGGCGACGGCCGTGGAAGGCGCCCCCGGACCCGGGGAACTCCTCGCCGACGACGTGAAGTGGGAGGAGCTCGTCCCGCCCACCCCTGTGCGCGGCCACGCCGCCAACGGCTTCGAGGTCACCGGGGGCCGCCGCTGGACGCATCTGCGGGTCTGCCAGCACCCGGACGGCGGAATCGCCCGTCTCCGCGTCCACGGCGAGGTCGTGCCCGACCCGGCCTGGCTCGCGGCGCTGGGCACGATCGACCTGATCTCGATCCTCAACGGCGGCACGTACGAGGACGCCTCGGACCGCTTCTACTCCTCGCCGGCCCAGATCATCCTGCCCGGCACCTCCCGCAAGATGGACGACGGCTGGGAGAACCGCCGCCGCCGGGTCCGCGACACGAACGACTGGGTACGCTTCCGCCTGCCCGCCCAGGGCGCGGTGCGCGCGGTCGAGATCGACACCGCCTACCTCAAGGGCAACGCGGCGGGCTGGATCGGCCTCCAGGGCCGCGACGGCGAGACGGGCGAGTGGTTCGAGATCCTGCCCCGCACCCGGCTCCAGCCCGACACCCTCCACCGCTTCGTCCTCGACGCCGAGGCCGTGGTCACCCACGTACGCCTGGACGCCTACCCCGACGGCGGGGTGGCCCGGATGCGGCTCCACGGCTCGCTGACGGAGGCGGGTGCGGCCGAACTGGCCCGCCGCCATCAGGAGTCCGGCGCCTGAAGCCCCCGCCCGGCGGACGGCTGCGCACCCGCGCCCGCCCGCCGGGCGGCTTCCAGCGGGCGTCCGCGCCCGCCGCCCCGCACGACGGAGGGGGCGCCTCCCACGGGAGGCGCCCCCTCGTCGCGCGTGCCGGAGGACCGCTACGCGGTGGCCGCCGCGGCGTCGGCCGCCTGCGCCTTCAGCGCGCGCTCCACACCGGAGCGGGACTCCGACATCAGCCGGCGGAGCGCGGCGCTCGGCTGCACCGACTCCAGCCAGGCGTCCGTGGCGTCCAGGGTCTCCTGCGAGACCTGGAGCGACGGGTACAGGCCGACCGCGATCTGCTGGGCCATCTCGTGGCTCCGCGAGTCCCAGACGTCCTTGACCGCCGTGAAGAACCTCTCCGTGTACGGAGCCAGCAGCTCACGCTGGTCCGTCTGCACGAAACCGGTGATGACCGACTCCTGAAGAGAGTTCGGCAGCTTGTCCGACTCGACGACCGACGCCCACGCCTCGGCCTTCGCCTCCTCGGAGGGCTGGGCCGCACGCGCCGACGCCGCGTGACGCTCACCCGCGGCCGTCCTGTCGCGCTCGTACTCCGCGGCGATCTCCTCCTCGTCCAGGAGACCCGTAGCCGCCAGGCGCTGCACGAACGCCCACCGCAGCTCCGTGTCCACGACCAGGCCCTCGATCTCCTGCGTGCCGTCGAGCAGCGACTGCAGGACGTCCAGGTGGAGCGGGCTGCGCGCCGTCGCGGCGAAGGCACGCGCCCACGCCAGCTGGTGGTCACCGGCCGGCTCGGCCGCGCGCAGATGCGCCAGCGTCGCCTCGGTCCACTGGTTCAGGCCCGCCTCGCGCCACTCCGGGGCGGCGTAGAGGTCGAGGGCCATCTTCACCTGACGGTGCAGCGACTGCACGACGCCGATGTCCGACTCCTTGCCGATCCCGGAGAGGACCAGCGCCAGGTAGTCACGCGTCGCCAGCTCGCCGTCGCGCGTCATGTCCCAGGCCGACGCCCAGCTCAGCGCGCGCGGCAGGGACTCCGCGAAGTCACCCAGGTGCTCGGTGACGACCCGCAGCGACTCCTCGTCGAGACGGACCTTCGCGTACGACAGGTCGTCGTCGTTGAGCAGGACGACCGCCGGACGCGCCGTGCCCGACGGGAACGGCACCGTGGTGCGCTCGCCGTCCACGTCCAGCTCGATCCGGTCCGTGCGGACCAGCTTCCCGGCGGCGTCGAGGTCGTAGCAGCCGATGGCGATCCGGTGCGGACGCAGGGTGGGCTCGCCCTTCGCGCCGGCGGGGAGCGCGGGGGCCTCCTGCAGCACGGTGAACGACGTGACGTGGCCGTCCGCGTCGGTCTCGATCTCCGGGCGCAGGATGTTGATCCCGGCCGTCTCCAGCCACGCCTTGGACCAGGTCCTCAGGTCACGGCCCGAGGTCTCCTCCAGCGCGCCCAGCAGGTCCGACAGACGGGTGTTCCCGAAGGCGTGCGCCTTGAAGTAGGCCTGCACGCCCTGGAAGAACGCGTCCTTGCCGACGTACGCCACGAGCTGCTTCAGGACCGAGGCGCCCTTCGCGTACGTGATCCCGTCGAAGTTCACCAGGACGTCGTCGAGGTCCTGGATGTCCGCCATGATCGGGTGCGTCGACGGCAGCTGGTCCTGCCGGTACGCCCAGGTCTTCATGGAGTTGGCGAACGTGGTCCAGGAGTGCGGCCACTTCGAGCCCTCGGCGTCCGCCTGGCACGCGATCGAGGTGTACGTCGCGAAGGACTCGTTCAGCCAGAGGTCGTTCCACCACTCCATGGTGACCAGGTCGCCGAACCACATGTGGGCCAGCTCGTGGAGGATCGTCTCGGCGCGCGTCTCGTAGGCCGCGTCCGTGACCTTCGAACGGAACACGTACTGGTCGCGGATGGTGACCGCGCCCGCGTTCTCCATCGCGCCCGCGTTGAACTCCGGGACGAAGAGCTGGTCGTACTTGGCGAAGGGGTACGCGTAGTCGAACTTCTCCTGGAACCAGTCGAAGCCCTGCCGCGTGACCGCGAAGATCTCGTCGGCGTCGAGGTACTCGGCGAGCGACGGCCGGCAGTAGATGCCGAGCGGGACGGACTGGCCGTCCTTCTCGTAGCTGCTGTGCACCGAGTGGTACGGACCGGCGATCAGCGCCGTGATGTACGTGGAGATGCGCGGCGTCGGCTCGAAGGACCAGACGTCGTCCTTCGGCTCGGGCGTCGGCGAGTTGGAGATGACGGTCCAGCCGGACGGCGCCTTCACGGTGAACCGGAAGGTTGCCTTCAGGTCGGGCTGCTCGAAGCTGGCGAACACCCGGCGGGCGTCCGGGACCTCGAACTGGGTGTAGAGGTAGGCCTGCTCGTCGACCGGGTCGACGAAACGGTGCAGGCCCTCACCGGTGTTCGTGTACGAGCAGTCGGCGACGACCTTGAGCTCGTTGGCACCCGCGCGCAGGTGCTTCAGCGTGATCCGGGAGTCCCGGAAGACGGCGGCGATGTCCAGGTCCTTGCCGTTCAGCACGATGTCGTGCACGGCCGGGGCGACCAGGTCGATGAAGGTCTCCGCCCCGGCCTCGGCGGAGTCGAAGCGCACGGTGGTGACGGACCGGTAGGTGCCGCCCTCCTGTGCGCCGGAGAGGTCGAGATCGACCTCGTACGCGTCCACGGTCAGCAGGCGCGCCCGCTCCTGTGCCTCTTCGCGGGTCAGATTCGTGCCAGGCACGCGGTCATCTCCTTGATATTGCGACGTTTCCGGCCATCCTTCCACGTGGGGAGGGCACAGCGCGATGTCCGTTTTCCGCCGGACCCGCGCGGCTGGCCGGGCCACCCTCGGACCATGACCGCATACGAGGCACGGCCCATCACCCCCGGCGCCCTGAAGGAGCTCCGGACGACCGACGACGCGGGACGCCCCTGCGCTCCGTACACGGCGGCGGAGGGCGGCGATCCCCTGCGCTGCTGTCTGCGCGGCGCGGCGCCGGGGGAGAGGATCGCGCTCGTCTCCTACGCGCCGCTGAGACGCTGGGCGGCGGAGACCTGGGCCCGCCCGGGGGCGTACGACGAACAGGGCCCGGTCTTCATCCACGCCGGGGATTGCGAGGGCCCGGCGGAGGGCCGGCCGGGATACCCGTTCTCACGCGCGGGCGCCCTGCGCACGGTCCGGCGCTACGACGCGGAGGGCGCGATCATCGGCGGCCGGCTGCTGGAGATCCCGGCCGACGAGGAGAGCGGCTTCGACGCCGCCTTCGCGGAGGCCTTCGCCGACCCGGAGGTGGCGCTGGTGCATGTACGCGCGGTGGAGTACGGGTGCTTCCACTTCGAGGTCCGGCGGGAGGGGGCCGGGGTGCCGCTCGGTTAGCCGGCGCCCGCCCGGGGACTCCCGCCCGGGGTGCGGGCACGCATGCGGAAGGGCGGCCCCGGATCCCCGGGGGCCGCCCTTCCGCGGACGCGTGGGGTCAGCCCTTCAGCTCCGCCGCCACCAGCTCGGCGATCTGGACCGCGTTCAGCGCGGCGCCCTTGCGCAGGTTGTCGTTGGAGACGAACAGCGCGAGGCCGTGCTCGACGGTCTCGTCGGCGCGGATGCGGCCCACGTACGAGGCGTCCTTGCCGGCCGCCTGGAGCGGCGTCGGGATCTCGGAGAGCTCGACGCCCTCGGCGTCCTTCAGCAGCTCGTAGGCGCGCTCGACACTGATCGGACGGGCGAAACGGGCGTTGATCTGGAGGGAGTGACCGGAGAAGACCGGGACCCGCACACAGGTGCCGGACACCTTGAGGTCCGGGATCTCCAGGATCTTGCGGGACTCGTTGCGGAGCTTCTGCTCCTCGTCCGTCTCGAAGGAACCGTCGTCGACGATCGAACCGGCGAGCGGCAGCACGTTGAAGGCGATCGGGCGCTTGTAGACGCCCGGCTCGGGGAAGTCGACCGCGTCGCCGTCGTGCGTCAGCTTGTCCGCGTCGGCGACGACCTTGGACGCCTGGCCGTGCAGCTCCGCGACGCCGGCGACCCCGGAGCCGGACACCGCCTGGTAGGTGGCCACGGTCAGCGCGGCGAGCTGCGCCTCGTCGTGCAGGGGGCGCAGCACGGGCATGGCGGCCATCGTGGTGCAGTTCGGGTTGGCGATGATGCCCTTGGGGCGGTTCGCGATCGCGTGCGCGTTGACCTCGGAGACGACGAGAGGTACCTCGGGGTCCTTACGCCATGCGGAGGAGTTGTCGATCACCACGGCGCCCTGGGAGGCGACCTTCTCGGCCAGTGCCTTCGACGTGGCGCCGCCCGCGGAGAAGAGCACGATGTCCAGACCGGTGTAGTCCGCGGTGGAGGCGTCCTCCACGGTGATGTCCGTGCCCTCGTAGGAGAGGGTGGAGCCCGCGGAGCGCGCGGAGGCGAAGAGCCGCAGTTCGGCGACGGGGAACTTCCGCTCGGCCAGGATGCTGCGCATGACTGTGCCGACCTGACCGGTGGCGCCGACGATTCCGACCTTCACGGGGACTCCCTCACAGATGCGAACGGGCACGTTTGCCGGTCCATGATGCGTATGTCCCCGGCTCCCTTGTCCAATCCATTGTCCGGCAGGCGGACGGACCCCGCACGCAGCTGTGGGGCGGGAGCCCTTGAGAGCTCCCGCCCCACAGTCATGAGGTGTCGTACGGATCACACCGTGGTGACGGCTACGGCGCGACCTTCTCGATCACGACGCTGCCGGTGCCGGCCGCGGTGCCGCGGGCGTTCACCAGCTGGACCTCGCCGAAGAACTGACGGCCCTCGGGAGCCGCTCCGGCGACCACGACCTCGGCGCCGACCTTGGCGGACGCGCCGTTGGCCAGGTTCACGGCCTTCGACTCGTCGACCTTGATCTCACCGAGCGACGAGGCGTAGTACACGTCGCGGTAGTCGTACTCGGTGGTCCCGGCCGGGACCGAGTAGCCGTCGACGACGACGGTGTAGGTGCCGGCCGCCGGCTTCACCAGGCTGACGGACTCCTCGGAGCCCGCCGTCGTGGAGGCGCCGACCTCGGTGTCGCCCCTGTAGACGTACAGGTCGATGTCCGCGTTGGCGTCCGTCGTGCTGCCGATGGCGACGTCGAGCTTCTCGACGCCCTCACCGATGGTGATCGTCCTGGTGTACTCGCCACCCGTGGAGATCGACGGACGCTCGACGTCGGCCGAGCCCAGCGAGCCGCCCTTGAGCTTGCCCTGCAGGTCGCCCGCGTTGTTGGTGACGGTCCAGTCCACCGCGGCGGGGGTGCCGATCTTGGCCTCGCCGATGGTCTGCACCGCCGGGTCGAAGGAGGCGCCGAGCAGCGAGACGTCCAGCTTGTACGGGTTGTCCAGCAGCGGCGACGTACGGCGCGACTCGACCTCGATCTCCCAGACGCCCGGCTGCGGCGCCTTGTAGGAGCGCGTGTCCGGACGGCAGGTGTTGGTCGGGTTCTCGTAGTTCGGGTAGCAGTAGATCGTGGAGCTGTCCTCCACCGCGACCCCGTAGGGGTGGATGGAGATGAACCGCGTCTGGCTGCCCGAGCGCAGGGCGCTCAGCGCGACCTCGAGCGTCTCGGCGCCCTCCGGCACGTTCACGAAGTACGACGTGGTGCCGTTGCGCTGCACCGAGCCGGTCGTCGAGAACGCGTAACCCGGCTTCACCAGCTCCTTGGCGACGACCACCGTGGAGAGGATCTGCTGGTCGACGCCGCTGGTCTTCGAGTCGTCCACCTGCAGGATCGCGCTGTGGACGCCCGCGGTGCGCGGCTTGGCCTGGACCTTGACGGTGACCGGCTTGCCGAGCGGCAGCGAGACGGTGCTCGAACCGGTCAGGGAGAAGGTGCCGTCGTTGTTCTTCCACGACAGCTTGTGCTTCACGGCCTTGTCCGGACCCGTGGTGCGGGTGACCGTGACGTCGTACGACTTCTTCTGGCCGGTCTTCAGACCGCCCTCGCGGTCGTACAGGCCGGTGCCGAAGCCCGGGTCCTTCAGCGCGAAGTCGATCGCGGTGTCGACCGGGGCCTTGACCGTGTACTCGTGCGCCGGGGCGCCCTGCTTCTCGATCTGCTTCCAGGCGCCGACGATGTCGATCAGACCGGCACCCTGGGCGTGCGCGGGCACACCGGCGATGTGGGTGGCGGTGCTGGTCAGCGCGGTCCGCAGGTCGGCCGGCGGCAGCTCGATGTGCTTCTGCTTCGCGGCGGACAGCAGCAGCGCCGTGGCGCCGGCGGCCTGCGGCGAGGACATCGAGGTGCCCTGCAGCATGGAGTAGCCGGCGGGGAGGGAGTAGCCCGCCTCCTTGACCGGACCGCCCGGGAACCAGGTCTGCGTGGTGTTGATCGACGCGCCCGGTGCCGTCAGGGTCGGCGTGAAGCCGCCGTCCTCACGCGGACCGCGCGAGGAGAAGGGCAGCATGTCGTACTTCTTGGTGACGTTCGAGCCGTAGTTGGCGGCCCAGGTCTCCTTGGAGATCGACGCGCCCACCGAGATGACGTGGTCGGCGAGACCGGGGTCACCGATGGTGTTCAGGCCCGGGCCCTCGTTGCCGGCCGAGATGACCAGCTGGACGCCGTAGATGTCGATGAGGCGCTTGTAGAGCTCGGCACGCGCGTTGTTGCCGTCGTTGAGCGGCGGCAGGCCGCCGATCGACATGTTGACGACGTCGACGCCGCGGTTGACGACGAGGTCGATCATGCCCTCGGTCAGCGCGATGTTGGTGCAGCCGCCGGACCAGGTGCAGGCGCGCGAGGAGACGACCTTGGCGCCGGGCGCCGCGCCGTTCATCTTGCCGCCGAACAGGCCGTTGGCCGCGGTGATGCCCGCGACGTGGGTGCCGTGCTCGCTCTCGATGACGCCGATGTTCACGTAGTCGGCCTTGGCGCCGGCCGCGTTGTAGACGACGTCCTTGCGGGTCTCGACGACGAACGGGATGCGCTCGACGATCTGCGTCGCCGGGTTGTCCGTACCGAAGTAGCCGACCTGCTGCTTCTCCTTGTACGGCTTCATCACGGCGTCGTTGCGGAAGTCCGCGTCGTTGTCCAGGTCGACGCGGACGGTGCCGGCGGCCGGGTCGTAGAGCACGGCCCAGACGTCGGTGGTGTCGCCGTCCCGGTTGAGGTCCCCGGCCATGTCGCCGCCGCGGGTGGCCGCCTCGGAGAACAGCTGGATCTTGTAGGACCCCTCCGGCGCGGAGTAGGTGCGGCCGCCGATGGTGAACGTCGGGCCGGACACGGAGGCCGTCATCCTCAGCCAGGTGCCGTCACCGTCGTTGACCGGGTCGGTCGCCGTCACCCAGTCGACGATCTTGCGCTCGCCGGTGGTGGTCTTCTGCAGCGCGGGGTGGCCGAGGTCGACACCGGAGTCCAGGACGCCGATGGTGATCCCGCGGCCGTCGGCCTTCGGGTGCTGCTTCACGAAGTCGACCGCGCCCGTCTCGAAGGACGGGTTGTACGGGTTCTTCGCGGGGGTGTTCTTGTCCGGGGCCGCGTAACTTCCGGTGGCCTTCGGCTGCTTCGCCCCGGCGGCCCGGTCACCCGCGGGCGTCGGGTCGTCCAGCTTGATCTCCTGCTTGAGATCGATGCCCTGGACGGAGGAGAGCTTCTGCGCCGCCTTGATGGTGGCTTCGGCGGTCGCGGTCGGTACGGTCGCCCGGACGTAGCCGAGCTTGTCGTACGTCTGCCCCACCACGGACCCCTTGACGGAGTCCAGCTGTTCGGCGACCTTCTCGGTCGCGCCCGGGGTGGTGGCGACCATCATCGTGATGTTCTTCTCGCCCTTGGCCTCGGCCTTCGCCAGCACGTCGGCGTCGGCCTCGCCCAGCTTGTCGCCCTCCGCGCTCGTGGCGGCGGGCTTCACCGGGGGGACGGCCGGGTCGTCGGCGGCGAGGACGGGGGACGCACCGGAGGCGGCCAGTGCGGCCGCCAGACCTGCTGCGGCTGCTATCCGCGCCGCGCGTCTCGCCCCGGGTATGGAGCTGGGGGATTCCTTGGTCATCAGCATCCCTGTTGTGTGAACGAAAGAGAGAGTCCGGAATTCGGTACCCGATGACCGCTCAGCCTTTCGTAGAAGACAGGGTTTTGTGGAGAGTTGACGGTGATCGAAAACGGACATGGCGTAGATCCGCCACCTGTGCGATCGCGCCACTCAGCGTGGCACCACCACCACGTAGGCGGCCGGTTCGCGGTCCTCGGCGGCCATCATCGCCGTGCGCAGCACCACCGACTGCTGGGCCGCCGACTCGCGCAGCTGCTTCGGTGTCACCCGCACCACCGTCACCCCGAGCCGCTCCAGGTGCTCCCGTTCCGCGGCGAAGGAGACGCGCTCCTCGCGGGGCGAGCGGGTGCCGATCTCGAGCGCGACCGCCTGCTCCGGCCAGTACGCGTCCACCCCGCCCAGGAATCCGCCGCCCGGCAGGGACAGTTCGACGTTCCACAGCGGCTGGGGCAGACCGTGGGCGCGCACCATCCCGTACAGCCGGCCCTCCGCCACCGCCCGCCCCTCGACGAGCAGCGCCTCGACGGTGTCGGCCACGTGCGCGCGGCCCAGCAGCTTCGCGTCGCTCAGTTCCCGCACGACGGAACCGGGTTCGCAGTGCCCGTCACGCACCGCCTCCGTCAGGATCCGGCGCACCGTGGGGGCGTCCGTGAGTGAGGCCACCGCGTCGGCCAGGGCCCGCTCCACCGGGGCCAGCGGCACCCCGTGCCGGCGCTGTGGCCGGGGTGGGGCGGCGGCCCGGATCACCTGGACGAACCGCGTGGAGCGGAGCCGCCTGGCACGCGGCACCAGGACGTCGATCCGGTGCAGGGCGATCATGGGGGGCGCGGACGTGAAGCCGTACAGCGCCAGGGCCGCCAGGCCCGTCACCATCGCCCCGCCGTAGGCGGGGCCGTGCTGGGCGGATACGGTCCGGCGGGCACCGGCCGGGGGCCGTCCGGCGTACAGCAGGGCGCCGCGCACCCGGTCGTCGTTCGTGGGGGACTCCCGGTGCAGGAGGTACACGCCGGGGAGCAGCTGCTGCCAAGGGCCGCCGGGCAGGCACTGCGCGGCGGTGTGCGCGGCGGTCACACCGCGGGCGCGCAGCTGGGCGGCGGACTGCACGCGGTGGGCCGCTTCGTGGCCGGGGTGCGGGGGCAGCGGGGCGTTCTGGGTCATGCGGGGGAGATTCCCCCAGCCACGCCACCCGATGGCCGGTGTTACAAGCCCGTCGACATTCCAGGACAACGCCACACAGAAGCACGGTAGTTCGAGTGCCGAAAAGGGTGGTCGCGGCAGGAATTGGGCGGCGCGCGCCCCCCACACGTGTGCGGGGCGCGCGCCGGATGCTCACGCCCTCGCGTCGCGCTCCTGCCCCCGCAGCGCCCGCGCCAGATCGTCCCGGGCCTCCAGGACGAGCCGCCGCAGCGCCGGTGCCGCGTCCGGGTGCGAGGTCAGCCACGCGTCCGTCGCGGACAGGGTCGCGGGGTCGTCCTGCAGCCCGGGGAACAGGCCCTTGACCACGTCCATCCCGATCTGGATGGACCGCTCCGCCCACACGCGCTCGATGGCCTCGAAGTAGGAGGCCGTGTACGGCGCCAGCAGCTCGCGCTGCGACGGCTGTCCGAAGCCGGCGATCGTCGCCCCGACGAAGGCGTTGGACAGCTTGTCGGACTCCACCACCGCCGCCCACGCCTGGGCCTTGACCGCCTCCGAGGGGCGGGACGCCAGGCATCGCACGTGGTGCCGCTTGCCCGACGCCGTGTCGTCCCGGGCGAGTTCGGCGTCCAGGGCGGTCTCGTCGGCCCTGCCGTGCGAGGCCAGCGGCGACAGGAACGCCCACCGCAGCTCCTGGTCGACGTCCAGACCCTCGATCACCGCGGTGCCGTCGAGCAGTCCGCCCAGCAGCTGGAAGTCCGCGTCCGACGCCGCGACGGCGGCGAAGAACCGCGCCCACGTCAGCTGGTGCTGACTGCCGGGCTCGGCCCGCCGCAGCTCCGCCAGCGCGCCCCCGGCCAGCGCCGGGCCGCCCTCCTCGCGCCAGGCCGGCGCGGCATAGTGCACCAGGGCCGACTGCGCCCACGCGTGCAGCATCTGCAGGACACCGATGTCCGACTCGCGGCCCGCGAAGGACAGCACCAGGGACACGAAGTCCCGGGCCGGGAGCAGCGCGTCCTGCGTCAGGTTCCACAGCGCGGACCAGCACAGCGCCCGTGCCAGCGGGTCGGTGATGTCACCGAGGTGCTCGCGGAGGGTGGCCAGGGACCCCTCGTCGAAGCGGATCTTGCAGAAGGTGAGGTCGTCGTCGTTGACCAGCACCAGGTCCGGCCTCTCGGACCCCGCGAGCTCCGCGACCACGGTCCGCTCCCCGGCGACATCGGTCTCGGCGCGTGCGAACCGCACCAGCTCGCCCTCCGGGGAGAGCCGGTACAGGCCCACCGCGACCCGGTGCGGGCGCAGTTCGGGGTGGGAGGCCGCGGCCTCCTGGGTCACGGCGAGCTCGGCGATCCGGCCCTGGCCGTCGTACGTCACGACCGGCGTCAGGACGTTGACCCCTGCCGTCTGCAGCCAGGCGCGCGACCAGGCCGTCATGTCGCGGCCGGACGTCTCGGCCAGTACCGAGAGGAGGTCGCCCAGCTGCGTGTTGCCGTACGCGTGCCGCTTGAAGTAGCGGCGCGCGCCCTCCAGGAACGCGTCCCGGCCCACGTACGCCACGAGCTGCTTGAGCACCGAGGCGCCCTTCGCGTACGTGATGCCGTCGAAGTTCAGCTTGGCGTCCTCCAGGTCACGGATGTCGGCCGTGACCGGGTGCGTGGACGGCAGCTGGTCGGCCCGGTAGGCCCACGCCTTGCGGTTGTTGGCGAAGGTGATCCAGCCGTTGGTGAAGCGGGTCGCCTCCACCATCGAGAACGTCCCCATGAAGTCGGCGAAGGACTCCTTCAGCCACAGGTCGTCCCACCACTGCATGGTGACCAGGTCGCCGAACCACATGTGCGCCATCTCGTGCAGGATCACGTTGGCGCGGCGCTCGTAGGACGCCGAGGTGACCTTGCCGCGGTAGATGTACTCCTCGCGGAAGGTGACGAGGCCCGGGTTCTCCATCGCCCCGAGGTTGTACTCCGGCACGAACGCCTGGTCGTACTTCCCGAAGGGGTACGGGTAGTCGAAGTGGTCGTGGAAGAAGTCCAGGCCCTGCTTCGTGACGAGGAAGACGTCGTCCGGGTCGAAGTGGCGCGCGAGGCCCTTGCGGCACATCGCGCCGAGGGGGATCTCCAGCTTCTCGCCGTCGTCGGACGTCCGGGTGTAGACGTCGCTCACGTAGTGGTACGGGCCCGCGACGACCGCGGTGATGTACGTCGAGATGGGAAGGGTCTCCGCGAACCGGTGGACCTCGCCGTCCCGCGACTCCTCCGCGCCGTTGCTCCACACCTGCCAGCCCTCGGGTGCCGTCACCTCGAAGCGGTAGGGCGCCTTGAGGTCGGGCTGCTCGAAGTTGGCGAAGACGCGACGCGCGTCGGCCGGCTCGTACTGCGTGTAGAGGTAGACCTCGCCGTCCTCCGGGTCGACGAAGCGGTGCATGCCCTCGCCGGTCCGGCTGTAGGCGCACCGGGCGTCGACCACCAGGACGTTCTCACCGGCGACGAGGTCGTCCAGGGCGATCCGGGTGCCGTCGAAGACGGTTCCGGGGTCCAGGTCCTTGCCGTTCAGCGTCACCGCGTCCACCGACGGGGCCAGCAGGTCGGCGAAGGTCGAGGCCCCGGCGCGGGCCGCGCGGAAGCGGATCGTGGTCTGCGAGCGGAAGGTGCGCGGACCGGCCTCGTCGCCCCCGTCGGGCTCGCCGACGGCGGAGCGGAGGTCGAGGGCGACCTCGTAACCGTCGACGGTCAGCAGCTCGGCCCTCTCGCGGGCCTCGTCGCGGGACAGGTTCTCACCGGGCACGGAGCACTCCTTCGTGTCTCATGTGTCTCATTCGAAGACTTTTGATCCTCCCATGCGGCCGTCGGAGCCGGTGCACGGGAATGGTGGGAGGGCCCGGTGGTGTTCGGGCAGGCAGGTGCCAGACCGATCTCATGAGGAGAGACATGCCCGAGAACAGCACGGCAGGCGGCAAGGTCCCGGCCGACTTCTGGTTCGATCCGCTCTGTCCCTGGGCCTGGATGACCTCCCGCTGGATGCTGGAGGTGGAGAAGGTCCGTGACGTGGAGGTGCGCTGGCACGTGATGAGCCTCGCCGTCCTCAACGAGCCCAGGCTCGACGAGCTGCCCGAGGAGTACCAGGAGATGATGCGCACGCAGGCCTGGGCGCCCGTCCGGGTCGTCGTCGCCGCCCAGCAGAAGCACGGCGACGACATCGTCGGCCCGCTCTACACGGCCCTGGGCACCCGCATCCACAACAACGGCGAGGGCCCCACCCGCGAGGCGATCGCCGGCGCCCTGGCCGACGTCGGCCTCCCGGCCGAGCTCCTGGAGTACGCCGACTCCGACGCGTACGACAAGGAGCTGCGCGCCTCCCACAAGGAGGGAATCGACAAGGTCGGCCAGGACGTCGGCACCCCGGTCATCGCCGTGCCCGGTGCCGACGGCGAGCAGATCGCCTTCTTCGGCCCGGTCGTCACCCCCGCCCCCAAGGGCGAGGAGGCCGCGAAGCTCTGGGACGGCACGCTGCTGGTGGCGTCGATCCCCGGCTTCTACGAGATCAAGCGGACCCGTACGCAGGGCCCCGTCTTCGACTGACCCGGTCCGGCCGGTGCGGGCTCCGGATCCCGGGGCCCGCACCGCGCCCGCCGCCCTGGTGCCGGCGGTCCGTCCGGGCTCAGCGGACCCGGCGGATACGTACCGGACCGCGGGCCTTCGCCGGCTCCACGGGCCTGCCGCCCTGGGTGATCTCCACCTCGCCCGCCTCGACGAGCCGCCCGGCCGCCCTGCGCACCGGCTCCATGAGCGCGCGCCAGCCGTCGCCGTCCCCCTCGTACACCGCTCGCGCGGCGTCGGAGGGGCAGATCGTCGCATCGGGTCCGCGCCGTTCCAGCAGGTCCAGGATGGCCCGTTCCAGGCCCCGGTCCGTCTGCCGTCCGTCGTCCGTCATCCCGTCAGTGTCGCAGCTGCTCCGGCAGGACGCGGGGACGCCGGTCCACGGTGTTCCGGTCATGTGTCGCGGGGTCCGCGGGTATTGCCGACCGCGCGGACCGTCGTTCATGATCTGCCCATGCCGGCTGCGGGCACGGACCATCGCGCGGCCCCGCCCCTGCCGCGCACCGTGCGGATCGGGTACGGGCTCGGCTCGCTGTGCACCGGCACCTTCGCGACGGTGCCGGGTCTGATCCTGCTGTACTACCTCACCGATGTGCTCGCCGTCCCCGCCGCCGTCGCGGGTGCGGCCGTCTTCCTGCCGAAGGCCTGGGACGTCCTGATCAACCCGCTGGTCGGCGCGCTCTCCGACCGCAGCCGGCTGCGCGGCGGCCCGCGCCGGCCGTTCCTGCTGATCGGCGCCTGCACCCTGCCGCCGCTCTTCGCGCTGATCTTCGCCGCGCCGCCGCTCCGGGGCGCACCGGCCGCCGGTTACGTCGCCGCCCTGTTCCTGCTCGCCGCCACCGCGTACGCCGTCTTCCAGGTGCCGTATGTGACCATGCCCGCGGAGATGACGGAGGACCCGGGTGAACGCGGACGCGTGCTCGGCTGGCGCGTGGGGTTCCTCGGTGTGGCGATCCTGCTGTCCGGCGCGCTCGCCCCGGCGATCGCGCACGCAGACGGCGACACCCCGGGGAGCTACCGGCTGATGGGCGTCGCCGTCGCGGTGCTCCTGGCCGTCGGCATGTTCGGCGCCTGGTCCGCCACCCGCCGGGCCCCGGCCGTCGCCCGCGGCGAGGCCGAACCCTCCCTCCGGGCCCAGCTCGCCGCCGCGCGGTCCAGCAGGCCGTTCCTCCACCTGGCCGGCATGTGGACACTGCAGGCCCTCGCCATCGGCGTGATGCTCGCCGGCGTCCAGTACTTCGCGACGTACACCCTCGGCTCGGCGGGCGCGGTCACCCCGCTGTTCGCCTGCCTCATCGGCCCGCTGGTCCTCTTCATGCCGCTGTGGAACCGGCTGGCCCGCCGCAAGGGCGTGACGTACGCCCAGTGGTGCGCGTCGCTCCTCTACACCGCCGGCGCGGTGCTCCTCGCCTTCACCGGATCCGGGGGGCCGGCCGTCGGCTACCCGGCGGTCGTCCTCGTCGGAATCGCCTACGCCGGCCTGCAGCTGCTGCCCCTCACGATGCTCGCGGACACCCTGGCAGCCGACGCCGCCGCCACCGGCAGGCGCAGGGCCGCCACCTTCACCGGGCTGTGGACCGCCGCCGAGACCCTCGCCTTCGCCCTGGGCGCCGGGGTGTTCGCCATGGTCCTCGCCGTGACCGGTTTCCGCTCCTCCGACGCGGCCCACCAGGTGGAACAGCCGGACGCCGCCCTGACCGGCATCACCGCGGGGATGAGCGTGCTGCCCGCCCTGCTGGCCGCGGTGAGCCTCGTCCTGCTGAGCCGCTACCGCGTGACCCCGGCCGTGAACCGGCCCCTCCAGGAAGAGCCCGCCCGTGCCGACTGAACCCGCCCTGCCCGAGGGCCGCCCCGCCACCGAGGTGCTCGCCGAACTGCGCGCGCTGCGCGAGGCGGACGCGCCCACCCGCGGGGGCCGCACCTTCGCCTACGTCTACGACGCGGGGCTGGACGGCCTCGACGAACTGGCCGCCGAGGCGTACACGACGTTCGCGACGGTCAACGGGCTCGACCCCACGGTCTTCCCGAGCGTGGCCCGGCTGGAGAACGACGTGGTCGGGTCGGTCGCCGCGCTGCTCGGGGCCCCCGGTGCCCAGGGGACGTTCACCAGCGGTGGCACCGAGAGCATCCTGCTCGCAGTCAAGACCGCCCGCGACCACGCGCGGTCGGAGCGCGGGATCACCGCACCCCAGCTGCTGCTGCCGTCCACCGCCCACGCCGCCTTCCACAAGGCCGCCGCCTACCTGGGCCTGGAACCGGTCGTGGTGCCCGTCGACCCCGTCACCTTCCGCGCCGACGCGGCGGCCATGGCCGCCGCGCTGACCGACCGCACCGCGCTGGTGGTCGCCTCCGCCCCCTCGTACGCCCATGGGGTGATCGACCCGGTCGCCGAGATCGCCGCGGCCGCCGCCGCACGCGGAGTGCTCTGCCACGTCGACGCCTGCATCGGGGGCTGGATCCTGCCGTACCTCCGGAGGGCCGGGCGCGCGGTGGAGCCCTTCGACCTGTCCGTCCCCGGTGTCACCTCCCTCTCCGTGGACCTGCACAAGTACGGCTACGCGGACAAGGGCGCCTCCGTGGTCCTCCACCGCGACGCCGCGCTCCGCCGTCACCAGTACTTCGCCCACGCCGGCTGGCCCGGCTACCCCGTCGTCAACCCGACCGTGCAGGGCACCAAGTCCGGTGGTCTGCTGGCCCAGGCGTGGGCGGTCCTCCGGCACGTGGGCGAGGAGGGCTACACCGCTCTCGCGGGCCGGGTGGGGGAGGCCTCGGACCGGCTGCTCGCGGGGCTGCGGTCCATGGACGGCGTACGGGTCCTGGGCGATCCCGCCGCCGGGCTCGTCGCGTTCACCGTCGCGGGGGAGGACGGCGTGACCCCGGACCTCAGCCTGCTCCTGCACCTCGCCGACGAGATGCGCGAGCTGGGCTGGTACCTCCAGCCGCAGCTCTCCTTCGACGGGCTGCCGCCCAACCTCCACCTCACGCTCACCCCCGCCACCGTCGGCCAGGTCGGCTCCCTGCTCGACGACCTCGCCGTCGCGCTGGACACGGCCCGTGCCCTGGAGCCTGTGGTGGTGGACCCGGAGCTGGCCTCGTTCGCCGCCGGGCTGGACCCCGAGACGCTCGGGCCGGACGAGGTGGCGGGCGTCCTCGCGTTCGCCGGGCTCGGCGAGGGCGCCGGGCTCCCGCGCCGGGCGGCGCCCGTACTCGTCCTGCTGGACGCGCTGCCGGGTCCGCTCAAGGAGCGGCTGCTCGCCGAGTTCATCGGGTCCGTCTTCCGGATCTGAGGGGCCACCACCGCGCCCGTGCATGGGAGGACCCCCGCGAGTCATGTCCTCGCGGGGGTCCTCCGTCCATCCGCCTGCCGGGTGAAGGTTGAGAAGACGATCACGAGGCAGGACGTGTCGGGGCCGTCAGGGGGCCAGCAGCAGGACGTCCGCGCGCTCCTTGGCGGCGGCGTAGCGCCTGGCCACGTCCTGCCAGTTGACGACGCGCCACATCGCCTCGATGAAGTCCACCTTCTGGTTCTTGTACTGCAGGTAGAAGGCGTGCTCCCAGGCGTCGAAGACCAGGATCGGGACGGAGCCCTGTCCGACGTTGCCCTGGTGGTCGTAGACCTGCTCGACGATCAGCCTGCCGCTGACCGGCTCGTAGGCGAGGACGCCCCAGCCGGAGCCCTGCGTGGTCGCTGCGGCCTTCGTCAGCTGCGACTTGAAGCCCGCGTACGAGCCGAAGGACTCGGCGATCGCGTCCGCCAGGTCGCCCACGCCGTCCGCCGCGAGGGGCTCGCCGCCGCCGTCACCGGTCATGTTGTGCCAGTAGATCGAGTGCAGGATGTGGCCGGAGAGGTGGAACGCGAGGTTCTTCTGCAGGCCGTTGATCGCGCCCCAGGCCTCCTTGTCGCGGGCCTCCTCCAGCTGCTCCAGGGTGTCGTTCGCACCCTTGACGTACGCCGCGTGGTGCTTGTCGTGGTGGAGCTCGATGATCTGCGGGTTGATGACCGGTTCGAGCGCCGCGTAGTCGTACGGGAGTTCCGGAAGCGTGTACGTGGCCATGGGGCGAACCCTCCAACTGCTGCCTGGTTGTTATTGCAAGTCTTTCGCAATTGCAGGCTAGCAGGGAGAAGCGGCGGAAGTGATCAGTCCTCGGTTCCGGTCCGCGGATAATCACGGCGACGGCACGACAGAAGGGGGAGACGTTGACGTACGTACGGGAGGGGCGGCCCGAGGAGACCGCCGAGCTGACCGGACTGGCCCTGCGGTCCAAGGCGCACTGGGGGTACGACGAGGCGTTCATGGCCGCCTGCCGCGACGAACTGACGGTCACTCCGGACATGGCGCACGGACGCACGATGGTCGCCGAGCAGGACGGCCGGATCCTGGGCTTCACGACCCTGGCCGGGGAACCGCCCGAAGGCGCCCTGGCCATGATGTTCGTCGAGCCGGACGCCATCGGCCGGGGTGTGGGACGGCTGCTGTTCGAGCACACCGTCGCGCGGGCGCGTCGTTCCGGGTTCGTCCGGCTCACCATCGACGCCGACCCGAACGCCGAGCCCTTCTACACGGCGATGGGAGCGGTACGGATCGGATCGACGCCGTCGGGTTCGGTGCCGGGCCGGGCGCTGCCACTGCTGGAGCTCGGCCTCGTCGGGCGGCGGGCGGACTGAGGGCGCGACCCCGGCGGCCGGGCGGTGCGCACCGTGTGTGAAGGTGTCCTCCTGCCCGAGCCACGCTCGAATCACGGGGGGTTGACGTGAGCCAGGTGCTGTACGGCGAGCGGTCCTGGAATCCGCTGGCGCAGACCGTGGGACTGACCGAGGAGCGGCTGCGCAGGGGCGGCAGGACCATACCGCTGGACGAGCTGAACCTCGGCGCCATGGCCGAGGCGTACCTGCGCGGTCACTGGCTGGGAGGCGGTGGAGCGGAGCGCGCGCTGGACCGGCTCGCCGAGGGCTCCGGGTCCGTCCCGCTCACCCGCGTCACCGGCACCGCCACCCCGCTGAAGGCACGGGAGGCCGCCGCCTTCGCCCGGGCGTTCGGCGAGTTGGCCGTCCGGCGCTGCGGTGGGCCCGGGCGGGTGGCCGCCCTGGCGGACCGGGCACGCGCCGAGGGCGTACCCCTGTGGATCGCGCGGAGGTTCGCGGACGGACCCGCCGGGCCTGTCGCCGTCGCCGTGGACCGGCGGCTGGTGCGCGTGGATGTGTGGGGCCCGCACGCGCCCGCCGTACGCGTCCGCGCGCCGCGGGGCTTCCGGAGCGACGCCCGCGACCCCTCGAAGGGTTTGCGCCTGACGGTCGGTGAGGCCACGGCGGAACTCGTGCTCAGGAAGAAGCTGCGCAAGGCCGCAAGCGCGGTGGAGGTACGGCTGCCGGGAGCGCACTGGGTGCTGAGGCGGGAGAGCGCCACGCGTTCGTGGCTGCTGCGTGACGGTCGGCGCGTCGCCCTGCTGGCCCGCCCGCCGCACCGGCCGGCGCGCACGCCGGACACCGTGCTGAGGCCGCTGTCCCCGGTGCGCCACGAGACCGACGACCCGCTGGACGCCGTCATGGCCCAGGCCTTCGCCGTCACCTTCGGCATAGGCGACACGACAGGTACCGCACGCTTCCGGCCGGAGCGGTACACGGACGGCGGGGGCGGCGAGCCGGTGGCCGACGACGTGTCCTGGGACCGCCCCTGGTTCAGCAACCTGGGCAACGGCCGCGAGGACAACGAGTCCGGCGGCGGCGACGGCTGGGGCGCGGACGGCGGCGACGGCGGGGATTCCGGCGGCGGTGGTGACGGCGGCGGCGGTGACGGCGGAGGCGGCGGGGGCGACTGACGGCGACACCTCGCCACGCGCGGGCCGCTGTCCTCGCCCGCGTACGGCGGCCGCCGTGCCGAGGCGCTCGCGTGGCCGCCGGGGCGTGCGGCGGCCACGGAACATCAGGCGTCCGGCGTGCGCCCCGCCCGCTTCTGCCGCACCACGCCGATCACGATCAGCACCGCCGTCAGCACGCCGGTCGCCAGCAGCTGGTCCCGGGTGTCGGGCTGCCGCAGCATCAGGACGAAGATCCCGGCCATGGCCACCAGCGCCACGATCGTCAGGACCGGGAAGAGCCACATCCGCACGACCAGGCGCTCCGGGGACTCACGCTCGGTCCGCTTGCGCAGGATCAGCTGCGAGACGGCGATGAAGATCCAGACGACCAGGATCACCGCGCCGATCATGTTGAGCAGCCAGGGGAAGACGTCCTCGGGACGCCAGTAGCTGAGCAGCACGCACAGGAAGCCGAACACCGAGGAGGCGAGCACGGCGTTGCGCGGGACACCGGAGGAGATCCTGCCGAGGACCTTCGGGCCCTGGCCGCGGGCGACGAGGGAGCAGGCCATGCGTGAGGAGCCGTAGATGTTGGCGTTCATCGCCGACAGCAGGGCGACGAGGATCACCACGTTCATGATCTCCGCGGCACCGCCGATACCGAGGTGGTCGAGCATCGCGTAGAACGGGCCGACCTCGGCGACCTGGGGGTCGTCCCACGGCACGAGGGTCACGATGACCGCCATCGAGCCGATGTAGAACACGGCGATGCGCCACATCGCCGTACGCACCGCCTTGGCGACACCCTGGACCGGGTTCTCGGACTCGGCCGCGGCGATGGTGACGGTCTCCAGGCCGCCGTACGCGAAGACGGAGGCGAGCAGACCGATGATGAGTCCCTCCGAACCGTTCGGCATGAAGCCGCCGTCGCCGGTGAGGTTCGACGTGCCGGGGGAGTCCGTTCCGGGCAGCACCCCCAGGATCGCGAGGAGACCCAGCACCAGGAACAGGGTGATCGCGATGACCTTGAGGGCGGCGAACCAGAACTCGAACTCACCGAAGTTCTTGACGGCGGCGAGATTCGTGCCGAGGAAGATCACCATGAACAGGGCGACCCAGACCCATTCCGGGGTGCCGGGCAGCCAGCCGGTGACGATCTGCGCGGCGCCGATGCCCTCCAGCCCGACCGCGACACAGAGCAGCACCCAGAACGACCACCCGGCGGTGAATCCCGCCCAGGGGCCGATCGCCCGTTCCGCGTGGACGGAGAAGGAGCCGGAGGCGGGGTTGGCCGCCGACATCTCACCGAGCATCCGCATCACGAACATGACGAGCAGCCCGGAGATGCCGTACGCGACGACGATCGAGGGACCGGCCGCGGCGATGCCCGCACCCGAGCCGACGAAGAGCCCCGCTCCGATCACACCGCCCAGGGCGATCATCGACAGGTGGCGCTGCTTGAGTCCGTGGGTGAGCGCGGAGTCGGCGGCGGGGGCGGTGGCGTCCGTGGGGGGCGGCGCGGAGGTCCGGGACATGGACAAACTCTGTTCACTGGTCGGGACAGGGGTCGGGCCACAGTCTTGCCACGGGCCCCGCCCAGGGGGAACGGACGTCCGCTATACGGTCACCAGGCTCACACAAGGTGTGCACCTGCCTACTATCTCGAGCGCAGCTCCCGTACGACCGCGACGAGCAGCACCAGACCGGTCGCACCCGCCGACCACAGCACCTGCGGGCGGGCCACGTCGTCGGTGAGCATCAGTAGCAGGACGGCCAGCAGACCGGCCAGGGTCACCCAGGTCAGATAAGGGAAGCACCACATCCGCAACGTCAGCGCGCCCGGCGCCTCCCGCTCCAGCCGGCGCCGCAGCCGCAGCTGGGAGGCGGCGATCAGGCCCCAGACGAACAGCAGGACCGCCCCGACCGAGTTGAGCATGTAGAGGAACACGGAGTCGGGCCACTTCAGATTGAGCAGCACCGAGACGAAGCCGAAGGCCACCGAGGCGAGCACCGCCCTGCGGGGCACGCCGCCCCCCTGCCCGCCGGACACCCTCAGCAGCCCCCGCGGCGCCTCTCCCCGCTCGGCCAGCGAGAAGATCATCCGGGACGAGCCGTAGAGATTGGCGTTGAGCGCCGAGAGCAGGGCCACGAACACCACGATGTTCATGATCTGCCCGGCCGACGGCACCCCGATCGAGTCCAGGACCTTCACGTAGGGGCTGAGTCCGGCCTGCTGCGCGGTCCACGGCAGCACGGTCACGATCACCAGCATCGAGCCGACGTAGAAGAAGAGGATGCGCACCACCGCGCTGCGCACCGCGCGGCCCACGGCACGCGCCGGGTCGTCGGTCTCGGCCGCCGCGATCGTCACGACCTCCAGCCCGCCGAAGGCGAACACCACGGTGAGCACCCCGGACACCACGCCGTCCCAGCCGTTGGGCAGGAAGCCGCCCTGGCCGGTGAGGTTCGTCAGCCCCACCGGACGGGTGTCGGGCAGCACGCCGAGGACGGCCAGCAGACCGAGCACCAGGAAGACCACGATCGCGCCCACCTTGAGCGCGGCGAACCAGAACTCGAACTCCCCGAAGTTCTTCACGGCCGTCAGGTTGGCCACCGTGAACACCACCATGAACAGCAGCACCCAGAGCCACTGGTCCACCGCGGGCACCCAGCCGTGGGCGATCTGCGCGGCGGCCGTCGCCTCCACGGCGAGGACCACCACCAGCAGGAACCAGTAGAGCCAGCCCACGCTGAACCCGGCCCAGCGCCCCAGCGCCCGCTCCGCGTGGACGGAGAACGACCCGGACGCCGGCATCGCCGCCGACATCTCGCCGAGCATCCGCATCACCAGCATCGCGAGCGCGCCCGCGATCAGATACGAGACGACGACGGCGGGCCCGGCGACCGCGATCCCGGCGCCCGACCCGACGAAGAGCCCGGCGCCGATCACCCCGCCCAGGCCGAGCATCGTCAGATGGCGCTGTTTCAGACCCTGGGCCAGGGGCTCGGGCGGAACAGGGGGGTGCGTGGGGGGCGCGTCGTGCATGAGCTGCGGATCACTCTCGGATCATTTATGGGGAACCTACAGTCTCACGGGACGGCGCCCCTTCCCGAACGGAGGGCCGCGTACACCTCAGCCTCAGTGACCAGCATCACGCCGAGGGATTGTTGCGCAACGCTCTTTGTGCGAACCCGACTAAGCCCTCAACCACCGCTTTGTGGGCGGCTGATGGTGATGGAGCGATGGCACGTCGGCTAACGTCACCTCCAGTCCGTCCCTGCCTGCCGACCTCACCCGCGGAGTCCCGATGAATACTGCTGCCGCCCCCGCCCGTTCCGGAGCGGTCCTCGCCGACCTGCTGCCCGCAGCCCGGCACCGCTACGCCGTGGACACCGCGCTGGTCGTCGGCGGCGCCGCACTCACCGGCATCGCGGCCCAGATCGCCGTGCCCGTCCCCGGCTCCCCGGTCCCCGTCACCGGCCAGACCTTCGCCGCGCTGCTCATCGGCACCGCGCTCGGCGCCCGCCGCGGGTTCCTCTCCCTCGCCCTGTACACGCTCGTCGGCATGGCCGGTATGCCGTGGTTCTCCGAGGGCACCTCCGGCCCGGGCGGCGCGTCCTTCGGCTACGTCCTGGGCATGCTGCTCGCCGCCACGGTCGTCGGCGGTCTCGCCCGCCGGGGCGGGGACCGGTCCGTCCTGCGCACCGCGGGCACGATGGCGGTCGGCTCCCTCGTCATCTACGCGGTCGGCGTGCCGTACCTGGCGCTCTCCACGGGCATGTCGATGAGCGCGGCCGTCGCGGCCGGTCTCGTGCCGTTCCTGATCGGCGACGCGCTCAAGGCCGCGCTGGCCATGGGCGCCCTGCCCGCCTCCTGGAAGCTGGCCGGCCGCCGAGGCTGACGACCACGGCCGGCGGGCGTCGCCTCCGACGCCGCCGCTGGTCACACGGCGTCGTCACCGACGCCGTAGGCACCACCGAAGAGGCTCGCCGGGTCGTACCGCGACACCAGACCGGCGAGCCTCTCGCGCGTCCCGGGGCCGTGCAGGCCTCCGGTGCGGTCCCCGCCGCCGAAGGAGAAGTTCAGCGCGCGGCCCAGGCCGTGGGGCGCCGTCTCCCCGGCCGCCCGCGCGAACAGGTGCCGTGCGGCGGCCACGTCCGTCCCGGCCGTCATGGCCAGCAGCCGCAGCAGGAAGCCGGCCTCCCGGTGCGGCACCGCGTTGCCGGCCGGGGGTGGCGAGGCCAGGGCGCCGCCCAGGTGGTTGATCTGGACCACCGTCATCATCGGGGCCGTCGGCCCGGTCAGCTCCAGCACCCGCGCCGCGCTCCCCGCGTCCAGCTCGCGCAGCATCAGCCCTTCGCCGTAGTACGCGTGCGGGAACGGCGGGTCGCTGTGAATGGTGTGGCTCTCCGTGTACGGCATCTCCCGCAGCGAGTCCGAGAGCGCCGGGCCGATCGCCCGCAGCGGCGCCACCAGCGCCTCGCCGGCGACGGGGGAGCCGGTGTACGCGACGCGCACCGAGACGGCGTACCGCCCCCGCAGGGCCTGCGGCATCTGCGGGACGTCGGGGTAGCTCAGCGCCGCGAGCGACGAGGTGCAGGTGTCCGGCACGGTCCGGGTCCACTCCAGGTAGTGCCGCAGCACCTGTGGGGCCGCGGCCCCGTCGAAGGCCAGCGAGCCGCCGTACAGCCGGTCCACGGCCACCAGGCCGGTCTCCAGTTCCGTCACGGCACCCAGCCGGTGCCCGCCGCCCCGCAGCCCCCAGAAGAGGTCCGGTTCGGCGTCCGGGGTGACATGGCGCAGGACGCCGTCGGCCGTCACCACGTCCAGCGCGCGCACATGGTCGGCCGCGTAGCCGAACTCCCGGCCCAGGATCCCCAGACCGCCGCCCAGGGTGTACGAGACGGCGCCGACGCCCGGCGCCGATCCGTTCAGCGGGGCGAGCCCGTGCCGGGCGGCCGCCTCGACGACCCGCCCCCAGGTGGCACCCGCCCCGATGCGCGCGGTGCGGCGCACCGGATCGATCTCCACGGTGTCCATCCGGCGGGTGTCGACCAGCACGCCGCCCTCGACCGGACCCGGCAGCCCGTGGCCGGTCGCGCGGACGGCCACGGACCGGCCGTGTGCGGCCGCGTCCCGGACGGCGGCCCGTACGTCGGCGGCCCCGCGGGCCTCCACCAGGAGATCGGGACGGATGGCGAAACCGGTCTGGAAACTCCCGGCCGTGGGTGTGGCTGTCATGACGAAGGCTCTCCGTTCGCTCGCGGGACCGCGTGGCGAGGGAGAGCCTTCCGGGTATACCTGACATCCGCCGTCAGGTATGCGTACCGATCACTCGACCGGTGCCGCCGCCTTCCTGCTGCGCGCGTCCCGCACCAGCGAGACCGCCACGACCAGGGCGGCGACCAGCAGTGAGAGGAGAACCTGCTCGCGCCCGGCGTCGTCGGTCAGCATGTAGACGAGGACGAAGGAGATCATCGCGATCGTCGCCCAGGTCAGGTACGGGAAGAGCCACATCCGCACGACGAGCTTCTCGGGCGACTCGCGCAGGATGATGCCGCGCATCCGCAGCTGGGTGAAGCAGATCACCAGCCACACGAACAGGGCGACCGCGCCGGAGGAGTTCAGCAGGAACGCGAACACGGTGTCGGGCCACTGGTAGTTGAAGAACACGGCCACGAAGCCGAACACGACGGACGAGAGGATCGCCGCCTGCGGCACGCCCCGCTTGTTCACCGTGGAGAACGCCTTCGGCGCGTCCCCGCGCTGTCCGAGCGAGAAGGCCATGCGCGAGGCGGTGTAGAGGCCGGAGTTGAGACAGGACAGCACGGCCGTCAGCACGATGACGTCCATGACCTGCCCGGCGTGCGGAATGCCGATGACGTTCAGCGCGGCGACGTACGAGCCGTCCTCGACGATCGAGGGGTCGTTCCACGGCAACAGGGTCAGGACGACGAAGATCGAGCCCAGGTAGAAGATGGCGATACGCCAGATCACGCTGTTGGTGGCCTTGGAGACGGCACGGCGCGGGTCCTCGGACTCACCCGCCGCCAGCGTCACGATCTCGCTGCCCATGAAGGAGAAGACGACCATCAGCACACCCGTGAGGATGGCCCCCGGCCCCTCGGGGAAGAACCCGCCGGTGTCCGTGAGGTGGGCGAGGCCCGATCCCGCGTGGTCAGACCCCGGCAGGACGCCGAAGACGGCGAGCAGACCGACGACGACGAACGCGCCGATCGCCACGACCTTGATCCCGGCGAACCAGAACTCGAACTCGCCGTACGAGCCGACGGAGACGAGGTTGGTCGCCGTCAGGACCACCATGACGATCAGGGCCCAGGCCCACTGCGGGACGCCGGGTACCCAGCTCTCCAGGATCTTGGCACCCGCCGTGGCCTCGACGGCGAGCACCACGACCCAGAAGAACCAGTACAGCCAGCCGATGGAGAAACCGGCCCAGCGGCCCAGGGCCTGGTCGGCGTAGGCGGAGAAGGAACCCGAGCTCGGCCGGGCGACCGCCATCTCGCCGAGCATTCGCATGACAAAGACGACCATGAGGCCGACCAGCGCGTACGACAGGAGAATGGCCGGTCCCGCTGCCGCGATGCCGGCTCCGGAGCCGACGAAGAGGCCCGCCCCGATCACACCGCCGATGGCGATCATCGAGAGGTGACGGTTCTTGAGACCTGCCTGGAGCCCGTCCTGGGAGTCGGGCTTACCTGGCTCGCCGGGCTGTTGACCCGGTCCGGCCAGAGTCGTCTGCGACGTCATGGATCGAATCCTTAGGTTTTCTGATCATGTGTGTCGGTATTACTTGCCTTGGCGGTGGTGGTGCGAAGGCAAGGCCACGCATTCAAGCCCGGCCGGCACCAGAAGCGGAACCCCCTCATCCGTTTCCTTGACCCGATCGTTGCCCGAGTGGCACGGCACACAGGTCCGGACCTGAACAGGGCCTCCGGGAAACCCCGGTGGCTCCCGACCCCGCTGACCATTACCCCGCCCGGTCCGTGCCACACTTCGCACCATGCGCGTGTACCTCGGCTCCGACCATGCCGGCTACGAACTGAAGAACCACCTCGTCGAGTGGCTCACGGCCCACGGCCACGAGGCCGTCGACTGCGGTCCCCACATCTACGACGCCCAGGACGACTACCCGCCGTTCTGCCTCCGCGCCGCCGAGCGGACGGCAGCGGACAAGGACAGCCTCGGCATCGTCATCGGCGGCTCCGGGAACGGCGAGCAGATCGCCGCGAACAAGGTCAAGGGCGTCCGCGCCGCGCTCGCCTGGAGCGAGCAGACCGCCGCGCTCGGCCGCGAGCACAACGACGCCAACGTGGTGGCCATCGGCGGCCGCATGCACACGCTGGAGGAGTCCACGAAGTTCGTCGAGATCTTCCTGGCCACGCCGTACTCGGGTGAGGAGCGTCACACCCGCCGCATCGAGATGCTCTCGGCGTACGAGAACACCGGCGAGCTGCCCCCGATCCCGGCCCACCATCCGCAGCAGGGCTGAACGGCCCGCACCCGCTTCCCTCGTGCCGCCGGGCTCCCGCCCGGCGGCACGAGCGCGTCACCAGGAGAACAGCCGTGCCCGAGGGGCATACGATCCACCGTCTCGCCGCAGACCACCACGAGCGGTTCGCGGGCCGCCCGGTGCGGGTGAGCAGCCCCCAGGGGAAGTTCTCCGACAGCGCGGCCCTGCTGGACGGACGTGTCCTGACCGGTGTCGACGCCCACGGCAAGCACCTCTTCCTCGGCTTCGAGGGATCGGCCTGGGTCCACATCCACCTCGGCCTCTTCGGCAAGCTCGGCTTCGGCACGGTCCCCGCGCCTCCGCCGACCGACACCGTCCGGCTGCGCCTGCTCAACGACTCCCACCACGCCGACCTGCGCGGCCCCACCACCTGCGCCCTGATCACCGGCCCCGAGAAGCGGGCGATACACGACCGGCTCGGCCCCGACCCGCTGCGCGCGGACGAGGACGGCGAACGCGCCTGGCTCCGCATCTCCCGCAGCCGCGTCACCGTCGCCGCCCTGCTGATGGACCAGAAGGTCGTCGCGGGCGTCGGGAACGTCTACCGCGCCGAGGTCCTCTTCCGGCACGGCATCGACCCGTACCGCGCGGGCAAGGACCTCACCCGGGCCGAGTGGGACGCGATCTGGGCCGACCTCGGCGTCCTGATGCGCGAGGGCGTGCGGAACAACCGCATCGACACGGTCCGCCCCGAGCACCTCCCGGAGGCCATGGGCCGTCCCCCGCGGGTCGACGACCACGGCGGCGAGGTGTACGTCTACCGCCGGGCCCGGCAGGCCTGCCACATCTGCGGCACCGAGATCCGGACCGCGGACCTGGCGGCCCGCAACCTCTTCTGGTGCCCGGCCTGCCAGCCCTCCGCGGCGGGCAGGTAGGCAGGCCGGGGAGGGCCCGGATCAGAAACCGTGCGGGCACCACGGCTGCGTGTCCGAGCCGAACGCCAGTGAGGCCGCGGCCAGCGCCCCCTCCCGCAGCTCGCGCACCGTCCCTGCCGCCGCCAGCGTCGTCAGGGACACCCCGCCCAGGTAGGCGGCGCCCAGGTCGTTCACGGACAGGGCCAGTTCGGGCTCGTCCTCCGTCCGCCGGCAGGTGGCCGCGCCCTCCGCGTCGGTGGTCAGCCGCCAACGCCCCGCGTTCCACGGGCAGAAGGCGTCCTCCACCTCCAGCACCACGTCCACCGGGGCCCGGTAGGCGCGGGCCTCCAGCGCCGCACCCAGCTCGACCAGCCGCACGTAGAGCCCGTCCCGCACCCGCACCTCGCAGCGCCGGACGTCCGAGACCAGCCGGAGCAGCGCGTCGTCCACGGGCCGGCTGCCGCACTCGACCACCGAGGTCAGGTCGATGCCGAACAGGAAGCGCCACAGCGCCGCGTACGACGCGGGGTCGAGTGCCGCGAGGTCGCGCACCGCGACCGTGCCGTTGGGTACGGCGCCGTCCCAGCCCGGCCGCAGATGGAACGTGACGTAACCCGTGACCTCGCCGTCCCGCTCCGCGAGCACGCACTGGAGCGGAGAGCCCCCGCCCCGGGAGCTCTCCGGGTCGCTCACCGGCACCCTCTCCCAGCCCGGCTGCCGCACCAGGGTGCCGGGCCGGTCCGGCGCCACACGCGCGTACACCGCCTCGCAGGCGTCGAGCGCCTCCCGCGGGGACGACCGGCGCACCCGCACCCCGTCCGTGCCGGGCGGCAGCGCGAGCCCGACCCGGGAACTGTCGATCCGCAGCTTCGCCTCCGCCGACGCCGCGCCGTAGCCGAACCGGCCGTAGATGCCGGGCTCCGAGGCCGTCAGCACCGCGAGCGGCTCGCCCCACGAGCGGACGTCGTCCAGCTGGCGCCGCATCATCGACGTCAGCAGCCCCTGCCTCCGGTGCGTCGAGGCGACGCTCACCATCGTGATCCCCGCGGCCGGCACCGCCGCCCCGCCCGGGACGGTCAGCCGGAAACCGTACGCACCGGCCGTACCCACGCATTCGGCACCGTCCCAGTGCCCCAGCGCCCGCTCCGGTTCGGCCAGCGCGGCGTACAGCTCGCGGGACTCGGGGGAGAGGGGGACGCCGCCGAACGCCAACTCGATACAGCCGAGCCAGGAGTCCCACGCCGTGGCCGACAATGTGCGCAAATCCGTGTTCATGAGCCCTGCTTATCAGGGGCGTGCGACCTGGGGCGACCTGGTTTCGAACACATTGACACCGGGTCCCCCTGCACCGGAGGCCGTCGGGTGGATAAGGTCCCGACAATGGCACGTCGCAGTGGAGCAGAGACCTTCACCGCCCGGTGGCGCAGATCGGCACACCGGGCGCGCATCGCGCTGCGCCGGTCCGGGGTGGACTACTTCCGCGGCGACGGGTCCGACTGGATAGCCCTGGCCGGCCTGCTGGTCATCATCCCGGTGATCACCTGCACCACGCTGCTCAACCCCGTCTGGTGCTCCCCGACCGCCCTGGCCCTGCCGATCGTGGCGGGCGGTCTCCTGCTGCGTCCGGCCAGTCTGCTGAGCCTCTACGCGACGGCGGCCGCCGCCCTGATCGTCGAGTCCATCGCCCTCGGCCCCTACGCGGACGGCCCCGCCCGGGTCACACCGGGCACCGTCCTGGTCGTCGCGGCCTGCGGTTTCTTCGGGCTCGTCCTCGCCCAGTTCCGAGCCAGGGTCGGGGTGCCGTGGCGACGCGGCGGCACGATGCTCTTCGACCTGCGCGAGCGGATCCGGGTCCAGAGCGCCCTGCCGCGACTGCCCGAGGGCTGGCACCGGGAGATGGCGCTGCGCCCCGCCGGCGGCCAGTCCTTCTCGGGCGACTTCGTCGTCGCCGCCCGCACCCACGGCGGGCGCACCCTGGAAGTCGTCCTCACGGACGTCTCCGGCAAGGGCATGGACGCCGGATCCCGCGCCCTCCTCCTGTCGGGCGCCTTCGGCGGACTCCTCGGATCCCTCCCGCCGCACGGCTTCCTGCCCGCCGCCAACGGCTACCTGCTGCGCCAGGACTGGGACGAGGGCTTCGCCACCTCGATCCACCTCGTCCTGGACCTGGAGTCCGGCGACTACGAACTCCTCTCCGCCGGCCATCCCCCCGCCCTCCAACTGCACGCGGGCAGTGGCCTGTGGGAGGAGAAGGCGGCCGAAGGCCCCCTGCTCGGCGTCTACGACGGAGCGCAGTTCGACGCGGTGAAGGGCTCGTTGGCGCCCGGGGACGTCCTGATGCTGTTCACCGACGGCCTGGTGGAGGCGTCCGACCGCGACATCGCGGAGGGCATCGACCGGCTGACCGGCGAGGCCGACCGCTACGTCGCGACGGGCTTCGAGGGCGCGGCCTGGCATCTGATCGAGGCCTGCGCGAAGGACGTCAACGACGACCGCGCCCTCCTGCTGCTGTCCCGTCGCGGCTGAACCGTACGGAAGCGGTCGAAACCGCACGGACGTCAATGCACGTGTCATGCGGTCACCCGAAGGTGGAGAAGTCCCGGCGGGCGTCGTCCCGGGTGCGCGGCCAGGGCCTCCCCACCCGGGTCGGCCGCCCCTCAGACCGGTACCGCCTCTTTCTCGGTCTCCCGGTCCCGTGTGCGCCCGCCGGGGAGGATCCGGGCGAGCCAGTGCGACCGGCCGGCCGCCAGCGGCGACAGGACCGCCAGCAGGAGCACGTACCCGGCGATGAACGGCGAGAGCCGTTCGTCCAGGCCCGCGCCCGCTGCCATGGTGGCGAGGATCAGCGCGAACTCGCCGCGCGCCACCAGGGTGGTGGAGACGTTGGCCGTGGCCTTCGGCCCGAAGGCGTAGATCTTGGCCGTGGCCATACCGGCGAAGACGTTCATCAGCACGGTCACCGCGACGGCGGCCAGCACCGGCCACAGCACGCTCGGCAGGTCGCCCGGGTTGATGGAGAGTCCGAAGGCGAAGAAGAAGATCGCTCCGAACGCGTCCCGCAGGGGATGGACGAGCTTCAGGATGCGGGGGCCCGAGGTGGTGCTGCCCAGCATCAGGCCGACCATGAAGGCGCCGATCGCGTCGGCCACGCCGAACCACTCCGAGACCCCGGCCACGAAGACGGCGACACCGAGGAAGGAGATGACGAGGAGTTCGTCGTCCTTGGTGTTCATCAGCTTGCCGACGAGTTTCGTGCCGAACCGGGCCATCAGGGCGAGCAGCAGCAGGAATCCGAAGGCCTTGCCGCCGTCGAGCACCGCGGCCCCGAGGCTGTCCGCCCCGGACAGGATCGGCTGCAGCGCGGCGAGATAGAGGGCGAGGAAGACGTCCTCGACGACGATGATGCCGAGGATCGGCCGGGTCTCCGGATTCCCGATCCGGCCGAGGTCGACCAGGACCTTCGTGACGATGGCGGACGACGAGATGCCGAGCACACCCGCCAGCACCAGCGCTTCCGAGGTGCCCCAGCCCAGCGCGAAGCCGAAGCCGAGACCGGCGCCGACGTTCAGAGCGAGATAGGTGCCGCCGGCGAGCGCCATCTTGCGCCCGCCTTTCTTCAGGTCGTCCAGGTGGAACTCGAGGCCGAGGTAGAAGAGCAGCAGCACCAGGCCGAGCGCGGAGAGCATCTCCAGGTCGTGCGGATCGTCGAGGAGGACGACCCCGGGGGTGTGCGGGCCGAGCAGGATCCCGGCCAGGATGAACAGGGGGATGGTCGGCAGTCCGATACGACCGCCTACGCGGGCGAGGACGGCCGCGGCGAGGAACGCGCCCCCCATGGCGATGAGCGTGTCTGCGTGTCCGATGAGCCTGTCTCCTTCTTTCGGTCAAGAGCGCGTCAAGGAATCGTCAGTAATTAGTTTACCGAACGATCAGGGGTGCACTCGTGGAACCGTCCGAGGAGGCGGGGCCGGGCGTAGAGTCGGCCCATGCCGATGCCGTATCTGAACCTGTCCCAGGTGGAGTTGATCGCCCGCGAGGCCCATCGGGAGCAGACCGACAAGGCGGGACGCCCGTACGCGGAGCACCTGGCCGCGGTGGCCGAGGGCGTGCGGATCCGGGGAGGGAGCGAGGAGCAGATCGCCGCGGCCTGGCTGCACGACGCGATCGAGGACGGCGCGCTGTCGCGGCGGTGGCTGGACGAGGCCCCGCTGTCCGGGCGGGTGAAAGACATGGTCCTCGCCGTCACCAAGCGGGACGGCGAGGACCTCTTCGCGTACACCGGGCGGATTCTCGCCACGCCCGGAGCGCTGCTGATCAAGGAGTCGGATCTGGCGCACAACGCCGACCCGGACCGGCTCGCGGTGCTCGAGCCGACGACCCATACCCGTCTGACCGAGAAATATGCGCAGGTACGCGGCTTGCTGGGGCTCGACGGGGGTGCCGGGCCGACCGAACGGCGGGATCAAGCCAACCCCGCCGCAGGCTGACGCCCCGGGGGATCGGCCCCCGGCGTCAGGGGGGCCGATCCGGACAGGCTCAGCGCTTGGCGGGGCTCCGGCGGAACGCCCACTTCATGTCCGGCTCGGTCGCGAAGCGCAGGGCGCGCCGGACCGGCGGGGTGCAGAGCAGGGTCACGGCGACGGCCGCGACGACGGAGACCAGGACGATCCCGACGGGGCCGGAGAGCCACTCGTAGCGGTCGAACAGGCCGTAGTAGACGGCGCCCTTGATCAGGAAGCCGTGCAGCAGGTAGCCGCAGATGGTTCCGGCCCCCAGCACGGTGAACCACATGGGACGGCGGGGCACCCAGGCGAGGAACGCGACCGTCAGCAGCATCGCGCATCCGAACATGGCCAGGGTCATCACGGGCCCCGTCCACCACTGGAAGTCCATCTCCTGGGCGCTGTTGCTGCGGTAGAACCAGCCCAGCCGCATGCGCGGCGCGGCCCAGTAGGCGAACACCAGGGCCCCGAGGGCCAGCGGTACGGCCAGCAGCCGCACCTCGCGACGCCGCACGAGCTGGAAGTGCTCGGGCTTCATCAGCAGGCCGAGCACGAAGAACGGCAGGAGCTGGCAGACGCGCTGCAGGTCCAGATCGTCACCGATCTCCGGCGACACCGAGGCGAGCATGGCGATGACGAGGGCGACCGGCAGGGGGTGGCGCAGGGACTGCCACAGCGGCGTTGTCACGCGCCAGATGAACAGAGCGATCAGGAACCAGGTGAGGAACAACGGGTCGAGCAGGGTGATGGAGGTGTCGGCCGCGCCGTCCGCGTACCGCTTGAAGAGCGAGTACGCCGTCTCGAAGAGCACGTAGGGCACCACGACCCCGGTGACGAGGCGCTTCACCTTGGGCGAGCTCATGTCGAAGGACCGTGAGAAGTATCCGGAGACGAGGATGAACGCCGGCATGTGGAACGTGTACACGACCATGTACAGGGCACGTGTGATGCGGCTGCCGTCCATCACCGGTTCCCAGGCGTGGGCCACGGCGACGAGCACGATCGCGAGGTACTTCACGTTGTCGAAGTACGCGTCACGGCGCTTGGCCGGTGCGGGGGCCCCGGCGCGGTCCTGGGCGGGCCTCGAGGTGGCGGCGGGAGTGCGCTCGGCCGTCAGGACCTGCTCGTGTCTCGGCTCCGACTCCCGGCTCTCCGGGGTGAACGGGGCCCTCTGAATTTCGCTCGGAGCTTTGGACATCTGCTGCACCTTAGACCCGTCGATCGGCATGCGTAAAACTCTCAAGAAATAACGCGTGTTCCCGGTCATTCGAAAGTAAAACCATCAGCAGATGCCCGTTACGTGCTGATTCATCCGTCTTAAATGGCGCATATCGGCGGGAGGTTGGCGAGAGTGAATTTCGTCGCACGAACTCCTGGCAAATCGCTGTGAATGAAGTGTGGGGATACGGAAACGATCACATCGATCGTTATTCGAACTGCCCTGCGCACAGCGGGCGCACAGCCTTTTCGCCCAGGCCCGTGCTCCCCCTGTGCGACACGGCGTGCGCCCGTGCGTGCCCGGGCGCACGCGGGCGTGAGGATGGCGCGATCCGGCCGTTTCCCACCTTCACCCGGCAGCATCGGCAGGGGAGTTGGTGGCACGATGGGCGCGACGGAGGTGTGTGCCGACCGCATGCCACCGGGCCGGCAAGGCGGACCGACCAAGGGTGTGATCAGTCGTGGCCATTTCACTGTCTGTGGTGCTTCTGCTGGGGGTCGTCCTGGTGGTGCTGATCCGCGGCGGGTCGATCAAGGGCGGCCCGGCGGTCGTCGCCGTGCTGTTCGGCTTCTTCCTGGCGTCGACGGGCATGGCTCCGTCGATCAACAGATTCATGAACTCGATAGCCGACACGCTCAACCAGATCAGCTTCTGAGGCACACGGAAGCGCCCGGCCCGGCAGGCGACCCGCCCGCCGGGTCGCACGCGCGGGTGCCCGATGGCCCGGGGTCGACCCGCCCGCCCTGTCGATGCGTTCGGCACCGCGGCGCGCCCGCCCCACGAGGGCCTCGGACGCCCGGCTCCCCGCGGGCGGACCTCCATTACCTGACGGGTCATCGAACCCGGCACGCGTGAGTGCCATGCTCCGGTCGGACGCAGCAGCCCCGCCGACCGGAAGGACGCCATGCCCGCCTATGCGATAGCCCACCTGCAGGACGCCGCCCCGCACCCGGAGATCGCCGAGTACATCGAGCGGATCCCCGCGACGTTCGAGCCGTACGGCGGCAGCTTCCTGGTGCACGTCACACCGCACGAGGTGAAGGAGGGAAGCTGGCCGGGCGCCGTCGTGGTGATCGGCTTCCCCGGGATCCAGGAGGCGCGGGCCTGGTGGGACTCGCCCGCGTACCAGGAGATCGCGCCGTTGCGCTCGCGGCACATCAAGGGCGACATCATCCTGGTCGAGGGCGTCCCGGAGGGCTACGACCCGGCCGCCTCCGCCCGGGCGCTGCGGGACGCGCTGCCTCCCGCGTAGCGGCCGGCGCGCCCGCGTGGGGCGTCACGGAAGCACTCAGGGCCGGGCGGAGGAAAGATCCTCCGCCCGGCCCTGGGCCGTTGGAGCGGGCGACGGGAATCGAACCCGCGTAGCTAGTTTGGAAGACTAGGGCTCTACCATTGAGCTACGCCCGCAAGCACCGCACCACGGGTCCGGCAGGGCCCGGTGGAACTCGGTACGGACAGCATCCTAGCGGGTCGGGGAAGGTGCGTGCACACCCGTATCGGCCCGCCCCCGTGACACCGCCGGTGACGGCCCGTGCAAAGCGGCCGACGCAGCGCTCGTCTGCATGTACCCTTCGTGTCGCACCGACGGGGTGTGGCGCAGCTTGGTAGCGCGTCCGCTTTGGGAGCGGAAGGTCGTCGGTTCGAATCCGGCCACCCCGACCACCAGCAAGATCGCATTGTGGGAGTCCTCCACCTTGCCGTTACTATGCAAATTGCGTGCCCGTGTGTCTGATGTACCGGGCTCGATCCGCGAAGCCGCCTCTCGGCGGCCCAGCAGAACCCCAAGAAGTCAGCCACCAAGGAGACCGAACCGTGAAGAGCGCCGTGGAGACCCTGAACCCGACTCGGGTTCGGCTCAGCATCGAGGTGCCCTTCGAGGAGCTCAAGGACAGCCTCGACGCGGCGTACAAGAAGATCAACCAGCAGGTCACGGTGAAGGGCTTCCGTAAGGGCAAGATCCCGAACCGCGTCATCGACCAGCGGTTCGGCCGTGGTGCAGTGCTGGAGGAGGCCGTCAACGACGCCCTTCCGAAGTTCTACACGGAAGCTGTCAACGAGGGTGAGCTCAACGTTCTGGGCCAGCCCGAGGTCGACATCACCGAGCTCAAGGACGGCGAGCTGCTGGCCTTCACCGCCGAGGTGGACGTCCGTCCCGAGATCGAGATTCCGGACTACTCCGGCATCGAGGTCACCGTGGACGCACTCGAAGTCACCGAAGAGGACGTCGACAAGGCCGTGGAGCAGCTCCGTGAGCGCTTCGCCTCCACCAACCCGGTCGAGCGCGCCGCCGCCGAGGGCGACGTCGTGACGATCGACCTGGAGGCCAAGGTCGACGGAGAGGTCCTCGAGGACGGCGTGGCCGCGGGTGTCTCGTACACCATCGGCTCCGGCGAGCTCCTCGACGGCATCGACGAGGCCGTGACCGGCCTGGAGGCCGGTGGCGAGGCCACCTTCACCTCCGAGCTGAAGGGCGGCTCCGCCGAGGGCAAGGAAGCGGAGGTCACCGTCAAGGTCACCGCCGTCTCCGCCCGCGAACTGCCTGAGCTGGACGACGACTTCGCGCAGATGGCGAGCGAGTTCGACACGCTCGCCGAGCTTCGCGAGGACAGCCGCAAGCGCCTCGAGAACACCAAGCAGTACGACCAGGCCACCCAGGCCCAGGAGCGCGTCCTCGAGGAGCTGCTGAAGCTGGCCGAGGTCCCGATCCCCGAGAAGCTTCTCGCGGACGAGGTCCAGACCCGCAAGCACAACCTCGAGCACCACCAGCTCGGTCAGATGGGTCTCGACCTCGAGAAGTACCTCGAGATCCAGGGCAAGACCCTGGAGGAGTTCGAGAACGAGACCTCCGAGCAGGCGATCAAGGGCATCAAGACGCAGTTCATCCTCGATGAGCTCGTCAACAAGGAGAAGCTGAACGTCAACCAGGAGGAGCTCACCGAGCACCTCATGCGGCGTGCGGCGTCCTCCGGCATGAGCCCCGACCAGTTCGCCCAGGCCGTCGTCGAGGGCGGCCAGGTGCCGATGCTCGTCGGCGAGGTCGCCCGCGGCAAGGCGCTCGCCGTCGTCGTCGAGGCCGCCAAGGTCACGGACACCAACGGTGAGATCGTCGAGCTCGAGGACGAGGAAGAGGCAGCGGACGAGGCCGCCGAGACGGTCGAGGCCGCCGAGGGCACCGAGAAGGCTGAGGAGAAGGACGAGAAGAACGAGGCCTGAGCCCCGTTCCGCTCGCTGACCTGATCCACGCGGCGGGCCCCGGACGTACGACGTCCGGGGCCCGCCGTCGTATCGGCCATCGCGCCCGGGGAAGCACCCGGGAACCCTTGTGCGGACTGCTCACCTTGCGCTCCCAGCGAACAGTTGGGGAAGCGGGATGGCGTTGTCCCACCTGCGCGTTAGGGTCCATGAAGAGGAAGGGTCGGGTAGTCCCGGCCCACCCGGTACGAAGACGCTGAGACGGCCGGAGCCGTCAGAGACGAGCAGGTGGATACGTGACGAATCTGATGCCCTACGCCGCCGGAGAGCCGTCCCTCGGTGGAGGCCTCGGTGACCAGGTCTACAGCCGACTGCTCGGCGAGCGCATCATCTTCCTCGGTCAGCAGGTCGACGATGACATCGCCAACAAGATCACCGCACAGCTTCTGCTCCTTGCCGCGGAACCCGACAAGGACATCTACCTCTACATCAACAGCCCCGGCGGCTCGGTGACGGCCGGCATGGCGGTCTACGACACCATGCAGTACATCCCGAACGACGTGGTCACCATCGGTATGGGCATGGCGGCCTCGATGGGCCAGTTCCTGCTCACCGGTGGCACGGCGGGCAAGCGCTTCGCGCTCCCCAACACCGACATCCTCATGCACCAGGGTTCGGCCGGCATCGGCGGCACCGCCTCGGACATCAAGATCCAGGCGCAGTACCTGCTCCGCACGAAGACGCGGATGGCGGAGATCACCGCCCACCACTCCGGCCAGACCGTGGAGACGATCATCCGCGACGGCGACCGTGACCGCTGGTACACCGCCGAGGAGGCCAAGGACTACGGCCTCATCGACGAGATCATCACGGTCGCGTCGGGCATCCCGGGCGGCGGCGGCACCGGCGCCTGATCCGGGCGTGCAGCACCCCGCACCCTCTCGTACGCCGAGACCTCCAGCCCCCAGATACGCCACCAGGATGGTGAAGACCCACATGAACAACTTCTCCGGCGCCTCCGCGAGCGGCCTCTACACCGGCCCGCAGGTGGACAACCGCTACGTCGTCCCGCGCTTCGTGGAGCGCACCTCGCAGGGTGTGCGTGAGTACGACCCGTACGCGAAGCTCTTCGAGGAGCGCGTGATCTTCCTCGGCGTCCAGATCGACGACGCCTCGGCCAACGACGTCATGGCGCAGCTGCTGTGCCTGGAGTCGATGGACCCGGACCGCGACATCTCGATCTACATCAACAGCCCCGGCGGCTCGTTCACCGCGCTCACCGCGATCTACGACACGATGCAGTTCGTGAAGCCGGACATCCAGACCGTCTGCATGGGCCAGGCCGCCTCCGCCGCCGCCGTCCTGCTGGCCGCCGGCACCCCGGGCAAGCGCATGGCGCTCCCGCACGCCCGTGTGCTCATCCACCAGCCGTCCTCGCAGACCGGCCGCGAGCAGCTCTCCGACCTGGAGATCGCGGCCAACGAGATCCTGCGGATGCGCACCCAGCTCGAGGAGATGCTGGCCAAGCACTCCACCACCCCGCTGGAGAAGATCAGCGAGGACATCGAGCGCGACAAGATCCTTACGGCCGACGACGCACTCGCGTACGGTCTGGTGGACCAGATCGTCTCCACCCGTAAGACCACCGCGGGCGCGTCGGTCTGACGTCGGTCTTTCCCCTTGGCACATTCCGTCCGCACGGCCCCGGCCGTGTGAACCGTGCCAAGGGGGGCCCGAACGGGGGGCCAGGCAAGGTACCGTCGGATAGAGGCACCAGGAGCCGCTGAACCAGGCTGCTCCCAGGCGAAGGGGAAGCACCTCGTGGCACGCATCGGTGATGGCGGCGACCTGCTCAAGTGCTCGTTCTGCGGAAAGAGCCAGAAGCAGGTGAAGAAGCTCATCGCGGGACCCGGTGTGTACATCTGCGACGAGTGCATCGATCTCTGCAACGAGATCATCGAGGAGGAGCTCGCGGAGACCTCCGAGGTGCGGTGGGAGGAGCTTCCCAAGCCGCGCGAGATCTACGAGTTCCTCGAGGGGTACGTCGTCGGGCAGGAGCCCGCGAAGAAGGCCCTCTCGGTCGCTGTGTACAACCACTACAAGCGGGTCCAGGCCGGGGAGAACGGCGGCGGTTCGAATCGCGACGACGCCATCGAGCTCGCCAAGTCGAACATCCTGCTGCTGGGCCCCACGGGCTCGGGCAAGACGCTTCTCGCGCAGACACTGGCCCGCATGCTCAACGTCCCGTTCGCCATCGCGGACGCGACGGCGCTGACGGAGGCCGGCTATGTCGGTGAGGACGTCGAGAACATCCTGCTGAAGCTGATCCAGGCGGCCGACTACGACGTCAAGAAGGCCGAGACCGGGATCATCTACATCGACGAGATCGACAAGGTCGCCCGCAAGAGCGAGAACCCGTCGATCACCCGCGATGTGTCCGGCGAGGGCGTCCAGCAGGCCCTGTTGAAGATCCTGGAGGGCACCACCGCCTCCGTGCCGCCGCAGGGCGGACGGAAGCACCCGCACCAGGAGTTCATCCAGATCGACACGACGAACGTCCTGTTCATCGTGGGCGGCGCCTTCTCGGGCCTGGAGAAGATCATCGAGTCGCGGGCCGGCGCCAAGGGCATCGGCTTCGGGGCGACGATCCGCTCCAAGCTGGAGATCCAGGCGAGCGACCAGTTCCAGGAGGTCATGCCGGAGGACCTGGTGAAGTTCGGGATGATCCCCGAGTTCATCGGCCGTCTCCCCGTGCTGACCTCGGTCCACAACCTGGACCGCGAGGCACTGCTCCAGATCCTGATCGAGCCGCGCAACGCCCTGGTGAAGCAGTACCAGCGCCTCTTCGAACTCGACGGCGTGGAGCTGGACTTCGAGCGCGAGGCCCTCGAGGCGATCGCCGACCAGGCGATCCTGCGCCAGACGGGCGCGCGCGGTCTGCGCGCCATCATGGAGGAAGTCCTCCAGTCCGTGATGTACGAGGTGCCGTCCCGCAAGGACGTGGCCCGCGTGGTCATCACCCCGGACGTCGTCCGCAACAACGTCAACCCGACGCTGGTCCCGCGCGAGCCGCGCACGATCGGCAAGAACGACGGCGGCCGGCACGAGAAGTCCGCGTAGCGGCAGCACCGACGACGCGCACGCGAAGGGGCGCCCGGCCACCGGCCGGGCGCCCCTTCGCGTCGAGGATCAGACCTTGGTGCGCGAGGTGTTGTACAGCTTGGCGGCCAGGGCGGCCACCTCGTCCTGCGTCATGGACTTGTTGGTCATCGCCGCGCCGATGTCGACGCCCACGACCGCCGCGACGGTGCTGTAGTCGGCCCAGATGCAGACAGGCATCAGCATCTCCTTGGGGCCTCCCGCCGCCGTGCCGTCGGCCTCGTCGTTGACCACCTTCATCTGCTGGCACTTCATGAGCGCGCCCTCGAAGCCCTCGGGCGTGACGCTCTCGGGGCTGCCGACCAGAGTGGCCTTGCCGTCGCTCTCGCTCTGGGCCATTCCGATCTTGGCCTGCGTGAACATGCCGTCCAGGGCCTTCGCCGGGTCGGAGACCTCGCCCCAGTTGCCGAAGAGCATCAGCATCTTGGTCGTGAGGGGGTTCTTCTCGAGGTCGCCGCTCTGGTACCGCGCCTGGGCCTTGTGGGCGTCCTTGATGCCCAGGGCCTCGGCCTCGGACTTCTCCTTGCTCGACATCGTGTCCGACGACGAGCCGCTGTCGCCCTTCTTGTAGTCGCCCACCGAAGCGGCCGGCGTGATCTTGTAGCCCTTGGTCGAGTCGGCCACGTCACCGTTGCCGCCGCCCGAGGTGAGGAAGTACACCCCACCCGCGACCACGGCCAGCGCCACCACGGCGGCGCCGATGATCAGGCCGGTCTTCTTCTTCGGGGCGCCCGGCTGCGGCGGCATGCCGGGGTACGCCTGCTGGCCGCCGTACGGCGGGGTGGGCGGCTGCTGGCCGTAGGGGCCGGGCTGCTGGCCCTGCGGGTAGCCGTAGCCCGGCTGCGGGGGCTGCTGCTGCGGCGGGACGCCCTGGGGGGCCTGCTGCGGGTAGCCGTAGCCGGGCTGGCCGCCCTGCGGCGGCTGCTGGCCGTACGGGTTGGGCTGCTGGCCGTACGGACCCGGCTGCTGGCCGTACGGTCCGGGCTGGCCCTGCGGCGGCTGGCCGCCGTACGGGCCCGGCTGGTTGTAGCTCATGGTGCTGTCCCCTCCGAATGCTTATGCGTTCCGGACATCCTGACGGAAGCCGCGTCCACTCAGGTCACCCAGGTACACACCGTTACTCAACAAACCGGTTTCAGTGCACGACTGTGACGCCCCTAAACTGTCTGGCGTGACCGAGAACGCAGCGCAGCAGCCAGCCAGCATCCCCGAACTGCCGACCCAGTACGCGCCGGCCGACGTAGAGGGGAAGCTGTACGAGCGCTGGGTGGAGCGCGGTTACTTCACGGCGGACCCGGAGAGCGAGAAGCCTCCGTACACGATCGTCATCCCGCCGCCCAACGTCACGGGCTCCCTGCACCTCGGCCACGCGTTCCAGCACACGCTGATGGACGCCCTCACCCGCCGGAAGCGGATGCAGGGCTACGAGGCGCTGTGGCTGCCGGGCATGGACCACGCCGGCATCGCCACCCAGAACAAGGTCGAGCAGCAGCTCGGCGAGGAGGGCAAGTCCCGCCACGACCTGGGGCGCGAGGCGTTCGTCGAACGCGTCTGGCAGTGGAAGGAAGAGTACGGCGGCAAGATCCTCGGCCAGATGCGCCGCCTCGGCGACGGCGTCGACTGGTCCCGTGAGCGCTTCACCATGGACGAGGGCCTCTCCGCCGCCGTCCAGACCGTCTTCAAGAAGATGTACGACGACGAGCTGATCTACCGCGCCGAGCGCATCATCAACTGGTGCCCGCGCTGTCTGACGGCCATCTCGGACATCGAGGTCGACTACCAGGACGACGACGGTGAGCTCGTCTCCATCACGTACGGCGAGGGTGAGGAGACCCTGGTCGTCGCCACGACCCGCGCCGAGACGATGCTCGGTGACACCGCGGTCGCCGTCCACCCGGACGACGCGCGCTACACGCACCTCATCGGCAAGCGGATCAAGCTGCCGCTGACCGACCGCACGATCCCGGTCGTCGCCGACCACCACGTCGACCCGGAGTTCGGCACCGGCGCCGTCAAGGTGACCCCGGCGCACGACCCGAACGACTTCGCGATCGGCCAGCGCCACGGCCTGGAGTCGATGAACGTCATGGACGAGCGGGGCGTCATCACCGTCGCCGGCCCGTTCGAGGGCCTCGACCGCTTCGAGGCCCGGTCCGCCATCGTCGGCGCGCTGCGCGGACAGGGCCGGATCGTCGCCGAGAAGCGGCCCTACGTCCACTCCGTCGGCCACTGCTCCCGCTGCCGTACGACGGTCGAGCCCCGCCTCTCCCTCCAGTGGTGGGTCAAGGTCGAGACGCTCGCCAAGGCCGCCGGTGACGCGGTCCGTGACGGCCGGGTCGCGATCCACCCGAAGGAGATGGAGAAGCGGTACTTCGACTGGGTCGACAACCTCAACGACTGGTGCATCTCGCGTCAGCTCTGGTGGGGCCACCGCATCCCCGTCTGGTACGGCCCCGCGGGCGAGGTCGTCTGCGTCGGCCCCGACGAGCAGCCGCCCACCGGCGAGGGCTGGACCCAGGACAACGACGTCCTGGACACCTGGTTCTCGTCCGGCCTGTGGCCGTTCTCCACGCTCGGCTGGCCCGAGGAGACCCCGGACCTCAAGAAGTTCTATCCGACCGACGTCCTCCTCACCGGCCACGACATCATCTTCTTCTGGGTCGCCCGGATGATGATGTTCGGCCTGTACGTCATGGACGGTGAGGCCCCGTTCAAGACGATCGCGCTCACCGGCCTGGTCCGTGACGAGCGCGGCAAGAAGATGTCGAAGTCCTTCGGCAACGTCGTCGACCCGCTGGACTGGATGGACACGTACGGCTCCGACGCCGTCCGCTTCACCCTGGCCAAGGGCGCCAACCCCGGTACGGACGTCCCGATCGGCGAGGACTGGGTCCAGGCATCCCGCAACTTCGCCAACAAGATCTGGAACGCGACCCGTTTCGCGATGATGAACGGCGCGACGGTGGAGGGGGAGCTCCCGCCCGTCGAGCAGCTCTCGGCCACCGACCGCTGGATCCTGTCCCGGCTGAACAAGACGGTCGCCGACGCCGACGCGTTCTACGAGGACTTCCAGTTCGCCAAGCTCAGCGACGCCCTCTACCACTTCGCGTGGGACGAGGTCTTCGACTGGTACGTCGAGCTGTCGAAGACCACGTTCTTCGCCGGCGGCGAGCAGGCCAAGGTCTCCGCGAGGGTCCTCGGCGAGGTCCTGGACGTCACGCTGCGGCTGCTGCACCCGATCGTCCCCTTCGTCACCGAGCAGCTCTGGACGACGCTCACCGGCCAGGAGTCCGTCGTCGTCGCCGACTGGCCCCAGGACAGCGGCTTCCGCGACGCGGCGGCCGAGAAGGAGATCGAGCTCGTCCAGCAGGTCGTCACCGAGGTCCGCCGCTTCCGTTCCGACCAGGGCCTCCAGCCCGGCCAGAAGGTCCCGGCCGAGCTGACCGTCACCGGGACGGTGCTCGCCCCGCACGAGGCGGCCATCCGTCAGCTGCTGCGCCTGCAGCCGGCCGGCGACGGCTTCCACGCCACGGCCACGCTGCCGGTCGCGGGTGCCACGGTCGCCCTCGACCTCTCCGGCACCATCGACGTCGAGGCGGAGCGCAAGCGCCTGACGAAGGACCTGGGTGCCGCCGAGAAGGAGAAGGCCCAGGCCAACGGGAAGCTCGGCAACGAGGCCTTCCTGGCGAAGGCCCCGGACAACGTGGTCGACAAGATCCGTGGCCGGCTCGCCAAGGCGGACGCCGACATCGAGCGGATCAGCGCCCAGCTGGCGAATCTGCCGAAGGGCTGATGACCTGAGTGCGGAGCCCCCGCGCCCCCGACCGACCGGGAGCGCGGGGGCTCCGCCGTGTCCGGGGGAGCGCGGCGCCGGGCGCTGCGCGCGATGTCCGCGGCCATCCGTAGACTGGCCCTGTGAGTGAGCCCCGCCCTTCAGACCGGCACGACGCGTCCGATCCCGACGACACCTTCGCGGAGATCGTCGACGAGGAGACCCAGCGCGATCCCGACCTGGCGGTGATCGAGGCCGGGAGCCGCACGCTGCGCACCCAGTCGGGCCCGCCGCAGGGCGAGGCGGTTCCCGACCGTCCCGCCGACCCCGAGACCGACCGCGCGCTGCGCGAGGTGGAGCAGGAGCTCGCGGGCCGCTGGGGCGAGACCAAGCTCGAACCGTCCGTGACCCGTATCGCGGCTCTGATGGACGTGCTGGGCGAGCCCCAGCGCGCCTACCCGTCGATCCACATCACGGGGACGAACGGCAAGACCAGCACGGCGCGCATGATCGAGGCCCTGCTGAACGCCCTCGACCTGCGCACCGGCCGCTACACCTCCCCGCACGTCCAGTCGATCACCGAGCGGATCAGCCTGGACGGCGCCCCGATCGACGCCGAGCGCTTCATCGAGACCTACAACGACGTCAAGCCGTACGTCGAGATGGTCGACGTCCAGCAGCCCTACCGCCTCTCGTTCTTCGAGGTGCTGACCGGCATGGCGTACGCGGCCTTCGCGGACGCGCCGGTCGACGTCGCGGTCGTCGAGGTCGGCATGGGAGGCACCTGGGACGCGACGAACGTCATCGACGCCTCGGTCGCCGTCGTCACCCCCATCTCCCTGGACCACACCGACCGCCTCGGCTCCACGCCCGCCGAGATCGCCGGCGAGAAGTCCGGCATCGTCAAGCAGGACGCAACGGTGATCCTGGCGCAGCAGCCGGTCGACGCCGCGCAGGTCATGCTGAAGAAGGCCGTCGAGGTGGACGCCACGGTGGCCCGCGAGGGCATGGAGTTCGGCATCGTCTCCCGCGAGATCGCGGTCGGCGGCCAGCTGCTGACCCTGCGGGGCCTGGGCGGCGAGTACGACAACATCTTCCTGCCGCTCTACGGGGCGCACCAGGCGCACAACGCCGTGGTGGCGCTCGCCGCCGTCGAGGCGTTCTTCGGCATCGGCGCGGAGCAGGCCCGCAGTCTCGACGTGGAGGCGGTCCGCAAGGCCTTCCTGTCCGTCCTCTCGCCGGGCCGCCTGGAAGTCGTCAGGTCCAGCCCGACCGTCGTCCTGGACGCGGCGCACAACCCGGCCGGCGCACTCGCCGCCTCCGAGGGGATCTCCGAGGCGTTCAGCTTCTCCCGGCTGATCGGGGTCGTCGGCACGAGCGGCGACAAGGACGTCCGGGGGCTCCTCGAAGCCTTCGAGCCGATCTTCGCCGAGATCGTCGTCACCCAGAACTCCAGCCCGCGCGCCATGGACGCGGACGAGCTCGCCGCCGTCGCCGTCGAGGTCTTCGGCAACGAGCGCGTCCAGGTCGAGCCACGCCTGGACGACGCCCTGGAGGCGGCGATCACCCTCGCCGAGGAAGAGGCCGAGTACGCGGGCGCCGGGGTCCTGGTGACCGGATCCGTGATCACGGTCGGCGAGGCCCGGCTGCTTCTGGGAAGGCGCTGACCCTGTGCGTACGCTCTGTGCTTCGACGCTGATCGGTGAATTCTTCGTGATCGGCTTCGCCGGGCTCGTGGCGATGAAGTCCGACGACCTGTCCATGGCCACGGTCTGGACGGTCTGCGGCATCGGCATGCTGCTCTCCGTCCTGCTCTGCGGTGTGATCACCCGCCCCGGCGGCGTCCAGCTCGGCTGGGGTCTCCAGATCCTGCTCGTGCTCAGCGGCTTCTTCGTCCCGATGATGTTCATCCTCGGTGTCATCTTCGCCGCCCTGTGGTGGGCCTCGGTGCACTACGGCCGCAGGATCGACGAGGCCAAGGCTCGGTGGGCGGCCCAGGCCGAGGCCCAGGAGAGCGCGGAGGCTCCGGCCCAAGGATGACGCAGCGTGAGCCCGGTCGTAGCCCGGCCGGCGTACCCCTGTAATCTCGCCCTCACCCGCACCCGAAAGTCTCCAAGGAGCCGCACATGACTCAGCGCACCCTCGTCCTTCTCAAGCCCGACGCCGTCCGGCGTGGGCTGATCGGCGAGATCGTCGGCCGCATCGAACGCAAGGCGGGCTGGACGATCACCGCGCTGGAGCTGCGCACGCTCGACCAGGAGACGCTGGAGCAGCACTACGGTGAGCACAAGGGCCGCCCGTTCTACGAGCCGCTCGTCGAGTTCATGGCGTCCGGCCCCGTCGTCGCTCTGGTGGCCGAAGGCGAGCGGGTGATCGAGGGTGTCCGCGCGCTGGCCGGTCCCACCGACCCGATCGCCGCCGCGCCCGGCTCGATCCGTGGTGACTTCGGCACGATCACCCGGGAGAACCTCATCCACGCCTCGGACTCCGAGGAGTCCGCAGAGCGAGAACTCAAGCTGTTCTTTCCCGGACTTTCCTGACTTCGGCTCCGCCAATCAGCGCTCATGACCTGGGGCGACCGAAGTAATTCGGTCGCCCTTCGGCATAGGGTCAGGTCTCGCGGGAACGCATCCCTCCGACGTAACGTCACCATGGGTGGAACGGGCAGCCGTTCCGCCCGCCACGGCGAAGGACCCTCGCGCTGTGTCCGTGCATACGGCACTACGATGGAAGCTTCCACGCCCGCAGCGCCAACCTCGCCTACCTGGAACAAGCCATTCTTCGCTTCTTGGGAAGGCCCGACGCATCCTCATGGGGAACAAGGGGAACTCAATGTCGTTCATCGGCCGTGACATGGCTATCGACCTCGGGACTGCCAACACGCTGGTGTACGTCAGGGGGCGCGGCATCGTTCTGAACGAGCCGTCCGTCGTGGCCATCAACACCAACACCGGCGGAATCCTGGCGGTCGGCTCCGAGGCCAAGAAGATGATCGGCCGCACGCCGGGCAACATCGTTGCCGTGCGGCCCCTGAAGGACGGCGTGATCGCCGACTTCGAGATCACGGAGCGCATGCTCCGCTACTTCATCCTCAAGATCCACAAGCGCCGCTACCTGGCCCGCCCGCGAGTCGTCGTCTGTGTGCCCTCCGGCATCACAGGGGTCGAGCGACGCGCCGTCATCGAGGCGTCGACGCAGGCGGGTGCGCGGCAGGTGCACATCATCGAGGAGCCCATGGCCGCGGCCATCGGCTCGGGTCTGCCCGTCCACGAGGCCACCGGCAACATGGTCGTCGACATCGGTGGCGGCACCACCGAGGTCGCCGTGATCTCGCTCGGCGGAATCGTCACTGCCCAGTCGATCCGGGTCGCCGGTGACGAACTGGACAACGCGATCATCCAGCACGTCAAGAAGGAGTACTCCCTCCTCCTCGGTGAGCGCACCGCCGAACAGATCAAGATCACGATCGGCTCGGCGTTCGAGATGGAGAAGGACGAGCACACCGAGATCCGTGGCCGCGACCTCGTCTCGGGCCTGCCCAAGACCGTCGTCATCTCCGCCACCGAGGTCCGCAAGGCCATCGAGGAGCCGGTCAACGCGATCGTCGACGCCGTGAAGACGACGCTCGACAAGTGCCCGCCGGAGCTCTCGGGCGACGTGATGGACCGCGGCATCGTCCTCACCGGCGGCGGCGCGCTCCTGCGCGGACTCGACGAGCGGCTGCGCCACGAGACGGGCATGCCGATCCACATCGCCGAGGACCCGCTCGACTCGGTGGCCCTCGGATCCGGGAAGTGCGTCGAGGAGTTCGAGGCGCTCCAGCAGGTGCTGGACGCCCAGCCCCGGCGGTAGGCAGCGACGTTCCGCCGTACGGGCACTGCCGTCCCGTACGGCGGAACACCGCTATGACAGGCACCAACATTTCGCATACAGGCACGAACATTCCGACGAGGAAGGCACGGCCGCCGCACGTGAGGGACACACGAGAGAGCCGGCTGCTCCTGGTGCTGCTGATCGCCATCGCATTCGCCCTGATCACGGTGGACATCCGCGGTGGCGAGGAGTCACCGGTGGACGGAGCCCGGCAGGCCGCGGCCACGGTCTTCGGACCGGTCGAGAACGGCGTGGCGGCGGCGGTGGACCCGGTGGGCAACGCCATCGGCGCCGTACGCGACTCCGGTGACCGGCACGACCGGATCGCGGCCCTGGAGCACGAGAACGCCGCGCTGAAGACGAAGCTCGGCAGCGACGACCGCAACACCAGCAAGGTCCGCCAGCTCGACACCATGCTGAAGAGCGCCGGGGCCGGCCAGTACGGCATCAAGGCCGCCCAGGTCATCGCCATAGGAGCGGCCCAGGGCTTCTCCTGGACCGTCACCATCGACGCCGGGGCCCGTGACGGCCTCCAGCGCGACATGACCGTACTGAACGGCGAAGGGCTCGTCGGCCGGGTCACCACCGTCGGGCCGAACACCGCGACCGTCCTGCTGGCCAACGACCCCGACTTCACCGTGGGCACCCGGCTGGAGAAGACGGACGAGCTCGGCTTCGCCAAGGGGCAGGGGGCCCGGCCGCTCTCGGTCCAGTTCCTCAACGGCAAGGCCGACGTGAAGAAGGGCGACCGGCTGGTCACCTTCGGGTCCAGCAAGGACAAGCCCTTCGTCCCGGGGGTCCCCGTCGGCGAGGTCGTCCGTGTCGACCCCTCGGGCGGCGACCTGACCCGGACGGTCTACGTCCGCCCGTTCGTCGGCTTCACCAAGCTCGACATCGTGGGCATCGTCGTCCAGGCGCCCCGCGAGAACCCCCGTGACATGGTCCTCCCCGTGCAGCCCAAGAAGCCGGAGAAGCCCAAGCCCACCCCGACGGTCACCGTCACCGCCCAGCCCAACGGCGACCTCGTCGACAGCGACGGGAAGGTCGTCGGGAACATCAACGAGAAGCCCGGCTCCTCCGCCTCCCCGAACGCCTCCGGCGACGCCGACCCGGCCGCCGGTGACGCGGCGAACGAGCAGGAATAGAGCTGATCCCCATGCGTATCAACAGGATGCTGCTCTCCGTCGCCCTGGTCGTGGTCGCCCTCGTCATCCAGGTGTCCGTCCTCGCCCGGCTCCAGCTCCCCGGCGCCACGCCCGACCTGCTGCTCCTCGTGGTCCTCGGACTGGCCTTCGTGTACGGGCCCGTCAGCGGCGCCCTGATCGGGTTCGGCGCGGGGCTCCTCGCCGACCTGGCACCGCCCGCCGACCACGCGGCCGGGCGCTACGCCCTGGTGCTCTGCGTCATCGGCTACGTCGCCGGCATGACGCGTCCCGACAACGGCCGGCTCAAGTCGGCCTTCACCCCGATGGCCTTCGTCGTCGTCGCGGCACTCGGCTCCACCCTGCTCTACGCCGGTGTCGGCTCGCTCGTCGGTGACACGGCCGCCCGCCACGTGGGCCTGGGCAGTCTGCTGTTCACCGCCGTCGTGTACGACCTGCTCCTCGCGCCGTTCACCGTTCCGTTGATCATGGCGCTCGCCAGACGCACCGAGAACGACCCGGTCGCCGACAGTTCCGGCAGCGGTGACGTCGCCGCCGGCTGGCTCGCCTCCGGCACCGGGCTGCGGATCGGGAACCAGCGGAACGGGATGCGCCTGAGGGCGGCCCGCAGCCGTGCCGCACGCGCAGGAAGGATCAAGGGGGTCAAGCGACTGTGAGTCCGTACCGGCACCGGACGAGCACCGGGGGCGTCCACCCCCGTACCTCCGGCCGACCCACCACCGGGGGCGCCCCGTGAGCAACATTCCGGAGACGGGCCGGACCCCGCGGGTCCAGATCCGTCTCGTCGTCATCCAGGTCCTCGTGTTCTCCCTGCTCCTGACGCTCGGCGGCCGGCTCTGGTACCTCCAGATCCGCAACGGCCAGGAGTACACCGACGAGGCCAAGAACAACCACGTCCAGCAGGTCGTGCAGCCCGCCGTACGCGGTGCCATCCTCGACGCGCGCGGGGTGCCCCTCGCCGACAACGAGACCCGCCTCGTCGTCTCCGCGAGCCGCACCGAGCTGATGAAGATGAAGGACGACGGCGTCGGCGTCCTCAACCGTCTGGCCGATGTCCTGGACATGAAGCCCAAGGACGTCCGGGACAAGGTCCGGCTCTGCGACGCAAAGACCCCGCAGCCCTGCTGGAACGGCTCGCCCTACCAGCCGATCCCGGTCACCGACGAGGCCACCACCCAGCAGGCCCTCACGATCCGTGAACGCGCCGAGGACTTCCCCGGCATCACCGCCGAGCCCACCGCCGTGCGCCGCTACGCCGCACCCGGCAAGGCCAACACCGCGCAGGTCCTCGGCTACCTCTCGCCCGTCACCGACGACGAGGTCACCAAGGCCCAGGACACCGACTCGCCCTACCTGCGCTCCGACCAGGTCGGCCGCTCCGGCCTGGAGCGCACGTACGACAAGGAACTGCGCGGCAAGGCCGGCGTCACCCGCTACGAGGTCGACAACCTCGGCCGCGTCATCGGCCAGGCCCAGAACGACGAGGCCGAAGCCGGCTCCAGCGTCGTCACCTCCATCGACGCACGGGTCCAGGCCGTCGCCGAGTACGAGCTGAACAAGGCCATGGAGACGGCCCGCAAGGAGATGGACCGCAACACCAACGAGCTGTACAAGGCCGACTCCGGGGCCGTCGTCGTCATGGAGGCCAAGACCGGCCGCATCGTGTCCATGGCGTCCCTGCCGACGTACGACCCCAACGCCTGGATCGGCGGCATCTCCGCCAAGGACTACGCGAAGCTCACCGGCAAGAAGTCCAACTTCCCGCTGCTGAACCGGGCCATCCAGGGCACCGCCGCACCCGGGTCGATCTTCAAGGTCATCTCCTCCACCGCGGCGGTCAACGCCGGATACCCGTTCAACGGGAACTACCCGTGCCCCAGCTCGTACTCCATCGGCGGGCAGGTCTTCAAGAACTTCGAGTCCCAGGGCTACGGCAGCATCAGCATCGGACGCGCCCTGGAGGTCTCCTGCGACACGGTCTACTACGGCCTGGCGCACAAGGAATGGGCGAAGGACGGCGGCAACAAGCCGAAGAAGAACCCCGCCGACTGGTTCTACAAGACGGCCCACCAGTTCGGGCTCGGCAAGGAGACCGGCATCGACCTCCCCAACGAGGTCCCCGGCCGTGTCCCGGACCGGCAGTGGAAGCAGGACTTCTACGACGTCAACAAGGCGTCCTGGTGCAAGCAGGGCAAGAAGGACGGCACGTACGTCGAGAAGATCGCGTACGAAGGCTGCCTCGAGGGCAACAAGATGCGCGCCGGTGACTCCGTCAACTACTCGATCGGCCAGGGCGACACGCTCGTCACCCCGATCCAGATGGCGACCATCTACGCCGCGATCTCCAACGGCGGCACCCTGTACGACCCGACCGTCGGCAAGGCGATCATCAGCGGCGACGGCAAGACCGTCCAGGAGATCGCGCCCCAGGCCCACGGCAAGCTCCCCTTCAAGGGAAACACCCGCGACGAGATAGACGAAGCCCTCGCGGGTGTCGCGACCCGGGGCAGCGCCGCCTGGCGGTTCGGCGGATGGCCCCAGGACAAGATCCCGATGCACGCCAAGACGGGCACGGCCGAGGTCTACGGCAAGCAGACGACCTCGTGGTTCGCCACGTACACCAAGGACTACTCGATCGTCATGACGATCTCCCAGGGTGGTACGGGCTCCGGCGCGTCCGGCCCCGCCGTGCGCAACATCTACAACGCGCTCTACGGGCTCGACGCCAGCGGCAAGCAGAACCTCAAGAAGGCGCTGCTGCCCCAGCCCCAGAAGGCACTGCCCAAGATCAAGCCGGACGGCCAGATCGTGTCGCCCAAGATCAAGCCGTACGTCCCCGCACCCGTCGACGACGGCACGCAGGCGCTTGCGGGTGCCCTGCCGGCGACCGCCGGGAGGCGTGACTGATGGCCGGATTCTCCGTCTCGCGCTACGTCCCCGAGGAACGCTCCGTCTGGGGCCGGCTCACCGCTCGCGACTCCGTCGTGCGGCGGCTGGACTGGCCCCTGCTCGGATCGTCCGTCGCGCTCTCCTTCATCGGCGCGCTGCTGGTCTGGTCGGCGACCCGCGGCCGGGACTCCCTCACCCACGGCGACCCGTACTTCTTCCTCTTCCGGCACGCGCTCAACACCGGCATCGGCCTCGCGCTGATGATCGGCACCATCTGGCTCGGGCACCGCACCCTGCGGGGAGCGGTGCCGGTCCTCTACGGGCTGTCGGTCCTGCTCGTCCTCGCGGTCCTCACCCCGCTGGGCGCCACCGTCAACGGCGCGCACGCCTGGATCCTGCTGCCCGGCGGCTTCTCGCTCCAGCCGTCCGAGTTCACCAAGATCACGATCATCCTCGGCATGGCGATGCTGCTCGCCGCCCGCGTCGACGCGGGTGACCAGCTGCACCCCGACCACCGGACCGTCGCCAAGGCGCTCGGGCTGGCGCTCGTGCCGATGGCCGTTGTCATGCTGATGCCCGACCTCGGCTCGGTCATGGTGATGGCCGTCATCGTGCTCGGCGTGCTCCTCGCCTCCGGCGCCTCCAACCGCTGGGTCTTCGGGCTCCTCGGCGCGGGCGCTGCGGGCGCGGTGGCCGTCTGGCAGCTCGGCGTCCTCGACGACTACCAGATCGCCCGCTTCGCGGCCTTCGCCAACCCGGCGCTCGACCCGGCGGGCGTCGGCTACAACACCAACCAGGCCCGCATCGCCATCGGCTCCGGCGGCCTCACCGGCACGGGGCTCTTCAACGGGTCCCAGACGACGGGCCAGTTCGTCCCCGAACAGCAGACGGACTTCGTCTTCACCGTCGCGGGCGAGGAACTTGGCTTCCTCGGAGCCGGGCTGATCATCGTCCTGCTCGGTGTCGTCCTGTGGCGCGCCTGCCGTATCGCCCGCGGTACGACCGAGCTCTACGGCACGATCGTGGCCGCCGGCATCATCGCCTGGTTCGCCTTCCAGTCCTTCGAGAACATCGGGATGACCCTCGGGATCATGCCGGTGGCCGGACTGCCCCTGCCGTTCGTCTCGTACGGAGGCTCGTCGATGTTCGCCGTCTGGGTGGCGATCGGGCTGCTCCAGTCGATCAAGGTGCAACGGCCGATGTCGGCCTGAGCGATTCACTCCGCCCTGCATATCCCGGGGCATCGCGGATAGATTCGTCATATGACGGACGCGAAGCGCGAGGTCGAGCGGAAGTACGAAGCGACTCCCGAGACCCGGCTGCCGGACCTGACCCGTGCGGCCGGGGTCTCGGCCGTCGTCCACCGGGGCCTCAGCGAACTCGACGCCGTCTACTACGACACCGTGGACCTCCGGCTCGCCGCGGACTCCCTGACGCTCCGGCGCAGGACCGGCGGTGACGACGCCGGATGGCACCTCAAGATCCCCGTCTCCGCCGACGTACGCGACGAGATCCGGGCGCCGCTCACCGACGCCCTGCCGCCCGCCCTCGGCGACCTGCTCCGCTCCCGTGTGCGCCGTACCCCGGTGGACCCCGTCGTCCGGATCCTCTCCGCCCGGGACGTCCACCACCTCCTCGACGCGGACGGCGCCCTGCTCGCCGAGCTGAGCGTCGACGAGGTCCTCGCGGAGCGCCTGACCGAGGACGGACGCGGCACGACCTCGGCGTGGACCGAGATCGAGGTCGAACTGGCCGACGACGCCGACCCCGCCCTCCTCGACGCCGTCGAGCGGCGGCTGCGCAAGGCCGGCGTCCGGCCGGCGGCCGCGCCGTCCAAACTCTCCAGAGCCCTGGCCGAGACCGCTCCGGACGAGCCCCGGCGCACGAAGAGGCGTAAACCCTCCCCGCGCACCGCCGGTGACCACGTCCTCGCCTACGTACGCCGCCAGGTCACGGCCCTCGTCGAGCTCGACCCCGCCGTACGCCGGGACCTGCCCGACAGCGTCCACCGCATGAGGGTCGCCACCCGCCGACTGCGCAGTGCCCTCAGGACGTACCGCAAGGTGCTCGACCGCGGCGTCACCGATCCGCTCCGCGACGAGCTGAAGTGGCTCGCCGCCGAGCTGGGCGTCGACCGCGACCAGGAGGTCCTCGACGCACGGCTGGGCTCCCGCGTCGCCGCGCTGCCGGAGGCCCTGGTCCTGGGGCCCGTGGACGCCCGGCTGCGGCTCACTTCCGTGGCCCGGCGCAGCGCTTCGCGCGGGCGGGCCGTCGCCGTGCTCGACGCGGAGCGCTACCTGACCCTGCTGGACGCGCTGGACGGCCTCCTCGCCGACCCGCCACTGCGCCCCGCCGCCGCGCGGAGACCGAGGGACGTCCTGCCCCGCGCCGTGCTCAAGGAGTACGAACGCCTCGCCACGCGCGTCGGGAACGCCCTGGGCCTGCCCGCGGGCGAGGAGCGCGACATCGCCCTGCACGAGGCGCGCAAGGCCGCAAAACGCGTCCGCTACGCCGCCGAGGCCGCCAGGCCGGCCCTGGGCGGACCGGCCAAGCGGTTCGCCAAGCGGATGAAGTCCGTGCAGTCGGTCCTCGGCGACCACCAGGACAGCGTCGTCGCCAGGGACGCCCTGTGCACCCTGGCCGTCCAGGCGCACGACGCGGGGGAGTCCGCCTTCACCTGGGGGCTCCTGTACGGCAGGGAGGAGGCGACGGCCCGGGCGCGGGAGCGCGAGCTGCCCGAGGTCTGGGCACGGGCGTCCCGCCCAGGACTGCGCGCGGCGCTGAAAGGCTGAGCATCGGGTTACGCTTGGTGGTCACCCCTGCCAGCTACGAAGGTCCACAGATGTCTGCCGAGTCGGTCTTCCCGCAGCTCGAAGCTCTGCTCCCGCATGTGCAGAAGCCCATCCAGTACGTCGGCGGTGAGCTGAACTCCACCGTCAAACCCTGGGACGAATGCGACGTCCGCTGGGCACTCATGTACCCGGACGCCTACGAGGTCGGACTGCCCAACCAGGGCGTCATGATCCTGTACGAGGTGCTCAACGAGCGCGAGGGTGTCCTCGCCGAGCGCACGTACAGCGTGTGGCCGGACCTCGAGGAGCTGATGCGCGAGCACAAGGTGCCGCAGTTCACCGTGGACAGCCACCGTCCCGTCGGCGCGTTCGACGTCTTCGGCCTGAGCTTCTCCACCGAGCTGGGCTACACGAACATGTTCACGGCCCTGGACCTCGCGGGCATCCCGCTGGAGTCCAAGGACCGCACCGTCGACCACCCGATCGTGCTGGCGGGCGGCCACGCCGCGTTCAACCCCGAGCCGATCGCGGACTTCATCGACTGCGCGGTCATCGGCGACGGTGAGCAGGCGGTCCTGGAGATCACCGAGATCATCCGCGCCTGGAAGGCCGAGGGCCGTCCCGGCGGCCGGGAGGAGGTGCTGTTCCGCCTCGCGAGGACGGGCGGCGTCTACGTCCCCGGCTTCTACGACGTCGAGTACCTGCCCGACGGCCGCATCGGCCGCGTCGTGCCCAACCGGTCCGGCGTGCCGTGGCGCGTGTCCAAGCACACCGTCATGGACCTCGACGAATGGCCGTACCCGAAGCAGCCGCTCGTCCCCCTCGCCGAGACGGTGCACGAGCGGATGTCCGTGGAGATCTTCCGCGGCTGCACCCGCGGCTGCCGCTTCTGCCAGGCCGGCATGATCACGCGCCCCGTGCGGGAGCGAAGCATCACCGGCATCGGCGAGATGGTGGAGAAGGGCCTCAAGGCCACCGGCTTCGAAGAGGTCGGGCTCCTGTCGCTCTCCTCCGCCGACCACACCGAGATCGGTGACATCGCCAAGGGCCTCGCCGACCGTTACACGGACGACAAGATCGGGCTCTCGCTGCCCTCCACCCGCGTCGACGCGTTCAACGTGGACCTGGCCAACGAGCTGACCCGCAACGGCCGCAGGTCGGGCCTCACCTTCGCCCCCGAGGGCGGCTCCGAGCGCATGCGCAAGGTCATCAACAAGATGGTCTCGGAGGAGGACCTGATCCGTACGGTCGCCACCGCGTACGGCAACGGCTGGCGCCAGGTGAAGCTGTACTTCATGTGCGGCCTGCCCACCGAGACCGACGAGGACGTCCTCCAGATCGGCGACATGGCGGTCAACGTGATCGCCAAGGGCCGTGAGGTCTCCGGGCAGAACGACATCCGCTGCACCGTCTCCATCGGCGGCTTCGTGCCCAAGCCGCACACCCCGTTCCAGTGGGCCCCGCAGCTGAGCGCCGAGGACACCGACGCCCGGCTGAAGAAGCTCCGGGACAAGATCCGCGACGACAAGAAGTACGGCCGCTCCATCGGCTTCCGCTACCACGACGGCAAGCCCGGCATCGTGGAGGGACTGCTCTCCCGCGGCGACCGCCGCGTCGGCTCCGTCATCCGCGAGGTCTACGAGTCCGGCGGCCGTTTCGACGGCTGGCGCGAGCACTTCAGCTACGACCTGTGGATGAAGAGCGCCGAGAAGACGCTGCCCGCCTTCGGCGTGGACGTCGACTGGTACACCACCCGCGAGCGGACCTACGAGGAGGTCCTGCCCTGGGACCACCTGGACTCCGGCCTCGACAAGGACTGGCTCTGGGAGGACTGGCAGGACTCGCTCGACGAGACCGAGGTCGAGGACTGCCGCTGGACCCCCTGCTTCGACTGCGGCGTGTGCCCGCAGCTCGACCTGGACATCCAGATCGGCCCCACGGGCAGGAAGCTCCTGCCGCTGACCGTCGTGAAGTAGGCCCCTCCGAGTGACAGCCCGGTGACGAACGCCCGGCCCGGGAGACCCCGGGCCGGGCGTTCGCGTCACCCCGGCGCGAACGGGACGCGCCGCCCGCGCCGCCCTGGCCGGAGCCCGGCTTACGCCCCGCTCCGCCCGCCGGGACGCCTGGCGCGCACCGGTCGGAACACCGCAGGCCACGGACGGGCGGGAACTCGGAGGGTCCGCTGCGCGTACCCTGGGTAGGACAAGGACTGTCCCCAGCGCGGCGCCCGCGCCCGAGATCTCCCCGCTCACCGGCAAAACCGTCGGCGGGGGTGAGCCGGAGCGGCACCCCGGGGCACCCCGAACTTCGTGGGTGGCACGCCGACGCGGCCGCCCCGCACCGAGGAGAAGAACCACTGGGCAAGCGACAGCCCGAAGGCCCGCCGCCCGCACCGGCGGTGCAGCGCATCCGACTGCGCTACACCAAGCGGGGCCGCCTCCGGTTCACCAGTCACCGAGACTTCCAGCGTGCCTTCGAGCGGGCGCTGCGCCGCTCCGAGGTGCCCATGGCCTACTCGGCCGGTTTCACCCCGCACCCGAAGGTGTCGTACGCCAACGCCGCCCCCACGGGGACGGGCAGCGAGGCCGAGTTCCTGGAGATCGCCCTCACCGAGGCGCGGGATCCCGACACCCTCCGCGCACTGCTCGACGCGTCGATGCCCGACGGCCTCGACGTCGTCGACGCCGTGGAGGCCAGGACCTCCGGCCTCGCCGACCGGCTGACCGCCTCCGTATGGGAGATGCGGCTGGACGGCGTGGCGGCCGAGGACGCGGAGAAGGCCGTCGTCGCCTTCATGGACGCCGAGACCGTCGAGGTCCAGCGCCGTGCCAAGAACGGCGTGAGGACCTTCGACGCCCGTGCCGCCGTCGTCGATCTGCAGGCCCTTGATCCACAGCCTGATAGGTCCGGGGACAAGCCCTGTGCGATACTGCGGCTGGTAGTACGGCACGTGACACCTGCCGTGCGACCCGACGACGTCCTGTCCGGTCTCCGAGCCGTGGCCGACCTAACGCCGCCGGTCCCCGCAGCGGTGACCAGGCTGGCGCAGGGGCTCTTCGACGAGGAGTCCGGCACGGTGACCGACCCGCTCGCGCCCGACCGCGAGGCAGCCCCGGCCGTTACCACGGCCGATCCGGCCGCCGCCGCGACGGCGCCTGAAGGTGCAGGTTCCGCGTAAGGCGGTCGTTGTAGCGCAGCCCTTGGACTCGGGAGCCACCTGGGTCGGGCCGCGCACCGCCCCATAAGACTTTCGCCAGGCCGTGCGTAGCGCGTACGGAACCGGCGAGCCAGACATCAGCTCCCGTGCGGCGCCCGCGCCCCGGACGGCGGTATCGCGTACATCACGCGCATCGCGTCGGACCGGAACAAGGCGCGGCGCCCGGGAGCGCGACGGGAGAACCGCCCGCATGCACGAGCCGAACGAAGCCGGTACCACCGGAAACCCCGCGAACGCGGAGGACAACAACGCCCCCGGGGACAAGCTGCCGCCGCGCCGCAGGCGCCGCGCCGCGTCCCGCCCCGCGGGCCCGCCGTCGGGCGCGCCGGGTGCGGCTGCCCCCGAGGACGTCACGCCCGCCGCACCGGCCGCCGACGCCGGAACGGCGGAGGCCGAGGCCGCGCCGCCGGCGCGTCCTCGTCGCCGTGCGGTCCGCAAGGCGACCGCCCCGGCGGGTGCGCCGCAGGCCCCCGAGGTCGTGGAGCCGGTCGCCGAGACCGCTCCGGCCGAGGAGGAGGCCGAGGAGACCACCGAAACGGTCGAGGCCGCGCCTCCGGCGCGTGCCCGTCGTCGTGCGGTCCGCAAGGCGACCGCCCCGGCGGGTGCGCCGCAGGCCGCCGAGGTCGTGGAGCCGGTCACCGAGACCGCACCGGCCGAGGAGGAGGCCGAAGAGGCCGAGGAGACCGTCGAGGCCCCCGTCGTGGAGGCCCCCCGCGGCCGCCGCCGTGCCACGCGTAAGGCCACCTCTCCCGCGGGTGCGCCCCGGTCCGCCGAGACCGTCACGCAGGACACCGCCGCGACCGAGCCCGTGAAGGCCCCCGAGGCCACGGCCGAAGAGGCCGCCGAGCCCGTGGCCGCCCCGCGCGGCCGTACCCGCCGCCGTGCTTCGGCCCCTGCCGGTGCGCCGCAGGGTGCGCAGACCGCCGAGGCCCCGGCCGAGATCGTCGCCGAGCCGGTGAGCGAGCCCGCCGCCGAGCCCGCCCGCGCCGAGCCCGCCCGCGCCGAGCCCGCCAGGAACGAGGAGGCCGACGAGGCCGCGCCGCCGGCGCGTACCCGTCGCCGCGCCTCCCGCAAGGCGAGCGCGCCGGCCGGTTCCCCGCAGCCCGCCGAGGAGGTGGCCGAGGTCGCCGCAGAGAAGGCCGAGAGCCTTCCCGCCGCCGTCGCCGAGGAGCTGGCCACCGAGACCGAGCAGGTCGAGGAGGCCGCGCCCCGAGGCCGTCAGCGCCGCCGGGCCACCGCCGCCGCGGGCCGTCCCGAGTTCACCGGCAAGGCCGAGGAGCCCGCCCGTAAGGGCCGTCGTGCCACCCGCCCCGCAGTGGCCGTGTTCCAGGCCCCGGTCTTCGCCGAGCCGATGTTCCAGACCCCGGAGACCGCCGCCGCCGCGGCGGCGGCCGCGGGCCCCGCCACGGCGTACGACGAGAGCGACGAGACCGAGGAGCAGCTGACCGCCGAGCGCGCGCCGCGCAAGGCCGAGCAGACTGCCGAGGTCGCCCCCGCCGAGTCCGAGTCCGGCTCCCAGGGCGGTTCGCGCCGTCGCCGCCGCCGTCGGGGCGAGGCCGTCGAGACCGAGCCGGCCGCCACCCCGGTCACCCTTCCGGCCGAGCAGCCCGCCGTCACCGCCGAGGACGAGCAGGAGTCCGAGGCGGACGCCGAGCACGAGGGCGACGAGACGGACGAGTACGGGGACCGGCCCTCGCGCCGTCGCCGTCGTGGTGGCCGCCGTCGCCGTCGAGGCGAGGCCAACGACACGGACGACGCGGAGCAGCAGGACGACAGCGCCGCGGACCACTCCGAGGACGAGGCGCAGCAGTCCCACGACGACGACGAGGACGACGAGCACGAGTCCGCCTCGGGCTCCAGCAGCAGCCGTCGTCGCCGTCGCCGTCGCCGCCGCAGCGGTGACGCCTCCGGTGAGGACACGGCCACGGGCACGGACGACCCGGAGCGCACCGTCGTCAAGGTCCGCGAGCCCCGCAAGAAGGAGGCCGAGCGCGAGCCCGGCACCGGCTTCGACGAGGTCCAGTCCATCAAGGGATCGACCCGGATGGAGGCCAAGAAGCAGCGCCGCCGCGAGGGCCGTGAGCAGGGCCGCCGCCGCGTCCCGATCATCACCGAGGCCGAGTTCCTGGCCCGCCGTGAGGCCGTCGAGCGCGTCATGGTCGTCCGCCAGAGCGGCGAGCGCACCCAGATCGGCGTCCTCGAGGACAACGTGCTCGTCGAGCACTACGTCAACAAGGAGCAGGCGACGAGCTACGTCGGCAACGTCTACCTGGGCAAGGTGCAGAACGTACTGCCGTCCATGGAGGCCGCGTTCGTCGACATCGGCAAGGGCCGCAACGCCGTCCTGTACGCGGGTGAGGTCAACTTCGAGGCGCTCGGCATGGCCCACGGGCCGCGTCGTATCGAGACCGCGCTGAAGTCCGGCCAGTCCGTCCTCGTCCAGGTGACGAAGGACCCGATCGGCCACAAGGGCGCCCGCCTGACCAGCCAGGTCTCGCTGCCCGGCCGTTACCTGGTCTACGTGCCCGAGGGCTCCATGACCGGCATCAGCCGCAAGCTGCCCGACACCGAGCGCGCCCGGCTGAAGACCATCCTCAAGAAGATCGTTCCCGAGGACGCGGGCGTCATCGTGCGGACCGCCGCCGAGGGCGCGAGCGAGGACGAGCTGCGCCGTGACGTCGAGCGGCTGCAGCAGCAGTGGGAAGAGATCCAGAAGAAGGCGAAGAACACCAGCAGCTCGAACGCGCCGACGCTGCTGTACGGCGAGCCGGACATGACCGTCCGGGTCGTCCGGGACATCTTCAACGAGGACTTCTCGAAGGTGATCGTCAGCGGTGACGACGCCTGGGAGACCATCCACGGCTATGTCTCGCACGTGGCGCCGGACCTGACGGACCGCCTCTCGCGCTGGACGTCCGAGGTCGACGTCTTCGCGACGTACCGCATCGACGAGCAGCTGATGAAGGCGCTGGACCGCAAGGTCTACCTGCCGAGCGGCGGCTCGCTGGTGATCGACAAGACCGAGGCGATGGTCGTCGTCGACGTCAACACCGGCAAGTTCACCGGGCAGGGCGGAAACCTCGAGGAGACCGTCACCAAGAACAACCTGGAGGCGGCCGAGGAGATCGTGCGCCAGCTGCGGCTGCGCGACCTCGGCGGCATCGTGGTCGTCGACTTCATCGACATGGTGCTCGAGTCCAACCGGGACCTTGTCCTGCGGCGGCTCCTGGAGTGCCTGGGACGCGACCGCACGAAGCACCAGGTCGCCGAGGTCACGTCGCTGGGCCTGGTCCAGATGACCCGCAAGCGGGTGGGCCAGGGCCTGCTGGAGTCCTTCTCCGAGACCTGTGTCCACTGCAACGGGCGCGGTGTGATCGTCCACATGGAGCAGCCCACGTCCACGGGCGGCGGTGGCGGCAAGAGGTCCAAGAAGCGCGGCCGCGGCGCCGGGCACGAGCACGAGCACGGCCAGGAGCACGCGCACGCCGAGCAGCCGGCCGAGGTCGGGACCGAGACCGAGGCAGAGGTGGCCGCCGAGGTCGCCGCCCCGGTGGCCCTGCCCGAGCCGGAGTTCGTGGCCGACGAGGAGCTGTACAGCAGCCCGGCCGAGGCCGAGGCGGCGGCGTCCCGCGGCCGTGGCCGCCGGCGCGCGACCCGCAAGGCGACGGCTCCGGCCGGCGCTCCCGCCCGCGCTGCCGAGACCGCTCCCGCTGCCGAGACCGCTCCGGCGGCCCCGGTTACCGAGGAGAAGCCCCGGTCCGAACCGGTCACCGAGGCCCCGGTGGAGGCACCCGCCGCCCCCGAGGCCGAGGCCGCGCCGGCCCGGACGCGCCGCAGGGCGACCCGCAAGGCGACCGCTCCGGCGGGCTCGCCCAAGCAGGCCGACGTGACGCCTCCGGTGCAGCCGGCCGAGCCCGCGACGGAGCCCGTCGCCGTCGAGGACCCGGTCGTCGAGGCCCCAGCGGCCCCGGCGCCCGCACCCTCGGAGGACACGAAGGCGCCCGAGGCCCCGGCGGCCGACGAGGAGTCCGCTCCCGCCGCACCGCCGCGTGCCCGTCGCCGGGCGACCCGCAAGGCCACCGCTCCGGCCGGTTCGCCTGCCGGAACCGAGGAGGCGTCGGCCGTGGTCGTCGCAGCCACCGGATCCGACACGCCGGACTCCTCGGATGCCGGACAGACGGAATCGGAAGCGCCGGTCAAGAAGACCGCGGCGCGGAAGACCGCCAAGAAGGCAACGGCCAAGAAGGCACCGGCCAAGAAGACCGCCACCAAGACGGTCGCGAAGAAGGCCACGGCGAAGAAGACGACGACGAAGAAGGCGGCGGCGAAGAAGACCGTCGCCACCGAGCAGTCGTCGCCTTCCGTGACGGTTTCGGCCCCGGCGGCCGACTCCGACTGATTCGCCTGCCGGGCATTCCGTAACCGGTTGTTCATCGATCCGTGTCCCGCCCCGAAGCCTTCGGGGCGGGACACGTGCTTTGTTTCAGAACTGATGCAGTAGCCGGTTAACGGGCCCGAAATCACCTGAGAAATCCCTGATAATGTGACGGCGGTCGCTGGCTGTGAAGTTCCCGTATGGGAACTACGGTCGGTGACCGGCCCGGTTCAGGACCGACCGGGCCCAGTTTCCTCGGTAGGGCGTCGGCATTCGCGCCGGCGGGGTTATGCGCGGCCTCGTGAGACGTCCCGCACCCCAGATCTCTGCCTGTGAAGAGCTCTTGCGGTGTTCAAGGAGGACGTCCATGACGAGCATCAACGAGCAGCCGATTCCTGCTGCCCGCCCGGTCATCGGTGAAGAGGAGATCGAGGCCGCGGTACGTGTGCTGCGCAGCGGTCGCGTGGTGCAGGGCCCGGAGGTAGCCGCCTTCGAGGAGGGCTTCTCCGAGCTGGTCGACGGCCGCCACTGCGTCGCCGTCAACTCCGGTACCTCCGCGCTGCACATGCTCCTGCTCGCCCTGGGCATCGGTCCGGGCGACGAGGTGATCGTCCCGTCCTTCTCGTTCGCCGCCTCCGCCAACGCCGTCCGACTCGTCGGCGCCGACGTGGTGTTCGCCGACATCGAGCCCGGCAGCTTCGGCCTGGACCCGGCCGCCGTCGAGGCAGCCGTCACCCCGCGCACGGCCGCCGTCATGCCGGTGCACCTCTACGGTCACCCGGCTGCCATGGACAAGCTCATGCCCATCGCCGCGAAGCACAAGCTGGCCGTCGTCGAGGACGCGTGCCAGGCGCACGCCGCGGCCCTGAACGGCACCCCCGTCGGCGCGTTCGGCGAAGGCGGAACGTTCAGCTTCTACCCGACGAAGAACATGCACGCCCTCGAGGGCGGCATGGTCACCACGGCGGACGCCGAACTCGCCCGCACCCTGCGCCTCCTGCGCAACCAGGGCATGGAGCAGCGGTACGCCAACGAGATCGTCGGTGCCAACATGCGCATGACCGACGTGGCCGCCGCCGTCGGCCGCGTGCAGCTCACCAAGGTCGGTGGCTGGACCGAGCAGCGCCGCGCCAACGCCGCGTACCTCGACGCGCACATCACCGCCGCGAACGTGACGAAGCCGCCGGTCGCCGAAGGCGCCCGCCACGTCTACCACCAGTACACGATCCGGGTGCAGGGTGACCGTGAGGCGGCCATGGCCAAGCTCACGGAGGCGGGCATCGGCAACGCCGTCTACTACCCGACCCCGATCCACCGGCTGAAGCCGTACTGGGAGCCGGACCAGAAGGCCGGCCGCAACTGGGACCTGCCCGAGACCGAGCGGGCCGCCGCCGAGGTCGTCTCGCTCCCCGTCCACCCGTCGCTCGGCGAGGGTGACCTCGAACGCATCGTGAACGCAGTGAACGCACTGGGGGAGAGCCTGTGAGCACCGCCGTACTGCGGGCCGGCCTGATCGGCCTCGGCTCCATGGGGCGTAACCACGCCCGGGTCCTCGCCGGCCTCGAAGGCGTCGAACTGGTCGGCGTCGTCGACCCGATGGGCGACAAGAACGGCTGGGCGCAGGGCGCCCCCGTGCTGTCGGCCGTCGACGAGCTCATCGCGCTCGGCATCGACTACGCGGTCGTGGCCTGCCCGACCGCCCTGCACGAAGAGGTCGGCCTCCAGCTCGCCGACGCGGGCGTCTGCGCCCTGATCGAGAAGCCGCTGGCCGACACCGTCGAGGGCGCCCGCCGCCTCGTCGAGGCCTTCGAGTCACGCGGCCTGGTCGCGGGCGTCGGGCACATCGAGCGCTGCAACCCGGCACTGCGCTCGCTGCGCAGCCGACTGGAGGCAGGCGAACTCGGCGACGTCTTCCAGGTCGTCACCCGACGCCAGGGCCCCTTCCCGCACCGCATCGCGGACGTCGGCGTGGTCAAGGACCTGGCCACGCACGACATCGACCTGACGGGCTGGGTGACCGGCCGTACGTACGCGTCGATCGCGGCCCACACCGTCTCCAAGTCCGGCCGTCCGCACGAGGACATGGTCTCCGCCGTGGGCCAGCTCTCCGACGGGACCATGGTCAACCACCTGGTCAACTGGCTGAGCCCGCTCAAGGAGCGCTTCACGTCGGTCACCGGCGAGCGCGGCTGCTACATCGCCGACACCCTCACCGCGGACCTCACGTTCCACTCGAACGCGGCGGTGACCACCGAATGGGAGGCGCTGCGGGCGTTCCGCGGTGTCTCCGAGGGCGACATGATCCGTTACGCGATCCCGAAGCGGGAGCCGCTGCTGGTCGAGCACGAGCTCTTCAGGGACGCGGTCCGGGGCGAGGCGGCCGACATCTGCACGCTGCGGCAGGGACTGCGTACGGTCGAGGTGGCTGCCGCGGTACTGGAATCCGCGTCGGCCGGTCACTCGGTCCGACTGGAGGACAGAGAGACCGAGGGCGTGGCCAATTGACCGACCCTGATGTTTCCGTGGTCGTGGCCGTGTACAACACGATGCCATACCTCACCGAGTGCCTGAACTCGCTCGTGGGGCAGAGCATCGGTGTGGACCGACTTGAAGTCATCGCCGTGGACGACGGATCCACTGACGGGAGCGGTGCGGAACTGGACCGCTTCGCGGCGGAATACCCGGGCACCGTCAAGGTTCTCCACCAGGAGAACTCCGGCGGTCCGGCAGCGCCGAGCAACCGTGCCCTGGAGGTGGCCACGGGGCGGTACGTGTACTTCATCGGTTCCGACGACTACCTCGGTCCGGAGGCGCTGCAACGCATGGTGGAGTGTGCGGACAAGCACGGCTCCGACGTCGTGGTGGGCAAGATGGTCGGCACCAACGGTCGTTACGTCCACCAGGCGCTCTTCAAGAAGAGCGATCCGGACGTCAGTTTCTACGACTCGGCGCTGCCCTTCGCGCTGGCGAACACCAAGCTCTTCAGACGTGCGCTGGTGGAGGAACATGGACTGCGCTTCCCCGAGGACCTGCCGGTAGGGAGCGACCAGCCCTTCACCATCGAGGCGTGCGTCCGCGCACGGAAGATCTCCGTGCTCGCCGACTACACCTACTACTACGCGGTGAAGCGCGGGGACGCCAGCAACATCACCTACAGGGCCAACCACCTGTCCCGGTTGCGCTGCACGGCTGCGATCATGAGGCATGCGTCCTCGCTCGTGGCCGCGGGCCCGCAGAGGGACGCGCTCTTCAAGCGGCACTTCACCTGGGAGCTCGCAAAGCTCATCCAGGACGATTTCCCGACGCTGGACCCCGGCACACAGCGCGAGGTCTGTGACGGGATCGCGACGCTCGCCGACGACTACCTCACGGATGAGCTCAGGGACTCCTTGGACGTCACACGCCGGGTGCGGATCTGTCTCGCCCAGGTCGGCGCGGTCGATGAGTTGGTACGGGCCATCACGGAGGAGGCGGGGCACGGCGCTCCGCCCTTCTGGATCGAGGACGGCCGGGCCTTCGCCATGTACCCCGGTTTCCGCCGTGCCGCACCAAGGCTTCCCGACCGGCACTACGAGCTGGTCGGCGAGTCCGTGGCCGGGCGGCTGGCTCAAGGGACCGAGCTGGTCGATGCCGAGTGGGACCAGTCCGGGGACGACCTGCACCTGGTCCTCACCGCCCGGGTGGGTGTCCTGGGTGACACCGGCTCCCTCACGGTGCGTCTGGCCAAGGGCGCCATGCCGAAGAGTGCGGACAAGCCCGGTGCTCGCCGGTTGCCAGTTGGTCACGAACTTTCATTGCCGGAGGGGGAGTTCACTCTCGCTGTGAGTGGCGACGGTCAGGCGACCACGGTGCGTGGCCGGATCCCGGTCCGTGCCGCGAAGGCCAAGCTCGGCGTCCGCCTGTACGTGGACGTGGCAGGCTCGACTTACGAGATCCCGGTCAAGACCGGTGGAGAGCCGCTGCCCCTGGCCCGCCGCTGGCGGCAGGCGGTCCCATACAGGGTGTCGGCGAACCAGAACCCCAAGGGCCGACTGGTGATCACCACGGCGCCCCTGTGGGAAATCAAACCTGGCGCGGGCAAGCGGCTGCGCCACATGCTGTCCAGGCTGAAGAGGAAAGTAACCCGATGAACATCTGTGTAGTCGCGCTCGGCAAGATCGGCCTTCCGCTCGCCGTGCAGTTCGCGGCCAAGGGCCACAAGGTCATTGGCGCGGACGTCAACGAGAAGGTCGTCGAGCTGGTCAACGCGGCCACCGAGCCGTTCCCCGGCGAGCACGACCTGGACGTCCAGCTCAAGGAGACCGTGGGAGCGGGCCTCCTCTCGGCGACCACCGACACCACCGCCGCGGTCGCCGTGTCGGACGCCGTCGTGGTCGTCGTCCCGCTCTTCGTGGACGCCGAGGGCACCCCGGACTTCGGCTGGATGGATGCCGCGACCAAGGCCATCGCCGCAGGCCTGAAGCCCGGCACCCTCGTCAGCTACGAGACCACGCTGCCGGTCGGCACCACTCGCACCCGTTGGGCGCCGATGCTCGCCGAGGGTTCGGGTCTCACCCCCGGGCGCGACTTCCACCTGGTCTTCTCCCCGGAGCGGGTGCTCACCGGCCGTGTCTTCGCCGACCTGCGCCGCTACCCCAAGCTCGTGGGCGGCATCGACGAGGCGTCCTCGCAGCGTGGCGTGGAGTTCTACGAGGCGGTGCTCGACTTCGACGACCGTGAGGACCTGCCGCGTCCGAACGGCGTCTGGGACCTCGGTACGGCGGAGGCCTCCGAGCTTGCCAAGCTCGCCGAGACCACCTACCGCGACGTCAACATCGGTCTGGCCAACCAGTTCGCCCGGTTCGCCGACAAGAACGGCATCGACGTCAAGAAGGTCATCGAGGCCTGCAACAGCCAGCCCTACAGCCACATCCACCAGCCGGGCATCGCCGTCGGCGGCCACTGCATCCCGATCTACCCGCGGATGTACCTGTGGAACGACCCGGAGGCGACCGTCGTGCGCTCGGCCCGCGAGGCCAACGCCGCGATGCCCGAGTACTCCGTGGACCTGCTGGCCGCCGCCTACGGCGACCTGGACGGCGTCGGTGTGCTGGTGCTGGGTGCCGCCTACCGAGGCGGAGTCAAGGAGACCGCCTTCTCCGGTGTCTTCGGCGTCGTGGAGGCGCTGAAGGCCCGTGGCGCCGTGCCGTTCGTCTCGGACCCGATGTACACGGCCGACGAGCTGACGGCGCACGGCCTCGTGCCGCACGAGGAGCAGACCGTCACCGCCGCGATCCTCCAGGCTGACCACGCGGAGTACCGCGAGTTGGCCTCCGCCGACCTCCCCGACGTCCGCGTCCTGGTCGACGGACGCCGCACGACGGACCCGGCCAACTGGGCCGGTGTCCGCCGCGTCGTCATCGGCGGCTGAGCCCGTCCGTTCCGTACAGGAGGCCCCGGCGCCCGGCGCCGGGGCCCTCTCGTTGCCCAGGAAAGCGAGCATCGGGCACACATGATCAAGAAAGCTGTCATCCCCGCCGCAGGTCTCGGGACGCGTTTCCTGCCGGCCACCAAGGCCACGCCCAAGGAAATGCTCCCGGTCGTGGACAAGCCGGCCATCCAGTACGTCGTGGAGGAGGCCGCCGCAGCTGGTCTGTCCGACGTCCTGATGATCACCGGTCGTAACAAGCGTCCCCTGGAGGACCACTTCGACCGCAACTACGAACTGGAGTCGGCCCTCACGCGCAAGGGCGACGCCGAGCGGCTGCTGAAGGTCCAGGAATCGAGTGAACTTGCCACGATGCACTACGTGCGCCAGGGGGACCCGAGGGGACTCGGACATGCGGTGCTCTGCGCGGAACCGCACGTCGGGGACGAGCCGTTCGCAGTACTTCTCGGAGACGACCTCATCGACCCCCGCGACCCGCTGCTGGCCCGGATGATCGAGGTCCAGGGGCGTGAAGGCGGCAACGTTGTCGCGCTGATGGAAGTCGCCCCTGAGCAGGTGCACCTGTACGGCTGCGCTGCCGCCGAGAGGACCGGTGATCCGGACGTCGTCCGGATCACCGGGCTCGTCGAGAAGCCCGATCCTGCGGACGCCCCGAGCAATCTCGCGGTGATCGGCCGGTACGTGCTGGACCCATCCGTGTTCGGCGTCCTGAACCGGACGGAACCCGGCAGGGGGGGCGAGATCCAGTTGACCGACGCCCTGCAGGAACTGGCAGGCGACGAGAAGCTGGGCGGGCCGGTCCACGGGGTCGTCTTCGACGGGCGGCGCTACGACACAGGGGACCGAGGCGACTATCTGCGGGCCATCGTGGGACTGGCCTGCGAACGCGAAGACCTTGGCCCCGGTTTCCGGAAGTGGCTCCGTCACTTCGTCGCGGATGAGATGGCCAGGGACTGACCGGCGTCGGTGCCTGCCCGGGACCCGTGACGCGCGTCGTTCCGACGGGCGCGGACGTACTCGCGTCACGGGGCTTCGGGTCAGCGGCGGTGGCGCTCCAGAAGCGCGACCACGTGCTCGGCCGCCTTGCCGTCGCCGTAGGGCAGGCCGCGGTCCGTGGCCGGGGTGGGGCGCAGCGCGATGTCGGCCCATGCGGAGGCCGAGAGCTGGTGCGGGTCGGGAACCAGCTGGTTCCAGTCACCCTCAAGCGTCTCCACCCACTCGGTCTCCGGACGGATGGTCGTGCAGACGCGGTCCAGGAGGAAGGCCTCCTTCTGTAGTCCGCCCGAGTCCGTGACCACACCGGCGGAGCCCATGACCGCGGCCACCAGACCGGCGTAGGGGAGCGGCCTCCCGGCGTGCAGGGAACCGCGGTTCAAATCGATACCGTGTTCCTCGGCGCGTGCGACGAGGCGGGGGTGTGCCAGCAGAGCCACCGGCACGGGCAGAGCTGCCAGCGAGTCGAGCAGTGCCGCGAGCCGCTCAGGGGAGTCGGTGTTGTCAGGCCGGTGGAGGGTCGCCAGCAGGTAGGGCGCGCCCGGGTCGATGCCCTCCGGCAGCACGGGCTTCGGGTGCTCACCGGCCGTGACCGCGTCCCGGATGCGCAGACATACATCCACCATGACGTCGCCGGCCAGCACGGAGCGCTCGGACAGCCCTTCGCCGGCGAGGTGGCGCATGGCCTCCTGTGTCGGGGCGAGGAGGAGGTCGGCCGCGTGATCGGTGAGGATGCGGTTGTGCTCCTCCGGCATCCGGCGGTTGAAGGAACGCAGGCCGGCTTCCAGGTGGGCCACCGGAAGGTGCATCTTGACGGCGGAGAGCGCACCGGCCAGCGTCGAATTCGTGTCCCCGTACACCAGAACCCAGTCGGGCCGTTCGGCTTCGAGCACCGGATCCATGGCCGTGAGTACTCCGCCGGTCTGAGTGCCGTGGCTGCCGGAACCGATGCCGAGGTGAACATCCGGGTCGGGGATGCCCAGGCCGGAGAAGAAGACATCGGACAGGTCCGCGTCGTAATGCTGGCCTGTGTGCACGATTACATGCTGATGCCCGGTTCCGGCGAACGCTGCAGCGATCGGCGCGAGCTTGACCAACTGAGGGCGCGCCCCGACGACGCTAAGGACCTTCACGGTGTTTGTGCTCCTTGCAGAGATGGATACCGGCAGGCTACGTGTTTTACAGGGTGCCGCTCGACGCAACTGCGGGCGAGACGCGATTACTGTTGGGAATCGCCCCGATGATAAAGTGTCTTCCTACCGGTTGTGCTAGGGAAGAAGTCAAAAATGAGTGAGGCAGCGTCTCGGGACGCGGCTGTTGTCACGCCGTGGTACCCCTCGCGGCAGCTGCCTTTCCGAGGGGCGTTCGTCCAAGCCATGGTCGACGCGACCGCTCCGGGCTGCGACAGCATGGACGTCTATCACTGCGACACCTGGGTTTCCCGGATGGACCAGCACACCGTGGAAGTGGTGGAAGCCGCCAACCGTACCCTGGCCCCTCTCGCTGTCCGGTCGGTGCCGACCGTGGGGGGTGCGCAACTCGTGCATCTCGCCGTCACCACTCCGCGTTCGCAGCAATTCGGGCCACTGGCCCGAAACCATGAACGACAGTTGCGTGCGGCTCTTGGTGGCAAGCCCATCGACGCGCCCGTGGTGCACGCACATGTCGGGCTTCCCGGAGGGTGGGCGGCCCTGCAGAACGCCCGCCCCGGGGCCCGTGTGTTCGTCACCGAGCACGCCACCTACTTGGACCGCGTGCTGGCCGAACCGGAAGCACGCGCCCTGTACGACGAGCTCCTGCACCGGGTCGACGGCTTCTTCGCCGTCGGTGACCCGATCCGGAATGTGCTCGCTGCGGAGTTCCCGCACCACGCGGACAAGATCCAACAGATTCCCAACCCGATCTCGTTCGACACACAGCGCGCCGCACCGGTCACCGCTCTGCAGCGGTGGCTCTTCCTGGGCGGCCTGATCCCGCGCAAGGGTGTCGCCTGGCTGATCGAGGCCTTCGCTCAATGCCACGCCAAGGATCCCCAGCTGAAGCTCACCATGGTGGGCGAGGGTGAGCTGCGGGCGCAGCTCACGGAGCGGGTCGCGGAGCTGGGCCTTTCCGACTCTGTCGAATTCCTCGGAGCCGTTCCGCCCGCGCAGGCGCTGACGCTGATGCGGGAACACGATCTCCTGGTGCACCCCAGCCGTTACGAGACGTTCGGCATGACCGTGGTGGAGGCGGTGGCCGCGGGCATGCCGGTCCTCGTCACCCGGTGCGGCGGCCCCGAGGAGACGCTCGCCGGCATAGAGGAAGATGCCGGCGAACTTATCGACGTCGAAGAGAACGCGGAGTCGATCAGCGAGGGCTACTGGAGGCTCCGCGAGCGTTTCGAGCGCGGCCTGGACCTGCGTCACGCCCAAGAAGTCCTGGCAGGCCGCTACGGCTACGAGGCCGTTGCTGAAGCTCATTACCGGCTCTGGTTCCCCGCATCGGCTCAGGGCCGGAGCGAGGGTACCGAATGCGCCGGCGCCCTCGATTGATGGAGTGACATGCAGGTTCTGTTCCTGGCCCTGGACGGATCGCGGAAGCGCGCCGTGCTGGAGGAGTCAGCCGAGGCCGTGTCGAACGGTGCCCGGGTCATGGTGGTCGTAGGTAAGAAGCAGGCTTGGGCCGGTGCCCAGTTCGCGCCCGGAGTCGTGGTGACCACGCTGGCCGCGCTGGAGGCACGCCATCTGCCGAGGCGGGTGGAGCACGCAGTGCTCTACAGGGCGCCGCGGGCGACTGCCCGGGCCGTCGGGCGAGGGCCCTTGCGCGGCGGTGCGCGACGGGTGCTCAAGTCGTATGAGCGGGGTGTCGCCGGCAGGCTGCACCGCAAGGTCTTCGTCCCTCTCCACCGCCGGTTGTGGCCGGATGCGCGGGCCCGTATGGTTCGCGCAGTTTTCGAGGCACATGGGGGGCTCGACCTGCTGGTCGTGAGTGACGCGCTCTCCGTGCCCCGTGCCGTGCAGCTGCTGGGTGCGTGGGCGGGCAACGAGGCCGCCCCGCGAGTCTGCTACGGCCTGGATTACGACGCACCCCGAACTCTCAGCAGTCGCTGATCGCCTCCGATAGGGACTTCGATGAACAACCGTAGTGGCCGACGCCTCCGGGTACTGTATCTGGCCTTCTACTTCCCGCCGTCTCGTGCGAGTGGCGTATACCGGGCCAGGGCAACAGCTAACCATCTGGCGGCGAACGACTGGGATGTCACGGTCTGCGCCGCCCCCCTCGACTTCCTCTACGACATCATCGGATCGGTCGACGAGGGGCTTTCGGAAACGGTCGACCCTCGGATCCGTGTCGAGCGGCCCTCGCTGAATCAGTATTCGTGGCAGCAGGACCTGCGCAGCTACAGCAAGTTGCGTCGTACGTTCCCGCTCATGGCGAAGCGTTTCTACGAGTTCGGCCAGGAGAAGATCTTCCCCGAGCGTTACGCTTCGTGGGCATGGGCGTCAGTGGCCCGCGGCCTGAAGCTGCACGCCAGGAAGCGTTTCGACGTGGTCGTGGCGACCGGAAACCCGTTCGCCTCCTTCGGCGCCGCCTGGCTGTTCAACCGGCTCACCGGTGTCCCCTTCGTCATGGACTACCGCGATTCATGGACACTGGACCTGTTCACGGACGAGCCCGCTTTCCCTGAGGACCACATCGCCTGGAACTGGGAAAGGAAGTGCCTGGAGAAGGCCTCCGCCGCGGTCTTCGTGAACGAAGCCCTGCGCGGCTGGCACGCGGATCGTTACCCGGATGTGGCGGAACGCATGATGGTAGTCCCCAACGGCTGGGACGCCGACGTGATCCCTGCCGCCGGGGCGGTGGAACAGGGCGAAACCCCGATCGCCACCGACCAGCCGCAGCGGCCGCTCAAATTCGCCTACCTGGGCACACTGACCGCCAAGCAGCCGGTCGAGGAGATGGCTGACGCCTTCAAGATGGCCCGTCGGCACCCGGAGCTTGCCGACGCCGAGCTGCAGATCCATGGCCACCTTGGCTTCTTCAAGAACAGCCCGCAGTCCCTGCTCATACGCCTCGGGCTTGACGACGCCGCCCGCGAGCGCGGTGAGGAGGACACCGGTCTGCGCTACTGCGGCCCGGTGTCCAAGACGGATGTGGGCCAGGTCTACGAGGACGCCGATGTTCTGGTCTTCCTGGCCGGCGGCGGTAAGTACGTGACCTCCGGAAAAATCTTTGAGTACATGGCGTTCGGGCACCCCATCGTTTCCGTGCACGCGCCTGATATCGCCGCTCAAGACGTGCTTGAAGGCTATCCCCTGTGGTTCAACGCGAACGGTCTCGATGTGGATGCCCTGGCCGCATCAATGGTGGCGGCCGGAAAGGCCGCCAGGGATCTCACGCCGGAGCAGCGTGAAGCAGCGCGCAGGCACGCTGACATCTATACGCGAGAAGCAGTCCTCATCCCGTTCGAGGAACGGCTGAGGGAAATCGTGGGCCGTCCGGTCACGGAATAGCTCGGCAATGCCCGACGAATAGCTGATGCCCGAATCCTAATGATTCGGGCATCAGCTTTCTGCTTTTCACCGGCTGTGGGCCCTGGAATGGAGCCCGGGCCCGCAACCCGCCCCTGTCAGGCCTTCGGTGTCGCGTAGATCGTCCGGTCGAGGTTCGTGGTCACCGTGAGGTTCGGGTACGACTTGGCCCACTTCCAGCCGGTCACGGTGCTGTTGATGTCACAGACGAACACGTGATCAGTGAGGTCCAGCCGGAGTTCGGGAAGTGCCTTGCGCCGAGCGATGCGGGCGAGCAGTTGCGGCCTCACCTCGCGGTACCCGCGGTTGAACACGTTCTTGTGGAACGCGTTGGCTGCCCTGCTGTGCATCCGCTGCGTGGCAGCGACAGCGAGTTCGGAGGTGATGGCCGTCCTCCGCTTCCGGGCCGTCCTGCGAGCTCTACCGAGCAGGGCACGCGGTGCCTTGTAGACGACGAAGCGTTCACCACGGGGGATCAGCAGCCGCTTCTCGCCCTGCTCGATGCTGACCATGGCCACGCGCGGGTCCAGGCCGGTGCGCTGCCACGCGGAGTTGTTGGCGGTCACCACTGTGACGTGCACACCACGTTCCAGCAGGTGGTTTGCGAAGTCCGCGATACGGCGTGGTTTGGGAGGTGCGAGCGCGAGCAGCACAGCCCTGCCGACCCTCTCGGCCCCTATGGCAAGTGGGCCGGCGGAGGTCTCCGGTTCCGCAGACCCGAGGGGAGCGGAAAGGCCGGGGGCCTGCGGTTCCTCCGCCGCGGCGACGTCTGCCTCGGGGGAGCCCGGCGCCTTGACAGCTGATGGGGCCGACGGACGGTCCAGGTACACGTCCATCAACTGCTGGGCCACGGCAGGAGCGCCGTACCGCTGCTCCAGGACACGGCGGGCGGCAGGGAGATCGAGCTCCGCCGCGCGTGCGCGAAGCTCCCAGTAGGCGTCCGCGATGACCTGAGGGTCGTCGCTGACCTCCATCATCGAGCCGGCCAAGGTCTCGATGCCGGACAGTGTCTCCTCCGGCCCGAAGCTCCGGGTCACGAGGACGGGAAGTCCGGCAGCGACAGCCTCGACTATCGTCATCCCGAAGGTCTCGATCTTGCTCGCGTGCACGAGCAGATCGTGCCGGTGCATCAGCCCGTTGACCTCGTCAGGCGTCACCGGGGGAAGAACCGTGAAGCGATCGGCCAGTCCCAGGTCCGCGGCGCGGATGAGGAGTGCCTCCTCCATGGCGCCGCTGCCCACCATGGTGAGCGTGACCTGGGGGTCCTTCTCCGCGACCAGCGCGAAGGCCTCCAGCAGTTCACCCACTCCCTTGTGTTTGACCAGCCGGCCGACATACAGCCACTTGCGCAGTTCCGAAGAGTAATCGCAGCCCGTCGAGAACGAGTCGAAATCGATGACGTTCGGGACCACTCGCAGCTTGTCGGCGACGTCCGGGAATTCGGCCGCGATCTGATCGCGCAGGTACGTGCTGACACAGAGGAAAGCGTCGGCCCGCACCAGCACGTCGTGGTAGAGAGCGCGTGCGGCAGGCTGGGAGAAGACCTTGTTCAGGAATGTCGCGTGTTCCGTCACCACGATGCGGGCGTCGGGCTGGGCCAGCCGCATGGCGAGCACACCGCCGTAGATGCCGGCGTGGGCATGGATGACGGGGGCCTTGATCCGGCCGCCGGGCAGCGCCTTCCGCAACGCCGTTTCCTGAGCGGTGACCCAGGGGCTGTAGTTCTTCCGGTGAACCAGAGGCACCGGGACTCGCAGAAGGGTGCCTTCGGGTGTGTCCAAAACCGGGATCAGGTCCCTGTTGTCCTGGAGACGGTCGGTCGTGATCTTGATCGCGTCGTTCAGTGCGGCGTCCGCGGGGCCGGACCAGTCCTCGGTGTGAATGATGGAGAGCCGGTCGAACTTGTCGGCGACGCTGCGGGTTGCCGCCTTCACGAAGGCGCCCGCATAGGGATTGTTCGACGACGGGTACCAGGGGGTGATCACGGCGATGTCGGCGGCTTCCGCGACTCGGCCGTCGGACGCGTACGGCTCCAGGCGGAGTGTGACGTCGGGGCGCCTCTTCGTCAGCATCCAGGCTGTCGGCAGGGCCTGGGCGTCGCCCGCGACCACCGTGTCGACGGAAGCGGCGGGTCCCGTCCTGGCCAGGACGAACTTCTTCGCCGCCTTCAGTAGCGACCCCTTCTTGTCCGGGGTGAGCTGGACGATTTCGACGTTGTCCAGGGTCTCCAGCTCTGCGACGGCCTCCGCCCAGCTCTCCGTGGCCGGTACCACGAGCAAGACCCGATCGCCGGAACCCGCCAGGCTCTTCACGTGCTCGCGTGCCGCTCGCACTCGGTAACTGCCGTGTGCGAGATAGAGCACGTGGCTATTCATTTGAATCCCTTCGCACGTTCACTCTGCGCCCTGATGATCATATAGAGGCGTTATCAAGAAGGTCGCACATCCGTGCGGCGCAGCGGGGCCAGCTTATCGCGGGCGCACCGCGACGAGACGCTGACGGAAGCGCCGCAGGCACTTGCGGCGGGAGATCGGCCGGCCGGTCGGGGCGCCATCCACCGATTGATCACCGCGAGTTCGAGCGGGGCGTCGCAGGAGGACGCGTGCGGACCGGCAACCGGCTGCCGAGCCTGTGAACAGCTTGATGAGGCAGTTTTCCACAGGGGGCCGGACGGAAGACACGCCCACCCGGGACTGCCGCTCGTCGCCGGAGCGAAAAATCCGGCCGCCCGGGGGGTCAGGCCCGGCGCTCCGACAGAAGTCCGTCCCGCTCCTCGTACAGTTCGCCGCTCTGCGGGCAGACCCAGATCCCGGGCTCGCCCGTCTTCTCGGTGAGGCGCTGTCCGTTCCGTCCTACCCAGCCGACCTGGCGTGCCGGTACGCCGACCACCAGCGCGAAGTCCGGTACGTCCTTCGTGACGACGGCGCCGGCCGCCACCATCGCCCAGCGTCCGACCCGCACGGGAGCGACACAGACGGAGCGGGCGCCCAGAGAAGCGCCTTCCGCGACCTTCACACCGACGGCCTCCCAGTCGCCGCCGCGCTTCTGCTTGCCCTCGGGATCCACCGAGCGCGGGTTGTGGTCGTTGGTGAGGACCACGGCAGGACCGACGAAGACACCGTCGCCGAGCTCGGCCGGCTCGTACACCAGGGCGTAGTTCTGCAGCTTGACGTTGTCACCGATCTGTACGCCTGTACCCACGTACGCCCCTCGGCCCACCACGCAGCCTTCGCCGAGCTTGGCCTCCTCCCGGATCTGGGCGAGCTCCCACACGCTGCTGCCGGCGCCGATCTCGGCGCTGTCGTCGACCTGTGCGGTGGGCTGGACCCTGTAGTTCACGTGTCATACCTTCCGGAGAGTGGACCTGCCGAGAGCATACGAGCTGGGGTGAGGCCGCTGTGTGCCGATACCCCCTGTGGACGTGTGGCCGCCGTCCGCCGGAGAGGTTCCGCGTGGCATGGCTGCCTGGAGAGGCCCTCACCCGGGCGTGCATCCGGCGAAGGTCCTACTTCTCCCCGTTCGGCGGGGCCGCACCCGACGCGGCCGGCTGGAGCGTCTCGCGCCGCGGTCTCCTGGCGGGGCGACGGGAACCTGTGCCCCCGCCCGGCCCCAGGCGGCGGAGTAGGCGTTCCAGCGGGTGTTCCAGCCAGTAATAGGCCATGGCCGCGACGATCAGGCTGATCCCCAGCGCGAGCAGCCAGATCTTCAGGGTTCCGGCCTGCGTCTCCGGCCGGCCCAGATGACCGACGAGCGATCTGATCACGATCTCGTGGAACAGGTACCAGGCGAAGGACCAGTGCCCTAGCCGGATCATCCAGGAGCCGCCGAGCCCTGTCCGGCGGCCATCGAGGTCAGCTGCCGCCGCCGCGGCCACGAGAAGGGCGAAGAGTGGCGCGGACAGCAGGTGCGAGGCACTGTAAGGGCTGTACCAGAAGCCGTCCGGGACAGCGCGCGACCACGGGATCAGCGCGAGGTGGCCGGCCAGGACGAGTGCGATCGCCACCGGGAGCCGGACCGGGGGGCGCCACCCGCGCTTGACCGCCAGGCCCAGGACCACACCGAGAACGAACTGCAGAGTGCGCGTCGGCGGGAAGTAGTCGAGCGCCCAGAGCCGGATCGCCGGATCGTCGAACAGCGCGCCGCACGCCCATACGGCCACCGAGGCGGCGCACAGCGCGATGGCACACCACGTTCTCCCGCGTGTCGAGCGGAGTAGCGGCAGCATCATTACCAGCGGGAACAGAAGATAGAACCAGGCCTCGTCGCTGAGTGACCAGGCGGCGGGATTGCCGCCCACGAGGTACTGGTGCTCGGGCGTCCAGGAGTTGACCAGGCCCAGTGTGGCGACGACGCCCCGGAGGGAGACCTCGGTCCCCATGAAACGCCATACCGCGACGGAGGCGACGACGGATGCGGCCATCAGAGGCCAAATCCTGGCGAAGCGCCGCCAGAAGAAGACGCTGGGAGGCACGGCCTTCCCGTCGTACGTCCAAGCCAGCACGAAGCCCGACAGCACGAAGAAGAAGGTGACGCCACTGCGCCCGTACCAGGTCAGGTCGCTGATCCAGGGCAGCTTTCCCGTCTGCCGCGACAGGTGATAGAGAACGACCGCCAGAGCTGCCCAAAAGCGCAGCCCGGTCAGCGAGGGGAGCCGGTCACGGGTTTCTCGCGTGGATATCAGGCCCGCCGGCATAGGGTCACCATCTTCGAGTGCGGGGAATTCGTCCGGGGCGAACGCCCCCTCGACGAGCCGTCCGTGTGCGTGGGATGGGCAGTGTCGGCCACCCCTGAACGATCTGCAGAGCAGCGTACTGGGCGTCACAGGTGCCGAGCGCCAGGTGAGGCTCTCGGGGCCGCCCGGGACGTGCTCCGCCGACTGCGCGTACCTTCCGCAGGCCGCTCGCTTTCGGCACAGCCGCCTGAGGTGTCTGTGGGGCTGGCAGTGCGTTGCCGCCCCGACGGATCCCTACGTGGTACACCTGTGCGGCTGCACCGGCAGAAGGGTGCCGGAGCAGCCGCACAGGGCCACTTCTGTATCAGTTGTTGTAGGCGCTGAAGAACCGTGCAGAGGCGAAGGCCCAGCTGCTGGCGGGGGCGCTCCAGCCGGCGAGCCCGCCGTTGAACAGGGTGTCGGCCCGGGCCGTCCAAGTCCACATCTTCACGGTGCCGTCAGCCTGGTGGACCATGGTGGCGAGGTCGTCACGGCCGTCGCCGTTGTAGTCGCCCGTGACGAACTGCATGCGGCTGACGTCGAGATTGCCGGGAGGGCTGTTGAGCGTGAGCTTGGCGGAACCGAAGCGGTCCTTGCCGTCGACCTTCTCGGAGAGCATGGTGGACGTCTTGTCGCTGCCGTCTGTGTAGTCGTACCAGACCAGTGCGTCGTCGCGGCCGTCGCCGTTGAAGTCGCCGGCGTGCGGGGTGGTGCGGTTCCAGTCCAGGGAAGAACTCTGCCACCACGTGGCGGGAGCGGCGAAACCTCCGTTGGCAGCGGCCGGGAAGACGTAGGTCTTCACCGTGTCGTCGCCCTGGCCGTAAAAGACACTCAGGTCGTCGCGCCCGTCACCGTTGAAATCGCCGGTGATGAACTTGGTACGGGTACGCAGCCAGGAACCCGTCGGAGCGGACCAGGAGCTGAAAGGTGCGCTGAAGGTGCCTGTGGCGGTGCTGGTGAACGTCCAGAGTTTGGTGGTCCCGTCAGCGTAGGCGTACCAGACCGCCATGTCGTCGCGGCCATCACCGTTGAAGTCGCCGGCCTGGGGGGTCATGTAGCTGATGTGGAAGCTGCCTGCCGGGGCGCTCCATGCGGTGTACGGGGTGCCGAAACCGCCGTCGGCCCTGCCGAGCGCGACCCACAGCTTGACGCTGGTGTCGCTGTAGCCCTTGAGAACGGCCATGTCCCCACGGCCGTCGCCGTTGAAATCACCGGTGATGTACTTCATCGCCTTCGTGTCCCAGACGCCGTCCGCGACATCGTAGGACAGGAAGGGCTTGGTGATGGCGCCGTCGGTGCCACCGAGGAAGCTGTGTATGGCGTCTCGACCGTCGGTGTAGTCGTACCAGGCAGCCATGTCGCTGCGGCCGTCGCCGTTGTAGTCGTGGCGGATGGCCGTTCCACTCGACCAGACCGACTGGGCCTGCGCGTTGAGTACGACGAAGTTGCCACGGTCCTGGAGGACGGCGGCGCCGCCGGCGGCGGACGTCCCGGCCTCCCAGAGGTTGGCGGTGTCGGCCGAGTTACGGACGACGAGGTTACCGCCGGTGTCCAGCAGCGCGGTCGCACCGGCGTCGGTGGTTCCCGTGGACCAGAGGACCTTGCCCGCGTTGGAAGTGATGGCCAGGTTGCCATCGGTCTGCATGGTGAGCTTGGCCGAGGCGGAGGCGAGGGTCTCGCCGGGAAGCAGGCGCTGGCCGGGGGTGAGGCGGGAGCCGAGGACGGTGTTGTCCGCTCGGGCGGCTGTCGCGCCGGTGCGGGTCTCGGTCTCGCCGAAGCAGCCGCCCTGCCATGAACGGCTGCTGACGCCGACGAGTTCGAACTTCCCGCCGACGGCGCGCAGCAGAGGGCCGCCGGTGTCGCCCTTACATATGGCGTCGGTGGCGCTCTTGCCGGTGATGCCGAGTTCGGTGGCGCCGGCGGTGTCGACGGTGAAGGCCGCGGTATGGAGCCTGTCAGGCACCCATTCGGTCTTCGTGCGGCCGTATCCGGCAGCTGTGAGGGTGTCGCCCGCGGCGACGGGGGAGTCGGCCACTGCTACCGGGGTGATGCCGGTCGCGGGGGTGGCGAGGCGGGCCATGACCAGATCGCGTCCTGCCCGCGGCACCAGATCGACGATCTCGCTGACGTGGCCCCCGGTGGCGTTCAGATCGGCGCGACCGATCGTGGCCACCGTTTTCAGCGCCGGCTTGCCCACGGGCAGCTCGGTGGTACCGCCGGTGAAGCAGCTGCTTGCGGTCAAGACCCATTGCGCGTCGACGAGGGCTCCGGTGCATGCCCGTTTGCTGTCGCCGTCACCGATCTCGATCTGGGCGGTGAAGGCATAAGTGCTGTCGGCGACCGGAGTCCCGACGATCGCTTGGGCTGGGGAAGTGAGGGTGAGGGCGCCTACGGCTGCTGTGGCGGACAGCAGCGACAGTGCACGCACCGTTTGCGGGCGTCTGAAGTTCACTTGTGTTCCTCGACTGGGTATCGGAGCGGGCGGGCCCGGAGTTACGTTGTCGCAGGCCGGACCTTGCCGCCGGGCCTCTTCGTCGGTGGCGGTTCGGAAGACCTGCCGCGCCGTGTCAGACGACGCTGCCGCTCCAGTGCCTGACAGGTGCCTGTACGTCGGTGCCCGTGCTGGTGAAGGAGAACAGGGAGTCGATACGTCGGCCGTCGGCGGTCGTCCCGGAGCGGTAGAGGACGCCGATGTCGTCCTTGCCGTCCTTGTTGAAGTCGCCGCTCACGGGCTGGCTCGCGGCCCAGCTGAAGGACCCGGTGCTCGTCCAGGCCTCACGGGGCGCGGCGAAGTCGGTGCCGTCGCTGGTGAGGGTGAAGAGCGCGGACTGGTGGACGCCTTCTGCGGTGGTGCCGCGGTTGTAGAGGATGCCGATATCGGCTCTGCCGTCTCCGCTGTAGTCGCCCGAGGTCAGCTTGCTGGCACTCCAGTTGAATGATCCGCTGCTGGTCCAGGACTTGCGGGGGTTGTTGAAGACGGTGCCGTCGCTGAGGAAGGTGTAGAGGGAGGAGACGAACTTGCCGTCGGCCGACTTGCCTCCGTTGTAGAGCACGGCGACGTCGTCCTTGCCGTCCTTGTTGTAGTCGCCGGAGGTGACCTGGCCGGCGGACCAGGTGAATCCGCCGGTGGTGGTCCATGTCTTGCGGGCGGTGAAGTCGGTGCCGTTACTGGTGAAGGTGTAGAGGGAGGAGACGGCGCCGGTGTCGGAGGTTCCGTTGTCATAGAAGACGGCAACGTCGTCCTTGCCGTCCCCGTTGTAATCGCCGGAGGTCACCTTGCTGACAGCCCAGTTGAATCCGCCGGTGGTGGTCCATGACTTGCGGGGGGCCTTGAAGCCGGTGCCGGTGCTGGTGAAGGTGTAGAGGGAGGAGACGGCGCCGGTGTCGGAGGTTCCGCTGTCGTAGAAGACGGCAACGTCGTCCTTGCCGTCTCCGTCGAAGTCGCCCGCCGTCAGCTTGCTCTTGCTCCAGGTGAAGCCACCGGGCGTGCTCCACACGTTCTTGGGAGCGGCGAAGCCGGTGCTGGTCGCGTAGAAGGCGAACAGCGAGGACCGGTTCTTGCCCTCGGGGGAGGTGCCGTTGTCGTAGAAGGCGGCGATGTCCTCCCTGCCGTCCGCGTTGAAGTCGCCGGAGGTGACCTGCGACTCACCGGGCAGGGCGCGGACCTGTTGCACCCACTCGGTGATGTCGTCGAGGCGGGTCTCCACGGCGCCGGTGCGGGTCTCCTCGGAGCCGAGGCAGCCGGCCTGCCAGGACGCGCTGTGCACGGCGACGAGTTCGGCCTTGCCGTTCGTCTCGCGCAGCGCGGGACCGCCGGCGTCGCCCTTGCAGATGCTGCCGCCGTCCCGGGTCACGGCGACGGTGGTGGCATCGGCCTGTGTGACCGTGAACGCACCGGCGTGCAGGCGGTCGGGCACCCAGGTGTCGGCGGTGCGGCCGTAGCCCACGGCCTGCAGCGTCTCACCGGCGGTGGGCGGGGTGGCGGCCAGGAGGGCCGGGGTGATGTCGGTGACCGGGGTGGCGAGCTTGGCCATCACCAGGTCGCGGTCCGCCCTGGGCACCAGCTCGGTGATCTCGACGACTTGGCCGGCGGTGCCGGTCAGGTCCCTACGCCCGATGGTCGCCGTGGCCTTCTCGGCCGGTGCGCCGGCGGGTACCGGGAAGGCGGGCTGCCCGGCGGCCGCGAAGCAGCTGCTGGCGGTGAGGACGTACTGGGCGTCGACGAGGGAGCCGGTGCAGGCACGGCTGGTCTCGCCTGCACCGATCTGGATCTGCGCGGTGAAGGCGTAGGCGTTGTCGGCTACGGCGTCACCGATGACGGCCTGGGCGGGGCTGGTGAGGGTGAGGGCGCCGACTGCGGCCGTGGCGGCCAGCAGCGATAGGGCGCGCACTCTGCGGGAAGGGTTGAGGTTCACGTGGGTTCCTTGCAGTTTGGGCAAAGAGACGGATGGGTTCCAGGCGACGCAGCGGCGTCTGCGCTTGGTCACAGGCCAGGCGGGGGTCGGCGAACGCTTCTCCCGAATTTGGTCTGTGCTGCATCCGGTCTGCTGGGAGCTGCCTGAGCGCGAACCGGGTCAGCCGGTGATGCGGAGCTCGACGAGGACGGAGCGGGCGCCGCCGACGGTGCCTTCGCCAACGCTTGCGAAGCCGCCTGCTTCGACGTCCACGGTCGTGGTCTTGCCCCCTGCGGTGAGGTCGGCGCTGACGGGCTGCTCGGAGGTGGCGAGCTCGAGCATGAACACCCGGGGGAGTTCAAGCGTGAGGTAGCCAGTTTTGGCGGTGGCGCGGAAGCAGTACTCGTCTGCCCTGCCCACGGCCGGGTCACCGACGGTCCTGACAAGGATCTGGTCCTCGGCGGGGTCGCAGTCGGCCAGGAGGATGTGGCCGTCACCCTTTTTCAGGATGATGCCCTTGGTCGCCAGGATGTCGGCGGCGCCGGGATAGGAAAAGTCCTCGACTGCTGACGGCGGGACCTCTTCACCCACTGCGGACGCGGTGGTTTCGGAGGCGAAAGCGAGCGGCACACCGATCAACGCCGCCAGGGCGCCCATCGCTCCTGAAATGAACAATGCGCGCGTACGGAAAGTCATTCGGATTCCTTTCGGGCGTGACAGCCCGCGAACCCGGAGGCCCCCGCCCAGATATGTGTGCAAAAAGTAAAGGGTGTAAGTGCAATGTAGCCGGAGAGTGATGGAACGTCAAACAGTCGAATTGCGGGTAAGGTCGCCATAATGATTCATTATCTCGCTATATGTCCGTTTGGGTGGGTGTCCATAATTGCGACCAATGCTGCATTTCGGTCCATGGTTCTTGTTCGCTCGCTCCTGGGCTCCGTTGCGCTCTGGAGGTGTTCGAGGCGAAGGTGTGTGAAAGCTTCAAGACTGCAAACAGGCCGAAAGTCGCTGTCCCTTGCGCTCTCCCGTGTTTCACAAAAGGGGCAGTTTGGACTTGTCTTGTCTGGATTTCCTTTACGATCGCGGTGTCGATATTCGGAGATCGGTAGTGGGAGTTACCGACATCAGAGACGGAAAATCCGTGAAGCGAAGATTCACCCGACCTGACCACCGGAGGGGCATGCGCCGCGCGACACGCGCCCTTGTCCTGAGCCTGCTGCCGCTGGCCCTCACTTTTGGCTCGCTCGGGTCACCACCCGCTACAGCAGCAGAGCCTGATGTTGCCGCCGGACAGTTGGCGGCCTTGGCAGAGGCGACGCCGACCGACCGTGGCCGGGTAGTGGACTATTGGAAGACGGGAGGCCCTGGTCTCAGGGCAGCCGCCGAGGTCGCTCTGGTGGGTACCGACGAAGACGTAGCAAGGTTTCTCGCGCAGGCACCCCAGTACCAGTACCAAGACAGCAGGGTGGCTGTGGCGATGATCGCCTCGGTGAGTGGCCAGAGCCTGCTGGAGGCCGCTCGTCTCGCTCTCGGAGCCGACGATCCCGCCCAGTTGAAGACATTCCTGGAAGACGGCTGGAAAACTCCGATGGAGCAGGACCAGCGAGTGCGTGTCGCGCAGATCGTGGACGCTGGTGGACCCGGCGTGCAAGAGGCGGGGCGTGCAGCGCTGAACGGCGCGTCCGGGGATCTCAAAGCCTTCCTGGAGGAGGGGCAATACGTTCAGCGGGAGCAGGACGAGCGTGTTCAGCTTGTCCAGATCCTGAGCATCGGCGGTCCCAATGTGCGAGCCGCGGGTCGCCTCGCGCTTAGTGGCTCTGCCGACGAGATCCGGGAGTTCCTGGAAGTTGGTCAGCATGTAGCGCGTTCCAGGGACCAGGAGTACGCCAGCGTGGCGCAACTCGCCGAGCAGGCTCGGGAAGCCGGCCGGCAGGCTGCCATCGAGACGACCGCAGCGAAGGAAACGTCAGCGCGTGCCGTCGCAGCGGCAGCGCTTGCGAAGAAGGCGGCGGAGCGCGCACGTGACGAGACGGAGGCGGCTAGGAACGATTCCCTGGCCGCTGCGTCCGCTGCCTCCCGCGCCGCTTCGGCGGCGAAGCAGGCTGCTGCGGCAGCCCAGCAAGCAATTGATGCGGCACGTGCGGCGAACAACTCCGCCAATGTGGCAGCCAGTGCCGCTGCTCAAGCGGCGTCTGCGGCCGCAGGCGCCGCGCAGGCTGCGTCGCGTGCCCGCAACGCGGCTGCGGGTGCAGCCACAGATGCCACTCAGGCTGAATCCTCGCGTAAGGCTGCCCAAGAAGCGCGGACTGCCGCCAAGGGAGCGAGGCTCGCTGCAGGCGCCGCCGAGCAGGCCGGCGTTGCCGCGACCGCCGCGGGTGACGCGGCCCAGGCAGCAGCGGGGGCCGGTGCCAATGCCATTGCGGCCGCCAATGCGGCCGGCCAGGCAAGCGAGTATGCCGATCAAGCCGGAGCGCACTCCGCACAAGCGAGTACCGCTGCTGCGGCCACCCGCCGTCACGCGGCTGAGGCGACCCGTGCGGCCAACGCGGCCGTCGCCCTCTCCCGCAAGTCAGCAGCCGCCGCCAACGAAGCTCGGGACGCGGCGAACTCTGCTGCCAACCACGCGGAGAACGCGGCCGACGCTGCCGACGAAGCCGCGGAACACGCCGGTGAGGCGGCCACAGCCGCGACCAAGTCCACCGCGCATGCCGCGGCCGCTCAGGCAGCAGCGAACACGGCTACGGACGCGGTCAAGAAGGCCAACGAAGTGCACGCTCTGGCTCGCCAGATCGAGGCCGAAGAGCTGACCGCCCGAACCAACGCTGCCATAGAGCGGGCCCGTGATCAGAAGGAACAGCAGGATGCCCGTAAGGCGGCCGGTGAGGCGTCGGTCGAAGAGTTGAAGGATCTTGACGCGGACGCCCAGCGCCTGGCCGCAACAGCTGCTGAGTCCGGAGCTGACATTCCGGTTCTCGCGGAGGAGGGCCGGGAGATCGCACTCCGGACCCTGCAGATCCGGGGGCCCTGGAGCGGTGCGGCCGCTGAAGTTGCTTTGGCCGGCGCGGACGATGTGGTCGTCGAGTACATCCGTACCGGCAGAGCGGAAGCTGTCGAGCAGGACAACCGCACTCGTGTGGAGACCCTCGCCCTGGAATCGCCGTCCGACAAAATTCGTGCTGCGGCCGAGACAGCGCTCACGGGCGACCAGGCATCCATCAACACCTTCCTGACTGAGGGTCAGTACCAGGCCTTCACCGATGACCTGCGCGTCTACATCACGCAGGTCATCTCAGTGGGGGGCGAGGTGGTTCGAGATGCGGGGCGTGCGGCGCTGGCATCGGGATCGGTCGACGCCTACAGGCAGTTCGCCACCACCGGTCAGTACGCTGCCCGAACCCAGGACGAACGTGTTCGTGCTGCCCAGCTCATCGCCAGTGGTGGTGCTGAAGTCAAGGCTGGTGCCCGCGTTGCTCTGGAAGGCCCGGAGCAGCAGCTGCACGAATTTATCAAGAACGGTCAATACAGGGCAAAACGCCAAGATGAGCTCAGTGCCACGCACGTTGCCCAGGTCGACCAGCTGATCGCCCAAGCGTCTCGTTCCGCTGCTACGGCACAGCGGGACGCTTCACTCGCTCAAGAGGTCGCGGCGAAGGCCCGCAAGGCCGCGGCGGAGGCTGCCGTCTACGCGCAACAGGCCAAGGATTCGGCGGCTGACGCTCAGGGTTATGCCGCGCAAGCGGTTCAGTCAGCCAAGGACGCGGAGGCCTCCGCGGCGAATGCCGCCGCCTCGGCAACGGCTGCGCGCAATGCCCAAGCTGACGCGAACCAAGCCGTCACGCGAGCAGTTCAGTACGCCACGGAAGCCGAAGCGTCGGCCGGCTGGGCGCGCAACTCCGCCGCCGCCGCGTGGGCGGATGTCGAGCAAGCGCGCAGGGCCGCCACTGCTGCAGGCAAGGATGCCGAGGCGGCCGACCAAGCGGCTACGGAGGCATTTTCGGCGGCTGTCGCCAAGCAGCAGGCGGAACTCAAGGAGTGGCGCGAATCAGAGGAAGCCTGGCGGCAGGCTGAAGCGGAAGAGGGACCGGCCGAAGAAACAGATGACGGCTGGATACCGGACTGGCTGGAAGCAGGAGCTGAGACTTTCGGCATCTACGCCACTTCGATTCTGGGTAACCCCGATATCTGGATAGGTGCAGGCGAGATGGCCCTGGGTGTCGTCATGATGGGGGGCGGGATGGGTGAAGGGCTCCTCGGAGGTGCCGTCTGTCTCACCGGAGTCGGTTGTCTTGCCGGCGCTCCTGCAATTGCCATGAGCGCAGGGCTCATCGTCTCAGGTGCCTACGGCGCCGCCGACGGGATCGGCCGATTCGATCAGGGTCTCGGAACGGCGCTTCGCGAGGCTCAGGCGAGGCAAAGCGCAACCCAGAAGGTGGTAACCGGCCCTGTTCCCGCGCCGTCGACGCTCAAGGGGTTCCCCAGCGCGCAGCGGGCCAAGCCCAAGACGCCTGTGCAGGGCGGTGGAGGCCTGCGCAAGCGCTGGAAGGACGGCAAGGGAACGATCTACGAGTGGGACTCTCAGCATGGGGCGGTAGAGAAGTACAATAAGCGCGGAAAACACCAGGGGGAGTTTGACCCTGATACCGGAGCTCAGACCAAGCCCGCCGACCCCAGCAGAGAAGTGCAGCCATGAAATTTGTGATTGTTTCCTACAAAGGGGAGTCGGACGAGCCGGACGGCGAGTTCGACATATCCGAAGTTGGTGGGGATTCCCTCGCAAGGATTCTTGGGAGGGAGTCGGGGAGTCTGGTGGACGTGTATCCGATCAACGAAAGTCAAGCTGAGGCTCTCGGCAGGCTGACGGGGATGACATTCGATCTGTCCACACACGAATACTTCTTGGAAGCCCTCGCGGATTGAGATGGCTCCACGATTCTCCTGCCGGCAACTGCGCATCTCGGATCGTAAGCGATCATTGCAGTCCGGTGAGGCTTAGTGCCGGTGGTTTTGGTCGCAGAGCGAAGGTTCGTGGTTGGCCGTAATCCCGATGCGGTGAGAGGGCACGTCGTCGCAATGTATGCCTGACGGCGGTTGAGGTCCGTACGCCATGTACGGACCTCAACCGCCGTTCCACATGTCAGCCTCGCCCTCAGCAGTTGTCAGCCGGTCCTTCAAGCTGAGTGATCCAGACCCACGCAAGCGGCCTCTCGTTCGGCTCGATTGGCGGCGCCCCGTGTGAAACGGGACTTTCGAATGTGGACTGTGTCGGAACGGTCATGCCGACCGATGCGATAGCCGTGCCGTCATGTTTCGGCCGCGGAGCCGGGTCCGATGTGTACGACTCGGCACTACTGCTCGGTTTGACCTCTCCAACCCCGCCCCCGTAGCCTTGACCCCCGGCGTGTTCCATGTGCGCCCACCCCCTGAGCACATCCCTCCCGGTGATCCGTCCCCGGGGGAGGCCGCTCATCCTTCCGGACTGTCGCGGGCCCCGGCCCGTGCGGGCGGCTGGCATCAGGGGATCCGTTCCGAGTGAGAGAGAGATCCGCGTGTACGCCATCGTGCGCAGCGGTGGTCGCCAGCACAAGGTTGCTGTCGGCGACATCGTTGAGGTTGACAAGATTTCCACCGCCAAGGTTGGCGACACGGTCGAGCTCTCGACCCTGCTCGTTGTCGACGGCGACGCCGTGACCAGCGACCCGTGGGTCCTGGACGGCATCAAGGTCCAGGCCGAGATCGTGGACCACCACAAGGGCGCGAAGATCGACATCCTTCGCTACAAGAACAAGACGGGTTACCGCCGTCGCCAGGGTCACCGCCAGCAGTACACGGCGATCAAGGTCACCGGTATCCCCGCGGCTGCGAAGTAAGGGACTGAGGAGACATGGCACACAAGAAGGGCGCATCGTCCACTCGGAACGGGCGCGATTCCAATGCTCAGCGGCTCGGCGTGAAGCGCTTCGGCGGTCAGGCCGTCAACGCCGGTGAGATCCTGGTCCGCCAGCGCGGCACCCACTTCCACCCGGGCACGGGCGTCGGCCGTGGCGGCGACGACACGCTGTTCGCGCTGACCGCCGGTGCGGTGGAGTTCGGTACGCACCGTGGCCGCAAGGTCGTGAACATCGTTCCCGTCGCTGCCTGATCCAGGCAACGGCTGAACGTCACAGCACCTTCCGAGGGCGGATCTCAGCTTTCCCGGTAACCGGGGAAGCGGGTCCGCCCTCGGCGCGTTACGTCAAGAGACAATTCCGTATTTTTCCGCAGTACCTGGAGGCCCCACCATGACCACCTTCGTGGACCGCGTCGAGCTGCATGCCGCCGCGGGTAACGGAGGCCACGGCGTGGCCTCCGTGCACCGTGAGAAGTTCAAGCCGCTGGGCGGCCCCGACGGGGGCAACGGCGGACGCGGCGGCGATGTCATCCTCGTCGTCGAGCAGTCCGTGACCACGCTGCTCGACTACCACCACCACCCTCACCGCAAGGCCACGAACGGCCAGCCCGGCGCGGGTGACAACCGTTCGGGCAAGGACGGCCAGGACCTCGTGCTGCCCGTCCCGGACGGCACGGTCGTCCTCGACAAGGCCGGCAACGTCCTGGCCGACCTCGTCGGCCAGGGCACCACCTTCGTCGCGGGCCAGGGCGGCCGCGGCGGCCTCGGCAACGCCGCGCTGGCCTCCGCCCGCCGCAAGGCGCCCGGATTCGCCCTGCTCGGTGAGCCGGGGGAGAGCCGGGACATCGTCCTGGAGCTCAAGACCGTCGCCGACGTCGCGCTCGTCGGCTACCCGAGCGCGGGCAAGTCCTCGCTGATCTCGGTGCTCTCCGCCGCCAAGCCGAAGATCGCGGACTACCCGTTCACCACCCTGGTCCCCAACCTGGGCGTCGTCACCGCGGGCTCCACCGTCTACACCATCGCGGACGTCCCTGGCCTCATCCCGGGCGCCAGCCAGGGCAAGGGCCTCGGCCTGGAGTTCCTGCGGCACGTCGAGCGCTGCTCCGTCCTGGTGCACGTCCTGGACACCGCGACGCTGGAGTCGGACCGCGACCCCCTCTCCGACCTCGACATGATCGAGGAGGAGCTGCGGCTGTACGGCGGCCTCGAGGACCGCCCGCGCATCGTCGCGCTCAACAAGGTCGACATCCCGGACGGCCAGGACCTCGCCGACATGATCCGCCCCGACCTGGAGGAGCGCGGCTACCGCGTCTTCGAGGTCTCGGCCATCGCGCACAAGGGTCTCAACGACCTGAGCTACGCCTTGGCGGGGATCATCGCCGAGGCGCGGGCCACGAAGCCGAAGGAGGAGTCGACGCGCATCGTCATCCGTCCCAAGGCCGTCGACGACGCAGGCTTCACCGTGACGGTCGAGGAGGACGGCATCTACCGCGTGCGCGGCGAGAAGCCCGAGCGCTGGATCCGGCAGACCGACTTCAACAACGACGAGGCTGTCGGCTATCTCGCCGACCGTCTCAACCGCCTCGGTGTCGAGGACGAGCTCCGCAAGGCGGGCGCCCAGGCCGGCGACGGTGTGGCCATCGGCCCCGAGGACAACGCGGTCGTCTTCGACTGGGAGCCGACCATGGCCGCCGGTGCCGAGATGCTGGGCCGTCGCGGTGAGGATCACCGCATGGAGGCGCCCCGCCCCGCCGCGCAGCGACGGCGCGAGCGCGAGTCGGAGCGGGACGACCCGCAGCGCGAGTACGACGAGTTCGACCCCTTCTAGGCCGCCGCCTCCGGGCGCTCCCGCACTGCGGGGGTGCCCGGATCCACAGGGAACTGCCAGGTGGCGGGGGGTGCGGGGACTCAGGATGTGCGGATTGCGTGACACGTCTGTGGAGTCCGTCACTCCGGGCGTCCTCCCCGGAGGAACCAATCCGCCTGGCCAGGCGGTGAACGGCGGGTTTCCCAGGGGCGAGCGCAGTTAAACGTCCGCCTTGCGAGACGGTCACGGAGAGTGCGACCATCACACTGTTCCCCCCTGTCATCGCAAGGTAGGTCGTCTGTGTCTGTGCCGCCCGAAGCCAAGCCCCGGACCACAGCGGTCGTGCTCGCCGGTGGGACCGGTCAGCGTGTGGGACTCTCGATCCCCAAGCAGCTGCTGAAGATCGCCGGTAAGGCGGTCATCGAGCACACGCTGAGCATCTTCCAGAACGCCGAGAGCATCGACGATGTCATCGTGCTGATGGCACCGGGCTTCGTGCCCGACGTCGAGAAGATCGTCGCCAAGGCCGGGCTGACCAAGGTCATCAAGATCATCGAGGGCGGCAGCACCCGCAACGAGACCACCGAGCGTGCCATCGCGGCCCTCGGCGAAGGGCTCGCGGAGGGCGAGGACCGAAACGTCCTCTTCCATGACGCGGTCCGCCCGCTGCTGTCACAGCGTGTCATCGAGGACTGCGTCGACGCCCTCGGCCGCTACCAGGCGGTCGACGTCGCCATCCCGTCCGCCGACACGATCATCGTGACCAGGACCCATGGCGAGGACGGCGAGTTCATCACCGACGTCCCGGACCGTTCCCGGCTCCGCCGCGGCCAGACCCCGCAGGCGTTCAAGCTGTCCACGATCCGCAAGGCGTACGAGGTCGCGGCCGGCGACCCGAACTTCCAGGCCACCGACGACTGCTCCGTCGTCCTGCGGTACCTCCCCGACGTGCCGATCTTCGTGGTCGCGGGCGACGAGTACAACATGAAGGTGACCCAGCCGGTCGACGTCTTCATCACCGACAAGCTCTTCCAGCTGGCTTCCACGGCCGCTCCGCGCCAGGCCGACGAGGCCGCGTACCGCGAGCTGCTGTCGGGCAGGACCCTGGTGGTCTTCGGCGGTTCGTACGGCATCGGCGCCGACATCGCCACGCTGGCCGAGCAGTACGGCGCGAACGTGTACGCCCTGGGCCGCTCCACCACGGGTACGCACGTCGAGAACCCCGAGCACATCGACGACGCGCTGTCCAAGGCGTACGCCGAGACCGGCCGCGTCGACTACGTGATCAACACCGCGGGTGTGCTCCGCATCGGCAAGCTGGCCGAGACGGACAACACGACGATCCAGGAAGCGCTGAACGTCAACTACCTGGCGCCCGTGCAGATCGCCCGCGCCTCGTACAAGTACCTGGCGGAGACCCAGGGGCAGCTCCTCCTGTACACCTCCAGCAGCTACACCCGGGGCCGTGCCGAGTACAGCCTCTACTCCTCCACCAAGGCCGCGATGGTGAACCTCACCCAGGCGCTCGCCGACGAGTGGGCGGGCGAGGGCATCAGGGTCAACTGCGTGAACCCGGAGCGCACCGCGACCCCCATGCGGACCAAGGCGTTCGGCCAGGAGCCGGAGGGCTCGCTGCTCTCCTCCGAGGCCGTGGCGCGCACCTCGCTCGACGTCCTCCTGTCCGCGATGACGGGGCACGTCATCGACGTACGGCAGCAGGACCCGACCCGCGACGTCAGCGAAGCCTCCGGTTTCGAGCAGGCTCTGGCCTCCGTCCTGGACCGTCAGGAAGATGTGTAATAATTCTTGACAAATGTACTTTTACGGGCCTCCGCGTTCACTTCGGTGAACTCGGAGGCCCGAGTGCGTGAAGCCGCATCTTCACATTTCCCTCTATACGTGAAACAACCGGCACCCCCTGGAGCAGGTCCTTCGTGATTTCGACAGCCATCCGCCTGGCCCGTGTGGGCAGTCGGTCAGAATTGCTGGCAGCCATATTGATGGTGCTGGGATATCCCTGCGTGATGGTCGCGGCTCTCCTGCCCGACATCTGGCTCTTCGCGGCGGCCACGGCTGTCACCTACATCGCTGACTGGTACCTGCATCAGCGCGGCAGCTATCTGATCAACCGGCTCGGCAAGGTGCGCGCGGGGCTTTCCATCCGCTTCCTGCTGCGTCAGCTGATGGTCATCCTGCTGCTGGCGCGCCTGGACCTCGCCGAGGAACCGCTCTTCTACGCGGCGGTGGCGTGCTTCCTCGTCTTCTACGGTCTGCAGGCACCGCACGGCGCGCTGACGACGCTCATCAAGCTGCGTCGCACCCTGCCGATCGTCACCCGCAACGTGGACCTGCACGCCGTCCGTATCCCGGACGCCCCGCCGCGTTCGCTGCTGTACCGCTCCAGCGAGAAGATGCTCCACCTGGACCTTCCCGCGGTGGTCGGGGTCATCGTCGCCGCGGGCACCGGTGAGGACTACGTCGGGTACATCGGAGCCGGGGTGACGCTGCTGCTGGCCCTCGGGTACAACGCCCTGCTCGTCCCGTATCTGCGCCGGAGCCGCCGGGCACCCTCGGCCCCCGCCGTGCTGAAGGCCCTGGACACCTGGCTCGGCGAGTACCAGCCGACCGTCGTGCTCTACTTCTCCGGCTCCAACGAGTCCGCCTACCAGGGCAACATGTGGCTCGACACCATGGCAGCCGTCGAGGGCCGCCCGCTCATCGTGATGCGCGAGCGCAACCTGGTCGCGCAGCTCGCGGACACCTCCGTACCCGTGGTCTGCGTGCCCGCCGGCACCCACCTGATGAACATGAACCTCTCCACGGTCCGTGTGTGCCTGTATCCGGCCAACGTCGGCAAGAACATCCACATGCTGCGCGTCCCGACCATGAAGCACGTGTTCATCGGTCACGGCGACAGCGACAAGCTGGCCAGCGTCAACCCGTACTCCAAGGTGTACGACGAGGTGTGGACGGCCGGCCGCGCGGGCCGCGACCGCTACGCCCTGGCCGATGTCGGCATCCGTGACGAGGACATCGTCGAGGTCGGACGGCCGCAGCTGGCGCCCATCGAGAGCTGGACCGGCACCACCAGGAACCCCATCCCGACGGTGCTGTACGCCCCCACCTGGGAAGGCTGGGACGACAACCCCGGCAACACCTCGCTGCTGCTGGCCGGGGAGAACATCGTCCGCCGCCTGCTGACGGCGGACAGCCCCGTCCGGGTCATCTACAAGCCGCACCCCTTCACCGGTATCCGCAGCGCCAAGGCGAAGGCCGTCGACGCCCGGATCAAGGCCCTGGTCGCCAAGGCCGCCCAGGACCGTGCCGCGGAGTCGCGCTGGGCGCAGGAGGCCTCGGCTGCCGCTGCCGGTCAGCGCGCCGCCAAGGCGGAACTGGTGCGCATCGAGTCCCGTCTGGCGGAGCTGGCGAAGCCTGGCCGTGCGGGCGGCGACGAGTCGGAGGAGTCCAGGGTCGCACTCGCCGACCCGGCCCGCCAGGCGGAGATCGCCGCCCTGCGGACCGAGTGGAACGACGCCTACTGGCGTTCCTTCGGCTGGTGGGAGCACAAGACGGTCACCGGCGCGCGGCCCAAGCTGTACGACTGCTTCAACCAGTCCGACGCCATGGTGTCGGACATCTCCAGCGTCGTGTCCGACTTCATCGCGAGCGGCAAGCCGTACGCGGTCACGGACTCGGCGGAGCTCGGCGCCGATGAGTTCAAGCGCCAGAACACCGCGGTGCGGGCGGCCGTCATCCTCTCCAACGGTGCTCAGGAGATCGACCAGCTGCTGAGCGCGGTCGCCGACCCGGCGGCCGACTCACTGGCCGAGGCCCGTCATGAGCTGAAGACCTATCTGCTGGGTCCGGACGAGCCGACCTCCATGGAGCAGTTCGACGCGGCTGTCCGGGCACTCGCGGCCAAGGCCGAAGCCCGTAACGCGGGCGTCGCGCAGCGCGTGGGCGAGCAGCTCCCCGAGCCGCTTCCGGACCCCGAGGCCGCGTCCAGCGGTGCCGGCGACGGGTCGGCCGAGATCATCGCCGAGGTCGAGGTCGCGGTCGATCCCGACACTCCGTCCCCCGATGCGGAAATCGGTGCGGACCCCTCGGTGATCCGCTGACGTCATGAGCCGGCCGCCGGCGGGAAGCGTCGTCGTCGGCCGGCCGCGGAGCTGACCGCCGGGTGTAATCCAGCTGTCATGCACTTGTTCGAAAGACGTCCGGTTCGTGAGGCAACCCAGTGAACGGCCCGTCCGTCTCTTCCTCCGGGAGGGGAACGTGCGGGCCGTTCGGCGTGTTCGTGCATGCAGCACGTGATGTGTCGTCGTTCTATCGTTTCTCCTGATTGATACGTATATGCGTGAACCGGGGAGAGATGAGCAGCAGCACACCGGACGTGACCGTCATCATCGGCGCCTACCAGGCGATGCCGTACCTGATCCGCTGCCTGGAGTCCGTCGAGGCGCAGACGCTGCCTGCCGGGCGCATGGAGATCGTGGCCATCGATGACGGGTCGACCGACGGCACGGGGGAGTACCTGGAGGAGTTCGCGGCCCGGACCGCCATCGACATGCGTGTCGTCCGCCAGGAGAACTCCGGTGGTCCCAGCGGCCCGCGCAACCGCGGTATCGGTCTCGCCCGCGGCAGGTACGTCTTCTTCCTCGACGCGGACGACTACTTCGGTGAGGAAGCGCTGGAACGCATGGTCGCCATGGGCGACCGGGCCGGTACCGACGTGGTGCTCGGCAAGGTCGTCGGCGTCAACCGCGGCGCCGCGAAGTCGATGTGGAAGCAGACGGTCGAGCGGGCGGACCTGTACTCCTCCAACATCAAGTTCACCCTGAGCGCCCAGAAGCTGTTCCGCCGGGACCTCCTCGTGCGGCTCGGGATGACCTTCGACGAGAGCCTCAAGACCGGTGAGGACGCGCTCTTCACCATGGAGGCGTATCTGCGGGGCAACGGCGTCTCCGTCGTGGCCGACTACACCTGCTACTACCTGGTGGGCCGGGACGACGGCAAGCACGTGACCAAGAGCGGCAGTTACGTGCTGCGCTTCGACTCCGCCCGGGCGCTGACCGCGCTGATCGCCGAGCACGTGCCGCCGGGGCCGAAGCGGGACATCCTGATGGTCCGCCCGTTCGTCATCACCCTCCTCCCGCAGTTCGGGCCGGCGCTGCTGCGGCAGTCCGACGAGGTGCGGAAGAAGAAGATGGAGCTGGCGGCGCCGATCCTGCGGTCCTACTGGTCACCCGGCCTGGCCCGCCGGCTCAAGGTCAACGAGCGGCTCCGGCTGATCTGCATCGCGGAGGGCAGGCTCGACCTGCTCCTGGACGTGCTGCAGTTCATGAAGGACGAGAAGAGGCCCCGGATGGTCCGCAAGGGGCTCCGGGGCCGGCTGCACCTGGTCTACCCCCACTTCGGCGAGGGAGTGCTGCCCCTGTCGGCCTACGAACTGACCGTCCCCGAATGGATCGGCCGCAAGCGGATCGACGTGCCGGGGCCCCAGACCGCTGCTGCCTTCCTGCGGCGGCTGGCGGGCAAGGCACGCAGGACGGCACGATCGGCCGGCCTGCACATGCCGCGCCGCGCCCACAAGGTCTGAGGCGGGCGCGGCGGCGCGAGTGATGCCTACTGCTCCGGGCGCAGCAGCCTTCTGACCGGGCGCCCCACCACGCGACGGGCACGCTTGTAGGCGGAGGGCCACGTGGCGGCGCTGTCGCCCGCGTGCACCTTGATGCTGACCGGGCCGGTCTTCTTCTCGAGCTGACTGCGCAGCTTGACGTTCTGCGCGGCCAGTTCGTCCAGCCGGCTCTGCATGAAGCTGAAGCGGCTGCTCAGCTCATCGGGATCGGTGTCGGTCCACGGGCGGACGGCGGGCGGCAGGGCGAGCTTGGAGAGCTGGGCGTCGAACGCCTTCCCGCTGTCGCCGTGGTGGAAGGTGTTCTCCAGGCCGTTCTTCTCCATGAAGCCGGTGAAGCGGAGGAAGCGCTCCTTGTGGCCGTTCACCAGCTCGCCGAAGTCGGCGGCCTCGTACAGCTCGGCCGGGTCGATGTCCTTCGGCGTCTCGGAGATCTTGCGGTGCGGGATGCCGAAGTACCGGCAGAGCTCCAGGGTCCGCGAGTCGCTGCAGAGCACGGTGCTCGGTACGCCGGCCAGCAGCGCCGCGATGTTGCCGTGGATACGGGAGCCGAACGAGAAGTCGAACGCGCGTAGCTCCTCGATCCACGTGGCCGGGTCGACGTAGAGCCGGACCTTGCCCTCGCGGTACATCGGGTGGGACGGATGGGTCGGCATCGAGGTCTGGGCGCCGATCGGGTTCGACGTCTCCCGCCAGTGGAGCAGTTGGGCCTCGAGAAGGTTCTGTCCCACGAACCGGAGATGGGGATAGCGCTCGTGGGCCTGCCGGATGATGGCGTCGAGGCCGTGCGAGCGCACGGCGCTGTGCGAGCCGTTCACCGAGATGCGGGACTCCGCGGTGAGCGACTCGGCCCTCTTCTCGAGCGTGAACGTCTCGCCGTGCATGAACATCGAGGGACAGCCGATGACCTCGACGTCCTTGAAGCCCATGCTGTTCAGGTACTGCTCGGTGAACTCACCTCGCACGCCGATGGACGCGCTGCGGTTGAGCACCTCCGTGACGAACTCCCTGACCGTCGGCTCCATCGGCTTCAGACGGTCCGCGTTGTAGTTGAGGTCCGCCTGTGCGCCGACCCCCAGGACGACGACGGGGATCCGCAGCTTCTTGATCAGCTGCGTCATCCGCTTCAGGGGGCGCTCGAACGTCGGACGGAACGCGTTCGCCAGAGGTACGACGAAGACGTCGAACTCCTCGTTTATGCGGTCGGCCGCCGACGGGTCCGTACGGATGCCGTTGGAGAAGACCTCGGCCCGCGACGTCGTCAGAAGCTTGTGAGCCGCGTCACTGAAGATCAGATTGCCCGCGTTCGTCGCGAAGACATCTCTGTGGAGGGACTGTTCGAGCGAGGCCACATCGAAGGGGCTCTTGCCTGATCGGAGGAGGATGCGCCTCTGGCGGGCCGGTTCATCTGTCACCTGAAGAGGGTAGCCCGATGAATGCCCGGTGGAGATTACGTAAATGACTCCATTCGGGCGTATGTCGGCGGCCGGAGTCCACACTGCTTCTGTGTAAGGGGCCCGGCGGTGACAGCAGCTGAGACAGCGGGGTGCCCGCGTGCCCCGCTCGCGTAGATTGAGGACGACGGAGCAGGACGACGTGATGTGGGGACGGCGTACGTGTCAGGGGCAAGGAAAACTCGAGGCGCGGCAGACGGCTCCGAAGGCGCGGCCCGCACCTCCTCCGGCGCAGGCGCCGGGAGCAGGCCGGGTGTGACGGAAGCCCGCAGGATCGTCGTCAAGGTCGGGTCCTCCTCACTCACCACCGCGGCCGGAGGCCTCGACGCCGACCGGGTCGACGCCCTCGTCGACGCCCTCGCCAAGGTCAGGAGCGGCGGGGAGCGCGAGGTGGTCCTCGTCTCCAGCGGCGCCATCGCCGCCGGCCTCGCCCCCCTCGGCCTCGTCCGCCGGCCCAAGGACCTCGCTCGGCAGCAGGCCGCCGCCAGCGTCGGCCAGGGACTGCTGGTCGCCCGCTACACCGCCTCCTTCGCCCGTTACGGCGTACGGGTCGGACAGGTGCTCCTGACCTCCGACGACACCAGTCGGCGCGCCCACTACCGCAACGCGTACAGCACGCTCGACCAGCTCCTCGAGATGGGTGCGTTCCCCGTCGTCAACGAGAACGACACCGTCGCGACGGACGAGATCCGGTTCGGTGACAACGACCGGCTCGCCGCGCTCGTCGCGCATCTCGTCCATGCCGATCTCCTCGTACTGCTGTCGGACGTCGACGGCCTCTACGACGGGGATCCGAGCACACCGGGCACCTCCCGCATCGCGGAGGTGAGCGGACCGGCCGACCTGGAAGACGTCACCATCGGCAGCGCGGGGAAGGCGGGCGTCGGTACCGGGGGCATGGTCACCAAGGTCGAGGCGGCCCGGATCGCCACCGCCGCGGGCATCCCCGTGGTCCTGACCTCGGCGAGCCACGTCGCGGACGCGCTCGCGGGGCGCGACACCGGCACGTACTTCCACCGCACCGGTCGCCGCTCGGCCGACCGGCTGCTCTGGCTGGCCCACGCCTCGACCCCGCAGGGCGCCCTCACGCTCGACGACGGAGCCGTGCGCGCCGTCGTCGAGCGCCGCACCTCCCTGCTGCCTGCCGGGATCTCTGCGGTCGAGGGCGAGTTCTCCGCCGGCGACCCGGTCGAGTTGCGGGACCCCGCCGGACTGGCGGTCGCCCGGGGGCTGGTCAACTTCGACGCCAAGGAGATCCCTCAGCTGCTGGGCCGCTCCACCCGCGACCTGGCACGTGAACTGGGCCCCGCCTACGAGCGCGAAGTCGTACACAGGGACGATCTCGTCGTCCTCACGCCTCGTACGGCCCCCTGAAACGGCTGAAAGTCCAGCCTTCGGGTTGAGACCTTCACGAAAACCGCCCCACGCCCGGCCCCGGGCTGGTCAACTTTGTCAGAGGGACACAAAAAGGGGTCGGGACAGCTACACATTCACAGGAGGCCGCCGGTGAGACGAGCGCGCCCGGGGGCTTTGCCCCGCGGAACGGGCAGCCGTGCCCTGACCAGCGTCGGGGCGGGATCCGACTTCGTCGGTACCCCCACCGACCAGACCCTCGAACAGGAACCGGTGGTGACGAACGAGGAACTGATCCGCTCCAAGCTGTGGCACATCACCCTCAGTGTCTCCGGCAGCGAGACGCCCCTGAAGGAGGTCAGGCGCGGACTGGAGCAGCTGGCGCACGACCACCCCTTCCTGCTCACCAGCCGGTACGCCGACGACCACGCGGAGATCCGGTACTGGGAAGAGGCCCGGGACCTGCACGACGCCGCAGCGGTCGCTCTGCGGCTGTGGGGCGAGCACCGGTCCAGCGCACGGCTCCCGCCCTGGGAGATCGTCGGCCTGGAGGTCATCGACCGGGAGACGTACCACCTGCGGGTCGCCGAGGGGTACGGCCCTCCGCCTGCCTCCCCCGTCGGGGTCCACCCGTACTGAGCGGAGCCGTGCCTGCCGGCCGGGCGGTCCTCGTGAGGTGCCCCGACGATGCGGTCCCGTCGGGGTCCCGGGCACCGGTACGGCTGTCTCGCATCACGGGATACGTGACGGATGCCCGCAGTGTGCGCACTACCCTGCGGGCATGACCACGCTTTCGCCGTACGACAACATGTCCCCGGTCGCCCAGGCCGCCTACCGGGCACGCGCCGCCGCCGACGACATCGCGCCACTCCCGCGCGCGGCGAAGGACGACGCCCTGATGGCGGTCGCGGACGCGCTCGAGGTCCGCACCAGCGAGATCGTCGAGGCGAACGCCGAGGACGTCGCGAAGGCCCGGGCAGCCGGCACGAGCGAGTCGATCGTCGACCGGCTCACCCTGACGCCGGACCGGATCCGCGCGATCGCCGCGGACGTGCGGGACGTGGCCGCCCTGCCCGACCCGGTCGGCGAGGTGGTCCGTGGCTCCACCCTCCCCAACGGCATCGATCTGCGTCAGGTGCGGGTGCCGCTCGGAGTCGTCGGCATCATCTACGAGGCCCGGCCGAACGTGACGGTCGACGCCGCCGCGCTCTGCCTCAAGTCCGGCAACGCGGTGCTGCTGCGTGGTTCCTCGTCGGCGTACGCCTCCAACACCGCACTCGTGCGGGTGCTCCGTGACGCGGTGGGCGGGTCCGGGCTTCCGGCGGACGCCGTGCAACTCGTCCCGGGCGAGAGCCGCGACTCGGTGCGCGAACTGATGCGGGCACGCGGCCTCGTCGACGTACTCATCCCGCGCGGCGGTGCCTCCCTGATCCGCACCGTGGTGGAGGAGTCGACGGTCCCCGTCATCGAGACCGGCACCGGCAACTGCCACGTGTACGTCGACGCGCAGACCGATCTCGCCATGGCCGTCGAGATCCTGGTCAACTCCAAGGCGCAACGCCCGAGCGTGTGCAACTCCGCCGAGACCCTTCTGGTCCACAAGGACATCGCCGCGGACTTCCTGCCCCTGGCCCTGGACGCGCTGGCCGAGGCCGGGGTCACCGTGCACGGTGACGAGCGGGTGCTCGCCCTCGCCGAGGGGTCCAAGGCCACCGTCGTGGCCGCGACACCGGAGGACTGGGAGACCGAGTACCTCTCGTACGACATCGCCGCCGCTGTGGTGGAGTCCCTGGAGTCCGCCGTGGCGCACATCCGGCTCTGGTCCTCCGGCCACACCGAGGCGATCATCACCACGTCGCAGGCGGCTGCCCGCCGGTTCACCCAGTTGGTGGATTCGACGACGGTCGCCGTGAACGCGTCCACCCGCTTCACCGACGGCGGCCAGTTCGGGTTCGGCGCCGAGATCGGAATCTCCACGCAGAAGCTGCACGCCCGTGGGCCGATGGGGCTGCCCGAGCTGACGTCCACGAAGTACATCGTCACCGGCGACGGCCACATCCGTTAGAGGGACTCTTCCGGCGGGTCGGACGAGGCGGGAGGTCTCCCGACTTTGCGGGCTCCCTGCCCAAAACGCCCCGCCGAGGCTACGCTGAAGCCGTGCCGGACGACGTGGGGGGCAGGCCGTTCCCGGACGGCTGGGAGCCCGACGACGACCGCGGGGGCGCGGACGAGGACTTCGCCTCCGTGGTGTTCGACGAGGACTTCGTCCGGTCGGCCGAGATCCACGAGCCCACCGCGGTCGAGCGCCTGCTCGCCGCAGCCCAGGACCGAGCCGAGGCCGAGGCCTACAGAGCGCGTTCGGGCGGTGGGGCCCTGGACGACGACCTCTACGACGACGGCTACGGCCCCGACGGCCTGTACGGCCGGGGAAGAGGCTACGGCGGCTCGTACGACCCCGACGACCCTGACGCCGTCCACGAGGACGACGACAGCCCGTACGGACGTCACGGCGGTGCCCTGCGCCCCTACCGGTGCTCGGCGCGCTGGCACCGGCCGGTCGCCTGGCTGCTCGCCCTGCTCATGGGTATCGGGATGGTGGCGCTCGCCTTCAGCGCCGTGTACCGGGGCGCGGCCTCCCACCGTCAGGAGGAGGTGCCGTCACCGGTCACCAGCGGCGTCGGTGAGCCGGGCGCGGTCCCGTCCGCCTCGGCCGACTACTCCCGCCCCGCGGTTTCCGCTGTCCCCCGCACACCGTCAGCCGCCGAATGACCAGGGGCGCGACGGCCCCACATCCGCCGGGATGAGACCCGGCCGAACACCGGCCGAACACCGGTATCGGTGAACGCGTAGCCTGTCCCAGGTTCCTCAGCCGCGGCTGCCCTTCCGGCCGGGCGCCCTCCCCGGTCCCCGCGGCTTCCCCTTTCCGGCTGGGTGGCCTCCCCGGCCCTCCAGGGGCCGTTCTCTGCCCTGTCCGGCCCTTCCCGGCTGTTCTTCTCGTCGAGCCCGCGCCCGGGCCCGAGTCCGAGCTAGGACGAGTCTTTTCCCTCGAGGCTCCTGCCCCTCCCGGCCGCGCTCCGCCTGCGTTCTCACCTGCGAGGCGTTTACCTTGATGAGGATCGACCCAATCTGAAGGTATGACCTTGTGATCCCTCCTCCCGTCCCCGTCCCCGGGGAGAGGGCCAGCCACTTGCCCATCTGTCGACCCGTGACGGACAGGTCCGCCCGGGGCCGAGTGCCCAGGCGGATCCCGGCGCCAGCCCTCGCCGGCGGCGCGGAGATCGGGAGAAGTCATGACAGGCCGCGGAGAACCGCCGGAAGGGCCGCCCGACAACACGGGCGGGGAGGACGAGTACCGCTCACTCGTCTTCGACGAATCGTTCGTCCGCGCTGCCCGGCTGCAGGAATTCTCGGCGCAGGAGCGCATGGGCATGCATGCGCGCGCCGTACGCTCCCTCCCCGGCCGTGGCACCCGCCGGCGCCGACCGCGGGCCGGTATCGCTCTCGTGCTGCTGATCGCGCTGGCATTCGTCGCCGCGGTGTACCTCGGCTTCCGGAACCCCTACCCGACGCCCGTCGGCAGGCGCGCGGAGCCGCTGCAGACGACGGTGATCCCGCTGGCCCCGGAGGGCCGCGTACCCGGAGGAACCGCAGAGTCGCTTCTTGACGGCGGTCCGGCGGCGGCCCACGCCACCGGAGCCTCAGGCATCAACCTGCCGTCGGTCAGGCGGACCAAGAACTTCTCGGACAGCCAGGTGAGCATGGCCCTCACCACGGTCAAGGACTACCTGGTGAACTCCTCTCTCGACCCGGACGTCATCACCGGCGGGGTGGTCCGGCCGGTCGGACGCCTCCTCGACCCGGACCAGACGGCACAGTTCGACCGGAGCATGGAATCCCCGGCCGCCGACGGCCGGCACAGCGCGACCGGCTGGCTGGTGCGATTCGACCCGGCCGAAGTGGAACTCGCCGACCCCGACATCCGGGCCCACGGCACTCTCAGCTACGCGGAGGCGGGGGCGGACACCCTGGAGGTGGTGTCCGACCACACCTTCACCTACGCCCTGCGGCCCGCCGTACCCGGCCCCCACCGGGCCGACGGAGCCTCCCTCTTCACCGTGCGTCGCGTCCTGCACTTCCTGCTCGACCGGGAGGACATCAGGCTGCACAGGCTGGAGGTCCGCAGCGCCTACGTCCAGGCCGGCCCCCAGTCGTGCTCGGCCGTGACGACAGGAGCCCTGCGCCCTCTGCTCGCCGGCGGGCGAGCGGACACCCGCGGACCCGCGGGCACCGACCCCTACGCCACGGGTGTGCCGTCAGCGGCGCTCTGCGGCACTCTGGCCGTCACGTCCCCGACTCAGGCCCCTCCTCAGGGTCCGGACGCCTCCAGCTCCCCTCGGAGCCGTCCGTAGCGCCCGGGCGGCCCTTGCCCGCGTTGCCACCGCCCGCGCTCCCGCCGGCCGTGCCCGTGAACTTGTCCCGGAGCTTGCCGCCCAGGTCACCCGCACCGCCCGCGATGTCACCGACGAGCTTCATCAGCGGGTCCTTGCTGGTGCGGACCGTGTCCGCGTAGTGCGCGGCGGACTCACGGAAGGAGTCCGTCACCGACGTGTCCTTGTCCTCTCCGCGCTTCGGGTAGTGGCCGTCCAAGATGCGCTGGAAGTCCCGGCTCTCCGACCACTTCTTCAGCTCGGCCGCCCGGACCGTCGTGAACGGGTGAGTCCGGGGCAGCACGTTGAGAATCTTCAGCACCGAGTCACGGAGATCGCCGCTCTTCTCGTACTCGTCGGCCTGTGCCAGGAAGGCGTCGACGTTCATCTCGTGAAGATGGTTGCCGCCCGCGATCTTCATCAGCCCGCGCATCGAGGCACGCGGGTCCTGCCCCACCAGCAGTCCGGCCCGGTCGGCGGAGAGCTCCGACTTGCGGAACCACTCCCGCAGCGCGGTCACGATGGCCATGATCGCGACATTGCCCAGCGGGATCCAGGCCACCTTCAGCGCGAGGTTGGTGAGGAAGAGCAATATCGTGCGGTACACCGAGTGACCGGAGAGCGCATGGCCCACCTCGTGGCCGACGACCGCCCGCATCTCCTCCTCGTCGAGCAGCTCCACCAGCCCGGTCGACACGACGATGATCGGTTCGTCCAGGCCGATGCACATGGCGTTCGGCTGCGGGTTCTGCGTCACGTACATCGGAGGGACCTTCTCGAGGTCCAGGATGTAACAGGCGTCCCGCAGCATGTCGTTGAGGTGGGCGAACTGGGCGTCGCTCACCCGGACGGAGTCCGACAGGAAGAGCAGCCGCAGGCTGCGCTCGGGAAGCAGGCCGCTGAGCGCCTTGAAGACGGTGTCGAAACCGCTCAGCTTGCGCAGGGCCACCAGGGCCGAGCGGTCCGCCGGGTGCTCGTAGGCCCGTGAGGAGATGTCCGGAAATCGCCTGCGCTGCCTGCTCGGCACGCTTTCGTGACTGGTGTCGGTCATGGATGCCCCCTGTTCGTACGAGACGTTGCTCGTCCCCCTGACAAATGCCAGCGTATGTGCTGGCGCTACGGTGTGCGGGGGGCTGTGGATAACTTTGAGGAGCGCCCGGAATGCCGCATACCGCCGTCATGCTCGCCGCCGTGTCCGAGGACCAGGGACCGGGCAACACGCTTCGCGTCGTCCTGCTCGTGGCGCTTGTCGGAGCAGCCATGCTCGCCTGGTTCCTGCTGCGTGGATACCGCAACGACGACAACAACGACTGAGTCGGCGTGAGCGTGCCCGTGACGCCCGCATACGATGTGCCCGACGTCTCCCTCCTGATTCCCGATGGATAGGTCCCGCAGAAGATGAGCCTCTCGAGCACCGCGCACCAGCTGGTCACCCTCGCCTCCGAAGGCGAGCAGGGTGGTAACCACGAAAGCCTCAGCCCGTATCTCACCGGTGGCGGCGCGCTCGTCGCCCTGTTGCTCCTGCTGTGGATCACGACGCGCTTCAACCGGGACCGCTGAGTCCGAGGCGAACAGCTGTACCAGTAGGGTCTGCACGCATGGGAGAGCAGGAAGTGCCTACCGGCCGCGGCAAGCGCCGAATCGGCGTGATGGGCGGGACCTTTGACCCGATCCATCACGGACACCTGGTGGCGGCCAGTGAAGTGGCCGCCCACTTCCAGCTGGACGAAGTCGTCTTCGTCCCGACCGGGCAGCCCTGGCAGAAGAGTCACAAGCAGGTGTCCCCGGCCGAGGACCGTTACCTGATGACGGTCATCGCGACGGCGTCCAACCCGCAGTTCTCGGTCAGCCGGAGCGACATCGACCGTGGCGGACCGACGTACACGATCGACACGCTGCGGGATCTGCGCACGGCCCACGGCGACGCGGACCTCTTCTTCATCACCGGCGCCGACGCGCTGTCCCAGATCCTGACCTGGCGGGACGCCGAGGAGCTGTTCTCGCTCTCCCACTTCATCGGTGTGACCCGCCCGGGTCACCTGCTGACGGACGACGGCCTGCCCAAGGGCGGGGTCTCGCTGGTGGAGGTGCCCGCACTGGCGATCTCGTCCACGGACTGCCGCGCCAGGGTCGCGCAGGGTGAACCGGTCTGGTACCTGGTACCCGACGGCGTCGTCCGCTACATCGACAAGCGCCAGCTGTACCGCGGCGAATGAGCCACGTAGAGGGGCACCTGTGAACGACCGACAGAACCCGTACGACCCGTACCAGCAGCCGCAGATCATCGGCTACGACGAGTACGGGCAGCCGGTCTACCAGCAGCAGGGGCAGGCGCAGGACCAGTCGCACGGGCAGCAGCCGTACGACCCGTACGCCCAGCAGCAGCCCCAGCAGCAGGACGGGCAGGCACAGCAGGGCTACGGCTACGGGTACGACCCGTACGCCGGTACGCAGCAGCAGTACGACCCGTACGCCGGTGCCCAGCAGCAGTACGACCCGCACGCCGCCCAGCAGCAGGCGCAGCAGCCCACGCAGCAGGGGTACGGGTACGGCGAGGGCTACGGCGACGCCGCGTACGGCTATGACACCGGCCGGCAGCCCGCCGTAGACGACTCCACCCAGCAGTGGGCCGCGGCCCCGGCCGCCCCTGCGGCGGCCCCGCCACCGCCGATGCCGGAACAGCGGCGTGGCCCCGAACCGGCGGCCGACCCGGCCGTTCCAGGGCAGCGTCGTGCGGAGGGAGAACCCGGCACCGAGCAGTTCGCCTTCATCGAGGAGCCCGACGAGGACTCCGAAGACGTCATCGACTGGCTGAAATTCACCGAGAGCCGCAGTGAGCGGCGCGAGGAGGCGCGACGGCGCGGCCACAACCGGATGGTCGCGCTCATAGTCGTGGCGGTCCTGGTCGTCGTCGGCGGGGCGGGCTATCTCTGGTTCGCCGGGGACATCCCGGGTGTCTCGGACGCCGACGGGCGGAGCGCCACGGCGACGGGCCCGCAGAAACGCGACGTCATCGTCGTCCACCTGCACAACACCAAGAAGGGCGGCACCTCCACGGCGCTGCTCGTCGACAACGTCACCACCAAGCAGGGCACCACCGTCCTGCTCCCCAACTCGCTGGCGGTGGCAGGGGACGACGGATCCACCACCACGCTCGGCAAGTCCGTCGACGACGACGGGTCCACCGGCACCCGCGAGGCGATCGACACCCTGCTCGGCACCAGCATCAGTGGCACATGGCGGCTCGACACGCCGTACCTCGAGAACCTCGTCGAGCTCGTGGGCAACATCGAGGTGGACACCGACACGGCGGTGCCCGACTCCAAGAAGGGCGCCTCGCCGCTCGTGGAAGAGGGGGAGGGGCAGACGCTGAGCGGCCCGATGGCCGTCGCGTACGCCACCTACCAGGGCGAGGGCGAACCGGAGGCCAAGCAGCTCATGCGCTTCGGCCAGGTCATGCGCAGTGTGCTGCGCAAGCTGTCCGAGGACCCCAAGGCCGCCACCGTCACCATCGAGACACTCGCCCAGATCCTCGACCCGTCCCTGCCGGAGCAGGACCTGGGCGCTTCGCTGGCCAAGCTCGCCGGACACGCGAAGGTGGGCGACTACAAGACGGAGCTCCTCCCGGTCCAGAGCGACGGGACCTTGACGGACAAGGCCACCGCGAGCGTGGTCAAGGACGTCCTGGGAGGCAAGGTGAAGGCCCCGGAGCAGGGCGCGGCGGTGCGCGTCGGCATCAAGAACGCCACGGGGAACACGAAGGGCACCGAGTCCGCGAGGGTCAAGCTCGTCAACGGCGGCTACGCCTTCGTCGACAGCGGCAAGGCGGACACCGCGACGTCGTCGCAGGTGGTGTACGGAACCGCGGAGGACAAGGCCAAGGCGGTCGAGGTCGCCAAGACCCTGGGGCTGCCGGAGGGCTCGGTCGAGAAGGGCGAGCCGGCGGCGAACGCCGACGTGTCCGTCGTCCTCGGACAGGACTACAAGATCCCCGAGCAGACCTCGTAGGGATCCCCGGGCAGACGTCGTAAGGGCTGTCGGCGGTCCGTGAGACCCTAGAGGTTGATCTGACCGCCGACGAAAGCCTGCATGTGACCGCCACGGACCGCTCCATCGAGCTCATCAACGCCGCCGCCCAGGCGGCGGCCGACCGGCTCGCGCACGACATCATCGCCTACGACGTCAGCGATGTGCTGTCGATCACCGACGCCTTCCTGCTGGCCTCGGCTCCCAACGACCGCCAGGTCAAGTCGATCGTCGACGAGATCGAGGAGCGGCTACAGAAGGAGCTCGGCGCCAAGCCGGTTCGCCGCGAGGGCGACCGCGACGCCCGCTGGATCCTGCTCGACTACGTCGACATCGTGATCCACGTCCAGCACAGCGAGGAGCGCGTGTTCTACGCGCTCGAGCGCCTGTGGAAGGACTGCCCCGAGATCGCCCTCCCCGAGGACGCGGTCAAGACCCGGGGCAAGGCCGAGGAGCACGCCCAGCTCAACGGCGGCACGGAAGGTGACCAGAGCTGAACGGCAGCAGCAGCGGCAGGGGCCGCAAGATCGTCCTCTGGCGGCACGGCCAGACGGCGTGGAATCTGGAGCGCCGCTTCCAGGGCTCCACGGACATCGAGCTGACCGAGACCGGTCTCGGGCAGGCACGCCGCGCCGCCCGGCTGCTCGCATCGCTGAAGCCGGACGCGATCGTGGCGTCCGACCTGCGGCGCGCCGCGGCCACGGCCGCCGAGCTCGCCGCGGTCACCGGCCTCGACGTCGCACACGACTCCGCGCTGCGTGAGACGTACGCCGGCGCCTGGCAGGGGCTCACGCACGAGGAGATCGTCGGACAGTACGGCGAGCAGTACGCCGCTTGGAAGCGCGGTGAGCCGGTCCGCAGGGGCGGTGGCGAGCTGGAGACGGAGGTCGCCGACCGCGCGGCCCCCGTGGTGCTGGAACACGCAGGCAAGCTGCCCGACGCCGGCACGCTCGTCGTCGTGAGCCATGGCGGCACCATCCGGACGACCATCGGCCGTCTGCTCGGGCTCGAGTCCCACCACTGGGAGGGGCTCGGCGGGCTGTCCAACTGCTGCTGGTCGGTGCTGGGCGAAGGCGCGCGTGGTTGGCGCCTGCTCGAGCACAACGCCGGGACCCTCCCCGAACCGGTGCTCGGGGACGACGATTAGCCGTCGCCCGGAGGCTCTCTCCGGGCGGTGGGGACCGGATTTCACTTTCCGGCTCGTCGCAGGCTAAAGTTCTTCTTGTTCGCAGCGCGGAAACGCAGGGAAACACAGCGGACAGCGGGGCTATAGCTCAGTTGGTAGAGCGCCTGCATGGCATGCAGGAGGTCAGGAGTTCAATTCTCCTTAGCTCCACAGTCAAGATCCCGTCCCCGGCAGGGGGCGGGATCTTTTTTTGCGGCGATCCGGAATCGAGCCGGTGACGTGCGCCGGTCGTGCCCCAACTGCCGTGGCCCGCCTGGGACAAGGGTCGTAAGGGTGTTCCGGCGCTGTCATCGCAGGTGCGAGGGCCGTCCCCATGGGCCTCCTTCAGGACAAAGGCGCTAGGCGGGGCGTTCGTCGGGCTGACCTCCTTACGGCGCCGTGGCAGAATCGGAGCGTCGGAGGGGCGACGGACCGATCGGGAGGGAGCGCGATGCCTGCGAGCCGCGTACGGGTCCCGGGCCCGCTCCTTGCGTCCACGGCGCTCCATCGCTCGACCACCCCCGTTCCCGCCGCGCCCTGCTCCCTCGGCAGCTCGCACGACGGTCCCTTCGCGCGCACGGCCTGCGGCCACCGTCGGAGCTGACCGGATGGGTGCACACAGGCGGAAATGCGACTGGTGCGGCAGCGGTACGCCCATCGTCAGGGACATGGACCCCGTCAACACCGAGTTCCAGTACTGGTGCGAGGAGTGCGCGCGGGCGCTGATCATAAAGGGCGACCCCATCGAGACGTACCGGGAGCTCGAAGGTGAGCCCATCTACGGACGGCTCCTGGAGGAGCACTGCACCCTCAAGCGGTTCTACTCCTTCGCCACTGCCTGACGGGGTGGCTCCTCCCGGAGCCGTTCAAGATCGAAGCAACCGCTGGTCAGAGCGTCGCTCATCAGGCATATCCGGACAGACCGGAAACGATTTTTGATGGGCCGGTGGGACCGTGTAATGTTCTCGATGTCGCCAGGGAAACCGAGCGGCAAACAGCACGGGGCTATAGCTCAGTTGGTAGAGCGCCTGCATGGCATGCAGGAGGTCAGGAGTTCAATTCTCCTTAGCTCCACAGTGGGGAAGCGGGCCATCCGAATCGGATGGCCCGCTTCTTGTCGTGTCCGCCACTCCTGGTGTGCTCGTCGGCGCGCGGATCAGTCGCGCCCGCTGCCCAGGGCCCTGCGCCGGGCACTCGGCAGTGCGGGCCGTTCCGCGGGAGCCTGCTCGATGCGGAGCGCAAGGGCGGGGCACCGCCGTACGGCGCGCTGGGCCCGGCCTCTCAGGTGCACCGGAACGGAGGCGTCCGCGAGCGCCGGATAACCGTCCGGACCCAGCCTGATCAGTTCTGGAACGATGTCCGCGCAGAGGCCGTGCCCCTGGCAGAGCGTCCAGTCCACCGCCAGCTTCTCACCGCTGGGGAGGGACTCCTCCAGGTCCTCGTAGCCGGGGGAGGGCAACGGCAGCACGCCCAGGGTCTCCCGTCCGCAACCGCCGTCCAGCACGTGCGCTGCGAGATCGTCGGTGAAGGCGGAGAGGGTGGACGACAGGAAGCGGGCCGATCCGTCCGGGTGCTTGCACGCACCGCGGCCCTTCACCGCCTGCGTCACCTCGCGGAGCGCCTCCAGGGCGGCGGGACCGCCGCCGTTGAGGACGTCGGAGAGGCCGCCCGCGGCAGCGGGCAGACCCAGCTTGCACGGCCCGCACTGGCCCGCGGTCTCGGCGGCCAGCCAGTTCGCGATCCTCAGCGACTCCCCGATCGGGCAGGTCTCCGGCCCGATCGGCAGAACGGCACCGGCGCCGAGCGCCCCGCCCACCGCGGCCAGTGAGGCTCTGGAGACCACCGCGTCGTGCAAGGCCGTCGAGTCGATCCAGTTGCCGTGGTAGCCGCCGGTGAGTACGCCCTGGGGCAGCGGCGGTGCTCCCGCCAACTGCAGGACGTAGCGCAGGGGCACCCCTGTGGGTACCTCGACGACCATCGGACGGGCCACGGCCCCTGAGACCGTGAGGAGGACCGTGCCGGGCTCGTCGGCCAGGCCGGTGTGTCCGTAGCGGCGGGGACCCAGCCGGGCGGCGACGGCGAGCTGTGCGTAGGTCTCCGCGTTCGACAGGAGAGTCGGCGCGCCGGCCACCCCGGACTCCGCCGCCCGCTCACGGCGGCCGGGGGGCAGGGCGGGGCCGCCGTTCACCGCGCGGATGACCGCCGACGCCTCCCCGGAGACCATGCGCTCCGGGGTGCGCACCACCCGGGCGCGAAGGTGCTGTCCGCGCCTGTCCGACAGTCCTCGTTCGGCCAGGGCGGACCGCACGGACATCTCCGTGGAGTTCCGGGTGACAGCCACGACCAGAGTGCGTGCGCCGAGTGCTTCCGCTGCGAGCAGGGCGCCGTCGAGTATGAGGTGCGGGGCGCGGTTGAGCAGCACGGTGTCCTTGCGGCAGGCGGGTTCGCCCTCGCTCCCGTTGATCACGACGACCGGCCTCACCCCACGGCGTATCGAGGCCTTCGCGACCGCCCGCAGCTTCTTCCCGAAGGGGAAGCCCGCGCCGCCGCGGCCACGCAGCGACACCGACTCCGCGAGCTCGGCCAGCCGCTCACCGGTCATCGGGTCGAGCGGGCCGTGCACCTTGAGGTGCATGGCGAGGTCAAGGCGTTCCACCAGGTCGAACCCGCTGGTCAACTGAGGGAGTCCGACGACGCGGACCTCCGGGACATCGGGGAGGGGCGCTTTCACGGGCGGTCTCCTGCTGGTGGGTGCCAGGGCTCTCCCGCCGAGGGCGGATAGAGCGGCCCCGGCAGCTGCTCGGTCACCTGGTCGGAGGCGGAGGCCGGGGCGGGCCCCGGGGGCGATGCGTACGCGGGCCTCAGCGCCTGTGCGGGAGGCGTGGGGGAGGGGGAGGGCCAGCGGTCGCCCGTCAGACCCGGGGGCGGCCCGGATAGCCGGGAGACGGCTCGGTACGCCGCAGAGATACCGGGCCGGGAGCCCTGGGGCGCTGCCGGCGCCGGGGTGGGGAAGGTGCCGGGGGCGAGCCGCTCGGAGCTGCGCGGCGGCGGCTCGCACGGCGGTGGCGATACGTACGCAGCCGCACCGTACGGCTGGTGTTCCTGCGGCGCCCGCCCGAACGGCCGGGACGCGTAGTCCGCCGGTTCGTGCGCGAGTGCTCCGGGCGTTTCCGGGGCGGCGAGCGTCCGGGGGCGGACCGGGGTGCCGCGCAGGCCCCGGTCGTCGCCCCAGCCGGGGGCGTCGGGCGGGAGGCCGCGGCCCGACGGCGCAGGCGGGGACTCCGCACCGGGGAGCGGTGAGGTGCGTATGACCGGATCGGACGCGGACGGAGGGGCGTCCGGGCCCGTCAGACTGGCGGCGAGCTCGATGAGCAGGCGCTTTGCCGGGCCGGGGAGCAGGCGCATCGCGAGCACGGCGGCCACGGCGGTCAGACAGAGCATGTACATCACGACGACCCAGGTCGCGGGCTGGCGTCCGGCGTACAGGCCGTGGACCAGGGCGGCGCACCACGCGGGATACGCCAGCGCGTGCAGGGCGCGCCAGCGGCCCGCGATCCTGCCGGGGGTGGCGAACGCGCTGCGCATCGCCCCCGTCGCCGCGGCGACGATCATCAGCAGCCCGGCCAGTGCGCCGAAGCCGACGAGGCCCGCGGTACCGCTCACACCCGTACCGAACGGTACGAGGGCGCCGAGCAGGCCGACGTGCCCGAGCGCGACCTTCACGGTGCCGTGCAGGAGGAGGAAGCACAGCGAGGCGACGGCGGCTGCTCGGTGGACGCCCTGGCAGACGAGCCGCTGACGCGTCGAGAGGAACACCCGGTCGGTGGCCAGCAGACCCCAGCCGACTGCCGCGGTGAGGGAGACCAGCGTCAGTACGCCGGTCGTGAAGTCGAACGTGGCACGCATGCCGTCGCTCCCCGCGACGGCGAGCAGGGGGATGAGCACCAGTGCCGCGACGGTCAGTCCGCCCTGCACCGGGCGGCTCGTTCCTGGGCCGGAACCCAGGGAGGGGGAGGAGCGGATCCTGCGATGAGGCTTCATGGGGGGCGACTCCGAATGGCTCGGCAAAGCGGTCCCGTTGCCGCATGCTAGGTCGCCGTCTACCGGCCGGTACGAGGTTTGAGCGGTTGCCCCGATAGGAGGCAGTACGCGGAGTAACCTCCGGAGTGTGTGGGTCCTGTGGAAGATTCGCGCCGACGGTGTGACTGTGCGTACCGGCGTGGCGCGACCCGTGCGGCCTTCCGGAGGTATATGTGCCGGGCCGGGCTCCGGGCCCGTGCGGTACCCTGACGCCATGCGTGCCGTACGCCTTCTGCTTAGCGAGCCGCGCTGATCACTCCCGACCGGTGAGAATGCCTGGTCGGACTCGGCGCGGCGTCCCCTCCTGTGCGAGGGGATTTTTCGTTTCCGTAGACGTGTGTCCGTAGACGTGGGCGCCGGCAGATGACGATCGATGGAGCTTTGAGGATCATGAGCGAGACGAATTCCGCGGCCGAGGTGGCCGCGCCGCACCGCTACACGGCAGCGATGGCCGCCGACATCGAGGCACGCTGGCAGGACTTCTGGGACGCCGAGGGGACGTACGAGGCGCCCAACCCGACCGGTGATCTGGCGGACGGTTCCGGGCTGGCCGCGAAGCCGAAGCGCTTCATCATGGACATGTTCCCGTATCCCTCGGGCGCCGGTCTGCACGTCGGCCACCCGCTGGGCTACATCGCCACCGACGTCTACGCCCGCCACCAGCGGATGACCGGGCACAACGTCCTGCACACCCTGGGCTTCGACGCGTTCGGCCTGCCGGCGGAGCAGTACGCCGTGCAGACGGGCACCCACCCGCGCGCCTCCACCGAGGCCAACATGGAGAACATGAAGGTCCAGCTGCGCCGGCTGGGCCTGGGCCACGACAAGCGCCGCTCCTTCGCGACCATCGACGCGGAGTACTACAAGTGGACCCAGTGGATCTTCCTGCAGATCTTCAACTCCTGGTACGACACCGAGGCCGACAAGGCCCGCCCGATCGCCGACCTGGTCGCCCAGTTCGAGAGCGGTGAGCGTCCGGTACCGGGCGGCGGCGAGTGGGGCGCGCTGAGCGCCGCCGACCGTGCCGACATCCTGGGGCAGTACCGCCTGGCGTACGCCTCGGACGCACCCGTCAACTGGGCGCCCGGGCTGGGCACCGTGCTGGCCAACGAGGAGGTGACGGCGGACGGCCGCTCCGAGCGCGGCAACTTCCCGGTCTTCAAGGCCAAGCTGCGCCAGTGGAACATGCGCATCACCGCCTACGCCGACCGGCTGCTGAACGACCTGGACGGGCTGGACTGGCCGGAGGCCATCAAGCTGCAGCAGCGCAACTGGATCGGCCGATCCGAGGGGGCGCGCGTCGACTTCCCCGTCGACGGTGCGGGAGACATCACCGTCTTCACCACCCGTCAGGACACCCTGTTCGGCGCGACCTACATGGTCCTGGCTCCCGAGCACGAACTGGTCGAGCGGATCATCCCCGCCGCCTGGCCCGAGGGCACCCACCCGGTCTGGACCGGCGGCCACGCGAATCCGGCCGAGGCCGTCACCGCGTACCGCAAGCAGGCCGCCGCCAAGTCCGACGTCGAGCGGCAGGCCGAGGCCAAGGACAAGACAGGCGTCTTCACCGGTGCCTACGCGACCAACCCGGTCAGTGGTGAGAAGGTCCCCGTCTTCATCGCCGACTACGTCCTGATGGGCTACGGCACCGGCGCGATCATGGCGGTGCCGGCGCACGACGCGCGCGACTTCGCCTTCGCGCGCGCCTTCGAGCTGCCGATGCGCTGCGTCGTCGAGCCCTCGGACGACCGCGGCCTGGACACCTCGACGTGGGAGGACGCGTTCGCCTCGTACGAGGCGAAGCTGGTCAACTCGGCCAACGACGAGGTCTCGCTGGACGGCCTGGGTGTCGTCGACGCCAAGGCGAGGATCACGGAGTGGCTGCAGGCGCACGGTGTCGGTGAGGGGACCGTCAACTTCCGCCTGCGTGACTGGCTGTTCAGCCGCCAGCGCTACTGGGGAGAGCCCTTCCCGATCGTCTACGACGAGGAGGGCATCGCCCACGCGCTGCCCGAGTCGATGCTGCCGCTGGAACTGCCCGAGGTCGAGGACTACTCGCCGCGGACCTTCGACCCGGAGGACGCCGACACACAGCCCGAGACCCCGCTGTCCCGGAACGCCGACTGGGTCAACGTCACCCTGGACCTGGGTGACGGTTCCGGCCCGCGGAACTACCGCCGCGAGACCAACACCATGCCGAACTGGGCTGGCTCCTGCTGGTACGAGCTGCGCTACCTGGACCCGCACAACGACCAGCGGCTGGTCGACCCGGCCATCGAGCAGTACTGGATGGGGCCGCGCGAGGGACAGCCCACCGGTGGCGTGGACCTGTACGTCGGGGGAGCGGAACACGCGGTCCTGCACCTGCTGTACGCGCGTTTCTGGTCCAAGGTGCTGCACGACCTGGGGCACATCTCGTCGGCCGAGCCGTTCCACAAGCTGTACAACCAGGGCATGATCCAGGCGTTCGTCTACCGGGACAGCCGCGGTATCGCGGTCCCGGCGGTCGAGGTCGAGGAGCGCGACGGCGCGTACTACCACGCCGGCGAGAAGGTCAGCCGTGTCCTGGGCAAGATGGGCAAGTCCCTGAAGAACGCCGTCACGCCCGACGAGATCTGCGGCGAGTACGGCGCGGACACCCTGAGGCTGTACGAGATGGCCATGGGACCCCTGGACGTCTCGCGTCCGTGGGACACCCGCGCCGTGGTCGGCCAGTACCGGCTGCTGCAGCGGCTGTGGCGCAACGTCGTCGACGAGGAGACCGGTGAGGTCACCGTCGTGGACACCGAGCCCGGCGAGGACACGCTGCGCGCGCTGCACAAGGCCATCGACGGTGTGGGCCAGGACATGGCGGGGATGCGCTTCAACACCGCCATCGCCAAGATCACCGAGCTGAACAACCACCTGACGAAGGCGGGCGGCCCGCTGTCGCGCTCGGTCGCCGAGCGGCTGGTGCTGCTGACCGCGCCGCTGGCGCCGCACGTGGCGGAGGAGCTGTGGCGCCGGCTGGGCCACAGCGAGTCCGTGGTGCACCAGGACTTCCCGGTCGCGGACCCGGCGTACGTCGTGGACGAGACCGTGACCTGCGTGGTGCAGATCAAGGGCAAGGTCAAGGCCCGCCTGGAGATCTCCCCGTCCATCACGGACGAGGAACTGGAGGCGCTGGCCTTGGCCGACGGGAACATCGTCGCCGCGCTGGGCGGGGCCGGTATCCGCAAGGTGATCGTGCGGGCGCCGAAGCTGGTCAACATCGTCCCCGCATAGCGGCGCTGGGGTGGCCCGCGGCGCCGACGCGTGACGGCGTCGAGCGGGTCGGCGCGCTCGGTCGCCCGCGCCGCGCGGTCGGCCTGAGGTGCTGACCGGCGCGCTGCCACGGGCAGGCTAAGCGTGGCGCCGACGGTCGGGCGGCGTGCCAGGGCTTTCCCCTACGGGCAGGTTGGGGGTTCCGTTGGAACCCTCGGCCTGCCCGTTCCGTTTACGGTAGAAGGGGTGACCCCAGGCGGGCAGCCGATTCGACGACCGAGGGGCGTTCATGGAAGCCGTGATCCTGATCCTGACGCTGCTGTTCGTGGCGTTCATGGCGCTCGGTGTGTACGCCGGTGTGAAGGCGGTGCGCGCGGCCAAGCGGGGTGTGGACCGGACGATCACGCAGGCCCGCCGCTCCGTGGAGGACACCACGCTCCGGGCCAAGAGCTACGGCCAGCCGGGCGTGCCGGGAGAGCTCGCCCAGCTCAGGCTCTCGCTGCGTACATCGATGCGGGCCACCCAGGACGCGTTGAACGCCGGGGCCAGGGAGGACGCCTCACTCTCGGAGTCGCTGGGTCTTTTCCAGCGTCTGAGCGCGCACGGACAGGAACTCGACAACGACCTCAAGCGGCTGGAACGCGAGCCGGATCGGGCGACGGTGGCCACGCTGCTGCCGGGCCTGAAGGAGCGCACGGAACGCATCACACACGCGGCGGAATCACTCCGCTGGGCTGCCCGTGACCGGGCGAGGCAGTTCGCCGAGGACGATCTGGCCGCGCTCGGCGCGCAGATCGACCTGGAGGCCGGGGCCCTGCGCCACTGGACGACCGAGGAGCCGACCGCCTCCCGGAGCGAGGCCGCAGGGCACAACTGGACGGCACCGGCCGACGAGCAGACGCCACCGTCACTCACCCCTCCGGACCCCCGGCTGCGCACGGGCCATCCCTGGCAGAAGTCCGCGAAGCCGGAGACGACGAACTGACACGCATCCAACTCGGTTCCACCGCCCACGGCGTGGCAGCCGCGGGACGTGTGCTTGCTGAATGTCTCCGGACAGGCCGGAGGCACATCAGGGCGGATGCGGGGCAGACCGGAAATGATCAGCGGTCCGGTCCCGGGCTGCCGTGTTCCCGCCTCGGAAGGTAACCTCCGGCTCATGTCCCGCCATGTCGCGATCGTCACCGATTCAACGGCCTACCTGCCGCCCCAGACGATGGAACGGCACGGCATCACCGCGGTGCCGCTGACCGTCGTCCTGGGCGATCAGGCACTGGAGGAAGGCACGGAGATCTCGGCCCGGTCACTGGCCCTCGCTCTGCAGAAGCGCCGGTCCGTGACCACCTCACGGCCCAGCCCGGACGTCTTCGCCGCCACCTATCGAGCGGTGGCGGAGGCAGGCGCCACCGGCATCGTCTCTCTCCATCTGTCGTCGGAGCTCTCCGGGACGTACGACGCCGCCGTGCTCGCGGCGAAGGAAGCGCCTGTTCCGGTGCGGGTGGTCGACACCGGCATGGTCGCCATGGCCCTGGGGTTCTGCGCCCTTGCGGCCGCCGAGGCGGGCGAGGCGGGCGGCGGTCTGGACGAGGCGGTCGCGGCGGCAGACAAGCGGGCGGCCGGCACGTCGGCCTTCTTCTACGTCGACACGCTGGACTACCTGCGCCGAGGCGGGCGCATCGGCGCCGCGCAGGCGCTGTTGGGATCGGCTCTGGCCGTCAAGCCGCTCCTCCGGCTCGAGGACGGCCGTATCGAGATGCTGGAGAAGGTGCGGACCGCGTCCAAGGCGATCGCCCGTCTCGAGGAGATCGTCGCAGCGCAGGCCGGAACAGGTGCCGTGGACATCGCCGTCCACCACTTGGCCGCTCCCGAGGGGGCCGAGCGCCTGGCGGAACGGCTCCGGGGACGAATCCCGGGGCTCGCGGATCTGCATGTGAGCGAAGTCGGTGCGGTGATCGGAGCGCACACCGGTCCGGGACTGCTGGGCGCTGTCGTCGCACCGCGCTGAATTCACCTCGTCAGGTGACGCAGTTATCCACAACTGGCGAGTAATCCACCACAATCGGGGCGTCCCGACGGATTTTCCCGGATGTGTCTAGCGTCTGATCCATGACCTTCCGACCGCTCTCCCCACCCAGCCGTGCCACCGACCCGCAGGGCCTCGGCAGTGACGCCGAGGTCTCGGCCTCGCACCGACTCCCGGATCTTCCCGCGCACGCGGCGATGGACCCACCTCGGCACGCGGCGGTGTACGCGGCCGCGCCTCGGGGCGCGCACAGGCCCGCGCGCGGTGCCTCCGAGGGAGCAGGCCCGGCGGGACGGGCCCGCTTCAGGCCCGGTGTCCGCCCCGCCGGAGGAGCCGGAACCTCGCCCGGCACGGCCGCCTCCAGGGCCCGGCACGGTCGCCGGCGGCGCCCCACGCGTGGAACGGACACCGGGACCGCGGCAGCCTCGCGGCTCCGTGCGGACGCGCTCCTGGGGGCGGGCCCGCCGGTGGTCGCGGCAACGACTGCGGCGGCGGCGGGGACGACGACGGCGAGTAGGGGGACGGCGGGGGCGGCCGGTGGGGCGACGATGCAGGGGGTGGGGGCGGATGCGGCGGCTTCCGGGGTGCCCACGGCCTCGCCGTCCTGTGACGAGGCCGGACGCATCCGCGCGGCGCCGTCCTGGGCCGCGGTTCCGTCATCCCACTCAGCACCCGACGCCCGCTCCACGACGGCGGCCCCGTCGCACGGATCGGAACTGCCATTGCGGCACGAGGCGCCCGACGCGTCGGGCACGAGGTCCCGGTGGTGGCGAGAAGCGGGCCCCGCGCTGCGCGACCGGTTACCTCTGTGGGTGCAGCTGCGGTGCGGCCTCGAGCCGCGCGCTCTTGCCGCGTTGGCCGTCGTCCTGGTCGGAGCCGCCGTACTCGCGGCGACACATTTCTGGTCGTCCGGTCCGGAGGCGGTGAGCGCTCCCGACCGGGTCACGGAGGCCGCCGCGGTACGGGCGGGCGGGGAGGAGACCCCGAGCGCGCGGATCTCCGGCCCCGCACTCGTTCCGCACACGGGATCGAGCACCGGCACAACCGCCGGCGGCCAGATCGTCGTGGACGTGAGCGGCAAGGTGCGGCGGCCGGGTATCCAGTACCTGCCTGCCGGTTCACGTGTCGCGGACGCGCTGCGTGCCGCGGGAGGCGTCAGGGAGGGAGCCGATGTCACCGCACTCAACCGCGCACGGGTCCTGACGGACGGCGAGCAGGTGGCGGTGGGCCTGCCCGGCGCGCCACCACCGGTCAGCGGGACGGGAACAGGCGGATCCGCAGGGGGACCGGCCGGCCCAGCCGCAGTGGTGAGCCTCGGCACGGCCACCGCCGAGCAGTTGGAGACCTTGCCCGGTGTCGGCCCGGTGCTCGCGCAGCACATCATCGACTACCGGACCGAGCACGGGGGTTACCGTTCCGTCGACGAGCTCCGCGAGGTCAACGGCATCGGGGACCGCCGGTTCGCCGACCTCCGGCCGCTGGTCAGGCCGTGAACGGTTCCGACGTCCTTGCCGATGCGGGCCGACGGCTCGGTGCTGCCGAACCGCGCCAGGCGCTCCCGGATGATCTGCGTCTGGTCCCTCCCGCCCTGGCGGCCTGGGCGGCAGCGGCTCTTGCGCTCGGGGCGCCGGGCAGGTGGGTGGTGGCCGGATCGGTTCTCTGCGCGTGCACCGGCCTGGGCCTCCTCGCCGTATCCGGAGTCCTGGCGCGCCACGCACCCCGGGGCAGGGCTGGTCCGACAGTCCCACCGGGCGCGGAGGCCGCGAGCCCGGTCGGTGATGATCCGGTGGGTGCGGATTCGGAGTCCTCGCCGGTTCCGGCTCCCGCCTTCCCAGGGGACCGGGCGCGTCGGGCAGGACCAGCGATTCCGCCGGCCGGGCCGCCGACGCCCGCCGGAAGCAACAGGCGCCGGGGACCGCGCCTCACGGCGGCAGCCGCCGCGCTGCTCTGCGCCGCGGCGGGGGCGACGGTGGCCGGGCTCCACGGCGCGGATACCCGCAGGGGCCCGGTCCCCGGACTGGCGGAGTCGTACGAGCGGGTCGAAGCGGAGGTGACCGTCACGTCCGATCCCCGGCAGACCCGGCCCCGTGTGCGGGGTGATCACAGCACGCCCGTGTCCCTGCTCCTGGATGCCGAGGTCGATCAGCTCACCGCCCCCGACGGCACGGTCACCAGACTCCGGACTCCCGTCCTGGTCATGGTCGCCCCGGGCGCCGCGGCGGCGCGGTGGCAACAGTTGCTGCCCTCGACAGGCCTCCGCATCAGCGGAGGGCTCACCCCTCCACGTCACGAGGCGGAGCGCGTCGCGGCGGTACTCGGTACCGACGCGGACGAACCGCCACGGGTCATCCAGGAGCCCTCCCTGCTGCAACGCGTCGCGGGGCGGCTGAGGTCCGGTCTGCGGGAAGCCACCGACGGACTCGACACCGATGAGCGGGCACTCCTGCCGGGGCTGGTGGTCGGAGACACCTCACGGGTGCCGCCGGATCTGCACGACGCCTTCAAAGCCACCGACCTCACCCACCTGCTCGCCGTCTCAGGTGCCAACCTCTCGATTCTGCTCTTCCTTCTCATCGGCCCCCCGAGCACGGCGCTGCGCAGCGAACGCCGAGGTCTGGCACCCCGGCTGGGTATCTCCCTGCGCATGACAGCCCTGACCGGTGGCGCGGTGGCGCTGGCCTTCGTGATCGTCTGCCGTCCGGAGCCGAGCGTGCTGCGCGCGGCCGCCTGCGGCCTGATCACACTGCTCGCCATCGGGACGGGCCGGCGCAGATCGCTGATCCCGGCACTGGCCGCGGCCGTTCTGCTGCTGGTGCTCTACGACCCGTGGCTGGCCCGTAGTTACGGGTTCCTCCTCTCCGTGCTCGCGACCGGGGCACTGCTGACACTCGCACCGAGATGGAGCGACGCTCTCCAGCGGCACGGGGTCCCGGCACGGCTCGCCGAGGTGCTGGCCGCGGCGGGAGCCGCTCAAGCCGTCTGCGCGCCTGTGGTCGTGGTCCTCGCGTCGAGGGTCAGCCTGGTGGCGATTCCCTGCAACCTGCTGGCGGAGTTCGCGGTGGCACCCGCGACGGTCCTGGGCTTTGCCGTGCTCGCCGTGGCGCCCGTCTCCCTACCGGTGGCGGGCGTGCTGGCCCACGTCGCCGGCTTGCCGGTCGGCTGGATCGCGTCCGTGGCCCGCACGGGCGCCGCACTACCCGGGGCGGAACTGGACTGGCCGGGAGGTTGGCGCGGAGCGGCCCTCCTGGCCGTCCTCACGATCGTGCTGACGCTGTCGGCCCGCCGTCTGGCCCGCCACCCATGGGTGTGCTCCGCTGCCGCGCTCCTGCTGGTCCTCGCGGTGCTGCGGCCGGTGCCGCTCACCCGGTTCATGACGGGATGGCCGCCGCCCGGCTGGGCCTTCGCCCTCTGCGACGTGGGACAAGGGGACGCCATGGTGCTTGCCGCGGGGGACGGCACGGGAGTGGTCGTGGACACCGGCCCTGAACCCCGTCTTGTCGACAGGTGCCTGCGCGATCTCGGTGTCACCCGTGTACCGCTCCTGCTCCTGACCCACTTCCACGCCGACCATGTGCGAGGCCTGCCCGGCGTACTGAAGGGGCGCGAGGTCGGCACGATCCAGACGACGAGTCTCGACGAACCACCCGAGCAGGCAGCGTTCGTACGGAGGACGGCCGCAGAGGCGCACGTCCCGACGACCCGGGCCGTGCCGGGGGAGCGGCGACGGACGGGTCCTCTGGACTGGCAGGTGCTCTGGCCGGCGGCCGGTGCGCCGGGGGCGGCGTCCTCCTACGTGACCGGGGAACCGAACGATTCCAGCGTCACGCTCCTCATCCGGTCCGGTGGGCTGACCCTGCTGCTCCTCGGCGATCTCGAACCACCGGCACAGCGGGGAGTGCTGCGCAGCCACCCGGCCCTGCCCCGGGTCGATGTGCTCAAGGTCGCGCACCACGGCTCCGCGCACCAGGACACAGCGCTCCTGCGCAGCACACGCCCGAGGCTCGCGTTGATCAGCTGCGGCTCGGACAATCCGTACGGCCATCCGGCGGCCCGTACGGTCGAGGCACTCGAAGCGACGGGAGCGAAGGTTCTGCGCACCGACATCAACGGTCCGATCGCGGTGACCGGCGCGGGCTCGCAGTTGCGTGCGGCGGGCAGGTCATGACCTCGAGGTACGTCCTGGCTCGCGCACCCCCTCGCGGCCCCACCCCCTCGCGGCCCCACGGTCCTACGGCCCGGCCCCCTCACGGCCCCGGCCTGTCACGGCCGCGCGGGGTCCCGTAGTTGCCGGGGGAGTGGCCCGGGACCCCGTCCAGCTCGTGCCTGTGTGCCGGAGGGGTGACCCACGGACGGGTCCTGTGGTCAGGAGAGCCGCCGGGCCGCCGGGCTCAGCGTGTCAGGAGGCGGCTCGGCTGTCAGACCAGCCAGGTCCCCGCGACCATCAACTCGCGCCCTGCCAGTTCGTTCACCTCCCGCCACGCCTTGACGGCGTGCGGGGTGATGCGGAGATACACCCACGCGGGGCGTCCGCGAGGGTCCCAGCCGAGCTTCTCGGCGAAGGCGTCGCCCGATTCGGCCGGAAGGTCCGAGCCCTCGACGACCTCGGCCGTTCCCTCGATCAGCACCACATCACGGGTGTGGCCCAGGGTGACCCGGACCTGTCCGGTCGGGGTCACGTTGACTGCTGTCGGGTTGGTGCGCCGGGTGGCGAGCAACAACGTATGACGGTCCAGGACGAACGAAAGTGGCACCAGGCACGGCACACCGTCGGCGGAGGCGGTCGCCACCCAGAGGTCTTCGTCCCTCTCCAGATGATCAAGTACGTCCTGCTTGCGCTGCTCAGGGCCGCGGGCCGGCTCTCGCTCCGTCATGGCTCACACGCTAGCCACCGGCTGTGGCCGTCGCCTCGGTCGGCGGTCCTAGGCCCGTCCTGCGCCCGTCCTAGGCCCAGGGGCCAATGGCGCTGCCCGGCGGACCGCGACAGACTTCCGGGATGCACGAATACGCGCGGCAGCCTGCTCACGCACCCACCCCCGGCTGGACGGGCGCCTATCTGGAACGGATCGGCGCCGCCCGCCCACCCCGGGCCGATGCCGCGGCGTTGCGCGAGTTGCAGCTGCGCCACCTGATGACCGTGCCCTTCGAGAACCTCTCCGTCCATCTCGGCCAGGATGTGGTCCTGGAGGAGGAGAAGCTCGTCGACAAGATCGTGACGGACCGCCGCGGCGGCTTCTGCTACGAGCTCAACGGCGCCTTTGCCGCGCTGCTGCGCGAGCTGGGTTTTCGCGTCGTCCCGCTTCAGGCGCGGGTGTTCGGCGACGGAGGCAGCCTCGGTATCCCGTACGACCACATCGCCCTGCGCGTGGAGACCGACGACGCTACGGGCCCCTGGCTCGCGGATGTCGGGTTCGGTGACCACGCCCTGCATCCGCTCGAGCTGGAGGCCCGCACGGAACAGGACGACCCCAGCGGCATGTTCCGCTTCCGGGAAGCGCCGCAGGGGGATCTGGATCTGCTGCGCGACGGCTCGCAGCAGTTCCGCCTCGACCTGAGGCCGCGTGTGCTGGCGGACTTCGGAGCCGGGTCCTGGTACCACCGGACCTCACCGGACTCCCACTTCACCCGGTCGCTGATCTGCTCCCGGTGCACGGAGGGCGGCCGGGTGACGCTCCGCGGCCGCACGCTGATCACGACCGAGCGGGGCGAGCGTCATGAGACGGAGCTGCGGGACGACGCCGAGGTACTCGCCGCCTACCGCGACCACTTCGGCATTGAGCTGACCCACCCGCCGGTGGTACGCCCGCCCCTGACCGTATGACGTGTGTGACGTACATGAGGTGGGTGACGTGTGTGATGTGTGTGATGTGCCTGGCACCGTATGCCCGGACGTCGACGGGTGCTCCAACCTGCGCAATACGGACCTTCGGTGGCACCTGCGTACAGTGACGCACAGCTGGGCACAGCTCGGCACAACCCACTCTGAGCTGCTGCGTTTGCCTCGAACGTCGCAACGGTGATCGAATGCATATTCGTCGGCGGGCCGCTGCTCCGACAACGACGTCCGGCTGTCAGGGTCCGAGGTGAGAACCACCCCTGGGGAGTACGTGCGCATGTTCGGCCGTTGGCTAAGCAGCAGAGGCAGGTCCGGCACCGCACAGGGCAACGCTCCCGCCGGGTTCCCGGTGCCGCAGGATGCCGCCATGCTGAGCTGCCGGGTGCTGGACCCCGTCTCCGAGCCCGTACAGCAGGCCGACTTCGTCGTCACGGACAGCGCCGGCCGCAAGGTCGTCAGCGGGGAGACGGACCCCTTCGGGAACGTGGTCGCGACCGTTCCCGCAGGTGACTACCGGCTGGGTGTCACAGCCGAGGGGTTCACCCCCTTCCACCGCTCGCTCACCCTGGACCAGGGCGATCACGTGAGCCTCGGAGATGTCTTCCTCCAGGTCGCCCAGCCTCCGCAGCTGCCGGATCCGGGTGACTGGGAGATCGAGCCCGCGCACACCCAGATCGGTTTCACGGCACGTCACATCGGCATGGCGCGGATCCACGGCAGGTTCAATACGTTCGCCGGTGCCGTGCGGATAGCCGACCGCATGGAGGACTCCGCCATGCACGTCGTCATCGACGCCTCGTCGATCGACACGAACGTCCGGATGCGTGACGACCACCTGAGGTCCGGTGACTTCCTGGATGTCGAGCGCTATCCGACCCTCGAGTTCTACAGCGAGCGCTTCGTCCACCGAGGCGGCACCCGTTGGGGCGTCACCGGCGCGCTCACCCTGCACGGTGTGAGCCGCACCGTCACCCTGGACACCCAGTACCTGGGCCTGGGCAGCGGTCTGGAGGGCGAGACCCGGGCCGCCTGCCGGGCGACCACCGAGCTGCACCGTGAGGATTTCACGCTCACCTGGCAGACGATGCTGGCACGCGGCATCGCCGTGGTCGGCCCGAGCATCAAGATCGACATGGACATCCAGATCGTCCCGAAGAGCTGACGACGCTCACCCACCCGTCACGCGGGACAGCGGGACGGCCGGACGGCGGGCCTGCCGGACCCCCTGCCTGGCTGCCGGACCGGCACGTCGCACCGGCGGGGCGATCCGGCAGGGCCGACCGGCCCATGGCGCGGAGGCCGGCCGTCATGGTGTTTCCAGCCAGCCCTCGTACTCCGCGGCGAACGCGTCGAGCGCCGTGGAGTCCAGCCGCGAGGCCGGGTCCTCCACCACCACCAGCCACTGCGCGTCGTCGGCGTCGTCCTCGCCGGCCAGCGCGTCCCGCACGAGCTGCGGTTCCTCGGTGACGCCGAACCGGTCGGCCAGTTCTGCTGCGACCTTTTCGGCGGCGTCGCGGTCGGGCAGCACCAGTACATGTCTCACATCGCTCACCCGGTCATTGTCCGGCAGGTCGGGTGGGGCGGTACGCCGGGGCGGCTGCCCCGCGTCGTTGTCACAGGGGCGTGGGATGCTGGACGGCGATGGCCACCAGACGCAATTCCACCGACGATCCGCTCGCCCCCGTCACGCTCGCCGTGGGCCAGGAGGACCTGCTCCTGGACCGTGCGGTGCAGCACGTGGTGGCGGCCGCCCGAGCCGCCGACTCCGACACGGACGTCCGTGATCTGACTCCGGACCAGCTGCAGCCCGGCACGCTCGCGGAGCTCACCAGCCCCTCGCTCTTCGCCGAGCGCAAGGTGGTGATCGTGCGCAACGCGCAGGACCTCTCCGCCGACACGGTCAAGGACGTCAAGGCCTACCTGGGCGCCCCTGCCGAGGAGATCACCCTCGTCCTGCTGCACGCCGGCGGGGCCAAGGGCAAGAGTCTGCTGGACGCGGCACGGAAGGCGGGCGCGCGTGAGGTCGCGTGTCCGAAGACCACCAAGCCGGCTGAGCGGCTGTCCTTCGTACGGTCGGAGTTCCGGGCGCTCGGGCGCTCCGCGACCCCCGAGGCATGCCAGGCGCTGGTCGACTCCATCGGCAGCGACCTGCGGGAACTGGCGAGCGCCGTCTCGCAGCTGGTGGCGGACGTGGAAGGCACCATCGACGAAGCGGTCGTCGGCCGGTACTACACGGGGCGGGCCGAAGCCTCGTCCTTCACCGTCGCCGACCGCGCGGTCGAGGGCCGGGCGGCGGAAGCGCTCGAAGCGCTGCGATGGTCACTGTCCACCGGTGTCGCTCCCGTCCTGATCACCAGCGCCCTGGCGCAGGGCGTGCGGGCGATCGGCAAGCTCTCCTCCGCCCGGGGAGGACGACCGGCGGACCTGGCCCGCGAGCTCGGTATGCCGCCCTGGAAGATCGACCGGGTCCGCCAGCAGATGCGCGGATGGACACCGGACGGAGTGGCGACGGCGCTGATGGCGGTCGCGGCGGCCGACGCCGGTGTCAAGGGAGGCGGGGACGACCCCGAGTACGCCCTGGAGAAGGCCGTGGTCGCCGTCGCCCGCGCGGCGCGTTCCGCTGGTCGCTGAGCCTGCCCCGCACGCTCCGGAGGTCACGCCGTCGCCCGCGCGGCGCGCTCCGGTGGTCGCTGAGCCTGCCCCGCACGCTCCGGACGGCGCGGCGTCGTACTCGCGCTCCGGTGGCCGCTGAGCCGTACCGTGCGCTCCGGGGCACGTGACAGGTCCCCGGGCCTCTGCGGGGGCCGTTGCGTCCCCCCTGTGGTGGCCGTTCCGTCCCACCGCACTGCGGGGCAAGTGACGTCCCCGAGCCACCGCCGCACCCACCCCAGGCAGACGAAGGCCCCGGCCGTCGTCCTGGGGAGGACGTGGCCGGGGCCTTCGGTTCACGCTTGGTGCGCCGCACCCGCGTGGCGAACGCAGGTTCGGTGTGCGGCGCGGGGTGCCGGTCAGGAGCGGGAGAGAGGGCCCGCTGTGTCCGTTCCGGCGATCACATCAGTAGCTCAGCCCTGGAGGGCGGCAACCTTGAGCGCCAGCGCCGACTTCTTGTTGGCGGCGGCGTTCTTGTGGATGACACCCTTCGAGACAGCCTTGTCGAGCTGGCGGGAGGCGTCGCGGACGGCCACAGTGGCCTTCTCGACGTCACCGGCAGCGGCAGCCTCACGGGCCTTGCGGATCGAGGTCTTGAGCGAGGACTTGACGGCCTTGTTGCGCAGGCGTGCCTTCTCGTTCGTCTTGTTCCGCTTGATCTGGGACTTGATGTTCGCCACGAAAGAGCCTTTTCAGGTTCGTTGGATCTTCTATGTGCGCCACGCCGCTTCTGAGGGCCACGAGGCACAGCTGCCCACGGTAGCAGCCACCCTCGGAACGGCCCAAACCCGTCATGGCCCCGCAGGCGTGGGACCATGGAGGCTACGTATCGATCCGTCCGACCCGACATCGACCCGAGACACGGCGTCCGGCGTCTCAAGAATCAGGACCCTGCGTGCCCGCGACTCCTACCCACGTGCCCGAGCCGAGCCGTACCGACCCGGCGCTGATCCGTAACTTCTGCATCATCGCGCACATCGACCACGGCAAGTCGACCCTTGCCGACCGGATGCTCCAGCTGACGGGAGTGGTCGATCAGCGGCAGATGCGCTCCCAGTACCTCGACCGGATGGACATCGAGCGCGAGCGCGGCATCACCATCAAGTCCCAGGCGGTCCGTCTGCCGTGGGCGCCCACTCAGGGTGAGGGTCAGGGCTCGACCCACATCCTCAACATGATCGACACCCCGGGCCACGTGGACTTCACCTACGAGGTCTCCCGGTCGCTGGCCGCGTGCGAGGGAACCGTCCTCCTGGTCGACGCCGCCCAGGGCATCGAGGCGCAGACGCTGGCCAACCTCTACCTGGCGATGGAGAACGACCTCACCATCGTCCCGGTGCTCAACAAGATCGACCTGCCGGCCGCCCAGCCGGAGAAGTTCTCCGAGGAACTGGCCAACCTCATCGGCTGCCAGCCCGAGGACGTGCTCAAGGTCTCCGCGAAGACCGGCGTCGGCGTGGACGCGCTGCTCGACCGGGTCGTCCGGGACGTCCCGGCCCCCGTCGGCCAGGCGGACGCCCCCGCCCGCGCGATGATCTTCGACTCCGTCTACGACGCCTACCGCGGTGTCGTCACCTACGTCAGGGTCGTCGACGGCCAGCTCAACAAGCGTGAGCGCATCAGGATGATGTCGACGGGCGCCACCCACGAGCTGCTGGAGATCGGCGTCTCCTCCCCGGAGATGACCCCGGCCGACGGCATCGGCGTGGGCGAGGTCGGCTACATCATCACCGGTGTGAAGGACGTCCGGCAGTCCAAGGTCGGTGACACCATCACCTCCCTGAACAAGGGGGCCACCGAGGCGCTGGGCGGCTACAAGGACCCCAAGCCGATGGTGTTCTCGGGGCTCTACCCCCTCGACGGATCCGACTACCCGGACCTGCGCGAGGCCCTGGACAAGCTCCAGCTCAACGACGCGGCCCTGGTGTACGAGCCGGAGACCTCCGCCGCGCTCGGCTTCGGCTTCCGTGTCGGCTTCCTCGGGCTGCTGCACCTCGACGTCATCCGTGAGCGCCTCGAGCGCGAGTTCGGTCTCGAGCTCATCGCCACCGCCCCCAACGTGGTCTACCGCGTGGAGATGGAGGACGGCTCGGAGCACACGGTCACCAACCCGAGCGAGTTCCCCGAGGGCAAGATCGACAAGGTGCACGAGCCGGTCGTCCGGGCCACGGTCCTGGCGCCCAGCGAGTTCATCGGCGCGATCATGGAGCTCTGCCAGAACCGGCGCGGCACCCTGATCGGCATGGACTACCTGTCCGAGGACCGGGTCGAGATCCGCTACACCCTGCCGCTCGCCGAGATCGTCTTCGACTTCTTCGACCAGCTGAAGTCCAAGACCCGGGGTTACGCCTCGCTCGACTACGAGCCCACGGGGGAGCAGTCCGCCCAGCTCGTCAAGGTCGACATCCTGCTGCACGGCGACAAGGTCGACGCCTTCTCCGCGGTCACGCACAAGGACAAGGCGTACGCGTACGGCGTCCGGCTGGTCGCCAAGCTGCAGAAGCTCATCCCCCGGCAGAACTTCGAGGTGCCGATCCAGGCCGCCATCGGCTCCCGGGTCATCGCCCGTGAGACCGTCCGCGCCATCCGCAAGGACGTCCTCGCCAAGTGCTACGGCGGTGACATCTCCCGTAAGCGGAAGCTGCTGGAGAAGCAGAAGGAAGGCAAGAAGCGGATGAAGATGGTCGGCAACGTGGAGGTGCCGCAGGACGCGTTCATCTCCGTCCTGTCGACCGACGAGTCGGCCGGCGAGGGCAAGGGCAAGAAGTAGCACCCGCCCCGCCCGGGGTGACCCGGGAGTACGCCGTCGGGCGTACCCGGAGCCGGCCCGACGGGCCCCTGTGCCGCGGACACCGCGGCACAGGGGCCCGCTTCGTTATCAAGCGGCGGCCCGTTGCCTCTTACGCGACGGTCCCACGCGCTCTAGTCTGATCACCACCCGTTAGTTACTCGCCAGTTAAACAAGCAGGCCGAGCGGGAACGAGAAGCAGGACATACAAGCAGCAGCACCCATAAGCCGGTCGTAGCAATGCCGCAGGCCCGGAGGACGTCGTGAGCGACACACAGACCTTGATCGATAGCCGACCGCCCTCCGTGGCGACTCTCTTCATCGACCGCGTGGCGGCCACTCCGGACGGGGAGGCGTACCGCTATCCGGTGCCCTCCGCATCGGGGCAGGGCCCGGACGACTGGAAGTCGCTCACCTGGGCGCAGGCCGCGGAACGGGTCCACGCCATCGCGGCCGGTCTGATCTACCTGGGTGTCCGGCCGGAGGAGCGGGTCGCGCTCGCCTCGTCCACCCGTGTCGAGTGGATCCTCGCGGACCTCGGTGTGATGTGCGCGGGCGCCGCGACCACGACGATCTACCCCTCCACGAACACCGAGGAGTCCGCCTTCATCCTGGCCGACTCCGACAGCCGCGTGCTGATCGCCGAGGACGCCGCCCAGCTATCGAAGGCCCGGGAGAGCAGGGCCGACCTGCCCGAGCTCGCGCACGTCGTCGTCATCGACCCGGCCGGCGCCGAGCCCGTGGAGGGTGACCCCGAGGGCTGGGTCCTCACCCTCGCCGAGCTCGAGGCCCGGGGCGCCGAGCACCTGGTGAAGAACCCCGACGCGGTCACCGACCGGGTCGCCGCGATCACCCCCGACCAGCTGGCCACCCTCATCTACACCTCCGGCACCACGGGCCGGCCCAAGGGGGTGCGGCTGCCGCACGACAACTGGTCGTACATGGCCAAGGCGACCGTGGCGACCGGTCTGATCACCGAGGGCGACGTCCAGTACCTCTGGCTGCCGCTCGCGCACGTCTTCGGGAAGGTGCTCACCTCCGGCCAGATCGAGGTCGGGCACGTCACGGCCGTCGACGGCCGCGTGGACAAGATCATCGAGAACCTGCCGGTGGTCCAGCCGACCTACATGGCGGCCGTTCCCCGCATCTTCGAGAAGGTCTACAACGGCGTCGCGGCCAAGGCGCGGGCCGGCGGCGGGGCCAAGTACAAGATCTTCCAGTGGGCGGCCGGCGTCGCCCGTGAATACGCCACGGTGTCGCAGGACAACTTCCGGCGCACGGGCAGGGCCTCGGTGCCGTTCGCGCTCGGCGCCAAGCACAAGGTCGCCGACACCCTCGTCTTCGCCAAGATCCGTGAGGCCTTCGGCGGACGGCTCCGAGCCTGCGTCTCCGGCTCGGCGGCCCTCGCCCCCGACATCGGCCTGTTCTTCTCCGGCGCCGGTATCCACATCCTGGAGGGCTACGGCCTGACCGAGTCCAGCGCCGCCTCCTTCGTCAACCCGGGCGAGGCCTACCGCACCGGTACCGTCGGCAAGCCGCTCCCCGGCACCGAGGTCCGGATCGCGGACGACGGCGAGATCCTGCTGCGCGGTCCCGGGCTGATGGAGGGCTACCACCGGCTGCCCGAGAAGACCGCCGAGGTGCTGGAGTCCGACGGCTGGTTCCACACCGGCGACATCGGCGAGCTCTCCCAGGACGGCTACCTGCGGATCACCGACCGCAAGAAGGACCTGATCAAGACGTCGGGCGGCAAGTACATCGCCCCGGCGGAGGTCGAGGGACAGTTCAAGGCGGTGTGCCCGTTCGTCTCCAACATCCTGGTGCACGGCGCCGACCGTAACTTCTGCACCGCCCTCATCTCCCTCGACGAGCCGACCATCCTCGGCTGGGCGGAGGAGAACGGCCTGGGCGGCAAGCCGTACGCCGACGTGGTGGCGTCCCCGCAGGCCGTGGAGCTCATCGAGGGCTATGTGAACCGCCTCAACGAGGGACTCCAGCGCTGGCAGACCATCAAGAAGTTCCGGCTCCTGCCGCGCGACCTCGACATCGAGCACGGCGAGCTCACCCCCAGCCTCAAGCTGAAGCGCCCGGTCGTCGAGCGCGAGTACAAGGACCTCATCGACGACATGTACGCGGGTTCCCGGGAGGCCTAGACGACGCCGGTACGCCCGCCCCGAGCGGCGTGCACGTCCGCGGAGACCGGACACGGCGCAGCAGGTCGGGACACGGCCCGGCAGGCCGGGACGCGGCGCTGCAGGACGGCCGAAACGGCAGGCAGGGGCCGGGGTCGGCGAGTGCGGGAGCACCCACCGGCCCCGGCCCGTTCCCGTCCGGCCCGAGCGACTTCCGTCACTCGACGCTTATGGGCGCGCCCGGTCTGTCACCCTGTCGGGATACGTCAGCGGCGTTTCGCGAAACCGTCAGGAGCCGCACCGTGGGGTCCATTCCCTCGCAGCGGGACATCGTCCAGCGTCCCGGCATTGTCGTCGCAGGTCAGGGCGGCGATCCGCGCCCGGCCGCCCGCACGAGCCTGCCCGGCATCCCGCAGGCCTCGGCCGCGGCCCGCCGATTCGTCCGGACCGCGCTCACCGAATGGACGGGGCTCGGCCTGCCCTCCACAGGTGAGTTCGGCGAGCGGCTGACCGACGACGCACTGACCGTGGCCAGCGAACTGGTCACCAACGCGGTCGTGCACGCCGGTACGACCGTCGAGCTGCTCCTCAGGCTGGAGGACTCGTCCGGTCCCGAGCCGGCCGCCCTCGTGCTGGAGATCACCGACCACCATCCCGCCCGGTCGGTGCGCGACGAGCGGGCCGACCGGCCCGACCCCGCCGAGTACGGCCGGGGCCTCCAGCTCGTCGCCACCCTCGCCGAATCCTGGGGCATCACCTACCGCACCGGCCTCAAGACCGTCTGGGCCCGCCTCCTCGGCGACGACCGCTACGGACTGCCCGACACCCCGGCCGCCGACGACGCCCCGCGCGGGCACCGGCTGGGCGACGGCGGGAGCCGCACCCCCGCGGCCGGACATGCCGTGCGCGACGACGCGGGCTGGGCGGGGCGTGGCGGGCTCTCCTTCCTCGCCGAGGCCTCCGGCCTGCTCGCCGGCCAGCTCGACGAGGACACCGTGGCCGCGACGGCGGGCCGCCTCCTGGTGCCGCGGCTCGCCGACTGGTGCGCGATATGGCTGGAGAGCGAGGGCGGCGGACCTGCGGCCGCCCCCAGACTGGCGGGGGTCTGGCACAGCGACGAGACACGGACCGAGCTGCTGCGCCCCACGCTGGAGAAGGAACCGCTGCGGTTACCCGGCAGCGTCGGTGCCGGCCCCGTCCCCATACCCTGGCCCGGCGGCGCCGCGCAGCGCGGGGACCGGACGGGAGCCGCGCTCGCCCACCGCATCGTCTCGGGCGGCCGCACGCTCGGCGCCCTCCTCGTGGGCCGGGAAGGCGACGACCACATCCCCGACGAGGTGGCCATCCTCCTCGCGGACTTCGTACGCCGGGTGGGCCTCGCCGTGGGCGCCGCCCGCGCCTACACCCGGCAGGCCACCATCAGCCGCATCCTGCAGCGCGGCCTCCTGCCCAGCAAGGTCGCCGAGATACCCGGGGTCTCCAGCGCCCTGGTGTACGAGCCGGGTGACGACGGCGTGGTCGGCGGCGACTTCTACGACCTCTTCCCCTGCCCCGGCGGCCGCTGGTGTTTCGTGCTCGGGGACGTCCAGGGCAGCGGACCCGAGGCCGCCGTCGTCACCGGCCTCGCCCGGCCCTGGCTGCGTCTGCTGTCCCGGGAGGGCTTCCGCGTGGGGGAGGTCCTCGACCGGCTCAACCGGCTCCTCCTGGACGACGCCATGGAGGCGGCCGAGGCCGCCGCCCTCATGGTCGCGGCAGCCGGCGGTCAGCAGCTCCAGGACGGCGAGCAGATCCAGGACGGCACCCAGTCCCGCTTCCTCTCCCTGCTCTACGGCTCCCTCGTACCGCTCCCGGACGGCGGGGTGCGCTGCACCGTGGCGAGCGCCGGCCACCCCCTTCCCCTGCTGCTGCGCCCCGACGGCTCCGTGCGCCCGGCCGCCGAGCCGCAGGTGCTGCTCGGGATCGTCGAGGACGTGGCGTACGACAGCCAGAGCTTCGACCTGGCCCCCGGCGACAGCCTCCTCTGCGTCACCGACGGGGTCACGGAGCGGCGCTCGGGGCGGCGGATGTTCGACGACGGTGACGGCCTCGCACGGGTCCTGGCGGGCTGCGCGGGGCTCACGGCCGCCGGGATCGCCGACCGGATCAAGCAGGCCGTCCACACCTTCGCCGAGCGCCCGCCGGACGACGACCTCGCCCTGCTCGTGCTCCAGGTCGACGCGGAACGGCACACGGCGGTGCGGGGCGACTCCGCCGGCGAGTGACAATGGACGGTATGCCTTCCGTACTGCCCGATGGTGAACCCGTGCCCGACGACGGGGCGCTGCCCCGCCATGCCCTGGAAGGCGCCGCGAGCCGTCCGCTCGGCTTCTACCTGCACGTGCCCTACTGCGCCACCCGCTGCGGCTACTGCGACTTCAACACCTACACCGCGACCGAGCTGCGTGGTTCCGGCGGAGCCCTGGCCTCCCGGGACAACTACGCCGCCCACCTGGTCGAGGAGGTCCGCCAGGCCCGCAAGGTGCTGGGCGACGACCCCCGCCCCGTCCGCACGGTCTTCGTCGGCGGCGGTACGCCGACACTGCTGCCCGCGGCCGACCTCGTCCGGATGCTCGCGGCGATCCGTGAGGAGTTCGGGCTCGCCGAGGACGCGGAGATCACCACGGAGGCCAACCCCGAGTCCGTCGACCCGGCCTATCTCGCGGCACTCCGGGAGGGCGGCTTCAACCGCGTCTCCTTCGGCATGCAGAGCGCCCGGCAGCACGTCCTGAAGGTCCTGGACCGCACCCACACGCCCGGCAGGCCCGAGGCCTGTGTCGCCGAGGCCCGGGCGGCCGGCTTCGACCACGTCAACCTCGACCTGATCTACGGCACCCCCGGTGAGTCCGACGACGACTGGCGGGCCTCCCTGGACGCGGCGATCGGAGCCGGACCCGACCACGTCTCGGCGTACGCGCTGATCGTCGAGGAGGGGACCCAGCTCGCCCGCCGCATCCGCCGCGGCGAGGTCCCGATGACGGACGACGACGTCCACGCCGACCGCTACCTCATCGCCGACGAGGCGATGGCGGCCGCTGGCTTCTCCTGGTACGAGGTGTCGAACTGGTCCCGCACGCCCGAGGGCCGCTGTCTGCACAACGAGCTGTACTGGCGCGGGGCCGACTGGTGGGGCGCCGGACCGGGCGCCCACAGCCACGTCGGCGGGGTGCGCTGGTGGAACGTCAAGCACCCGGGCGCCTACGCGCAGGCACTCGCCGAGGGCCGCTCGCCCGGGGCCGGCCGCGAGGTGCTCGGGGACGAGGACCGGCGGGTCGAGCGGATCCTGCTGGAGCTGCGGCTCGTCGAGGGCTGCCCGCTCTCCCTGCTCGCCCCCGCCGGCCTCGCGGCGGCCGCCCGTGCCGTGACCGACGGGCTGCTGGAGCCCGGACCGTACGGTGAGGGACGCGCGGTCCTCACCCTGCGCGGCCGGCTGCTGGCCGACGCCGTGGTGCGGGACCTGGTGGACTAGCCGGCCAGGCCCCCCGCCCGGCGGCCCGCGGAGACGCCCGCCCGGCCGCGGGAGGGCCCTGCCGCCCGAGCACCCCTAAGGCACCCGGCAGTCCGCGCGGGTGAGCGGTGTGCGGTCACCCGCGGCCCGGCCGCACACGCTGCGGCTCCGCGCGTCCGGGCCCGGACGGGTGACCTCGACGACGTCCAGGCCGTGCACCCGCTGGTCGGTGTACGGAATCGTCCCCCGGAAGGTGATCGTTCCGGTCGGCATGTCGTGCAGGGCCACCGAGTACAGCGTCGCCCAGGTCTCCGCGGCGCTCTGCGGGTTGTCGCTGCGGGTGGCCGCCGCGTAGAGGGCCGCCGTCGCCTGGTAGGAGATGACGGTCTGCCCGCTGGTGAACAGCCGGTCCTCGTACGGGCGCTCCTTCGGCAGGGCCGGCAGCTGCCGGCCCTCGGGGAGCAGCGACTGCAGCGCCTTGCGGGAGTCCTCGTAGAACGCCCGGCCCCCGCCCTGGCTCATGGGCGCGAGGGCCCCGTAGTAGAGCGTGACCTTGTCCGCGAGCTTCGTCGCGTCGTCGAAGCGCGCCTTGGTGAGGTCGTCGCCCGTGAAGACCGTGATGGCCTTGTCCGAACAGCCCGCCGTCTGTCCGAGGCCGGACATCAGGGTGTTGACGTCCTCGACCCGGCCGGCGAAGTACAGGGCGTCGGGCACGCGTTCCGCCCCGCAGATGGCGTGCAGGGGCGCGTCGAGATTGGCGGAGCTGCCGTCCCTGGACAGGGAGTACCGGGTGTCGGAGACCAGGGTGAAGCCCGATTCCTTCAGCATCGCCAGACCGACCCGGCGCTGCTCGGTCGTGTAACGGTCCTTGTCCTCGTTGCCCACCTTCCGGGACAGGACGACGGCCTGCGGATCGTCCAGCCGGTCCGCCAGCTGGCCGGCGATCAGCCCGACGGCGTCCGCCTGCTCCTCGTCGGTGGCGGCGAGACCGAAGTAGTTCGGGTACTCACGGGCCAGGTCGCTGCCCGAGTTGGTGGTGTCCACCACGGGCAGCCCGGCGCGCTGGAGGAGCCCGGTGACCGTCGCGCTCTCCGTGGTGTTGCGTCCGAGGCCCACCACGCCGACCACGGAGGAGTCCCGCCGGGCCACCTCGATGATCTTCTTGACCGCGGTCGTCTGCCGCAGCATGTCCTGGCCGCCGTTGGCCGTCAGGACCCGGAGCTTGACGGAACGATTCGCCGTGTCGTTGACGAACCGCTGGTGCAGATAGACGCCGGTCAGCTCCTCCAGGCCCTTGCGGGTGTCCTCACGGTTCGCGTCGGTGCCGGTCAGCGGGCCCGCGTAGACGACGGTGACGTGCGGTGCTCCCGGCGGGATGCCGGCGTTCTGCTCGCGTATCGCCTGCTCGATCCGCTCGAAGGTGACGCCCTTGCCCACCCCGTTCAGCTGGAGGGTGTTGCCCTCGGCGAAGCGCACCTGCGCGACCGTCGCCACCCCCACGCACTCCTCGGCGCCCCCGGGCCCGGTCAGTCTCACCGAGTCCGTGTTCCGGCCCACGAGCGGGCCGTAGCAGTACGTCTCCTTCCAGTGCGCGCTCCACAGGAACGTCCCCAGCAGCGCGCAGACCAGCGCGAGCGTGACGGTCCTCCGCGACATCACCCACCACGCCCAGGTCCTGCGTACCCGGTGGGTGACGAGCTGGAGGTGGGCGTGCTCGTGGGTCAGCTGCTCGGACGTCAGGGGGAGCCGCAGCACCCAGGCGAGCGACACGGCGGCCGCCGGCGCCTGGCCCACGCTGAGGTCCTCGACCCAGGTCTCGTACCGTGCGCGGGCCCCTGTGCTGGCCCCGGCGTTCGCCGGCGGCTCCGGCGGCAGGGGCGGGGTGTGGCGCAGGATCCGGTCGGCGGGCAGGGAGGCCAGGAGCAGCAGCGGGTCCACCTCGCTGCGCCGCGAACGCACGTTGTTGACGGCGTTGATCAGCAGGACGCCGCCGTTGTCCTGGGTCGCCGTGGGAAGGAAGACCACCGGCGGGACGGTGCGCTTGCTGCGGCGCCAGTCCGGGGCGTGCGCCCGGTAGCTGTCCAGCAGATCCTCCAGCAGCGCCTGGACCCGCAGCTCCAGGTGGAACTGGCGCGCGTGCTCGTCGCCGGCCCCCGCGTCGGCCACCCGCTCGGCCACGGCGGCCGCCCGCGCCCGGATCACCCGCCACGAACCGCTCGGTGAGAAGCGCGACCAGCCGTCGGACGGGTACGCGGTGCTCGACGCGGCCAGCGACGACGTGGTCGCCAGCCATCTGCTGGCCCTGCGCAGCCACAGCAGCGGCGGCGCCGCCCTCGTCATCAGCCGCACGACGGCCAGACCCAGCAGGGCCGCGGCGGCCACCAGGGCGGTGAGCAGCCAGCCGATCTCGCCCAGCAGCACGCTGAGCACGGCGATGAAGACGGCCCCCAGGAAGGTCTCCGGGCGGACCGAGGCGCGCAGGGAGTCCCACCAGCTGTTGCGCCCCGACCGGCTCGGCCGCCAGCGCAGGCTCCCCAGCTGTTCCAGGATCCGCTCCTCGCGCTCACGGGCGGAACCCGGGCCCGGCTGCGCGACGACCGCCGCGGTGGCCTGCTCGATGGCGGCGAGCAGCCGGGAGCGGGGGAAGACGAACGGCTTGTACTGCGAGGTGCCCCGGGTCTCCCAGGGGCGCTCGGTGAGGGCGCGGACCATGGAGAGCGCCGCCTCGTACGGGGTGTCGCCGCCGCCTTCGAGGAGCTTCACCGGGACCCGGCGCAACTGGTTCGCCCGGTGGACCTGACGGACGATCTGCTCGACCCTGGCGTCCGCCCCCGGGCCGGCGGAGGCGTCCTCGGCCTGGGCGACGACCAGCGGCATCACCGGCCGGTTGACCCGGTACTGATCGATCAGCTGCTGCATGAGGTGGAAGACGGCGGAGGCCGCCTCGTTCTCCGCACTGTCCCGCCACACTTCGCGCGTCATCAGCCCCCGTGCCTTCCCCTGAGCCCGGCCCTGCCGTCATCACTCAATAACGGATGGTCCAGGTGTGGCGCAGGTGTTCACGGGGATCGATACCGGATCCTCCTCGACGTTACCGGGACATCAGGCAGGAAGAGTGACGAAGTCGATCAATTCCTCCACGCGGCCGAGCAGTTGCGGTTCCAGATCCTTGTAGGAGCCGACCCTGGAGAGGATGTGCTGCCAGGCGGCCCCCGTGTTCTCAGGCCAGCCCAGGGCGCGGCACACGCCCGTCTTCCAGTCCTGGCCGCGCGGCACGGCCGGCCACCCCGGGATGCCCACGGACGACGGCTTCACGGCCTCCCACACGTCGATGTAGGGGTGCCCCACCACGAGCACGTCGGCGTCGGTGACCTGGGCGGCGATCCGGGACTCCTTCGAGCCGGGGACCAGGTGGTCGACCAGCACACCGAGCCGGGCGTCCGGGCCGGGCGCGAACTCCCGCACGATCGCCGGGAGGTCGTCGATGCCCTCCAGGTACTCCACCACCACGCCCTCGATGCGCAGGTCGTCGCCCCAGACCCGCTCCACGAGCTCGGCGTCGTGCCGCCCCTCCACGTAGATCCGGCCCGCGCGCGCCACCCGTGCCCGCGCCCCGGGGACGGCCACCGAACCCGAGGCGGTCCGCGCCGGGCGGACCGGGCCCCCGGCCGACGGACGTACGAGCGTGACGACCTTCCCCTCCAGCAGGAAGCCGCGCGGCTCCATGGGGAAGACCCGGTGCTTGCCGAAGCGGTCCTCCAGGGTGACCGTCGGCCCCTGCGCCGTCTTCTCGCACCGGATCACCGCGCCGCAGAAGCCGCTGACGGCCTCCTCCACGACCAGATCGGGCTCGGCGGGCACCTCCGGGGCGGGGGTGGACTTCTTCCACGGCGGGGTCAGGTCCGGCTGGTAGCTGCGCATGGCACGACGATAAACGGGCGCCCGCTCACGACACGCCGAACCGGACGGCCAGTCGATCACGCTGCGCCCGTACGAACGCCGCGTCCACGACCGCCCCGTGCCCCGGTACGTACAGCGCGTCCTCGCCGCCCAGTTCGAGCAGCCGGTCCAGAGCGGCCGGCCAGTGCGTGGGGACCGCGTCCCGGCCCGCCTGGGGTTCGCCCGACTCCTCGACCAGGTCCCCGCAGAGCACCACGACGGGTGAGCCGGGCACCAGGACGGCCAGATCGTGGCCGCTGTGACCGGGGCCCACATTGGCCAGCAGCACCTGGAACCCGTCACCGAGGTCGAGCGTCCACTCGCCGGTCACCTGGTGCCGCGGGGACACCAGGGCGTCCGTGGCCGCGGTCGCGTCCGCCTCGCTCATGCCGTGGCGCAGCGCGTCCGCGCGCAGCTCCTCGGCTCCCCGCGCCAGGAGGTCCGCCGTCCCGACCGCTCCGTACACCTCCGCCCCGGAGAAGGCGGCGGTGCCCAGCACATGATCGAAGTGCGGATGGCTCAGTGCGATATGCGTCACCCTCCGGCCCAGCAGGGCCTCCGCCTGGGTCCGCAGTTCCACGCCCTCGCGGAGCGTCGAACCCGTGTCGTAGAGCAGCACGCCGTCCGCCCCGGCCACCAGCGCCACGGTCGCGTCCCAGACGGGCAGGCGCCGCCGCCCCGTACCGTTGCCCAACCGCTCCCAGCCGAACTCTTCCCAAGAGACGTCCATACCGCGACGCTATCGGCAACGACCTGCACAGTCGCACGACGGCGTGGCCGGTCGCCCTTGCCCCGGCCCCACCCCGCCCCCGTACACTGACCGGGGGGATTGCTGGCACTCGAACGCACAGAGTGCCAGGCAGACGCCGAAGAACCACAGCTGGAGGTGTGCGCGGTGCTCAGCGAACGCAGACTCGAAGTGCTGCGCGCCATCGTCCAGGACTATGTCGGCACCGAGGAGCCCGTCGGCTCCAAGGCGCTCACGGAGCGGCACAGCCTCGGGGTCTCCCCGGCGACCGTCCGCAACGACATGGCGGTGCTGGAGGACGAGGGCTTCATCGCCCAGCCGCACACGAGTGCGGGGCGCATTCCGACGGACAAGGGGTACCGGCTCTTCGTCGACAAGCTGGCGGGCGTCAAGCCCCTGTCGTCGCCGGAGCGCCGTGCCATTCAGAACTTCCTCGACGGCGCGGTCGACCTCGACGACGTCGTGGGCCGCACGGTCCGGCTGCTCGCCCAGCTGACCAGGCAGGTCGCCGTCGTGCAGTACCCCTCGCTGACCCGGTCGACGGTCCGGCACGTGGAGCTGCTGTCGCTGGCTCCGGCCCGGCTGATGCTCGTGCTGATCACGGACACGGGCCGGGTCGAGCAGCGTATGATCGATTGCCCTGCACCGTTCGGTGACACGTCACTGGCGGATCTGAGGGCCCGGCTGAACAGCCGGGTCGTCGGACGGCGCTTCGCGGACGTACCGCGGCTGGTGCAGGACCTGCCGGAGTCCTTCGAGACGGAGGACCGGGGAACCGTTTCGACGGTGCTCTCCGTTCTCCTGGAGACTCTGGTCGAGGAAACGGAGGAGCGGCTGATCATCGGCGGCACCTCCAACCTCACCCGTTTCGGACACGACTTCCCTGTGATGATCCGTCCGGTGCTGGAGGCGCTGGAGGAGCAGGTCGTCCTGCTGAAGCTGCTGGGTGAGGCTACGGATTCAGGCATGACCGTACGGATCGGGCACGAGAACGCCCACGAGGGCCTCAACGCCACGTCCGTCGTCGCGGTCGGCTACGGTTCGGGCGACGAGGCAGTCGCCAAACTCGGCGTGGTCGGACCGACCCGCATGGACTACCCCGGAACGATGGGAGCGGTACGCGCAGTGGCACGTTACGTCGGACAGATCCTGGCGGAGTCGTAAGTGGCCACGGACTACTACGCCGTACTCGGCGTGCGCCGCGACGCTTCCCAGGACGAGATCAAGAAGGCATTCCGCAGGCTCGCCCGCGAGCTGCACCCGGATGTCAACCCCGATCCGAAGACCCAGGAGCGGTTCAAGGAGATCAACGCCGCCTACGAGGTGCTGTCGGACCCGCAGAAGAAGCAGGTCTACGACCTCGGCGGGGACCCGCTCTCCCAGTCGGGCGGCGGCGGGGCCGGTGGCTTCGGCGCCGGCGGCTTCGGCAACTTCAGCGACATCATGGACGCGTTCTTCGGCAACGCGACGCAACGCGGGCCCCGTTCGCGGACCCGGCGCGGCCAGGACGCCATGATCCGGCTGGAGATCGACCTCAACGAGGCGGCCTTCGGCACGACCAAGGACATCCAGGTCGACACGGCCGTCGTCTGTACGACCTGCAGCGGCGAGGGTGCCGCACCCGGCACCTCCGCGCAGACCTGTGACATGTGCCGCGGCCGCGGAGAGGTCTCCCAGGTCACCCGGTCGTTCCTCGGCCAGGTCATGACCTCGCGTCCCTGCCCGCAGTGCCAGGGCTTCGGCACGGTCGTGCCGACCCCGTGCCCCGAATGCGCCGGTGACGGCCGCATCCGCTCGCGGCGCACCCTGACCGTGAAGATTCCCGCAGGTGTCGACAACGGCACCCGGATCCAGCTCGCGGGAGAGGGCGAGGTCGGCCCCGGCGGCGGCCCCGCCGGCGACCTGTACGTCGAGATCCACGAGGTCTCGCACGCCGTGTTCCAGCGGCGCGGCGACGACCTCCACTGCACGGTCACCATCCCGATGACGGCCGCCGCGCTGGGCACCCAGGTGCCACTGGAGACGCTCGACGGCCTCGAGGAGATCGACATCCGGCCGGGCACCCAGTCCGGCCAGTCGGTCCCGCTGCACGGGCGCGGCATCACGCACCTGCGGGGCGGCGGACGCGGCGACCTGATCGTGCACGTCGAGGTCATGACCCCGACGAAGATGGACCCCGAGCAGGAGCGCCTGCTGCGGGAGCTGGCCAAGCTGCGCGGCGAGGAGCGGCCCACGGGCCAGTTCCAGCCGGGACAGCAAGGGCTGTTCTCCCGCCTGAAGGACGCCTTCAACGGCCGCTGAACCCTGTCACCACGACGCCCGCCGGTCCCCGTACCGGCGGGCGTCGTCGTGTCCCGGCGGTGTTCCCGTCCGGGTAAAGGGCTGATTCGGCACGATCCGCCGGACGTGGCACGATGCGCTCATGTCCTCGCCCCTCACCGATCTCTGCCGGTACCCGATCGTGCAGGCCCCGATGGCGGGAGGCGTCTCCCGGCCGGAGCTGGCCGCCGCGGTCTCCGAGGCCGGAGGGCTGGGGTTCCTCGCCGCCGGCTACAAGACGGCGGACGGGATGTACAACGAGATCAAGCAGCTCCGGAGGACGACCGGCCGGCCCTTCGGCGTCAACCTCTTCATGCCGCAGCCCCTCGTCGCCGACCCGGGCGCCGTCGAGATCTACCGCCATCAGCTCGCCGGCGAGGCGGCCTGGTACGAGACCCCCCTCGGTGACACGGACGCCGGCGGGGACGACGGCTACGACGCCAAGGTCGCAATCCTGCTGCACGACCCCGTACCCGTGGTCTCCTTCACCTTCGGCTGCCCCACCCGCGAGGTCCTCGACGCGTTCGCCGCCGTCGGCACGCTCACCGTCGTCACGGTCACCTCGCCCCAGGAGGCGCGGAACGCCGGATGGTCGGGCGCCGCCGCGCTCTGCGTCCAGGGAGCCGAGGCCGGCGGCCACCAGTCCACGCACCGCGACGATCCCCAGGGCGGCCTCACCGGCACCGGACTGCTCGCCCTGATCGCCGGGATCCGTGAGTCCGTCGACCTGCCGGTCGTCGCGGCCGGGGGACTGATGCGCGGTTCACAGATCACCGCCGTCCTGGCGGCCGGGGCCGACGCCGCACAGCTCGGCACGGCCTTCCTGCCCTGCCCCGAGTCGGGTGCGCACCCGCTGCACAAGGACGCCCTGACCAATCCGCTGTTCGTGACGACGGCGCTGACCCGGGCGTTCTCCGGCCGCCCCGCACGCGGACTGGTCAACCGGTTCGTACGGGAGCACGGCCCGTACGCCCCCGCCGCCTACCCGCAGGTGCACCAGCTGACCGGCGGACTGCGCGCGGCGGCGGCCAAGGCCGGGGACGCCCAGGGCATGGCCCTCTGGGCGGGCCAGGGACACCGGCTGGCACGCGAGCTGCCCGCCGGGGAACTCGTGGAACTGCTCGCAGCGGAAACGGAGGCCGCGCGTGCGGCCGTGAATGTGAGGAGTGCCCGGTGACGGCACCTGTCTTCGTCGTCGAACAGCTCCCCGGCGGACCGGAGTTCGTCCTGGACGGCCCCGAGGGGCGGCACGCGGTGTCCGTGCGCCGGCTTAACCCGGGGGAGGACCTCGTCCTGACCGACGGCCGGGGCCGCTGGGCGGAAGGCGTCGTACGGGCGGCCGAGGGCAAGGACCGGCTGCTGGTCACCGGCCTGGTGAGCGTCCACGAGGAGCCGGCTCCCGCGCCCCGCATCACCGTCGTGCAGGCGCTGCCCAAGGGCGACCGCGGCGAGCTCGCCGTGGAGACCATGACCGAGACGGGCGTCGACGCGATCGTGCCCTGGCAGGCCGCGCGCTGCATCACGCAGTGGAAGGGCGACCGCGGGCTCAAGTCCCTCGCCAAGTGGCGCAGCACGGCCCGCGAGGCGGGCAAGCAGTCCCGCCGGGTGCGTTTCCCCGAGGTCGCGGACGCCATGACGACCAAGCAGGTCGCGGCCCTGCTCGCCGGGGCGGACTTCGCGGGTGTCCTGCACGAGGACCGCGACAGCGGCAGCGAACCGCTCGCCACCGCCGAACTCCCCGCCGAGGGCACGATCGTGCTGGTCGTCGGACCGGAGGGCGGGGTGTCACCTCAGGAGCTGGCCGCCTTCGCCGAGGCGGGAGCCCCCGCCTACCGGCTCGGGCCCAGCGTGCTGCGCACCTCGACCGCGGGGACCGCCGCGGCGGCCCTGCTGATGGGACGCACCGGGCGCTGGAGTTGAGAGCCGCCCGCCCGGCCGGGCCGGATAGCATGCCGGTGTACTGATCACGAGGACCCAACGACCGAGGAGGCCGGGCCATGGCGGGAGAGCCGCAGACCGACTGCCTGTTCTGCAAGATCGTTACAGGGGACATCCCGGCGACCATCGTCCGCGAGAGCGCGACGACGGTCGCCTTCCGCGACATAAACCCCCAGGCCCCGACGCACGTCCTGGTCATCCCCAAGGCGCACTACCCGGACGCCGCCGCGCTCGCCGCGGGCGACCCCCAGGCCGCGGCCGACGTGCTGCGCGAGGCGGGTCTGGTCGCCGCCGACGAGAAGATCACCGAGACCGGCTACCGCATCGTGCTCAACACCGGCGCCGGTGCCGGACAGACCGTGTTCCACGCGCACGCCCACGTCCTCGGCGGACGCGGGATGCAGTGGCCCCCCGGTTAGCGGGTCACCACCCGTGTCCGTACGAGAGCTCGTGGTCCTCGGCACCGCCAGTCAGGTGCCGACCCGCCACCGCAACCACAACGGCTATCTGCTGCGCTGGGACGGCGAGGGCATCCTCTTCGACCCGGGCGAGGGGACCCAGCGCCAGATGCTGCGGGCCGGCGTCGCCGCGCACGACATCAACCGGATCTGCGTCACGCACTTCCACGGCGACCACGCGCTGGGCCTGGCGGGCGTGATCCAGCGGATCAATCTCGACCAGGTCCCGCACCCCGTCACCGCCCACTTCCCGGCGAGCGGGCAGCACTTCTTCGACCGGCTGCGGTACGCGACCGCCTACCGGGAGTCGGTCGAGCTGACCGAGGCCCCGGTCGCCGCCGACGGGGTCCTCGCCACCACCGACGCGTACACCCTCGACGGCCACCGGCTCTCGCACCCCGTCGAGTCCTACGGCTACCGCCTCACCGAGCCCGACCGGCTGCGCATGCTGCCGGCGAAGCTGGCCGAGCACGGCATCGCGGGGCCCGACGTCGGACGGATCCAGCGGGACGGCGTGCTGCGCGGCGTCCCCCTCGCGGAGGTCTCCGAGACCCGCCGGGGACAGCGCTTCGCGTTCGTCATGGACACCCGGCTCTGCGACGGCGCGTTCGCCCTCGCGGAGAAATGCGACATGCTGGTCATCGAGTCGACGTTCCTCGACGAGGACGGCCGGCTCGCCGACGACCACGGTCACCTCACCGCCGGCCAGGCGGCCCGGGTGGCGAAGGAGTCCGGCGTACGGCACCTCGTGCTGACGCACTTCTCCCAGCGCTACACGGACCCCGACGCTTTCGAGCGCCAGGCCAGGGCAGCCGGCTTCGACGGTGAACTGACCATCGCCCAGGACCTGATCAGGGTCCCGGTACCCACCCGCCACACGTAACGAGATCCCCGTGCACCTCCCCAAAGCCGAACTCCACCTCCACATCGAAGGAACCCTCGAACCCGAGCTGGCCTTCGCACTGGCCGCGCGCAACGGCGTGGACCTGCCCTACGCGGACACCGAGGAGCTGCGCAAGGCGTACCTCTTCGAGGACCTGCAGACCTTCCTCGACCTGTACTACGCCCTGATGGCCGTGCTGCGCACCGAGGACGACTTCGCCGAGCTGGCAGACGCCTACCTCGCCCGCGCCGCCGCCCAGGGGGTCCGGCACGCGGAGATCTTCTTCGACCCGCAGGCCCACACCGACCGCGGCGTCCCGATCGGCACCGTCGTCGAGGGGCTCGGCAGGGCGCTGGACCGCAGCGAGGAGAAGCACGGCATCTCCACCCAGCTGATCATGTGCTTCCTGCGCGACAAGTCCGCGGAGTCGGCGCTGGAGACACTGGAGGCCGCGAAGCCGTACCTCCACCGCATCAGTGCCGTCGGCCTCGACTCGGCGGAGGTCGGCCACCCGCCCGCGAAGTTCCGCGAGGTGTACGCGGCGGCCACGGCCCTCGGCCTGCGCAAGGTCGCCCACGCGGGCGAGGAGGGCCCGCCGGAGTACATCCGGGAGGCCCTCGACGTCCTCGGCGTCGAGCGGATCGACCACGGGCTGCGCTGCATGGAGGACCCGGACCTGGTGGACCGGCTGGTCTCCGAACGGATCCCGCTGACGCTCTGCCCGCTGTCCAACGTACGGCTGCGCGCCATCGACGTCCTGGAGCAGCACCCGCTGCGCTCGATGATGGACGCGGGGCTGCTCTGCACGGTGAACTCCGACGACCCCGCCTACTTCGGCGGATACGTCGGAGACACCTTCCACGCCGTGCACGAGGCGCTCGGCCTGGACCGCGAGCAGCTGCGCACCCTGGCCCGCAACTCCTTCGAGGCGGCCTTCCTCGACCACGACGAGGAGCGCAGGGCGCGCTACCTGTCCGAGGTCGAGGCGTACGCGTTCGACTGACCGGCACCGCCGGCCGGCCCGGCCGTGCGGAACGCGCTCCGGCCCAGCCTCCTGCGCCGTAGCGCCGGCACGCTGATCTCCGCGACCGCCTGCTCCGGCGCGCCCAGCTTGGGCACCGCGCCGGACAGGCTGTTGGTCGTGGCGGCGAGCAGCGCCGCCGGGGCACCGCCCCTGCGCCGGACGGAGCCGGGCACCAGCGGCCGGCCGCCGGTGTGCAGGGCCACCGCGGTGACAGGGGCCGCGACCAGGAGCGTCGCGGCCCCCAGGATCAGTCCCATCACCGCGTAACCCGCCTGCTCGGAGAGCACGCTGCCGAGGAGGGGACCGCACGCCGTGCCGACGGACGAGGCCGAGCCCGCGAGGACCGCCCAGCGGCCGCGCACGTCCAGCGAGGCGGCCAGCCCGATGAGGTACGACAGGACCACCGGGTAGAAGGTGTTCCACGCGATCTCACCGGTCGCGAACGACCCCAGGTCCTCGGCCGAGGAGCTCAGCACGATGCTCCCGGCGATGATCATCGTCCCGAGGCCGATCGGAACCGCGCGCCCGAGCCGGGCCCCCAGCATGCCCGCGCCCATCACTCCGAGCAGCCCCGCACCCAGCGCGGCGGCGAACACGGCGCCGATGGTCACCTCCGAGAGGCCGACCTGGACGGCACCGATGCGGCTGCTCACCCCCCACAGGGCGTTCTGCGCCATGGACCAGACGAGCATCCCGCCCGCCAGCACCAGCCCGGACCGCCGGTGCGGCAGCCGCCCCTGCACCGGTGACGCCCCGCCGACCGGCGAGGAGCCTCCCAGCCTGGAGGTGGCGGGCCAGACGAGCAGGGCGACCAGCGCGATGGACGCGAACGGCAGACGGTGACCCCCACCCAGGTGAGGGATCGTCAGGTAGAGGGCGCCCGCCGTCGCCGAGACGCTGAGCAGCCCGAGTGACGAGGTCCGGTGCGGATCCCTCTGCGCGGCGATGCCGGAGGCCGCGACGGCGGTCGCCGTGCCCGAGCCGAAACCGCCGACGACGACTCCCACGACCACCAGCGGCATCGAGGTGGTCAGCGCCGCGCAGCCGTACCCGAGCGCGGCGAGCAGCAGCCCCGCGCGCGCCGGTCTCCGCGACCCGAATCTTTCGACGCGCCCCGCCAGCGCGAAGCCGGCCGAGGCCGAGCTGAGCAGCAGGGCGCTGCCGACCAGACCGGCCTGGGCGGAGCTCAGCCCCAGATAGGTGCTGAGACGGCCGACGAGGGTGGGGAGCAGATAGGCGGCGAGGTAACCGGCGGTGAACACGGCGACCAGGGGCCACGCGGCGCGAGGGCGCGAGGACATGGGCGTTCCTGAAGACATGCCTGAGGAGGCGGAAGAAGGCAGGGGAGGGTAAGGCGGGGGAAGGCGAGACAGAGGTGTGTCAGGGGAGGGTGGAGCGAGAAAAGCGGAGAAGCGGCACTCGTCGTCGACCGTCCCGATCGGTGCTCGCGGGGCAATTTGTATCAAGCGCGTCCAGGCGACGGAAAGTCGGCTCGATGTGATCTGAGTCACATACATGTTTATGCAGTGTCAGGCCGGGTAGCTGCGCATGTTTATGCAGGTGGGAGTGAGTGTGCGCGGCCCGGCGCGGGCCCTCCGGATAGGGCGGCGCATCCGGCACACTGGCCGGATCTCGCACTGTTCAGATCTGCCACGGCCGGGGAGCGCAAGGTGGGCACTACGAATCCAGGCATCGACCCGCTGCTCGGGCTGCGCGCCCCGCAGGATCCGGCCTGCGACGTCTTCCTGACCGGCACGGTCTTCCTGGACATCATCTTCACCGGCCTGGACAGCGCTCCGGTACGCGGGACGGAGTCCTGGGCGCGGGGGATGGGGTCCAGCCCCGGAGGCGTCGCCAACATGGCCACCGCGCTCGCCCGGCTCGGCCTGCGCACCTCGCTGGCCGCCGCGTTCGGCGACGACCACTACGGCGAGTACTGCTGGGACGCCCTCGAACAGGGCGAGGGCATCGACCTGTCGATGTCCCACACGGTGCCCGGCTGGCACTCACCCGTCACGGTCTCGATGGCGTACGAGGGTGAGCGCACGATGGTCTCGCACGGTCACGAGGCCCCGGCCCCGGCCGCCGCCGAGGTGCCCGGCGGCACGTTTCCCCACTGCCCGCCCCGCGCCCGGGCCGCCATCGCCTCGCTGACCCCCGGCCGCAGCGAGCCCTGGGTCGCCGCGGCCGCCCGGAACGGCGCGCTGGTCTTCGCCGACGTCGGCTGGGACGAGACCGGCCGCTGGGACCTGGACGCCCTGCCCGATCTCGGACACTGCCTGGCCTTCCTCCCCAACGCGGAGGAGGCCATGCGCTACACCCGCACGGACTGCCCGCGGACCGCCGCCCACGCCCTCGCCGAGCGGGTCCCCCTCGCCGTGGTCACCCTCGGGGCGGAAGGGGCCTACGCGGTGGACGGGCGGACGGGGGCGGCGGCCGAGGTGCCCGCCATCGAGGTGGAGGCCCTCGACCCCACAGGGGCGGGCGACGTCTTCGTCGCCGGCTTCGTCACGGGCACGCTGGCGGGCTGGCCGCTCGCCGACCGTCTGGCTTTCGCCGGTCTCACCGCCGCCCTGTCGGTGCAGGAGTTCGGCGGATCCCTGTCCGCCCCCGGATGGGCTGAGGTCGCCGCCTGGTGGCAGCAGGTGCGCACCTGCGCGGACCAGGACCCGGCGGCCCTGGAGCGCTACGCCTTCCTGGAGGAACTGCTCCCCGCCACCTGCGCGTCCTGGTCCCGGCGCCGCGCCGTGCCGACCATCGGCTTCCGCCAGTGAAAGGCAGATGATCACCGGGTAAAACCTCTCGGCGTTGTCGGCGGGGAGTCGTACGCTGGTACTCCAGAGGCGGTCGAGCCGCGACAGCCCTGCAACGGGAGGTATGCGCAGGCCCGAGGGCCGGCCCATGACTCAGTCACCCACACAGAAGCAGGCGACGGCCCGGATCAGCATTCCGGCCGCGCACCCCATGGTGATGCTCCTGGGGTCGGGCGATTCACTGCTGCGCGTGATCGAAACGGCGTTCCCGGCCGTCGACATCCATGTCCGGGGCAACGAGATCAGTGCGACGGGAGGGGCGACGGACGTCGCCCTGATCCAGCGCCTGTTCGACGAGATGGTGCTGGTGCTGCGCACCGGTCTGCCGATGACGGAGGACGCTGTGGAACGCTCGATCGCCATGCTCAGGGCGAGCGGGAACGGCAACGGGGAGGGCGCGGAGACTCCCGCAGAGGTGCTCACCCAGAACATCCTCTCCAGCCGAGGCCGCACGATCCGCCCCAAGACGCTCAACCAGAAGCGCTACGTCGACGCGATCGACCAGCACACCATCGTCTTCGGTATCGGCCCCGCGGGCACCGGCAAGACCTATCTCGCGATGGCCAAGGCGGTCCAGGCCCTGCAGTCCAAGCAGGTCAGCCGGATCATCCTGACCAGGCCCGCCGTCGAGGCGGGGGAGCGGCTCGGCTTCCTGCCCGGCACGCTCTTCGACAAGATCGACCCGTATCTGCGCCCGCTCTACGACGCCCTGCACGACATGCTCGACCCCGACTCGATCCCCCGCCTCATGGCGGCGGGCACGATCGAGGTCGCGCCGCTGGCCTACATGCGCGGTCGCACCCTGAACGACGCGTTCATCATCCTGGACGAGGCGCAGAACACCAGCGCCGAGCAGATGAAGATGTTCCTCACCCGTCTCGGCTTCGACTCGAAGATCGTCATCACCGGTGACGTCACCCAGGTCGACCTCCCGACCGGCACGAAGAGCGGTCTGCGGCAGGTCCAGGAGATCCTGGACGGCGTCGAGGACGTGCACTTCTCCCGGCTCACCTCCCAGGATGTCGTCCGGCACAAGCTCGTCGGCCGTATCGTCGACGCGTACGAGAAGTACGACAACGCAGAGGGCCGTACCGGCCGCAACGGGAAGTAGTCGCAGCGCACCATGTCGATCGACGTCAACAACGAGTCCGGAACCGAGGTCGACGAGCAGGCGATCCTCGACATCGCCCGCTACGCCCTGGCCCGGATGCGGATCCATCCGCTGTCCGAACTCTCGGTGATCGTGGTGGACACCGCCGCCATGGAGCAGCTCCACATCCAGTGGATGGACCTCCCGGGCCCGACCGATGTCATGTCCTTCCCGATGGACGAGCTCCGTCCCCCGGCGAAGGACGACGAGGAGCCCCCGCAGGGGCTCCTCGGTGACATCGTGCTCTGCCCGGAGGTCGCCAAGAAGCAGGGCGAGGACGCCGAGACGCAGCACTCGATGGACGAGGAGCTCCAGCTCCTCACCGTCCACGGGGTGCTGCACCTCCTCGGGTACGACCACGAGGAGCCGGACGAGAAGGCCGCGATGTTCGGTCTCCAGGCGGCGATCGTCGACGGCTGGCGCGGCGAGCGCGGGCTGACCGGGCCGTCCCCCGCCCCCACCGTCTCGTGAGCGTCCCCCTCATCTCCGGTGCCGTCCTGCTGATCGTCGTCGGCTGGCTCGCGGCCTGTGCCGAGGCGGGCATCGCGCGCACGTCCAGCTTCCGGGCGGCCGAGGCGGTACGGGCGGGGCGCCGGGGCAGCGCCAAGCTGGAGCAGGTCGCCGCCGACCCCACCCGCTATCTCAACGTCGCGCTCCTGGTGAGGGTCGCCTGCGAGATGTCGGCCGGGGTCCTCGTCACCTACGCCTGCCTCCAGGAGTTCACGGAGACCTGGCAGGCGCTGGCCCTCGCCATGGGCGTCATGGTCCTCGTCAGCTACGTCGCCATCGGGGTCTCGCCCCGCACCATCGGCCGCCAGCACCCGCTGAACACCGCCACGGCCGCGGCGTACGTGCTGCTGCCGCTGGCCAGGATCATGGGGCCGGTCCCGCAGCTGCTGATCCTCCTCGGCAACGCGCTGACCCCCGGCAAGGGATTCCGCAAGGGCCCCTTCGCCAGCGAGGCCGAACTGCGCGCGATGGTCGACCTCGCCGAGCAGGAGTCGCTCATCGAGGACGACGAACGCCGCATGGTGCACTCCGTCTTCGAGCTCGGCGACACCCTCGTGCGCGAGGTCATGGTGCCCCGCACCGACCTGGTCTGCATCGAGCGGTACAAGACGGTCCGCCAGGCCCTGACCCTCGCGCTCCGCTCCGGCTTCTCCCGGATCCCGGTCACCGGGGAGAACGAGGACGACATCGTCGGGATCGTCTACCTCAAGGACCTGGTCCGCAAGACGCACATCAACCGGGAGGCCGAGGCGGACCTGGTCTCCACGGCGATGCGCCCCGCCGCGTTCGTCCCCGACACGAAGAACGCCGGTGACCTGCTGCGCGAGATGCAGCAGGAGCGCAGCCACGTCGCCGTCGTCATCGACGAGTACGGCGGCACGGCCGGCATCGTCACCATCGAGGACATCCTCGAGGAGATCGTCGGCGAGATCACCGACGAGTACGACCGCGAACTCCCGCCGGTCCAGGAGCTGGAGAACGGCTGCTTCCGGGTGACCGCCCGGCTCGACATCGGCGACCTCGGGGAGCTCTTCGGCCTCGACGCCTACGACGACGAGGACGTGGAGACGGTCGGCGGTCTGCTGGCGAAGGCGCTCGGGCGGGTCCCGATCTCCGGGGCCTCCTCGATCGTGGACCTCCCCGACGGGCGCAAGCTCCGCCTCACGGCGGAGTCCCCGGCGGGCCGCAGGAACAAGATCGTCACGGTGCTGGTGGAGCCGGAGGGAACGGAAGCCGTATGACGCCGCAGGAGTTGCGTTCGTTCTGCCTGGAGTTCAACGCGAGCGCGGAGGAGTTCCCCTTCGGGCCGGAGACCTCCGTCTTCAAGGTCCTGGGAAAGATGTTCGCCCTCGGCGCGCTCGACGGACAGCCGCTGACGGTCAGCCTCAAGTGCGATCCGGACGAGGCGCTGCGGCTCCGCAAGGAGCACCCCGCGATCGTCCCCGGCTGGCATCTCAACAAGCGGCACTGGAACACCGTCACCGTCTCCGAACTCCCGGACCGGCTGGTCCGGGAGCTCGTGGAGGACAGCTACGACCTCGTGGTGGCCGGGCTCCCCAAGGCGGAACGCCTCCGCCTGGACCGGCCGTAGGCCCGGCGCGGCCAGATGTACCCCGCGCCGGGGTGAACGGACCCCGTCGCGGGGCAGGTGCCCTCCCACTTCGTATGCTCGGCGCATGACCGACAGCAACGACCTCGGCCCCGAGGACCGCAAGATCGTCACCCTGGCCCGCAGCGTCCGAGCCCGCAACGCCGTGCCCGAGGGCGCGGCGGTACGGGACGAGACCGGACGCACGTACGCCGCCGGCACCGTGGCCCTGGAGTCGCTGAAACTCAGCGCACTGCAGACCGCCGTCGCCATGGCGGTGGCCGCCGGCGCCACGTCCCTGGAGGCGGCGGCCGTCGTCTCCGAGGCCGCCACCCCCTCCGACGCCGACCGCGCAGCCGTCCGTGACCTGGGCGGACCCGACACCCCGGTGCTGCTCGCGGGGCCCGACGGAGCACTCCGGTCCACGGTGACCGCGGGCTGATCCGGGGCGGCGGCGCCCTGCTGTGCACCGCCGCCGCGCGGATCGGGGAGAATGGGCGCCATGAGCGCTCGACCGAACACAGAAGCTGCTGCGCAGCAGGCTGAGAACACCGCCCCCCACCGGGCCGGCTTCGCCTGCTTCGTGGGCCGCCCCAACGCGGGCAAGTCCACCCTCACGAACGCTCTGGTCGGTCAGAAGGTGGCGATCACCTCCAACCGCCCCCAGACCACCCGGCACACGGTGCGGGGCATCGTGCACCGTGACGACGCCCAGCTGATCCTGGTGGACACGCCCGGCCTCCACAAGCCGCGCACCCTGCTCGGGGAGCGGCTGAACGACGTCGTGCGGACCACCTGGGCCGAGGTCGACGTCATCGGTTTCTGCCTGCCCGCCGACCAGAAGCTCGGCCCCGGCGACAAGTTCATCGTCAAGGAACTCGCCGGGATCAAGAAGACCCCGAAGATCGCGATCATCACCAAGACCGACCTCGTCGAGTCCAAGGCGCTCGCCGAGCAGCTGCTCGCCGTCTCCGCGCTGGCCGACGAGCTCGGCTTCGAGTGGGCCGAGATCATTCCTGTCTCCGCGGTCAAGGCGGAGCAGGAGGCGGGACGCGGTTCCTCGGACAGGAGCGGTGACGGGCGTGGGGCAGGCCAGGTGGACCTGCTCGCCGATCTCATCGCCCCGCTGCTGCCCGAGAGCCCCCCGCTCTATCCGGAGGGCGACCTCACCGACGAGCCCGAGATGGTCATGGTCGCGGAGCTCATCCGCGAGGCCGCGCTCGAAGGCGTACGGGACGAGCTGCCGCACTCCATCGCGGTCGTCGTCGAGGAGATGCTGCCCCGCGAGGACCGTCCGGCGGACAAGCCGCTGCTGGACATCCACGCGAACGTCTACATCGAGCGGCCCAGCCAGAAGGGCATCATCATCGGCCCGAAGGGGAAGCGGCTCAAGGACGTCGGCACGAAGTCGCGCAAGCACATCGAGGCGCTGCTCGGCACCCCGGTCTTCCTCGACCTGCACGTGAAGGTCGCCAAGGACTGGCAGCGCGACCCCAAGCAGCTGCGCAAGCTCGGATTCTGAGCGAGAACCCCTGGGCCGTGCCCCGCCTGCGGTGCGGGGCACGGCCCAGGGGTGTACGTCCTCGGGACCCGAGGGCTACGCGCCCTCCTTCAGCACCCGGGAGATCAGCGTCCGCTGCTCCGGGGTGAGCCGAGGGTCCGCGCAGTCGACCGTCCGGTCGCCCACCGTGATCCGGTAGCGGAAACCGTCGGGTACTCCCGCGGGCGGCCCGCCCCGCGAGGAGTCGAGCACGGCCTCGGCCAGAGCCTCCCATTCCGAGGCGTCGGGCTGTCCCGAGGTGTCGATCTCACCGTGGCGCGCGATACCGGCGAACCCGCCGGTCCGGCTCACCTGAATACGCATGCGTCTGGCTCCTGCCTGCCCCGTCCGGACGGCCCTGCCCGTATCTACCCGGTCGCCGGGCGGCTATCCACCCGGTCACCGGGTCGGCACACCCACCTCCGACCACGCCTTGAGGACGGCTTCGGCCTCGTCGCCCTCCCCGAACCTCTGCTGCGCCGCCTTGACGGTGAGCCTGGCGAAGTCCGTGAAGGACGCGTCCTGGGCCAGCTCGCCGCCGGTCAGCACGTCGAACCAGATCCGTCCGGCCCGCTCCCAGGCGTTGCCGCCGAGGGCCGTCGCCAGCAGGTAGAAGGCGCGGTTGGGGATGCCGGAGTTGATGTGGACCCCGCCGTTGTCCTCGTCCGTGTCGACGTAGTCGTCCATCGAGGCGGGCTGCGGGTCCTTGCCGAGCACGTCGTCGTCGTACGCCGTGCCCGGGGCCTTCATCGAGCGCAGCGCGACCCCACTGACCCGTGGGGCGAGCAGCCCGGCGCCGATCAGCCAGTCGCCCTGGTCCGCGCTCTGGCCCAGCGAGTACTGCTTGACCAGGGAGCCGAAGACGTCCGACACCGACTCGTTCAGCGCGCCTGACTGGCCTTCGTACGCCAGGTTGGCCGTGTACTGGGTGAGCCCGTGCGCCAGTTCGTGGGCGATGACGTCGATCGCGATGGTGAAGTCGAGGAAGATCTCGCCGTCGCCGTCCCCGAAGACCATCTGCTCGCCGTCGAAGAAGGCGTTGTTGTACTTCTCGTCGTAGTGCACGGAGCCGACGAGCGGGAGGCCCTTGCCGTCGATCGAGCTGCGGCCGTACTCGGTGAGCAGCAGGTCGAAGGTGGCGCCGAGCCCCGCGTACGCGCGGTTGACGCTGGCGTCCCGGGTCGGGTCGTCGCCCTCGTCACGGACCTTGACGCCCGGCAGGTCCGTGCCGTGGCGGCAGTCGTACAGGGTGCGGTGGGGCTTGCTGGGAACCGCGGCCGAGGTGCGGGCGGCCTGCGGTGTCCAGGCGAGCGCGGTCACGCGCCGATGGTGGCGCCGGGCCCCGTCGGCCTCCAGGGTGCGCCGTGCGGGATCGGCCAGGAGCGGGTCGTCGGCCTGGGACAGCTTGTCGAGGACGTGGGGCGGCACGATGGTGCAGAAGACGGGCTGGAGCCCGTTGTTCGGTCGAGGCTGCATGCATTCGACTGTGGCACTCCGTCATCGCGCTGTCACTGGTTGCGATCGCGATTGACGAAATGGAGTGATGTATCACCGTTCTGTCCCCATGGGCCCCCGATCCCGCATACTGATACGGACCGACGCACCAGGCTCCCCTCGGTTAGTGTTGCCGCATCATGCGTTTCGGGCTGCTCCTTCTTAGCTGCCGCGGCGAGGGCCTGTAGTCGTAGGCCGGCTCCCTCCCCGCGGAGTTCGCTGTTGCAGCGACACAGTCGGCCGCCCCTGCTGGACCTCAGAGGAGCCGTACGCCATGACCGCAGTGAATCCCCCCGCGCGCACCGATGCCGACACTGAACCCGTCGGCGGCCCGACGCCGGTGACGAACGCGAAGCAGCTGCAGAAGCCGTCCGGGATGCCGGTCCACAAGTACCGCGGCTACGAGGCCGTCGACATCGCCGACCGCACGTGGCCGGACAACCGCATCACCGTGGCGCCCCGCTGGCTGTCCACCGACCTGCGGGACGGCAACCAGGCCCTGATCGACCCGATGTCACCGGCCCGCAAGCGCGAGATGTTCGACCTGCTCGTACGCATGGGCTACAAGGAGATCGAGGTCGGCTTCCCGTCCTCCGGCGAGACCGACTTCGCGTTCGTACGCTCGATCATCGAAGAGGGCGCGATCCCCGAGGACGTGACGATCTCCGTCCTGACGCAGGCCCGTGAGGAACTGATCGAGCGGACCGTCGAGTCGCTGGTCGGTGCCCGGCGCGCCACCGTCCACCTGTACAACGCCACCGCCCCCACCTTTCGCCGTGTGGTCTTCCGCGGCTCGAAGGAGGAGGTCAAGCAGATCGCCGTGGACGGCACCCGGCTGGTCATGGAGTACGCCGACAAGATCCTGGGCGACGAGACGATCTTCGGCTACCAGTACAGCCCCGAGATCTTCACCGACACCGAGCTGGACTTCGCCCTGGAGGTCTGCGAGGCCGTCTGCGACGTCTGGCAGCCCGAGGAGGGCCGCGAGATCATCCTCAACCTGCCCGCCACCGTGGAGCGTTCGACGCCCTCCACCCACGCGGACCGGTTCGAGTGGATGTCCCGCAACCTGACCCGCCGCCCGTACGTCTGCCTGTCGGTCCACCCGCACAACGACCGCGGCACCGCCGTCGCCGCCGCCGAACTGGCCATCATGGCCGGCGCCGACCGCATCGAGGGCTGCCTGTTCGGCCAGGGCGAGCGCACCGGCAACGTCGACCTGGTCACCCTGGGCATGAACCTGTTCTCCCAGGGCGTCGACCCGCAGATCGACTTCTCGCAGATCGACGAGATCCGCCGCACCAGCGAGTACTGCAACCAGATGGAGGTCCACCCGCGCCACCCCTACGCGGGCGACCTGGTCTACACCGCCTTCTCCGGCTCCCACCAGGACGCCATCAAGAAGGGCTTCGACGCCATGGAGGCCGACGCGGCCGCCCGGGGCGTGACCGTCGACGACATCGAGTGGGCGGTGCCGTACCTGCCGATCGACCCCAAGGACGTGGGCCGCTCCTACGAGGCCGTCATCCGGGTCAACTCGCAGTCCGGCAAGGGCGGGATCGCCTACGTCCTGAAGAACGACCACAAGCTGGACCTGCCGCGCCGGATGCAGATCGAATTCTCCCGGATCATTCAGGCCAAGACCGACGCCGAGGGCGGCGAGGTCACGCCGACCCAGATCTGGTCGACCTTCCGGGACGAGTACCTGCCGAGCCCCGAGAACGCCTGGGGACGCGTGCAGATCCGCTCCGGTCAGACGACCACCGGGAGCGACGGCCAGGACACCATCACCGTCGAGGCCACCGTCGACGGCACGGACACGGTGCTGACCGGCACGGGCAACGGCCCGATCTCCGCTTTCTTCGAGGCGCTGCAGGCCATCGGTATCGACGCCCGTCTGCTGGACTACACCGAGCACACGATGAGCGAGGGCGCGAGCGCCCAGGCCGCCTCCTACATCGAGTGCGCGATCGACGGCAGGGTGCTGTGGGGCATCGGCATCGACGCCAACACCACCCGTGCCTCGCTCAAGGCGGTCGTCTCCGCGGTCAACCGCGCGACCCGCTGACCGCCGCAGTCGGCATTCCGGACAAACGCCGGATACGCCCCTGAACCGCATGGCCCGAGAGTCCCGCCCACCCGTCGAGGGTGGGCGGGGTTCGGCCATATCCGGGTGTTGTGACGTCCGGGATGCTGACGCCACATCACGCATGTGGCTAACATCACGTCCAACGCGGCAATGTGGCCGCGGGGTCACCTCCCGTGCCCGCAAGGCGTACGGGGGAGTCACGGAGGTGTGCGACGTGCGGACAGCCAAAGGACAACGCGCCGTAGGACTGCGCCTCTACGGCATCCGCACCGTCTGGGACACCGTCGGCGACGGCGAGTTCTTCTGCCCCTGCTGCGGCGGCGACCGCAACTACCGGCGCCTCACCGGCCGCCACCGCCTCACCGTCCTCGGACTGCCACTGCTGGCCCGGGGAACCGCCGGCCCCGTGGTCGAATGCGCCGCCTGCGGGACGCACTTCGAGCCGGACACCCTCGACCACCCCACCACCACCCGCTTCTCCGCCATGCTCCGGGAGGCCGTGCACACGGTCACCCTGGCGGTCCTCGCCGCCGGCGGCACCACCTCCCGCACGGTCCTGGAGACCGCCGCGGCCGTCGTCCGTGACGCGGGACTCGACGACTGCTCCCAGGAGCAGCTCTTCACCATCGTCGAGGTGCTCGCCGCCGACGCCGGCCACGGCGACGGGAGCGACGCGGCGGCCGAGGCCTGCGGTGCCGCCCTCGCCATCGAGCTGCACGAGGTCCTGAAGCCGCTCGCACCGCACCTGGCCGTGCCCGGCCGGGAGGCGATCCTCCTGCGGGGCGCCCGGATCGCCCTCGCCGACGGCCCGTACAGCCAGGCGGAGCGCGAGGTGCTGACCACGGTGGGCGGTGCGCTGCAGCTCTGCCCCGCGGACACGGCGAAGCTGCTCGAGGCGGCGCGTACGCCCTCCTGAGGCTTCCCGGGGCCCGTCGGCGCCTCCCGGGGCCCTGAGCGGGTGACACCCCCGCCGAGGACCGCCGACAGGCGCCCGGCCCGGTGGGCGACAATGGACCCATGAGCTTGTTCCGGGACGACGGCGTCGTGCTGCGCACGCAGAAGCTGGGCGAGGCCGACCGGATCATCACGATCCTGACCCGCGGCCACGGGCGGGTGCGTGCCGTGGCGCGCGGGGTGCGCCGCACCAAGTCGAAGTTCGGGGCCCGTCTGGAGCCCTTCTCCCACGTGGACGTGCAGTTCTTCGCGCGCGGTAGCGAGCTGATCGGCCGCGGCCTGCCGCTGTGCACCCAGAGCGAGACGATCGCCCCCTACGGCGGCGGCATCGTCTCCGACTACGCCCGCTACACCGCCGGCACCGCGATGCTGGAGACCGCCGAGCGGTTCACCGACCACGAGGGCGAGCCCGCGGTCCAGCAGTACCTGCTGCTCGTCGGCGGGCTGCGCACCCTCGCACGCGCCGAACACGCGCCGAACCTCATCCTGGACGCCTTCCTGCTGCGCTCCCTGGCCGTCAACGGCTACGCCCCCAGCTTCGTCGACTGCGCCAAGTGCGGTATGCCCGGACCGAACCGGTTCTTCTCCGTGGCGGCGGGCGGCGTCATATGCGGCGACTGCCGGGTACCCGGGAGCGTCGTACCCTCGGCGGAGGCCGTCGAACTGCTGAGCGCCTTGCTCACCGGTGACTGGGAGACGGCGGACGCGTCCGAGGCGCGTCATGTCAGGGAGGGGAGCGGACTCGTGTCCGCCTATCTGCACTGGCATCTCGAGCGCGGCCTGCGCTCGCTGCGGTACGTGGAAAAGTGACACAGGGAGACGAGAGAAGCCCATGGCAGTACGCGGGATGCTCGGCGGTCGTAACCGGCGTGAGTACAAGACCCCCGAGCCGCACCCCTCCGGCGCCACCCCGCCGAAGATCCCCGGCGAGCTCGTGCCCAAGCACGTGGCCGTCGTGATGGACGGGAACGGCCGCTGGGCCAAGGAGCGGGGACTTCCGCGCACCGAGGGCCACAAGGTCGGTGAGGGCGTCGTCATGGACGTCCTCAAGGGCTGCATCGAGATGGGCGTCAAGAACCTCTCGCTGTACGCGTTCTCCACGGAGAACTGGAAGCGCTCGCCGGACGAGGTGAAGTTCCTCATGAACTTCAACCGGGACGTCATCCGCCGCCGCCGGGACGAGATGGACGAGCTCGGCATCCGCATCCGCTGGGTCGGCCGCATGCCGAAGCTGTGGAAGTCCGTCGTCCAGGAGCTCCAGGTCGCCCAGGAGCAGACCAAGGACAACGACAAAATGACGCTGTACTTCTGCGTCAACTACGGCGGCCGCGCCGAGATCGCCGACGCCGCGCAGCGCATCGCCGAGGACGTCGCCGCGGGCAGGCTCGACCCGTCCAAGGTCAACGAGAAGACCTTCGCGAAGTACATCTACTACCCGGACATGCCGGACGTGGACCTCTTCGTGCGCCCCAGCGGGGAGCAGCGCACGTCCAACTACCTGATCTGGCAGAGCGCGTACGCCGAGATGGTCTTCCAGGACGTCCTGTGGCCCGACTTCGACCGGCGTGACCTGTGGAACGCCTGCCTGGAGTTCGCCCGGCGCGACCGGCGGTTCGGCGGTGCCGAGGAGATCACCAAGGACGAGAAGAGGACCGAGGGCTGAGACGCCGCAGGGGCCCCGTCGCCGGGGCCCCTGCGAGCCGTCCGTGCTGAGCCCCGCGGGGTCAGCCCTCGGTGTTCGCGCAGTCGGCGCAGGTCCCGAAGATCTCCACCGTGTGGGCCACGTTCACATAGCCGTGCTGCGCCGCGACCGTCTCGGCCCACTGCTCCACCGCGGGTCCCTCGACCTCGACGGCCTTGCCGCACACGCGGCAGACCAGGTGGTGGTGGTGATCGCCGGTCGAACAGCGCCGGTAGACGGCCTCGCCGTCCGTGGTGCGCAGGACGTCCACCTCACCGGCGTCGGCGAGGGACTGGAGCGTGCGGTAGACCGTGGTCAGCCCGACCGAGTCGCCCCGGTGCTTGAGCACGTCGTGCAGATCCTGGGCGCTGCGGAACTCGTCGACCTCGTCGAGCGCCGCCGCGACCGCCGCCCGCTGCCGGGTGGACCGGCCGCGTACCGGAGCCGCGTTCGTGCCACTGATCGGCGCCGTCGCCACAGCTGCCTCCTCGTGTCGCCCGTACGTCTGTCGGGCCATTGTGCCAGCCCGGCCCGGGGTCACGGTCACACCTGCACGTCGTCCTTCGGCGTGCGGGCGGCCGGTACCTCAAGGGTGCACCGGTCGGCGTCGCTCCCGCCGCCCTTGGCGCGCCTGCGGGCCAGCGGCGTGGCGAGCGCCGTGAGCACGATGAACGCGGCGATGGCCAGGAGCACGATCGTCGCGCCGGGCGGTACGTCCTGGTAGTACGAGGTCACGGTGCCGGCCAGGGCGACGGCCGTACCGATGACGACGGCCAGGACGAACGTCACCTTGAAGGACTTCGCGATCTGCTGCGCGGCGGCGACCGGCACCACCATCAGCGCGCTGACCAGCAGCAGGCCGACGACCCGCATCGCGACGGTGACGGTGATCGCCGCCGTCACGGCGACCAGCAGGTTCAGCGCCCGCACGGGCAGCCCGGTGACCCGGGCGAACTCCTCGTCCTGGCTGACGGCGAACAGCTGCCTCCGCAGCCCCACGGTGACCAGCACCACGAAGGCTGCCAGCACGACGATCGCGGTGACGTCCTCCTCGGAGACCGTCGACAGGGAGCCGAAGAGGAACGACGTCAGGTTGGCGTTGGACCCGGTGTCTGAGAGGTTGATCAGCATCACCCCGCCCGCCATGCCGCCGTAGAACAGCATGGCCAGGGCGATGTCGCCGCGGGTGCGGCCGTACCAGCGGATCAGCTCCATCACGACCGAGCCGGCCACGGCGACGAGCGTCGCCATCCACACCGGGTTGGTGGAGAGCAGGAAGCCGAGGCCGACACCGGTCATCGCGACGTGCCCGATGCCGTCGCCCATCAGGGCCTGACGGCGCTGGACCAGGTAGATGCCGATGGCGGGCGCGGTGATACCGACCAGGACCGCCGCGATCAGGGCCCGCTGCATGAAGGGGGGGTTCAGGAATTCGAGCATGATCAGGTCAGCAGTCCCGTCCGGACGGGCTCGGAGGCCGCGTGGGGGTGTACGTGGTCGTGGCCGGGCAGCGCGTGCTGGCCGACGGCCTCGGGGGGCGGTCCGTCGTGCATGACGCAGCCGTCGCGTAGGACGATCGCCCGGTCGATCAGCGGCTCCAGGGCGCCCAGCTCGTGCAGGACGAGCAGCACCGTCGCCCCGCCGGCGACCTGCTCGCGCAGTGTCGAGGCGAGGATCTCCTGGCTGGCCAGGTCCACGCCGGCCATCGGTTCGTCCATGATCAGCACCTCGGGCTCGGAGGCGAGCGCGCGGGCGATCAGCACCCGCTGGTGCTGGCCGCCGGAGAGGGCGTTCACGGAGTCCTTGGCGCGGTCGGAGAGGCCGACGAGCTCGATGGCCCGGTCCACGGCCGCGCGGTCCGCCCGGCCGGGCAGTCCGAGCTTCGTACGGGACAGGCGCCCGGAGGAGACGACCTCGCGGATCGTCGCGGGGACGCCGCCCGCCGCCGTGGTGCGCTGCGGCACGTATCCGACGCGGGACCACGCGCGGAAGCGGCGCAGCGGCGTGCCGAACAGCTCGACGGTCCCGCCGGTGAGCGGCACCTGGCCGATGGCGGAGCGCACGGCGGTGGACTTGCCGGATCCGTTGGCACCGAGCAGGGCCACGACCTCGCCGCGGTGGACGGTGAGGTCGACTCCGCGCAGCACGGCGCGTGCGCCGAGCGTCGCCGTGGCTCCGCGCATGCTGATCACGGCTTCTGGCGTACTGGGCTCGGGCACGATCGCCTCCTGTGCGGTTCGGGGTGCTGCCTGGGTCACTTCGCGCCGAGTGCCTTCTGCAGCGCGGTCAGGTTGGACTTCATGACCTCGATGTAGTCAGCGCCGGCGGACTTGTCGGTGATTCCCTCCAGCGGGTCCAGGACGCCGGTCTTCAGTCCGAGGTCCTTCGCCAGGGTCTTGGCGGTCTTGTCGCTGGCGAGCGTCTCGAAGAACACGGTGGTCGCCTTGCTCTCCTCCGCGACGGTGTGGATCTCGTCGATCCGGGCCGGGCTGGGCTCGGCCTCGGGGTCGATGCCGGCGATGCCCTCCTGGGTGAGGCCGTAGCGCTCGGCGAGGTACCCGAAGGCGGAGTGCGTGGTGATGAAGGTCTTGGTGGAGGTGTTCTTCAGCCCGGTCTCGTACGCCGTGTTCAGGGTGTTCAGCTCGGTGACCAGGGTGTCGGTGTTCTTGCGGTAGTCCGCGGCGTGGTCCGGGTCGGCCTTCTCCAGGGACTTGCCCACACCTTCGGCGACCTCGGCGTACTTCACGGGGTCCAGCCAGATGTGCGGGTCGAGTCCGGCCTCCTCCTCGCCCTCATGCCCGTGCTCGCCCTCGTGCCCGTGCTCCTCGCCCTCCTCCTCGTGTCCGTGGTCGTGGCCGACCTCGGAGCCGTGGTTCTCGAGCGTGGTGAGCTTCGCCGCGTCCACGGTGTTCTTCACGCCGGCCTGCTCGACGGCGTCGTCGACGGCGGGCTGGACGCCCTTGAGGAAGAGGATGTAGTCGGCGTCGCTCAGACCGCCGGTCTGCCGCGGGGAGAGCTCCAGGTCGTGCGGCTCGGTGCCCGGCTTCGTCAGCGTGGTGACGGAGACGTGCGACCCGCCTATCTCCTCGGCCAGGAACTGCATCGGGTAGAAGGACGCCACGACGTTCAGCTTGCCGTCGCTCCCGCCCTCGGCCGCGTCGGAGGAGGAGCAGGCGGAGAGCGTGGTGAGGCCGAGGGCGACTGCTCCGGCGACGGCGGCTGTGGGTATGAGGCGGCGTACGTTCATGACAGTCATTTTCAACAAAAGTGGAAACGATTGTCAACAAGGCTGATGAGATGCCCGGATCCGAACGTGGTGACCGCGATGCGCCCCACCGATTTGATCCAAGGGGTGCGCCCGCCGGTAATCTGGTGCATTCGCCCGCCCGTCTCGCGTACAGCCCCCAGCGAGGCGCTCCGCGCCGCCCCTGTCCAATTTCGCCGTCGTAATGAAGAGAGCACCGTGGCCGCCGACAAGATCGACACCATCGTCAGCCTGAGCAAGCGCCGTGGCTTCGTCTACCCCTGCAGTGAGATCTACGGCGGCCAGCGGGCCGCCTGGGACTACGGGCCGCTGGGCGTCGAGCTGAAGGAGAACCTCAAGCGCCAGTGGTGGCGCTACATGGTGACCGCGCGCGAGGACGTGGTCGGCATCGACTCGTCGGTCATCCTGGCCCCCGAGGTCTGGGTCGCCTCCGGCCACGTCGCCACCTTCTCCGACCCGCTCACCGAGTGCACCTCCTGCCACAAGCGCTACCGCGCGGACCACCTGGAGGAGGCGTACGAGGAGAAGCACGGCAAGCCGCCCGTCAACGGCCTGGCCGACCTCAACTGCCCCAACTGCGGCAACAAGGGCACCTTCACCGAGCCCAAGGCGTTCTCTGGTCTGCTCTCCACCCACCTCGGCCCCACCCAGGACACCGGCTCGGTCGCCTACCTGCGCCCCGAGACCGCCCAGGGCATCTTCACCAACTTCGGCCAGGTGCAGCAGACCTCGCGCAAGAAGCCGCCGTTCGGCATCGCGCAGATGGGCAAGTCCTTCCGGAACGAGATCACTCCGGGCAACTTCATCTTCCGCACGCGCGAGTTCGAGCAGATGGAGATGGAGTTCTTCGTCAAGCCGGGCGAGGACGAGCAGTGGCAGGAGTACTGGATGGAGCAGCGCTGGAACTGGTACACCGGTCTCGGCCTGCGCGAGGAGAACATGCGGTGGTTCGAGCACCCGCAGGAGAAGCTCTCCCACTACTCCAAGCGCACCGCCGACATCGAGTACCGCTTCCGCTTCGGCGGCAGCGAGTGGGGCGAGCTCGAGGGCGTCGCGAACCGCACCGACTACGACCTCAAGGCGCACTCCGAGGCCTCCGGCACCGACCTCTTCTACTACGACCAGGAGAAGGGCGAGCGCTACACGCCGTACGTCATCGAGCCCGCGGCCGGTGTCGGCCGCTCGATGCTGGCCTTCCTCCTCGACGCCTACAGCGAGGACGAGGCGCCCAATGCCAAGGGCGTCATGGAGAAGCGCGCCGTCATGCGTCTGGACCCGCGCCTCGCGCCGGTCAAGGTCGCCGTCCTCCCGCTGTCCCGCAACCCGCAGCTCTCGCCGAAGGCCAAGGGCCTCGCCGCCGACCTGCGGCAGAACTGGAACATCGAGTTCGACGACGCCGGTGCCATCGGCCGCCGTTACCGCCGTCAGGACGAGATCGGTACGCCGTTCTGCGTCACCGTCGACTTCGACACCCTCGACGACAACGCGGTGACCGTGCGCGAGCGCGACACCATGAAGCAGGAGCGCGTCTCCCTGGACCAGATCCAGAGCTACCTCGGCTCCCGTCTGCTGGGCTGCTGACCGCACCCGCCGTCCGTACGAGGCCCCCGGTTCCGCCGCGCGGAACCGGGGGCCTCGTGCACACTGGGCGCACCCGTCCACAGGGAGGCCCGGGATGCCGTCCATGACCACGAGCAAGGTCAGCAGATGGGACCGGCACGGCCGTGAACACGTCGTCCAGGTAAGGAAGTCGGGGACGCGGCGGCAGCTGACCTGCGAGACCTGCGGGTGGCGCAAGGGCGCGCAGTTCCTGCCCTGGCTGAAGGCCGAGGAGCACCTGACCGAGGCCCACCAGGCCACGATCGACCCGACCGCCTGAACCGGCGCCGCGGCCCGGCCGGGGCGTGGCCCGAAAAACCGGATGAGGTACCTCGGCGGCCGGGGTACCTTTTCGTCATGTCCTCGTTCTTCCAGATCTACGAGTGAGCGCGCGACGGGCCCGACCGCCCGTCGCCCATCGGATCGATACACGACACGTCATCCTCACTTCCTCACCATGAACGGGAGAACGCCGTGGCAAAGAGCCGCAACAACCTTCTCGGCGTGGGCGGGCAGCGCAAGAAGCTGTCCGCCGCCGAACGACAGGGCGCGGGCCCCGCGCGCGACAAGGACCGCAAGGTCGCCGAGGACCGGAAGCAGGAGCTGGTGCGCATGATGCGTGAGCGCGCCGCCGCCGCGGAGGCCGCTCCGGCGCAGGACGCCCCGGCGCAGGACGCACCTGCCGGGAGCTGACCTCCTCGCACGACCCGCACGGCTCGGGCCCGGATCACCTCGTGATCCGGGCCCGAGCCCGTATCCGTCCCCCTCACCGCACCGTGCGGGGCAGCCGCAGACTCAGCAGAGTCGTCAGGACGACGGCCGCGAGCTGCACCAGCAGCGTCACGATCAGCGCGTCCCGCATCCCCGCACCGGACGCCACGGACAGGAACAGCGTCCCCAGCGTGGCGACCCCGAGCGCCAGGGACGCCTGCTGGGTCGTCGTCATCACGCCGCCGCCCACCCCGGCCCGCTCGGCCGGCACGTCGGACAGCACGATCCGCATCAGGACCGGCAGTTGCAGGCCCTGTCCGAGTCCCGCGACCGCGAAGCCCGGCAGCAGCCCCAGCAGCCCGAGGTCCGGCCAGCCGTGCCACACGGTCAGTGCCAGCACCACGACACCCACACCCTGGATCACCCCGCCGGCCGTCACCACCCGGCTGCCGAAGCGCCGGACCAGCCGGGGGCCGGCCAGCGACGCGGCGAAGAAGGCCGCGGCCATCGGGGCCAGGGACAGTCCCGCCGCGGCCGGACCCATCTCCAGACCCTGCTGGAGGGCCACCGCGATCACGAACATGAAGCCGCCGAAGCCGACCGAGAACGGCACCACCAGGACGAGGCCGCGCCGCAGCGACTCCAGCCGCAGCAGGCTCGGCGGCACCAGCGGGACCCGCCCCCGGGCGTCGGCCCGCCGCTCGACCCGGTAGAAGGCCACCGCGGCGAACGGGAACAGGCCCAGGGACACCCAGGTCCACAGCGGCCAGCCCGCGGCCCGTCCCTCCGTCAGCGGGGCGAGCAGCGTGACCAGCGAGAGGGCCAGCAGGAGCGTGCCCGGTACGTCGACGGGCGCCGGGCGGTCCGAGCGGCTCTCCGGCACCGAGCGGACGGCCAGGACCAGCCCCACCACCGCCACCGGGACGTTCACCAGGAACACCGACCGCCAGCCGGCGCTCTCGCCGAGGACCGAGGACAGCGGGGCTGCGGAGACCAGGACACCGCCGAGGATCTGCCCGGCGACCATGGAGAGCCCGGCGGTCGCCCCGTACAGGCTCATGGCCCGTGCCCTGCGCGGGCCCGCCGTGGACGCCTGGATGGTGGCGAGCACCTGCGGCAGCATGAGCGCGGCAGCGGCGCCCTGGGCCACGCGCGCGCCCACCAGGGTCCAGGCGTCCGGCGCCAGCCCGCAGGCGAGGGAGGTGAGGCCGAAGGCGGCCATGCCGACGAGGAAGAGTCTGCGCCGCCCCGCCATGTCGCCGAGGCGTCCGCCGAGGACGAGCAGCACGGCGTACGCGAGGCCGTAGCCGGCGACGACCAGTTCGAGCAGCGCGGGGCCCGCGGCCAGGTCGTGGTCGATGGTGGGCAGGGCGACGTTCACGATGAAGAAGTCGACGAGCGGCAGTGCCGCGCCGATCAGCACCGTGAACAGCCCGAGCCCGCCGAGCACCGGGGCGGGGTGGTCGTGGCGCGCCACGGGGGTGCCCGTGGCGGAGGTTTTCGTCAGTACGGATGATTCACTCACCCCACCGACTCTGGACCGGTACCCAGCCTGGTACCAGAGTCTCTTCATCCTGGTACCAGGAGCACCTGGCGATACGCCGGGACGTTCGGCAGGCTGGGAGCATGACGACCACGCAGACCGAGGTGTCCGGGACGGACGTCCGGCGCAGCGAGCTCGCCGGCTTCCTCCGCAGCCGTCGTGAGCGGATCACGCCCGAGCAGGTCGGGCTGCCCCGAGGGCCCCGCAGACGCACCCCGGGCCTGCGCCGCGAGGAGGTCGCGCAGCTCTCGGCCGTCGGCGTCACCTGGTACACGTGGCTGGAACAGGCACGCGACATCCAGGTCTCGCCGCAGGTCCTCGACTCGCTGGCCCGCGCCCTGCTGCTCGACCGCAGCGAGCGGACCCACCTCTTCGCCCTCGCCGGGGCAGTGGACCCCGCTCCGGGCTCCGACTGCGCGGGCGTGACCCCGGCCTTCCAGGAGATGCTCACGCGCCTGGAACCCTTCCCGGCCTGCATCCAGAACAGCAGGTACGACATCCTCGCCTACAACCGCACCTACGGCAGGCTGCTGTGCGACCTGGACGACGTCGCGCCCGAGGACCGCAACTGCATGCTGCTCGCCTACGTCAACGAGGACTGGCGCGCCTCCGTCGTCGATCTGCCCGGTGTGCACCGGACGATGGCCGCCAAGTTCCGCGCGTCGATGGCGGAACACCTGGCCGAGCCGGCCTGGAAGGCACTGCTGGCGCGGCTGGAGGCGGCCTCGCCCGAGTTCGGTGAGGTCTGGGCACGGCACGAGGTCGTCGGGCCCGCGAACCGCACCAAGGTCTTCCGCAACTCCCGGGTGGGGGTGCTCAGGCTCGAACACACCGACCTGTGGCTGGGCCCCTCGGCGGGCCCGCGTCTGGTGACGTACGTCCCCTCCGACGAGGAGTCCCGGCTGGGGCTCGAACGGCTCATGGAGTCGGCCCTCGCGGACGCCTGAGCGGGCAGCCGCACGGGCGGGCTCTCCGGGGCCCCCGGCAGGCGGCCCCGTACGCGGCCTCCGGAGGGCCCGGGCGGGCGGTCTCCGGGCCATCGCGCGGGTGCGGGACAATGGGGCCATGACCACGCTCGCCCCCGCCCTCCCGCTGCTCCGGATCGGCCCGCACACCGTGCAGCCGCCGGTCGTGCTCGCGCCCATGGCCGGCATCACCAACGCGCCCTTCCGTACCCTGTGCCGCGAGTTCTCGGGCGGCAAGGGGCTGTTCGTCAGCGAGATGATCACCACGCGGGCGCTGGTCGAGCGCAACGAGAAGACCATGCAGCTCATCCACTTCGACGCGAGCGAGACGCCGCGCTCGATCCAGCTGTACGGAGTGGACCCGGTCACCGTCGGCAAGGCGGTGCGCATGATCGTCGACGAGGACCTGGCCGACCACATCGACCTGAACTTCGGCTGCCCCGTCCCCAAGGTCACCCGCAAGGGCGGTGGGTCCGCCCTGCCGTACAAGAGGCCGCTCCTGCGCGCGATCCTCCGTGAGGCGGTCGCGCAGGCGGGCGACCTCCCGGTCACCATCAAGATGCGCAAGGGCATCGACGACGACCACACCACCTACCTCGACGCGGGCCGCATCGCCGTCGAGGAGGGCGTCACGGCCGTCGCCCTGCACGGCAGGACCACCGCCCAGCACTACGGCGGCACGGCCGACTGGGACGCCATCGCGCGCCTCAAGGAGCACGTCCCCGAGATCCCCGTCCTCGGCAACGGCGACATCTGGAGCGCCGACGACGCCCTGCGGATGATGCGTGAGACCGGCTGCGACGGTGTCGTCGTGGGGCGCGGCTGCCTGGGGCGCCCCTGGCTCTTCGGTGATCTGGTCAGCGCCTTCGAGGGCACGGGGACGCGGCAGGCGCCCGTCCTGCGCCAGGTCGCGGACGTCATGCTGCGCCACGCGACGCTGCTGGGGGAGTGGATCGGCGACGAGAGCCGGGGCGTGATCGACTTCCGCAAGCACGTCGCCTGGTACCTCAAGGGCTTCGCGGTCGGCTCGGACATGCGCAGGAAGCTCGCGGTCACCTCCTCGCTGGAGGAGCTGGGCACGCAGCTCCAGGAGCTCGACCTGGACCAGCCCTGGCCGGACGGCGCGGACGGACCCCGGGGGCGCACCTCCGGAAACAACCGGGTGGCACTGCCGGACGGCTGGCTGAAGGACCCGTACGACTGCGCGGGCGTGAGCGCCGACGCGGAGCTGGACACCTCGGGCGGCTGAGCACCCAGCCCGCTGTCTCAGGGCACCGAGTGCCCTTCGAGTGGACCGCTCATATGAGCGGGCTTTTCTCGTCGAATGGGCCCCGTCGCTGACCGATTCGACGCCGAGCCCGCGTTCAGGGGCTCCCCGGGCAGCGGTCGGAGGTGCTCCGCGAACGCTGCGTTGCTCCCTGGTGACCTGCCGTTGTCCCGACGTCGTCCGGATGGTGACATCTGAGCGGGCGATGCAGCGTGATTCTCGCCACCTCTGAGGTGTGTTTGGCTCAGATGAGCGCTTCAAGGGAGGGTGTACTTCTCAAATGACGGCACTGGGTGCCAGGCAGGTTTACTTTGATCGATCAAGCCATCCGTTGCGGTGAGTTGCGAGAGTGAGGTTCGTGATGCACTGTCGGTGATATTGATTTCAAGAGGTGAAGGCACCGCCCTGTCGAGGGCTACCGGCCCGTTACTTTCGATCTGCTGGCGGACGGGTGGTTGAGCCCTCGCGACGCGCAAGTGGCCGTACCGCGACACCTTCGATCTGGGTATGTTCCTCGCCGTCAGGGCAGCCACCGCGTCCTCGAGGAGTCGAGACCCGTGTCGGAAAACAAAGGTCCCCAGAAGTTCGTCTACGACTTCACCGAGGGCAACAAGGATCTGAAAGACCTTCTGGGCGGCAAGGGTGCCAACCTCGCCGAGATGACCAACCTCGGGCTGCCCGTCCCTCCGGGCTTCACGATCACCACCGAGGCCTGCAAGGTCTACCTCGACAGCGGTGACGAGCCGGCGGAGCTGCGCGACGAGGTCAGTGCGCACCTCGACGCGCTCGAGAAGCGGATGGGCAAGAACCTCGGCCAGGCCGACGACCCGCTGCTGGTCTCCGTCCGCTCCGGTGCGAAGTTCTCGATGCCCGGCATGATGGACACGGTCCTCAACATCGGGCTCTCCGACGCCTCGGTCGTCGGCCTCGCCGCGCAGGCGGGTGACGAGCGCTTCGCCTGGGACTCCTACCGTCGTCTCATCCAGATGTTCGGCAAGACCGTGCTGGGGGTCGACGGCGACCTCTTCGAGGAGGCGCTGGAGGCCGCGAAGGAGGCCAAGGGCGTCACGGTCGACGTGGACCTGGACGCGGCCGACCTGAAGAAGCTGGTCAAGCAGTTCAAGAAGATCGTCACCCGGGACGCCGGGCGGGACTTCCCGCAGGACCCGCGCGAGCAGATGGACCTGGCCATAAACGCGGTCTTCGACTCGTGGAACACCGACCGGGCCAAGCTCTACCGCCGCCAGGAGCGCATCCCCGGCGACCTCGGCACGGCCGTCAACATCTGCTCGATGGTCTTCGGCAACCTCGGCCCCGACTCCGGCACCGGGGTCGCCTTCACCCGTGACCCGGCCAGCGGCCACCAGGGTGTCTACGGCGACTACCTCCAGAACGCCCAGGGCGAGGACGTCGTCGCGGGCATCCGCAACACGGTGCCGCTCGCCGAGCTGGAGTCGATCGACAAGGCGTCGTACGACCAGCTGATGAAGATCATGGAGACGCTGGAGACCCACTACAAGGATCTCTGCGACATCGAGTTCACCATCGAGCGCGGCCAGCTCTGGATGCTCCAGACCCGGGTCGGCAAGCGCACCGCCGGCGCCGCCTTCCGCATCGCCACCCAGCTCGTCGACCAGGGGCTCATCGACGAGGCCGAGGCGCTCCAGCGGGTCAACGGGGCCCAGCTCGCGCAGCTGATGTTCCCGCGCTTCGACCACGGCGCCGCCAGCGTGCTGCTGGGCCGCGGCATCGCCGCCTCGCCGGGTGCGGCCGTGGGCAAGGCCGTCTTCGACTCGTACACCGCCGTCAAGTGGTCGCGGTCGGGCGAGAAGGTCATCCTGATCCGCCGGGAGACCAACCCCGACGACCTCGACGGGATGATCGCCGCCGAGGGCATCCTGACCTCGCGCGGCGGCAAGACCTCGCACGCCGCCGTCGTCGCCCGCGGCATGGGCAAGACCTGTGTCTGCGGCGCCGAGGAGATCGAGGTCGACACCAAGCGCCGCCGGCTGACGGTCGGGGACACCGTCGTGGAGGAGGGGGACCTCGTCTCCGTCGACGGATCCACCGGCAAGGTGTACCTCGGCGAGGTGCCGGTCGTGCCGTCCCCGGTCGTCGAGTACTTCGAGGGCCGCATGCACGCGGGCGCCGACGACGCCGACGAGCTCGTCGCCGCCGTGCACCGGATCATGGCGTACGCCGACCGGGTACGCCGGCTGCGGGTACGGGCGAACGCGGACAACGCCGAGGACGCCTCGCGGGCCCGTCGCTTCGGTGCCCAGGGCATCGGCCTGTGCCGCACCGAGCACATGTTCCTCGGTGAGCGCCGCGAGATGGTCGAGAAGCTGATCCTCGCGGACACCGACGGCGAGCGCGAGGCCGCGCTGGACGCCCTGCTGCCGCTCCAGAAGGCCGACTTCATCGAGCTCTTCGAGTCGATGGACGGCCTGCCCGTCACCGTCCGGCTGCTCGACCCGCCGCTGCACGAGTTCCTGCCCGACATCACCGAGCTCTCCGTGCGGGTCGCGCTGGCCGAGTCCCGCAAGGACGCCAACGAGAACGACCTGCGACTCCTGCAGGCCGTGCACAAGCTCCACGAGCAGAACCCGATGCTGGGGCTGCGCGGTGTCCGTCTCGGCCTGGTCATCCCGGGGCTGTTCGCGATGCAGGTACGTGCGATCGCGGAGGCGGCCGCACACCGCAAGAACGCGAAGGGCGACCCGCGCGCCGAGATCATGATTCCGCTCGTCGGCACGGTCCAGGAGCTGGAGATCGTCCGCGAGGAGGCGGACCAGGTGATCGCCGAGGTCGAGGCGGCCACCGGTACGGAACTGAGGCTCACCATCGGCACCATGATCGAGCTGCCCCGTGCCGCCCTGACCGCCGGTCAGATCGCCGAGGCCGCCCAGTTCTTCTCGTTCGGCACCAACGACCTCACCCAGACGGTGTGGGGCTTCTCCCGCGACGACGTGGAGGCCTCGTTCTTCACCGCGTACCTGGAGAAGGGCATCTTCGGGGTGTCGCCGTTCGAGACGATCGACAAGGACGGCGTCGGCGCCCTCGTGCGCAGTGCGGTGGAAGCGGGCCGGGCCACCCGCCCGGACCTCAAGCTCGGCATCTGCGGCGAGCACGGCGGGGACCCCGAGTCGGTGCACTTCTTCCACGAGGTGGGCCTGGACTACGTCTCCTGCTCGCCGTTCCGCATTCCGGTCGCCCGGCTCGAAGCGGGCCGCGCCGCCGCCGAATCGCGGGGCAGCGACAGCCGCTGAGTTCAGCTCCCAGCGATCGTCACGACTCCGGATACCGCCGTCGGATCACAGAGACCCTCACCGGGATCCGACGGCGGGCCCGGATTACCCGGAAGCGGCGGCACCCTGTGCGGGGGTGCCGCCGCTTCGTCAATTGAATGGCGAACCATTCGAAGTGGTTGGCTTTTCACCGTTCGGTGCGCAAATCGGGGACGTGCGGCCTGGGTGCGGCCCGGGGATCCCCACCCCCGGACCGCACCCGCTTACCCCTGCCGGGTGCGGAGCCGCACCATCGTTCACCGCCGCCGAACGGGCAAAGCCCCCCACGGCCCTCACCCGCTCTTCGGTGACTCCGGTAACGCACCCGACGTCGTACAGCTTTTCGGGTGGCAGGGATACGGGCGAGACATTTCAACTGTGGCCGAAACCCCGTGGTGACCTCCTGTGACGCCGCGCATACGCTACGGCGGGGGCAATTGCGGGTGCAACAGGTGGGGGTTCGGTGCTGCGTATCCATGTGTCCGGGGTGGACCTTTCGCGCGTGCGGATGGCCACGAGGCCGGACGCGATGTGGGAAACCATTCTCAGTTTCCACCGGCTGAGGGACCGGCGGGGTTCCACCGTGTTCGGGAAATGGCGGAAGGAATCCCGAACCAGGTTGAATGGTGAAGCACGCCTGCTGTCCACCGTCGTTCCACCCCGCGGCTATTTCCCCGACTTCCTGACACCTTCTCAGGGGAGTGCGGAGCCATTCGGACTGGACGCCGGAATGGAGGCGCTGCGCGACACCCCGGTGGACCGGATCCGTGCCGAGATCGGGCTGCTGACGGCACAGGCCTCCCTCACGCGCAGGCCGCCCTCCCGACCCCCGGCCGGGCCCGCGCTGCCGGAGGCGCTCGCCGAGGGGCGCACGGAGCCGCTGGGGCGTCTCATCTCCACTCTGCGCGCCTACCACCGTGCCGCGGTGGAGCCGTACTGGCCGCACATCCGGGCGAGCGTCGAGGCCGACCGCGCCGTCCGGGGCCGTGCCCTGCTGGACGGCGGCGCGGACGAACTCCTGGCCACCCTGCCGCCGATGATCCGCTGGCGTGCCCCCGTGCTGGAGGCGGACTACCCCGTCGACCGGGAGCTGAGACTGGACGGACGGGGGCTGCTCCTGCAGCCCTCGTTCTTCTGCCGGACCACTCCCGTCGTCTGTCGCGACCCCGCGCTCCCGCCCGTCCTCGTCTACCCGGTCACCCACCCGGGTGCCCCGGCCGTCCCGGAGCCCGGCCCCTGGCTGGGCCGGCTGGTGGGACACACCCGCTCGGCGGTCCTGCGGTCCATAGACAACGGCTGCACGACGAGCGAGCTGGCCCGCAGGACCGGGGTCTCCCTGGCCTCGGCGAGCCAGCACGCCTGTGTGCTGCGCGAGGCCGGGCTGGTCCGCACCCTGCGCCACGGCAGCTCGGTCCTGCACACCTTGACGCCCCTGGGCGCCGCCCTGATCAGGGGCGGAGCCCCGATCGCGGTGCCCTGAGGGTGCGTCCCGCCCGGTGGGGCGCACCCCGGCGTCACCTCGTGACCGGGGCGGGGAAACGCATCGTCGGAACGGGTCCGTCGGCATGCCCCCGGCAGCCCCGGAACGCCCAGGAAGAGCGTGAGACCGGAATCCGACCCGGTTCCCGCACCGTCTCCCTCACCAGCGCTCTCAGCTCGGCCTGGGAGCCGTTGTGCTCCCCGAGCCCGGAGCAGACCAGCGCCAGGAGTGCCCGGGCCAGGAGGTCCAACGGGTCGGCGTCGCCCTCCGCTTCCGGCAGCCGCTTCCGTGGCCTGCCGGACGAGGGCTTCGGCGCGCTGCGGGGCGTCGCAGACCTCCGCTGCCGCCGCGTCCGCCTCCAGCTCCTGGCGCCGTCGCACCGGCTGGACGATCCAGCGGAACAGCCGGACGTAGGCGCCCGTGAGCAGTCGGGGAAACCCCACGTACGCGGCGACCAGGCCGTTCGCCCCGCCCAGGGCCACGAGTGACGGGCGGTAAGCCGTGCAGAAGTCGGAGAACTCGAGCCCGCCGCCCGGGAGCCCGTCGCCCCGGGAATCCCGCTCAGCCACGGCGCTCGCCCCGCTCCGACGGAGCGCCGTGGCTGAGCGCACGGTCAGTTCCCGCCCCGTCGGGCCGGCGGTCGACGAGCAAGGAGTCGGGGCCGCAGCGGCCCATCAGGTCCACGAGCATCCTGCGGTGCGCCTCCTCGACCGTACGCACGGCGTTCCGCCGCACCATGTCGGCGGACCCCCGGCACCGCGACCACGCCCAGTTCCCCCCGGTAGCACCGGGTACGGGCGCGGAATGCCGGAATTCCGTCCGGCGGACGCTCGCCGGCGATGAGTTCCGGGGGCGCCGGCCGTCTACCCCTCGTAAGCGCTCGCACGGAGCGCGCGGGAGCACCGCAGAGTGCCGGACGGAAGAGTGGGACATCATGCCTCAGCCTCAGATGATCTTCGTGAACCTGCCCGTCAAGGACCTCGGGACGACGAAGAACTTCTTCGCGGAGCTCGGGTTCGGCTTCAACCCGCAGTTCAGCGACGAGACGACGGCCTGTCTCGTCATCAGCGACACCATCTTCGCCATGCTCATCACCGAGCCGCGCTTCAAGGACTTCACCAGGAAGGAGATCGCCGACGCCTCCAGGACGACCGAGGTCCTGATCGCCCTGAGCGCGGACAGCCGCGAGAAGGTCGACGAGCTGGCGGACGCGGCACTGGCCAACGGCGGGTCGCCCGCCAACGACCCCATGGACGAGGGCTTCATGTACGGCCGCTCCTTCCAGGACCCGGACGGTCACATCTGGGAGGTCGTCTGGATGGACCCCGCGGCGGTCGCGGGACAGGCCTGACGCACGGCGGGGCGGCGGTCGCGGAGCCGGCCCCGCGACCGCCGCCCCAGGGCGGATCAGGAGCGGAACGGCCCCGTGACCTCGTAGGTGATACCCCCGGACGAGCTTCCGGCGGTGCCGCGCTGCGAGGAGAAGTAGAGCCGGCGGCCGTCCGGGGAGAAGGCCGGGCCGGTGATCTCGGAGCCGGACTGGCCGCTGATCCGCAGGAACGGGGCGACGGTGTCGTCCGGGGTGATCAGGCAGATCTCCATGTTCCCGCCGTCCTCCGCGACGTACAGGTCGCCCGAGGCGGCACGGGTGACGTTGTCCACGCCGGTCAGCGGGGCGCTGCCGCCCGTGACGAGCGAGTCGTCGTAGACGAGCGAGAGCGACGAGGCGTTCGCGTCGTACGCCCACACCCTGTTGTCGCCCTTCGTGGTGAACCAGCAGGTGCCCGCCGCGTAGAAGCAGCCCTCACCGCCGTTGAACACCTTGGCGCCGGAGACCTGGTAGCGGGTCTGGGTGGGCGAACCGTCCGGGTCGGGGACGGTCGTCCAGGTCACCGGGCCCGAGGTGCCGGTTCCCGCGACCAGTACCTGGAGCGTGCCGGAGGACAGGTTGCCCCAGGTGGTGGGACGGAAGCGGTAGAAGCGCCCGTCCGTCTCGTCCTCGGTGAGGTAGACGTAGCCGTGGTCGGGGTCCGCGGCCGCCGCCTCGTGCTTGAACCGGCCCATCGCGGGGCGCTGGACGGCCGCGTTCACTCCCCACGGGTCCGTCTCGTACACGAAGCCGCGGGTCACCTCCTCGCAGGAGAGCCAGGTGTTCCACGGAGTCCTGCCGCCGGCGCAGTTGTTGTTCGTGCCGGACAGGATCCGGTAGGCCGAGGTGACGGTCCCCGAGGAGTTGAAGCGCACCGCGCTCGCCCCGCCGCCGCTGCCCGAGGACACCTCGGCGTTGGAGACGTAGATCCAGCCGCCGTCGTCGGTGAAGGTGGCCCCGCCGTCGGGCGCGCTGTGCCAGGTGTACGAGGTGCCGGGGACGGCCTGTCCCGAACGGGCGACGATCCTGCTGGTGAAGCCGCTCGGCAGCAGGATGCCGTTGCTGTTCGCCGCCTGCAGCGCGCCGTAGGGGCCGGTGGCCGGCTGGGCGGGGTCCGCGAAGGCGGCACCCCGCCACAGGGTGCCGCCGAAGGCCGCCGCCGAGGTGCCGATCACCGCTGTGCGCAAGAAGGTCCGACGTTCCACGATCACTCCACGGGTGACGTGCTGGCCCGCCGGTCCGGTCGGCCCGGCGGGTCGAACGTCAGGACAGTAGAGGCGCGTGGTTGCCGGAGCTCCAACGTGTCATGAACAGGGTGGGATCAGTCCGCGCGGACCGCGAAGACCGGCACGGAGACCTCGTCGTCGTCCAGGCAGGCCCCCGTCTCCAGGTCGAAGCGCTGCTTCAGCAGCGGCGACGCGACGAACGGCCGGCCCCCGGCCGATCCGACCAGGCCGCGGGAGAGGACGTACGCGCCGGTGAAGGGGTCACGGTTGTCGATCGCGTGCACCCGCCCCGACCGGTCCACGAACAGGGCGACCTGACGGCCGTCCGGGAGGAGCGCGGCCACACCGCGCCCCGGGGTCAGCAGCTCGCGGTCGCAGACCGTGAACCAGCCGTCCCCGTCGGCGAGCCGGATCGTCCGGGTGTCCTGCGCCGTTTCGAGCGTCTGCGTCGTCATCAGGAGGAAGTCCCTTCAAGCGTGCGGATGGCGAGCACCGGGCCCGCGAGGATGTCGAGGTCGGGCTTGACCTGGTCCCGCTCGGGGACGAACTTGACCGAGGGGTCGGGTGCGTCGGGGGCGTTCACGAAGGTCACGAAGCGCCTCAGCCGCTCCGGGTCGCCGATGGTCGCGGCCCACTCGTCGCGGTAGCCGCCGACGTGGTCGGCCATCAGCCGCTCCAGCTCGTCGCAGAGGCCCAGCGAGTCGTGCACGACGACGTCGCGGACGTGGTCCAGGCCGCCCTCGATCCGGTCCAGCCAGGTCGAGGTGCGCTCCAGACGGTCCGCCGTGCGGATGTAGAACATGAGGAAGCGGTCGATGAGACGGACCAGTTCGGCGTCGGACAGGTCCTGGGCGAGCAGGTCCGCGTGGCGCGGCGTCGCGCCGCCGTTGCCGCCCACGTAGAGGTTCCAGCCCTGCGCCGTGGCGATGATCCCGAAGTCCTTGCCGCGGGCCTCCGCGCACTCCCGGGCGCAGCCGGAGACCGCCGACTTCAGCTTGTGCGGGGAACGCAGCCCCCGGTAGCGCAGCTCCAGGTCGATCGCCATCTTCACGGAGTCCTGGACCCCGTAGCGGCACCAGGTCTGCCCCACGCAGGACTTGACCGTGCGCAGGGACTTCCCGTAGGCGTGCCCGGACTCGAAGCCCGCGTCCACCAGGCGCGTCCAGATCAGCGGCAGCTGGTCGACGCGGGCGCCGAAGAGGTCGATCCGCTGGCCGCCGGTGATCTTGGTGTAGAGGCCGAAGTCCCGGGCCACCTCGCCGATCACGATCAGCTTCTCCGGGGTGATCTCACCGCCGGGGATGCGCGGCACGACGGAGTACGAGCCGTTGCGCTGGAGGTTGGCCAGGAAGTGGTCGTTGGTGTCCTGCAGGGCGGCCTGCTCGCCGTCCAGGACGTACCCGCTCGCACCGACCGTCGGGGCCAGCGAGGCGATGATCGAGCCGACCGTGGGCTTGCAGACCTCGCAGCCGTCGCCTCCGCGGGCCTGCTCGCGGCCGTGCGAGTCGAGGAGTCCGGCGTACGTCGTGACACCGAGGGTGCGGACGATCTCGTACAGCTCACTGCGGGTGTACTCGAAGCAGCCGCACAGCCCCTGGTCCGCGGGCTGGGGCAGCAGCTGTCCGATGACCTTGACGCAACTTCCGCACCCTGTGCCGGCCTTGGTGCACTTCTTCACCTCGGGCAGTGTGGTGTGCTCGCAGATCGCGCCCTTGGTGACGTTGTGGCAGGAGCAGATCACGGCGTCGTCGGGCAGCGAGGACGGACCGAGGGTGACCGGGCCGCCCGCACCGGCCGGCAGCACCAGCTGCTCGGGTGCGACGGGCAGGACCGTGCCGGTCATCGGCCGCAGCGTGCCGTACTGGTCGGCGTCACCGACCAGCACACCGCCGAGCAGCGTGCCGTCCTGGCCGATCACCAGCTTCTTGTAGAGACCCGAGCGGGAGTCCGCGTACACGACGTCGAGACAGCCCTCGGCAGCGCCGTGCGCGTCGCCGAAGGAGGCGACGTCGACACCCAGCAGCTTCAGCTTCGTGGAGAGGTCGGCGCCCGTGAACGAGGCCGCGTTGCCCGCGATCACCTCGGCGACCGCCAGCGCCATCTCGTAGCCGGGCGCCACCAGTCCGTAGACCCGGCCGTCCGACGCGAGCGCGCACTCGCCGATCGCGAAGACGGCGCTGTCCGAGGTGCGGCACTCCTCGTCGACGACGATGCCGCCGCGCGGGCCGACCGCCAGACCGCAGTCGCGGGCCAGCTGGTCCCGGGGGCGCACACCGGCGGAGAAGACGACCAGGTCGGTCTCCAGCGAGGAACCGTCCGACAGACACATGCCGTCGACCCGGCCGTCCTCGCCCGCGGTGACCTCCTGGGTGCCGACACCGGTGTGGACGGTCAGGCCCATGTTCTCGATGGTGCGCAGCAGCGCCGCGCCGCCGCCCTCGTCCACCTGGACGGGCATCAGCCGGGGCGCGAACTCCACGACGTGCGTGTCGAGTCCGAGTCCCTTCAACGCGCCCGCGGCCTCCAGGCCGAGCAGCCCGCCGCCGACGACCGCGCCGGTCCGCGCGTTCCTCGCGTACTCCTCGATCGCGAGGAGGTCCTCGATGGTGCGGTAGACGAAGCAGCCCTCGGCGTCCTTGCCGGGGACCGGCGGCACGAAGGGGTACGAGCCGGTGGCCAGCACCAGCGTGTCGTAGGAGAACGTCTCCCCGGAGCGCGCGGTGACGGTGCGCGCCTCACGGTCGACGCTCTCCGCCGGGTCGCCGACGCGCAGCTCGATGCCGTGGCGCTCCATGAATCCGGGCTCGACGAGCGAGAGGTCCTCCGGCGTCCTCCCGGAGAAGTACGAGGTCAGCTGGACGCGGTCGTACGCGGGGCGGGGCTCCTCGCAGAGCACGACGACCCGGGCGGTACCCGCCGCGGGGGTCAGGCCGCGGTCGGCGAGCGCTTCCAGGAACCGCTGACCGACCATGCCGTGCCCGACGACCACGATCGTCGGCACGCCCGCGGTGAGGGCGGTCGGGGGAGTGGACACCGGCATCAGAAGCCTCCGTCGTTGGTGAGCAGGTGGAGCAGGGACATGTCGGCGGGGAGGGGCTCGTCGTCCTGCCAGGTCCGGGCGAGGGTGCCGACCGCGGCGAGGTCGCCGAACAGCACCCCGCCCGCCAGCCGGTCGCCCCGGACGACGACCGTGCGGTACGCGCCCCGGGTGGCGTCGGCCAGCCGGACCACGTCGTCGCCGGGCATCGGGCGGGAGTCGCCGAAGGCGGCCAGGTCGAGACCTCCCGACGTCCCGGAGGCGACGGCGGCTCCGGACGGCGCGGGCGCGACGGAGGGGGACCGCAGGGTGAGCCGTGTCAGGGCCCTGGTACCCCCGTAGCCGGCCGGACGCCCGGCCAGGACCTCGGCCAGGACGTCGGCCTGGTCGAGCGCGGCGCCCGCCAGCCCGTAGACCGTCCCGTCGTGCTCGGCGCAGTCGCCGACCGCGTGGATGTACGGGTCCGAGGTGCGCAGCTCGTCGTCCACGACGACGCCCTTGCGGACCTCGAGCCCTGCGGCCTTCGCCAGCCCCGTCCTGGGGCGGACGCCGCACGCCAGCACGGTGAGCTCGGCCTCCAGCTCGTAGCCGTCGGCGAGTTCCACGGCCCGCACCGCCGGGGTGTCCCCGTCGGTGCAGCGCAGTCCGCGGACCCGGCACTCGGTGTGCACCTCGACCCCGAGGGCCTCCAGGTGGCGGCGCAGCATCCCGGCGGCCTCGGCGTCCAGTTGCCGCTCCATGAGGTGCTCGCCCTGCTGGGCCAGCACCACCTGGGCGCCGCACTCCGCCAGGGCGCGGGCCGCCGACACCCCGAGGAGCCCGCCGCCGATGACGACGGCGCGCACACCGGGGCGCACCGCGGCGCGCAGGGCCAGGCAGTCGTCGAGGGTGCGGAACGGATGCACCCCGTCCGGCAGCGTGCGGCCGAGGCCCCGCAGCGGCGGCAGCACCGGGTTGGAGCCGGTGGCCAGCACCAGGCGCCCGTAGCCGATGACGCCGCCGTCGTCGCAGAGCACCCGGCGCTCCGCCCGGTCGATCCGCACGACACGCACCCCGCGCCGCACCTCGGCGGGCGGCAGGGCGATGACGTCCGGCTCGTACCGGCCCGCGAGCACCTCGGCGAGCAGCACCCTGTTGTACGGTGCGTGCGGCTCCTCGCCGACGACGGTGACACCGGGCACCCGGGCGGCGAGCCGCGCGCCCGCCATCCCGGCGCCGATCACCACCACCCGCGCCGTGTTCTCCGACTGTGTCCTCATGCCGTCGAGAGTGCGCGGCGGGTGTTACCCGACCGCATCCCTCCTGTTTCCCGGGAGGAACCTTGCGCTCAGCGCGTCCCGGCGCCGTCTGTGAGGGCGCCGGTACACCGCCGTTTGGACGGTGTACCCACCATCTGCTTTAGTCGCGAGCATGCCTGAGATCACCCTCACCACCCTGGTCGTCCTCTGTCTGGCCGCGGCGGCGGCCGGCTGGATCGACGCGGTGGTGGGCGGCGGCGGGCTCCTCCTCCTGCCCGCCCTGCTGCTGGGGCTTCCGCACGTACCGGCCGCGCACGTCCTCGGCACCAACAAGGCGGTCGCCATCGTCGGCACGTCCGGCGCTGCCGTCACCTACCTGCGCAAGGCGCCGGTGCGGGTGGGGACCGCCGTACGCATCGGACTCATGGCGCTCGCGGGATCGATGACCGGCGCGTTCTTCGCGGCCGGCATCAGCAGCGACGTGCTGCGCCCGGTGATCATGGTGGTGCTGCTCGCGGTCGCCGCCTTCGTGATGCTGCGGCCGTCCTTCGGCACGGCGGCGGCCGGTGACGGCGCCGGCGAGAAGGTCACCAGGGCCCGCACGGTCACCGCGATCGTGCTGGTCGGCGGTGGTATCGGCTTCTACGACGGGCTGTTCGGACCCGGTACGGGTACCTTCCTGGTGCTGGCGCTGACCGCCGTGCTCCACCTCGACCTGGTCACCGCGTCCGCCAACGCCAAGATCGTGAACGTCTGCACCAACGCCGGCGCGCTGGCGATGTTCGCCTACCAGGGGACCGTCCTGTGGCAGCTGGCCGCGCTGATGGCGGTATTCAATCTCGCGGGCGCGATGCTCGGGGCGCGGATGGCTCTCCGGAAGGGCAGCGACTTCGTCCGCGGGGTGCTGCTGGTCGTGGTGTTCTCGCTGGTCGCCAAGCTCGGCTTCGACCAGTGGAACGCCTGACCGGCGCCTGCCCGGTCCGTCCGGTGGCCGGGCCGGTCAGCGCACCCCGGTGAGGTGGGCGTACACCACCACGTTGCCCTGGTAGCCGGTCTCCCGTGTGTACCCGCCGCCGCAGGTGATCAGCCGCAGCGAGGCGTCCGGGGTGGCGCCGTAGACCCGCTCGTCCGGGAACGTGTCGTTCTCGTACACCTCGACCGCGTCGACCGCGAACACGGCGGTGCGGCCGTCCCGGCGGTCGACCTCGACCTCGGCCCCCTTCTTGAGGGACCCGAGGGAGTAGAACACCGACGGCCCTTCGGCGTCGTCGACATGGCCCGCGACTACAGCCGTGCCCCTGGTGCCGGGCGGGGTGCCGCCCTCGTACCAGCCGGTGAGGTTGCGGTCCCCCTCGGGCGGTGCGTCGAGGCTGCCGTCCGGGCCCAGCCCGAGGCCGGTCATGGGCGCGTCCACACCGATGGCCGCGATACGGATCCTGACCGGGACGGAGGGGCGCAGCGGATCGGCGGCCCGGGTGGCCGGCCGCGGTCCGGCACCGGCGGTGAAGGCCTCGGCGGCGGACGGCTGGGGGGCTTCGGTCCGGACCGCCGCCCCGTTGTGCACCAGCCAGGTCCCGCACAACGCGGCGATCCCCACCAGCCAGGCCCTGGCCCTGAGTGTCGCCCTGTCCACGTCCCGCCCTCCGCCCGGCCGCTCTCAGCGGCGCGTGCCGTACGCGCGGCGGCTGCGGCGCAGCAGCAGGACACCGGCCACGGCCGCCGCCGCGACCAGGCCCGCGCCCGTGGCGAGCTGGGCGGTGTCGGGGGCCGCACTGCCGCCGACGCCCGTCCCCACGTGCCCGGAGGGCCGGCTGGGGCCGGCTGTGGGCGTGGGCCTGTGCCCCGGGGGCACGGGCGGCTCGGCGGATCCGGGGGCGGTCTCCGAGGGAGGTGCGGGCCGGGTTCCCGTCCCGGTTCCGGGCCGCTGGACCGCTCCGGCCTCGTCCCCGGTCCCCGTGCCGCCCTCCTCGGTCCGCGGCCAGGAGAGCTCCGACTCCGCCGCCGGATCGTCCGGTGCCCCCGGCTCGCCTGCCGGGTCCGGCCCGTCGAGGGCGTCCGGATCCTCGGCCCCGAGACCCGCCGGCGGGTCCACGCCGTCCTCGGTCCCTCCCGGGTCGTCGGCCGCCACCCCGCCGCTGTCGCAGGTGACCGCCGGGGCGGTGTCCGCGGAGCCGCAGTCCGCCGGGTCGGGCGCCGCCGTCGCCACCGTGGGCTCCGGCCCGCCGAGCCCGTCCGCGTGGGCCGACGGGATGGCGAGGCCGAGCGCTGCGGCGGTGAGGGCCGCGGCGGCGGTACCGGTCACGAGGCGGGCGGGGCTGCGCATGGGAATCCTCCGGGCAGACGGATGTGTCCTGCCTTCGAGGTAACGGGCCGGACCGGCCGCCCGCATGCTGACGCGCCGTCAGCTTTCACCCGTACGGACCTGACGGGGTGCGTCCGTCCGCCCGGCCCGCGCAGGTCGCGACGGTGGCCGGGACCGCGATGCCCGGCCGGTGCCGATCGGGTGACCTCGCGCCTTTCAGGCCAAGTGACGCAGGTCACAGGAATGCCCCTCGGGGTGGTCGGGCAAACGGTCTCTACCCCCCCCACGGGACGGCAGCCCCCCGGCCGCTCCCATGGCAACTGCCCTCACCGGCCCACCCCCCCGGGACCGGTGAGGGCGGTGTCATGTCTGCCGTCTCCCGGACTTCCGCCGCCCGCCCCCTCGGGCCCCACCGCCCCGGCTCCCGCCCCTCAGGCCCCCGGCGCGCTCCTGATCGCCGACCAGCTGATGTCCGGCGGGCGCACCCGGGCACACTTCGGCCTGCCCAGGTCGTCGCTCAGGCGCAGCCGCGCCGTGAGGTGCCCCGTCCGTGCCGCGGCCCGGAGGACCTCCGGGTCGATGTCGCTCATCATCAGCTTGGCCCGCCGGAACATGGTGAAGACGCCGGAGTCGTCGACGGTGCCCCAGGACAGATGGACGAAGCGCCCCCCGAGCCGGTTCTGGATGTACGGCCCCGACACCTCGACGCCCTCCGTGGTGGACACGGCGGTGCAGTCCAGGGTCCAGGAGGCGCGGGCCGCGTCGCCGGGATGCAGGCCGAGGAGTTCCCCGGGACGGTCCTTGCGCTGCACGCCGACGTGGACGTTGTCGAAACCGGCGAAGTCGGTGTCGGGCCCGCAGGTGCGGCCGGGGAGGTCCGATGCCTCGATGTGGATCTGCATGCGCCCCATCGTCGCGTACGCCGGCGACGTCAGACGGGCTCGCCGGGAGTCTCCTCGTACACCCGGGCGAGCAGCTCCATCAGGTCCGTGTCGACCGCGAAGGCGGTGTCGTCGATCCGGTGGACCGGCGCGATGCCCTGCGAGTTGGTGACGAACGCCGCCCGGTAGGCGCCCGCCCCCTCCAGGGTCACCCCGCGCCGCACCGAGGGCCGGCCCGTCCGCGCCAGCCCCCGCTCCAGCAGCGACATGGTGATCCCGGCCAGTGCCGGGGCGTCCGGCCAGACCACCGAGGTGCCGTCCCAGAAGCCGATGTTGGTGATCGCGCCCTCGGTCACCATGCCCCCGGGCGAGGTGAGGAGCGCCTCGTCGAAGCCCGCCCGCCCGGCCTGCCGACCGTAGTAGATCTGGCCGAATTCTCCAGGACGTTTGATGTGCGGTACGGAGCGCGAGAACGGGACCGACATCAGGCTCCGCGGCGCCCCGTCCATGCGCGCCGGCTCCCGCACCGTCACCATGGTCACCGTCGCCGTGCCGGTCGGCGGCAGGTAGCCGTGCACCCGCACCGACGCGTCGCGGGCCCCGGTGCTGTCCAGCGCGTGCCCGATCAGCCCCCGCACGCGCTCCCCGTCCAGCGGGGCTCCGAACAGCTCCCGGCTCGCGGAGTCCAGGCGGTCCAGATGGAGGGCGAGCCCGCGCACCGCGCGGTCCCTGACCTGCATCGCGGTGAAGTGGCCGTACCCGGCGAAGGCCGGGATCCGCAGATCCTCCTCGGTGGCGGGGTGCCCGTCGAACTCGACGTGGAGGTCCGGTACGGAGGTCGTCATGGTCTCCAGCGTAGGCTTCGCGCCACCGCCCTTGACCTCAAGCCCGGTCGAGGTGTGAGTCTTCGGTGCATGGACACCGAAACCTCTGCCCCCACCCCGTCCGACGCCCCGCTGAAGGTGGCCGTCATCCTCGGCAGCAACCGCGAAGGCCGCTTCGGGCCCGTCGTCGCCGCGTGGTTCCTCAGGCGGGCGGCCGGACACCCGGACATCGAGACCGAACTGATCGACGTCGCCGACACCGAGCCGCCCGGCACCGGGGCCGCCGAGGCGACCGCGCGGCTGGCACGCGCCGACGCCTTCGTCGTGCTGACCCCCGAGTACAACCACTCCTACCCGGCCCCGCTGAAGCACCTCATCGACCGGCACTTCGCCGAATGGCAGGCCCGGCCCGTCGCGTTCGTGTCGTACGGCGGGGTCTCCGGCGGCCTGCGGGCCGTCGAGCACCTGCGCCAGGTCTTCGCCGAACTGCACGCCGTCTCCGTGCGCGACACCGTCTCCTTCCACAACGCGGGCGCCCTCTTCGACGACCTGGGCGAGCTCACGGACCCGGCCCAGGCGGACGGCGCCGCCAAGCGGATGCTCGACCAGCTGGTCTGGTGGGGCCGTGCCCTCAGGGAGGCCAGGGCCCGTCACCCGTACGGCGCCTGACGCTCCGTGGGCCCACAATCGAGGGGCCACGGACGCCGATACGCAGAGACGCCGATACGCCGACAGCAGGGAGAGCCGGGATGACCGAGCCCGCATGGCTGACCGTACTGACCACCACGGACAGCGAGGAGAAGGCCCGCGTCCTGGCCCGGGACGCGGTGGAGGCGCGGCTCGCCGCCTGCGCCCAGATCTCGGCCCCCGTCACCTCCGTCTACCGCTGGCAGGACGCGGTCGAGACGGCCGAGGAGTGGCAGGTGCTGTTCAAGACGACGTCCGCGCGCTACGACGGGCTGGAGGCCCACCTCGTCGCGGCGCACGACTACGCGACGCCGGAGATCATCGCGACGCCCGTCGTACGCGGCAGCGAGCGCTACCTCGCCTGGGTGACCGCCGAAACGGCGCCCACGGCGACGCTGTGACGGACGCCCCGCTGCCCTTCTTCGTGTACGGCACGCTGCTGCCGGGCGAGCCCAACCACGACCGGTTCCTCCGCGGCCGCACCCGCGAGGAACGTCCCGCGGTCCTGCCGGGGGCCCTCCTCTACGAGGGCCCCGGCTACCCGTACGCGATCGAGGGCCACGGCACCGTCCGCGGCGCCCTGGTCACCGCGGCGCCCGGGGCGTACGAGGAACTGCTCGGGCTGCTCGACGGCCTCGAGCAGTACCTGGGACCGGAGCACCCGCGCAACCTGTACGAGAGGGTGGCCCGCCGGGCCGTACCCGTGCTGCCGCCCGACGCCCCCGGTGAACCCGTCCGGGCCTGGGTCTACCTCGCCGCGGCTGCCGTCACCCGTTCGCTGCGCACCGGCGGCACACCCGTGCCGGGCGGCGACTGGCTCAGCCGGCGGCCTCCACGCGCACCGCGCACACCTTGAACTCCGGCATCCGGGAGACCGGGTCGAGCGCCGGGTTGGTCAGGGAGTTGGCCCGGCCCGCGCCCGGCCAGTGGAACGGCATGAACACGGTGTCCTGACGGATCCCCACGGTGATCCGCGCCGGTGCCACCGCCCGCCCCCGCCGGGAGGTGACGGCGACATCCTCGCCCTCGGCCACCCCGATCCGCTCCGCGAGCCGGGGATGCAGCTCCACGAACGGCCCCGGCGCGGCGGCGTTCAGCTCGGCCACCCGGCGGGTCTGCGCCCCCGACTGGTACTGGGACACGACCCGGCCGGTCGTCAGTACCACCGGGTACTCCGCGTCCGTCTCCTCGGCGGCGGCCCGGTGCGTCACCGGGACGAACCGCGCCCGCCCGTCGTCCGTCGCGAACCGCTCCAGGAACAGCCGCGGAGTCCCCGCGTGGTCCTCGTCCGGGCAGGGCCAGAACACCCCGTCCTCGGCCGCGATCCGGGCGTAGGTGATCCCCGCGTAGTCGGCGGGGCCGCCCGCCGACGCCCGGCGCAGCTCGTCGAAGACCTCCTCCGGATCGGCCGGGAAGCCCTTCCCGTGCCCCAGCAGCCCGGCCAGCGCGTGCAGCACCTCCAGGTCGCTGCGCACCCCGGGCGGGGGAGTGACCGCCCGCTGCCGCAGCAGCACCCGGCCCTCCAGGCTGGTCGTCGTCCCGCTCTCCTCCGCCCACTGCGTCACCGGCAGCACCACGTCGGCCAGCTCCGCCGTCTCCGACAGCACGACGTCCGCGACCGCCAGGAAGTCCAGCGACCTCAGCCGCTCCTCGACGTGCCCCGCGTGGGGCGCCGACACGACCGGGTTGGACCCCATGACCAGCAGCGACCGCACATCCCGCCCCAGTGCGTCCAGCAGCTCGTACGCGCTTCGGCCCGGCCCCGGCAGGGAGTCGGGGTCGACCCCCCACACCCCGGCCACATGGCGGCGGGCCGCAGGATCCGTGAGCTTGCGGTACCCGGGCAGCTGGTCCGCCTTCTGGCCGTGCTCCCGCCCGCCCTGGCCGTTGCCCTGCCCGGTCAGGCAGCCGTAGCCGGACAGCGGGCGGCCCGCCCGGCCGGTGGCCAGACAGAAGTTGATCCACGCGCCGACCGTGTCCGTGCCCTTGGCCTGCTGCTCGGGGCCCCGCGCGGTGAGCACCATCCCGTCCTCCGCCCCGCAGAACATCTCCACGGCCTCGCGCAGCCGCGGCACGGACACCCCGGTGAGGCGCTCCACCAGTTCCGGCCAGTGCGCCATCGCACCCGCCCGGGCCTCGTCCCAGCCGTTCGTCCGGGTGCGGACGAACTCCTCGTCCACCCGGCCCTCCGCCACCACCAGGTGCAGCATCCCGAGCGCGAGCGCCAGATCGGTGCCGGGACGCGGCGCCAGATGCAGGTCAGCCTGCTCGGCGGTCCTGGTCCGGCGCGGATCGACGACGATCAGCCGGCCGCCGTTCTCCCGCAGCTCGGTCAGATAGCGCAGCGCGGGCGGCATCGTCTCCGCGAGGTTCGAACCGACCAGGATCACGCATCCGGTGCGGGGGATGTCCTCCAGCGGGAACGGCAGCCCCCGGTCGAGGCCGAACGCGCGCTGGTGCGCGGCGGCCGCCGACGACATGCAGAAGCGGCCGTTGTAGTCGATCTGCGAGGTCCCGAGCACCACCCGGGCGAACTTCCCGAGCGCGTACGCCTTCTCGTTGGTGAGCCCGCCCCCGCCGAAGACCCCCACGGCGTCCGCGCCGTGCTCAGCCCGTGTCCCGCGCAGCCCGTCCGCGACCCTGCCCAGCGCCTCGTCCCAGCTCGCCGGGGCCAGCTCACCGCCCGCGTCCCGGACGAGGGGCCCCGTGAGCCGCACCCCGGAGGCGAGCACGGCGGGCGCGGTGCGCCCCTTGCCGCACAGGGCACCCCGGTTGACGGGGAACCCGGTACGCTCCACGACCTCGACCACCCCGCCGTCGGTGACCGGTCGCAGCTTCATCCCGCACTGGAGCGCGCAGTACGGGCAGTGGGTGGACGTCTCGGTGCGGGCCATGCGCCCAGCGTGCGAGGCCGGTATTACAGCTGCCGGTGCGCCCGGTTACGCCCCCGGTACGCGCACCTCAGCCCGCCCCGCCCGCCGCGGTGAGGTCCTCCGCGAGCGCCTCCGCCACCCCGGGCTCGCGCGGGCCCAGGAAGTGCGGATCCGGCTCGAACACCACGTCCAGGAGCGCCTTGCCGGCGGCGAACACCTCCCGCGTCCCGCCGTAGTACCAGGTCACGTCGTGCACGTCGTCGACCCCGACCCCGTACGCGTCGATCCCCGCCGAGCGGCAGAGCGCGATCGCCCGCCGGATGTGGAAGCCCTGGCTCACCAGCACGGCACGGTCGACCCCGAACACCTTCCTCGCCCGGACGCAGGAGTCCCAGGTGTCGAAGCCCGCGTGGTCGCTGACGATCCGCCCGTCCGGCACCCCCTGTGCCGTGAGGTACGTGCGCATGGCATTCGGTTCGTCGTACTCCACGCGGCTGTTGTCCCCGGTGACCAGCACGACCCTGACCTTCCCGGTCCGGTACAGCTCGGCGGCGGCGTCCAGCCGGCGCGCGAGATACGGCGACGGCCGTCCCTCCCACAGCCCGGCCCCGAACACCACGGCGACCTCCTGCGCCGGGGCCCCGGCCGTCGTCCTCACCCGGGCGTCGGCCGTGGTGTGCAGCCACGTCGCGGGCGCCAGCGCCACCGCGCAGGCCACCATCAGCGCCTGCACCAGCCGCCGCTGCCCCCGCCTGGTCCGCGGCGGCCGCAGCCGAAGCCGGGCGACCGTGAGCCGTCCCGGAACCGCGGCCCCCGCACGGCCCCGCTCCCACGGTGTCCTCAGCCGCATGCCCTGCCCCCGCCCTCGTACCGGATTCCTCGTGGAAGGGGACGAACGACGAGGGCGAATGGTTCACGCCGCCGGCGGGGAGGAGCATGGCGACCGACACCGCGAGCGCTCTCCCCGTGAGACGGAGGTAAACACCCGTGACCGAGGCGAAACGGCCCCGCAACGTCCGCCCCGCACCATCGGTCCATGACGGAGCCGGCACCGGAACACCCCCGTGACGCCCTGCCCCTCGACAGCACGGCGCAACTCCTGACCCGTATCACCGCCCAGCTCGGAACCCAGCTCAGCCTCGTCTCCCCGAACGGAACCCGCAGGCCCATGCACCGCATCCGCAGATCCGCCCCCACCCTGGTCGCCGTCGCGCACGGCAGCCGGGACCCGCAGGCCCTGTGCACCGTCCTGGAGCTCCTGGACCGGGTGCGGGAGCTGCGGCCCGGCCTCGACGTCCGGCTCGGCCACATCGAACTGAACGAGCCCCTGCTGCCGGACACACTCGACCGCGTCGGACGGGGCGACGCCGTGCTCGTACCGCTGCTGCTCGGCCGCGGCCACCACGTCCGGCACGACCTGCCCCTCGCCGCGGCGGCCGCGTGCCACCTCCGCGCCCGTGTCGCGGCCCCGCTCGGACCGCACCCGCTGCTCGTCGAGGCCCTGTACGGGCGTCTCGTCGAGGCCGGCTGGCGGGACGAGGACGGCACGAGCCGCAGCGCCGCCGTCGTCCTCGCCGCCGCGGGGTCACGCGACCCGGACTCGGACGTCGACGCGCGCCGCAGCGCCGCCATGCTCAGCGACCGCCTCGGCGGCGTCCCCGTCGTCCCCGCCTACGCCTCCGCCGCCACGCCCGACGTGCCGACCGCCCTGCGCGCACTCGCCGCCCGCGGCCGCCACCGGGTTGCCCTCGCCTCGTACTTCACGGCCCCCGGCCGCTTCGCGACGGTCTCGGCAGCGGCCGCGCCGGGCGTCGCCGCCGCGCCGCTCGGCGCGCACCCGGCGATGGCACGCCTCCTGCTGCACCGCTACGACCAGGCCCTGACCGGCGCCGCGCCCGCCCACGGAGCCCTGACGCGTCCGCCCCTACGGGCCGGCGCCTGACCCGCCCCGTCAGTCCGTCGGTCTAATGTCGGGACCATGGACGGTACGCACGACCCCAGGGACACGCCCTACGGCGCAGCCGACACCGAGCGCTGGGACACCGAGTCCGACAAACAGCCCGGCCGCACCGCCTTCCAGCGCGACCGCGCACGGGTGCTGCACTCCGCCGCCCTGCGCAGGCTCGCGGGCAAGACCCAGGTCGTCACGCCCGGCACCCTGAGCGGGGCCTGGGACGCCAGCCCGCGCACCCGGCTCACCCACTCCCTGGAGTGCGCCCAGGTCGGCCGGGAGCTCGGCGCCGCCCTCGGCTGCGACCCCGACCTCGTCGAGGCGGCCTGCCTCTCCCACGACATGGGCCACCCGCCCTTCGGCCACAACGGCGAACAGGCCCTCGACGACTTCGCCTCGGACTGCGGCGGCTTCGAGGGCAACGCCCAGTCGCTGCGCCTGCTGACCCGCCTCGAACCCAAGCGCTTCGTCCGCGACCCCCGCAGCGGGGAGCACGTCAGCGTCGGGCTCAATCTCACCCGCGCCGCCCTCGACGCCGCCACCAAGTACCCCTGGCCCCGGGGCGCGCACCCCACCGACCCCGGCTCACCGAAGTTCGGTGTGTACGAGGACGACCTGCCCGTCTTCGCCTGGGTCCGTGAGGGCGCGCCACGGGACCGCAGGTGCTTCGAGGCCCAGGTCATGGACTGGTCCGACGACGTCGCCTACTCGGTGCACGACTTCGAGGACGGGCTGCACGCCGGCCACATCGACCCGGGCTGTCTCTTCGCCGGGCCGGAGCGCGCGGAGATCTGGGCCGTCGCCGTCGGCCGGTACGTCCCGGCGGACACCGACCCGCAGGAGCTCGCCGACGCCCTCGACCGGCTCACCGCCCAGGAGTGGTGGCCGCGCGGCTACGACGGAACCGCGGTCGCCCAGGCCCGGCTGAAGGACGCGACGAGCCAGCTCATCGGCCGGTTCTGCCTCGCGGCCGAGACCGCGACCCGGACCGCGTACGGCCCCGGACGGCTCGCCAGACACGGTGCCGAGCTCATCGTCCCGCGCGAGGTGCGCAACGAGTGCGCCGTGCTCAAGGCCGTCGCGGACCGTTACGTCATGCAGCGCGCCGAGCAGGAGGTCATCCGCGCGGGACAGCGCGTCGTCATCGCCGAACTCGCCGCCGCCCTCACCGCACGCGCGCCCGAAGGACTGGAGCCGCAGTTCCGCGCCCTGTACACGGCGGCCCCCGACGACCGGGCCCGCAAGCGGGTCCTCGTCGACCAGATCGCCGCACTCACCGACGCCTCCGCCCGGTCCCTTCACGGAACACTCACGGGCGCCCGGCACACTGGACCATGACCGGGCCACATGCCACAGGCCGTGACCTGATCGGGGCACACCCTCTTTCGCCATCACGCTGCGTGCGGGACGCTCGCAGGTGGAGGCGCCGCGCAGCCAAGTACCGAGGAGGCATCAAGTGGTCGACGCACATCGGACGTTCGTCATCATCGGCGGAGGACTCGCCGGAGCGAAGGCGGCCGAGACACTGCGGGCGGAGGGTTTCAGCGGCCGGGTGATCCTCATCGGCGACGAGCGCGACCATCCGTACGAGCGGCCTCCCCTGTCCAAGGGCTACCTGCTGGGCAAGGACGAACGCGAGTCGGTCTTCGTCCACGAGACCGCCTGGTACGCGGGCGCCGACATCGAGCTGCACCTCGGCCAGGTGGTCACCTCCATCGACCGGGCCGGCCGGTCCGTGCAGCTCGGCGACAACACGGTCGTCCACTACGACAAGCTGCTCCTCGCCACGGGCGCCGAGCCCCGCCGCCTCGACATCCCGGGCACCGAACTGGCCGGCGTCCACCACCTGCGCCGTCTCGCCCACTCCGAGCGGCTGAGGGGCGTCCTCTCCGCCCTCGGCCGCGACAACGGACACCTTGTGATCGCCGGCGCCGGCTGGATCGGCCTGGAGATCGCCGCCGCCGCACGCGAATACGGCGCCGAGGTCACGGTCGTCGCCCCGTCGGCGACCCCGCTGCACCACGTCGTCGGACCGGAGGTCGGCCAGATCTTCACCGACCTGCACGCCGAACACGGCGTCCGCTTCCACTTCGGTGCCCGCCTCACCGAGATCACCGGGCAGGACGGCCTGGTCCTCGCCGTCCGGACCGACGACGGCGAGGAGCACCCCGCCCACGACGTGCTCGCCGCGATCGGCGCGGCCCCGCGCACCTCGCTCGCCGAGGCCGCCGGGCTCGACATGGCGGACCGGTCCCAGGGCGGCGGTGTCGTCGTCGACGCCTCGCTGCGCACCTCCGACCCCGACATCTACGCCGCCGGGGACATCGCGTCCGTCCACCACCCGCTCTTCGGCGGCCGGCTGCGCGTGGAGCACTGGGCGAACGCCCTGAACAGCGGACCCGCCGCGGCGAAGGCCATGCTCGGCCAGGACGTGACGTACGACCGCGTGCCGTACTTCTTCTCCGACCAGTACGACCTCGGCCTGGAGTACTCCGGCTGGGCGCCGCCCGGCTCGTACGACCAGGTCGTCATCCGGGGCGACGCCGGCAAGCGCGAGTTCATCGCGTTCTGGCTGAAGGACCACCGGGTCCTGGCCGGGATGAACGTCAATGTGTGGGACGTCACCGAGGACATCCAGAAGCTGATCAAGGCCGCCCGGCCGGTCGACGCGGACGCCCTGGGAGACCCGTCGGTGCCCCTGGACTCCCTGTTCTGACAGCTGCCCGGCCATCCGGGACCCGTCCGCCGCCCGGGGAGCTTCCCCGCGACCGGCCGGTCCCGGACGCCCGGCCCCACCCGTAGACTTCACACGTGGCAGGCAGGATCAATGACGACGACGTGAAGGCGGTCCGGGACGCGGTCCCGATCGACGCCGTCGTGTCCGAGTACCTCCAACTGCGCAACGCGGGCGGCGGCAACCTCAAGGGACTCTGCCCCTTCCACGACGAGAAGTCCCCCTCCTTCCAGGTGAGCCCGGGCAAGGGCCTGTTCCACTGCTTCGGCTGCCAGGAGGGCGGCGACACGATCGCCTTCGTGATGAAGATCGATCACCTCACCTTCTCCGAGACGGTCGAACGCCTCGCCGCCAAGGCGGGCATCACCCTGCGGTACGAGGAGGGCGGCTACAACCCCTCCCACCAGCGCGGTGAGCGGATCCGGCTGGTCGAGGCGCACAAGATCGCCGCCGACTTCTACCGCGAGCAGCTGAACGGCCCGGAGGCCGAGATCGGCCGGAGGTTCCTCGCGGAGCGCGGCTTCGACCAGGACGCCGCCGCCCACTTCGGCGTCGGCTACAGCCCGGCGGGCTGGGACCACCTCACCCGCTACCTGCGCGGCAAGGGCTTCAGCGACAAGGAGCTCATCAGCTCCGGCATCTCCCAGGACGGCCGCCGCGGCCCCATCGACCGCTTCCGCGGCCGGCTGATGTGGCCGATCAGCGACACCTCCGGCGACATCGTCGGCTTCGGCGCCCGCAGGCTCCGGGACGACGACAACGGCCCGAAGTACCTCAACACCCCCGAGACGTCGATCTACAAGAAGTCCCAGGTGCTGTACGGCATCGACCTGGCCAAGAAGGACATCGCCAAGGCGAGCCGCGCCGTCGTCGTCGAGGGCTACACCGACGTCATGGCCTGCCACCTCGCCGGGGTCACGACCGCCATCGCCACCTGCGGCACAGCGTTCGGCAACGACCACATCAAGATCCTCCGGCGCCTCCTGATGGACAACGGGAGCGCCCGGGTGATCTTCACCTTCGACGGTGACGCGGCGGGCCAGAAGGCCGCCCTGCGCGCCTTCGAGGACGACCAGAAGTTCGCCGCCGAGACATACATCGCGATCGCCCCGGACAACATGGACCCGTGCGACCTGCGGCTCGCCAAGGGCGACGACGCCGTACGCGACCTGGTCGAGCCCCGCACCCCGCTCTTCGAGTTCGCGCTCCGCCAGATCGTCGGCCGGTACGACCTGGAGACCCCCGCCGGGCGCGCCGCCGCGCTCGACGAGGCGGCCGCCGTCGTGGCGAAGATCAAGACGAGCAGCGTGCAGCGGGAGGTGGCCGTCCAGCTCGCCGGCTTCGTCGGCATCCTCGACCAGGAGTTCGTCGTCCACCGGGTCAACCAGCTCGCCCAGTGGGCCCGCGGCCGGGGCGAGCGCGGACCCGCGCCGGGCAAGCCCTCCCGGGGCGGTGCCCCGCAGCACCAGATCCAGGCGCCCACGGCACCTCCCGGCCCCGCGCTCAACCTCCGCAGCCCCGCGCACCGCACGGAGCGCGAGCTGCTCAAGCTCGCCCTGCAGAAGCCCGCACTGGTCTCGCCCGCCTTCGACGCGTACGGCATCGACGAGTTCACCGCCCCGCCCTACGCGGCGGTGCGCCAGTGCATCGCGGAGGCGGGCGGCGCCGAGATGGGGGTCGCCGAGACCCGCGACTACCTCGTCCAGGTGCTCGACGCGACCCCCGACGACACCGTCCGCAAGCTCGTCACCGAGCTCGCGGTCGAGGTCTTCCACGGCAAGTCCATCGACGAGACCTACGCGGGCGAGCACCTGGTCAAGGTCCGCCTGCGCGCCGTCGACCGCAGGATCGACGACGTGCAGAGCAGCCTCGCCCGGCTCGGCAGCAACGTCGCCCCGGACCACCTGGCCGCCGCCCAGAACGAGGTCTGGGTCCTCCAGCAGTACGCGCAGTCGCTGCGCAGCCACGGCGCCGCCGCCCTCTGAGGCGCATCAGCACCCCGTCACGCTCCGGACGCAAAAAGTCACCGCACGCCCCTCGTGGCGGCGATGTGTCGTACCCCACACTGGGTGGCGGTGCCTGAGTCATCGGAGCGCGGCCGGTCCGCCCAGGGCGGACCCCATCCCCGCGGTCCGGCAGCGATCACCTGGAGGTCGCCCCCGTGCAGACCCGGACCGTGCCGACCACGACCGAGCATGTCCCGGCGATTCCCGCGCAGAACCGGGTCACACGTCACCCGGAGACGGCGGGCACGCCCGAACCGGTGCTGGAGGAACCGGTGGAGCCCCGGGAGCTCCCGGAGCCCCGGAGCCGCCCGGAGTCGGGCGGCCCGACCTCCGACCTCTTCCGCCAGTACTTACGCGAGATCGGACGGATACCGCTGCTCAGCGCCGCCGACGAGGTGGAGCTCGCCCGCCGTGTCGAGGCGGGACTCTTCGCCGAGGAACGGCTCGCCGGCACCCCCGACCCCGACTCCGGGCTCGCCGTCGATCTGGACCGGCTCGTGGTGATGGGGCGGATGGCGAAGCGCCGGCTCATCGAGGCCAACCTCCGCCTCGTGGTCTCCGTGGCCAAGCGGTACGTGGGCCGCGGTCTGACCATGCTCGACCTGGTCCAGGAGGGGAACCTCGGACTGATCAGGGCGGTCGAGAAGTTCGACTACGCACGGGGCTACAAGTTCTCCACGTACGCGACCTGGTGGATCCGCCAGGCGATGTCCCGCGCACTGGCCGACCAGGCCCGGACCATAAGGGTCCCGGTGCACGTCGTGGAGCTGATCAACCGGGTCGTACGCGTCCAGCGCCGCATGCTCCAGGAACGCGGCCACGAGCCCGCTCCCGAGGAGGTCGCCGCCCAGCTCGACCTGACCCCCGAACGCGTCTCCGAGGTCCTGCGCCTCGCCCAGGAACCCGTGTCCCTGCACGCCCCCGTCGGCGAGGAGGACGACGTCGCCTTCGGTGACCTCATCGAGGACGGCGACGCCGCCTCACCGGTGGAGACGGCGGCCTTCCTCCTGCTGCGCGAGCACCTGGAGGTGGTCCTCTCCACGCTCGGGGAGCGCGAGAGGAAGGTCGTCCAGCTGCGCTACGGACTGGACGACGGACGGCCCCGCACGCTCGAGGAGATCGGCCGGATCTTCGGCGTGACCCGCGAGCGCATCCGCCAGATCGAGTCCAAGACCCTCGACAAGCTGCGGGGCCACGCCTTCGCCGACCAGCTCCGCGGCTACCTCGACTGACCGGAACGCCGGAGGGCGGGGACGGCTCCCATGAGCCGTCCCCGCCCTCCCTCTCCCACGACGGCCGCGGGGCGGCGCCGTCAGTCGACCTCGGCCAGCGCCTGGGCGAACTGGGCCGCGTACAGCCGGGCGTAGGCCCCCTCGGCCGCCAGCAGCTCGTCGTGCGTGCCCTGCTCGACGATCGAGCCGTTCTCCATCACCAGGATCACGTCCGCGTCCCGGATGGTGGAGAGCCGGTGCGCGATCACGAAGCTCGTACGGCCGTGGGCCAGCCGCGCCATCGCCTTCTGGATCAGCACCTCGGTACGGGTGTCCACCGAGCTGGTGGCCTCGTCGAGCACCAGGATCACCGGGTCGGACAGGAATGCCCGTGCGATCGTGATCAGCTGCTTCTCGCCCGCGCTCACCCCGGCGCCCTCGTCGTCGATCACCGTGTCGTACCCGTCGGGCAGCGTACGGACGAAACGGTCGGCGTGGGCCGCACGCGCCGCTTCCTCGATCTCCTCCCGGGTCACCTCGCGCGAGGCGCCGTAGGCGATGTTCTCCGCGATCGTGCCGCCGAACAGCCAGGTGTCCTGGAGCACCATCCCTATGCCCGAGCGGAGTTCGTCGCGCGTCATCCGGGCCGCGTCGACCCCGTCGAGGGTGATCCGGCCGCCCGTCACCTCGTAGAACCGCATCAGCAGATTGACCAGGGTCGTCTTGCCGGCACCGGTCGGCCCCACGATGGCGACCGTGTGGCCGGGCTCCACGCTCAGCGAGAGATCCTCGATGAGCGGCTTGTCCGGGTCGTACCGGAAGGACACGTGCTCCAGCGCGACGCTGCCGCGCAGCTCCTCGGGCCGCTCGGCGGGATCCGGGTCGGGCGCCTGCTCCTCGGCGTCCAGCAGGGCGAAGACCCGCTCCGCCGACGCGATCCCCGACTGCACCAGGTTCGCCATCGAGGCGACCTGGGTCAGCGGCATCGAGAACTGCCGCGAGTACTGGATGAACGCCTGCACGTCACCGATCGACAGCGCACCCGACGCCACCCGCAGCCCGCCGACGACCGCGACCAGCACGTAGTTCAGGTTCGACACGAACATCATCAGCGGCTGCATGATCCCGCTGTTGAACTGGGCCTTGAAGCCCGCCTCGTACAAGGCCTCGTTCTGCTCGGCGAAGTCCCGGGCGGACTCCTCCTGCCGACCGAAGACCTTCACCAGGGTGTGGCCGGTGTACATCTCCTCGATGTGGGCGTTGAGCTTGCCCGTCACCTTCCACTGCGCCACGAAGTGCGGCTGCGACCGCTTGCCGACCCGCGCCGCGACGAACACCGACAGCGGGATCGTCACCAGCGCGACCAGGGCCAGCAGGGGCGAGATCCAGAACATCATGATCAGCACGCCGACGATGGTCAGCAGGGAGTTGATCAGCTGGCCCATCGTCTGCTGCATCGTCTGGGAGATGTTGTCGATGTCGTTCGTCGCCCGGCTCAGCACCTCACCGCGCTGCTGCCGGTCGAAGTACGAGAGCGGGAGCCGTGCCAGCTTGGTCTGCAGGTCCTCGCGCAGCTGGAAGACGACCCGGTTGATCACCCGGATCGACACCCGGGTCGACACCAGCATCAGCAGCCCCGCGCCGACGTAGACCACCAGCACCGCGAGCAGGACCTGTCCCACGGCGCCGAAGTCGATGCCGGTGCCCGGCGTGAAGTCCACCCCGGTCAGCATGTCGGCGAGCCCGTCGTCGCCCTTCGCGCGCAGGCTCTCGATGGCCTGTTCCTTGGTGGTGCCGTCCGGCATCTGCCGTCCGACGACACCCGCGAAGATCAGGTCGGTCGCCGCACCGAGGATCTTGGGCCCCACGACGGAGAGCGCCACGCTCAGCGCCACGGCACCCAGCATCAGGTACAGCGACGCCTTCTCCTTGCTGAACCTCCTCAGCAGCCGCTTCCCGGATCCCTTGAAGTCCATGGAGCGCTCGGTGGGCCCCATCATCATCCGTCCGCCCGGTCCTGCCATCAGGCGGCCTCCGCTTCCGTCAGCTGGGAGAGCACGATCTCCCGGTAGGTTTCGTTGCCTTCCATGAGCTCGTGATGGCTGCCCGTCCCGACGACCCGGCCCTCGTCCAGCACCAGGATCCGGTCGGCGTCACGGATGGTGGACACCCGCTGGGCCACGATCACCACGGTCGCCCCCGCCGTCTCCTGGGACAGCGCCCCGCGCAGCGCGGCGTCCGTCGCGTAGTCCAGAGCCGAGAACGAGTCGTCGAAGAGATAGATCTCCGGCTCCTGCACCAGCGTCCGCGCGATCGCGAGACGCTGCCGCTGACCGCCGGAGACGTTCGTCCCGCCCTGCGCGATCGGCGCGTCCAGGCCGTGCTCCAGCCGCTCCACGAAGTCCTTCGCCTGCGCCACCTCCAGCGCGTGCCACAACTGCTCGTCGGTCGCGTCCGGATTGCCGTACCGCAGATTCGTCGCGACCGTCCCCGAGAACAGGTACGGCTTCTGCGGGACCAGGCTCACGGTCTTCGCCAGCAGGACGGGATCCAGCGTCCGCACATCCGCACCGTCGACCAGGACGTCGCCGTCCGTCGCGTCGAACAGCCGCGGTACGAGCCCGAGCAGCGTCGACTTCCCGCTGCCCGTCGACCCGATGATCGCGGTCGTCTCCCCGGGCCGGGCCACCAGATCGACCGAGCGCAGCACCGGCTCCTCGGCGCCCGGGAAGCGGAACTCCGCGCCCCGTATCTCCAGATGCCCGTGCTTCAGCACCTTCGTCACCGGAGCGGTGGGCGGCACCACACTCGACTCGGTCTCCAGGACCTCCTGGATGCGCTCGGCGCAGACCTCGGCGCGCGGCACCATGATGAACATGAAGGTGGCCATCATCACCGACATCACGATCTGCATCAGATACGCGAGGAACGCGGTGAGCGCCCCGATCTGCATCCCGCCGCTGTCGATGCGGTGCGCCCCGAACCAGACCACCGCGATCGACGACAGGTTCACGACCGTCATCACCGTCGGGAACATGAGGGCCATCAGCCGCCCCGTCGACAGCGCGACGTCGGTCAGTTCCGTGTTGGCGCCCCGGAAGCGCTCCTCCTCGTAGCCGTCACGGATGAAGGCGCGGATGACGCGGTTACCGGTGATCTGCTCACGCAGCACCCGGTTGACCGCGTCCAGCCGTACCTGCATCGTGCGGAACAGAGGCCGCATCCGCCGCACGATCAGGCTCACCGAGACACCGAGGACGGGCAGTACGGCCAGCAGCACCGCCGACAACGGGACGTCCTGGCCGAGCGCCATGATGACGCCGCCGACACACATGATGGGCGCCGAGACCATCAGGGTGAACGCCATCAGGACGAGCATCTGGACCTGCTGCACGTCGTTGGTGGTCCGGGTGATCAGCGAAGGGGCCCCGAACCGCCCCACCTCGCGCGCGGAGAACGACTGCACCCGGCCGAAGACCGACGCACGCACGTCCCGCCCGAGCGCGGACGCCGTCCGGGCCCCGAAGTGGACCGCCCCGATGTTGCAGACGATCTGGAGGACGCTGACGGCGATCATCACGCCGCCGAACTCCAGGATGTAACCCGTGTCACCCCGCACGACACCGTTGTCGATGATGTCCGCGTTGAGGCTGGGCAGATAGAGGCTGGCGCAGGTCTGCAGGAGCTGGAGCAGCACCAGCAGCACGATGGGACGTCTGTACGGGCCCAGATAGGTCCGCAGGAGTTTTATGAGCACACGAGTCTCTCGGAGTCGGCGAAGGAAGAGGCCGATACATACTCCGGTACTCCGGTCCCCGACTGCCAACGCTTTTGCTCAAGCCCGGGTCAAATCACGGGTCCCGCGCGGTTTTCGGCCGCGCGGGCGCTCCCTCTCAGACGGATCCGCCGAACGCCCCCGGGTGGATCTGGTCCCGGGTGGCCCCGTACTGCTGGCGCACCGCGCCGCCCACCGCGAGCTCCTCACCCGGCTCCAGCACCTGTGCGGACGCACCCTGCCAGGCCGGGGGAGTGCGCGGATCGAGCGTCCCCTGCGACACCCCGAGCGCCCACGCCGCCTGCCGGGCCGCGCCCCGTGCCGCGTACTCGGCGGGCTGCGGCACGACGACCTGGCTGCCGAACAGCGCGGGCGCCAGCGCCTGCACGGCGGGCAGTTCGGCCGCGGCCCCCAGCAGGAACACCCGCCGTACCTCCACGCCGCGGTCCCGCAGCACGTCCAGTGCGTCGGCCAGCGAGCACAGCATCCCCTCGAACGCGGCCCGTGCCAGGTGTTCGGGCTTCATCGACTCACGCCGCAGCCCGCTGAGCGTTCCGGCGGTGTGCGGCAGCTGCGGGGTCCGCTCGCCCTCCAGATACGGCAGCAGGACGAGCCCCGAGGCTCCCGGCGTCGACTTCAGCGCCAGCGCGGACAGTTCGTCGAGCCCTTCCAGGCCGAGCATCTCCGCCGTGCCGCGCAGGGCGCGCACCGCGTTCGAGGTGTGGACCACCGGCAGGTGCATCCCCGTCGCGTCGGCGAAGGAGGTGATCATCCCCGTGGGGTCGGCCAGGGCCTCGTGGTGCACGGCCATCACCGAGCCCGAGGCGCCGAGCGACACGACGGCGTCCCCGACGGCGACACCCAGCCCGAAGGCGGCGGCCATCGTCTCGCCGGTGCCCGCCGAGATCAGCAGCCCCTCCGGTGTGGTCCCGGCGGCGTCGGCCGGGCCGAGGACCTCGGGCAGCGCGGCCTGGTGGCCGAGCGCCAGCTCCACGAGGTCGGGCCGGTAGGAACCGGAACCCGCCGACCAGTAACCCGTACCGGACGCGGCACCGCGGTCCGTCGTCCGGCGGGCCGGCCGGCCGAGGAGCTGCCACACCAGCCAGTCGTGCGGCTGCAGGACCGCGGCGACCCGCTGCGCGTTCTCCGGCTCGCTCCGCGCCAGCCAGCGCAGCTTCGCCACGGGCTGCGAGGCCTGGGGCACCGCCCCGACCGCCTCGGCCCAGGGCTGCCGCCCGCCGAGCCCGTCGATCAGATCCGCCGCGGCGGCCTGGGCACGCCGGTCGTTGCCGAGCATCGCCGGCCGTACGAGATTGCCCTGGTGGTCCAGCGGCACCAGCCCGTGCTGCTGCGCGGACACACCGATGGCCTGTACGCCTTCGAGCAGCCCTCCGGAGGCCGCCTCACCGAGTGAGAGCAGCCACGCCTGCGGATCCACCTCGGAGGCCTTGGCCTCGACGGGATGCGCGGCGTACCCCTGCCGCAGCACCTCACCGGTGTCCGTATCGCAGACGACGATGTGCGTGAAGGCGGATGAACTGTCCAAGCCGGCCACTATGCCCATGCACACGATTCTGCCGCACCCGCGGGTCGGCCCCGTACCGGGCGGGTCCCGTACCGGGAGTGGCCCGGCACGGGACCGGGCCTCAGGTGTTCGTCGTCCCCCAGTCGTCGCTGCCGTTCTGGCCGCTGCGGTCCCGCAGCGAGCGCACCCGTTCGGAGACGGACACGGGAACCCTGTCCCCGACCTTCTCGCTCACCGAGTGGTACGCCTTGCCGGCGAAGTCCCGGCCGCCGTGCGCGGCGGACTCCGCCGCGTTCCGCACGGCGGGATTCTCGGCCAGCTGCTGCGCGGCCTTCTTCAGCTGCTCGTAACGCTCGCGCCCGGCTCGCGTGCCGAGCACGTAACCGAGCGCCACTCCGGCGATGAACGTGAGCCGGTACCGCATGGGTGCCACCCTTCCTTCGCTCCGTGCGACGTGTCCTGCCCGCCTACCCGCGGACACCCGAGATCACCCCGGGGGATACCGATTGGCGGAGCACCCCCCTGCTTGCGCTAATGTATGTGTCGCAGCGAACGCGCGCCGCTCGGCAGCAGCCAGGCAGGTACGATTCGAGGCACCGCAGCAATCCCCTGTAGCTCAATTGGCAGAGCAGCCGGCTGTTAACCGGCAGGTTACTGGTTCGAGTCCAGTCGGGGGAGCGCGATCCCCTGTAGCTCAATTGGCAGAGCATTCGGCTGTTAACCGGAGGGTTACTGGTTCGAGTCCAGTCGGGGGAGCGAAACGGAAGAGGACCCTTCGGGGTCCTTTTTCGTGTGCCCGCACAGGGGTGTCCGTGACTCTTTCGGGGTGTTTCCGTACCGGCGGGAACCGGGCAGCACGCAGCGAGGTCTTCATGGTCACGCGAAGCCGGGCATCCGCAGCAGGAGATCGTATGACCGGCTATGCTGCGGCAGACGGCGCGCACACGTGTACGCGCCACGCCGATACGGGGCGGTAGCTCAGCCGGTTAGAGCAGCGGACTCATAATCCGTCGGCCGTGGGTTCGAGTCCCACCCGCCCCACCAGTTTTACCCTGCGGAAACGTTCTGACCTGCGGAAACGTGGTTTTGTGGCTGTTTTCCGTGCGGTACTCGCCGCACGCGGTGCGGTACTGGGCCGCTTTTTGTGGCGGCGGAACCCGTCAGACTCTTCTGACCTGGCCTTTTGTGACGACCGCCGGAGAGAGCGTCGTTGATGGCTCCCACGGTTGCTGAGGCAGCGGCCTGTCTTCACCGCATCGACATCATCCACTCGGTAGGTGGCTCGTGGCCGCCGGCCTCGCGACCGGGTCGGATCCTCTCTGTCTCGTGCTCGATGATTTGCCGTCCGTGAATGTTGGTGATGTATCGTGGTTATGTACATCATGGACTCAAGGTGAGGGGCGGCTGTTATGTCTGTGACCCAGGTCGATCTCGATGATGAGGCGCTGGCTGAGGCGATGCGGCTCATGGGTGTCTCGACGAAGAAGGAGACGGTGAACGGGGCCCTACGGGACTATGTGGCGCGCATCAAGCGGCTGGAGGCTGCCGAGAAGCTGGCCGCGAGGGGTGAGCGGGGCGAGTTCGAGGCTGCGGCTGCGGCGCATGCAGCGGCCAAGCAGGCCCGGCGGGCAGCCTTCGAGTGATCACATACCTCCTCGACACGTCCGCCCTCTGGCACCTCTTCCGTACGCCGGGGGCACTGCGTCCCTGGGAGGGGCACATCGCTGCCGGTGTGTTCCATATCTGCGAGCCCACGAGGGCGGAGTTCCTCTTCTCGGCCACAAGCCCGGCTGATCGGGACGAGTTGGCCGAGGAGCTGGATGACCTCTGTCATCTCGCCCCGGTTCCCAAGAGTGCGTGGCGCTGGGTCGACACCGCGCAGTACAAGCTCACCCAGCGGGGGCAGCATCGTGCCGCCGGAGCCATCGACCTCCTGGTGTGTGCGACGGCGGTCCATCACGGTCACACGGTGCTGCACGTGGACAACGACTTCGCCACGGTGGGGGCGGTCCTGAAGGAAGTGCAGCAACGAGACGTACGCACCTGAACCTCCATCGAGTTCGAACAACGCTCGATCAACTCAGTTAGCCACCTTGCCCGGTGACGGTGACGAGTTCACTGACCGTGCGGGTGGTGAACTTGAGGTCATCTCCAAGGTCGTACAGCTGGGGTCGCCTTCGTCGGGCGCTGCGGAGAGCGCATGAGAACGGTCGGTCGGGTGCCCTGAATGAAGGCGCCGGTTGCCGGGGCGCGTCTACGACGAACTGCCGGAAGTGGTAGTTGACGTCGTGGTGATCTATCGGGGCGGCCATGATCGCGGCGTCGCCGGGCCGCACGGGCAGGTCGACGCCGTACACCTCCTGCATGTCGGCTGGGAACCGGCGGCTGGGGCGGGGTCGAGGAACCAGCGGTTGTTGTGCCCGTCGGAACCTCGCGCGGCACGCCGGTCATCTGCAGTGCGATCGAGGAGCCGGGGGCGGGGTGGCCCACTGGGGCGCCTGGGGGCGTTGTCATGGCGAGTCTTTTCCGTGCGGGCTGCGGTCGGCATGAGGCTGGTGGTGTGTGAGGTCGTCGTCGGCGGGAGGCTCGTGGGCTCCGCTGGTGCTGCCTGTGTCAGTCCCGACCGGCTGTTCCCACCTGTCGGCGGGCTGGTTCCGGGTGGCGATCAGGGACCAGGCGATGGAGACGGTGATCGTGAGGGCGATGACGCCGAGGGTGAGGGGGATGGGGAGCTTGCCGACGGGGGTCTCGGAGAGGATGAGTTTGACGCCGGCGAAGGCGAGGAGGACTGCGAGGCCGTAGTGGAGGTAGGCGAAGCGGCGCAGGAGTCCGGCGAGGCAGAAGTACAGGCTGCGCAGGCCTAGGACGGCGAAGGCGTTGGCGGTCCACACCAGGAATGTGTTGGTGGTGATCGCGAGGACGGCGGCGACGGAGTCGATTGCGAAGATCAGGTCGGTGGCCTCGACGGCGACCAGGACCACGAACAGCAGCGTCGCGATGCGCTTGCCGTTGCGACGGATGAAGAAGCTGTCGCCGTGGTACTTCGGGTCGGTGGGGATGAGCTTCTTGACCAGGCGGACGACGGGGTTGCGGTCGGGGTGGACCTCCTCGTCCTTGGAGACGGCCATCTTCCAGCCCGTCCAGATCAGGAACGCGCCGAACAGGTAGGCGGTCCAGAAGAACACCTGGAGCAGTTCAGCGCCGACGAAGATGAACACCAGCCGGGCGGCCAGGGCGCCCAGCACGCCCCAGAACAGGACCTTGTGCTGGTAGGCGTCGGGGACGGCGAAGAAGGAGAAGACCAGCGCGAAGACGAAGACGTTGTCGATCGACAGGGCCTTTTCGATCAGGTAGCCGGCGTAGTAGGTGGAGGACACCTCCCCGCCCTGCCATGCCAGTAGGATCAGGCCGAAGCCGAGGCCGACGGCGATCCAGATGCTGCTCCAGATCGCGGCCTCGCGGAAGCCGATGACGTGGTTGTCGCGGTGGGCTATCAGGTCGACGGCGAGCATCACGCAGATGCCGAGCGTGACGGCGGCCCACACCCACAGCGGGACCGGGAATGCCAGGTCGTTCATCGCGGAACGTTTCCTTCCCAGGGGCCGGACGGCACGTCGCCGGCGGGCGCCGAGGGCGACTGCAGGGGCCCCCAGGCGGCGGGGGCGACCGCGTGGACGAACGGGCCACCGCGCAGCGCCGCAGCCTCGATCAGGGCGTGTGCGTCCAGCCCGTGCGGGCCGCGGCGGGCTGTCACCACATCCGGAGCCCGGTGACGGGTGGCCAGCGCCAGCAGCTCCTTCGCCGCCGCCAGCCGCGAGGCCCGCCCGGCAGGCAGGTGGAACGCCTCGGGGATGTAGCCCGTGGCGCTCGGGCCGATCTTGGGCATGACGCGGGCCAGGACCGCCCGTAGCGGCGCGGAGAAGGGGTCATCACCCTGCCGGTGGATGCCCGGGGGCATCACGGCGATCAGCAGTACCGGAACGCGGCGGGCCAGCGCAATCCGTGCGGCTGCCTCGGCTACCGCCAGATCGTCGATGCGGTCGGTCAGTACGGCCGCCGCCGGTTGGACCAGTCCGGCTCGTGCGAGCCGGGGGGTGCGGTCCCGGCGGGGGCGGGAGAGCAGTGGGGTCATGGCGCTGCCTTCCTACATGCGGACGAATCCCCTCAAGCGTTACCCCGCCACCGGACATGCGTCAATAGTTACGCGAAATGATTTTCGCTAATAAAGTTTCGCGTGAGGGGTCGGATATGCGAAGCAGGTTTCGTATGATGGAGTGCATGAGTAGCCCACAGTCACCCGGCGGCCAATGGACGTTCCTCACCAACCACGCGCGGGTGTTGCTCAGCATCGCCCGCGACCCGGAAGTGCGGTTGCGCGACGTCGCCACCGGAATCGGCATCACCGAACGGGCGGTGCAGATCATTGTCGCCGACCTGGAAGCCTCCGGCTACCTGACCCGGATCCGGGTCGGCCGCCGTAACCGCTACACCATCGACCCGACTGTCGCGCTGCGTCATCCTTCGGAGTCCGGCCACCCCGTCGGCGACCTCCTCGGCGCCTTTCTCCACCGCGAGGACACACCCGCCTCCGAGTCGGCCGGGCCATCGGCAGCACACGCCTGAAGCGGCGGTCGGGTGGGCCGACCTTCAGGCACGTGCCCCTCGGCTGCGGGAGCGGGCGCGCCGCGGTGGATTTCCGTGCCCGGTGACAGCCGTCGCGGACCGCCAGGTGGTGATCATCCGCGTCCCGGTGGTCGGCCAACTCGTTTGGATAGGGGTTGACTTCGTCACTCGAGAGCGGTATCCCGCATCCGTCTGGCCGCTCGCGGGCGGTCACCCTTCGCGGCGCCGATCGCGCCTTGCGCTGTTCCTACGAGTGCTGCTTGGAACTCGGCGCATCCCTCTCCCGCAGAAGCGCGCTTCGCCTGCTGTGCACCACCGGCGTCGCCGGAACCTGCTTGCGGAGCGAAGTGGCGGGAGTGTGATGGGTGTGGTGCGCTTGCCTGGTGGGTTCCCACGCCGATGCGCCCCAAAAGAGGCTTGCGGCTGAGGATTCCGGTACCCGCACCCCTTGTCTGCCGTCCTATACGCGAGGAGCGCGCGCATGCTTGTCAAAAGGCTGCACGACATCGGAATGACCAGCGAACACGCTTACACCGCCGGCTTCGCCTCGATCGCTCTGTCGGTCGCGTCCTGGGTGGTGTCGGTGAAGGCGGAGTCCCGTGGGGTCGAGCGGGCTGACCGGTGGGGCATCTTCGTCGGGGAGTGGGCCCCGACCTTCTTCGCCTTGGGGCTGGCCCTGGCCAACCACGAGCGCGACGAGATCTTCACCCCCACGAAGGTCGGCGAAGACACAAGCGTCTGACCCTGTCGGGCTTCTGCACGTGCCCGGCATGCCGGCCCACAAGGCGTGGGGCCACCGAGCATGAGGACCCGGCGCGGCCGGACCGCGGCTTCTCGAAGCCAACACCACAGATCCCGCCAGGCGCGGTATCCGAGATCTACCGATAGGGCCTGCAGCGTGCAGCTCTGTGCGTGAATGGAGCGCAAAATGAGCAAATCCCGTACGAGCGTCATGATCGCCGCCTGTCTCGGAGCCGGGGCTCTGAGCCTTGGTTCTGCCGTTCCTGCCGGCGCGGCACAGGCCGAAGACACGGCGACGGTCTCCGTCTTTCACGCAGTTCCCGGTCTGACGGTAGACGTCTACGCGAACGGCGACGAACTCCTGCCGGACTTCAAGCCCGGCACTCTCACCGACCCTCAAGAGCTGTCGGCGGGCTCCTACGACCTGAAGGTCTTCAAGGCCGGTGCCGACCCCAAGACGGCAGAGCCCGCGATCCAGAAGACGGTCGAGGTACCCGCCGGAGCCAATGCCACGGTCGTGGCCCATCTTTCGGCCGACGGGAAGCCTCAGCTCAACGCCTTCGTCAACGACACCTCCGCTGTCGCAGCGGGTAAGTCGCGCCTGACGGTCCGGCACGTTGCCGCCGCTCCGGCCGTGGACGTCCGCGCCAACGGCACGGCGGTGTTCAAGGGACTGGAGAACCCGAAGGAGGACACCGCCGAGGTCGACGCAGGCACAGTCTCCGCCGACGTGGTCCTCGCCGGGACCGACACCGTCGCCATCGGCCCCGCTGATCTGAACCTCAAGGAAGGCACGAACAACGTCGTCTATGCCTGGGGCAGCGCCGACGAGAAGAACCTGGCCCTGAAGGTCCAGACGGTCAGTGGCATGCACTCGCCGCCCGATGGAGTCGACGCCGGCGGAAACGGTGCGATGGCCTCGGGTAACTCTTCCAACGCGTGGATGGCCTGGGCAGCGGGCGCAGGGGTGCTTACCCTGGCCGGGGCACTCTCCATAAGGTCCCGGGCACGGCGGGATGCCTGAGCGCCCACAACAGCGTGCGAAGTGGCGCACGGGAGTGGCAGGATCGGCCTGGTCTGCCGTCGCCGTCGGCTCGGCCGCGACAGCAGTCACCGCGTTGCTCCTGTTCCCCTCCGGCGATCCGGGACCGCCGGCCGGTTTTGGGCAAGTGCCCGAAACCGGCCGCGGTACGGGGACAGTTGCGACCCTTTCTGCCCGGGCGGCAACGCCGCCCGGGCAGAAGCCCGTTCCCTCCACAGGAGCCACCCACCGGAACAGCACCACCAAGGCCCAAGGCGCCCTACCGGTTCGCGTCGTCATCTTGAGAGCTGGCCTGTCCGCCCCCGTCGTTCCTGTCGGAGTGCGGGACGATGGCGGGGCCGAGGTGCCAGCCGACCCCGCCCAGGCGGGCTGGTACCGCTTCGGGCCGGCGCCGGGCGACGCTCACGGCTCGGCCGTCCTTGTCGGACACGTCGACTCACACACAGGAGAACTCGGCGAGCTCGCAGCACTCTATGACGTGCGCGCTGGCGACCGCGTCGATGTCCAGCGAGGAGACGGCACAACCCTCACGTATGAGATCGTCGCCCGACGTATCGTCAAGAAGGACCGGATGCCTGCCGATACCTTCCGGCGTGAGGGCGAACCCGTCCTCACCCTCATCACCTGCGCGCCCCCGTACGACGCCGACCGAGGCGGCTATCAGAGCAACCTCATCGTGACAGCCGTCCGCTCAGCGTCCTGAGCGGCTTCTGTCTCGCGCCCGCCCAGGGCCGTATAGCAAGACCCCTTGGCCCCCGAGGAATCGCTGGACTCCCGACATCACAAACCACCTCCGCTCGCCGACCGAGGGCAGCGGATCCACAACTCCCACCACTCGGCACAGGGTGCGAGGGCTCCGGGCAGGCTGACCGTCACTTCACCCGGTGCAGCGTCAGCATCCGGCTCGCGTACGCCCCTGGCGGGAGCGCCGCCGGCGGCCCGTACGTGGCCAGTGCGGCGCCACTGCGTTCGGTCCCGGCCACCAGCACCCGGCTGTCGTCGTCGATGCCGTACACCGCCTCCGGATCGAGGCCGCCTAGGCCGTTTCGGTTGTATCACTGCTGCTGGCCGAGGTTGTCGTTGATGATGTCTGTGTGACACACCGCATCAGCGCTCTGATTTCGGCCTTCGGCGTCCTTGCCGGCACGATGCTGCTGATTCTTGCCGTTCGTGAGTACCGCTCCGGGGCATCGGCCCTCTGGATAGGGGCTGGAGTTGTGATCTTCCTCAGCGCTTCGTGCACGCTCGTGCGGGACGTACGTCGGCTCCGTGCTGGGCCGGCCGCATGACGAACAGTGCCGTTCCGACCAGCCCCGCCGGTCGTTGTTCGTGTGTGCCGTTGGCTGACGCGCAGTGGGCGCGAATCGAGCCGTTACGGCAACTGGCGAGGCGTCTGCAACCGGCTGCGGATGTGGGCCATCGACGGCATCAGCCGTGATCACTCCCGTGCCGTTGCGCAACCGCAACCCGCAGCCACACCGTCCCGGGCGAGATCTCGGTGGGGAAGGGTCCACGGGCCGTCCCGGAGACCAGCGGGGCGACTTTACGGGCGCCACTCGGGCGACTTTCCGGCGGGGCGGTGGCGTGCATGCCGTGATTCCCGGCCGGACGGGTACGACCATGCTGACGTACCGCGGCGCCGGCCACTGGGGAGGAACTGTGAAGCGAGAGGACGGCACATCGGTGGCCACAGGTGTCACCGCCGAGCGCCTCGCAGGGCTCCGCAGGTGGAACCTGGGGCTCACGCTGCTGCACCTGCTCCAAGCCACGGCCATCGTCCTGCTCGCCGGAAGCTTCTCGATCACCGTCACCTCCTCCTCCGTTCCCGGGCCACCGGGGACGGCAGCGCCCGCCCCGGAAGCATTGTTCGACGTGCCGATCGGCTGGGCCGTCGCCTCCTTCCTCACCCTCGCGGCAGTGGACCACCTGCTGACGGCGACGGTGTACCGCGGCATCTACGAACGCGACCTCAGACGTGGCATCAACCGTTTCCGGTGGCTGGAGTACGCGCTGAGCGCGACCCTGATGGTGCTCCTCATCGGCTTCTACTCGGGCATTACCAGCATCAATGCCGTCATCGCCGTCGTCGGCGCCAACGTCGGCATGATTCTCTTCGGCTGGCTCGAGGAGGTGATGAACCCGCCGGGGCGGGCGAGGACCAGGATGCTGCCGTTCTGGTTCGGGGCGCTGGTCGGCGTCACGCCGTGGGTCTCGATCGCGTACAACATCGTCGTGGCCGAGGCCGTCCCCGGCTTCGTGTACGGAATCGTTCTCGTCCAGGCCGTCCTCTTCTTCAGCTTCGGTCTCAACCAGTGGCTCCAGTACCGCGGAGTCGGCCGGTGGTCCGTCTACGCATACGGTGAAAAGGCCTACCTGGTCCTCAGCCTCGTGGCGAAGTCACTCCTGGCGTGGCAGATCTTCACCGGCTCGCTGACTGACTGATCCTCTTTCAACCTGCGCTCGGACGGTGCAGCTGACGCATCGGCAGGCTGTGCGCCTGGGAGCCGAGTCAACAAGTCAGGGGTCGGATCACCACCTGACCCGGCGCAATGCCCTCCCTCCCGTGAGCGGCAGCTCTGTGCAAGGTGGATGCGCGGGAACGGGGGCACCGACGGAACTCTGTGACCACGACCGATCTCTAGGCCGTTTCGTTTGGATTACCGCCGAGACCAGAGGAAGATGCCCGCGATGTGGAGTCCGGCCAGGTAGATGGCCGCGGTCTTCTCGTAGCGGGTGGCGATGCCTCGCCACTGTTTCAAGCGGTTGATGCAGCGTTCGACGGTATTGCGCTGCTTGTATGCTCGCGGTCGAAGGCGGGTGGTCTGCCGCCCCGGCTGCCCCGCCGCAGCCGGTGGCCGCGCTGATCGGCCGGGACGGGGATCACCGCCCGGATACCACGCTTGCGCAGGTGCTCGCGAATCGCGCGGGAGGAGTACGCCTTATCGGCCAGGACCACGTCCGGCCTGGTGCGTGGCCGTCCTCGCCGACGAGGAACGCGAAGGCGGGCCATGACGTGAGCGAAGGCGGGTGCGTCACCGGCGGTGAGCACGAAGGCCAGTGGCCGGCATTGGGCATCGGAGGCCAGGTGGATCTTTGTGCTCAGTCCGCCGCGGGACCGGCCGATGGTGTGGTCTGGGGGTTCGCCTGTTGGAGCCCCCTTTTTTTTGCGGGCCCCGGCCGCGTGCTGGTGTGCGCGCACCACGGTGGAGTCCACCGAGACAGCCCAGTTGAGGTCGTCATCGGCGTCGGCCTTCGCGACCAGCGCGGTGAACACCCGCTCCCAGGTGCCGTCGATGGCCCACATCCGCAGCCGGGTGTAGACGCCTCGCCAGTTGCCGTATTCCTCCGGCAGATGAACCCACTCGTGCCGCTAGTGCCGCGTCAGGCAACGTTCGCCCTGTTGTGGTGTGACGCGTCGCCCAGATATCTGGCCGGGTGGCATGGGGCGGGCCACCTGCGGCGTGCAGCGATACAAGTACAGGCCCGCGCACTTGCCTGTTATGGCTTCTTCGATTTCTAGCGACAGCACTTGTCGACGGGTTCCGACAGAAGTTGGGGAACAGCCTGGCTGGCTTGTTGACGAGAAGGGATGGCACAGCCGGTTGTTGCGCCCTACGCAACTATTCGCTTTGACTGGACGGGGGCGTCCGTAGGGTGCGTCCATGGCAGATGAGAGTGAGCGGGCAGTTCAGGCGGCTATCGAGGCGGAGCTGCGGCTCCTCGATCCCGCCGTGCGCGCCACGCCAGCCTTGGTGTTGCAGCTTCTTGACCCCGACTTCACCGAAATCGGAGCGTCCGGCAGGCGCTGGGACACAACGTCGATTCTCACCGTGACGACTCCCGGTTCAGTGTCCCGCGGGTCCGGTCACAGGCGGTGGGGGCAACCCGACGCAGCTGGTCACAACCACGACCGAGTACGACTGGTGGGGCAACACGGCCAAGACCATCGAGTCCGCCAACGGCGACACCCGTACCACCACGACTACCCCCGATGCGGCAGGCCGCCCTGCCGGAGTCGCGATCACCGGCGGTTCCGGGGCAGCTGTTCCTCAGGTCACCACGAGGGCGGCGAACTGCTGCGCGTCGTGGAGCTCCTCGTCTCCGCGGAAGCCGACGTTCTCGAAATCGAGAACCTGACCAGGCCATCTCATTATCGCCGCTCCCTGCCTTCGGCTCTGGCTTTGCTCGTTCTCCTCCCCGGTGACCTATCCGTGTCCGCGCGGCGCGATCCACGCGATCCGGGTGCATTCCTCTTGGGACGTCATCGAGCTATCGCACTCGCCCGATTCGGCAACGCGCAGTGGCTGGTTGTGATCGTCGAAACCTCGCACCGGGGCAGTCTGCAGTTCCCGGAGGTCCTGGACTAGCGGGTGTTTAGGTTGTGTAGATGAGGTCATGCCTGAGCCAGGTTTCGATCACCGTGGTGAACGGGCGCGGGTCACGTCGTAGCCAGCATCCGAGGTGACCGGTACCCAGACGCTTTCCATCACGGAATGTAGCCATGAGTGGTGGGCGGCGATCAGGCGTGAGCTGTGAAGCTCACCGCAGCGCGGAGGTGGTTGATGGTACTGACAGGCGAAGTTCTGCCTGTGCTCCTCGGGAGCAGTGCTTGCGCGAGACGTAGAAGAAGCGGTGTGGCGAACGCCTAACCGATCCCCATCCGAGCGGGATCGAGGCGGATGCAGCCGGATGTAAACGGGCTGCTTTGTCCATTATTTCGGCATCGTCACAGGTGAGAGGCGTCACGCTTATGGGTTCGAGTCCCACCCGCCCCACCCAGCGTCCCCAGGCAGAATCGTTCTGACCTGGGGCGACGTGTTTTCAGGGCGCCTTTCGCGTGTGGCGTTCGCCTCATGGCGGTGGGGCGGGTGGGACACCGTTGCCTGTGGACGGTCCGCGTGACGTCCCTGGTCGGCCGAGGGCGTACTTCCCTGACGCGGAGTCTCGCGTCCGTTCCGGTCACGATGTCCGGGTCGGCTACTGTGCGACGGCGGTTACACCATCACCGTCGACCGCAACGCGTGGGACGCCCCGGTCGCGATCATCGGCTGATGGGAACGCGCGGCCGCTGACAGGCGGCAAAGTGCGGGGCCGGGCGGCGTGGTGCCGGCTTCCACGCGGTAGCGGTGGCGGACCTGGCCGTATGTGACGCGCGGGTCGTGGTGCGTTCGTAAGGTCCGTAGGTCTTTGTCAGCGGTGAGACCAAGCGCACCTCTTGGGGAGCAGCACCGCCCCCGGCCCCCGGCCGCGGTGTCACACCCCGGTCCGAGAACGGCGCGCGGCAGGGGAACCCGATCCGAGGTGCCGACGTCGAAGGGTGGAACACGAGAGCCTCACCACGGTCGCGGTCTCATCTCCGTGCCGAGCGATGGCGAGGTCACTCGGGGAAGAGGAGGTACGCCTCCTCTCCGCTGCATCTACCGAGGGGGACACACATGAGCTGGACCAGGCGATCCGCCGGCTTGCTGGCGGCGGCGGCCATGGTGACGTCAGTAGCGGCGTGCACGGCCGACAGCGGTGGCGGTGGGGGTGCGGCCTCCTGTGTCGCTCGGTACACCTACCAGGAGGTCACGTACCAGGATGTGGGCGACGTGGAGTTCACACCCGGCAAGAAGCTCGGGGTCGCCACCGAACCACCGTGCGAGGACACCGGTGGTGCCGGGAGCGATGAGCCGGCCGGGCTGACGGGGACGGCCTACGAAGTGGACGGCATCTCTCCCAAGGTCGCCATCGCCGTCGGGGACACGCCGGAGACAGCCAAGTTCTTCGCCGTCTCCTCCGGCGCGGAGCTCCCACCCGAGGTGCGGAAGCTGATCGACGGCTCCTGATCCCGCGCGCGGGGTTTCGGTGCGGCTCCGCGCTCGACGCCGCACCGGGCCACCGTGGTGGCACAGAGGTGCCCCGCTCCCTGACCAGCGGAGCGGGGCACCTGTCCGTGGGTCGGACCCCTCGGGCGAGGGCTCAGCCGAGCGCCGCGACCTCGGTGGCCGTCAGGGTGCGCGGGAAGACGTGCACGTCGGCGACGTTTCCGGGGAAGGCGTCGTACGGGGCCGTGGACGAGGCGGAGTTGACGCAGCCGCCGACCGTCAGGGGCAGGCTGGAGTCGTACTGGGGGGTCATGTTGCGGGTGGAGTCCTGGAGCACGCCGTTCTGATAGACGCTCATCAGGCCGCTGGTGGCGTCTCCGCTCACCGGGGCCTTGTACGTCGCGACGATGTGCGCCCAGGTTCCGACCGGGCCGGAGTTGGCGTCACCCTCGACGCTCACCCAGTCGGTGTCGGTCTCGTTGGTGGTCGTGGTCTGGAACATCCAGCCCTTGTTGGTGGGGTCGTAGCCGATGTAGAAGGCCTGGTGCTGGGTGGTGCCCTGGCAGATGGCGGTGGCCGCCACAGCCGAATTGATCTTGACCCAGGCCGAGACGGTGTAGTCGCCGAGGGTGTTGACGGCGGCCTGCTTGCTCTTCAGCATTCCGGTGCTGCCGTTGAAGGAGGCCGAGCCGGTGAGGGCGGTGCCGGTGGGCTTGTCGGTGCTCCAGCTCGCGCCGCCGGAGAGGGTGAACGGGTTGAGGCCGGCGGTGTCGGTACCGGCGCCGTTCAGCTTCCACTCGTCCTCGGGCATGCCGGCCGTCCACCCGGTGGGCACGGTGGCGCTGGCCTTGCCGGCCTGGGCGGCGTCCATCGCGTACGGGTAGACGCGGACGTCGGCGACCTTGCCGGGGAAGGCCTTGTACGGCGTGGTCGCGGTGGCCGAGTTGACGCAACCGCCGACGGTCAGGGGCAGGTCGGCGTCGTACTGCGGGGTGAGGTTGGTGGCCCTGCCCTGGTAGCTGCCGTTCTGGTAGAGCGTCATCCGACCGGTGCCGGAGACGCCGCTGACCGGGGCCTTGTAGGTGGCGACCAGGTGCGCCCAGGTGCCCACCGGGCCGGTGCCGGTGCCGCCCTCGGCGGTCACCCAGTCGTTGTCGGCGTCGTTGGTGGTCGTGGTCTGGAACATCCAGCCCTTGTTCGTGGGGTCGTAGCCGAGGTAGAACGCCTGGTACTTGCTGGTGCCCTGGCAGACGGCGGTGGCCTCCACCGCTGAATTGATCTTGACCCAGGCCGAGACCGTGTAGTCCTGGGTGGTCTTGACCGCGCTCGTCCTGCCCTTCAGGAACGCGGTGCTGCCGTTGAAGGAGGCCGCTCCTGAGAGGCTGTAGGGCGCGTCGGCGGCCGCGAAGACGGGCCCGCCGACCGAGGTCAACGGGTTGGTGCCGGCCGTGTCGGTGCCGTTGGCCGCGAGCTTCCACGCGTTCTCACCTGCGGGCGTCCCGGGCTGGGCCGACAGGGCCGCCGCGTCGAGCTGTATGCGTGGAGTGGTGGTGCCCGCGTAGGTGACGGGCTTGCCGGTGCTCTTCAGGAGCGCCTCCAGCTCGGCCACCGTCCTGGTGGGGAAGGTCTGGTGGAGCACCGCGAACGCGCCGGCCACGTGAGGGGCGGCCATGGAGGTGCCGCTCAGGTTCTCCCAGCCGTTGTCGCGGACGGAGGAGACGATGTCGCTGCCGGGAGCGAAGACGTCCACCAGCGGGCCGCGGTTGCTGAAGTAGGAGATCTCGTCCTGCTTGGTGGTGCTGCCCACCGCGATCGCCGACGAGACACAGGCGGGGGCGGTGACGCCCGTGGCGGAGCCGCCGTTACCGGCCGAGACGACCGTGGCGACGCCGGCGGCGTAGAGCGCGTCGATGGCCGGCTTGCGGATGTCGGTCGGGCACGCGGCCGTGTACAGGCTGCTTCCCCCGAGGCTCATGTTGGCCGCCACCACCGGCATCCCGGACTGCTTCATGTCCAGGACCATCTCCAGGGCGGAGAGCTGGGCGCTGGGGAAGCTCAGCACGCAGGGCGCCGCATCGAGACCGCAGTAGGCCTCCGAGTCGATCCGGCTGAACACCTGGAGGGCGAAGATGCTCGCACCGGGAGCGACACCGGCCGCCGGGGCGTCGGTGACGTTCTGTCCGTTGCCGGCCGCGATACCGGCGACGTGGGTGCCGTGATCGCAGTCGAGTGCGGCGCAGGGGCCGGCCTCCGAGTCGGCCGAGCCGGTGCCTTCCTGTTGGTCGGTTCCGTCGGGGCACAGGCTCGTGGCGCCGTAGCCGGCGTCGACGGGGGAGAAGCAGGCCTCGGAGGTCACCCGGCCCCTGAGGAAGGGGTGGTGGGTGGCGACGCCGGTGTCCAGGACGGCCACCACGCTGCCCGCGCCGGTCAGGCCGGCGGCCCGGGTCTTGTCACCGCCGATGAGGGGAACGCTCTCGACCAGCGTCGCGCGCTCCGGCCGGTCCTCGGCGACGCTCACCACACCCGGCTGGGCGGCCAACCGGTCCAGGTCCGCCTCGTCGACCCGCATGGTGACCACCGGCAGCGTGCGCAGTCGGTGCACCACTTCGCCGGCCTGGGCCGCCTCCGGAAGATCGGCCCTGGTCCGGGTGGTGACGTTCACCCTCACCTGGTGACCGTCGGCGACCCGCTCGCGCAGCGCTTTGTCCACCTTCGCGGTCGGCGACGGGGCCGGGCCGCCGGAGTCCGACGGCCCGGCATGAGCCGGTGCCATGCCGATCGCCACGACCGTCACGGCCATGACCATCGTGGACCATATGGTTCTTCTCATCTCGCTCCATCTACGGCGCGGCCCCTCAGGGGCCGCGGGAAAACACAGCAATGGCGAAATCCCCGCCACGCAGGACACGGGTGGCGGAGGCGCACGCGTCGCGGCATCGGGACGCGTGCGGGCAGGAGAGCCGTAGAGGTGTGCGGACGGTACGGAACACAGGGCCGCGTAAGAAGTCCGTCCACCCTCCCCCAAGGCTTGGATCTTCACCGGACGCACACAGAGGAAAGCAGCCTTGAGTGCACGCCGTCAATGAATTAATTCTGTGAGTTCGAATATCCGGAAATCGCCGCCCACTCCGCCCACTTCGCTCTATTCGTGCGACTCTGCGGCTGGCGTGTTCCGTACGGTTCGAAAACGGTTGAAACCTCCTGCTACCGGGTTCAAGCAGGGGTGACTGGTTCCGTTTTGCCGGATCTTTGCATTCCGCTCTTCGTGGAAGTTGGCCGAAATGTGGTCGGCCTGAAATCCAGTACCGAAAATGTTCGCCCGGCCGCTAACTTCTCCGTGAATCCGAATGGATCTTCACGCAATACGGACAACTGGGGGTAGAGAGTGGCTAGGAATAACTGGAGACTCGCGGTCAGGGGAATTGCGGCATTCGCTCTGGCGGCTTCCGTCCCGTTCGTCGGCGGCGGAGCGTACGCCGACGGGGGAGGTCTGGACGGACCGCAGGTCTGTCCGCCCGCCACCGGGGATCTGACCGTCAGCACGCTGCCGGCGGGCACGTCGGTGATCAGCTGTCCCGTGGTCGGCCGTGTGGTCACCTTCGGCGGTACCGGGGTGACGGTGCCGGAACCCAACACCGCCGTGGGCGTCGACACGTTGACCACCGACGGCGAGTCGATGGGCTTCAGCCTGGAGGTGTCGGCCGACGGCGTCGTCTCCTACAACCTGAGTGACTCGAGTCCGGACGCCCCCACCGGTGGCATCGACGCCGCCGACAGCCTCGGGAACCCCAGCACGACCACGGACGACGTGACCGACGAGCCGGAGAGCGTCGACCCGGACGCGCTCGACTCCTCCTCCGGGGTGGAGCCCGAGATCCCGGACCTGGACTCCACCAGCGCCACGGGCGCCTGCAGTGACGGCGCCTACTCCACGAACGACCTCAAGGAGTACGGCACCTACAACTGGTACATCGGCGACGGAGGCATGCCGGGCGGCCTCTCCCGCAGCAGCGCCCAGGCCGCCTTCGCCGACGCCATCAACAACATCACCGGCAGCTACAACAACTGCGGCTACGGTGACTCGGTCTCCGCGAGCTCGCACTACTCGGGCACCACCACCTACGAGGCCGACATCAACAGCAGTTCCTCGTGCACTGCTCGGGACGGGAAGAGCACCTGGGACGCCGGCAACCTCAAGAGCGGTGTCGTCGCCACCACCTGCTGGTGGTCCTGGCCCACCCCGGGAGTAAAGAACGACCTTCGTGAAGCAGATGTCCGGTTCAACACCACCGACTACGACTTCACGAACTCGCCGACCAGCAGCTGCTCCAACCTGTACGACATCCGCTCCGTGGGCACGCACGAGGCCGGGCACGTCTTCGGGATGGGCCACGTCTCCTCGGCGCACTCGAACCTCACGATGACCACCAACTCCATCCGCTGCTCGACGATAGCGAGGACGCTGGGCAAGGGAGACGTGCTCGGTCTCCGCAGCATCTACTGAGCAGGACACGCCGGTCGAGGAGGGCGAACGTCCCCTCCGGGATGAGGAAGCCGGTCGACGGCGCCTGAATCCGCGACTCCTCGCACAGGGCCTCCTGGCAGGCCGGGACCACCGTCCCGGCCGACTGCCGCCAGGAGGCCCTGCCTTCGTCCGCGTGCGTGCCCGGCCATCAGGTCATTCGGCGGGCAGCCTGTCAGTCGGTAGCCGGAGGCGACGGAGCGGCCTTCTCGCGTTCGGCGCCGGAGACTGACGGGAAGCGGACGTTCCGGGAATGATCGGCGCGAGTTCTGCCGCGTTGGTAGCGCACGACCAGAGTGAAAAGCGCGCCCGGGACGACAAGGGCAGCAGCCCATAAGGCTATTCCCGTGCCACCGCCGCCCATGGCGATGAGCCGGATTATCCACGCACTCAGGGCGATCAGCGTCGCTGCGATTCCCCAGAGAACACCTCTGACGAAAAACCGGGCCGCCCCGACCGTGAAACGGACACATGTCGAACGGTCCGGCACCATGAGTCCGCCCACCCCCGTGAAAAGATACGTCTCGAAGGCTCGAAGGTACGGGCCCACTCTCCCCGCAGGAGACCGGAGTGAAGTGACGTCGGTCACTTCGGATGCCCCGTCCGGTGGGTGCCGGGCGCCCGGACCCGCCGGTCCCGGCGCCCGGCCCGTGCGTGGCTGCCTGGGAGGAGGCGGCCGTGCCGTCCTACTGCGCCGCGTCCGCCGGTGCGGTCGGGGCGACCCCGTCGGCGACCGGGGTTCCGGACCGGAGGACCGCACCGGGGCAGGCGAAGAAGTCCCCGACGGCCTCCCCGCCACGAGGCAGGAGTGCGGAGGGCGCCCGCTTCATGTCGGTCGTTCCCGTCCACGGGGATCCGCACTCGGCCGTTCCCGCACTCGTGCAGGTCGGAATGACCGCGTACGGGCCTCAGGGAGACATCGTGGAGACACCGCTCGTGCACCGCGATCAACTCCCCGACCGGCAGAGGTTCGACGTGCTAGGAGGGGAATAGTGGTGGCAGTGCTTTCAGAGGTCCGGGCCCTGTTGGGTGAACCCCGGTTCAACTGGTCGGATCCCGCGCCGTGGATCGGTCTGGAGAGGGAACTCGGAATTGCATTCCCCTCGGATTTCCGTGAGATCGTCGACGCCTACGGATCCATTTCGGTCAATGGGCAGCTTTATCTGAAGCATCCCGCCGGTCATCTTCTGCACAGTCTGGGTGTGATGGTCAGAAGGGATCTCGAACTCTGGCGCGAGGAGGACATGGCGGAATTCCTGCCCGCTCCGGTGGGAAGCGGCCCCGGCGAACTGATGCCGGTGGCGACGGCCACGACGGGGGAGGCCGTCTTCCTCCGCGTTCCCGACGACGCCTCGTCCCCCTGGCGGGTCGTGGTCCAGGAGTTCGACAGCCCGGCGTGGACCCTCTACGAGATGACGTTCGGTGAGTGGCTGCTGGACTATCTCAGGGGCCGGGACGTGACGTTGTGTTCCCGCAACCTCGCCCCCGACGGTCCGTCCTGGGAGTTCCTTCCCTAGGAACGCGCCTGGTGGTCCCTCCTGCCCTCGGGGCGGGAGGGACCACCGCGTGAAGGACGTGCGCCGTCGCGCGAGCGGTGTCAGCCGAACGCGCGGCGGTAGCGGTGCGGGCTGACGCCCGTCGTCTTCTTGAAGCGGTCGCGGAAGGCCGTCGGCGAACCGAAGCCGACCTGGGAACCGATGCGTTCCACCGTGTGCTGGGTGGCCTCCAGGAGGTGCTGGGCCTGCCGGATCCGGGCGCGGTGCAGCCACTGCAGGGGGGTCGTGCCGGTCTGTTCGCGGAAGCGGCGGATCAGGGTCCTCGTGCTGATGCCGGCGTGGGCCGCGATGTCGCTGAGGGTGAGGTCGGTGGCCAGGTTGTCCTGGAGCCAGGCGAGCAGCGGTTCGAGCGTGCTGCCCTGAGGGGTGGGAGCGTTGTCGTGGAGGATGAACTGCGCCTGTCCGCCCTCCCGTTCCAGGGGCATGACGGACAGCCGGGCCGCGTCGGCGGCGACGGCCGAGCCGTAGTCCGAGCGGATCATGTGCAGGCACAGGTCCAGTCCGGCCGCCGCACCGGCCGAGGTGAGGATCCGGCCGTTGTCGACGTACAGGACGCCGGGGTCGACCTCGACGTCCGGATAGGTGGCGGCCAGGAGGTCGGCCGCGATCCAGTGGGTGGTGGCCCGCAGCCCGTCCAGAAGGCCCGTGGCGGCCAGCGGGAACGTGCCCGAGCAGATCGAGGCGATGCGTGTGCCGTCCCGGGCGGCCGCCCGCAGCGCGTCACGTACGGCGGGGGCGAGCGGTGCCGCCGGGTCGGCCGTGCCGGGCACGATGATCGTGTCCGCGCCCGTGAGCCCTTCCAGGCCCCAGGGTGCGCGCAGCGCGAAGGCGCCCGCGTCCGTCTCCTCCTCCTCGGCGCAGACGCGGATCTGGTAGCCGGGACGGCCGTCCGGCAGCCGGGTGCGGGTGAAGACCTCGATCGGGGTGGACAGGTCGAACGGGATCACCTTGTCCAGCGCGAGAACGGCGACGGTGTGCATGGCGCAAAGCTACCCCTGCACCGGATTACAGCCAGGACTCCTGTCTGCGGCTCAGCCCGGACGGACTGCCCACATCCCCTGGCACTATCCCGTTGACACATGGCGATCCTGCCTCTGGGAGGCGGCGGAATCCCTGATTAGCGTCGGTGACGACCCCGGCGAGGACCGGGCCGCCCGACGCTGAGGACCCTTCTCGATGCACGCCCAGATCGTCCTTTTCGATGGTTTCGACCCCCTCGACGTCATCGCACCGTACGAAGTGCTCCACGCGGGAGGCGCCGCCTCCGGCGGACTGGTCACCGTGGAACTCGCGTCCGCGGAGGGACCGCGTGAGGTGGCCGGCGGCACCGGGGGCCTGGCGCTCCGTGCCACGGCCGCCCTGGACCCCGCACGGGCGGACCTGGTCCTCGTGCCCGGAGCCTCGGGCCGCGTCGCCGCGCCGGACGAGGCCGACGGGCCCGCGCCGGACGCCGGCGACCGGCAGCAGGACGCGTCCGTCCCGGTCCTGCTGGGCCGCACGCTCACCACCGGTCTTCCCGCCCTGCTGAGGACCGCCGTGGCCGACCCCGAGGTGATCGTCGGCGCGGTGTGCGGAGGCACCCTCGTCCTGGCCATGGCCGGCCTCCTGGAAGGCCGCCACGCCACCACCCACCACCTCGGCCTGGACATGCTCGACGCCACCGGGGTCCACGCGGTACGGGCACGTGTCGTCGACGACGGCGACCTCGTCACCGGTGCCGGTGTCACCTCCGGTCTCGACCTCGCCCTCCACCTCCTGGAGCGCGAGGTGGGCCCGCGGATCGCCCACGCCGTCGAGGAACTGTTCGCGTACGAACGGCGCGGCGTCGTCTGGCGTGACCGGGGGCCTGTCCCGACCGCCGCCTGACCGAGGTCCGGCCCCCACCCTCGTCCACCCTGACCCGAAGGAACACCGCGCACATGCCCGTAGAAGGCGTCTGGGACCTGTCCGTGTCCACACCCATCGGCCTCGTCGAGGCCGTCGTCGAACTGCGCCGGGAGGACGGCCTCCTGCGCGGGGCCGCCCACGGCGCGGGGGAGGAGGTACCGCTGGGCGACGTCCGCCTGGAGGGCGACCGCCTCACCTGGAAGCAGGCCGTCACCACGCCCTTGCGCCTGAACCTGGCCTTCGACGTGACGGTCACCGGCGACACCCTGACCGGCACCTCCAGGGCCGGACGGCTGCCCGCCTCGAAGGTCACCGGCCGCCGCCGCGCCCTCCCCCCGGCCGGGGAGCCCCGCCGATGACGAAGTTCTTCCTCTCCCTGCACGTCCTTGCCGCGGTCCTGGCCATCGGCCCGGTCACCGTCGCCGCGAGCATGTTCCCCAAGGCCCTGCGCACGGCACACGGCAGCCCCGGCGACGGCGACGCGCGGTCGAACCTGCGGCTGCTGCACCGCGTCTGCCGCGTCTACGGCGCCGTCGGCATCGCGGTACCCGTGTTCGGGTTCGCCACAGCCGGCAGCCTCGGCGTACTCGGCAGCGCATGGCTGATCACGTCGATCCTGCTGACCGCCGCCGCCGCGGGCCTGCTGGTCCTGCGGATCCTGCCCGGCCAGGACAGCGCCCTCACCGCCCTGCGGGCCGACGACACCACCGCCGCGGTTCCTGCGGCGGCCGCCCGCCTGGCCATGCTGACCGGTGTGTTCAACCTGCTGTGGGCCACGGTCACCGTACTGATGATCGTCCGCCCCGGCTCCACCACGGGAGCGTGACCCTGTCGCGTGCCTCCTCACGGGCGGGCTGGCTACCATCCCGTGTGACCGAAACAGCCAAACAAGGTGTACCCCGCACACGCATACTCGCCGACCTGACACCCCTGCGCTCCTCGCCCGACTACCGGCGGCTCTGGTTCGGGAACACGGTTTCCTGGATCGGCCAGGGCATGACCGCCCTGGCCGTCTCCCTCCAGGTCTACGACATCACCGGGTCCGCCTTCTCCGTCGGGCTGATCGGTCTCTGCTCGTTCGTCCCGCTGGTCCTCCTCGGGCTGTACAGCGGGGCGGTCGCCGACACCGTCGACCGGCGCAAGCTGGGGCTCCTCAGCGCCACCGGCTCGTTCCTGCTCTCCGTGGTGCTCGCCGTGGTGACCTTCGCGGGGGTCGAACACGTGGGGCTGCTCTACGCGGTCGTCGCCCTCCAGGCGGTCTGCTTCGCCCTCAACTCCCCGGCCCGCAGCTCGATGATCGCCCGGCTGCTCCCCGCCGAACAACTGCCGGCCGCCAACGCGCTCAACGCCATGACGTCGACCGCGGGCGGTCTGGCGGGGCCGATGGCCGGCGGCCTCATCGTCGGCTGGTGGGGCTACCGCGCGGCGTACACCGTCGACGCCGTCACCTTCACCGCCTCGCTGTACGCGATGTGGCGGCTGCCCTCGATGCTGCCCGGCCGGAAGGACGGGGAGAACAGCACCGGTCGGGCGTCCGTGATGGACGGTCTGCGCTTCCTCGGTACCCGGCCCAACCTGCGGATGACCTTCTTCAGCGACCTGAGCGCCATGGTGCTGGCCCACCCGCGCGCGCTCTTCCCCGTGGTCGCCGTGGTGTGGTTCGGCGGCGACGCGAAGACCACCGGACTGCTCGTCGCCGCCCCCGCGCTGGGAGCCCTGCTCGGCAGCGTGTTCTCGGGCTGGCTGAGCCGCATCCGGCGCCACGGGCTCGCCGTCCTGATCGCCGTCTGCGGCTGGGGCGGCGCCATCGCCGTGTTCGGGCTCACCCGGCAGCTCTGGCTCGGACTGATCCTGCTGGCGCTCGCCGGGTGCGCGGACTCCATCTCGATGGTCTTCCGCAACACCATGCTCCAGGCGGCGGTCCCGGACGACATGCGGGGCCGGCTGCAGGGCGTGTTCATCGTCGTCGTCGCCGGAGGCCCCCGGCTCGGCGACCTCGTGGCCGGCTCCGTCGCCGACCTGACGTCACCGGCCGTGGCGGTCACCGGCGGCGGCGTCGCGTGCGTGCTGGTGGTGTGCCTGCTCGGGCTGCGCCGGCCCGGCTTCGCCCGCTACGACGCCCGCGATCCGCAGCCCTGAGCCTCCGGCACGGCTGGGGGGACCTCACGGGAGCCGCCCCCGCGGACACCACGCCCGCCCGGCCCGCCGGCCCGAACCGTCCGGCATACGGGCGGCACTTGTCGCCGTCCCCGCCCCACCACCAGGATGCCCGTATGGCCACAGCTCTCGTGTCGCGGCGTCACGTGGACCTCCTGCGCGTCTCGACGATGCTCTGTCCGTCCTGCCGCTGACGTGACACCGGGCCGGCCCCGACGCCCTCGCGGCCCCGCCCACGCCTCCCGGAACACCCCGGCCGACGGTGCGCCCGCGCATCCGTACGTCCGTCGTGCGTCCCCCGCCGCCGTCCACGAGGATCCCGTATGTCCGGCAATCCGCTCCTGCTCCACTGGTTCCTGCCCACGGGCGGAGACGGCCGCGACCCCGGCGGTGTCACGGCCGTGCAGGGGAGGACCGGCGCCGCCACCCGCCGCCCCGCGGACATCGGCTACCTGACCCAGGTGGCACGCGCCGCCGAACAGTCCGGGTTCCACTCGCTGCTGACCCCCGTGGGGCTCGGATGCGTCGATCCGTGGATCCTCACGGCGGCCCTGGCCCAGCACACCGACCGGATCGGGTTCCTGGTCGCCTTCCGCGCGGGGTTCGCCAGCCCGACCCTGCTGGCCCAGCAGGCCGACGCCTTCCGCCGGTTCGCCGGGGGGCGGCTCCGCCTCAATGTCGTCACCGGCGGTGATCCGGCCGAACAGCGGGCCTACGGCGACCACGTGGACCACGACGGGCGCTACGCGCGCACCGACGAGGTGATGGGCGTTCTGCGCGACCTCCTGGAGGGCAGGCGCGTCGACCACCACGGTGAGCACCTGCGGATCGACGGCGCCCAGCTCCACGAGCCCGCCGTCCGGTACCCCGTACCGCTCTACTTCGGCGGAGCCTCCCCGGCCGCCGAGGCCGTCGCCGCGCGCCGGGCCGACGTACAGCTGCTCTGGGGCGAACCCCCGGCGGCCCTGGCCGGGCGCATCGACAGACTCCGCGCCGCGGCCCCCGAACTGCGCTACGGACTCCGCCTGCACATCATCAGCCGGGACACCGCCGCCGAGGCGTGGGCCGAGGCGGACCGCATCCTCGCGGGCCTCGACCCGGAGGCGGTCCGCGCCAGCCAGGACCGGTTCGCCCGTATGGACTCCACCGGCCAGGCCCGGATGGCCGCGCTGCACGGAGGGTCCGCCGACGCCGCGAAGCTGGAGGTCGCCCCGAACCTCTGGGCGGGCATCGGTCTCGTACGGGAGGGAGCCGGCACGGCCCTGGTCGGCTCGCACGACGAGGTCGCCCAGCGGCTCCACGAGTACCGGCGCCTGGGCATCGGCGAGTTCATCCTCTCCGGCTACCCGCACCTGGAGGAGGCCTACCGGGTGGGCGAGGAGGTCGCTCCCCGGCTCCGCGCGCTCCTCGCGCGTGCCCGGACGGACGCCTGGGAGGGGTGCGGGGACCCGCCCGTCAGATGACCTCGGTGACGCCCGGCATCTCGCCCCCGGTCGTCGAGGGGTCGAACAGCGAGAACACCGCACCCTGCGGATCCGTCAGCGAGGCGAACCGGCCGAACGGGATGGTCATCGGCCCGAACCGGAGCTGCGCACCCAGCGACTTCGCCTTCTCCACCGCCGCGTCGCAGTCGGCGACACCGAAGTAGACGTTCAGATGGGCCGGCACCTGGGGCGGGAACTCCTCACCCATCCTCATCCGGCCGAGCACCGGGTCGGCACCCAGGTCGTAGAGCGAGAAGTCGACGGCGTCGTCGTCCAGGTGCTTCACCCGGTACCCGAAGACCGACGAGAAGAAGGTGTCGGCCTTCTCCGGCTCCCGGGTGTAGATCTCGGCCCAGGAGAAGGCACCGGGCACGGCCTGCGCCTCGAAGCCCTTGTGGGTGCCCGCCTGCCACACTCCGAAAGCCGCCCCGCCGGGGTCGGAGGCCAGCACCATCGTCCCGAAGTCGCCGACCCGCATCGGTTCCACCAGCACCTCGCCTCCGTGCTCGCGGATCTTCGCGGTGGTGGCGGCGGCGTCCGGCGAGGCGAGGTACAGGCACCAGGCGTTCGGCGCCTCCTGGCCCGGCACGGGAGGCGACAGCGCGGCGACCGCCTTGCCGTCCGCGTGGGCCTGCGTGTAGTTGCCGTACTCCGGCATGGACTCCCCGTACGTCCAGCCCAGGAGCTCACCGTAGAAGCGCTTCGCCCCTTCGAGGTCGCCGAACGTACCGTCGGCCCAGCACGGGGTTCCCTCGGATTCTGCGGCCATGACTCGAACCTCTCTCCACGCGACGGACGGCTCTCCCGTCACGCTAGCCAACGGCTGCTCCGGCGGCGCGCCGAAGCACCGCCGGCGGGGCGGTCGCACAGCCGGAAGGTCACGGCTCACGGACGAGGGCGAGGCGCTCCCGTACGGAGTCGGCCTCCGGGTCCCCCAGCGCGTCGAAGATCACGGCGGCACGGCGCCAGACGTCCTCGGCCCGCCGGGTGTCGCCCGTCGCCAGGAGCGTCTCACCGAGCCGGACCAGGGTCTCCGCCTCGTGGTAGCGGTCCGCCGAGGCCCGGAACAGGACGACGGCCTCCTCGTAGCTCGTGACCGCGCGGTCATGACGGGCCAGATGGTGATAGGCGAAGCCGAGGCTGTCCAGGGTGGCGGCCTGGCCGTTGCGGTCACCTGCGTGCCGCTGCCGTTCGAGGGCCTGGGAACAGCTCTCGATGGCCCGTTCGTAGTCTCCCTCCGCGGCGTGCAGCCACCCGATCGCGTTCAGGGTGCGTGCCTCTCCGTCCCGGTTGCCGGAAAGGCGGTACAGACGCAGGGCGTCGTCGCCGTGCCGCAGCGCCTCCGCCAGCCGGCCGTCCATGTAACAGAGTTCGACGTAGTTGTGCAGGGTCTGCGCCTGGCCGGTGGCGTCGCCCAGGCGGGCGTACAGATCGAGGGAACGGCGTAACCGGCTCTCCGCGGCACCGAGATCCCCGAGACGGGATTCGGCGCGGGCGAGCAGGCGGCAGGCCATGGCCTGCCCTGCCGGATCGCCGGCTCTTTCGGCGGCGGCGAGTGCGGTCTCCTGGACCACGCGCTGGTCCTGCCACAGACCGTGGGGTGCCAGGTAGGCGGTGAGTGCCCAGGCCAGCTGCCAGCTGTACGCCTCGAAGCCGTGCCGCTCGGCCTGTGCCACCGTGCGCAGCAGGACCTGGTGCTCGGCGGCGAACCAGGCGAGGGCGGTGTCGGCGTCCCGGACGTGCTCTCCGCTGTTGGCCGGCAGCCGGGGCACGGGCGTGACGGCCGGCCACTGCGGCTGCACGAGTACGGCCGCCGCGTGAGCACGGTGCAGGAAGTGGTCGTACAGCCTCTCCAGCGCGTCGCCGCGTGCCGCGGGCGGCTCCGAGGTCCGCACGAGATCGGCCGCGTAGGCCCGCAGCAGATCGTGGAAGAGGTATCGCCCGGGGGAGTGCTCGGTCAGCAGGTGCAGCCGGGTCAGCTCCCGGAGCAGAGGCCGGACGGCGGGCTCCGGGGCTCCGGCCAGCGCCGCCGCCGCGTCCAGGGTCAGGTCGGGGCCGGGGTGGAGTCCGAGCAGGCGGAAGAGGCGTGCCGCCCCGTCGGTGAGGGCGAGCGCGGACCAGGACAGGATCCGCCGCGCGTCGCCGTCCTCCAGCGCGTTCAGCAGCGCCCCCGCGGGACGGAGCTCGGCCGCGAAGACCTGGAGGGAGAAGGACGGATGGTCCGCCACCCGTGCGGCGACGACGGCGAGGGCGAGGGGGAGCCGTCCGGTGGCGGCGACGATCTCCGCCGCCGCGGCCGGTTCGGCGGCGATCCGCCCGCCGAGGCGGCGGACGAGCAGGCCGGTCGACTCCTGCTCGGTCAGTACGTCCAGGGTGAGCGGCCGCGCCCCTTCGGTCGTCACCAGCCCGTGCATCCGCTCCCGGCTGGTGACGACCACCACGCTCTCCCCGGCGCCGGGCAGCAGCGGCCGCGCGTGCGCGGAGTCCCGCGCGTTGTCCAGGACCACGAGCACGCGCCGAGAGGCCAGCAAGCTGCGGAAGAGGCCCGTGCGGGCTTCCGTGCCGGAGGGTATCCGCGCCTGGGGTACGCCCAACGCCTCGATGAACCCCCTCAGGGCGTCGGCGGCCGGCAGCGGGCCCTCTTCGTCGTATCCGCGCAGGTTCACGTGGAGCTGGCCGTCGGGGAAGCGGTCGGCCACCCCGTGGGCCCAGTGCAGCACGAGAGCGGTCTTGCCGACGCCGGCCATTCCGGAGACCGCGGTGATCGCCGCGGTTCCCGGCCCGCCGGACCCGCTGCCGAGGGAGGAGTCGAGCGCGGCGAGCGCGGCATCGCGGCCGACGAATCCGGCTGTGACGAGGGGAAGCTGCCTGGGTCTGGGGGCCACCGGGGCAGGCGTGGCCCGTGCGGGCACCGGGCGCTGACGGAGGATGTCCCTGTGCAGGCTTTCCAGTTCGGGGCCGGGTTCGAGGCCGGTCTCGCGGACCAGCACCTCGCGCGCCCGGCGGTGGGCCTCCAGCGCCCCCGCCACGTCGCCGTCCCGGAAGAGGCCCAGCATCAGATGGAGCCAGGCGCCCTGTCGCAGCGGACGGTGCTCGACCAGCCCCCGCATCCGGAGGACCGCTTCCGGACAGCGGTCCTCCGCGATCAGGGCCTCCGCGTAGTCCTCCTCGGCGTTCCAGCGGCGCTCCTCCAGCCGGCCCGCCCAGCGGTCGAGCGCGTCCGACAGCGGCAGCCCTTCGAGGAACGCTCCACGCCACAAGCCCAGGGCGCGGTCCAGCTCCTCGCACGCGCGGGCGGGATCGCCCAGGGTCAGGGCCCGCCGGCCGTCGGCCGCCGCCTCCTCGAAGACGTCGACGTCCCGCTGTCCCGGCTCGACCCGGAGCAGGTAGCCGCCCGGTGTGCGCGCGACCCCGTCCCAGGGGGCGCCGTCGCCCAGAGCGGTCCGCAGACCGCGCACATAGGTCCTGAGGTTCGCGGCGGCGGAGGCCGGCGGGTCGTCGCCCCAGAGCGCCACGGTGAGTGCCGCGGTCGGCACGGTCTCGGACGGACGCCGGAGCAGGGCTGCCAGCAGCAGGCGTTGCTTGGCGGAGCCCAGGCCGACCCGTCCGCCGTCGCGGGAGACTTCCAGCGGGCCGAGAAGGGCGAAATGCACCGTTACTCCCTGCCGTGCGTGCGGCTGTCCGCGAGACCGGCTGACCGAGGGCGAGTTGTGCGCACTCTATGCGCGGATTATGCGCAAGTCGTCATAGCCTGCCGCCTGTTGCGTAACCACCTTCTCGGCAAGGAGTCCTTGATGCGTATGACCCGGAGGGCGGCACAGGCCGCGGTGACCGCTGCGGCTCTGGGCGGAACCATGATCATCTCAGCGACGCCGGCCGCCGCCGCGACGACGGCCCCGACCTGCATCGGCCGCATGGTCACGCAGACGACCACCGGCTTCGACGTCCTTCTCTCGAACAAGTGCGGGGGCGAGCGTGCGGTGAAGGTCGTCGTCTCGCTGGCCCCGGACAGCCCGTGTTACGTGATGTCCGCCGGTACCAGCCATCTGTACGTCTACCGCGGGGTCCTCGGGAACTACGACCGCACGGTCAACTGCTGACGAAGCGTCGTCACCGGTCCGCGCAGGGCACGTCCGGTCTCCCGGGCGTGCCCTGTCCGGTGACCGTCAGGTGTCCTGAGCCCGCGCGGGGCCGACCACCGACCGGGCCACTCCGAGCTCCACCAGGTCCTGCGGGCGCAGCCTGAGCTGGTCGGCGGTGGACCGCACCTCGTCCGGACCGCGCTTCAGGATGGCCGCCGCCGGCTCCGGCGCGATCACCGAGAAGTAACTGTCGGCGGTGACATGGGTGTTGTCCGGCGAGGCCAGGGCGAGTGCCCCGCCGGAGCCGCCCTCGCCGATCACGAGCGTCGTCACGGGGACCCGGGCGCCGGCGACCGCCGCGAAGACGTCCGCGATGGCGGCGCCCGCGCCCGCCCGTTCGGCCTCGGCGTCGTTGGCCGCGCCCGGGGTGTCGATCAGGGTGAGCACGGGAAGGCCGAGCCGGTCCGCGAGCCGGATCACCCGGGCGGCCGTGCGGTAGCCCGCCGGACGGGTCGCGGTGCCGCACTGCGCGGCGTACGCCACGGCCCGTCCGGCGTGCGTGCCCACCCCGCAGAGCAGCCCCGGGTCCCGGCCGCCGCAGCGGTCCCCCGCGAGCGGCAGCCGGTGGTCGAAGTAGGCGTCCAGATAGGCCTCCGCCCTGGGCCGGTCCGCCGCCCGCGCCTGCTCCACCGCGTCCCAGCCGGTGGCCGGCAGCTCCGCGGCCGACAGGGCCTCCGGCACCGGGGCGGCCTGCACCGGGCCGGTGACGGTGAGCGCGGCCAGCCAGCGGCCCAGGGTCACGGGCAGCTCCTCCGGCGCGACGACCGCGTCGATCTGTCCGGCCGCCAGCTGTCCCTCCGCCGTGTACGCGTACGGATCCGCGTCGGCGGGCCGCACCCGGGAGCCCGCGAAGCCGATCTGCGCCCCGGGCAGCGCCAGCACCACATCGGCGCCGGCCCCCACGGTGGCCCAGCCCCCGCCGGTCGTCGGATCCCGCAGCACGGCGATCTGCGCCAGCCCAGCCGCCCTCAGCGAGGTCGACGCGCGAGCCACGCGCTGCAGCTGTACCAGCGCGATCATGCCCTCCTGCATCCGGCTGCCCCCGGTGGCGACGAGCGAGACGAGCGGCAGCCGCCGCTCGGCCGCCAGCGTGTACGCGGCCTCCAGACGGTCTCCGGTGCGGCTGCCGAGCGAGCCGCCGAGGAAACCGAACTCGAACGACACCAGGACGCACTCCCGGCCCCCGACGGCGGCGGTCCCGTACACGACGGACTCCTCCTCGCCGGTCCGTGCCGAGGCGCGCGCCCTGGACTCCCCGTAACCGCTCCAGCCGAGCGGGCCGTCCGCCGGTGCGGGGCGCGCCGCCGGCCGGTGTTCCGTGAAGCTCCCCGCGACGGCGGAGATCGCCTCCCGCGCCGACACGCGGGCGCACCCGGAGTCAGCCACCGAGCGACCTCTTCATGATCTTGCCCAGTTCGTTGCGGGGAAGGGCGTCGAGGTGGTGGACGACGCGCGGGCGCTTGTGCGGCGCCAGCAGGTCCGCCACATGTGCGGCGAGCTCCTGCTCGCCGGGGGGCGACGCCGGGTCCTCGGGCACCACCCAGGCGACGATCCGCTCGCCCAGGTCCGCGTCCGGCTCACCGGTGACGGCCGCCTCCCGCACGCCGGGGTGCTCCAGGAGGGCGTTCTCGATCTCGCCCGCGCCGATCTTGTAGCCGCCGCTCTTGATCAGGTCGGTGGCCTTGCGGCCGACGATCCTGACATAGCCGTCGGGGTCGAGCGTGGCCATGTCGCCCGTGCGGAAGAAGCCGTCCTCGGTGAAGGCGGCCGCCGTGGCGTCCGGGCGGTTCAGGTACCCGGTGAAGAGGTTCGGCCCGCGCACCTGGATCTCGCCGATGGACGCGGTGTCCCCGAGCACGGTGCCGTCCTCCTCGACGAGCCTGAGCTCGACGCCCGACAGCGGGGGCCCGACCGTCCCGGCGCGGGGCTCCCCGTCGGCCCGTACGCCCGTGTTCATGAGGGTCTCGGTCATCCCGTACCGCTCGACGACCGTGCGCCCGGTGGCCGCGGCGATCCGTTCGTGGTCGTGGACCGGGAGCGCCGCCGAGCCGGAGACCAGCAGCCGCGCGCCCGCGAGGGCCTTCGCGAGGTTCCCGGGGCCGTCCGCACCGGTCAGCGCGCCGGCGAGCCGGTGGTACATCGTCGGCACGCCGAACAGCATCGTGCCCCCGGAGAGCAGCTCCCTGGCCACCCCCTCGACGGAGAACCTGCCGAGGTGACGGACGGAACCGCCCCTGCGCAGCGGGCCGAGGATCCCCAGGATCAGCCCGTGCACATGGAACAGCGGCAGGGCGTGGACGAGGACGTCCTCACCGGTCCAGGACCAGGCGTCCTCCAGCGCGTCCAGCGAAGCGGCGATCGCCCGGCGGGGCAGGACGGCCCCCTTGGGCGGGCCCGTCGTGCCCGAGGTGTAGACGACCAGGGCGGGGGACTCACCGGAGGGCTCGGGGGGCAGCACGGCTCCGGCGGCCCGGACCGGCGCAGCCGTGGCGACGTCCAGCCGGTCCAGGCCGCCCAGCGCGGGCGGCAGTACGTCGGCCGCCCCGGCGAGAACCGCCGAGGGCGCGCTGTCCGCGACGATGTGCGCCAGTTCCCGCTCGCCGGTCTTGGGGTTGAGCGGTACGGCGGGCACCCCCGCCCGGAGTGCCGCCACGACGGCGACGACGGTCTCCGGGGTGGACGTCGCCCAGACGGCGACGCGGCCCGCCCCCGCGATCCGGGTGGCGAGGGCGTCGGACGCCTCGGCCAACTGTGCGTAGGTCAGGACGTGTTCGCCGAACCGGACGGCCTCGGGGGAGTCCGTCCGGCCGGACGCTCCGCGCAGCGCGGGCAGAAGAGAGGTCACCCGCCGAGCCTATGGGGTGCCCGCAAGCCCGCACCCGGTGTGTGCCACCGCGGCATCCGGTGTGCGCCACCGCGACGCACCCGGCCGGAGCCGCGGTCAGCCGTCGCGCCGGAGGGTCCGCATCCGGCCGTAGGCGTAGACCGCGCCCGCCAGCGCCAGGTCGGAGAGGAGCATGAATCCGATCGAGTACGAGCTCTTCGCGCTGTAGATGGCGCCCATGACCAGCGGGGGGACGAACCCGCCCAGCCCTCCCATCGCGCCGACGATGCCGGTGACGCTGCCCACCGCGGCCTGCGGCGTCACCTGCGAGACCAGGGCGAAGACGCTCCCGCTCGCGGTGCCGAGTCCGGCCGCCATGGCGAGCAGCGCGATGGTGCCGAGAGGGTACAGCGGCGGGTCGAAGGCCTGGACGACGGCCATCAGCGCCGCCAGCAGCAGTGCCGCGGCCGTGACGAGGGCCGGGTGGATCCGGTCCGACAGCCAGCCGCCCACCGGCCGGAAGACGACGGTGACCAGCGCGAACCCCGCCGCCTTGGTGCCCGCCTCGGTCGGTGACATCTCGTACCAGGTCTTCAGGTATGTCGGCAGGTACACGCCGAAGGCGACGATGCCGCCGAAGCCGATCGCGTACAGGGCGGACAGCTCCCAGGTCACCCGCAGCCGGCCCGCCTGCCCCAGCCGGTGGCCCAGCGAGTCCTCGGGCACCTTGCGGTCAGGGTGGTCGGTGATGAGGACCGCGGCGAGGAGCGAGTAGACGAGGAGCGCGCCGGCGACGATCCAGAACGGCAGGTTCACGTCGTGCTCGGCGATCCGCGGCGTGAAGTATCCGGACAGCGCGACTCCGCCCATCCCCATGCCGAAGATGCCCAGCGCCAGCCCTCGTTTCGCGGGCGGGAACCACGAGTTGACCAGGGGGATCCCGATCGCGAACGTCGTCCCGCCGAGGCCGAGCAGGAATCCGACGGCCAGCATGGCCGCGTAGTTGTCCTTCGCCGGGATGAGCAGCAGCACCGGGACGACCGTCAGCGCCGAGACGAGGGGGAACATCAGCTTGGCGCCGAACCTGTCGGTCAGCGCGCCCGCCGGGACACGGCCGAGCGAGCCGACCAGCACGGGCACCGCCACCAGCAGCGACTGCTGGAAGGAGCTCAGATCCAGCCGGTCCTTGAAGGCCCCCGACAGCGGCGAGACCAGGTTCCACGCCCAGAAGGTCAGCGTGAAGCCGACCGTAGCCGTGATCAGGTTCCGGAAGGCGGCGGCTTCTCTCCGGACCGGGGCGGGGGACTGCGCAGCGGTTGTCTCCACACCGCAAGTCAAGGGGGAAGGGGAGGGCGGGGCACGACGGGTTGAGCCATTCGAGGAGGCGGCGCACCGTAGGCGTCCCATGGGCCGAGGCCCGCCGGGCGGCCCCCGGGGAGGCCGCTCGGACGCCGTTTCCGGACCGGGCTGGGAGAATCACCGGTATGGACCGGCTGGACAGAGAGATCCTCGGCATTCTCCAGGAGGACGCCCGTATCTCGTACCGCGATCTGGGCGTACGCGTGGGGCTCAGCGCCAACGCGGCGGGCGACCGCGTACGCCGTATGCGCCGCGACGGGGTGATCCGCGGCTTCACCGTCATCGTCGACCCCGCCGCCGACACCCGTTCGGGCCTCGTCGTCTTCATCGACGTGTCGTTGCGTCTCGACACGACGAACGAGGAGTTCGAGCGCTCGGTGCTGACCCTGCCCGGCATCACCGAGGTGGTGCACGTGACGGGCGGCCACGACTACCTCGTCCGTGCCACGGCGGCCGACCCCGGCTCCCTGGACACCCTGCTGCGGCGACTGAAGAAGGACGCGGGCGTGGCCCACTCCAACACCCGGATCGCCCTCAGAGCGGCGCCTGCCAGGTGACCGTGGGCGACCGCTCGCCGTCCTCGGCGCGCCCGTCGTCGGCGACCACGAGCCGCACCGCCGCCCGCCCGTCGGGCAGCCGTGCCGTCGCGTCCACCTCCACCTCGACGGCCGACACCCCCTCCCGCCGGTGCGCGGCGGCCAGGGCCCCGCGCAGCACGTCGAGCAGTTCGCCGTCCACCGGCTCCCCGACCAGCGCGTCCACCGCCCCGGTGAACTGCACCGACGGCTGGAATCCCAGCACCGCCGACGCGCCACCCGTCTCCCTGAGGACCCGGCCGCGGAAGGTCGTGGGCGCTTCGGCTGGCGGTTGCTGGAGCGCGAAGATCGCGGTCCTGACCTCCTGGATCGTGGAGTCCAGCTCGTCGACCGCGTGCCCGAGCAGCTCCGCCGTCCCGGTGTCCCCGGCCAGATCACCGCGCCGGGTCGACTCCAGCATCATCTCCGTCGCGAACAGTCGCTGCACGACGAGGTCGTGCAGGTCACGGGCGATGCGGTCGCGGTCCTCGTAGACCGCCAGCTGCTCCCTGTAATGCTGGGCGTCGGCCATCACCAGGGCGAGCGCGGCCTGGGAGGCGAACTGGGAGGCGAGGAGCCGGTCCATCGCCGTGTACGGGGCGCCGCCGCGTCCGCGGGGAAGGGCGAGCGTGCCGATGAGCCGGCCCCCGCTCTGCAGCGGCAGCATCATGCTGGGGCCGTACCGGGACCGCACCGCGGTCGTCATCCGCTCGTCCGTCGCCGAGTCCTCGATGAAGACCTCCTCGCCGCCCAGCAGCTGGACGAGGACGGGGGATCCCGGCTCGATGGCCGTGCCCACGATGCCCGCCGGGTCGTCGAGGGTGGAGGCCGCGACGATCTCCATCCCGCCGCCCGGGGTCGGCAGGAGGATCACCCCGGCCGCCGCCCCGGCCAGCACGCGGGCCCGCTCGGCGACGGTCGTCAGGGCGTCCGTCGTACCCGCCCCGGTCAGCAGCGCCCTGGTGACGGCGGCCGCTCCCTCGATCCAGTGGTCCCGCTGCCTCGCCGCCTCGTGCAGGCGGGCGCCGCCGATCGCCGCGGACGCCTGGGAGGCGAGCAGCCGCAGCAGTGTCCGTTCCGTGTCGGTGAAGCGGCCCGGTTCCTCCGCAGTCAGGCAGAGACCGCCGAGCACCTCGGTGTGGACCCGGACGGGGGCGGCGAGGAAGGAGCGGACCGTGAGCGGGGCCGGCACCTCCCGGGAGTGCGGCGGCGCCGTCAGATCGTCGACGCGGACGGCCCGCTCATCGTCCACCAGCGCCCCGAGAAGCCCCGTGCGTCCGTGCAGGAGCGGGGCCACGGCACGTCGTTCGGCGTCGGACATCCCGGCGGTGAACAGGTCGGTGACCCGGCGGTCCTCCCCGTGGAAGAGGGCCAGTGCGCCGTGGCGCGCCCCGGTGAGCGCCGTGGCGGTGTCCACGACGTGCTGGAGGGTGGTCCGCAGGTCGAGGTCCGTCCCGGCCACCGGCGAGCGCTCCGGCTCTCAGCCCGCGACCGGGGCGAGGGACAGGGGCTGGACCGTGCCGTCCAGCATCGCGCCCAGTCCCAGGACGGAGCAGACGTCCGGTCGTTCGGCGATGTTCACCGGTACGCCCGTCGCTTCGCGCAGCATCTGGTCGAACCCCGGCAGCAGGGCGCTTCCGCCGACCATCATGATCCCGGACTCCGCGATGTCGGCCACCAGGTCGGGCGGGCAGTCGCGCAGCACCTTGCCCAGCCCGTCGAGCACGGCGGTGAGCGGTGCGTGGATCGCCTGGCGCACGGCGGCGGTGTCGACCTCGACCGAACGGGCCAGGCCGGTGACCACGTCCCGCCCGTGGATCTCCGTCGTCGCCGGACCGTTGAGGGTGAGGCCGTTGCCCCGGAGCGCCAGTTGCAGGGGGCGCACCGACTGGCTGGGCAGCACCAGCTGGTGGTGCTGGCGCAGGTGCTGGATGACCGCGTTGTCGATGGCCTCGCCGCCGATCGGGACGCGGACGGCGGTCACGATCGAGCCGAGCGAGAGCACGGCGATCTGGGTGGTCGCCGCCCCGCACACCATGATCATGGTGGCGGTCGGCTGCTCGACCGGGAGCCCGCAGCCGAGGGCCGCCGCGATCAGGGTGTCGACCAGCTCCACCCGCCGGGCCCCGAGTCCCACGAGGGTCTCGACGGTCGCCCGCTGGGCCAGCGGATCGGCGTCGTGCGGGGTGCACGCGGCGGCCCGCAGCCGGGGCTTGCGGCGCAGCTGACGGCGGAGCTTCTCACCGAGGAGGTGGCGCAGCATGCGCTGGGCCATGTCGATGTCGACCACGGTTCCGCCGGAGACCGGCCGGGCCACCCGGATGTAGGCGGGCGTGCGGCCGGTCATCTGTTCGGCGAGCGCGCCGACCGCGATGAGCGAGCCGGTACGCATGTTCACGGCGGCGACACTGGGCTCGTCGACGACGAGACCCACTCCCTTGACGTACACGCGGGTCCTCGCGGCCCCGAGGTCGACGGCGATGTGGCAACGGCGCAACTGTTCGAGACTGACGGTCACGGCGAGGTCTCCCGAGAGCGCTGGCGGCGGGTACCGGCGGCAGCCGGTCCTCCTTGCATCCTCAGGCCGGGGCGGGGGAGGCGCGCGCTGGGTGAGCCGTAGGGGGGACCCCGAACTGACGGCACGACAGATCTCAGCCGGAGCCCGGCAGCAGTCGCTGGAACAGCCCCCAGGTGAACTCGGCCACGCGGGGACCGCCGTCGGCCGGGTCGGTGAACGCCAGCGCCCAGCGGGTCGGCGCGCTGCCCTCCATGGGGCGCACCGGGGCGAAGGCCCTGGCCACCTCGTCCACGGTGCAGGACCACGGGAGCAGGTCGGCGGCGGTGCGCGGCTCGGGGCCGGCCGATCCGGGGGCGCGGACCAGCCATTCGTTCCACACGGCCCCGCCGGGGCCCGCCATCACCTCGAAGCGCAGATCGGGCCAGAGCGGCAGCGGCCACAGCAGCGCGTCGCACTCCAGGTCGCCGATCCTGCGGCGTACGGACGACTCGGGCTCGCCCAGGACGGAGCGGTAGCGGCGCAGCGCACCCCGGCCGCGCGGGGCGCGCAGCATCGCCTGCCAGCGGCGGTTCGCCTCCCGCATCTCGGCGAGCGAGGCGCTCAGTTCATGACGGGCCTCCTCCACCAGGTCCGGCTGGTGGTCGGCCATCCGGCGCAGCAGGACGAGCTGGAACTGGAGCGGCCCGAACGGGGCGGGAGCGGTCATGTGACCCATCCTGCCGCCTGCCACGCGCGAGGGAGTGCGCGCGTCGGAGTCCCGGATTCCACACAGGATCCTCACCTGTGTGCCTTCCAGCGGCGTTCCCCGCCCGTCTAGTCTGCGGGCGCGATGGATTACTGCCACCCCTGCCAACGGCATCTCAACGGGGCGCTCGCCTGCGCCGGTTGCGGGACCCCCGCCGACGCGCTGGTCCCCTTCGCGGTCCCCGCCGACCGCCCCGGCCGTGACGCGGAGCCCGCCCGAGCCGCCTCGCAGGCCCTCGACACCACCGGCCGCCGTCGCCGTGCCCGGGGCGAGACCCGGAGGCGCGGCCGCCGTACGCACCGCAGGCGAGGCCGCGCGCTGCTCCTGACGGCCGTGGGTGTGGTGCTCGCGCTGGGAGCGCTCAGCCTGGCCGAGCTGGCCATGGAGCCCGGGGGCGACAGCGGCGCCTCGGAGTACGTGAGCGAGGCGACGTCCTCCGCCACGGAGCCCTTGCCGTCGGCGTCGTCGGGCACGGAGCCCGACGGGCCCGCCCCGGTGGACGCCCCCACCGTGGTGCCGGTCACCGATTCCCACTCCGCGACGGCCACCGACGGACCGGCCGGCGACGCGGCGGCGACCGGGGCCGCCCCGCGGACTTCCGCACCCCCGGCGGCCTCGGCCTCCACGTCGGACCCGGCCACGCCGGATCCCGAGGTGACCGGACCGCCGGCCGAGCCGTCGGACCCGGCCACGCCGTCGGCGGATCCCACGGAGCCCGAGCCCTCGGACGAACCCACCCCCACGCCGTCGCCCACCGAGACCTGCCGGTGGTGGATCTTCTGCTGACCTCGGGCCGGGGCGGGGGCCGGAGCTCCGGCTAGGCGGTGTCCTCGCCGAGCATCCGGCGCAGCAGGTCGCGCAGTACCGTGCGCTCCGCCTCGGACAGCTCGGCCAGCGGCTCCCGCGCGAAGTCCAGCGCGTCCCTGAGCTGCTCCGCCATCCGGATGCCCTCCTCGGTCGGGGCGGCGAGCTTCACCCGCCGGTCGGCCGGGTCCGGGCGGCGTTCCACCAGGCCACGGAGCTCCAGCCGGTCGACTATGCCCGTGATGTTGGAGGGTTCGCATTTCAGCTTCCGGGCAACCTTGCGCATGGGCATCGGCTGCAGCGAGAGCAGCCCGAGCACCCTGGCCTGCGCGCCGGTCAGCGCGTGCGTGGCGGCCGCCCGGTCGTACTCCTCGTGGTAGCGCGCCACGACTCCGCCGATGAGCTGGATGACGTCGAGGGTGAGCGGGTCGGTGCGCGAGGAGGCCATGACACCCAGGGTACCCAATTACTTGACAAGGTGAAATATCTGGACGCATGGTTGTTTCACGTCCTGAAGCTTTTCCGCTTCCCCCGTACGACATCGAGGAGAACCCGAGCCCATGTCTGCACTTCCCACGTCCAGCCGCGAATGGCACCTCGTCGCCCGCCCGCACGGCTGGCCCGAGCCCACGGATTTCGCGCTGCGCGAGGCGCCGGTGGCCGCCCCCGGTGAGGGCCGCGTCCTCGTCCGCAACCTCCACTTCTCGGTCGACCCGTACATGCGCGGCCGGATGAACGACGTGAAGTCGTACACCCCGCCCTTCAAGCTCGACCACCCCATGGAGGGTGGCGCGGTCGGCGAGATCATCGCGTCGAACGCCGAGGGCTTCGCCGTGGGTGACCACGTCCTGCACGGCCTCGGCTGGCGCGAGTACGCCGACGTCCCGGCCAAGCACGCGGTCAAGGTCGACGCCTCGCTGGCCCCGCTGTCCGCCTACCTCGGCGTGCTCGGCATGACCGGGCTCACCGCCTACGCCGGCCTGTTCGACGTCGCCTCCTTCAAGGAGGGCGACGCGGTCTTCGTCTCCGGTGCCGCCGGTGCGGTCGGCAGCCAGGTCGGCCAGATGGCGAAGCTCAAGGGCGCCTCCCGGGTCATCGGCTCGGCCGGTTCCGACGAGAAGGTCAAGCTCCTCACCGAGGAGTACGGCTTCGACGCCGCCTTCAACTACAAGAACGGCCCCGTCCGCGACCAGCTCGCCGAGGCCGCTCCCGACGGCATCGACGTCTACTTCGACAACGTCGGCGGCGAGCACCTGGAAGCCGCGATCTCCTCGATGAACGTCCACGGCCGCGCCACCATCTGCGGGATGATCGCCCAGTACAACGCGACGGAGCCCACCCCGGGCCCCCGCAACCTGGCCCTGGTCATCGGCAAGCGGCTGCGCCTGCAGGGCATGCTCGTCGGCGACCACGCCGATCTGCAGCCGCAGTTCGTCCAGGAGGTGGCCGGCTGGCTGGCCTCCGGCGAGCTGAAGTACAACGAGACGAAGGTCCAGGGCATCGAGAAGGCCTACGACGCGTTCGTCGGCCTGCTGCGCGGCGAGAACACCGGCAAGATGATCGTCTCGCTGGACGCCTGACGCCCCCGGCCCGGCCCGTGGCCGTCGCGCGACCTCCGCGACGGTCACGGGCCGGGCCGTCATCCGTCCGCCCCCGATCCGTCCGGCACCGCGTCCTCCGTCACCGCGCCGGGCGGTCCGAGGGCGGCCACACGTACGGCAGGTCGGGCGGCACGTCCGGGAACAGCGGGCGGTAGTGGTCCGGGTCCTTGCGCACCAGCGCGGAGCGGTGACTCCTGTGCAGCCCCTCGTCGCCCAGCCACGGAGGCAGCTCCCGCGCCGCCGCGAGTTCCGCGGACGTACGGACGGTGGTGCGCCCGAGCGCCCCGGCGAGGTCCGCGCGCAGCGTCGTGGCGCAGGTGTCCGCCCTGCCCTCGGCGGTCCAGGCGGCGCACACGTCCAGGCCGTACCGCACGAGTGCCTCCTCGTACCCGGTCCACATCCGGACCGCGGGATGGTGGCGCCAGCCGTAGCCGGGGACGGTGAGTCCGCGCAGCACCTGGATCGTCTCCACCCGCTGCTTGCCCAGCCTGCGCGGGTCCAGCGCGGCGGCGCTCCTGCTGAAGTCGGCGTACGGCAGGAATGTCTGCATCGTCAATCCCTATCCCATGTGCGTCCCACGGGCCGCCGGCCCGCGCGCCGTCACCCGTTAGGCTCGGCCCAGGCCGTCGCGGTCGTGGGCGCGAGCCGCGGCGCATCAGCAGGAGGAATCACCGGTATGACCATCCAGCACATAGACGTGGCCTACACCGCCGTCGCCACCGCCGAGAACGGCCGTGACGGCCGGGTCTCCACCGACGACGGCGCGCTCGACGTCGTCGTCAACCCGCCGAAGGCGATGGGCGGCAGCGGCGCGGGTACCAACCCCGAGCAGCTGTTCGCGGCCGGCTACAGCGCCTGCTTCCAGGGCGCGCTCGGTGTGGTGGCCCGTCAGGAGAAGGCAGACATCACCGGTTCGACGGTGACCGCGTCGGTCTCCATCGGCAGGACCGAGGCGGGTGGCTTCGGACTGGAGGTCGCGATCAGCGCCTCCATCCCGAACGTCGACACGGCCACCGCCCAGGCGCTCGTCGAGAAGGCGCACCAGGTGTGCCCGTACTCGAACGCCACCCGGGGCAACATCAAGGTCGAGCTGTCGGCCGGCTGAGTCCCGGCTCCCCGCGTACGTCCGAGGGCCGCATCCCGTCACCGGGGTGCGGCCCTCGGCCGTGTGCGGCCGTCCGGCCCTGGGAGCAGCGCGCGCAAGGGCATTGACTGCCGGGGAGGTTGAACTTTACGGTCCGTTCGAGTTGACGATCAGCATCCGAAATATCGAACGCGTAAGGAAGCCATGACTCGCACCGCGCGCTTCACCCTCGACCCGGCCTTCACCGTCGGCGACGTCGACCCCCGGCTCTTCGGCTCCTTCGTCGAGCACCTCGGCCGCTGTGTCTACGACGGCATCCTCGAACCCGGCCATCCGTCGGCCGACGAGGCCGGACTGCGCACCGACGTCCTGGAACTCGTCCGCGAACTCGGCGTCACCGCCATCCGCTACCCCGGTGGCAACTTCGTCTCCGGCTACCGCTGGGAGGACAGCGTCGGCCCCGTCGACGAGCGCCCCCGCCGGCTCGACCTCGCCTGGCGCTCCACCGAGACGAATCGTTTCGGCCTCTCCGAGTACATCGACTTCCTACGGAAGGTCGGCCCCCAGGCCGAACCGATGCTGGCGGTCAATCTCGGCACCCGCGGCGTCCAGGAGGCCATCCAGCTCCAGGAGTACGCCAACCACCCGTCCGGCACCGAACTCTCCGACCGCCGCGTCGGCCACGGCGACAAGGACCCCTTCGGCATCAAGCTGTGGTGCTTGGGCAACGAGATGGACGGCCCGTGGCAGACCGGCCACAAGACCGCCGAGGAGTACGGGCGGCTCGCGGCCGAGACGGCGCGCGCGATGCGGCAGATCGACCCGTCCGTCCAGCTCGTCGCCTGCGGGTCCTCCAGCCGCGCCATGCCGACCTTCGCGGCCTGGGAGGCGACCGTCCTCGCCGAGACCTACGACCTCGTCGACTACGTCTCGCTGCACGCCTACTACGAGGAGACGGACGGCGACCGCGGCTCCTTCCTCGCCTCGGCCGTCGACATGGAGTCCTTCATCGAGAGCGTCGTCGCGACCTGCGACCACGTGGGGGCGCGCCTCAAGTCGTCGAAGAAGATCAACCTCTCCTTCGACGAGTGGAACGTCTGGTACCTGAGCCGCTTCCAGAAGGAAGCGGAGGAGAACCCCCTCGACTGGCCGGAGGCGCCGCGGCTGCTGGAGGACAACTACAGCGTCACCGACGCCGTCGTCTTCGGCAGCCTGCTCATCGCGCTGCTGCGCCACGCGGACCGGGTGACCGTCGCCTGTCTCGCCCAGCTGGTCAACGTCATCGCGCCGATCATGACCGAGCCCGGCGGGCCCGCCTGGCGGCAGACCACCTTCTTCCCCTTCGCCCAGGCGGCGCGGTACGGGCAGGGCCAGGTCCTGGACGTACGGGTGGACTCACCGACGTACGGGACGGCGAAGTACGGCGAGGCGGACCTGCTGCACGCCACCGCCGTGCGGGACCCGGAGACGGGCGCGGTCACCGTCTTCGCCGTCAACCGGAGCCAGGACTCCGCGCTGCCGCTCGAAGTCGCCCTGGCGGGGCTGGACCTGGACCGGGTCGTCGAGCACCAGGTCGTCGCGGACGCCGACCCCGAGGCCCGCAACACCCTCGCCGAGCCCGAGCGCGTGCTCCCGCATCCCGCCGAGGGCACCGAGCTGGCCGGCGGCACCCTGAAGGCCGTCCTGGAGCCGCTGTCCTGGAACATGATCCGGCTGGCCTGACGACGGCGTACGGCGCCCTCCCCGGCCGGGGAGGGCGCCGTACGTGTGCCGGAAGGGTCCGCTCAGCGCGCCGAGAAGGCGTGCACCGTCGTCGAGCGGTAGGTGTCGCCGGGCCGGAGCACCGTCGACGGGAACGACGGCTGGTTGGGGGAGTCGGGGAAGTGCTGCGACTCCAGGCAGAACGCGTCGCCCTGGCGGTAGACGCGCCCCGAGGTGCCGGTCAGGGTGCCGTCGAGGAAGTTCCCCGTGTAGACCTGCATGCCGGGTTCCGTCGTGTACATCTTCATCACCCGGCCCGAGCCGGGGTCCGTGACGGTCAGCGCGTACTCGGGGCGGGCCGTGGTCCCCTTGTCGAGCACGTAGTTGTGGTCGATCCCCTGCCCGTACCCGATCTGCTCGTGCGGGGTGCGGACGGCCTCCCCGAGGGCCCGGGACCGCCGGAAGTCGAACGGCGTACGCGCCACCGGGGCGAGCTCGCCCGTGGGGATCAGCGTCGCGTCCACCGGTGTGTAGCGTGCCGCCGCGAGCTCCAGCAGGTGCCCGTCGGCGCTGCCGCTGCCCTCGCCCGCCAGGTTGAAATAGGTGTGGCTGGTGAGGTTGAGGACCGTGGCGCGGTCCGTGGTCGCCGTGTAGTCGACGCGCCACTCGCCCCGGGAGGTGAGGGTGTAGACGACACGGACGGCGAGCGAGCCGGGATAGCCGGCCTCGCCGTCCGGGCTGGTCCGGGTCAGGACCAGCCCGACGTCACCGCGTCCGGTGAACGGCCGCACGTCCCAGACCCGCTTGTCGAAGCCCTGGTCGCCACCGTGCAGGCTGTTGGGCCCGTCGTTCACGGGCAGTTGGTGCGTGACACCGTCGAGGGTGAAACGGCCCCCGGCGATCCGGTTGCCGTACCGCCCGATCAGCCCGCCGAAGTACGGGGACTTCGCCACGTAGTCCGGCAGGCCGCCGAAGCCGAGCGACACGTTCGCCGTCCGGCCCCGGCGGTCGGGGACCTCCAGGGACTGGACGACACCGCCCCAGGAGAGGACCTTCAGCCGGGTCCCGCCGTTGGCGAGGGTCCAGCGGTGCACCTCCGTCCCGTCGGCGAGAGTGCCGAAGAGCTCCTTGGACGGGGCGCGTCCGGTGGCCGAGGCATGTGCCGCGGGGGCTCCCGCCGCCACGGCCAGCCCGGCGGCGGCCGTGGCCGCCAGGACCGTACGTCTGCTGGTTCCGGTGCTGAAGGTCATGAAACAACTCCTGTCGGATGAAGGGGCGTTACGAGCCGACCTTGCGCTTGTTCCATACGTCGAACCCGACCGCGGCCAGCAGGACGAAGCCCTTGATGACCTGCTGGTAGTCGGTTCCGATACCCACGAGGTTCATACCGTTGTTCAGCACGCCCAGGACGAGGCCACCGATGATCGCGCCGAGGACCGTTCCCACGCCGCCGCTCATCGACGCGCCGCCGATGAACGAGGCGGCGATGGCCTCCAGCTCGAAGTTGAGGCCCGCCTTGGGCGAGGCCGCGTTGAAGCGGGCGGCGAAGACCAGCCCCGCCAGGGCCGCGAGCATGCCCATGTTCAGGAAGACCAGGAAGGTGACCTTCTTGTCCTTCACACCCGACAGCTTGGCCGCGGGCAGGTTGCCGCCGATGGCGTAGATGTGGCGGCCGATGATCGCGTTGCGCATCAGGTAGCCGAACCCGACGACCAGCACACCGAGGATGAGCAGCACGACCGGGGCGCCCTTGTAGCTGGCGAGCAGCAGGGTGACCACGAGGACGGCCGAGACCAGGGCGACCAGCTTCAGCACGAACAGCTTGGCCGGCAGCACCTCCAGGGCGAACTCCTGCTGGCGCTTGCGGTCACGGACCTCCTGGAGCACCACGAAGGCGATCAGCGCCAAGCCCAGCAGCAGGGTGAGGTTGTGGTAGTTGGTGTTCGGCCCGACCTCGGGCAGGAAGCCGTTGGCTATCTCCTGCAGGTCCTTCGGGAAGGGGCCGAGGGTCTGGCCCTTCAGGAAGATCTCCGTCAGACCGCGGAAGAGCAGCATGCCCGCGAGGGTCACGATGAACGACGGGATGCCGAGGTAGGCGATGAAGAAGCCCTGCACCGAGCCCGCGACGGCGCCGATGGCCAGGCACAGCACCACCGCGAGCGGCCAGGGCATGTCGTGTTCGACCATCAGCACGGCGGCCATGGCGCCGATGAACGCCGTCAGCGAGCCGACCGAGAGGTCGATGTGGCCGGCGATGATGACGAGCATCATGCCGATCGCGAGGATCAGGATGTAGCTGTTCTGCAGCACCAGGTTGGAGACGTTGCGCGGCAGCAGCAGGTCGCCGTCCGACCACACCGCGAACAGCACCACGATCAGGCCGAGGGCCATCAGCATGCCGTACTGGCGCATGTTGCGGCGCATGCCGTCCAGCACCAGCTGCAGGAGACCGCCGCCGGAGGCCGGTCCGCTCGTGCCGGGCGGCGCGGGGGCCGGGTTCCTGTCGGTCACGTCCGTGCTCATCGGGTTACCTCTTTGTCCTTCGTCATCTGACGCATCAGCGCTTCCTGCGATGCCTCGGCCCGCGAGAACTCACCCGTCAGCCGTCCCGCGGCCATGGTGTAGATGCGGTCGCACATGCCGAGCAGCTCCGGCAGTTCGGAGGATATGAAGACGACCGCCTTGCCCTGGGCGGCCAGCTGGTCGATGACCGTGTAGATCTCGTACTTGGCACCCACGTCGATGCCGCGCGTGGGCTCGTCCAGGATCAGCACCTCGGGACCGGCGAAGATCCACTTGCTGAGGACGACCTTCTGCTGGTTGCCGCCGGACAGCTTGCCCACCGGTTCGAAGACGGTCGGAGCCTTGATGTTCATGGACTTCCGGAAGCCCTCGGCGACCTGCCGCTCCCCGTGCTCGTCGACGACACCCCGCTTGGCGACCTTGCCCAGCGCGGTCAGCGAGATGTTCCGGTTGATGGTGTCGATGAGGTTGAGGCCGTAGTGCTTACGGTCCTCGGTGGCGTACGCGATGCCGTGCGCGACCGCCTCGGGGACGGACTTCGTACGGATCTCGGCGCCGTCCTTCAGGACGGTGCCGCTCGCGTAACGGCCGTAGGAGCGGCCGAAGACGCTCATCGCCAGCTCGGTGCGGCCGGCGCCCATGAGCCCGGCGAGACCGACGATCTCGCCGCGCCGCACCTCGATCGAGACGTCGTCGACCACCTTGCGCTGCTGGTCGATGGGGTGGTGCACGGTCCAGTTGCGGATCTCCAGGGCGGGCGCGGTGCCCTCCTCCGGATGGTGAGGGGTCCGGTCCGGGAAGCGGTTCTCCAGGTCCCGGCCGACCATTCCGCTGATGATCCGGTCCTCGGTCGTCCCCTCCGCCTTCACGTCGAGCGTCTCGATGGAGCGCCCGTCGCGGATGATCGTGACCGAGTCGGCCACCCGGCGGATCTCGTTCAGCTTGTGCGAGATGATGATCGAGGTCATGCCCTGTTCCTTCAACGAGAGGATCAGGTCGAGGAGTTTGCCGCTGTCCTCGTCGTTGAGCGCCGCTGTCGGCTCGTCGAGGATGAGCAGCTTCACCTTCTTCGACAGGGCCTTGGCGATCTCCACCAGCTGCTGCTTGCCCACGCCGATGTCGGCGACGCGGGTCTCGGGGTGCTCGTCGAGGCCGACCCGGCGCAGCAGTTCACCGGCGTGCCTGAGGGTGTCGTTCCAGTTGATGAGCCCGCGCTTGGCGTGCTCGTTGCCGAGGAAGATGTTCTCCGCGATGGAGAGGTACGGCACCAGCGCCAGCTCCTGGTGGATGATCACGATGCCGTGCTGCTCGCTCGCCCGGATGTCCTTGAACCGGCAGGTCTCGCTCTCGAAGAGGACGTCCCCTTCGTAGCTGCCGTGCGGATGGACGCCGGAGAGCACCTTCATCAGGGTCGACTTGCCGGCGCCGTTCTCACCGCAGATGGCGTGGACCTCGCCCTGCCGGACGGTCAGTGTGACGTCCGAGAGCGCTTTGACACCGGGAAAGGTCTTGACGATCGAGCGCATTTCCAGGACGGGTCCCGCCATGGTCTTGCCTTCCAATCCTTGAGGGGAGCCCGGTTACTTGAGGTCGTTCTCGGTGTAGTAGCCGTCGTCGACGAGAGCTTCCTTGTAGTTGTCCTTGTCGACGCTGACCGGCTGCAGCAGGTAGGCGGGGACGACCTTGACACCGTTGTCGTAGGACTTGGTGTCGTTGACCTCGGGCTTCTTGTCGTTCAGGGCGGCGTCCACCATGTTCGAGGCGACCTTGGCGAGCTTGCGCAGGTCCTTGTAGACGGTCTGCGTCTGGTCGCCCGCGATGATCGACTTCACGGACGCGAGCTCGGCGTCCTGGCCGGTGACGACCGGCATCGGCTTGGCCTTCGTGCCGTAGCCGTCCGACTTCAGGGCGGAGAGGATGCCGATGGAGATGCCGTCGTAGGGGGAGAGCACGGCGTCGACCTTGGCGCTGCGGTAGCTGGACGTCAGCAGGTCGTCCATGCGCTTCTGCGCGGTGCCGCCGTCCCAGCGCAGGGTGGTGACCTGGTTGAGGGCCGTCTGCTTGGACCTGACGACCAGCTCGCCCTTGTCGATGTGGGGCTTGAGGACGTTCATCGCGCCCTGGAAGAAGTACTTGGTGTTGTTGTCGTCGTTGGAGCCGGCGAACAGCTCGATGCTGAAGGGCCCCTTCTTGCCGTCCTCCAGACCCAGCTTGTCGACGATGTACGAGCCCTGCAGCTCGCCGACCTTCTCGTTGTCGAACGAGGCGTAGTAGTCGACGTTCTCCGTGCCGAGGATCAGCCGGTCGTAGGAGATCACCGGGATGTCGGCGTCCTTGGCCTGCTGCAGCACGTTGTTGAGGGACTTGTTGTCGATCGCGGCGACGACCAGGGCGTCCACGCCCTGGGTGATCATGTTCTCGATCTGCGAGACCTGCTGGTCCGGGTCGTCCTCGCCGTAGACGAGCTTGGTCTTGTAGCCCTTCGACTTGAGCTCCTTCACGACGTTGGCGCCGTCGGAGATCCAGCGTTCGGAGGACTTGGTCGGCATGGCGACGCCGATGGTGGCGCCGTCGGCGCCGCCCTTCTTCTCCTCGCCGCCGCCTTCGCTGTTCTGGCCGCAGGCGGTCAGAGCGAGGGCCAGGGAGGCGGCGGAGGCGACTGCGGCGAGTGCGGCTCTGCGGTTGCGCATAGTCATCATCCTTGATGTGGGGTCAGAGCTCGGTCCGGTGGTGCCGGAACGCTGGGAGTGGAACGACCGAGAACGGGTGTGTGGGATTGTGCGCGGCTGTGTCTTCTTTTGGGGAGAGTGTTTCCGGAACGTTATGACGAGATCGCGAACCGGTTGAGCGGGCCCGGCAGTCGGCTGCCGAGCGGGGCCATCCCGCCGTCCGCCCCGTGCCGCGCGAGCAGGTCCAGCGCGAGCCGGCCGCGCCGCACCCGCTCCTTGGCGGTGGACAGCGCCAGCTCCCGCAGGTGCTGTCCGTACGGGTAGATCCCGGGCGACTTGGCGAGCCCGAACTTCAGGTACAGCGGCGCGCCGCGCCGGATCAGTTCGGCGACCTCGTACATCCGCACATAGCCGCCGAGGTCGTCGGGGGCCTCGATGTAGAGGTCCATCGGAGCCCTCGACACCCGCCTGATCTCGGTGAACTGAGCGAGGGTCAGATCGGACGGGATGTTGATGGAGTCGGCGCCGAGCTGCTCGAACACGGCGAACGAGGCGGGGTTCACCGGCCCGATGAGCGCCGAGACCTTGAAGGTGGTGTCCGCGGGCAGGACGCCCTGCTCCCGCAGTCGGTGCAGGGTCCACAGGACCCCTTCGTCGGCCACCAGCAGGCACTTCACGCCGAGTCCGGTGGCGCGCAGCGCGTCCTCGACGCAGCCGGCCAGCGCGTCGTGGCCGCGGGAGCGCAGCCCGGCGCCACCGGAGTCCGTACGCACCGACGCGCCGGTGTCCCAGGTGCCGCGCGGCCCCGTGAACAGGCAGAGTTCGATGTCCCGTTCGGCGCAGCCCTCCACCATCTCGGTGATCTCCGCGTCCGTCAGCATCCAGACGCCGCTGCCCTGGCTGATGCGGTGGACCGGGACGTCGAGCCTCGCGGACTCCTTGAGCACGACACCGAGGGCCTCCGGGCCCTCCACGGACGGCACCTCGGTGCGCCAGCTCCCGCCGTCCGGGAAGGAGTGCGGCGAGGCGTCCGACGGGGACAGCGGGGCCGGGCCGAGGCCGAGCGCGGTGAGCGCCGCGTCGCCGGGACGGCGGGCGCCGGCGGCACCGGGGGAAGAGGCAGGGGCGTCGTTCACGACTGGTCCTTCATGTTCGGTATTTCGGACGAAGTTCGGATCGTTGGGAGTGCGCCGGCACGGCGGTGGTCAGGACGCCGTCGTACCGGCGTACGGGTCAGGGCGTGCCCGTCACGGCCGCAGCAGCACCTTCCCGGTCTCCGGGTCCCCGGATCCCACCAGAGCCACCGCGTCGGCGAACCGGTCCAGCGGGAACTCGTGGGTGATCAGCGGTGCCGGGTCGAGCAGCCCGGCCGTGAACGCCCGTACCGCGTAGGACCAGGCAGCCGAGGGTGCCCCGAAGACGCTGCGCACGGTGAGCTGGCTCAGCGACAGGTGCACCGGGTCGATGCCCACGGCCCCCGGGGTGAACATCCCGGTCAGCACCACCCTCCCGCCGCGACGCGCCAGCAGGCAGGCGTCGGCCGCGGTGGACGGCGCTCCTGCCGTCTCCACCACCAGGTCGTAGTGGCCCCGCACCTCCTCGGACTCCGCGGGCGTCCGGGCCTCACCCGCCCCGAAGTCCAGCGCCTGGGCGGCCCGTGCCTCCCTCGGGTCGATCACGGTGAGCTCCGCCGGCGAGACGGCCGCCAGCAGCTGCACCGCCAGCAGGCCGAGTGTGCCCGCCCCCAGGACGGCGATCCGCTCACCCGGCTCCGGCGTCCCGGCCCGCACCGCCGCGGCGACCACCGCGGCCGGCTCCAGCAGGGCGGCGGCCCGGAGGTCGGCGTCGTCGGCCAGCGGGTGCAGCAGCCGTGCCGGGACCACCAGGTGGTCGGCGAACGCGCCGGGCCGGGTGAACCCGGTCTCGTCGTAGCCCGCCGTGCACAGGGAGGTCTCCCCGTACCGGCACCGCTCGCAGCGCCCGCAGGCGCGGAAGCCCTCGGCGACCGTCCGCCGGCCGAGCAGCGCCGGGTCGACGCCCTCGCCCAGCGCGTCGACGGTCCCCGACCACTCGTGGCCCGGCACCACCGGATAGCGCACATAGGCCGGGTCGCGGTGGCCGTCGTACACCTCGCGGTCGCTCATGCAGATCCCGGCGGCGGCGACCCGCACCCGGACCTCGCCGGGGCCCGGCTCGGGGGGCGGCCCCTCGTCCAGCCGGTGGCTGCCGGGCCGGTCGACGGTCAACGACCGTGAGGTGGAGGTCACTTGGGCTGCCTCTTCTCCCAGCCGTCCGCCCACAGGTCGAACCGTGCCTGCTGCTGCGGGAACTCCGCCGCCGCGTCCACGTCCAGCTCCACGCCGAGCCCGGGGGCGTCGGAGAGCTCGAAGCAGCCGGTCTCCGGGTCGACGTACGGGGCGCCCTTGACGACCTTCTTGATGTCGGCGTCCGCGAAGTCGTTGAAGTGTTCCAGGATCTTGAAGTTGGGTGTGCAGCCGGCGACCTGGAGGCTCGCGGCGGTCAGTACCGAACCGCCCACGTTGTGCGGCGCGATGAGCGTGTAGTGCGTCTCCGCGGTCGCCGCGAGCTTCCTGGTCTCCAGGATGCCGCCGATGTGGCCGACGTCGGGCTGGATGATGTCGACGGCCTGCGACTCGAAGAGCTCGCGGAACTCGATCCGGTCGTGGATGCGCTCACCCGTGGCGATCGGCAGATCGACCTTCTCGGCGACCTTGCTCAGCGCCTTCAGGTTCTCCGGCGGCACCGGCTCCTCCAGCCAGGCCGGCCTGAAGGGCGCCATCTCGCGGGCGATCCGCACCGCCGTCGACGGGCTGAACCGCCCGTGCATCTCCAGCATCAGCTCGGTGTCGGGGCCGATGGCGTCCCGCACGGCCTCGATGAGGGACACGGCGTAACGCGTCTCCTCCTGGCCCAGCTCGAAGTGGCCCGTACCGAAGGGGTCGATCTTCAGCGCGCGGTAGCCGCGCGCGACGACGCCCTGGGCCGCCTTGTGGTAGGCCTCGGGGGTGCGCTCGGTGGTGTACCAGCCGTTGGCGTACGCCTTGACGCGGTCGGTGACCTTGCCGCCGAGAAGCTGCCAGACGGGGACGCCGAGGGCCTTGCCCTTGATGTCCCAGCAGGCCATCTCGATGACCGCGATGCCGGACATCACGATCTCCCCGGCCCGCCCGTAGTCGCCGTACTTCATGCGCTTGACGAGGTCCTCGACCGCGAACGGGTCGGAGCCGTTGATGTGGTTCGCGGACGCCTCCCGCAGATATCCGAGCAGCGCGTCCGTGCGCCCCAGCATCCGGGTCTCGCCGACCCCGGTGAGGCCCTCGTCCGTGTGAACCTGGACGTAGGTGAGGTTGCGCCACGGTGTGCCGACGACATGCGTACTGATTCCGGTGATGCGCACGGATGTTGCCTCTCAACGTGTTCGGTATTTCGTCACTCGTTCGAAATGCTGGCGTGACGTTAATGACGGGCCGGGGCACGTGTCAATGGTTCGCGTAGGACGGGCCGGTCTTCGTGCGCCGACCGGGCTCGGTACGCTGACGCCATGAGTGATCTCGGGGCGGGTTTCGGTTACTTGATCAAGGGCCAGCGCTGGGCCTTCGGGCACGGCCGCTGGTTCGGGTTCGGCCTGCTGCCCGCGCTGATCACCCTGGTCCTCTACGCGGGCGCGCTGACCGGACTCGGTTACGGCGCGGACGACTTCGTCTCCTGGGCCACCCCGTTCGCCGACGACTGGTCCTCGCCCTGGCTGGGGCTCCTGCGCAACACCCTGGTCGTCCTGGTCTTCGTGTTCGGGATGTTCCTCGCGGTGATCACCTTCACCGCGGTGACCCTGCTGGTGGGCCAGCCGTTCTACGAGTCCCTCTCCGAGGAGGTCGACCGCACCGAGGGCGGGGAGGTGCCCGAGTCGGGCCTGCCGCTCTGGCGCGAACTCTGGATCTCCGCCCGCGACTCCGTCCGCATCCTGGTGCGCGTCGCCCTGTACGGGGTGCTGCTCTTCGCCCTCGGCTTCATCCCCGTCGTCGGGCAGACGGTGATCCCCGTCCTCGGCTTCTGCGTCTCCGGTTACTTCCTCTCGGAGGAGCTCACCGCCGTCGCCCTCCAGCGCCGCGGCATGGTCCTGAAGGACAGGCTGACGCTGCTGCGCGGCCGCCGGATGATGGTCCTGGGCTTCGGGGTCCCGCTCGCGCTCGCCTTCGTCGTCCCCTTCGTCGCCGTGTTCCTGATGCCGGGCGCCGTCGCCGGGGCCACGCTGCTGGCCCGCGAGCTCACGGCGCCGCCCGCGACGGACCCCCGGCCGGCCTCGCCGTACACCCTCCAGAAGGACTGAGCCGCCCACGGGCCTCCGGGAAGGGGCCCGGGACGGGGTCAGCGCACCGAGAACCCGTACACCGTCGTGGAGGCGAACTCCTCGCCCGGCCGCAGCACCGTGCTCGGGAACTCCGGCCGGTTCGGGGAGTCCGGGAAGTGCTGCGTCTCCAGCGCGATGCCGGCGCACGGCACGAACGGCTCACCGCCCAGGTGGTCCGCCGTGTACAGCTGGAGCCCCGGCTCCGTCGTGCGGACCGTGAGCAGACGCCCCGACGCCGGGTCGTACAGCTCGGCGACCGGCTCCCCGCCGGTCTCCTCCAGCACGTAGTTGGTGTCGTAGCCGGGCCCCACCGGCTTCGGCTCCCGGAAGTCGAACCGCGTCCCGTCCACCGGTACGAACTCCCCGGTGGGGATCGACCACTCGTCCCCGGGAGTGATCAGCGAGGCCGCCAGCCGCAGTTCGTGCCCGAGGGCGCTCCCGCTGTCCGCCCCGGCGAGGTTCCAGTACGTGTGGTTCGTCAGGTTCACCACGGTCGGCGCGTCCGTCGTCGCCCGGTAGGCGATCCGCAGCGCGGCGTCCTCGTCCAGGGTGTACGTCACCGACACCTCCAGCCGCCCCGGGAAGCCCTCCTCGCCGTCCTCGGAGACCAGGGTGAGCCGCACGCCGTCCGGCACCGCCTCGGCGTCCCACACGCGCTTGTCGAAGCCCCGCCCACCGCCGTGCAGCGTGTTGCCGCCCTCGTTCCGCGTGAGCCGGTGGGTACGCCCGTCCAGGACGAAGGAGCCGCCCCCGATCCGGTTCGCGTAACGGCCGACGGCGGCGCCGAAGTACGGGCCCGTGTACGTCTCGTACCCCTTGACGTCCGGCAGCCCCAGGACCACCTCCGCCCGGTCCCCGTCCCTGCCGGGAACCAGGACCGACTGCACCACGGCGCCGTACGTCAGCACCCGCACCAGGGTGCCCTCGCGTTCCAGGGTCCAGCGACGGACCGGCGTGCCGTCGTCGAGCACCGAGAAGTCTTCGCTGTGTACCGCCGCACCCGTCGTCATGATCAAGAACTTTACGCGGGCGGTCCCGCAGCCGTGACCGTGCGGTAGGCGATCTCCGCCAGCCTGGCCTGGCCGTCGCGCCCCGGGTGGAACCAGTCCCACTCGCTCAGCTGCTCACCGGTGAAGCGGTAGTCGAACACCGCCCCGCCGTCGTAGCGGCAGCGCTCGTCCCGCGCGCAGACGTCCCGCAGGACCTCGTTGTACGCGACGACCCGCTCCCGCACCGCGTCGCGCCGTGCGACCGCCGCGGCGCCCATGTCGTCGGCGTCGCCCAGCATCGACCGGCAGATCCCCAGCTTCCAGATCTGCTTGCCCAGCGGGTTCTCGCGCCCGGTCGACCAGAGCCGCTTGAGGTCCGGCACGCTCGACACGTACACCTGCGTCTTCGGGGCCGAGGCGCGCAGCTGCCGCATCGAGGCCTCGAAGGAGGCACGGAAGTCGGCCACCGGAGTCATGAGGTCCACCGAGTCACGGCAGGCGTCGTTCGCGCCGATCATCACCGTGAGCAGCTCCGGCCGCTCCTCCGCGGCCAGCGCCATCTGCTCGGGCAGCTGTGCCATCCGGGCGCCCGACACGGCGTGGTTCCAGCTGTGCGAGGCCGCCTTCGACGGCCCCAGCAGACGGACGGCGAGGCTGCGCACCCCGGCATCGGTCCCGGTCGCCCAGGACACCTCGGGACAGTCGGCCAGCACCGAGCAGGCGTCGAAGCCCCGCGTGATGGAGTCCCCGACGGCCGCGACGGAGGCGGGGCTCGCGTCCCACAGGGGCGTGGGCGAGGGGGACGGGCTCCGCGCGCCCGTGGTGCTCCGCGCCGAGGTGTCCCCGTCGCCGCCGCAGCCCGTGAGTACGGCGGCCCCGGCGAGAGCGACCGCCGCCAGCACGGCCCCGGGGCCCCTGCCACGGCGACGTGGCGAACGCTCAGGCATCCCTGTCTTCCCTCCGGCCACTCGGGTGAATCTGCCCCTGGCACATCCACACAGCCCCAGGTGACGGGCCCTCGCGCCCTCGCGGGTGAATGCTCGGAGAATCATGGGCCCGGGACCGACGGTACGTCACACAGCGGGCCCCGGCGCACGGTAGCTTTTCCCCGTCGAACCAGTGGCGCCCATCGGCCGGCACAGGAATCAGCGGGTCCGGTAAGTTATCTCACGTCACATACTGTCCCTTTTCAGGAGATTCACTCCCGATGCTGTTAACTGATGACAACCTCGGGATCCGGCCGGGAAGAGGCGGTACGGGCGCGAGGCCGCTAGGAAAGGCGAACTTCGTCCCACACTGGAGGTCCCGGTGACGACACGTGGGGTCCTGTACGTCCACTCCGCACCGCGCGCGCTCTGCCCGCACATCGAATGGGCGGTGGCGGGCGTGCTCGGTCTGAGAGTCCAGCTGGACTGGATCAGACAGCCGGCCGCGCCCGGCACCTGGCGGTCCGAATTCTCCTGGAAGGGCCGTGCGGGTACGGCGTCGGAGCTGGCCTCGGCCCTCCGGGGCTGGGACCTGCTGCGCTTCGAGGTGACCGCGGAACCGTGCCCCACGGCGGAGGGCGAGCGCTACAGCTCCACGCCGGGCCTCGGCATCTTCCACGCCGTCACGGGCATGCACGGCGACATCCTGGTCCCGGAGGACCGGCTGCGGGCCGCCCTGGCGCGTTCCCTGCGCGGCGAGACGGACCTGGAGGCCGAGGTCGCCAAACTCCTGGGCAAGCCCTGGGACGACGAGCTGGAGCCCTTCCGCCACGCCGGCGAGGGCGCGCCCGTCAGGTGGCTGCACCAGGTGGTGTGAGGGGGAGGGCCACCGCGCCCGTCCCCGTGACCCTGCCGCGCTGAAACGTTTCCTCCGGCGCGTGCCGGGCGGTGCGCCCGCATGCCCGGGCGCAGCTTCGGAACCCCCTCGGACGGCCGGGCCGCACGCACGCGGAAGGCCCGCCTCCCGGACCGGGAAGCGGGCCTCGCGGCGGGCTCGGATCAGACCGAACGGAACGCCAGGACCACGTTGTGGCCACCGAAGCCGAACGAGTTGTTGATCGCGGCGATCGACCCCTCCGGCAGCGCACGCGGCTCACCGCGCACGACGTCCGCCTCGACGGCCTCGTCGAGCTCGTCGACGTTGATGGTCGGCGGCGCCATGCGGTGGTGCAGCGCCAGCACCGTCGCCACGGTCTCGATACCGCCCGCGCCACCGAGCAGGTGACCCGTCATGGACTTCGTGGCGGAGATGGCGACATGGTCCAGGTCGTCGCCCAGCACGGCGCGCAGCGCCTTGATCTCGGCGATGTCGCCCTGCGGCGTGGACGTGGCGTGCGCGTTCAGGTGCACGACCTCCGACGGCTTCAGGTCCGTCGAGTCCAGCAGGTTCTGCATGGCCGCGGCGATGCCGCGCCCGGTGGGCTCGGGCTGCGCGATGTGGTGGGCGTCCGCGGACAGGCCCTGGCCCAGCACCTCGCAGTAGACCCTGGCGCCCCGCGCGGCGGCGTGCTCCGCGGACTCCAGGATCACGACGCCCGCGCCCTCGCCGAGGACGAAGCCGTCGCGGCCCGTGTCGTAGGGACGCGAGGCCTTCTCGGGCTCGTCGTTGCTCTTCGACATCGCCATCATGTTGGCGAACGCGGCGATGGGCAGCGGGTGGATGGCCGCCTCGGTGCCACCGGCGACGACCACGTCGGCGCGGCCGGTGCGGATCATCTCGACGGCGTAGCCGATCGCCTCGGCGCCCGAGGCGCAGGCGGAGACCGGGGTGTGGACACCGGCCTGGGCGTTGACCTCCAGGCCGACGTTGGCCGCGGGGCCGTTGGGCATGAGCATGGGAACGGTGTGCGGGGAGACGCGGCGTACGCCCTTCTCCTTCAGCACGTCGTACTGGTCGAGCAGGGTGATCACGCCGCCGATGCCGGAGGCGATGACCGATCCCAGACGCTCGGGCTGGATCTTCTCGTCCTCACCGGCCTTGCCGGTGAAGCCGGCGTCCGCCCACGCCTCGCGGGCCGCGATCAGCGCGAACTGCGCCGAGCGGTCCAGCTTGCGGGCGAGCGGCCTGGGCAGTACCTCGCCGGGGTCGACGGCCGCGAGGGCCGCGATCCGGACGGGCAGTTCGGCGAAACGTTCGCCCTCGAGAGGCTTGACGCCGGAACGGCCGGCCATCAGACCTTCCCAGGTCGATGCGGAGTCGCCACCCAGCGGAGTGGTTGCGCCGATACCGGTGACGACCACGGTGCGATTGGTCGGGCTCACTGGAAAATCTTCTCCACGTGTAGAGGGTCGTGAATCAGCGGCGCCACCGCCGGGTGGCGACACACGGGACGGGCTGGGATCAGCCCTGGTGCTTCAGGATGTAGTCGGCGGCGTCGCCGACCGTCTTGAGGTTCTTGACGTCCTCGTCGGGGATCTTGACGTCGAAGCGCTCTTCGGCGGCGACGACGACCTCGACCATGGACAGCGAGTCGACGTCCAGGTCGTCGGTGAAGGACTTGTCCAGCTGGACGTCCTCGACCGGGATACCGGCGATCTCGTTGACGATCTCGGCGAGACCGGTGACGATCTCTTCCTGAGTGGCGGCCATGTTGGCGCTCCTTCGATGTGTTTCTGCAGGGTTCGGGCGAGCGGACCGAAAGGTCCGGTGTGCCTAGGGGAGGGTAACGACCGTCGCGGCGTAGACGAGACCCGCCCCGAAGCCGATGATGAGCGCCGTGTCGCCGCTCTTGGCCTGACCGGTCGCCAGAAGCCGCTCCATTGCGAGCGGAATCGAGGCGGCCGACGTGTTGCCGGTGGTTTCCACGTCACGGGCGACCGTGACGTGCTCCGGCAGCTTCAGCGTCTTCACCATCGAGTCGATGATCCGCATGTTGGCCTGGTGCGGAATGAAGACATCCAGGTCGTCCGGCGAGATCCCGGCGGCCTCCAGCGCCTGCTGGGCGACCTTCGCCATCTCGAAGACGGCCCAGCGGAAGACCGCCTGGCCCTCCTGCGTGATGGCCGGGAACTTGACCTCGCCCCGCTCGTTGAGCGGGAGGTTCGAGACGTCGCCGATGTGGAAGTCGTTCCACGCGACGGTCTGCTTGATCGTCTCGGACTTGTCGCCCTCCGAGCCCCAGACCGTGGGGCCGATGGCCGGGTCCTGGGACGGGCCGACCACGACGGCGCCGGCGCCGTCACCGAAGAGGAAGGCCGTCGCGCGGTCCTCCAGGTCGGTGAGGTCGCTGAGCCGCTCGACACCGATGACGAGCACGTACTCCGCCGAGCCCTCGACGATCATGCCCTTGGCGAGGGTGAGGCCGTAGCCGAAGCCCGCGCAGCCGGCCGAGATGTCGAAGGCGGCGGGCTTGCCCGCGCCGATCCGGTGCGCGATGTCGGTCGCGACCGCCGGGGTCTGCTTGAAGTGCGAGACGGTGGAGACGATGACTCCGCCGATCTGCTCGGGGGTGATCCCCGCGTCCGCGATCGCCTTGCCCGACGCCTCCACGGACATCATGGACACGGTCTCCTCGTCGGAGGCCCAGTGTCGGGTGGCGATGCCGGAGCGGGAGCGGATCCACTCGTCGGACGAGTCGATCGTCTCGAGGATCACCTCGTTGGGCACGACCCGGGTCGGGCGGTAGCCGCCCACACCCATGATCCGTGCGTACGGGGCGCCCTTGCTGGGCTTGATCTTCGACATGCTCTCGGGCTCCTTAGGCGCCTGCGTGCTCGGAGATGAGCGCGCGGGCCGCGTCGAGGTCGTCGGGGGTCTTGAGCGCGAGTGTCCGCACACCGGGCAGGGCGCGCTTGGCGAGCCCGACCAGGGTCCCACCGGGCGCGGCCTCGATGAGCGTGGTGACACCGAGCTCGGCGAAGGTCTCCATGCACAGGTCCCAGCGGACCGGGTTGGCGACCTGGCCGACGAGCCGCGAGATGACCTCGTCGCCGGTGGCGACCGTCTTCCCGTCGGCGTTCGACACGTACGTGATCTTCGGGTCGGTGACCGTCAGTGCGGTGGCGGCGGCACGCAGCTTCTCCACGGCCGGGGCCATGTGGTGCGTGTGGAACGCGCCGGCCACCTTCAGCGGGACCACACGGCGTACGCCCTCGGGCTTGTCCTCGGTCAGCGCGGCGATCTGGGCCGCGGTACCGGCGGCGACGATCTGCCCGCCGCCGTTGACGTTGGCCGGGGTGAGCCCCAGCTTCTCCAGGTGCGGGACCGTGACGTCCGGGTCCCCGCCGAGGAGCGCGGCCATGCCGGTCTCGGTGGTCGCGGCGGCCTCGGCCATGCCGAGCCCCCGGGTGCGGACGAAGCGGAGCGCCGCCTCGTCCTCGATGACACCGGCGAGCGCGGCGGCGGTGATCTCACCGACGCTGTGTCCCGCGACGACGCCGGGCGAGGCGCCCAGGGCCGCGGCCGAGAGCAGACCGGCGGCGACCAGCAGCGGCTGGGCCACCGCCGTGTCGCGGATCTCGTCGGCGTCCGCCTTCGTGCCGTAGTGGACAAGGTCGAGCCCGATGGCGTCGGACCATCCCGCGATGCGGTCGGCGGCACCGGGGAGTTCGAGCCAGGGAGTCAGGAAGCCGGGCGTCTGAGCGCCTTGGCCGGGAGCGACGAGTACGAGCACCCTCACACTCTCTCTTGTGGACGGCCCCGGACGCCCGTGGGGACAAGGACGAAGAACCGTCAGGGGAATTGTTGAAGTTCGACAAAAGTCTAGGACTGACTGTCTCCGTCGGCCAAGCGCCCCAGGATGAGGGCGATCCGCAGCGTGAACGCGGAGCGGACGTCGGAGGGTGACCAGCCGGTGACGTCGGTCACACGTCGCAGCCGGTAGCGCACGGTATTGGGGTGCACGAACAGCATGCGCGCCGCGCCCTCGAGACTGCTCGCCTGCTCCAGATACACACTCAGCGTCTCCAGAAGTGCCGAACCCGCTTCTTCGAGCGGTCTGTAGATCTCCTCCACCAGTTGATCGCGCGCGGCAGGGTCTCCCGCCATCGCACGCTCCGGAAGGAGATCGTCCGACAGGACGGGCCTCGGAGCGTCCTGCCACGCCGAACAGGCCTTGAGACCGGCGGCCGCGGCCTGGGCGGACCGGGTGGCCGCGAGCAGGTCGGGCACCACGGGGCCGGCGACGACGGGACCGGCCGCATAGGGCCCGATCAGCGACTTCGCCACGTTCAAGGGGTTGTCGCTGCCGCCCGCGATCACGACCAGGCGGTGGCCGAGTACCCCGGTCAGCACCTGGAGCTTGGCATGCCTGGCCGCCCGCCGGATGGCCTCCACGGTGAGCTCGCTGTCACCGTCGGGAGCGGTGCCGAGGATGACGCAGACGTGCTCGGGGGAGTTCCAGCCGAGGGCGGCGGCGCGGGACACCGCGCCCTCGTCCGCCTCGCCGGACAGCACCGCGTTCACCACGAGCGACTCCAGCCGGGCGTCCCACGCTCCGCGCGCCTCGGCGGCCTGCGCGTACACCTGCGCGGTCGCGAAGGCGATCTCTCGGGCGTAGACCAGGAGCGCCTCGCGCAGCACCGACTCGTCGCCGGGCGCCGCCACCTCGTCGATCGCGGCCTCCATGACCTCGATCGTCGTACGCACCATCTCCACGGTCTGCCGCAGGGTGATCGCCCTGGTCAGTTCGCGCGGAGCCGTGCCGAACACGTCGGTGGAGATGGCCTGCGGGGTCTCCGGGTGCCGGAACCACTCGGTGAACGCGGCGATGCCGGCCTGGGCGACCAGGCCGATCCAGGACCGGTTCTCCGGTGGCATGGCCCGGTACCACGGCAGTGTCTCGTCCATGCGGGCGATGGCGTTCGCGGCCAGCCGGCCGGAGGACTGCTCCAGCCGTTTCAGGGTGGCGGCGTGGAGATGGGCGTCATGCGCGGCGGGCTGCTCAGGATCGGGTCGGGGCACGCACACAAGACTGCCTTATCGGGACAGGTGCCCGGTGAGGTGGGGCGGGGAGGCCGGTCGGCGGGGATACCGTGGGGGTGTGATCGACGTACGCCGCTCAGGGGACCGCTTCCGCGGCGGGGACCCGGCCACGGGTGACTCCGCGGGCATCGAGACGCTGCACGCCTTCTCCTTCGGGCGGTTCTACGACCCGGACAACCTGCGCTTCGGGCCGATCCTCGCCTGCAACGAGGAGCGTCTCGCCCCGGGGGCGGGCTTCGACGAGCACCCGCACAGTCACACCGAGATCGTCACCTGGGTGGTGGAGGGCGAACTCACCCACCGCGACTCGGCCTCGCACGCCACCGTCGTCCGGGCCGGGGACGTCCAGCACCTCAGTTCGGCCGCCGGGGTGCGGCATGTCGAACGCAACGACGGGGAACACCCGCTGACGTTCATTCAGATGTGGCTGGCGCCCCTGGAACCCGGCGGGGAGCCCTCCTACACCCACGTCGCCGGGATGGCCGACTCCACCCCGTACGTCCTGCCCGAGGCGGGTGCGGTGCTCCACGTCCGCCGGCAGGCCGAGGGCGAGCGCACCGCCGTGCCCGACGTCGCGGGCGTCTACGCCCACGTCGTGCGGGGCCGTGTGCGGCTCGCGGGCGAGGAACTGGACCAGGGCGACGCCGCCCGGATCACGGAGGCGGAGGGGCTGGAGCTGGAGGCCCTGGAACCGGCCGAGGTGCTGCTCTGGGAGCTCGCCTCCATGTGAGGGCCGGGCAGTCGTCCGCGCACGTCACTGCTTTTCGGTGCCGACCGGGTCCACCACGACCTTCCGGTCGGCGCCGTCGGAGATCTGGAGGCGGAGCGAGACCGGCAGCGCCTGGAGTGGGTCTCGCCGGGCGGGGTGACCTCGACGGCGCTGACGTACGCGCGCGTCGCCGCCCGCCGGGCCACCGTTTCGCGCGGTCCCTCCGGCGGGTCCCGAGGCGCTGCGACGGCTATGACACATCCGAGACCCGCCGCCCCTTGAAGATCACCGGCGGCACCACCTCTTCACCCTCGCCACACCCCGCCCCCGCCCCGTCACTTGCTCCGGGCGTCGTACGCGTCCCTGCTGGCCTGGATCTCGCCGTTGTGCTCGACGGCCCATCGCGCGAGTGCCAGAGCGGGCGGTCGTCCGCGTGGCGAGGACCTCCAGGTAGTGCTGGTTCTGCATGAGCCCGAGGACGTTCCCGAAGGGATCCAGGACCGAGGCGCCGACGAAACCCTCGCCGAACTCCCTTACCGTTTCGTTGATCTCGGCCCCGAGGCCCGAAGCCCGCTCCACCGCCGCGTGGACGTCATCGACATGCCAGTACACGACGGCACCGGACGGACCGGCGCCGGCCCCGCCGTGCTTCCCCAGGTTCTGGACGAAGGCGCTGTCGACCAGGCCCAGTTCGTGCCGGTAGTCCCCGATGCGGAACTCCACGTAACCAGGGCGCTCGAAGTAGGGCTCCACGCCCAGCAGTTCGGTGTACCACCGCTTGGCGGCCGACAGGTCCGAGGCGTGGAACCTGACGGTGGTGAGACCTCGCAGCACGGGTGCTCCTTCGTCGATCGGTGTCGTCGGGAGGAGAGTGCCCCGCATGCAGGTCTGTTTCTGTCCTAGTGGGGCCTGGTGGTCAGCGGAGCCCGTCCACGAAGGCCTGCCAGGCGCCCGCGCTCATGACGAGAACGGGGCCGGCCGGGTCCTTGCTGTCCCGGACGGGCACGGAGGCGGCACAGCCGTCGGCCACCTCGACACAGTCGCCGCCGGTGTTTCCGCTGTACGAGGACTTGCGCCAGGTCGCGCTGCCGGTGACGGTGCACTCGACGCATTCGCCGCCGTTGGTCCCGCTGTACGACGACTTCCGCCACTGGGCGCGGTCCAGGTCATGGCGTGTTTCCATACCGTTCCTCCATCACGCGAGCGATCAGTGTCGCCGAGTCCTCGGGGGAGAGAGCCGCAGCTTGCAATCGAGCGTAGCCGACCGAACGTTCCTTGATCACCTGGGGATCGGCGGTCATATGGCCCTGGTCGTAGCTCTCCACGTAGAACAGATCGGGATCGTCCTCGAACCTGAGCAAAGTGAACGAGCCCATCATGCCCGTGTGTTGGCCGACTGAGAACGGGAGTACCTGGATCTGCACCCACGGGCTGTCGCGGAAATCCAACAACCGCGCCAGTTGGCCGCGCATGACGTGTCGCCCGCCGACCTCCTGGAGCAGGGCGGTTTCGCTCAGGACGATCCAGAGGGCGGGAGGGTTCTTGCCCTTCAGGATCTGCTGGCGTTCCAGACGGGCTGCGGCCATCTCATCGACCTTGTTCGGATGGTCGACGGCGAGCAGGGCCCGCGCGTACTCCTCCGTCTGCAGCAGCCCGTACACCAGTTGCGCCTGGTAGGTGGAGATGTACGTCGCCTTCGCCTCCATGTCCGCGTACTGCTGGAACCAGGTCGGCAGTTGGCTTCGCAGGACCAGGCCGACCAGGCGGGAGAAGACCCCGTCCGTGCCCAGTGCCGCGTCCAGGCGTTCCGAGAAGTCGCGGGTCGGCACCTTCTTCGTCGTCTCGATCTGGCCGATCAGTGAGCCCGTGCAGAAGATGATCTCGCCGAGCTGGCCCTGCCGCAGGCCGTGGGCCTCCCGCTGGCGGCGCAGTTCCCAGCCGTAGTAGTCCAGTGGGGAGGCGCTGGGGTCGAGTGACTGCACGTTGGCCACGGCGGGGGTGCCTCTCGCTTCAACGCCTGGCGGCGTTCGTTTCAGGTCGTAGCCGAGAGTAATCAGCGCACTGCACTCTGGTGACATGAATCACGTATCCGATACCCGGACCGGTGACGCCGAGGGTGCGGCCTACCGTGCCGAGTTCGCGCTGGGGGAGCACTCCGCCCGCCATCTGCGGCGCATCCTGCGGCTCTACCTCACCGGCTGGGGCCTGCTCGATGTGGCCGACGCGGCGGAGCTGGCCCTCACCGAGCTCGTCGCCAACGTCGTACGGCATGTGCCCGGCCGCCGCTGCCAGACGCTGATCATCCTGCTCCCGGGCCGGGGTGTGCGGGTCGAGGTCTCCGATGCGTCGCCCCGCCTGCCCCGTGCGGTCGCGGGGGACGCGCTCGACGAGGGCGGGCGGGGACTGCTGCTGGTGGAGGCCGTCACCGACGGCTGGGGTGTCGAGGCGCGCGGTGACGGCCGGGGGAAGACGGTCTGGTTCGAGTGCGGTCAGCGGGAGGCGCCGAGCTCCGCCAGTACCGCGTCGGTGAACGGCGTCCAGACCTCGGCCGCCCACGGTCCGAAGGCCCGGTCCGTCAACGCGACGCAGGCCGCGCCCGCCGCCGGGTCGATCCACAGGAACGTGCCGGACTGGCCGAAGTGGCCGAAGGTGGCGGGGGAGGACGAGAGCCCCGTCCAGTGCGGCGACTTGGAGTCGCGGATCTCGAAGCCGAGACCCCAGTCGTTGGGGTTCTGATGACCGTAGCCGGGGAGCACACCCTTGAGGCCGGGGTGGACGACGGTCTGGGCCTCCAGGACCGTGCGCGGGTCGAGGAGTCGCGGGGCCTGCACCTCGGCGGCGAACCGCACCAGGTCGTCCACCGTCGAGACGCCGTCCTTGGCGGGTGAGCCCGCCAGCGTCGTCGAGGTCATGCCCAGGGGGTCGAGGACGGCCTGGCGCACGTACTCGGGGAACGGAATCTCGGTGGCCTTCGCGATGTGGTCGCCGAGCACCTCGAAGCCCGCGTTGGAGTAGAGCCTGCGGGTGCCGGGAGGCGCCGTGACCCGGTGCTCGTCGAAGGCGAGACCACTGGTGTGCGCGAGGAGGTGGCGGACGGTCGAGCCCTCCGGGCCGGCCGGTTCGTCCAGCTCGACGGCGCCCTCCTCGTAGGCCACCAGCGCCGCGTAGGCGGCGAGCGGCTTGGTCACCGAAGCCAGCGGGAAGCGGTGCGCGGTGGGACCATGGGTACCCAGGAGCGTGCCGTCCGAGGTGACGACGGCGGCTGCCGCGGTGGGGACGGGCCAGTTCTCGATCATCGCCAGGCTCTGCATGCGTACGAGCCTAACGGGAGCCCGAATCCGGGTCGGCCACCCCGTATCGCTTGCTTGGAGTGCACTCCAAGGTTCTAGCGTGGAGGCATGACGGTGATGGAGAGCACTTCCGCACGGACCGACACCTGCGCCTCGGCCCCGAAGGCGCATCCGCGTCCCGAGGGCCAGGACCGCTACACCATCAGCGAGGTCGTGGCCTTCAGCGGGCTCACCGCCCACACGTTGCGCTGGTACGAGCGGATCGGGCTGATGCCGCACGTCGACCGCTCCCACACCGGACAGCGGCGGTTCAGCAACCGCGACCTCGACTGGCTCGCCTTCGTCGGCAAGCTGAGGCTGACCGGCATGCCGGTCGCCGACATGGTCCGGTACGCGGAAATGGTCCGCGAGGGCGACCACACCTTCACGGAGCGGCAGGAGCTGCTGGAGGCGACCCGGCGCGACGTACAGGCGCGCATCGCGGAACTCCAGGGAACCCTCGCCGTACTCGACTTCAAGATCGACTTTTATGGCGGCGCCCGCACGGCGCCGGAAAGGGTCTGACGACATGAGCGACACCGGAAAGATCGCGACAGCGGAGCTCGGTACCGGAGGCCCGCAGGTCGGTGTGCAGGGACTCGGCTGCATGGGGATCAGCGAGTTCTACGGGGACACCGACGAGGCGGCCGCCCGGGACACCCTGGAAGCCGCGCTGGAAGTGGGCGTCACCCTCTTCGACACCGCCGACATCTACGGGAGCGGGGCCAACGAGACGTTCCTCGCGCCGTTCGTGGGGGCGCACCGCGACGAGATCACGCTGGCGACGAAGTTCGCCATCGAGCGGAGCGACACCGACCCGAACTTCCGCGGGGTGCGCAACGATCCGGCGTACATCCGCCAGGCCGTCGAGGCCAGCCTGCGCCGCCTGGGCACCGACGTGATCGACCTCTACTACATGCACCGCCGCGATCCCCTCGTGCCGTTCGCCGACTCGGTGGGGGCGATGGCCGAGCTGGTGAAGGAGGGCAAGGTCAAGCAGCTCGGGCTGAGCGAGGTGACCGGGGCCGAACTCCGCGAGGCGCACGCCGTGCACCCGATCGCGGCCCTCCAGTCCGAGTGGTCCCTCTTCAGCCGCGACGTCGAGATCAGTGCCGTCCCGGCCGCCGTCGAGCTCGGGGTGACGCTCGTCCCGTACTCGCCGCTCGGCCGGGGGTTCCTGACCGGGGCGTTCGCGGACGCGGGCAAGGAACTGAGCGAGGGCGACTTCCGTAAGCACCAGCCCCGTTTCACCGGTGAGAACGCGAAGACCAACGCGGCCCTGCTGGAGCCGGTCCACACGATCGCGGCCGCTCACGGCGCGACGGCCGCGCAGATCGCCCTCGCCTGGGTGCAGCAGCGGGCCCAGGTACACGGTCTGACCGTGGTGCCGATCCCGGGCACGCGCAAGCGCAGCCGGCTGCTGGAGAACACCGGGGCGACCCGGCTGACCCTGACCGAGCAGGAACTCCGGTCGCTGGAGCCCATCGCGGGCCAGGTGGCGGGCGACCGCTACCCGGACATGAGCAGCACGTCCGCCGCGCGCGAGTAGCCGGACCGGGCTGCCCGGGGCGGGCGGAGAGGCGCTCACGCCAGTCGCAGGGCGAAGACCGCGAAGCCCGCCGCGAGCAGCCCGGCCGCGGCCCGGCGGACGTGACCCGCCCGGTCGCCCGTCTCCCAGGGCTCCTCGAACCGGCGGGCGTACCGGGAGATCAGCACGAGCAGAGCGGCGAACAACGGCATCCACGCCAGCCGGGCCACGATCCAGCCCGCCGAGTCCGGGCTCGTCGTCAGCCCCGGCACCACGCCGGCGAAGGACGCCGGGACGGCTGCGGCCAGCATCGCCGTCTGGTGCCAGCACAGGATCGTCATCGCCGACAGGTTGATCACCACCACGGGAGCCCACAGCGCGGGGCGGCTCAGCGTCCTGCCGATCCGGCCGTGCATCAGGACCGCCGCGCCGCTCTGCGCCGAGGCCAGAGCGAGGACCAGCAGCGACGGCGGATGCGAGTTGGTCCGCGCCTCGCCCGGTACGCCGACCATCGACGCCGGGTAGAGGAAGACGAGCAGCAGCACGGCGAAGAGGGCCGTGCCACCGACGAGCAGGAGCCCGGCGCCCCGCCGGGAGAGCCGGCCCTGCCCCCAGCAGACGCCGAGCTGATACGCGAAGAGCCAGCCGGGCAGGATGTTCAGCACCCCGACCCAGGACGGCACCGCGTCGGCGTACGGCCCGTAGCGCAGGAAGTCGACCAGGGCGACCGAACCGATCAGCGGGGCCGCCGCCCAGCCGCCGAACCTCCGGGCCAGCCGCACGCAGCACGGCGTGAGCGCCGTGACCACGGCGTACACCCCGACGAACCAGAGCGGCTGGATCACCAGCTTCGCGCCCGTGCGCAAGGTGTCCTCCGGCACACCGGCGGCGTACAGCACCGGGATCATCAGTGCCCAGACCGCGGTCACCCCGAGCACCGGTCTGCCCAGCCGGACCAGCCGGCCCCGCAGCCACGCCCCGCCGGTGGACGGCCTGCGGTGATAGGACAGGACGGAGGCGTAACCGCCGACGAGGAAGAAGACGCCCAGCATCTGGAGCACCCAGCTCACCGGGGCGAACTCCGCGAACTCCGACAGCGGGCTGGCGTTGTGCAGGGCGCCGTCGCCGTCCCGGGTGAACCCGCCGAGGAGCCAGTGACCGGCGGGCACTGCCATCAGCGCGAGGGCGCGCAGCCCGTCGACCGCACGGTCGCGGTGGGCCGGGGTGGACGCGTCGATCCGGTAGACCAACTGCCGCACGCTCAACGGACATCCCCCTCGGCGATGGCCGCGAAGGCCCGGAGCGAGTCCGTGCCGGGAGCGAAGTAGCCGGTGTGGCCCTTCGCGTCCCGGGCGGGCACCCGGCGGGCCCCGAACGCCTCGTCCGTGGGGTCGGCGCCGTGCCCGAGACCCGCCACCCGGACGTGCGGCACGTCGTCGATCCAGTCGGTGTCGTCCTTGGCGGCCCAGACACGCGCCCCGGTGTGCAGACCGGCCACGTCGTCGGCGCGCATCCCGGGGGAGCCGAGCACCACCAGGTCCGTGGCGCCGAGGTCCGACGCCGCCAGCCCGCACACCACCGAGCCGTAGCTGTGGCAGAACACGACCGGCGAGGGGACACCGTCGGACGCCAGCCCCTCGGTGAACCGGGTCAGCCGGCCGGCTCCGGCCTCGGCCAGGCCGCCGGTCGCCGCGTCCACGCCGAGCCCGACCGGCGTGGTGTAACCGGCCCAGGCGATCACCGCGCTGCCCGGGCCCGTCTCGGCGTACAGCGACTGCGCCATGCCCGCCGGGGTGCCGTACACGTCGTTCTTCCGGTCGAAGGTCCCCGCGTCGATGTCCGACCCGGGGACCACGACGGACACGTGCCGCGCGGAGCGCAGGTCGCCGAACACCTCGGCGACCTGGCCCCGCCCCCGTGGGTCGAACGCGAGGATCTGCCGGCCGGGCGCGGCGAGGCGGGTGAGCCGGGAGTCGTGGGAGGCCCTCAGGACCCGGGCGTTGGCGCGGTAGCGGAGCTCCAGCGGCGCCCCGTCCAGATTGCCGACCACCGACGGGTGCCGCTCCAGCAGCACCTGACGTTCCCGTTCGCCCAACCCTGCGAAGAACAGCCTCACTTGTTCCGGTGTGGCGCTGCCCGGATCGGGCAGCTCACGCCCGAGCACCCCGTCCGCACGCCACGAGGCGCTGCCGGGCGGCGGCCCCGTCACCGCCTGCTGGGTGTTCCCGGACGCCCAGCCCGCCGTCCCCGCCACCACTGTGGTCGCCAGTGCGACCGCGGCCAGCGTCCTCGCGAACCGTCGCATCGTGCCCTCCCCGTCCGGTGTGGGCACACCGGTCGGCGTGCCGGAGAGGAAGGTAGGAGGACGCGGGGTGACAGGGCGTCACCCCGGGGAGCCAACCGTGCGGTGATACCGGGGTAGGGGGCGTACGGGGGGAGGACCCCACCGCCCGGCCGGGGGAGGCCCCCATTCCGTGGCCGTGGGAGGCTCCCCCGTGGTCGTGGGAGGTTCCGGGCTACGCCTCTCCCGGGGTCACCAGCCCCGACTCGTACGCGAAGATCACCGCCTGCGCCCGGTCCCGGAGCCCGAGCTTGGCCAGCACCCGGCCGATGTGGGTCTTCACCGTCTGCTCGGCCAGCACCAGCCGCGCCGCGATCTCCTGGTTCGACAGGCCCCGGGCGATCAGTTCCAGGACCTCCCTCTCGCGCGGTGTCAGACCGTTCAGCCGCAGCGCCGGCCCACCGGACGGTGCCGCCGGCTTCCGGCGGGCGAAGTCCGCGATGAGACGCCGGGTCACGGACGGCGCGAGCAGCGCGTCCCCCGCCGCCACGACCCGTACGGCCGAGATCAGGTCCGCCGGCGGGGCGTCCTTCAGCAGGAACCCGGACGCTCCCGCGCGCAGTGCCTCGTAGACGTAGTCGTCGACGTCGAACGTCGTGAGCATCAGGACCTTCGGCCGGTGGACCGCCCCCTTCGGCGGTGTCAACAGCTCCCGGGCGGCGGCCAGTCCGTCCATCTCCGGCATCCGGACGTCCATCAGCACGACGTCCGGATGCACCGACCGGCTGACCTCGACCCCCTTGCGCCCGTCCGGGGCCTCGCCCACCACGTCGATGTCGCTCTGCGCCGACAGCAGCGCCGCGAACCCGGCCCGCACCATGGCCTGGTCGTCGACGATGATCACGCGGATGGTCACGGTTCCTCCGGAGTCACGGATGCCGAGGGCGGCTGGGGCGGCGGCAGCGGCAGCCGCGCGGCGACCCGGAAGCCCCCGTCGGGCAGGGGGCCGGTGTCGAGCGTGCCGCCGGTCAACCGTACGCGTTCCCGCATGCCGACCAGCCCGTGTCCCGTCCCCGACGTCTCCAGCGCCGAACCGGGAATCTCCGGGCTGTCGTTGACGACCAGCACCGTCAGATGGCCGTCGCGCGCCGTCACCGACACCCGCGTCCGCGCACCAGGGGCGTGCCGGACCACGTTGGCCAGCGCCTCCTGCACGATGCGGTACGCCGTCAGGTCCACGGCCTGCGGCACCCCGCCCCGCTCCACCGCCTCGGCCACGTCCGCCGCCAGCGACAGCTCGGCCGGAAGCCCCGCCCGCACCGTCGCCTCCACCAGCTGCTGGACCCGGTCGAGGCCGGGCTGCGGGGCCAGTTCGCCCCGGGTGCCGTCACTGCGGAGCACCGACAGCAGCCGCCTCATCTCGGTCAGCGACTCCCGGGCACCGGCCGCGATCGACGCGAACTCCGCCCGCGCCTCCTCGGAGAGCCCGCCGATCCGGTACGGCGCCGAGTCGGCCTGCACCGTGATCACCGACATGTGGTGCGCGACCACGTCGTGCAGCTCACGCGCGATACGGGTGCGCTCCTCCAGGAGGGTCCGCTGGGCCCGTTCGGCCTCGCTGATCGTCTCCTGCTCGACGAGCCGCCGCTGGGCCTCGCTCCGCTCCCGTACGGCCGCCCCGATCACCAGCACCAGCCCGCCCAGGACGAACAGCAGCACGCCGTTGCCGCCGCTGCGCGCGGACGCGAGCGCATACAGCAGGAGCCCGGCCACCCCCGTCGTCAGCCAGACGCCGATCACGGTCCGCCGGCTCTCCCGCAGCCCGAGGGCGAGCAGGACGAAGAGGTAGCCCACCACGGCCGGAGGTGTCCACGGCCAGATGGTGCCGGGCTCCGGCTCCTGCCCCAGCAGCACCAGGGCGCCCAGGACATCGGCGGTGAGGACGATCCACCAGGCCTGGAGCGGGCGGTGCGCCAGCATCAGCAGGGGTGCGGCCTGTGCGACGCCCAGAGCCCCGGCCAGCCCGCCGGGCACGCCGTAGTCGGCGGCCAGGACCTGGATCGTGACGGGGATGAAGACCGCCGCGAGGGCGACCACGACCGCGTACGGAAGCAGCCGCAGCCACCGCCTGGGGGACCCGGCGAGCAGCGGGGTCGGTGGGTGGGACGCGTGGGACAGCCCGTGGGCGAGCTCGCGCAGATTGCGTCGGGCGGCGCTCAGCAGACCGTCGGCGGGCGGGGGCCCGGCGGGAGAAGGGGACATGATCGGGTCAGGGTAGGCGCGGAGTGCGCCGGGCGGCGTCATACCGGAGGCCGGACCCCGGACGTCCGGTCCCCTACCGGAGTAGGGGGCGACCACGCCGCGGGACCGGGCCCCGCGGCCGGCCCACCGGCGCGGCCTACAGCTCGGCGAGCAGCTCCGCCTTCTTCGCGCTGTACTCCGCGTCCGTGACCAGACCCGCCTGGTGCAGATCCCCGAGGTGGCGTATCCGCTCGGCGATGTCCGCGGGGTCGCGCCGTGCACCGCCCACCGGGACGGGAGCGGTGGCGACGGGCACGGACTGCGTCCGGCGCACCGACTCCAGGACCGCCGCGGCGAACGGCAACGACTCGTGCACCGGTCCGTACCCGAGGCCGAACACGACCGAGGCGGGATCCTGGTCGGGCTGGGCCCGCGTCACGGACGGCTGCCCGGCACCGGGCACCGGGTCGCATCCCGGGCCGTCCGCCTCCGGACCGGCCGCCGCGCCACGCGGCACCAGCCGGAGACACCCCTCCAGGCCCTCGGGCGAACGCCACTCGACCCCGCCCAGGTCCGCCACGGGGAACGACTGGTCGCCCGCCTTCCACTTGGCGCTGGACGCCCCCGTCCAGAACCACCGGAAGGAGACCAGGGTTCCGTCGAAGCCGGCCCGGCCGTCGTACGCCTTGAACTGCATCGGCGCCTCGGGGGCCGTGACCAGGAAGCGTTCGGCGGGAAGCGAGGCCTCGGAGCCCAGTACGGCGCGCAGTTCGTCGGCGTAGTACTCCGCGAGCGTCTCGCTGTCGCCGGGCAGCACCAGCCGGTAGGGGTCGTTGCTCTCCTTGAGCTGCCCGGCCGCGGCCTCCAGCAGTGGATCGGCACCGGGTCTCGGCACCGCACGCAGCACCACCGTGCCCCGCTTGCCGGGAGTCAGCGTCACCGACGACAGCGCCGCGTACGGAACGCGGCGCTCACGCAGGCTCTGGAACAGCCTCGGCGTGCGAATACCCCGTTCGAAGCGGATGAGCACGGAGTCGGTGTCGAACTCCCAGGTGGCTTGAATTCCGGCCAGCACATCACCCATGTGCCTCATCGTATGTGGCACAGGCCCGCACGTCCCCCTTCGGTACAGGTGGAGTCACGACCGAGCGGGCAGGCCGTTCGCCGTTCTCTACGCGCGTCGGTCGCGTCTCTACGCGCGTCAGGCCCCGGGCCCGCCGGAAATCTGCCGGTGGCACGCGGCATCGGAACGCGCACAGCTGACCGCGTCATAGGCGCCCACGCCGATCGCGGCGAAATTGCTCAGACTCTCCGTACCCGGCTCGAAATAACCGCTGTGCCCGACCGCGCCGCTCGCCGACACGATCCGCGCGCCGAAGGCCGGGTCGACCGGGTCGGCACCGTGCCCGAGACCGCCGACCGCCAGGTTCGGGACGTCCTCGATCCAGTCGTCACCGTCCCGCATGGCCCACACCCTGGCCCGGGTGTGCAGGGCGCCGGCGTTGTCCGCCCGCATCCCCGGACTGCCCGCGACCGCGATGTCGGACACCCGGGAGGGCAGCCCGCGCGCGGCGACACCGCACAGCACCGAGCCGTAGCTGTGGCAGAACAGCGAGACGTCCGACGTGCCGGGCAGCGCCTTCACCAGGGCGTTCAGCCGCAACGCGCCCTCCGCGGCGAGTCCGCCCAGCGCGGCGTCCATGCCGATCCCCGCGGGTGCCGTGTAGTCGGCCCACGCGATGACCGCCGTACGGGAGGCCGGGCGCGCCGACCGCTCGGCGTCGTACAGCGACCGGGCCATGCCGACGGGCGCCGCGTTCTCCTTCACACCGGTCCGCTCCAGCGTCAGCAGATTGGTGTCCACCCCGGGCACGACGACCGAGATCCGCTCGGCCCGGTCGAGGTCGCCGAAGACCTCGGCGGCCCGCCCGCGCCCCGACGGGTCGAACGTGAGGATCTGCCGGTCACCCGCGAGCAGCGAACGGAAGCGGTCCAGCCGACGCACGGCCTGACGGTGCCCGTCCGGCGAGAGCCGCACGTCCTGCGTCCGCTGCTCCTCGGCCGATTCCGCCTGCTCCAGGGCGTGCCGGTTCGCCCGGTAGCGCAGGGTCACCGGTGCTCCGTTCATGTTCCCCACCACCAGCGGGTACTTGTCGGTGAGGGCGACCTGCTGGCCCGCCGTGAGCGCCGCGAAGAAGTGGGCCAGCCGGTACGCAGGAGCGCCCACGTCCGGGAGTGACTGACCGGCTATCCGGTCCTTCGCCCAGGAAGCGAGCGCGATCTCGCGCGGTTCGGCGGAGTGCTGATGGCGCACGGCGGTCCACCCGGTGGTCGCCAGCATCACGAACACGACCGCGATGGCGAGCAGAGCGCGCCATGCGGTGAGCGTGGGAGAGGAATCGAAGGAAGTCACTGAGCCCCACCCTAGGAGACGCTCACTTCCCGTCGTGACAGGGGTGACGCGGATCACTCGACCGCGGGGAATTGGCCGCCCGTCTCCTACGCTCCGTGTGCGCCGGATCCACGTACCGGCACGTCAGAGGCCCGCCGTTCGCCCGAAACGGCCTCGTGGGCCCCGGTGTTGTGATGTCGGCCATGTCGAACGGATGAGGGGTGCGGCACACCTGTGCGGTTCCCGTAAGGACGTGCCTACGCGGCGCGCCAGCTCCCGGAGAGCGCGGGCCCGAGCTGGTCCAGATGGAGTTCCGTCAACTCCCGGAGCGCGTCCACCCCCGCGTCCTGCCGGCCGCCCCACAGCTGCCCGGTCATCCGCATCACCCCGGAGAACGCGGCCACGGCCACCCGTGCGCGGGGATCCGTCTCCGGGTCGATCCCCTCACGCTCCGCGATCAGCGCGGCGGTCTGCCGCTCCAGGCCGACGTTGCGCCGCGTGTGGGCGGCGTGCAGTGCCGGAGTCGATTCGATCATCCGGTAGGCCCGTACCTGGAGTTCGACCGTGATGTCCGATCCGCCGGATTCCCCGCGTGTGCTCCAGGCGTTCAGGGCGGCCCGCCGCATCGCCTCGAAAGGAGGCTCCGAAGCCGGGCGTTGGCGCAGTTCCGCGAGGAAGCGGGCGTCCACCGCCTCCTGGACCGCGAAGGCGACGGCCTCCTTGTTGGTGAAGTAGCGGAAGAAGGTGCGCTGGGAGACGTCGACGGCGTCCACGATCTCGTCCACCGTGGTCCGGTCGTACCCCTGCGTGAGGAAGAGTCGGAGGGCGGTGTGCAGCAGGGCCTCCCGGGTGCGCCGCTTCTTGCGCTCGCGCAACCCGCACGGACCCCCCGGCCGGGGAGCTCCGGATGTCTGCCCGCGTGTCACGTACCGGACCTCATTTCACCGCTTCCACCTGCTCAGGGTACCTGTGAGCTACGTGACAGTTACTGTCTCGTGAATTGGTTTGTCAACTGTCAGTGGCTGCCATAACGTCCTGCGCATGACTAGTCGGACCATTGTCGAGAAGGCGCCGCGGGAGCCCGAAGACACCCTTGCTCCCGCACCCGCGAAGGGCCTGCGCGGCCACCCCTGGCTGACCCTCTTCGCCGTCGCCATCGGCGTGATGATGGTGGCGCTCGACGGCACGATCGTCGCCATCGCCAACCCGGCGATCCAGAAGGACCTCGGAGCCTCGCTCGCCGACGTCCAGTGGATCACCAACGGCTACATGCTCGCCCTCGCGGTCTCCCTGATCACCGCGGGCAAGCTCGGTGACCGCTTCGGCCACCGCCAGACCTTCCTGATAGGCATCGCGGGGTTCGCCGCCTCCTCGGCGGCCATCGGCCTGTCCGGCAGCGTGACCCTGGTGATCGTCTTCCGGGTGCTCCAGGGCCTCTTCGGCGCCCTGCTGATGCCCGCGGCACTCGGTCTGCTGCGCGCCACCTTCCCCGCCGAGAAGCTGAACATGGCCATCGGCATCTGGGGCATGGTGATCGGCGCGTCGACCGCGGGCGGCCCCATCCTCGGTGGCGTACTCGTCGAGCACGTCAGCTGGCAGTCCGTCTTCTTCATCAACGTGCCCGTCGGTGTGCTCGCGCTCCTCTTCGGCCTCGTGATCCTCCGGGACCACCGTGCCGAGAACGCGCCGAAGTCCTTCGACATCGGCGGCATCGTCCTGTTGTCGCAGGCGATGTTCTGCTTGATCTGGGCCCTGATCAAGGGCTCGGAGTGGGGCTGGGGCGACTGGCGGACGATCGGCTTCCTCGGCGCGGCCGTCGTCCTGTTCGTCGTGTTCGCGCTCTCCCAGAAGAACGTCCGCGAGCCGCTGATCCCCCTGGCCATGTTCCGCTCCGTGCCGCTCTCGGCCGGTGTGGTCCTGATGGTGCTGATGGCGTTCGCCTTCATGGGCGGCCTGTTCTTCGTCACGTTCTACCTGCAGAACGTCCACGGCATGAGCCCGGTCGACAGCGGACTGCACCTGCTGCCGCTGACCGGCATGATGATCGTCGGTTCGCCGCTCGCCGGCGTCGCCATCACCCGGTTCGGCCCGCGCGTGCCGCTGGTCGGCGGCATGGTGTCCGTCGCGATCGCCATGTTCGGCATGTCCCAGCTGACCATCGGCACCGGCACGCTGACGATGTCGCTCTGGTTCGCCCTCCTCGGATTCGGCCTCGCGCCGGTCATGGTCGGTGCCACCGAGGTCATCGTGGGCAACGCCCCGATGGAGCTCTCCGGAGTCGCCGGCGGTCTCCAGCAGGCCGCGATGCAGGTCGGCGGCAGCCTCGGCACCGCCGTCCTGGGCGCCGTCATGGCCGCTCAGGTCGACGCGGAGCTCGAGGACAACTGGAAGGCCGCGGAGCTCCCGCCGGTCGATCCGGCGCAGCTGGACCAGGCGTCGGCCGCCATCAAGGTCGGGATGCCGCCGATCGCCCCCGGCACCCCGCCGGAGATCTCGGTGAAGATCGCGGACGTCGCCCATGACACGTTCGTGTCGGGCATGAGCTCCGCCTTCATGGTCGCGGGCATCGTCGCCGTGGTCGCCGCCCTGGTCGCCACGCTCACCAAGCGCGGCGCGAACGCCGAGGCGGGGATGGGCGCAGGCCACATCTGATCACCCTGCGACACCTGGACGGCCCCGGGCAGCCCCTCGGCCCCACGCGTCAACACAGCGCATCCGACAGCCCCGCCGGACGGTTCCGGCGGGGCTGTCGCCTATCAGGATGGTCCGCCGACGGCGCCCTTCCCGGCCCTTGCCTCCGCAGGTCAGAGTGCGGACACGCGAGCCACCCGGCCCGCTCGACCACGGGGGTTGATCCACCATGCGCACCACGTTCCTCGCCGCCGCCCTGGCGGCCACCGCACTCGTCCCGGCCACCGCTCCGTCCTCGGGCGCCGCACCGGCCGGCCACCACGGGGCCACCGGGCAGCAGCACGCCCGCAGCGCCCCGCAGGCCGCACCGGCAGGGCTCGCGCCGTGCGGCTCGGGCCAGCTCTGCCTCTGGGCGAAGCCCGACTTCAAGGGGGCCGTCCAGGCCCACGAACTCTCCACCGTCGACATCGAGAGCTGCGTACCCCTGCCGGTCGGCTCCTCCGCGCAGGCACTGGTGAACCGGACCGGGCGGCCCGTCACCACCTACCAGTCGGCCGAGTGCGCCGAGACGGGCGAGTTCGAGACCTACCCGGGCGGCGGCACCTGGGTGCCCCGGTCCCCGTACACGGTGAGGGCCTTCAAGATCTGGGAGAGCTGAGCGGACCCGGGCCCGGACACGCCGGAGGGCGGCGGGGTCCTCGGACCCCGCCGCCCTCCGGTTCCGCCAGGAGCGCTACGCGTCGCCACCGGCCGGGCCGGGGCCCGCCGCGGCCACGTCCAGCAGCTCGTAACGGTCCAGCGCCGTCTTCAGCGCCGAACGGTCGATCTTGCCTTCCTTCGCCAGCTCCGTGAGCACCGCCAGCACGATCGACTGCGCGTCGATGTGGAAGTAGCGGCGGGCCGCACCCCGGGTGTCGGCGAAGCCGAAGCCGTCCGCACCCAGCGACTGGTACGTGCCGGGAATCCAGCGGGCGATCTGGTCGGGCACGGAACGCATCCAGTCCGAGACCGCCACGAACGGGCCCTCGGAACCGGACAGCTTCTCCGTCACGTACGGGACGCGCTGCTCCTCCTCCGGGTGGAGCAGGTTGTGACGCTCCACCTCGACCGCCTCACGGCGCAGCTCGTTCCAGGAGGTCGCCGACCAGACGTCCGCCTTCACGTTCCACTCGTCGGCGAGGATCCGCTGGGCCTCGACCGCCCACGGGACCGCCACGCCGGACGCCAGGATCTGGGCCGGGATCTGGCCCTTCTCCCCGGCGCGGTAGCGGTGCACGCCCTTGAGGATGCCCTCGACGTCCACGTCGGCGGGCTCCGCCGGGTGCTGGATCGGCTCGTTGTAGACGGTGAGGTAGTAGAAGACGTCCTCGTTCTCCTCGGGGGTCCCGCCGTACATCCTGCGCAGACCGTCCTGGACGATGTGCGCGATCTCGTACCCGAACGCCGGGTCGTAGGAGACGCAGGCGGGGTTCGTCGAGGCGAGCAGCTGCGAATGGCCGTCCGCGTGCTGAAGACCCTCACCGGTCAGCGTCGTGCGGCCGGCGGTCGCGCCCAGCACGAAACCGCGCGAGAGCTGGTCGGCCATCTGCCAGAACTGGTCACCGGTGCGCTGGAAACCGAACATCGAGTAGAAGACGTACACCGGGATCAGCGGCTCGCCGTGCGTGGCGTACGCCGAACCCGCGGCGATCAGCGAGGCCGTGCAGCCGGCCTCCGAGATCCCGTCGTGCAGCATCTGCCCGGTCGGCGACTCCTTGTACGCGAGGAGGAGCTCACGGTCCACCGACTCGTACTGCTGACCCAGCGGGTTGTAGATCTTCGCGCTCGGGAAGAACGCGTCCATGCCGAAGGTGCGGTACTCGTCGGGTGCGATCAGCACGAAGCGCTTGCCGATCTCCTTGTCCCGCATGAGCTCCTTCAGGACGCGGACGAACGCCATGGTGGTGGCGATCGACTGCTGACCCGAACCCTTCTTCGCGGTCGCGTACACCTTCTCGTCGGGAAGGGGCAGCGGCTTCGACCGCACCACACGCGTCGGGACGTAACCGCCCAGACCCTGGCGGCGGTCGTGCATGTACTGGATCTCCTCCGAGTCGCGCCCCGGGTGGTAGTACGGCGGGTTGCCGTCCTCCAGCTGCTTGTCCGCGATCGGGATGTGCAGACGGTCCCGGAAGCGCTTGAGGTCGTCCGCCGTGAGCTTCTTCATCTGGTGGGTCGCGTTGCGGCCCTCGAAGTTCGGCCCGAGCGTCCAGCCCTTGACCGTCTGCGCGAGGATCACGGTCGGCTGGCCCTTGTGGGCCTTGGCCGCCGCGTACGCCGCGTAGACCTTCCGGTGGTCGTGGCCGCCGCGCCCCAGGTGCAGGATCTGGTGGTCGGACATGTCCTTGACCATGTCCCGCAGCCGCGGGTCGTCACCGAAGAAGTGCTCGCGGATGTACGCCCCGGTCTCGGTGGCGTACGTCTGGAACTGGCCGTCCGGGGTGGTGTTCAGCTTGTTGACCAGGATGCCCGTGCGGTCCTGCGCGAGCAGCGGGTCCCAGCTGCGGTCCCAGACCAGCTTGATGACGTTCCAGCCGGCGCCGCGGAACTGCGACTCCAGCTCCTGGATGATCTTGCCGTTGCCGCGCACCGGGCCGTCGAGGCGCTGCAGGTTGCAGTTCACCACGAACGTGAGGTTGTCCAGGCCCTCACGGGCGGCGATCGACAGCTGGCCGAGCGACTCCGGCTCGTCCATCTCGCCGTCGCCGAGATAGGCCCAGACGTGCGAGTCGGAGGTGTCGGCGATGCCGCGCGCCTCCATGTAGCGGTTCATCCGCGCCTGGTAGATCGCGCCGAGCGGGCCGAGGCCCATCGAGACCGTCGGGAACTCCCAGAAGTCCGGCATCGACCGCGGGTGCGGGTAGCTGGACAGCGCGTGCCCGGCCTTGGACTTCTCCTGGCGGAACCCGTCCAGCTGCGCCTCGCTCAGCCGGTCGAGGAGGAAGGCGCGGGCGTAGATGCCCGGGGACGCGTGTCCCTGGAAGAAGATCTGGTCTCCGCCGCGGCCGTCGTCCTTGCCGCGGAAGAAGTGGTTGAAGCCCACGTCGTACAGCGAGGCGGAGGAGGCGAAGGTGGCGATGTGACCCCCGACACCGATCCCGGGCCGCTGGGCGCGGGAGACCATCACCGCGGCATTCCAGCGGGTCGCGTTGAGGACCTTGCGCTCGATGTCCTCGTCGCCGGGGAAGAACGGCTCGTCCTTCGTGGCGATCGTGTTGACGTAGTCGGTGCTGCGCATCTCGGGCACGGCCACGCGCTTCTCGCGCGCCCGCTCGATGAGCCGGAGCATCAGGTAGCGGGCCCGCTCCCGGCCGCGCTCGTCGACGGCGGCGTCGAGGGAGTCCAGCCACTCCTGGGTCTCTTCAGGATCGAAGTCCGGGACCTGGCTGGGAAGGCCGCCAATGATGATCGGGTTGCGATCGGATGCGGAAGCCACGCTGTTCCTTCGCTGCTCGGTGATGCTCTTCGGGGCCTGGTCGCGGGGAACGTACCCCCGCGTCGGAGGCGTAAGCCGTCTCCATCGTGTACCGCGAGGACCTAAACGTCACCTCTACTGTGGGGTAACACAAGGTTCCCGGACACCGTGTCCGGGCACCAGTACCAGCAGCGCGAGGGCGACCCTGCCCAAACCGCAACCATACGCCCGACCCGGCCAAGCGTTCCCAAAGCCCGTTCGAATCCGAATGGCGGAGCGAAACGGCATAAGCTGAGGAAGGACGTAAAGGGTCCGGACAGCATTTCCGGCCCCGCAGGAGACATGCCGGACGTTGCGGTGACGTGGCAGGGAACGTCACCGTTTAGGCGGTCTCGGACGCCGGGTACTTGCGCGATTCGCCGAGCCCGTGTGGACTACGGCCAATGCCCCGCGCACGCGCGTGGCTGAAGCATTTTCCGAAACATGATCAGGAGGCAACCCGTGAGCGCGACCGCGGACCACGCGGAGGAACGGACCAACACGGCCGTCAGGCTTGGGTTCGAACCCGGACAGGTGGTCCAGGAGATCGGCTACGACGACGACGTCGAGCAGGAGCTCCGTGAGGGCATTGAGGCCACAATCGGCCAGGAACTCGTCGACGAGGACTACGACGACGTCGCTGACGTCGTCCTGCTCTGGTTCCGCGACGAGGACGGCGACCTTACGGACGCGCTGGTGGATGCCATTGGTCTGATCGAGGACGGTGGCACGGTCTGGCTGCTGACGCCCAAGACCGGCCGAGACGGATACGTCGAGCCGAGCGACATCAACGAGGCTGCCCAGACAGCTGGTCTTGCCCAGACCAAGAGCATCAACGCGGGCAAGGACTGGACGGGCAGCCGTCTGGTCACCCCCAAGGGGGCCAAGGCCAAGCGCTGAGCTCTTCCATCACGACCGGAGGCCCCCGACGGCACCACGCCGAAGGGGGCCTTCGTACGCGCCGCCGCGGTTCTGCCCGGGTTCCGCGGGGGACGCTGCGTAGGGTGGGTTTCACCCGGACGGCTCAGAGCCGGGAAGTGTGACGTCACCGAAGGGATGCTTGTACATGGCGATCGAGGCCGGCACGAAGGCTCCGGATTTCGAGCTGAAGGACAACCACGGGCGGACCGTGAAGCTCTCGGACTTCCGGGGCGAGAAGAACGTGGTGCTGCTCTTCTACCCCTTCGCCTTCACCGGCGTCTGCACGGGGGAGCTGTGCGCGCTCCGTGACGAGCTGCCGACGTTCGAGAACGACGACACCCAGCTCCTCGCGGTCTCCAACGACTCGATCCACACCCTGCGCGTCTTCGCCGAGCAGGAAGGGCTCGAGTACCCGCTGCTGTCGGACTTCTGGCCGCACGGGGAGACCTCGCGGGCGTACGGCGTCTTCGACGAGGACAAGGGCTGCGCGGTGCGCGGCACGTTCATCATCGACAAGGAGGGCGTCGTCCGCTGGACCGTGGTCAACGGCCTGCCGGACGCGCGTGACCTGAACGACTACATCAAGGCACTCGACTCGATCTGATCCGTGGTGGACGGGGGACCGGACGCCTCCGGTTCTCCCCGGAGGACCCGGCCCCCCGCTCGGCCCGTGACCGGGGGTCCGTGATGTGCCGGATCCGGGGTTTGCGACCGCCCGGATCCGGGGATCTCCTGGCGGCGACCGGCCAAAAGCCTGTTTTGGCCGGGAACCGGTCACTAGGATCCAATCGTTGATCCGATGCCAACGCACGACGGGGGCGCTGGTGTCTGCCGGCCCTCTCTAAACTTTTGGAGGACTCGTGGGAGTCAGCCTCAGCAAGGGCGGCAACGTCTCGCTGACCAAGGCCGCGCCGAACCTGACCGCGGTCATCGTCGGTCTGGGCTGGGATGCCCGGACGACCACCGGCGGTGACTTCGACCTCGACGCCAGCGCTCTGCTGACGAACGCCGAGGGCAAGGTCGGCAGCGACGGGAATTTCGTCTTCTTCAACAACCTCAAGAGCCCCGACGGCTCCGTCGAGCACACCGGTGACAACCTCACCGGTGAGGGCGAGGGCGACGACGAGGTCATCAAGGTCAACCTCTCGGGCGTCCCCGCCGACGTCGACAAGATCGTCTTCCCGGTCTCGATCTACGAGGCCGAGAGCCGTCAGCAGAGCTTCGGCCAGGTCCGCAACGCGTACATCCGCGTGGTGAACCAGGCGGACAACAGCGAGCTCGCCCGCTACGACCTGAGCGAGGACGCCTCGACGGAGACCGCCATGGTCTTCGGCGAGCTCTACCGCAACGGCGCGGAGTGGAAGTTCCGCGCCATCGGCCAGGGGTACGCCTCGGGTCTGCGCGGCATCGCGCAGGACTTCGGCGTCAACGTCTGACCTGGTCCGGAGGAAGCTCCGGACCCTTCAGCTCCATCCCGTCCGGCGCCGCACCATGTGCGGCGCCGGACGCGCTCGGCCGAGCGCCCCGCGTCCGTCAGGCGCCCGTGCCGGGCAGGCAGGACCGTCATCGACTCGGGGAGGACACACCATGGGCGTCACGCTCGCCAAGGGAGGCAATGTCTCCCTCTCCAAGGCCGCACCCAATCTCACGCAGGTGCTGGTCGGGCTCGGCTGGGACGCACGATCCACGACGGGAGCCGACTTCGACCTGGACGCCAGCGCACTGCTGTGCCAGTCGGGCCGGGTCCTCGGCGACGAGTGGTTCGTGTTCTACAACAACCTCACCAGCCCCGACGGCTCCGTCGAGCACACCGGTGACAACCTCACGGGGGAGGGCGACGGCGACGACGAGTCCGTCATCGTGAACCTCACGCAGGTGCCGGCGCACTGCGACAAGATCCTTTTCCCGGTCTCCATCCATGAAGCCGACAATCGTGGGCAGACATTCGGTCAGGTCAGCAATGCCTTCATCCGCGTGGTCAACCAGGCGGACGGGCAGGAACTGGCACGGTACGACCTCACCGAGGACGCGTCGACGGAGACGGCGATGATCTTCGGCGAGCTCTACCGATATGGCGGGGAGTGGAAATTCCGTGCAGTCGGACAGGGGTACGCGTCCGGGCTCCGCGGCATCGCTCTAGACTTCGGGGTCAACGTTTCGTAAAGCCGCGCACGGCGCGGGGGAGCCCCGTACTCAACCGGGGGAGACCCGTTACACACATGATGGGGTAGCCAGTGCTTCTGAAAACCTTCGGCTGGTCGTTCGCGGTGACCGCGCTCGGCCTGGTCGCAGCGGTGTTCTACGGGGGGTGGCAGGCATTCGGCATCGTCGCGATCCTGTCGGTCCTCGAGATCTCGCTGTCCTTCGACAACGCGGTGATCAACGCCGGAATCCTGAAGAAGATGAATGCCTTCTGGCAGAAGATCTTCCTCACCGTCGGTGTGCTCATCGCGGTCTTCGGTATGCGGCTGGTCTTCCCCGTGGTGATCGTGGCCATCAGCGCTCAGCTGGGGCCGATCGAGGCCATCGACCTCTCCTTCAACGACCCTGACCGGTACAAGGAACTGGTGACGGACGCCCATCCGTCGATCGCCGCGTTCGGTGGCATGTTCCTGCTCATGATCTTCCTCGACTTCATCTTCGAGGACCGTGACATCCAGTGGCTGCGCTGGATCGAGCGCCCGCTCGCGAAGCTCGGCAAGGTCGACATGCTGTCGGTCTGCGTCGCGCTGATCGTCCTGCTGGTCTCGGCCATGACGTTCGCGACCCACGCGCACCAGCACGGCGGGGGTCACGCCGACAAGGCGTCGACCGTCATGCTCTCGGGCATCGCCGGTCTGATCACCTACCTCGTGGTCGGCGGCCTCTCCGGATTCTTCGAGAACAAGCTCGAAGAGGAGGAGGAGCGCGAGCAGGAGGCCGAGGAAGAGGCCAAGAAGGCCGGCAAGCCGGTCTCCGGGGTGCTCCTCGCGGGCAAGGCCGCGTTCTTCATGTTCCTCTACCTCGAGGTCCTCGACGCGTCCTTCTCGTTCGACGGTGTCATCGGCGCCTTCGCCATCACCAACGAGATCGTCCTGATGGCCCTCGGTCTCGGTATCGGCGCCATGTACGTCCGTTCGCTCACCGTGTACCTGGTCCGCCAGGGCACGCTGGACGACTACGTCTACCTGGAGCACGGCGCGCACTACGCGATCGGCGCCCTGTCGGTCATCCTGCTCGTCACCATCCAGTACGAGATCAACGAGCTCATCACCGGCTCCGTCGGGGTCATCCTGATCGGCTGGTCCTTCTGGTCCTCGGTGCGGCGCAACAAGGCGATCGAGGCGGCCGGCGGCGAAGGCGGCGGCGGCTCCGATTCCAAGGCGGAAGTCACCTCCGGGGTGTGACCCGGTAGGGAACGAGGAACGCTCTCTCTGCGGGGCGGCCCACGGCGGCGGTTCTCCGGGAACACCCGGACCCGACCCGGTGGCCGCCCCGCAGTGGCGTGCGGGGCGTGTGGGCGGGGTCGGGCGTTACTACGGATAGGTATGGGGGTTGGGATGGCCTTCTGGGACGGCCTTTTTCCGCGCCGGGCGGCGCAGTTCGAGTCGGGTAACTCCGCGACGAACTCGATCGTGCTCTCCAAGCGCAATGCCACGGTCTCGCTGAACAAGCAGGGCGCGCTGTCGGGCAATCTGCGCGTCAACCTGTCGTGGCGGATGCGTACGTCGGACATCGGCGGGAGGTCGCGGCAGAGCGGCCGGCTGCTGCGGCCGCTGAAACTCTTCAAGCCCGAGGTGGTGCAGGCGCACACCCAGGGCATGGTCAACGTCGACCTCGACCTCGGCTGCATGTACGAACTGGCCGACGGGACGAGGGGGGTGGTGCAGCCCCTGGGCAACCTCATAGGCGACCTGAACGCGGCCCCCTACATCAGGCTCAGCGGCGACGACCGCTTCGGGGCGCCCTCGGGCGAGACCGTCTACGTGAACCTCGACAAGCGCGACGAGATCAAGCGCCTGCTGTTCTTCGTGTACATCTACGACCAGACGCCCGCCTTCGACCGTACGCACGCCAAGGTCACCCTCTACCCGGGCAACGGTCCGCGCATCGAGATCGAGCTGGACGAGAGGGCCCCGCAGGCCCGCTCCTGCGCCGTGTTCACCGTGGACAACACCAAGGGCGAACTCGTGGTGCGCCGCGAGGTGAAGTTCGTCTACGGCTTCCAGTCGGAGCTCGACCGCATGTACGGCTTCGGTATGCAGTGGGGACGCGGCTACAAGACGCGGGCCTGAGTGGGCGCGGTGGAGGGCCGCCGCGCCCCCGGCTCAGCTCCGGAGGAACTGGGGGCCCTGCGGGGGCAGCGCGAAGTTCGGGTCGGGAGCGTGGGCCGCCGCCGCGGCGGGCTGCGGATAGCCGTACGCCGGCCGCGCGGCGGGCTGCGGATAGCCGTAGGCGGGCTCGGGAGCAGTCGTGGGCTGCTGCGGGTAGCCGTAGGCCGGCTGGGGCGCCACGGCGGGCCCTGGGTAGCCGTACGCGGGCTGCTGGTGCTGGACGGTGGCCTGGGAGTCCGGCGACGGCTCGGAGACCTCCGGCACGGACGGGGCGGTCTCGGAGGAGCCGGGTCCGGACTCCGCCTCGGCCTCGTCCACCGAGATCCCGAAAGCGTTGGCCAGCCCGACGAGGCCCGTGGGATATCCCTGCCCCACGGCCCGGAACTTCCAGCCGTCGCCGCGCCGGTACAGCTCGCCGCAGATGACCGCGGTCTCCTCGCCGGTCTCCGCGCGCACGTCGAACACGGCGAGCGGATCGCCGTCGGCGGACGCCGCGTCGTACAGCGATATCCGCAGGTCCGTCACCCGCTCGAACGCCGCCTCGTCGCAGGACGCCGCGATGACCACCTGCTCCACGGAGGGGTCGAGCGAGGACAGGTCCGCCTCGATCGTGTCCGTGAGCCCGTCGGGCGAGCTGCGCTTGGGCAGGCGCCGTACGAGGCCGGACGGGTGCCGCGGCTGGTTGTAGAAGACGAAGTCCTCGTCGGAACGCACCTGTCCGGAGGGGCCGATCAGCAGGGCCGAGGCGTCCACGTCCGGCACACCGGCACCCGGGGTCCAGCTCACCACGGCCCGTACGGCCGTGGCGTCGAGAGGGACGTTCGAACCCTTCAGCATCGCGTGCGTCATGGCGGTCATCCTGCCTGCTGGTGGGGCGCGCGGACAACGTGGGGGTGCGAACCAGTAGGCCAGGCACCGGTCACCGGGGTCGCACAGGCGCGCCGTGCGGAATGTGAGATACACCGGGGACACCCGAAGTTCATACGGCCGGGGAACCGACGACACCTGCCCGAACGTACTATTACCGGCCATACGTTTGTCCGGTCTCTATGGCAGTACGGGGGAATCACATGCGTCATTTCGGGCACATCTCGCCCGCTGTCCGGGAGAGCCTGTTCTTCAGGGAGCCGTGCGCGTTCGACGCGGGCTCCTCCTCCCGCATGCTCAGCGCGGCCCTGGGGGCCACGCTCTACAGCCCCGCCACCCGGCCCAGACTGGCCGACGACGTGATCAAGCAGACCGGTCGCGGCGTGGTGTCCATGGTGCTCTGCCTGGAGGATTCCATCGACGACGCCGAGGTCGTCGGTGCCGAGGCCAACCTGGTCCGGCAGTTCGCCGATCTTGACGCGCGCGATGCCGAGGCGCCGCTCCTCTTCATCCGGGTCCGCGAACCGGAGCAGATCTCCGACCTCGTACGGCGGCTCGGAACCTCCGTCCGATTGTTGTCCGGATTCGTACTTCCGAAATTCACCGAGGAGCGTGGCGAGCTCTTCCTGGAGGCCCTCACCGCGGCCGAAGCGGAAAGCGGTCACCGGCTGTTCGCGATGCCCGTCCTCGAATCACCGGAGCTGCTGCACCTGGAGACCAGGGGCGAGACCCTCCGGGGTGTCGCGCGCACGGTCGACAAGTACCGTGAGCGGATCCTGGCGCTGCGGCTCGGGGTCACCGACTTCTGCTCCGCCTACGGCCTGCGCCGGGCCCCCGACATGACCGCGTACGACGTCCAGATCGTCGGTGCCGTCATCGGCGACGTCGTCAACGTGCTGGGCCGGGCCGACGGCACGGGGTTCACCATCACCGGGCCGGTGTGGGAGTACTTCCGCCTCCAGGAGCGGATGTTCAAGCCCCAGCTGCGCCGCAGCCCCTTCATGGGCAGGGCCGAGGAACTGCGCACCACGCTCATCGAGCACGACCTCGACGGGCTGCTGCGCGAGATCGAGCTCGACCGCGCCAACGGGCTGATGGGCAAGACCTGCATCCACCCGTCCCACGTCCTGCCCGTGCACGCGCTGTCGGTCGTCAGCCATGAGGAGTACAGCGACGCGCAGGACATCCTGAGGCCCGAGCGGGGCGGCGGCGGCGTACTGCGTTCCGCCTACACGAACAAGATGAACGAAGTGAAGCCGCATCGCGCCTGGGCCGAGCGCACCCTGCAGCGGGCCGAGGTCTTCGGCGTGGCACGCGAGGACGTCGGATTCGTGGAGCTCCTCGCCGCCGGCCTGACGGACTGAGCGTGGGCACGGGCGCGTGGGCGGCGGAAGAATCCGAGCACATACCGGAAGAAGAGGCAGTGGACGTGGAGTGGTCGGGGAACTGGGTCGCGGAGCGGCTCGGCGTCGAGCTCGTCGGTGACGGGGAGCTCCGGGAGCTGCTGGGCCTCGCCCTGCGCCGCAACCCGAAGCGGGCCCATCTGCTCGTGTCGAACGTCCTGGGCAAGCACGTGCCGCAGCGGCCGTCCGTGGTCCACGGTGTCGGCTTCGAGCTCGGCGAACGGGTGCGGGACCTGCTGGGCGAGGCCGAGGCGGGCCGCGCGGTCGTCCTCGGCTACGCGGAGACGGCGACCGGCCTCGGCCACGCCGTCGCGGACGGGCTCGGGGTGGCTCCCTACCTGCACTCGACCCGGCGCCCCGTCCCCGGTGTCGCACAGGCGGGCGGTTTCGAGGAGGCGCACTCCCACGCCACCTCCCATCTGCTGCTGCCCGAGGACCCGGACCTGCTGAAGGCCTCCTCGGACGGCTCTCCGCTGGTCCTGGTCGACGACGAGTTCTCCACCGGCAACACCGTCCTCAACACCATCCGCGCCCTCCACGCCCGCTATCCCCGGGACCGGTACGTCATCGTCGCGCTGGTGGACATGCGGTCCGAGGCCGACCAGGGGCGGCTCGCCGAGTTCGCCGAGGAGATCGGTGCCCGCGTCGACCTGGTCGCCCGGGCCCGCGGCACCGTGCGCCTGCCCGAGGGCGTCCTGGAGAAGGGCCGGGCCCTGGTGTCCGCACAGGACGCGGACCACGCGGCGACCGCGCCCCCCGCGCCCCGGTCCGTCCCCGCACGCGTCACCCTCGACTGGCCGGCCGGTGTTCCCGACGGTGGCCGGCACGGCTTCACCCCCGCGCACCGCGCGGCTCTGGAAGCCGCTCTCCCCGGCATGGCCGCCCGTGTCGCCGACGCCCTGGGTGACGCCCGCCGGGTGCTCGTCCTCGGCTTCGAGGAGCTGATGTACGCGCCCCTGCGGCTCGGCACCGCGCTGGAGGGCGCCACCACGGCCGAGGTGCGCTACTCCACCACCACCCGCTCACCCGTGCTCGCCGTCGACGACCCCGGCTACGCGATACGCAGCCGCCTCGTCTTCCCCGCCCACGACGACCCGGCCGACGGGCCCGGCGACCGGTACGCCTACAACGTCGCGGGCGGTGGCTTCGACGCCGTCGTCGCCGTCGTCGACTCCGCCGCGGACACCCCGGCCCTGCACGCCCCCGACGGACTGCTCGCCCGGCTCGCCGGACACACCGACCGGGTCCTGCTCGCGGTCGTCCCCTCGTACGTCCCGTCCTCCGCCCTGCCGCAGGACCCGCCACCGGCCCCGTCGTCCGGCTCGGCGTCCACATCGTCGTCCGCCTCGTCCCCCGCGTCGTCCCAGGTCTCGGACCCGGCCCTCCCGCCGACGCCGCGCAGGATCCTTTCGCCGGCCCCGGACACGTCCCCGGCCCCCCACAGGCAGGAAACCGCCATGCTGCCCGAACCCCTCCGGGGCCCCGCCTTCTCCTCCTACGCGGCGGACGAGGTCGGCTGGCTGCTCCAGGACCTGTCCGACACGCAGTTGGAGGCCCCCACCGAGGAGCGGGAGGAGGCGATCCAGAGCGGCGGCGCCCACTACGCCGAATCGCTGCCCGTCGAATACCAGCCCAGCCCGCAGTACCAGGAGCTGTTCAAGGCCGCCCTGGACACCTCGGCGGCCCGTATCGCCCGCGCCGTCGGCACCGTCACCGAGACCGTCCTCGCCGAACGCTCCCGCTCCGGGGGCCGCTCGGGCGGGACCCCCGTCCTGGTCTCCCTCGCCCGGGCCGGCACCCCCGTCGGGGTGCTCATGCGCCGATGGGCCCTGCACCGGCACGGTCTGGACCTGCCGCACTACGCCGTCTCCATCGTCCGGGGCCGTGGCATCGACGCCAACGCCCTGCGCTGGCTGGCCGCGCACCACGACCCCGCGGACGTCGTCTTCGTCGACGGCTGGACCGGCAAGGGCGCCATCACGCGCGAACTCGCCGCGGCCCTGGAGGAGTTCGAGGGCTTCAACCCGGAGATCGCCGTACTGGCCGACCCGGGCGGCTGCGTACGGACGTACGGGACGCGCGAGGACTTCCTCATCCCGTCCGCCTGCCTCAACTCCACGGTGTCCGGGCTCGTCTCCCGCACGGTCCTGCGCTCCGACCTGGTCGGCCCGCACGACTTCCACGGCGCGAAGTTCTACCGCGAACTCGCCGGGTCCGACGTCTCCGGCCTGTTCCTCGACACCGTCGCCGCCCGGTTCGACGAGGTCGCCGACGCCGTGGGCGCCGAGGCCAAGGAACTCCTGACCGCGGACCGGGCCCCCACCTGGGAGGGCTGGGCGGCGGTGGAACGCATCAGCGAGGAGTACGGGATCCACGACGTGAACCTCGTCAAGCCCGGCGTCGGCGAGACGACGCGGGTGCTGCTGCGCCGCGTGCCGTGGAAGATCCTGGCCAAGCGGGGAGCGGGCGCCGACCTCGACCACGTACGACTGCTCGCCGGGCAGCGCGGCGTCCCGGTCGAGGAGGTCGACGAACTCCCTTACACCTGTCTGGGGTTGATCCACCCCAAGTACACCAGGGGCGCCACCGGTGCGGACGGCACGGCGGTGACGGCCAAGTGAGCGCGACCATGACCACCCCCGAGGGCGGTTCCCCGGAGGCTCCCGTGACCCTGGTGGCCAGCGACCTCGACCGCACCCTCATCTACTCCGCGGCGGCCCTCCAGCTGACCATGCCGGACGACCGCGCCCCGCGTCTGCTCTGCGTGGAGGTCTACGACAGGGCGCCCCTCTGCTACATGACGGAGACGGCCGCCGCGCTCCTCGGCGAACTGGCCCGCACCACGGTGTTCGTACCGACCACCACCCGGACCCGGGAACAGTACGGCCGCATCCACCTCCCCGGCCCGGCACCCCGGTACGCGATCTGCGCCAACGGCGGCCACATCCTGGTCGACGGCGTGTCCGACCCGGACTGGCAGCAGCACGTGACCGGCCGTATCTCCGGCGAGTGCGCCTCGCTCGCCGAGGTCCGCGCCCACCTCCAGGCGGCGTCCGACCCCTCCTGGCTGCTCAAGGAACGGGTCGCCGAGGACCTCTTCGCCTACCTCGTCGTCGACCGCGCCGCCCTCCCCGAGGGCTGGGTCAAGGAACTCACGGCCTGGGCCGACCCCAAGGGCTGGAGCGTGTCCCTCCAGGGCCGCAAGATCTACGTCGTACCCAAGCCGCTCACCAAGAGCGCCGCCATGCACGAGGTGGCCCGCCGCACCGGCGCCACGCGCACGCTCGCCGCCGGCGACTCACTCCTGGACGCCGACCTGCTGCTCGCCGCCGACCGGGCCTGGCGCCCGGGCCACGGAGAGCTCGCCGACTGCGGCTGGGGCGCGCCGAACACCGAGGTGCTCAGGGAGCGGGGTGTCGCCGCGGGCGAGGAGATACTGCGCCGCTTCCTGCGGGCCGCCGACACGCAGGGGGCGGGTCGCTGAGCACCCGCGGGTGATCTTCGGCAAGCTGGGCGGGCCGCCGTGAACCGAGGAGACCCGCATGACCAAGGGCAACAGCACCAAGATCACCGATGAGCTGTACGCGTACACGCTGGCCCACAACCCTCCGCTGGACGCGGTGCAGCGCGAACTGGTGGAGACCACCTACGCCGAGCTGCCCGACCAGGCGGGCATGCAGTCGGCGCAGGAACAGGGGCCGCTGCTCGCCTTCCTCGTCCGGCTGACGGGCGCCCGCCACGTCGTGGAGGTCGGCACCTTCACCGGCTTCTCGGCGCTGTCGATGGCCCAGGCACTGCCCGCGGACGGGGTGCTGATCGCCTGCGACATCTCCGAGGAGTGGACGGCCTACGGCCGGGACGCATGGGAGAAGGCAGGCGTCGCCGACCGGATCGACCTGCGGATCGCGCCCGCGCTGGACACCCTGCGCGCGATGCCGGCCGAACCGCACATCGACATGGCCTACCTCGACGCGGACAAGGGCAACTACATCGCGTACTGGGAGGAACTGGTCCCGCGCATGCGCCCCGGCGGGCTCGTCGTCACCGACAACGTCCTGTTCCACGGAGGCGTGACCGACCCGCTGGCCACCGGGGCCACTGCTGCCATCAGGGGCTTCAACGACCATGTGGCCGCCGACGCCCGGATGGAGAGCGTGCTGCTGACCGTCGCGGACGGACTGACGCTCTCCCGCCGCAGGTGAGCCGCTCGGGCCTGTCCTTCCGTTTCCGTGGTGCTCCGCCGTGGGCGACGGGGCGGGCCTTTCTTTCCGGGCGGTCGGCGGTGGGCGACGGGGCGGGCCAGCGCTTTCGGGTTCAGCCGCAGCAGCCGCCCCCGCAGCAGCCACCGCCTCCGCCGCCGCCCGACGAGGGGGCGGGAGCCGCGGAGGAGGCCGAACCGCCCACCGCCACGGTGGAGAGCAGCTTCACGGTGTCCTCATGCCCTGCCGGGCACGAGGCGGGAGCGGAGGACTCGGCCATCGGACGGCTGAGCTCGAACGTCTCGCCACAGGGGCGGCAGCGGTACTCGTAACGGGGCATGGCCCCAGATTAGAGCCTCTTCCCCTTCTCGACGCCGGGCATCGGGGCGAGAGCGCGGCGGCGGCGCTCCTCCGTCGCGAACTGTTCGGGGTGGCGGGCCCGCCAGTACGGATTGTCGTGAGGAAGCCCGCCGCTGACCCTTCCGTACATCCCGAACATCATCAGCAGAAGACCGACGATGAAGCTGAACAGCACGTTCTGCATCTGGAAGGCCAGGAAGTTCAGGCCGGTATCGAGCAGGGCCAGATTCACGAACCCGCTGATGATGAACGCGATACCCAGGACCATGTTGAGGGTCGAGGCGAAGTTGCCGCCGACGACCATGCCGACGAAGAGCAGCAGCCCGACGCAGATGGACAGGATGCTGAGCGCGCCGTTGGTGTTCAGGCCGGCCACCGTGTCGCCGCCGGTGTCGAAGATGCCGATGCGGTCGATGAGCCCGAGGATGCCGAACGCGACGAGGACCAGGCCCATCAGACCCGCCCCGACCCGGTACACCTGGCTGAGGCGGTGGTCGACGGGCAGGTGCTCGTCGAGGCGGGTGGCCTTGCGGCGGGAAGATACGCCGCGACGGCGCGTGGGACGCAGGACGTGTGTGGCCATGACGGCCTCCTTCGGCCGCGTGCGGCCAGGGACGCCTCGGCGAAAGCCGCTGAGTACTTCCAGGATCGGCCTACCTGCCGCATGGGACAAATCAGGCCGTTCGGTGACCCCGGTGGTGGTCCGACGCGAGGTTCACGCCCCGCCGCCCAGATCCTCGCGAATCGCGGAGACGACCCGGGTCGCCGTCTGCCGCACGGCTTCGGTCTCGGTGAGGAAGTGCCAGTAGTCCGGATGCCGCCCGTCGAGCCCGGTGACCGCCCGCTCCAGCCGTGCCACGGCGTCGTCGAGCGGGCGGGCATGGCGCGGATCCGGGGTGTTGCGGCCGGCCATGGCGAGCCGCTGCGCGTCCCGGATCGCGAACCGGGTGCGATCGATCTCCGCCTGCGGATTCTTGGCGACCGCGTCGAGCCGCCGCAGCCGGTCCCCGGCGGCGGACACCGCCTCGTCGGTCGCGTTGAGCAGCGCACGGACCGTGCTCAGACGGGACGTCGCATCGGCCCAGCGCTGCTCGGACCGTGCCGTGGCGGCCTCCGCCAGCTTCTCCTCGGCCTGCCGGACATTCACCGCGGCCTGCTCGGGAACGGGCTGGAGATCCTGCCAGCAGGCGGCCGAGAAACGCCGCCTGAGCTCACTCAGCACCGGCTCGACCTGCCCGGCGCGCGTCGTCAGCGCCTGCGCCCGGGTGCGCAGCGACACCAGCCTCCGGTCGATCTCGGCAGCCCGCTCGGGAAGCCGGTCCGCCTCCGCCCGCACCGCCTCGGCGTCGCGCAGCACCTGGTCCGCGCGCTGCAGTGTCTCGGCCACGCCGTGACGCCCCGCACCCTCGTTGAGCTTGGTCAGCTCCGGGGCGAGCGCCGCGAGCCGGGCCGCGAGATCGTCGGCCCGCAGCCCCGAGGCACGTACGGCGTCCAGGGCGTTGCTCGCGGCGAGCAACGCCTGCCGGGCCCGCTCCACAGCGGGGGCGAGCCGCGCCAGCTGCGTCTCCGCGCTGCTGAGCAGCGTCCCGAGCCCCTGGGCGTAACGGTCCAGCTCGCCCTTGACCCGCACGAGCTCGTCCTTGGCCCTGGTCAGCTGGGTGCGCGCACCGGCCGCCGCCGAGGGCTCCAGATCGTCCCGGTCGAGGTCGTGGGCGTCGACCGCGGTGATGTAGACGTGGCTGACGTCGTCGATCCGCCGACCGAGCGCCGCGAAGTCCTCCACGGCCTTGCGGGCGCGCGGCGAACTGTCGACCGCGGTGATCGTCTCGATCGAGATCTGAAGATCGCGCTGAGCGGTGTCCAGCTCGTAGAAGGCGGCGGCCGCGGCGTCCTTCGCCGCCTGCGCGTCGGCCCGCTGGTTCTCCCCACGCCCGCCGAACCAGCGGCGCGTACCCCCGCCCGCGAAGGCGGCCGGCAATGCTGCTGCGACCAGGGGGACCGGCAGGAGCATCAGCACCAGGACGTCCCTGACGGCGGAACCAACACTCGCTTTCGCCTCCGGCCGCGTGTGTGTCGCCGTCACATCCCTCTCCCGTGCCGATCCGCCCTGCCCGGTTCATTCTCCCACCAGTGAGGACGAACGCACGGGCCGGTTAGTTCGCACTTCGGACGGTGACTTCACCGTTGTCGCTGCGCGCCTTCACCACGTGCTCACTGCTCTCGCTGCGCGGGACGTCCACGGAGACGTCACCGTTGTCGGCCTCGGCGGACACCGCGTACGTCTCCTTCCCGCCCGGCAGGGTCACGGAGATGCTCCCGTTGTCACTCACGGTGTCCACCAGGTCCGGGACCTCGGCGAAACCGAGTTCGACCGTCCCGTTGTCCGACCGGGCGATCACGGAACGCCCCGAGATCCGCTCCGCCTCGATCGAGCCGTTGTCGGCGTGCAGCTCGAGCGGCCCGGAGGCGTCACGCACGGTCACCCCTCCGTTGTCGGCGGAGATCTTCAGGGGCTCGGCGAAGCCGACGGCACCGACCCGCCCGTTGTCCCCCTGCACGGTCACGGCAAGACCGCGGGGCACCTTGACCTCGTGGTACGCCTCACAGTTGCTGATCACGGCCCGGCACTTCACCTCGAGCTTCAGCTCGTCACCCTCCAGCTTCCACACGGGGTCCGGCCCACTGCCCAGCACGACCCAGCCGTCGACCCGGCGGGTCACCTCGATCTCCTTCACATCGGCGGACACGAGGTCCAGGCTCGAGTTCTCGGCGTCGATGGTGAGCGCCTTCCCTCCGAAGGCGAACGACTTGTGCTCACTGGGGGCGTCCTCCGCATCGGTGCTGCCACAGCCGCTGAGCGCGGCGACGAGAAGCACGGTCCCGGCAGCGGCGACGAGCGTGTCGGTGCGGCGTGTGCGAACGGTCATGATCTGAAGTCCCCCTGAGAGCCCTACCGGTGTGGCACCACCGTATGTACGGGCCCACCCCCGGCACGATCCGGACGGCTACCGTCTCGGGGGTGGGGATATCCCCCGTACCGGCCTCGGGGGGCCGTTCTGCCCTCGGGGGAGCGCGACTGCGGGCGGGGCCGTGGGGCGGCGAGGCGTGCAGGCGCCCGACCCGGGCGGAACCGGATTGCCGATGGGGGCCGTGGGCCATGTAACCTGTTGGCTCATCCACGGGTGCGTAGCTCAGGGGTAGAGCGCTGCTCTTACAAAGCAGATGTCGGCGGTTCGAAACCGTCCGCGCCCACCAGCAGGAAGCACGACGAAGGCCCAGGTCACCGGTACAGAACCGGGAGCCTGGGCCTAGTTCGTTCCTCAGCCGTGGGGTGGGGGAGAGGCGTCGTGCCAGTCACGTGCCAGATACGTCAGAGAAGGTCCCGCCAGAATGTGGCAGTCGCCGCTCTCGGGTTCCAACTCTCGTCGACGTCGCCCCGTGTCTCGTCGAACTCCCGGTGCATGTAGTCGACCAAGTCCTCCCCGTAGTAAATGATGTCCGTCTGCCATATCGAGAGCACGGGGTGCCCGAAGCTTCCCTGGCCGGCCGGGACGTACCGGTGGGCGTACACGGGCACCAGCACCGGCACTTTCTCGAGGCAGTACCGCGCTGTGGCCAGGGCGGCTGCATCATCGGCTGGACGCTCGCCCCATGCCTGGTACCAGAAGCGGTTGTGCTCGATGCTGAGGAGTACGCCCTCGACGGGCCAGCCCAACTGATTACGCAAGCTGTCCGGATCGCCACTGCGCCACTCGGGCCAAGGCTTGGACCAGGTCTGCCCGTCCTCGGGAGCAACGTTGACCGGAAGGCCGGCCGCGAGGAATGCGCGGTGATCGTCCGCGAACTGGAACCCGTACTCCCGCTCGATCCGCGCGAACTCGGCGTCGGTCAGCCCCGGCTCGAACTCAAAGAGGTCTGTCTGTGCCAGGCGACGCGCTGCCTCCGCGCCAAGGCGTGCCCCCTCATTCATCATCGCCGCACATTAGCGACACGGGAGCCTTCCTCGCCCGAGTTCTGCCCCGCCCAGCGCGCCGGCGAGTCACCTCAGAGCGCCGCAGCTTCCTCCCGAGCTCACGTGAAGGGTGAAATCTGCTGCTTCGCCAAGTGCTCAAGGGCGGCCTCGACGCACGCCTCGGCGGACGACAGGTCAGCCCTGAAAAACCCTTCCGCCCCCAGGGCGCCACCGGTGACGATCACCATCCAACGGCGCCCCTGTGCGCGCTCGCCGTCAGCCTTGAAGACCACTGAGCATCCCCGCTCGGCCAACCACTCCATCAGTTACACGACGTCCACGACCCGCCCCCTCCCAGACCCTCATCAGCTCACTCTGGATGGGGTCGTTTCCCTGGATCAGTGTCTCTGTCGCTCTCAACCGATCAGTGATTGCCGAGCTCGGAGCCTGACGATCAGTGCGGCCGCGGGAGCCCCGGCCCCTCCCGGTGCCGGCGTCGATCAGTCCGCAGCCAGGATCTCCACCCCCCGTGCCATGAGTTGCTCGGCGACCGGGTGGCCGGGGTCGGCGTCGGTGATCAGTCCGCTGATGTCCTCCCAGGGCAGGACGCGGAAGCGTGAGGCCGTGCCGATCTTCTCGGACGACGCGAGGATGTACGTGTCCGCCGCCCGGGCCGCCAGGGCTCGCTTCATCGCGGCTTCCTCGGCGTCGCCGGTGGTCAGGCCCGCCTCCGGGTGGACGCCTGTGACGCCGAGCAGGCAGATGTCGGCCGAGACGTTCTGGGCGGCTTCCACCGCTGCCGCGCCGCAGGCCACCGCCGAGTGCTTGAAGATGCGTCCGCCGAGCAGGAAGACATCGGCCAGCGGGTGTTCGATCATCGCGGCCGCGATCGTCGGGCTGTGGGTGATCACCGTGCACGCCAGTTCCGGCGGGAGTGTGCGGGCGACGGCGAGGGCGGTGGTGCCGCCGTCCAGGATCAGGGCGCTGCCCGGCCGTACCAGGGCCGCCGCCCTCGTGGCGACCTTCCGCTTGCCGTCCGGGGTGACGGACGTGCGGGTGGCGTAGTCAGCCACGGCCGGGGAGACCGGCAGCGCGCCGCCGTAGACCCGGTGGCAGAGTCCCTCGGCGGCCAGATCGCGCAGGTCGCGCCGCACGCTGTCCTCCGAGATGCCCAGATCCGCGGCGACGTTCTTGGCCACGACCTTGCCCTCGCGGGCGAGAAGGCCCAGCAGGTGGTCGCGTCGTTCAGCAGCCAGCATCCGTAGTCTCTCCTGTTCTTGCACGTTTCTGCGTGTATCGTAACGCCCATGACCGACAAGCCGATGCTCATCCTCATCGCAGGGCCCTACCGCTCCGGCACCGACGGCGACCCGCAGGCCATGGCCGCGAACCTCGCCCGTCTCGAAACGGCGGCGTGGCCGGTCTTCGCCGCCGGCCATCTCCCCGTGATCGGGGAGTGGATAGCCCTCCCCGTCCTCAGTTCGGCAGGCGCCGGCCCCACGGACCCGCTCGCCGAACAGGTCCTCTACCCGACCGCCGACCGTCTCCTCGCCCACTGCGACGCCGTGCTCCGGCTCCCCGGGGACTCCGCCGGAGCCGACCAGGACGTCGCCACCGCCCGGCTCCGCGGCCTGCCGGTGTACCACGACGTGAGCGAGATTCCGCGACTCGCTCCGCAGGAGGCCCTGTGAGCGCCCGCCCCGGCATCGACGTCCCCGACCACCGGGGCCGCACCGGCCTCGACCGTGCCGGGCGGGACCTCGACCGCAACCCCGACGTCGTCGTCCGCGACGTCGAGCTGACCTCTCGGGGCTGGCACGTCCTGCGCCGCACCACCTTCGACTACCGGCGCCGCGACGGGCGTCGGGTCACCCAGCAGCGTGAGACGTACGACCGCGGCAACGGCGCGGTGGTCCTGCCGTACGACACCGAGCGCGGGTGTGTGCTCCTCACCCGACAGTTCCGCTACCCGGCCTACGTCAACGAACACCCCGACGGCATGCTCGTCGAGGCCGCGGCCGGGCTGCTCGACGGCGACGACCCGGTCGCCGCCGTCCGCCGGGAGGCCGCGGAGGAACTCGGAGTGACACTCGGCGTTCTCACCCATGTCTTCGACGCCTACATGAGCCCGGGCTCGGTCACCGAGCGCCTTCACTTCTACGCGGCCCCCTACACCTCGGCCCACCGCACCGGAAGCGGCGGCGGGCTGGAGGAGGAGGGCGAGGACATCGAAGTGCTCGACGTGCCCTTCGCCGACGCCCTGACCATGGTCCGCGACGGACGCATCGTCGACGGCAAGACCGTCATGCTCCTGCAATGGGCCGCCCTGGAAGGCCCGTTCGCCCCTGAGGCGGGCACCGGCTGACGCTGCCGCCGCCCGCGACGCGTCAGGGCGTGCGGTACGTGACCAGGGCGCGGGCGGGTCTCCGGAAGGACTCCTCGTTGAAGGGGGAACGTTCCACCATGACGCTGACCGAGGAGCCGCCGTACGTCATGACGGGCCCCCGGACGCCGGAGCCGCACAGGCCTGCAGGGAGCTCGGTCTCACCGTCGACGAGGGCGTACTTGCTGCGGTAACGGGAGGCGAACACCGACGTGCCGTAGGGGACCAGGCCCGTCCGGTGGAGGAAGTCCGGCATCCGGCGGCTCACGAAGGTGACCTGCGCGCTGCCGTTCCGGGTGACGTGGTGGATGTCCGTGGCGTCCTCGGGTATCGCCGCGTCCGCCGCGCCGACCACGTCCGACAGCGGCACCTCGCTGCCCTCGCAGGCCCGGGAGTCGCCGAACGGGTGGAACAGTTCGTCCTGGAACAGCCAGACCGTCCCTCCCACGGGAACCGCCAGGATCAGAAGGGCGATTCCCAGACCTGGGAGTACGCGTCGCCGTCGCGGTCCGCCGGCAGGCGCACCGTCCCCGGTCCGCGCCTCGTCCGTCCCGGAACCACTCATGAACGCCCCCTCGGCCACGCATGCCGCGCATTCCGCGCGTGCGAACACGCGGAGCCTACGCCGGTGGCCAACCGGCGGAGGAGTGATCATCCACGCTCGGGGCGAGGACCCGGCTGAGCGGCACGGAGGCGTCCAGCAGGGCACGGGAGCGTACGGCGATGCCCGTGCCCCGGACCGCGAGCGCCGCAGCGACGTCCTCCCGGCCGCGTCCGCTCCGCAGACCCGGCATCAGCGCGCGGAGCGGGGCGATCCGGTAGCCGGCCCCGCGTAGTTGGTGCACGATCCGGGCGTCCCTGACCTGGGCCGGCGCGTACCGTCTCACCCCTCGCGGAGGGACCCGGTCGGGTACCGCCAGCCCTTCGGCGTGTCGAGGGGCGCACCCCGAGTGCGGTCGCGAGTTCGGAGACGCTCATCGAGTCCGACGGCCTCACGTCCTCGACGGGGTCCTTCGAGATCGCGAGGGCGGCCTCCTCCGCGAGCGCCAGGTCCGTACGTTCCCGGTCGAGCCGGGCGTGCGCCGCGTCGAGCAGGGCGAGCGCCTCGCCGGCCGGGCGTTCGTGCACGGCGCGGACGATCCGCTTGGCCTCGACGGGACCCGTGGCGGTCGCGAGCGCGCGGTAGGCCAGCGCGGACCAGAGATGCCTCTCGCCGTAGACCCGGTAGCCGGCGGTGGTACGGGCCGCCGGGGGCAGAACACCGTCGCGTTCCAGGTTGCGGACCTGCTGGACGGAGTACCCGGCACGGCGCGCGACGTCGATGGTGCGCCAGAACGGCGAGTTGAGGGTTGTCACCTGCTGCTCCTGAGCTTTCCGGTTCGAAGTCTCCACAAGCACCTCAATGAAACGCTTGAGCACATGACCATCGACGAGATCATCGGTTTCATGCAGGGCTTCGACGGAGTCCGGACCGTCACCCCGGTACCGGGCGACGGCTCACCGGAGATCAGCTGGGGGGACACCTTCTTCTCCTACTCTCCCGCCGGGGCGGCGCCGGTGACGGCGCAGCCGTTCGCGACCATCGTGACGAAGGACTACCCGGGCGACGAGAGTTCGCTCCTCGGCCGCCCGGACACCTTTCGCGTCAGCGTCGCCGCAGGGAAGGACCTCTTCCGTGAGTGGACCGGCCACGCGCCGGGTGAGCCGACGGCCGACGTCGTGCCCGGTGCCACCGACGCAGTGATCGCCCACCCCGTCTACGGTTCCGCCGGCTGGCTCGCGGTGGTGAACCCGGGCCCCCGGACCGATGCGGCAGTCCGCCTGCTGCTCCGCGAGGCCCATCGCCTCGCCCGCGCACGTCACGAGCGGCGAGCGGGCTCCACGCGCTAGCCAGCCCGCCCCTGGCCGAGCCTGCCGGTAGCGAGTACCCCCGTGGAGCACGCCCGCTGGAGCGCCGTCCGTGGGGCGTCGCCCCTCAGACGCGCTCCAGCGGGCGGTGCGGCCCCGGTGGCAGTTCGGCCTCGACGGCGTCGTCCGGGCGCACCCGGCCGCCCCGGCGGACCACGGCCATGATCCCCGATTTTGAAGGTGAAGTCCCCGGAGACCGGGTCGAGGGCGAAGACCTCTCCGAGGAGGCCCGGCCGGAAGTCGTTGATCTTCGCGCACGGGTTGCGCAGCCCCGTCACCTCGATCACCGCCTGCTCACCGAGGTGCAGCAGGGTGCCGGTGGGAAGGCCGAGCAGGTCGACACCACGGGTGGTGATGTTCTCGCCGAGCTGTCCCGCTGCGACGGCGTGGCCCTTGAGGGCGAGTTCGTCGAAGAGTTCCTCGTGCATCAGGTGCACCTGGCGCAGATTGGGCAGGTCCGGTTCGTAGGTCGTGCGGAACTGATGGCGGATCGTCTCGCCGGCATGGACGTCCCCCTCGACCCCGAGCCCGGCCAGCAACGTCACGTGCGCGCGATTCGGCTTGCTGAACGAGTACGCCGCGTTGCTGCTCACCGCTGTGACCCGGCCTGCCATCGATGCCCCACCCCTCTGTCGGTCCGCTTACGCCGGGCCCTCCGGGAAAGCCCCGTTCCCCTGTGCGAGGACGGCCACGCGGTCCAGGATCGCCGCCCACGGGAGCTCCCGGACCGCCGGGCCCCGACGTGGCTCGTACAGGGGCCATACGTCAGGCCCGTACACCAGATCCACGCCCGCCCCGCGCAGTGTCCCGAGGTGACCCTCCCATGCCGGGTGCCGTGCGTGGGCCGCGTTGATCCGGGGGAACACCACCACCGGGACGCCGATCGTCCCCAGGGCCTCGCCCACCTGCGTCAGCGCCTGGTTGTCGGCGATCCCCGTCGCCAGCTTGGCGACGTAGTTCGCGCTCGCCGGAGCGACGACGTAGCAGTCGGCGACCGGGTGCGGGCGGGGTTCGGCCGGCAGGCGGGGCGAGTCGCGTACCGGGAGGCCGGTCAGCGTCTCCAGCAGGTCCAGTTCACCGTTCGCCCTCAGCCATCGGCCTGCGGTCGGTGTCAGGGTCACGGCCACCTGCCAGCCCAGCGCGAGAGCCGGTCCGACCAGCCCGGTGCGCAGCGTCTCCACCCCGTCGGTCGCCGTCGCCACGACTCCCAGCACCCCGCGGCCGCCCATGCCCACCGTTCCTCCGCCCCGCGTCGCCCGTCACTCGGCCGACGTTCCCGCAGAGACCTACCACGACCCCGGTGCCCGCCGGTAGCGCCGCCTCCCCGTCGGAAGCCCCGCCGTGACGCGGCAACGCCTCAGCCGGACACGCCGAGATCCTGCCGCATCAGACGGTGCATGGCCGTGAGCTTCGGATCCGCCGCCTTGAGGTCCAGCAGCAGCCGCACGGCCGTCTCCCCGTCGCGGGGCACACCCCGGTCGACGCGCTTGAGGGCGGCGTCCACCCCCGCGAGGACCACGTTGACCTCGCGGGACGAGTCGAGGACGGCCTCCGGGACGATCATCTGGGCCTCGGCGTACCGGGCACGGTAGTCGCGGCGCCCTTCCTCCAGCCGCTCCCGGTCCTCGTCGGTGAGGACCCCGTCCCGCGTACGGTGCAGGGCGTCCTTGAGGAGGGTGTGGAAGTGGCTGGTCGCCCGGTTCATCGAGGTGTAGGCGGTGCGCCGCTCCTCCAGGAGCCGCCGCCGCTCCTCGACCAGGCCCTCGGCGTCGCGTTGGCGTTTCGTCACCCAGCTGGCGACCAGCGGCGCGAAGAGTGTGCCGAGCACTCCGACGACTGCGGTGACCATGGCGGCTATGGCTGCGCTCATGGGGAGGACCCTAGCCAGCTGTTCGCGCGCGCGGTGGCCTGTCCGCCCAGCCCGCCCTCCCGTGCGTCAACGAGCGCGCCACGGCCGCCTTCCACCGCCGCCGAAATTGCGGGCCCGGGGGCCACGGGGGACCGTGGAGGCATGTCCGGACACCCGCCTGTGATCGTGTATCCGCCCACGCCGACCGGTGGGCGGCGGGTGACCGTGCGCGGGCAGATCGTGGGGCTGGCGCACGGCCGTGGGGACGTCGCCTCGTATCTGCGGCGGGCCGGGCTGGCGGAGGGGGCCGAGGAGATCGATCTGGACCAGCCGGAACTGATCGAGTGGCGGGGCGGAGACCTCGAAACCTGGGGATGAGCCCCGCGCGGCGGCGTGGTGCTGCCGTCACCCGAACGGGCGCGCCCGGGTCGTTGCCGGTGAGGCCGTCCCGCAGGGTCGGACCTGCCCGCCGCCGTGCACCACCGTCCGCCGAGTGGAGGAGTCCCATGGCCCGGTCACTGCCCGCACCCGGACCTCGGGCCGTCTGACATGAGCCCGGGGCGAGGAGGCCTGGAGCCGGACGCGGTCACCGCGCTGGCCGCCGACGCGTACGTCTACGGATCCCCGCTCGTCCGCCAGCTGTCGGCCGTCCAGGCGTGTCTCCACGAGGGCAGCGGGATGCTCGCGCCGGCTCCCTTCAACGACTTCGCCCACGCGGACGGGCCGGCCACGCCCGGTACCCACGTCCCGTACGCCCCGGCCGACCTCGTCGACGCGCTCGCCCAGCTCGACCTCTCCGGAGGCCCGGTCAGGCTGCACGTCCCGGACACCGGCGGTGCGTACTACGTCCTCCAGTTCGTGGACGCGTGGGGCAACGCGTTCGCCTACCTCGGCCCCCGGGCCACCGGTACGGGCGAGGGGGACTGGCTGGTCGTGCCGCCGGGCTGGGCCGGTACGGTCCCCGACGGGCTGTCGGGGGTGATCGACGCGCCCACCTCCGTCGTCTCCGTCGTGGGCCGCCTCGCCTGCGACGGACCGGAGGATCTGCCGCGCGTCAGGGCGCTCCAGCAGGAGCTCACGCTCACGCATCTGGGCGACCGCGCCCACCGGACGGGTCTCCCGGCGACCGAGCCGGGGGTACCGGGGGAACTGCGGTTCTTCGAGGAGCTCCGGGTGTGGATGGCCGACTTCCCGCCCGCCTCGGCGGATCGCGCGTACCAGGACCGCTTCCAGCCCCTGGGGCTCCTGGAGGAGGGGATCTCGCCGTACGTGTCGGCCGGGCCCGGACTCGTACGCGCCCTGGGGCGAGGGCTGGCCCTGGGCCGCCTGCGGGTGGAGGAGGCCGCCCGGCGTGCGGGGGCCGCGCCCGGCGGGCCACCGGGCGCCTGGCGGACGGTTCCGCACCTGCGCGACTACAACCTGGACCACTTCGGCGTCGGCACGCTCCGGGGACCGGAATGGACGATCGCCGACCGTGAGGCCTCCTACCTGGTCAGAGCGGTGGCCGCGCGGCAGGGGCGCCGGCTGCCCCACGGGTACGAGGCGGTGTACGCGCACACGGCGTGCGACTCCCGCGGCCACCCGCTCGACGGCCTCCACCCCTACGTCCTGCGCCTCTCCCCGCCGCCACCGGTGCGGGCGTTCTGGTCGCTGACCGTGTACGACAGCCCGGGAGGCCACCTGGTCGCGAACGCCGAGGAACGGTACGCGATCGGGGACCGGACGCCCGGACTCGTCCACGGTGCCGACGGCTCGCTGACGCTGCACCTCGCGGCTGAGCGCCCCGCTGACCCGGCCGCGGCCGCCAACTGGCTGCCCGTGCCGCCCGGCCGCTTCCGCGCGTTGATGCGGCTCCACCTGCCCGACCGGGCGATTCTCGACGGGAGCTACGTCATCCCGCCGGTCGGGCCGCTCGGGGGCCGGGCGGGAGCGTAGGTCCGGAGGCCGGTTGTCAGTGTCGCGTCGCACACTGGAGGCATGTGCCGCAGCATCAAGACGCTTCGTCCGCCAGCCATCCCCGAAGAGGCCACCGAGGAGGAGATGAGAGCAGCCGCCCTGCAGTACGTCCGCAAGGTGTCGGGCTTCCGTGCGCCCGCCGCGCACAACCAGGAGGTCTTCGACCGGGCCGTCGCCGAGATCGCCGACGCGACCCAGCGGCTGCTGGACGGCCTGGAGATACGGGGCGCGGCCGCCCGGGCCTGAGCTGCCGTGCGGGCCGTCAGGTGCCGGCCGGGGCTCCGGCGACCGCAGCCGCAACCGCGGACGGCCGGGCGGGGCGGCGGACGACGACCGCCGCGAGCGAGCCCGCCAGGAACAGGGCGAGCACCGAGACCGCCGTGCCCAGCCACCCCGCGCCCAGCCACTGGCCGCCGAAGTAGCCGAGGCCCACGCTGTAGACGGCCCAGGCCACGCCGGCGACGGCCGACCAGGGCAGGAACTCCTTCACCTTGCGGTGGGCGGCGCCCGCCCCCAGCGAGACGACGGACCGGCCGGCCGGGGCGAAACGGGCTATGACGACGAGCGCCCCTCCGCCGCGGCTCAGCGCCGCGCCGAGGCGCTCCTGCGCGGAGGTCAGACGGCGGGAGCGGGCGATGGCCCGGTCGAGGCGGTCGCCGCCGCGCCAGGCGAGGCGGTAGGCGACCAGGTCGCCGAGCACGGACGCCGTGGCCGCGCAGAGGGTGAGGATCACGAGCGAGGGCACGTGCCGGGTGGCTTCCCCGGCCGCGGCGGTGACCGTGGTGGAGGTGCTCGCGGCGGCCGCGGTGGCAGCGGTGATCACCAGAACACCGCTGGGGAGTACGGGAAGGAAGACGTCCAGGACCACCGAGAGGGCGACCACCGCGTAGATCCATGGGCTGCCGGTCAGCGCACCCACACTCTCGAGCACTTTCTACTCCCCGTTCCCGGTTCCCGTGTTCCGTGTCAACGCCGCGACGTCGCAGGGGAGCGGCAGGAGCGGCAGGGCCAGCTGTACAGCGTACGCCTGCTGTTCACCGGGTTCACCTGGTATTCGCCGGGCGCGCGTCCGATGTCGCGCAGGTCACGCGCGGCACCGGACCCCCGGGGAACGCGACTCCGGCCCCCCTTGTAGGGAAGGGGGGCCGGAGTGCGGGGAGCGTGCGTCAGACCGAGACGGCCCGGGCCTTCTCGCGGGCGGGTTCACCCGCGTGCCCGGAGCTGTCGCGGGAGGAGAACAGCCGGTCCAGGCCGAGGGCGCCGGAGCCGGTGAAGACGAGCAGCAGGAAGGCCCAGCAGAAGACCGCCGACGCCTCGCCGCCGTTCTGCAGGGGGAACAGCGACTCGGGCTGGTGGACCTTGAAGTACGCGTAGGCCATGGAGCCCGAGCAGACGAGGGCGGCGATACGGGTGCCGAGGCCGAGTGCGACCAGGGTGCCGCCGACGAGCTGGATGACAGCGGCGTACCAGCCCGGCCAGGTGCCGGCGGGGACGGTGCCGCCGCCCATGGCGCCGCCCAGGACTCCGAAGAGCGAAGCGGCACCGTGGCAGGCGAAGAGGAAGCCGATGACGATACGGAAGAGGCCGAGGGCGTAGGGCTGGGCCCGGTTCAGGCGTATGGACATGGGGGGTGGGGCTCCTTCGGTCTGGGGACGTGAACCGATCGGGGCCCATCAGGTTAGGGAGACCTCATTATTACTTGCAAGTTCAACATTATGAGGCTGGCTGAAAGTCGGTCATTCGTTCGATGTCAGTGAGCGCTCCATCACGGTCTCCAACTGGGCCCCCGTGGACCTCGCTCTGGCCTGAACCAATGTCAGCGCAGCCTTCCGGCCATGCAGGGTGAGTGTCATCAGCTGATTGCCGAACCACGGTCCGCCCGTCTTGCGCCAGCGCATCGGAGGGCGGCCCGTCCGTCCGTGGAGCGCCAGCGCACGGCCGAGCCACCGGCCCGCGCCGCTCCAGCCGAAGCGGAACCCGGCGCGTATGTAGGCGGGGACGGAGTTGTGGACGGGAGAGCAGGTCAGTTGCAGGACGTGCGCGGCGGGAGTGCCGTCCGGGGTGGAGTCGGACCACTGGGGTTCGGTGATGTAGGCGTGGTGCACATCGCCCGAGAGCACGCAAATCGTCGCGGGGGCGCCGGAGGCGCGTCCCGCCTCCCGCAGCAGCTCCGACAACTGGTCGAAGGACTCCGGGAACGCGGCCCAATGCTCCAGGTCACCGGCCCGGCGCACCTTCTCCCCGCGGCGCGCCCAGCGTTCGCCGCGGGCACCGCGGCACAGGGCCGCGTTCCAGGTCTCCGCATCGTGGACGAGGGGTGGCAGCAGCCACGGGAGCGAGGTGCCGATCAGGAGGTGGTCGTACGCGCCGGGGTCGTCGAGCACCTCGGAGCGCAGCCACGCGGCCTCCTCGTCGCGCAGCATCGCCCGCCGCTGTTCCTCGAGGGTCCGGGCCGCCCGGGTGTCGACCATCAGCAGTCGTACTCGGCCGAAAACACGCCGGTAGCTCCAGCGGGTCCGGGCCGGCTCGGCGTCGACCGCCGCGGCATGGGCGCGCAGGGTCTCGGTGCCGTCGGGAGCGGCGCGCACGGCGGCGTAGACCGGGTCGGCCTCCAGGGCCTCGGGGGAGAGGTTGCCGAGGTGCTGGTAGACCCAGTACGACATCAGCCCGCTGACGATCCGCTCGTGCCACCAGGGAGTGCGCCGCATGTCCCGGACCCAGGCCTCGCTGGTGTTCCAGTCGTCGATGACGTCGTGGTCGTCGAAGATCATGCAGCTGGGGACCGTGGAGAGCAGCCATCGCACGTCCGGGTCGCGCCAGGACTCGTCGTACAGATGGGTGTACTCCTCGAAGTCCGCGACCTCGGCGCCGGGGGCCTCGTCCAGGTCGCGGCGGGCCGCGAGCCGTCGCTGTGTGGCGGGCGAGGTCTCGTCCGCGTACACCTGGTCACCGAGGAGCAGCAGGACGTCCGGGCGGACCGCCTCGGGGTCGGCGGCGAGGCGGACGGCCAGGGTGTCGAGCGCGTCCGGGCCGATGGCGTCGTGGCCGTGGGCGGGCGGCGCGGCCCACCGGCAGGAGCCGAACGCGACCCGGACCGGACTCTCCTCGTCGGGCTGGGGGAGCGCGGGGGTGGTGATGGTGCTCGGCGGGAAGTGGGAGTCCTCGGGCGGCCACACCTGCCGGCCGTCGAGCAGCACCTCGTAGGGCGTGGTGGAGCCGGGCGTCAGCCCTTCCACCACCACCAGGGCGTAGTGATGGCCCTGGACGGCGAACGTGGGCGCGGAGCCCGCCGCCCCGTCCGCGCAGCGGACCTCCGCCGTGCAGGGCCTGGTCGACTCCACCCAGACCGTCGCCCGGGAGCCGGACTCCCAGTCGACGTACCTCAGCAGTGGTCCCAGGCGTAGCCCGGCCATGTGTGCCCTCCTCGCGTCGCCGTGACCGATGGCTCCGTAGGGTACGGAACGACGGAGGAGGGCGGGTGGTTCCGGCGTGGCGGGAGGGTGTCAGCAGCCGTTCAGGACCGACTGGAGGGCGCTCTTCTCGGTGGAGTCGACACTGAGGCCGTAGTAGTGCTTCACGTGCACCCAGGCGCGGGCGTAGGTGCAGCGGTAGGCGGTGCGCGAGGGGAGCCACTCGCCCGGGTCCTGGTCGCTCTTGGACTGGTTGACGTTGTCGGTGACCGCGATGAGCTGAGGGCGGGTCAGGTCGTTGGCGAAGGACTGCCGCTGGGCGGTCGTCCAGCCGCTGGCCCCGGAGCGCCAGGCCTCGGCGAGCGGGACCATGTGGTCGATGTCCAGGTCGGACGCGGCGGTCCAGGTGGCTCCGTCGTACTCGGAGTACCAGCTGCCGCTGGTCGCGGCGCAGGAGGAGTCCTGCACGACGCCGGTGCCGTCACGCTTCAGCACCACCTCGCGGGTGTTGCAGGCTCCCGACTGGGTGATCCAGTGGGGGAACTTGTCACGGCTGTAGCCGGACGAGGAGCCCTCGGTGGAGACGGTGAGCTGCCCCAGATACGTACGGGCGGTCGATGCGCTGACCGGGGTGGGCATCGCGGCCTGGGCGGTCGGAGCCGTGAGGAGCCCGGTCGTGGCGGCGAGCGCGGCGGAGGCGGCGACGACGGCTATGCGACGCGCGTAGATACCTGACATGTGAACTCCCTTGACGTGGGGGGCTGTTGCGCGGGCGACCTGCGGAGCCAGGCCATCGTGGCGGCGCCGGGTTTCGGTGGGGTGGTCGCCAGGTAACAGAGTGACGACATGCGCACGTCACATCAAGGGTTTGGACGGTCGGTCTGACGTCCCGTCCGAAAGGTGTTCGAGGAACGGGGTTGACGAATGGGCCGTTCCGGGACGCGTTCCAGGTGCATCAAGGGCGGCCCTAGGGTGGCCCGGTGCTGTTTCCCGTCACTCCCACGCTCGGTCTCGTGCTCGCCGTCCTCCTGGTGTGCACCGCGGCCGTCGCCGCGTGGGCCTCGCTGGGCCGGTCCCGGGAGATCGTCGTCGCCGGGCTCCGGGCGGCGGTCCAACTGGCGGCCGTCTCCCTGCTCATCGGCTGGGTGGTGCACTCCCTGGGGCCCCTGCTGGGCTTCCTGGCGATGATGTTCGCGGTCGCGGTGCGTACCGCGGGACGGCGGGTCACCCCCAACCGCACCTGGTGGTGGGCGGCGCTCCCGATCGGTGCGGGCGTCGTGCCCGTCGTCGTGGCGCTGCTGCTCACCGGACTGCTCCCGCTGCGCGGTATCACGCTGATCCCGGTCACGGGAATCCTCATCGGGGGCGCCCTCACCGCGACCGTCCTCGGCGGGCGGCGCGCGCTGGACGAGCTCGGGACGCGGTGGGGGGAGGTGGAAGCCGGGATGGCGCTCGGGCTGCTCGACCGGGACGCCCGGCTGGAGATCGCCCGCCCCGCGGCGGCGGACGCGCTGCTGCCGGGGCTGGACCAGACCCGGACCGTGGGGCTCGTCACGCTGCCGGGGGCGTTCGTGGGCATGCTGCTGGGCGGCGCCTCACCCGTGGAGGCGGGCGCCGTCCAGCTGTTCGTCCTGGTGGCACTGATGGCGGTGCAGGTCGTGGCGGTCGCACTCGTGCTGGAACTCGTCGCGCGGGGACTGCTGCGCCGGAGCTGAGGCGGGGCCGCCCACTCGCCGCTGCGGGGTGGCCGGGCCCGTCACGCGGGAAGGGGGGACGCGTCTCATACGGGAGAAGGGACGCGTCTCACGGGTGAAGAGAGGCGTGTCTCACGCGGCGTCGACGAGCAGGCGAATCGAACCGTCCGCGCACGCTTCCACCCGGAGCTGTGTCAGGTCCTCGACATGGACGTCGGGCGCGAGCGCGGCGGCGCGCGGGCCGACGCCCACGACGCGCATGCCGGCCGCCCGGCCCGCCGCGATGCCCGCCTCGGAGTCCTCGAACACGATGCAGTCCGCCGGGTCGAAGCCGAGTTCGGCCGCGCCCTTGAGGAAGCCCTCCGGGTCCGGCTTGCTGGCGCCCACCATCTCGGCGGTGACGCGGGTCTCCGGCATCGGCAGGGCCGCCGCCGTCATCCGCGCCTGTGCGAGCGCCTCGTCGGCCGAGGTCACGAGGGCGTGGGGGAGAGCCGCGATGGAGGCCATGAAGGCGGGGGCCCCGCCGACGGGTACGACGCCTTCCGTGTCCGCGGTCTCCTCGGCGAGCATGATCCGGTTCTCCGCGTAGTTCTGCTCCATCGGGCGGTCCGGCAGCAGGGCGGCCATCGTGGCGTAACCCTGACGGCCGTGGACCACCTCGAGGGCGGCCACGGGGTCGAGCCCCTGCGCGGTCGCCCAGCGGCGCCAGCAGCGTTCCACCACCGCGTCGGAATTGACGAGGGTGCCGTCCATGTCCAGCAGGAGGGCGCGGGCTTCGAGGACGGTGGCCGGCATGGGCGTGCTACAGAGCGCGTGGGGACAGCTCGTAGCTGCGGTGAAGAAAAAACAAGTAGCCCCGCCCGCCGGTCAGGGAGAACGAGCGGAGGCTACTTTGTTCCACCACGATACAAAAACCGTCGCCGAAACGCCAATCCGGCGCCGATGCCTCTGTCGGTCCCGGTGCCGGGGCGGGGTGACGGACCGGCGCCCTCGGCGGACGAGGAGGAGCGACGCGGAGGCGTCCTCAGGGCCGGTGTCCCCGGCCGCTCGTCTGCGACTCCAGGGCGCTGCGGGTCTCCGGCCCGTAGACGCCCGGCGGGTCGTTCCGGACCGACACCCACCGCTGGTACTCGGCGACGGCCTGCTCCACCTGTGCCGAGTAGTCGCCGTTGTCGGGACCCCGGTACACCCAGATCTCCTGCAGCCGGCGCTGGAGCTCCGCCACCTCCGCGCCGCTGTCGCCCCGTCGCAGCGTCGCCCCGGACACCTCCTCGGCGGGAGGCGCCACCGGTGCCGTGCCGGGGTCCTTCGTCGCGGCGGCGGAAGGCGACGGTGAACGCGGAGCCGAGGCCGACGGCGACGCCGACGCGCTCTGCGACGGGGAGGGTGACTCCGAAGGTGATGCCGACGCCGACGCCGAAGCGGAAGCAGACCGCGACGGTGTGGGGGAGGCGGAGGCCGAAGGGGACTCCGACACGGACGCGGCGGGCTCCTCGCCCATGTCCGGCACGCTCGTCGTGGCCTCGGGCAGTGCGGCCTCGCGTTCGTCCCGGTCGTCGAACAGGCCGCCCGCGAAAGCCGCCGTACCCACCACCGCGGCCACCGCCGCCCCCGCGGCGACCACCACGAACGGCCTCCGCCGCCGCGGCTGCACGGGATCGGGCCCGCCACCCGCATAGGCCGCGGCGCTCCGGCGGCGGTTCTCGTCCGCCGCGGTGGCGCCCGGCCGGGCACCCGGCGCCGACCCGTGTGCGCCCGGCTCCCGGCCCGGCGCACCGTCCAGGAACAGCGGCATCGTCGTAGCCGCGTCGGGAGCTCCGTGGTCTTGGGCGTCCTCGCTGTGCAGCGTCACGTACGGCCGGATCCGCAGCGGGTCGAAATCCTCGGCCGCCGCCATCTCCGCCGAACGGGCCTCCCGTCCGGGCCGCGTGTCCGGACCGGCTCCGCAGGCACACCCCGCCCCGGGTCTCGCGCTCCGCTCGCCACCGCACTCCGGGCATATATGTCCGGTCATCGTGGGTTCCCCTCCCCTTTGAACTGCCTGCGATTATGCAGGCCGCCGCGGGGAACCCCAACGCGCGTAGCGCCGCTCGGCAGGCCATAACGACACAGAGCGGCAAGGATGGGGGGCAAGCGGACCCGAGGAGATGCTCATGGCCCAGCAGCTGAGCCCGCCACCTCTTGCGGCAGGTGGCGGGCGGTCCCGGCGGAACATCCTGGTCTCCATCGGCGCACTGCTCCTCGGCATGCTGCTCGCCGCACTCGACCAGACCATCGTGTCCACCGCCCTGCCCACGATCGTCAGCGAACTGGGCGGCCTGGACCATCTCTCGTGGGTGGTGACCGCCTACCTGCTGGCCGCGACCGCGGCCACCCCGCTGTGGGGCAAGCTCGGCGACCAGTACGGGCGCAAGAAGCTCTTCCAGACGGCCATCGTCATCTTCCTCGTCGGTTCCGCGCTCTGCGGCATGGCCCAGAACATGCCGCAGCTGATCGGCTTCCGCGCTCTCCAGGGCCTCGGCGGCGGCGGTCTGATGGTGCTGTCGATGGCGATCGTCGGCGACATCGTCACCCCGCGCGAACGAGGCAAGTACCAGGGCCTCTTCGGTGCCGTCTTCGGCATGACCAGCGTGCTGGGGCCGCTCCTCGGCGGCTTCTTCACCGAGCACCTCAGCTGGCGCTGGGTCTTCTACATCAACCTCCCCATCGGTGTCGTCGCGCTGCTCGTCATCGCGACGGCCCTGCACATCCCGGTCCGCCGCACCAAGCACCGCATCGACTACCTGGGCACCTTCCTCATCGCCTCCGTCGCCACCTGCCTGGTCCTCGTCGCGTCGCTCGGCGGCACCACCTGGGCCTGGGGTTCCGTGCAGATCATCGCCCTCGCGGTCCTCGCCGTGGTGCTGCTCGTGGCGTTCGTCGCGGCCGAGCGGCGTGCGGCCGAACCGGTGCTGCCGCTGAGGCTCTTCCACCGACGGACCTTCAGCCTCGTCGCCGTCATCAGCTTCGTCATCGGCTTCGCCATGTTCGGCGCCATGACCTATCTGCCGACCTTCCTCCAGGTCGTGCACGGCATCAGCCCGACCCTGTCCGGCGTACACATGCTGCCGATGGTCCTCGGGCTGCTGCTCACCTCGACCGGCTCCGGCCAGATCGTGAGCCGGACCGGCCGCTGGAAGGTCTTCCCGATCGCCGGCACGGCCCTCACCACCATCGGTCTGCTGCTGCTCCACACCCTCTCCGAAACCAGCTCCACCTGGACGATGAGCCTCTGCTTCTTCGTCTTCGGCGCCGGACTCGGTCTGGTGATGCAGGTGCTCGTGCTGATCGTGCAGAACTCCGTCGGCTACGAGGACCTCGGCGTCGCCACCTCCGGGGCGACCTTCTTCCGGTCCATCGGAGCCTCGTTCGGCGTGGCCGTCTTCGGCACCGTCTTCACCAACCGGCTGACCGGCAAACTCGAGGACGCGCTCAGCGGCCGCCCGCTCCCCTCCGGCGTGGACGCCGGGGCGCTGGCCGCCGACCCCCGCGCCATCGGCCGGCTCCCCGCGGACCTGCGGCCCTCGGTGCTCAGCGCCTACTCGACCTCGATCACCGACGTCTTCCTCTACGCGGCACCCGTCGTCCTCGTCGCGTTCGCCCTCGCCTGGTTCCTCAAGGAGGAACCCCTGCGCGGATCGGTGACGGCGCCCGACTCCAGCGAGACGCTGGCCCCCAACCCGGTCCAGCGCTCCTCGTACGACGAGTGCGCCCGCGCCCTGTCGGTGCTCGCCACCCGCGAGGGACGCCGGGAGATCTACGAGAAGATCACCGAGAGGGCCGGGTACGACCTCCAGCCCGCCTCCAGCTGGCTGCTGCTGCGCATCAAACGGCACGGCACCGTCGAACCCGGCAGGCTCGCCGAGGTCGCCCCCGTGCCCCTCAGGGTCATCACCTCCGCCGCCCGCCAGATCGAAGGACTCGGCTACGCCCGGCGCGAGGGCATGCAACTGGTGCTCACCGAACGAGGAGCCGAGGCCGTGGTCAGGCTGTCCCGGGCCCGGGAGGACTCACTGGCCGAGCTGCTGGGCGACTGGTGGGGTCCGGACCGGCCCACCGACCTGGTCCGCCTCGTGACGGAGCTGTCGGCCGAGGTGAGCGGGTCGAGCAGGGAGCGGCCTCACATGCCCGAACCCCGCCGCGACCACTCGGTCGGCTGACCCGCCGGCCGTACGGCGGTTCAGAGCTCCTTCGCCAGCCAGTGCTCCGCGTACGGCCCCTGGTTGAACGCCGGGACCTCCCGGTACCCGTGCTTCGCGTACAGTCCGCGCGCCTCGACCAGGTCGTCGCGGGTGTCCAGCCGGATCGACCTCACCCCGTAGGCCCGTGCCGCGCTCTCGATGCCCGCGAGCAGCAGGCCGCCACCGCCCGTCGAGCGGAAGGCGGGCCGGACGAACACCCGGGTCAGCTCCGCCGTCACCGCGTCGACCAGCCGCAGGCCCGCGCAGCTCGCCGGCTCGCCTTCGTACCGCCCCACCAGGAACTCCCCGGTGGGTGGTGCGAGCCGCTCGACCCCGTCGTCCCGCAGCCCGTCGTCGATCTCCGCCGTGGTCGCCGGGCGGCCCCAGTACCGGCTCGCCACCTCGTCGTAGTAGTCGCGCCGCAGCACGGTCGCCTCGGGGCTGCCGAAGTGTTCGGAGGTCACGGTCCACGTCATCGGTCCATTCTGTCCGGGACGGTGCGGGGGTACGAACCCTTTACGTGCAGGAGGAAACGATGGAGCGGGAAACCGGCCCGGAGGCAGCGGTCCAGCGGCTCGGGGAGCAGTGGACACGGGAGCTCACGCAGCCCGGCGGCAGCTTCGTGTGCTCGCCCGCCGGACTGTGGCTGGCCCTCACGGCCGTCGCCGCGGGCGCCCGAGGCGCGACGGCCGCGGAGCTGCGCGCACTGCTCGGGGTGGCCGGGCAGGAAGCCGCGGCCGTGGTGACGGAGGCGGCCAGGGACTGGACGCGCACCGCGGCACTGCGGGCGGCGACCCGGGTGTGGAACGGCGCGCCGGTCCACCCGGACTACGAACGGTCGCTGCCCGACGTCGCCTTCGGTCCCGTGGACGCCGTGGAGGCCGACGCGTGGGTCCGCGAGCGGACCGGCGGCCTGATCGAGAAGCTGCCGCTGGACATCGACGGCGGCATGGCGCTCGTCCTGGTCAACGTGCTCGCGCTCGAGGCGCTCTGGGAGAAGCCCTTCGACAGGGGCCGCACCCGCGACGCGGACTTCACCGACGCGGCCGGCACGAGCAGTCCGGTGGCGACGATGCACACGTCGGTCCCGCTCGCCGACGTGTGGACGGTGCCGGGCGGGTACGTCGTCGAACTGCGCTGCCGGGCCGAGCCGGACGGTGCCGCACCGGCGCGGGTCAGGTTCGTCCTCGGTGAGCCGGGCGAAGGGGCGGCCGAGGTACTGCCGAGGGCGTGGGCCGCCGCCGGGTCGCGCACCCGGGGAAAGACCGACGTGGTGACCGTCGCGTTGCCCCGGTTCACCCTGCGGACAAGGATTCCCGTCACGGACCAGCTGCCCGCACTGGGCGTGCGGCTCGCGACCGACGCCGTCGCAGCCGACTTCTCCGGCCTGTCGCCCTGTCCTCTCCACATCTCCGAGGTGGTCCAGGGAGCGGTCGTGAAGATCGCCGAGAAGGGTGTGGAGGCCGCGGCGGTCACGGTCGTGGCGATGCGGGGCCTTGCCGTACCGCCCCGGGTGGTGCGGCACATCGCCTTCGACCGGCCCTTCGGCGTCGTGGTCCTGGACGGTTCCTCGGACGTCCCCCTCTTCGCGGGATGGCAGGCGGACGCCCCCCTCTTCGAGGACCGGGAGGGCTGACCCGGGCGGAACGGTGGCGGTGCGTCGGCAGGCCCCCGGCGGGCCGCCCGACGGTATCCGGGCATTGTTTCGGTAAATCGATGGTGACAGTCAGGCGAAGACAGGGTTGGTTGTGTCTATCTCATCGGGCAATGCGAGGCTTCATCCGCACAAACCCGGGCCGAGGGGACAGTGCACGGAAACGGGAGGGTCGGCGCAGCGTGACAGATGTGGAGCGCAGTGTGCGGGGGGACGCGGCGGGGGATCCCGGAGCGAGGGCCGCGGTGGTCAGGGCCGTCCTCTGGCTGCTCGTGGGGGTCCTGGCGGTACGGCAGGTGGCGGTGGTGCTGCGCCGCCCGCCCGGCGAACGCCTCACCGACCTGGAGACCTGGACCGGGGCGACCGGGGTCCTGCACATCGCGGGGTCGCTCTACGACCCGGGCCGCTTCACCGGCACACCGTTCGCCGGACTGGTGCTGAAGCCGCTGACGGTCTCGGCCGAACAGGCCCTCGGCGTCGTCTGGACCTTCGGCTCCCTGCTGCTCGTCGTGCTGCTCGGCTTCGTCGCCGTGCGCGCCCTGCCCGCACCCGTGAGCAGGCGCACCGCGTTCCTCGCGGCGCCCGTCGCGATCACCCTGCTGATGGTGTCGCTGCCCGTCCGCAACACGCTGCACCTGGGCCAGACCAGCATCCTGCCCGTCCTGCTGGTGCTGCTCGCCTGTTTCGCGGTACGCGGTGAGCGTCTTCCCGGTGTGCTGACCGGTGTCGCAGCCGCCCTCCAGCCCGCAGTCCTGCTGTTCGCCGCCCTGTTCTGGCTCACCGGAAGACGCCGGGCGGCCGTGGGCGGCGGTGTCACGTTCGTCGTCTGCACGGCGCTGGCCTGGGCGATGATGCCGCGTGACTCGTGGGCGTACTGGGTGCACCACCTCGCGGGTGCCGGACTCGGCGAACGGCCGGACAGCCTGGCCAACCAGTCCCTGCACGGCGCGTTGCTGCGCTTCGGGCTCCAGGGGCCGCTGGAGATCGCCCTGTTCCTGGTCCTCGCCGCCGTCGTCGTCGTCCTCGGACTGCGCCGCGCGGCCCGCTACGCCCGGGACGGGCAGCTGCTCCTGGCCGTCGCGGTCACGGGCTGCGTCGCCGTCGCCGTGTCGCCCACCGCCTGGCAGCACCAACTGCTCTGGGTGCTGCTCGCCGTCGTCGGCCGCGTCGGCACCCGGGCCTCGGACCGGCTGGTCTGGCCGGCGGTCGTGGTGCTCGTACTCACCCTGCCGGGGAAGATGCTCCTGCCGAACGTCGGCGTGGTCCTCCCGGTGCGCGACAACGTGCTGCTCGTCGCCGCGCTCGCCGCGGCCTGCGCGGTGCCCTTCCTGTCCCGCACCTCGCCCCACTGGCGGCAGCCGGTCCCCACGGACTACGCGAAGCCCGTGCCGGCGCGATTCGCGTGGGTGCCGCTGGTGCCCCTGTGGCGCCGGGTGCTCAGCCGCCCCAACCTGCTGCTGGAACTCCTGCTCATCCGGGTCGTCTACTCCGCCTACGCGAAGGTCCGGCTGGCGGCGACCGCCGGGCGTTCCGCCGCCGAGGAGCACGGCCGGCAGATCCACTCCGCCGAGCAGTGGCTGCACATCGACATCGAGCACTGGGCGAACCACACCGTCGTCGGCATCCCCTGGCTGCGCGACTTCTTCGACTACTACTACTCGACGTTCCACTTCATCGTGCCGCTCGCGATCCTCGGCGTGCTGTACGTGCGCAGACCCTCCGACTACCGCTGGGCCCGCACCACCATCGGTTTCGCCACGGTCCTCGCCCTCCTCGGCTTCTGGCTCTACCCGCTGGCACCCCCACGGCTCATGCCCGGCCTCGGCTTCATCGACACGGTGCACGGCGTGCAGGACCTCGACAGCCCCGACTTCGGGGCGCTGACCGCGGTGACCAACCAGTACGCGGCGATGCCGTCCCTGCACTTCGGCTGGTCGCTGTGGTGCGGTCTGGTGATCCTGCTGCTCGCGCCGAAGCTCTGGATGAAGGTCCTGGGGCTGCTGCACCCGTTGTTCACGGTCTCCGCCATCGTCGCCACGGGCAACCACTGGGTGCTGGACGCGGTCGGCGGCGGCGCCGTCGTGGCGGCCGGCTTCGGGCTGACGTACGTCCTGGCGGGGCCGCGCAGGCTCCAGGCACTTCCGGATGCGCGCCGCGGCACCGACAGCGGCGCGGGCGGGAGGCCGGAGCCCGAGGCAAGGGACGACGGGGACACCGGGGACGACTCGGGGCGGCCGGTCGTGGTGGCCGGCCCCGCGAGCAGCAAGGCGTAGGGCCCGGTACGCGGGCCGAACGGCCGGCCGCACAGCACGCCCGGGCCGGAGGGGTCAGTCCGCGCGGGCCTCGAACTCGGCGCGGGCGTCGAACGCGGCGCGCCGGGTGGCCCGGCGCAGAGCTCTCAGCAGCGTGGGGCCGACGGCCAGGGTCAGCACCACGGTGAGGGCGGCGCGGCCCAGGTCCCAGCCGAGCGAGGTGGCGGCGCAGTACGCGAGGAAGCGGACCAGGTTCTCGTGCAGCGGGTCGCCCGCGATGAAGGAGATGCCGGAACCGAGCCCGGAGACGATCGTCCAGCCGTACAGGTTCATCACCGTGCCGTACGCGAACGCCGCCACGAAGCCGTAGCCCGCGAGCATCAGCAGCTCGCCCCGGCCGCGCAGCCGGTCCGGGCCGGGCAGCAGGCCCGCGCCCATGGTGAACCAGCCCATCGACAGCATCTGGAACGGCATCCACGGCCCGACCCCGCCCGTCAGCAGGGCCGAGGCGAACATCGTGACCGAGCCGAGGACGAATCCGAAACCGGGGCCCAGGACCCGCCCGCTCAGCACCATCAGGAAGAACATCGGCTCCAGGCCCGCCGTCCCCGCGCCCAGCGGACGCAGCGCCGCGCCGACCGCGGCGAGGACCCCCAGCATCGCCACCGCCTTCGCGTCCAGGCCGGAGTCCGCGATCGTCGCGAGGACGACGCCGACGAGCAGCACCAGCAGCACGGCGAACAGCCACGGCGCGTCCTCGGCGTGCGCGAGACCGGAGTCGGCCCCCGCCAGCAGCGGCCAGCCGAAGCCGACCAGCCCGACCGCGCTGACCAGGACCAGCGCCGCGACGGCGTGCCGGCCGAGCCGTACCGGGCGGGCGGAACGTTCCGTCACGCGAGACCCTCCAGGGCCCCGCGTACCTGGGACACGGTCAGCCACTGCCGCGGCGCCAGGATCTTCGCTGTCTGCGGGGCGAAGGCGGGGGAGGACACCACGACCTGCCGGGTCGGACCGTCGGCGACGACCTCACCGTCGGCGAGGATCACCACCCGGTCCGCCAGCTCCGCCGCCAGCTCCACGTCATGGGTGGCCAGGACGATGGCATGGCCCTCCGCGGCCAGCCGTCGCAGGACGCCGACGAGCCGCGCCTTCGCGGCGTAGTCCAGACCGCGTGTCGGCTCGTCGAGGAGGAGCAGCGGAGGGCGGGCGGTGAGCACCAGGGCGAGGGCGAGCGCGAGCCGCTGGCCCTCCGAGAGGTCGCGCGGATGGACGCCGTCCGGCACACCGGGCAGCAGCTCGGAGACCAGGGCGCGGCAACTGCCCTCGGACGCCCCCGCGTCGGAGTCCGCGGCCGCGCACTCGGCGGCGACGGTGTCCGCGTACAGCAGATCGCGCGGTTCCTGCGGTACGAGCCCGACCCGGCGCACCATGTCGCGGGGCGGCGTGCCCGAGGGCTGGAGACCGCCGACGAGGACGGAGCCCGTGCTCGGCCTGACCGTCCCGACCAGGGTCGAGAGCAGGGTCGACTTGCCCGCGCCGTTGCGGCCCATCAGGGCCACGGTCTCACCGGGCGCGACGGACAGCGTCACCCCGCGGAGTGCCTGGACCCGCCCGTGCCGTACCCCGACCCCCTCGGCCCGGGTGACCACGCCGGCGACCGGAGCGGGTGCGGGGGCCGGGGCCGGACGGCGGCCGAGCAGCCGGCCGAGGAGGCCGGGGCGCGGCGCGGCCGGTCCGGGCAGCGGGGCGGGGGCGGCGCCCGCCGGTATCCCACGCTCCGGCGGATCCACGTCGGCCAGCCGCTCCCGCAGGTCCACCGCACGGCGCCGGGCGTCACGCACCGACAGGGGCAGCGGATCCCAGCCCACCAGCCGGCCCAGGTCCACCACCGGCGGACGGACGGGCGAGAGGGCCATGACGTCCGCGGGTGCCCCCAGCACCGGGGCGGCACCGGGGGCGGGCAGCAGGAGGACCTGGTCCGCGTACTGGACGACACGCTCCAGCCGGTGCTCGGCCATCAGCACCGTCGTGCCCAGGTCGTGCACCAGCCGCTGGAGCACCGCCAGCACGTCCTCGGCCGCCGCCGGGTCCAGGGCCGACGTCGGCTCGTCGAGGACCAGGACCCTGGGGTGCGGGGTCAGGACCGAGCCGATCGCGACCCGTTGCCGCTGGCCTCCGGAGAGCGTGGCGATCGGCCGGTCGCGCAGCTCGGCGAGTCCCAGCAGGTCCAGCGTCTCCTCGACCCTGCGGCGCATCACGTCCGGGGCGAGGCCCAGCGACTCCATGCCGTACGCCAGCTCGTCCTCGACGGTGTCCGTCACGAAGTGGGCGAGCGGGTCCTGGCCCACCGTGCCCACCAGATCGGCGAGTTCACGCGGCTTGTGGGTGCTGGTGTCGCGGCCGCCCACGACGACCCGGCCGGACAGCACCCCGCCGGTGAAGTGCGGCACCAGACCGGACACCGCACCCAGCAGAGTCGACTTGCCGACACCGGAGGGGCCGACGGCCAGCACCAGTTCGCCCTCGGGGATCGTGAGGTCCACCCCGGACAGGGTGGGGCGCTCGGCGCCGTCGTACCGCACCGAGACCTGCTCGAACCGGATCATGCGTGCTCCTTGGAGTCCGAGGAAGAGGGGGGAAGCGGTGCCACCGCGGCGGGCAGCAGGCCGATCAGCACGGCGGCGGCGGGCCACAGCGGCAGCACGGGAGCGGTGAGCGGCAGGACACCGGGGCGCAGGGCCTCCGGGTCGGCGGCACCCGCCCAGATCATCAGCACCGCGACGGACGCGCCCGAGCCCGCGACGAGCCAGGCGCGCAGGCCCCAGCGGTCCGGCCGGTAGCGGGTGCGGACCGTGCGGCGGCCGCCCAGCCTGAGCCCGGCCCCCGCCGCGACCAGCCCGGCCAGCAGCAACGGCAGCCCGTGCACCCCGCCCTGCGCGGCCAGCAGTCCGTACGTCCCCGCGCACACGCCGAGCAGCCCGCCCAGCGTCAGCACGTGCGTGGTGCGCCGGACGGCGGGCGGAACCTGGGCGGTGCGCCCGTACCCCCGCGCGTCCATCGACGCCGCCACCGCCACCGAACGCTCCAGCGCGCCCTCCAGCACCGGAAGCCCGATCTGGAGCACCGCCCGGACCCCGCCGGTCGGGCGGCCGCGCAGCCTGCGGGCCGTCCGCAGCCGGGCCACGTCGGCGACCATGTTCGGCGCGAACGTCATGGCGACGACCACGGCGACCCCCACCTCGTACAGGGCGCCAGGCAGGGACTTCAGCAGCCGGGCCGGATTGGCCAGCGAGTTCGCCGCACCGACGCAGATGAGCAGGGTGGCCAGCTTCGCGCCCTCGTACAGGGCGAAGACCACCTGCTCCGCAGTGACCCGGCCGCCGATCCTGACCCCTTGCGCCCAGTCGGGCAACGGCACCTCCGGCACCGTGAACAGGGTGTGCGTACCCGGCAGGGGCGAGCCGAGGAAGACGGTGAACACCAGCCGCACCGCGACGACGAACAGACCGAGCTTGATGAACGCCCCGTACGACCGGGCCCACGGCGCGTCCGTACGGCGCGCCGCCACCACGTAGCCCGCCACCCCGACCAGCAGTCCGAGCAGCAGCGGGTTGGTGGTGCGGGACGCGGCCGTCGCCAGCCCGAGCGCCCACAGCCACCAGGCCCCCGCCGGAAGCGCGTTGCCGCGCGTCGCCGCGGGCGCGCGCAGGGCAGGGCGGAGCCGGGCCGGGCCGGTGGCGCGGGTCATCGGCGGCGGCGGGCCCGCAGCACGCCGGCGACACCCAGGACGAGCACCGCACCGACACCCGTGAGCACACCCGCCGACGGGCCGCCGTCGCCGGACGCGCCCCTCGCACCGTCCGCGGCGGGTGCCGGGGCCGTGCCGTCGGACTTCGCGGCCTCCGGCTGCCCGGCGACCTGCTCACCGCATCCGGAGCGCGGGTAACCCGAGATGGCGCAGAGCATCGCGGAGCTGTCGTACCGCAGCGGCTTCGCCACCGAGGCGAGGGCTTCCGCCGTGCTCGCGTCCGGTGCGACCCGGGCGCAGGCGGTGCGCGGAGCCGGCGCCTGCTCCCCGTCCGGCGCGTCCGCCGCCGTGCCCGGGTCGATGACCAGCGCGATCCGCTTGAGGCCGTCCTTCTGCGGGGTGTCCGCGCAGACGGTCCCGAAGTCCGGGGCGCGCCGCGGCTGCGCCGCGTCCCGGGAGTCCTCGCTCACCGAGAAGCGGAATCCCTGCACCGCGCCGTCGTCCGGCCGGACCGAGGACGGCCCCTGGGTGGCGTACGTCCAGCCCTTCCCGCCGTCGCCCTCCCAGAACGACCAGTAGCGGTAGCCGGCCGCGTGCGCGTTCCCGGCGCCCAGCAGGACCAGCAGGGCGGCGACGACGAGAAGCGGCGTCGCCCTGCCCGGCGGGCGGCTCACAGCTGCTGGTTCTTCCGGCGGCCGCTGAGAAGGAATCCGATCCCCGCGCCGAAGGCGAGGCCGATGCCGATGATCCACCAGAGGCCGAGCCCCTCGTCGTCGCTGCTCGTGTCCGCGGGCTTGGACGGCGTCGTCGCGGTCGGCGAGGGCACGGCCGTGGCGGCGGGCGCCGGGCCCGTGGCGTTGAGCTGCCGGACCAGGTCGACGCCCCCGAAGTCACGGGCGTCGGCGCCCGTCGCGTGGGCGGCGAGGACCAGCTGGGCGGTGGCGGCCGGGCCGCCCTCCTTCGCCCAGCCCTGGGCGTGCTTCGCCAGATACGCGACCGAGTCGGCCGCCGCGTCCTTGTGCCCGGCCGCCGCAAGCGCCACGACGGCGTCGGCCGTGTTGCCGAAGTCGGGCTGCGGGTCGGACTCCTCGGCACCCGGCATCGGAGGCAGGTCCAGATAGCCCTTCCCGGCCAGCGCCTTCGCCAGGTAGGAGGCGCCGTTCTGCGCGGACTGCTCGGGGGTGAGACCGTCGCCCTTCGTGCAGACGGGGGCCTTCACCGCGTTGTAGTTCCCCGCGGCCATGCCCTTGCCCATCGAACCGAGCACCGCGGCCGCCGTGGCGTCCGCGTTCGCGGCCAGCTTGCCGGTCTTGTCCGGCTGGTAGGCGAATGCCCCGCCGTCCTCGCCGCCGCAGGGCAGCGCGAAGGTCTGCAGCGCCGTGTACGGAGTCTTCCCGCCCGCCTTGGTGAGGTCGGCGAGCGGTACGCCCGCCCGGGCCAGGGCGCCGTTGACGACGGCGGTGGAGTTGGCGTCGCTCGGGCTGCCCGGGTTGTAGCCCCAGCCGCCGTCGTCGTTCTGCACGGACTTGAGCCAGGCGACCCCGTTGTCCACGACCTCGCGGTGCACCCCGAGCTCGACCACGGCCTGGACCGCCGCCGCCGTCGCGTTGGTGTCGGCGACCGTCTTGTCGTCGCAGGGGCGGGAGGCGTCGCGGTACGAGGCGAAGGCCCCGCTGTCGCACTGCTGGCCGACGAGCCAGTCCACCGACTTCGTGGCGGGGGTGACCAGCTCGATCTTCTGGGCGAGGAAGGCCAGCGACTGGCGCCACACCCCGTCGTACGTCGGGTCCTTCGTGCCGTACAGCCCCTCCGGGAGGTCCGGTGCGGAGGAGGACGGGGACGGGCTCGGCGCGGCGACCGCGGCCGGGGCGGCCGCTCCACAGAGCACGGCGGTGAACGCGAGCGCTGCCGCGCGGCGGCGTACGGACATGGCGGGTGGGGCCTCTCGAATGGGGTCTTCCCCCGCTCGAGCTGGGCCGAGAGCGTAGGGATCGGGTCGGCACCGGATTCGCACCGGCTTCCCCCGTACGGGCATGATGACGACCAGCCCACTCTACCGGGGCGCTCCCCACCCCCTCCGGGCGGACAGTCGACCCCGCTCCGCCGCGGGCCTTCCCAGCAGGTCAGAGCCCGTGCGAGACTCCGGCGGGGGTCACATGGGCGCGTGCCCGTGGGGGAGGAACGACCGGGGCGGGAAGCACCAGTGCGCGGAACCAGAAGAGGCACGGCGGCGGTCGCCGTCACGGCGGCCGGACTCATGACGCTGACGGCGGGCTGCGGCCTCGTCGGGGACGCCGGGAGTGCCCCGGCCCCCTCCCCGGACCCCACCCCGCCGTTCACCGCGCAGACGGTCGCCGACGAGATAGCCGGCTTCGCCCGGGCCGCGGGGCTGCCCGACGGGGACACCTCGGAGGCCGGTCCGGCGCAGGGCGACTGGCGGGCCTGCGTGGCGCCCTGGACCGGGGAGGCGCCGACGGCCGGAGCCGCCGGAGCCTTCGACGCGACGGTGACACGCCTGCGACAGCACGACTGGGAGATCGTCTCCAGCCACACCGAGCAGGACATCACCTACCGCACCCTCAGCAAGCGGGGCTGGATGCTGTACGCCCGGTACTACGACGGTGACGGCGCCGGCACCGCGCGGACCGTGTCGCTCAACGCGGTCGAGGACAGCTGCCGACTGCCCGGGAAGGTCAGGGCCGACTACGAGGACCCGGTCTGACAGCCGGAGTCGGCGATCACGAAGTGGCCGGCCGGGGACTCGCGGAGGGTGTGGGTGACGAACACGTTGTACAGCCCCATGTCCTGGTTCGAACCGTTCGCGTAGGCGTGGCCCCCGGAGACGTGGGCCCGGCCGGCCGTCACATGCGCGTAGTTCGTCGCGGTGAAGCACGTGGCGGGGGCGGCGCCGCCCGTGGTGGTCGCGGTCACGGCGGACGAGCCCGCTCCGGCGGTCCCCGACGGGTCGGCCGCCGTCACCGAGTAGCGGTAGGCGGTGCCGGCGGTCAGGCCGGTGTCCGTGAAGGACGTGGACGCGGTCGTGGCCACCTTCGCGCCGTCGCGGTACACCGTGTACGAGGCCGCGCCCGTGACCGCGCTCCACGTCAGTGACGCGCTGCTCGACGTGACCCCGGTGACCTTCAGGCCGGCCGGGGCGGGCAGCCCGGTCCCCCCTCCCGGCGCCGTCCTGTCCAGCCCCCAGAACACGCCCGTGTGGTAGGCCGAGCAGATGGTGTCCAGGAAGTACGCGGCAGTCGAGCCGCACTGCTCGGCGCCCGATCCGGGGCTCACCGGCAGACCGTGCCCCATGCCCGACACCGAGAAGGTCTCCACGGCCGGCCGCCCGGACGCGTCGTCGTAGACGCTCCGGGTGGTGTTGCCCGGCAGGCTCTCCGTGCGGGACGGGGTCTGGCCGATGCCCCACACGTCGGTCCACTGGTCGCGCAGCGCGGTGGCGTTGGCCGGGTGGACCGTGTAGTCCGACGTGCCCTGCCAGATCGCCACCCGCGGCCAGGGCCCGGTCCATCCCGGGTGGGAACCACGGACCTTGTCGCCCCACTGGGCGGGCGTGAGCTTCTGCGGGCCCGTCTGGCAGCCTGAGGCGGCGGCCTGGCTGGTGGCGCACTGCGCGGGCAGGCCGGAGGCCACGGACCCGCCCGCGAAGACGTCCGGGTAGGCGGCCAGCAGATCGGCGGTCATCCCGCCGCCCGCCGACAGCCCGGTGACGAAGACCCGGCGGCCGTCGGAGCCGTAGGTCTGCTTCGCGTACTCGACCATCTGCACCACGGACGCCGCCTCGCCCCTGCCCCGCGTGCTGTCCGCCGGGTCGAACCAGCCGAAGCACGACAGGGCGTTGTTCGCCGAGGTGGTCTGCGGGAAGACCACGTCGAAGCCCCACAGGTCGGCGTACTTGGTCCAGCCGGAGTTGGTGTAGTAGGCGTTCGCCGACTGCGTGCAGCCGTGCAGGGCGACCACCAAGGGCGCGCCCGCCGGTACGCCGTCGGGGGTGTAGGCGAACATCTGGAGATTGCCGGGGTTCGAGCCGAAGCCGGTGACCTGCTGGAGTCCGGCGGCCGCGGCGGCCGTGGGGGCGGCGACGGCGGGGGCCGGGTGCGCGCCGAGCACGGCGAGCAGGCCACAGGCGGTGGCGGAGGCGACGCGGCGGAGCAGGCGTCGCAGGATCGGTGGGCGCACGGTGGGGCCTCCTCGTCGGACGTGCGGAACGGACAGGCGTGCGGAACGGCGGACGCGCGGAACGGCGGACGTGCGGAACGGCGACGTACGGGGCCGACCGAGGGGCGGAACCGGCGCGTCCGCGCAACCGGCCGGTCCGCGGAACTGCTGCCGGAACCTACGAGCCGGGGGCCTGGCCGCCCATGTGGCAGGGGGACATCCGCCGCCCGCCACTGTGTGCGGCGCTCCTCTTGCGCACGTTCCGGGCCTCCGGCCGCCCGCCGTGCCCGCCGGACCGCACCATGTACGCCGCCACCATGCGGACGCCCCAGGGTGTGTGCACCGACCCCGTGTGATGCGCGCGGCGACGTCCTTACGGTGACGCCCATGCAGAATTCCCGGACCCCCGAGCACGACCCCCGCACCCTCGCCGGACGCACCGCCCTGGTCACCGGTGCCGCGAGCGGCATCGGACTGGCCTGCGCAGAGGCACTCGCCGCCGCGGGAGCCCGTGTGCACGTGGTGGACAAGGCGCGCGACGCCGCAGAGAGCCTGGCGAAACGCATCGGCGGAACGGCCTGGGTGGCCGACCTCTCCGTGGCCGAGGAGGTGGACGGGCTGCCCGCCGACGTGGACATCGTGGTCAACAACGCGGGGCTGCAGCACGTGGCGCCCGTGCACGAGTTCCCGCCGGACCGCTTCGCCCTGATCCACCGCGTCATGGTGGAAGCCCCGTTCCGCGTCTTGCGCCGCACGCTCCCCGGCATGTACGAACGCGGCTGGGGCCGCGTCGTCAACATCTCGTCCGTGCACGGGCTGCGCGCGAGTCCCTACAAGTCGGCCTACGTCTCGGCCAAGCACGCACTGGAGGGTCTCAGCAAGGTGGTCGCACTCGAAGCGGCGCCGCACGGCGTGACGAGCAACTGCGTCAGCCCCGGCTACGTCCGCACGCCCCTGGTCGAGGACCAGATCGCCGACCAGGCCCGCAGCCACGGCATCTCCGAGCAGGAGGTGGTGGGCCGGGTCCTGCTGGAGCGCAGCGCCCTCAAGTCGCTGATCGAACCCGGTGACGTGGCCGAGGCCGTCCTGTGGCTGTGCGGACCGGGCACGACGCACATCACGGGGAGCTCCCTCACGATGGACGGCGGCTGGACCGCCAACTGACCGGACGGGAGCGCCGACCGACCACCCACCACCCGTGCGAGCCGGAAGAACGATGACCGCCCATGTCTGAACCGTCCCCCTCCGTCGCGCCCCTGCTGGCCGGCCTCCTCGACCTGCTGGCCGACGACGCCCCCGCAGAGGCCCTGGGCGCCGTCACCTCGCGGGCCAGGGCCGCGGGTGTGCCCGCGGCCGAACTGGCCGAGGTGGAGCGGGCGGCCGCCACCGCACTGCGCATCCGGGGTGCCCTGCGCCAGCACCGGCGCAGGGAGCTCCAGCTCACCGCCCTCTTCGACACGGCGGGCGACCTGGCGGCGTCCCGGGACCTCGACGACGTGCTCAAGGCGATCGTGCGGCGCGCCAGGATGCTGCTGGGCACCGACACCGCCTACCTCACGCTCCCCGACGAGGAGGCCGGGGACACCTACATGCGGGTGACCGACGGATCGGTGTCCGTCGTGTTCCAGCGGCTCAGGCTCGAACTGGGCGAGGGGCTCGGCGGGCTGGTCGCCCAGACCGCGAGCCCCTACGCCACCCCCGACTACCGCACCGACGAACGCTTCCGCCACACCCGTAACATCAACGCCGGGGTGCTGGACGAAGGGCTGGTGGCGATCCTCGGCGTCCCCCTGCTGCTCGGCTCCAGCCGGGGCGGGACCGGGAAGGTCATCGGGGTCCTCTTCGCGGCCGACCGCGCCGCGCGGGTCTTCAGCCCCGACGAGGTGGCCCTGCTCTGCTCGCTCGCCGCGCACGCCGCGATCGCGATCGACACCGCCCGGGCCCTGGACGACACTCGCACCGCCCTCGCCGAACTCGCGGGAGCGAACGCGGAACTGGCCGAGGCCAACGCCGCCGTACGCGCCCACTCGGCCGCCATGCAGCGGGCCGAGGAGGCCCACGACCGGCTCACCGACCTGGTCCTGCGCGGCGGCGACGTGAAGGACGTCGCCCTGTCCGTCGCCGGGCTGCTGGACAGTCCCCTGACGATCCACGATCCCGGCGGGCGTCCGCTGGCCGCCGTGCGGCCCGACGGCACCGGCTTCGCCGCCGACAGCATGGACGCGGGCTGGCTCGCCGGCACCGCCGAGGAGTCCCGCCACGGCGCACGCGCCGTGCACCGCGACGGCCGGTGGATCTGCGCGGTGCTCGCCGGCCACGAACTCCTCGCCAGCCTGGTGCTGCACCGGCCGGACCGGCTCGACGACTCCGACCGGCGGCTCTACGAACGCGCCGCCGTCGTCACCGGCCTCCTCCTGCTGCTGCGCCGCACGGTCGCCGAGACCGAGAACCGGATACGGGGCGAGCTGATCAGCGATCTGCTCGGTGACCCGGAGCGCGATCCCGCCGGTCTCGCCGAGCGGGGCCGGAGACTGGGCATCGACCTGGACCGGCCCCACGTCCTGCTGGTGGCGGAGGCGGCGGCCCGGGAGAAGCTCGGAGGCGCCGCGATGCGCTACCTGTTCGGCGGGGACATCCACGGGGTCAGCGCCGAACACGCCGGCACCGTCGTGCTGCTGATCGACTGCGACGGTGGCGGCACGACCCCGGGTGACGCCGCACGTGCGGCGGCCACGCAGCTCGGCCACCTGGTCCAGGCCCCCGTCACCGTCGCCGGCACGGGACCCGCCCGCGGCGCCCGTGAACTCGCCGCCGCCTACGCGGAAGCCGCGCGCTGCCTGCGCGCCATGCGGGTGCTGGGCCGCGAGGGGGAGGGGGCCTGCGTCGACGAACTCGGCTTCCTGGGCGTCGTCCTGGGCAACGCGAAGGACGTGGACGGCTTCGTGACCGCGGTGCTGGGACCGCTGCTGCGCTACGACGAGCAGCGCGGCACCCAGCTCGTACGCACGCTGCGGGCGTACTTCGGCGCGGGCGGCAGCCTGATCCGGGCCAAGGACGAGCTGCACGTGCACGTGAACACCGTCGTCCAGCGCCTCGACCGGATCCAGGTGCTGCTGGGCCGCGACTGGAACGAGCCCGACCGCGCCCTGGAACTGCAGCTCGCCCTGCGCCTGCACCTGCTGTCGGGCGGCCGGGACCGCTGAGCCCCGGGCCGCCCGCCGGCCTCACCGCGGGACGGCCACCGCCCGCAGCAGCGCACCGGCGATCTCACCGGCCCCCTTGTCGCCCGTCAGCACCGTGTAGTGGTTGACGTCCTCGACGGGTACGGCCGTGACGTTCGTGCCGGGCTGTCCCGCCGCTGCCAGCCGGGACTCGTCGTACAGCCCCTGCTCCTCGTCCATCAGCCCCCGCCGCGCCCACAACAGCACCGCAGGTCCCGGGAGTTCGCCGGCGGCCGCGAGCACCTCGTCCTGGAACAGGCCCACGCCGTCCGTGCGGACCGCCTCCAGCCGGCACCCGGAGCGCAGGGCGGGTTCCTCACCGGTCAGGTCGCGCTGGATGTACGCGTCCACCTCCGGCGACCAGGCGTCGCCCGCGAACGCGGGATGGGCCCGCCAGAAGGAGCGGTAGGCGTCCCGGTCGGGGAAGGTCATGGACAGCCGGTCCATGGCCGGCCCGATCACCGCCGTCATCAGCTCGTCCGCCGACAGATGCGTGGGAGCGGGGAAGCCGAAACCGCCGTCGACGAGCACCACCGGGCCGAAGCGGTCCGGATGGCGCACGGCCGCGAGGGCCGCCACGAAAGCGCCCATCGAATGCCCCGTGAGCACCACCCGGTCCTGGCCGAGGGCGCCGGCCAGAGCGGCGGCGTCGTCCGCGTGGGCGGCGATCCCGTAGGGGCCCGGCAGCCCGGAGCTGCCGGCCCGTCCCCGCAGGTCCGGGGCGACCAGGGTGACCCGGCCGGCGAGCAGCCGGGCCACCGCGCCCCAGGACAGCGAGTTGGCCGTGATCCCGTGCAGGGCCACCACCACCGGCGCTCCGGCGTCCCGGGCGGGCCAGCGCAGGGCGGCCAGCTCACCGCCGGTGACGGGGACGCGTATCTCCTCGTACGGGATCATCGGTTCTCCTCACGGGTCCTGCGCAGACGGGACGGCAGCCGGGCCAGGCCGCCGGGCAGCAGGTGTACCACGGCCACGAACAGCACCCCGAGCAGGAACAGCGGCTGGGAGAGCGGCACGCGCAGCACCGCGGGCAGGTCGGCGACCGCACCCGACCCGGCGAGGTCACCGAGCCGGTGGTCGGCCCAGGTGTAGAGGATGCCGCCGACCATCGGACCCCACCGGGTGCCCGTTCCGCCGAGCACCACCATCACCAGCAGCGACAGGGTGAAGTCCGAGGTCGTCGTCTGGGGCGTGGAACCACCGGTCAGCAGCAGGTGGACGAGTCCGCCCACCGCCGCCAGCGCCCCGGCCAGGACGAAGGCCGTCAGCTTGAACCCGTACGGCTTCAGGCCCAGCACCTCCACCCGGCGCTCGTTCTCCTTGATGCCCTCCCAGACCCGGCCGGTGGGGGAGCGAACCGCCCGGTGTACGACGGCGAGCGTGAGGACGAGATAGGCCAGCGCGATCCAGTACAGGTTCGCGGTGTGGTCGATGCCGACCAGCCAGGAGGGCAGCAGCTCCGCCGGGGCCGCCCGGCCCTCCTCGCCACCGGTGAACCCCCCGGGGTCGCGCGAGACGAGGATCGACCCGGCCTGTGCGAAGGCGAGCGTCACCATGGAGAAGCCGATGCCCGTGACCCGCAGGCTCACCGAGCCCAGCACCAGGGCGAGCGCGGCGCCGAAGCACACGCCGAGGACCGCGGCCGCGGCGAACGGCAGACCCGCCTCCAGCAGGAACATGTTCGTGGCGTAGCTGCCCGCCGCGAAGTACAGGGCGTGCCCGAAGGACAGCAGCCCCGTACGCCCCAGCAGCAGGTCGTAGCCGGTGGCGAGCGCGCCGAACAGCAGACAGGTCGCCAGGAGTTGCAGACTTCCCGGGCTCCCGACCGGGCCGTCCAGCAGCCCCGGAAGCGGCAGCGCGCTCCAGGGCGCGACGACCAGGAGCGCGAGGACCGCGGCCGGCCACCAGCGCAGCAGCCTGGTCCTGCCGTGCTCCGGGGCCGTGCTCACGGCGGCGGGTGCGGGTGTGGTGGCGGTGCTCACGCGAGCCTCCCGGTCAGTCCGCGCGGCCGGACGAGCAGCAGCGCGGCGAGCAGGACGACGACGGCGAGGTCGCCGAGGCCCGCTGCGGTGTAGTAGTTGGCGAACTGCTGGACCAGGCCGATGACCACGGCGGCCACGGCCGCGCCGGTCACCGACCCCATGCCGCCCGTGACCACGACGACGAAGGCGAAGATCAGCAGCGAGGTGCCCTGACGGGGGTCGACCGAGCCGAAGTACAGCCCGCCGAGCGCCCCGCCCAGCGCGGCGGCACAGCCGCCGATGGCGAAGACCAGCGTGAACGCCTTGCGGACGTCGATGCCCAGGGCGGTGACCATCGCCCGGTCCTCGACCCCGGCGCGCACGACCAGGCCGTGCCGGGTCCGGCCGAGGAACAGCCGCAGCGCGACCAGGACGACGACCGCCGCCGCGACGAGCACGAGCCGGTTGACCGGGACGTCCGCGCCCAGCAGCGCGAAGGTGCCGGACAGCGCCTCGGGGCCGGGGAAGGTCCTGGCGTCCGAACCCCAGACGCCCGACAGCAGGGCGGGCACGGCCAGCCCCACGCCGACCGTCGCCAGCACCTGCTCCCGCGGCCGGGTGTACAGGGGGCGTACGACGGCCAGTTCGAGCACCACGGCGGCCAGCGTGCCCACCGCCGTACCGAACAGGACGGCCAGCGCGAAGCCCCAGCCGCCGGGCCCGGCACCCGGAAGACGGCCCGAGGCCGCCCACCAGGTGCCGTACGCCCCGATGGAGAGCAGCGCCCCGTGCGCGAAGTTGAGCACGTCCATCAGGCCGAAGATCAGTGAGAGCCCGGACGCGACGAGGAAGTAGAGCGCCCCCAGACCGAGTCCGGTCATGGTGAGCAGCACGATGGTGGACATCAGGAATCCGCCTCCGCGGTGAAGGGGGCGAGCGGGCCCCGGCCGACACCGAGCAGCCTGCGTGTGGCCTCCGCGTCGCCCAGCAGTCCGTCGGCCTCGCCCTGGTGGGCGGTGCGTCCGTCGGCGAGCACCACGCAGTGCCGGGCCAGCCGGCGTACGACGGCGAGGTTCTGCTCGACCAGGAGCACGGGCACCGCCTCGGCGGCGCGCTCCAGCACCTGGGCGACCTCGGTGACGACCTTGGGGGCCAGGCCCTTGGTCGGCTCGTCGGCGATGATCAGCCGGTTTCCGTTGAGCAGGGTGCGCCCGATGGCCACCATCTGCTGCTGGCCGCCGGACAGGGTCCCCGCCGACTGCTTCTCGCGGCGCTTGAGTTCGGGGAAGAGTTCATGGACCAGGCCGTACGCGGGCCCGTCCGCGCCCCGGCGTTCGGCCAGGCGCAGATTCTCCGCGACGGTGAGACCGGCGAAGATCCCCCGGTCCTCGGGGGCGTAACCGATGCCCCTGCGGACCAGGGTGTGGGTGGGCAGGCCGACCGTCTCCTCGCCGTCGAGGAGCACGCTGCCGGTGCGCGGTACGAGTCCGAGGACGCCGCGCACGGTCGTGGTCTTGCCCGCCCCGTTGCGGCCGAGCAGCGCGGTCACGCCCTGGGGCGCGACGTCGAGGTCGACCCCGTGCAGGATGTGCCGGCCGCCGATGAGGACACGCAGGTCCCGGACGGCGAGCAGGGGGGACGCGGTCACAGTCCCTCCCCGAGGTAGGCCTGCTGGACGACGGGGTCCGCGGTCACGGCACCCGGGGTGTCCAGGGCGAGCAGCCGGCCGTGGTGCATCACGGCCAGCCGGTCCGCGAGTCCCAGCAGGACGTCCATGTGGTGCTCGACCATGAGCACGGTGCGGCCCTCCTCGCGGTGCAGCGTGCGGATCAGTTCGGTGAGGGCGGGGACCTCCTCGGCGCTCACCCCGGCCATCGGCTCGTCGAGCAGCATGAGCCTGGGCTCGCCCACCAGCAGGACGGCCAGCTCCAGCTTGCGTTTCTCGCCGTGGGAGAGCTCGGCGGCCGTGGCGGCGGCGCGGTGCGCGAGCCCGGTGCGCTCCAGCACGCCCGCCACCTCCGAGGCGTAGCGGGAGGCGCGCCGCCAGAGCCGGTGCGAACCGCCGTGCCTGGCCTGCGCGGCCAGCCGCACGTGTTCGGCCACCGTCATCCGCGGCCAGAGGCTGGACGTCTGGAACGTCCGCCCGATCCCGAGCCGCGCGCGGGTGTGCACCGGCAGGCCGGTCAGGTCCGCCCCGTCGAGCGCGAGGGTGCCCGCGGTGGCCGGGACGATCCCGCTGATCAGGTTGAACAGGGATGTCTTCCCGGCCCCGTTGGGGCCGATGAAGGCGAGGAACTCACCCTCCCGGACGTCGAAGGTGACGTCCTCGACGATGGCCGCCCCGCCGACACGCCAGCCGAGGCCGTCCAGCCGGAGCACCGGGGCCCCCGTGCTCGCCCCCTGGTCCCGCGCGGTGGCGGTGCCGGATGCGGTCACGGGTCAGCCCGCCGAGGGCTTCGCGGGCGGAGCCACGGCGTCCATTGGCTGCGTGCTGACCAGTTCGGGTTCCGCCGAGGCCCCCACGCCCTTGAGCCTGGCCGTGAACATCGGCTGCAGCAACGCGTGGTCCTCCGCGCGGATCCGCTGTGCGCCCTTCACCCCGTCGAAGCTCCAGCCCTCCAGGGCCTTCACCATCGCGTCGGTGTCGGTGGCGCTGCCCTTCTCCACGGCCCGCACGATCATCTGGGCCGCGGTGAAACCGTCGGTGCTGAACAGGTCGGGCGTGCCGCCCTCCTTCTCGACACCGGCGATCATCGCCTTCTCCACGGCGTTGCCGCCGCCCGCGCCGGGGAAGTAGTGCGCGAGGAAGGAGACCTTGGCCCCGGCGGCCCCGAAGACGGGGTACGACGCGGTCCCGGCCAGCCCGGTGACGACCTTGCCGGCGCTCAGGACACCCTGCTGGTCCAGGGCGGTCCACAGCGCGGGGGCGGTCGCGCCCGCCCAGGCGACGAAGACGAGATCCGGACCGCCCGCCTTGACCTGACGGGCGAACGGCGTCAGATCCGTGGCGCTGGGCGGGGCCAGGACGGAGCCCACCGTGGCCCCCTCGGCCTCCAGGACCGCCTTGACGGCGGCGACGTTGGCCTGGCCGAAGGTGGAGTCCTGCGCGAGGACGGTGACCTTCTTGCCCTTAGGGTCGCCGAGCATGGTGCCCGCGGTGAGGATGTCCTGGTAGGACTGCCGTCCGGACCGGAAGGTGTACGTGTTGACCCCGGTCACCGCGTCCGTGGCGGCGGGTCCGTCGACGTACAGCACCTTGTTCTGCGCGGCGAGCGGGGCCATCTGGAGCGCGACGCCGGAGTCGGTGGTGCCGGCCAGCACCTTGTACCCCTTGCCGATCAGGTTCTTCGCGGCGGAGACCGCCTTGCCGGGGTCGCCCGCGTCGTCCTGCTCGGTCACCTCGATGCGATGGCCGCCCGCCTTGCCGGTGCCCTTCGTCGCGTGGTCCAGGCCCGCCAAGAACCCGTCGCGGTACTGCTTCCCGTAGGCGGCGAGCAGTCCGGTACGGGAGTAGACGAGGCCCACCTTGACGGTCTCGTCGCCGCCCGACCCGGACTCGCCGCCCGCCTGTCCGGCGGCGGTGCAGCCCACCAGGAGCGGACCCGCGGTGCCGAGCACGGCCGTGGTCAGGATTCTTCTGTGGACGGTGCCTACGGCTCTGCGACGCATGGTGACCGGCTCCTCGGCAGGGTTCGGGTGATGTCGGCCGAACCGTACGAACACCGAGGCGCCGTCGACATGGTGCAGGCCACCTCACCTGAGCGGATACCGGTGTGGGCACCGCACATGGGCAGGCCTCAGCGGGTGTCCGCCGACAGGTCGATCAGCCCGCACACGGTCTCGATGTCCCGTTTCACCTGTGCGATCGACTCCCGCCCCGACAGCCAGGTGATCAGCGCCGAGTGCCAGGTGTGCTCGATGACGCGCACCACCGACAGCTGCTCCTGCGTGGGCTCCTCCAGCCCCATCGCGTCCAGCACGATCGCCGTGGTCAGCCGGGAGACGGCGTCCACCTCGGGGCTCACCCCGCGGTCCGCGAAGGTCAGGGCCCGCACCATGGCGTCCGCGAGATGGGGGTCGCGCTGGAGCGCCCGGAAGGCCCGCATCAGGGTCTCGGCGACCCGCTGGGCGGCGTCGTCCCCCGCCGGGGGCCTTCTGCGGAGCGTGACCTGGAGGTGCTGGAGCTGGTCCTGCATGATCGCGACGAGCAGATGGACCTTGGACGGGAAGTAGCGGTAGAGCGTGCCCAGGGCGACCCCGGCGGCGTCCGCCACCTCACGCATCTGCACCGCCTCGAAACCACCCCGCCCGGCGAGCTGCGCGCCCGCCCGCAGGATGCCGCGGCGACGGGCCTCCTGGCGTTCCGTCAGGGGCGGTGCCGCCGGCCTGGCTTCGGCTGTCATCTGTCCCCATCCACGAAGGGAGAACCGGTTCCCCGTCCGGCCGGGCGCCGGCTCACGGGCGGGCACAGCATGCCAGGGCCTCCACCGTGGCGCGAATCACCTGATCCGGCCGTCACACCGACGCTACCTGCCGGTAGATTCGGTGCGTGTTTGAACGAACAAGTCTGAAACTTGTTCTAGATTAGCGCGACCGGTTACGCTCCGGCGAAAACGCAGTGAGAAGGGGGCCGAGTGTGACCGCTGAGGCCATAGAGACGGGCCCCTTCGAGGGCGGCGGCGCGTCGGCCACCGACGGTGACCGGCCGTTGCGCATCGCACTCCTCACCTACAAGGGCAACCCCTTCTGCGGAGGCCAGGGCGTCTACGTCCGCCACCTCGGCCGCGAGCTGGCCAGGCTCGGCCACAGCGTCGAAGTGATCGGCGCCCAGCCCTACCCCGTACTCGACGAGGGCGTCCCGCTCACCGAGCTGCCGAGCCTCGACCTCTACCGCCAGCCCGACCCGTTCCGCACCCCGGGACGCGGCGAGTACCGCGACTGGATCGACCTCGCCGAGGTCGCCACCATGTGGACCGGCGGCTTCCCGGAACCCCTCACCTTCAGCCTGCGGGCGCGGCGTCATCTCCTCGCCAGGCGCGGGGACTTCGACGTCGTGCACGACAACCAGACGCTCGGCTACGGCCTGCTCGGGGACCTGGGCGCCCCCCTCGTCACCACGATCCACCACCCGATCACCGTCGACCGCCGACTCGACCTGGACGCCGCGGAGTCGACGCGCCGCCGGCTCTCCGTCCGCCGCTGGTACGGCTTCACGCGGATGCAGAAGCGGGTCGCCCGCCGCCTGCCGTCCGTGCTCACCGTCTCCGGCTCGTCGCAGCAGGAGATCATCGAGCACCTCGGGGTACGACGGGACCGTGTCCAGGTCGTGCACATCGGTGCCGACACCGACCTCTGGTCGCCCGACCCCTCGGTCGCCGAGGTCCCCGGGCGGATCGTCACCACCTCCAGCGCCGACGTCCCGCTCAAGGGCCTCGTCCACCTCGTGGAGGCCCTCGCCAAGCTCCGCACCGAGAACCCCGCGGCGCACCTCGTGGTCGTGGGCAAGCGCGCCGAGGACGGACCCGTCGCCCAGGCCATCGAGCGCTACGGACTCCAGGACGCCGTCGAGTTCGTCAAGGGCATCAGCGACGCCGAGCTCGTCGACCTGGTCCGTAGCGCCCAGGTCTCCTGCGTCCCCTCGCTGTACGAGGGCTTCTCGCTGCCCGCCGCCGAGGCCATGGCCACCGGGACCCCGCTGGTGGCCACCACCGGCGGCGCCATCCCCGAGGTCACCGGGCCCGACGGGGAGACCTGCCTCGCCGTGCCGCCCGGCGACGCGGGTGCCCTGGCCGCCGCACTCGGCCGGCTCCTCGGCGACCGCGAACTGCGCGCCCGCCTCGGCGAGGCCGGCCGCGCGCGCGTGCTCGCCAACTTCACCTGGGCCAGGGCCGCCCTCGGCACCGTCGAGCTGTACCGTCAGTCGATCGCCGCCCGGGGAGCCCGCAGGTGAGCGCCCCCACGGCTCCCGGAACCCGTACCTCCGACCTCGAAGGCAGGCCCTCGTGCTGACCGTCGACTTCACCCGCTTCCCGCTCGCCGCAGGCGACCGGGTGCTCGATCTGGGCTGCGGCGCCGGCCGGCACGCCTTCGAGTGCTACCGGCGCGGCGCCCAGGTCGTGGCCCTCGACCAGAACGCCGAGGAGATCCGCGAGGTCGCGAAGTGGTTCGCCGCGATGAAGGAGGCCGGTGAGGCCCCCGCCGGTGCGACCGCCACCGCGATGGAGGGCGACGCCCTCAACCTGCCCTTCCCCGACGCCTCCTTCGACGTCGTCATCATCTCCGAGGTGATGGAGCACATCCCCGACGACAAGGGTGTGCTCGCCGAGATGGTCCGCGTGCTGAAGCCCGGCGGCCGGATCGCGATCACCGTGCCCCGCTACGGCCCCGAGAAGGTCTGCTGGACGCTCTCCGACGCGTACCACGAGGTCGAGGGCGGCCACATCCGCATCTACAAGGCCGACGAACTCCTCGGCAAGATCCGCGAAGCGGGCCTCAAGCCCTACGGCACCCACCACGCGCACGCGCTGCACAGCCCCTACTGGTGGCTGAAGTGCGCGTTCGGGGTGGACAACGAGAAGGCGCTGCCGGTACGCGCCTACCACAAGCTGCTCGTCTGGGACATCATGAAGAAGCCCCTGGCCACGCGGGTCGCCGAGCAGCTGCTCAACCCGGTCGTCGGCAAGAGCTTCGTGGCCTACGCGACCAAGCCGCACCTGCCGAAGGCCGAGGCGTGAGCACGCCGGAGCGGACCGAACACCTCGTCCTGCCCGGCGTCCTGACGGCCGAACAGGCCGCCGAGACCGTGGCGGCGCTGCTCGCGGTGCAGCGGGAGGACGGGGCGCTGCCCTGGTTCCGCGGCCACCACCTCGACCCGTGGGACCACACCGAGGCCGCGATGGCGCTGGACGCGGCCGGGGAACACGAGGCCGCCGCCCGCGCCTACGCGTGGCTGGCCCGCCACCAGAACGAGGACGGCTCCTGGTACGCCGCCTACCACGACGGCGACCCCGAGCGGCCGACCGACCTGGGACGCGAGACCAACTTCTGCGCGTACGTGGCCGTCGGCGTCTGGCACCACTACCTCGCCACCGGCGACGACGCGTTCGTCGACCGGATGTGGCCCACGGTCTACGCGGCGATCGAATTCGTGCTGCGGCTCCAGCAGCCCGGCGGGGAGATCGGCTGGAAGCGGGAACCCGACGGCACCCCGGTCACCGACGCCCTGCTGACCGGCTCCTCCTCCGTCCACCAGGCGCTGCGCTGCGCCCTGGCACTGGCGGAACAGCGTGAGGAGGCCCAGCCGGACTGGGAGCTCGCGGCCGGTGCGCTCGGCCACGCGATCCGCCGCCACCCGGAGCGCTTCCTGGACAAGAGCCGCTACTCGATGGACTGGTACTACCCGGTCCTCGGCGGCGCCGTGACCGGCGCCGACGCGACGCGGCGGATCAAGGACGGCTGGGACAGCTTCGTGGTGCCCGGCCTCGGGGTGCGCTGTGTGCTCCCCAACCCCTGGGTGACGGGCGGCGAGAGCTGCGAACTGGCCCTGGCGCTCTGGGTGACGGGCGAGTCGGACCGGGCCCTGGAGATCCTGCAGTCGGTCCAGCACCTGCGGGCCGAGGGCGGCCTGTACTGGACGGGGTACGTCTTCGAGGGCGAGAAGGCCGTATGGCCGGAGGAACTCACCACCTGGACGGCCGGGTCGCTGCTGCTCGCGGTCGCGGCACTCGGGGGCGACGAGGCGACCACGGCGGTCTTCGGCGGCGAACGGCTCCCGGTGGGACTCGAACCGGACTGCTGCCGCTGACCGGGAGGGCGACCTCACCGGCTGAGGCCCCGCCGCGAACAGCCGTGGCCCCTGGTCCGGACCGAGCGAGGGCTCGGTCCCGACGGGAGGCCACGGCTGTCGGCGGTGGTCAGAAGCGGCGGACCCTGCCCGCCACGGCGTGACCGATGAACAGATAGACGACGGCGGCCAGACCGTAACCCGCGACGACCCGTGCCCACGCTTCGTCGAAGGTGAACAGGTCGTACGACCAGCCGGCCAGCCAATGGGCCGAGTCCTGGATCCACTGGACCAGGTCGTTGCCCCGGTTGGCGTCGAGCAGATACATCAGGATCCACAGGATGATGATGAACGCCATGATGTCCGCGACGACGGCTATGACACGTGCGGCGGTACTGCTTCCTGAGCCTGTTCTGGGAGACATGCTCTCCGGATTGCCGCTTTACCGTGAGTGAAACCCGTACGGAGGGCGCCGGGTGGCGGCGTTCCCGCACCGGCGAGCCTGGCGACGGGTGCCGGGGCCGCGTCGAGGTGACGAACAAGGTCCCCTCCACCTCCCAACTGACCTGCTGATGCGCTGACTTGTTCTCTGCGCAGGTGGGCGAACGGCCCCTTGCGTACAGGCACCGGGCTTCCGGGCGGCCAGGCCGTCCTCCGGCTGAGGCGCACCGGACCCGGGAACGCCGGTGGCCCCCGCCCGGAGGGGCGGGGGCCACCGTGGTGCACACGAGGGATCAGCCGCGCTGGATTCCCGTGGTGTCCTGGAGGACGCCGCGACGGCCGTCCTGCGTCTGGGCGACGAGCCCGGGACCACGCTGCTCGACCGCGAGGTACCAGGTACCGGGCGCCAGTTCGGCGATCGGGTTCGGGGCGCCGTCCTCGCCGTACAGCGGACGCGCCACCGGCACCGCGAACCAGAAGGGGGTGAAGTCACCGGCCGGTGCTCCACCGCCCTGCGAAGCCTGCGGGGCGGCCTGGTGCTCCGGCTGCTGCTGGCCGGGCTGCGCCCCGTAGGGCTGCTGCTGGCCGGGCTGGGTGCCGAACTGCTGCTGGGCACCCGGGTAGCCGTAACCCTGGCCGGGCTGCGAGCCGTAGGCCGGCTGCACGGCCTGCGCCGGGCGGGGCGCGCCCATGAGCGGGGCCTTGAGCGCGGGAACCAGCGGAGTGGCCACGGCGCCGCCGGCCAGCGCCAGGGTCGCGAGCAGCCCGAGGATCAGGCCGGCGCCCGCGTCACCGGCGTCGATGATCGTCCAGAACATGGTCCACAGGGAGTAGACGGTGAACGCGGCCCCGAACTGGCCGAGTTCGAAGCCGACCACCTTGCGGCCCGGCATCGCGCGGCTGACGATCAGCAGCGCCGCGCCGATGATGCCGGCCAGGTAGATGCCCATCAGGACGGAGAGCGAGTCCCAGGCGTTCGCGCTGTAGCCCGAGCAGTCCACGCCCGAGGGGCATTCGTAGCCGGAGAGGTCGAGGAAAGAGGCGATGAACAGCACGACCGCTGCTCCGATCACCACGCCGTCGCCTCGAGTGAGGGAGCGGATATTCACGTGAAGGTCCTTAGTCGGTCGTCTCGTCGGGGCGGTCGTCGATGCCGCCTGAACGGCGGGTACGGCGCGAAGCTCGGGGGCGGCTCCCCATCGTACGGATGAATCTATCGTCTGCCCGGGCGCGTTGCGGTGCTGCCCGCACCTCGGACTGGCTATCCCCCCAATGTCGCCACCATCACCGCAGAACTACCTCTTCAGATAGCTGCCGATGCCCCCGGCGATACCGAGGGCGGCCTTCTGACGCCAGCCCGCATCGGTGAGCAGGGCGGCGTCCTTCGGATCACGCATATTGCCGCATTCGATGAACACTTTGGGCACGGTCGACAGATTCAGACCGCCGAGATCGTCCCGGGTGTCCAGCCCCGTGTCGTCGCCGATGTAATTGGAAGGGGCGCTTCCGGTGACGCGTACGAAATTCCCGGCAATCCGCAGTCCCAGTTCACGCGAGGGGACCACGATCTCCGAGGTGTCGGCCCCGCCTTCCTTCACCGCCGCGGGAAGAATGACGTGGAAACCCCGGTTGCCGGTCGCGGAACCGTCCGCGTGGATCGAGACGACCGCGTCCGCCTTCTCCTTGTTGCCGATCCGTGCGCGCTCGTCGACGCACGGACCCCAGGGGCGGTCACCGTCCTGGGTGAGGACGACGTCGGCGCCCTGCTCCTCCAGCAGCGTCCGCAGCCGCCGGGACACGTCGAGGGTGAACCGGGCCTCCGCGTACCCCGCGTCGGTGGCGGTGCCGGTGGTGTCGCACTCCTTGCGGCCGGTCCCGATGTCGACCTGGCCGTTGATCTCCCGCGTGTGGTCGCGGTTGCCCGGGTTGTGCCCGGGGTCGATCACCACGGTGCGGCCGGTGAGCGGGCCCCGGGGCAGCGGGCGGGCGGACGTGGACCCGTCGGAAGGACTCGCGGACGCGGCCGGCGTCCCCGGCGGGGCGGAGGCGGACGGCGAGGACGAGGCCGGCCGGGTGGCGGATTCCGGGCCCGCACCGGGACCCGGGCCGCCGTCGCCCGCGCACCCCGCGGCGGTCAGGCAGACACCCGCCAGGGCCGCGGCGGCGAACACGGGCCGGTGACGCGGGCCCGAGCGGGATGTGGGGGGAAAGCATTCATGGTGACGCACGTCGCGATGCTATCCGTGACCGTCAGATCCCCGGTCCCGTACGCCGCAGGACGCGCAGCGAGTCCGTCACCGAGATCTCCGTGAACGCCCCCGATTCCAGGGCGCGTCGGTGGACCCGGTACGGGGCCTGGCCGCCGTCCGCCGGGTCCGGGAACACGTCGTGGATCACCAGCAGACCGCCGTCGGCGACCTTCGGGGCCCAGCCCTCGTAGTCGCCGTTCGCGTGCTCGTCGGTGTGCCCGCCGTCGATGAAGACCAGGCCGAGCGAACCGCCCCAGACGGCCGCCACCTGAGGGGACCGCCCCACGAGCGCCACCACGTGCTCCTCCAGACCCGCCCTGTGCAGCGTGCGCCGGAAGGCCGGGAGCGTGTCCATCAGGCCGATCTGCGGGTCCACCACCGACGGGTCGTGGTACTCCCATCCCGGCTGCTGCTCCTCGCTGCCCCGGTGGTGGTCGACGGTCAGGGCGGTCACGCCCGCGGTCCGCGCCGCGTCCGCCAGCAGGATCGTGGACCGCCCGCAGTAGGTGCCGACCTCCAGGAGGGGCAGTCCCAGGGCGGCGGCCTCGACCGCGGCGGCGTACAGGGCGAGCCCCTCGTGGACCGGCATGAAGCCCTTGGCGGCCTCGAACGCGGCGAGAACCTCCGGGTCGGGACGGGCGGACGACTCGGCGGTCACGGGGTTCCTCCTGGTGGGGCTGCGGGTCGGACGGCGTCCCATCGTGCCGTACGCCCCCGCCGCGGGCAGCGGCGGGGGCGTACGGGTGGGACGGGCCCGGGGCCCTTGCGGACCGCCCGCACACCGCGTCTGCCACATCGCGTCGGCCGGAGGCCGGCGTGGTCCCCGGCCCGACGTCACGGCCGGAACCGAGGTGTCCGGCTACGGAGCCGGGGTGCGACGCTCCGGAGCGCTGACCGGCACCGCCACGGGGGCGGCCTCCGCAGCGGCGAGCGCGTCGCCCGCACTGCTGGCCAGCAGCACCGGATGCGCCTTCCGCTGGGCCGGCAGGAACGCGGCCAGCACCAGACCTATGAGCACCGCCCCGGTGGCGATCATGAACGAGACGCGGAAACCCTCCATGCTGGGCACGTCCACCGGGCCCATCTTTACCGAGGTGTTCGCCAGCACCATCCCGATCACCGCGCTCGACAGCGAGGTGCCGATCGACCGCATCAGTGTGTTGAGGCCGTTGGCCGCGCCGGTCTCGGAGGCGTCGACGGCTCCGATGATGAGGGCGGGCAGCGAGGAGTACGCGAGTCCTATCCCTGCTCCGAGGACCACCGCGATCACCACGGTCTGCCAGGCGGCGCTCATCAGGCCGAGCCCGGCCCCGTACCCGACGGCGATGACGAGCATGCCCAGGATCAGCGTGGTCTTGGGACCGCGGCGGGCGGAGATCCGGGCGTACAGCGGGGCGACGAACATCATCGTCAGGCCCAGCGGCGCCACGCACAGCCCGGCCACGACCATCGACTGCCCCAGGCCGTACCCCGTCGACTCCGGCAGCTGGAGCAGCTGCGGAAGGACCAGCGAGACGGCGTAGAAGGCGACCCCGACCATGATCGAGACGAGGTTGGTCAGCAGCACCTCACGACGGGCGCTGGTCCGCAGATCCACCAGCGGCGCCTTCGAGCGCAGCTCGAACAGGCCCCACAGCACCAGGATCACCAGGGATCCGGCGATCAGTCCGAGCGTCAGGGGAGAGGTCCAGCCCCAGTCGCTGCCCTTGGTGACCGGCAGCAGCAGGCAGACCAGACCGAGGGACAGCCCCAGCGCTCCGACCAGGTCGAAACGCCCCGGGGCGCGCAGCGGGGGCTCCGGCACCACGAGGACCGTCAGGGCCATGGCCAGCACTCCCAGCCCGGCCGAGGCCAGGAAGAGGGCGTGCCAGTCGGCGTGCTGGGCGACGATCGCGGCTGCGGGCAGCGCGAGACCGCCGCCCACGCCTATGGAGGAGCTCATCAGGGCCATCGCCGAGCCGAGCTTCTCGCGCGGCAGCACATCGCGCATGATGCCGATGCCCAGCGGAATGGCCCCCATCGCGAAGCCCTGGAGCGCCCTGCCGACGATCATGACCACGAGGTCGTCGGTGGTGGCGCAGATCAGTGAGCCGACCACCATCACGGCGAGGCTGGCCAGCAGCATCCGCCGCTTGCCGTACAGATCGCCGAGCCGCCCCATGATCGGCGTCGCGACGGCTCCGGCGAGCAGGGTGGCCGTCATCACCCAGGTCGCGTTCGCCGGGGCGGTACCCAGCAGCGACGGCAGGTCCTTGATGACGGGAACGAGCAGGGTCTGCATCACCGCGACGGTGATCCCCGCGAACGCGAGCACCGGAACGACGCCGCCGCCCCCGGCCTTTCGTGGGCCGGGGAGCTCCCCCGCGCGCTGTTCGTTCGTGGTCCGTCGCATACGTGTGGCCTCCGGGGCAGGGAAAGGGTCGGACGTTCGAGCGGGGTGGTGCCTGCGGCGACGCGCCCAGGGCAGCGCCCACCGCCAAGTGTGTGCATGTTGAACACTTTCGTACTCCCGCGATATTCCGGTGAACGCGGCGTAAAAACAGGGAAGTCGGCACAGGTCCTGCGCCCAGGGGCGGAGAGCCCCCCGGACCTGAAACCGATGTACGGGTCGCTGGGGGCCTGAGAGGATGACACCCATGGTTGACGCCTCCCCGCACGAGCAGCCCCCCGCCCGGTCCCGGACCCGCACGTGGGCCGTGGTCGCGGCCGCCTGCACCGGTCAGTTCCTCGTCGTCCTCGACGTGTCCGTGGTCAACGTCGCGCTACCGTCCATGCGCACCGACCTGGGCCTGAGCGCGCCCGGACTGCAGTGGGTCGTCAACGCCTACTCGATCGCCTTCGCCGGGTTCATGCTGCTCGGCGGACGGGCCGCGGACATCTACGGCCGCAAGAGGATGTTCCTGACCGGGATCGGCCTCTTCACCGTCGCCTCCCTGGCCGGCGGGTTCGCGCAGGAGGGCTGGCAGCTCCTCGCCGCCCGCGCCGGGCAGGGGCTGGGCGCCGCCGTGCTGTCACCCGCGACGCTCACCATCCTCACCGCCGCCGTCCCCGAAGGCCCCGCGCGGACCAGGGCCATCGGCACCTGGATGGCGGTCGGCGCGGGCGGCGGAGCGGCCGGGGGGCTCATCGGCGGAGTGCTCACCGACACCCTGTCCTGGCGGTGGGTCCTGCTGATCAACGTACCGATCGGCGCCCTGGTCATCGTGGGCGCGGCGGTCTGGCTGGCCGAGGGCGCGGCCGGTGACCGGCGCCGGATGGACCTGCTGGGCGCGGTGCTCGTCACGGCCGGCCTGGCGACGACGGCGTACGGCATCGTGCAGACCGAGGCCGAGGGCTGGACCGCCGCCGCCACGCTGGTGCCCCTGCTGGGCGGCCTGGTGCTGCTGGGTCTGTTCGTCCTGGTGGAGGCGAGGGCGGCGGCGCCGCTGATGCCGCTGCGGGTGCTCGGGGTACGCGCCGTCTCCGCGGCGAACGTGTCGATGCTGCTGCTCGGTTCGGCGACGTTCGGCATGTGGTACTTCATGACCGTCTACGCCCAGAACATCCTGGGCTACACACCGCTGCAGGCCGGCCTGGCCCTCCTGCCGGCGTCCGTCGCCGTCTTCGTCGCGTCGAAGGCCGCCCCCAGGATCATGACGAGATCCGGCGCGAAGGCCCTGGCCGTGACGGGTGTCCTGGTCACCGCCGCCGGGTTCGGCTGGCAGTCCACCATGGGCGTGGACGGTTCCTATCTCACCTCGGTCTGCCTCCCCGGCCTCCTCATGATGACGGGGGCCGGACTGGCCTCGACCCCGCTGGCCACGCTCGCCACCTCCGGTGCGGCGCCCGGCGACGCCGGACTCGTCTCCGGACTGGTCAACACCTCCCGGACGATGGGCGGTGCGCTGGGCCTCGCCGTGCTCTCCACGGTCGCCGCGGCCCGGACCGCGGGATCGGGGGGCGCGGCGGAGATCACGGCCGGATACGCCCTGGCCTTCCGTACGTCCGCCCTGGTGCTGGTCGCCGGAGCGGTGATGATGCTGCTCTGGCTGCCGGGCCGCGGAGCCAACGGCCCCGGCGGCGGGCCGGGCACCCGGGCCGGGAACCGGGCGGGACGGCCGGGGAAGGCACCGGCCCCGGCGCTGCGCTCACCCGAGGCGTAGCCCTCCTCCGCGAGGCCGGACGCGAGGCCCGGGCCGCGGGACGGCGGGTCCCGCACGGCCGAGGGCCGCCGCAGCCGGGTGGCTGCGACGGCCCTCTGTCCTGCGGAGCGGTACTCAGGCCGCCGCGCCGCCACCCCCTTCGGAGGGACGGCGGTGACGGCCGTGCGGCTGTGCGGTAACGCTCTCCGCGGATGCGCCTCCTCGGTGCTTTCCGTAGCCGCCGGCGTCGCCCCGGCCCGTGTCCGCCTCGGGCGGACGGGTCTGGGTCGTGTCGGTTCGGGCTTCAGACATGTGGGAGATCTCCCCGTTGCAATCGCTTACGTGTGTGTCGCAGCCCCGCCGCCCCCCGGCACGGTCACCGTCGGCGCCCGCACGGAACGGCTGCGTAGCCCCGCCGAGAGTTTATCCAGGTGCGGTGCGGCCGGTGAGAGGCGCCTGCCCCAACGGGACGGGTTTGCACATCCCGAAAGCCGGCGTGCTCCCGGACGCGCCCGTTCCGGACACGGCGGCCCGGCGGGGCTCGTCCACGGGGGCCTCCAGCAGCGCCACGGCGCAGGGCGCGCCCTCCTGCGCGTACGGCAGGTGCAGCACGCCTTCCCGGGTCCAGAAACCGGACCCGGCCGCCCACCCGTCGGGCGCCGCGAACTGGTGCAGCCGACGGCCCGCCGGACGCCACAGCCCCACCCAGCTGTCCGTGGCCCCGTCGATCCGCAGGGCCACCGCACAGCTCTCCGGCATCAGCATCTGGCCGGGCTGCACGGCGAACGGTGTCACGGTCGCGTCCGCCGCGCGCAGGCACTCCGGGAACCGCACCGGCAGGCAGCTGCCGAGCACCCCCCAGCCGAGCCGGTCGTGACCGGGAGCGTCCGACCTGACCAGCAGCAGTCCGCTGTCGGCGTCCGCCGTCAGCAGCCTGTCGTTGCTCTCCGGCGCGATCTGCAGCAGGGGGGTCACCTCCCCGCCGCGCTCCAGGTCGAGCACGACCGCCTTCACGGGGCCGCCGCCGGGCAGTTGCCGGTCCAGGGCGAGCAGCCGGCCCTCCCGGTCCAGCCAGACACCGCCGGAACAGCGGCCCGGGACGTCCGCCACGTGCTCGGGACCGAACCCCCCGCCGGCCACCAGCCATACAGCGGTGGAACGCGCGCCGGGGAGCAGGGCGAGGACGCTCGCACCGTCCGGTGACGGCGGCAGCAGCACGAGATCCGCGCAGTCGAGGGCGCCCAGCAGGAGTTCACCCGTGCCGGGCCCGGTCGGATAGAGCAGCGAGAACGTGTGCCGGTCGGCGTCCACCCGTCTCCGGATCAGGACCCGCCCGTCCGCGAGCGGCACCACATCGGCCTCGGGCTCCTCGGGCTGGTCGAGGGGGAGGGGTACGGCGTAGGGCTCGGGGCCGTCCAGCGTCCAGCGCTCGGCGAACCAGGCGGGCCCGCCCGCAGTCCCGGCCGTGGTGAGCCGCGCCGCGTACGCGTGGTCGGCGGACAGGGTGAGCGGTTGCGGCACCGGACGCGGCGGACTCGCGGGGAGGGCTGCCGCGTGGGCCGCGACGGGGGGCGCGGGAGGCAGGGGTGAACCGGTCCGCACGAGCGGTACGGAGGGCGCCGGTGCGGGGGGAACCGTCGGCATCGGCGGGACCGGCGGTGCGGAGGAGGCGGCGGCAGGGAGGGGTGGCGTGGGGGCGGCGGCCCGCACAGGCTCGTCGCGCGTCCCGGCCCTCTCCCGCGGCACCTCGGACGGGGTCCGGCGGCCGAGACTTCCGAGGCCCACGCTTCCGGCACCGAGGCTTCCCGGACCGAGCCGCCCGGGGTCGGCACTGCCGGGGGCGATGGCGACGACGGTGGCGGTGGTGCGGAACACCCCCGGGTCACGCGGGCCCGGGGCACGCGCCACTCCTGCGGCCGGACCGGCGCCCAGGCCCGGCGCCGCCGCCGTGGCCGGATCGGCGTCCCGGTCCGCCGCACCCGCTCTGACCGGGTCCGCGCTCTCGTCCGACGCATCCGTGACGCGGGGTTTCACCGGCTCCGCCGGTCCGTCCGGATCAGCGGGTTCGAGCGCGGGCTCGGCCGTCGCGGCAGTCCCTGCGACTCCGGCGGTCTTGTCCTCGATGGCACAGGCAGTCATGGTCCGGTCACCTCCGGCAACAGAAGCTAGGTTTCGGACTCCCCACCGGACAACATCAGCCACCCCACTTCACACATAAGGGTGTTGATGTCCAGATTCGCCTGCGGAGGTAGGGGTGCCTGTGCTGTCTTGTCTGTACACATCTAAGGTGAGGCTGCCCTAAGAATTTCCTGTGTCCTCCCCGAACCGGAGCAGAACATGTCCTTCAGGCGCCGCGGCACCGCCGCGATCGGTCTCGCGGTCGCGGCCGCACTGTCCCTCTCGGCGTGCGGCGGCGACGACACGTCGGGCGGCTCGGCCGGCGGCGACACCGGCGGTGACAAGAAGGCGGCCGTCGCCACGGGCGGCAAGGACTTCGCCGACGCGGCGAAGAAGACCGCGGAGTACGGGACGGACGCCGAGGCCGGCGAGTTCCCCCGCACCGTCACCCACGCCATGGGCAGCACGTCGATCGAGGCCGCGCCCAAGCGCGTGGTCGTGCTCGACGTCGGCGAGTTCGACAACGTCGTCTCGCTCGGTGTGAAGCCGGTCGGCTACGCCCCCTCCGAGGGCGACGAGGCCATCCCGTCGTACCTGGCGAAGGACGCGGGGAACCCGGTGAGCGTCGGGACGATCAACAGCCTCAACCTGGAGGCGATCGCCGGTCTGAAGCCGGACCTGATCCTCGGCAGCCAGCTGCGCGCCGCCGACACGTACGACGAGCTGTCGAAGATCGCGCCGACCGTGTTCTCCATCCGCCCCGGCTTCACCTGGAAGGAGAACTACCTCCTGAACGCCGCCGCGCTCGACAGGACCGCGAAGGCGAAGTCCGAGCTCGCCGCCTACGAGGCGAACGCGAAGAAGCTCGGCGAGGAGATCGGCCCGGACAAGCCGACCATCTCGATGGTCCGCTACCTGCCGGACAAGATCCGCCTCTACGCCAAGGCGTCCTTCATCGGCACGATCCTCCAGGACGTGGGCCTGCCGCGGCCGAAGAACCAGCAGATCGACGATCTCGCCGCCGAGATCAGCCCCGAGAACATCGACCAGGCGGACGCCGACTGGATCTTCACCGGTGTCTACGGCGACGCGAAGGCCACCAAGCGCGACACCGCGCGCGCCAACCCGCTGTGGAAGAACCTCGCCGCGGTGAAGGCGGGCCGGGCCAAGGACGTCTCCGACGAGACCTGGTACCTCGGTCTCGGCGTCACCTCCGCGAACCTCGTCCTCGACGACCTCCGCGCCGACCTCGTCAAGTAACGATTCGCACCGGCCGCCGGTCCCGGTCCCGGGGCTCCGGCGGCCAGGGGCGGCGGGGCACGGCGGACAGGTAGCCTTTCCCCCGTGCCCCGTCTGTCTGAAGTCATCGCCGAGCTCGACGCCCTCTGGCCTCCCGAGCGGGCCGAAGGATGGGACGCCGTCGGCACGGTCTGCGGCGACCCCGAAGCGCAGGTCGACCGGGTCCTCTTCGCCGTCGACCCCGTCCAGCAGATCGCCGACGAGGCCCGCACCCTCGGTGCCCAGCTGATCGTCACCCACCACCCGCTCTATCTGCGCGGTACGACGACGGTCGCGGCCACCACCTTCAAGGGCCGGGTCGTGCACGGGCTGATCACGCACGGCATCGCCCTGCACGTCGCGCACACCAACGCCGACACCGCCGACCCCGGGGTCTCCGACGCCCTCGCCGGTTCGCTGGACCTCCGGGTCACCGGCCCCCTCGTGCCGGACCCCACCGACGCCACCGGACGCCGCGGCCTCGGCCGGGTCTGCGAGCTGGACCACCCGGTGACCCTCCGCGACCTCGCCGCCCGCGCCGCCGCCCGGCTGCCCGCCACCGCGCAGGGCATCCGGCTCGCCGGTGACCCCGACGCGCTCGTGCGCCGCGTCGCGGTGAGCGGCGGCTCCGGCGACAGCCTCTTCGACGCCGTACGAGCCGTCGGCGTGGACGCCTTCCTCACCGCCGACCTGCGCCACCACCCGGCCTCCGAGGCCGTCCAGCACTCGCCGCTCGGCCTCGTCGATGCCGCACACTGGGCCACCGAATGGCCCTGGTGCGAGCAGGCCGCCGCGCAGCTCGACGCGATTTCCGACCGCCACGGATGGGACCTCCGGGTCCACGTCTCGAAGCAGGTCACCGACCCCTGGACCACCCACCACTCTTCTGGAGCCCCCAACTGAACGCCGCGCCCGCCGACCAGATCCGACTCCTCGAAGTCCAGGCACTCGACGTACGTCTGTCGCAGCTCTCCCACAAGCGCACGTCGCTGCCCGAGCACGCCGAGCTCGACTCGCTCAACAGCGACCTCGCACAGCTGCGCGACCTGCTCGTCGCCTCGCAGACCGAGGAGAGCGACACCACCCGCGAGCAGACCAAGGCGGAGCAGGACGTCGACCAGGTGCGCCAGCGCGCCGTCCGCGACCAGCAGCGGCTCGACTCCGGAGCGGTCTCCTCGCCGAAGGACCTCGAGAACCTGCAGCGCGAGATCACCTCGCTCGCCAAGCGCCAGGGTGACCTGGAGGACGTCGTCCTCGAGATCATGGAGCGCCGTGAGTCCGCCCAGGAGCGCGTCGCCGAACTGACCGAGCGCGTCGGCGCGGTGCAGGCCAAGGTCGACGACGCGACCGCCCGCCGGGACGCCGCGACCCAGGAGCTCGACGCCGAGGCCGCCACCGTGGCCAAGGACCGCGAGGTCGTCGCGGGCGCCGTCCCCGCCGACCTGCTGAAGCTCTACGACAAGCTGCGCGCCCAGCAGGGCGGCGTCGGCGCGGCCCGGCTCTACCAGCGCCGCTGCGAGGGCTGCCGCCTGGAGCTGAACATCACCGAGGTCAACGACGTGAAGGCCGCGTCCCCCGAGACCGTGCTGCGCTGCGAGAACTGCCACCGCATCCTGGTCCGCACCTCGGAGTCGGGCCTGTAATGCCCGTTCCCCGCCGGCTGGTCGTCGAGGCGGACGGCGGCTCCCGGGGCAACCCGGGGCCCGCCGGCTACGGCGCCGTCGTCCTCGACCCGCTCGACACCGCCACGCTCGCGGAGGCGGCCGAGTACATCGGGGTCGCGACGAACAACGTGGCGGAGTACCGCGGCCTGATCGCCGGTCTCAAGGCGGTCAGGGACCTCTTCCCGGACACCCCCGTGCAGGTGCGCGTCCGGATGGACTCCAAGCTGGTGGTCGAGCAGATGTCGGGGCGCTGGAAGATCAAGCACCCCGACATGAAGCCGCTCGCCGAGGAGGCCGCGCGCATCCTGCCCGCCTCCTCGGTCACGTACGAGTGGATCCCGCGCGCGGAGAACAAGCACGCGGACCGGCTCGCCAACGAGGCGATGGACGCCGGCCGACGGGGCGAGCAGTGGGACCCGGGGGCCTCGACGGCCGACGTGGAGACGACCCGCACGCGCGTCCTCCACGAGGAGCAGCCCCCGTCAGGACCGCCCGGTGACGCGGTCGCCGGTGCGGCGAAGGTCCGTGCCGCCCTGGCCGCCGCCCGCCCGGCGACGCCGGCCCCGCAGGCCGGTCCGGCGGAGACTCCGCAGGCCGATCCTGCGGAGACCCCGCAGGTGGGCTGGGGGAGCGCGCCGGACCTGGGCGCGCCCGCCACCTTCCTCCTGCTCCGGCACGGCGAGACCGCCCTCACCCCCGAGAAGCGCTTCTCGGGGAGTGGTGGCGGCGACCCCGAACTGTCGGCGACGGGCCGCCGGCAGGCCGCCTGCGCAGCGGAGGCGTTCGCCGCCCGGGGCACGGTCCAGGAGATCGTGAGCTCCCCGCTGCGACGCTGCCGTGAGACGGCGGAAGCCGTGGCCGGGCGGCTCGGTCTGGAGGTCCGTGTCGAGGACGGCCTGCGCGAGACGGACTTCGGCCTGTGGGAGGGCCTCACCTTCGCCGAGGTGCGGGAGCGCCACGGCGCGGACCTCACCGCCTGGCTGGCGTCCCCCGACGTGGCCCCCACGGGTGGCGGCGAGAGCTTCGCCGAGGTGGCGGAGCGGGTCTCGGCGGCACGGGACCGGCTGATCGCCCGCTACGCGGGCCGCACGGTGCTGCTGGTCACGCACGTCACCCCGATCAAGACCCTGGTCCGGCTCGCACTGGGCGCTCCTCCGGAGTCGCTGTACCGCATGGAGCTCTCACCCGCCTCCGTCTCGACGGTGGCGTACTACGCCGACGGGAACCCGTCGCTGAGACTCCTCAACGACACCTCGCACCTGCGGTAGGCCGCGGGGCGTCACGTTCCGGACGGCGGGGCGGGCCCCGGCCCGCCGCGCGCCGGGGTCAGCCTCGGCCCAGCGCCGAGGCCTCGGCGGCCAGCCGCTCCACGCGCGCCCAGTCCTTCGCCGCGACGGCGTCGCCGGGCACCATCCAGCTGCCGCCGACGCAGCCGACGTTGGGCAGCGCCAGGTACGACGGCGCCGAGGCCAGGGAGATGCCGCCCGTCGGGCAGAACCGGGCCTGAGGGAGCGGAGAGGCCAGGGCCCTCAGATAAGCGGTGCCGCCCGCGGCCTCGGCGGGGAAGAACTTCATCTCCGTGATCCCGCGTTCCAGCAGTGCCACGACCTCGGAGGTCGTCGAGACACCCGGCAGGAACGGCACGCCCGAGGCCTTCATCGCGTCCAGCAGAGCCTCCGTCCAGCCGGGGCTGACCAGGAAGCGGGCCCCCGCCGCGACGGTGTCCGCCACATGCGCCGGGGAGATCACCGTGCCCGCGCCGACCACGGCGCCGGGGACCTCCGAGGCGATCGCCCGGATCGCGTCGAGGGCGGCCGCCGTCCGCAGCGTGACCTCGATCGCGGGCAGCCCGCCCGCGACGAGGGCGCGGGCCAGCGGCACGGCGTCGGCCGCGTCCTCCAGGACGACGACGGGGACGACGGGGGCGAGGTCCAGCACGGAAGCGGACACGGCGGCGGGCGCGGAGGAGGTCATGGACTCATCCTGCCGCGAGAACCGCACAATGCGCAACGAGCGTTGCGTATGATGCAACGCCACTCCGTTCAGTGGATCTCCGTGACCACCACGTCGAGCGCCCAGGGCCGTCCGGCCCGCGCGGGGGTCTGCGCCTCCACCACGTAGCCGAGGTCGCGCAGAGCCTCCACCAGTTCCGCGGGCCCCTTCGGGCGGGCCCCGGCCAGCAGCAGATCGCGCACCATCCGGCCCTTCGTAGCCTTGTTGAAGTGGCTGACCACGGACCGCTTCTCCACCCCGTCCACCACCCGGGACTGGAGCACCCGCACGCTCACCGTGCGCTCCGCGACCTCGCCCGAGGGCTTCCACGCCCCGGCGTACGCGGACGAACGCAGGTCCAGCACCGGCCCGCCGTCGGCCGCCTCCGGCATGACCGACGCCATCGGAGTGCGCCAGTACGCGTTCAGGGCGCCCAGGCCGGGCAGTCTCACCCCCATCGCGCAGCGGTAGGAGGGGATCCGGTCGCCGATCCGCACCGCGCCCCACAGCCCCGAGAACACCAGCAGGGACGCCCCGGCCCGCCGCTTGGCCGCCGTGTCCAGCGTGGCCAGGCCGAGCGCGTCGTACAGCACCCCGGTGTAGATCTCCCCGGCGGGCCGGGTGCCGGCCGTGCGCAGCTCCGCGTTCTTCGCGATCTCGCCCCGCAGGCCCTCGCTCAGCCCGAGCACCTCGCGGGCCTTGTCCTCGTCCGCCACGCACAGCTCGACCAGCTCGTCGAGGATCGCGGCGCGGGCGTCCGCGAGACCCGGCAGGGACAGCGACTCCGGCTTCAGCGGTGCCCCGCGCCCCGAGGCGGCCTTACCTTCGGAGGGCGGCAACAGCACGAGCACGGGCGATCTCCTTCATACGCGGCACGGGCCCCCTCACGCGCGGGAGACCCTCCGGCAAGGGTACGGTCCGGTCCGCGCCCCGCCCGCCGGGCGACCGGGATGCCGACCCCGGCGCCCCGGCCTACGCTCGGTGGCATGCCCCGCCGCCAGCTACGCATGACCGGCGCGGACGGCGCCCCGCTGCGGGCCGCCCTGCACGCGCCGCGTACCCGTTTGGACCTGCCCGCGGGCTTCCCGCCCGCCGTCCTCGCCGAGGCCGGGGAGGCCGCGAGGGCCCCGCACCTGCCGGGGCACCAGGACGCCACCGGCCTGCCGATGTTCACCATCGACCCACCGGACTCCACGGACCTCGACCAGGCGATGTACCTGGAGCGCCGCCCGCACGGCTACCGGGTGCACTACGCCGTCGCCGACGTCGCCGCCTTCGTCCGGCCCGGCGGTGCGCTGGACACCGAGGCCCACCGGCGGGTGACGACCCTGTACTTCCCGGACGGCAGGATCCCCCTGCACCCTCCGGTGCTCTCCGAGGGGGCCGCCAGTCTCCTTCCCGGCGAGACCCGTCCCGCCGCGCTCTGGCGGATCGACCTCGACACCGAGGGCCGTACGGTCGCCACCGAACTGCGCCGTGCCCTCGTACGCAGCCGGGCCAAGCTCGACCACGCCGGCGTCCAGCGCCGGATCGACGCGGGCAGCGCCGAGGAACCGCTCGCCCTGCTGAGGACCATCGGCCTGCTGCGCGAACAGCAGGAGACCGCCCGGGGCGGAATCTCGCTCGACGTGCCCGAGCAGGAGATCGTCGAACGCGACGGGGGCTACGGCCTCGCCTACCGGGCGCCCGTGGCCGCCGAGGGCTGGAACGCCCAGATCTCCCTGCTCACCGGCATGGCCGCCGCCGGCATCATGCGGGACTCGGGCACCGGCATCCTCCGGACCCTGCCCGTGGCCCCCGACGGTGCCGTCGCCCGGCTCAGGCGCTCCGCCGACGCACTCCGCATCGACTGGCCGCACCACGTCGCGTACGCCGCGGTGGTGCGTTCCCTCGACCCCGCGAGGAGCAGCCACGCGGCGTTCCTCCAGGAGTGCACCACGCTCCTGCGCGGCGCCGGCTACAGCGTGTTCACACACGGAGACCTGCCCACCCCCGCCGTGCACGCCGCCGTCGCCGCGCTCTACACCCACTGCACCGCCCCGCTGCGCCGCCTGGTCGACCGCTACGCCGCCGAGCTGTGCCTCGCGGCGACCGCGGGGCAGGAGCCTCCGGAGTGGGTGCTCCGGGCACTGGACGCCCTGCCGAAGGAGATGGCCGAGGGGACCCGCCGCGCGAACACCGTGGAGCGCGAGTGCGTCGACCTCGTGGAGGCGGCACTGCTCGGGGACCGGACCGGACCGGCCGGACCTTCGACGCGTACGTCATCGACGTCGAGGACGACGACCCCGCCGTGGGCACCGTCCGCGTCGAGGACCCGGCGATCGTCGCCCGGATCGAGTCCGGCTCCCCGCTCCCGCTGGGCGAGCGGCTCCGGGTCCGCCTGGCCCGGGCGGACCTCGGCCCGTCGAAGGTGCTCTTCGTGCCCGCCTGAGCGCCCCGGCCCCGGCGCACGCCTCGGTCATCGCGCGCGTCCCGAGGTCCGTGACGACCGGCTTGTCCCCATCTCGTACGATCACGTCCTCGGCCGCGGACCGCGTACCGACTCCGTACCAGGGAAGGTCTCATGCGTGAGTGACCTCGCCATCGCCCCCACCGCCGACCGGCCCCGGCAGATCGTCGCAGCCGCGCGTGCCCTGCTGGAGGCGGAGGGCCCCGAGGCCCTCACCATGCGCCGGCTGGCCGACCGGGTGGGCGTCAAGGCGCCGTCCCTCTACAAGCACTTCCCGGACAAGTCCTCCGTCGTGGCGGCGCTGGCCGCCGAGATGCTCCGCGAGACCGCCGGGGTCCTCACGGCCGCCGAGGCGGCGGCCCCCGGCTCCTTCTCCGCCCTCGCCACCGCCTACCGCACCTACGCCCTGGCGCACCCGCACCTCTACCTCCTCACGATGGGCCGCGCACTCCCCGCCGGGGGAGCGGCGGACGCCGCCGCCGCTCCGCTGTACCGTGCCGCCGGCGGTGACGAGGACCGGGCACGAGCGGCCTGGGCCTTCGCCCACGGCATGGTCGTCCTGGAACTCAACGGCCGCTTCCCTCCGGGTGCCGACCTCTCCGCGGCCTGGGAGGCGGGCATCGCGGCCTTCACCCCCACCCCCGCCGGGTAGCATGGTCACCACGGCAGACGAGCCGGGCGGACGGCCGCGTGAGGATCTCCGGATCCTCCCGAGGAACGTCCGGGCTCCACAGGGCAGGGTGATGGCTAACGGCCACCCGGGGTGACCCGCGGGACAGTGCCACAGAAAACAGACCGCCGGGGATCTCGGTCCCCGGTAAGGGTGAAACGGTGGTGTAAGAGACCACCAGCGTCCGAGGCGACTCGGACGGCTAGGTAAACCCCACCCGGAGCAAGGTCAAGAGGGAGCACCCCGGTGCTCCTGCGCGAACGTCCGAGGGCTGCCCGCCCGAGTTCGCGGGTAGACCGCACGAGGCCGGCAGCAATGCCGGTCCTAGATGGATGGCCGTCTCCCCGGCCGCCGCGAGGCGACCGGGCGACAGAACCCGGCGTACAGCCCGACTCGTCTGCCGCCTCCTTCCTGCTCCGGCAGCCGTCCTGATCCCACGTGCCGCGCCTGCGCGCGGACACGCCAGCGGCCCCGTGCCTCCCTTCCCGGACGTGCCCTCCGCCGCCCGGCCACCGGGGGCCGCAGCCCGTGCCCGCCTGTCCGGGGCGACGTGGGCCCGTCGTCCTGCCCTGCTCCCGCCGCCCGTTTCCGGCGAGGTCCGTGCGGAAGGTTTCCGGCCACGGCATGAACGAATGCTTCCGGTATGCGGAGGGAAGTTGATCACCTTGACCCCTAACCCGATAGGCTCCCCTGCGGCGCGGCGAGTTGACTCGAACTCACTCGGCCGCCGTCGCGCTGCCCGCTCGACGTGTGCGGCGCCCGAACGACCCCCCCTGTTCGATTGTGTTGCTCTCGAAGGATTTAGATGGAACTTGCCACTCCACCACCAGCGGCACGTGCACCCGTCGCCTGGTACGGCTGGTGGCTGATGCCGCTGGCCTTAGGAGCCGGAACCGTCGCCACCGCAGTGGCGGGACCTGAACAGGTCCAGATACCCGCGACGTTCGCGGGTGCCGCGGTCACCGTCGCAGGCGCCGCCTGTGTACGGCTCCTCGTCCGGACCCGGACCCAACTGGGCCGTGCGAAGAACGACTTCCTCTCGGCCCAGACCGAGCACTCCCAGCAGCGTTACGCGGATGTGCGCAGCCGGGAACAGAGGTTCGCCGCCGAACGCTCCGCCATCGAGGCGCAACTCGGCGAGCAGGCCGCGGCCTTCGAGGCCCGGCTCGCGGAGCAGGCCCAGGCGTACGAGGCCGGACTCGCCTCGCGGACCGACGCCATGGAGGGGCACCTCGCACTCCAGCAGGCAGCCGTCGCCAGGCTCGGCGACAGCGACCTCCCCGAGGCGATCCAGCGGCTGCGCGACGGCGAGGCCATCGACGACATCCTGGACGAGGCCGAACAGGACGCCCGGGTGAGCCCGGAGCTGCGCGCCGCGCAGCGCAAGGTCCTCAGAACCGCGCTGCTCGGTGTGGAAGAGGAGCTGAATCGTTCCACGTCGGCCGAGCAGGCCGTGGTCGGCATCGGCAGCCGGATCCACGTGCTGACGGGCCGTCTGCGCGGCCGTCTGCACGAGATGCAGGGCGAACACGGACGGCTGCCCGCGGTGGCCCAGGGACTCATGGAACTGGACCAGGAGATCGGTCCCGCCGACTGTCTCGCGGCCAGCATCGGAGTGCTCGGTGGCTCGGACCGGCCCGGACGCCAGTGGCAGGAGCCGCAGCGGCTCCTCAGCGTGGTGCGGGGCGGTATCGGCCGCATCAAGGACTTCAACCGCATCCAGGTCCGGCACCTGCCCGAACTCGGTGTCGACGGCGGCCTGGTGGACCACCTCACGCTGATCTTCGCCCACCTGCTCGACAACGCGGCGCGCTACTCGCCGCCCACCGAGCCCGTGGTCGTCTCCGGCAAGGAGGTCCCCAACGGCGTCGGCATCGAGATCCAGGACGCGGGCAAGGGGCTGAGCGACGAGCGCAAGCGCGAGGCGGAGCAGTCCATCGCCGGCACCGCTAAGGGTCCCGGCCTCGGAGGCATCTCGGAGGACGCCAACCTGGGCCTGCGCGTGGTGGGCGCCCTGGCGCGCCGCTACGGCATCCGGGTCACCTTCGCCGACTCGCCGTGGCTCGGCACCTCGGTGGTCGTGGTCGTTCCCCACAAGTACTTCAGCCACCTGTCCGCCCCCGTGACCGAGCCCGCCAGGCCCGTCGCGGGAAGGGCCGACCCGTCCGCCGGCCTCCCGGTACGGACCGCGCCGGTCCCCGAGCCGGCCGGGTACGCCGTGCCCGTGGAGAGCGCCGAGCCCACCGAGACCATGGACACCACACCCGGCGGCCTGCCCCGCCGCAGGAGCAGGCGGGCGGACGCGCCGAGCGCCCGCCAGGCCACCGCCGGACGGGCCATGGAGTCCGTGGCAGCCGTGCCGCCGGACGCCTCGTTCGCCGGTCTCGCCGCCTTCGCCACGGCCGGACGCGAGAGTGTCCCGCCCGCCGCCACGGCCGCGTACACCGGACCGGACGCCCGTGAGAAGAATGCCGGCCGCGAGATGAACCGCACGGAAGAGAGCGACTAGTCCACATGACGCAACAGGGAACCGACGTGAGCTGGGCACTCCGGGATCTGACGGAGAGCATCAGGGAGATCCGCTTCGCCCTCGTGGCCTCCAGCGACGGGAAGGCCATCACCTCCTACGGTGCCGAGGACCCGGACGACGTGGACCGCTTCGCCGCCGTGGTCGCCGGCCTGCAAGCCCTCGCGCAGCCCGTGGCCGAGCAATTCCCGAACTACGCGGGGCAGTTGCGCCTGGCGATGATCGAGGTCGACGGCGGTCACCTCTTCGTGGTGCGGGCGGGCGTGGAGACGTATCTCGGAGTTCTCGCCAAGGAGGGGCTCGACCAGGGCCTGCTCGGACATCAGATGAGGGACCTGGCGCGCAGGATGGGTGAGCTTCTCGGCACCAGCCCGCGCCTGGAGGAGCACTCTGGATGAGTGGTCCCCGCCGACCGACGGACCCGCCCGGTCTCGAGCGCTACTACGTCCTCACCGGAGGACGCAGCGGACCGGGGGGTTCGGCGTCGACCCTGGACGTGGCGACCCTCATCATCTCCCGCGCCGCGGCCGAGACGGGCCTGCAGCACGAGCACGAGGAGATTCTGCGGCGCTGCCGTGATCCGCTGTCGGTGGCCGAACTCGGCGCCCATCTCGGATTGCCCTTCAACATTCTCGCGGTACTCCTGGCCGATCTGCTGGACGCAGGCCGTGTCGAGGCCCGTGATCCCATCCCGGCGTCAGGCGCCGGCCGCGGGCCCGACCTCGCGCTCCTTGAGGAGGTACTCAGTGGACTTCAAAGGCTTTGACCATCCCGACCGGCAGACGGCCGGGGGCACCCGCTCGGTGAAGGTGATGATCGCGGGCGGATTCGGTACCGGGAAAACCACCCTGGTGCGATCGGTCAGCGACATCAAGCCGCTCACCACCGAGGAGACGCTGACCCAGGCCAGCGTCGACGTCGACGACCTGATCGGGGTGGCGGACAAGCAGGAGACCACCGTCAGCCTCGACTTCGGCAAGATCGGCCTGAACGAGGAGCTGGTGCTGTACCTGTTCGGGACACCCGGGCAGGAGCGGTTCTGGTTCCTGTGGAACGGCCTGTTCAAGGGCGCCCTCGGGGCCGTCGTGCTGGTGGACACCCGGCGGCTGGCCTCCAGCTTCCGGGCGATCGAGGAGATGGAGCGGCAGGACGTGCCCTTCGTCATCGCCCTGAACGTGTTCCCCGACTCCCAGGACCATCCGGTCGAGGAGATCCGCGACGCCCTGGACATCCCCGAGAACACCCCGGTGGTGACCTGCGACGCCCGTGACCGCAACTCCAGCCGTGACGTGCTGATCGCCTTGATCCGCCACCTCAAGGAACGCTCCGACTCAGCCCTGGAGCCCCGATGACCGAGCACTCCGCGAACGACGCGGAGGCCCCCCTCGGCGGCTGCCCCGTCATGCACGGCGACGGGTCCGAGCTCACCCGGCTCTACGGGCCGGAGGCGGCGATCGACCCGCAGGGCATCTACGGGCGGCTCCGCAAGGAGTACGGGGCGGTCGCGCCGGTGCTCCTGGAGGGGGACGTCCGCGCCTGGCTGGTCCTCGGCTACCGGGAGAGCCGGCGGGTGCTCGACAACCCCCTCCAGTTCAGCCGGGACTCGCGCATCTGGCGGGACTGGAAGGAAGGGGGCGTCGAGGAGACGTCGCCGCTGATCCAGATGCTCGGCTGGCGCCCCGACTGCGTGTCCCAGGACGGCGAGCCGCACCGCAGGCTGCGCAGGGCCGTCACCGACAACCTGGACACGCTCGCGGGACGCGGCATCCGGCGCCACGTCACGCACTTCGCGAACAAGCAGATCGACGCGTTCGCCGGGAAAGGCAGCGCCGACCTGGTGGGCGAGTACGCCGAGTACCTGCCGATGCTCGTGCTGACCCGGCTGTTCGGACTCCCGGCGGCCGGGGGGCGGAGCCTCGCGGTCTCCTGCGCCCAGGTCATCAAGGGCGGCCCGGACGCCCTGGAGCACAACGACCGCATCATGGAGATCCTCGGGGGGCTCGCCGAACGCAAGCGGGCCGAGCCCGGCCCCGACTTCACCACCGGGCTGCTCGCGCACGCCGCGGGCCTCGACGAGGGCGAGATCCTCAGCCATCTGCGCCTGGTGCTGATCACCGCCCACACCACGACCAGCAACCTGCTGGCACGGGTCCTGGAGATGGTCCTCACCGACGGCTCACGGCTCGCCGGGCTCGTCAGCGGCCAGCGGTCCGTCTCCGAGGTCGTCGAGGAAGTCATGTGGAACACCCCGCCGCTGGCGGTCCTGCCGGGGCGTTTCGCCACGGCGGACCTCGAGCTCGGCGGTACGCAGATCAAGGAGGGCGACCTGCTGGTGCTGGGGCTCGCCGCGGGCAACGCCGACCCGGACATCCGGCCGGACTCCGGTGTCTCCGTGCACGGCAACCAGTCGCACCTCGCGTTCAGCGGCGGGCCGCACGAATGCCCCGCGCAGAACATCGGCCAGGCCATCATCGAGACCGCCGTCGACGTCCTGCTGCACCGGCTGCCCGGGCTGCACCTGTCGGTACCCGCCGACGAGCTCACGGCCACGGCCTCCACCTGGGAAGCGCGTCTGGACGCCCTTCCGGTCGCGTTCGCCCCGGTCTGACCGCGCCCGCCGTCCCCGCCCGGCCGGGTCCTTCCGGCCGGGCGGGGACGTCGTGTCAGACGGCCAGCAGATCGTCCAGCGACCCCCGGCCGGCCAGTTCCGCCGTGGCGGCGGGGCCCTCCTTCGCGGCGGCGTACCGGCCCGAGGTCAGCGCCCACTCGTAGTTGCCGCTGATCCAGTGCTGGATGGCTTCCACGCCCATCCGCACCTGGTCCCGCTGCTCGGCGCCGAGACCGAGCTCCTGGCACATCGCCGGTACGCGCGCCTCGAGTGCGAGGTACTCCTCCAGGCACCGGGTGGTCATGCGGTACGCCTCGTCGGCGGCCTGCTCCCACGTGCCGCCGCGCTCGCGGTGCAGCACGGCGATGAGGTTGTGGCCGTCGCCGCGGCGCTTCTCCCGCTCGAAGGAGTGGATGTCGTTCATGAAGCCGATGGTGTCCGCGGCGAGGTCCCGCATCCTGACCATCAGCTCGTGCGCCTGCACCTGGGCCGGCACCTCGAAGCCGCGGCTGCGTTCACCCGCGTCGATGCTGTGGTGGATGCCCACGGTGCGGCGGCGGAAGTCCGCGTACTCCTCGATGCCGAGGGTTCCGGCCCGGCCCTCGGCAGCCAGGTCGACCTCCTCGGTGTGTGCCACGAGGAAGCGCCCCCAGGAGGCGGCGAACCTGGTCTTCCAAGTCAGGGACATGCCATCCGAGAGGTGGGCCCACACCTCCGCCCAGGCCACGGTGATCGGGCAGACCACGCGGGGGGCCGTCCCCGCGGGCCGGAGCGGCGTGGCTATCAGCTCCCGCGCGACCTCTGCTATGCGGTCCGCGCGGTCGGGGCTCCCCGAGTCGAACTGGTCGTCGAAGAGGAAGGCCAGGGAGAACCAGTTCATCAGGACGACCATGTCCTCGGCCGAGGCGTAGGGATAGGTCCGTGCCGCGGCCTGGGGCAGGTCCCAGGACTGGTACTCCTCGAACCCGGCCTGGCTGCGTACCAGGCCCATCTCCCACACCCAGCGCAGGTGGCGCTCCCGTGCGTGGGCGAGGTGCTTGCTGACCGGAGCCTGGAAGGGGAGGTCGAAGGTGACGTCCTGCGGCATTGGCGTCCTCTCTTGAGACGATTCACAGGCCCCCGTCCTGTGATCGGGGCGATCGGGATTGACGCCCATTGACTTGAAGTGCACGTTTTGAACCCGAATTTGATGGCTCATCATGTGCGCACTGATGCTGCCCAGACCCTAAACGATCTATGCCGCAAGATCGGCTTCGAGGATCACTTTCCGGAATCAGCGCTTCACCCGGTGCCCGCACTCCCGGTCGGAGCCCCTCGCGGTGGAGTACGGCGAGGTCGCAGGGGTGCGCCCGCGGCCACACCCGGCACACGCGACGGACGCGGCGGACAGGGGGGCGGAGGCCGCCCTCCCCGGGCGGTCCGCGGTGGTCCGCCTCCCGGAGACGGGGGAGGGGCGCCGTTTCGGCCGCCGCCCGGCGGCGGCGCGACGCGGAGCCCGCCCCCCGGGGGGACTCCGGGGACTCCGTGTCTCAGACCTCGCCCAGATCCGAGCTCAGCCAGTGCTGGGGACGCATGCGGACGACCACCTGCTCGCCGTGCTCCCTCCAGGCGAAGTCGACGTAGGCGTCGACCTTCTCGGCCGGCAGGTAGCGGGACGACATCTCCACCAGCTGTTCGCGGGTGGCCGGGACCGTGGCGACCACCGGGCCCTCGACGGAGACGTAGCGGACGGTCGGCGACACACGGTCGACCACGATGCTGAAGCGCCCCGCACGGGCGATGGCGACGCCTTTGCGCGAGTCGCGACCCGTCATGATCCACAGGTCGCCGCCCGGCTCGTACGCGTACCAGATCGGGACGGCGAGCGGTGCGCGGCCCTCCTCCGTCGCGTTCACCGCCACGGTGGCCACATGCGGTTCGGCCAGGAACTGTTCACGCTCTTCACGGGTCAGGGCCACAGCGGGGACTCCTCCGATTGCGGTGGTCGTTGCGTCGGGCCGCATTATCCGCCGGAACACCGGCCCGGCCGCGGACGGACACACGGGGAGGAGGGCCGCGGTCCGCGCGGCCGGGGGCTTCCGGACGCGCGGGGCGCCGGGCCGACGGACGCCCCTGGTATACCTGTGCGTTCACCACGGAGGGGGAGCGGGACGATGGCTCAGGACAGGTCCGTACGGCTGAGGGACGCGACCGACCGGGACGCGGAGGAGATCACCGCCGTCTTCCTCGCCTCGCGGGCAGCCGCGCTGCCCGGTCTGCGGCGGGTGCACAGCGACGAGGACACGCTCGCCTGGATCACCCATGTCCTGCTGCCCGGCAGCAGGACATGGGTGGCCGAGGGGGAGTCGGGGGAGCTGCTGGGCTTCGCCTCGCTCGACGGGGACGAGCTCGACCAGCTCTACCTGCGGCCCGACACGGTGCGGCAGGGCGTGGGCACACGGCTGCTGGAGCGGGTGAAGGCGGCCTCGCGCGGGGAGCTGAGCCTCTACACCTTCCGGCGCAAATCCGGCGCACGCGCCTTCTACGAGCGCCACGGCTTCGTCGCCGTGGCGTACGACGACGGCAGCCGCAACGAGGAGAACGAGCCGGACGTGCTGTACCGGTGGACGGCGGCCCGCCGACCGGGCCACCCGGACGTCAGATGACCGGCGGGCGGCCCAGGCGCGTCATGCGCCACACCGTGCTCCAGCGCATCGGACGGCGCACGCCGCACTCGGTGCGCACCCCCTCGGCGAAGCCGGCCGCCCAGGCGCGCAGGCCGGCGGCCGAGCGCGTACGGGCGACGGTGAGCAGGACCCAGGTGCCGAGGTAGGCGGGCACCAGGAGGAGGGGAAGGTTGCGGCGGGCCAGCCAGACGCGGTTGCGGGCGGTCATGCGGTAGTAGACCGCGTGCCGGGCCGGGGACGTCCTGGGGTGCTGGAGCAGCAGCCCGGGCTCGTAGAGGATCTTCCAGCCCGCGTCGAGGGCCCGCCAGGACAGGTCCGTCTCCTCGTGCGTGAAGAAGAACTCGGCGGGCCAGGGGCCGGTCTCCGCGAGCATCTTCATGGACAGCGCGTGGCCGCCGCCGAGGAACGCGGTGACCGGACCGCCACGCATCGGGTCCTTGGCGCGGAGGCGCGGGACGTGCCGGCGCTGGGTCTCGCCCCGTTCGTCCGCGATACGGAAGCCGACGATGCCGAGGCCGGGGTCGGCGGCGTACAGATCCCGGACCTTGCGGAAGACGTCCTTGTCCACCAGGAGTCCGTCGTCGTCCAGTTCGATCACCACGTCCACGTCGCCGAAGCCGGCGAGCGCGTCGAGGGCCTCGTTGCGGCCGCCGGGGCAGCCGAGGTTCTCGTCGAGTTCGAGCAGGGTGACCCCGCCGGCGAGGCCGGTCAGTCCGGGGAAGGCGCCGTAGTCGGGGAGGGGCGAGCCGTTGCCCACGACGACCACGCGGGAGGGGCGGACGTCCTGCATGGCCACCGACGCCAGCAGTGCCTCGACCTGCTCGGGGCGGTCTCCCATCGTCACGACGGATACACCGATGCGTGGTTCGGACAAGGCTCGGCTCCTGGGTTCCCGGTGGGCTGCGCGACCGCGGGTGCGCCGCGGTGCCCGTGATCGTAACGTCCCGCGTTCAGACCCCGGTGGGCGCCCGGTCATCGGGATGACGGTCCTCGTTCAACCGGGCGTAGATCAGCATGTCCCGGCGCCGGCCCCCGATCTCCCGCCAGCCGCGCAGCAGGCCCTCGCACCGGTAGCCGGCGCTCTCCGCGGTCCTCACCGAGGCCGTGTTCCAGGGCTCCATGAGGACCTGCGCCCGAGGGATGCGCAGCTCGTGCAGGGCCCACGTGGTGACCGTGCGCAGTGCCGCCCCCGCGACCCCCTGGCCGCGCCCTGGGGCCGTCATCCAGTAGCCGAGCGTCGCCCGGCCCTCGGCCGCGTCCGTGAGCCGGATCCCGATGGCGCCGACCGGCCGCCGGTCCCGGGTGCGCGCGATGGCGAACGGATACCCGGTCCCGGCGGCTGCCCGGTCCCACTGGCGCCGGACGAAGGCCTCCGCCGCCTCGTCGGAGTACGGCGAGGGAATCGTCGTGATCAGTGGGATGTAGTCGTCCGCCGCCGCCTCGCGGACGAGGGGCAGGTCGCTCATCTCCCACGGGCGCAGGACGAAATCGGCTCCGGCGGTCAGGCTGGGGACGGTCAGCGGTGGGGCCATGCCCGCCATCCTGCCGCGCCCGTGCCCCGCCGCAGGGGCCCGACTCACCCGGCGGGCGTACGGCTGCCGGACCGGCCGAGGAACACCCCCCCGCGAGCAGCGCTCCCGCGAGGACGAGGACGGAGTTGACCAGGACCGCCGCCGAGACACCGGACAGCACCGCACCGGGCCCGGTGGCCGTACCCGTCCGGGCGGTGACGACCGCGCTCATGACCGGGATGCCCAGGGTGATCCCGACCTGCTGCGTCATCGTGGCCAGCCCGGTGGCCAGGCCCTGTTCCGTGTCGGGGAGACCGGAGGTGGCGGTGACCATGAAGCCCACGATCATCAGCATGTTGCCGACGCCGCCGACGAAGGTCGCGGCCAGCAGGAACGCGATCCAGCCGTCCGAGGTGCCGAGCGCCACCAGGGAGAGCGTCGCGGCGGCCTGGGCGACGCCGCCGAGGACGATGGCGCGCCGGTTGCCGAACCTGCCGACCGCCCGTCCGCCGAGCAGGCCGCCGGTCACGGTGCCGGCCCCCAGCACGCCGAAGGCGAGTCCGGTGGCGAGCGGGGAGTAGCCGAGGACCTCCTGGAGGTAGAGCGTCAGCAGGAAGACGAGGGAGGTCTCCGTGACGAAGGCGATCAGCCCGGTGGCGTTCCCCCAGATGACGCTGCGCCGCCGGAGGATGTGCACGGGCACCAGGGGGGCCGCCGCCCGCTTCTCGACGAACCAGAACGCGACGAGGAGAGCGGCACCCGCCAGGAGGGCGGTCAGCGTGGTGGGCGTGGTCCAGCCGGACTCGCCGGCCTGCGTCAGTCCGTGGACGAGGAGGAGCAGACCGCCGGTGACGGCCGCGGCGCCCGGCAGGTCGAGCTTCGGACGCTCGGCCGGCCGGGACTCGGAGATCACGGACGGGGCGAGCGCGACGACGAGCGCGGCGACGGGGACGTTGACGAAAAAGGCCCAGCGCCAGGAGAGCAGGTCGGTCAGCAGGCCGCCGAGGACCGCCCCCGCCGTGAAACCCGCGGACATCAGGGCACCGTTGAGGCCGAGGGCGCGCTCGCGCAGCGGGCCCTCCTTGAACGCCGTGGTCAGCAGGGCGAGTCCGGCCGGCGTGACCGCCGCGGTGGCCAGACCCTGGAGGACGCGTGCGGTGAGCAGGACCTGCGGCGAGGTGGCCAGTCCGCCGAGCAGCGAGGACAGCCCGAGGACGACCATGCCGCCGACGAACAGGCGCTTGCGCCCGACGAGATCGGCGACGCGCCCGAGCAGGAGGGTGAATCCGGCCGCGGCGAGGGCGAAGGAGGTGGCGATCCACTGGAGGTGGCCGAGGGAGAACCCGAGCCCTTCGCCCACGGCGGGCAGGGCGACGTTCAGGATCGAGAAGTCGACGGCGATCATGAACTGTGCGCCGAGGAGGAGGACGAGGACGAGCTTCTGCCGGCCGGTCATCCGCGGTCCCGGAGTCCGGGGAGGCGCGGTGACGGATGCCGTGCTGGACGTGGACATGGGGTGCCCTTCCTGGAGACCCGAAGCTTTAATGGTTCTCTGGTTCCGTTAAGATGGAGCACACCGTAACAGGGGTCGGTCAACTAATGGAACTGGAGTGCCGTTATGGATGCGGTCGATGGTGAGCCGGGCACGGTCCGGCCCGGTGGTCGCACGGCCCGGGTGCGGGAGTCCGTGCTGCGCGCGGCCGGTGACGCGCTGGTCGAGCAGGGTTTCAACGGGCTCGATCTCGCCGATGTCGCCCGCCGCGCCGAGGTCGGCAAGACCACGGTCTACCGGCGCTGGTCCACCACGGCGGGACTGGTCGCCGACCTGCTGACGGACATGGCGGAGCAGTCCGAGCCGCGCAGCGACACGGGATCCCTGGACGAGGACCTCCGGGCCAACGCGCGTCTGGTGGTGCGGACGCTGACCGACGCGCGCCAGGGCCCCCTCTTCGCCGCCGTCGTCGCCGCCGCGACCTGCGACCGCCGGACGGCCGAGGCGCTGCACCGCTTCTACGCGGTGCGCATCGAGGAGTGGGCCGGCTGTGTCGACGCGGCCGCCGGCCGGGGTGAACTGCCCCCGGGCACCGATGCCCGCGAGGTGATCCGGGCGGTGTCGGCGCCGCTCTACTACCGGCTTCTGGCCAGCGGGGACCCGCTCGACGAGACGGTCGCCGACCGGGCGGCCGCGGCGGCGGCGGTCGCGGCGCGCGCGGGCGTGTACGTGAGCTGACGCAGGGGCGCGGGAACGGACCCGAGGGCGGCGCTTGACCTCCTGTGCACTTCAACTCCTAGCTTCTGCGGCATGAGGACCGAAACGGAACGGCGGCGCAGGACGCTCGGCGGCAGCGGGACGGACGTGGGTGCACTCGGCTTCGGGTGCTGGGCGATCGGCGGTGAGTGGTCGACGCCCGACGGGGGCCCGCTCGGCTGGGGCGTGGTCGACGACGACGAGTCGGTGGCCGCGGTCCGCCGGGCGCTCGACCTCGGGGTGACCTTCTTCGACACCGCGGACGTGTACGGGGCCGGGCACAGCGAGCGGGTGCTGGGCAGGGCGCTCGCGGGAAGGCGGGACGAGGTCGTCGTCGCCACCAAATGGGGCAACCTCTTCGACGAGCGGACCCGGACGATGGACGGCGCCGACCGGTCCCCGGAGTACGCCCGCCGGGCGCTCGTCGCCTCGCTGCGCAGGCTGGGGACCGACCGGATCGACCTGTACCAGCTGCACCTGGGCGACACCCCGCTCGCCGAGGCGGCGGAACTGCGCGACGCCTGCGAGGAGTTCGTGGCCGAAGGGCTGATCAGGTCCTACGGCTGGAGCACCGACGACCCGGGACGCGCCGCGCTGTTCGCCGCGGGTGAGCACTGCGCGGCGGTCCAGCACGCCTGCAACGTGCTGGAGGACGCCCCCGGAATGCTGGACCTCAGTGAGGAGCAAGGCCTGATCAGCGTCATCCGGAGCCCCTTGGCCATGGGCCTCCTCGCCGGGGCCCGGGGCAGGAGCCCACGGGCGGACGCGGGGGACATCCGGTCCGCCCCGCCCGCCTGGCTGAGCTGGTTCGAGGAGGGCGGGGTGCCGTCGGAGCACTGGGTGAAGCGGGTCGAGGCCGTCCGCGAGGTGCTGACGGCCGACGGCCGCACCCTGGCGCAGGGGGCACTCGGCTGGCTGTGGGCGCGCAGCGGACGGACGGTGCCGATCCCCGGCTTCCGGACCGTCGCGCAGGCCGAGGAGAACGCGGCCGCCCTCACCCGCGGCCCGTTGCGGCACGGGCAGATGGAGGAGATCGCCGGCCTGCTCGCCTGAGGCCCGGCACGCCGGTCCGTCCGAGCGGGCGCGGGCCGCCGCCCGTGTGGACGGGCCGGGGTCAGGCCTTGCGGGCCACCGCCACGTACTCCCCGCTGTGCGCGCCCTCCTGGCCGGGGACCGGCTCGCCGAGCTCCGGGTGCCACTCCTCGGCGGCCAGGATCCCGGGAGCGACCAGGTCGAGCCCGTCGAAGAAGCGGGCGAAGCGGTCGCGGTCACGCATGTCCAGGGTCAGGCCGTTGGCCCGGTACATGTCGCGGACCTTCTGGGACGCCTCCGCGGGGTGAAAGTCGGGAGTGAGGTGCGAGATCACCAGGTAACTGCCGGGCGCCAGCGCCGCGGTCAGCCGCTCCACCACCGCGTAGGCACCCATCTCGTCGCTCAGGAAATGCAGCAGCGCGTTCAGGGACAGGCCGACCGGGCGGTCGAAGTCGAGGACCTCGGCCGCCTCGGCCAGGATGCGGTCGGTCTCCCGTGCGTCGGCCTGCACATAGCCGAGAGCCCCCTCGGGGGTCCCGTTCAGCAGGGCCTGGGCGTGGCTGAGGACGACGGGGTCGTTGTCGCAGTAGACGACCCGGGCGTCCGGGGAGACGGCCTGGGCCACCTGGTGCAGATTGGGTTCGGTGGGGATGCCGGTGCCTATGTCCAGGAACTGCCGGATCCCCTGCCCCGCCAGCCACCTGGTGGCCCGGTGGGTGAACGCCCGGTTCATGCGCGCCATGACGGGGATGACGGGGGCGAACGCGGTCAGCCGCCTGCCCAGCTCCTCGTCCACCGGGTAGTTGTCCTTCCCGCCGAGGTACCAGTCGTACAGCCGCGCCGGGTGCGGCTTGCTGGTGTCGATGTCTGCAGGCGCCATCGCCGTCCCGTTCTCCGATGCGGGTATCGCCGCTCTGGGCGGCGATACCGGCTGACCGATCAACCTGGCAGCAGCATAGGGGCGTTGGGGTCGGACGAGGTGGGGCGGCCCTCCGCTACCGACTCGGGCGTGCCCGGCGGGCCCGCCCTCCCCGTCAGCCGATCCGGGTGCCCGTGCCGCTCACGCGGACACGGGCGTCCCCCGGCGTCAGCTCGACGGTGAGGGTGCCGGGGCGCCCCATGTCGGCGCCCTGGTGCAGGGTGAGGACCGCGTCGTCCGGGACCAGGCCGAGCTCCCGCGCGTACGCGCCGAACGCGGCGGCCGCCGCACCCGTCGCCGGGTCCTCGACCACGCCGCCGACCGGGAACGGGTCACGGACGTGGAAGACGGTGGCGGACTCCCGCCACGCCAGCTGCACGGTCGTCAGGTCGAGCCGGCGCATGAGGGCTTCCAGGCGGGCGAAGTCGTACGCCAGGTCCGCCAGCCGTTCCCGGGTCGCGGCGGCCAGCACCAGGTGCCGGGCGCCCGCGTACGCGATGCGGGGCGGCAGCGCCGGGTCCAGGTCCGCGGCCGGCCAGTCCAGGGCGGCCAGGGCCTCCGCCAGATCCTCGGGTGCGGCGTCCTCGGTGTGCGGCTCGACGCTGGTGAGGGTGGCGCGGAGCGCGCCGCCCTCGCGGACGACGGTGACCGGCACCGGGCCGGCGGGTGTGGAGAACACCAGGTCCCCCGGCCCGTCCCGCTCGGCGAGCGCGAGGGCGGCGGCGACCGTGGCATGGCCGCAGAAGGGGACCTCGGCCTTCGGACTGAAGTAGCGGACGGTGTGTCCGCCGTGCCCGTCCGGGTCGGTGAGGAAGGCCGACTCGCTGTAGCCCAGGTCCGCGGCGACGGCGAGCATCTCGGCGTCGCCGAGCCCGGACGCGTCCAGGACGACCCCGGCGGGGTTGCCCCCCTCCGGGTCGGCGGAGAACGCGGTGTAGCGGAGGACCTCGGTGCCGGAGTGTGTACTCATGCCACAGGCCAACCAGGGCCCCGGGCCCCGCATTCCCGGTGGCGTCACGGAGTGCCACCGGGAGACGTAGGGGGTGGTCCGGGGTCCTGACTCCCCGGCCCACCCCCTGGCCGCTCCACGGACCCCCCGGCCGTGGCGGCCGTTCACCTCGGTCAGTGGCAGACCTTCACGCCGTTGCCCTTGCCCCAGGAGCAGGAGTCCCGGAGGGTGCCGCTCGGCTTGATGAGCCGGGCCTTGTCGCCGGTGTTGTTCCAGACGTACGAGCCGCGGTTCCAGTACACGTGCGTGCCGGAGTTCTTGCCCTTGCCGGTGTGGACCCGGACCGTCTTGCCCGCGGCGACGGTGAAGCTCGGAAAGGTGTACGTATAGCCGGTGTCGTCCTTCAGCTTGTAGCCCTTGAGCTGCAGCTTTGCCTTGCCGTTGTTGTGGATGTCCACGTACTCGGCGTTGAGGGACGTGTTCGTCCGGGTGTCCTTGCCGGGGCTGTCGTACTGGATCTTGCCGAGGTGCAGCCCGCCCTGATGGGAGGCCGCCGAGGCCGGGGCAGAGGCGAGGAGCGAGCCGGCCAGTGCGGTGGCGGCGGCCAGAGCGAGGGGCGCGGCGGTACGTATGCGCATGTTGTGTGGTCCTTCTGTGTTCATTCGGTGAAGGTCAGTAGCATACGGGCGGTAGGAGCCCACCTGGTCCCACAGGCGGAAATTTGCAAATTCTGTCATTTGGCGGTCAGTTCGGGGCGAACTTCGGCTGGACTTGATCAGCCGCGACCCACATACGGCATGGCCGTCGCCAGTACCGTCGCGAACTGGACGTTGGCCTCCAGCGGCAGCTCGGCCATGTGCAGCACCGTCCGGGCCACGTCGTCGGCCGCCATGACGGGTTCGGCCGCCACCTCGCCGTTGGCCTGGAGGATCCCCGCGCTCATCCGCTCGGTCATGTCCGTCGCCGCGTTGCCGATGTCGATCTGCCCGCAGGCGATCCGGTACGGCCGGCCGTCCAGCGACAGCGACTTCGTCAGGCCGGTCACCGCGTGCTTCGTCGCCGTGTACGCGAGGGAGTGCGGGCGCGGCGCGTGGGCCGAGACCGACCCGTTGTTGATGATCCGTCCGCCCTGCGGGTCCTGTTCCTTCATCAGGCGGTACGCCGCCTGGGCGCACAGGAACGTACCCGTCAGATTGACGTCGACCACCGTCCGCCAGTCCTCGTACGCGAGGTCCTCGACCGGCGTCGAGCGCGGCCCGAACGTCCCCGCGTTGTTGAACAGCAGGTCCAGCCGGCCGAAGCGTTCCCGTACGGAGGCGAAGAGCGCGGCCACCTCGTCCGGATCGCTCACGTCGGTGGGCAGGCCGACCGCCGTGCCCGGGCCGGCCGCGGCGGCCGTCTCCTCCAGGGCGGCGGCCCTCCGTCCCGCCAGGGCCACGGTCCAGCCCGCACCCGTGAGGGTGAGGGCGACCGCCCTGCCGATTCCCGATCCCGCGCCCGTGACGACGGCGACTTTCCGCTCAGCGTTCATGGCCCGGCAGCGTACGGGAGGTTTCGCGGAGGGCGGCACCCAGGTGCTCATCGCACCGCCATTCGGATGTTGTGTACGTGCCAACGGAAAGTCGTCGTCCCGCACTCCAATGCCTCTGACAGCATCCGGCAGGGGAGGGGCACATGACACCCGCACAGATCAGCAGGACGCCCGGCCAGGACGGCCGGTCCGCCGAACTCCGCGATGCCGCACGCAGGCTCGGAGCCGGAGTGGGCCGCCGCCGTTTCCTCACCGTCACCGGTGCCGCCGCCGCGCTCGCCTTCGCGACCGGTCTGCCCGGCGCGGGCACCGCCGCGGCCGCCGAGCTCGACGCCCGGAGGATCACGGAGGACCCGTTCACCCTCGGGGTGGCCTCCGGGGACCCCCTGCCGACGTCCGTACTGCTGTGGACCAGACTCGCGCCCCGCCCCTTCGAGCCCGACGGCGGGCTGCCCGCCGAGCGCGTCGAGGTCCGCTGGGAGATCGCCCGCGACGAACGCTTCCGCCGCACCGTCCGGCGCGGGACCGCCACCGCCCACCCGGAGTTCGGGCACAGCGTCCACGTGGACGTGCGAGGGCTCGCTCCCGACCGGGGCTTCTACTACCGCTTCCGGGCCGGCGACTGGACCAGCCCCACCGGCCGCACCCGCACCGCGCCCGCTCCCGGCGTACGCAACAGCTCCCTGACACTGGCCGCCGTCTCCTGCCAGGCGTACCACGACGGCTACTTCACCGCCTACCGGCACCTCGCCGACGAGGACGTCGACGTGGTCTTCCACCTCGGCGACTACCTCTACGAGTACGCCGTCACGGCCGTCGGAGGCGCCCGCAACTACACCGACCGCGTCCTGCCCGGCCACTTCAACCGCGAGACGCTCACGCTGGACGACTACCGCATGCGGTACGGGCTCTACAAGTCCGACCCCGACCTGCGGGCCGCGCACGCCGCGCACCCCTTCGTCGTCACCTGGGACGACCACGAGACCGAGAACAACTACGCGGGCGACACCCCGGAGAACAGCGTCCCCCCGGAGGAGTTCCTGCTGCGCAGGGCCGCCGCCTACCGGGCCTACTGGGAGAACCAGCCGCTGCGCGCCCCGCAGCGCCCCACCGGCCCCGACATGCGGCTCTACCGGCGGCTGCGCTTCGGCCGGCTCGCCCAGTTCGACATCCTCGACACCCGCCAGTACCGCAGCAACCAGGCCTACGGCGACGGCTGGAAGGTCCCCGGGCCCGAGTCCGAGGACCCGGCGCGCACCATGACGGGAGCCGCCCAGGAACGCTGGCTGATCGACGGCTGGAAGGCCTCCGACGCCCGCTGGAACGTCGTACCCCAGCAGGTCACCTTCGCCCGCCGGCGCGACGTCCCGTCCGACGCCTACAAGCTGTCCATGGACTCCTGGGACGGCTACCCCGCCTCCCGGCAGCGGATCATGGACGGCGCCGAGGCCGCCGGGATCGAGAACCTGATGGTGCTCACCGGTGACGTGCACGTCGGCTACGGCTTCGACCTCAAGAAGGACTTCGACGACCCGGCCTCCCGGACCGTCGGCACGGAGATCGTGGCCACCTCGATCACCAGCGGCAAGGACGGCTCCGAGAAGCCGGCCAACTGGAACAACCTGACCCAGGCCAACCCGCACATGAAGTTCTACAACGGGCGCCGCGGCTACGCACTCGTCACCCTCGGCACGCGCGAGGCACGCGCCGACTTCCGCACGGTGTCGGCCGTCACCACGCCCGGCGCGCCGGTCGGCACGGCGGGCTCCTTCGTGACCGAGGCCGGCAACCCGGGGCTCACCCCCGCCTGACCCGCAGCCGGTACCGGTCCGGGGCCCGCCTGCCCGGACCGGTACCGAGGAGAGGGACCGTGTCTCAGGCGCGGTCGTCCGCCGGGTAACGGACACCGATCCGGTCACGCACCGCGTCGAGCGTCCGCATCACGGCGAGCGAACCGTCCAGCGGCACCAGCGGCGACTCCGTCTCGCCCGCCAGCAGCGCGCGCGTCACCTCGGCCGCCTCGTACTGCATCCCCGAAAGGCCCTGCGGGCCGGGGCCCGTGACGACCTTCTCCGGCTCCCGGCCCGACCGGTGGAGGAAGAAGTGGTCCGGGTGGAAGAAGTCCCGGGGGAGGTCGATCCGCCCCTCCGTGCCGGTGACGGTCGCGGAGGTGGGCAGGTTTGCGACGATCGAGCAGCTCAGCAGCGCGGTGGCACCGGAGTCCCACCCCAGCAGCATCCCGGTGTTCAGGTCGACACCCTCCGGGGACAGCAGCGCGTCGGCCTGCACCCGGTCCGGTTCCCCCAGCAGCAGCTGGGCGAACGACACCGGGTAGACCCCGAGGTCCAGCAGCGCGCCGCCGCCCAGTGCGGGGTCGCGCAGCCGGTGCTCGGCCCCGAAGGTGCCCGCGAAGCCGAAGTCGGCCTGCACCGTGCGGATCTCACCGATCGCGCCGTCCCGCACCAGCTCGGTGATCCGGCGGATCAGCGGGTTGCAGTACGTCCACATGGCCTCCATCAGGAACAGCCCGCGCTCCCGGGCCAGTCCGGCCAGCTCCCGCGCCTCACGCGCGTTGAGCGTGAACGCCTTCTCGCACAGGACGTGCTTGCCGGCCTCCAGGGCGAGCCCCGCCGCCTCCCGGTGCGCCGAGTGCGGGGTTGCGACGTACACGACGTCGACGGAGTCGTCCGCGACGAGCTCCGCCCAGCTGCCGTACGCCCGCTCGATCCCGAACCGGTCGGCGAAGGCCCTCGCGGAGGCCTCGGTACGGGAGGCGACGGCCACGACCTCGGCCCCGGAGTCCGGCATCGCCAGCAGGTCCTCGGTGAACCTCGCGGCTATGCCGCCCGTCGCCAGAACACCCCAACGCACAGTCCCGCTCATGCCGCCCGCCCTCACACAAAGGTATCGACCACTACGACTGACCTGAGAGCATAGATGCGGATTCAACGAAGCGGAGAAGAGGATGCCGGACAGCGGCGCGAGCCGGGCCCAGCAAGAGCACGAGCACATACCGACGAAGAACACCGAAGGCGCCGCACTCGGCGCCCAGGCCACCGCCACCCCCACCGCCGCGGGTGTGCCGGCCATCTCCACCCCCCTCGCGCCAGGCATTCCGGGCGCCCCCACGACCACCGCACGGCGGGCCGGCCTCCTGGTCACCCTGGTGCTGGGCGGGCTCACCGCCCTGCCGCCGCTCTCCATGGACATGTACCTCCCGGCACTCCCGGAGGTCACCGACGCGCTGCACGCCCCCGCCGCGACGGTCCAGCTCACCCTGACGGCCTGCCTCCTGGGCATGGCGCTCGGCCAGCTCGTCGTCGGCCCCATGAGCGACCGCTGGGGCCGGCGCACCCCGCTGCTCCTCGGCATGGTCGTCTACGTGATCGCCACCGCGATCTGCGCCGTCGCCCCCACCGCGGAACTCCTCATCGGCTTCCGCCTCCTGCAAGGCCTGGCCGGCGCCGCGGGCATCGTGATCTCCCGGGCCGTCGTACGCGACCTGTACGACGGCGACGAGATGGCCCGGTTCTTCTCCACCCTCATGCTGATCTCGGGAGTGGCGCCCGTCGTCGCGCCCGTGATCGGCGGCCAGGTACTGCAGTTCACCGACTGGCGCGGCATCTTCGTCGTCCTCACCGTCGTCGGCGTGCTGCTCACCTTCGTCGTCTGGAAGTGGCTCCACGAGACACTTCCCGCGGCGGAGCGGCACACCGGGGGTGTCGGCGACGCGCTGCGGACCATGCGCGGGCTGCTGGCCGACCGGGTGTTCACCGGCTACATGATCGCGGGCAGCCTCGCCTTCGCGGCGCTCTTCGCCTACGTGAGCGCCTCGCCGTTCGTCGTGCAGGAAATCTACGGGGCCTCGCCGCAGACCTTCAGCCTGCTCTTCGGGATCAACTCCATCGGGCTGATCGCCGTCGGCCAGATCAACGGCAAGCTGCTCGTCGGCAGGGTCAGCCTGGACAAGGCACTCGGCCTCGGCCTCGCCGTGATCTCCGTGGCGGCGGTCGCCCTGCTGCTGATGACCTCCGGGGTCTTCGGCGAGGTCGGCCTGGTGCCGGTGGCCGCCGGGCTGTTCGTGCTGATGTCGGCGATGGGCCTGGCGATGCCCAACACCAACACCCAGGCCCTCATGCGTACGAGGCACGCCGCCGGCTCGGCCTCCGCGCTCCTGGGGACGTCCCAGTTCCTGATCGGTGCCATCGCCTCACCTCTGGTCGGGATCGCCGGCGAGAAGACCGCCGTGCCGATGGCCGTCGTGCAGGTGGTCTGCGCGCTGGCCGCGGTGACGTGCTTCCTGCTGCTGTGCAGGCCGTGGCGGGACGCGGGCGCCGCGCGGGAGCCGCTCGCCAAGGACTGAACGGCGCCGCTGCGAGGGCGGACCGCGCACAGGGCCCGGACGGGACGGAACCGTCCGGGCCCTGTGCGTGTCCCAACAGCCCGCAGGCCGGGCCCGCACCGGCCACCGGACTGCGGGCGGAGGGCCCACTGCGCCTACAATTCGGCGGTGAACGCCACCCTCCCCACCGCGGAAACCCTGCGTGCGGCGCTGGCCGCCCTGCTCGACGGGCTGCCCCCGACCCAGGCCGCGCAGGCCGTCGACCGGCTGATCGCCAGCTACCGCGGTACCACCCCCACCGACGCCCCCATCCTGCGGGACCGCTCGGACGTCGCCGCGTACGCCGCCTACCGGATGCCCGCGACCTTCGAGGCCGTACGGTCCTGCCTCGACGCGCTCCGCGAGGCCGCGCCGGGCTGGGCGCCCGCCACCCACACCGACATCGGGGGCGGCACCGGCGCCGCGAGCTGGGCGGTCGCCGGAGCCTGGGACGGGACGCGGACGACGGTCCTCGACTGGTCCGAGCCGGCCCTCGCACTCGGCCGTGAGCTGGCCGAGGCCTCCGGCATCCCCGGGCTGCGGTCCGCCACCTGGGAGCGGGCGAGGATCGGTACGTCACCGGCTCCGGCGCCCACCGACCTGGTGACCGTCTCGTACGTACTCAAGGAGCTCACGGCCGAGAACCGGGCCGTGGTCGTGGACGCCGCCGCGGCCGCGCAGGCCGTGGTGATCGTGGAACCAGGCACCCCGGACGGCTACGACCGGATCATCGAGGCCCGCGACCGGCTGATCGGCGCCGGCCTGACCGTCGCCGCGCCCTGTCCGCACGACGACGCCTGCCCCATCGAGCGCGGCACCGACTGGTGCCACTTCTCGGCCCGTGTCAGCCGCTCGTCCCTGCACCGCCAGGTGAAGGGCGGCTCGCTCAGCCACGAGGACGAGAAGTTCAGCTACGTCGTGGCGACGCGGTTCCCCACCGTGCCCGCCACCGCACGGGTCACCCGCAAGCCGCAGATCCGCAAGGGACAGGTGCTGCTGGAGCTCTGCACGAAGGACGAGGCCCTGCAACGCGCCACGGTCACCAAGCGGCACGGCCCGCTCTACCGTGCCGCCCGGGACACCGCGTGGGGCGACGCCTGGCCGCCGCCCGAGGACGACTGACGGGTGCGGCGGGGCCCGGTCCGCCCCTCAGCGCAGTTGCTCGGCCAGTCCGACGATGATGCCGTCCGGGCCGCGCAGGTAGCAGAGGAGATAGCTGTCCTCGAAACGGGCGATCCCGCCGACGAGTTCGCCGCCGTGCGGCCGCAGGCGCGCGACGGTGTCCTCGATGTCGTCGACCGCGAACATGACGCGGTGCGTGCCCAGGACATTGTGGGGCCGGTCGCTCGCCCCGGCGTCGATCGCCCGGGGGCTGCGGTACTTCGCCAGTTCGAGCCGGCTGTGCCCGTCCGGGGTCCGGACCATCGCGATGTCGCAGTGCACGCCGTCGAGCCCGGTGCACCGGTCGGCGAAGGGACCCTGGACCTCGCCCCTGCCCTCCAGCTCCATACCGAGTTCCACGAAGAACGCGATGGCGGCGTCCATGTCCTCGACCACGATGCCGACGTTGTCCATCCGCTGAACCGCCATCTGCGTCTCTCCCTCGTCCTCGTGCGGCCGGTGGTGGCCGCTCACCGTCCTGGGACGGAGCCGCTGGCACGTTCTCGACATCTCCACCGGCACGTTTCGGAGGCCGGGCTCAGGCCCGCAGCTCCTGGGTGCAGCACTTCACGCTGCCGCCGCCCTTGAGCAGTTCGCCCAGGTCCATCGGCACCGGCTCGAAGCCCCGGTCCCGCAGCGGGTCGAGGAGGCCCACCGCGGCCTGCGGCAGCAGCACGTGGCGGCCGTCGCTGACCGCGTTGAGGCCCAGCCGGGCGGCGTCCGCCTCCTCGGCCAGCAGCGCGTCCGGGAAGAGCCGGGCCAGCACCGACCGGCTGCCCGGCGAGAAGGCCCCGGGGTAGTACATGATCTCGTCGGCCGCCTCGTCGAGCACGCACAGTGCCGTGTCCAGGTGGTAGTAGCGCGGGTCCACCAGGTCGAGGCCGATCACCGGGCGGCCGAAGAACTCCTGGGCCTCGTCGTGGGAGAGCGGACTCGACCGGAAGCCACGCCCGGCCAGCAGGTACGAGGCGGTCACGGCGAAGTCGCCCTCGCCTTCGTTGACGTGGGCCGGCTCGTGGATCTCGGTGAAACCGTTGGCCCGGAACCACTCCCGGTGCGCCTCGGCCTCCGCGAAGCGCTCCCGGTAGGCGAACAGGGCACCCAGCACGCGTCCGTCGATCACGGTGGCCCCGTTGGCGGCGAACACCATGTCGGGCAGGTCCGGGCGGGGGGTGAGGAGCTCCACGGTGTGGCCGAGGGCCCGGTAGCGGTCGCGCAGGTCCTCCCACTGGGTGGTTGCCAGGGGCAGGTCGACGGGCTTCGACGGATCCATCCACGGGTTGATGGAGTACGTGACCTCGAAGTGGGCCGGGGCGCACATCAGGTAGCGACGAGGGGTGGCGTCACGGGTCAATGAAGGCTCCTCACGAACGGCGGCCTCCGCCGCGGCACGGTGGGATGCGCACGGGGTGTGTGCGTGAGTTCATGGTGCGCCGGACCGGGCCGTTGCGCTGTGATCCGTTCGGGTGGTTCACACGGACGGGAAGGTGGGTAGGACGGCACCGGACAAGACGATACGTACCGGACCGTGACCCTCTAGGGTGGCCGGATGTCACCTCACAGGACCCCCGACTCCAGCCGCCGCAGCGACCGCTCCCGCCGCGCGATCCACGAAGCCGCGCTCGCCCTCGTCGGCGAGGTGGGGTACGCCCGGACGACCATCGAGGGCATCGCCGCCCGCGCCGGGGTCGGCAAGCAGACCATCTACCGCTGGTGGCCGTCGAAGGCGGCCGTGCTCCTGGACGCGTTCCTCGACATGGCCGCCCGGCAGGCGGCGGAGGCGGACGCCTCCGGCGGAGGCGGCGAGGGAGGCATCCCCGACACCGGCGATCTGGCCACGGACCTCAAGCTGGTCCTGCGCGCCACGGTCGACGAACTGAACGACCCCGCGACCGAGGCGCCCACCCGCGCCCTGACCGCCGAAGGTGTCGTGGATCCGGTCCTCGGGGCCCAGTTCGTCGAGAGTCTGCTCGAACCGCAGCTCCAGTTGTATGTCACACGGCTGCGGGCCGGCCAGGAGTCCGGCGAGGTGCGCGCGGACGTCGATCCACGGGTCGCCGTGGAGCTCCTGGTCGCCCCTCTCGCCCACCGCTGGCTGCTCAGAACGCTCCCGCTCACCCACGCCTACGCGGACGCCGTCGTCGACCACGCCCTCCGGGGACTCTCGGCCCGCGGCTGAATCCGGCCATGATCCCCATGACCCTCCGTACACGCAAGGAAGCCACCGCGTGACCGTCGGGGTACCCGCTTGGCCACTTCGGCCACCCGAGGAGCAGGATGGTGCGACCATGGACGGGTAACCACTCAGGTGAGGGGATAGATGGGCGCCGATTCCGGCCGCTATCGCGGCACAGAGGGCAGGATTTCCCAGTGGCTGCGCAGGCGGCCCAAACCGCAGCCGGAGGCCGACGACGCGGCGCGGCTGGAGCTGCTCCTGGCCGTCGCGGAGGCAGGAATGCCGATCTCACCCGCCGCGCATCCGTCCGGCTACCGATGTTCCTGCGAACGCATCGGCTGCCCCACGCCCGCGCGGCATCCCATCTCCTTCGCCTGGCAGACGCAGTCCACGACGGACCGCGGCCAGATCGAGCGGTGGGCGGCCAACCAGCCGCTGGCCAACTTCATCACCGCCACCGGCATGATCCACGACGTCCTCGACGTCCCCCTCGCCGCCGGGCAGGCCGCGCTCGACCGGCTCACCGCCGCGGGCATCGACGTCGGGCCCGTGGCCCGGTCCGGTGCCGACCGGATGCTCTTCTTCACCGCCACCCGCGGCACACCGGACGACGAGGACGAGTGGTGGCCGTGCGAGCTGGACTGCCACCCCGAGACCATGGACGAGCATCCCGGTCTCCGCTGGCACTGCCGGGGCAGCTACGTCCTCCTGCCCCCCGCGAGGCTTCCCGGTGATCTGGACGTGCACTGGATCCGCGGACCGGAGAACCCGCTGCCCGACCCGCTGACCCTGCTGGAGACCCTCACCGACGCCTGCGCGCAGTACGCGGACACGGCCGACGAAGGCGAGCTCGACCACGGATCGGTGGCCTGGCCGCTCAGCCGCTGAGGATGTGACGGCCCGGCCACCGCGGGACCCGCCGGGCCGTCCGGGGCCGCGGCTCCGGACGTGCCGTCCGCAGCTGTCAGGACCCCTGGGCCGCGACCAGACCGGGCAGCCGGTTCAGCACGCGTACCCGGCCGCCGGTGCCCCCGTCCGCGCCCTTCGGCGGTACGTAGACCAGCTGACTGGAGACCCGCTCCTTGGTGAGGGTGCTCTTCACCTCACCGGTCAGCAGCGCCCGCACGTCCGCCGTCACCGTCGGACGCAGCCCCTCGGCAGCCGTCTGCCGCTCGAAGTGCTTGCTGCTGAAGAAGACCAGTGCCCCGCCGTCCTCCGTCGTCAGGCCGAGGGGCGCGAACGTCCCGGAATCCAGCTCCTGGTCGATGTACTGGTACGAGAAGCCCGCTCTGCGGGTGTTCTTCCGGGCGTCCCGCCAGCCCGAGGTCATCGACCCCGGGGCGAACACGTCCGGCGCGCCGTCGGTGAGGTAGTCCGTGTACGTCGTGCTCAGGTCCGCCGGCGGGGTGGCCAGCGCGGCGTCCGTGTCCGCGGAGGGGACGGGCTCGGCCCAGCCGTCGGCGTCCTTACGGAACTTCGGGATCTCGGACGGTGAGGCGACCGCCAGATAGGCGGCCTTCCACGGCGCGTCCGGCCCGGTGCGGACGAACGCCAGCAGCCAGCGGGTGTCCGCCTTCTCGCTGTCCTGGTCGCGGTTGGAGTCGGTGTCCGCGAGGAACCAGCGCGGCCAGCCCGCCTTCTTGGGGATGGTGTACGACGCGTCGGTCAGCTCCAGCGGCTCGTGCTCGGGGTTGCCCTGCGGGTTGTTCTTGCGCCGCGCGGCCAGACCGGCCTGGTTGATCGCACCGAGCGAACCGGTCACCCGGTCCTCGTCGAGCGCCGGATCGTACGCCTTGTCGGCCTTGTTGTAGGCGGCGGTGAAGTCCTCGAGTGCCTTCGCGGCCTCGGCCTTCGTGGCTCCCGGTACTACTTCCAGTTCACCGTGTACCGTCACGCAGCCGCTCGCCGTCACGACCAGTACCGTTGTCGTCGCGAGCCCCGCCGCCAGTCGACCCAGCCTTCTCATCCGTTGCCTTCTGCGCCTTCTGATCCGTCGTCCGCACTGACCGCCTGAACCCTACCGGGGCGAGGAACAGCGCGAGCGTGGGGATGAGATACAGCGCCCACACCGTGACCTGAAGGACGGTCGGGTCCGCCTGGAAGTTGAAGACGCCCTTGAGCAGGGTGCCGTACCAGCTGTCCGGCGGGATCGTGCTCGTGACGTCGAACGCCTTGTTACCCAGACCGCCGAGGAAGCGCGCCTCCTGCAGGTCGTGCACGCCGTAGGCCAGCACTCCCGCCGCCACCACCACGAGCATGCCGCCGGTCCAGGTGAAGAACTTCGACAGGTTGATCTTCAGCGCGCCCCGGTAGAACAGCCAGCTCAGCACGACCGCGGTCGCGATGCCCAGCAGCACCCCGATCAGCGGCGACGACGACCCCTCACCGCTGGCCCGCACCGACGCCCACACGAACAGCGCGGTCTCCAGGCCCTCACGGCCCACCGCCAGGAAGGCGGTGGCGACCAGGGCGCCCGTGCCCATCGCGAGGGCCGAGTCCAGCTTGCCGTGCAGCTCCTTCTTCAGGTGCCGCGCGGTACGCCGCATCCAGAACACCATCCAGGTCACGAGCCCGACGGCGATGATCGACAGCGAGCCGCCGAGCATCTCCTGCGCCTCGAACGTCAGCTCCTGGGAACCGAATTCGAGCGCCGCGCCGAACGCCAGCGAGATGGTGCAGGCGATGGCGATGCCGGTCCACACCGGGCGCAGCGCGTCGCGGCGCCCGGTCTTGACCAGGTAGGCGACGAGGATGCAGACGACCAGGCCGGCCTCCAGGCCCTCGCGCAGGCCGATCAGATAGTTGCCGAACATGCCGGTCCTTCCAGGGTGCGGATCATGAGAACGGTGTCCGGGCCGCGCGGGCCCGTCCGGGTCAGGCGAACAGCGCCCGGCCCCACCAGTCGTCCGCGTCACGGACGCCGGGCGGAACGGCGAAGACCGCCGAACCCACGTGCTGGATGTATTCGTTGAGCGCGTCCGAGGCGGCGAGGCGGCGCTGCACCGGGATGAAGCCCCTGCGGACGTCCCGCTGGTAGGCGAGGAAGAACAGGCCCGCGTCGAGCCTGCCCAGTCCGTCGGTGCCGTCGGTGAAGGAGTAGCCGCGGCGGAGGATCGTCGCCCCGTCGTTGCTGTCCGGGTGGGCCAGGCGTACGTGCGCGGTCGGCAGCATCGCCTTCAGGAACGGTTCGTCCCGCTCCTTCGCCTTCCCGACCGGGGCGCCCTCGCCCTTGTCACGGCCGAAGATGTCCTCCTGCTCCTGCAGAGGGGCCCGGTCCCACGTCTCGATGTGCATACGGATGCGCCGGGCCACCAGGTACGACCCGCCGGCCATCCAGTCGGTGCCGTCCGCGGCGCCGGCCCACACGTGCTTCGTCAGGGCGGCCTCGTCCGTGCCCGCGATGTTCCGGGTGCCGTCCTTGAACCCCATCATGTTGCGCGGGGTCTGGGTGCCCGGCGTCGTCGAGGACGTCTTGCCGAACCCCAGCTGCGACCAGCGCACGGCCGTGCGTCCCATCCCGATCCTGGCGAGGTTCCTGATGGCGTGCACGGCGACCTGCGGGTCGTCGGCACAGGCCTGTACGCACAGGTCCCCGCCGCTGCGCGCCGCGTCCAGGTTGTCGCCGGGGAACTTCGGCAGGTCCACCAGGGCCTCGGGCCGCCGGTCCTCCAGACCGAAGCGGTCCTCGGCGAACAGGGACGGGCCGAAGCCGATGGTGAGCGTCAGCCGGGACGGCCTGAGCCCCAGCGCCTCACCCGTGTCGTCCGGCGGCGCCTCCGCGGCCCCTCCGTACGCGCCCTCGCCGACGGCGCGTCCCGCCGTCATCCGCTCGGCGGCCCGGGTCCACTCCCTGAGGAGGGCCATCAGTTCCGCCCTGTCCTTCGTGGTCACGTCGAACGCGGCGAAGTGCAGCCTGTCCTGCACGGCGGTGGCGATCCCCGCCTGGTGCGCCCCGTGGAAGGGCACCGCCGCGCCGCTGTCCGACGCCGGCTCCGTGTCCCCGCCGGAGCGCACCGCGGCGACCGCGCCGCCCGCCGCCACCGCACCGAGCGCCAGCCCGGCACCGCCCCAGCCCAGCAGGGCGCGGCGCGAAGGGGCGGTCGCGCCGGCCGGCTCGCCGCCCTCGGTCCCGGTCTCGCTCATGATCGCTTTCCCTTACTTCGTGACCGCGGCGGCCAGCTTGGACAGCGGCTCCGCGAGCGCGTTGACCGCGTCGGAGAGCTCCTTGCGGTCCGCCTTGCCGACCTTGTCGTACGAGGTGAAGTCGTAGGACGTCCGGTCCGCGCGGTACCGGTCCAGGAGCGCGTCCAGCGCCGCGAACTGCTTGTCGAGGGAGGCGGTCAGCGCGGCGTCGTTCTTGGCCGCGATCGGCTTCAGGAGCTCGTACGACCGCTCCGCGCCCTCGACGTTCGCCTTGAAGTCGACCAGGTCGGTGTGGCTGTAGCGCTCCTCCTCGCCGGTCACCTTGCCGGTGGCCACCTCGTCGAGGAGCTCCTTGGCGCCGTTCGCCATCGACGTCGGGCTGATGTCCGCCCGGCCGACCCGCTTCTGCCAGTCCTGGAGGTCCTTGTAGAGGGTGGGGGCGAGTGCCTTCTCCTCGGCGCCCAGCTTCCCGTCCTGCCACAGCGCCTTCTCCAGGCGGTGCCACCCGGTCCACTCCTGGCCGTCCTCCAGGCCGTCCTCACGGACGTCGACCTTGGGGTCGATGTCGCCGAAGGACTCGGCGACCGGCTCGGTCCTCTCCCAGCCGATCCGGGAGGCGGCGTACGCCTTCTTCGCCGCCTCGACGTCGCCCGCGGCGACGGCGTCCGTGAACACCTTCACCTTGGGCAGCGTCTCGTCGGCCTGCGCCTGCACATAGGTGCGGTAGCCGGCCACGGCCTTGTCCATCTCGGGGCTGCGCGCGGCGGCGGTGCCTCCGGTGACCTCGACCGTCTGCCGGATGCCCTTGCCCTTCATGCCGGGTTTGCAGGCGATCTCGTAGGTGCCGGCCTTGATCTCGGCGGTGATCTTCGCCTTGGTGCCCGGACCGATGTTCTCGCGCTCGGTGACGATCCTGTCGTCCGGGAAGAGGACGTAGACCTCGGTGACCTTGGAGCCCTTGTTCTGCACGGCGAGTTCGACGTGCCCGGCCGGGATCTTCTTCGAAGACACCTCGCAGGAGTCGTCCTTGGCGACCACCTGGACGGCGCCGTCGCCCTTGCCGTCGCTCTTCTCGGCGCAGCCCGTGACGGCGGTCAGTGCGGCCACCGCGGCGACAGCGGTGACGACGGAGGGACGAAGGGCTCGCATGAGGGCTCCACAGGGGTGAAAGAGCGGGGGGACGACGAGGAGAAAGCAGGTGAGGCTGGCCTAACTTAACCGTGTCCCGCGGTGCCGCCACCCGTCGGTGAGGTGATTCGGGTCTCACTCGACCGCGCCGGAAACGGACCGGTCACGGTGTATTCATGGGGAACCCACAGGAAGGTCAAACGCGGGTCAAGCAAGCCTTTTCGGAACGACGAGCGGCACCCCGGTCCGCGGGTGCGGGAACACCTCGACCGGCTGCCGGTAGACCTCCCCGAGCAGCGCGCCGGTGAACACCTCGGCGGGGGGACCGTCCACCGCGACCCGGCCGCCGTGGAGCACCACGGCCCGGTCCGCGTAGGCCGCGGCGAGCCCGAGGTCGTGGAGTACCACGACCACGGCGTCCCCGGCGGCGGCCCGTTCGCGGCAGATCCGTAGGACCAGTTCCTGGTGGCGCAGATCCAGCGCGGCCGTCGGTTCGTCCAGGAGCAGCAGCGGGGCGCTCTGGGCCAGGGCCCGGGCCAGGGCGACCCGGGCGCGTTCGCCCCCGGACAGCGCCGAGAAGGGACGGGTGGCGAAACCGGTCACCTCCGTGGCCGCCATCGCGGCGGCGACCACGGTGTCGTCCTCGTCCTCCCGTGCCGTCCCCGCCCAGGGCGCCCGTCCCATCCGTACGACGTCCTCGACCGGGAAGGGGAAGGCGAGCGCGGCGGACTGCGGCAGGACGGCCCGGCGCAGGGCCAGTTCCGCGGCCGTCCAGCGCGTGGCCGGCCGGCCGTCCACGCGTATCTCGCCGCTGTCCACGGGCAGGTCCGCGGCCAGCGCCGCCAGCAGGGTCGACTTCCCGGCGCCGTTCGGGCCGACGAGGGCCAGTACCTCGCCGGCCCGGACGGTGAGGTCCACGGAGTCGAGGACCGGACGCCCGCCCAGCCGGACGCCCACCCCGGCCGCCTCGGCGGCGGTGGAGCCGGCCGGAACCGGGAAGGGGAGCTCCCGGCGACGGGGCGCGAGCAGCGCCTTGAACGGGTTCATGCCCAACCACCTTGCCTGCGACGGGTCCTGCGCAGCAGCCAGAAGAAGAACGGGCTGCCGAAGAGGGCGGTCAGCACGCCGAGCGGAAGCTCGGCGGGATCGGCGACGGTGCGCGCCGCGAGGTCGCCCGCCACCAGCACGAGGGCACCGCCGAGCGCACTGCCGGGGACGAGGAAGCGGTGTCCGGGGCCGTTCGCCATCCGCAGCAGATGCGGGACGAGCAGCCCGACGAAGGAGATGATCCCGGCGACGGCGACCGCCGCGGCCGTCAGCAGTGCCACGACCAGGACGAGGACGATCCGCAGCCGTTCGACGTCGACGCCCAGGTGCCGCGCGGGGCGCTCGCCGAGCGCGAGCAGATCCAGCTTCCTGGCGTGGAACGGGGCGACGAGGAGTCCCAGTGCCGCGCACGGCAGCACGGCGAGCACCTTCGGCCAGGTCGCCTGGGACAGCGAACCGAGCTGCCAGAACGTGATCTGGGTGATCTGGGCGTTGTCGGCGAAGAAGATGAACAGACCGATCAGGGCCCCGGCGAAGGCGTTGACGGCGATACCGGTCAGGATCAGCGTCACGACCTCGGTCCGGCCCCCGGAACGGGAGAGCACGTACACCAGCAGGACCGTGGCGAGACCGGAGACGAACGCGCAGACGGTGATCGTCCAGTTGCCGAAGAACGTCAGCCCCAGGGCGATCGAGGCGACCGCGCCGACCGCGGCCCCCGAGGAGATCCCGATGACGCCGGGCTCGGCCAGGGGGTTGCCGAACACCCCCTGCATCAGCGCGCCCGCGCAGCCGAGTGAGGACCCGACGAGCAGCGCGAGGGTGACCCTCGGCAGCCGTACGTTCCACAGGACGCTCTCGGCGACCCGGTCCAGCGCCTGACCGCCGAGACCGACGCGGTGCTGGAGGGAGGAGAGGACGTCACCGAGCGGGATGTCGTACGCGCCGAGGCCCGCGGAGAGCAGGCAGCCGACGAGGAGCGCGGCGGACAGGGCGGCTGTGAGGGCGAACGTCCTGCCGCGCCGAGCCGGGGCGCCGGCGGACGGTGCGGTGGATCCGTCGCACGGGGCCGCGGTCACGCGCCCTCCCCGGCTTCCGGGTAGAGCTGTTCCACCAGTTCGGCCAGCACCCGGTCGGTGCGCGGCCCGTAGTTCAGCAGCACCCCGTCGTCGACCGAGACGACCCGGCGGTCCATCCCGGCGGGCGTCTGCGCCACTCCGGGGATGTTCACCAGGCCGTCGACGCCGCCCACGGAGTCGAGGCCCTTGGTCATGACGAGGATCGCGTCCGGCGCGGCCTCGGCGAGCGCTTCGCCGGTGATCGCGGTGAAGTCCTTGGTCAGCCCGGAGGCCTTGCCCGCGTCGACCGCGCCCGCCGCTTCGAGCAGCGAGCTCGCCCCGGACCTCGCGCCGCCCAGCAGATAGACGGAGGCCGAACCGCGCAGGTAGAGGAAGGCGACGCGAGGTGCCGCGTCGTCGCCGCGCGCGGGAATCGTCCTCCGTACGGCGGCGATGCGGGCCTCGGTGCGCTCCTTCAGCCGGTCGCCCGCGGTGGGCACGCCCAGGGCCTCGGCGACCGTGCCGATCCGGCGGCCCACGTCGGCCAGTTCCGCCGCCGGTTCGACGACGACGAGGGGGATCCCCGCGTCACGGATCTGGGCGATCGCCTCGGCGGGTCCCGTCGTGGTGTCCGCGAGGACGACCGTCGGCCGCAGGGACAGCACGCTCTCGGCCGACACGTCATGAGCCCGCGTCACCACGGGCAGGTCCGCTGCCTGTTCGAAGGTGGCGGTGATGTCGCGGGCCACGACCCGTTCGCCGAGCCCGAGCGTGAACACGATCTCGCTGAGCGATCCGGTCAGCGGGACGATCCGGTCCGCCGAGGTGACGGTGACGTCCTCGCCGTCCGCCGAGGGCACCGTGACGGGCAGTCGTGGTCCGGCGCTCCCGGTCAGGGGTTCGACGGCGTCGGCCGCCGTGGACGGGGCCGGTGCGACGGCCCCGGGGGCGGGGACCGCTCCCGTGCCGCAGCCGGCGAGAGCGGCGCCGAGGGCCACGACGGCGGCCAGGACCCCGGTCCGGCCTGTCCGCCGGCGCGGAGCTCTGCGGTCCGCCGGGGCGGAGAACTGGGGCAATCGCACGGGGCACCGTCCTGGGGCTGTTGCGGGAGCGAAGTGCCGGAGGGGGTTCCGGTTCGCACTGGCGAGATGAAATATTAGGTTAGCCTTACCTCACCTTCTAGCCCTCGGGAGGGCTCCCATGCCGTCGTCCCCCTCGGTCCGCGCGCCGGCCGTCGTGCTTCTCGCGGTGCTTCTCGGGGCGCTGCTTCCGGCCCCCGCCGCACAGGCGGCGAGCCGCACGGTGCAGGGCGGCCGACTGGACTGGGGCATCAGGTCCTCCTTCCAGAGCTATGTCACCGGACCTGTCGCGCAGGGCAGTTGGAGCCTGACCGGCGGGGCGGCGACCGTCGGCGGGAGTCAGTTCCGCTTCCACTCGGCCACCGGCTCCTACGACCCGGGGAGCGGCGCCTTCCGGGCGGGGTTCTCCGGCGGGGTCCACTTCGTGGGCCACCGGCAGGCCGACGGCGGACACGAGCTCGACCTCACCATCAGCCGCCCCACGGTCCGGATCGAGTCAGGCACCGGAACCCTCTACGCCGACATGGCCGGCAAGGAGAGGGGGAGCGGCCGGGTCACCACCTCCTCCCAGGTGCCGCTGGCCACCCTCGGCCTCTCCGGGATCGACATGAGGGGCGGCTCCACACCCGTCAGCCTCGTCGGTGTCCCGGCGACGCTCACTCCGCAGGGCGCGAGCGCCTTCGCCGGGTACTACGCGGCCGGGACCCCTCTGGACCCGGTGAGCCTCTCCGTCGACACGAACGCCCCGGCGGCCGCGAAGACCACGAAGTCCCCGCAGCCCTCACCGTCGCCGTCCGCGACGAGGAAGAAGGAGAGCGCGGCCCGCGTCGAGGACGCCGCCGTCGACTGGGGCGTGCGCCGCACCTTCCGTGAGTACGTCACCGGCTCAGTCGGCCGGGGGCGATGGGCCCTCTCCGGCGGCGCCCAGGACGGCGGCGCGGTGTTCCGCTTCCCGCAGGGCAAGGGCACGTACGACGCCGGGAGCGAGAAGCTGGAGGCCGTCTTTGCCGGTGCCGTCCGCTTCACCGCGGCCGACGGCCTCGACCTGCGGCTCGCCGGGCTCACCGCCCGGGTGTCCTCCGGCACGGGCACGCTGCTCGCGGACGTGACCCGCGGCGGTGCCACCGAGAAGGCCGTCCCCCTCGTCACCTTCGCCGCCGGGGGCCTCGCTCCCGAGGACGGACTCGCCGTCCTCACCGAGGCACCCGCGACCCTGACGGCCGAGGGCGCGAAGGCCTTCGGCTCCCTCTACAGGGCCGGTACCGAGATGGACCCGGTCTCCCTCGCCGTCGCCCTCGACGCGAAGGCGGAACTGCCCGCGCTGCCCGACCTGGGCACCGGGGCCGACCCGTCCGACGCGCCCGCGACGCACTCCGCCGGGACCCCCGCCGCCCGCCCCGCGGCCGCGGAGTCCGGCTCCCGAACCCCTCTCGCCGTCGGGGGCGGGGCCGCGATCGCCGCGGCCGTCGCCGCCGTGCTGTACGCGGCCCGGCGCCGCCGTGCACGGAACACCTGACCACCCCTCTCATCAGCCACGTCCCCCAGGAGTCACCGTCATGTCAGCAAGCCGCAGACCCGTCACCCTCGCCGCGGCGGTCGCCACGGCCGCCGCCCTCGGGGCGACGTTCGCCCTCCCCGCCCTCGCGGCCGGCGAGGCGGCTCCCGCCGCCGCGCCCGCGTCCGTCATGGAACTGACGGACGGCACCCTCGACTGGGGCTTCAAGGAGTCGTTCCGCCGGTACATCGGCGGCGCGGGCACGATCACGGTCAAGGACGGCGCCACCCAGGCGGCCGGGAACGGGATCTTCACGTTCGGCAACGGCAGGGGCACGTACGACACGGCCACGCACGGCACCGACACGGCCTTCGACGGCAGCGTCAACTTCAGCGCCCACGGCGGCGTCCTCGACATCACCCTCTCCGGCGTCAAGGTCTCCACGAGCGGAACGTCCGGCGCCGTCACCGTCGACCTGAAGACCCCGCAGGGCACCGAGAACGACGTCGAGTTCGCCGAGCTCGACCTGTCCGCGGTCCGGCCCGGCCAGGGGGAGGGCGGCGCGATGGTCTTCAAGGACATCCCCTCGAAGCTGACGAAGGCCGGCTCGGCGGCCTTCAACGGCATGTACGCGGAGGGCGAGGCCCTCGACCCGGCCACCCTCTCGGTGAAGGCGGTCACGACGCCCCCGACCGAGGGGCCGACGAAGGAACCCACCGAGGAACCCACGAAGGAGCCGTCCGAGGAGCCGACGAAGGAGCCCACGAAGGAGCCGACCGAGGCGCCCACCGCCGCGCCCACGGACAGGCCCACCACCCCCGCGCCCTCCGCCTCCGCCCCGGCGGACGGGCAGGGCGAGATCGTCGACGGCGCCCTGGACTGGGGCGTGAAGGAGTCCTTCCGCTCGTACGTCACCGGTCCCGTGGCGAACGGCAGGGTCGAGACGGGGGGCGGCGCCACCGCGTCGGCCGCCGGCTACCGCTTCCCCGACGCGACGGGCGGCTTCGACGCCGACGAGCAGACCCTGGACGCCGCGTTCGACGGCACGGTCCGCTTCCTCGGCCACAAGGAGGGCGACGCCTACACGCTGGACCTCTCCCTCACCGGACTCGAGATCCGGCTCGAGGACGGTGCGGGCACCCTGGTCGCCGACGTCTCCAGCAAGGACCGCGAGACCAGGAAGGTCACCACCCGCACGGACCTCGAGATCGCCGACCTGAAGCTCCCCGCCGGCGAACTCGAGGCGAAGGACGGCGTGGTGACGCTCTCGGCGGTGCCCGCCACCCTGACCGCGGACGGCACCGAGGCGTTCGGAGGGATGTACGCCAAGGGCACCCAGCTCGACGCGCTGACCGTCTCCGTCGCCCTCGACGAGGACGCCGAACTCCCCGCCGCCACCGCCGGATCGGGCGCCACCGGCGGCTCGGGCACCACCACGGGCTCGGGCGGAACCGGCTCCGCGACCGGTGCCACGGTCGGGGGCGGCGGAACCGTGGGCGGCTCGGCCTCCCTCGCCTCCACGGGCGCCGGGCTCCCGGCCGGTGCGCTGATCGCGGCTTCCGGCGTCGTCGTGGCGGCGGGCGCCGGCGTGGTGATCGCCGCACGCCGTCGTCGTACGGTCTGACCCCGTCCCCGCGGTACACGGGCCGCACCGGCGCACCCGCCGGTGCGGCCCGTCAGGTTCGGGGCTCCGAGCGGTGCTTGAATGCGTGTGTGAACGACTTCGACGTACCCGACGGCATCGACGTCCTGCGTGTGTTCTGCGGCCCGGACGGCAGCAACGGCAACGCACTCGGTGTCGTGCGCGACGGGCGCAGGTATCCCGACAACGACTCCCGGCAGGCGCTCGCACGCAAACTCGGCTTCAGCGAGACGGTGTTCGTGGACGATCCCGAGCGCGGCACCGTCGACATCCGCACCCCCGGCCTGAGGCTCCCCTTCGCGGGGCACCCTCTGGTCGGCGCCGCGTGGCTGCTCGACCTGGAGATCCTCGAACTGCCCATCGGGGACGTGACGGCGCGCCAGGACGGCGAGTTCACCTGGATCACGGGCCGGCCCGAATGGGCACCGCCCAGGACGCTGGAGCAGTACGCGTCGGCCGCCGAGGTCGAGGCGCTGACGGGCCCGCCGCCGGGCGAGGGCCGGCTCTACGTCTGGGCCTGGGAGGACGAGGCGGCCGGCCGGGTACGGGCACGGTCCTTCCCCCGCAGCTCCGAGGAGCCCGGCGACAGTCGCTCCGGTGGAGCAGGGGCTCACGCCGGGGGGACGGACGAGGACGAGGCGACCGGTGCGGCGGCCATGCAGCTGAGCGCCGAGCTCGGCCGGGCCCTCAACATCACCCAGGGGCGCGGCTCCCAGATCCTCACCGCGCCCGCGCCGGACGGCACGATGGAGGTGGGGGGCCGCGTCCTGCTGGCGGTCGCGTCCTGACGGGCCGGGACCCGCGGGCCCCGGCCCGTCAGCACGGGGGCCTCACGCGCTGAGCGGGAAGACCTCGCCGAGCTCACGGAAGACGGCGGTGTTCAGCGCGAAGGCGCGCTTGCACTCGTCGACGATCCGCTGCTTCTCCAGATCGTCGGCGTCCACCGCGTCCAGCAGCTCCCGGTACTCCCGCTTGAAGGCCGCCGGGTTCGAGATCTGCTCGAACACGTAGAACCGGACCCCGTCGCCCTTGCGCTCGAAGCCCCAGGTCTTCTCCGCGGTGCCGCGGATGATCTGGCCGCCCGAGAGGTCGCCCAGGTAGCGGGTGTAGTGGTGCGCCACGTATCCCGCGGGCCACTCGCGGGCGCACTCGGCGACCCGTGCGGCGTAGGCGGCGGTGGCGGGCAGCGGCTCCAGGCCCTCGCGCCACCCCTCGCCCCGCAGGTGGGCGAGGTCGCGCTCCAGTTCGGCCGTGCGCATCAGCTCCGGCTGGACGAACGGCCCGGCGACCGGGTGCTCGCGCAGGGCCCCCGCCCCGTCCTCCAGCGCCCGGTAGACGAACCACAGCTGCTCGGTGTAGCGCGTGTACGCCTCCACGCCCAGCCGTCCGCCGAGCATGTCGCTCATGAAGGTCGAGGACTCCGCCTCCGTGTGCTGCTCGTGCGAAGCGGTGCGGATCAGGGTGGAGAAGGGCGTGGCGGTCGTGGCGGTCGAGTCCAAGGCGGGCCTCCGGGGACCGAGAGGGACGGGAAGTCCGGACGGAAATGCTCATCCCGGCAGCAGCTGCGTACGCCGCCGCGCACCGGTACGACGATCCTCCTACTTAGGCTTACCTAAGTCAACAGGTTCCCGACCTGCTGTCGGTAAGGGGCGCGCCTCGGGTGGCGCCGTCCTACGGAAGCGTCAGGATCTCCGCCCCGGTCCCGGTCACCACCAGGGTGTGCTCGAACTGGGCGGTCCGCTTCCGGTCCTTCGTCACCACGGTCCAGCCGTCGTCCCACATGTCGTAGTCATGGGTCCCGAGCGTCAGCATCGGCTCGATGGTGAAGGTCATCCCGGGCTGCATCACGGTCGTCGCGTGCGGGCTGTCGTAGTGCGGGATGATCAGGCCGGAGTGGAACGAGGAGTTGATCCCGTGCCCCGTGAAGTCCCGCACCACCCCGTAGCCGAACCGCTTCGCGTACGACTCGATGACACGGCCGATCACATTGATCTGCCGGCCGGGACGCACCGCCTTGATCGCGCGGTTCAGCGACTCCCGGGTGCGCTCGACGAGGAGCCGCGACTCCTCGTCGACGTCGCCGCAGAGGTAGGTGGCGTTGTTGTCCCCGTGCACGCCGTCGATGTAGGCGGTGACGTCGAGGTTCACGATGTCACCGTCCCGCAGCACGGTGGAGTCCGGGATGCCGTGGCAGATGACCTCGTTGAGCGAGGTGCACAGCGACTTCGGGAAGCCCCGGTAGCCGAGGGTCGACGGGTAGGCCCCGTGGTCGACCATGAACTCATGGGCGACCCGGTCGAGTTCGTCGGTGGTGACCCCCGGGGCGATGAGCTTGGCGGCCTCCTCCATCGCCTGCGCCGCGATGCGGCCCGCGATCCGCATGCGCTCCACGGTGTCGGAGTCCTGGATCTCCGGTCCGTCGTACGGCGTGGGTGCGGGCTTCCCCACGTACTCGGGGCGCCGGATCCTTCCGGGGACGGAGCGGACGGGAGTGATCTCCCCTGGTACGAGAAGTGACTGGCCAGACATGTCAGCGAGTCTAACCAGCGTGCTCGGGGCACCATGGCAACGAGGAAAGGATCCCGCAATGGCCCTGTTCAAGAAGCGCACGGTGGGCAAACCGGGCGAATGGTACTACTGCCTGGAGCACAAATCGGTTGAGGAGGGCCCCGAGTGCCCCGCGAAGGACCGTTTCGGCCCGTACGCCACCCGGGGGGAGGCGCAGCGCGCGATGGACACGGCGCGTGAGCGGAACCTGGAGTGGGAGAACGACCCGAAGTGGCACGACCGCCAGGACGGGACGACGGACGACGGCCGCTAGACGCCGGGCAGGACGCCGGGCTCCGCGTCGGGCCGGTCCCCCGCGGGGCCGGCCCCCGCCGCACGTCTGCGGCTCGCGTCCTCGTCCGTCGCGGAGTCGTACGTCAGCAGCTTCGGCAGCGCCGCGGCCAGCAGCGCCACCGAGGCGACGCACGCCACCCCGCCGGACCACACGGCGGAGCGGGTCCCCGTCCAGCCGGCCATCGCACCGGCCCGTACCTGGCCCAGCTGCGGGCCCACGCTGTACGACAGCACCTCGATCCCGGCGAGCCGCCCCCGCAGTTCGTCCGGGATCGTCTGGTTCCAGATCGTCGACCTGCCGAGACCGCTGAGCATGTCGCCCGCCCCGGCGAGGGCGAGGCAGACCAGGACGATCCAGATGTTCTGGAACCACCCGGCGGCCGCGATCGCCAGTCCCCAGCCCGCGGCCCCGCCCGCGACGAACAGCCCGTGCCGGCGCACCCGCGAGGTCCAGCCGCTGGTCAGGCCCAGCGCCAGGGAGCCGACCGACCCCGCCGCGTACATCAGGCCCAGGGCCCACTCCGCGTCGAGATCGTCCGCCAGGAACGGGAAGACCGCGTTCGGGAAGGCGAAGAACATCGCGGCGAGGTCGACGGCGTACGTCCCGAGCAGCACCGGGCGGCTCCACGCGTAGCGGGCGCCCTCGGCGATCCCGCGCAGGGACGGTTTCTCGGCGTCATGGGCGGGCGGCGCCGGGGAGAGCCGCAGACAGAGCAGCACCGAGAGGGCGAACGTGACGACGGTGACGCCGTAGGCGGTGGCGTGCCCCGCGTAGGCCACCACCACCCCCGCCAGCGAAGGCCCCGCGATGGCGCCGACCTGCCAGCGCAGCGAGTTCAGCGCGGCCGCCGCCGTCTGCTGGTCGTGCGGCACGATCCTGGCCATGAGGGAGTCCAGCGCGGGCCGCTGCAGTCCGGCCAGTGCCGACACCCCGGCGGCCACGACGTACAGGGGCCAGAGCGCGGGCTCCGGGGCGAGCGCGTTGACCAGCAGCACCACGGCCAGCAGACCGAGCCCCGCCTCGGTGCCCAGGATGACCCTGCGGCGGTCCGCGGAGTCGGCCAGCGCGCCTCCGTACAGCCCGAAGACGACCAGCGGCACGAGTTCCACCGCGCCCATCGCGCCCACGGCGAGCGGCGAACCGGTGAGGTGCTTGATCTGCAGCGGCAACGCGATCAGCGCCATGAAGCTGCCGAAGTACGTCACGAGCCCCTGGACCCACAGCAGCCGGAAGTCGGCCGAGGAGCGCCAGGGTGAGAGGTCGGGCAGCAGGCGGGAGGTCACGAGGGGTCATGGTCCGTCGCGGCGCCCGCGGCGGCAACCGTATTTCACCAGCGCGGCGGGGGCGGAGCCGTCAGCTGGTCGGCGAGCCTGGACAGCCGGTCCCGGAACGACCCGCGGCCCCGGGGGGCGACCGCCACGTTCTCCCCGGCCGCCGCGCTCACCAGGTGCTGCACGGTGTCCAGGTCGACCTCGCCGTCGTCCGGGACCGTGAGCGCCTCGTGCGCGAGGCCCCGCACCTCCGTGTCGCCGCCGTCCAGCGACAGCACGGTCGCACCGGCCCTGCGCGCGTCGTGCACGCGCTCCAGCAGCCCGGCGTCAGGCCGCTCCGGCGCGACCATCAGCAGGGTCTCGCCCCGGCCGGCCGTCTCGATCCGGCCGAGTCCGACGGCCAGGTGCGCGGGATCGTCCGGCTCCACCCGGTGGCGTACGAGTGTGGGCCGCAGCTGCGGCAGGCCCGACCAGGTGGACTCGTCCGCCAGGTGCGCGGCCATGTGCCACGGTTCGTAGACCTCGGTTCCCACCAGCAGCAGCCCGCCGCCCCGGGGCACGACCGACGACCGCAGGGTCCGGGCGAACCCGCGGGCCGCCGTGGGCCACTCGGTACCGGCCAGGACTTCGCGCAGCAACGCGACACGCACAGCATCCATGGCCCGGCATCATGCCCCGGCCCTCCACCCGAGGCTGCCCGAACGCGGCAGTTCACCCGTACGAGGACTGCCAGGACGTGGCACTGCCCCTTCCGGCCGTCGCTGTCACGATGACGCCATGACTGCCGCACACACCTTCGCCTGGGCCTGGTCGCTCGGCTGGACCCTGCTGGTCCTGCCTCCGGCCCTCGCGCTCCTGCGCGGGTGGGCGCCCGCCTGGGTGCGCCGCCGCGCCACGCCGCGCATGGTCCGGATGCGGGGCGTCGGCGGGCTGATCCTCTGGGCGAGCGCCGTGACCTCGGCGGTCCTCCCGCTCGTCGGGGCCCGTACGGACGCGTGGTACCCCGCCAGGACCCTGGCGGGGCCGGTCGCGGTGATCACCGCCATCGCCCTCGTCGCCGTGACGGATGTCGCAGAGCGGCGCCGGCGACGGAACGCCGTCCCTACCTCGCAGTAGGGTCGGCGCCATGACAACCAATGACAGTGGAAGCGCCCCCAAGCCCCCCGCCAAGGACCCCTGGGACCTCCCCGACGTGTCCGGGCTGACCGTCGGCGTACTCGGTGGAACCGGCCCCCAGGGCCGCGGTCTCGCCTACCGCTTCGCCCGTGCGGGGCAGAAGGTCGTCATCGGCTCCCGTGCCGCCGACCGCGCCGAGGCCGCCGCCGCCGAACTGGGCCACGGCGTCGAGGGCGCGGACAACGCGGAGTGCGCGCGCCGCAGCGACATCGTGATCGTCGCCGTGCCGTGGGACGGCCACGCCAAGACGCTCGAGTCCCTGCGCGAGGAGCTCGCCGGGAAGCTCGTCGTCGACTGCGTCAACCCGCTCGGCTTCGACAAGAAGGGTGCCTTCGCCCTGAAGCCCGAGGAGGGCAGCGCCGCCGAGCAGGCCGCCGCCCTGCTGCCCGGCTCCCGGGTCACCGCCGCCTTCCACCACCTCTCGGCGGTGCTCCTGCAGGACGAGACCATCGAGGAGATCGACACCGACGTGATGGTGCTGGGCGAGGCGCGCGCCGACACCGACACCGTGCAGGCGCTCGCGGCCCGTATCCCCGGTATGCGCGGCGTCTTCGCCGGCCGGCTGCGCAACGCGCACCAGGTCGAGTCGCTCGTGGCGAACCTGATCTCCGTCAACCGCCGCTACAAGGCACACGCGGGGCTGCGCACCACCGACGTGTGAGCCCCTGACCCGAGCCGAATCGGGCATGAGGGACACTGGACGGGACCACGCACCATCCCCGGACAGGAGCACCGCCCTCATGCCCCGCCTCGCTCTCTACTCCCTCGCCGTCTGCGTCCTGGCCGTCGCCGCAGCCGTGGTGTCCTTCGTCGAGGGCAGCCTGCTCGGGATCGTCTGGGTGCTGCTGGCCGGCCTCTCCTCCAACATGGCGTGGTTCTACGTGCGCAGGCACCGCGCGGAGTCCCGCGCCGACGCCGCCTAACGGATCATCGCGCAGCCCGTGTCCTGGTCGCCGAACCACTCCTGCCAGAAGCGGTAGGTGTCGAGCCCGCAGTACGTCTCGACCTCGCTGACGCCCAGCCCCCGCAGCAGGGCGTCCACCGCGTCGAAGAAGACACCGTTGAGCTCCGGGATCCACAGGAGCGCGAACACGGCGATCAGCCCGAAGGGCGCGAAGGGTTCCACCTGGCGCCGGACCTTGTACGAGAGCCACGGCTCGATCACGCCGTAGCCGTCGAGCCCCGGGACCGGCAGGAAGTTCAGGATCGCCGCCGTCACCTGGAGCAGTGCCAGGAAGGCCAGCGCGAACCGGAAGGGCATCGGGACGCCGTCCAGGGCGCCCAGCCAGAACGGTGCCGTGCAGACGACGGCGAACAGCACGTTCGTCAGGGGGCCGGCCGCCGAGATCAGGCTGTGCTTCCAGCGTCCGCTGATGCGGCCGCGCTCGATGTAGACCGCCCCGCCCGGCAGGCCGATCCCGCCCATGATCACGAACAGGACCGGCAGCACGATGCTGAGCAGGGCATGGGTGTACTTGAGCGGGTTGAGCGTCAGATAGCCCTTCGCCCCGATCGAGATGTCACCGCTGTGCAGCGCGGTCCGCGCGTGCGCGTACTCGTGGAGGCAGAGCGAGACGATCCAGGCCGCGGTGACGAAGAGGAAGACCGCGAAACCGGTCTGCTCGGCGAAGTCCGTCCACACCGCCCAGCCCGAGACGGCCATCACGGCGAAGATCCCGACAAAGATCGGGCTGACCCGCCGGTCGCTGGGGCGGCGGAACGCGGTGGTCATCGGAGGCACTCCCGGTGGCTTACTGAACGGCGACGTGAGCCCCCGAGCGTACGGGTGACAGGGCGGGAACGTCTCACCGGCGGGTGGTAGTTCCCCGCGGGACGGGGAGGTCGCGGACAATGGGCCCGTGCACTACGGCATCCTCGGTACCACCCGCGTCCTCCGCCCCGACGGCACGGCCGTCGCCCTCGGCGGGGCGCGGCTGCGCGCCCTGCTCACCGTGCTCGCCCTGAGCCCGGGGCGCGCGGTCCCGGCCGGGGTGCTCATCGACGAGGTGTGGGACGGCGACCCGCCCGCCGACGCCGCCGGAGCCCTTCAGGCACTCGTCGGCCGCCTCAGGCGCGCCGTGGGCCGGGACGCGGTCGAATCCGTCACCGGCGGCTACCGTCTCGCCGCCGACCCGGACGCCGTCGACCTGCACCGCTTCGAGCGGCTCACGGGGGAGGGCGCCAGGGCGCTGGGGAACGGCGACGCGCCGAAGGCGGCCACGATCCTCGACGAGGCACTCGCCCTCTGGCGCGGACCCGCCCTCGCCGACCTGCCGGACCGCGCCGTGGCGGCGGCCCGCTGGGAGGCCAGAAGGATCGACGCCCGGCGTACCCGGATCGCGGCCCTCCTCGCACAGGACCGTGCCGACGACGCCCTGCCCGAACTCACCGGGCTCTGCGCCGACCACCCCCTCGACGAACCGCTGCAGGCCCTCCGCGTCCGGGCGCTGCGGGACGCCGGACGCACCGCGCAGGCCCTCGCCGCCTACGACGAGGTGCGCACCCTGCTCGCCGACCGGCTCGGCACCGACCCGGGACCCGCCCTGCGTGCCCTGCACGAAGGGCTGCTGCACCAGAGCGCGCCCGCCCCGGCCCCCGTACCCGTGCCCGTCGCCGCCCGGCAGGGCAACCTGCGGGCCAGGCTCACCAGCTTCGTGGGACGTGAGTCGGACCTCGCCGACCTCGGCGAGGAACTGCCCGGGGCACGGCTGATCACCCTCCTCGGCCCCGGCGGCGCGGGCAAGACCAGGCTGTCCCAGGAGGCGGCCGAGCGGGTCTCCGACGCCTGGCCCGACGGGGTGTGGCTGGCCGAACTCGCCCCGGTCGACGACCCGGAAGCGGTGCCGGAGGCCGTCCTCACCGCGCTCGGCGGACGCGAGACCGTGATGCGCGGGGCCGGCGCGGAGGAACTCCGGGCGGCCGAGCGGGGCGCGGGTGAACCGCTCGCCCGGCTCACCGAACACTGCTCCGGGCGCCGCATGCTGCTGCTCCTGGACAACTGCGAACACCTCGTCGAGGCGGCCGCGGCTCTCGCCGACCACCTGCTGGCCCGCTGCCCCGGGCTCACCGTCCTCGCGACCAGCCGTGAACCCCTCGGCGTACCGGGGGAGTTCGTCCGGCCGGTCGACCCGCTGCCCGACCCGACGGCGCTGCGGCTGCTCGCCGACCGGGGCGCCGCGGCGCTGCCCGGCTTCCGGGTCGACGCGGACGAGGAGACGGCGGCGGCCTGTGCCGAGATCTGCCGGCGCCTGGACGGGCTCCCGCTGGCGATCGAACTCGCCGCGGCCCGGCTGCGCATGCTCACCCCCCGTCAGATCGCCGACCGCCTCGACGACCGTTTCCGCCTCCTGACCAGCGGCAGCCGCACCGTGCTTCCGCGGCAGCAGACCCTGCGCGCGGTCGTCGACTGGTCCTGGGACCTCCTGGACGAGGACGAACGCACCGCTCTGCGCAGGCTGTCCGTCTTCTCGGGCGGCTGCACCCTCGCCGCCGCCGAGGCGATCTGCGCGGACCTGCCGGGCGGCGCGTACGACGTGGCCGCCGCGCTCGGCTCGCTCGTCGACAAGTCCCTCGTCGTCGCCGCCCCCGGCGCCGACGGCGGGATGCGCTACCGCCTGCTGGAGACGGTCGGCGAGTACGCCTCCGAACGGCTCGACGAGGCGGGGGAGCGGGACTCCGTGGCGCGGCAGCACCTCACGTTCTACCGGGAGCTGGCCCGCACCACCGACCCCGAACTCCGCGGTGCCGGACAGCTCGCCGCCCTCGACCTGTTCCAGCGGGAGTACGAGAACCTGCGCAGCGCCCTCCGGCACGCCGTCGCCGCCCGCGACGAGCAGGAGGCGCTCAGCATGGTGCTCTCGCTCGCCTGGTACTGGCAGATGCGCGATCTGCGCGGCGACGCCCTGCAGTGGTCCGAAGCCGCCGCGGCGCTCGGCCCGGATCCGTTCGCCCCGCCCGCCGCTCCCGCGCCCTCGCTCGTCGAACGCTGCACCGACGCACCGCCTCCGATGGGCCCCGAACTGCTCCAGGAGGCGCGGCGCCAGGTGGCGCTGGTCCGGATGGCGAGCCTGGACCACGCGATGGACGTCTGGGCGAACGAGGCCGGCATGGCGCGCCTGCGGACCATAGCCGCCACCTACCGCGCCGGTCAGCCGCAGACCTGCCGCAGCCCCGGCTCGCTCTGGCTCTTCGCCGTCGTGCTCACCGGGGAGACCACGGACCTGCGGGGACTGCTGGACGAGTCGGTCCGCGCCGCACGGGACCTCGGGCAGGAGTGGGATCTGGCGGCCGCGCTCCAGATGCGCGCCAACGTCCTGGCCAACCGGCCGGACTGGGCTGCCGCCGCCCTCGCCGACTCCGACGAGAGCCTGGAGATCGTCCGGCGCCTCGGCGACGACTGGGGTACGGCCGAGGCACTCTCCGCACGCGGCGAGGCCAGCGAGAAGAGGGGCGACCACGGCCGGGCGGCCGAGGACTACCACGCCGCGATCGGCTACGCGGAGAAGCTCGGCGCCCGGGCCCAGGTCCTGGTCCTCCGTACCCGGTACGCCTCGGCGCTGATCGAGCTGGGCCGTGGCGCGGAGGGCGAGGCGATCCTCCGGGAGGTGCTGGTCGAGGGACGGCATGTCGGGCACGAGGGCACGGCGTTCGCCCGGTTCTTCCTCGCCATGTGGCTGGGCTCGTCCGGCCGTACCGTCGAGGCGCGCGAGCAGCTCGGAGTGCTGCACGACGACTTCAGGTCCGCCTCCATCGGTGTCTTCGAGGCGTTCGTGCTGGGCGGGATGGCATGGCTGGACAACCAGGAGGGGCTGTACGCGGACGCCCTGGCCCGGGGCCGCGAGGCGCTGGCGCAGGCCGACGACCGGTTGTCGCAGATGGTGGCGCCGCAGATGCACCTGCTCCACCTGGTGACCGTGGCACGGGCGCTCGGCGGACTCGGCGGGGAGCACCGGGCCGCCCTGGCGGCGCGGCTGCTGGCCGCCGGACAGGCGCTGCTGCCGGACGGGCACGTGCCGACGTCGACGGAGCGGGCCAACTTCGCCGCGGCCGAGGAGCTCGCCCGCGGGGTGCTCGGTGACGCCGCCTACGAGACGGCGTACGCCGAGGGCGCCGGCCTCTCCCAGGAGGAGGCCACCGCCCTCGTCGAAGCGCACCGGGAGTGACCCGTCAGGACTTCTTGCGGAACCGGGACACCGCGAGCGGGGCCGTCACCGCGGTGATGACCACGGTCCAGCCGAGCGTCACCCAGACCGAGTGGGCGAGCGGACCGCCCATCATCAGGGCGCGGGCCGCGTCCGCCAGGTTGGACAGCGGGTTGTAGTCGGTGAACGTCCGGAGCCAGCCGGGCATGGTCTGCGTGGGGGCGAAGATCGACGAACCGAACTGGAGCGGCATCAGCACGAGCATCCCCGTCCCCTGGACGGCCTGGGCCGTCTTCATGGTCAGTCCGAGCAGGATGAAGATCCACATGATGGCGGCGCCGAACGCGGCCGACAGGGCGATGGCCCCGACGAGCCCGAGCACCGACTCCTGGAGTTCCATGCCGAGCGCGAAGCCCATGCCCAGCAGGATCAGCGTGGCGACCATCATCCGGCCGAGCTCCACCACGATCTTGGCGATGAGCACCGAGGAGCGGGCGATCGGCATCGTGCGGAACCGGTCCATGACCCCCTTGCGGAAGTCGTCGTTGACACCGGAACCGACCGCCATGGCGATGTTCATGCCCATCATCGCCATCAGACCGGGGATCAGGTAGTTGAGGTAGTCCTGCCGGTCCCCTCCCATGCTGCCGCCCACCGAGCCGCCGAAGACGTACACGAACAGCAGCGTGAAGACGATCGGCATCAGGAGCGCGTCGAACATCGACTCCGGATCCTTCTTGATCTGGAGCAGGTTGCGCCGCACCAGGGCCCCGATGTGGCGCAGGTTGCCGCGCAGACCGATCCGGCCCTCGTCGTGGAGCACCGCGGCCGGTGCGGACGTGCCGGTGCCGGTGGGGGTGGGCGTCAGAGTCGTCGTGCTCATGCCGCGACCTCCTGGGGGATCGTCTCGGTGTGGGTGGCCTTGTCGCCCGTGATGGCCAGGAAGACCTCGTCCAGGCTGGGCAGAGCGGTGGCCACGTGGGCCAGGGAGAAGCCCCGGGTGCCGAGCAGCCCGATCACGGCGGTCAGCTGCGCGTCGCTGAGGATCGGGACGTGGAGCAGCCCCTCGTCCGGGACCGCCTGGGCGCCGGCGACGCCGTCGAGACCGGCCTCCCGCAGCGCCTGGGCCATCGCGGCCAGCTCGGCCGGGTCGGAGGGCCGGATCTGCAGGGTGCGGCCGCCGACCTTCGCCTTGAGCTCGTCGACCCCGCCCCGGGCGATGATCCTGCCCTGGTCGATGACGGTGAGCTCACTGGCGAGCTGCTCGGCCTCCTCCATGTACTGGGTGGTGAGGAGCACGGTCGCCCCCTCCGCGACCATCCGCTGCACCTCGTCCCAGACCTCGTTGCGGGTCCGCGGGTCGAGGCCCGTCGTCGGCTCGTCCAGGTAGAGGACGGCCGGGCTGCCGATCATGGAGGCGGCCAGGTCCAGGCGCCGGCGCATACCGCCGGAGTAGTCCATGGCGGCCTTCCTCGCCGCCGGGGTGAGCGAGAAGCGCTCCAGCAGCTCGTCGGCGCGGGACCGTGCCTTCCTGCGCGGCAGGTCGAGCAGCCGCCCGATCATGTAGAGGTTCTCCCAGCCGGAGAGCTTCTCGTCGACCGAGGCGTACTGCCCGGTGAGGCCTATGGTGCGGCGCAGCTGCCGGGGCTGCTTCACCACGTCCCAGCCCGCCACGACCGCGTGCCCGGCGTCGGGCACGATCAGGGTGGACAGGCAGCGTACGAGGGTGGTCTTCCCGGCTCCGTTGGGTCCCAGCACGCCGAGGACGGTGCCCTCGCGCACGTCGAGGTCCACCCCGTCCAGCGCCTTGGTCCCGCCGTAGTGCTTGACCAGCCCCCGTACCTCGACGGCGTTCACGCCGCCCTTGAGGTCGTTGTCGTTTCGCGTCATGGACACCATCGGACCAGCCGCCACCGACAAGTCACCGACATGTCGCCGACAGGGGAGCCGACAGCGCGCCGACAGGGAGGCGGACGGGGTGCCGACGGAAGGCGACAGCCCGCCGATGGGGGAAGTCGGCGGGCTGTCGGTGGTGCGGCAGTGGTCGTGTGGGCGTCAGTGGAAGGTGTGCTCCGCCGCCGGGAAGGTGCCGCCGACGACCTCTTCGGCGTACTCCCTCGCGGCGTCGGCCATCACCTGACGCAGGTTCGCGTACTGCTTGGTGAAGCGCGGGACCTTGCCGCCGGTCAGACCGACCATGTCGGTGTAGACCAGCACCTGCGCGTCCGTGTCGGGCCCGGCGCCGATGCCGACGGTCGGGATGTGCAGGGTGCGGGTGACCTCGGCCGCCAGCTCGGCCGGCACGAGCTCGAGGACGACGGCGAACGCGCCCGCGTCCTGGACCGCCTTCGCGTCGCGGAGCAGCTGCTGGGCGGCCTCCTCGCCGCGGCCCTGGACCCGGTAGCCCATCGCGTTGACGGACTGCGGGGTCAGGCCGATGTGTCCCATGACCGGGATCCCGGCCTCGACCAGAAGCCGGATCTGCTCGTGGGAGCGCTCGCCGCCCTCCAGCTTGACCGCGCCGACACCGGCGTCCTTGATCAGCCGGGTGGCGTTGCGCAGCGCCTGGACCGGGCCTTCCTGGTACGCCCCGAAGGGCAGGTCGGCCACGATGAGGGCGCGCTTGGTGCCGCGTACGACGGCGGCCGAGAGGACGGCCATCTCGTCCATGGTGACGGGCACCGTGGTCTCGTAGCCGAGGTGGCAGTTGCCCATGGAGTCGCCGACGAGCATGACCGGGATGCCGGCCTCGTCGAAGACGGACGCGGTCATCGCGTCGTAGGCGGTGAGCATGGGCCACTTCTCGCCGCGCTCGGTGGCGGCGGCGATGTCGTGGACGCTGATGCGGCGGGTGCTCGTGCCTCCGTACAGCGCCTTGCCGGCGCCGGGAGTCGGACCCGCGGGGGGTGTGGCGGACTGGGTCTGCGCAGCCTGAAGCGACATGGCCAACGGCTCCTTCGTCATCTCGAGGCGCCCTGACGGCGTCCCCGGATCCCTTCCATGGTGGCATCCCGGAACGGTTCCCGGGAAGTGGGCCCGCCGCGCCCGGTGAACGGTGCGCGGCAACCGGGTAAAGTCTTTACAATACGAGACGGTCTCGTATTGGAAGTGGACTAGGGTCGTCGCCATGTCCATACCGTCCGGCGCCCCCGTCGCCGCGCCCCGTGTCCCGGAGGCGGTCCACCGCCGCCGCTGGGCCATCCTCGGCGTCCTCATGTTCAGCCTGCTCATCGTCGTTCTGGACAACTCGATCCTGAACGTCGCGGTCAAGACGATCGCCAGCCCCGCGCCGACCGGTATCGGCGCCACCCAGAGCGAGCTGGAGTGGGCGATCAACTCCTACACGCTCGTCTTCGCCGGCCTGCTGTTCACGGCCGGCCTGCTGGGCGACCGCATCGGCCGCAAGAAGGTCCTGCTGGCCGGCATCCTCGTCTTCGGCATCGGGTCGGCCCTGGCCGCGCTCTCCTCGTCCCCCGGCGAACTCATCACCTGGCGCGCGCTGATGGGCTTCGGCGCGGCGTTCGTGATGCCCGCCACCCTCGCCGTCCTGATGAACGTCTTCGAGCGCGACGAGCAGCCCAAGGCCATCGGCATCTGGGCCGGCAGCGTCGGCCTCGGCATCGCGATCGGACCGATCACCGGGGGGCTGCTCCTGGAGCACTTCTGGTGGGGCTCGATCTTCCTGGTCAACGTGCCTGTGGTCGTCGTCGCGCTGATCGCCATGGCCGTACTCGTGCCCGACTCCAAGGACCCCGCCCCCGGCCGCGTCGACCCGTTCGGGGTCGTCCTGTCCATCATCGGCCTGGTCCTGCTGGTCTACGGCATCATCCGGGGCGGTGAGCTGGCGTCCTTCACCGACGTCACCGTCCTCGCACCGCTGATCGGCGGCCTGCTGGTCCTGACGGGCTTCGTCTGGCACGAGAAGCGCAGCAGCCACCCGTCCATCGACATCTCCTACTTCCGCAAGCCCGCCTTCTCCGCTGCCGTCGCCGCCATCGCGCTGGTCTTCTTCGCGTTGATGGGCGTCACGTTCTTCTCCGCCTTCTACCTCCAGAGCGTGCGCGGTTACACGGCGCTGGAGTCCGGGCTGCTGATCCTGCCGCTCGCCGCCGCGCAGATGATCTTCGCGCCGCGCGCCCGGCTGGTCGTCGACCGGTTCGGGGCCCGGGCGGTCTGCACCGTCGGCATGCTGCTCGTCGCCGTGGGCCTCGCCGCCTTCGCCCTGTTCGACGCGGACACCCCGCTGTGGGTGCTCTGCCTGGTCTTCTTCGTCCAGGGCACCGGCATGGCGCACATCATGCCGCCGGTGACCGTCGCGGTCATGCAGGCGCTGCCCCGCGAGCGGGCGGGCTCCGGCTCCGCGATCAACAACACGTTCCGCCAGGTCGGCGGGGCGCTCGGCATCGCCGTACTCGGCTCGGTCCTCTCCACGGTCTACCGGGGTGACATCGAGGGCCACCTCGACGGCGTCCCCGCCGCCGCCCGCGACGTCGCCGGCGAGTCCATCGAGGCGACCCTCGGTGTCGCCGAGAAGCTGGGCCCGGCGGGGAAGCCGCTGGTCGCCGCGGCGAACGACGCGTTCATCGGGGCCATGCACGTGACCGCGCTCGGTTCGGCCGCGGTCGCGCTGGTCGGTGCGGCCGTGGTGGCCCTCTTCCTGCCCGGCAGGCCGGCGGTGCGGGACGAGCGGGCCGAGGCGCCGCAGGACACCGGGGAACCGGTGCGCCAGTCCTGATGCGCCGCTCCGGCCGGGGGAAGTCGCTCCACCCCCGGCCGGTCGGCGAGAATCGAGAGGTACGGCTGCGCAGTGAGCGGCCGACGGCGCGGCGAGAGGCGGACCAGGTGCGGCAGGCGGCACAGAACCCGGTGCAGGACCCGGCCACGGGCCCCGCGGGGCCGTCCTGCCCTGACGGGGAGCCGCGTCGCGGCCGTCCCCGCAGCGCGGCCGTGGAGCGGGCCATCCTCGACGCCGTCGTCCAGCTCCTGGAGGCGGGGGAGACCCTGGACGGACTGTCCATCGAGCGGATCGCCCGTACGGCGGGTGTCGGCAAGGCCACGATCTACCGCCGCTGGAGCGGCAAGGAGGAGCTCTTCGTCGACGTACTGCGCGACATCGAGCCCCCCGACCCCACCGTCTCCGGGACCGCCGGCCTGGACGACCTGCGGGTGCTGCTGGAGTCCATGCGCACGCGCGGTCTCGCCCAGCGCTCCTCGGCCCTCCTGCACAACGTGTTCGTGCAGATGAAGAAGCACCCCCGGCTGTGGACGGAGTACCACAGCACCGTCATCGCGCCCCGCCGCGTCGCGATGGTGGCCGCCGTGCAGCGGGCGGTGGACGCGGGGGAACTGCGCGACGACCTCGACGTGGAGTTCATGGGCGACCTCTTCCTGGGCCCGATGCTCGTCCGCACCGTCCACCGTCCCGAGGCGTCGCTGCCGGAGGACCTCGCCGACCGCATCATCGGCACCCTCCTCCAGGGCCTCGCGCCACGCGGACGGAAACCGCAGGCCACAGCCGGGGAACCGACGGCTGCCCCCGCGTGACTGTTCTGTCACAAGCCTCACAACGGCCTCACGGACCGGAACCTGTGACGCCGCGCCGGTCGTCCTGATGGCAGAACGGCCGTCGTCGACGGCGAGAACGGCGTCACCCATCGCCTAGGGTCGGGAGGCGCGGTGATGTGTACGGCAAGGCAGTGAGGACGAGCGCAATGGTGCAGGCGTACAGGGCGGACACCGAGAACGCCGGTGCGGGTCCGCAGCCGGTCTCCCGTTTCCGGGCCATGCGCCGAAAACTGACCTCGGACCCGGGGATCTGGCGGCGCGGCATCCTTCTGGCGCTCTGCTCGGTCCTCCTGACCGTCGTGCTGGTCCTCCACTCGGACATCCCGAACACCATCGGCAACACGGGCAGCCTCATCGAGACGTTCCTGCCCTGGTTCGGCCTCTTCGTGCCGGTGCTGCTGATCCTCGGACTCCTACGGCGCTCCGCGACGGCGGTGATTGCCCTCGTCCTGCCGGTCGCCGTGTGGCTGAACCTCTTCGGCGGCCTGCTCTTCGCCGACAAGTCGGGTGCCGGCGGCGACCTCACCGTCGCCACGCACAACGTCAACGCGGGCAACCCCGACCCCGCGGGCACCGCCCGGCAGGTCGCCGGCTCCGGCGCGGACATCCTGGCCCTGCAGGAACTGCCGAGCGGCAAGGTGGAGGCGTACGAGGACGCCCTCGCCGACCGGTATCCGCACCACTCCGTGCAGGGCACCGTGGGACTGTGGAGCAAGTACCCGGTGACGGACTCCAGCCCTGTCGACATCAAGCTGGGCTGGACCCGCGCGATGAGCGCCACGGTCACCACCCCCCGGGGCCCGGTCAAGGTGTACGTCGCCCACCTCCCCTCCGTGCGGGTCAAGTTGAACGCGGGCTTCACCGCCAACCAGCGGGACGACAGCGCCGACGCCCTGGGCGAGGCGATCGCCGACGAACCCGTGGAGCGGGTCGTCCTGCTCGGCGACCTGAACGGCACGATGAACGACCGCTCGCTGAACGCGGTCACCGCTCAGATGCGCTCCACCCAGGGCGCGGCGGGCGACGGGTTCGGCTTCAGCTGGCCCGCGTCCTTCCCGATGGCGCGGATCGATCAGATCATGGTGCGCGGCGTCGAGCCCCGCGCCTCCTGGACCCTTCCCGCCACGGACAGCGACCACCTCCCGATCGCGGCCCGCGTGCAATGGTGAGCGCCTTCGCGCGATGCTGAGCGCCGTCCCGCCGACAGGAGGTACGCTCGCAGCCATGTCCAGCCCCGAGTCCGACAGAACCGGGCCGCCGGTTCGCCGGTGGCCGGTCACCGACGCCGGCAGCTCCTGACCCCTGCGGTCACCGGGCTCCCCCCGTCGCGCCGTCGTCCGCCGCCGGATCCTCCGCGGCGGTGCGGGCCGGCTCCACGTCCGTGACGGACACCGGGCGTTCCACCGCGTCGCCGTCCTCGCGATCCCACGCGTGAGGACGGGCGCGGCCCGCATCCCCTGCACACCGCTCGTTCCTCCGACGGTTCCGCACAAGGGGTTCCCTTCTCATGCCATTCGCTGTTCACGTGCTCGGGCTGGCCGTCTTCGCCCAGGGCACCTCGGAGTTCATGCTGTCCGGCCTGCTCTCGGGCATCGCCGGTGACCTGCACGTCCCGCTCGGCGCCGCCGGGCTGCTGACCTCGGCCTTCGCGGTCGGGATGGTGGTCGGTGCGCCGCTCACCGCCCTGGCCTGCCGCTCCTGGCCCCGGCGCGGGGCCCTGCTGTTCTTCCTCGGCGTCTTCGTCGCCGTCCACGTCGTCGGCGCGCTGACCCCCAGCTACGGCGTGCTGCTCGCCACCCGGGTCGTCGGGGCGCTGGCCAACGCGGGCTTCTGGGCGGTGGCCCTGGTCACCGCTCTGGCCCTGGCCGGCCCTCACCGGCGGGCGCGGGCCACCGCCGTGGTCGTCGGCGGGGTCACCCTCGCGTGCGTGGTGGGTGTTCCGGCGGGGGCCGCGCTCGGCGAACTGTGGGGCTGGCGCTCGGCGTTCTGGGCGGTGGCCCTCGTGTCCCTGCCGGCCGCGATCGCCCTGCTGGTGGCCGTGCCCGGCGGCACGCCCGACGACGTACCGACGGTGAGCGCCAGGAGTGAACTGCGTGCCCTGGCCCGGCCCCGGCTGCTGCTGACGCTGCTGGTCATGGCGTTCGTGCAGGGCGCGACCTTCTGCACGTTCTCCTATCTGGAACCGCTGGTCACCCGGGTGACCGGCCTCGGAGCGGGCTGGGTCCCCGTGGTGCTGGCACTGTTCGGCGTCGGCTCGTTCGCGGGTGTCACCCTGGCCGGACGCCTGGCCGACGCCCGTCCGGCCGCGGTCGTCGGCATCGGCATGACCGCGCTGGCCGCCGGCTGGGCGGCACTGGCGCTGACCGCCGCGCACCCGGCCGCGGCCCTCGCACTGGTGCTGCTCCAGGGGGCTCTCGCCTTCGGTACGGGAACGACGTTGATCACCCGGGTCTTCCGACTGGCCCCCGACGCACCGACCATGGCAGGGTCCTTCGCGACGGCCGCCTTCAACGTGGGTGCCGCGGCCGGACCGTGGCTGGGCGGTCTGGCCCTCGGCGCCGGCCTCGGCTTCCGAGCCCCGGTCTGGGTGAGCGCCCTGCTCATGTGCGCGGCGCTCGCGGCTGCCGGACTTCCGGCGCTGTCGTCGCGAGCCCTACCGGCGGCCCGCTCCGGTGCGGGCGCCCCCACCGAGTGACGCCCAGATCACACCCCGGCGCAACGGCATGTTCACGTCCGGGCATAAAACGTCTGAGAGACTTTGTTCCGACGGGATACATAACCCGTTCCGGCAATGACGCCGACGCTCCCGCACTCACACCACCGCCCCCGGATCCACACGGTCCGGGCGGCTCCTGCCCGAAAGGTTCTCCCCATGCCCCTGGCCCTGCTCGCCCTCGCTGTGAGCGCCTTCGGCATCGGCACCACCGAGTTCGTGATGATGGGCCTGCTGCCCAACGTCGCGGACGACCTGGGAACGTCCGTGCCCACCGCCGGTTACCTCGTCTCGGCGTACGCGATCGGCGTCGTCGTCGGCGCCCCGCTGCTCACCGGTCTCGGCTCCAGGATCCCGCGCAAGCGGATGCTCCTGCTGCTGATGGCCGTCTTCACCGTCGGCAACCTCGCCTCCGCCTTCGCTCCCGACTTCGGCTGGCTGCTGGCCGGACGCTTCCTGGCCGGGCTTCCGCACGGCGCGTTCTTCGGGGTCGGCGCCGTCGTCGCCGCGCGGCTCGTGCCGGACGGCCGCCAGGCACGCGCGGTCGCCACGATGTTCCTCGGGCTGACCGTGGCCAACATCGTCGGCGTACCGGCGGCCACCCTGCTGGGACAGCACCTCGGCTGGCGCGCCACGTTCATGGTCGTCGCGGTGATCGGGCTGGGCGCGATGGCCGCGCTCGCCCGGCTCGTACCGCAGATCCCCGTCGAGGCGCACCAGAACGTACGCCGTGAGCTGAGCGCGCTGGGCAACCGGCAGGTCATGCTCGGCCTGCTCACCGCCGTCCTCGGCTTCGCGGGTGTCTTCGCCGTCTACTCCTACCTCTCCTCCATGACGACCGAGGCGATGGGCTTCGGCGAGTCCTCGGTGACGCTCGTCCTGGCGCTCTTCGGCATCGGGATGACCCTCGGCGCGCTGGCGGCGGGACCGCTGACCGACCGGGCGCTGCGGCCCACCCTCTACGGCTCGCTGGGGGCCCTGGCCGTCGTCCTGGTGGTCTTCCCCTTCACGGTGCACGTCCACTGGGCGGCCCTGGTCATGGTGGTGCTGCTCGGCGGCATCGGCTTCATGACGACCACGCCGCTCCAGATGCTCGTGATGAACAAGGCGAAGGACGCCCCCACGCTGGCTTCCGCCTCCAACCACTCCGCCTTCAACCTGGCCAACGCGGGCGGCGCCTGGCTCGGCGGGGTCGCCATCGCGGCCGGCTGGGGCTGGACGTCCCCGGCCCTGGTCGGCGCGGTGCTGGCCGTGGCCGGACTCGCCGTGGCGGTCACGGCGGGCGTCATGGACCGGACCCCGGCCCCCTCGCGGGTCGTGGCCTCCGGAGCCCGGGCGGAGACTCGGGAGTACGCGGAGGCCCGCTCCTCCTCCGACGGCTGAACCGGACGGCTCCACGGCCTCCGCTCACGACGACGGGCCGGTGGGGGCGCGCGACGCGCGCCCCCACCGGCCCGTCCTCTCAGGTCGTCTTCGACGGCCTCTCGCGGAGGGCGTCGACGACCGCACGCTCCAGGACCGCCGACACGCCGATCAGGGTGCCCTTCCTGCCCATGGAGGTGTCCCTGATGAGGTAGGTCCGCTCGCCCCGGTACTCCAGGGTCGTCGAGTCGAAGATCCAGGTGGTGCGCCAGCCGGCCGCGGTGTCGTCGCGGGCCACGCCGATCCCGTGCCGGCCGGCCGCGTCCACCGCGTCGGGGTCCACCCTCACGCCGGGGATCCTCGCCGCGGCCCTGTAGAGGGCGGCCGCCGTCCTCGGGGGCATCACCGTCTCCCGCAGCAGCTCGCCGATGGCGTCGAAGGCGTCCCGCGCCTCGTCCCGGTCCTCGGCCGGGGTGTCGCGGGAGTCCTGGTCCCGGGTGATCTCGGCCGTCAGCCGCCGGAGCAGGACGTCGGGGTCGGTGGGCAGCGAGGCCAGCCAGGCGTACGTCGGGCGGTCGAGGCCCGCCGGGTGGCCGACGGGCTTCTCGCCGTCCGGGACGCCGACGACGAGCGGGATGTACGAGCCGTCCTGGTGGATCAGGCCCTCGTCGATCACCGGACCGGCCTTCTGCGTCATCCAGACCTCGCGCTCGCCGGGCTCGGCCAGCTTCACCGGACCGCCGAACTCGCCCTCGTTCCCGGACACCAGTGTCCTGACGTACACGAACTGGTCCCCGGTGACCGTCCGTTCGCCGCCCTTCCCGGCGGCCAGGGCGATCCGGTCGAGCAGCACGGCCGCGCCACGGGTACCGGTGGCCTTGGAGCCGGTGGCGGAGGCGGACGGTGCCGGAGCGCTGTCCTGGCCGGTCACGGCGAGGGTGGTCAGCAGCACCCCGCCCAGAGCCAGTCCGGCGGCGGGCAGCAGGACGGCGGGGCGCAGGAGGCGGGGGCGGGGGCGTGCGGTGGCGCGTTCGCCGTCCTGGTCGATCAGACGCATCAGGGTGTCCTTGTGATGGAGATGACGGCCCGGGGGCAGGTCCCGTTCGGCCGGTGCCGGCAACAGCAGGGCCAGTTCCTCGCGTTCGGCCTGCTCGGGGCCGGAGGTGCGGTCGTTCATCGGGTTTCCTCCTGGATGGGCAGGGCCACGAACGCGGCCCTGCTCCCTACCTCTCCGCGGCCGGTGCGGGGTTCCCTCGCGGTACGGGCCCCTTCTCCGGGCCCTACGTCCCGCGCCGGCCCGTCCCGCGTCCGGCCGAGTTCCTCGTCGGTGAGCCGCCGCAGCCGGTCACGGGCGCGGGACAGCCGCGACCGCACCGTGCCCACGGGGATGCCGAGGGCCTCGGCGGCCTCGGCGTAGTCGAGACCCGACCAGACGCAGAGGACCAGCACCTCGCGTTCCTGGCGGCGCAGCCCGCCCAGTGCCCGCCGGACCGCGGCGAGCCGCCGCGCGTCGTCCACGCGTCCCGCCGTGGCGTCCGCGATGTCCGCCACCGGTTCCGGGGCGCTGCGGCGGGACAGGAAGGCCAGGCGACGCCCCGTACCGCGGTTCGCGTTGCGCGCCCTGTTCGTGGCGATCCCGAACAGCCACGGCCGCAGCGAGCCGCCTTCCGGTTCGACGCCGCGACGGGTGCGCCAGGCGGCCAGAAAGGTCTCGGACATGACCTCCTCGGCCGTCGACCGGTCGCCCGTCAGCCGGAGGGCGTGGTTGTAGACCGCCCGCGCGTGCTCCTCGTAGAGCGCGGCGAACGCCTCGCGGTCGCCGGCCCTGATCCGTGCACGCATCCGATCCCGCTCTTCTTGTTCATCACAGCTCACACCACCTACCGCTCCGGACGGTCCGGGGGGTTCCGGTGACCTGTGCCACACCGCGGGCGGGCACACGGGACCGCCCGGGAGGCCGAGGCGTCCCGGGCGGTGTCCGTCCTGCCGAGTCAGTGCTCCGGGGACTCCCGCCACCGGTTGGTGATCGGCAGACGGCGGTCCTTGCCGAAGCCCTTGGGCGAGATCTTCGTGCCCGGCGGGTACTGCCGGCGCTTGTACTCCGCCGTGTCCACCATCCGCAGCGTCCTCGTCACCAGCGCGTCGTCGAACCCGGCCGCCACGATCGCGTCCCGGCCCTGGTCCCGGTCGACGTACAGCTCCAGGATGCGGTCCAGCACGTCGTAGTCCGGCAGCGAGTCCGTGTCCACCTGGTCCGGGCGCAGTTCGGCGCTCGGCGGCTTGGTGATGGACGCCTCCGGGATGGGCGGGGTCTGCCCGCGCTCCTCGGCGGCGCGGTTGCGCCACTTCGCGAGGCGGAAGACCGATGTCTTGTACACGTCCTTGATCGGCCCGTACGCGCCGACGGAGTCCCCGTACAGCGTGGAATAGCCCACCGCCAGCTCGGACTTGTTGCCCGGCGCGAGCACGATCTGGCCCTCCTGGTTGGAGACGGCCATCAGCATCGTGCCGCGCAGCCGCGACTGGAGGTTCTCCTCCGCCAGCCCGGTGAGCCCGAGCGAGTCCATGTACGCGTCGAACATCGGCTCGATCGGTACGGTGCGGAAGTTCAGCCCCGTCCGCCGGGCCAGCTCCGCCGCGTCGCCCTTGGAGTGGTCCGAGGAGTACTTCGACGGCATCGAGAGGCCGTACACGTTGTCGGCGCCCAGCGCGTCGCAGGCGATCACCGCGACCAAGGCCGAGTCGATACCGCCCGAGAGCCCGATCAGCACACTGCTGAAACCGTTCTTCGCGGCGTACGCGCGCAGACCCACGACCAGCGCCGAGTACAGCTCCTCGTCGTCGTCCAGCCGCTCGGCGTACCCGCCGGCCAGCTCGGGCTCGTAGGCCGGCAGCGGTTCCTCGCTCAGGACCACGTGGTCGATCCGCAGCCCGTCGGCGACGACACCGGACGGTGCCTCGGCGGAGGCGGCGGGCAGGTCGAGATCGAGGATCACGGTGCCCTCGGAGAACTGCGGTGCGCGGGCGATGACCTCGCCGTCCTTGCCGACCACGATGGAGTCCCCGTCGAAGACCAGCTCGTCCTGGCCGCCGGTCATCGCCAGGTAGGCCGTGGTGCAGCCGGCCTCCCGGGCCCGCCTGCGGACCAGCTCGAGCCGGGTGTCGTCCTTGTCGCGCTCGTACGGGGAGGCGTTGACCGACAGCAGCAGCCCCGCTCCGGCGGCGCGCGCGGCCGGGACGCGGCCGCCGTCCTGCCACAGGTCCTCGCAGATCGCGAGCGCCACGTCGATGCCGTGCACCCGCACGACCGGCATGGAGTCGCCCGGCACGAAGTACCGGAACTCGTCGAACACGCCGTAGTTGGGCAGGTGGTGCTTGGCGAAGTTCAGCGCGACCCGCCCGCGGTGCAGCACCGCGGCGGCGTTGCGCGGGGACCCCGCGGGCTGGCCGTAGCGGACCGCGGGGTGCTCCGAGCGGTCGAGGTAGCCGACGACGACCGGCAGTTCCCCGAAGCCCTCGTCGGCGAGGCGGACGGCGAGCGCGCGCAGCGCCCGCCGCGAGGCCTCGACGAAGGACGACCGCAGGGCCAGGTCCTCGACGGGATAGCCGGTCAGCACCATCTCGGGGAACGCCACCAGGTGGGCGCCCTGCTCGGCGGCGTGCCGGGTCCAGTGGAGGATCGACTCGGAGTTGCCGGCGAGGTCTCCGACCGTCGCGTCGATCTGATTGAGTGCGAGACGTAGTTGAGGCACGTGGCCAGTGTAATCGTCTGACTGACGCTATGTCCCGGCGTATCTCCGCCCGGAAGCGGCGGACCGCCCCCGGACGGCGGCACGCCGCCCGGTCAGCGCAGGTAGCCCAGGACCGTCATCATCCCGGCTTCGGCGTGGTAGACGTTGTGGCAGTGGAGCATCCACAGGCCGGGGTTGTCCGCGTCGAAGTCGACCGTCAGCGAGCGTCCGGGCAGGACCGCGGCGGTGTCCTTGCGGGCGCCGAGCGCCGTGCCGGCCATCGCGAACGTGTGGCCGTGCAGATGGATCGGATGCCACATCGCGGTGCGGTTGGTGAAGACCAGTCGCACGCGCTCCCCGGCCTTGACGGGATGCCGGACCGCCGGGTCGTAGGGCTTGCCGTCGAAGGCCCAGTCGTAGGCGTCCATGGAACCCGTGAGCGTCATGCGCACGGTCCGGTCGGGTGCGCGCTCCGGCAGTGCCACCGCCTCGTCCGGGGCCAGCCGGTCGGCCGTGACCAGCTCGCCGTCCAGCTCCGCGGGCCGCACCGTGGCAGGCGGGATCGCTCCCAGCCCCGTCCTCAGCACGGCCAGCGCCGACGCCTCCTTGCCCTCGGCGAGCGCCGTCAGCGGGAACACCCCGTCCCCCGCGGTCACCAGCACGTCGTACCGCTCACCCATCGCCAGCAGCAGGGTGTCGGTCTCGGTGTGCCGCACCGGGAAGCCGTCCGTGTGCGTCACCGTCATCCGGTGGCCCCCGAGCGCCAGCCGGAACGCCGTGTCGCCGCCGGCGTTGACGACGCGCAGCCGGATGCGGTCGCCGGGAGCCGCCTCGAAGACCGAAGGGTCGCTCGCCCTGCGGCCGTTGACCAGGTAGTGCGGATAGGCGACGTCGCCGGCGTGGCCGCCGAGCAGATCGCTGCTCGCGCCGACGAGGAGCCGCGAGGGGGCGTCGCCGTCGGCCGCGCGGCGGGCCGCCTGGTGGCCGGTGGCGTCATGGGCGGACCCCCGGCCCTCGGTGAGCTCGTCGAGGACCGCGTCGGGGGTGGAGCCGTCCACCCCGTCGAGCCAGTCGTCGAGGACGACGACCCACTCCTTGTCGTACGCGAGCGGTTCCTTCGGGTCCTCGACGATCAGCGGCGCGTACAGGCCCCGGTCGAGCTGCACGCCCGAGTGCGGGTGGATCCAGTAGGTCCCGGGGTGGCTGACCGCGAACCGGTAGGTGAAGTCGGCGCCCGCCTTCACCGCCTGCTGCGTCAGCGCCGGCACGCCGTCCATGTCGTTGCGCAGGGCGAGACCGTGCCAGTGCATCGTGGTGGCCTGCGGCAGGTTGTTGGCCAGGGCGAGTTCGAGGATCTCGCCCGCGGTGACCCGGATCGCCTCACCCGGCAGGCGGTCGCCGTAGGCCCAGCTGGGGACGGTGAGGCCGCCGCCCAGCTCCAGGCGCGAGGAGGTGGCGGTCAGCGAGACCTTCCGCACCGGGCCGGCACCCCGGCGGGCCTCGGCGTCCACCACCTCGGGACCGTCGGGCGTGACGTACTGGTCGGCGGCTCGCGCGGGGGAGGGGGCGGGCGTGCGGCGGGGAGCGGCGTGGGCCCGGGAGGGGGTGACGGCCTGCGAGGCGAGTCCCGCTGCTCCGGCCAGGGCGACACCCGCGCCGAGCACGGCGCGGCGAGTGTGCATTTCAGACATATTGCGCACCGTACCCCTGTCAGGTAGAGGGGTACGGCACCCGACACCCGACGGCCCGGTCCGGGGCACCACGGGTTCGTCCGTGCCACGGGCCGCCGTGCGCGGTGCCGGGCGGCGGGGGCGGCGGTCAGGCCCGGGAGTAGACCTTCTCCGCCCAGCCGGCGACCTGCTCGTCCGAGAGGTGGAGCGCCAGGTCGGCCTCGCTGATCATGCCGACCAGCTTCTTGTCCTCGATCACCGGGAGCCGGCGGATACGTCGGCTCTGCATCGTCTCCAGCACGGCGTCGACGTCCGCCGACGACTCGATCCAGCGCGGAGTGCCGTCGCAGAGCTCGCCCGCCGTCACCGTCGACGGGTCGTGCCCCGACGCCACGCACTTGGTCACGATGTCCCGGTCGGTGATGATCCCGACCATCCGGTCCTTCTCGCCGCCGGCGGAGACGGGCAGGGCGCCCACCGTGTGGTCACGCATCATCTGCGCGGCGCGGTCGAGCGTCTCGTGGGCGGGGATCCAGTGGGCCCCGGGGTGCATGATGTCCTTGGCCGTGGTCATGGGGTTGCCTCCTGCGTGCCGATGGGCACTGCTCGACGGTCCCCGAGTCCTTCCATCGTGCCGGGACCGCCCGGCGCACGCGAGTGCTGTCACTCGTCCGGGCGTACGCCGAGCCGGTTCCGTGTTCAGGGACGGGGTGCGGCCCCGCGCTCCGCGAGCATGTCGGCCATCAGGCCGAGCTCGGACCGCTGGGCCTCGACCATTCCCTGTGCCAGCCGCTTCTCCACGGGCACGGCGCACCGCTCGGCGCAGCCCCGGGCCATCGCGACGCCGCCCTCGTGGTGGTCGGTCATCAGCTGCAGGAAGAGGATCTCGGCCTGCTCGCCGCGGGCCGAGCGGAGCCGCGCCAGCTCGGCCCTGGTGGCCATACCGGGCATCAGGGCCCCGTCGTGGTCCATGCCCTTCATGTCCTGCATGTCGTGGCCGCTGTGGGCGTCCGGCATCCAGGACATCGGGCCCTGCCCGTCGGGCGCCGTCTTCGGCAGCTCCCACAGGTCGAGCCAGCCGAGCAGCATCCCGCGCTGGTTGGCCTGCGTCTGCGCGATGTCGTAGGCGAGACGCCGTACGTCCTCGTCGTCGGTCACGTCCCGCACGACGAAGGACATCTCCACGGCCTGCTGGTGGTGGACGGCCATGTCCCGCGCGAAGCCCGCGTCGGCCGAGTCCGCGGCGGGCGTGAGGGGCGCGGACGCCGCCCCGTCCCCCCGCGCGGAGGCGACCGTGGCCGCCCCCGCGAACAGCGCGGCCAAAGCCACCGCGGACCCCAGGGCCCACCGCGTACGACGGGTGAGCGAGGCGGTCACCCGTCGACCCCGCCGGTGCAGGGGGCGCCCGGCTCGGGCGTCTGCGCGCCCTGGACGTACTTCGCGAAGAACCGGGCCACCCGCGGGTCGTCCGCGCCGTCCACCGTGACCTGCTTGCCCCAGGCGCTGAGCATGATCGCCCCGGCCTGGCCCTCGTACGGGGACATCAGGGAGTACGGGGTGCTCCCGACGCGCGACGCCAGCGCGTCGACGTCCTTCGCGGAGGCCTTCGCGTTGTGCGTCACCCAGACCGCACCGTGCTCCAGGGCGTGCACGGCGTTGACGTTCGGGACGGCCTTCTCGTATACGACGCCGTCGCAGTTCAGCCAGGCCGGATTGTGGTTCCCGCCGACCGGCGGCTCCATGGGATACGTCACCTCCGTGGTGACGTGGTCACGGGTCAGCTTCTTCGCGTCCCACGACTTCTCGTCCGCGATCGGCTCGGTGGCGAGCTTCTTCTTCTCCTGCTCGGTCTGCTTGGCGTCCTGCGCCTGGCTCTCCTCCGTCTTCTCCTTCGCCTCGGACTTCTCCAGGAGCATGTACGAGCCGAAACCGAGCAGGCCGGCCACCACGACGGCGCTCAGGCCTATGGCGAGGACCTTGTTGCGGCGGTCGCGCGCACGGTCGGCGCTGCGCATCTGCTCTATGCGGGTCCTGCGGTCGAAGCTCATGAGGTCGGGTCCTTCTGCCAAGGGGTCGGGAGGGACGGGAGCGGAGCGTGGGGAACCTGGTCGTGGCGGGCCGTGGCGCGGAGGCTGCGACCCGTGCACACCATGGGCGCCGATCGTAGTGGGTGGCCGCGTGCTCTCTCTCACACCGTGTGCGTAATCTGGGTGAAATCCCGGGTCGTGATACTGAGGTGTCCCCCCTACCCCGGGCGGTGGTGCACGGACCGTCTGAACTGCAAGGATGTGGCTATGGACAAGCAGCAGGAATTCGTCCTCAGGACGCTTGAGGAGCGCGACATCCGCTTCGTACGGCTGTGGTTCACCGACGTTCTCGGTTACCTCAAGTCCGTCGCCGTGGCCCCCGCAGAGCTGGAGCAGGCGTTCGACGAGGGCATCGGCTTCGACGGCTCGGCGATCGAGGGCTTCGCCCGTGTATACGAATCGGACATGATCGCGAAGCCGGACCCCGGCACGTTCCAGATTCTTCCGTGGCGTGCGGAGGCCCCGGGGACGGCACGGATGTTCTGCGACATCCTGATGCCGGACGGTTCGCCCTCCTTCGCCGACCCGCGGTTCGTCCTCAAGCGCATCCTGGCGAAGACCTCCGACCTCGGCTTCACCTTCTACACCCACCCCGAGATCGAGTTCTTCCTGCTGAAGAACAAGCCGGTCGACGGCAGCCGCCCCACCCCGGCCGACAGCTCCGGCTACTTCGACCACACCCCGCAGAACGTCGGCATGGACTTCCGCCGCCAGGCGATCACCATGCTCGAATCGATGGGCATCTCGGTCGAGTTCAGCCACCACGAGGGCGCCCCCGGCCAGCAGGAGATCGACCTGCGCTACGCGGACGCGCTCTCCACGGCCGACAACATCATGACGTTCCGCCTCGTCATGAAGCAGGTCGCGCTGGAGCAGGGGGTGCAGGCCACCTTCATGCCGAAGCCGTTCTCGGAGTACCCGGGATCGGGCATGCACACCCACCTCTCCCTCTTCGAGGGCGACCGCAACGCCTTCTACGAGTCGGGCGCCGAGTACCAGCTCTCCAAGGTCGGCCGCTCCTTCATCGCGGGGCTGCTCAAGCACGCCGCGGAGATCTCCGCCGTGACCAACCAGTGGGTCAACTCGTACAAGCGCATCTGGGGCGGCTCCAGCCGCTCCGCGGGCGCCGGCGGCGAAGCCCCCTCGTACATCTGCTGGGGCCACAACAACCGCTCGGCCCTGATCCGCGTCCCGATGTACAAGCCCGGCAAGACCGGCTCGGCCCGCGTCGAGGTCCGCTCCATCGACTCCGGCGCCAACCCCTACCTGACGTACGCGGTACTGCTCGCCGCCGGTCTCAAGGGCATCGAGGAGGGCTACGAACTCCCGGCCGGAGCCGACGACGACGTCTGGGCCCTCTCCGACTCGGAGCGCCGCGCGATGGGCATCGAGCCGCTTCCGCAGAACCTGGGCGAGGCGATCTCGCTGATGGAGAAGAGCGAACTGGTCGCCGAGACGCTGGGCGAGCACGTCTTCGACTTCTTCCTGCGCAACAAGAAGCAGGAGTGGGAGGAGTACCGCAGCGAGGTCACGGCCTTCGAGCTGAAGAACCTGCTGCCGGTGCTGTAACGGCACGTCCGGTGGAGGGCCCGCGGCCACCGGCCGCGGGCCCTCCTGCCGTCCGGGCCGTCCCCGGGCCGTCCGGCGCGGGGCGGGTCCGGTACACGGCGTACCGTTCGTCGCCGTATCGGGGCCGGTCAGCCGCCCCGGGCCCGTCAGTCGCCCTGGGCCGTCCGGGTGACGTCCGGGGTGGCGTCGGGGGCGGCCGGCTGCGCCGGGTGCACCTCCGGCTGCGGGGTCCGGCGCGTGCCGATGGCCGGGGCCAGGAAGACCGCCACGGCGACGAAGGCGAGGACGAGGATCATGGCGGAGCGCAGCCCGTAGTGGTCGCCCAGGAAGCCGAGCCCGGGGGGCCCGACGAGGAACGCGATGTAGCCGATCATCGCCACCAGGCTGACGCGGGCGGCCGAGTCGGGACCCGAGTCGCCGGCCGCCGACAGGGCCACGGGGAATCCGAGCGACGCACCCAGGCCCCAGAACAGCACCGCGGCGCCCGCGAACACGGGCGAGTCGGCGAAGATGACGAGCGCGAGTCCGAGGGCGGCGGACAGGGCGCTGGCCCGCACCACGGGCACGCGGCCGAAGCGGTCGATGAAGAAGGCGCCGCAGAAGCGGCCGATCGTCATGGCGGCGGCGAAGCCCGCGTAGACGGCCGATCCGAGGGCGGGGTCCACGCCGTGGCCGTCGACCATGAGGAGGGGGAGCCAGTCGTTGGCGGCGCCCTCCGCCAGGGCCATGGCGAGGATGATGCCGCCGATCAGCAGCAGCTGCTTGTCCTTCCACACCGCGCTCCGCGCCGGTGCGGTGCCGCCGTCGGCCGGCCGGAGCCCCTTGGTCCTGCCGACCGCGGGAGGGATGGCGCGGAAGGCGTAGAGGAACATCCCGGCCGTGATCAGGGCCGTCGCCGCGAGGTGCCACTGCACCGGGAACTCGGTCGCGGTGAACAGGATGCCGACGGCGGCCCCCACCACCGTGCCGAGGCTGAAGAAGCCGTGCAGGGTGGGCAGTACGGTCCTGCCGATGAGCTGCTCGACCTCGGCCCCGTCGATGTTGACCGCGACCTCTCCACCGCCCATCCCGGCGCCGAAGAGGAACAGCCCCGCCGTGACGGTGGGGGCGGACTGCATCTGTGCCCCGAAGCCGATGACCACCATGCTGACGATGACCAGCGCCACCCCCAGGCCCATGACCGGCCTGGTGCCGAACCGTGCGACCAGAGCCCCTGAGACCAGGATGCCGAGCATCGAGCCGACGGAGAGGCCGAACAGGACGAGTCCCATCTGGGCCGTGGAAGCGCCCAGTTGATCCCTGATGTCGGGGGTCCGCGTCACCCACGAGGAGATCGACAGGCCGGGGATGAGGAAGAAGAGGAACAACGCCGTCCTGCGGCGACGGGTGGACAGGTCCATCAGGCACGTCTTTCACGAGAATGCGACGGGGCGGACGTCACCCCGGGGCTCAGCATGTACGAACGTACACTCATGGGTCGGGCAGCGGAAGTGCGTATCGCGGGACGTGGAACGGAGCAGGGCCGCCTGCCTCCGACACCGCCTGTGCCGTCCCGGCGGACCGTGCTCGCGCGTTCCGGTGCCGCCCAGCGGTCCGTGAAGGACGCGGCCGTCCGGGCCGGTTGACCGTGATGGCAGGCACACCCCGAGGTCGCCGGCGGATACCGTGGAGCAACCGTTGGAGGGGGACGGCATGACCGTGTTGCTCGCGCAGATCAGTGATCTGCATCTGGACGGCAGCGAGAGGGCGACCCGGCGCGCCGAGCGCGTCATGGACCACCTGCGGGCCCTGCCCCGCCCCGTCGACGCCGTGCTGGTCACCGGGGACATCGCGGACCACGGGGCGGAGGCGGAGTACGAGGAGGCGAGGCGGATCCTGGCCGCGCCGTTCCCGGTCCTGCCCTGCCCCGGGAACCACGACGCCCGGCCCGCCTACCGGACGGCGCTGCTGGGGGAGGAGCCCGGAACCGGACCGGTCAACCGGGTGCACCACATCGCGGGGGTCGCGATCCTGATGTGCGACTCCACCGTTCCGGGGCGTGACGAGGGCCGCCTCGACGAGGAGACCCTCGCCTGGATCGACACCACCCTCACGGAACTCCCCGGCGGCACACGGTCCCTGATCGCCTTTCACCAGCCGCCTGTCGAGCTCCACCACCCGCTGCCGGACTCCTGCATGCTGGAGCGTCCCGGCGATCTGGCGGCCCTGCTCGACGCGCATCCGGAGGTCGCCGCCGTCCTCACGGGACACGCCCACACCGCGGCGGCCTCCGCCTTCGCCAGACGCCCCCTGATCGTGGGGCCGGCGGTCACCTGGACGCTGCGGATGCCCTGGGAGGGCGACCACGCGGCCGACCGTGACCAGCCTCCCGGCCTCGCCTTCCACGTGCTGGACGACGACGGGCGGCTGACCACCCACTACCGGGTCGTGGTCTGAGGTCCGGGGCGAGGGGAAGCGGTCGTGCGCCGTCTCGGCCGGTGTCGGCGCGGACGGTCTCGGGTAGTGTGACCCCTCCCGAGACCGGGACCGACCCAGGAGGTGAGACCCATTACCGCTTCAGCAGGCTGGGCGCTCACCCCTCGCCGTCGTAGGGCCGACCGGGCCTGAGCGATCGCGGAGCGCCCATCGGTACTCCCGAAAGGCTCCGCACCGTGCAGGACTTCGCCCCACCGCTCACCTTCGCCACCCTCGTCACCGCCCTCCGGGCCGCCGGCTGCGTCTTCGCCGAGGACGAGGCGGAGCTCCTCCTCTCGACAGCGGCCGACCCCGCCGCACTCGCGGCCATGCTGGAACGCCGGGTGGCCGGAAACCCCCTCGAACACGTCCTCGGCTGGGCCGAGTTCTGCGGACTGCGGATCGCCGTGGACCCGGGGGTCTTCGTGCCCCGGCGGCGTACGGAGTTCCTCGTGCGGCAGGCCGCCGCACTCGCCCCCGACCGGGCGGTCGTGGTCGACCTCTGTTGCGGTACCGGGGCGCTCGGCCGTGCGCTCGCCTCGACGCTGCGGGACGTGGAACTGCACGCCGCCGACGTGGAGCCCGCGGCCGTGCGCTGCGCCCGGCGCAACGTCGGCGCGCTCGGGACCGTCCACGAGGGCGACCTCTTCACGCCGCTGCCCCGCGCCCTGCGGGGACGGGTCGACGTCCTGCTCGCCAACGTGCCGTACGTGCCGACCGGCGACGTGGGGCTGCTGCCCGCCGAGGCGCGCGTCCACGAGCCGCTCGTCGCGCTCGACGGAGGGGGCGACGGCCTCGACGTGATGCGCCGCGTCGTCGCCGAGGCGGCGGACTGGCTGGCCCCCGGCGGCAGCCTGCTGGTCGAGACGAGCGAGCGGCAGGCGCCGGCGGCCGAGGAGACGGTGCGCGGCGGCGGACTGGCCGCGCGCGTCGTGGTCTCCGAGGAGCTGTACGCCACCGTCGTCATCGGCACCAGACCCCGGTAGGCGAGGAGACGGCCGGGCGGAACCCGGGCGGGTATGGCGGTGTGCGTGGCCTTTGCACCGGTCGCGGCCCCGCGGTCGGGCCACGCCGCCGCTCCGTATTCAACTGCGCGGGGCTAGGCTCGTAGGGCGGATATGTGAGCGGCGGGCAGGAGACACGGGATGACGACGGTGCCGGGACGCAGAAGCAGTACGTTCACCCGCTTGCTGCGGCACGGTTTCACCGATCCCTCGGCCGCCGAAAGGCTGCTGGACCTGCCCGAGCTCTCCTCCGTGCGCGCCGATCCCGTGCTCTTCGACGCCCTCGGCGCGACGGCCGACCCCGATCTGGCCCTGCACGGCCTGGTGCGGCTGGTCGAGGCCGAGGAGCCCGACGAGCGGCAGATCCTGCTGGACACCCTCGTCACCGCGAAGCCGCTGCGGGACCGGCTGCTCGGGGCCCTCGGTGCCTCCGAGGCGCTCGGGGACCATCTGGCACGGCATCCGCGCGACTGGCAGGTGCTGGTCACCTACGAGGCCACCGATCTGCACCCCGGGGTCCGGGAGTTCGAGCAGATGCTCTGCGACGTCGTCGACCCGGACTCGCTGAGGGTCGCCTACCGCAGGTCCCTGCTGTCGATAGCGGCCCGTGACGTCTGCGGGACGACGGACGTCGCCGAGGTCGCCGCCGAGCTCGCCGACCTCGCGACGGCCACCCTGCGCGCGGCGCTCGCCATCGCCCGCGCCGACGCGCCCTCCGACGCCGCCCAGTGCCGCATCGCCGTCATCGCGATGGGCAAGTGCGGGGGACACGAGCTGAACTACGTCTCCGACGTCGACGTGATCTTCGTCGGCGAACCGGTCGACGGCGCGGAGGAGAGCGGCGCACTGCAGGCCGCCACCCGGCTGGTCGCCCACATGATGAGGATCTGCTCCGACACCACCGTCGAGGGCACCATCTGGCCCGTCGACGCCAACCTCCGCCCCGAGGGCCGCAACGGACCCCTGGTACGGACCGTCTCCTCGCACCTCGCCTACTACCAGCGCTGGGCCAAGACCTGGGAGTTCCAGGCCCTTCTCAAGGCCCGGCCCGTCGCGGGCGACCCGGAGCTGGGGGCGCAGTACCTCGAAGCCGTCTCCCCCCTGGTGTGGCAGGCCGCCGACCGGGAGAACTTCGTCGGCGACGTGCAGAAGATGCGCCGCCGCGTCGTCGACAACATCCCCGTCGACCGCGTCGACCGCGAGCTCAAGCTCGGCCCCGGAGGGCTCCGGGACGTCGAGTTCGCCGTCCAGCTGCTCCAGCTCGTCCACGGGCGCGGCGACAGCACCCTGCGCGTCGGCTCCACCCTGGAGGCCCTGGGGGCGCTCGCCGACGGCGGATACGTCGGGCGGGCGGACGCCGCCCAGCTCGACGAGGCCTACCGCTTCCTGCGGGCGATGGAGCACCGCATCCAGCTCTACCGGCTCCGCCGCACCCACATGGTCCCCGAGGACGAGGCCGACCTGCGCAGGCTCGGGCGGTCCCTCGGGCTGCGCACGGACCCGGTGGCCGAACTCAACCGGGCGTGGCGTCGGCACGCCTCCGTCGTGCGGCGGCTGCACGAGAAGCTCTTCTACCGGCCGCTCCTGGACGCCGTGGCCCAGCTCGCCCCCGGCGAGCGCAGGCTCAGCGCCAAGGCCGCCGGCGTCCGGCTGGAGGCCCTCGGCTACGCCGACCCCGCCGCCGCGCTGCGGCACCTGGAAGCCCTGTCCTCGGGGGTCTCCCGCAAGGCCGCGATCCAGCGGACGCTGCTGCCGGTGCTGCTCGGCTGGTTCGCGGACTCCGCCGATCCGGACGCCGGTCTCCTGGGCTTCCGCCAGGTGTCCGACGCGCTCGGCAAGACCCCCTGGTACCTCCGCCTCCTGCGCGACGAGGGCGCCGCCGCCGAGAACCTCGCCCGGGTCCTGTCCGCCGGGCGTCTCGCCCCGGACCTCCTCATGCGCGCCCCGGAGGCCGTCGCCATCCTCGGTGACCCCGAAGGGCTGAAACCGCGCAGCCGCGACCACCTGGAGCAGGAGGTGCTGGCCGCGGTCGGCCGCGCCCCCGGTGCCGAGGCGGCCGTCGCGGTGGCCCGCGGGGTGCGCCGGCGGGAGCTGTTCCGGACGACGGCGGCCGACATCATCGGCTCGTACGGCACCGAGGACAACCCGGCCGAGACCGACCCGGGTGCCCTGGTCGACCGGGTCGGGTCCGCGGTCACCGATCTGAACGCCGCCACGCTCTCCGGGGCGCTGCGCGCCGCGGTCCGCGAGCGGTGGGGCTCCACCCTGCCGACCCGGTTCGCCGTCATCGGCATGGGCCGCTTCGGCGGGCACGAGCTGAGCTACGGATCGGACGCGGACGTCCTGTTCGTCCACCAGCCCCGGGAGGGGGTCGGCGAGGAGGAGGCCAGCCGGGCCGCGAACGCCGTCGTGTCGGAGATGCGCAGACTGCTGGAGCTGCCGACCGCTGATCCGCCGCTGCTCATCGACGCCGACCTGAGGCCGGAGGGCAAGACCGGGCCCCTCGCCCGCACCCTGAAGTCGTACGGGGCCTACTACCGGCGCTGGTCGCTGGTCTGGGAGAGCCAGGCGCTGCTCCGCGCCGAGCCCATGGCCGGTGACAAGGAGCTGGGACGCGCCTTCGTCGAGCTCGTCGACCCGCTGCGCTACCCGGTCGAGGGACCGGGCGACGAGGCGGTCCGGGAGATCCGGCGGCTCAAGGCGAGGATGGAGTCGGAGCGCATGCCGCGCGGCGCCGACCCGACGCTCCACACGAAGCTCGGGCGCGGCGGGCTGAGCGACGTCGAGTGGACGGTGCAGCTCATGCAGATGCGGCACGGCTGGGCGGAACCCGGCCTGCGGACCACGCGGACCCGCGAGGCGCTGGCGGCCGCGTGCGCGGCGGACCTGATCCCGGCGGAGGAGGCCCAGATGCTCGACGAGGCCTGGGTGCTGGCCTCCCGTGTGCGCAACGCGGTGATGCTGGTGCGGGGGCGGCCGGGCGACACGTTCCCCTCGAACCCGCGTGAGCTGACGGCGGTGGGCCGTTACCTCGGGTACGAGGAGGGGCACGTGGGGGACATGCTGGACGACTACCGGCGGATCACCCGGCGGGCACGGGCGGTGGTGGAGGAGCGGTTCTACGGCGCCTCGGGCTGAGGCGCCGGACACGCCGCCACCCCGTTCGACCACCCGGGCGGCGCCTCGGCCGCCCGTCCCGGTCGGCGGGCTTCGTCGACGGTCTCAGTCCGCGACGGTGCCCGGCCCGGCTGCCCGGGAGACCGGCTCGGGCGCTCGCCGGGGTGGCCGGCGCAGAGCGCGCAGACGGCTCCTGCCCGGCCCCTGGATCCGCTTCGGCAGCCGGTGCGGCAGAGCTCCGTACCAGGCGTAGGACATCGCCACGCCGAACGTCAGGCAGGCCATCCCGCCCACCGCGTCCAGCCAGAAGTGGTTCGCGGTCGCCACGATCACCACGAGCGTGGCCACGGGGTACAGCGCCCCCAGGATCCGCGCCCACGGGGCGGAGGCCAGGGCGCAGATGGTCAGCCCGCACCACAGCGACCAGCCGATGTGCATGGACGGCATCGCCGCGTACTGGTTCGACATGTGCTTGAAGTTGCCCGAGGCCATCGAACCCCAGGTCTCGTGCAGCATCACCGTGTCGAAGAAGCCGCCGCCGTTCATCAGCCGGGGCGGCGCCAGCGGGAAGACGTAGTAGCCGAGCAGGGCCACCGCGGTGGTGGCGAAGAGGGCCAGACGGGCTGCCGCGTAACGGCCCGGATGCCGGCGGAACAGCCAGACCAGCACCCCGATCGTCACGACGAAGTGGAGCGTCGCGTAGTAGTAGTTCATCGACACGATCAGCCATGTCACCGAGTTGACGGCGTGGTTGACCGTCTGCTCGAAGGCGAGCCCCATGCTGTGTTCCAGGGACCAGATCCAGTCGGCGTTGCGCAGGGCCGCGGCCTTCTGCTCGGGCACGGCGTTGCGCACCAGCGAGTAGAGCCAGTAACTGACCGCGATCAGCAGGATCTCGAACCAGAGACGCGGGCGGCGCGGGGAACGCAGGGAGCTGAGGGCGAGGCGGGTGCGCATACGGGGAGGGATGATCGCTCTCGTCGAACCGGACGAACCGGACGAACCGGATGAACCGGCTGGACCGTGAAAACCGGACGCCGTCGCTCCGTCCGCGACGGGTGACGGGGTGGCCGCCGTGCGGTCTTCCTGTGTGGTCACGTGCGATTCACCCATAGGCGCAGAGTCTGCCAGATACATCCCCCTCCGCCCGATGATCCTCCGGTCGGGTTCCGGTCGCACATCCAGCACTTCACCGGCGGGTGTGCCCCGGGGAGGAAGGGGCCGGACCCGATGCGGTTGAACCGCGTACGACCAGCTCGGGCATGAAGACGAACTCGCTGTGCGGAGCCGGGGTGCCGCCGATCTCCTCCAGCAGGGTGCGCACCGCGGCCTGGCCCATCGCGGTCACCGGTTGCCGGATCGTGGTGAGCGGCGGATCGGTGAACGCTATGAGGGGCGAGTCGTCGTACCCGACCACCGAGAGGTCGCGGGGGACCTCCATCGACAGCCTGCGGGCCGCCCGGATGGCACCGAGCGCCATCATGTCGCTCGCGCACACCACCGCGGTGCACCCGCGCTCCATCAGTGCCGAGGCCGCCGCCTGCCCGCCCTCCAGCGTGTACAGGGAGTGCTGGATCAGCTCCTCCACCGCGTCGGCGGTGAGACCGAGCTGCTCCCGCATCGTGGCGTGGAACCCCTCGATCTTGCGGAGCACCGGAACGAAGCGCTTCGGCCCGACCGCCAGTCCGATGCGCTGGTGCCCCAGTGCCACCAGGTGTGTCACCGCGAGCCGCATCGCCGCACGGTCGTCGGGGGAGATGAACGGCGCCTGCACCTTGGGGGAGAAGCCGTTGACCAGGACGAAGGGGACACCCTGGGCGCGCAGTTGCTCGTAGCGCTGCATGTCGGCGGAGGTGTCCGCGTGCAGTCCGGAGACGAAGATGATGCCCGAGACGCCGCGGTCGACGAGCATCTCGGTGAGCTCGTCCTCGGTGGAGCCGCCCGGCGTCTGCGTCGCCAGGACCGGTGTGTAGCCCTGCCTGGTGAGCGCCTGGCCGATGACCTGGGCCAGCGCCGGGAAGATCGGGTTCTCCAGCTCGGGCGTGATCAGGCCGACGAGGCCCGCGCTGCGCCGGCGCAGCCGGACGGGGCGTTCGTAGCCGAGGACGTCGAGCGCCGCCAGGACGGATTCACGGGTGGTCGCGGCGACACCGGGCTTGCCGTTCAGTACGCGGCTGACCGTCGCTTCGCTGACCCCCGCCTGAGTTGCGATATCGGCAAGCCGTGCGGTCATGGCAATGGACTGTACCGGGCGCGTGTCGGATTGCCCACCATGCACGGGATCCGGCCGGACGGCCCCGGCCGTCACCGCTGGACGGCCCTCCCGCAGCAACATCTTGCAAGTCCTTGCGGGCGCACCCGGCCCCCTGCGATCAGATCGTCGTACCGCTGCTACGGCGGGCCTGGCCAGGCATGGGCAGGGTGAAAGGGCTTCCGTCAAGAGGCTTGACGGCAACCTTGCGGACACGCCAATGTAACGATCAGCGGTGCTTGCAGAAATATTCCGCAAGGTCTTTCGGTCGTCTTTCATCCTTGTTACGTTCACGTCGACCCGGCGCCGCGACGGAGCGGTACGGCAGTTGAAGGAGTTCAGATGCGACGTGGCATAACGGCCACCGCCCTGGTCGCGACCCTGGCGCTCGCGGCGACCGCCTGCGGAGGCGACGACGAGTCCGGCGGCAGCAAGAGCTCGGGCGAGCTCTCCGGCACGGTGACCTGGTGGGACACCTCGAACGTCGGCAGCGAGGACAAGGTCTTCAAGAAGATCGCCGAGGGCTTCGAGAAGAAGCACCCGAAGGTCGACGTCAAGTACGTCAACGTTCCCTTCGGCGAGGCGCAGAACAAGTTCAAGAACGCGGCCCAGGCCGGTTCCGGCGCCCCCGACGTCATCCGCTCCGAGGTCGCCTGGACCCCCGAGTTCGCCGACCTCGGCTACCTGGCCCCGCTGGACGGCACCGCGGCGCTCAAGGACGACAGCGACTTCCTCAAGCAGGCCGCCGCCTCGACCAAGTACAAGGGCAAGACGTACGCGGTCCCGCAGGTGATCGACTCCATGGGCATCTTCTACAACAAGAAGATGTTCGCTGACGCGGGCGTCGAGCCGCCGGCGAAGATCGCCGACCTGAAGACCGTCGCCGAGAAGATCAAGAAGAAGACCGGCAAGACCGGCCTCTACCTGCGCGGCGACGACTCGTACTACTTCCTCTCCTTCCTCTACGGCGAGGGCGGTGACCTGGTCGACGCCGACGCGAAGACCGTCACCGTGGACAACGCCGCGGGCGTCAAGGCGTTCGGTGTCGTGAAGGACCTCGTCGACTCCGGGACGGCGAAGACCGACGCCACGGACGGCTGGGAGAACATGATGCAGTCGTTCAAGAACGGCGACGTCGCCATGATGATCAACGGCCCCTGGGCCGTGGCCGACACCCTGACCGGCAAGGAGTTCACCGACAAGGCGAACCTGGGCATCTCCACGGTGCCGGCCGGCACCGCGGGCCAGGGCGCTCCGCAGGGCGGCCACAACCTCGGTGTCTACGCGGGCTCCAAGAACCTCGACGCCTCCTACGCGTTCGTCGAGTACATGACCTCGGTCGAGGCCCAGGCACAGACCGCGGGTGAGCTCAACCTGCTGCCGACCCGCACCTCCGCGTACTCCAAGAAGGAGGCCGTGAACAGCGAGATCGTCCAGTTCTTCAAGCCCGTCGTCGAGACCGCGGTCGAGCGTCCGTGGATCCCGGAGACCGGCAGCCTCTTCGCCCCGCTGAACGTCGAGTACACCAAGGTCCTCACCGGCCAGACCACGCCGGAGAAGGCCGCCAAGGCGACCGGCGACTCCTACCGCAAGCTCCTCAAGGGCTGGAAGTAACTCAGGAAGGCAGGCCGGCTGATGGCTGTCCACACCAGCCAGTCGGTGGCGAAGGCCGCGGGCGACGACGTCGCCCGCGGCCGGAGCCGCGGTACTGGTAACCCCCCGCCGCCGAGCAGGTTCCGGCGCGCCCTGTCGGTCCACTGGTACGCCTGGACCATGGTCGCCCCGGTCGTGCTCGTGATCGGCGTGATCATCGGCTACCCGCTGGTCCGCGGCATCTGGCTGTCGATGACCGACGCCAACGAGCGCAACGTCGCCCGGTCCATCGGCGTCAACGAGATGCCCGCCACCTACGAGTTCGTGGGTCTGGACAACTACGCCGACGCCCTGACCGGCAACCAGTTCCTCGGGACGCTCGGCTGGACCCTGGTGTGGACGGTCTCCTGTGTGACCATCACCTTCTGCCTGGGCATGGCCCTCGCCAACATCCTCAACCGCAGGATCGTCGGCCGCTCCGCCTACCGCATGGCCCTGATCCTGCCCTGGGCCATCCCCGGCTTCGTGTCGGTCTTCGCCTGGCGCTTCCTCTACAACGAGAACAACGGGCTGCTGAACAAGATCCTCGGCGGCGCCGGTATCGACGGCATACCCTGGCTGAACGACCCCACCTGGGCGAAGTTCTCCGTCATCGCCGTCAACGTCTGGCTCGGCGTGCCGTTCATGATGGTCGCCCTCCTCGGCGGACTGCAGTCGATCCCCGCCGAGCAGTACGAGGCCGCGGAGATGGACGGCGCCACCGCCTGGCAGCGCTTCCGCCACGTCACGCTTCCCGGACTGCGCCCGGTCTCCACCACGGTGGTCCTGCTCTCCACCATCTGGACCTTCAACATGTTCCCGGTGATCTTCCTGCTGACCCGCGGCGGACCCGGTGAGGCCACGCAGATCCTGGTCACCCAGGCGTACAAATTCTCCTTCGAGATCAGCCCGCGCGACTTCGCGCAGTCCTCCACCTGGGGCGTGCTGATCCTCGTACTCCTGATGCTCTTCGCCATGGTGTACCGGCGAGTGCTCCGCACGCAGGGAGACAACTGGTGACCACCGCCACCGCACCCTCCGCCCGGCACGGCGCCCGCAAGGTCCGCCGCCGGGGCGACCGCTCGCCGGCCGCGTCCCTGGCCCTGCACCTCACCCTGATCATCACCTCGGTGATCGCGGTCTTCCCGGTGCTGTGGGTCCTGCTGACGTCGCTGAAGCCCGCGAAGTTCGCGTCGACCACAGACTTCTTCAAAGAGACGACGTTCGAGAACTACACCAACCTGATCAAGGACACCGAGTTCCTGGCCTGGTTCGGCAACTCCGTGATCGTCGCGGGACTCTCGACCGTCATCGGCGTCTTCGTCTCCGCCACCACCGGCTACGCCGTCAGCCGCTTCCGCTTCCCCGGCAAGCGCGGGCTGATGTGGACGCTGCTCGTCACCCAGATGTTCCCGGTGGCCGTCCTCATCGTGCCGATCTACAACATCATGTCGACGATGGGCCTGCTCAACCAGCCGGCCGGACTCGTCATCACCTACCTCACCATCTCGGTGCCCTTCTGCGCCTGGATGATGAAGGGCTTCTTCGACACGATCCCGCGCGAGATCGACGAGTCGGGGCAGGTCGACGGGCTCACCCCGTTCGGCACGTTCTGGCGGCTCATCCTGCCGCTCGCCAAGCCCGGCCTCGCCGTCACCGCCTTCTACTCCTTCATCACCGCCTGGGGCGAAGTGGCCTACGCCTCCGCCTTCATGGTGGGTGACGAGAACCTCACGCTCGCCGGCGGACTGCAGAAGTTCGTCAACCAGTACGGAGCCCAGTGGGGCCCGATGACCGCGGCGTCCGTGCTCATCGCGATCCCGGCCGCGCTGGTCTTCCTGTTCGCGCAGAAGCACCTGGTCACCGGCATGTCCGCCGGAGCCGTCAAGGGCTGACGCACCCAGTCCCCGTACGACCGCACGCAACGTCACGGCGGCGCCGGACCCCGACCGGGCACCGGCGCCGCCCCCCACCCAGACACCCCAGGGACGACATGACCCAGCACCTCGCTGCCCCCTCCACCGGCACGTCCGACGACGCCCCGGGCCACCGCACCGGCTGGTGGCAGGACGCGGTGATCTACCAGGTGTACCCGCGCAGCTTCGCCGACGGAAACGGCGACGGCATGGGGGATCTCGCGGGTGTCACCGCGCGGCTCCCGTACCTCCGGGACCTCGGTGTCGACGCCGTCTGGCTCAGCCCCTTCTACGCCTCCCCGCAGGCCGACGCCGGTTACGACGTCGCCGACTACCGGGCCATCGACCCGATGTTCGGCACCCTGCTGGACGCCGACGCCCTGATCCGCGAAGCCCACGGACTGGGCCTGCGCATCATCGTCGACCTGGTGCCCAACCACTCGTCCGACCAGCACGAGTGGTTCAAGCGCGCCCTCGCCGAGGGCCCCGGGTCGGCCCTGCGCGAGCGCTACCACTTCCGCGCCGGCAAGGGCGCCGACGGCGAACTCCCGCCCAACGACTGGGAGTCCATCTTCGGCGGCCCGGCCTGGACCCGTACCACCGACCCCGACGGCACGCCCGGCGAGTGGTACCTGCACCTCTTCGCGCCCGAGCAGCCGGACTTCAACTGGGAGCACCCGGCCGTCGCCGACGAGTTCCGCTCCATCCTGCGCTTCTGGCTGGACATGGGCGTCGACGGCTTCCGTGTCGACGTCGCCCACGGCCTCGTCAAGGCGGAGGGCCTGCCGGACCTGGGCTCGCACGACCAGCTGAAACTGCTGGGCAACGATGTCATGCCGTTCTTCGACCAGGACGGCGTGCACGAGATCTACCGCAGCTGGCGCACCGTCCTCGACGAGTACTCCGGCGACCGCGTCCTGGTCGCCGAGGCGTGGACCCCCACCGTCGAGCGCACGGCCAACTACGTGCGCCCGGACGAGATGCACCAGGCCTTCAACTTCCAGTACCTGTCGACCGCCTGGAACGCCGCCGAGCTGCGCGCCGTCATCGACTCCTCGCTCGACGCGATGCGTCCGGTGGGCGCCCCCACCACCTGGGTGCTCTCCAACCACGACGTCACCCGGCACGCCACCCGCTTCGCCAACCCGCCGGGCCTGGGCACCCAGATCCGCACCCCCGGAGACCGCGAGCTCGGACTGCGCCGGGCGCGCGCGGCCACCCTGCTGATGCTGGCGCTGCCCGGTTCCGCCTACGTCTACCAGGGCGAGGAGCTGGGCCTCCCGGACGTCACCGACCTGCCCGACGAGGCCCGCCAGGACCCGTCGTTCTTCCGCGCCGAGGGCCAGGACGGGTTCCGCGACGGCTGCCGGGTGCCGATCCCGTGGACCCGCGAGGGAAGCTCGTACGGCTTCGGCGGCGGTGGCAGCTGGCTGCCGCAGCCCGACACCTGGGGCGCGCTCTCCGTCGAGGCCCAGGACGGCGTGCAGGGTTCCACGCTGGAGCTGTACCGCGCCGCGATCGCCGCACGGCGTGAGCACCCGGGCCTCGGCGCCGGCACGGACGTCGAGTGGCTGGACGCCCCCGAGGGCGTGCTCGCCCTCGGCCGCCCCGGCTTCGTCGCCACCGTCAACACCACCGGAGCGCCGGTGCGGATCACCGCCCCCGGCGCGCTGCTGCTCGCCAGCGGCCCCGTCGCCGTCGACGGCACCACCGTCGAGCTGCCCGCCGACACCACGGTGTGGTGGACGGTGTGACCGTCCCCGCGCCCAGGACCGGACCGGCGCTGCGGCTCTCCGACATCGCCGGTCAGGCCGCGGTCAGCGAGGCGACCGTCAGCCGCGTCCTGAACGGGAAGCCGGGCGTCGCGGACACCACGCGTCAGCGGGTGCTCGCGGCGCTCGACATCCTCGGCTACGAACGCCCCGTACGGCTGCGGCAGCGCAGCGCGGGGCTGATCGGGCTGGTGACGCCCGAACTGGTCAACCCGATCTTCCCGGCGTTCGCCCAGTCCGTGGAGCAGGTGCTCGCGGGGCACGGCTACACGCCGGTGCTCTGCACCCAGCTGCCCGGGGGCGCCACCGAGGACGAACTGGTCGAACAGCTCGTCGAGCGCGGTGTGGGCGGCATCGTGTTCCTGTCCGGGCTGCACGCCGACACCTCGGCCGACCCGTCGCGCTACGCCGCGCTCACCGAACGCGGCGTGCCGTTCGTCCTCATCAACGGCTACAACGAGCGCATCAGCGCCCCGTTCGTCTCGCCGGACGACCAGGCCGCCGTGCGGATGGCCGTCGGTCATCTCGCCGAGCTCGGTCACCGGCGGATCGGCCTGGCGATCGGGCCGCAGCGCTACGTGCCGTCCCGGCGCAAGCGGGACGGTTTCGTCGACGCGGCCGTGTCCGTGCTCGGCATGGACCGCGAGGAAGCCGAACTCCTGGTCTGCTCGACGCTGTTCAGCGTCGAAGGCGGCCAGGTCGCGGCGGGCGCGCTGCTCGACCGCGGCTGCACCGGCATCGTCTGCGGCAGCGACCTGATGGCGCTCGGCGTGGTCAGGGCGGCGCGGGAGCGGGGACTCGACGTCCCCCGGGACGTCTCCGTCGTCGGCTTCGACGACTCCCAGCTCATCGCCTTCACCGACCCGCCCCTGACCACCGTGCGTCAGCCGGTGCAGGCGATGGCGGCTGCGGCCGTGGGGGCGCTGCTGGAGGAGATCGCCGGAAGTCCCGTGCAGCGCACGGAGTACGTGTTCCAGCCCGAGCTGGTGGTACGGGGGTCCACCGCGGCGGCGCGCGGCGCCTGAACGGGCGCGGTGCACAGGGGGAGGTGCGGGGCCGGGTCCGGAGGGGGGGGGACCCGGCCCCGTCCCGACCGCCTGACCGGCCGGAGGGCCCGGACCGCTGTCACGCCGTGCGATAGGTTCCCCGCCATGACCGGACTCGGAACCGTCGCCTGGCCACCCGCCCCGATACGGACCGAACGGCTCGTGCTCCGCGAGTCCGAGGCCCGGGACCGTGCGGCGTTCATCGAGATGTTCGCCTCGACGGAGGTGCACACCTACCTCGGCGGCGCCCGCCCGCGCGACGAGCTCGAACACGCGGTGCCCGAGGTACCCGGGCGGCGCCCCGGCCTCTTCGTGGTCGAGCTCGGTGGCGCGATGATCGGCATGGTCGCGCTCGACCGGCGCGACGCGGAACGCCCCGGGCACGTCCGCCCGGAAGCCGGTGAGGCCGAACTCGGGTACACCTTCCTGCCCGAAGCGTGGGGGCACGGCTACGCCGCCGAGGCGTGCCGGGCGGCGCTGGCCTGGTTCGCCGACGCGAGCCCCGGCGAGCCGGTGGTGCTCTGCACCCAGGAGGCCAACGAACGCTCGATGCGCCTCGCGGTGAAGCTCGGGTTCACCGAGGTGGAGCGGTTCGAGGAGTACGGCGCCGAGCAGTGGTTCGGGGTGGTGCTCGGGCACGGCGGCCGGCCACCGTCCCCATGAGGTGATCCGCGTCACAGGGTGTCACAGGGGGTGCCCAGGTGGTGTCTTGAGCTCGGACCGTCCGGAACGAGGGAGACAGCACCATGGTGGAGGACCGCATGAGCGAGGAACGCGCCGTCGACCGGGCGACCGAGGTCTTCGTCTCCCAGCGCAACCTGCTCTTCACCGTCGCGTACGAGATGCTCGGCTCGGCGGTCGACGCCGAGGACGTCCTCCAGGAGACGTGGCTGCGGTGGGTCGAGGTCGACCTCGACACGGTGCGCGACCGGCGCGCGTACCTGGTCCGGATCACCACCCGGCAGGCACTCAACCGGCTGCGCACGATGTCCCGGCGCAAGGAGTCGTACGTCGGCCCCTGGTTGCCGGAACCGCTGCTGACCACGCCGGACGTGGCCCAGGACGCCGAACTCGCCGAGAGCGTGTCGATGGCCGTGATGCTGGTCCTGGAGACGTTGGCACCGACCGAACGGGCCGTCTTCGTGCTGCGAGAGGTCTTCGACGTCGGCTACGACGAGATCGCGGCGGCGGTCGACAGGACCCCGGCAGCCGTCCGCCAGATCGCGCACCGGGCACGCCGTCACGTGGACGCCCGGCGTCCACGCACCGTGGTCCCCCAACAACAGGCGCGGGCGGTCGTGGAGTCGTTCGTGCGGGCGCTGAAGGGCGGGGGCCTGCAGGAACTGCTCGACGTACTCGCGCCCGACGTCGTCTACCTGGGCGACGGCGGCGGCGTGAAGCACGCCGCGCTACGGCCGATCGTCGGCGCCGGCAAAGTGGCCCGCCTGCTGGCCGGTGGCATGGGCAGGAACATGACCAGGCTCACCTTCGGCCCCACCACGGTCAACGGCGGTCCAGCGCTCGCGCTACGCCTGGACGGTGAGCTGGACAGCATCGTCGCGGTCCACGTGGAAGGCGTCCGCATCACCGGTCTCTACGCCGTCCGCAACCCTGAGAAGCTGTCGCGCATCGAATCCGCGACGCCCCTCACCTTGCGGTGAATCACCGGTGCCTCATGGCTGGCGTGAGAACCGTGGGTGGCAGCAGTGGGCCTTCCCGTACATGAGGGATCGTCAACTCGTCCTAGCAGAGAGATGCCTGGCATGGAGATCCTTCGGTATGTGTTCCTCGTCTTCCACCTCTTCGGATTCGCCGCACTCATGGGCGGCGTCTTCTACCAGCTGAGGGGGAAGGACCCGGTGACCGGCGGCTACATGGTGAGCAGCGCGGTCGTCCAACTGGTCACGGGTGCGGGGCTCATCTGGACCCGGATATCCCAGGACCTGCCGGTCGATGACACGAAGATGCAGGTGAAGCTGGCCCTGGATGTCCTGGTTGCAGTGACCGCGCTGGTCGGCATGCGCAACAGGCGGCCATGGGCCTTCTACGCCGTGGGGACGTTCACTGCGGCGGCGGCAGTCGTGGCCGTCGCGTGGAAGTAGTTACCCGGTCCCCCGGACGGCGGCGTTCCGGGAACCGAACGGACGCGGCCCCGGTGCGTCCGACCGGCTGAGCCGTCGTCACGTGCCCAGCCCCTTGAGTTTCCAGCGGCTGGAGGGTCCAGGATCTCGCTCATGGAAGACGAACGACCCGACGCGCTCACCATCGGCCGGCTCGCGCACCGCACCGGACTCCCGGTGCGCACCCTGCGCTTCTGGTCGGACGAGGGACTGGTGCCGCCCGCTGCCCGCACGGTGGGCGGCTACCGGCTCTACGACGGGGAGTCCGTGGCCCGCGTCGAGCTGGTCCGAACCCTGAGGGAGCTGGGCCTCGGGCTCGACGAGGTGCGCCGCGTCCTGAGCGGCCGCAGCACGGTCGCCGAGGTCGCGGAGGTGCACGTGGCCGCGCTCGACGCGCAGATCCGCTCCCTCGAGGTGAGCAGGGCCGTCCTGGCCACCGTATCGAAACGCGGTTCGACCGCTGAGGAGACAGCCCTGATGAACCGGTTGGCACGGCTTTCCGCCGCCGAACGAAAGCAGATCATCGACGAGTTCAAGGTGGAGGTGTTCGGCGGTCTCCACGGGGAATCGCGCCTGTACGACCGCATGAGCACCTTCAGCATCGACCTGCCCGACGACCCCACGCCCGAACAGGTCGACGCCTGGATCGAGTTGGCGGAGCTGGTGCGGGACCCCGGATTCCGCACCCGCATGCGCACCATGCTGGAGCTGAGTATCCCGTCACCCGGGAACGCCCGTCCCCCGGGGGCGTCCATCTGGTGGGCCAGGCACATCGTGCAGAGGGTCGGGGAGGTCAGGGCGGGCGGTGTCGCTCCCGAGGAACCGGCGGCGGCCGATCTGCTGTCCGAGCTGTTCGCCGACACCGACCGGGCCGCCGTGCTGGTGTGCCTGGAGGCCGGGATCGAGGCGGGGGCGGAGCGCTACCGCGGACTCGTCGCCCGGGTGCGCGGGCAGCACGCCTCTCCCGACGCTTCCGGGGAACTGGACTGGCTGGCGCGGGCCCTGCGTTTCGCGGGTCGCGCCTGACCGGCCCTCGCCGTTCACGGTCCAGGGACGGGAACTGTACGTGACCGCTGAGCTCCCGCCGGCCGGAGCTCAGTCGTCAGTTCGCGGAGGCGTACGCGAGGAAGGCTTCCCAGGTGGTGGGGGCGAATCCCAGGTGGGGGCCGCGATCGTCCTTCGAGTCACGGACGTGGACGGCGCCGGGGGTGGTCGCCACCTCGACGCATTCGTTGCTGTTGCTGCTGTCGCTGTAGCTGCTTCTGAACCACTTCAGCTCCGTGGATTCACCGGCGGAGGGCTTGTGGGTCATGTCTCTCCTAGCGCTTGCTCGATGAAGGCCAGTGACTCCCGAGGCGTGAGAGCCTGAGCCCGGATGATGCCACACCGCAGTTCGATGATCCGTAGATGCTTCGGGTCTGCGACCGGGCGGCTTCCGAAGTCCCCCTCGGAGCGTCCGACTGCTGAGCCGTCCCCGAATTTCAGCACCTGCATCTCACCCCCCATGCCCGCGTGGTCGTCGCGCCCGGTCGGCATGATCTGGATTTCGACGTTCCGCAACTGCCCAAGTGTGAGCAGGTGTTCGAGCTGCCGACGTAGAACCATTCTGCCCCCCAGATGCCTCCGCAGTGTCACCTCTTCCTGGACAAAACTCAGCTCCGGTGCAGGTGATCGATCGAAGATGGACTGCCGAGCCACGCGAGCCGCCACCAACCTCTCCACCTCGTCCAGCGAGAACGCCGGACGCCGCATCCCGAACAACGCCCGCGCATACTCCTCCGTCTGCAACAGGCCGTGCAGGTTATGGCAGCCGTAGGCCAAGAGCTCGACTGCCCGCGCTTCCAGTTTCGCCAGCTCCCGCACCTTCTTCGGGTAGCGGACCTCCGCCAGCTCCCGTTTCATCAGTGCGAGTTTGCCGCCCGCCCCCAGCACCTCGTCGGCACGGTCCAGGAACTCGGGGCGGGGGATGCGACGGCCGCCCTCGACCTTGTAGACCAGGTCCTCCCCGTATCCGATCGCGGCCCCGAACTCGCTGGCCCGCATGCCTGCCGCTTCCCGCCAGGCCTTGATCTGGCGACCCACCGTCGCCGCCATGGCGGCTCCCGACTCGTCGTCGGGATCCACGTCCCAGCCGGGCTCGTCCGCCCCTGCGTCACCCTGAGCCGTACCGGTCTCATCCACGGTCATCCGTACCCCACTTCCGATGCGCCTGCCGTTCCCGCACCAACGTCGGCCGTCCCCCGCGAGTCACCCCGGACAGCCGGGACAGCACTGGACAAGGTCGGGACAATCACCGTACGTAACCGGTTTGTCGCTCATCACGGTAGGCAGGCGGGGCCACTCTGGAGGACGTGACCCAAGAAATCACTCGAACCGAACATTCCGCTCCCACGCGCCAGTTCACCGTGCTGCTCTCGCCCACCCGCCGGGGCGCCAGGCTCGCCCGTCTGCTGTCAACGGCGCACCTGGGGGACTGGGGGCTGCCCACCGGGGCGGCCGCGCACATCGTGGCCGAGCTGGCCACGAACGCCGTGCTGCACGGCCGCGCGGAGGGCCGGGACTTCCGGCTGCGCCTCACCGTTCACCGCGACGCGGTACTCCGCATCGAGGTGACCGACGCCCGGGGCGAACGGCTGCCTCCTGCGCCCGGGACCGTCGTGGAGGCCGGAGGCGAAGCCGAGTCGGGGCGCGGTCTGCTGATCGTCGGGGCGCTCGCGGACCGCTGGGGCATCGATGCCGAACCCGCCCTGCGCAAGACGGTCTGGGCCGAACTCGACCTCGTCCGGTGACCACCGCCGCCGGGGCGCGGAGCCCGAGGTGCCCGGCTCGACCCGCCGTCACTCACGCGGGTGACATGAAGCAACTGAGCTGGATTTAGTACGTATTACCGGGCATATGCTCGCCCCCATCGGCACCCGATCGAGGGCCTGGACCGACGAGGAAGCGAAGGCTTCCCGATGGGTACCCAGCAGACCGACCTGCCCCCACCGCCTGATCCCGAACGGAACTCCATGGTCAGCGCACCCCACGAAGCGATGCACCGCATCTTCCAGGAAGACCCGGGCCTCTTCTCCCGGCTCTCCGGCGTCCTCGGGCTCGACCTGCCGCCCCTCGGGGCGGGCAAGCCCCTGACCGTCGACCTCACCGAGACCGAACCGCTCGAACGGCGCGTCGACACCCTCCTGCGCATCGAGACGCAGAACGACGGGCCCTTCCTCCTCATCGTCGAAGCCCAGGGCAAGAAGGACCCCGGCAAGACGGCCAGTTGGCCCTACTACGTCACGTACCTCAACAACAAGTACCGGATCCCGGTGCTGCTCCTCGTGATCTGCCAGGATCACGCCACTGCCGCATGGGCGGCCCGTCCCCTCACCATCGGCCTGCCCCAATGGCCGACAGTCACGACCCGCCCCCTCGTGGCGGGACCCCACAACATGCCCGTCATCAGGAACGTGGCAGAGGCGCGAAAAGACCTCGCGCTCGCCACGCTCTCGGCGATCACACACGCTGACAATCCGGACGTCGATGCGATACTGAAGACGATGTCCGTCGCTCTGCGCGACGCACCGGATGTGATCGTAGGACCCTTCGTCGAATTCATCGCACAAGGCCTGGGCAACCGCCCGGCCGCACAACAGTGGAGGAATCTGGTGGCCGTGGATCTTTCCTTCTACACCTCGCCGCTGTCCGAGGAGATCCGGGACGAGGGCCGTGCCGAGGGGCATGTCGAGAGGGCCGCCGAGGATGTGCTGCTCGTCCTTGATGCGCGTGGTGTCGACATCAACCACGCCACTCGCGTGAAGGTGACCGCCTGCGGTGACTCGGACCTGCTCCGCCGGTGGCTGGTTCGTGCGGCGTTCGCCACCACCTCCGACGAGATCTTCGACGAGGAAGCCCCCGCCCACCGGTAGTGCCGACGTCGGTGCCGGTGCCGGCGGCCCCGTGCACCGGCACAGGTCTCTCGCCTGCACAAGAGCGGAGAAAACGCATGGCTGATCTCTCCTTCTACGTCTCACCCCTCTCCGAGGAAATCCGGGAAGAGGGCCGGGCTGAGGGCCGGGCCGAGAACATCCTGATCGTTCTCGGTGCGCGTCGCATCGACGTCGCTCATGCCACCCGGGAGAAGATCACCACCTGCCGAGACCCGGAACTCCTGCGCGGGTGGCTGCTCCGTTCCGCCGTGGTCGCCACCGCCGAAGAGATCTTCGGCGAGGACGCGCCGTCCGAGCAGTGAGCCGGCTCGGAAGCCTGTAACGTGTCGCTCTTCGGTCGGCGCGACCGTCCGGAGTCACAAAGGCGACAGCCCATGACCCAGACCGGCCGGACACCGTCCCGCCTCCGTCTCGACGCCGCGCTCGCCGACCTCGCCACCACCTTCGGTGGGATGACGGCCGTCCCGGACGAGAACAACTGCGAGTGTCACTGGGGCAGCGCGGAGGAACTCGCCCAGCTCAAGACACCCGACGTGGAACTCGCCCCCGACCTGCTGCGACGCACCTGGCAGGCGGTCGACTGGTGCGATCACGGGGCCGTACTGCGCCGCATACTGCCCCAGTTCGCCGCCGCTCTCGTCGACGGCCGGGTGGAGCCGCTCTTCGACATGGGGGACGTGGGCCAGTCCTTCGCACGTGGCGGATGGCAGCAGTGGCCCGCCCCGCAGGCCGCATCCGTGCGGGAGTTCCTGCACGCGTGGTGGGCCGACAGTCTCACGGCGCCCGACCCCGCCGTCCCGGCGTACGAAGTCTTCGCCCTGTGCGCCGAGGCCTCGGGCGCGGTGGCTCCCTGGCTCGCCGAATGGGAGAGGGCGGTCGACCCCACGGCCGACCGGAGGCTCGTGGAAGCCGTGGACCACTGGGAGTACGACCTGCTGGGAGGCGAACTCCCCTGGTACGCCTGGGTCCACGACGAGAAGCTGATAGGCGAGCTGAGCGCCTGGCTGGCCGTCCACGCCCCCGCTCGTCTGGACTCCCAGGGCGCCTCCGAGGAACTGCGCCACTGCGTACGGCTGCTCGGGGTCTCCGGGCCCGCCCGCTGGGAGGACCCGCACTGGCCCGGGCACACCTACTGAGTGCACGACCTGCCCAAGGCGGCGAAGGTGTGCGGCGACGCGCGGGGCGCCCGCTCGCACGGTGAGTCGGGGGGACGTGCGGCGGCGCTCTCCGTCGTCACCGGGGTCACGCGCAGGAAGGGGCCGGACATCGGCCCAGGGCGGGCCGGCGGGGAAGCGATGTCCGGGCCCCTCCATGGCGTGACCGGACCGGTCGGCCGGGCGCGTGGGGCCCGGCGGACCGGCCCCCCGGCCGACCGGGCCGGAGTCGGGACGAACTTAACAGCCGCGCAATATTTTGCGTAAGACCTTGCAGGAAGAAATCTCCGAGATTTCGCGGATGTGAGCGGCGTGTAATCGGGTCGTGTCCAGGGGGTTGACCAGGGCAGGTCAGGCTCGTACGGTCTGCGGCACACAGGGTTTTGCATCCTTGCTGCAAGAACCTTCATGAGCCTTGAAGGCACGGCGCGTTGCCATGGAGGCTGCTCCGCCATCCCCCGCACTTCCCCCACCGCAGGAGGAACGTCATGGCACGCAGGCCCTTGTCCGGCGCGCTGGCCCTCACCATGGGCGCCGCCGTGCTCGCCGTCCCCGCAGGGCTCGGCGCCGCCGGTACGGCGCAGGCCGCGCCACCCGGAGAGAAGGACGTCACCGCGGTGATGTTCGAGTGGAAGTTCAGCTCCGTGGCCCAGGCGTGCACCAGCAGCCTCGGTCCCGCCGGATACGGGTACGTCCAGGTCTCGCCGCCCCAGGAGCACATCCAGGGTGCCCAGTGGTGGACCTCGTACCAGCCCGTCAGCTACAAGATCGCCGGACGTCTCGGCGACCGCGCCGCCTTCGCGAACATGGTGAACACCTGCCATTCCGCGGGTGTGAAGGTCATCGCCGACTCGGTCATCAACCACATGTCGGCCGGATCAGGCACCGGCACGGGCGGCTCCTCGTACACCAAGTACAACTACCCGGGCCTCTACTCGGCCAACGACATGAACGACTGCCAGTCGCAGATCAGCAACTACGGCGACCGCGCCAACGTCCAGAACTGCGAACTGGTCGGTCTCGCGGACCTGGACACCGGTGAGGACTACGTCCGCGGCAAGATAGCCGGGTACCTCAACGATCTCCTCTCCCTCGGCGTCGACGGCTTCCGTATCGACGCGGCCAAGCACATGCCGGCCGCCGACCTCGCGAACATCAAGTCCCGGCTGAGCAACCCGGGTGTGTACTGGAAGCACGAGGCGATCTACGGGGCGGGCGAGGCCGTGTCGCCCTCCGAGTACCTCGGCAGCGGTGACGTCCAGGAGTTCCGTTACGGACGCGGTCTCAAGCAGGTCTTCAACAACGAGAACCTCGCCTACCTGAAGAACTTCGGCGAGGGCTGGGGCTTCATGGAGTCGGGCAGGTCCGCCGTCTTCGTCGACAACCACGACACCGAGCGCGGCGGCGACACCCTGAACTACAAGGACGGCGCCAACTACACGCTGGCGAGCGTCTTCATGCTGGCCTACCCCTACGGCTCCCCGGACGTCCACTCCGGCTACGAGTGGTCCGACAAGGACGCCGGTCCGCCCAACGGCGGCCAGGTGAACGCCTGCTACAGCGACGGCTGGAAGTGCCAGCACGCCTGGCGCGAGATCTCCTCCATGGTCGGCTTCCGCAACACCGCCCGCGGCCAGGCGGTCACGAACTGGTGGGACAACGGCGGCGACCAGATCGCGTTCGGCCGGGGCTCCAAGGCGTACGTCGCCATCAACCACGAGGGCTCGTCGCTGAGCCGCACCTTCCAGACGTCGCTGCCGGCCGGTGACTACTGCGACGTCCAGTCCGGCAAGGGCGTCACCGTCAACAGCTCCGGGCAGTTCACCGCGACCCTCGGATCCAACACCGCCGTCGCCCTGCACGTGGGCGCCCGGACCTGCACGGGCGGCGGTACGACCCCCGACCCCGGTACCGGTCAGTCCGGAGCCTCCTTCGGCGTGAACGCCACCACCCAGGTCGGCCAGAACATCTACGTCACCGGCAGCCAGGCGGCCCTCGGCAGCTGGGCACCCGGCAGCGCACTGAAGCTCGACCCGGCCTCCTACCCGGTCTGGAAGCTCGACGTGGCACTGCCCGCCGGGACCTCCTTCGAGTACAAGTACCTCCGCAAGGACGCGAGCGGCAACGTCACGTGGGAGAGCGGCGCCAACCGCACCGCCACCGTGCCGTCCTCCGGAAAGGTCGCGCTGACCGCCGACGTCTGGCGCAGCTGACCCCGCTCGTCGCGGGCCGGGGACGCGAGGGTGAGCGTTCCCGGCCCGCACCGCTCCACCGCACAGCCCGATCCCCGAACGCCGAGGAGTACCCGCCCGTGTCCCGAACCACCCTCCGTCGGGGAGCCGTCGCCGCACTGTGCGCGGCGCTGCTGCCCGTCGTGCCGGCGGCCACCGCGTCCGCCGCACCCAGACCCCCCGCACCGCCCTCGGACGCGAAACTCGCGAAGGAACCGGCCAGGCACGACCTGACCCGTGAGCAGTTCTACTTCGTGCTGCCCGACCGGTTCGCGAACGGCGACACCTCCAACGACCGGGGCGGCCTCACCGGCTCGCGGACGGAGACCGGCTTCGACCCCACGGACAAGGGGTTCTACCAGGGCGGTGACCTCAAGGGCCTCACCCAGCGGCTCGACTACATCAAGGGGCTCGGCACCACCGCGATCTGGCTCGCGCCGATCTTCAAGAACCGGCCCGTGCAGGGCACCGGCGACAACACGTCGGCCGGGTACCACGGCTACTGGATCACCGACTTCACCCAGGTCGACCCGCACTTCGGGACGAACGCCGACCTCACGAAGCTGATCGACAAGGCCCACGGCAAGGGCATGAAGGTCTTCTTCGACGTCATCACCAACCACACGGCCGACACCGTCGACTACGCCGAGAAGAAGTACGGCTACAAGCCCAAGGGCGCCTTCCCGTACCTCGACGAGGACGGCCGGCCCTTCGACGACACCCGGGGCATGGCGAAGGTGGACGCCGACTCCTTCCCGTACACCCCGGTGAACACCGGCAAGAAGGTCCCCGCCTGGCTCAACGACGCCACGATGTACCACAACAGGGGCGACTCGACCTATGCCGGCGAGTCCACCGAGTACGGCGACTTCTCCGGCCTCGACGACCTGTGGACCGAGCGCCCCGAGGTCGTCTCCGGCATGGAGAAGATCTACCAGAAGTGGGTCCGCGACTTCGACATCGACGGCTTCCGCATCGACACCGTCAAGCACGTCGACATGGACTTCTGGACCCAGTGGGCCACCGCCCTCGACGGATACGCGGCGAAGCACGGCCGGGACGACTTCTTCATGTTCGGCGAGGTCTACTCCGCCGACACCGCGATCACCTCGCCCTACGTGACGCGCGGCAGGCTCGACGCGACCCTCGACTTCCCGTTCCAGGAAGCCGCCCGGCAGTACGCGTCCCAGGGCGCCCCGGCCTCGAAGCTCGCCGCCGTCTACGCGGACGACTACCGCTACACCACCGACAAGGCCAACGCCTACGAGCAGGTCACCTTCCTCGGCAACCACGACATGGGCCGCATCGGGACCTTCCTGAAGCAGGACAACCCGAAGGCCTCCGACGCCGAGCTCCTGGACCGCGCCCGCCTGGCCAACGAGCTGATGTTCCTCGGCCGCGGCAACCCGGTGGTCTACTACGGCGACGAGCAGGGCTACACCGGGGCGGGCGGCGACAAGGACGCCCGCCAGACGCTGTTCGCCTCGAAGACCGCCGACTACCTCGACGACGACCAGCTGGGCACCGACCGCACGCACGCCTCCGACGCGTACGACACCGGCCACCCGCTCTACCGCTCCATAGCGGCCCTGTCGAAGCTCACCCGGGAGCACCCTGCCCTGCGCGACGGAACCCAGACCGAGCGCTACGCGAAGGACTCCGTCCACGCCTTCTCGCGCACGGACACCACGCGCCCGTACGAATACCTCGTCGCCTCCAACAACAGCACCGAGGCGCGGACGGTGAAGCTCCCCACCGAGTCCGCCGGCATGAACTTCCGTACGCTGTACGGCGGTAACGGCACGGTCCGCAGCGCCGCCGACAAGACCGTCGAGGTCACCGTGCCCGCGCTGTCCAGCCTCGTGCTCCGCGCCGACAAGCAGCTCGGTACCCCCGCCACCACGCCCTCCCTCACCCTGAAGGCCCCGGCGGCCGGAGCCACCGGCACCGTCGAGCTCACCGCCGACGTCGACGGCGGGGACCTGAACCGCGTCGTGTTCGCCGCGCAGACCGGCGACGGGAAGTGGACCACCCTCGGCTCCGCCGACCACGCCCCGTACAAGGTCACCCAGCACCTCGACGCGTCGGTGCAGGCCGGGACCGCGCTGCGCTACAAGGCCGTGGCCGTCGACCGGGTGGGGCGCACCACGAGCGCCCTCGCCTCCACGACCGCGGGCCGGACCCCGCCCGCCCCGAAGCCCGTCGCGGTCGACCGTGACCAGGCCGTCGTCCACTACAAGCGCGCGGACGGCGACTACGAGGGCTGGCAGCTCAGGTCCGGCGACAGCACCGCCGACTTCATCGGCCGGGACGCCTACGGCGCCTTCGCCTGGATCGACCTCGACGAGGGTGCCTCCTCGGTGCCGTACACCGTCGAGAAGGACGGCACGGCCGACGGCCACGAGCGGACCGTCGACCTCGCCAGGACCGGCCAGGTCTGGATCGAGCAGGGCAAGGAGGGCCAGAGCACCGAGGCGCCCGAGGCCCCGCCGCAGGACACGGGCAAGGCCGTCCTGCACTACCACCGGGCCGACGGCGACTACGACGGCTGGGGCCTGCACACCTGGACCGGTGCCGCCGCCCCCACGGACTGGGCCAAGCCCCTGCAGCCCGTGAAGAGCGACGCCTACGGAGTCACCTTCGAGGTCCCGCTCACCGACGGCGCCACCTCGCTCAGCTACATCCTCCACAAGGGAGACGAGAAGGACCTCCCGAGCGACCAGTCCCTCGACATCGCCTCCTACGGGCACGAGGTCTGGATGCTCGGCGGCAAGCCCGGCTACCTGCTGCCGCAGGCCGGCGGGGTGCCCACGCCCGACCTCGCCAAGGCCGAGGCCCAGTGGATCGACGCGGACACCGTCGTCTGGAAGGTGAAGGCCACCGACGCCACCAGCCAGCAGCTCGTGTACGCGAAGGAGGGCGGCATCTCCGTCGTCGACGGCGCGCTCTCCGACGAGGGGCAGTGGCTCCGGCTCGGCGCCACCGGGCTCACCGACGCGCAGAAGGCGAAGTACCCGCACCTCAAGGACTATCCGGCGTTCACCGTCGACACACGGGACCGGGACCGCGTCCGCGAGTCCCTCCGAGGCCAGCTGATCGCCACCCAGCGCGCCGCCAACGGAGCCCTGCTCGCCGCCACCGGCGTACAGACCGCGGGTGTCCTGGACGAGCTGTACGGGAAGGCGGCGAGCGGCGCCGCCCTCGGGCCCGTCTTCCGCAAGGACGCCCCGACCCTCTCCGTCTGGGCCCCCACCGCCCGTACGGTCTCGCTCGAACTCGACGGGAAGACCGTCCCGATGCGGCGCGACGACCGCACCGGCGTCTGGTCGGTCACCGGCAAGAAGTCCTGGACGGGCAAGCCCTACCGCTACGCCGTCCAGGTCTGGGCCCCCACCGTCCAGAAGCTGGTCACCAACAAGGTCACCGACCCCTACTCCACCGCCCTGACCGCCGACTCCGCCCGCAGTCTCGTCGTCGACCTCGACGACCCGAAGCTCGCGCCGCGCGGCTGGTCCGCACTGAAGAAGCCCGCCGCCGTCCCGCTCCGCGACGCCCAGATCCAGGAGCTGCACGTCCGTGACTTCTCGATCACGGACCCGACGTCGAAGCACCCCGGCGAGTACCTCGCCTTCACCGACACCCGCTCCGACGGCATGAAGCACCTCGCGGAGCTCGCGGACTCCGGCACCAGCTACGTGCACCTGCTGCCCGTCTTCGACATCGGGACCGTCCCGGAGAAGAAGGCCGACCAGCGTAAGCCCGCCTGCGACCTGTCCGTCTACGCCCCCGACTCCGAGGAACAGCAGGCCTGCGTCGCGAAGGCCGCCGCGAAGGACGGCTTCAACTGGGGCTACGACCCGCTCCACTACACGGTCCCCGAGGGCTCGTACGCCTCCGACCCCGACGGCACGAAGCGCACCACCGAGTTCCGGCAGATGGTCCAGGGACTCAACGGCGCCGGACTGCGGACCGTCATGGACGTCGTCTACAACCACACCGTCGCCTCCGGCCAGGACGACAAGTCCGTCCTCGACCGGATCGTCCCCGGCTACTACCAGCGGCTCCTGGAGGACGGCACCGTCGCCACCTCGACCTGCTGCGCCAACACCGCGACCGAGAACACCATGATGGGCAAGCTCGTCGTGGACTCGGTCGTCACCTGGGCCAAGGAGTACAAGGTCGACGGCTTCCGCTTCGACCTGATGGGCCACCACCCCAAGGCCAACATCCTGGCGGTCCGCAGGGCCCTCGACGAGCTCACCGTGGCGAAGGACGGCGTCGACGGCAAGAAGATCATCCTGTACGGCGAGGGCTGGAACTTCGGAGAGATCGCCGACGACGCCCGCTTCGTCCAGGCCACCCAGAAGAACATGGCCGGTACCGGCATCGCCACCTTCTCCGACCGGGCCCGAGACGCCGTGCGCGGCGGCGGCCCCTTCGACGAGGACCCCGGCGTCCAGGGCTTCGCCTCCGGCCTCTACACCGACCCCAACACCTCGGCCGCCAACGGCACCGAGGCCGAACAGAAGGCCCGGCTGCTCCACTACCAGGACCTGATCAAGGTCGGCCTCACCGGCAACCTCGCCGACTACACCTTCACCGACACGCAGGGCCGCACGGTCAAGGGCTCGGCAGTCGACTACAACGGGGCCCCCGCCGGATACGCGGCGGCGCCCGGCGACGCGCTCGCCTACGCCGACGCCCACGACAACGAGACCCTCTACGACGCCCTCGCCTTCAAGCTCCCGGCGGACACCCCGGCCGCCGACCGGGCCCGCATGCAGGTCGTGGCGATGGCGACCGCCGTGCTCTCCCAGGGGCCGGCGCTCTCCCAGGCCGGCACCGACCTGCTGCGCTCCAAGTCGCTGGACCGCAACTCCTACGACAGCGGTGACTGGTTCAACGCGCTCCACTGGGACTGCCGCAAGGGCAACGGCTTCGGCCGGGGACTGCCGCCTGCCGCCGACAATCAGGACAAGTGGTCCTACGGCAAGCCGCTGCTGACCAACGCCGCGCTGAGCCCCGGGTGCGCGCAGATCACCGGCGCCTCCGCCGCCTACCAGGACCTGCTCACGATCCGCAGCACCGAGAAGGACTTCGGCCTGGCCACCACCGGGCAGGTCCAGGACACCCTGTCCTTCCCGCTCTCCGGCACGGAGGAGACCCCGGGGGTGATCACGATGCGCCTGGGCGACCTGGTCGTCGTCATGAACGCCACCCCGGACACACAGGTCCAGGCGCTCCCCGGCCTGGCCGGGAAGACGTACGCGCTGCACCCCGTCCAGGCCTCGGGCGCGGACGCCACCGTCAAGAAGTCCTCGTACGAAAGGAAGTCGGGCGGCTTCACCGTGCCGGGACGCACGGTCGCCGTGTTCTCCCAGCGCTGACGGGACCCGTCCCACCGGCCGGTCTCCGGCTCCGAGCCCCGCGGCCCGGAGCCGGGACCGGCCGTTCCCGTGTCGCGGAGGGTCTCCCTTGTGCGGGCGGCACGATCACGCGAAGCTGAAGCCGTACACGTGCATGCACGCCGTACACGTATACGCACCCGAACCGCACCCAGGAGCGCTTGATGCCGCAGATCACCGTCGACTACTCCGCAGAGCTCGACGACAGCTTCGACCGCCGCGGCTTCGCGCTGGCCCTGCACCCGCTCGTCGCCGAGACCGTGTCCACCAAGATCCCGGCCTGCAAGACCCGCTTCCGCCGGGCCGAGGACTCCGTCGTCGGTGACGCCGCCACGGGCGACGCCGTCGTGAACGTCGGGATCGCGATGCTGCCGGGCCGGACCCCCGAGATCAAGGCGCAGCTGACGGAAGCCGTGCTGGAGCTGCTGGCCGGACATCTGAAGCCCGTCGACGGACTCACCGTCCACGCCTCGGCCGAGGTCAGGGACCTGGACGCGTCCTACCGCAAGGACTGAGGCAGCCGCTGCGGCGGGACGGCCGGTGCGGCGGGCGCCAGGACGGAGAGCCTGGCCAGCAGCTCGCCGAACGGGCCGTCCGCCGGCTCCTGCGCGAAGACCCGCAGCATGACGCCGGCCATCTCCTGGTCGTACGCCGCGCTCACCGCCCCCAGCGCCGCGAAGTCGTGCACCAGCTGCAACTCCAGCTCGGCACGCGGAACACGCTTCCCGTCCAGCCAGAGCAGCGCCGTCGACTCGGCCAGCGACACCCACGACCGCACCACGAGCTCCAGCCGGGCGGGCGGGGACGCCACACCGAGATGCGCGATGATCTGCTCGTACGCCGCCTGGCGCACCCCGTCGACCAAGGCGTCGGCCGTCGACGAACCGCCGGCCGGACCGCCCCGCATCAAGGCGGCGAACCCGGGGCCGTGCTCCTCGACGAAATCGAAGAAGCGGTGCATCACCCGGGTCAGCCGGGCCCCCAGGGGCCCTTCGTGGGCCTCCAGGAAGCGGCCGGCCAGCTCGTCGGCCGCCCGCTTCAGCGCCGCCTCGTACAGACTGCGCTTGCCCGGGAAGTAGTGGTAGACGAGCGGACGCGAGATGCCGGCGGCCGCAGCGATCTCGTCGATCGACACGTCGTCGGGCGAGCGGTGGCTGAACAACTCCAGTGCGACACCGATCAACTGGGCCCTGCGTTCCTCGACACCCATCCTGCGCCGTACCCGGGTCGTCATGCCGAACAGCCTAACGGGGCAGGGCAGGTGGCCCTCATCCGCACTCCCACCGGCCGGTTCCCGGACTCCCGGCACACCCGCCGCCCGTCCGGAGTCAGTGCAGCGAGCCCGCCCGGCTGCCGTCCGTCAGCAGCCCCGCGAGCCGGGGGCGGTCCCCCTCCGCCGCCGGCAGCGTCAGCAGCCGCCCGTCCGCCCGGCCCCGCACACCCCCGGACGCGGTCAGGGAGGCGAACTGCCGCGAACCGGCGGCCAGTACGTACCACCGCCCGCCGTCCGACTTCCACAGCACGCCCGCCAGCACCCGAGGTCTGCGGACCCCGCAGTCCGGCGAGTCCTCCGAACGCGCAGCGACCGCCCCCGGGGCACGGGCCCCGCCCGACAGCTCGGGCGGCGCCTGGAACTGCGCCAGCACCCTGCTGCCGGTGCCCCGCCAGGTGTCCGCCCGGGTGCAGAACCACAGCGCTTCCCCCGCGCCCTCCGGCAGCCGCTGCTTCGCGTACGGCCAGGAGTTGACCGACCGGACCCCGTTGGACCGCACCGCCGGCAGCAGACAGGCCGTGCGCGCCCAGCTCTCCCGCTCGGCCCGCCCCGACACGTCGTGCGGCGCGGACGGCGCGCCGGACGTCAGCCGCACCGGAGTGAGCTCACCGAGGTCCGTCATCAGCCGCGCCGCCGAGCCGTCCCGCAGCTCCAGGGCCTGCCAGGAACGGCAGTCCGCCCCGCCCTCCGACTCCGTACCCGGCCCCGTCAGCGGATCCGTCACCCCGTGACGGTCGCGGGACAGCGGGCGGGCCGGCCCGCGGGGCGCGAGCAGATCCCGTACGCCGACCTCCCGCACCCAGGGCGCCGTCAGATAGCGGATGCGGCCGTCCCGGCGCTGCGCCACCAGCGCACCCGCCGCCACCGCGTCGGCACCGTCCACCCGCGCGAAGTCCAGCGCGGCCCCCCTCGACGGGTCGGCGTTGCGCGGCTCGGCGTACCGCACGACCCGCAGGCCGTCGTGGAACAGCACCACGGACGCCGGGCCGACCTCGCCCGCGTACAGCAGCTGTGGCGGGCCCATCGGCGGACCGTCGGGGGTTCCGGGTGTGGCGGAGGAGACCACCGCCGGTCCGGGCCGGGCCCACGCGGCGAGCGCCCGCCGCAGCAGACCGGTGTCCCCGGTCCGGTCGCCACGGGTCGGCCACACGCTGAAGTCCCGCCGTGCGGAGGTCCGCCAGAGGCCGTCGGGCACCCGGCGCAACGCGGACGGATCCAGCGCCTGTTGGGCGGTGCGATGGCGCGCGTAGAGCGGTGCGGAGGCGGCACTCGGGCCGCCCAGGCCGTCACCCGGCATCAGCAGCAGCGTCCCGCAGACCAGCAGCGCGCCGGCACCGGCCAGGAGGGTGCGCCCCCGCCGTCGCCGACGGGCCGGATCGGCCGGTCTGACCTGCAAGGAGCACGGATCGAACTCCGGTGAGGACAGCAGCGCGTGGGGCGCCGTGAGCCCGTCGGCCTCCAGCAGCGACGCCCGTGGATCCCCGACGCCCACCGCGTCGAGAACCCGGCACACCTCGGCGTCGTCGAGCCCTTCGAGCCCGCGCAGCACGTGCGCGGCCCGGCAGGGGGCCGACACCTCGGCGAGGGCCTGCTCCAGCGCCAGTTCGTCCGCGCCGCAGGAGTGCGGGAAGAGCCGGAGTCCCCACACCTGCGGAACCAGCGGTGGGAACTGGGCACGGCGCGGCCGGGCGAACCGCAGCAGCGGCAGCCCCGCCTCCAGCGCGAGACGCAGCACCCGCAGGCGTACGTACGCGTAGGCCTGCCCCGGGTCGGGGCCCTGTCCGGCGGCCAGGGCCCGCTGGGTCAGCCAGTGGGCCGAGACCACCCGGCGGTTGCGGCCGAGGGAGGGCGCCAGGACGAGATAGGCGATCCGTGCCAGCCGGGCGTAGTGCTCGGCGGGCACGGCCTCGGCCCGCTCCCCGCCGGCCTGCTCCGCGTACGGGCGGCCGGCGGACGGCGGTACTGCTCGCAGAGGGGGCATGTTCAGCTGAACGAGCGAATGGTGCGATGGTCACTCCGGCGTGAACGCTCCGGGCGGGTTGCGCGGTTTCCCCACGCGCGCCGGGCGCACCGGGCACGATGACCGCATGGCGCAGCGGCTGGGATGGCGACGAGGACGGGTCCGCCGGACCACGGCGGCCGTGCGGGCGGGGCTCGCCCTGCTCACGGCGTGCGCAGCGCTCGCCGGGTGCGGCGGGGGAGCGGACCGGGACGACCGGCCCGCCAAGCCGCCCACCGCGAGCGGCACCCTGGAACAGCTCGCCTCGAAGGCGGACTGCGACCCCAGGCTGCAGACCGACGCCGAGGAGCTCAGGCAGGCCAACTGCACGACTGAGGACGGACGTTACGTGCTGGCCACCTTCGCCACCGACCGCGGGCAGCGGGAGTGGATCAACGAGGCCAACGACTACGGCGGTTCCTACCTCGTCGGCCGGAAATGGGTCGCGGTCGGTGACCCGGAGGTCGTCGCGGCACTGCGCGGCCGGCTGGGGGGGACGGTGGAGACCGCCTCGCCGCACCACTCGGGGAACAGTGGCGGTGGGGGGAGCGAGGAAGGGCACTCCGGTCACCACGGGAGCTGACCGCGCAGGATCGAGGGGGCGGACGGACGCCGCCCCGGGGGCGCCGGGCGTCAGCGGCACCTGCGTCCGCCGTTGATGCAGCTCACCACCTTCTTCATCAGCTTGTCGTCGAAGACGTTGATGAAGTCGCCGTGGTCGGTACCGGCCTTGTGCAGCTGCTCGGGGAAGGAGTCGACGGCGAAGCCGGGACCCGGCGGGACGTCGTAGACGATGCGCTGCACCAGCTGCGGGACGGCCCTGAAACCGTCCGGGCACCGCCCGTCCTCCCGCGCGAAGGCCACATGGGTGCGGTGGTTGGCGCTGTCGGTGTTCCGGCCGTCCCAGCAGCTCTGGAAGGCGAAGGACCGCACCACCTTGCTGCCTTCGGGGCAGATCGGGTACTTGTCCGCGAGCTGCCTGTCCTCGAAACCGGTGCAGCTCCAGGACGCGTTGGCGTTGGCGTCGCCGTTGGTGAAGGACTTGGCGTCCCCCGTGATGATGCGCAGGAAGCGCGGCATGGCCGTGACCTTCCCGACGGGTGATCCGACGAACCGCAGCGTGACCTGCGAGGGGGTCTGGATCTCCCCGGCGTTCCCGTCCCTGCCGCCGCCGTCCGCGTCCACGTCGTCCTCGTCCTGGCCGTTCTGCAGCCGGAGCACGGGCCAGTAGTAGGTGGACCGGTCGCCCTGGTTCCGGCAGGTCGTCTCCCCGCCGGCCAGGTCGTCGTCGCCGGCGAACGCGTCGGTCGCCTGGTTCCCCACGTAGTCGTGCATGTGGTGGGCGCCGTTGCTCACGCCGGGGGCGGCGATGACGTTGTCGGGGTTGAACTTGCCGTTCTCGTTGCGGCCGCAGTCCGTGGTGAACGTGCCGCGGGACGCGCCCCGGCGGTTGCGTGGGCGGTCCGTGTCCGGCTGGACGGACCGGATGTCGACGAAGTCGGCCGCCTCGGGGCCGTTGCCCACCCGGCCCTGACCGTCGTCCGCGCCGCCGCCTCCGTCCTGGCCTTCCTCCTGGCCGCCGTCATGGCCCTGGTCCGTGCCGTCCCCGGGGTCCTGGCCGCCGTCGCCGCCCTGGCCGTCACCACCACCGGCACCGTCGCCGCCCCCGTCGTCGCCGCCGCTCTGGTCGTCGGCGCGGAGCCCGCAGCCCGCGAGCCCGTCCAGGCCCTGCGGCCGGTTGCCCGCCACCCGCTCGACGGCGGTCCCGATCCGGTCGAGGCTGGCCGTCCGCTTCGCCCTCAACGGGCCGAGCACGGCGTTCTCGGCGAGATCCGGATCCCGGGCGATCCGCTCCCTGCGGTCGGCGAACTGCCGGTAGGCGTCGGTGATCTGCGTATCCATCGCCGCCAGCTCGCGGTCGACCTCCGGCCGGGCCCGGTCCGGCACGTCGGGCAGGGCCAAGCCCGCGTCGGGACAGTCGATGGTGGACAGCTGACGGGCCGCTTCCCGGAACCGCCCGGGAGGCGGACCGGACGCGCCCTCGCCCGCACTCGCGTGGACGTTGACCGCGACCAGCCCACCTCCGCCCAGGATCAGCGCGGCCGAGGCGGCGATCGCCCGGTTGGCCGCGGTCGAACGTTTCTTGCGCGATGTGCGTCCCATGGAACTCCTCCGCTTCGAGGCTTCGAGTCAGAAGCGTGACGTCTCATACGGAACGCGGGCCCCGCCCGTTCAGACCTCCGCGGAATCGGTCCGGGTGCCGAACGGCTCAGGCCCTCTGCCGCACCTCGGCCAGCAGGCCCGGCAAGGCACGGCACCCACGGGTACGCCGGCCGTCGGGTCAGCCCCGGTCGAGGTAGGCGAGGACCGCGAGCACCCGGCGGTTGTCGTCGTCCGACACCGGCAGCCCCAGCTTGCTGAAGATGTTCGAGGTGTGCTTGGCCACCGCCCGCTCCGTGACCACCATCTGCGCGGCGATCGCCACGTTCGAACGGCCCTGCGCCATCAGCTCCATGACCTCACGCTCCCGGGGCGTCAGGGCGCCCATCGGCTCGTCCACCGAGCGCCGCGACAGCAGCTGCGAGATGACCTGAGGGTCCATCGCCGTACCGCCCGCCGCCACCCGGCGCACCGCGTCGATGAACTGGTCGGCGTCGAACACCCGGTCCTTCAGCAGATAGCCGATGCCGCCGTTGCCGTCGGCCAGCAGCTCCCGGGCGTAGAGCTGCTCCACGTGCTGCGACAGGACGAGCACGGGAAGCCCCGGCCGCTCGCGGCGGGCCGTCAGCGCGCACTGCAGTCCCTCGTCCGTGTGGGACGGCGGGAGCCTCACGTCGACGACGGCGACGTCCGGCCGCAACTCCGCCAGAGCCTTCGTCAGTTCGGGCCCGCTCTCGACTGCCGCCGCGATCTCGAAATCGTAGGCTTCCAGCATCCGCACGAGGCCGTCGCGGAGCAGGAAGAGATCTTCGGCTAGGACAACGCGCAAGGGATCTCCATGGTCACCATGGTGGGGCCGCCCGCGGGGCTGCTGACGGCCAGTACGCCGTCGAATGTACCCAGCCGGCGTTCGATTCCGCTGAGCCCCGAGCCGGTGCCGATCGCCGCGCCGCCGCTGCCGTTGTCCGTGACCGAGATCCGCAGCATCCCCTCGCTGTGGTGGACGTCCACCCAGAGGCGGTCCGCGCCCGCGTGCTTCACCGTGTTCGTCAGCGCCTCGCTGACGGCGAAGTACGCCGCCGACTCGACCGGGGCCTCGGCGCGCCCGGAGAGTTCCACGGTCACCTCCGAGGCGACCGGCAGCCGGAGGGCCAGGGCCTTCACCGCGTCCCCGAGCCCGCGTTCGGCGAGCACCGGCGGGTGGATGCCCCGTACGAGATCGCGCAGTTCGGTCAGGGCCTCCGCGGAGGAGGCGCGCGCCATGGCCAGCATCTTCTTCGCCTGCGCCGGGTCCTTCTCGACGAGCGCCTCGATGGTGCCGAGGTTCATGCCCATCGCCACCAGCCGGGCCTGGGCGCCGTCGTGCAGATCCCTCTCGATGCGCCGCAGTTCGGAGGCGGCCGTGTCCACGGCCTCGTGCCGGGTCTCGGTGAGCCGGTCGATGCGCTGTGCGAGCTCCTCCCGGGTGGGTGCCAGAACCGACCGGGCGAGCACGAAGTGCAGCCGCAGCAGGGACGGGCTCGCCCACATCCCCACGAGCAGGAGCACGACGCCGAGCGCCGCCGCGGCCAGCCCCGTCGCCTGGCTGTCGACCGGCACGAAGCCGTACCAGTACGTGTTGTCCTCGAACACCCGCCACAGCCCCGCCGCCAGGGCGAACCCCTCCACCGGATAGACCAGCAGCGCCCAGCAGAAGGCCAGCAGCACGTAGCCCGCGGTCATGTCGAGCAGCAGCCACCGCAGGTCCCGCCAGGTCGCCGGGTCCTTCAGGATGTGCCTGGTGCGCTCGACCTGCCCGGTGAGGCCGTCGCGCACGTCCTTCGGGAACGGCCGGTAGGGGACCGGGATGCGGACGTCCGACCACGTCGCCGCGAGCCGGCGGCGCCGGTCGGCGTGCTTGCGCACCGCCTCCGTGAGCCTGGGTGTCGTGACCAGGCCCACGCCCAGCAGGACCAGGGTGAAGGAGAGCAGCGACAGGACGAGGAGGACGGCCGAGCCCGCCAGGGCCTCGAAGGAGAGGACGAACGCCCGTCCGCCGCTCCGCAGCGCGGTCCGTACCCGGCTCTTGGCCGATCTCATGATGGTCTCTCCCCTCGCCGGGCCCCACGTCGGATCCCGTTCGGCCCTCAGTCTCTCCCGCGCGCCAGGGGCACCGTCAGCCGTTCCGCCACCCGACGGGGGTGTACCTGGCACCACCCCCGTCACCCTCCCGGTGGCCCCGCGACGCCAGGAGGCCCCGGGTCAGGACCCGGGGCCTCCTGGTGCGCACGGTGCGCGGTCAGGGCGCGTACTTGTAACCCACGCGCCGCACGGTCTGGATCGACCTGCGGTGCTCGGCGCCCAGCTTGCGGCGCAACCGGGCCACATGGACGTCGACGGTGCGCCCGTCGCCCACGTGTCCGTACCCCCAGACCGTCGTCACCAGCTGATCGCGGGTGTGCACCCGGTGCGGGTGGGCCACCAGGTGTGCCAGCAGCTCGAACTCGAGATAGGTCAGGTCCAGGGTGACGCCGTCCACGGCGGCGGTGCGCCGGGTGGAGTCGATCTGCACGGGGCCGCTCGCCGGCACGTCGGCCGCGGGCTCCGGGACGAAGGCGCGGTGCTGGGCGGACGCCACCGCCCCCGCCCCCGCCAGGTCCGGCTGCTGGTCGGCGGGGACGAGGACCAGGTATCCGACCATCGGCGGCCGGCCCGGCAGAGCGGGCAGTGTGTGCTGGGGCGCGGGCAGCCACGTCGCGCCCGGAGGCAGGAAGCCGGCCACGTCCGCGAGGTCGGAGACCTCGTCACGGTCGACGGCACGCAGCCGGGGGCGGTTGGGTGACAGGGGGGTGCGGGTGGTGGCCGCAGCGGGCACCGCGGTCGCCGCGGTGGAGAAGGTACGGGTGTTCGCCATGAGGGGTCAGCTCTTTCGCGCGAGGAGTCGTCGAGGACGTACGTCGTGCGCGCGGGCCGAAGGCCGGGATGAGGCGGCTTTAGAGGGCCTGCGCGTTCCACGCGCGGCAACACACCCGGTCGAAGTCATGGTGCTGACGGGAGGGCCAGAACGGCTCGAGGTCGCTGCGACCCGACGCGGTGTACTGGTGGCTGGCCATGTCCCTATTGAAGCAGAGTTCGGGGCCGCGCAGCAGGGTCCTCTCACCCGTCGATACGGACCACCGTGTCAGGTTCCTCACGCACCCCTTCCGTACCGTCCGTTTCCGCCCGTTCACCGGCCGTCCCGGTCCGGGTACGCCGAAGGGGCGCCCGTCGGACGGGCGCCCCTTCGGGACGGACGGTGCGGGATCAGACCTGGTCGGCCTTCTCCAGCGCGGTGCAGCAGGTGTCGACGATCAGCCGGGTGACGACGTACGGGTCGACGTTGGCGTTCGGACGGCGGTCCTCGATGTAGCCCTTCCGGTCCTGCTCGACCTGCCACGGGATGCGGACCGAGGCGCCGCGGTCGGAGACGCCGTAGCTGTACTCGTTCCACGGGGCGGTCTCGTGCAGGCCGGTCAGACGGTCGTCGATGCCGGCGCCGTAGTTCTTGACGTGGTCCATCGGCTTCGAGCCCTCACCGAGCGACTCGGCCGCGGTGATGATGGCCTCGTAGCCCTCGCGCATCGCCTTCGTCGAGAAGTTGGTGTGCGCGCCCGCGCCGTTCCAGTCGCCCTTGACCGGCTTCGGGTCCAGCGTCGCGGAGACGCCGAAGTCCTCGGCGGTGCGGTAGAGCAGCCAGCGCGCGATCCACAGGTGGTCCGAGACCTCCAGCGGCGAGACCGGTCCGACCTGGAACTCCCACTGGCCGGGCATGACCTCGGCGTTGATGCCGGAGATGGCCAGACCCGCCGTCAGGCAGTTGTCGAGGTGCTTCTCGACGATGTCGCGTCCGAAGATCTCGTCCGCGCCCACACCGCAGTAGTAGCCGCCCTGCGCGGCCGGGAAGCCGCCCTCGGGGAAGCCCAGCGGACGGTGGCCGTCGAAGAAGGTGTACTCCTGCTCGATGCCGAAGACCGGCTCCTGGCCCGCGAACTGCTCGGCGACCGGGCGCAGCTCGGCGCGGGTGTTGGACTCGTGCGGAGTCATGTCGATGTTGAAGACCTCGCACAGGACGAGTACGTCGTCACCGCCGCGGATCGGGTCCGGACACGTGAAGACCGGCTTCAGCACCCGGTCGGAGGCGTGGCCCTCGGCCTGGTTGGTGCTCGAACCGTCGAAGCCCCAGATGGGCAGGTCCGCCACGTCCTGCGTGGGGCTGCCCGCCATGATCTTCGTCTTCGAGCGAAGCTTCGCGGTCGGCTCGGTGCCGTCGATCCAGATGTACTCAGCCTTGAACGTCACGGACGCCATCCTTTGCGGGTGCTGCGGTCTATGCCGCGCAGCTTCGCAAAGTGCGATTTCCCGACCGTTGCCCGCGTGTGAACCCGGTGTTACCGGTGTTTCCCGGGGGTGTCGGGCGCCTGGTGCCGCCGCCCGGGGCCGTCTCAGCCTGCGGCGCACTGGATACGTTCCGGTCGGCGGGACCCATTTCCAGGCAGCGCCGGGACCGTTCCCGCCCCTGTCCGGCCGGACGTCCGGGCAGACTGGCGGCATGACCACACACGTCTCCTCCGCCCCGCCGCTGCGGATCGGCCTCGTCGGGGCCGGCCCCTGGGCACGCCTGACCCACGCCCCCGCACTCGCCGGCCACCCCGGGGCCGTGCTCGGCGGCGTATGGGGCCGCAGGCCCGAGGCGGCGCGGGCACTGGCCGCGGCCCACGGCACCGAGGCCTACAGCGGGGAGGCGGGCCTCGACGCACTCCTGGCCACGAGCGACGCCGTGGCGTTCGCCGTCCCGCCGGACGTCCAGGCACACCTGGCCGTGCGGGCCGCCGACGCGGGCTGCCACCTGCTGCTGGACAAACCGGTCGCCACCACGGTGGAAGGGGCGCGTGGGACCGCGGACGCCGCCGAGCGGGCCGGGGTCGCCTCCGTGGTCTTCTGCACCCTGCGGTTCGCCCGGGGCACGGCGGGGTGGATCGCCGAACAGGCTGCCACGGGCGGCTGGTTCACGGCACGCGCGTCGTGGATCGGCGCGCTGTTCGCCCCGGACGCGCCCAGCGAGTTCACCGCCTCGCCCTGGCGCCGCGAGAAGGGGGGCCTGTGGGACGTGGGCCCGCACGCGCTCTCGGTCCTGATCCCGGTCCTGGGCGACGTGACCGACGTGGTCGCGGCCCGCGGTCCCGCGGACGCCGTCCACCTGCTGCTCCGGCACACCTCGGGGGCGTCGAGCACGGTGACGCTGGCCCTGGGCGCGCCGGAGGGCGCGGCGGGCACCGAGGTCGAGTTCCGGGGCACGGCGGGGGTGTCCGCCCTCCCGGAGGGAGGAGGCGACGCGCTCGACGCGTTCCGGGCCGCCGTGGACGCGCTGTCCGACGCCGCGCGCACGGGGGTCGCGCACGACTGCGACGTCCGTTTCGGACTGCGGCTCACCGAGGTCCTCGCGCAGGCCGAGGCGGAGCTGGGGCGCTGACCCCGAGGGGCCCGCGGCCCTGAGCGGCGGATCGGTCCCGGTCCCCGCCCAGCGCCGCGTGCGCCTCCTGGAGGAAGCGCAGGACGGCCGCGGTCTCCCGGTCGTCGAAGGTGCGCAGCAGGCCGGCCATCCGGGCCAGTGGCTGCCCGAAGAACTCCCGCCCCCGCTCCACCGCGCGCGCGTCGACCGTGAGGAGCACCCGGCGCCGGTCGTGCGGGTCACGGGTGCGGGTCACGTGGCCGAGGCCCTCCAGCCGGTCGATGAGCGCGGTGGTCCCGGCGGAGTTGAGCCCCAGCCGCGCCCCCAGCCAGCCGGCGGTCGCGGGCGTCCCCGCGCGGCCGGCGTCGAGCAGGCAGACCAGGGCGCGCACGTCGGTGGGGTGCATCCCGTTCCGATGGGCGAACTCCGCCTGCCGCAGCCCGAACTCCATCGACACCCGGCGCAGCAGATGGACCGTCTCCATCTCCGGCCCGTCCTGCTCGTCCTGTTCGGTCATTGCCGCATTTTATCTCGCTCGGCGAGATAAAATGCTCCGCAGGAGGCATCGATGACGCACGCGAACCGCCCTGTCCCGCCGGGTCTGCTCGCCGCGTACGACGACGTCCTGGCGGCCCACTGGCCCGCCGGAACGTCGTCGTCCCTGGTCCCGACCCCGTACGGCGCGACGCACGTCAACAGCTGTGGTCCCGTGGGTGCGCCACCCCTCGTCCTGCTGCCCGGCGGCGGCGCCACCTCCACCGTGTGGTCCGCCCAGGCGTCCCTGCTCGGCCGCACCCACCGGATCCACGCGGTGGATCTCGTCGGCGAACCCGGCCGCAGCGTGCGGGGGGAGCGGCCGATCAGGACGGTGGCCGATCTGAACGCGTGGCTCGACGCCCTGCTGGGCGGGCTCGGCGTGGAGTCGGCCGCCCTCTGCGGCCACTCGTACGGCGGCTGGATCGCCCTGCGGTACTCCCTGTACGCGCCCCGGCGTGTCGGCCGGCTCGTACTCGTCGATCCGACCGGGTGCTTCGCGGGACTGCGCCCCGGCTATCTGCTGCGCGCCCTGCCGATGCTGCTCCGCCCCACGGTCCGGCGTAGCCGCGCCTTCCTGGACTGGGAGACGGGAGGCGTGTCCCCCGACCCCGCCCGTGCCCGGCTGCGTGACGAGGCGGTGGGCTTCCCTTCCGCCCGTCCGGTCACCGGACCGCGGCCCTCGCCCGGTCAACTGCGCGGGCTGCGCACCAGGACGCTCGTCCTGCTCGCCGGGGACAGCCGGGCCCACGATGCCGGGCGGGTGGCGGCGAGGGCCACCCGGCTGCTCCCGGACGCCGAGACGGTCACGCTTCCGGGCGCCACTCATCACTCGCTGCCGCAGACGGATCCCGGCGCATCCGAAGTCGGCCTGCGCATGGAGGAGTTCCTCAGCGCCCGAGCGCGTCCCTGACCGCCTCGTCCGTCCGCGCCACCACCGCCGAGCCGTCCTGCGCGGTGATGATCGGCCGCTGGATCAGCTTCGGGTGTCCGGCCAGCGCCGTGATCCACCGCTCACGCGATCCGGCGTCCTTCGGCCAGTCCGCGATCCCCAGCTCCTTCGCGTCCGCCTCCTGGGTGCGCGTGATGTCCCACGGCTCCAGTCCGAGACGGCCGAGCACCGCCCGGATCTCGTCGGGCGACGGCACGTCCTCCAGGTAGCGGCGGACGGTGTAGTCGGCGCCCTCGGCATCGAGCAGACTCACCGCGCTGCGGCACTTGGAACATGCGGGATTGATCCAGATCTCCATGGGGCCAAGGGTACGGGAGGGATCCTCGAAATGGCCTCTGGCCAGGGGCGATTGTCAGTGGGGGACCGTAGAATAGGGGGAGTTCGTGAGGGTTCCACCACCGTGCCAGGAGGTTGCCGATGGCCGTCGCCACAGTCACGACCGAGCCGCTCCACAAGCCGCTGCGGAAGAAGCGGCTCCCCGCGGGCCGGCCCCGCGAGTGGTACGTCTCCCACAACCGCCGCCTGAAGGCCATGCGCCTGACGATCGCCCTGCTCGACTCCGGGGTGTACCAGCCGTCGACCGCCGACAACGCCCGGATACGCGCGACGGCCGACCGCCTCGCCATGCACCCGCCGTCCGACACCACCTGCCGCATGGTCCGTGCGCTGATCCGCTACGGCCGCTGACCCGGTCCGCCCGGGCCCCGGAAGTCCGGGGGCCCGGGCGGGCGCAGGGGTGTCCGGACCGGGTGGCAGACTGCGCGCCATGTCTCTCAGCGACCTGACCTTCGCCCGCTGGCGCACCCTGGACACGGCCGCCGCCGCCCGGTTCGCGGAGGAGGCCGCCCGCCGCGTGGACGGCTCCGTCCTGTCGGTGGATGCCACCGCGCACCTCGGCGGGACGCTGCACCGTGCCGTGATCGAGCGCGACGGTGAGCGGTACGCACTGGTCCCCGGTGGCGAGGTGACCGTCGGGTTCGACGTGGAAGCCTGGGAGCCGTCCCCCGAACAGCTCGTCTCCTACCGCGAGGAGAGCGTGGCCGGCGGGTTCGGCTTCGACGAGGACCCGCGCGCCCACCTCGCCCGCGTGATGACCCCGCTCCGCACGGCCGTCCTGCCCACCGTGCTCATGGCCGTGGAGCCCCGCAAGCTCCCCGAACTCCCCGCGCTGGTACCCGCCCTGCTGGCCGAGCAGGGTCTGCGGGTGCCGGGCCCCGACGAGTGGGAGCACGCCTGCGGCGCCGGCGCCCGCACGCTGTTCCGCTGGGGCGGGGACGTCCCGCAGGGCGCGTCCCCGTACGGCGCCGGCGACGGCCCGCACCACCGGCGCAACGCCTTCGGGCTGCAGATCGCCTCCGACGTCTACGACACCGCCGAGATGACCTCGGACCCCGGTTCCGTATACGGCGGCGACGGGGGAGAGGCGGTCTGCGGCGGGTACGGCACCCTCCTCGAATGGCTGCCGCTGGCCACCGCCAACCGCAATCCGGCCACGGCCGAGTTCCTCCACGGCCCCGAGGGCGAGGACATGTTCGAGGACTTCGGCGTGCGCCCCGTCATCGGTCTCGACTGACGGGAAGCGGCACGGGAGAGGCCCTGACCACGGCATCCGCGGGCCAGAAGTGTGACGTGTCACAGACAATGAGTCGGGGCTGTGGGAACTTCAACGCTGTTACTCGTCAGTTGAGTTATCGACGTGCGCGTGGAGAGGGTCGTATGAGCACTCTGCAAGCCATCACGCTCGACCAGGTGGTCGACACGGACCGCTACCCCTTGTCCGACCCCGACAGCACCGAAGCCCGTGCCGTGGTGGCGCGGGCGCGCCGCGAACTGGCCGAGGTCGGCTGCACCGTCCTGCCCGACTTCGTCCGGCCCGAGCTGCACGGGGTCCTGCGCCAGGAGTGCGTCGCGCTCGCCCCGCACGCCTACTTCGACGTCGAGACCGTCAACGTCTACAACATCGACGTGGACACGGATCTCCCCGAGGACCACCCGGGCCGGCGCACCTTCGAGCGCGGCAACGCGTTCGTCGCCCGCGACCGGATCCCCGGCGGCTCCCTCATCAGCAGGCTCCACACCCACCACTCGTTCCAGCGCTTCGTCGCGGACTGCTTCGGACTGCCCCGGCTGTACGAGCTGGCCGACCCGCTCTCCGGCCTCGTGCTCAACGTCGTACGGCCCGGCATGGAACACCCCTGGCACTTCGACACCAACGAGTACACGGTCAGCATGCTGACCCAGGAGGCGGAGGAGGGCGGCTCCTTCGAGTACTGCCCGAACATCCGGTCCGCCGCCGACGAGTGCTTCGACGACGTCCGCGACGTCCTGGACGGCACGCGGCAGCCGGAGCGTCTTCCGCTGCGGCCGGGCGACCTCCAGCTGTTCAAGGGCCGCTACTCACTGCACCGGGTCAGCCCCGTCCGGGGCGGCCTCGCGCGGCACAGCGCGATCTTCGCCTACAGCGAGCGACCCGGCGTCATCGGCAGCGTGGCGCGCACCCGCCAGCTCTTCGGCCGCGTCCTGCCCGGACACCTGGCCGCGGAGGGGCGGGCCGTGCGGGGGGACCGGCTTCTGGACTAGGACCTCGCGAACGGTCCCAGGTACCGCCACGCGCACCACCGAGGAGAAGCCCCTTGCGTCTCGACGCGTCCGGAAAAGTCTCGCTGGACCACATCTACACCGCGCCCGACCCCCGCACCTACTTCCAGGCGCTCCGCCCGCTCGGCTACCAGGTCCCCCAACTCGCCAAGCCCTGGTTCGACAAGATCCTCAAGGAGTACCGGGAGACGGAGCACGTGGCCGTCCCCCACGTGCTGGACATCGGCTGCTCGTACGGGATCAACGCCGCCCTGCTCAAGTACGACACCACGATGGACGAGCTGTACGCGCGCTACGACGGCAGCGGCCCCGCCTCCCGCGCCGGACTGCTGGAGCGCGACCGGGACCTCGCACACTCCCGCCGCCCCGCGCACCCGCTGCGCTTCACCGGCCTGGACGCCTCCGCCCCTGCCCTGGCCTACGCCCATGAGGCGGGATTCCTCGACGCCACCGTCAACGCCGACCTCGAGTCGAACGACCCCACCCCCGCCCAGCGGGACCTGCTCGCCGGGGCCGACCTGGTGATCTCGACGGGATGCGTCGGCTACGTCACCGAGCGCACCCTCACCCGCGTCGTGCGCGCGCAGGACGGCCGCCTCCCCTGGATGGCGCACTTCGTCCTGCGGATGTTCCCGTTCGACCCCATGGAGAAGGCCCTCGCGGAGCTGGGCTACCGGACGGTCCGGGTCGACGGGGTATTCCGGCAGCGGCGGTTCGCGGGCCCGCAGGAACAGCGTGGCGTGCTGGACGGCATGGCCGCCGCGGGTCTCGACGCGAGCGGGCTGGAGGAGGACGGCTGGCTCTACGCTCAGCTCCACCTCTCCAGGCCGCAGCACCCCTAGCCCTCTCCACCCCACTCACCCGAGAAGAGAGCCGCATTGAACGTCAGTCAGGAAGCAGCAGCCGGCACCGCCTCCGCCCGTGAGAGGAGCCTCCCGCGGGTGCCCCTTCCCACGCTCGAGGCGAGCTGCGAAAGGTTCCTCGCCTGGTGCGCCCCGCTGCTGACCGCGGAGGAGAGGGCGGCGACGGAGGCCGAGGTCACCGCCTTCCTGCGGCCCGGCGGCACCGGCCGGATCCTGCACGCGGCGCTGGAGGAGTACGACGCGACGGACGGAGTGCACAGCTGGCTCGACACCTTCTGGCCGTACCGCTACCTCGGCCGCCGGGACCGGATCGCGCTCAACGCCAACTTCTTCTTCCTCTTCAAGGACACCGGCGAGGGACAACTCGACCGCGCCGCCGGGCTTGTCGCGGGCGCGCTCCACTACAAGCGGCAGCTCGACGAGGGGCTGATCGCACCGGTCGAGCAGCGGGGCGTGCCGCAGTCGATGGTGCAGAACCAGTACCTCTTCTCCACGACCCGCGTCCCCGGCGTGCCGCTGGACACGGTGCGCGCCCCCTACAGCGAGCAGGCCCCCGGGCCGTCCACCGCCCGCCACATCGTGGTGTTCTTCCGGGGCACCATGTTCCGGCTGGACGTCATCGGACCGGACGGCGTTCCGCACGGCCTCGATGAGATCCAGGCCGGCCTGCGCGCCGTCACCAAGTCCGACGTCCACACGGCCGAGGAGGACCGGGCGGGCCATCTCACCACCATGGCGCGGGCCGAGTGGGCGGCCACCCGCGCGTCGCTCGTCGAGGACCGCCCCGCGAACGCCCGGACACTGGACGACATCGAGACCGCCCTGTTCTGTGTGTGCCTGGAGGACTTCGCCCCCCGGGACATCCAGGCCGCCTGCGACGAACTGCTCCACGGGGACCGCGGCAACCGCTGGTTCGACAAGGCCGTCTCCTTCGTCGTCTTCGCGGACGGCCGGGCCGGCATCAACGTCGAGCACTGCGAGCTGGACGGCACGACCGTCCTCAGCTTCACCGACGCGCTGCTCGGCACCCCGCCCGACGAGCACTCCCGCGCGTCCGGGGCGCGCCCCCAGGGCGTACCGGTGCCGCGGCCGCTGACCTTCGAACTGGACGCCGCCCAGCGCGCGCGGGTGCGTTCGGCGGCCGAGGCGTTCGCCGCGTACGGGAACGACACCGCGACCCGCACCGTGTCGTTCGGCGACTTCGGGAGCAGGGCCGCCAAGGCACTCGGAGTGTCCCCGGACGCCTTCGTCCAGTCCGCGTACCAGCTGGCCCACCAGTGGGCCAAGGGCCACCTGGGAGCGACGTACGAGTCGATCGCGACCCGCCAGTACCGCTACGGCCGCACCGAGGCGATGCGCGTGGTCACCCCCGAGATGCAGGCGTTCGTCGCGGCGATGGACGACCCCGGGGCCGGCCGCGACACCCGCCGCGCCGCGTTCCGGGCCGCCGCCGCGGCCCATGTGGCGCGCGCGAAGGAATGCCAGGCGGGCGAGGCCCCCGAGCAGCACCTCTGGGAGCTGGAACTCATCCAGCGCCGCCGGGGCGAGGAACTCGGCGTCACCGGACAGCCCGCCCTGTACCGCTCACCGGGCTGGCTCACGATGCGGGACGACTACCTGAGCACCAGCTCGGCACCGTCCGAGAACATCCAGTACTTCGGCTTCGGCTCCACGAGCAGCAAGTGCATCGGCGTCGCCTACGTCCTGCTCCCGGACCGCTTCAACCTCTATCTGAGCACCCCGCTCGCGGTGGCCGACCAGATGCACGCCTTCGCGGAACACCTGCGCGAGGCGGTCGGTGAACTGCGCGAGCTGCTGACGGACTGACCCTCCGGGCGCGCGACGGCCGGGCACCGCCCGGCCGTCCCCGCAGATGTCCTGCGCACGGCGAAGGCCGCCACCCGCACCGAGCGGGTGGCGGCCTTCGCGTGGATCCGCGGCCTAGAGGTCGAAGTACAGCTCGAACTCGTGCGGGTGCGGACGCAGCTGGATCGGGGCGATCTCGTTGGTGCGCTTGTAGTCGATCCACGTCTCGATCAGGTCGGGGGTGAAGACACCGCCGGCCTGGAGGTACTCGTGGTCGGCCTCGAGCGCGTCGAGGACCGCCGGGAGCGAGGTCGGGACCTGCTGGACGCCCGCGTGCTCCTCGGGGGCCAGCTCGTAGAGGTCCTTGTCGATCGGCTCCGGCGGCTCGATCTTGTTCTTGACGCCGTCCAGACCGGCCATCAGCAGCGCCGAGAACGCCAGGTACGGGTTCGACGACGGGTCCGGGGCGCGGAACTCGACGCGCTTGGCCTTCGGGTTCGATCCCGTGATCGGGATGCGCATCGCGGCGGAGCGGTTGCGCTGCGAGTACACCATGTTGACCGGAGCCTCGAAGCCCGGGACCAGGCGGTGGTAGGAGTTCACCGTCGGGTTGGTGAACGCCAGCAGCGACGGGGCGTGCTTCAGGATGCCGCCGATGTAGTAGCGCGCCATGTCCGAGAGGCCCGCGTAGCCCTGCTCGTCGTAGAACAGCGGGGAGCCGCCGGACCACAGGGACTGGTGGACGTGCATGCCCGAGCCGTTGTCACCGAAGATCGGCTTCGGCATGAAGGTCGCGGTCTTGCCGTTGCGCCAGGCGACGTTCTTCACGATGTACTTGAAGAGCATCAGGTCGTCGGCCGCGGCGAGCAGCGTGTTGAACTTGTAGTTGATCTCGGCCTGGCCGGCGGTGCCGACCTCGTGGTGCTGGCGCTCGACCTGGAGGCCGTTCTTGTCCAGCTCCATGGAGATCTCGGCACGCAGGTCGGCGAAGTGGTCCACCGGCGGCGTCGGGAAGTAGCCGCCCTTGTAGCGGACCTTGTAGCCGCGGTTGTTCTCGACCGCACCGGTGTTCCAGGCGCCGGCCTCGGAGTCGATGTGGTAGAAGCTCTCGTTCGCCGACGTCTGGAAGCGGACGTTGTCGAAGACGTAGAACTCCGCCTCGGGGCCGAAGAACGCCGTGTCGGCGATGCCGGTCGAGGCGAGGTAGGCCTCGGCCTTCTTGGCCACGTTCCGCGGGTCACGGCTGTACTGCTCGCCCGTGATCGGGTCGTGGATGAAGAAGTTGATGTTCACGGTCTTGTCGCGGCGGAACGGGTCGACACGAGCTGTCGACAGGTCCGCGCGGAGCGCCATGTCCGACTCGTGGATGGCCTGGAAGCCACGGATCGACGAGCCGTCGAATGCCAGTTCCTCGGCCGGGTCGAAGGACGCCGCGGGGATCGTGAAGTGCTGCATCACACCCGGCAGGTCGCAGAACCGGACGTCGACGAACTTGACGTCGTTGTCGGCGATGTACTTCTGGACTTCGTCGGCGTTCTGGAACATCCAACTCCTCCTACTCCCGACCCGGGAAAGGGCGGGGTTGCAGCTCGTCTGTGTGGCCAGTGCGGTGGCGCACGCTGGACCGACCATAGGCAGACGGCATTTCTCCAGCATGACCCATTTGTTTCGCACAAGTTAACCAGCCCGGTTGCGGACGGCACCTCGGCGACGTGTTCCGTGCCCCGCCCGGCCAGGTGCAAACGTGGGCGCAGTACCGTGGACGGGTGGACAACAGGCAAGCAATCGGATCGTGGCTCTCGGGGCCGCGCGCGGCGGCCGAGGAGATGGGCGCCGACTTCGGTTACCGGGGCGAGCGCCTCGGTCTGCCCCGGGAAGGCCCGGGGTCCGTGGCCCCGCTCGGCCGGCGCTTCGGGGCACTCTTCGTCGACTGGGCCGTGAGCATGCTGATCGCATACGGGCTGTTCGCTCGTGGTGACCAGCAGGCCGCGGGGAACTGGGCGCTCGGTGTCTTCCTCGTCATGAGCCTGCTGACCGTCGGCACCGTGGGTTCCACACCGGGCAAGCGGATCCTCGGCCTGCGGGTGATCGCCGAGGACGGCGGGCGGCTCGGTGCCGTACGGGTCGCCCTGCGGAGCGTGCTGCTCCTCCTCGTGATCCCCGCCATCGTCTGGGACCGGGACAGCCGGGGCCTCCACGACAGGCTCGCCCGCGCCGTCCAGGTCCGTATCTGAAGGCTCCGTGACGGCGCTCGCACAGGTGCTCGTCCCGGCCGTCCGCACGGCGCCCGCCCAGGCGTCCGCGGAGTGGGACGGTTCCGGTGACTTCACGGCCCCGGTGACTGCGCGGCCACCACGGCTCCACGGTTCTGCCCGGAAACAGAAGAGCGGCCCCGGACGATCACCTCGTCCGGGGCCGCTCTCCTGTATGTGCTCGGTCAGCGCATCTTCCCGCCGCGCGGCATCCGCATGCCCTTCGGCATCGGCCCCTTGGGCAGCGGCATGTTGCTCATCAGGTCGCCCATCGCCCGGAGCCGGTCGTTGGCGGCGGTCACCTGGGGGCCGGTGAGGACCCGCGGAAGCTTCAGCATCGTGGTGCGCACCTTCTTCAGCGGCACCTGGCCCTCGCCGTCACCGACGATGATGTCGTGCACCGGTACGTCCACGACGATGCGGGCCATGCGCCTCTTCTCGGCCGCCAGCAGGCTCTTCACGCGGTTCGGGTTGCCCTCGGCCACCAGCACGATGCCGGCCTTGCCCACCGCCCGGTGGACGACGTCCTGGCTGCGGTTCATCGCGACGGCCGGAGTGGTGGTCCACCCGCGTCCCACCCGGTCCAGCACCGCCGCGGCCGCGCCCGGCTGGCCCTCCATCTGACCGAAGGCCGCGCGCTCGGCACGCCGTCCGAAGATGATCGCCATCGCGAGGAAGGCCAGGACGAAGCCCAGGATTCCCGCGTAGACAGGGTGACCGATCAGGAAACCGATGGCGAGGAGGACACCGAAGGTGATGATTCCCACACCCGCGACGACAAGACCCACCTTGGGGTCCGACCGCTTGGTCATCTTGTAGGTCAGGGCGATCTGCTTGAGCCGCCCCGCGTTCTCGGCGCTGTCCGCGCCTTCAGTTTGTGCCTTCCTCGCCATGTACCGAAGTTTACGTGGCGCGGGAGTGACCTAGGAACGGTGGTCGGCCACAGCCTTCAGCACATGCTCCGCGTCGACCCGGTCCTGCGCCCTGCGGCGGTCCTCCAGGACGGCCGTCCAGGCGTTGCGGCGGGCGGTGCGCTGGCCGCTGCTCATCAGCAGCGACTCGACCGCGCGGAGCGCGGTGGTGACGGTCGGGATGGTGTTGGCTCGTACCGGTGCTGCGTGCATCGTGGGTGTTCCCCCTCGGAGCGGATGCGCGCGTCCGGCGCGCACTGAGTAGCGGGAAGCAATGACGACGGGGGCTGCGGGAGCCACCGCGTATGTACCTAGGGTCACTGCTCGGTGTTACCAGTGCATGACCGGTCGGTCAAACACCAATGAAACTCTGATTTCGGCGCCGCGCACGTCGACGCGGTCCGTACGGGCCCCCTACCTGCGGGAGACGTGCGGACCGCGTCGTCGCGGCTCCTGCTGTTCAGTGATCCCTTGTGCGCCGATTCACACGGCCTGGGCGGCCGCGGCGGTCACGCCGCGTCGCTCCATCGCCTGCTGGAAGAGGCGGCCGGCGCGGTAGGAGGAACGCACCAGCGGTCCCGACATGACGCCCGAGTAACCGATCGCGTCGGCCTCGTCCTTCAGCTCCACGAACTCGTGCGGCTTCACCCAGCGCTCGACCGGGTGGTGCCGCGCGGAGGGCCGGAGGTACTGCGTGATCGTGATGAGCTCGCAACCCGCGTCGTGCAGGTCCTTGAGTGCCTCGCTGACCTCCTCGCGGGTCTCACCCATGCCGAGGATCAGGTTGGACTTCGTCACCAGACCGGCCTCACGGGCACGGGTGATGACCTCCAGCGAACGCTCGTAACGGAAGCCGGGCCGGATCCGCTTGAAGATCCTGGGGACCGTCTCGACGTTGTGCGCGAGCACCTGGGGGCGCGAGGAGAAGACCTCGGCGAGCTGCGCGGGCTCCGCGTTGAAGTCGGGGATGAGCAGCTCCACCTTCGTGGCGCCGCCCTCCCGGCCCGCGGTCTGGGCGTGGATCTGGCGCACGGTCTCCGCGTACAGCCACGCGCCGCCGTCGTCCAGGTCGTCGCGCGCGACGCCGGTGATCGTGGCGTAGTTCAGGTCCATCGTCACGACGGACTCGCCCACACGGCGGGGCTCGTCACGGTCCAGCGCCTGCGGCTTGCCCGTGTCGATCTGGCAGAAGTCGCAGCGCCGGGTGCACTGGTCGCCGCCGATGAGGAACGTCGCCTCGCGGTCCTCCCAGCATTCGTAGATGTTCGGACAGCCGGCCTCCTGGCACACGGTGTGCAGCCCCTCGCCCTTCACGAGCGCCTGCATCTTCGTGTACTCGGGGCCCATCTTCGCCCGGGTTTTGATCCACTCGGGCTTGCGCTCGATGGGGGTCTGGCTGTTTCGGACCTCCAGGCGCAGCATCTTGCGCCCGTCGGGTGCGACACCGGACACTCCGGCACCCCTTTGCTTTCGCTGCATTGGATTCTTCGGCGAACACCAGGGTACGCCCGTGGTTAGAACGGTCTTACGTATGGCCAACCTGTGGCCGAGGGGCCCTATTCCGCGCGGGCCCCGGGGCGCCTCAGGCGGGGGCCACCGCGTTCGACGGCTCCGGGACGGCCGCCCCGACCGCGCGGGGGGCGAGCTCCGCGTTCTCCAGGACGTCCCGCAGGTGCTTCTCGGCCACCGGGAGGACCTCCGCGATCGTGATCCCACGGCCCAGTTCGTAGGCCAGCGAGGTCACTCCGGCGTCGCGGATGCCGCAGGGCACGATCCTGTCGAACCAGGTGTTGTCCGGGTTCACGTTGAGGGCGAATCCGTGCATGGTCACACCCTTGGCGACCCGGATGCCGATGGCCGCGAGCTTGCGGTCCTCGCGGCGCTGGCCCGCGTTGGACGGCGCGTACTCGGGGCCGTTGAGCCGCGGGTCGAACTCCTCGTCGTGCAGACGGGGGTCGAAGTCCAGCGAGAGCCCACCGAGCGCGGGGCGGTCCTCGACCGGGTCACCGAGGACCCAGACGCCGCTGCGGCCCTCGACCCGGCTGGTCTCCACGCCGAACTCGGCGGCCGTGCGGATCAGCGCGTCCTCGAGGCGGCGGACATGGGCGACCACGTCCACCGGCCGGGGGAGCTTCATGATCGGGTAGCCGACCAGCTGTCCCGGGCCGTGCCAGGTGATCTTCCCGCCGCGGTCGACGTCGACGACGGGGGTGCCGTCCAGCGGCCGCTCGCTCTCGGTGGTGCGCCGTCCCGCCGTGTAGACGGGCGGGTGCTCGAGGAGCAGGCAGGTGTCGGGGACGGTGTCCTCGAACCGGGCGGCGTGCACCTCGCGCTGCTTCTGCCATGCCTCCTGGTAGTCGACCGCTTCCTCGCCGAATCCCAGACGGACGAACCGCAGCTCACTCACTCGGGTGCCTCCCTACTCGTGGTGCCGCAGGGCCGGGGGGTGTCCCCGGAACCACGTCACCATGCACTGATGTGCGCCCCCGGCCACTGTACGACCGCTCCGGAGGGGGAGGTCCGGCAGGTGTGTGCGGGTGGATTCCGTCAGCGATCCGACAATCCTCACACGATCGGATGAACGTGGAGCGAAGCCCGTCGGCGCCACCGCCATGGCCGTTAAGTTCGCGCCGTTCCATAACGGGCTCGCCCGCCACCCATCGTGGGGGAGCCCGTACAGGGCTGCCCGCCCGGCGCCGAAGGCAGGAGACCTCACAGCTGATGTCGGAACGACCTCCGCAGCGCACCCCGAACCGGCGGCTCGCTGCCCTCATCGCGGAGGCCGGGTTCTCCCATGCGGGCCTGGCCCGCCGCGTGGACCAGCTCGGCCTCGAACACGGGCTGGACCTGCGGTACGACAAGACCTCGGTCACCCGCTGGCTGCGCGGCCAGCAGCCCCGGGGCACCACCCCCGCGCTGATCGCCGAGGTCTTCACCAGACGGCTCGGGCGCAGGCTCTCCGCCCAGGACCTGGGCCTGGACGCGTGCGCGCCCGTCTACGCCGGCCTGGAGTTCGCGGCCACGCCCGGTGAGGCCGTCGACATCGTCAGCGGGCTGTGGCGCAAGGACTCGGGCAGCCACGCGGAGCTGCGCAAGATCGCGTTCACACCCGCCGGACTGGTCGTTCCCAGCCGCGACTGGCTGATCGGTCGGGCCGACGAATGGGTCGGCCGTGGTGAGCCGCCGGAGCGGGCGAACGGCGCCGCCGGCCTGCCCGCCCCGCGCACGTCCGCCGAGGCGCTCGGCGCGCGGCCCCCGCACGGTCTCCAGCAGGGCAGCGGGGCCGGTACCCTCCAGGCCCCCGGAGCGGCCGTCCACGGCCCCCGGCACGCGGGCACCCGTGGCCCCGGCTCCTCGCGTCCGCCCGCGCCCGCGACGCCGCCCCAGGCCGTCCCGCGCCAGCGGCAGACCGAACGCGGCACGGGTCAGCGGGTCGGCAGCGGCGACGTCGCGGCCCTGCGGTCGGTGGGCGAGCTCTTCCGGGCGCTGGACAACTCCTACGGCGGCGGCCACGCCAGGCAGGCCCTCGTCCGCTACCTGGAGCACGAGGCGGAACCGATGCTCCGGGGGAGGTACGGCGAGGCGATCGGCCGCAGGCTGTTCTCGGCGGTGGCCGACCTGACCCGGCTGGCCGGCTGGACCTCGTACGACATCGCCGCGCACGGCCTCGCCCAGCGCTACTTCGTCCAGGCGCTGCGGCTCGCCCAGGCCGCGGGGGACCGGGCGTACGGCGCCTTCGTCCTGATCACGATGAGCCGGCAGGCGGTCTACCTCGGGCACGGGAGGGAGGCCGTCCAGCTCGCCCGCGTGGCCCAGCAGGGCATCGGGTCCTCCGCGCCGCCCGTCGTCCTGGCCCTGCTGCACGCGGTCGAGGCGCGCGGACACGGCGTGCTCGGGGAGACCCGGGCCTGCGTCGCCGCACTCGTACGGGCGGAGCGGGCCCTGGGGATCTCCCGGCCCGGGGACGACGTGCCCCACTGGGCCCGTTACTTCGACGAGGCACAGCTGGCCGACGAGTTCGGCCACTGCCACCGCGACCTGCAGCAGTACCGTGTCGCCGCCCAGCACGCCGAGCGCTCACTCCAGCTGCGCGCACCGGCGTACGCCCGGAGCCGGCTGTTCTGCCGGGTGGTGCTCGCGACCGCCCGGCTCGGGCTCGGTGAGCTGGACCAGGCGTGCCTGCTGGGTGCCGAGGCGGCCCAGCAGGCGGCGGAGATGAGGTCGGTGCGCGCGACGGAGTACGTGCGGGACTTCGAGCGCCGGCTGGAGCCCCACCGGGACGCCGCCGCCGTACGGGGATACCGGGAACGGGTCGCCGCTCTGGGCTGACCGCGACCGGCACCCGCCCGGCCCGGACGGGCCGGGTCCTACGCGGCGGTGGGCAGCCCCGTCCCGTCCGCCTGCGGGCGGCGCACCCCCAGGTCGGCCAGGATCGCCGAGGCGGCCCGCGTCCCGGAGCGAAGGGCGCCCTGGACCGTGCTCGTGTCGCGGTGGTCGCCGCAGACGTAGAGCCCGGCCAGCAGCCTCACCGGCCGCCGCGGATCGTGCGGCGGCGGCATGGCGGGGACCGCCTCGGGGTCGTGGTGGGCGGCCAGCAGCTCCCAGTCGTCGGTGGGCGTGCCGTACAGCGCGGCGAGGTGGGCGCGGACCGCGTCGTCGAGGTCCGGCGGCGGCGGGCCGAGCACCGTGGACGTGATCAGGACCCGGCCGTGCGGCGCGCGCGAGGGGTCCACCTCGCTCATCACGGCCGTGTGGGCCACCGGACCCGAGCGGTCCGCGTCCAGCAGCAGCCGGGCGCCCGTCGGCGGCGCCTGGGCGGTGGTGTGGTGCAGCACGGTCACGGGATGGAAGGCGGGTGTCCGCAGCCCCGGCAGCAGTTCCGCCGCGGCTCCCGCTCCGGTGGCCAGCAGGAGCGACCGGCAGCCGAGCTCGCCGTGCTCCTTGGTGCGTACGGAGGTGATGTCGGCGGCCGTCACATGCACCCCGGTGCGTACGGTCCCGGGCGGCAGGGCGGCGGCCAGCAGCCCCGGCAGCGTCGCGGAGCCTCCCGAGGGCACGCAGAGCCGCCCCCGCGCGTAGTCCCGGAGGGCGAGGTCGGCCGTGCGGCTCGACGTGGTGAGTCCGGGGTCGGCGAGCAGCGCCGAGAGCAGGGGGCGCAGGAATCCGTCCACGACGCGGGGCGGGAGACCGCGCGCCGGGAGCGCGTCGAGCGCGGCCCCGTCGGGCCGGGCCGCGATCCGGGACTCCGGAGCGCCGGCCAGGCGGGCCAGCCAGGCGCCGAGCCTGGCCTGTTCGATCGCCCCACCGAGAGGCGCGTGAGGGGCGCTCGGACGGGAGCGCACAGCACGAAGTGCGCCCCGAGCGCTCCGTACGTCCCCGGCGAGGTACTGCCGGCCCTCGCTGTGGACGAGCACCCCGGGGGCGAAGTCCCGCAGGACCAGCCCGTCGAGCCCCGGGGTGCTGCCCAGCTCCGGACAGGCGGAGCTCAGCAGCGGGCCCAGACGGTCGAGCCGGAACCCGTCCACGTCGTCGGTGGCCATCCGGCCGCCGGGATGCGCCGCGGCCTCCAGGACGCTGACGTCCACTCCTGCGCTGATCAGTTGGTGGGCCGCCGACAGGCCGGCGATCCCGGCCCCGATGATGACCACATCCGCGTGGTCCGATGTGTGTGCCCTCAGCACGTGCCCCTCCCCGAGTCGGTGCGGCTGCTGGGGGGCTATTGCCCCCAACAGGCCCCCGGAATGCCCGAGTTCGGGTAGAGGCTAGGTCGATGGCCGAGAGCGGCGCAGTCGCGCGTACCCCGGGCACCGGTGCACGGGGTCGCACGGGCGCCCGGACCGCGGGCTCCCGGCAGGCCAGGCCGTGATCAGCGCAGCGCGGCGCGGATGGCGTCGTCGATGCCGGGGAAGGCGAACACGAAGCCCGAGTCGAGAAGTTGGCCGGGCAGCACCCGCTGGCTGGACAGGACGTCCCCGGCGAAGTCACCGAGCGCGAGCTTCAGCGCGGGCGCCGGAGCGGTGAAGAGGGTCGGACGCCGCAGCACCCGTCCCATCGCCGCCGTCACCTCGGCGTTGGTGACGGGGGAGGGGCCGGTCAGGTTCACCGGGCCGGACAGCGTCTCCGTGTCCAGGATGTGCCGCAGCGCCGCGATGTGGTCGTGCAGCGCGATGAAGCTCCAGTACTGCCGGCCGTCGCCCATCCGCCCGCCGAGTCCCGCCTTGAACAGGGGGAACAGGCGCCCCCAGGCTCCGCCCCGCCGGGAGACGACCAGACCGGTCCGCGCGTGGACGGTGCGTACGCCCGCCTCCTCGGCGGGCGCCGTGGCCTCCTCCCACTCCACGCACACCGACGGCAGGAAGCCCTCGCCGGGGGGCGCGCCCTCGTCCACCGCGCGGTCACCGGTGTCGCCGTAGAAGCCGATGGCGGATCCGGACAGCAGCACCTTCGGCGGTGTGTCCAGGGAGGCGAGGGCCTCGGCCACGGCAGCCGTGCCCAGGACCCGGCTGTCGCGGATCTCCCGCTTGTAGGCGTCCGTCCACCGGTGGTCGCCCACTCCGGCCCCGGCCAGATGGACGACCGCGTCGCAGCCGACCAGGCCCGCCGCGTCGACGTACTGGCGTTTCGGGTCCCACTCCACCTCGTCGCCCGTCGCGGCGGGGCGGCGCACCAGGCGCACCACCTCGTGCCCGTCGGAGCGCAGCGAGCGCACGAGCGCCGCTCCGATGAGGCCGGTCGATCCGGTGACGGCGATTCGGGAACGCAGCATGCCGACCATCCTGCCCCATGCGCGTCCCGTCACGCGGGAGGGGAGCGCCGGAGAGGACCGGGAAACACGCATGGCACAGTGGCGCCCATGTCCGCGCCCCTGTTCCGGTCCCCGTGCCCCGTCCGCCCCGCCGTGCCCGAGGACGAGACGGCGCTCGGGGAGCTCGACCGGGCCACCTGGTCGACCCTCCACGCCGTGCAGCCGAGGCCGCAGCCGCCGTACGGGCCGTTCTTCGACGACCGGCATCCGCCCCGCGAGTTCCTGGTCGCCGACGCGGTGACCGGCGCCGGCGAGGTGCGTCCGGCCGGCTACATCAGGCTCGCCCGCCCCACCCCGCTCGCCTGCAACGCCCACGTCCTGCAGATACAGGGCCTCGCGGTCGCCGACTGGGCGCGGCGCCAGGGGATCGCGCGCACGCTGCTGCGCGCCTCCTTCGCCGAGGCGCGACGTCGGGGTGCGGGACGGCTCACCCTGCGCGTGCTCGGCCACAACACCGCCGCCCGGGCGCTCTACGAGGCGGAAGGATTCGCCGTCGAGGGCGTACTGCCCGGGGAGTTCTTCCTGGGCGGACGGTACGTCGACGACGTGCTGATGGGCCGTCCACTGACGCCCTGAGCCCTCGGAAGGCCGTCAGACCGGTCCGAAACGTTCCCAGAGCGCGGGGAAACGCTCCGCCAGCGCCGTGTCGTCGTCGAAGCCGAAGGGCGTGCCCGCGGGCTCCGAGGGCTGCGGCGGCAGCCCCAGATCGGGGGCGACCACCCCGGTCAGCTGCTCGTAGGCCTCGTCGGCGGCGTAACCGAGTTCCTCGCCGTCCCCGTCCAGCTCCTCGTCGAAGTCGTCCAGCAGCTCGGCCAGGGCGTCGGGGTCGTGCACCGCGCCCTCGAAGACCTCCCGGCCCTGCGCGATCAGCCAGCAGCGGAAGTAGTCGAACGCGTCGTCGCTCGCCCCGCCCAGCAGGACGGCCGCCGCACCCCACAGGTCCCAGCGGTAGGCGCGGTTGTACCGGGCCTCGAAATGCCGGGCGAAGTCGAGCACGGAGTCTGGATCGAGCCGCATCAGCCGTTCGACGAGCAGGTCGGCGTGCTCCTCGGGGTCGCCCTCGGCGGCCTCGCGGGTGCTGTCGATGATCTCCCAGAACTCCGTCTCGTCCATCACGGGTCCAGCATCTGCCCCGGTGGCGGGCGACGCACGCCCAGACACCGAAATGAAGCCTTCGGCCTCACGTACGGGCCACTTCAGCGGTAGAGGTCGCGCATTCGTTCGGCGGTATCGGCAAAACGTTCGCGCAGGGCGGCGGGAGCCAGGACCTCCACCTCGGAACCGAGGCGCAGCAGCTGGCTGTACGCCACCTCCTCCGACTCGACGGGCAGGACCACCGTGCGCAGACCCCCGGCGTCCGGCTCCGGCGCCCCGGCGAGCGCCTCGTCGGCGGCGGCCCGGTCCACGACGTGCGGGAGCGACCGCATGCCCGCCTCCGACAGCCGTACGGTCACCTCGGTGCGCAGGATCGACCGGGCGAACTGGGCGGCCCGGTCGTCCCAGAAGCCCGGCAGGTCGAACTCCTCGTCCCGCACGAAGCGGGTCTCCGAGACGGCGACGGCGGTGAACCGGTCGATCCGGTACACCCGGACGTCCTTCCCGGCCCGCGCGCAGAGGTACCAGACCCCGGCCTTCAGGACGAGTCCGTACGGGGCGAGCTCCCGTTCCACCTCGCCCGACGTGCGGCGGTAACGGGCCCGGACCAGCCGGTCGTCCCAGACGGCCTCGGCCACGGCGGGCAGCAGCTCGGGGGTGGCCGGGTCGTGGTACCAGCCGGGGGCGTCCAGGTGGAAGCGCTGGGACGCGGTGCGCGGAGCGTCCCGGAGGGAGGGGAGCAGGGCGGCGGAGACCTTCAGCCGGGCGACCGACGCGGCGTCGTCGAGCCCCATCTCCCGCAGGGCGGAGGGCAGTCCCGACAGGAAGAGGGCCTCGGCCTCATGACGGGCCAGTCCGGTGAGTCCCGTCCGGTAGCCGCCCACGAGCCGGTAGCCGCCCGCCCGGCCGCGGTCGGCGTACACCGGCACACCCGCCTCGGAGAGCGCCTGGGCGTCCCGGGTCACGGTGCGCGCCGACACCTCCAGCTCCCGCGCCAGTTCGGCGGCGGTCATGGAGGGCCGGGACTGCAGGAGCAGCACCATCTTGATCAGCCGGGCAGCACGCATGGCCCCATTGTGGGACGGCCCGGCGAGCACGACGGGGGCGGGTACCGGGTCGCCCCGGCACCCGCCCCCGCGCGGGCTCACATCCCGTACTTCTCCCGGGCCTCCTTGACCTTCGAGACCGGGATCTCGCCACGGCGGGCCAGCTGGGCCAGCGCGGCGACCACGACGGACTGCGGGTCGACACCGAAGTGGCGGCGGGCGCCCTCGCGGGTGTCGGAGAGACCGAAGCCGTCCGTGCCGAGCGAGGACCAGTCCTGCTCCACCCACTGGCTGATCTGGTCCGGGACCGCGCGCATCCAGTCGCTGACGGCCAGGACCGGGCCTGCCGCACCCGACAGCGCCTGGGTCACGTACGGCACCCGCTCCTCGCCGCGGAGCAGCGCCTCGTCGGACTCCAGCGCGTCGCGGCGCAGCTCACCCCACGAGGTGGCGGACCACACGTCCGCCGTGACGCCCCAGTCGGCGGCGAGCAGTTCCTGGGCCTCCAGGACCCAGTGGATCGCCGTACCGGAGCCCAGCAGCTGGATCCGGGGCGCGTCCGCGGCGGAGGGCGTGCCCTCCTTGAAGCGGTAGAGGCCCTTGACGATGCCCTCCTCGACGCCTTCCGGCATCGCGGGCTGCTGCTTGGGCTCGTTGTAGACCGTCAGGTAGTAGAAGACGTCCTCGGCCTCGGGGCCGTACATCCTGCGCAGACCGTCCTTGACGATCACCGCGATCTCGTACGCGAACGCCGGGTCGTAGTTGAGCGACGCGGGGTTCGTGGACGCGATCAGGTGCGAGTGGCCGTCGGCGTGCTGGAGGCCCTCACCCGTCAGGGTCGTACGGCCGGCCGTGGCGCCGACGATGAAGCCCTTGCCGAGCTGGTCGGCGAGCTGCCACATCTGGTCGCCGGTCCGCTGCCAGCCGAACATCGAGTAGAAGATGTAGAACGGGATCATCGTCTCGCCGTGCGTCGCGTACGACGAGGCGGCGGCGATGAAGTCGGCCATGGCACCGGCCTCGGTGATCCCCTCGTTGAGGATCTGGCCGTCCTTGGCCTCCTTGTAGTACATCAGCTGGTCGCGGTCGACCGGCTCGTACGTCTGGCCGAGCGGGGAGTAGATGCCCGCCGAGGGGAACAGCGACTCCATACCGAAGGTACGGGCCTCGTCCGGGACGATCGGAACCCAGCGCCTGCCGGTCTCCTTGTCCCGCATCAGGTCCTTCACCAGGCGGACGAACGCCATGGTGGTGGCCATCTCCTGCTTGCCGGACCCCTTGTACAGGGCCTTGAAGGCACGCTCCTCCGGCTCGGGCAGCGCCACGGCGTGCACCCGGCGGGCGGGGGCCGGGCCGCCGAGAGCCGCACGGCGCTCCTGGAGGTAGCGCACCTCGGGGGAGTCGGCGCCCGGGTGGCCGTAGGGGACCAGCCCGTCCTCGAAGGCGCTGTCCGGGATCGGGAGGCCGAGCAGCTCGCGCATGCCCTTGAACTCGTCGATCGACAGCTTCTTCATCTGGTGGTTGGCGTTCTTCGACTCGAAGCCCTTGCCCAGCGTGTAGCCCTTGACCGTCTGGGCCAGGATCACGGTCGGCGCGCCCTTGTGCTCCAGCGCGGCACGGTAGGCCGCATACACCTTGCGGGCCTCGTGACCACCGCGGGAGCTGTAGAAACACTCGCCGATCTTCGCGTCGCTCAGGAGTTTCGCCAGCTCGACGAGCGCCGGGTCGGTGCCGAAGAAGTGCTCGCGGATGTAGGCCACGTCGCGCGTCGCGTACGTCTGGAACTGCGCGTCCGGGACCTCGCGGAGACGGCGGATCAGCGCGCCCGTGGTGTCCAGCTGGAACAGCTCGTCCCAGGCGTTGCCCCAGAGCGTCTTCACGACGTTCCAGCCGGCTCCGCGGAACGCGCCCTCCAGCTCCTGGACCACGCGGAAGTTGGCGCGGACCGGGCCGTCGAGGCGCTGCAGGTTGCAGTTGATGACGAAGGTCAGGTTGTCGAGCTGCTCACGGGCCGCGAGGGCGAGGGCAGCGGTCGACTCGGGCTCGTCCATCTCGCCGTCGCCCAGGAAGGCCCAGACGTGCGAGTTCGACGTGTCCTTGATCTTGCGGTTGGTCAGGTAGCGGTTGAAGCGCGCCTGGTAGATCGCCGAGAGGGGGCCGAGGCCCATCGACACCGTGGGGAACTCCCACAGCCAGGGCAGCCGCCGCGGGTGCGGGTAGGAGGGCAGGCCGTCGCCACCCGACTCCTGGCGGAAGTTGTCGAGCTGCTGCTCGGAGAGGCGGCCGTCGAGGAAGGCGCGGGCGTAGATGCCGGGCGAGGCGTGGCCCTGGATGTAGAGCTGGTCGCCGGAGCCGTCACCTTCCTTGCCGCGGAAGAAGTGGTTGAAGCCGGTCTCGTACAACCAGGCCGCCGAGGCGAACGTGGCGATGTGGCCGCCGACGCCGTACCGGGCCCCGCGGGTGACCATCGCGGCCGCGTTCCAGCGGTTCCACGCGGTGATCTTCGATTCCATCTCCAGGTCGCCGTCGAACGCGGGCTCGGCGGAGGTGGGGATGGTGTTGACGTAGTCCGTCTCCAGCAGCTTGGGCAGCGCGATGCCGGCGCCCTCGGCGTGCTGCAGCGAACGTCGCATCAGGTAGGCGGCGCGGTGCGGGCCCGCGGCCTTGGTGACGGCGTCCAGGGAGGCCGCCCACTCGGCGGTCTCCTCGGGGTCGCGGTCCGGGAGCTGGTCGAGCTCGCTCGGAAGCTTTGCTACGGGGTCGGTCATGATCGCCGCCTTCCGGAGTGGGAGGGGGTGGAGAAGGCCCTGACTGGCAGGACAGGGCGATCGGGCCGGTGGGCCCGCGACTGAACTGTAAGTCGCCGATCGATGATCGATCAAAGGGTGAAAGGCAAAACTTCTCGATATGAAGAAAAGTGGCATGGGGTGCCGCGAAACAGGGCACGCAGTGACGGGATCAAGGGGGTGAAACGGGCACTGACCTGCACGGAGGAGCGACGCGCGCCGCAGATGGGCGCGACGGTCCGCCGGTCCTCACGCGCGCGGCGCGCACCCGAGGACGTGCTCCTTCACCAGCACGGCGATCTGCGGGTCCCGTCGCAGGAACGCCTCGATGAGCGCCTCGTGCTCCTCCGCGTACGACTTCTGCACCGTGCCCAGCCAGCGGATCGACAGGGCCGTGAACACCTCGATGCCCAGTCCCTCCCAGGTGTGCAGCAGCACGGCGTTCCCCGCGGCCCGCACCATCTCCCGGTGGAAGGCCACCGTGTGCCTCACCTGCGCCTCGCCGTCGGCCAGCCGGTCCGCCTCGTACAGCGCCGCGACGTGCGGGGCCAGCGCCGAGCAGTCCTCGGCGAGCGCGGGGGCCGCCAGCTCCGCGGCGATCTGCTCCAGCCCGGCCCGCACGGGGTAGCTCTCCTCGAGATCGGCCGCGCTGAGATTGCGCACCCGGACCCCCTTGTTGGGAGCCGACTCGATGAGCCGCAGCGTCTCCAGCTCCCGCAGCGCCTCGCGCACGGGCGTCTGGCTGACCTCCAGCTCGGTGGCGATCCGGCGCTCCACGATCCGCTCGCCCGGCTTCCAGCGCCCGCTGACTATCCCTTCCACGATGTGCTCGCGGATCTGTTCGCGCAGCGAGTGGACGACGGGCGGGGTCATGGGGGGCTCCTTCGGGGCGAACCGGTGCTGCCTGCGCCGACACGGCGGCCGGAGATGACCGGCGGTGTCTAGACAATACGGCGGCGCCCCCGTCCGGAAGTGGTCCGGACGGGGGCGCCGCTGGTGAGGCTGGTTACAGCTGTACGGCTCAGAGGCCGAGCTCGACCTCGAACTCGCCCGCCTCGAGGATCGCCTTGACCGTGGTCAGGTAGCGGGCGGCGTCCGCGCCGTCCACCAGACGGTGGTCGTAGGAGAGCGAGAGGTAGGTCATGTCGCGGACGCCGATGACGGTGCCCTCGGCGGTCTCGATGACCGCCGGACGCTTGACCGTGGCACCGATGCCCAGGATGGCCGCCTGGTTCGGCGGCACGATGACCGTGTCGAACAGCGCACCGCGCGAACCGGTGTTGCTGACGGTGAAGGTCGCGCCGGACATGTCGTCCGGGGTGAGGCCGCCACCGCGCGCCTTGCCGGCCAGCTCGGCGGTCTTCTTCGCGATACCGGCGATGTTCAGGTCGCCCGCACCCTTGATGACCGGGGTCATCAGACCCTTCTCGGCGTCCACGGCGATGCCGATGTTCTCCGAGTCGAAGTACGTGATGGTGCCCTCGTCCTCGTTGATCCGGGCGTTGACGACCGGGTGGGCCTTCAGCGCCTGGGCCGCCGCCTTCACGAAGAACGGCATCGGGGACAGCTTGACGCCCTCACGGGCGGCGAAGGACTCCTTCGCCTGGTTGCGCAGCTTCATCAGCTTGGTGATGTCGACCTCGAGGACCGAGGTCAGCTGGGCCTGCGAGTGCAGCGCCTTCATCATGTTGTCGCCGATGACCTTGCGCATGCGGGTCATCTTGACCGTCTGGCCGCGCAGCGGGGACGCCTCGAGCTTCGGCGCGGCCTTGGCCGCGGGAGCGGCGGCGGCGGCCGGAGCCGGAGCGGCGGCCTTGGCGGCCTCCGCGGCGGCCACCACGTCCTGCTTGCGGATACGGCCACCGACGCCGGTGCCCTTGACCGCGCCCAGGTCGACGCCGTTCTCGGCGGCGAGCTTGCGCACCAGCGGCGTGACGTACGCGCCCTCGTCACCCGAGGAGGCTGCGGCCGGAGCGGCCGGGGCCTGCGCGGCCGGAGCCGGGGCGGGCGCAGCCGGTGCCGGAGTGGCCGGAGCGGCCTGTGCCGGAGCCGGTGCCGGGGCGGCGGGTGCGGCCGGTGCCGGAGCGGCAGGGGCCGCCGGAGCCGGAGCCGGAGCCGGAGCGGCCGGTGCTGCGGGAGCCGCCGGGGCCGGAGCCGCGGCGGGTGCCGGGGCGGCCTCCGCCGGAGCGGCGGCGGGCGCGGCACCCGGGGCGCCGATGACGGCGAGCTTGGCGCCCACCTCGGCGGTCTCGTCCTCGGCGACGACGATCTCCAGCAGCACGCCGGAGACCGGGGCGGGGATCTCGGTGTCGACCTTGTCCGTGGAGACCTCGAGCAGGGGCTCGTCCTCCGTGACCTCCTCGCCGACCTCCTTCAGCCAGCGGGTGACGGTGCCCTCGGTGACGCTCTCGCCGAGCGCGGGGAGGGTGACGTCGGTGCCGGAGGCGCCACCGGCCGGGGCGGCCGCGGGTGCCTCCTGGGCGGGAGCCTCGGCGGCGGGGGCCTCCTGGGCCGGAGCCTCCTGGGCCGGGGCGGCGGCGGGCGCCTCCTGTGCCGGAGCCTCGGCGGCGGGCGCCTCGGCGGCGGCAGGCGCTCCCGAGCCGTCGTCGATGACGGCCAGCTCGGCGCCGACCTCGACGGTCTCGTCCTCGGCGACCTTGATGGCCGAGAGCACGCCGGAGGCCGGCGCGGGGATCTCGGTGTCGACCTTGTCGGTCGAGACCTCGAGCAGCGGCTCGTCGGCCTCGACGCGCTCGCCCTCGGCCTTCAGCCAACGGGTGACAGTGCCCTCGGTGACGCTCTCGCCGAGCGCCGGAAGGGTTACGGAAACCGACATGGTTTCAGTTGCTCCTTACGAAAGTGCGGAAGTGGTCGGTCGTCCCCGGGACTGGATCAGTCGTGGGAGTGGAGAGGCTTGCCGGCCAGGGCCAGGTGGGCCTCGCCCATCGCCTCGTTCTGCGTCGGGTGGGCGTGGATGAGCTGCGCGACCTCGGCCGGCAGCGCCTCCCAGTTGTAGATCAGCTGCGCTTCGCCGACCTGCTCGCCCATACGGTCACCGACCATGTGGACGCCGACCACGGCACCGTCCTTGACCTGGACGAGCTTGATCTCGCCCGCGGTCTTCAGGATCTTGCTCTTGCCGTTGCCCGCCAGGTTGTACTTGAGGGCCACGACCTTGTCCGCACCGTAGATCTCCTTGGCCTTGGCCTCGGTGATGCCGACGGAGGCGACCTCGGGGTGGCAGTACGTCACCTTCGGCACGCCGTCGTAGTCGACCGGCACGGTCTTGAGGCCGGCGAGCCGCTCCGCCACCAGGATGCCCTCGGCGAAGCCGACGTGGGCGAGCTGGAGGGTCGGGACCAGGTCACCGACGGCCGAGATCGTGGGCACGTTGGTCTGCATGTACTCGTCGACGAGGACGTAGCCGCGGTCCATCGCGACGCCGGCCTCCTCGTAGCCCAGACCCTGCGAGACCGGGCCGCGGCCGATCGCGACCAGCAGCACCTCCGCCTCGAAGGTCTTGCCGTCGGCGAGGGAGACCTTGACGCCGTCCTGCGTGTACTCGGCCTTGTCGAAGAAGGTGCCGAGGTTGAACTTGATGCCGCGCTTGCGGAACGCGCGCTCAAGAAGCTTGGAGCTGTTCTCGTCCTCGACCGGGACCAGGTGCTTCAGACCCTCGACGATCGTGACGTCGGTGCCGAAGGACTTCCACGCCGAGGCGAACTCGACGCCGATGACGCCGCCGCCCAGGACGATCGCGGACGTGGGCACGCGGTCGAGCTTCAGCGCGTGGTCCGAGGAGATGATGCGGTTGCCGTCGATCTCCAGGCCGGGCAGCGACTTCGGCACGGAGCCGGTCGCCAGGAGCACGTGCCGGCCCTGGACGCGCTGGCCGTTCACGTCGACCGAGGTGGGCGACGAGAGCCGGCCCTCACCCTCGATGTAGTGCACCTTGCGCGAGGCGATGAGACCCTGCAGACCCTTGTACAGGCCCGAGATCACGTCGTCCTTGTACTTGTGGACGGCCGCCATGTCGATGCCCTCGAAGGTGGCCTTCACACCGAACTGCTCGGCCTCGCGGGCCTGGTCGGCGATCTCGCCGGCGTGCAGCAGTGCCTTCGTCGGGATGCAGCCGTTGTGCAGGCAGGTGCCGCCGACCTTGCCCTTCTCGATCAGTGCGACGTCCAGGCCCAGCTGAGCCCCGCGCAGGGCCGCGGCGTAACCGCCGCTACCACCGCCGAGGATCACTAGGTCGAAAACGGTGCTGGCGTCGTTCGCCACGTCACGTCCTCCATGCATGTGCGCCGTACGCCGGGCCCCGTCGCTGGGGTGTGACCGGCCGGTCGGCTGGTGTTCGGCCGCTTGCGTTATTCGGCCCTGTGGTGGGGGCCCTGTCCTGCCGAGAACCCATCTTCGCACTTGTTGGGGGCGGACGGGACGCGGGCCCCTGCTCCGAGCCGGACCAGGATCCTGTCCGGACGGTTACCGATACGTACAGATTTCCGGAAAAATGGCGGTCGGAGCCACCGGGGGAACACCCACGGCCCCGGACGTATGCCCGGGGCCGTGGTGCGCCGCGAGCGAACCTCGCGCGGGGGTCCGTGCGGGGACGCCGGCTCCGGGACTCAGCCGAGGTCGCCGGCCGCGGTGCGCTCGGCCAGCCGCACCAGGGTGCGGACGGCGGAGCCGGTGCCGCCCTTGGGCGTGTAGCCGTAGGGCGCGCCCTCGTGGAAGGCCGGGCCCGCGATGTCCAGGTGCGCCCAGGCGATGCCCTCGCCCACGAACTCCTGGAGGAACAGGCCGGCCACCAGGCCGCCGCCCATCCGCTCACCCATGTTGGCGATGTCGGCGGTCGGGGAGTCCATGCCCTTGCGCAGGTCGGCGGGGAGCGGCATCGGCCACGAGGCCTCGCCGACCTCCTCGGCGATCTCGTGGATCGACGTACGGAAGGCGTCGTCGTTGGCCATCACACCGAAGGTGCGGTTGCCCAGCGCCAGGACCATCGCACCCGTCAGGGTCGCGACGTCGACGATCGCGTCCGGCTTCTCCTCGGAGGCGCGGGTCAGCGCGTCGGCGAGGACGAGCCGGCCCTCGGCGTCGGTGTTCAGGACCTCGACGGTCTTGCCGCTGTACATGCGCAGCACGTCACCGGGGCGGGTGGCGTTGCCGGACGGCATGTTCTCGGCGAGGGCCAGCCAGCCGGTGACGTTGACCTGGAGGCCGAGACGGGAGGCCGACACGACGGCGGCGAACACGGCGGCGGCACCGGCCATGTCGCACTTCATCGTCTCGTTGTGCCCGGCCGGCTTGAGCGAGATGCCGCCCGAGTCGTAGGTGATGCCCTTGCCGACCAGGGCGAGCGTCTTCTCCGCCTTGGGGTGGGTGTAGGACAGTTTGACCAGGCGCGGGCCGTGCGTGGAGCCCTGGCCGACGCCGAGCAGGCCGCCGAAGCCGCCCTTGACGAGCGCCTTCTCGTCCAGGACCTGCACCTTGATGCCGTGCTCCTTGCCGGCGGCGGTGGCCACGGCGGCGAAGGACTCGGGGTACAGGTCGTTCGGCGGGGTGTTGATCAGGTCGCGGGCGCGGTTGATCTCCTCGGCCACCGCGGCGGCGCGCTCGGCGGCCGCCTTGAAGGCCTTGTCACGCGGCTTGCCGCCGAGCAGGGCGACCTCGCCGAGCGGGAGCTTCGCGTCCTTGCCGGACTTGGTGCCCTTCGGGGCGAGCTTGTTCTCGCCGCCCTGGTAGGCGGTGAAGGCGTACGCACCCAGCAGGGCGCCCTCCGCGACGGCCCCGGCGTCCTCGGCGGACTCCGTCGGCAGCGCGAAGCCGGCCTTCTTCGAACCCTTCAGCGCACGCGCGGCGCTGCCCGCCGCCCGGCGCAGTGCCTCGGCGTCGTACGCGTCGCCCTTCGCCGGGACCGGACCCAGCCCGACCGCGATCACGACCGGGGCCTTGAGGCCGGACGGAGCGGGTAGCTTGGTCACCTCGCCCTCGGCACCCGAGGCGCCCAGGGTCTCCAGGACGGTGGCGAGCTTGCCGTCGAACGCCTTGTCCACGGCCTCGGCGCCCGGTGCCACGACCAGGCCCCCAGCCTTGGATCCGGCGTCCTTGGCGACGCCGACGACGAGTGCGTCGGCGCGCAGCGTCGCCGCACCTGAGGTGCTGAGAGTGAGAGCTGTCACGGTGGTGAAATCTCGCTTCCGTTGAGTTGTCTGCCGGTCTGTGTCGGTCGATGGGGTGGCCGACCGCGCCCGGCGCATCGTGGACGCGGCCGCGATGCGCCGGGAATGAGCCTACGCGCGCCCTTGGTCCCGCCTCACAGGGGCGGGGCCGTCGGGATCCGTCAGCCCGTCGCCAGCACGAGCAGGGCCGCCGTCGCGGCCGTCTCCTCCACGGCGCCGAACACGTCGCCGGTCACCCCGCCGAAGCGCCGCACGCAGTGACGCAGCATCACCTGGGCGGCCACGAGGCCGGCCACGGCCGCGAGGGCGTGGCGCGGGGCGCCGCCGTGCCCGAGCAGCACGCCGGCCGCCGCACAGCACGCCACCACCGTGCAGGCCACGGCGGTCGCGGCCCCGGGCGGCACCGTCCCCGCCACCGCGGCGCCCAGGCCCTCCGGACGGGCGGGCGGGACGCCCCGGCGCGAGGCCAGGGTGAGCGCGAGCCGGGCCGTGACCGCGGCGGCGACCGTGCCCAGCGCGCCGTCCGCCCAGCCGCGGCCGTACAGCTCGAAGAGCGCCGCGACCTGGGCCAGCAGCACGAACACCAGGGTGATCACGCCGAACGGCCCGATGTCCGACTGCTTCATGATCCGCAGCGCGTCCTCGGCCGGCCTGGCGCTGCCGAGCCCGTCGGCCGTGTCGGCGAGTCCGTCCAGGTGCAGCCCCCGGGTGAGCGCGGCGGGAAGCGCCGCGGAGGCCACCGCCGCCGCCAACGGGCCCGCGCCGCCGAGCAGGAGCAGCACCCCGGGCACCGTGGCGAGCAGCCCCACGGCGAGCCCGGCGACCGGGGCGCACAGCATGCCCGCCCGGGCGGTGTCGCGGTCCCAGCGGGATACGCGGACGGGGAGCGCGGTCAGGGTGCCGAAGGCGAAACGCAGCCCATGGCTGTTCAGGGGGGTCACCGCGCGCACGCTAGCCGGTGCGGCGGCCCGCCGGATCGGGCAAAGTAACGCGAAACGTCAGAAGCGCGGCGCAGAAGGGTCTTCGGGTGGAGGTGGCATGGGTCACTGGTTCCAGCAGAACATCGTCGAGCCGGGCAAGCTCCCGCTGCTGCTCGCCCTGAGCGCCTTCGTGCTGACCTTCGCGATCACCCGGATGATCAGGGCCGGGAAGGGACCGTTCCGCAACTTCACGCCCGGTGGTGTGCACGTCCACCACGTCGTCCCCGGCGTCGTCCTCGCGGTGGTCGGAGGCTTCGGCGCGGTGGCGAGCGGTCAGCACGGCGCCGCCGCCGGAGTCTTCGCCGTCGTCTTCGCGGTGGGGGCCGGCCTGGTTCTCGACGAGTTCGCGCTGATCCTGCACCTCGACGACGTCTACTGGACCGAGGAGGGCCGCCGGAGCGTGGAGGTCGTCGTCCTCACCGCCTCGCTCGTCCTGCTGGTCCTCGCCGGATTCTCACCGCTCGGGGTGGACCAGCTGAGCGGGGAGCAGCAGCAGAACAGACTGGGCGTCGTCCTGACCTACGTCGTCAACTTCGCCTTCGTGCTGATCGCCCTGTTCAAGGGCAAGGCCCGGATGGCGGTCATCGGCACCCTCATCCCCTTCGTCGCGCTGATCGGGGCGCTCCGGCTGGCCCGGCCCGCCTCCCTGTGGGCAAGACGCTTCTACCGGCGGCGCCACCGGGCCCGCGCCAGGGCGGTGCTGAGGGCCTATCACCACGACGTCCGCTGGGTGGGGCCGCGCCGCCGCTTCCAGGACCTGATCGGCGGGGCCCCGGACAAGACCCCGCTGCCGGGCCCGCGGCCGGGCGGCGGCGGGACCTGAGCCCTCGCCCCCGGCCGGCCGCTCAGGCGGTCGACTCCGCGGGCTCCGCGTCGTCGGACTGCTCCTCCGTCTTCTGCTCCGCGGGCTCCTGCGCCCGCTCGGGCAGCTCCGCCGCCAGGGCGGCGGCTGCCTGGACGAGCGGCAGCGCCAGCAGTGCGCCGCTTCCCTCACCCACCGTCACCCCGTGGTCCAGGAGCGGGGTCAGCGCCATCCGGTCCAGCGCCTTCGCCTGCGCGGGCTCACCGCTGACCTGGCCGGCGAGCCACCAGTCGGGTGCCCGGAAGGCGGCCCGCTGGGCCACCAGCGCGCACGCCGCCGAGACCACGCCGTCCAGCACGACGGGCATCCGGCGCACCGCGCTCTGCAGCAGGAACCCCGTCATGGCCGCCAGGTCCGCGCCGCCGACGGTGGCCAGCAGCTCCAGCTGGTCACCGAGGACCGGCCGGGCCCGTCGCAGCGCGTCCCGGATCGCCGCGCACTTGCGCATCCAGGCCAGGTCGTCGATGCCCGCACCGCCGCGTCCGGTCACCACCGAGGCGTCCGTCCCGCACAGGGCGGCGATCAGGGTCGCGGCCGCCGTCGTGCCGCCGACGCTCAGATCGCCCAGCACCACCAGATCCGTGCCGGAGTCGGCCTCCTCGTCCGCGACGCGCATCCCGAGCCGTACGGCCTGCTCGGCCTCCTCGGCCGTCAGCGCGTCCTCGACGTCGATCCGGCCGCTGCCGCGCCGCACCCGGTGGCGTACGACGCTCTCGGGCAGCAGATCCGGGTCGCAGTCCAGTCCGGCGTCGACGATCCGCACGGGCACGGAGAAGCGGCGGGCCAGCACGGCGACGGGGCTCGCGCCGTCCAGCGCCGCGCGGACGAGTTCGTGCGCGGTCCCGGCGGCCCGGCCGGAGACGTCCAGCTCCGCCACCCCGTGGTCACCGGCGAACAGGACGACGCGCGGCCGCTCGATCGCCTTGACGGGCACCGACTGCTGAGCGGCCGACAGCCATTCCCCCAGCTCGTCGAGCCGGCCGAGGGCGCCGACGGGGACGGCGAGCCGCTCCCGGTGTTCCTCGGCATCGCGCCGTACGCCTCCGTCGGGGCGTTCGATCAGGTCGGAGAAGTCGTCCAGATTCACGGGGGTCTGCCTCGCGGGTCGTCACAGGTGGGCCGGAGCCCGCCGGAGGGCTCCTGTCCGGAACAGTACCCGGCACACCCCTCCGCATCCCCGGCCCCGCACCCCGCCCCTGCCTCAGCCCCGCAGCACCAGCGCCTGCCCCGCCACCACCAGCAGCACCTGCTCGCACTCGGCCGCGAACGCGGCGTTCAGACGGCCCAGTTCGTCCCGGAAGCGCCGCCCGGAGGCCGTCGCCGGGACCACGCCCGAGCCGGTCTCGTTGGTCACGGCGACGACCGTACGCCGCGTCCCGCGCACCGCGCGGACCAGCTCGGCGACGCGCTCACGGAGCTTCTCCTCCCCGCCGTCCGCCCACCGGCCGTCGTCCCACGCCTCGACCCGGTCCATCGCGTCCGTCAGCCACAGCGACAGACAGTCGATCAGCAGGGGCGGGCCGTCCTCCTCCAGCAGACCCGTCAGCTCGCAGGTCTCCTCGGTGCGCCAGGCGGCAGGCCTGCGCTCGCGGTGCAGTCCGATCCTGGCCGCCCACTCCACGTCCCCCTCTCGGCGCCCGCCCGTCGCCACGTACACCACCTCGGGGAAGGTCTCCAGGCGCTGTTCGGCCTCCACCGACTTCCCCGAACGCGCCCCGCCCGTGACCAGCGTGCGCCGGGGCACCTCGGGTACTGCGTGGTACGCGCCCACCGGCAGCGTCGTTCCGTCCGGTACGGCCCGCGCCCCGCCGGCCGCGAGCCGGCGGTCCAGCTCGGCCCCGGGCGGCGCGTCGTGGTCCAGATGGACGGCGACGACCTCGGTGTTCGGTCCGACCGCCTCGGCGGCCCGCAGCCTGGCCACGGCGTCCGGCCGTCCGATCACGTCGCACACGACCATGTCGTACGGCTCCGCCACCGGGGCGGCCAGGCCGGCGGGGGAGGCCCCGGGCGGCAGGTACAGAAGGCGCTCGCCGTCCGGCGACGTCACCTCGTAACCCGTGCCCGGCGCGTCCATCGCCAGGGCCCGCACCCGGTGGCCGCTGATCAGCGTGAGCTCCTGGCCGTCCGGCACGCGGCCCGCGGGCGGGAGCGAGGCGGGCAGTTCCATCGCGGGACCGTCATGGGGATGGGTCAGCAGCACCTGCCGCACGGCGGCGAGCGAGCGGCCCGCGCGGGCGGCGGCGAACACCGCGCCCGGGGTCAGGTCCAGCAGCAGCGCGTCGTCGACGAGCAGCGCGGTGGCGGCACGTGCCCCGCCGCCGCGGGAGGAGGCGCAGACGGCGCAGGGGCAGTCGGGCCGCGGCAGCCCGTCGGGGGCGCCGGTGCCGAGCAGTGTCAGTTCCACGCTCTGATCCTCCCGTGTCCATCCGCCACCTGCGCGCCCGGGACACCCACTAGTCTTCGGGGAGCAACGTGACCCAGGAGGCGGACATGGCGTGGACGTGGCGGTTCGAGAAGTCCGACGGTACGGAGACGGAGCCGGCGCTGCAGCCGGAGGAGTTCACGACCCAGGGCGACGCGGAGTCGTGGATCGGTGAGTTCTGGAAGGAGCTCCTCGAAGGCGGCGCGGACCAGGTGACGCTCTTCGAGGACACGACGAAGATCTACGGCCCGATGGGCCTCCAGGCCGACTGAGGTCCGCGGACCCGCCCGGACCCGGTCGTCCGGGCGGGCTCCCCGGCCGCCGGTGGCCCCGCGCCCCTGACCGGCTCTCAGATCTCCCCCAGGGTGACCTCGGCGCTCTTCGCCGCGTCCCCGCGGGTGTACGTCACCTCGACCTTCTCGCCCGGCTCGTCGCCCGCCAGGGCCTCCGAGAGCGAGGTGATCGTCGTGACCCGGTCGTCACCGATCCGGGTGATGATGTCGCCGGCCCGCAGCCCGGCCTTCTCCGCGGCCCCGCCCTTCTGGACGCTCACGATCGCGACGCCCGCGGGCTTGTACGCGTCGTCGACGACGGTGCGGCCGGTGATCTCCAGCGCCGCCCGGCCCGAGTCGGTGACCTTGCCCGATCTGATGATCTGGTCGGCGACCGTCCGCACCATGGAGACGGGGATGGCGAACCCGATCCCCGGCGCGGCGGAGTCGCCCAGCTGCGGGTCCGTCGCCGCGAGGGTCGGGATACCGATCACCTCGCTGTCGAGGTTCACCAGGGCGCCACCGCTGTTGCCCGGGTTGATCGCCGCCGAGGTCTGCACCATGTCGGCGAGCGTCGCCCCGGTGCCGCCGCCCGAGCGGCTCTCGCTGACGGTCCGCCCCACGGCCGAGACGATGCCCTGGGTGACGCTGCTGGACAGCCCGAGCGGTGACCCCATCGCCAGGACGATCTGCCCCACCTCGACCTCGTCGGTGTCCCCGAACTCCGCCGCACGCAGCCCGTCGGGCGCGTCGTCGAGCTTGACGACGGCCAGGTCCTGCTCGGGGTAGGAGGAGACGAGGGAGGCCTTGAGCACCTTCTCGCCGGTGGCGACGGTGACGTCGAAGGTCTTCTCGCTGCCCACGACATGGGCGTTCGTGACGATGTGGCCCCTGTCGTCGTAGACGACGCCCGAGCCGAGCCCGTCCCCGGCGCCGATCTGCACGACGGAGGGCAGCACGTCCTTGATGACCGACCGGTACCGGTCCTCCAGGTCACCGGCGGCCCGTGGCACGACCGCCTGCTTGTCCGGCGCGGCGGACGGGGCCGGACCCGGCCCGGCGCAGGCGCTCGCCAGGGCGATCGCGCAGGCACCGGCGGTCAGGGGCGTGAGCGAGCGGCGTACCCGGCGGCGGGAAGGGGTTGCGTCCATGCCCGGAGTATCGCCAGGGCACACCGGCGGCGGCCTGCGCTGCTGGGCCGATCAGCGGTACGCGCGCGGCCGGGTCAGCCGCGCACGCCGCACAGGTGCAGCAGCGCGGCCACCCCGCGGTACGGGTCGGTCCGCCCGGCCCGGTCCTCCGCGTCGAACACGCGGGCCAGCTCCTCGGGGCCGGGCAGCTCCGCCTCGTTGCTCACGTTGTCCGTGAAGACCCGCACGCCGTACCAGGTGTGCAGCGGGGCGGCGATCCCGGCGAGGGTGGCCCGCAGCACGTCGAGCCGGTCCGCCCGGACGGAGAGGCCGAGCCTGTTCGTGTACGTGTCCGTCTCGAACGCGGCGAGGGCCGCGCCGAAGTCGCCGGCCGTCCCGGGCCGCATCGCCAGGGCGTCCGCGTTCCGCACGAGCAGCGAGAGCAGACCGCCGGGAGCCAGCATCCGGGCCAGGCCGGCCAGCAGCGGATCCGGCTCCGGCACGTACATCAGCACACCGTGGCAGAGCACCACGTCGAAGCTGCCCGGCATGAAGTGCACCCCGGTGTCACGGCCGTCGCCCTCGATGAGCCGCACCCGCTCCCGGATGCCCTCGGGCTCGCCCGCCAGGGCCTCCCGCGCGGTCCGCAGCATCTCGGCGTCGGACTCGAGGCCCGTCACGGAGTGCCCGGCCCGTGCCAGGCGCAGGGCCTGCGTGCCCTGGCCCATGCCCACGTCCAGCACCCGCAGCCGCTGCCCCACGGGGTAGCGCGCGGCTATCTGCTCGTCGAGCTGCCGCGCGACGAGCTCCTGGCGGACCGTGTTGCGCAGTCCGCCGAGCCCGCTCAGCCACTGGGACGAGGCCCCCGTGAAGCCGGAGGTCTCCGTGCTCAGGGCCGCTCTCCGCGCTTGACCTGCGGCTTGGGCAGACGCAGCCGGCGCATCTGGAGCGTGCGCATCAGGCCGTAGGCCACCGCGCCGCGCTTCGGGGTGTCGGGGAAGCGCTGGGCCAGCTGCTTCTTCAGACGGAACCCGAGGCCGATGGAGTCGACGACGATCAGCACGATCACGCCGAGCCAGAGCAGCAGCGAGATGTTCTGGATGTTCTGGACCTGGATCACGCTGAGGATCAGGATGATCACCGCGAGCGGAAGGAAATACTCCGCGATGCAGAAGCGCGAGTCCACGAAGTCACGGACGAAGCGGCGCACGGGCCCCTTGTCGCGGACCGGCAGATACCGCTCGTCGCCCGACGCGAGTGCCTCCCGCTGCCGGGCCAGGTCCGCCCGGCGGGCCTCGCGCTGGCGCTTCGCGGCCTCCTTGCGATCGGTCGGCGCGCCGCTGGAGGCACGTCGGCGCTGCGTCTGGGCATCGCTGCGCTTGGGGGTGGGGCGACCCTTGGGAGCCTGAGGGTCGCGGGGCTGCTTGGAGAGGTCCGCCGTCACCTTGCCGGTGGGGGCCTTCTCTTCCTTGGAACGGCTACGGAACACAAAACCCAAGGGTACGGGGTCGGCCGCGAGTAGCGGGGACCGGCCGGGAACGATCCGGCAACGGCCCGCGTCCTGAAAAGTGTCCCGACGGGGACAGAACGGACGCCGGCCGGCATCGTCCCTGATGTTCGTCTACTCCCTGGGCGGGAGTGGTCATCGGCGGCAGTCGTCCTTGCGGAGGAGCACATCGGTGCTCGAACAGTGCGGTAATGGAGACAGGGCCCGTACTGTGGGTTCTGTTGGAGTGCTGGAGCTCAGTCCGTCAGAAGGGGGCGCGCGAAGCCCATGAGCGGTGTCATGAAGCGTATGGGGATGATCTTCCGCGCGAAGGCAAACAAGGCCCTTGACCGGGCCGAGGATCCGCGCGAGACCCTCGATTACTCGTACCAGAAGCAGCTGGAGCTGCTCCAGAAGGTACGCCGCGGAGTCGCCGACGTGGCGACCTCGCGCAAGCGCCTGGAGCTGCAGCTGAACCAGCTCCAGGGACAGTCGTCCAAGCTGGAGGACCAGGGGCGCAAGGCGCTCGCGCTCGGCCGCGAGGACCTGGCCCGCGAGGCGCTGTCGAGGCGCGCCGCCCTCCAGCAGCAGGTCACGGACCTGGAGACGCAGCACCAGACGCTGCAGGGCGAGGAGGAGAAGCTCACTCTCGCGGCGCAGCGCCTGCAGGCCAAGGTGGACGCCTTCCGTACCAAGAAGGAGACCATCAAGGCCACCTACACCGCTGCCCAGGCCCAGACCCGGATCGGCGAGGCCTTCTCCGGCATCTCCGAGGAGATGGGCGACGTCGGCCTGGCGATCCAGCGGGCCGAGGACAAGACCCAGCAGCTCCAGGCGCGTGCGGGAGCCATCGACGAGCTGCTGGCCTCCGGCGCGCTCGACGACCCGTCCGGCACGGCGAAGGACGACATCGCCGCCGAGCTGGACCGGATCTCCGGTGGTACGGATGTAGAACTGGAACTGCAGCGCATGAAGGCCGAACTGGCCGGCGGTTCCGCAGGGCAGCAGCAGGCCATCGAGGGCGGCGCCGAGGACGCGGCACCGCAGTCGCAGCAGTCCCCGCACAAGTTCGACAAGCAGTGAGGGCGGCGTCATGATCGTACGGATCATGGGGGAGGGCCAGGTCGTACTGGCCGACAGTCATGTCGCCGAGCTGAACAAGCTCGACGACATACTCCTCGCGGAGATGGAGAGCGGTGACGGACCCGGCTTCCGGACCACGCTCCACGCGCTTCTGGACAAGGTGCGCGAGCTCGGCGCGCCTCTCCCGGACGACTCGCTCGAGCCGTCCGAGCTGATCCTTCCGGCACCTGACGCCACACTCGAAGAGGTGCGTTCCATGCTCCGCGACGACGGGCTGATCCCCGGCTGACCGGAGCCGCCCGCTCCGCACTCCCCGCGATGCCCCGCCCCGGTCCGTCCGGCGCGGGGCACCGTGCTGTTCCGGGTGCCCGCCGTACGGGGCCGGCGGCCCGCACGGTCGCCCGTGCCGCGAAGGGCGGCGGGACGCCGTCCGAAACCGCCCCGTCCGCGACACGCCGTACCGTTGCTCGACGTGACCTCCCTCGGAACCGGGTTCGTGCGCCCCCGCCGCTGGCTGCGCGGCCATCCCCTCGCCTTCGACCGGGGGCTTGCGGCAGCCGTGCTCGTCTGCATGGTCTGTGCGGCGTTCGCGGAGCCGGACCCGGGTCACGGGCCCGTCTTCCACGCACGTCCCCCCGGGCCGTTCAGCGTGCTCCTGATGGTGCTCGCCGCCGCGGCTCTCGTCCTGCGCCGACGCAGGCCCGTCGCCGTGCTGGCCGTGACGGGGCTGCTGTCCGCCGTCGCGTTCCTCCTGACGGATCCGCCCGCCCCCGTGGTGCTGAGCGTGGTCATCGCCCTGTTCACCGTCGCGTCCCGCACGGACCGCCCCACCACCTGGCGTGTCGGCCTGCTGACCATGCTGGTGCTGACCGTGGCGGCGATGGTGGTCGGCCCGACCCCCTGGTACAGCCAGGAGAACGTCGGGGTGCTCGCCTGGACGGGGCTGGCCTGCGCCGCCGGGGACGCCGTGCGCAGCAGGCGCGCGTTCATCGACGCGATCAGGGAACGGGCCGAACGCGCGGAGCGCACCCGGGACGAGGAGGCGCGCCGCAGGGTCGCCGAGGAGCGCCTGCGCATCGCCAGGGACCTCCACGACGTCGTCGCCCACCACATCGCCCTGGTCAACGTGCAGGCCGGGGTCGCCGCCCATGTCATGGACAAGCGCCCCGACCAGGCGAAGGAGGCGCTCGCCCACGTACGGGAGGCCAGCCGCTCCGCGCTCAACGAGCTCCGCGCCACGGTCGGGCTGCTGCGCCAGTCCGGCGATCCGGAGGCGCCCACGGAACCCGCCCCGGGGCTCGCCGTCCTCGACGCGCTGGTCGACACCTTCCGCAACGCCGGACTCCCGGTCGAGGTGGCCTGCACCGATCCGGACAGCCCGCTGCCCGCGGCGGTCGACCTCGCCGCCTACCGGATCATCCAGGAGGCCCTGACGAACGTGCGCAAGCACGCCGGTGCCGACGCGAAGGCCGAAGTGAGTGTCGTACGCGTCGGGGAGACCGCGGAGATCACCGTGCTCGACGGCGGCGGGGGACAGGACACCCCACCCGCACCCGCCGACGGGGGCGGCCACGGCCTCATCGGCATGCGTGAGCGCGTCACCGCCCTCGGCGGCACCCTCACGGCCGCACCCCGTTACGGGGGCGGCTTCCGGGTCCATGCGATCCTGCCCCTCACGTCCCGCACACGCGCGCCGGAGCGGCCGGACACGGCGGGCACGACGGGGGGATGCGCATGACGCCCATCAAGGTGCTGCTCGCCGACGACCAGGCACTGCTGCGCAGCGCGTTCCGGGTGCTGGTCGACTCCGAGTCCGACATGCACGTCGTCGGGGAGGCCGCGGACGGGGCGGAGGCCGTCACACTGGCCCGCTCGACCCGCGCCGACGTCGTGCTCATGGACATCCGCATGCCGGGCACCGACGGACTCACCGCGACCCGGATGATCAGCGCGGACCCCGATCTGGCGGGCGTACGGATCGTCATGCTCACCACCTTCGAGGTGGACGAGTACGTGGTGCAGTCCCTGCGCGCCGGGGCGTCCGGCTTCCTGGGCAAGGGAGCGGAGCCGGAGGAACTGCTCAACGCCATCCGTGTCGCCGCGGCCGGTGAGGCGCTGCTCTCGCCGGTCGCGACCAAGGGCCTGATCGCCAGCTTCCTGGCCCAGGGAGGCAGCGCCGGGGAGGGGGCGGACGCGGCGGAGTACGCCGAGCGCCTCGCCGCGCTCACGGGGCGCGAACGGGAGGTGCTCGTCCAGGTCGCGGGCGGGCACTCCAACGACCAGATCGCCGACCGCCTCGTCGTCAGCCCTCTCACCGTGAAGACCCATGTGAACCGGGCCATGGCGAAGCTGGGCGCCCGGGACCGGGCGCAATTGGTCGTCATTGCCTACGAATCGGGCCTGGTGCGCCCCAGGGTGGAGTGACGGGTGTAGGCGCGGCTACTCCAGCTGCGGTATGCGGGGCCCGGGAAAGCAACCCGGGGGCCGACGACTTCGCCCGCGGATCCGGCGATCGTAAAGGTGGGCGGTCTGTGTCCCCTGTGATCACCGTCGTGAGCACGCACCGTGCACCGCTGTGAGCATCTGGCAGCCGCCCACCTGCCGCGTACGCCACAGAAGAGAGACCCACCCATGTCCTGGCTGTCCAGATTCAGCCTCGCGCAACGGGCTTTGATCGGACTGATCTCGATCGTCGCGCTCGTTTTCGGAGCGATCGCGATCCCGCAGCTCAAGCAGCAGCTGCTGCCCACCATCGAACTCCCCATGGTGTCGGTGCTGGCGCCCTACCAGGGCGCGTCCCCCGATGTGGTCGAGAAGCAGGTCGTCGAACCCCTCGAGAACGCCATCAAGGCCGTCGACGGCGTCGAGGGCATCACCTCGACCGCCAGCGAGGGCAACGCCGTCATCATGGCGAGCTTCGACTTCGGTGACGAAGGCACGAAGCAGCTCGTCGCCGACATCCAGCAGGCGGTGAACCGCGCCCGGGTCCAGCTGCCCGACTCCGTGGACCCGCAGGTCGTCGCCGGTTCGACGGACGACATCCCGACCGTCGTCCTGGCCGTCACCTCGGACAAGGACCAGCAGGCGCTGGCCGACGAGCTCGACCGCACGGTCGTCCCGGCGCTCGAGGACATCGAGGGCGTCGGCCAGGTCTCCGTGGACGGTGTCCAGGAGCTCCAGATCTCCGTGGTCCCCGACGACGGCAAGCTCGCGGCGGCCGGACTGAACGCCGGCTCGCTGTCCCAGGCCCTCCAGGCCGCGGGCGCCACCGTTCCGGCCGGATCCTTCTCCGAGTCGGGCAAGAGCCGCACCATCCAGGTCGGCGGCTCCTTCACCTCGCTCCAGCAGATCGAGGACCTCAAGGTCGTCGCGCAGAACCCGGCGACGGGCGAGGGCGGCAAGCCCGTCCGTGTCGGTGACGTCGCCACGGTGAAGCAGGAGCCCGCCACCGCGGTCTCCCTCACCCGGACCAACGGCAAGCCGAGCCTCGCGGTCATGGCGACCATGGACAAGGACGGCAGTGCCGTCGCCATCTCGGACGCCGTCCAGGACAAGCTCCCCGGCCTGCGCAAGGACCTCGGCGCGGGCGCCGAACTGACCGTGGTCTCCGACCAGGGCCCCGCCGTCTCCAAGTCGATCTCCGGCCTCACCACGGAGGGCGCCCTGGGCCTGCTCTTCGCGGTCGTCGTGATCCTGGTCTTCCTCGCGTCGATCCGTTCCACGCTCGTGACCGCGGTGTCCATCCCGCTCTCGATCGTCCTCGCGCTGATCGTGCTCTGGACCCGCGACCTCTCGCTGAACATGCTCACCCTCGGCGCGCTGACCATCGCGATCGGCCGCGTAGTCGACGACTCGATCGTCGTCCTGGAGAACATCAAGCGGCACCTCGGCTACGGCGAGGAACGCCAGTCGGCGATCATCACCGCGGTCAAGGAGGTCGCCGGGGCGGTCACCTCGTCCACGCTCACCACCGTCGCGGTGTTCCTGCCCATCGGCCTGGTCGGCGGCATGGTCGGTCAGCTCTTCGGCTCCTTCTCGCTCACCGTCACCGCCGCCCTGCTGGCCTCCCTGCTGGTCTCGCTGACCGTGGTCCCGGTCCTCTCGTACTGGTTCCTGCGGCCCCCCAAGGGCACCGACACCGACCCGGACGAGGCGCGCCGTAAGGCCGAGGAGAAGGAGGCGGCCAGTCGGCTCCAGCGGCTCTACGTCCCGGTGCTCCGCTTCGCGACCCGGCGGCGTGTGACCAGCGTCGTCATCGCCTTCGCCGTCCTGTTCGGCACCTTCGGCATGGTGCCCCTGCTGAAGACGAACTTCTTCGACCAGGGGGAGCAGGAGGTCCTCTCCGTCAAGCAGGAGCTGACGCCCGGCACCAGCCTGGAGGCGGCCGACGAGGCCGCGCGGAAGGTCGAGAAGGTCCTGGCCGCGGACAAGGGCGTCGAGGACTACCAGGTCACCGTCGGCTCCTCCGGTTTCCTGGCGGCCTTCGGCGGCGGTACGGGCGCCAACCAGGCTTCCTACCAGGTCACCCTGAAGGACTCGGCGGACTTCGACGCCACCCAGGACCGGATCGACGAGGCCCTGGGCAAGCTCGACGGCATCGGTGACACCACGATCGCCGCGGGCGACGGCTTCGGCAGCCAGGACCTCAGCGTCGTGGTCAAGGCCGCCGACGCGGACGTCCTGAAGAAGGCGTCCGAGGCGGTGCGCGGTGAGGTCGCCGAACTCGAGGACGTCACCGACGTCCAGAGCGACCTGGCGCAGAGCGTTCCGCGTATCTCGGTCAAGGCCAACGACAAGGCGGCCGACGCCGGATTCGACGGGACGACCCTCGGTGCGGCGGTGGCCGGCGCGGTGCGCGGCACTCCGGCGGGTACCGCGATCATGGACGACACCGAGCGTGACGTCCTGGTGAAGTCGGCGGAGCCGGCCACCACGATGACCGAACTGAAGGCCCTCCGGCTCGGCCCGGTCAGGCTCGGCGACATCGCCACCGTGGAGCTGGTCCCCGGCCCGGTCTCGATGACCCGCATCGACGGTCAGCGCGCGGCGACGATCACGGCCAAGCCGACCGGCGACAACACGGGCGCGGTCAGCACGTCGCTCCAGACGAAGATCGACGCCCTGGACCTCCCGGACGGCGCCACCGCGACGATCGGCGGTGTCTCCGAGGACCAGAACGACGCCTTCATGAAGCTGGGCCTGGCCATGCTGGCGGCCATCGCCATCGTCTTCATGCTGCTGGTGGCCACCTTCCGGTCGCTCATCCAGCCGCTGATCCTGCTGGTCTCCATCCCCTTCGCGGCGACGGGCGCCATCGGGCTCCTGGTAGTCACCGGTACCCCGATGGGCGTCCCGGCGATGATCGGCATGCTGATGCTCATCGGCATCGTGGTGACCAACGCGATCGTGCTGATCGACCTGATCAACCAGTACAGAGCGCAGGGAATGGGCGTTGTCGAGGCAGTCGTCGAGGGAGGCCGCCACCGTCTGCGTCCGATCCTGATGACGGCGCTCGCGACGATCTTCGCTCTGGTCCCGATGGCGCTGGGTGTCACCGGCGAGGGCGGTTTCATCTCCCAGCCGCTGGCGGTCGTGGTCATCGGCGGCCTCATCACCTCCACACTGCTGACCCTGCTCCTGGTGCCGACGCTCTACGCGGTCGTCGAACTCCGCAAGGAGCGCCGCGCGGAGAAGAAGGCGGCCAAGCGGGAGGCGAAGTCGGGGACCGGTGCCCCGGAGACGCCGGAGGAAGCCGCCTCCGAGGAACCGGAGCCCGCGAAGGCCTGATCCGCCCGCGACGACGCGAGGGCCCCCGGGCCCCGTCCTCACGGACGGGGCCCGGGGGCCTTCTCGCGCGCGTGGGCCGGGGGCGGGCCCTACGGCAGCGCCAGCATCCGCTCCAGCGCCAGCTTCGCGTACTTCTCCGTCTCCACGTCGACCTGGATCCGGTTCACCAGGTTGCCCTCGGCCAGGGATTCCAGCGTCCACACCAGGTGCGGCAGGTCGATCCGGTTCATCGTCGAGCAGAAGCACACCGTCTTGTCGAGGAAGACGATCTCCTTGTCCTCCGCGGCGAAACGGTTCGCCAGCCGGCGCACCAGATTCAGTTCCGTGCCGATCGCCCACTTCGAGCCGGCCGGCGCCGCCTCCAGGGCCTTGATGATGTACTCCGTCGAGCCCACGTAATCCGCGGCCGCCACGACCTCGTGCTTGCACTCCGGGTGCACCAGCACGTTGACGCCCGGAATCCGCTCCCGTACGTCGTCGACCGACTCCACCGAGAAGCGCCCGTGCACCGAGCAGTGCCCGCGCCAGAGGATCATCTTCGCGTCGCGGAGCTCCTGGGCCGTCAGACCGCCGTTCGGCTTGTGCGGGTTGTAGAGGACGCAGTCCTCCAGGGACATCCCCATGTCCCGCACGGCCGTGTTCCGGCCCAGGTGCTGGTCCGGCAGGAAGAGCACCTTGTCACCCTGCTCGAACGCCCACTCCAGCGCCCGCTTCGCGTTGGACGAGGTGCAGATGGTGCCGCCGTGCCTGCCGGTGAAGGCCTTGATGTCGGCGGAGGAGTTCATGTACGAGACCGGCACGACCGCGTCGGCGACCCCCGCCTCCGTCAGGACGTCCCAGCACTCGGCCACCTGCTCCGCGGTGGCCATGTCGGCCATCGAGCAGCCGGCGGCCAGGTCGGGCAGGACGACCTTCTGGTCGTCGCCCGTCAGGATGTCCGCGGACTCGGCCATGAAGTGCACGCCGCAGAAGACGATGTACTCCGCCTCGGGCCGCGCCGCCGCGTCCCGGGCGAGCTTGAAGGAGTCGCCGGTGACGTCCGCGAACTGGATGACCTCGTCGCGCTGGTAGTGGTGACCGAGGACGAAGACCTTGTCCCCGAGCTTTTCCTTGGCGGCACGGGCGCGCTCCACCAGGTCCGGGTCGGACGGGGAGGGCAGGTCGCCCGGGCATTCGACCCCGCGCTCGCTCCGCGGGTCGGCCTCGCGGCCGAGCAGCAGAAGGGCGAGGGGTGTCGGCTGGACATCCAGGGGCTGGGCGGTGGTCACGACACGCACCCTTTCTTTTCTGCGGAACGCCTTTTCGTCTAATTGACGTTATCTATCATAACCGCTTCGTGTCAGCTTGACGATGCCCATAGCGTCGATGTGACGCATCCCCTGGCGCCGCGGTGTGCGAGCATGAAGGGAACAGACACGCGCCTGGCCCGGAATGAATCCGCGGCCCCGATGGTTGGACCGTCGGCAAGCAGTCCGTACAACCCCGGGAGAGAAGCAGATGTCCGTATCGGACGAGACCACCACCGTGAGCGACGGCATTCTCCTGTCCGACGCCGCCGCATCCAAGGTCAAGGCCCTGCTGGAGCAGGAGGGCCGGGACGACCTGGCGCTGCGCGTCGCCGTTCAGCCCGGCGGCTGCTCGGGCCTGCGCTACCAGCTCTTCTTCGACGAGCGCTCGCTCGACGGGGACGTGGTGAAGGACTTCGGCGGCGTCAAGGTCGTCACCGACCGGATGAGCGCCCCGTACCTGGGCGGCGCCTCCGTCGACTTCGTGGACACCATCGAGAAGCAGGGCTTCACGATCGACAACCCGAACGCCACGGGCTCCTGCGCCTGCGGTGACTCCTTCAGCTGAACCCTGAGCCGTACGACGGCGGCGGCCCTCCCGGATCCGGGAGGGCCGCCGCCGTTCGTCCGACCGTGTGGTGCGGGCGCGCGTCTCAGGCGCGCGGTACCGCCTCGCCCGACGCCGCGTCGACGACCTTCCGGCCGTCCAGCGGCGCGTCCAGCGTCACCGTCCGGGTCAGGGCCTTGGCGATCATGACGCAGGCCTTCCCCGGCTCCGGCTTCGACTCCGTGACCGTCACGCGCACCGAGGTGCCGTCCTCCGAGGCGTGAGCGGCGTACGTGCTGCACACACCGCCCCAGAACGTCACCTCCAGCGTCCGTCCGTCCGCGCTGTAGGAGGTGATGGCCGCGTCCCTGCCGGCCGGGTCCTTCGTGGGCGCCGGTGACGGGCCGGTGCTCCCGTCCGCGATGTGGTCCGGCTCGACCGCCACCTGGACGATCGTGTTCTCGGGGCCGCCACCCGCGGGCTCCACCGAGAAGAACCACGAGGGTACGAGGATCTGCTCGCCGTCCGCGTACCGCGCCGCCAGCCCGAACTCGGCCTTCTCGACCGTCACCGTGGTCACCGGCGGCGTCGCGCCCGAGCAGTCGGGCTCCGGCGCGAGGTCGTCCTCCAGCGGCACGGAGGTCGCGCAGCCGCCGACACCGCCCTTCGGGGCCGGCCGGTTCTCCGCGTTCAGCTGCTTCAGCGCCTCGTCCGCATCGGTCACCGGATAGGTGTCGCCCTTCGACAGGCCCTTCAGGTGTCCGGTGCCGCCCACGATCTCGCCCTCGGCGCCCACCTGGATCCCCGTCGACCAGCCGTAGGTGGGGAGCCCGCCCACCACGGGGTCCGCGTTCACCACGCGTACGGAACCCATCAGCTGGTCCGCGTCGAGCGCGGCGTCGTCCTGGCCCACGGCCTTCAGGACCGGAACCGCCGCGGCCTTCGCGGCCTTCTCGTCCACGGGCGAGCCGGACGAGGCCGTCCGGTCCTGCTCCGCACAGGCCGGGCCGGGCTCGCACGCGTCCGGGCCGCCGGAGCCGTACCGGGCGAACGTCCAGGTCCCCGGCGCCTGCTTGACCACCTTCAGGACAGGCCCGGAACTGTCGTCGTCGCTGCCCACCCTCCACGCGGCGCCGTCCGTGTGCGGTGCGCCCGGTACTCCGAGCGCCTTCGCCAGCCGTGCCACCTCGGCCGCGGTCACCGTGCCCTCGGCGCGGTGCACGGCGGCACTCCCGGGACCGTCCGGCAGTGCGCCGGAGGCACGGTAGACGACTCCGCCGCCGTGCGGATCGGGTTCGCCGGGCGCGATGCCCGGCGGCGCCGAGGAACTGTCCGCGAGGTCCAGAGCGAGCGGGGGAGGGGAGCTGTCCCCGGCGGCCGCCCGGCCCGCGTCCGAACCGCCGTCCCCCGACGCGGTCGAGGCCCAGTACGCCGCCCCGCCCCCGGTCAGCAGCACGGCTGCCGCCACCGTGGCGACGGCGAACGGCGAACGCCGCCGCCGGGGGCCGGTCACGTCACTATCGGGATGCTCGGTGCTCACCGGATCGCTCCTTCGGCTTCCTGGCCGTCACTGGCGCTTCGTCCGTCCCCGAGCCGGGGACACCGGTGGGACGGGCCGGAGGAGCGCACGGTTCCCCCGCCGCGCGGAGGAACCGTTCAGCGGGGCTCCGGCCCCTGCGGGCCGGGACGGCAGGGGCCCGCCGGATCAGTCCCCGTAGTCGGACATGGCGTCGACCATCCGCGCGGACGACGGCGGTACCGTGACGCCGTGGATCCGGGAGGGTTCCACGGGAGCGGCCGGCTTCGCCGCGGTCTTCACGGGGACCACCCAGTGCGGCGCCATCCGTGCGCAGTCACCGCGCAGCTCGGCCAGGCTCATCTCGGACTCACGAGGAACGATGGTGTTCGACATAACGGCACCGTACGCAGGACGGCGCTCAGGTAGAAAGACCTACTATCGGGTAGTTTTGCCCCTTCGGGTGTGGTGGCTCCACCGGGTAGCGTGAACTGTCACGCCGTCCCGGAGGGCGCGCTCACGCGTTCCCTTCGCCTTCCGCAGGAGCAGCCACCCCGTGCGCATCGCAGTCACCGGCTCCATCGCCACAGACCACCTCATGACCTTCCCCGGCCGATTCGCCGACCAGCTGGTCGCCGATCAGCTGCACACGGTCTCGCTCTCCTTCCTCGTCGACAACCTCGACGTGCGCCGCGGGGGAGTGGGCGCCAACATCGCGTTCGGCATGGGTGTGCTCGGCACTCAGCCGATCCTGGTCGGTGCCGCCGGCGCGGACTTCGACGACTACCGCGCCTGGCTCGACCGGCACGGCGTCGACACCGAATCGATCCGGATCTCCGAGGTCCTGCACACGGCGCGCTTCGTCTGCACCACGGACGCCGACCACAACCAGATCGGCTCCTTCTACACGGGTGCCATGAGCGAGGCCCGGCTCATCGAGCTCAAGAGCGTCGCCGACCGTGTCGGAGGCCTCGACCTCGTCTCGATCGGCGCCGACGACCCGGAGGCGATGCTCCGCCACACGGAGGAGTGCCGCTCGCGGGGCATCCCGTTCGCCGCGGACTTCTCGCAGCAGATCGCCCGGATGGACGGCGAGGAGATCCGCATCCTCCTCGACGGTGCGACGTACCTCTTCTCCAACGAGTACGAGAAGGGGCTCATCGAGTCCAAGACCGGCTGGAGCGACGAGGAGATCCTGTCCAAGGTCGGCCACCGCGTCACCACCCTCGGCGCCCGTGGCGTCCGCATCGAGCGGGCCGGCCAGGACCCCATCGAGGTCGGCTGCGCCGAGGAGGAGCAGAAGGCCGACCCGACCGGCGTCGGCGACGCCTTCCGGGCCGGTTTCCTCTCCGGTCTCGCCTGGGGCGTGGGCCTGGAGCGCGCCGCCCAGGTCGGCTGCATGCTCGCGACCCTGGTCATCGAGACGGTGGGCACCCAGGAGTACACCCTGCGCCGTACCCACTTCATGGACCGCTTCACCAAGGCCTACGGGGACGAGGCCGCCTCCGAGGTCCGTAAGCACCTCTCCTGACGCTCGCCGTGTCCGGGGGTCAGAGGAGGCGGCGGACCACATAGGCCGAGCCGTGGTCCGCCGCCTCCTCGCCCACGTACTCCTGTTCGCGCATCGCGCACCAGGCCGGGATGTCGAGGCGGGCGGCCTCGTCGTCCGAGAGCACCGTCACCGTGCCGCCCACGGGTACCTCTCCGATCACTTTTGCGAGTTCGATGACCGGAATCGGGCAGCGCCTGCCCAGCGCGTCGACCACGAGGGAGGCCTGTGGTGTGGGGGAGGGGGCCGCCGCGGCGGGGGCCCCGAGCCTCTGCCGCACCTCGGCCACCACGCCAGGCAGCACACCGAGGAAGCCGTCGACCTCCTCCTCCGTGGTCCCGGCCGGAAGCGACACGCGGATGTTCCCCTCGGTGAGGACCCCCATGGCCTTGAGGACATGGCTGGGCGTCAGCGTGCTGCTCGTGCAGGACGACCCGGACGAAACGGAGAATCCGGCCCGGTCCAACTCGTGGAGCAAGGTCTCTCCGTCGACATAGAGACAGGAGAAGGTGACCAGATGCGGCAGCCGCCGCTCCGGATCGCCGACCACCTCCACATCGGGCACCAGGCTCCCCACCGCTGTCCTGATCCGGTCCACCAGGGCGCGCAGCCGTACGGCCTCCGCCGCGGCCTCCGCGCGCACCGCCCGCAGCGACGCCGCCGCCGCGACGATCGCCGGGATGTTCTCGAAGCCGGCGGCTCGGCCCGACTCCCTCTCGTCGGCGGGCCCCCGGGGTGCGAAGCGGACGCCCTTGCGCACGGCCAGCAGCCCCACCCCGGCGGGACCGCCCCACTTGTGCGCGCTCGCCGCCAGCAGCGACCAGCGACCGGGTACCGGCCCCCAGCCCAGTGACTGAGCGGCGTCCACCAGCAGCGGCACACCCGCGGCGGCGCAGATCTCGGCGGTCTCCGCCACCGGCTGTTCGGTCCCCACCTCGTGGTTGGCGGACTGCAGACAGGCCAGCGCGGTGTCCGCGCGGAGGGCCTGACCGTAGACCGAGGGGTCCACCGCGCCGGACCGGCCCACCGGCACCTCGGTGAACGAACCGCCGTCCGCCTCCAGTGCCGCGGCCGCGTGGAGCACCGACGAGTGCTCGACGGCGGACAGCGCCAGATGGCGGCCGACACGCCGACGTCCGGAAAGCGCTCCGGAAACGGCCGAGTGCACCGCGCGGGTGCCGGAAGAGGTGAACACGAGCTCGTCCGGTCGGCAGCCGACGGCCTCGGCGGCGGCCTCCCTGGCCGCGTCCAGCAGCAGCGAGGCCCGCCGCCCCTCGCGGTAGAGACGGGCCGGATCGGCCCAGCCCTCGTCCAGGGAGGCAAGCAGCGCCTGGCGGGCGACGGGGTGCAGGGGGGCGGAGGAGGCGGCGTCGAAGTAGGGCACGCCGTCACGCTAGCCCGCATGCGCGTGACCAGGTGACCTGCCGCCGCGGTCGCGGGGGGAAGAACGGGGAGAGGGGGCGTCAGATGACGGCCGGAGGCCCGCATTCCATCCCTTCGGGGTGTCGTGCGGCGCGTTGGGCACCCTCCCCGCGCGGCCCCAAATGGCGTCCAGTAGGGTTTGGTCCGCATAAACATCCAAACCCCTGCCCGCGTCAGGGCCGGCGACCGACCAAGTGAGACGGCCGCGCCGAACCGTGCGGGCGAGACTCTCGGGAAGGCGCTACGTGAGTCCCAACGGCTCCGACCGCTCGTCGCGGCGCCCGATGCGGCGGAAGCTGCCGCAGGTGCTGACTGCGGGCCTGGTCCTGGCGACGGCCTCCGGTTGTTCATACAACTGGGAGGATTTCCCCCGCCTCGGTATGCCCACCCCGGTAACGGAAGAGGCCCCTCGGATCCTCTCCCTCTGGCAGGGCTCGTGGGCGGCAGCGCTCGCCACGGGTGTCCTCGTCTGGGGGCTGATCCTGTGGAGCGTCATCTTCCACCGGCGAAGCAGGACCAAGGTGGAGGTGCCTCAGCAGACCAGGTACAACATGCCTATCGAGGCGCTGTACACAGTGGTCCCCCTGATCATCGTCTCGGTGTTCTTCTACTTCACCGCGCGCGATGAATCGAAGCTTCTCGAGCTCAGCCCCAAGCCGGCCCACACCATCAACGTGGTCGGCTACCAGTGGAGCTGGGGCTTCAACTACATCGAGAACGTGGAGGGCTCGCCCTCCACCGGCAACGAGGTCCCCAAGGAGCTCGACGCCATCCCCGACAAGTTCCGCGAGGACTTCCCCAAGGACGCCGGCGGCGTCTACGACGTGGGCATCCCCGGCACCCGGAACCCGCAGAACGGCAACCCGGGCCCGACCCTGTGGCTGCCGAAGGGCGAGAAGGTCCGCTTCGTCCTGACTTCGCGTGACGTCATCCACTCCTTCTGGGTGGTGCCGTTCCTCATGAAGCAGGACGTCATTCCGGGCCACACCAACTCCTTCGAGGTCACGCCGAAGAAGGAGGGCACCTACATGGGTAAGTGCGCCGAGCTCTGCGGCGTGGACCACTCCCGGATGCTCTTCAACGTCAAGATCGTCTCTCCCGAGCGTTACCAGCAGCACCTCAAGGAGCTGGCGGAGAAGGGTCAGACGGGCTACGTGCCGGCAGGCATCGAGCAGACGGACCCGGCCAGGAATGCGGAGACGAACAAACTGTGAGCATCCTCAACGAATCCCAGGGTGCCGCGGCAGCAGACGACTCGTTCGAGGACGAGCTGCCGGTGCGGCGCAAGCAGCCGGGGAGTGTCGTCGTCAAGTGGCTGACCACCACTGACCACAAGACGATCGGCACGATGTACCTGGTCACGTCGTTCGCCTTCTTCTGCATCGGCGGCCTCCTCGCGCTCTTCATGCGCGCGGAGCTGGCCCGTCCGGGTACGCAGATCATGTCGAACGAGCAGTTCAACCAGGCGTTCACGATGCACGGCACGATCATGCTGCTGATGTTCGCGACGCCGCTGTTCGCAGGGTTCGCGAACTGGATCATGCCGCTGCAGATCGGCGCGCCCGACGTGGCGTTCCCGCGGCTGAACATGTTCGCGTACTGGCTGTACCTCTTCGGCTCGCTGATCGCCGTCGGCGGCTTCCTCACCCCGCAGGGTGCGGCCGACTTCGGCTGGTTCGCCTACTCCCCGCTGTCGGACGCGGTCCGTTCGCCGGGTGTCGGTGCCGACATGTGGATCATGGGTCTGGCCTTCTCCGGCTTCGGCACGATCCTCGGTTCGGTCAACTTCATCACCACGATCATCTGCATGCGCGCGCCCGGCATGACGATGTTCCGCATGCCGATCTTCACCTGGAACGTCCTGCTGACCGGTGTTCTGGTCCTGCTGGCCTTCCCGGTCCTCGCCGCCGCGCTCTTCGCGCTGGAGGTCGACCGAAAATTCGGCGCACATATCTTCGACGCCTCAAACGGCGGCGCATTGCTGTGGCAACACCTCTTCTGGTTCTTCGGCCATCCAGAGGTGTACATCATCGCTCTACCGTTCTTCGGGATCATTTCCGAAATCATTCCGGTATTCAGCCGCAAGCCGATGTTCGGCTACATCGGTCTGATCAGCGCGACGATCGCCATCGCCGGCCTTTCGGTCACGGTGTGGGCGCACCACATGTACGTCACCGGTGGCGTGCTGTTGCCGTTCTTCTCCTTCATGACGTTCCTCATCGCGGTACCGACCGGGGTGAAGTTCTTCAACTGGATCGGCACGATGTGGAAGGGATCGTTGTCCTTCGAGACACCGATGCTCTGGTCGGTCGGCTTCCTGATCACCTTCGCCTTCGGTGGTCTGACCGGCGTGATCCTGGCCTCGCCGCCGCTGGACTTCCACATCTCCGACTCGTACTTCGTCGTCGCGCACTTCCACTACGTCGTCTTCGGCACCGTGGTCTTCGCGATGTTCGCCGGATTCCACTTCTGGTGGCCGAAGTTCACCGGCAAGATGCTGGACGAGCGGCTCGGGAAGATCACCTTCTGGACGCGACGACCCCTGGGGCTACGGCCGTTCGCTCGAATGGGCGACGTCGTGCCCGCCGCCGCGGCACAACTTCCTCAGCCTGCCGCGGATCCGTTCCGAATCCCCGGCGTTCGACCTGCACCACCCGGAGATCACGGCGCTCGAGCAGCTGGATCACCTGTCCGAGGGTGAGAAGGTCCTCGTCGGCGGCAAGGAGGACGGCAAGTGAAGATCCAGGGCAAGCTCTTCATCTGGCTGAGCGTCTTCATGCTGATCATGGCCGTCACGTACGGCGTCTGGTCCAAGGAGCCGGTCGGTACCACCGCGCTGGTCCTGTCCTTCGGGCTGACCATCATGATCGGCTTCTACCTGGCCTTCACGGCCAACCGCGTCGACGCGATGGCCCAGGACAACAAGGAAGCCGACGTCGCGGACGAGGCCGGTGAGGTGGGCTTCTTCTCGCCGCACAGCTGGCAGCCGCTCTCGCTGGCCATCGGCGGTGCCTTCCTCTTCCTGGGCGTCGTCTTCGGCTGGTGGCTCGCCTACTTCGCCGCACCGCTGCTCCTGATCGGCCTCTTCGGCTGGGTCTTCGAGTACTACCGGGGCGAGAACCGCACCCAGTAGGACGCGTCCGCACCGGACGTGTCGCACCCGTACGGGGGCCCGGTCCGCTCAGTGATGAGCGGGCCGGGCCCCCGTTTGCAGTCATTGAACGCGCTGGATCGGATGAATCTTCTTAGCGTGGGTTCATGAACCACACGCCGCGCATCCACACCGTAGTGAGCTGCACTCTGCTGGTCGTGACCCTGGTAGCGGGTGCGACCGCCTGTGGAGGGCCCGACGGCGATCCGCTGTCGCTGAGGCCCCACGACGCCGCCGACCTCATCTCGTTCAACGGCCCGGCCGAGGGCGAGAAGGCCGACCCGGACAAGCCCCTCGAGGTCAGCGTCAAGGACGACGACGCGAAGATCACCGACGTGACGGCGGTCGACACCGAGGGCCGCCACCTGGCGGGGGAGCTCGACGCCGACGGGAAGCGGTGGCACTCCACCACCTCGCTCGCCGCGGGCACCCGATACACCGTCAAGGTCTCCACCGAGAACGGTGACGGCGCCCCCGGCAGCCGTACGTACGGCTTCGGCACGACCGCGGCCAAGAAGTTCCTGAAGGTCTCCTTCGGCCCGCAGGCGGGCACCTACGGCGTCGGACAGCCCCTCACGGCGGAACTCAGCGCTCCGGTCCCCGACAGGGCGGCCAGGGCCACCGTGGAGCGCGGGCTCCAGGTCCGGTCCACGCCCGCCGTCAGGGGCTCCTGGTACTGGGTCGACGACAAGACGCTGCACTACCGGCCCAAGGAGTACTGGCCCGCCGACGCCACCATCGACATCCGCAGCAACCTCAAGGGCATCAAGGTCACGAACGCCCTCTACGGCGCCGCCGCGAAACCCCTGAAGCTCACCACCGGTGACCGCATAGAAGCGATCACCGACGCCGCGGCGCACCACATGACCGTCCTCCGCAACGGCGAAGTGATCAACACCCTGCCGGTCACCACGGGCAAGCCCGGCTTCGACACGCGCAACGGCGTCAAGGTGGTGCTGGCCAAGGAGCAGTTCGTACGCATGCGCGGGGAGAGCATCGGCATCGCCGCCGGCTCCTCGGAGTCCTACGACCTGCCGGTCTACTGGGCGACACGCGTCACCTGGAGCGGTGAGTACGTCCACGCCGCGCCCTGGTCGACGGGTTCTCAGGGCAACGCCAACGTCAGCCACGGCTGCACGGGCATGAGCACCGCCGACGCGGAGTGGTTCTTCGAGACCGTACGCGAGGGCGACATCGTCAAGGTCGTCGGGAGCGACGGCGAGACGATGACGCCGTTCGACAACGGCTTCGGTGACTGGAACCTCGACTGGGAAGCCTGGCAGAAGGGCAGCGCCCTGCACGGCGGCGGCACCCCGGACACGGGCACCGACGTCGAGACGGCGCGGCTGCGCCCCCAGGTCTGAGCCGCCCGGGAGTGCGCCGCGCCCCGGAGAGTCACCGCGGAGGGGTTCGGGGCCCCTCCGCCTCAGGCTCCCACGGCCAGCCTGCGGCGCAGCAGGGAGGCCAGGGCGTCCGCGAAGTCGACCGGGTCGACCGGATGCGTCACAGCGGCGTCCGCACGGCACCACGTGGCCAGCCAGGCGTCCTGCGGGCGTCCGATCAGCAGCAGCACCGGCGGGCAGTCGAAGATCTCGTCCTTGATCTGCCGGCAGACCCCCATGCCGCCCGCGGGGGCCGTCTCGCCGTCCAGCACGCAGACGTCGACACCGCCCCGGTCCAGCGCGCTCAGGACGGCGGGCAGGGTGGCGCACTCCAGGAACTCCACCGCTGGCACGTCCGCCGCAGGCCTGCGCCCGGCTGCCAGCCTCACCTGCTCGCGGGTGTTGGCGTCGTCGCTGTAGACCAGGACCGTGGCGGTCGGCTGCATTGTTCCTCCGTGACGTCTGTGTCTTCGGGGCTCTGTGGGCATGAACCGATGGGCGGATGGTACTCCGGCGGACTGCCTGTCAGCACCGGTAAAGACAGCGATTCGATGGGCCGTTCGGTGAGGACACACGGCTCTGACACACCGAACGGCACCCCCCGGAGTGAGGGCGGGATAAGCGACCGACATAATGTCGGTCGTGGCGACAGCAACGACAGTAGAAACCGGGCACGCGCACCCGTCGGTCAATCGGCCGAACCTCACCAGCGTCGGAACCATCATCTGGTTGAGTTCCGAGCTGATGTTCTTCGCGGCCCTCTTCGCGATGTACTTCACCCTGCGATCGGTGATGGGACCCGATCACTGGAAGGAGATGGCCCACCATCTGAACTTCCCGTTCTCGGCGACGAACACCACGATCCTGGTGCTTTCCTCTCTCACCTGCCAGCTCGGCGTTTTCGCCGCGGAGCGGGGCGATGTGAAGAAGCTCCGCACCTGGTTCATCATCACGTTCGTGATGGGTGCGATCTTCATCGGAGGCCAGGTCCTCGAGTACACCGAGCTGGTCAAGGACGCGGGTCTCTCCCTGTCCTCCGACCCGTACGGCTCGGTGTTCTACCTGACGACCGGCTTCCACGGTCTGCATGTGACAGGCGGCCTCATCGCCTTCCTGCTCGTCCTGGGCAGGACATACGCGGCCTCGAGATTCACCCACGAACAGGCCACCGCCGCCATCGTCGTGTCCTACTACTGGCACTTCGTCGACGTCGTCTGGATCGGCCTGTTCGCCACGATCTACATGATCAAGTAACCGGGCTCGCGCCCACTCACCATCGACGCAGAAGATCCTGACACCGGGGTAATCCGTGAAAAAGCTCTCCGCACGACGACGCCATCCGCTGGCGGCGGTCGTCGTACTACTCCTCGCGCTGGCGGCTACCGGGGGGCTGTACGCCGCGTTCGCGCCTGCGGGTAAGGCGCAGGCCGACGAAACCGCCCAGTCCCTCGCCATCGACGAGGGCAAGAAGCTCTACTCCGTGGGCTGCGCCAGCTGCCACGGATCCGGCGGTCAGGGCACCACCGACGGGCCGTCCCTCGTGGGCGTCGGCTCCGCCGCCGTCGACTTCCAGGTCGGTACCGGACGCATGCCGGCTCAGCAGCCGGGTGCCCAGGTCCCGAAGAAGAAGGTCATCTACAACCAGGCCGAGATCGACCAGCTCGCGGCGTACGTCGCGTCCCTGGGCGCCGGTCCGATCACGCCCACCAAGAGCCAGGTCGACCCCTCGGGCGCCGACGTGGCCAAGGGCGGCGACCTGTTCCGCACGAACTGCGCGCAGTGCCACAACTTCACCGGTCAGGGCGGTGCCCTGACCAAGGGCAAGTACGCGCCGAACCTCGAAGGCGTGAGCGCGAAGCACATCTACGAGGCCATGCAGACCGGCCCGCAGAGCATGCCCTCCTTCCCGGACACCACGATGCCGGAGCAGGAGAAGAAAGACATCATCGCGTACATCAAGACCGTCAACGGTAGTGAGTCCGAGTCCCCCGGCGGGCTCTCGCTCGGTGGCCTCGGTCCCGTCAGTGAAGGTCTCTTCGGCTGGATCTTCGGCCTGGGCGGCCTGATCGCCATCGCCGTATGGGTCGCGGCCCACACCGCTAAGGCCAAGAAGTCATGAGTAGCCAACAGATTCCAGAAGAGAACCTGCCGGTAGAGCAGGGCACCGCGCACGGCGCGGTAGAGGGTGCGGGCGACCCGTTCGCCGACCCGGGGCTGCCGGCCCACAAGCCGCGCATCCAGGACATCGACGAACGCGCCGCGAACCGCTCCGAGCGGGCCGTCGCGCTCATGTTCACGCTGTCCATGCTGGCGACGGTCGGCTTCATCGCCTCGTACGTCATCTTCCCGGTCGACCAGATCGTCTACATCTGGCCGTTCGGCCACGTGAGCGCGCTGAACTTCTCCCTGGGTCTGACCCTGGGACTGGCGCTCTTCCTCATCGGCGCGGGCGCCGTCCACTGGGCGCGCACCCTGATGTCCGACGTGGAGGTCGCCGACGACCGGCACGCGATCGAGGCGACGCCCGAGGTCAAGGCCAAGGTTCTGGCCGACTTCGCGGACGGCGCCCGGGAGTCCGCGCTCGGACGGCGCAAGCTGATCCGCAACACCATGTTCGGCGCGCTGGCCCTGGTGCCGCTCTCCGGTGTGGTGCTGCTGCGCGACCTCGGCCCGCTGCCGGAGAAGAAGCTCCGGAAGACGCTGTGGGCCAAGGGCAAGCAGCTCGTCAACATGAACACCATGGAGCCGCTGCGTCCCGAGGACGTCGTCGTCGGTTCGCTGACCTTCGCCATGCCCGAGGGCCTGGAGGAGGACGCGCACGACTTCCAGTCGCAGATCGCCAAGGCCGCCCTGATGATCATCCGCATCGAGCCGGACAACATCAAGGACAAGCGTGAGCGCGAGTGGGCGCACGAGGGAATCGTCGCCTTCTCCAAGATCTGCACCCACGTCGGCTGCCCGATCAGCCTGTACGAGCAGCAGACGCACCACGTGCTCTGCCCGTGCCACCAGTCCACCTTCGACCTCTCCGACGGCGCCCGCGTCATCTTCGGTCCGGCCGGTCACGCCCTTCCGCAGCTGCGGATCGGCGTGAACAGCGAGGGCAACCTCGAGGCGCTCGGTGACTTCGAAGAGCCCGTCGGTCCTGCCTTCTGGGAGCGCGGATGAGTACTGCGACGGAAACACAGCGCAAGGCGCCCGCCGGTGAGCGGGTCGCCGACTGGGCGGACGGCCGGCTCGGCATCTACGGCCTGGCCAAGGCCAACATGCGCAAGATCTTCCCGGACCACTGGTCCTTCATGCTCGGTGAGATCTGCCTCTACAGCTTCATCATCATCATCCTCACGGGTGTGTACCTGACGCTGTTCTTCCACCCGAGCATGAACGAGGTCGTGTACCACGGCTCGTACGAGCCGATGCAGGGCATCCGGATGTCCGAGGCCTACGCCTCGACGCTGGACATCAGCTTCGACGTCCGCGGTGGTCTGCTGGTCCGGCAGATCCACCACTGGGCAGCGGTGATCTTCCTCGCCGGCATGTTCGTGCACATGTTCCGTGTGTTCTTCACCGGCGCGTACCGCAAGCCCCGTGAGATCAACTGGCTGTTCGGCTTCCTGCTGTTCGTCCTGGGCATGTTCACCGGGTTCACCGGCTACTCCCTCCCGGACGACCTGCTCTCGGGTACGGGTGTGCGCTTCACGCAGGGCGCCATCCTGTCGATGCCGATCGTCGGTACGTACATCTCGATGTTCCTGTTCGGCGGGGAGTTCCCCGGCACGGACATCATCGCGAGGTTCTACTCGATCCACATCCTGCTGCTGCCGGGCATCATGCTCGGCCTCGTGGTCGGCCACCTCATCCTGGTGTTCTTCCACAAGCACACGCAGTTCGCGGGACCGGGCAAGACGAACAAGAACGTCGTCGGCATGCCGCTGCTCCCGGTGTACATGGCGAAGGCCGGAGGGTTCTTCTTCCTCGTCTTCGGCTTCATCTCGGTCATCGCGGCGATCGCCACGATCAACCCGATCTGGGCACTCGGTCCCTACCGTCCCGACCAGGTGTCCACGGGCGCCCAGCCGGACTGGTACATGGGCTTCGCCGAAGGCTTCGTCCGCGTCATGCCGGGCTGGGAGATCAACCTCTGGGGCCACACGCTGGTCCTCGGCGTGCTGATCCCGCTGGTCCTCTTCGGTGTGGTCCTGGCGGCACTCGCGCTCTACCCGTTCATCGAGTCCTGGATCACCGGGGACAAGCGCGAGCACCACATCCTGGACCGTCCGCGCAACGCTCCGACCCGTACGGGTCTGGGTGTCGCCTGGGTGACGATCTACTTCGTCATGCTGATCGGCGGCGGCAACGACATCTGGGCGACCCACTTCCACATGTCGCTCAACGCCATCAGCTGGTTCGTGCGGATCGCGTTCTTCGTCGGCCCGGTCCTGGCGTTCGTCGTCACCCGGCGGATCTGCCTCGGCCTCCAGCGCCGCGACAAGGAGAAGGTGCTGCACGGACGCGAGTCCGGCACCATCAAGCGCCTGCCGCACGGTGAGTTCGTCGAGATCCACGAGCCGCTCAGCCCGGAGCAGCTGCACACGCTCACGGCGCACGAGCAGTACAAGCCGATCGAGATCGGCCCGACGGTCGACGAGAACGGTGTCGAGCGCAAGCCGTCGGCGCTGCAGAAGCTGCGGGCCAGGCTCAGCAAGAGCTACTACGGCGAGAACAACCAGATCGCCAAGCCCACCGCCGAGGAGTACAAGGAGATCACCAGCGGCCACGGCCACCACTGATCACCTCAGCTGACCGCCACAGCAGGAGCCCCGTCCATCCGATGGACGGGGCTCTTCGCTGCTCCCGGGGCTGGATAGGGTGGAGGCGTACTTCTACCGGCTGTGGACCCAGGAGCGGACCATGAACGTTGTGACCCCGGACGGCGGCGGCAGCGTGGCGGACTTCACCTGGCCCGGCGTGCTGACCCCCCTCCTGCGCGGCGAGGACCTCGGCACCGACGCGACGGCGTGGGCCATGGACCGGATCATGAGCGGCGAGGCCACGGACGTGCAGATCGCCGGCTTCGCGATCGCGCTGCGGGCCAAGGGCGAGACCGTCGACGAGGTCACCGGCCTGGTCCGCGCCATGTACGAGCACGCCCACACCATCGAGGTCCCCGGCCGCACGGTGGACATCGTGGGAACCGGCGGCGACATGGCCAGGACGGTCAACATCTCCACCATGTCGGCGATCGTCGTCGCGGGGACGGGCGCGAAGGTCGTCAAGCACGGGAGCCGGGCCTCCTCCTCGGCCAGCGGTGCCTCCGACGTGCTGGAGAAGCTCGGCGTCAACCTGGAGCTGACGCCGCAGCGTGTCGTCGCGGTGGCCGAGGAAGCGGGCATCACCTTCTGCTTCGCGGTGAAGTTCCACCCCGCCCTGCGGCACGCGGCCAGGGCGCGCAAGGAACTCGGCACGCAGACCACCTTCAACATCCTGGGCCCGCTCACCAACCCGGCCCGGGTCCGCTCCCAGGCCATCGGCGTGGCCGACCCGAAGATGGCGCCCATCGTGGCCGGTGTGCTGGCCGACCGGGGCAACTCCGCGCTCGTCTTCCGGGGTGACGACGGTCTCGACGAGCTGACCACCACGGCGACCTCCCGTGTCTGGATCGTCCGCGACGGCGGCGTCCGCGAGGAGGCGTTCGACCCGCGTGACGTCGGCCTCGGCCTGGTCCCCGTCGAGGCGCTGCGCGGAGCTGACGCCTCGTACAACGCCGACGTGGCCCGCCGGCTGCTCGAGGGGGAGACCGGCCCCGTACGCGACGCCGTACTGCTGAACTCGGCCGCCGCGCTGGTCGCGCTGGACCCGGGTGCGGGCACCCTGGACGAGCAGCTCGCGGGCGGGATCGAGCGGGCCGCCGCGTCGATCGACTCGGGAGCGGCCAAACGGGCCCTGGAGCGCTGGGTGGCGGCCAGCAACGCCTGAGAGGGCGTACGAGACGAGTCGAGGCCCATCGCGCCGGGACAGCCCGGCTGCGGCGGGAGTGCCCGAGGCGCGGTCCGGATCGCGGACCGCGCCTTGCGCGTGCCGGGGGATGTGGCAAGATGCTGCGCAGGTCATGAGTGACAGCGACTACGGCCCCGGCCCGCTGTCCGGCAACCCTCCGTCCGTGGCGGGGTGCCCCGGGTGAAGACCAGGCCGCAGGCAGCGAGGTCTGTGGCAAGCGCGGGCCCCTCGGCATCTTCCCATGCCACCCCTTGGGGTCCTTGGTCCCAGGGAGCCTCTTGTGAGCAAGCGAATGCGATAGGGCTTCGAGCCCTCCTCCGCACACCCTTCTTCTCTTCCTCTCCCCGCGTCGCCGCGCACCCTTCGGGTCACCGGCGCGAGGATTTCGCCTGCCTCTCACAGGAGTTCGCCATGTCTGTCCCCACCGCTGCCGCCGACCAGGCCATTTGTGCACCGCTGCCGGTTCTGGGTGCCGATGTCACCGTTCCGCTCGTCACGGGCGGAGACGTCACCTACGCGGCCCTGGACTACGCGGCAAGCTCCCCCGCCCTGCAGCGCGTCTGGGACGACGTGGCCGCCTACGCGCCGTACTACGGCAGCGTCCACCGCGGTGCCGGATATCTCTCCCAGCTCTCCACCGACCTGTTCGAGACCAGCCGTGCGACCGTCGCGGAGTTCCTCGGCTGCCGTGCGGAGGACCAGGTGGTCTTCACCCGCTCGACGACCGACTCCCTCAACCTGCTGGCGGCCGCGCTGCCCGCCGGCTGCCAGGTGTTCGTCTTCGAGACCGAGCACCACGCGTCGCTGCTGCCCTGGCGCGACGCCCGGGTGACCTACCTGGACGCCCCCCGCACCCCGGACCAGGCGGTCGCCACGCTGGAGAAGGCCCTCGCCGCCCGTGACCCCCACGGCCCCGCGCTGGTCTGCGTCACCGGCGCCTCCAACGTCACGGGCGAGCTCTGGCCGGTGCGTGAACTGGCTGCCGCCGCCCACGCCCACGGTGCGCGGATCGTGCTCGACGCGGCACAGCTGGCGCCGCACCACCCGGTGGACATCGCGGAGCTGGACGTCGACTGGGTCGCCTTCTCCGGGCACAAGCTGTACGCGCCCTTCGGTTCGGGTGTCCTCGCGGGCCGGGCCGACTGGCTGGTGGACGCCGAGCCGTACCTCGCGGGCGGCGGGGCCTCCCGCAAGGTCGCCCGGCGCGCCGACGGCGGTGTGGACGTCGAGTGGCACACCACCGCGGCCCGGCACGAGGCCGGATCGCCCAACGTCATCGGCGTCTACTCCATCGCCGCCGCCTGCAAGGCGCTGACCGAGGCCGGCTTCGACCGGCTGGTCGACCGGGAGCAGCAGCTGGTGACCCGGGTCCGTGAGGGCCTCGCCGATGTCCCCGAGGTCAAGGTGCTCTCCCTGTTCGGCGACGACGCCCCGAGGGTCGGCGTCCTCTCCTTCGTGGTCGAGGGATGGAACAGCTCGCACTTCGCGGCCGCGCTCTCCGCCGAGTACGGCATCGGAGTGCGCGACGGACTCTTCTGCGCCCACCCGCTGGTGCGGACCCTGCTGGGCAGTGAGCCGCAGGACCCGGGCGAGTGCGGCGCGCCGGACGCCGCGCCGGGGGAGAGGTCGCTCAACGCCATCCGGGTGAGCTTCGGTGCGGGCACCCCGGACGAGCACATCGAGCGGTTCCTGGGCGCCGTCCGCGAACTGGTCGGCGAGGGAGCCCGCTGGACCTACCGCACCGAGGAGGGCCGCTGCGTGCCCGACCGGGGCGCCGCCCAGGTCTGACCGCACGCGGTACGCGAACGGCCGGGGGCGAGGGCGTCCCGCCCCGTCCCCGGCCGCGGTCGTGCCGGCGGTGGGCCGCCTCAGCCGTCGAGGCCGATGGCGAAGGCCGCCTCCAGGTCGTGCTGGGAGTAGGTGCGGAAGGCCACGTGGGTGTCCGTGGCCTCGACGCCCTGGATCTTGCTGATCCGGCCGGGGATGACATCCGCCAGATCGTCGTGCCGGGCCACCCGGACCATGGCGATCAGGTCGTACGTACCGGTGACCGAGAAGACCTCACTGACGCTGTCCAGCGCGGCGATGGCTTCGGCGATCTCGGGAATCCGGTCCACGCTGGTCTTGATGAGCACGATCGCGGTGATCACGGCTGGCTTTCTCCCTCGGTGGCCGTGGCTGGAACCTTCACTCTAGTCCCCCGGAACCGGACCCAGGCGTAGAGGAACCCGGCCGCGAAACCCGCCACGTGCGCGAGGTACGCCACGCCCGGGCCGCTGCCCGCGCCCCGCGCCGCCAGCCACTGCAGGACGAACCAGAAGACGAGCACGATCCAGGCGGGGAAGCGCAGCGGGAGGAAGAAGAGGAAGGGGAAGAGGCTGGTGACGCGGGCCTTGGGGAAGAGGTAGAGGAAGGCGCCCAGCACCGCGGAGATCGCCCCCGAGGCGCCCACCAGCGTCTGGTCGGAATCCGCGTGCACGACCGCGTAGGCGACCAGGGCGAAGTACCCGCACACGAGGTAGAAGAGGGTGAACTCGACGCGGCCCATGCGTTCCTCCGCCATCGCCCCGAAGACGTAGAGGAAGAGCATGTTGCCCAGCAGGTGCAGCCAGCTGCCGTGGACGAAGAGCGCGGTCAGCGGGGTGAGCGCCGCGTGCGCCGAGCCGTCCAGGAGCTCGCTGGGGATCACGCCCCACCGCTCGAAGTACCCCGCCTGAGCGGCGAGGAGCGCGTCGGCGTCGCCGTAGACGGGGTTGAACCCCGAGAGCGGGCTCATCAGGAAGACGGCGCAGCACAACGCCATCAGCCCGTAGGTGACCGGGGCACCGCCCGCCGCGGCCCCGAACCCCCTGGCCCGCTCCCGCCAGTCGACTTCCCGCAGATCGATCACGTACAGAGCATGACGGAACAGGCGAGAACGGGACGGAGCGCCTCGCCGTGCCGGCAGGTATGCGCGAGGCCGTAGGGTTGCGGCAGGACATCCGCAGTTCGACGGCGCACCGCGAGATCGAAGACCTGGGCACGCACAGACTCGACGTACGACGAAAGAGGACGCAACGATGACGACGGTTCCCCAGCCGACCGACGGGACCCGCTGGCGCTGCACGCTCTGCGGCAACCTCACGCGCTTCGATGTCACGCGCTCCTCGAAGGTCGTGGAGTACGTGCACCTCGACCTGGCCGGGGAGTCGAGTGTCGAGGAGCGCGAGGTGGTCAGTGAGACCATCGAGTCGGTGCGCTGCCGTTGGTGCAACGCCGTGGATCAGATCGAACTGGTCGACAGGCCTGGTGCCGACTCCTGACGGAGCCGCGCGGACAGACACATTGGGGTGATGGAAGGTGGAGCAGCCGACAGGCGGCGCCGGACCGGCCGACGCGGCCGACGGCACCGCGGAGTCGCTCGACCGTCCGCTGCCCGAAGGCGTACGCCGCAAGGTGGTGGCGCTGGTCTCGGACGCGTTCGGCGGGCTGACCGTCGGCGAACTCCCCGCCCAGCTCCGGCAGTACGCCCGTTTCACCCCGAGCAGGCGGGCCAAGTTCGCGGGTAACGCGATGGCGGCCGCCCTGGAGAGCGACCCGGTGTTCCGCCGGCGCATCGGCGAGCGGATCGGCCAGACCCAGCCGGAGCTGGCCGAGGCCCTCGAGTCCGGTGCGCCGCCCGCCGCCGCCGACCCCGTCGACGTGGCCGCGGCCGCCTACGTGCTGCGGCCCGCCGGCTGGGTCAAGCTGGTCGCCGCCGCCGGCGAGGAGGTCCAGCGGGCCCATGCCGAGCGGGCGGACGAGGAGACCAGACGCGAGCTCGAGCGACTGCGCGAGGAGCTGGAGCACGCCCGCGGCCAGACCCGGGCGGACACCGAACGGCTGCGCTCGGAGCTGGACGCGGCACGCAAGGAGGCCGACTCGCTGCACCGCAAGCTCCGCAGCGCCCTCAGCGAGGTGAAGCGCGGGGAGGCCGCCCTGCGCAAGGCGGGCGCCGAGGCCGACACCGTGCGGGCCGAGACGGCCGCCCAGGTCTCCGCCGCCGAGAGCGAGACCCGCCGGCTCAAGGCCCGCCTGGCCGAGGCGGAGGCGTCCGTGGAGGCCGGCCGCCGGGCGGCCCGGGAGGGGCGCTCGGTCGAGGACATGCGGCTGCGGCTGCTCCTGGACACCGTGCTCGACGCCGCCCAGGGGCTCCGCCGTGAGCTGGCGCTGCCCCCGTCCTCGCTCCGCCCCGCGGACGGCGTCGAAGCGGTCGAGCCGGGCCGGATGTCACCCAAGGACATCGCCGCCAGGGCCCTTTCGGAGACCGACCCGGCGCTCCTCGACCAGTTGCTGGCCCTCCCGCAGGCTCATCTGATCGTCGACGGCTACAACGTCACCAAGACCGGCTATCCCCAGATGCCCCTGGAGAAGCAGCGGTTGCGCCTCCTGGGTGGTCTCTCGGTCCTCGCGGCACAGACCGGCGCCGAGATGACCTGCGTCTTCGACGGTGCCGAACTGGCGGTTCCCGTCCTGCTCGCCCCGCCGCGTGGCGTCCGTGTGCTCTTCAGCAAGGCCGGGGTGACCGCGGACGAGCTGATCCGGCAGCTGGCGCGCGCCGAACCGCCGGGCAGGCCCGTCGTCGTGGTCTCCACCGACCGCGAAGTCGCCGACGGGGTGGCGAAGGCGGGGGCGCGGCCGGTCGCGTCCGCCTTGCTCCTGAAGCGGCTTTCGCGCGTCTGAGGCGTCATGCGCGTCATGTGAGGCTTGCCGGAATTTATGGAACGTACCGTCAAGTCGCCGCTACACCCCGTGTGATGAAAGTAAAGAAGTGCCTGGTGTGACGAGATTTTCCTCGTGAGGATTTGAACTGATCACAAGATGGTCACTAGGGTCAGGCCTCGAACCTTCGCACGGTTGTCTGCCCATCCGGGGTGACGGCGAAGGAACCGCCGAGTCCGTGATGTGCACGGAGCCGGGGATCCGTTTGTCATCCCCCACTACCCGGTAGGCGGCTCGAGGAAGAAGGAGCTCGCCTTCGTGGCGTCCCACCGTCGTCCCAAGCAGCCGAGCCGCGCCCGTGTGACCGTGCTCACCGCGACCGCCGCCGCGGCCGTGGCCCTGACCTCCCAGGCGGCCCACGCCGACCCGAAGCCGACCAAGAGCGAGGTCAAGGCGAAGCGGCGGTCTCGACCCGTCGGTCCAGCTGCTGCTCTCCTCGGACCCGGACAGCTTCCTGGACCAGGCCTCCGCGCTCGACCAGCTGACGGCCAAGCAGGCCGAGTCGCTCCAGAAGATCCAGGCGAAGCAGCGCACCCTCGCGCAGCAGCGCACGGAGGCGCAGGGCGCGGCCGGCGACCGGGTCGAACTCGGCAACGAGGTCCCCGCGTCCGCCCGTGGTGCCGCCGCCCTCCAGGCCGCCTCCACGCAGCAGGGCAAGGCGTACGTCTCCGGTGCCACCGGTCCCAACGCCTACGACTGCTCGGGTCTGACCCAGTGGGCCTACGCCCAGGCCGGCGTCCAGATCACCCGCACCACGTACACCCAGATCAACGACGGTGTCCGGATCGGCCGCAGCGCCCTGAAGCCGGGCGACCTGGTCTTCTTCAACAACACCTCGCACGTCGGTCTGTACGCGGGCAACAACCAGATCCTGCACGCCCCGAAGCCCGGCGCCGTGGTCCGCTACGAGTCGATGGACTACATGGGCACCTTCCAGTTCGGTGTGCGCGTCTGACGCCCGATCGGGCGAATCACAGCACCCCACGACTGCGCCCCGCCCCGCCGGAGACCACAGGTCACCGGCGGGGCGGGGCTGTTCCGTCCGTACGCGCCTCTCCGGCGTGGCCGTTGGTCACGGGGTAGCCGTCCGGTTACTGTCTGCGCTGCCGCGCAGCTCCCGGTCGTCGTTCCGCCCACCCCAGGGCGGCAGGGGCTGCGCACGTCTGCGTACAGCGGAAGGGAGTGCGGCTTCCAGTGGTGTCGCATCGCCGCCCCACCCGGCCCGGCCTCACCCGAGGTGTCCGGGCCACCGTCCTGTCCGCCGCCGTGGCCACCGCGGCGGCCGCTCTCGGTTCCGCCCCCGCGAGCGCCTCTCCCGAGGACACCCACGAGACGGCCGAGGAGGCCGTCGACCGGCTGTACACCGAGGCCGAGCGTGCCACCGAGCGGTACAACGGCGCCCTGGAGGACCTCGGCCGGCAGCGCGAGCGGATCGCCCGGGCCCAGGACGCGGCGGCCCGGACGCAGGAGGACGTCAACCAGCTGCGGGCGTCCCTCGGTTCGATGGCGGGCGCGCAGTACCGCTCCGGAGGCATCGACCCCGCGGTCGCCCTCCTGCTCTCCTCGGACCCGGACACCTTCCTGGACCGGGCCGCCGCACTGGACCGCGCGGGCGAGCGCCGGGCCGTGACGCTGAGCAAGCTGCGGCGTGCCCAGCGCAGGATCGCCCAGAGCCGCGCGGAGGCCGCCGGGGCCCTCGCCGCCATGGAACGGGACCGCGCGGCGGTGGCCCGGCACAAGCGCACCGTGGAGGCCAGGCTGGACCGGGCGAGGCAGCTGCTGCGCGCGCTGCCGGGCACCGAGCGGCCGGACCCCGGCCGCGTCTCGCGCTCCGTGTCACCGGTGACGCCCACCGGGGACGCCCCCGGCTCCGCGCGCGGCCTGGCGGCCCTCCTGGCGGCCCGGCAGGCTCTGGGACGCCCGTACGTGTGGGGCGCCGGCGGTCCCGCCGGATTCGACTGCTCCGGGCTGATGCAGTGGGCCTACGCACAGGCCGGTGTCGCCCTGCCCCGCACCTCGCAGGCCCAGCGGTACGCGGGCCGCATGGTGCCGCTGTCGCAGGCGCTCCCCGGCGACCTGGTCGCCTACCGCGCGGACGCGAGCCACATCGGGATGTACGCCGGAAACGGGCAGGTCATCCACGCCCCGTACCCCGGCGCATCGGTGCGCTACGACCCCGTCGGCATGATGCCCGTCTCCTCGGTCACCCGCGTCTGACCGTACGATCGGCCCATGGCTGTTCGGACGCGGGACGCGCGGCGGGGCGGCACCCGCGGACGGGGCGCGGCGGGTGCCGTGCTCACCGTCCTGCTGCTCGCGCCCGCCTGCGCCGCCCCCGCGGACACACCCGCCGGCAGGACCGCCGAGGAGGTCGGCGCCACCCTGGACCGGCGTGCCGCGGCCGTCCTCGCGCACGACACCGACGCGTACCTGGCCGCCCTCGACCCCCGTGCCACGTCCTTCCGGGCCGCCCAGCGCACCGAGCTGCGCAACCTCGCCGACGTGCCGCTGGAGTCCTGGGCGTACGAGGTGAAGGACGTACGGGAGGCGGCCGCGGACCGGGTCACCGCCGAGGTCGAGCTGCGCTACCGGTTCGAGGGCTACGACAGGGCCCCGATGTCCTCCGCCCGGACGGTGGAGCTGGTCCGCCGCGGCGAGGACCGCACCTGGTACGTCGCCGCCGACCGGGCCGCCGAAGGGGCCGCGGGGCAGCTCTGGCAGCAGGGTGACGTCGAGGTCGTACGGGGCACGCACAGCCTGGTCCTCGGGGTCGGCCGCCGTACCGCCGAACTGCGCCGGATCGCGGACACGGCGGACCGGGCCGTCCCGGTCGTCACGGGCTCCTGGCCGCGGCCCTGGACGGAACGGGTCGTGGTCCTCGTCCCCGCGTCCGTGGAGGACATGGCGGGGCTCCTCGGCTCGCCCACGGACAGCTACCGGGGCATAGCCGCCGTCACCACCGGTGAGGTCGGCGGGGGCGGCCGGGCGCCCGCGGACCGGGTGATCGTCAATCCGCAGGCGTACGGGATGCTCGGCGACTTCGGGCAGCGGGTCGTCCTGACCCACGAGACCACCCATGTGGCGACCCGGGCGCACACCTCCGCCGCCACTCCCGTCTGGCTGTCGGAAGGCTTCGCCGACTGGACCGCCTACCGCGAGGAGAGCCGCACCGCACCCGAGATCGCACCGGAACTGACCGAGGCGGTCCGGGCCGGTGACCTGCCCGCGCAGCTCCCGGCCGACGAGGACTTCGGCTTCGGCGAGGACGCGGCGAAGCTCGCCGGGGCCTACGAGGGCGGCTGGCTGGCCTGCGAGCTGATCGCGCGGGACTGGGGCGAGGAGGAGCTGACCGCCTTCTACGAGGCCGTCGGGAGCCGAGCGCGGCGGGAAGGCGCCGTGGAGCAGGCCATGCACACGGTGCTCGGCACCACCCCCGAGGACTTCACGGCGCGCTGGCGGGAGTATCTGCGCGACCGTCTCGGCTGATCCCCGTCGCCGGCTCCCGCCGCACCCGGGGCACGGTGTCCCGCCAGAGCCGCCGGCCGGCGTCCAGCGCCGCCGCGACGAGCAGGCCGTTGCGCACGGTCATCAGGGCCACGCCCTCCGCGTCGCTCGCCACCACGTGCGCGAAACCGAGCGGGAACTCCAGCAGCGTGACGGCGGTGGCCACCAGGACCAGACCCGCCGGCCGGCCCATCCGGCCGCCCCGGAACACCAGGCACACCGCGGCGAGCCCGAGCGGCCACACCAGGTACTGGGGGCTGATGACCCGGCTGGTCACGGTGAACAGCAGCACCGCGGTGAACGCCGCGTCCGCCGGGGTGTGCACCGCGAACGTACGGGCCCGCAGCCGCCACACCAGCAGCCAGCCGAAGGCGAGCACGCTCAGCGCCAGGGCCAGCGTGCTCACCAGCGCCACGTGCGGCCCGGCGAACTCCATCGAGCCGTAGCGCAGCTCGACCCGGCCCTCCCAGCCGAACTGCCGCGCCACGTGGAAGACCAGCGCCCCCAGCGACTCGATCTCCAGTCCCCGGTCCCGCTGGAACGTCAGGAAGGCGAAGGCGCCGGGCAGCGCCACGGCGGCGGCCAGGGCGAGCACGGCGGCCGTCACGGCCGCCGACGACCAGGCACGGCGCGTCTCCCCGCCCCGGGCCGTGCCCACCAGCAGCAGGACCGGCCAGACCTTCAGCAGCGTCCCGAAGGCGGCCAGCGCCCCGAGGACCCGCGGGTGGCGCACACCGGCGAGCAGGGCCGTCACCGCGACGGCCGTCACCATCAGGTCGTAGCGGGCGTACACGGTCGGCCCGAGCAGCGGCACGCCCACCACCCAGAGCCACGTGCCCGCCTCCCGCATGCCGGGGCGGCCTCCCGCGTGCAGAAGAAGGCCGAACACCAGCGCGTCACACAGCAGTACGAGAACGAAGAAGGCGGAGGCGTACTCCAGGAAGGGCAGCAGATCCGGGGAGAGCACGGCGAGCGCGGCCGCCGGCGGGTACTGCCAGGTGACGTCGTCCAGCGGGAACGAACCGGCGCGGAGAACCTCGTACCAGCCCCGGTAGATCACCGAGACATCGCTCGTGACGTCCGGGCCGGGCACCGTGAACACCTTGAAGACGCAGAGCAGCAGCACCGCCCGGCTGAGCCCCCACACGGCGAGGCACAGCCCCCGGCTCCCGCGGACCCTCGTACCCGTCCCGACCGTCATGCCGCCATGATGCAGCCCCCGGCTGTGCGGGAGCCGTCAGGCAGGGCCGTCGGGCCGCCCGGTACTGTCGGCGGCGATGGACAAGACGCTGATCGTGACGAACGACTTCCCGCCCCGCCCCGGCGGTATCCAGGCCTTCCTGCACAACATGGCGCTGCGCATGGATCCCGAGCGGATCGTCGTCTACGCCTCCACCTGGAAGCGCGGCGCGGAGGGCGCCGAGGCCACGGCGGCCTTCGACGCCGAGCAGCCGTTCACCGTCGTGCGCGACCGCACGACGATGCTGCTCCCCACCCCGCGGGTCACCCGCCAGGCGGTCCGGCTGCTGCGGGAGCACGACTGCGCCTCCGTGTGGTTCGGGGCCGCCGCGCCCCTCGGCCTGATGGCGCCCGCGCTGCGCAGGGCCGGTGCCCGCCGGATCGTCGCCACCACACACGGCCACGAGGCCGGCTGGGCCCAGCTGCCCGCGTCCCGGCAGTTGCTGCGCCGGATCGGCGAGGGCACCGACACCCTCACCTACCTCGGCGAGTACACCCGGTCCAGGATCGCCGCGGCGCTCACCCCGGAGGCCGCGGGCCGCATGGTGCAGCTGCCGCCCGGGGTCGACGAGAAGACCTTCCACCCGGCCTCCGGCGGCGACCGGGTCAGGGCACGGCTCGGGCTAACGGACCGGCCCGTCGTCGTGTGCGTGTCGCGGCTCGTGCCGCGCAAGGGGCAGGACACCCTCATCCTGGCCATGCCCGCCATCCTGGCGCGGGTGCCGGACGCCGTCCTGCTCGTCGTGGGCGGCGGACCCTACGCCGGGCAGCTGAAGAAGCTGGCGGCCGAGACCGGTGTCCAGGACTCCGTACGCTTCACCGGGCCGGTGCCCTGGGAGGAGCTGCCCGCGCACTACGGCGCGGGCGACGTCTTCGCCATGCCCTGCCGGACCCGGCGCGGCGGACTCGACGTCGAGGGTCTCGGCATCGTCTACCTGGAGGCGTCGGCGACCGGGCTGCCCGTCGTCGCGGGCGACTCGGGCGGGGCCCCGGACGCCGTACTCGACGGCGAGACCGGGTGGGTGGTCCGAGGCGGCTCCGCGGAGGAGTCCGCCGACCGCGTCGTCGCGCTGCTCCAGGACCCCGGGCTGCGCCGGCGCATGGGGGAGCGGGGCAGGGAGTGGGTCGAGGAGAAGTGGCGCTGGGACCTGCTCGCGGAACATCTGAGAACACTGCTCTGAGCGCGTACGAGGAGGGCCCCGCACCGGTGACACGACCGGTGCGGGGCCCTCCTCGTACGCGCGCTCCGCGGGATCAGCCGCGGTAGATCGACTCGACCTCGTCGGCGAAGTCCTTCGCCACGACGTTGCGCTTCAGCTTCAGCGACGGCGTGATGTGACCGGCCTCCTCGGTGAACTGCGCGCCCAGCACACGGAACTTGCGGACCGACTCCGCCTTGGACACCGCCGCGTTGCCGTCGTCCACCGCCCGCTGCACCTCGGCCAGCAGCTCGGGGTCCTCGCGCAGCGAGAACGCCGTCGATCCGGCCGGCTTGCCGTGCTCCTCGGCCCAGCGGGAGAGGAACTCCTCGTCGAGCGTGACCAGGGCGCCGACGAACGGACGGCCGTCGCCGACCACCATGCACTCGGCGACCAGGGCGTGCGCGCGGATCCGGTCCTCGATCACCGCGGGGGCGACGTTCTTGCCGCCCGCCGTGACGATGATCTCCTTCTTGCGGCCGGTGATCGCGAGATAGCCGTCCTCGTCGAGCGTGCCGATGTCGCCCGTGTGGAACCAGGCGTCGGCCAGCGCCTCGGCCGTCGCCGCCTCGTTCTTCCAGTAACCCGTGAACAGGTGCTCACCGTGCAGCAGCACCTCGCCGTCGTCGGCGATCCGCACCACCGAGCCCGGCAGCGGCTGGCCGACCGTACCGATCTTCTGCCGGTCCCACGGGTTGAAGGCCGTGGCGGCGCACGACTCGGTGAGGCCGTAGCCCTCCAGCACCGTGAAGCCGATACCGCGGAAGAAGTGGCCGAGCCGCTCGCCCAGCGGGGCGCCGCCGGAGATCGCGTACTCGCCGCGGCCACCGAGCACCGCGCGCAGCTTGCCGAACACCAGCTTGTCGAAGACCTTGTGCTTGATCCTCAGGCCCGTCGACGGGCCTTCCGGGGTGCCCAGCGCACGGCTGTAGGCGATCGCCGTGTCGGCGGCCCGGTCGAAGATCTTCCCCTTGCCGTCGGCCTGCGCCTTGGCCCGCGCCGAGTTGTAGACCTTCTCGAACACCCGCGGCACACCGAGGATCAGCGTCGGCCGGAACGAGGCCAGTTCGTCGGTGAGGTTCTTGATGTCCGGCACGCAGCCGAGCTTGATCGGGGCCATCACCGAGGCGACCTCGACCAGCCGGCCGAAGACGTGGGCGGTGGGGAGGAAGAGCAGGACGGAACACTCGCCCGTACGGAAGAGGGGCTTGAGCCGCTCCACGATGTTGCCGCACTCCGCGAAGAAGCTGCGGTGGGTCAGCACGCAGCCCTTGGGGCGGCCGGTCGTGCCCGAGGTGTAGACGATCGTCGCGGGGTCGTCGGCCTTGGCGCTCACCATGCGCAGGTCCAGCGTCTCGTCCGTCACACCGGCGCCCGCCGCCACGAGCTCGCCGACGGCACCCCGGTCGATCTCCCAGACGTGTTCCAGGGCCGGGAGCCGGTCCCGCACGGAGGCGACGGACTCCGCGTGGGCGCCACTCTCCACGACGACCGCGACCGCGCCGGAATCGCCGAGTATCCACTGGACCTGCTCGGCGGAGCTGGTCTCGTACACCGGCACGGTGACGGCGCCCGCGCACCAGATCGCGAAGTCCAGCAGGATCCACTCGAAGCGGGTGCGGGACATGAGGGCGACGCGGTCGCCGGGCTGGATCCCCGAGGCGATCAGGCCCCGGGCGGTGTCCTTGACCTCAGCCAGGAACCGGGTCGCCGTGACGTCCGTCCAGACTCCGGCCACCTTCCGGCTCATCACCGCGACGTCGGGATGCTGAGCGGCGTTGCGGCGGATGAGATCCGTCAGATTGCCGTCCGCAGGGACCTCGTACAGGGCCGGAAGGCTGAACTCGCGCAAGACTGCTGCTCCTCATCGGGCTCCGGTTCCACGGCTCTGTGCGACGTACCGGATCGGTCCAAGACTGGCAGATGCTCAGTGGGGTGAGCACGACTGGACTGGCGGGACGTTACCCACCAGTACTCGGTTCCGGAAAGGGGGTTCGGGCCAGATGTCTTATGCATCACACATATCCGCGGTCCTTCGGCGCACATTAGTCCACCCGTGTCCTTATCCGGAAGTAACCGCAGGTCCGGCGGCCTCTACCCAGAGCGGCGGGCCGGGACCTAGGGTGAGGTTCATGCGAGTCGGCACACCCCGGAATCACCACACGACCCCCACCCGACGGACACGCGTGCACGTCGTCAGCGACGTGCACGGGAACACGGAGGCGCTGGCCCGCGCCGGGGACGGCGCGGACGCGCTGATCTGTCTGGGGGACCTGGTCCTCTTCCTCGACTACGCCGACCACTCGCGCGGCATCTTCCCCGACCTCTTCGGCGTCGCCAACGCCCACCGCATCGTCGAGCTGCGCACCGCGCGCCGCTTCGAGGAGGCACGCGCCTTCGGCCGTGAGCTGTGGGCCGGCCGGGACCGCAACGCGGCCATCCTGTCCGCCGTGCGCAAGCAGTACGCCGAGATGTTCGCCGCGATGCCCACCCCTACTTACGCCACCTACGGCAACGTCGACGTGCCCACGCTCTGGCCCGAGTACGCCCATTCCGGTACGACCGTGCTGGACGGTGAGCGTGCGGAGATCGGCGGCCGGGTCTTCGGGTTCGTCGGGGGCGGCCTCAGGACCCCGATGAACACCCCGTACGAGATCAGCGACGAGGAGTACGCGGCGAAGGTCGAGGCGCTCGGCCCGGTGGACGTCCTGTGCTCGCACATTCCGCCGGAGGTACCGGAGCTCACCTACGACACCGTGGCCCGGCGCTTCGAGCGCGGCAGCAGCGCGCTCCTGGAGGCCATCCGCCGGACGCGCCCCCGCTACGCGCTCTTCGGCCACGTCCACCAGCCGCTGGTGCGCCGGATGCGGATCGGCGTCACGGAATGCGTGAACGTCGGCCACTTCGCGTCGAGCGGGCGCCCCTGGGCCCTGGAGTGGTGACCGACACGGCGGCCGGCCCCGGGCCGGGGCGCGGGCGGGCGGACCGCCGGCACGCGATAGCCTGCACGTGGCAGGCCTCTGCCGAACGCGACCGGTACACCGCACTGGAGGGCCACGGCGATGGCTGAACACACCAGCTCGAGCATCACGATCGAGGCGGCACCGGCCGACGTCATGGGAGTGATCGCCGACTTCGCCCGCTATCCGGAATGGACCGGCGAGGTGAAGGAGGCCGAGATCCTGGCCACCGACGACCAGGGCCGCGCCGAGCAGGTCCGCCTCGTCCTGGACGCCGGCGCGATCAAGGACGACCACGTCCTGTCCTACACCTGGAACAGCGAGTACGAGGTCGGCTGGACCCTGGTCAAGTCGCAGATGCTCCGTGCCCTCGACGGCAGTTACGCCCTGGCGCCCCTCGGCGACGGCGACCGCACGCAGGTCACCTACCGGCTCGCCGTCGACGTCAAGATCCCGCTGCTCGGCATGATCAAGCGCAAGGCCGAGAAGGTCATCATCGACCGGGCCCTCGCCGGGCTGAAGAAGCGCGTCGAGTCCGTCCCGAAGGCCTGATCACGTGCGTACGGTCCTCGTCACCGGCCCCGGCGGCGCAGGCCGTACCACCGTCGCCGCGGCGACCGCGCTCGCGGCGGCCCGCAGCGGCCGCCGCACCCTCCTGGTCTCCGCCGACGAGGTGCCCGCCCTCCCCGCGGGCACCGAGGACACCGAGCGGCTGACCTCCGTCCGCGTCGACTCCGCCGCGCACTTCCGCGACGAACTCCTCGAACTGCAGGACCGGGCCTCCGGGGTCCTCGACCTGCTCGGTGCCAACCGGCTCGACGGCGAGGAGCTCACCGAACTGCCGGGCAGCGCACAGCTCGCCGTCCTGCACACACTGCGCCGGGCCGCCGAGGACAGCCGGACCGGGGACGGCTGCGAGGTCCTCGTCGTCGACCTGCCCCCGCTCACCGACGCACTCGCCCTCCTCGCCCTGCCCGGACAGCTGCGCCGCTATCTCCGCCGCCTCCTGCCCAGGGAACGCCAGGCCGCCCGGGCGCTCCGGCCGGTGCTCGCCCAGCTCGCAGGCGTCCCCATGCCCGCCCAGTGGCTGTACGAGGCAGCCGCCCGCAAGGACGCCGAACTGGCCGCCGTCCAGGCACTGATCGAGGACGCCGCGACCACCGTGCGGCTCGTCGCCGAACCCGGGCACGCCGCCGGTGAGGCACTGAGCTCCGCCCGTACCGCCCTGGCCCTGCACGGACTGCGCGTCGACTCCGTCGTGGCGTCACGGGTCCTGCCCCGCCACTCCGCCGACCCCTGGTTCGCCGATCTCGCCGCCCGGCAGGAGAAGTGCCTGGACCACTGGCACCAGGAGTGGGCACCCGGGACCCCGGTGCGGGAGAGCGCGCACCTCGGCCGCGAACCACGCACCCTCGAGGACCTCTCCCTGCTCGCCGGGGACTGCGCCCCCGACGACCGCACACCGGGACACGCCGGAGACCCCTGGTGGACCGAGACGGCCGAGGACGGTGTCATCTCCTGGTGCCTACCGCTCCCCGGAGCCGCCAAGGAAGACCTCAGGCTCGTCCGGCGCGGCGACGAACTCCTCCTGACGGCAGGGCCGTTCCACCGGATCGTGCGTCTGGAGTCCGCCCTGCGCCGCTGCACCGTCTCCGGAGCCGCGCTGACCGACGGCGTCCTGCGTGTCCGGTTCACACCTGACCCCGCGCTCTGGCCCCGGACACCGTGAACGGCGTACCACCGTTCGGGTAACGTCGGTAGTACGTGGCCCGTACGGTCACGCTGACAACCGCGCCGCAGGAGCCCGCCATGAGTGAAGCCACCGATCGTCCCGCCGACGACGACGCGTGGGCGGAGGCCTGCGCCGAGGACCTCGAGGCGGAGAAGGCCCGACGCCGCGCCCGGTACGGACAGCAGCCGGGTTCCGCCGCGGAAGAACTGCGCAAACTGATGGACGCGGTGGCCGACAAGGTCTCGTCGCTGCAGTCGCCGCTGCTCGGCATGGCCGCTCAGGGCACCGTCCAGCAGGTGATCCGGCAGGCCAGGTCCGCCGTCGAGCCCGTCATCGAGCGCAATCCGGAAGTGTTCGACCACCTCGCCGCCGCCGGGAACGAGCTCCTCGCGGCCTACCGCACCGCGGTCGAGGGCCAGGAGAACCGCTGGACCCGGGGCACCGAGGGCGCCGGAGGCGCCTCGGGCGGCACCGGAAACACCCCCGGACCCGGGAAGAAGGCGGCCGAGGACTCCTCGGATCCGCGTGACGAGGGCACGGGCGGCAGCGAACACATCGACCTGGACTGACCCGGGACAGGAAGTACCCGTCCCCGGCTCGGGTACGGTTGGCCGTAGCGGGGCTCGACCGAAACTGAGGGATTCATGGGACTCACCATCGGCGTCGATATCGGCGGCACGAAGATCGCGGCTGGAGTGGTCGACGAAGAGGGCCGGATCCTCTCGACGTTCAAGGTATCGACCCCGCCGACCGCCGAAGGCATCGTGGACGCGATCAGCTCCGCCGTGTCCGGGGCGAGCGAGGGACACGACGTCGAGGCCGTAGGCATCGGCGCGGCCGGATACGTCGACGACAAGCGTGCCACCGTGCTGTTCGCCCCGAACATCAACTGGCGCCACGAGCCGCTCAAGGACAAGGTCGAACAGCGCGTCGGCCTGCCCGTCGTCGTCGAGAACGACGCCAACGCGGCGGCCTGGGGCGAATACCGCTTCGGTGCCGGCCAGGGGCACGACGACGTCATCTGCATCACGCTCGGCACCGGCCTCGGCGGCGGCATCATCATCGGCAACAAGCTGCGCCGCGGGCGCTTCGGTGTGGCGGCGGAATTCGGTCACATCCGGGTGGTCCCGGACGGGCTGCTCTGCGGCTGCGGCAGCCAGGGCTGCTGGGAGCAGTACGCCTCCGGGCGGGCGCTCGTGCGCTACGCGAAGCAGCGGGCCAACGCCACCCCCGAGAACGCCCAGATCCTGCTGGGTCTCGGCGACGGCTCCGTGGAGGGCATCGAGGGCAAGCACATCAGCCAGGCCGCCCGGCAGGGCTGCCCGGTGGCCGTCGACTCCTTCCGTGAGCTGGCCCGCTGGGCCGGAGCCGGTCTGGCCGACCTCGCCTCGCTCTTCGACCCGTCCGCGTTCATCGTCGGCGGCGGCGTCTCGGACGAGGGCGAACTGGTCCTCGACCCGATCCGCAAGTCGTTCCGGCGCTGGCTGATCGGTGGCGAGTGGCGCCCGCACGCCCAGGTCCTGGCGGCCCAACTGGGCGGCAAGGCAGGCCTGGTGGGCGCCGCGGACCTGGCACGCCAGGGCTGATCCCACCCCGTTCCGTCCGACGCCCGTCGCGCCCTCCGGGGAGCGGCGGGCGTCCGTCGTATCGTGCCTCCCATGGTCACGACGCCGATGCCGCTGCCCGACTCCCGTACCGAGCCGGACGGTTCAGCCGTCATCCGGGTGCTCAGCTACAACGTCCGCTCGATGAAGGACGACACCGAGGCGCTGGCCCGGGTCGTCCTCGCCTGCGCACCCGACCTGGTGTGCGTGCAGGAAGCCCCCCGGTTCTTTCGCTGGCGCAAGGCGGCGGCCCGGCTCGCCGCCATGACGGACCTGGTGATGCTCAGCGGCGGGGCGACGGCGGCCGGGCCCCTGCTGCTCTGCTCCCTGCGCGCCACCGTGGAACGCACCGAGGACGTCCTGCTGCCGCTCACCCCGGGGCTGCACCGCAGGGGCCTGGCCACGGCGGTCGTGCGGATCGCCGGGGCGCGGCTCGGTGTCGTGAGCTGTCACCTGAGCCTCCAGCGGGAGGAACGCCGGTCGCAGGCGGGACTGCTGCTGGACCGGATCGACGCGATGGGCGTCCCGCACGCCGTCGTGGCCGGCGACCTCAACGACGTACCGGAGGGGAGCGCCTTCCGGCAGCTGGCGGGGCGGCTCCAGGACTGCCGCGCCGTACGGCCCTGGGGCGGAGAGCTCACCTTCCCGCCCGGCTCACCGCGCAAGCGGATCGACGCGGTGTTCGCGACCGGCGGCATCGAGGTGCTCGGCTGCGGCGTCCCCGCGGACCTGCCCGGCGTCACCGGGGCGGACCTGCGGGCGGCCACGGACCATCTGCCCGTGCTGGCCGCCCTCAGGGTGCCCGCCGGGAGCTGAGCCCGGGCGGTGCCGGAGACCGGGGCCGCCGCCCGCGCGTCAGACGACCGCGCCGCGTCCCGGGTCGTCGCCCTCCTCGTCGTCGTCGTGCGGCATGCGCGCCACCAGGGTGGCGAAGCCGCCGAGGAAGCCGCCGATGGAGAGCGTGGTCAGCCACCACGTCATCTCCCACTGCATCAGCACCGCGAGCAGCATCAGCACCGGGCCGCCGACGACCGCGAGCCACGCGAACTTCGCCGTCACGTCGGCCTCCGGAAGCGGCGGCGGCTCCGGAGGGACGAAATGCCCCTCCCCGCTGTCGTCCGGATCCTCGGTGCCGTCGTCCCCCGGCTCCGCCAGGCCGTAGTCACGCGGCCCGGCCACACCGGGGGCGAAGACGACCGAACCGCCGAGCGGCTTCTTCTCCGGCGGTGCGCCGGAGGTCTTCCCGTCCACGCCCTTGTCCGCGTCGTCGCCCGCGCCGGACTCCGGTCCCCGGTCCAGGACGTTGAGCTGGTCGTCCTCCAGCAGCGCCAGATCCTCGATCGACTTGAAGGGCTTGGCGCCCGGCGGGTCCGGCGGTTCCTCGCCGTAGCCCGCCACGATCGCCTCCCAGGCCGCGGCCTCGTCGAGCGGCCGGGCCCCCTCCGTACCCTCGGGGACAGCGGTCCCCTCCGTGGGGCGCGGTTCGCGCTCCTCGTCACTGCCCGCGCGCTCCGCGTCGTGCTCAGCCACCGGACGTGCTCCCCTTTCTTCCGGCGTCGGTCGCGAGGCGGTCGATGAACCGGTAGCTCTCATCGAAGATCCGCTCCGCATCGTGGTCCAACGTCGCCACGTGGTAGCTCTGTTCCAGGAGGATCTCCTCGACATCCGTCGACGAGATCCGGCTGAGGATCCGTGCCGAGTCGGCCGGCGGCACGACGTGGTCCTGCGGGCTGTGCAGCAGCACCACCGGCTGGGTGACCTGGGGCAGATCGGCGTCGACCAGCCGGAAGAGGGCCCGCACGGAGTGTGCGGCGTGCAGCGGCACCCGGTCGTACCCGACCTCCTCGGCACCCGCCAGCGCGATGTCGCTGGTCAGCCCCTTCGTCGTACGCACCACGTGCCGGGCGACCGGCAGGGCGTAGGCGGAGAGGCCGTGCACCTTGTTCGCCGGATTCACCAGCACCAGGCCCGCGATCTCGTCACCGTGCTTCGCGGCGAGGCGCAGCGCCAGCGCCCCTCCCATGGACAGGCCGAAGACGAAGACCTGCTCGCACCGCGCCGTCAGGGCCCGCAGCTCCCGGTCCACCTCGGCGTACCAGTCCTGCCAGCCCGTGACCGCCATGTCCTCCCAGCGCGTGCCGTGTCCGGGCAGCAGCGGGAGGGACACGGTCAGTCCGCGCTCCGCCAGGCGGTCGGCCCAGGGGCGCAGGGACTGCGGCGAGCCCGTGAACCCGTGACAGAGGAGGACGCCGACCTCTCCGCCCTCGTGGCGGAACGGCTCGGCTCCAGGGAGGACCGGCACCGGGGTCTCCTGTTCATGAAGCGGACGGGGGTGCGGGGGGAGTGCAAAGGATGACTTCACCGTACGCGACCGGACCGACACCGACCAGGGCCGTCACGGTCCGGGCAGCCGCCACCCGAGGGGGCATCCGTGAGGGATACCGCCCGGAGCGGGCGGGGAAGGCCGCGGAGGCACAGGTTAAGGTCATTCGCACGGCACACAGGAGGCACCAGAGTTGATCTACGGCGCAATGAAGTTCTCCATCGGCGGTTCCCTGAAGCTCGCCTTCAGACCGTGGGTGGAGGGCCTGGAGAACATCCCCGCACACGGGCCGGCGATCCTCGCGAGCAACCATCTGTCGTTCTCCGACTCCTTCTTCCTGCCTGCCGTCCTCGACCGCAAGGTCACCTTCATCGCCAAGTCCGAGTACTTCACCGCGCCCGGAGTGAAGGGCAAGCTCACCGCCGCGTTCTTCAAGGGCGTCGGTCAGCTCCCGGTGGACCGCTCCGGCGGACGCGGTGCGGGGGAGGCCGCCATCAAGGCGGGTATCCAGGTGATCGAGAGCGGCGGCCTCTTCGGCATCTACCCCGAGGGCACCCGGTCGCCCGACGGACGCCTCTACCGGGGCAAGCCCGGCGGCCTGGCCCGGGTGGCCCTCGCCACGGGCGCACCCGTCATCCCCGTGGCGATGATCGACACGGAGAAGATCCAGCCGCCCGGCCAGGTGGTGCCCAGACTCATGCGGCCCGGCATCAGGATCGGCGAGCCGCTGGACTTCAGCCGCTACCAGGGCATGGACGGTGACCGCTTCATCCTGCGTTCGGTGACCGACGAGGTCATGTACGAGATCATGAAGCTCTCCGGCCAGGAGTACGTGGACGTCTACGCGACCGCGGCCAAGCGGCAGATCGCCGAGGACGCGAAGAAGAAGGGCCAGGAGAGGCCCGACGCGTAGGGGGGCGGCGCGGGGACGTACGGCAGGGGGAGGAAACCGGGGGAGGGGACCCAGAGGACATGGCCAGGCGTGAACGGGTCGTACGGATGTCGGTCGAGCAGCCGCTGTGGCGGGCGCTGACCGCGTACCGCGTGCTGACACTCCTCTACGCCGTACTGCTCGCCGGCTTCGGCCGCGAGAAGTACGAGCGCCCCTGGGTGGCCCTGGCCTTCCTGGCCTTCCTCGCCCTCTGGACGCTCGTCACCCTGCCCCGGGTGGCCAACGCCGCGAACTGCACGAAGCGCTTCCTCGGCCTGGACCTCACGGTCGCCCTGACCGGGATCCTGCTGACCCCGCTCGCCGACTTCGACGCCCAGCACATGGACGGCCCGACCCTCCCGTCGATCTGGACCGCGGGCTCCGTCCTCGCCTTCGCGCTCAAGGGCGGCTGGCGCTGGGCCGCCTTCGCCTCCACCCTCGTCGCCGTCGCCAACATCATCGAGCGGGGCGAGCCCAGCAGGGACACCTTCCACAACGTCGTGCTGGTCTGGGTCGCCTCCATCGCCATCGGCTACGTCGTCGAGGTGGCCCGCGCCAGTGAACGCACCCTGGCCCGCGCCCTGGAGATCGAGGCCGCGACCCGGGAGCGGGAGCGGCTCGCCCGTGACATCCACGACAGCGTCCTCCAGGTCCTGGCCATGGTCCAGCGACGCGGCACGGCCCTGGGCGGCGAGGCCGCCGAGCTCGGCCGGATGGCCGGGGAACAGGAGGTCGCCCTGCGGACCCTCGTCTCCAGCGGCCTGGTGCCGACGACCCGGGTCTCCGAGGACAGCGCCGAGGGAGCGGTGGTCCGCGCGGTGGACACCGACGAGGCGGAGAGCGCCGAGTCCGACCTGCGTTCCCTGCTCGCCCCGCACGCCGGCTCCAGGGTCACCTTCGCGGAGCCCGGCGCCCCGGTGCTGCTCCCGGGGGAGGCGGCCCGTGAGCTCGCCGCCGCGGTGAGCGCCGCGCTGGACAACGTCAGGGCCCACGCGGGGCCGGACGCCCACGCGTGGATCCTGGTGGAGGACGAGCCGGACGACGTGGTCGTCACCGTCCGGGACGACGGCCCGGGCATCCCGGAGGGCAGGCTCATCCAGGCGGAGGGGGAAGGACGGCTCGGAGTCGCCCTGTCGATCCGCGGACGGCTCCGCGACCTGGGTGGCACAGCAGAGCTGATCTCGGTTCCCGGCCAGGGCACCGAGGTCGAGTTGAAGGTTCCGAAGGTTTCACGGGGGAAGGCAGGATCGGCCCGATGAGTACACCGAACACACAGGCGTCCGAGGAACGGGCGATCAGGGTGATGGTCGTCGACGACCATCCGATGTGGCGGGACGCGGTCGCCCGCGACCTGACCGAGTCCGGGTTCGACGTGGTCGCGACCGCCGGGGACGGCCCGGGGGCCGTCCGCCGCGCCCACGCAGCGGTCCCCGACGTCCTGGTGCTCGACCTCAATCTGCCGGGGATGCCCGGCGTCCAGGTCTGCAAGGAGCTCGTCGGTTCACAGCCCGGCCTGCGCGTCCTGGTGCTCTCCGCCAGCGGGGAGCACGCCGACGTGCTGGAGGCCGTGAAGTCCGGTGCCACCGGCTATCTGCTCAAGTCGGCCAGCACCCAGGAGCTGACCGACGCGGTGCGCGCCACCGCGGCGGGCGACCCGGTCTTCACGCCGGGCCTCGCCGGACTCGTCCTCGGCGAGTACCGCAGGCTCGCCTCCGACCCGGCCCCCGCCGCCCCGGACCAGCCGAAGGTCCCGCAGCTCACCGACCGTGAGACGGAGGTCCTGCGGCTCGTCGCCAAGGGGCTCTCGTACAAGCAGATCGCCGAGCGTCTGGTCATCTCGCACCGCACCGTGCAGAACCACGTCCAGAACACCCTGGGCAAGCTCCAGCTGCACAACCGGGTGGAGCTCGTGCGCTACGCCATCGAGGCGGGACTCGACGACGCCTGACCCCCGGCCGGAGAGGACCCCGCCCCGAAGGCGAGGGCGGGGTCCTCTCCGGCCGGATCCCGCGCCCGGTCCGCCCGGCCGCGCGGCGTCCGGGCGGCCGGGGCCGTATATTCGCGGGAACCGGCCCCGCCCCCTCACCCGGGAGACGTCGTGGAAATCCTGGCATTCGGCGTGCAGTCCGACGAGAAGCCACTGATCGAGAAGGCCTTCGCGGGCCTGCACGACGTCCGCTGCCTGGACGTCTTCCTCACCGAGGACACCGCCCCGATCGCCGCGGGCTACGAGATCGTCTCCACCAGCGTCAACGCCGACCTCGGGAGCCGGGTCCTGCAGACCCTCGCTGCGGGCGGCACGCAGATGATCGCCCAGCGCTCGACCGGCTTCAACAACATCGACCTCGACGTCGCCGAGCGGCTCGCCCTGCGCGTCGCCCGGGTCTCGTACTACTCGCCCTACTCCGTCGCCGAATTCGCCTGGACCCTGGCCATGGCCGTCAACCGCCGTATCGTCCGCGCGGTGAGCCGCACCCGTGACTTCGACTTCCGGCTGGACGGACTCCTCGGCCGCGACATGCACGGCCGCACGGCCGGAGTGCTCGGCACCGGGAAGATCGGCGAGGCGTTCGCCCGGATCGCCCACGGCTTCGGCATGAACCTGCTCGGCTGGGACGTCGCCGAGAACCCCGCCTGCACCGCGCTCGGCATGACCTACGTGGACAAGGAGCAGCTCCTGGCCGAGGCCGATCTGATCAGCCTCCACGTGCCGCTGCTCCCGGCCACACAGCACCTCATCGACGAGCGGGCCCTCTCCGCGATGAAGGACGACGCCATCCTGGTCAACTCCAGCCGGGGCGGCCTCGTCGACACCCGCGCCCTCGTCGGAGAACTCCGGGCCGGCCGCTTCACCGGGGTCGGACTGGACGTCTACGAGGCGGAGGCGGGGCTCTTCTACGTCGACAAGTCCGTGGAGGGCATCGACGACGACACCCTCGCCCGGCTCGTCACCTTCCCCAACGTCATCGTGACCTCCCACCAGGCGTACTACACGCGGGACGCCGTCGGGCAGATCATCGACGCCACCGTGCGGAACGTCACCGACTACCTGGCGGGCCGCCGCAGCGACAACGTCCTGGTGCCGGCGCTCCCGCCGCGCTGACCCGGCGGGAGCCCACCGGCCCCGGCGGCTTCCTCAGCCGGCTACCGGCAGTGCCGTCAGCAGCCCGGCCACGATCGTGGCCCCGCGCAGCGTCAGCACCGACTCCGGGTGGAACTGCACCGACGCGAAGCCCCGGCCCCGCAGCGCGTGCAGCTCGCCGGACACCGTGTCCCTGCTCGCCTCGATGCCGTGCGCATCCAGCTCCGCGGCCGCCGCGTCGTCGCAGAGCGCGGTGAAGCTGTTGTAGAAGCCCACGGTCTCGGGCCTGCCGAACAGCTCGATCCGGGTCTGCGCCCCCTGGTACGGCACGGCCTTCCGCGCGATCTCCAGGCCCAGCTCCGCCGCGATCAGCTCGTGGCCGAGGCAGACGCCGAGCAGGCCGTGCCGGTGTTCCCGCACCAGCCCGGCGGTCAGCTCCCGCAGCAGCCGCATCTTCGGATCGGCCGTGTCCCCCGGATTCCCGGGGCCCGGGCCCAGCACCACGGGCCCCTCGTGGGCCCGCACGGTCTCGCGCAGCCCGGCTTCGTCGTACCGGCGGACCGACACCGTCAGGCCCGAGGAGCGCAGCAGGTGCGCCAGCATCGCCGTGAAGGTGTCCTCGCCGTCGACCACCAGCGCGTGGCCGCGCAGGTCCCGCGTGCGCTCCTGCATGCGCAGCCAGAAGGGGGCCAGCCCGCCGCGCCGGTCGTCCAGGGCCGCCTGGACCCGCGGGTCGGAGGCCAGCCGCGGACGGTCCGCCTCCGACTCCGGACGGCCCGGCCGGACGCCCAGCGCCGCGAGCACCCCGGCCGCCTTCGCGTGGGTCTCGGCGACCTCGCCCGCCGGATCGGAGTGGCGCACCAGCGTCGCCCCCACCGGCACCCGCAGCCGGCCCTCCGCCGAGATGTCGGCGGTCCGGATCAGGATCGGCGAGTCCAGCGTCTGGGCACCTCCGGGCTCCTGGCCCACCAGCGCCAGGGCGCCCGCGTAGTAGCCGCGTCCTCCGGGCTCGTACCGCTCGATCACCCGGCAGGCGTTCTGGACGGGGGAGCCGGTGACCGTCGCCGCGAACATGGTCTCCCTGAGGACCTCGCGCACGTCCAGCGAGGACCTCCCGCGCAGCTCGTACTCCGTGTGCGCGAGATGGGCCATCTCCTTCAGCCGCGGCCCGATCACGACCCCGCCCATGTCGCCGACGGTGCACATCATCTTGAGCTCCTCGTCGACCACCATGGAGAGCTCCTCGGTCTCCTTGCGGTCGCCGAGGAAGGCCAGCAGGCCCTCGGCGCTCGGCCCCTCGGCCGGGTAGCGGTAGGTCCCGCTGATCGGGTTCATCACCACGGTCCCGCCGGACATCCGCACATGGACCTCGGGACTGGCGCCGACCAGCGTCCGCCCGCCCGGTCCCGGCCGCCCGGACGCGGAGGCGTCCCCCGTGTGGACGACGAACGTCCAGTACGCCCCGCGCTCACCGGCCAGCAGCCGCCGGAACAGCGCCAGCGCGTCCGCACGGCCGAAGCCCGGGATCTCGCCGCCGAAGGTCCGCCGGATCACGAAGTTGGCGCCCTCGCCCTGCCCGATCTCGTCCTCGACGACCCGGCGGACGATGTCCTCGTACGCCTCGTCCGGGACGTCGAAGGCGCCGCCCTCGACCCGCACGTCATGGGCGGGCAGGTGCGCGAGCACCTCGGCCAGCGGCAGCTCGCGCACCCGGTCGGCGACCAGCACGGCCAGCGGGGTCCCGTCGTCCCGCACGTCGAAACCGCGCTCGGCGATCTGCCGGAAGGGCACCAGGGCCAGCGAGGGCCCTTCTCCCACCGGGATGTCGGCGAGCCGTGCGGCCTCCACCACCGCCCCGGTCAGCACCTCGACGGTGTCGTGGTCCCGGCCGGGCGTGCGCCTGCGCAGCAGCGCGAAGGGCGGGGCGTCGTCACGGAGCAGGTCGGACAGGACCGACGCGGCGTCCTCGGCACGGTCGGGCACGGTCTCGGGCATGTGCGTTCCTCTTCCTGAGGGAGGAACGGCTCCCGGCGCCGAAACGCAGAGAAGGCCGCCCCCCGGGCGGCCTTCGCGAAGTCTGTACGCGCGATGAGTCAGCGGGCCGCCGGATGAGCGGTCCACCACCAGTTCTGGGTCGTCTGCGCGAACATGCCCCGCACCCTATCGGAAGTGGTGGACGGACGGGCGCGCGTCTCATGTGTTGAGCGGCCGGACGGGACGGGCTCGCGCACCCCGTAATGTTGTGGATGTGACCGTGAACGCCAATACCTCCGTCGCCGGTGGCCACACCTGGCGAGACCTTCCCGCGGCGCAGCAGCCCGAGTACCCCGATGCCGAGGCTCTGCGCGACGTACTCGCGGACCTCGAGTCGTATCCTCCGCTCGTCTTCGCGGGCGAGTGCGACCAGCTGCGCGCCCGCCTGGGAGCCGTCGCCAAGGGCGAGGCGTTCCTGCTGCAGGGCGGTGACTGCGCCGAGGCCTTCGACGGCGTGTCCGCCGAGCACATCCGGGCCAAGCTGAAGACCCTGCTCCAGATGAGCGCCGTTCTGACGTACGCGGCCTCCGTGCCGGTCGTCAAGATCGGCCGGATCGCGGGGCAGTACTCCAAGCCGCGCTCCAAGCCGACCGAGACCCGCGACGGCGTGACGCTGCCGACCTACCGCGGCGACTCCGTCAACGGCTTCGAGTTCACCGAGGCCGCCCGGATCCCGGACCCCCAGCGGCTGAAGCAGATGTACCACGCGTCCGCTTCCACGCTGAACCTGGTGCGCGCCTTCACCACCGGTGGGTACGCGGACCTGCGCCAGGTGCACGCCTGGAACCAGGACTTCGTGAAGTCCTCGCCGTCCGGGCAGCGTTACGAGGCCCTGGCGCGCGAGATCGACAACGCGCTGAACTTCATGAAGGCCTGCGGCACGGACCCGGCCGAGTTCAAGGCCGTCGAGTTCTACGCCTCGCACGAGGCCCTGCTGCTCGACTACGAGTCGTCGCTGACCCGCACCGACTCGCGGACCGGCCAGCTGTACGACACGTCGGGCCACATGGTCTGGGTCGGTGAGCGCACCCGCCAGATGGACGGCGCGCACATCGAGTTCGCCTCGAAGATCCGCAACCCCATCGGGATCAAGCTCGGCCCCACGACGACCGTCGACGAGGCGCTCGGCTACATCGACCGCCTCGACCCCGAGCGTGAGCCGGGCCGGCTGACCTTCATCGTCCGCATGGGCGCGGACAAGGTCCGCGACAGGCTCCCCGAGCTGGTCGAGAAGGTCACCGCCTCCGGAGCCGAGGTGGTGTGGGTGACCGACCCGATGCACGGCAACACCTTCGAGGCCGCCTCCGGCCACAAGACGCGCCGCTTCGACGACGTCCTGGACGAGGTCAAGGGCTTCTTCGAGGTGCACAAGCAGCTCGGGACGCACCCCGGCGGCATCCACGTCGAGCTCACCGGTGACGACGTCACCGAGTGCGTCGGCGGCGGCCACGAGATCTTCGTGGACGACCTGCACCAGCGCTACGAGACGGCCTGCGACCCGCGGCTCAACCGGAGCCAGTCCCTGGACCTGGCCTTCCTGGTCGCCGAGATGTACCGCGACCAGTAGGACCACCCCGTACGACGCCTGTGGGGCACGGATCGATGTGATCCGTGCCCCACAGGCGTACCGGGGCTTTTGCGGCCGGAGCCACGCGGGTAAGGTTAGGTTAGCCTCACCGGGAAATCGGGACGGCGCAGCGATCGACCCGTCGGGAGGTGAACCGCATGTTCGTATGTTCCTGCTTCGGCATCACGGAGGACCAGGTCAAGAAGCATGCGGACGGCGGCGCGTGCACGCCCCGGCAGATCGCCTCCGCCTGCAAGGCCGGCACCGACTGCGGCGGCTGCGTCCGCAGGATCCAGGCGCTGCTCGGCCGTGGCGACCAGCCGCGCCGCGATCTCACCGAGAGGCGCGCGGCACCGGCGGGCACCCCGGCCGGCGCGCCCGCCGCCCTCGGCGCCACGCCGGACGTCAGGCTCCCCGACGCCGCCTGAGGCGCCCTGCCGGGACCTCGGGCCCGCCGCGCCGCCCCGGGGGATCAGCTTTCCGGCTGCTCGATCAGCTGCGCGATGTAAAGCGGCTCACCGAGCTTCTCGATCAGCTCCAGCTGGGTGTCGAGATAGTCGATGTGGTGTTCCTCGTCCTCGAGAATGGACTCGAAGATGTTCGCGGAGGTGACGTCACCCTTGCCGCGCATCACGTCGATGCCCCGCCTGAGGCGGTCGATCGCCTCCACCTCGACCTGACGGTCGGCCTGGAACATCTCGGTGACGGTCTGACCGACCCGGACGTGGAAGAGCCGCTGATAGTTGGGCAGGCCGTCCAGGAACAGGATCCGGTCGGTGAGGATCTCCGCGTGCTTCATCTCGTCGAACGATTCCGACCGGGTGTACTTGGCGAGCTTCGTCCAGCCGAAGTTCTCCTGCATCTTCGCGTGCAGGAAGTACTGATTGATGGCAGTCAATTCGGCGGTCAGCTGTTCGTTGAGGAACTCGAGGACCTCGGGGTCGCCCTGCATCGCAGAGGCTCCTTCCAACCGGTGAACTGGGCACGTTTCCGGCGCATCCTCGCATCGGCCCCCCCGGCCGTCCAGTAAGTGCACGCTTAGTATGAGTTGCCCGAATCGACTCTCCCCTGGTCATGACCACCCCTGCCTGTCTGTCACCATGGAGGCATGGGTCAGCCGGAAAGCCGGGAACGCGGCACAGCGGAACAGTCCGGGCTTCCACCGGGGCAGCGGCTGCAGCGTGGCTGGCCGGTCACCCATTACGGTCCGGTACCCAAGTTCAAACCGGACCGCTGGGAGTTCCGGGTCTTCGGGGCGACGGCCGACGGCGACAAGCACTGCTGGAATCATCAGGAATTCACGGCACTGCCTTTCTCGTCCGTCCTCGCCGACCTCCACTGCGTGACCAAATTCAGCATGCTCGGAGCCGAATGGGGCGGAATCCTCGCCCGCGAGGTGCTGGAACTCGCACCGCCCGGCCCCGGAGTGACCCATGTGATGGTCTGGGCCGAATACGGATTCAGCTCGAATCTCCGGATCGCCGACTTCGCCTCGGACCGGACGCTGTTCGCCACCCACAAGGACGGCGAACTGCTCACCGCCGAACACGGATTCCCGCTGCGTCTCGTCGTGCCGCATCTGTACGCCTGGAAGGGGCCCAAATGGGTCCGGGGCATCGAATACATGACGGCCGACCGCCGCGGGTTCTGGGAGGAGCGCGGCTACCACAACATCGGTGACCCGTGGAGCGAGCAGCGCTACTCGTACCAGGAGGAGATCGGGGACGGCCCCGAACTCTGAGCGGCGCCGCGGCCGGACCTCAGACGGCCGCCGTGCCCCGGAGCTCCTTCAGCCGTGCCACGTCCGCGGCATGACCGTCCTTGCCGCCGGGCGTCTCGATGATCAGCGGCACGCCCTCGGTCGCGGGGTGCCGGAACAGCTCACGGAACGGCTCGGCGCCGATATGACCCGCGCCGATGTTCTCGTGCCGGTCCTTGTGCGCGCCCACCACGTCCTTGGAGTCGTTGGCGTGGATCAGCTTCAGCCGGCCCTCACCCACGGTGTCCACCAGCAGGTCCAGCGTCTGCCGCATGCCCGCGGGACCGGTCAGGTCGTGGCCCGCCGCGTAGATGTGGCAGGTGTCCAGACAGATCCCCAGCTTGGGATGGGAGTCCAGGGCCTCGAAGTACGGGCCGAAGTCCCAGGTCCGTGAGCACAGCGAGGAGCCCTGCCCCGCGGTCGACTCCAGCAGCAGGAACGGATCGTCGTCATGGGTCAGCTCGTCCAGCAGCGGGAGCATGTGCGTCCGCACCTGGGCGAGGGCCTCCTCGCGCGCACGCCCGCCGGTGGCCGAGCCCGTGTGGACCACCACACCCAGGGCCCCGATCTCCCTCGCCCGGCGCAGCGAGTGGCGCAGGGAGACGACCGACCGCTCGACGGTGGCCTCGGTGTGCGAACCGAAGTTGATCAGATACGGGGCGTGGACGTACGCCGGAACCGAGTCCGCCGCACACTCGGAGCGGAACAGCTCGTCCTGGGCGGGGTTCCCGGGCGGCGTCGCCCAGCCGCGCGGGTTGGCGACGAAGACCTGTACGGTCTCCGCCTCCAGGGCCCGGGCGTGGCCGAGACCGACCTTGGCGAGTCCGCCGGCCACGGGAACGTGGCCGCCTATCGGGTTGCGCATGTGCCGCCAGTCCTCGGTGGGTCTACAGGGCCTTGGTCCTGATGGTGATCGTGGATCCTTCGGCGGCCTTCTCGCCGCCCTCGACCGACTGGCTGCCGACCGTGTCGCTGAAGGAGAGGAACGGGCGGTCGACCTTGACCTCGAATCCCGCGTCCTCCAGTGTGCTGCGGGCCTCGTCGACGTCCTTGCCCGTGACATCGGGGACCTGGAGCATGCGCGGGCCCTTGGAGACCGTCAGCTCCACGGTGTCGCCCTCGGCGGCCTCCGCGCCACTGCCGGGTGTCTGCCGGGCGATCTCACCCTGCGCCTCGGCGGAGTTGACCCGCTCGGGCAGCACCTCGGCCTTCAGACCCGCCTCGTCCAGCGCGGCCGTGGCGTCGTCGACCGACAGGCCGGTCACATCCGGTACGTCGACGGGGCTGCCCTTGCTGACGACGAGGGCGACCGCCGAGTCCGTGTGCCGCTCGGTGCCCGCACGGGGATCCGTGCGGATGACCTTGCCCCGGTCGATCTCCTCGCTGAACTCCCGGGTCGCCATCCCCGGCGCGAGACCCCACTTCTTCAGCTCGCGCCGGGCGTCGGCGAGGGCGAGCCCCTCCACGTCCGGCACCTTCACGGTCTCCGGGCCGCGCGAGATCACCAGCTTCACCGCGTCGTTGCCCCGGATCCGCTCCCCGGAGCCCGGATCGCTGCTGATCACCGTGCCGCGCCGTACCGTGTCGCTGTAGGCGCGTTCGACGCCCTTCAGGTCGAGACCCTCGTCCGCCAGGCGTTCCTCGGCGGCGCTCTGGGTCTTGCCCAGGAGGGCGGGGACCCGGGTGAACTGACCCGAGTTGATGTACCAGACGCCCGCCCCGGCCGCGAGCACCAGCAGGACGGTCACGACCGCGGTGAGCACCCCCCGCCTGCCGCGGAAGGCCAACGGCACGCGCCGGCCGAGCCCGGGCTCGGGGAGCGCGGGCCGGGGCATCTCCAGCCTGCTGGTGTGGTGCGCGGTGCCCTGGCCCGCAGGGATCACCCGGGGGATCACGCTCGTACGGTCCTCGGCGGCGTCGTGCGTCTCCGCGAGGGCCTGCGGGGGCATCGCGTCGAGCTGCTCCTCGGTGAGGGCCTCGCGTATCACCCGGGACGCCGCGAGCAGGGCCACCGCGTCGGACGGGCGGAGGTCGGGGTTCCGTGCGGTGGCGGCGGCCACCAGCTCGTCCAGCCCGGCGGCCAGACCCGGGACGGAGCCCGACGGAGCGGGGACGTCCTCGTTCAGGTGCTGGTAGATGACCTGGGCGGCGGTGTCCCCGCCGTGGGGCTTGCCGCCGGTCAGCATCTCGTAGAGCACGACACCGCAGGCGTACACGTCGGAGCGGGTGTCGGCCGTGCCCTGTTCGATCTGTTCGGGGGCGAGGTAGGAGACCGTGCCCAGGAGCGATCCGGTGGTGTCCGTGGCCGTGCCCACGGCGCGTACGAGGCCGAAGTCGGCGACCTTGACCCGCCCGTCGTCCCCTATCAGGACGTTCTCCGGCTTCATGTCGCGGTGGACGAAGCCCGCGAGGTGGGCGGCGCCGAGGGCGGCCAGCACCGGTTCGAGGATGTCCAGCGCGGCCCGCGGCTGCAGCGCCCCGCGCTCGCGCAGGACGTCACGCAGGGTGCACCCGGCGACGTACTCCATCGCCAGGTAGACGTACGCCCCCTGCGCACCCTGGTCGAAGACGCCCACCACGTTCGGATGGGCGAGCCGGGCGACCGACTTGGCCTCGCGGATGAAGCGCTCGACGAACGCGGCGTCGGTGGCCAGCGCCGGGTGCATCACCTTGAGGGCGAGCACCCTGTCGAGCCGGGTGTCCACGGCCCGGTACACCGTGGCCATACCGCCGACGGCGATCCGCGCGTCGACGCGGTAGCGGCCGTCGAGCAGCTGCCCGACAAGGGGGTCCTGGAGGGTCGTGTCCACGCAGCGATTCTACGAGCTGCCACGGACACACCGGACGGCCCAGGGCCTCCCCGGGGCCGTTCCGGTGCGGAGCCGTGACAGGGGCATGCACGTGCTGTGACCTGCGGGCCGCCCCGGAGCCCCGGTCCTCAGAAGGCGGGACGCTCCGGATCCAGCGCCGCGCGGCCCTCCGCCGGCGAGGACGCCTCGGCGAAATGGCGGCGCGGGATGCGTCCCGCCCGGTACGCCAGCCGCCCGCCGTCCACCGCGTGACGCATGGCCGCCGCCATCAGCTCCGGCTCCTGCGCCCGGGTCACCGCCGAGGCGAGCATCACAGCGGCACAGCCCAGCTCCATCGCCAGCGCGGCGTCCGACGCGGTCCCGGCGCCGGCGTCCAGGATCACCGGGACCCCGGCCCGCTCGACGATGAGCTGGAAGTTGTGCGGATTGCGGATACCGAGCCCGGACCCGATGGGGGAGCCCAGCGGCATGACCGCCGCGCACCCCACGTCCTCGAGCTTGCGGGCCAGTACCGGGTCGTCGTTGGTGTACGGCAGTACCGTGAAGCCGTCGTCGACCAGGATCTCCGCGGCGTCCAGCAGCTCGACCGGATCGGGCAGCAGGGTCCGTTCGTCGGCCACGACCTCCAGCTTGACCCAGTCGGTGCCCAGCGCCTCCCTGGCCAGCCGGGCCGTCAGCACGGCCTCGCCCGCCGTGAAACAGCCCGCGGTGTTGGGCAGCACCTGGATGGAGAGACGTTCCAGGACCGAGAGCACCGAACCCTGGACGGTCGGGTCGAGCCGTCGCATCGCGACCGTGGTCAGCTCGGTGCCGGAGGCGATCAGGGAGCGTTCCAGCACGTCGAGGCTGGGTGCTCCGCCCGTCCCCATGATCAGCCGGGACGAGAACGTGGCGGGACCGAGGGTGAGGAGGTCGTCGGACACGCTCAGCCTCCCTGGACGGCGGTGAGGACCTCGACGCGGTCGCCGTCGGCGAGCGCGGTCGCGGACCACCGGGAACGGGGCACGACGGTCTCGTTGAGCGCGGCGGCGACACCCGAGGGAGCCGTGGTCAGCTGCGCGACGAGGGTGTCCAGGGCGGTGCCGGAGGGGAGGGCGCGGCGCTCCCCGTTGACGGAGACGTGGACGGGAACGGCGGTGGGCACGGGCTGTGTCATACGGGCTGCTCCTGCGGCGCGGGGGCGGTGTCTTCGGGAGGGGAACTCTGTCCGGCCTCCGGGGAGGCGGAGGCGAAGCGGCTCGGTGCGAAGGGGCGGCCCACCTCGGGCAGCTCGCCCGTGGTCAGCACGTGGGCCATCACGTCACCGGTGACGGGCGTCAGCAGCACCCCGTTGCGGTGGTGCCCGGTGGCGAGATGCAGACCGGGCAGCGCCGTGGGGCCCAGCAGCGGCGCGTTGTCGGGCGACGCGGGCCGCAGCCCGGCCCGTGTCTCGGTCAGCGGCAGCTCGGTGATGCCCGGTATCAGGTCATGGGCGTCACGCAGCAGCTCGTACACCCCGCCCGCGGTGACCGTGGTGTCCCAGCCGAGTTCCTCGGTGGTCGCACCGACCACCAGCTCACCGTCGGCCCGCGGCACCAGGTAGACGTGGCTGCCGCGCACCACCGCCCGCACGGTGCGGCTGAGGAAGGGGGCGTACGCGGAGGGCACGGTCAGCCGCAGCACCTGCCCCTTGACCGGGCGCACCGGCGGCACGACGGCCTCGGGAAGCCCCGCGAGGCGCCCGCTCAGGCTGCCGCCGGCGAGCACCACCTGGCCGGCGGCCGGCTCCGTGCCGTCGGCCAGGACGACGCCCGTGGCGCGGCCGCCCGTGACGGTGAGCCGCCGGACCCAGGCGCGGCGGAAGAGCACCCCGGCCCGCTCGCACGCGGTGACCAGCGCCGAGGCCAGCCGCCGGGGGTCCACCTGGTGGTCGCCGTCGACCCGCAGCCCGCCGCGCACACCGGGCGCGAGCATCGGTTCCAGGCGGCGGCACTCCCGGCCGCTCAGCCACTCGGACCGCAGCCCCGAACGCTGCTGCAGCGCGTGCAGCTCGCGCAGATGCGCCCGGTCGTCGGAGTCCAGGGCCACGGACAGGGTGCCGCAGGAGCGGAAGCCGGTCGTCAGCCCGCTCGCCTCCTCCAGCTCGGCCACGAACGCCGGATAGCGTTCCGCCGAGGCGACGTTGAGGCCCAGCAGGGTCTGCTCGCCGTAGTGGAGCTCGGTGACGGCGGCGAGCATCCCGGCGGCCACCTGGGCGGCCCCGCCGCCCGGCGCGGGATCCGCCAGCGTGGTGCGCAGACCCCTCTGGGCCGACCGCCAGGCGGTGACCAGGCCGATGATGCCGCCTCCGACGACCAGGACGTCGGAACTGTCTCCGGAGATGCGCATGGGCGTCCAGCCCCTCCCTTCGCCGGCATGACCCGGATCAGGTTCGTACGGTCGGAGGCCGGTCAGCCTCCCTCTCAGCCCGGTGCGTCCGGGCTCCCGCGGTTGCCTTACGGTGGCCAGCCTAGACCCCGCACCCCGCGGCAAGTAAGGGAGCAGCACCCATGGCCCGTTCGCTCGACGGACTCGTCCTCTCGCCCGTCGCCGACCAGGCGCCCGGCCAGGTCGGCACCCGGACCCGGTTCACGTACCACGAGCGGGACGGCCGGATATGGGCCGAGTACGAGGGCGGCGACATCGTCCACGGCCACCTCGTCGGGACGCGGGACGCGGACACCCTGGACTTCCGCTACGTCCAGTTGAAGCAGGACGGGACGACCTCCTCCGGGCACTGCGTCTCGGCCGTCACGGAGCTGCCCGACGGCCGCGTCAGGCTGGACGAGACATGGGAATGGGAGTCGCTGCGGGGCAGCGGGACGAGCGTGGTGGAGGAGCTCACCGGCTGACGCCGGGTCACGTGACTAGGGTGGACGGGTGAGCGAGCAGACGAAGGACCCCGCAGCGCGGGAACGGCCGCGGGACGTCGTGATCGTGGGCGCCGGCATGGCCGGTGTGCAGACGGCCGTCGCCCTGCGCGAACAGGGCTTCACCGGCCCGGTCACCCTGATCGGGGCCGAGCCGCACCAGCCGTACGACCGGCCGCCCCTGTCCAAGGCGGTCCTGCTCGGCAAGGCCGAGGACTCCGCCTTCGACGTCGACTTCGAGGCCCTGGACATCACGCTGCGCCTGGGGCTCGACGTGACCGGCCTGCGGACCGGGGCGCACGAACTGGACACCGCCGAGGGGCCCGTCGCCTACGACACCCTGGTCCTCGCCACCGGTGCGGAGCCGGTCGGACTGCCGGGCTCCGAGGGCGTCCCCGGAGTCCATCTGCTGCGCACCCTCGACGACGCCGCGCGGCTGCGGCCCGTACTGGAGCGGCAGCACGACGTGGTCGTCGTCGGAGCGGGCTGGATCGGCGCCGAGTTCGCCACCGCGGCCCGCGCGGCCGGCTGCGCGGTCACCGTCGTCGAGGCCGCCGACCGCCCGCTCGCGGGCACGATGCCGGCCGAGGTCGCCGCCCCGATGGCCGACTGGTACGCCGAGAGCGGCGCCGAACTCCTCACCGGCGCCCGGGTCGCACGCGTCGAGGAGGGCGCCGTCCACCTCGCGGACGGCCGGGTGATTCCCGCCGGGGCGGTCGTCGTCGGCATCGGCGCCCGCCCCGCGACCGGATGGCTCGCGGGCTCGGGCATCGCCCTCGGTCCGGACGGCTCCGTCACCACCGACCGCTCGCTGCGCACCTCGCTGCCCGACGTCCGCGCGGTGGGGGACTGCGCGTCGTTCCCCTCCGCCCGCTACGGCGAGCGGCTCCTCGTCCACCACTGGGACAACGCCCTCCAAGGGCCCCGGACGGTCGCCGCCGCCCTCGCGGGCGGCGCGGAGACCGCGTACGACCCGGTGCCCTACTTCTGGTCCGAGCAGTTCGGGCGCTTCGTGCAGTACGCCGGTCATCACACCGGTGCCGACACGCTGCTGTGGCGCGGGGACCCCGCGGACCCGGCCTGGACGGTCTGCTGGCTGCGGCAGGGGGTCCTGGTCGCCGTGCTGGCCGTCAGCAGGCCGCGTGACCTGGCGCAGGGGCGCAGGCTCGTCGAAGCCGGGGCACGGATCGATCCGGCGCGGGCCGCGGACTCCTCCGTACCGCTGAAATCGGCTGCTCTCTAGGGGCGGGCGCGGCCCCGTACGCCCGGCCCGGCTACCGACTGTCGGTCCGGGATGGCACGCTTGTCCTCGTGACCGAGATTGACGCAAAGATCGATGCTCTCGTCCCCGCATGGCTCCACCTTCCCGACATCGCGGAAATGCTCGATGTCGAGGTGACGCGTGTACGGCAGCTGGTGAAGGAAGGCCAGCTCATCGCCGTGCGCCGTGGTGAGAACCGCGCGCTCCAGGTGCCTGCCGCCTTCATCGACGGCAACAAGGTGGTCAAGGGCCTCGTAGGGACCCTGACGCTCCTGAGGGACGACGGCTACAACGACGAAGAGATGCTGGACTGGCTCTTCACCCCCGACCCGAGCCTGCCCGGAACCCCGGCGCAGGCCCTGAGCGAGAATCGCGGCACGGAGGTGAAGCGCCGGGCCCAGGCGCTCGCCGTCTGACCGGAGGACCGTGAGCGGAGGGAGTGCGGGCCGCTGCGTGCGCGGCCCGCACTCCGCCGTCACCGGACCTGCCGGGACGGCGGTCCGCCGACGTACGGACGCTCCGCCACCGCACCAGTGATCCATCCACACACCGACGGGGGAATTCATCATGTCCACGCCTCGCGACCAGCTCTCCGGCGCCCGGCTCTACCTGTGCACCGACGCCCGCAAACGGCAGGGGGACCTCCCCGAGTTCCTCGACGCGGTGCTGGCCAACGGGGTGGACATCGTGCAGCTGAGGGACAAGGGCATGGAGGCCGCCGAGGAGCTCGAACACCTCGCGGTCCTCGCCGACGCCTGCAAGCGCCACGGCGCGCTCCTCGCGGTGAACGACCGCGCCGACGTGGCCCACGCCATCGGTTCCGACGTGCTGCACCTCGGGCAGGGAGACCTCCCGGTGCCCGCCGCACGTGCCGTCCTGGGCGCCGACGTGATCATCGGCCGCTCCACCCACGCCGAGGCCGAGGTCGACGCCGCCGTCGCGGAGGCGGGCGTGGACTACTTCTGCACGGGCCCCTGCTGGCCCACGCCCACCAAGCCCGGCAGGCACGCGCCCGGGCTCGGCCTCGTGCGCCATGCCGCGTCGCTCGGCACGACCCGGCCCTGGTTCGCCATCGGCGGGATCGACGCGGGCAATCTGGACGAGGTGCTGGACGCCGGTGCCCGCCGCGTCGTCGTCGTCCGGGCGATCACCGAGGCGGCGGATCCGGCCGAGGCCGCCGCTTCGCTCGCGCGGCGCGTCCGGGAACGCGCCGTCTGAACCAGGAGCGCTCCGCGGAGGTGTCCGAGGGGTGGACAAAATCCGCCACATTCCGGTTAAATCCGGCTGCCTGGTTGGGGTACCGCCAGCCCCTGGTTAACCTCCCAGTATGGCTCTTGGCACACCTTCCACCAGGACAGATCACGCGCGCACCGTGCGTGAGCTGCTCGCGACCGGCGAGACGTCGTTCTCGTTCGAGTTCTGGGCGCCCAAGACCGAGAAGGGCGAGCGGAACCTCTGGAACGCCCTGCGCCGGGTCGAGGCCGTGGCGCCGAGCTTCGTCTCCGTGACCTACGGGGCCGGCGGTTCGACCCGTGCCGGCACGGTGCGGGCCACCCAGCAGATCGCCGCGGACTCCACGCTCACGCCGGTCGCCCACCTCACCGCGGTCGACCACTCGGTCGCGGAGCTGCGCAACATGGTCGGGCAGTACGCCGACGCCGGGATCCGCAACATCCTCGCGGTGCGCGGAGACCCGCCCGGTGACCCGATGGGGGAGTGGGTCGAGCACCCGCAGGGCGTCCGGTACGCGGCCGATCTCGTCCGGCTCATCAAGGAGGCCGGTGATTTCTGCGTCGGCGTCGCGGCTTTTCCGGAAATGCATCCCCGGTCCACCGACTGGGACTCCGACATCGGTCATTTCGTGGACAAGTGCCGCGCCGGTGCCGACTATGCGATCACACAGATGTTCTTCCAGCCGGAGAGCTATCTGCAGATGCGTGACCGCGTCGTCGCTGCGGGTTGCGAAACCCCGGTCATTCCCGAGGTGATGCCGCTCACCAGCGTCAAACAGCTGGAGAGATTCGCGCAGCTCAGCAACGCGTCGTTGCCTTCCGCGCTGAAAGAACGCATCCTCGCCGCAAAGGACGACCCGGCCGCTGTACGCTCCATTGGCATCGAGTTCGCCACGGAGTTCTGCGCGAAACTGCTCTCGGAGGGTGTTCCGGGGCTGCACTTCATCACGCTCAACAACTCGACGGCGACACTCGAGATCTACGAGAATCTCGGACTGCACAAGCAGTCGTGACCGGCCGTACCCGCCACCGACCGGGGCGGTGGCCGTAGGAGGGGGCGGGCGTGGGCTGGACGGTCCTCTACATCGCATTCGGCATAGTGGCGCTGTGGCTGCTGGGCGAGGTGCTCCTGCAGTACAAGGCGCGGCTGCGCTGGCGACTGCTCGCCTTCGGCGGCTTCCTCGGTGTGGTCCTCGGCGTCCTGATCCCCTCGGTACTGGTGATCATCATCGGCGCGATCGCCTTCGCCACGGGCCAGACGTACGTGACGCTCTCCTTCCGGCGCGGCTTCTCGACCGGCTGGGCCATCGGCGGCAGCCCCGGTGAGAGCCGGCGCCGCCGCAGGGCGGGCGGCGCGGAGAGCCGGGAGCCCGTGCTCGAGGTCTCCGGCCTGGAGTACGAGGGGGCGCCTCAGGAGGCGGACCCTGCCCCGGCGGCGGTCTACCCGACCGAGCCGATGCCGGACGACACCGGGCAGTACGGCGTCTACACCGACCCCGCCCGGGCAGGCGGTGACGGCCACCAGGACCAGCACGGCGAACAGCAGCGGTACGACGCCTACGACCCGTACAACGGCTACGGCCGACAGACGTCCCAGGACCCCTACGGCGGTCAGGGGAACTACCAGGACCAGGGCGCCTATCAGGGCCAGAGCGGCTACCAGGACCAGGACCAGGGCGGCTACGCGGCGGGCCAGTACGGCCACGGCACCGACGGGACGGACCACTCCGCCTACACCGACCCGTACACCGCCACCACCGCGGGCACCGGGCAGTACACCCCGTACGACACCTACGGCAACGGCTACGATCCCTCGTCCTACGCCACCGGTCATCAGCAGCCCGAGGACCCGTACGCCGGGCAGTACACGGACACCCCGCCGGGCGGGGTGTGGGTCCCGCAGCAGCGCGAGAGCGACCAGCACCCCCCGCTGCCGCCGGAGGCTCCCGTCAGGCCCGCCCCGTACGGCAACGGCTACGACACCGGCCAGAACGAGCAGTACCGCTACTGAGGCGGCGGTCGGCCCGGGCACCCCGGCCGTCGGCCGACCGCGCGCCCCCGGTCTCCGGCCGAGGGCTCACTGCGAGCCGCGGAAGCCGTCGCCCTCCACGACGAGGCCCGCGACCAGGGCACCCGACATCCCGGCGTGGGCCAGGCCCCCGCCGGGATGCGACCAGCCGCCCGCCCGGTACAGCCCCGGCAGCGGCGAGAGGTTCGCCGCGTGCAGGTAGGAGCCCTCCGCCCCGGCCAGGGCCGGGGCCGGCACCGAACCGCCCTCCGCGCCCGTCTCGGCCTCGGTCTCGGCCGGTGTACGCACCTCCGCGTGGAGCGTCCGCTCCCGGAGGCCGGGAACGGCTTCGGCGGCCCGGGCGATCACCGTGTCCGCGAACCGCTCGCGCAGGGCCGCGTCCGTCCAGTCGACCGGCCCGTGCGGTGCCACGGTCACGGTGAGGGTCACCGCCTCGTGCGCGTCGTCCGGGCGGGTCGCGGGGTCGTCCGGACGCAGGACGGTCACTGTGGGCAGCTCCGCCGTCCGGCCGCCGAACACCGCGTCCTGCTCGGCACCCGGGTCCGCGGTGTGCACCACCGTGCGGTGGACGGCGCCGGCCTCCCGGGCGCCGCGCAGCGACAGCAGGACCTGGAAGCGGCCCGGTACCGACGGCGCGCCCGCGGGGCGCCCTCCGTCACGGACCGGCAGCAGCCCGGGTGCCGGCTGCGCGCCGAGCACCACGTGGTCGGCCTCCACGCTCGCGCCGTCCGCCAGCTCGATCCCCGCCGCCCGGCCGTCCTTCTCGGCCACCCGGACCACCTCGGCGCCGAAGACGAACTCCACCTTGCGGGCCAGGCAGCGCGCGTACACCGCGTCGGCCAGGGCGCGCACACCCCCGGCGACGTACCAGCTGCCGAAGGTCTCCTCCATGTACGGCAGGAGCGCGGCGGCCGCCGGGGCCCGGCGCGGGTCCAGGCCGTACGACAGGGCGTATCCGTCGAGCAGGGACGCCAGCCGGGGGTCCGTGAGCTCCCAGGCGCCCACCTCCGCCACCGTCCCCGCCTGCCGGGCGGGACGCAGCAGCCTGCGGTGCCGGACCGCCGGGTAGGGATCGCGGGCCAGTGCCCTCCGGTCCTCCGGCAGCGGCTCCTCCAGCAGCGGCCTGCGCGACCGGTTCCAGGCCTCGCCCGCCCGGTCCAGGAAGTCGCCCCACCGGGCCCCGGCCCCCTCGCCGAGCGCCCGGTCCAGCGCACCGGTCACACCGGCCCGCGAGGCGTTGGGCAGCGAGACCGCGGTGCCGTCCGCGAAGAGATGGCGGCTCGCCGGGTCGACCTGGGTCAGCGTGACGCACTGCTCCAGGCTCTCCTTGCCCGTCTTCACGAACAGGTCGCGGTAGACCGCGGGCAGATGCAGCAGCCCGGGGCCGGTGTCGAAGACGAAGCCGTCACGGGCGAACCGCCCGAGCGAGCCGCCGTAGGTCTCCGCGCGCTCGTACACCGTCACCCGGTGGCCTGCCACGGAGAGCCGGGCAGCCGCCGCCATCGCGCCGGTCCCGGCGCCGATCACCGCAATTCGTGCCATGTCAGTGACCTTACGGGGTGCCGTCGGCAGCTCATTCGCGCGGCCGGTGCCCGCCCGTCCCGGCCAGGCGTCCCTCCTCCCGGCGCTGCGCCCGGCGCCGCAGGAACCTCCGGATCCGGGAGGCCAGGAAGAGCAGCGTCACGAGGCCCAGCAGGAGCAGGACCCCGGCGATCACGGCCGCCGCCACCGGGTTGAAGACGGCGAAGGTGAGGATCCCCGCGACACCGAGGTCCTCCGCGACGCTGACCCCGACGTTGCTGAACGGCTCGGGCGAGGTGTTGACCGCCATCCTGGTGCCCGCCTTCACCAGATGGCTCATCAGCGCGGTCGAGCCGCCGACGGCTCCCGCCGCGAGCTCCGGCAGCGACCCGCTCCCGCCCGCCAGCAGCGCGGCGACCACCGCACCGGCCACGGGCCGGATCACCGTGTGGGCCGCGTCCCAGGCCGAGTCCACGTACGGGATCTTGTCGGCCACCGCCTCGAACAGGAACAGCACCCCGGCGGTCACGAGCACGTCGGTGCGCTGCAGCGACTCGGGCACCTCGTCGGTCAGACCGGTCGCGCCGAACAGGCCGAGGAGCAGGACCACCGCGTAGGCGTTGATCCCGCTCGCCCAGCCGCTCGTGAACACCAGGGGGAGTACGGACACGGACGTGATCGTAGCCAGTCCGGCGGGCACCCGGACGGGGCTTGTGCGCAGTCCTGAGTATCCCTACCTAGTCCTGGAGATGAGTAGGGGCGCGGATGGGCTCCCACCTGTGCGGACGGAAGAGTGGAGACCACGGAAGGGGCGCTGCGCCCGGACCGCCGGCACGGGGCGGCGGTACGGCGCGGCACCCCGGACGCGACGGGGCAGACGGCGCGGAGCTCCGGGACCACGGGGGACACGGGGTCACGGGGGAGGGCTCGGCGGCGGCACCGGACGCCGGTCCGGTGGAATTCGGGGGGATCGAATTCCACCGGGCCGGCGTTTCTCCGTCCGCGGGCCGTCGGGGCCGTCCAGCCGCCCAGCCGTCGGAGCCTTCAGGGCCTCATCGTCCGCTGACCCGGCCGTGCAGCAGCAGGGACAGGGCCGAGTGCACGTCGTCGATCGTCCGCTCGGGCTGGAACGCCTGCCAGTCGAGGGCGGCCACCAGGACCATGCCCACCAGGGCGGCCGCCGTCAGCTGGATGTCGATCTCCTCGCTGAGCTCGCCGCCCGCGACCCCTTCCCGCAGGACGCCCTCGACGACGGCGACGGCCTCCTGACGCAGCACCAGGAGGGTGGACTGCCAGGCGCGGTTGGTGCGCCAGAGCTCGGCGACGTACAGCTGGGTGAAGGCCGGATAGCGGTCGATGAAGACCAGACCGGCCCTGATCATCGCGTCCAGCGCCTCCACACGGGTGCCACCGCGTGCGTCCGTGGCGTCGGCGGCGGACCGCAGCGACTGCGTGAGCAGTCCGACCCCGTGCCGCAGCAGCTCCTCGAAGAGCTCGGTCTTGCTCTTGAAGTTGTAGTAGACCGTGCCCTTGGCGACCCCGGCGCGTTCGGCGATCTCGTCGACCGTCGTCGCGGAGAACCCCTTCTCCGCGATGAGGGTCACCGCCGCCTCGTAGAGCTTCTGCCGGGTGATCTGGCGGCGTGTGGTGCTACTGCTGTCCATGGCCACGATTCTCACAGGTGCGGGAGCGGTCACAGACTCAGCTCCGGGTGGAGCCGGTCCAGGGTCCACACCTGTTTGCGGCGGGCGGAGAGCGCGGTCAGCGTCAGGGCGCCCGCTGTGAAGAGGAGCAGTACGGCGCAGCCCTGCCAGACCGGGCCGAGCCCGCCGCCCGTGATCAGCCGGCGCAGCCCGTCCACGACGTACGTCATCGGCAGGTAGGGGTGGATCGCCCCGAAGAAGCCCGGGCTGGTCTGGACGGGGTAGGTGCCCCCGGCGGAGGTCAGCTGGAGCATGAGCACCGCCAGGACGAGGATGCGGCCGGCGGCGCCGAAGCGGGCGTTGAGCCACTGCACGATCGCGGCGAAGCAGCAGGTCACCAGGGCCAGGAAGCCGATCGTCCCGGCTGCGTGGGTCATCTGCAGACCGAGCTGCCAGTGCAGCACCGACATCAGTGCGGCGACCTGCAGCAGGCCGATCGCGGCCACCGGGAGCCAGCCCGCGAGGGCGATGCGCCAGGCGGGCGCCCCTGCCGCGAGGGCCCGCCGGTTGAGGGGCTGGATCAGCATGTACGCCACCATCGCGCCCACCCACAGCGAGAGCGGGATGAAGTACGGGGCGAAGCCGGTGCCGTAGTTGGGTGCCGCGTGCAGGGAGGAGGAGGCGAGCTGCACCGGGTCCGCCATCACGCCGGTCCGCGCGTCCCGCTCGTCCTTGTCGTAGTCGGGGATCTTGCCGACTCCGTCGTTGAGCCCCTGGGCGAGGGTCGCGGAGCCGTCACCCAGCCGGTACAGACCGCTCTTGAGATCCTTGGCGCCCGTGTCGAGCTTCTTGACGCCGGTGTCCAGGTTCCCGGCCCCCGTCCTCGCGGTGCCGAGCCCGGTGTGGAGCGCGTCGGCCCCCTTGGCGACCTCGTGCGCGCCGCTGTTGAGCGCGTTGATCTTCGAGACTGCTGACTCCAGATCGGTGTCCAGACGCGGTGAGCGCTTCGCCAGGGCGTCGGCCTGCTTCTCCAGGTCGGTCAGCCGCGTACGGAGCTTCGTCAGGTCGCCGTTCTGGTTCTTCACCAGCGCGTCCACGTCGTCGGACACCGCGGCGACGTCCTCCGCCGCGGTCTTGGCGCGCTTCAGCTGCGGGCAGACGCCCGGGTCCGGAAGCGGCTGCTCCTCGCACCGGACGCGGTAGACCTCCGTCAGGTCGTCCGAGGCCGTGTGGGCGGCGGCGGAGGCGACGGGCGCCGCCTCGGCGAGCAGGTCGAGGTTGTCCCGCACGGCCTTGGAGGAGTCGGCGACCAGCCGGGCGGTGTCGCCGATGGCCTTCCCGTTGTCCTTCAGGAAGGGGCGCACGTCCTCGGCGACCGCGCCGACCTTGTCGGCGAGCAGCTGCGTGCCGCCCGCGACCTGTCGGGAGCCCGTCTCCAGGTCGCCCGCGCCCTTGTTCAGCTTCTTGATACCCGCGGAGAGGGCGCCGCTGCCCGACCTGGCGTCCTTCAGACCGTCAGCGAGGTCCTTGGAGCCCTTCTTCGCCTTCGTGAGGCCGCTCTCGAGGTCGTCGGCGCCCTTGGCCGCCTTCGCGGTCGCGTCGTGCAGGCCCGAGAAGTCGATGAAGATCCGGTCCAGGAAACCGCGTGAGGCCTTGGCCGACGCGGCACTGCGGACCTCGGCGAAGACCGTCCGGGAGATCTGCCCGACGATGTAGTTGTTCGCGTCGTTCGTGCGCACCCGCAGGGCGCCGGTGCCGGGGGAGTCCCCGGCACTCGAGGCGATCCGCTCGCTGAAGTCGGACGGCATGGTCAGCGAGAGGTAGTACGTACCGTCCTCGACGCCCCGTTCGGCCTCGGCGGAGCCGACCTCGTGCCAGTCGAAGACCTTGGAGTCGAGCAGCCGGCCGGTGATCTCGTCACCGGCCGCGAGGTGTTCGCCCTCGGCGCTCGCGCCCTTGTCCTCGTTGACGAGCGCCACGGGTATGCGGTCGAGACGCCCGTACGGGTCCCAGAACGACCAGAGGTAGAGCGCTCCGTACAGCAGGGGCAGCAGGAGGAGTGCCACGAGGGCGGCGCGGGGCATCCTGCCCCTGCCGAACCGCCGCAGCTCAAGCGCTGCCAGTCTCGGTGATCGCATCTGCCGTGTCCTTCCCGGTCGTCGTGTCGTCGTCGGGCGCGTCGGTCCCGGGCGCCGGGCGGGTCCGCACCGTGAGCGCGTCCTCAGGTGCCTCGCTGCACACGGCGAGCACCGTGGTCCCGCCGGCCGAGAGGGTGCGCAGCAGCTCCCAGGCCAGGGCGCGGTCGGTGGCGGAGAGTTTGAGGTCGGTGTCGTCCACGGCCAGGAGGCGGGGACGGCCCATCAGGGCGAGGGAGACGGACAGGCGCAGGGCCTCCAGGCGCTCCAGGTCCCGCACGGAGGTGCGTTCGGCCTTGGGGAGCGTCGCGAGGTCGAGCCCCGCGTCCGAGAGGGCGGCGTCGATCGTGTCCCGGGCCGTCGCCGCGCGTTCCGCGCGGGGGCGCAGCAGGGAGCGCAGCGATCCGTCGAAACGGCGGCGCAGCAGGGCCCGTTCCCGCAGGTGCTCGGCGACGGTGAGGGACGGGTCCAGCTCACTCACCCCGGGGACCGGACCCAGCGCGCTGAATCCGCGAACCGCGGCGAGCCGTCCGGGCAGACGCTCGCCGCCCACCTCGGCGTGGCCCCGGGTGGACCGCATCCGGCCGGTGAGCGCGAGCAGCAGGCAGGTGCGCCCCGAACCGGACGGGCCCTCGACCGCGACGAGCGATCCCGGAGGGGCGGTGAATTCCACGCCCCGGAAGGCCCAGCCGCGCGGACCCTTCAGCCCGAAGTCCTCGGTGCTCAGTGCCGCCCCGTGCGGGCTCTCCACGACCCCACCCCCATCATTTGAACTGACTGGTCAGTGCAAAAAACTACCCCCGAACTCGCGCTCGAAGCAAAGTGCCTGGTCAGCGGCGTTTCTGAGGGATTGTCAGTGCCGACCGTCACGATGGACACAGACGGCCACCGAGCCGTCACACGACGACAGGAGGTTCGTCATGGCCAGCTCGTCCGCAGCCGCCGCCCCGCGGCGCCGCGCAGTCAGCCCTGCCCCCTCACTGACCGGACCGGCAACCGACGTGCACCCCGTGCTGCGCCGCACCACCGCGCCGCCCGCCGCCCTCGACCTGCTCGCCCAGGCCCACGCGGGCCTGGAGGAGGCCGCCGGGCTCGACGTGCCCAACGAGCGGTACGCCACCGCCCACCTCGCCGCTCTGCGCACCGCCGCCGCCGTGCTCGCCGCCCGCGGCCGTCCCGAGACCGGCGGACGCCGCCGCGAACGCATCCGGAGTGCCTGGGAGGTTCTCCCCGACATCGCGCCCGAACTCGCCGAGTGGAGCGCCCTGTTCGCGTCCGGTGCCGCGCGCAGGGCGCGCGCGGAGGCGGGGATACCCGGCGCGGCCGGCAGCCGCGACGCCGACGACCTGCTGCGTGACGCGGCCATGTTCCTGCGCCTGGTCGAGCGGCTGCTCGTCCTCCAGCCGGTCCTCCCGCAGCCCAGGAAGGACGGCCCCGGACAGCGGCCCGAGGCGGAGTGACCGCGCGGGCGGCGCGAGGCAATAAGGTGGAGAGCACCCGTACCACCTGCACCGTTCACGCTCCGCCGTCCGCGGCGGCACCGTGCCGAGGAGTCAACTGCCGTGTCGGACCAGCTGCGCCCCCGCGCCTCCCTCCGTACCACCGTGGTCTGGGAGGTCCTCAAGGACGCCCTCGAGCGCCGGGTCAAGGCCACCGGCAGGGAAGCGCTGGACGTGCTCGACACCGGCGGCGGCACCGGCAACTTCGCCGTGCCCGTCGCCCGGCTCGGCCACCGCGTCACCGTCGTCGACCCCAGCCCGAACGCCCTGTTCGCGCTGGAGCGCCGTGCGGACGAGGCCGGCGTGGCCGACCGGGTCCGCGGTGTCCAGGGCGACATCCTCGGCCTGTTCGAGGTGGTGGACCGCGCCGGATACGACGCGGTCCTGTGCCACGGCGTCCTGGAGTACGTGGACGACCCCGCCGAAGGCGTGCGCAACGCGGTCGACGCGCTCCGCCCGTCCGGGGCGCTCAGCCTCCTCGGCGCAGGCCTCGGCGGAGCCGTCCTGGCCAGGGCGCTCGCGGGACACTTCGCCGAGGCCCGGCAAGCCCTGACGGACCCCGACGGGCGCTGGGGCGCCGGGGACCCCGTGCCCCGCAGGTTCACCGCCGACCAGCTCACCGGACTCGTCGACGCGGCGGGCGTCGAGGTCGGCGCGGTCCATGGCGTACGGGTCTTCGCCGACCTGGTGCCGGGCGTTCTCGTGGACACCGAGCCGGGTGCGATGGAGGAGCTCCTCAGGCTCGAGGCGGCCGTCGCGGAACTGCCGGCCTTCCACTCCGTGGCGACCCAGCTGCACGTTCTGGGAGAGAAGCGCGCCTGACCGGACGGTGACACCGTCGGACCAGAGGCCGGAAAGCGACGGGAGCCCGGCTGATCAGCAACGCAGCTGCAGACGGAGTACCGCCCGGAACACCCGATCGGGCCGCGAGCCCCGTATGATCGGGTGACACCATCCGGCATGACGGATCGGAGGTCGGGGAATCTACGCCTCAGCAGCCGAGCCGACATGGCGGTCCGGACTGGCTATGGCTAGAGGGCGGGTTTCACGGGGGCGAATCCCTGCCTATCCTGGAAGGGCCGCATACCGGTCGCCCCCGCGGCCGACGACGAGGAGGACTCCGTGCCGCTCTCGGAGCACGAGCAGCGCATGCTCGAGCAGATGGAGCGAGCGCTGTACGCCGAAGATCCCAAGTTCGCTACAGCGCTTGAGGGAAGCGGGCTGCGCAGGTACACCCGGCGACGGGTCTACCAGGCGGTGGCCGGTTTTCTGGTGGGTATCGCGCTCCTCATGGCCGGAATGGTTTTCCAGCAGACCTGGGTCAGTGTGGCGGGCTTCCTCGTCATGCTGGGCTGCGCCGTGCTGGCGGTCACCGGATGGCGCAAGGCGCCGAAGCCCGGTGAGCAGCAACCGGCGGGGAGTGCGAGCGGGGGCGGGGGCGAAAGCCGACACCCCAGGCAGCGCCGGTCGATGATGAACCGGATCGAACAGCGGTGGCAGCGCCGCCGCGACGAACAGGGCCAGTGAGCTTTCCGCGTCCCGGCGGCCGGTGACCGCACCGGCCCTGGGGCACGGGTGCGGACCGGACACACACCGGGACGCGATGCCGGACCTCACCTGAGGGGCGGTCGCTTCACAGCGACCGCCCCTCACGCCTGTCCATGACCCCCGCGTGCGTTCCCGGGGCGGCTCGGGGGTGTCCTCGGGTCGGAGGACACCCCCCGGGCGGGACGAGCACCCCGGTTGGTCAGCCCTGCTGACGCGAGGGGCGGCGGAGCCGGGCCGCCCAGCGTTCGCGCCCCACACGGGCCGACCACCGGCGGCCGAGTTCCGCCCGCCGTTCCGAGAGCGCCCAGATCACCCGAACGGACGAACGTGGTGCGAGAGTCGCCCGCAGCCTGCCCCAGCGGCCGGCCGATGCCCGCAACCCGGCCCGCACGGCGTGCACGTCCTCGGCCGCCGCGGACGCCGGTCCCGGCTCGGGTGCGTAGAGCACCCGCTCCACCGCTCCCGCCACCCGGTGGATCGCGGCGGCAGCCGTGCCCTGCAGGCCGCCCAGCCGCACGACACGGGCCGCGGCCTTACGCGGGGTCTGCGACTCGTCCGGCGGGATGCCGTGGTCCCAGGCCGTGTCGGTGATCTCCCGCCAGCCGGCCATCACCCGTGCCGCCGCGTCCGCGGGGGTCCGCCCGCCGGAGGAACCGAGCCGCCGGGCGCGGACCCGGCTCCGCCAGAGCAGGGGAAGCAGCGGGAGTACGACGACCAGCAGCGAGCCGAGCGCCCACAGGGCGATCCTGCCCGCCGGGTTCCCCGGACCGGAGGAGCCCACCGCGCCGGGAGCCGCGGACGCGCCGCACTCACCCTGCCTGCGCATCTGCGCGGGGCAGGACTCCGTGGCGGAGGGAGCCGCCGTGGGAGCCGCGGAGGCGCCGTCCGTGGGCAGCGCGGGATCGCTGGGGTCCTGCGAGGGCGTGTCGGGCAGGGTGTACGCCGGAGTGCTGCCCCGGGACGGCGTCGGCTCGAAGCGGGTCCAGCCCACGCCCTCGAAGTACAGCTCGGGCCAGGCATGCGCGTCGCGCAGCCCGACCGACACCGAACCGTCCGCCTGGACCGTGCCCGGGGTGAACCCCACCGCGACCCGTGCGGGAATGCCCAGGGTCCTGGCCATCGCCGCCATCGTGAAGGAGAAGTGGACGCAGAACCCCTCCTTGTCCTTCAGGAACCGCTCGATCGCCGCCGTACCGGTGCCCGACGTCACCGTCGTGTCGTAGCGGAAACCGCCCTCCGAGGCGAACCAGTCCTGCAGCTTCACGGCCCGCTCGTAGTCGTCCGACGCGCCCTCGGTCACCTGCCGCGCGGTCCGTCCGACCACATCGGGCAGCGACCGGGGCACCCGTGTGTACTCACGGGCCAGGTCCGAACGCGGTGCCCTCGCCCCGGCGAGCTGCTCGGCCGTCGGCTCCACCGACAGACTGCTGACCTCGTACCGGACGCCGCGCGTCGTCTGGCCGTCGTCGCCGACGAGGGTGCGTCCCTCGGGCTCGTAGCGCCAGCGGCCCTGGATGTCCACCTCGCTCGCCGGGTAGGGGAGCGGCAGGTAGGTCTGCTGGTAGGAGCGGGACGCCGAGATGTTCGTCCTGATCTCGGTGACGGAGACGTCCGCCCCCAGCCCGGCCGGCTGCGGCAGCCGGTCGGGCACGTCCTGCAGCCTGCGGGTCGACGGACGCCACTCACTGCCGTCGAACTGGTCCAGGGCCAGGATGCGCAGATAGAAGTCCTGCGGGTTCCCGGAGTCGGTGCGGTACGTCATCACCTCCCGGTTCTCCGGCTGGTTCAGGTTGTTCTGCAGCGAGACCAGCGGGTTCACCGCGGAGATCGTGCCTCCGCCGCTCCCCTTGCCCGACCCGCCGCCCGTGCCGCCCAGCAGCCCGCCGTCCAGAGCGGGCAGAGCCGCCGGAACGGCGAGCGAGATGCCCAGCGCCACGGCTCCGATGCGCCGTCCCGTACGCACCGACGCCGACGCCCGCCCGGACCCCTCCAGGCCGGCCGCCAGACCGCCCGACGTACGGGAGACCCCGCCGAAGACGCGCCCCCACCGGGACAGCCGGTCCCGGCCCTCGGCCAGCAGGAGGACCAGATAGCCGCACGCCGCGAGCAGGAACCAGAGCCATCCCGCCCCGCCGTCGGAGAGCCCCGCGGCGACCGAGTAGAGCGCGAGCAGCGGAAGACCGGCCGGAGCGGCGGCGCGGAAGGTCACCGCGAGGACGTCCACGGCGAGCCCGATCAGCAGCACCCCGCCGATCAGCATCAGCCGGATGCCCTCCGTCGCCGGCGCGGGAATGGCGTACCTGCCGACGTCGTCGGCCCCTGTCGTCAGCAGCTCCGCGAGGTACCGGCCCGCCTGGGGGCCGGGCAGCACGCCGAACCAGGCGTGCTCCCGCGCGAAGACCACGGTCAGCGCCAGCAGCGTGCCCAGCACCTGGAGGGCGACCGTGAGGACCCGAGCCGTCCGCATCCGGCGGGCGAGCGCGCCCACCCCGGTCTGGAGGGCCAGCAGGAACGCGGCCTGCAGCACCCAGGCCGAGGTCTCGACCAGGGGCAGCAGTGCTCCCGCGGCCATCATCGTGGCCGCGTAGGCGCACAGCGCCAGTCGGGTACGCCCGCTCATGACCGACCCCCGGAGAACCCTGTCGTCGTCCCGGCCGCGGACGACCGCACGCCGGGTCCCTCCTGGCCCGCCTGCTGCCAGAGCCGGGCGAGTTCCGCACCGGGGGGCACCGGCAGCGCCGTCCAGCCCGCCTCACGCAGCAGCCGCAGGCGCTCGGAGCCCACGGCGGGAGCCGCGGTCCGCCCGTCGCGTGTCCAGTCACCGCTGTCCAGCACGAAGGCGACGGCCCCGCGGCTGCGCTGCCGCATCCTGGCCGCCACCGCCGCCTGCTCCTCGTCGAGATCACCGAAGAACGCCACCAGCAGCCCCTCGTCGCCGCCGCGCAGCACGTCGTGCGCGCGGGAGAGCCCGCCGCCGTCGGAATGACCGACGACCGCGAGGGCGTCCATCATCAGACCAGCCGACTCCGCGGACTCGTGTATCGATCCCGGGAAGCCGTCGGTGTCCCCGCCCGGCGCGGCGCTCCCCTCGTCCGTGAGCAGCCGGACCGCGAAGCCCCGCTCCAGCATGTGGACCAGCGCGGACGCCGCCCCGGACACCGCCCACTCGAAGGCCGAACCCGGCCCGCCGCCCTGGTAGGCGATCCGCCGGGTGTCCAGCAGCACCGTGCACCCCGCCCGCTGCGGCTGCTCCTCGCGACGCACCATCAGCTCGCCGTGGCGCGCGGTGGAGCGCCAGTGCACCCGTCGCAGGTCGTCGCCGTGGCGGTAGCCGCGCGGGATGATGTCGTCCTCGCCCGCCAGCGCCAGGGACCGCTGCCTGCCGTCGCCGTATCCCGAAGCCTCCCCGGCCAGCCGCAGCGGCGGAAGCGGCTCGGTACGCGGGACGACGACGAGGGTGTCGTAGGCGCTGAAGGAACGCGTCAGCTCGCACATCCCGAACGGATCGCTCAGCTGCAGCTGCAGGGGCCCCAGCGGATAGCGTCCGCGCAGGTCGGAGCGGACCCGGTAGGACACCTCCCGCACGCCGCCCGGCTCCACCCTGTCCAGGACGAACCGGGGCCGGGGGCCGAGGACGTACGGGACGCGGTCCTGGAGCATGAGCAGGCCCGTGTGCAGCCGGGACACGTTGTCCATGCGCAGGTGGACCCGCGCCTCCGCCCCCGCCGGCACGCGCGACGGCGACAGCCGCCGGCTGCCGACCACCCGGTAGCGGGTGCGGTAGAGGACGGTGACGCAGACCAGCGGCAGCACCGCCAGCAGCAGCCCGACCCGGAGCAGATCGCCCTGGCCCAGCACGAAGGCGCAGACCGCCGCCGCCACACCGGCGGCGAGGAAGGACCGGCCGCGTGTCGTCAGACCGCCCAGAGCGGCCCGCAGGCCGCCCTTGTCGTCGCTGTCGTCCACGGGGCCGGGCGACCCGGCCGTCATCACAGGCGCCGGGCGCCGGGCTGCCGGCCGTACACCGGGCCGGCGGGCCGGTGCTGGGGCTGGGCGGGGGCGGAGACCCCGCCGCCCGAGGTCGGCACCGGCGTGCGCTGCATGATGTCCGTCACGACCTGCTCGGCCGTGCGCCGGTTGAGCTGCGCCTGCGCGGTGGGAAGCAGCCGGTGGGACAGCACCGCGACCGCCAGCGCCTGGACGTCGTCCGGCAGGGCGTAGTCCCGCCCGCTCAGCGCGGCCGACGCCTTGGCGGCCCGCAGCAGGTGGAGGGTCGCGCGGGGCGAGGCGCCCAGCCTGAGGTCAGGGTGCTGACGGGTGGCGGACACCAGGTCCACCGCGTACCGGCGGACGGCCTCCGCCACGTGGACCGTGCGCACCGCTTCGATCAGCTTCACGATGTCGTGGGCGTGCGCCACCGGTCGGAGGTCGTCCAGCGGTGACGGCCCGCCGTGGACGTCGAGCATCTGGAGCTCGGCCTCGGCGCTCGGGTACCCGATCGACACCCGGGCCATGAACCGGTCGCGCTGCGCCTCGGGGAGGGGATAGGTGCCCTCCATCTCCACCGGGTTCTGCGTGGCCACCACCATGAAGGGGTCGGGCAGTTCGTAGGTCTGCCCGTCGATCGTGACCTGCCGTTCCTCCATCGACTCCAGCAGCGCCGACTGGGTCTTGGGCGAGGCGCGGTTGATCTCGTCGCCGATCACGATCTGCGCGAAGATGGCACCCGGCTTGAACTCGAAGTCCCGTCGCTGCTGGTCGAAGATCGACACCCCGGTGATGTCCGAGGGCAGCAGGTCCGGCGTGAACTGGATGCGCCGCACCGAACAGTCGATGGACCGCGCCAGCGCCTTGGCCAGCATCGTCTTGCCGACGCCGGGCACATCCTCGATCAGGAGGTGCCCCTCCGCGAGCAGTACGGTCAGCGAAAGCCGCACGACCTCGGGCTTGCCCTCGATCACACCCTCGACCGACCTGCGTACCCGCTCGGCTGTGGTGGTCAGATCTGTGAGGCTCGCTCGATCGTCATAGGTCGTCACCCGGCCCTCCTCGGCCCCTTGTGCTCGGGCCCGCGCAGAAGCTGCCGGCCCGCCCCGACATGCGGACGCTCCCCGGAGGACCCGGAGAGACGTCACACCCGCATTCTTGTTGCCGTTACCGCTTCGTGTCACTCGCCTCCCGGCAAGTGAGCGTGAAATGCCGGGTGTGGTCCGTATGTCGGGGGGTGCGTCAGGCGGCGGGAAGGATTTCGCGCAGCTTGCCCGTGGTCACGTCGAAGACGAAGCCGCGGACGTCGTCCGTGTGCAGGAGGAAAGGCGAGGTGCGCACGCGCTGCATCGACTGCCGGACGTCCTGGTCGGCGTCCGAGTAGGCCTCCACCGCCCAGGCCGGGCGCTGCCCGACCTCGAGCTCCAGCTCCTGCCGGAATCCCTCGGTGAGCGACTCCATGCCGCAGTTCGTGTGGTGGATGAGGATGACGCTGCGGGTACCGAGCGCCCGCTGGCTGATGGTCAGGGAGCGGAGCACGTCGTCGGTGACCACGCCGCCCGCGTTGCGGATGGTGTGGCAGTCGCCGAGCTCCAGACCGAGCGCCCGGTGGAGGTCGAGGCGGGCGTCCATGCAGGCGACGACGGCGACCTTCAGTACGGGGCGCGCGTCCATGCCCGGATCGGTGAACGCCTCCGCGTACCGCGTGTTCAGGCCGAGCAGACGGTCGGTGACCGTCCCTTCGCCGGCGGCACCGGAGGTGGTGGGGGAATCGGTCTCGGCGGAGGACTGCGCAGAAGTCGACATGGCTACGACGTTAACCTTCGCGACCGCTCGGAGCGTGCTGTGGAAGGGGACAAAGAACGTCAACGTCGCTTGTTGTGAGGTAACCCACACGCCCTGCGATCCGCCCCGCCGGCCGTGTGAGGTTCCCGACCACCGCCGGGGCGCTGCGACGCGCAGCGCGGTTCGTTGATCGGGAATGGATCGAATGGCAGGGTGGACTAAAGTGACCCGAAGTTACCGACACGCCTGCACATTCTGCATATTTGTACATGTTTCGAGTTCCCCGTGATGTGCGGCGTACCTGCGGCCCGGCCCTCTCCCGCCCGTCGGCCGGCCGACGCCTCTTCCCCGGCGCCGGCCGACCTCCCCTTCCGGGCGGGTGGGGACCAGACCGCATGTACGGCCACACGGGGCAGAGCCTGAGAGGGCGCTTTGAGCCAGACCCGACACGTCCCGGTGATGCTCCAGCGATGCCTGGACCTGCTGGCCCCGGCTCTGGAGGCGACAGGACCGCAGCCCCCGGTCGTCGTCGACTGCACCCTCGGGCTCGGAGGCCACAGCGAAGCGCTGCTCGCGGCCTTCCCCGCGGCCCGGCTGGTCGCCCTGGACCGCGACAAGGAGGCGCTGAGGCTGTCCGGCGAGCGCCTCGCACCGTACGGCGACCGCGCCACCCTGGTGCACGCCGTCTACGACGAACTCCCCGAGGTCCTCGACCGGCTGGGGATCCCCAAGGTCCAGGGCGTGCTGTTCGACCTCGGCGTCTCCTCCATGCAGCTGGACGAGGCCGACCGCGGCTTCGCCTACGCGCAGGACGCGCCGCTCGACATGCGCATGGACCAGACGACCGGCATCGGCGCGGCGGAGGTGCTCAACACCTACCCGCCGGGCGAACTCGTGCGGATCCTGCGCGCGTACGGCGAGGAGAAGCAGGCCAAGCGCATCGTCTCGGCCGTCGTGCGCGAACGCGAGAAGGAGCCCTTCAGCAACAGCGCGCGCCTCGTCGAGCTGATCCGCGACTCCCTGCCGCAGGCGGCCAAGCGCACCGGCGGCAATCCGGCCAAGCGCACCTTCCAGGCGCTGCGCATCGAGGTCAACGGCGAACTCACCGTCCTGGAACGGGCCGTTCCGGCCGCCGTCCGGAGTCTGGCCGTCGGCGGCCGGATCGCCGTCCTGTCGTACCACTCCCTCGAGGACCGTCTCGTCAAGCAGGTGTTCGCGGCCGGTGCGGCCAACACGGCGCCGCCCGGACTGCCCGTCGTGCCCGAGCGCTACCAGCCCCGGCTGAAGCTGCTGACCCGCGGTGCCGAACTGCCCACCGAGGAGGAGGTCGCCGAGAACCGGCGTGCCGCCCCCGCCCGGCTGCGCGGCGCCCAGCGGATCCGCGAGGAGGAGCGATGAGCTCCCCCCGCCCTGCGGGCCGCACGCCGAGGAGGACGGTGGAGACCCGGTGACCAGGACGGCCGAGCAGGCGAAGGGGAGGGCCGGCCGGCTCGCCCGGCTGATGCCGTCGGGGCCGAGCACCGCCGCCCGCACCCCCTTCGTCCTGCTGGTCGTGCTGCTCCTCGCGGGTGGCCTGATCTCGCTCCTCCTGCTGAACTCGGCGCTCAATGAAGGATCGTTCAGGCTGAGCAAGCTCAAGCGCGAGACCACCGAGCTCACCGACGAGCAGCAGGCCCTCCAGCGGGACGTCGACAGTTACTCCGAGCCGGACGCGCTCGAACGCCGGGCCAGGGAGCTCGGCATGGTGCCCGGCGGCAGCCCCGCCTTCCTGAACCCGGACGGCACGGTCAGCGGAGTGCCCGAACGGGCCACAGCGCAGCCCTCCACCCCCACCGCGCTTCCCGCACCCGAGGCGAGTGTTCCGGTGCCCACCGGGCAGCCCTCCCCGCCCGGCCCGACGTCCCCCTCCGCGTCACCCGCGCCCTCGGACTCTCCCGTGACGCCGTCCACGGCGGCCACCACCCCCGCCCCGACCACCACCGGCAGGTGACGCAGTGCCGTCCAAGGAACCGCCGCGCCGTCGCGTACCCGGCCCCGCGCGCTCCCGCAACGCGGCGGGCGGACCGGGGCGCGCGCGGCCCGCGGCCCGAGCCGAGGACCGCCGCCCCCGGCGCCCGGCGGCGCCCGCGAAACGGCGCGGTGCCTCCCCGCAGGCCATCCGCCTGGGCAGCCCGCGCCCCCGGCTGCGCCTGATCAGCCTCTGCCTGACCCTCGTCATGCTGGCCTTCGTGGTCCGGCTCCTCCAGGTCCAGGCGGTCGACGCCAACGCGTACACCGCCAAGGCCGAGAAGAACCGGTACCTGGAGTACACGATCGCCGCCGAGCGCGGAGAGATCACCGACCGCAGCGGAATCTCCCTGGCCACCAGCGTCGACGCGCACGACATCACCGCCGACCCCAAGCTGTTCACCCCCGAGGACAGCAAGGCCCCGGACGCCCCGCAGCAGGCGGCGGCGCTGCTCGCCCCGATCCTCGGCAAGGACGAGGCCGAACTGGCGAAGAAGCTCTCCACCCCGAAGAGCCGCTACACGGTCCTGGCCCGGAGGCAGACCCCGCAGGTCTGGAAGCAGATCAAGGACCTCAAGTCCGTCTTCGCGGAGAAGGCGGCCGAGGACAGGGCGAAGGGCGGCCCCGGGGCCAACGTGCTGGCCGGAGTCCTCCAGGAGCCGACCACCCGACGCGTCTACCCCAACGGCAACCTCGCCGCCGGGATACTGGGATTCGTCAACGCCGAGGGGAAGGGCGGCGGCGGCCTGGAGGCGCAGCTGAACAAGAAGCTCCAAGGCGAGGACGGCAAGATCCGCTACGCCCAGGCGGGCGGCCGCCCCGTCCCCACGGCCGGCTCCACGGAGATCCCGGCCGTCGCCGGCACCGACGTCGAGCTGACGATCGACCGCGACATCCAGTGGGCCGCCCAGCGGGCCATCGCCGACCAGGTGGAGAAGTCCCGGGCCGACCGCGGCTACGTGATCGTCCAGAACACGAGGACCGGCGAGGTGCTGGCCATGGCCAACGCCCCGGGCTACGACCCGAACGACCTCGCGCAGAGCGATTCCGCGGCCCTCGGCAACGCGGCCCTCCAGGACGTGTACGAACCCGGCTCCACCAGCAAGGTCATGTCCATCGCCGCCGTGCTGGAGGAGGGCGCGGCCACACCCGACACGCACGTCACCGTCCCCAACCGGCTGCACCGCGGTGACCGGCTCTTCAGGGACGACGTCGACCACCCCACCTGGTACCTCACGCTCAACGGCGTACTGGCCAAGTCGAGCAACATCGGCACCATCCTGGCCACCGGGCAGCTGGGGAAGACCCAGCCCGAGGCCAACAAGGTGCTGTACTCCTACCTGCGCAAGTTCGGCCTCGGCAGCACGACCGGGCTCGACTACCCGGGCGAATCGCCCGGCATCGTGGCCAAGCCCCAGGACTGGTCCACCTCGCAGCAGTACACGATCCCGTTCGGGCAGGGCCTCTCCCTCAACGCCATGCAGGCCGCCTCGGTGTACCAGACCATCGCCAACGGCGGGGTCCGGATCGAGCCCACCCTCGTCCGCGGGACCAAGGACGCGGGCGGCCGCTACACCGCGTCGGACGCCCCGAAGCGGACCCGGGTGGTCAGCGAGAAGACGGCCGGAACCCTGGCGAAGATGCTGGAGTCCGTCGTGGACGACAGGGAGGGCACCGGCACCAAGGCCCACATCCAGGGCTACCGGGTCGCCGGCAAGACGGGCACGGCCAACCGGGTCGACCCGGTGCGCGGCGTCTACAAGGGCTACACCGCGTCGTTCGCCGGCTTCGCGCCCGCCGACGACCCCCAGGTCACCGTGTACTGCGCGATCCAGAACCCCACCGAGGGAAGCTACTTCGGCGGTCAGATCTGCGGCCCGATCTACAAGAAGGTCATGGAGTTCGCCCTCAAGACCCTCCAGACACCCCCGTCCGGCAAGGCCCCCGCCCGGCTGCCGGTGTCCTTCAAGCCCGGCGAGTGACTCGGGGGAACCCTCAGTGACGACCATCACCCCTGATCCCGGGAACCGGAACGAGAAGTACCGCCACCCCGCCCCCTCACTTCGCGGGAGGCCGGGTCCGCCCGGTACGCTCACCGCCGTGCCCCACGCTGATCAGTTCCAAACCACTCAGAAGGACGCGCCTGTGAACTACCCGGGAGCGCCCCGACCGGACCGGCTCAGGCCGACGTCCCTCGGAGAGCTGGCAGCCCGGCTCGGTGCCGGACCGCAGGACGCCGGTGAGGTCACCGGCATCACCCACGACTCGCGGGCCGTGCGCCCCGGGGACGTGTACGCGGCTCTGCCCGGTGCCCGCTTCCACGGCGCCGACTTCTCCGCACAGGCCGCCGGCCTCGGCGCGGCCGCGATCCTCACCGACCCGGCAGGCGCCGAACGCGCCGCCGCCACCGGCCTCCCGGTCCTCGTCACCGACGACCCGCGCGGCCGGATGGGCGACCTCGCGGCCGAGATCTACGGACGGCCGGGCGTCGGCCTCCTCCAGATCGGGATCACCGGAACGTCCGGCAAGACCACCACCGCGTATCTCGTCGAGGGCGGGCTGCGCGGCGCCGGACGCAGCACCGGACTGATCGGCACCGTCGAGATGCGCATCGGCGACGAGCGCATCAAGTCGGAGCGCACCACCCCGGAAGCCACCGATCTCCAGGCCTTGTTCGCCGTCATGCGCGAACGCGGTGTCGAGGCCGTGGCCATGGAGGTCTCCAGCCACGCCCTGGTGCTCGGCCGGGTCGACGGCTGCGTCTTCGACGTCGCCGTGTTCAACAACCTCAGCCCGGAGCACATGGAGTTCCACTCCGGGATGGAGGACTACTTCCAGGCCAAGGCGCAGCTGTTCACCCCGGAGCGCAGCAAGCTCGGCGTCGTCAACTTCGACGACGAGTACGGCCGCAGGCTGGTCGACGAGGCGTCCGTCCCGGTCGTCACCTTCTCCGCGGAGGGCCACCCGGACGCCGAGTGGCGTGCCGAGGACGTCGAAGTCGGCCCCCGGGACAGCACCTTCACCGTGATCGGCCCCAAGGGCGAGCGCGTCACCGCCAAGGCTCCGCTGCCCGGCCCGTTCAACGTCGCCAACACCCTCGCCGCGATCGTCACCCTGGCCGTCGCGGGCATCGACCCGCAGATCGCCGCCGACGGCGTCGCGGGCGTCCCCGGTGTCCCCGGCAGGCTGGAACGGATCGACGCCGGACAGCCGTACCTCGCGGTCGTCGACTACGCGCACAAGACCGACGCCGTCGAGTCCGTCCTGCGCTCCCTGCGGAAGGTCACCGAGGGCCGGGTGCACATCGTGCTCGGCTGCGGTGGTGACCGGGACACGACGAAGCGCGGCCCGATGGGCGCCGCCGCGGCCCGGCTCGCCGACACCGCCGTACTGACCTCGGACAACCCCCGCTCAGAGGACCCGCTCGGGATCCTCGCCGCGATGCTCTCCGGCGCCGCCGAAGTACCCGTCCACGAACGCGGCGACGTGCTCGTCGACGCCGACCGGGCCGCGGCCATCGCGGCCGCGGTCGCCCGGGCGGAACCGGGGGACACCGTGCTGGTGGCCGGAAAGGGCCACGAACAGGGGCAGGACATCCACGGCGTGGTACGCCCCTTCGACGACCGCAAGGTCCTGCGCGAGGCCATCGAGCGCTCGGGACGCACCGGCGCCGGGCACGCCTCGGAGGACCACGTACACACCCACGAGAACAACAGTCAGGGATGACCAAGTGATCGCCCTCTCCCTCGCCGAGATCGCCGGAATCGTCGGCGGGCAGCCGCACGACGTGCCGGACCTGTCCGCCACCGTCACGGGCCCCGTCGTCATCGACTCCCGGGAGGTGCGGCAGGGCTCCCTGTTCGCCGCGTTCGCGGGTGAACGCGTCGACGGCCACGACTACGCGGAGCGCGCCGTCGAGGCGGGTGCCGTGGCCGTGCTCGCGGCCCGCCCCGTCGGCGTCCCGGCGATCGTCGTCGACGACGTCGTGGCCGCCCTCGGCGCCCTCGCCCGTGCGGCCGTCGAACGTCTCGGCACCACCGTCGTCGCGCTGACCGGATCGGCGGGCAAGACGTCCACGAAGGACCTCATCGCCCAGATCCTGGAACGCAAGGCGCCCACGGTCTGGACGCCCGGCTCCCTCAACAACGAGATCGGACTCCCGCTCACCGCGCTGCGCGCCACGGCGGAAACCCGCCATCTCGTGCTCGAGATGGGCGCCCGGGGCATCGGCCACATCGAGTACCTCGCCGGCCTGACGCCCCCTCGGATCGGCCTGGTCCTCAACGTGGGCAGCGCCCACATCGGGGAGTTCGGCAGCCGCGAGGCGATCGCGCAGGCCAAGGGCGAACTCGTCGAGGTCCTGCCCGAGGACGGCGCGGCGGTCCTGAACGCCGACGACCCGCTCGTGCGGGCGATGGCGTCCCGCACAAAGGCCCGGGTGATCCTCTTCGGGGAGGCCCCGGATGCGGACGTACGGGGAGAGAACGTGCGGCTCACGGACGACGGGCGGCCCGCTTTCGCCCTTCACACACCCACCGGGTGCAGCGACGTGACCTTGCGCCTGTACGGTGAGCACCACGTGTCGAACGCGCTCGCCGCGGCCGCCGTCGCCCATGAGTTGGGCATGTCCGTGACCGAGATCGCCGATGCGCTCTCCGGGGCGGGCACCCTCTCCCGCTGGCGCATGGAGGTCACCGAGCGTCCGGACGGTGTGACGGTCGTCAACGACGCCTACAACGCGAACCCCGAATCCATGAAGGCCGCACTCCGTGCGCTGGCCGCCATGGGCAAGGCCCGACAGGCAGCCGGGGGGCGCACGTGGGCGGTGCTCGGTCAGATGGCCGAGCTCGGTGACGCGTCGCTCGCCGAGCACGACGCGGTCGGACGGCTCGCCGTCCGGCTCAACGTCAGCAAGCTCGTCGCTGTCGGAGGACAAGAAGCCTCCTGGCTGCAACTGGGCGCATATAACGAGGGTTCGTGGGGTGAGGAGTCGGTGCACGTGTCCGACGCACAGGCGGCCGTCGACCTGTTGCGCAGTGAACTGCGCCCGGGAGACGTCGTGCTGGTGAAGGCGTCCCGGTCGGTCGGCCTGGAGAAGGTCGCCCTGGCACTGCTGGAGACGACCGAGGGCGAGGTCGCCGTCCGATGAGACAGATCCTCTTCGCGGGGGCCATAGGGCTCTTCCTGACCCTGGTCGGAACTCCGCTGCTGATCAAACTTCTGGCCCGCAAGGGCTACGGGCAGTTCATCCGGGACGACGGCCCGCGTACCCACGGCAGCAAAAAGGGCACGCCCACCATGGGTGGTATCGCCTTCATCCTGGCCACGATCATCGCCTACGTACTGGCGAAGGTGATCACCGGCGAGGAGATGCGCTTCTCCGGTGTGCTCGTCCTGTTCCTGATGGCGGGGATGGGCCTCGTCGGCTTCCTCGACGACTACATCAAGATCGTGAAGCAGCGCTCGCTGGGGCTGCGGGCCAAGGCGAAGATGGCCGGCCAGCTGATCGTCGGCATCGCCTTCGCGGTGCTCTCGCTCCAGTTCGCCGACCTCAGGGGCAACACCCCGGCCTCCACCCGGCTCTCCTTCGTCGAGGACTTCGGCTGGTCCATCGGGCCGGTGCTCTTCGTCGTCTGGGCGCTGTTCATGATCCTCGCCATGTCCAACGGCGTGAACCTGACGGACGGTCTGGACGGTCTGGCCACCGGTGCGTCGGTGATGGTCTTCGGTGCGTACACCTTCATCGGGCTGTGGCAGTTCCAGGAGTCCTGCGCCAACGCCACCACCCTGACCAACCCCAGCGCCTGCTTCGAGGTACGCGATCCCCTCGACCTCGCGGTCGTGGCCTCCGCCCTGATGGGCGCCTGCTTCGGCTTCCTGTGGTGGAACACCTCGCCCGCGAAGATCTTCATGGGTGACACCGGCTCGCTGGCCCTCGGCGGCGCGCTCGCCGGTCTCGCGATCTGCTCCCGGACCGAGTTCCTGCTGGCCATCCTCGGCGGCCTGTTCGTGATGATCACGATGTCCGTGGTCATCCAGGTCGGCTCCTTCAAGATGACCGGCAAGCGCGTCTTCCGCATGGCCCCGCTCCAGCACCACTTCGAACTCAAGGGGTGGTCCGAGGTCCTGGTGGTGGTCCGCTTCTGGATCATCCAGGGCATGTGCGTGATCGTCGGACTGGGCCTCTTCTACGCCGGATGGGCAGCCAAGAAGTGAGCAACGTGGACTGGCAGGGCAAGCACGTCACGGTCGCCGGGCTCGGCGTCAGCGGGATCCCCGCGGCCCGCGCCCTGCACGAGCGGGGAGCCCTCGTCACCGTCGTCAACGACGGCGACGACGAGCGCTCCCGCGCCCAGGCCGCCGAACTGGAGGAATGGGCTGCCGCGCGCAGTGCCTCCGGCGAGGGCGGTGGCGGGTCACGCGAAGGCATCACCGTCCGCCTAGGTGACGGCGACACCCTGCCCGAGTCCACCGAGCTCGTCGTCACGGCTCCCGGCTGGAAGCCCGACAAGCCGCTCTTCCTGGCAGCCGCCGAGGCGGGCGTCCCCGTGTGGGGCGACGTCGAACTCGCCTGGCGGCTGCGGGGGCCCGACGCCGCACCCTGGCTCGCGGTCACCGGCACCAACGGCAAGACCACGACCGTGCGGATGCTCGCCTCGATCCTCGAAGCGGCCGGCCTGCGCACGGCCGCCGTCGGGAACATCGGGGTGTCCCTGCTGGACGCGGTGCTCGGCGACGAGACGTACGACGTGCTCGCCGTCGAGCTCTCCAGCTACCAGCTCCACTGGGCGCCGTCCCTGCGCGCCCACTCCGGGGCGGTCCTCAACCTGGCCCCCGACCACCTCGACTGGCACGGCTCCATGGCCGGCTACGCCGCGGACAAGGGCCGGATCTACGAGGGCAACAGCGTCGCCTGCGTGTACAACGCGCAGGACGCGGCGACCGAGGACCTCGTGCGCGAGGCCGACGTCGAGGAGGGCTGCCGGGCCATCGGCTTCACCCTCGGCACACCCGGCCCCTCGCAGCTCGGACTGGTCGACGGCATCCTCGTCGACCGGGCGTTCGTCGCCGACCGGCAGAAGCAGGCCCAGGAGCTCGCCGAGGTCGGCGACGTCGATCCACCGGCCCCCCACAACATCGCCAACGCCCTGGCCGCGGCGGCACTGGCCCGCGCCTTCGGCGTGCCGCCCGCGGCCGTTCGCGACGGGCTACGGGCCTTCCGCCCCGACGCCCACCGCATCGAACACGTCGCCGACGTCGCCGGTGTCACCTACATCGACGACTCCAAGGCCACCAACACCCACGCCGCCGAGGCGTCGCTCGCCGCCTACGAACCGATCGTCTGGATCGCCGGCGGCCTGGCCAAGGGGGCCACCTTCGACGGACTGGTCACCGGTGCCGCGAAACGGCTGCGGGGCGTCGTGCTGATGGGCGCCGACCGGGCGCTCATCAAGGAAGCCCTGGCGCGACACGCCCCCGAGGTACCGGTGGTCGACCTCGACCGGACCGACACTGGGGCGATGCCGGCGGCGGTCCTCGAAGCGGCACGGCTGGCCCGGCCGGGCGACACCGTCCTGCTGGCTCCGGCCTGCGCCTCGATGGACATGTTCGTCAACTACAACAAGCGGGGCGAGGCGTTCGCGGACGCGGTCCGCCGACTCGCCGACGAGAGCGCCTGACGGGTCCGGCCCCCGCGTCGTACCGTGCCGGAGGACCTGAGCGTCCGGGACCCGGTCATGAGCAGCACCGCCGGGGCCGCGCCCCGGCGACAGCCCCGGGCACGAGCAGTGGAGGGGACAGCGACGATGCCGGCCGACGAGAGCTCAGCCGCGAGCGGGACCGACCGTTCACGGGCGGGAGCGGCGATCAGCCGGGCGCTCACCCCGCCCCTGCTCGCCGGGCCGCTGCCCGCGGGACCCGCGCCCTTCGCCGGGCTCGCCCTGCGGAGCCGGCCGGCCACCGGATCCCGGCGGCCCCCCGCGCCGCGCGGAGGCCGCGGAGCGGGCACTCCGCCCCGGCCGGGCCGCAGGGCCGGGGTGCGGCAGACCTACGAACGGGCACGACGGGCCTGGGACCGCCCTCTGACGGCGTACTACCTGATCCTCGGTGCCGGGCTGCTGATCACCGTCCTCGGGCTCGTCATGGTCTACTCCGCCTCGATGATCAAGGCCCTGGAGCTGTCCAGGCCCAGCACGTACTTCTTCCGCAAGCAGTTCATCGCCGCCGTGATCGGGGCAGGGCTGATGATGCTGGCCTCCCGCATGCCCCTCAAACTCCACCGGGCGCTGGCCTACCCGCTGCTCGCGGGCACGGTCTTCCTGATGGTCCTGGTGCAGGTGCCCGGGATAGGGATGTCGGTCAACGGCAACCAGAACTGGATCTACCTGGGCGGTCCCTTCCAGCTCCAGCCCAGTGAGTTCGGCAAACTCGCCCTGATCCTCTGGGGTGCGGACCTGCTCGCCCGGAAGCAGGACAAACGGCTCCTGGCCCAGTGGAAACACATGCTGGTGCCGCTGGTTCCGGTCGCCTTCATGCTGCTCGGGCTGATCATGCTCGGTGGCGACATGGGCACCGCGATCATCCTCACCGCGATCCTCTTCGGCCTGCTCTGGCTGGCCGGGGCCCCCACCCGGCTCTTCGCCGGGGTGCTCGGCTTCGCCGTGCTCATCGGATTCCTGCTCATCAAGACCAGCCCCAACCGGATGTCCCGGCTCTCCTGCATCGGAGCGTCCGAGCCGGGCCCCGGTGACTCGTGCTGGCAGGCGGTGCACGGAATCTACGCGCTCGCCTCCGGCGGCTGGTTCGGTTCCGGGCTCGGCGCGAGTGTGGAAAAATGGGGTCAACTTCCCGAGCCTCACACCGACTTCATCTTCGCCATCACAGGGGAGGAACTGGGCCTGGCGGGGACGCTGTCGGTGCTGGCCCTCTTCGCGGCTCTAGGCTATGCGGGTATCCGCGTGGCCGGACGCACGGAGGACCCCTTCGTGAGGTACGCAGCGGGAGGCGTGACCACCTGGATCACGGCGCAGGCCGTGATCAACATCGGTGCGGTGCTCGGCCTGTTGCCGATCGCCGGTGTCCCGCTGCCGCTGTTCTCCTACGGGGGCTCGGCCCTGCTGCCGACCATGTTCGCCGTGGGGCTCATGATTGCCTTCGCGCGGGAGGACCCTGCCGCGAGAGCGGCCCTGGCCATGCGGAGGCCCGGGGTCAGATGGAAGACGATGAGACGGCGCGTCATGAAGCGTCCGTCCGGAGAGCGGTGAATTTCGGTGCATGTCGTACTCGCCGGCGGGGGGACCGCCGGGCACATCGAGCCCGCGCTTGCCCTCGCAGACGCCCTGCGCAGGCAGGACCCGACCGTGGGAATCACTGCCCTCGGCACGGAACGCGGACTCGAGACCAGGCTCGTACCCGAGCGGGGGTACGACCTGGCACTGATCCCTGCCGTGCCCCTGCCGCGCAAGCCCACACCCGAGCTGATCACCGTCCCGGGACGGCTGCGCGGCACCATCAAGGCCGCCGAGCAGATCCTGGAACGCACCAAGGCGGACTGCGTGGTCGGCTTCGGCGGCTACGTCGCCCTGCCCGGCTATCTCGCGGCCAAGCGCGTCGGCGTCCCGATCGTCGTCCACGAGGCCAACGCCCGGCCGGGCCTGGCCAACAAGATCGGTTCGCGCTACGCCCACGGCGTCGCCGTCTCCACCCCGGACAGCAAACTGCGCGGCGCCCGCTACATCGGCATCCCGCTGCGCCGGACCATCGCCACGCTGGACCGTGCGCGGGTCCGTCCTGAGGCCCGGGCCGCGTTCGGGCTCGACCCCAACCTGCCGACCCTGCTGGTCTCCGGAGGCTCGCAGGGCGCCCGCCACCTCAACGAGGTCGTCACGCGGATCGCGCCGCTGCTCCAGCGCTCCGGGATCCAGATCCTCCACGTGGTCGGGCCGAAGAACGAATTGCCGCGTATCGACAACATGCCCGGGATGCCGCCCTACATCCCGGTACCGTACGTGGACCGGATGGATCTCGCGTACGCCGCGGCCGACATGATGCTCTGCCGTGCGGGTGCGATGACCGTCGCCGAACTCTCCGCCGTCGGACTGCCCGCCGCCTATGTCCCGTTGCCCATCGGCAACGGCGAACAGCGGCTGAACGCCCAGCCGGTGGTCAACGCCGGCGGCGGTCTGCTGGTGGACGACGCGGCGCTGACCCCGGAGTGGGTGCAGGGCAACGTCCTGCCGGTGCTCTCGGATCCGCACCGGCTGTACGAGATGTCCCGCGCGGCCGCGGAGTTCGGGCGCCGGGACGCCGACGACCTGCTCGTCGGCATGGTGTACGAGGCGATCGCCGCACGCCGACAGGCGTGAGGCCGGGCGGGTCCGGGGCGCACGCCCCGGGCCCGGCGAAGGAGCGAGCGTGGCCGGACCGACGACCGCCCAGCGCGGCGAGGCCGAGCGGGCCGACACCCCGGCCCGCCCGCCCCACATCGGCCCCGAGGGGCGCCGGCTGACCGGCAGGACGCGACTGATCCTGGCGGCGGTCGGCGCGGTCCTGATCGCCGCGGCCGTCGTCTGGGTCCTCTACGGGTCCTCCTGGCTGCGGCTGGAGCGGGTGACGACCACCGGCACCGACGTCCTGACCCGGAGCGAGGTCGAGACCGCGGCAGCGGCCCCTCTGGGCTCTCCGCTGGTCTCCGTGGACACCGACGCGATCGCGGACCGGTTGCGGCGGAAGCTGCCGCGTATCGACTCCGTGGATGTCGTACGGTCATGGCCGCACGGCGTCAGCCTCGAAGTGACCGAGCGTAAACCGGTCCTGTTGGTCGCAAAGGGCGAGAAGTTCATCGAAGTGGACGCGAAGGGCGTGCGCTTCGCGACCGTGGACGAGGCGCCCCCGCACGTGCCGATGCTGGAGATGAAGCCCGACAGGTCGGCGAGCCTGCGCCGCTTCGGCGGCGACCGTCTGCTGCGGGAAGCGGTCCGTGTCGCGGGGGACCTCCCGGGGAAGGTGGCCGGGGAGACCCGGACCGTACGGGTGACCTCGTACGACTCCGCCGTCCTCGAACTGACCCGTGGACGCACCGTGATGTGGGGTAGCAGCGAGGAGGGGCCCGCGAAGGCGCGGGTCCTGACCGCTCTCATGAAAGCGTCCCCCAAAGCGGGACACTTCGACGTGAGTGCTCCCACCGCCCCTGCGGTGTCGAAGAGTTGACGCGCGTTTCGCCTGGCCAGCCCCCTGGTTGGTCAGCGCTACGGGTGATCACATAGGGTGAAAAGAAAACCGGGAGGTTCGGCGTGTTCGTTGAACGTGCGCCACTTGTCGACTTAGTGTCCTGTTCGGAAGAGTCCACGAAGCAGACACACTGGTAACCCTAAACTTCAGCGTTAGGGTTTGGGTCGGCGTCCGGACCGACCCAATCGGCATCCGTCGTCGCGGCAGGACTACCGCGAAGCGACGACACATAACTCGAGGCGAGAGGCCTTCGACGTGGCAGCACCGCAGAACTACCTCGCAGTCATCAAGGTCATCGGTGTCGGCGGCGGTGGTGTCAATGCCATCAACCGAATGATCGAGGTCGGTCTCAAGGGCGTCGAGTTCATCGCCATCAACACCGATGCGCAAGCACTGTTGATGAGCGACGCCGACGTCAAGCTCGACGTCGGCCGTGAACTCACCCGTGGCCTCGGCGCCGGGGCGAACCCGGCCGTCGGTCGTAAGGCGGCAGAGGACCACCGTGAGGAGATCGAGGAGGTCCTCAAGGGGGCCGACATGGTCTTCGTCACCGCCGGAGAAGGCGGCGGCACCGGCACAGGCGGCGCACCCGTCGTCGCCAACATCGCGCGCTCGCTGGGCGCCCTGACGATCGGTGTGGTCACCCGCCCGTTCACCTTCGAGGGCCGGCGGCGCGCGAACCAGGCGGAGGACGGCATCGCCGAGCTCCGCGAAGAGGTCGACACCCTCATCGTCATCCCCAACGACCGGCTGCTGTCCATCTCGGACCGCCAGGTCAGCGTGCTCGACGCGTTCAAGTCGGCCGACCAGGTGCTGCTCTCGGGTGTCCAGGGCATCACCGACCTCATCACCACCCCCGGCCTGATCAACCTCGACTTCGCCGACGTCAAGTCGGTCATGTCCGAGGCCGGATCGGCGCTCATGGGCATCGGCTCCGCCCGCGGTGACGACCGCGCGGTGGCCGCCGCGGAGATGGCGATCTCCTCGCCGCTCCTGGAGGCGTCCATCGACGGCGCCCGCGGTGTCCTGCTCTCCATCTCCGGCGGCAGCGACCTCGGTCTCTTCGAGATCAACGAGGCCGCCCAGCTGGTGAGCGAGGCGGCCCACCCGGAGGCGAACATCATCTTCGGCGCGGTCATCGACGACGCGCTCGGCGACGAGGTGCGGGTCACCGTCATCGCCGCGGGCTTCGACGGCGGGCAGCCGCCGGCGCGCCGGGAGAACGTGCTCGGGTCGAGCGCGGCCAAGCGCGAGGAGCCCGCCCCGCCGGCCCGCACCCCCGAGCCGGCGCGCCAGACCGGTGGGCTCGGTTCCGTGCCCCCGCGCGAGGAGCCCCAGGCCCCGGCGGCCGAGCCGGCGCCCGTGGCGAACGAGACGTCGCTGCCGGTGACCCCGCCGCACGTCCCGACGGCCCGCCCCTACCAGGACACCCAGGCCGAAGAGCTGGACGTCCCGGACTTCTTGAAGTGATAGGTCCGCAGCACGCGGTGAGAGCCGCGGGGTCTTCGGCGGGCGGCGCCCACTTCGCCTTCACCGACCGGTGGGGCGGAGTGAGCGCCGTTCCGTACGAGGAGCTCAACCTCGGCGGCGCGGTCGGTGACGACCCCGCCGCCGTCCGTACGAACCGCGCGCGCGCCGCACGTTCCCTCGGTCTCGACCCGGCCCGGGTGGTCTGGATGAACCAGGTGCACGGGCGGGACGTCGCCGTGGTCGACGGCCCGTGGGGCGACGCCCCCGCGGACGTCCCCGCGGTGGACGCCGTCGTGACGTCGCGGCGCGGTCTCCCGCTCGCGGTGCTCACCGCCGACTGCACCCCCGTGCTGCTCGCCGATCCGGCAGCCGGCGTCGTCGCGGCCGCCCACGCGGGACGGCCCGGTCTGGTCGCGGGGGTGGTTCCGGCCGCGGTCGAGGCCATGATCGCGCTCGGTGCCGAACCGTCCGGGATCACCGCGTACACCGGACCGGCCGTCTGCGGACGGTGCTACGAGGTCCCGGAGCAGATGCGGGCCGAGGTCGCCGCGGCGGTCCCGGCCTCGTGGTCGGAGACCAGCTGGGGCACTCCCGCGGTGGACGTCACGGCCGGGGTCCACGCCCAGCTCGACGAGCTCGGCGTCGTCGACCGGCACAGCTCGCCGTTCTGCACCCTGGAGTCCGGCGACCATTTCTCGTACCGCCGGGACCGCACCACGGGGCGGCTCGCCGGTTATGTCTGGTTGGACTGATAGGGCATGACGGATCGCAGGACCCAACTCGCCGAGAACCTGGCACAGGTGGAGGAGCGCATCGCGTCCGCCTGCGCCTCGGCGGGCCGCGAGCGGGAGGACGTGACCCTCATCGTGGTCACCAAGACCTACCCCGCGAGCGATGTGCGCATTCTGTACGAACTCGGCGTGCGTCAGGTCGCGGAGAACCGTGACCAGGATGCGGCGCCGAAAGCCGCCGCTTGCGCGGATCTGTCGCTCACCTGGCACTTCGTCGGACAGCTGCAGACCAACAAAGTCCGTTCCGTGGCCGGTTATGCCGGAGTCGTGCAGTCGGTGGACCGGGTGAAGCTGGTCACCGCGCTCTCGGCGGCGGCGGTCAGGGGCGGGCGCGAACTCGGCTGCCTCATCCAGGTCGCCCTCGACGCGGAGAGCGGCGAGCGCGGGGACCGGGGCGGCGTCGCACCGGACGCGATCGAGGAGTTGGCCGCGTCGGTGGAGGAGGCGGAGGGCCTCAGGCTCGACGGACTCATGACGGTCGCGCCGCTCGCCGGTCCCTACGCCGGCCGGCAACGGGCCGCGTTCGACCGGCTGGTGGAATTCTCGTCCCGCCTGCGCGGGAACCATCCGGCTGCGAACATGGTCTCTGCCGGGATGAGCGCGGATCTCGAGGACGCGATCGCGGCCGGGGCGACACATGTACGCGTCGGTACGGCGGTACTCGGAGTCCGACCCCGGCTCGGGTAACGTCGCGAAGCAGGTCGGACCACAGCAGAAAATATGGTCATTCCCGCTCACGCGGACTGGCCGGAGTGGATCGCGGGCACTTGGTGACACGAATGCCGATCCACCACAGAGCGGAGGACTCGGAGCATGGCCGGCGCGATGCGCAAGATGGCGGTCTACCTCGGCCTCGTGGAGGACGATGGGTACGACGGTCCGGGGTTCGACCCCGACGACGAATTCGAACCCGAGCCGGAGCCCGAGCGCGACCGGCGGCGGCACCAGCCCGCGCATCCGGTGGAGCGGGAACGGGACGAACCGGTGCGATCGGTGCAACCGCCCGCACCACGGGAACCGGTTCAGCTCCCGGCGGAAAGCGGACGACCCGCCCGAATCGCCCCCGTGGCATCCATCACACCTGACCGTCCGAACCTGGAGAAGAACGCACCGGTGATCATGCCCAAGGTCGTGTCCGAGCGTGAGCCCTACCGGATCACCACGCTGCACCCCAGGACCTACAACGAGGCCCGTACCATCGGGGAACACTTCCGCGAGGGCACTCCGGTGATCATGAACCTCACGGAGATGGACGACACCGATGCGAAGCGACTTGTCGACTTTGCCGCGGGACTCGTCTTCGGTCTCCATGGCAGCATTGAGCGTGTGACGCAGAAGGTGTTCCTGTTGTCGCCTGCTAACGTCGATGTCACGGCGGAGGACAAGGCCCGCATCGCAGAGGGCGGGTTCTTCAACCAGAGCTGAGAACACCGGGAACAAAGCCGGCCGGGAGGCCGGGGCTACGAAAGCCAGGGGAGAGGGAAGCGCGGGACATGGGCGTCGCACTGGATGTGGTCTACATCGCGCTGATGTGTTTCCTCATCGTGCTGATCTTCCGGCTGGTCATGGACTATGTCTTCCAGTTCGCACGTTCATGGCAGCCAGGCAAGGCGATGGTGGTCGTTCTCGAGGGCACTTACACTGTCACGGATCCACCGTTGAAGCTTCTGCGGCGGTTCATACCGCCGTTGCGTCTCGGGGGCGTGGCACTTGACCTGTCCTTCTTCGTTCTGATGATCATCGTCTACATTCTGCTCAGCCTCGTGGGCAAGCTTGCGAGCAGCGTGTGAACGATACGGTCTTGCCGACTGCCGACGACTACGTAGAGGTGAAGAAGAGATGCCGCTGACCCCCGAGGACGTGCGGAACAAGCAGTTCACGACCGTCCGCCTCCGAGAAGGCTATGACGAGGACGAGGTCGATGCCTTCCTCGACGAGGTCGAGTCGGAACTGACCCGGCTGCTCCGTGAGAACGAGGACCTGCGCGCCAAGCTGGCCGCCGCCACGCGTGCGGCCGCGCAGAACCAGCAGCAGCAGGGCATGCGTAAACCGCCGGAGCAGCAGCAGCAGGAGAGGCCGGGCGCCCCGGTGCCCGCCGCCATATCGGGTCCGCCGGTCCAGCAGCAGCAGCCTCCGCAGATGGGTCCCCCCCAGCTGCCCGGTGGCGCTCCGCAGCTGCCCGCCGGTCCCAGCGGCCATGGCCCCCAGGGCGGCCACGGTCCCGGTCCGCAGGGCCCGCACGGCCCCGGCCCGATGCAGGGCGGTCCCATGGGTGGCCCGATGGGCGGCCCCATGGGTGGTCACGCTCAGCAGCAGCAGATGCAGCAGCAGATGCAACAGCAACAGCAGCAGCAGATGCAGCAGCCCGGTCAGGGCCCCGGTGGCGACAGCGCCGCCCGTGTCCTCTCCCTCGCCCAGCAGACCGCCGACCAGGCGATCGCGGAGGCCCGCTCCGAGGCCAACAAGATCGTCGGTGAGGCGCGCAGCCGTGCCGAGGGCCTGGAGCGCGACGCCCGTGCCAAGGCGGACGCCCTGGAGCGGGACGCGCAGGAGAAGCACCGCGTGGCGATGGGCTCGCTGGAGTCGGCCCGCGCGACGCTGGAGCGCAAGGTCGAGGACCTGCGTGGCTTCGAGCGCGAGTACCGGACCCGTCTGAAGTCCTACCTGGAGAGCCAGCTGCGTCAGCTGGAGACCCAGGCCGACGACTCGCTGGCCCCGCCGCGGACCCCCGCCGCCGCCTCGCTGCCGCCGTCGCCCTCGCTGGCTCCGGCCGGTGCGGGTTCGATGGGGCACGCCATGGGCGGCAGCCACGGTGGCCACGGCAGCCAGCAGATGGGCGGCGGCAACCAGTCGATGGGCGGTGGCCCGTCCTACGGTGGCGGCCAGCAGCAGATGTCGCCCGCGATGACGCAGCCGATGGCACCGGTGCGGCCGCAGGCGCCGCAGCCGATGCAGCAGGCCCCGTCGCCGATGCGCGGGTTCCTCATCGACGAGGACGACAACTGAGCGGTTCGCGCTCGCTGAGCGCGTAGCCGTCGGCAGGCTAGGGCCGGGCCCCGGGGTTTTCCCCGGGGCCCGGCCCTTTTGCGCTGCCCGGTCGCGGGACGGGGCCGCTGCGTGGGGCTCGTCCCCTGCCCGCCTCCCCTGCAACCGGGGATCCGCCCCCGGACCCCGCTCCTCGATCGCCGGAGGGGCCGGGTTCCGGTGTCCCCGGTTCGACATAGGCCGGGTACGACGAAGGGCGCGGCCGGAGTGTGTCCGGCCGCGCCCTTCGGGTGGGGGCTACGCCTCGGTCTTGCGGAGGCGGAACGTGAGGGACAGGCCCTCGTCCTCGAACGGGGTGCCGTACGTGTCGTCGGCCTCGCCCCGCGCGTAGTCCAGGGCCAGGACCTCGTCCGCGATGAGGGTCGCGTGCGCGGTCAGGGCCTCGGCGGTCTCGGAGGACGGGGAGGTCCAGCGCACCGCGATGCGGTCGGACACCTCCAGGCCGCTGTTCTTGCGGGCCTCCTGGATCAGCCGGATCGCGTCACGGGCCAGTCCGGCGGCCCGCAGCTCCGGGGTGATCTCCAGGTCCAGCGCGACCGTCGCGCCCGAGTCGGAGGCCACCGACCAGCCCTCGCGGGGGGTCTCCGTGATGATGACCTCGTCGGGGGCCAGGGTGATCTGCTCGCCGTCGACCTCCACCGAGGCCGTTCCCTCGCGCAGCGCCAGGCTCAGCGCCGCGGCGTCGGCGTCGGCGACGGCCTTGGCGACCGCCTGGACGCCCTTGCCGAACCGCTTGCCCAGCGCGCGGAAGTTCGCCTTGGCCGTGGTGTCGACCAGCGAGCCACCCACCTCGGAGAGGGAGGCCAGGGAGGAGACGTTCAGCTCCTCCGTGATCTGGGCGCGCAGCTCCGGCGTGAGCGACTCGAAGCCCGAGGCCGCCACCAGGGCGCGCGACAGCGGCTGCCGGGTCTTGACCCCCGACTCGGCGCGTGTGGCCCGGCCCAGCTCCACCAGGCGGCGTACCAGGGCCATCTGCGAGGAGAGCGACGGGTCGATCGACGCCGGGTCCGCCGTCGGCCAGGACGACAGGTGCACCGACTCCGGGGCGTCCGGGGCGACGGGAACGATCAGGTCCTGCCAGACCCGCTCCGTGATGAACGGCGTCAGCGGGGCCATCAGCCGGGTGACGGTCTCCACGACCTCGTGCAGGGTGCGCAGCGCCGCCTTGTCGCCCTGCCAGAAGCGGCGGCGCGAGCGGCGGACGTACCAGTTGGACAGGTCGTCGACGAAGGCCGAGAGCAGCTTGCCGGCGCGCTGGGTGTCGTACGCCTCCAGCGCCTTCGTGACCTCGTCGACCAGGGTGCCGAGCTCGCTCAGCAGCCAGCGGTCCAGGACGGTGCGGTCGGCGGGGGCCGGATCGGCCGCGGACGGCGCCCAGCCGGACGTACGGGCGTACAGGGCCTGGAAGGCCACCGTGTTCCAGTACGTGAGGAGCGTCTTGCGGACGACCTCCTGGATCGTGCCGTGGCCCACGCGGCGTGCCGCCCACGGGGAGCCGCCGGCCGCCATGAACCAGCGGACGGCGTCGGCGCCGTGCTGGTCCATCAGTGGGATCGGCTGGAGGATGTTGCCCAGGTGCTTGGACATCTTGCGGCCGTCCTCGGCGAGGATGTGGCCCAGGCAGACCACGTTCTCGTACGAGGACTTGTCGAAGACCAGGGTGCCGACCGCCATCAGCGTGTAGAACCAGCCACGGGTCTGGTCGATGGCCTCCGAGATGAACTGCGCCGGGTAGCGGGACTCGAAGACCTCCTTGTTCTTGTACGGGTAGCCCCACTGCGCGAACGGCATCGAACCCGAGTCGTACCAGGCGTCGATGACCTCCGGGACGCGGTACGCCTCCAGCTGGCAGTTCTCGTGCGAGCAGGTGAAGGTGATCTCGTCGATGAACGGGCGGTGCGGGTCCAGGTCCGACTGGTCGCGGCCGGTCAGCCCGGAGAGCTCGGCGCGGGAGCCGACACAGGTCAGGTGGTCGTCCTCGCAGCGCCAGATCGGCAGCGGGGTGCCCCAGTAGCGGTTGCGGGACAGCGCCCAGTCGACGTTGTTGTTCAGCCAGTCGCCGAAGCGGCCGTTCTTGACGGACTCCGGGAACCAGTTGGTCTTCTCGTTCTCCTGGAGGAGCCGGTCCTTGACCGCGGTGGTGCGGATGTACCAGGACGGCTGCGCGTAGTACAGCAGGGCCGTGTGGCAGCGCCAGCAGTGCGGGTAGCTGTGCTCGTACGGGACGTGGCGGAAGAGCTTGCCCCGCGCGTCCAGGTCCTCGGTCAGGGCCTCGTCGGCCTTCTTGAAGAAGACGCCGCCGACCAGCGGGAGGCCCTCCTCGAAGGTGCCGTCGGGGCGGACCGGGTTCACCACGGGAAGGCCGTACGCCTTGCAGACCAGGAGGTCGTCGGCGCCGAACGCGGGGGACTGGTGGACCAGACCCGTGCCGTCCTCGGTCGTGACGTACTCGGCGTTGACGACGAAGTGCGCCTCGCTCGGGAACTCGACCAGCTGGAAGGGGCGTTCGTAGGTCCAGCGCTCCATCTCACGGCCGGTGAAGGCCTCACCGGTGAGCTCCCAGCCCTCGCCGAGCGCCTTCTCGACGAGAGGCCGGGCCACGACCAGCTTCTCCGAGCCGTCCGTCGCGACCACGTAGTCGACGTCGGGGTGCGCGGCGACCGCGGTGTTGGAGACCAGCGTCCAGGGGGTCGTCGTCCAGACCAGCAGCGCGGCCTCGCCGGCCAGCGGCCCGCTCGTCAGCGGGAAACGGACGAAGACCGACGGGTCGACGACCGTCTCGTACCCCTGGGCCAGCTCGTGGTCCGACAGACCGGTGCCGCAGCGCGGGCACCAGGGCGCCACGCGGTGGTCCTGGACCAGCAGGCCCTTGCCGAAGATCTCCTTCAGCGACCACCACACGGAGTCGACGTACTCCGGGTCCATCGTGCGGTAGGCGTCGTCGAGGTCGACCCAGTACCCCATGCGGGTCGTGAGCTCGGCGAACGCGTCGGTGTGGCGGGTGACGGACTCACGGCACTTCGCGTTGAACTCGGCGATGCCGTAGGCCTCGATGTCCTTCTTGCCGTTGAAGCCCAGCTCCTTCTCCACCGCGAGCTCGACCGGCAGGCCGTGGCAGTCCCAGCCGGCCTTCCGGCCGACGTGGTAGCCCTGCATGGTGCGGAAGCGGGGGAAGACGTCCTTGAAGACGCGTGCCTCGATGTGGTGGGCACCGGGCATGCCGTTGGCGGTCGGCGGGCCCTCGTAGAAGACCCACTCGGGACGGCCCTCGGACTGTTCGAGGCTCTTGGCGAACACCTTGCTGTCGCGCCAGAAGTCGAGCACGGCGTGCTCGAGGGCGGGCAGGTCGACCTGGGCGGGTACCTGGCGGTACTGCGGCGATGTCATGTGCGGGCTTCCTCCGGCGGACGTCTTCCACTTCCGTCGGAGGGACGAGAGCCGGATCTGCTCCCGCGGTACCACCCTCCTTGGCCGCGGGCGTGCGCCCGTGGCCCCCTCATTGGGGTCGCGATGCCGGTTCTAGTGACCTCGTGTCCGCGGGCGGAGCCCACGTGTCCGAAGCTTTCTTCCGGCGGCTCCGGGGTGATCTTCACGGCGCGCTCGCCCCCGGGCTCCCACCGTCCCCGGTTCGCTGCTGGCTGCGTACGACGCTACTCGTCCCGTCCCTGCCTCTCGCTGGGGCCAGTGTACGGGCCCTCACGGGCGACGGCCGACCCGTTTGTTCCCGGGGAGGGGCTTGACCCGAATGGCCAGTCGGGGCGGAAGGAGTCCCGGAGGCCCGTGCGGCGGCGGATTACCACGCGGGGAGCTGGGCACAACGGTTGCAGGCGCACCACCGGCATGTCGTGCGGAGGGCGAAACGGCGGCGTGCCCCGTTGCCGCGGGCCTGGGGTCGATTTATCGTCCCAGCACGATTCGCGTGCAAGATCACAATATGTGAAGGGGCCGCGGCCATGGTGGCGAAGAAGACCGCCGTATCGAGAACGGCGTCCGAGAGATCCACGGCTGCGGCTGCCGAGGAGGAGACCGCGAACGCGGGCGGGAGGACCGGCGAGGGAACGGGCGGGGAGGAGCCGGCGAGGAAGGCCGCGAAGAGGACGGCCGCCAGGAAGAAGGCGGCGTCGCATCCGCAGGAGCCGGAACAGGCCGGCCCGGACGCGGTGCACGGCAGGCCCGCGAAGAAGAGCGCGGCGAAGAAGAGCACGGCGAAGAAGAGCGCAGCCAGGAAGGCGTCGAAGAAGGCGTCGAAGAAGGCCACGGGGGCGGCTCAGGCCGCCGAGCAGACAGGAGTCCACACGGTGGTAGCCAAGAAGAGCGCGGCCCGGTCCGCGGCTGCAGGAGAGGGCACCGCCACGGCGGTCCCCCCGGCCGGGGGCGGTGTGGCGACGGCGCCCGCGGACCTGGCGGTCAGGCCCGGGGAGGACCCCTGGACCCCCGAGGAGGTCGAGGAGGCACGGACCGAACTGACCGGCGAGGTCCTGCGGCTGCGCAGCGAGCTGGAGGCCTCGGGCGAGGCCCTGGCCGGTCTGATGCGTGACTCCGGGGACGGAGCGGGCGACGACGACGCGGACACCGGCACGAAGAACATCACCCGCGAGCACGAGCTGTCCCTGGCGGCCCACGCCCAGGAGACCCTGGACCAGACCGAGCGCGCCCTCGCCAGGCTCGACGCGGGCACCTACGGCCTCTGCGAGATCTGCGGCAAGCCGATCGGCAAGGCGCGGATGCAGGCCTTCCCCCGGGCCACGCTCTGCGTGGAGGACAAGCAGAAGCAGGAGCGGCGCGGCTAGTCCCCCTGGCCCGGTCGGTCCGCACCCCGCGAGGCCGTACCGGGCCCGGCCGTACCCGCGGCGCGTCGGGGCAGGTCGTCCGGGGCCTGAGGCCCCTGAAACCCCGGGTGTGTCGTACCCTCGTCCTCAGTCAGGTACCTAGGGTTGAGGGACTCACGTGGCAGAGGCGGAGCGCATCATCGGTACGCCGGACATCCCCGATGCCGAGGGGGCCGACGGGGCTGAGCCCCAGCAGCCCTCCGAGGGCTCGCTCCCGGCCGGGAGCGACGACACCGGCGGCGGCCGGGGCAGGAAGAAGGTCCTCGTCCTCCTCGTGGTGGCCGTGCTCGCCTACCTGCTCGACCTGATCAGCAAGATGATCGTGGTCGCGAAGCTGGAGCACGAGGAGCCCATCGAGATCTTCGGCGACTGGCTCAAGTTCGACGCGATCCGCAACGCGGGCGCCGCGTTCGGGATCGGCGAGGCGTTCACCGTGATCTTCACGGCCATCGCCGCCGTCGTGATCGTCGTGATCGTGCGGCTCGCCCGCAAGCTCTACAGCCTGCCCTGGGCCATCGCCCTCGGGCTCCTGCTCGGCGGGGCGCTCGGCAACCTCACCGACCGCATCTTCCGCGCGCCGGGCGTCTTCAAGGGCGCGGTCGTCGACTTCATCGCCCCGGCGCACTTCGCCGTCTTCAACCTCGCCGACTCCGCGATCGTGTGCGGCGGAATCCTCATCGTGATCCTCTCCTTCAAGGGCCTGGACCCCGACGGCACCGTGCACAAGGACTAGTGGGCGCAAGGCATACTCGACTGGTGAGTACGTATCCCGAGGTCCGCACCCTGCCCGTACCCGACGGCCTGGAGGGCGAGCGCGTCGACGCCGCCATCTCCCGGATGTTCGGTTTCTCCCGCACCAAGGCCGCCGAGCTGGCCGCGGCCGGGAAGGTGCAGGTGGACGGTGCCGTGGCCGGGAAGTCCGAGCGGGTGCACGGCGGCGCCTGGATGGAAGTGGAGATGCCCCAGGCACCCGCTCCGGTCCAGATCGTCGCCGAGCCCGTCGAGGGCATGGAGATCGTGCACGACGACGACGACATCGTCGTCATCATGAAGCCGGTCGGTGTCGCCGCCCATCCCAGCCCGGGCTGGACCGGCACCACCGTCATCGGCGGCCTCGCCGCGGCCGGCTACCGCATCTCGACGTCGGGCGCCGCCGAGCGCCAGGGCATCGTGCACCGGCTGGACGTCGGTACCTCCGGCCTGATGGTCGTGGCCAAGTCCGAGCGGGCCTACACCCTGCTCAAGGCGCAGTTCCGCGACCGGGTCGTCGAGAAGAAGTACCACGCGCTGGTCCAGGGCCACCCGGATCCGATGAGCGGCACCATCGACGCCCCCATCGGCCGCCACCCCCAGCACGACTACAAGTGGGCCGTCACCGCCGAGGGCAAGCCCTCCGTGACGCACTACGACCTCATCGAGGCCTACCGCGCGGCCAGCCTGCTCGACATCAAGCTGGAGACGGGACGCACGCACCAGATCCGCGTGCACATGTCCGCGCACCGCCACCCCTGCGTCGGCGACCTGACCTACGGCGCCGACCCCACGCTGGCCAAGCGCCTCGGCCTGACGCGCCAGTGGCTGCACGCGGTCCGGCTCGGCTTCGAGCACCCCGCCGACGGCGGCTGGGTGGAATTCGAGAGCACCTACCCGGACGACCTGCGCCACGCACTCGACACCATCGCGGCGGAGAGCCAGTGACCGCCCCGACCGCCCCGTACAGCACGCGCAGGGCCCTCGACGAGAGCGACCTCGCCGCCTGCTTCCAGGTCCGCAAGGACGTCTTCGTCGGCGAGCAGCAGGTGCCCGAGGACATCGAGTACGACACCCACGACGCCACGGCGGTGCACGTCCTCGCCGTGGCCGCGGACGGCTCCGCGCTCGGCACGGGACGGCTGCTGCACGGTGAGGCGGCGGCGGGGAAGACCGGCGGCGCCCACACCGTCGGGTCGCTCGGCCGGCTCGCCGTGACGCGTGAGGCCCGCGGTCTGGGCGTCGGGGCGGCCCTGGTCCGCGCCATCGAGGACGAGGCCCGCGCCCTGGGCCTGGCCGCCGTCGACCTGCACGCCCAGACACAGGCGCTCGGCTTCTACGAACGGCTCGGCTACACGGCGTACGGCCCCGAGTTCCCGGACGCCGGGATGCCGCACCGGGCCATGCGCCGCGCGCTCTGACCCCGGCCCGCCCGGAGGGCGCCACAGGTCCGCCGGTCCCGCGTGGCACGCTGGGGCCCTGACCGGCTGATCAACGGGCCCCGGCCCGGCGCGCTGCGGAAGGTACGACGTGGACCAGATGGCACTCCTGCTCCTGCTTCTCCTGGGAGCGGTGGTCACCGTGCCGTTGGGGGAGCGGCTGGGCCTCCCCGCACCGGTGCTGATGACGCTCGCGGGCATCGCCATGGCCTTCGCGAGCTTCGTCCCCGACGTGGACATCCCGCCGGAGATCATCCTGCCCGCCCTGCTGCCTCCGCTGCTCTACGCCTCGGTGCAGCGGACCTCCTGGCGGCAGTTCGCGGCCAACAAACGGCCGATCTTCCTGCTCGCGGTCGCCCTCGTCTTCGTCACGACGGCGGCCGTCGCCACGGTCGCGAACGCCGTGGTGCCCGGCCTGCCCATCGCCGCCGCCGTGGCACTGGGCGCCCTCGTCGCCCCGCCCGACCCCGTCGCCGCCACCGCGGTCGCGGGCTCGGTCGGGCTCCCGCGCAGGCTCGTCTCGATCCTCGAGGGCGAGGGTCTGTTCAACGACGTCACGGCCATCGTCCTGTACCACGTGGCGATCGCCGCAGCCGTCAGCGGCACCTTCTCGCTCCCCGAGGCGTTCGGGCTGCTGGTCCTCTCCGCGGTGGTCGCCGTGGTCGTCGGCCTGGTGCTCGGCTGGCTGACCATCAAGCTCATGGGCCTGCTGGGCGACGCCACGCTCCAGGTCGGGCTCACCCTGCTGGTGCCCTTCGTCAGCTACGTCCTCGCCGAGGAGCTGATGGGCTCCGGCGTCCTCGCCGTCCTCACCACCGCGCTCTTCCTCGCCGAGCACACCGCGGACGCCGACGACGTCCTGGGGCGGCTCACCGGCCGGTCCTTCTGGGAGATCGTCGACACCCTGGTGACCGGAGTCGCCTTCGGCCTCATCGGACTGGAACTCCACAGCGTGTTCGGCACCGCCGACGGCCGTGAGCTGCAGTTCGTCGGCTGGGGCCTGGCGATCGTCGCGGTCGTCGTCGGCGTACGGCTCCTGTGGCTGCTGCCGGCCACCTGGCTCGCCAAGCGGCTGCACACCCGCCGCGACTACAGCGAGGAGATCCCCACCAGCTGGCGCGAGACCGTCGTCATGTGGTGGGCGGGGATGCGCGGCGTGGCCTCGGTGGCGCTGGCCCTCGCGATCCCGCTGGAGACGGACGACGGGAAACCCTTCCCCGGCCGCGACGAGATCATCTTCGTCGCGTTCGCCGTGATCATGGCCACACTGGTGTTCCAGGGCCTGACCCTGCCGTGGCTGGTGCGCAAGCTCGGGGTCCGGGCCGACACGGACGCGGAACAGGCCCTGGAACGGGAACTCGCGATCCGGGCGGCGAAGGCGGCCAAGCGCCGGCTCAAGGAGATCGAGGGCGTCGAGGACTTCCCCGAGGAGGTCCAGGAGAGGCTCCAGCGCGCCGCGTACGACATCGGGGCCCGGATCAGCCCGGACATGGTCGACGACGAGCGGCGTGAGGCTTACGCGCAGCGCGCGGAGCGCTTCAAGGCGTTCGGCCGGGTGCAGCGCGAGCTGCTGTCGGCAGCCCGGCACGAGGTGCTCTCGGCCCGCAGCGAGCCCGGATCGGACCCGGAGGTCGTCGACCGGGTGCTGCGCTACCTCGACGTCCGCAGCCTGCGCTGAGGAGCCACCGCCGCACGGTGGTTCAGCCGCGCCCCGTGCGGGGGGCCTTGTCCGGGGTCGGCACGTTGCCGACCGACGGGGTCCGGAGGGACTCCGCGCCCGTCAGCTCCCGCCAGTGGTCGCCCGGCGGCAGCGCCGCGGGTGACGTCACCACGCGGGGCAGGGCGTAGGGGTGGTGGTCCCGCAGCCAGCCGATCATCTGCTCCCGCACGGCACAGCGCACCGTCCAGATGTCGTCCGCGTCCTTCGCGGTCACCACGGCCCGCACCTCGATCGTCGTCGGAGTGGTGTTCGTCACGGCCAGGGACCAGTCGCGGCCGTCCCAGGCGGCGCACTCGCCGAGTATGTCCCGGAGCTTCTCGCGCATCGCCGCGATCGGCGCCGAGTGGTCGAGCTGCAGGAAGACGGTGCCGGTCATCTGCACCCCGCCGCGCGACCAGTTCTCGAACGGCCTGCTCGTGAAGTAGGACACCGGCATCGTGATCCGCCGCTCGTCCCAGGTCCGTACGGCGAGGAAGGTCAGGGTGATCTCCTCGATCGTCCCCCACTCCCCGTCCACCACCACGGTGTCACCGATGCGCACCATGTCGCCGAAGGCGATCTGGAAGCCGGCGAAGAGGTTGCCGAGCGTCGACTGGGCGGCGACACCGGCGACGATGCCGATCACACCGGCGGAGGCCAGCATCGAGGTGCCGACCGTGCGCATCGCGGGGAAGGTGAGCAGCATCGCGGCGATCGCGACCGTCGCCACCACCGCGGTGACCACCCGCTGGATCAGGGTGACCTGGGTGCGGACCCGGCGGACCCGCGCGGGATCGCGGGTGGACGTCGCGTAACGGGCGTACGAGGACTGCACGACGGTGGCCGCGGCACGGATCACCAGCCAGGCCGACGCCGCGATCAGCACCAGGGTCAGGACCTGGCCGATCCCCGCCCGGTGGTCCCGCACCACGTCCAGCTTGATCTGGCCGAAGCTGGCCCGCAGCAGCGCCGTGCAGAGGACCACCTGCAGCGGCGGGCGGCAGAGCCGGAGCAGGCCCCACAAGGGCGTCTCGTGGTGGCGGCTGTCGGCGCGGCGCAGCAGCAGGTCCACCAGCCAGCCCACCAGCAGCGTGATGATCAGCGACCCGCCCACCACGAGCAGGGGCCGCAGTACGTTCTCCATTCCGTCGTCCTCCAAGCGATCGGGGCACAACTGGCACCATGGGACGCATGAACATCATGCTTTTCCACTCGACCTACGGTCTGAGGCCCGCTGTGCACGCGGCTGCCGACCGGCTGCGCGCAGCCGGCCACGACGTGCGCGTGCCCGATCTCTTCGAGGGGCACACCTTCGACACCGTCGAGGAGGGAATGGCCTTCAAGGACCAGGTGGGCAAGGACGAGCTGCTCAAGCGTGCCGTCCTGGCCGCCGCGCCCTACTCCGACCAGGGCCTCGTCTATGCGGGGTTCTCGTTCGGGGCGTCGGTCGCGCAGACCCTCGCGCTCGGCGACGCCAAGGCCCGCGGGCTGCTGCTGCTCCACGGCACCTCGGACATCGCGGAGAACGCCTCGGTGGACGAGCTGCCCGTACAGCTGCACGTGGCCGACCCCGACCCGTTCGAGTCGCACGACTGGCAGACCAGCTGGTACCTCCAGATGCAGCGGACCGGCGCCGACGTCGAGGTCTACCGCTACCCGGGGGCCGGACACCTGTTCACGGACCCGGAGCTGCCCGACTTCGACCAGGACGCGGCCGAACTGACCTGGAAGGTCTCGCTCGGCTTCCTGGCCACGCTGTAGCGCCACGCCGGGAACGGCGCCACGGGAACGGCTTCACGGGAACGGGCCGCGCCCCGGGGACGCGGCCCGTCACGGGTGTCCGGGCGGGTCAGCGCACCGGGGCGCCGACCCGCTCGACCCGCTGGGTGCCGCTGAGCGTGCGGTAGGAGCGGACCCAGGACGACGCCGCTCCCTTGTCCGTCTTGTCGGAGACGGCGTAGTAGTCCATCTGCGAGCGCTCGGCCGTCACGTCGAGGACGCCGTAGCCGTGCGAGTCGAGATCGACCCACTTCACGTGGCGGTTCGCCGCCTTGACCGCCGTCGCCGCGACGACGGACACCGTCCGGGGGGCCACCCGCAGGATGTCGTCCAGATTGTCCGAGGTGACCGAGGTGACCACGAACTCGGTGGCGGCGGACGCCGACAGGGGATACGTCGCCGCCTGGACGGGTACGTCGTTGGCCCACGCCATGTGGATGTCGCCGGTCAGGAAGACCGTGTCGGTCACGGCGTGGTCCCGCAGATGGGAGATCAGCTCCTTGCGGTCGTCCGTGTAGCCGTCCCACTGGTCGACGTTGACCGCGAGCCCTTCCGCCGGCAGCCCCAGCAGCTCGGCGAGCGGCGCCAGCAGATGGGCCGGCAACGCCCCGAAGGCGACCGGCGAGATCATCACCGAGGTGCCGACCAGCTTCCAGCGGGCGTCCGATGCCGTCAGTCCCGCCTTCAGCCAGTCCAGTTGCGCACGCCCCGTGATCGAGCGCTCCGGGTCGTCGACCGCCCCGCTGCCGACGGACGCCTGCTCGGAGCGGAAGCTGCGCAGGTCGAGCAGGTGCAGTTCGGCCAGGTCGCCGAAGCGCAGGCGTCGGTAGACGGTGCCCTCCGTGGAGGCGCGGACCGGCATCCACTCGAAGTACGCCTGCTTCGCGGCGGCCATCCGGGCCGTCCACGGGCCCTCGGTGCCCGGGGTGTGGTTCTCGGCCCCGCCCGACCAGGCGTCGTTGGCGAACTCGTGGTCGTCCCAGATGGCTATCACCGGATGGGCGGCGTGCAGCGCCTGGAGGTCGGTGTCCGTCTTGTACGTGGCGTGCCGCAGCCGGTAGTCGGCGAGGGAGACGATCTCGTGCAGCGGGGCGTGCGGGCGGACGACGGTGTCCTGGGTCGGGTAACTGCCCGACGCGTACTCGTAGATGTAGTCACCCAGGTGCAGGACGGCGTCCAGGTCGGCACGTGCCGCGAGATGGCGGTACGGGGAGAACCAGCCGGCCTCCCAGTTGGCGCAGGACACCACGCCGAAACGGATTCCCGGGACCGAGGTCCCGGCAGCGGGCGCCGTGCGGGTACGGCCGACGGGGGAGAGGACACCCTGCCCGTCCTCCGCCCCGCCGCCGGCCACGGAGAAGCGGAAGAAGTACGCCGTGGCCGGGCGCAGCCCCCGGACGTCGGCCTTGACCGTGTGGTCGGAGCCGGCCCGCGCGACGGCCGTGCCCCGGGCCGCGACGCGGGAGAAGGCCTTGTCCTCGGCGATCTCCCAGACCACCGGGGTGTCCGCGCCCAGCCCCGAGCCCGGTACGGCGTCCGGCGCGGGGGTGACGCGGGTCCACAGGAGGATGCCGTCGGGCAGCGGGTCGCCGGAGGCGACGCCGTGCAGGAAGGCGGGGCCGCCGGCTGCGCGGGCGCTCGTGGCGGCGGCGAGCACGGAACCGGCGACCGCGGTGGCGGCGGCGGCCTTGACGACCGTGCGGCGGGTGGGCGCGGTGGAGAACTGTCGACTGGTCACGGGCGATCACCCTACTGATGAGTAGAGCGAACAGGCGGGGGAACACAGGAAGTTCGCCCGCCTGTTGGCCGGATGACACCGGGAGTGGTGCCCGAGGGCCCCTTCCGGCCGCGTGATCTCCTGCCGGGCGGCCCGGCTGCCGGCGCGGGCCGGCCGTGGATCAGCCCTTCAGCGCCTTGGTGACCGCGGTGTTGAAGTCCGCCACCGTCATGGGGGCGTTCTCGCTGCCCTCGGCGGTGAGCTTCTTGCCGTCCATCTTGAGGGTCGGCGTGCCCTGCACCCCGCTCTTGTCGAACGCCTTGGACATCTTGATCGCCCAGGCGTCGAACGTGCCGTCCTCGACGTTCTTCCGGAAGGCCTTGTTGCCCTTCAGTGCGTCCACCGAGTCCGCCACCTCGATCAGGTAGCTGTCCTTGGCGAACTTGTCGTTCGCCTCCTCGGGGTGGTACTTCGCGGAGTACAGCGCGGTCTTGTACTCCAGGAAGGCCTCGGGGCTCACGTCGAGCGCCGCGCCCAGCGCGCTCAGGGCGTTCTTCGAGCCCTCGCCGCTGTCCGAGTTGTCGATGAAGGTCGCACCGACGTACTTGATCTTGTACTTGCCGGCGTCGACGTCCTTGGACACGGTCTCGCCGACCGCCTGCTCGAACGTGGCGCAGATCGGGCAGCGCGAGTCCTCGTAGAGCTCCAGGGTCTTCTTGGCGCTCGACTCGCCGATCACGACGGTCGTGCCGTCGTCACCCGAGGTGTTCTTGGGGGCGGTGACGTTCTTCGCGTCCGCCGCGGCCTCCCAGGCGGAGGGCTTGTTCAGCTGCATCACGCCGTAGCTGACACCGCCGGCGATCGCCAGCACGGCCACGACCGAGACGCCGACGACGATCTGCTTGCGTGCCTTGTCCTTCTTGGCCTGGCGCTCGCGCTCCGCGCGCAGCCGCTCGCGGGCGGCGGACTTGCTGGCCTGGCTGTTGCGCTTGCTCATGGGGGTGCTCCGTAGGTGGGGTGGCTCGGAAAGGGGGCGTACCGCGTACTCAGGCAGGGGTGAAGGCCGGGTACGGCGGGCCCCTCCGTCCCACGGAGTGCACCAGGAGGCGGACGGGGGCGAGCGGGTGCGGGCGGCCGGTGCGGGCGGCGCCGGGCCGTCCGCGGCGCCGGGCCGTGCCGGTCACGGCGACCGCGGTGAGCAGCGGGCGGAACGCGACGGCGGCCGCCGCGCGCAGCAGCCCCGCCAGCGCCGACTCGCCGCGCCGCAGCCAGGCGGCGGCCAGCAGGCCCACCGCCACGTGGGCGGCGAGCAGCAGCCAGGGGACGGCGGGGCCGGGAGAGGCGAGCAGGGCGGCTGCGTGGCCGCCGTTCCCGGTCACCCCGGCCAGCGGGGTGCCGACCGAGGCCACGCCGGAGAGTCCGTCGGCCCCGGACCCGGCCTCCCCGCCGCAGAGCACGTCGACGCCCACGGAGCGCAGCGGGCCCGCGATCGGGCCGCCCGCGGCGCCGTAGCAGAGGTGCTGGCCCGTGGTGAACACCGTGTCCGCCGCCAGCTCCAGCGGAACCAGCAGACCGGCGATCGCCCCGAAGCCGCGCTCACGGCCCGCCAGCGCGAACGCCACGGCGAAGACCGCCCCGGCCAGCAGCGCGACGGCGGTCAGCGGCAGCGGGACCCGGGAGAGCAGCACATGGGACGCGGAGGAGAGCGTGACGACGAGCGCGGTGAACAGCCCCGCGCGCATCGCTCTCATCTGCGTCCCTGATACGTCCATCGCCGGAGAGTGTGCCATGCGCCCCTGTAAGCGAGCACTAAGGATCCGCGGGGCCCGGTGGCCCGGGCTCCCGCGGAAGGTGCTAGAGGCCCGGGATGCGGCCGTTGCGGAAGAGGTCGACGAAGATCTGGTGGTCGGCCCGGGTGCGCGCGCCGTAGCTGTGCGCGAAGTCGACCAGGAGCTCGGCGAAGCCCTCCTCGTCCGCGGCGATGGCCGCGTCGATCGCGCGCTCGGTGGAGAACGGCACCAGCGAGTGCCCGCTCTCGTCGTCCGCCGCCGCGTGCATCGTGGCCGTGGCCCGGCCGAGATCGGCGACCACCGCCGCGATCTCGTCCGGCTCGTCGATGTCGGACCAGTCCAGATCGACCGCGTACGGGGAGACCTCGGCGACCAGCTGACCGGAACCGTCCAGCTCGGTCCAGCCCAGCCACGGGTCGGCGTGCGCCTGGAGCGCGCGCTGCGAGATCACCGTGCGGTGCCCCTCGTGCTGGAAGTAGTCCCGCACGGAGGCGTCGTCGATGTGCCGGGAGACCGCCGGGGTCTGGGCCTGCTTGAGGTAGATCACCACGTCGTTCTCCAGGGCGTCGCTGTTGCCCTCGAGGAGGATGTTGTACGAGGGCAGACCGGCCGAACCGATGCCGATGCCCCGGCGGCCGACCACGTCCTTCACCCGGTACGAGTCGGGCCGGGTCAGGCTCGACTCCGGCAGCGTCTCCAGATAGCCGTCGAACGCCGCCAGCACCTTGTAGCGCGTCGCCGCGTCCAGGTCGATCGCACCGCCGTCGGCGGTGAACCGGCGCTCGAAGTCCCGGATCTCCGTCATCGAGTCGAGCAGCCCGAACCGGGTCAGCGAGCGGGCGTCGCGCAGCGCGCCGAGCAGCGGGCCCTCGGCGGTGTCCAGGGTGAAGGGCGGCACCTCGTCGTTCTTTGCGCCCGTCGCCAGGGCGTGGATCCGCTCCCGGTAGGCGGCGGCGTAGACACGGACGAGCTCGGTGATCTGGTCGTCGCCGAGCGCCTTCGCGTAGCCGATCAGGGCGACGGACGCGGCGAACCGCTTGAGGTCCCAGGTGAAGGGGCCCACATAGGCCTCGTCGAAGTCGTTGACGTTGAACACGAGCCGGCCGTTGGCGTCCATGTACGTGCCGAAGTTCTCGGCGTGCAGGTCACCGTGGATCCACACCCGGCTGGTGCGTTCGTCCAGGTAGGGGCCGGTGTGCTGCTCACGGTCCAGGTCGGAGTAGAACAGACCCGCCGAGCCCCGGTAGAACGCGAAGGCCGAACCCGCCATCTTGCGGAACTTCACACGGAACGCTGCGGGGTCGGCGGCCAGGAGCTGCCCGAACGCGGTGTCGAAAACGGCGAGGATCTGCTCCCCGCGCTGCTCTGCGCCGGTCTGCGTGTCCGACATCGCTGGGTGCCTCCTGGTACATGGCGTTCATGACAAAAGGGACGGGCGTCCCCGCGTCTTCCAACGCGTGACCGTACCGTGGAGTGCCCGTCGTCCGTGCCCTCGGCGACGTAGACTTCCACGCTGTCCCCCCCGACCGTCATCTCCCGCCCGTCGTCCCACCACCACCCTCATCGTGGCGCTTCGCGCCGCCCTGAAGACCGACCCGGAGGCACAGCGCCGTGAGCAAGCCGCCCTTCACGCACCTGCACGTCCACACCCAGTACTCGCTGCTGGACGGTGCCGCGCGGCTCAAGGACATGTTCGAGGCGTGCAACGACATGGGCATGTCGCACATCGCGATGACCGACCACGGCAACCTCCACGGGGCGTACGACTTCTTCCACTCCGCGAAGAAGGCCGGGGTGACGCCGATCATCGGGATCGAGGCCTACGTCGCCCCGGAGTCCCGCAAGCACAAGCGCAAGGTCCAGTGGGGGCAGCCGCACCAGAAGCGGGACGACGTCTCGGGTTCCGGCGGTTACACCCACAAGACGATCTGGGCGGCCAACAGCACCGGGCTGCACAACCTCTTCAAGCTCTCCTCGGACGCGTACGCCGAGGGCTGGCTGCAGAAGTGGCCCCGCATGGACAGGGAGACCATCTCCCAGTGGTCCGAGGGGCTCATCGCCTCCACCGGCTGCCCGTCCGGCGAGGTGCAGACCCGGCTGCGGCTCGGTCAGTTCGACGAGGCCGTCCAGGCGGCCTCCGACTACAAGGACATCTTCGGTGAGGGCCGGTACTTCCTGGAGCTGATGGACCACGGCATCGAGATCGAGCGCCGGGTCCGCGACGGGCTCCTGGAGATCGGCCGGAAGCTGGACATCCCGCCGCTCGTGACGAACGACTCGCACTACACGTACGCCAACGAGGCGACCGCGCACGACGCCCTGCTCTGCATCCAGACCGGCAAGAACCTCTCCGACCCCGACCGCTTCCGCTTCGACGGGACGGGTTACTACCTCAAGACGACGGACGAGATGTACGGCGTCGACTCCTCGGACGCCTGGCAGGAGGGCTGCGCCAACACCCTCCTTGTCGCGCAGCAGATCGACACGACCGGCATGTTCGAGAAGCGCGACCTGATGCCGAAGTTCGACATCCCGGAAGGCTTCACGGAGATCACCTGGTTCCAGGAGGAGGTCCGGGCCGGCATGGGCCGCCGCTACCCCGGCGGCGTCCCCGAGGACCGGCAGAAGCAGGCCGAGTACGAGATGGACATCATCATCCAGATGGGGTTCCCGGGGTACTTCCTCGTCGTCGCCGACTTCATCATGTGGGCCAAGAACAACGGCATCGCGGTGGGTCCCGGCCGTGGTTCCGCCGCCGGTTCGATCGTCGCCTACGCCATGGGCATCACCGACCTCGACCCGATCACCCACGGACTGATCTTCGAGCGCTTCCTCAACCCCGAGCGCGTCTCCATGCCCGACGTCGACATCGACTTCGACGAGCGCCGGCGCGTCGAGGTCATCCGGTACGTCACCGAGAAGTACGGCGCCGACAAGGTCGCCATGATCGGCACCTACGGCAAGATCAAGGCCAAGAACGCGATCAAGGACTCCGCGCGCGTCCTGGGCTACCCCTACGCGATGGGCGACCGTCTCACCAAGGCCATGCCCGCCGACGTCCTCGGCAAGGGCATCGACCTCAACGGCATCACCGACCCGAAGCACCCGCGCTACAGCGAGGCGGGCGAGATCCGGGGGATGTACGAGAACGAGCCCGACGTCCGGAAGGTCATCGACACCGCCAAGGGCGTGGAGGGCCTCGTCCGGCAGATGGGTGTGCACGCGGCCGGCGTGATCATGTCCAGCGAGCCGATCGTCGACCACGCGCCCATCTGGGTGCGGCACACCGACGGCGTGACGATCACGCAGTGGGACTACCCCCAGTGCGAGTCGCTCGGCCTGCTCAAGATGGACTTCCTGGGCCTGCGCAACCTGACGATCATGGACGACGCCATCAAGATGGTGAAGGCCAACAAGGGCGTCGACCTGGAGATGCTCTCCCTGCCCCTGGACGACCCCAAGACCTACGAGCTGCTGTGCCGCGGTGACACGCTCGGGGTGTTCCAGTTCGACGGCGGCCCCATGCGGTCGCTGCTGCGCCAGATGCAGCCCGACAACTTCGAGGACATCTCCGCCGTCTCGGCCCTCTACCGGCCGGGCCCGATGGGCATGAACTCGCACACGAACTACGCCGAGCGCAAGAACGCCCGGCAGGAGATCACCCCGATCCACCCGGAGCTGGAGGAGCCCCTCAAGGAGGTCCTCGGCCTCACCTACGGCCTGATCGTGTACCAGGAGCAGGTGCAGAAGGCCGCCCAGATCGTCGCCGGCTACTCGCTCGGCGAGGCCGACATCCTGCGCCGTGTGATGGGCAAGAAGAAGGCCGACGAGCTGGCGAAGAACTTCGTCCTCTTCGAGGCCGGAGCCAAGAAGAACGGCTTCTCCGACGCGGCGATCAAGGCCCTGTGGGACGTCCTGGTCCCGTTCGCCGGATACGCCTTCAACAAGGCGCACTCCTCGGCGTACGGCCTGGTCACCTACTGGACCGCCTACCTCAAGGCGAACTACCCGGCCGAGTACATGGCGGCCCTGCTGACGTCCGTCAAGGACGACAAGGACAAGTCCGCGGTCTACCTCAACGAGTGCCGGCGCATGGGCATCAAGGTCCTCCCGCCGAACGTCAACGAGTCCGAGTCGAACTTCGCCGCCCAGGGTGACGACGTGATCCTCTTCGGACTGACCGCCGTCCGCAACGTCGGGTCGAACGTGGTCGACTCGATCATCAGGTGCCGCAAGGCGAAGGGGAAGTACTCCACCTTCCCCGACTTCCTCGACAAGGTCGAGGCGGTCGTCTGCAACAAGCGGACCGTCGAGTCGCTCATCAAGGCCGGTGCGTTCGACGAGATGGGGCACACCCGCAAGGGACTCGTCGCCCACCACGAGCCGATGATCGACAACGTGGTGCAGGTCAAGCGCAAGGAGGCCGAGGGACAGTTCGACCTCTTCGGCGGCATGGGCGACGAGTCGAGCGACGAGCCCGGCTTCGGCCTGGACGTCGAGTTCTCCGACATCGAGTGGGAGAAGTCCTACCTGCTCGCCCAGGAACGCGAGATGCTCGGCCTCTACGTCTCCGACCACCCGCTCTTCGGCCTGGAGCACGTCCTGTCCGACAAGTCGGACGCGGCGATCTCCCAGCTCACCGGGGGCGAGCACGCGGACGGCGCGATCGTCACCGTGGGCGGCATCATCTCCGGCCTGCAGCGCAAGATGACCAAGCAGGGCAACGCCTGGGCCATCGCCACCGTGGAGGACCTCGCGGGCTCCATCGAGTGCATGTTCTTCCCCGCGACCTATCAGCTGGTCTCCACCCAGCTCGTCGAGGACACCGTCGTCTTCGTCAAGGGACGCCTCGACAAGCGCGAGGACGTGCCGCGCCTGGTCGCCATGGAGATGCAGGTCCCCGACATCTCGAACGCCGGGTCGAACGCACCCGTCGTCCTGACCATCCCCACGGTCAGGGTCACCCCGCCCATGGTCAGCAGGCTCGGCGAGGTGCTCAGCCACCACCGCGGCGACACCGAGGTGCGCATCAGGCTCCAGGGCCCCCGCAAGACCACCGTGCTCCGGCTGGACCGGCACCGCGTCAAGCCGGACCCCGCCCTCTTCGGCGACCTCAAGGTGCTGCTCGGCCCGTCCTGCCTGGCCGGCTGACGCCCCGGACACCGACCCGCGAGAGGGGCGCCCCGCCGACCGGCGGGGCACCCCTCTCGGCCTGCCGGCCGTACGAACCGTCAGTTGTGGCCGAAGCGCTTCTGGTGCTTGCGCGCGACATCGGCCGGGCTGCCCTGGGCCTGCGTCTGCGTCTCGTACGCCGTCGACTTGGCCTCCTCCGCGCCACGCTCCGCGGCGGATGCGCGGTCGTGCTGGCTGCCCTGCTTGCGGTTCTTGTTCTTCGCCATCGTGATGCCTCCTGTGGGAGATCTGGGGGTCCAGAACCGCTGTCAGACTCACATATCACCATAAAGGCCGCATGTTGGATCATTGCTGAGCGTAGTAGCCGAGGTATCATGCGCGGTTTCCCGATCCGCCACGCCGATGATCGAGTTCCGGCCCTTGACGCCGGTGGTGTCGGGCAGACTCGAAGGAAACCCTGAGTGAGCGAACCCCGGGTCGGCGGACCCACCCCCCATGTCCGGGCCCGCCGGCCCTCCGCCGAATTGGAAGAGGGTGGAACGCGTGGATCGTTGCGTCGTCCTGGTGGACGCCGGCTACTTGCTGGGCGCAGCCGCGAGTCTGCTGGCCGGAGAGCCCGCCCGTTCCCGCATCACCGTCGACCACACCGCGCTGATCCAGGGCCTGCGCGAGCGCGCCGAGGCCGACACGGAACAGCCCCTGCTGCGCATCTACTGGTTCGACGGCGCACCCGACCGCGTCCCGCAGCCCGAGCACCGCAGGCTGCGGGTCATGCCCCGGGTGACCGTTCGGCTGGGCGCCCTCACCCGCAGTGACGGGCGGTGGGCGCAGAAGGGCGTCGACGCCGCCATGCACGCCGAGCTGACCGAACTGGCCAGAAACCGTGCCTGCTCCGACGTGGTGCTGGTGACCGGCGACGGCGATCTGCTGCCCGGCCTCATGTCCGCGAAGGAACACGGCGTAGCCGTCCATCTGTGGGCCGTCCAGGCCGCCGACGGCGACTACAACCAGTCCGAGGACCTGGTCGCCGAGGCCGACGAGCGGCGGGTGCTCGACCGCGCCTGGATCACCAAGGCCGTGCGTGCCAAGGACACGGGCGGCGTGTGCCCGCCCCCGCCCGCCCCGCGCCCCGAGATCGCCGCCATCCTCTCGGCGCCGCTGCCCGAGGCCGCCCTCGCCGCCTCCGCCGAGCGGGCGTCGGAGGCGCAGGCCGCGGCCGCCCGCAACGGCACCGGCGTCCCGCCGGCCGACGAGGCCGTCCCCCACCCGCAGCCCGGACCCGCCCACAAGGGCGTGCCCACCCCCAAGGACCTGGCGAGCCTGCGCGCGCCCGGGACGCAGACCGCGCAGCACCCCGTCCCGCAGCCCGCCGGCAACGCGACCCTGCGCTGGTCGTCCGACAAGGGCTGGGTGGAGCGCCAGGGCCCCCTCGGCGAGCCGTCCGAGACCGCTTCACTGCCGACCCTCGCCCAGCTCACCAGTGCGGAACAGCGCTGGGCGGACCGGGAGGAGGACATCACCACCGTCGGCGGCGACCCCTTCGAGGTCGGCCAGGTCTTCGCCCGGCGCTGGATGGAACGGCTCCCGGAGACGGTCCACCTGCAGAAGCTGTCCACGATGTACCCCCGCATCCCGCACCGCATCGACGGCGAACTCCTCAGGTACGCGGCACGCTTCGGGCTGCTCGCGCACAAGGACGACCAGATCGACGAGCACGACCGCTATGCCATCAGGGCGGGGTTCTGGCGTGAGATCGACGTACGGGCCGCCGCCGAGCACGCCCCCGCGGGGGAGTGAGCGGGGCCGCACCGCCCTGACCCGGACGCAATACGGGGCATCCGACCCCGTAGTCTCATACCTCGTGAGTACGGGCACAGCACAGGCTACGGGCGCAGCACAGGCGGGGACCGGCACCGTGTGCGCGGTGCGTGACCTGGTCAAGACCTACCCCGCCGTGCGCGGCCGACGCGGCCGTGCGGCCACTCCCGAGGTACGCGCCACCGACGGGGTCCGTCTCGACGTCCGGCGCGGGGAGATCTTCGGACTGCTCGGACCCAACGGCGCGGGCAAGTCCACCCTCGTACGCCAGCTGACCGGCCTGATGCGTCCCGACTCCGGAAGCGTCGAGGTGCTGGGACACGACCTCGTGCGCCACCCCGAGCGGGCCTCGCGGCTGATCGGCTACCTCGGCCAGGAATCCACCGCCCTCGACGAACTCACCGTGTCGCTCGCCGCGGAGACCACCGGACGCCTCAGGGGCATGCCGGTACGGGAGGCCCGCGCCGCCCGTGACGACGTACTGGAGGAGCTCGGGCTCACCGGGCTCGCCGGGCGGCCGATCAAGAAGCTGTCCGGCGGGCAGCGCCGGCTCGCCTGCTTCGCCGCGACGCTGGTCGGTGAACGCCCCGTCCTGGTGCTGGACGAGCCGACGACCGGAATGGATCCGGTCGCCCGGCGCTCCGTCTGGTCCGCCGTCGACCGGCGGCGGGCCGAGCACGGGGCGACGGTCCTGCTCGTGACCCACAACGTCATCGAGGCGGAGACGGTCCTGGACCGGGTGGCCGTCATGGAGGCCGGCAGGGTGATCGCCTGCGACACCCCGGCGGGTCTCAAGGAACAGGTGGCCGGCGAGGTCCGTGTCGAGCTCGTGTGGCGTGAGCGGGCACCGCTGGACGTCCCGGAGGTGGCCGCGCTCCGCGAGTCCGCGCAGGAGTCGGGGCGCAGATGGGTGCTGCGGCTCGGACCCGACGAGGCGCGGGCCGCCGTGGCCGCGGTGACCGGCGGGGCGGCCTTCTCCTCGCTCGACGACTTCACGCTGGCCACACCCAGCCTGGAGGATGTCTACCTGGCGCTCGGCGGGGACGCGGCCAGGGCCACCGAGGGACTGGTGAAGGCGTGATCAGGACGGTGAACGTGTCGGGATGCGGGTCGGAGACGAACGGGAGCACGGCCAGGTGACGAGCATCGTTCCCACGGAGTCCGCGAAGACGACGCCGAAGGGCCGGACCCCCGGCGCGAGCGCGGCCGTACGGCACGGCAGGCCCGCCCGCACCGCCCCCGCGGCGCTCGCTCCGAGGGCCGGACTGCTGCCGTCGCTGGCCGCCGTGTACCGGGCGCAGCTGTCGCGGGCGCGGGTCGCGCGGATCCCGCTGCTGTTCGTCGCGACGTTCCAGTCCGTCGGGATCATGGTGCTGATGCGCGGTGTCGTCGACGGCGGCTCGGAGGCCCGCGCCGTCGTCGCCGGGTCCAGCGTGCTGGTCGTGGCGTTCGTCGCGCTCAACCTGCTCGCCCAGTACTTCGGCCAGCTCCGGGCGGGCGGCGGGCTCGACCACTACGCGACGCTGCCGGTGCCGCCCGCCGCGGTGGTGCTGGGGGCGGCGGGGGCGTACGCCTCGTTCACCGTGCCCGGCACGATCGTCACGGCGGTGGCCGGAAGCGCGCTGTTCGGGCTTCCGATGACTCATCTGTGGGTGCTCGTCGCCGTCATCCCGCTCTCCGGAGCCGCGCTCTCCGGACTGGGTGCCGCGCTGGGACTGCTGGCGCCCCGGCAGGAGCTGGCGACGCTGCTCGGGCAGCTGGGCATGTCGGCCGCGCTGCTGCTGGGCGTGCTGCCGGCCGAGCGCCTCCCCGGCCCCGTCGGCTGGGCACGCGACCTCCTTCCCTCGACCTACGGCGTCGAGGCGCTGTCCCGGTCCTTCGACGCCCACCCCGACTGGGCGGTCGTGGCCCTCGACCTCGCGGTGTGCGCGGCGGTCGGTGTGCTCTCGCTGGCCGTGGCCACCTGGGCGTACCGGCGTGCGGCGGTCCGGTGAGGCAGTGATCGCGGCGGCCTGGCACGATGGCACCGTGACAGCACCGTTGACGCCGCCGCACCAGCCCCAGCCGAACGACCCGTGGCAGGCACCGCCCTCCGGGTCGCACGTCCTGCCCGGCAAGGACCCGGACGCGCAGGAGCGGCGTACGGAGCTCCTGCAGGGCGCGCTGGTCGCCGTGGTCCTGACGGTCGCGGGAGTCGCCCTCGGGCTCCTCTGGCTCTGGCTGGCGCCGCGCGTACCCCTGGTCTCCGACGACACCGCCGTGTTCCTGAAGAACAGCGAGGGCGAGGAGGCCATCGGTGCCGACGGCACCTTCGTGCTGCTGGCACTCGCCTTCGGACTCGTCTCGGCGGTCGCGGTCTTCCTCCTCCGCCGTCGCGGCGGCATCCCGCTGGTGGTGGGCCTCGCCCTGGGCGGGCTGCTCGGATCCCTGCTGGCGTGGGGGCTCGGCACCTGGCTGGGACCGACGTCCGACGTGGTGGCCCACGCCAAGGAGGTCGGCAAGGGCGTCACCTTCGACGCGCCGCTGAAGCTGCACGCGGTCGGCGCCGCGGTGCTGGCCTGGCCCATCGCGGCGACGGCCGTCCACCTGGGGCTGACGGCCCTGTTCGGGCCGCGCGATCCCGAGCCCGAGTGGATGTCCCCGTACGGCGCTCAGGACGCGGCACCCGGCGGCGCGTCCGGGCAGACGCCCGGTGGCGCCGAGGGCGCGGCGCCCGGCTCCGCCGAGGGGCAGGCGCCCGGGGGCGGCCGGCCGTCGGACGGCTCGTAGCGCTCTCCCGCGGGCCGCTTCCGCTCGGGTGTTTCCGCCCCGGTCGCACGGGCAGGCGGGTGGATGAGCACCGACGAAAGGACCGACATGAGTGCCGGAGAGAAGACCAAGGCCAAGACCGAGCAGATCGTCGGGAAGGCTGTCCGCAAGGTGGCCCACGCGGTGGGTGACGAGACCACGGCGGCCAAGGGTGCGGCGCTGGAGGCCCGGGGCAAGGGCCGCGGTACCAAGGAGAAGGCGAAGGACACCTTCAAGCACTGAGTGCCCGCCGGGAGGCTCCGGCGGGGCGGCCGCGGCCGGGCTCAGCGGCCCGTGCCCGCGGCGCACCGCACACAGGTCGTCGCCGCCGGACGCACCTCCAGGCGGCCCGGCGGGATGGGCTCACGGCACCGCTCGCAGCGGCCGTAGTCGCCCCGCTCCAGCCGCTCCAGCGCCCGGTCCACCTCGGCCAGGTGGTCCCGCGCCCGAGCCAGCAGCGAGGCGGTGTGAGCCCGTTCGAAGGCGGTGCTCGATCCCTCGGGGTCGTGCTCGTCGTCGACCGCCACCAGCGCGTTCGCCTCGACGATCGCGTCGAAGTCACCGTGCAGCGCCGCGATACGGGCCTCCGTGTCGCGGCGTTCCGCGTCCAGCCGTTCGCGGACGGAGATCCGGTCGCCCGGTCCGTCGCCCACGGCCGGGGAGAATGTGTTCACCTCCGTGGCAACGGCCGCGTCCGGGGCCGCATTCCGTGTGCTCCGCGCGCGGGGCTGCGCTAGGCCCGGCCGATCGGGGCCAGGGACGCACCCGTCAGGGCCGCCAGGTCGGCGGGGGAGAGCTCGACCTCCAGGCCGCGCCGGCCCGCCGAGACGCAGATCGTGGCATGGGAACCGGCCGACGCGTCCAGCACCGTACGCAGGCGTCTGCGCTGGCCCAGGGGGGAGATGCCGCCCCTCACGTACCCCGTGGTGCGCTCGGCCGCCGCCGGGTCCGCCATGGCCGCCCGCTTCCCGCCCACCGCCGACGCCAGGGCCTTCAGGTCCAGCGACCCGGCGACCGGGACGACCGCGACGACCAGTTCGCCGTCGACCTCGGCCACCAGGGTCTTGAACACCCGGTCGGCGGAGACCCCGAGCGCCTCGGCCGCCTCCTCGCCGTAGGACGGCGCGGAGGGATCGTGGTCGTACGCGTGCACCGTGAACGCGGTCCCGGCCGTGGTCAGCGCGACCGTGGCCGGGGTACCGCCGGGCTGCTGCTTCCTGGCCTTCTTCGCCACCGGGCAGGTCCTCGGATCAGTTGGGGTGCGTGGGGTCGCGGGTCAGGTCGACCGCGGGCAGCGAGGGCAGGTACCGGATGACGGCGGTCTCCTTGCGCAGGAGCGCCAGCTCCTCGCGCAGCCGGGTCGCGGTGTCCGGGGCCTGGAGCAGCCGCTGCTTCGACGGGATGTCGAGCACGGCGGCGGCGGCCACCAGGTACGAGACGACGGACGGGTCGTCCGGCAGGTCGGCGCCGGTCGTCAGGGAACGCTCGCTCGCCCCCGCGAGGCGTTTCTGGTAGCTGCGGAAGGCGCGCAGCACTCCCTCGGCCAGGGCTCCCGCCTCGTCCTCGGCCGTGTCCTCGCCCTCCACGGCCCCGGGGTCCTCGGGCAGCTCCTCGACCTCGGCGGTCAGGAACGGGCCGCTCGCGTCGACGGAGAGCAGACGGACCCGTGTGGTGCCGGTCGCCAGGACCTCGTAGCTGCCGTCGGCCCGCTCACGGATCTTCGCCGCGTCCGCGACGCAGCCGACCCGGTGGAAGGTCTGGACGGGATCCGGCCCGAAGCCGTCGGCGGGGGCCCGTTCGGCGGGAGGCGCGGAGGCGGCGGTGTCCGGCATCCCGGTCGCCGTCGGGGCGGTCTCGCGGCCGTCGCGGATCGCGACCACCACGAAGCGGCGCGGCTCGTCCTCGTCGATCCGGAGCAGCTCGCGCATCATGGCGCGATACCGCTCCTCGAAGACGTTGAGCGGCAGCACGAGGCCGGGGAACAGCACCGCGTTCAGCGGGAAGAGGGGAAGACGAGCGGTGGTCACAGCGGTCAAGCCTAATGGCCGCGGAGCCCGCCGCGCTCCGGCCTCCCGCACAGGGGCGTGGACGAGGCCACCCGGAGCCGGACGTCGGCCCGTGCGTCGAGGAACGCCCCGAGCGTGTCCCCGGTCACCGACGCCCAGGGGAACGAGGTGGCACAGGTCCCGATCAGCCGGAACTGCTCCAGGGCCTCGGCCGAGCGCCCCCGGGCGGCCAGGACGTAGGCGAGGAGGTTGCGCACCTCCGCCGGCCAGGGGTCACCGGCGGGGAATCCGGCCGAGAGGCCGATCGCGAGGTCGGCGGCCGCGTCGACCCGGTCGACCTGCACGGAGTTCGCCCGCGCCGCGGCCTTCTCGTCGCGCAGCAGGGCGAAGGCCGCGCGGACGGGCAGCGCCTGCACCAGGGAGTCCCGGGCGGCGTCCTCGGCCGCCCGCTCGGCGAAGTCGAAGCACTCGCGATGGGAGCCGTACCACTCGGCCGAGAGGTACCGGAGCGCGGAGACATGGGTGCCGTAGTGGTGGGTACAGCGGCGCACCGCCTGTTCCCACAAGGACTCGAAGACCGTGTGCGGCGCATGCGTGCCGCGGGCGTGGTCGAGCGCGAGCCGCCACGGCACCGGGTCACGCGGGTCGGCCTCCGTCGCCGCCGTGATCAGCGGCCCCACCTCGCGCAGCAGCTCGGAGTGGGCGGGGGACTCCCAGGCGCGGCGCACCGCCAGCGCTGCCTTGACCAGCAGCGCGTCCGGATCCCGCGGAGCGGCGGCCAGCCAGCCGGTGAGCCAGCCGTCGCGGCCGCGTGCGAAGGCGACCAGCCGCGCGAGGGCGCGGTCGCGGGTCTCCCAGTCGGCCGCGTCCCGGGTGGTGGCGAGGAGCTTGGCCGCGGGCTCGTACTCACCCAGGGCCGCCGCCACCAGGGCGGGGGACAGCCACTCGTCGGGGGCGTCGAGCAGCACCGCGTCGTCCGCGGGCAGCCCGGCGGACAGCCCGGGGCCGTACCGGAACGTGCGCGCGGAACTCAGCAGTGCACGGAGGAAAGCCATGGTGCAGACCATTGAAAAGCCCAGGTGGGAGCGGCGCCAGAGGGCCCCTGTGAAGCTTCTGTGGCGAGTGGAAGGGTTGCCCTGGGCGAGGTCAAGAAAGGGCAAAGGAAGCGGTCGGGGCTGGCCCGAATCCGACCTTCCCGTCGCCGGTCCTCGTCCGCCCTGCCGGACCTCGACCGGCCTTTCGGCCGCCGTCCCGGCAGGGATCCGCGCGGACGCGGCGCCCGCCCCGGGTCAGCCGCGCCGCAGGAGCCGCGACGCACCCGCCGCCACCGTCGTGGCCAATATCCACCCCAGCAGCACGAGTGCCGCGGCCGCCCACTGCCAGCCCCCCTCGAGGAGCCAGTACCCGTCCTGCCCGAGATCGATCACCGGCACCAGCAGATCCAGCGCGTACAGCGCCGGATTCCACTGCGGGTGCTCGTCCCCCTTGATCGACTCCGGGCTGTACTGCGAGAAGGCCACCGCACCCGCCGCCCACAGCACCGCCATCCAGACCAAGGCACGGCCGGGCCGGTAGCCGTACGCCACCGCCCAGTCCTGGAGATAGCCCCAGATCCTCCCCGCCGGGGGCAGCGTCTCGCGCCGCCGGCGCTGCTTGGCCAGCAGCACCTCGCGGGCGTCCGCGTCCTCCCCGCAGCTGCGGAGCACGGCCGCGAGCCGCTCGTACGGCTCGGGGACGTACTCCGGGGTCGCGGCCAGCACCCACTCCAGCCGTCTCGACAGCGGGAAGTGGCCGTACGGGACGAGGTTCTCGTAAACGAAGCCGCCCATCGCCAGGCCGCCCGGCCCCGGCCAGCTGGCCGACACGTCGATCAGGGTCACGACCCGCGCGCCGTTCAGTACGACCCGGCCCTCCCGCGGCCGCTCCGCGTTGAACCGCAGCTCCGGGGTGACGATCCGGCGCAGCGACAGCTCCTCGCGGTCGGCGAGCACGAACCGGGCCTTGTGCAGGTCCACCGCGTCACCGAACCGCCCGTCGTCCAGCCGTACCGCGCCCCGGCACTCGAAGACCTGCGCACGGGTCCCGCGTGCCGGGCCGCCGCCGCGCGCGACACCGAACGGGGGAGTGGTGCCCTGGTTCCCCGTGTCGATGCTCACCCAGGCCTCCGTCATGTACAGCGTGCGTTCCACGCTCAGCTGCGGGGCGTTCAGCGCCCGCCGCCCGTCCGTGGCGCGCAGCCGGCTGCCCCGCAGGCTCAGCGAACCGCCGACCTTCGCCCCGCGCATGCTCAGCTCGCCCAGCGTCTCGATCATCTCGGCCTGCAGGTCCTGCGCCACCGACATCCCGTCGCCCACGAAGGCGCGGCCCCGCCGGTCGGGTCCGACGCGGAGCTGGTTGATCAGCAGGTCCGTGCCGATCTGGGCGTCGGTCAGCCGGATCCCGCGATCGACCCGGCAGCGCGGCAGGTGCAGATCGCCCTCCGTGTGCAGCCGGGCCGCGTCCAGCCGGGGCAGCGCGCAGCCCACCATCCGCAGCGTCGTGAAATGACACTCGGGCAGCACCACCTCCTGCTCGAAGCGGCATCCCGTCAGCTCCACGTACGGCGAGACGTGCCCGCCGGCCAGGTCCAGCTTCCCCGTGATCCGGACACCCCGGAGCTTCAGCGCGGCCACCCGCCCCGGCCGCGCCGCCGGCCCGCTGAGCAGCAGCCGCGCCACCGTCCGGGCACCGACGCTCCGCTCCGGGCCCCAGCTGTGCGGGGCGAACGGATCGTCGCGCACCGCGTCGTGCGCGCGCAGATCGTAGGTGGTGCCGTTCCGGAAGGACTGCCACATGCCCAGCTCGGCGGCGCTCAGCCCGTCGGGGATCTCGCCGTCCTGCAGTTCCGTCACCGCGTCACCTCCACACGCGCGGATCACCCCGCGCCCGTACTGTCGTTCTTCCCTCTGTGTGACCGTGCGAAAGCTAACGGTCAGCAGTGACAGCCGGGACATGTATCAGCCAGTGATACGGGCGACCGGGCGCCGGATCCGGTCTGAGAGAATTGCGGTGTGATCTCTCGAATCGATCTGCGCGGCACCGCCCTCCCCGAGGGCGGCGCCCTGCGCGACCTGCTGCCCCGTGCCGAGTTCGACGTGGAAGCCGCCCTGGAGACGGTGCGGCCCATCTGCGAGGACGTACGCCATCGTGGCTCAGCAGCGGTGATCGACTGGGGGGAGAAGTTCGACGGGGTCCGGCTGGACTCGATCCGGGTCCCCGCCGACGCGGTCACCGACGCCCTCGAGGCGCTCGACCCCGCCGTGCGCGCCGCCCTGGAGGAGTCGATCCGCCGCGCCCGCCTCGTCCACCGCGAGCAGCGCCGCGCCACGCACACCACCCAGGTCGTCCCCGGCGGCACGGTCACCGAGAAGTGGGTGCCCGTCGAGCGCGTCGGGCTCTACGTCCCCGGCGGACGCTCGGTCTACCCCTCCTCCGTCGTCATGAACGTCGTCCCCGCGCAGGAGGCCGGCGTCGAGGGCATCGCCGTGGCGTCCCCGCCGCAGAAGGAGTTCGGCGGCCTGCCGCACCCGACGATCCTCGCCGCCTGCGCCCTCCTCGGCGTCGACGAGGTGTACGCCGCCGGCGGCTCCCAGGCCGTCGCGATGTTCGCGTACGGCACCGAGGACTGCCCGCCCGTGAACCTCGTCACCGGGCCCGGCAACATCTACGTCGCCGCCGCCAAGCGTCTCCTCAAGGGCCGCGTCGGCATCGACGCCGAGGCCGGTCCCACCGAGATCGCGATCCTCGCCGACCGCAGCGCCGACCCGGTGCACGTCGCCGCCGACCTGATCAGCCAGGCCGAACACGACCCGATGGCCGCCGCCGTCCTTGTCACCGACTCCGAGGAGCTCGCCGCCGCCACCGAGGCCGAGCTGGCGCCGCAGGTCGCCGCGACCCGCCACGTCACCGACCGGATCGAGCCCGCACTGGCCGGCCGCCAGTCCGCGATCGTCCTGGTCGACGACCTGGAGGACGGCCTCAAGGTGGTCGACGCCTATGCCGCCGAGCACCTGGAGATCCAGACGGAGAACGCCGCCGCCGTCGCCGACCGGGTCCGCAACGCCGGAGCGGTCTTCGTCGGCCCGTGGTCCCCCGTCTCCCTGGGCGACTACTGCGCCGGCTCCAACCACGTCCTGCCCACCGGCGGCTGCGCCTGCCACTCCTCGGGCCTGTCCGTGCAGTCCTTCCTGCGCGGCATCCACATCGTCGACTACACCCGCGACGCGCTCGCCGAAGTCACCCACCACGTGGTGACCCTCGCCGAGGCGGAGGACCTCCCCGCCCACGGCGCCGCGCTCAAGGCCAGGTTCGGCTGGAAGGTTCCGCAAGCGTGACGAACAGCACCACCCCCCCGAACGCGTGGGACGCGCTCCCGATCCGCGACGAACTGCGCGGGCAGTCCCCGTACGGCGCGCCCCAGCTCGACGTACCGGTCCGGCTGAACACCAACGAGAACCCGTACCCGCTGCCCGACGCGCTCGTCGACCGCATCGCCGAGCGGGTCCGCGAGGCCGCCCGCGACCTCAACCGCTACCCCGACCGCGACGCCGTGGAGCTCCGCACGGAGCTCGCCCGCTACCTCACCCGCACCGCCGGGCACGAGGTCACCGCCGCCCACGTGTGGGCGGCCAACGGCTCCAACGAGGTCCTCCAGCAGCTGCTGCAGACCTTCGGCGGTCCCGGGCGCACCGCGATCGGCTTCGAGCCCTCGTACTCGATGCACGCCCTCATCGCCCGCGGCACCGGCACCGGCTGGATCTCCGGACCGCGCAACGAGGACTTCACCATCGACGTGGAGGCCGCGCGGAAGGCCATCGCCGAGCACCGGCCCGAGGTCGTCTTCATCACCTCGCCCAACAACCCCACCGGCACCGCCGTGGACGCCGGGACCGTCCTCGCGCTGTACGACGCCGCCCAGGCGGCCCGGCCCTCGATGGTCGTCGTCGACGAGGCGTACGGCGAGTTCAGCCACCACCCCTCGCTGCTCCCGCTGATCGAGGGCCGCCCCCACCTGGTGCTCTCCCGCACCATGTCGAAGGCGTTCGGCGCCGCCGGCCTGCGCCTCGGCTACCTCGCGGCGGCTCCGGCCGTCGTCGACGCGGTCCAGCTGGTGCGCCTGCCCTACCACCTGTCCTCCGTCACCCAGGCCACCGCGCTCGCCGCCCTGGAGCACACGGATACGCTGCTCGGGTACGTCGCGCAGCTCAAGAGCGAGCGCGACCGGCTGGTCGACGGACTGCGGGAGCTCGGCTTCGCCGTCACCGACTCGGACGCCAACTTCGTCCAGTTCGGCCGCTTCGCCGACAGCCGCACGGCCTGGCAGCAGATCCTCGACCGGGGCGTCCTGGTCCGGGACAACGGCGTACCGGGGTGGCTGCGGGTCTCCGCGGGAACCCCGGCCGAGAACGACGCGTTCCTCGATGCGGTGCGCGAACTGAAGAAGGAGCACGACGCATGACTCGCGAGGCCCGCGTAGGAAGAGTGGAGCGGACCACCAAGGAGACCTCCGTGCTCGTCGAGATCAACCTCGACGGCACCGGCACGGTCGACGTGGCGACCGGGGTCGGCTTCTACGACCACATGCTCGACCAGCTCGGCCGCCACGGCCTCTTCGACCTCACGGTCAAGACCGAGGGCGACCTGCACATCGACTCGCACCACACCATCGAGGACACCGCCCTCGCGCTCGGCGCCGCCTTCAGGCAGGCGCTCGGCGACAAGGTCGGGATCTACCGCTTCGGCAACTGCACCGTCCCGCTGGACGAGTCGCTCGCCCAGGTCACCGTCGACCTCTCCGGCCGCCCCTACCTGGTGCACACCGAGCCGGAGAAGATGGCGCCGATGATCGGCGAGTACGACACGACGATGACCCGGCACATCCTGGAGTCCTTCGTCGCCCAGGCGCAGATCGCCCTGCACGTGCACGTCCCGTACGGGCGCAACGCCCACCACATCGTGGAGTGCCAGTTCAAGGCGCTGGCCCGCGCCCTGCGGTACGCCAGTGAGCACGACCCGCGCGCGGCCGGCATCCTTCCCTCCACGAAGGGCGCCCTGTGACCGGCCTCAACACCGTTCTGATCCTCGTCGGCCTCTTCCTGGCCGGCGGGGTCTACTCCTTCTGGAAGCAGGGCATGCCCAAGGGCGTCGTCGTGCTCCTCGGGATCGGCTCCGTGATGTGCCTGGTGGCGGGCGTCATGCGGATCCAGGGACTCTGGGACTGAGGAATCTGTGAGCGACAAGAAGAAGGTCGTCGTCTTCGACTACGGCTTCGGCAACGTCCGGTCCGCCGAGCGGGCCCTCGCCCATGTCGGCGCGGACGTGGAGATCACCCGCGACTTCGACACCGCGATGAACGCCGACGGGCTGCTCGTCCCCGGCGTCGGGGCCTTCTCGGCCTGCATGGCGGGTCTGAAGAAGGCGCGCGGCGAATGGATCGTCGGCCGCCGGCTGTCCGGCGGCCGGCCCGTCATGGGCATCTGCGTCGGGATGCAGATCCTGTTCGAGCGCGGCATCGAGCACGGCGTCGAGACGGAGGGCCTCGACGAGTGGCCCGGCACCGTCGGACCGCTGAAGGCCGACGTCGTGCCCCACATGGGCTGGAACACCGTCGACTCCCCCGAGGGGTCCCAGCTCTTCGCGGGCCTGGACCCCGAGGCCCGGTACTACTTCGTGCACTCCTACGCGGCGCACGACTGGTCCCTCGAAGTGACCAACGCCAAGATCCGCGCACCCAAGGTCACCTGGGCCACGCACGGAGAACGGTTCGTGGCCGCCGTCGAGAACGGCGCGCTGTGGGCCACCCAGTTCCACCCCGAGAAGTCCGGCGATGCCGGCGCCCAGCTGCTGACCAACTGGATCGAGACGCTGTAATGCCGAAGCTTGAACTGCTCCCCGCCGTAGACGTACGCGACGGACAGGCCGTCCGCCTCGTGCACGGCGAATCCGGCTCCGAGACCTCCTACGGCTCCCCGCTCGAAGCGGCCCTCGCCTGGCAGCGCTCCGGCGCCGAGTGGCTGCACCTCGTCGACCTGGACGCCGCCTTCGGCACCGGCGACAACCGTGCGCTGATCGCCGAGGTGGCCGGCGCCATGGACATCAAGGTCGAGCTCTCCGGCGGCATCCGCGACGACGCGTCGCTCGCCGCGGCCCTCGCCACCGGCTGCCGCCGCGTCAACCTCGGCACCGCCGCCCTGGAGACCCCCGAGTGGGTCGCCAAGGTCATCGCCGAGCACGGCGACAAGATCGCCGTCGGCCTCGACGTCCGGGGCACCACCCTGCGGGGCCGCGGCTGGACCCGCGACGGCGGCGACCTCTACGAGACGCTGGCCCGCCTCGACTCCGAGGGCTGCGCCCGCTACGTCGTGACCGACATCGCCAAGGACGGCACGCTGCAGGGCCCCAACCTGGCCCTCCTGCGGGACGTCTGTGCCGCCACCGACAAGCCGGTCGTCGCCTCCGGCGGCGTCTCCTCGCTCGCGGACCTGCGCGCGATCTCCCTGCTCGTCCCGGAAGGCGTCGAGGGGGCCATCGTTGGCAAGGCGCTGTACGCCGAGGCGTTCACCCTCGAGGAGGCCCTCAAGGCGGTCGCCGCATGACGGACTCCGTACGCCGCGTGTCCTCTGGCGCCCCCTGGGAGGAGAAGTTCGGCTACTCCCGCGCCGTCGAGCTCCCCACCGGCCTCGTCCTCGTCTCCGGCTGCACCTCCGTGGTCGACGGGCAGATCGTGGCGGGCAGCCCGTACGAGCAGGCCGTCGCCGCCTTCCAGGTCGCCTTCGACGCCCTCAAGCAGGTCGGGATCGGCCGCGAGGACGTCGTCCGCACCCGGATGTACATCACGCACGCCCGGGACGTCGACGAGGTGGGCCGCGCCCACAAGGAGCTCTTCGACGACGTCCGCCCCGCCGCCTCCATGATCATCGTGTCCGGCTTCGTCGACCCCTCCCTGGTCGTCGAGGTCGAGGTCGAGGCCTACCGGGCAGGTGGGCGATGACGCTCGCCGTACGGGTCATCCCGTGCCTGGACGTCGACAAGGGCCGCGTCGTCAAGGGCGTCAACTTCCAGAACCTGCGCGACGCGGGCGACCCCGTCGAGATGGCCAAGCTCTACGACGCCGAGGGCGCCGACGAGTTGACGTTCCTCGACATCACCGCCTCCAGCGGTGACCGTGAGACGACGTACGACGTGGTGCGCCGCACCGCCGAGCAGGTCTTCATCCCGCTCACCGTCGGCGGCGGGGTCCGTACCCCCGACGACGTCGACAAGCTGCTGCGCGCCGGGGCCGACAAGGTCGGGGTCAACACCGCGGCCATCGCACGCCCCGAGCTCATCCGCGAGATCGCCGAACGCTTCGGGCGCCAGGTGCTCGTCCTGTCCGTCGACGCCCGGCGGACCCCCGAAGGGGCCTTCGAGGTGACGACCCACGGCGGGCGCAGGGGCACCGGCATCGACGCCGTGGAGTGGGCGCACCGCGCCGCCGAACTCGGCGCGGGTGAGATCCTGCTCAACTCGATGGACGCGGATGGCACGAAGGACGGCTACGACACCGAGATGATCAAGGCGGTGCGGGCCCACGTCACCGTCCCCGTCATCGCCTCCGGTGGCGCCGGCCGGCTCGCGGACTTCCCGCCGGCCATCGACGCCGGCGCCGACGCCGTCCTCGCCGCGTCCGTCTTCCACTTCGGTGACCTGCGGATCTCCGAGGTCAAGGGCGCGCTGCGCGAGACCGGGCACCCTGTTCGCTGACCCCGCCCGGGGACAGCCGTACGGGAAGACCGGCGATCTCGCCGATGCCCGTACGACGGACGTGGCGCAAGAGTGGCGCCGTCAGCAACTGACGGCGCCACCCGCGCGGTGCCCCCCGAAGGTCCCGGACGACGGGCCCCCGGCTGCCGCTGCGTGGTCGTGCCACGACCGAGAGGATCCCCCCTCGTGCAGCAGCACCTCCCCTCCGGCGACATCTCCCCGCGCCGCCACCGGATGTCGAAGAGCCGCTCCCGCACCGTGAAGCTGGGTGTCGCCGCCGCGGCCGCCACCGCCGCGCTGGTCACCGCGCTGATGCCGGGCGCCCAGGCCGCCGACAACCCGTACGAGCGCGGGCCCGCGCCGAGCACGTCGAGCATCGAGGCGAGCCGCGGCCCGTACGCCACGTCCCAGACCTCCGTGTCCTCGCTGAGCGTCCGAGGCTTCGGCGGCGGGACGATCTACTACCCGACGTCCACCTCGGACGGGACGTTCGGTGCGGTGGCCATCTCGCCCGGCTTCACCGCCTACCAGTCGAGCATCGCCTGGCTGGGCCCGCGCCTGGCCTCGCAGGGCTTCGTGGTCTTCACGATCGACACCAACACGACCGCGGACCAGCCGGCCAGCCGTGGCGACCAGTTGCTCGCGGCGCTGGACTACCTCACGGGCAGCAGTTCGGTGCGGAGCAGGATCGACTCCTCGCGCCTCGGTGTGATGGGCCACTCGATGGGCGGCGGCGGCACCCTGGAAGCGGCGAAGGACCGTCCGTCGCTGCAGGCGGCGATCCCGCTGACCGGCTGGAACACGGACAAGACCTGGCCCGAGGTGAAGACGCCGACGCTGGTCATCGGTGCGGACGGTGACACCGTCGCCCCGGTCGCGACGCATTCCGAGCCGTTCTACACCTCGCTGCCGAGCTCGCTGGACAAGGCGTACCTGGAGCTCCGGGGTGCCACCCACTTCACGCCGAACTCGTCGAACACGACGATCGCGAAGTACAGCATCTCGTGGCTGAAGCGGTTCATCGACAACGACACCCGCTACGAGCAGTTCCTCTGCCCGCTGCCGTCGGCCGGCCTCACGATCGCCGAGTACAGGGGCAACTGCCCGCACACCTCCTGACCGCCTACGGCGGGGCGTGATCCCGACCCCGCCCGCCGCGGCCCTCACCGTGCCACCCGGACGTCCGCACACACCTCTCGTGCGCGGGCGTCCTCCCCTGTGAGAAGCGGAGCCGGAGCCCCCGTCCCGCGGTACGTGTGCCGAGAGTGGCGCGAGACGGCCGTGAGCCATCATCTGCGGCGCACACCACGTAGACAACGGGAGGCCGCACGTATGAGAGCCAGGCCGAAGGCGGGCCGTCGGCACCGCGGGAGAGCCGTCCGCACCGCCGTCGTACTCAGCACCGCAGCAGCACTGATCGCCGCGCTCCCCGTGGGAGCGAACGCGGCACCGGAGCCGAAGGCGCCCTCGGGGGCCGCCCAGGGCTGGACCGGCGGAAAGACCGGGTCCGGCGGATCCACGCGGCAGCCGGCCCTGCCGGAGGAACAACGCGCCGCCGTGCTCGGGAAGTCGTACACCACGTCCGACGACCTCGCGTGGAGCACCTCCGGTGACGCCACCGGGTTCCACCTGCTGACCGCCGCACGCGCGGACGGCTACGCCTGGCGCACGGCGGCCACCCTGGCCGAGCCGGGCTTCGAGGCCGACAGCTGGATCGGCAACGTCTGCGTCACCGGCTCCGGCAAGCGTGCCGTGGTCGCGTACGCACCGCGCACGTTCACCAACGACCAGCAGCTCATGTCGCGCGGCGCGTTCACCGCCGTCGTGGAGCTGGCCACGGGGAAGGTCACCAAGCTTCCCTTCCAGGCGTCCCTGGCCTACTTCTCGCCGGGGTGCGGCACGGACGAGACGGCGGTGTTCTCGCAGTTCGCCGACGACCGTTCCGCGCGCAACGAGACCCGGGTCGTCCGGGTGGACGCGGCGACCGGCAAGGCCGCCGAACCCCTGGCGCTGGCGGGCCAGGTGACCTCGGCCGTGCCGTACGGCGACGACGTCGTCGCGGCCGACGGGAACCGGCTCGTCCGGATCGACGGGAAGGGCGCGCGCAGCACCGTCGCCCTCACCCGGCGCATCCCCTTCCAGCTGAAGGCCGACCGTGACGGCGGCCTCGTCTACCTCGACCGGCCCGCGGTTTCGCCCTCGGCGAGGACCAAGGCGGCCGCAGCCGAGGACGGCGCCGTCATGCGGGTCGACGCGACCGCCGTGAAGAGCGGGAAGGGTGCCCCGAGCAAGCTCGCCACCGGCACCCTCGCGAAGATGGACCTCACGTCGAGCGCCGACGGCACCGTGATGGTGACCGGTGAGACCCGGCAGGCCGTCTCCGCCCTGCCCGCGGCCGTGCGCCGTCCGGCGGGCGCGCCCAAGGACGCGCACGCCTCCACCGACGGCAAGGTCCTGGTGACCGCGGCCGGCTGGAGCGGCGACGGCAAGAACCCGGCCCGCGCCGGGGACACCGGTGCCGAGCGCACCGCGATGATCGACCTCAAGGACCTGGGCACCGGGAGGACGGCCGCCCTGGAGACCCGGCCCGGCGGCGCGCCGCACCAGGACGCCGGTCAGAAGCTCTCCCCGTCCCTGGAAGGGGTCGGCAGCACGGCCGCCGGAAAGCGCTCCGCCTCGCTCGCGGCCGCGGGCGACCCGCACAACCCGGTCGAGGCGGAGCGCACCTGCGCCGTCGCCCGCGGCGACGTCCGCCAGCAGGCGTTCCAGCCGACCCCGCGTCAGGTGGAGTGGGCGGTCGACCAGGCGATCAGCAACAACCTGAACAAGCTGGTGAGCCGTCCGGCCAACTGGAAGGACACCGGCGTCGGTTCCTACGCGCCCCAGCAGCTGTTCCCGCTGAAGTCGCTCACCGGCGGCGGCCAGATCCCCGCGCAGGTCATGCTCGGGATCACCGCGCAGGAATCCAACATGTGGCAGGCCACCCGGTACGCCGTACCCGGGGTGACCGCCAACTCCCTGATCGGCAACTACTACGGCACGAAGTACAACTCCGACGGCCAGATCCCCGACCCGTGGGCCATCGACTGGTCCGAGTCGGACTGCGGCTACGGCATCACGCAGGTCACCGACAACATGCGCGCGAGCGACACCGGATGGTCCTCGCTCCAGCAGAAGGCCGTGGCCGTCGACTACACCGCGAACATCGCGGCCGGCGTCAACATCCTGATCGAGAAGTGGAACCAGACCAAGGCCGGCGGCATGACCATCGCCAACGGTGACCCGAAGTACCTGGAGAGCTGGTTCTTCGCGCTGTGGGCGTACAACTCGGGCTTCTACCCCGAGGCCGACGCGAGCAAGAACAAGGGCAAGTGGGGCCTCGGCTTCACCAACAACCCGGCCAACCCGCTGTGGAAGGCCAACCGCACCCCGTTCCTGGAGAACGCGAGCGGCACCGACGACTACTCGCACGCCGCGCACCCGCAGGACTGGCCCTACCAGGAGAAGGTCCTCGGCTGGGCCGCCCGCCCCATCTCGGCCCTCTTCAAGCCCGGTGACATGCAGGCCGGATACCGCCCCGCCTGGTGGACGACCATCGGCGACCGTACGGCGCTGAAGCCGCCGGAGTCGCTGTTCTGCACCAGTGCCAACGAGTGCGACCCCAGCAAGATCGGCCCGAACGACTCCAACGACCCCGGCATGGGCGCCTGCACCCGCAGCGACCTGTACTGCTGGTGGAACAAGTCGATCCCGGCGACCACCTGGAAGAACTGCGCCGCCGGGGTCTGCGGCAACGCGATCCACCGGTTCGACAGCACCTATCCCGAACAGCCGGACGAGAACTCCTACGCGCCACGCTGCTCGGGCGGGGTCCCGAGCGACGCCCTGGTCGTCGACGACGTACCGAGCGGCATCCGGCCGTCCGGGTCGGCCAACCGCTGCCCGTCGGCGGTGTCCTCCGCGGGCAGCTTCGAGTTCACCTTCGCCGATTCGGGCGGCTTCTACCCGGGCAAGATCGACCTGCACCAGATCGGAGCCGGCTACAGCAACCACTTCTGGTTCACCCACAGCCGCAAGACCGGCACCACCGACGCCAACCGCCTCAACACCACGGGCACCTGGAAGCTGGGCAAGGCGCTCAACGGCTGGTCCCGGGTGATGGTGCACATCCCCGACCACGGGGCGCACACCCAGCAGGCCAAGTACGAGATCGACACCGGCTCCGGCTCGTTCACCCGCACCCGGTACGTCAACCAGAAGATCAAGGCCAACACCTGGGTCTCGCTGGGCGTGTACAACATGAGCGGCACACCCCGGGTCCGCCTCGGCAGCCAGACCGCGGACGGGGACGGCAGCGAGGACGTGGCCTGGGACGCGGTGGCCTTCCAGCCGCTGCCGGCCAAGCCGAAGCACATCGTGGCCGTCCTCGGCGACTCCTACACCTCGGGTGAGGGCGCCGGCGACTACAGCCCCGAGTCCGACGCGGACCACGGCACCGACCGCTGGAACGCCTGCCGGCGCAGCGACAACGCCTGGTCCCGGAAGGTCGTCCTGCCGGGCACCTCGACCCCGCTGGGCCAGCTCTCGGACGACTGGAGCTCCACGGCCGAACTCGGCTTCGTGGCCTGCTCGGGGGCGATGACCAGGAACGTCTGGAACAGTCCGTTCGACGCCGGCTCGCAGAGTTTCGGCGAAGGGCAGTTCAAGGAGATCAACCAGGTCAACTCCGGGGTGCTCACCCCGGAGACCACCCTGGTGATGCTCACCCTGGGCGGCAACGACGGCGGCGGGTTCACCAACGCCATGATGGACTGCGCGGGCATCGGGACCAACTGCAACGAGGACCCGAACTTCCTGCCCAAGTACAAGGGCATCGTCGACCAGACGATGATCCCCAACCTGTCCAGCACCCTGAGCGACATCGCGCTCAAGGCGCCGAACGCGCAGATCGTGCTCATGGGCTATCCGGAACTGCTCAGCCGCACGGTCAAGTGCGCCGGTTCGCTCTACTACATGATGCCGGAGGTCGCGGCGCTGGCCGAGCTGGTCAACCACGCCGACTCCCAGCAGGAGAAGCTGGTGGGGCAGCTCAAGACCGGTGGCATGAAGATCGCGTACGCGAACCCGGTCGACGCCTTCGTCGGTCACGCGGGCTGCGACGACCCCGAGTGGATCAACAAGATCGTCATCGGCCCGAACGGCGACGGCGACTTCCATCAGGGTGACCCGGTCACCAAGGTCAGCGGTTCCTGCACGGCGGACTGGCTGCCCGAGGGATGCCTCAGCCGCGAGTCCTTCCACCCGAAGTCCGACGGAACCACGGGATACGCGAACGTGATGAAGTCGAGACTGACCGCACTCGGATATACGGGCTCGTGATGCGGTACGACCGTCGGTGAGATGAGCGAGCACACGGAACACCCTCCGACGGGCCGGCCGGCCGGACGCGCCAAGGCGCGCCGGCCGGCCGGCGCCGTCGTCGTCGTGACGGTCGCCCTGGCGGCGCTGGTCCTGGCCGCCGCGGGCACGCTCCTGTGGTGGCTGGGGGACCGGCTGCCCGAAGGGGCCGACCGCACACGTACGGAGAACCAGCGCCTCCAGGTGGAGGGCCTCGCCCGGCAGCTGGCGGACGCGGTTCGGGACGGGGAACTCACGGACTCGGAGATCGGCCGCGTCGCGCGGGCCGACCCCTGGCGGGTGGACCGGTCCGACGACGGGGCCGTACGCGTCGTGGTCACGACCGTCCCGGCCCTGGCCGACGAACCCGCCTCCTGCACGGAGTTCACCCTCCCGGCCCCGCTGGGGCCCGGCACGGAGGCCGTCCACCACCCGGCGAAGGGGGACTGCCCGGTACGCGACCGAACACCGCCGTGACCGGGGCCCCGCCGGGGACCGCTCCGGTCCCCCGCCGGGTCCCGCCGAGGGGCCGGGCCGCGCCTGCCGCGGTCCGGCCCCTCGCCCGTCGGCGGGCCCGGCCGTCAGCCCCGGGCGAGGAACGAGGCGATGGCCTCGGCGAACCCGGGGTCGCGCACGGCCGTCAGATGGTCTCCCGGCAGCACGGTCAGCTCCGCCCCCGCGATCGCCGAGGCCAGCACCTCCGGGCGGGTCGCCAGGGGGTCGCCCGCACCGGCGAGGACGAGCGTGGGGACCGTGATCCGGTCCAGCGGCAGCGCACCCCGGTGCACGGCCCGTATCTGCGCGGCCAGCGCCAGCCGGTCACCGCCCGCCGTGTCGGCCAGCACCCGGAAGGCCCTGGTCCGCTCGGGTGCGTCCGCCGCGTCCTCGGCGGTGAGGGCGGCCGAGACCAGCTCGGGAGGCATCACCCGGGTGTCCAGCCCGCCCACCTCGACCGCGCCCGCGCCGATCCCCCCGGTCACCAGGCGACTGATCCGGCTGTCCTGCGCCGCGGCCAGGACGGCCACCACGGCGCCCATCGAATAGCCCGCCACGTGCACCTCGTCGGCGCCGATCCGGTCGATCAGCAGACGCACGTCACGGGCCATCAGCGACTCGCCGTAGTGCGTGTCGTCATGGGGCCGGTCCGACGCGCCGTGGCCGCGCGCGTCCAGGGCGTACACCCGGCGTCCCCGCGCCACGAGCGCCTCGACGACCCCCGGGCCCTCCCAGTTCAGCCGGGCGTGCGCGGCGAAGCCGTGGAGCAGTACCACCGGCGGCAGGGCCCCGTCCGGGTTCCGGGACCAGGACCAGTACCGCAGGGTCAAACCGTCGTGTGTACGCAATTCATCAGTCATGCACCGACGTTACGGGCGCCCGCAGCCGAACGGTCCCGTACTGTGCCCCGGCACAGCGCGTACGACGTTCCGTTGGGAGCCCGCACCGCTCCGCGCCGGCCGGGAACCGGAGGCGGACGCGAGCCTTCCGACGCTGTTTACGCGGAAGTAACGTGCGGGTGTGACCCCATCGACGACCGTGCACAGTCCGCTCCGGCTGTACGGACGAAGCGGTGAACTGGCCATCCTGGAAACCCTGTTGGGAAAGCTGCGGACAGGGGACGGCGGAGCCCTCGTGCTGACCGCGCCGCCCGGCCTCGGCCGTACCGCCCTGCTGCGGCAGGCCGCCGCCCACTACCTCCGGGGACACGGCGGCCCCGTGCTGTACGCCTCCGCCGCCCCCACCGAACAGCGACTTCCCTACAGCGGACTCCACGCCCTGCTCTGCTCCGCCCCCGGCCCGCTGCCCCTCGCACCCGACACGGTCCTGAGTTCCGGGATCAGCCCCGGCGCCCTGCTCGGGCTCCTGCGCGCCCTGGGCGCCGAACAGCCCCTGCTGGTCTGCGTGGACGACGCCCACCTCTGGGACCCCGACTCCCGGGCCGCGCTCGGCTTCGCCGCCCGCAGACTGGGCGCGGGCAGCCGCGTCGCGGTGGTGATCGGCGCGGCCGACGAGACGGCCTTCGCCGGGCTGCCCGCCCTGCGCCTCGGCCCGCTGGACGACGACGCGGCGACCGCGCTCCTGGACCGGCTCACCGACGGCGCCGCCGACGTCGACCCCGTCGTGCGCAGCGAACTCCTGCGGGAAGCGGCCGGGAATCCACGTCTGCTGGCCGGGCTCGCGGGGCGGCTCACCCCCGGCCAGCTGGCGGGACGGACCGCGCTGCCGTACCCGCTGCCCGGCGGCGAGAGCGTCCTCGACGCCCACGCCGCCCACCTGGACGGGCTGTCCTGTGACACCCACACCCTGCTCCTGCTGGCCGCGGCGGCGGAGGAGCACGAGCCGGACGGGGCGGGCTCCGACGCGGCCCTGCTGCTGCGGGCGGGGGTCCGCGCCGGACTCTCCGCCTCCCACCTCGACCGGGTGCTCTTCGCGCCGGCCGGCAGCGCGGGGGCACTCCAGCGCGCGGGGAGCCGGGTCCACTTCAGCCACCCGCTGCTGCGCCGCGCGGTCCTGCACCGGGCACCCCCCGGCCGCCGCCGCGCCGTGCACGAACTGCTCGCCGGACTGCTCGGCGGCGGTGAACCGGACCGCGCGCGGCTGCCCGCACTCGTCCAGAAGGCCTGCGCGTCCACCGGGCCGGACGCCGGTCTCGCCGAACAGCTGGAGAGGGCGGCCACCGCCCCGCGCCCGCACGGCGAACGCTCCGCCGCGCTGGCCCGGGCCGCCGCGCTCTCCACGGACGACGCCCTGCGCGCGGCCCGGTTCACCGCCGCCGCCGAACAGGCGCGGCTGGCCGGCGACACCGGCCGGGCCCGCGCCATGCTGGCCCGTGTCGGCCCCCACCTCGCCGAAGGCGCCGCCCCCTACGTGCGCGGCATGCTCGCGCTCCGGGACGGACCCGTCGCCGACGCCCGCGAGGCGCTCCTGGCCGCGGCGGAGCTGCTGGCGCCCCACGACCCGCGCCGCACTCTGGACGCGTTGTTCGGGGCCGCGGAGGCGGCCTGGGCCATGGGGGACGCCATCGCGTACCTGGACGCCATGAACCGCGTCCCCGTCGCCGCGGCCGACCGGCCGACGGCCCAGTACCGCGCCGGGATGTGCGCCGTGCTCGCCGGCCACCCCGACCGGGGCCACGCCCTCCTGCGGTGCTGCCTCGACTCCGCCGCCCGCGCCGAGGACGCGGGCGAGCTCCTGCGGGCAGGTGCCTGTGCCCTGGTGCTCGGCGAGGTCGACGCCGCGTGCCGGGCCGGCGCGCGCGCCCTGGCCGTCGTACGCACCCGGGGGCCCGAGGCGCTGCTGCCGCACGCCCTGGAGCAACTCGCGTACGCCGAGCTGCGCTCCGGGCAGCACGCCAGGGCCCGCGCGCACGCGCTGGAAGGGCTGCACGCGGCCCGCCGTACCGGCCAGCGGAACTCCGCCGCCCATCTGCACGCCGTGCTCGCCCTCGCCGCATCGGTGGAGGGGCCGGCCGAGGCGTGCGCGGCGCACGCCGACGCGGCGCTGACCGGGGCGGGCCCGCACGGCCTGGCGCAGGCGGCCACGCTCGCCACCTGGGCGGTCGCCCGCGCCGACCTGGCGGCCGGCCGGCCCGGAGAGGCCGCGGCCCGGCTCGGTCCGCTGGTCAGGCCGGGCCCGGGGACGGGACACTTCGCCACCCGGATGCTCGCCGTGCCCTGCTACGTCGAGGCGGTGGTGCTCTCCGGGCGCGCACACGAGGCCGGCGGCGAACTCGCCGTCGCCGTTCAGGAGTTCACCCTGTGGACCACACGGACGACCGATCCGCAGGTCCCCGCCCAGCTGGCCCGCTGCCGGGCCCTGCTGGCGCCCGCCGAGGAGGCCGCCGCCCGGTACGAGGAGGCGCTGGCCCACCACGACCGCGCGGGCGGCGACTTCGAACGCGCCCGCACCCGGCTGCTCCAGGGCCAGCTGCTGCGCCGGCTGCGCCGTACCCGTGAGGCCCGCGGTCCGTTGCGGGACGCGCTGGTCGCGTTCGAACGCTGCTCTGCCCGGGCCTGGGCCGGGCGGGCCGCGGGGGAGCTGAGGGCCGCCGGGGAGGCGGTGGACGCGCCGGACCGGAGCGGTCCGGGGCCGCTGGCCGCGCTGACCCCGCAGCAGCAGCGGATCGCCCGCTGTGTCGCCGAGGGCGCCACCAACCGTGAGGTGGCGGTGCGGCTCTCGGTCAGCCCGCGTACCGTCGACCACCACCTCCGCAACGTCTTCGCCGCCCTCGGCGTCCGGTCCCGGACCGAGCTCGCACGGCTGCTGGACCGCGGGGGCGGGGCGAGGTTGCAGGACCGTGATGAGAAGAAGCGCGCAGACCTCTAGGTACCGACCGGGCGGTATGCCATTCTGCGGTCGTCAGGATCGATCGGTGTGCGCCTGCCCAATGCCGGGCCGGGCGCACACCGGGGCCGGCCCCACCGCAGCCGGCCGATTCCCGGTGGAGGCCGCCATGCCGCAGGTCGTACGTTCACGGATCAGGGCGCCGCACGGACCGCCCCCCGTCACCCCGTTGCCGCACCGCGCCCGCTCCCTCGCCGACCGCGAGGCCGTCGCCGTGCTCCACCGGGCGGCCCGGGTGCTCCTGGACAGGCTGCCGGAACTGACGGACCGGCTGGTCGAGGCGCTGCGCGAGCAGGAGCCCACCTACCGCGCCGCGATGGAGGCCGAACCCACCGAGATCTGGCAGGAGGTCCACCACTCGCTGCGGCACAACGTCGCCTCCCTGATCCAGCCCAGGGAATTCCGCGAGGCGGCCCACCGCACCTCCCGGTGGATCGGCGAGAACCGGGCCGAACAGGGCGTACCGCTCGACGCGGTCATGCACGCCTTCCGGATGGGCGGGGCCATGGTCTGGCAGGACCTCGTGGACGACACGGCCCGGCGCCACCCCGAGGACACCCGGCTGCTGGTCCATGTGGCCGCCGACGTCTGGAACTTCGTCGACGAGCACTGCGCCGTGGTGGCGGAGGCGTACCGGCAGGCCGAACGGCGGCTCTCCTGGCGCCGCGAGAACCAGCAGCGCCTGATGACGGCGGCCCTGCTGGACGGCACCGCCCGGATCGCGGACCTGCCGGACGCCGCGGCGGCGCTGGAGCTCCCCGTGCAGGGGCGGTACGCGGTGCTCGCGGTCGCCGGCGCCCGCCGCGCCCCGCACGGCACCGGGCGTCCGCCGCTGAGCCTGGCCGACGGGACTCCCGCCCTCTGGTACACGGCGGGGGACGTGGACCTGGCGATCCTGCCCCTGGGGACGGCTCCGCCCGCGGCCGACGCGGAACCGCCGCGCGACGGCGGCCCGGAGAGCGTCCCGGACCCCGGCGCCGTCGGCTCCCACGGTGAACTCGCCTCGCTCGCGGCCGGTCTGACGGTGCCTCCGGGAGCCCGCGTGGGCGTCAGCTCCGTCGTCGACGGACTCGCCTCCGTCGGTGACGCCCGGCGCCTCGCGGAGACGGCGCTGCGGTCCTGCCCCGCCTCCGGCGGCACCGTCCTGCTCGACGAGCACCTGCCCACCGCCCTCGTCGTGTCCTCGCCCGGTCTCGGAGCCGCGCTCGCCGACCGGGTCCTCGGGCCGCTGGACCGGCTCGACCCCGCCGACCGCGACGTGCTCATCGAGACCCTGACCGCCTGGCTCGACTCGGACGGCTCGGCGCAGCGGGCGGGGGCGAGGCTCTACTGCCACCGCAACACCGTGCTGAACCGGATGCGCCGGTTCGAGCAGCTCACGGGACGCTGCCTGACACGGCCCTCGGACGCGGTCGAGGTGTCCCTGGCCCTGGCGGCGCGACGGCTGCTGGCGGGCTGAGACGCTCCGCCGCCCGGCGGGGGCACGGTGCGCGGCGGCGGTTCCGTTGTGCCGACGCACAGTCCTGCGCCGGGCGGGCTGTACCGGCGCCGCGCCCCGCGCCCGCCCCCTGTGCCGCCGGCGCCCCGGCTGCTGCCATGGCGCGCATGTCCTCAGCTGCCCCTTGCGGAGCCGTACCGGCGGAGCGAACCCGGTGAGCGGCGCGATCGACGCCCGGTCCCTGGCCGTGGTCATCTTCCTCGGCTTCGTCGCCGTCTCCCTGCTGCTGTGCGGGCTCGCGGCCGCCGACCAGGACGATCCCGAGCACTTCTACGCGGGAGGCGCGTCCCTCGGCCCCGTCGGAGCCGGACTGGCCATCGCCGGGGACTACGTCTCCGCCGCCACGCTGCTCTCCACCACCGGATCCGTGGCGCTCGCCGGATTCGACGGGCTGCTGTTCGCCCTGGCGACGGTCGCCTCACTGGCCCTGGTGATGCGCCTGTTCGCCGAACGCCTGCGCCGGAAAGGCGTGTTCACCCTGGGCGACTTCCTCGCCGACCGGCTCGGTGACCCCCGGGTGCGCCGCGCGCTCGGCGTGGCCACCCTCGTCGTGCTGGCCCCGCTGCTGCTCGTCCAGCTCACCACCGCCGGGCGTGTCATGAGCTCCATGTTCGGGCTCCCCGACGGAGCGCTCACCGGCTGCACCGTGGCCTGCGGCGCCCTGATGGTCTGCTACTCGGCGTTCGGCGGGATGCGCGGCACCGGCTACATCCAGATCCTCAAGGTGGCCGTCGTCCTGGGCGCGGTCACGCTGCTCGCGGGACTCGTCCTGGCCCGCTTCGACTGGTCCCCGTCCGCCCTCTTCGACGCCGCCCGGGCCGGCAGCAAGGCGGGCGGCGACTACGCGCGCCCCGGGCTGCAGTTCGGCCACGGACCGGCCGGCACGCTCGACCTCGTCGGGTTCCAGGCCACCCTCCTGCTGGGCGCCGCCTGCATGCCGCACATCATGATGCGGCTCCATCCCGTCCGCGACGCCCGGACCGCGCGCCGGGCGGGCGTCTGGGCCGTCGGCCCCGTCGCCCTGCTGTGCGCCGGCATCGTCGTCGTCGGACTCGGCGCCGCCGCGCTGGTGGGCCGGGACCTGCTGCACGCCGCGGACCCGGCGGGCGGCACCTCCCTGCTGATGGTGACCAGCGCCCTCGACCCCGGTGCGGCGGGCCCACGGGACAGCCCCCTGTTCGCGCTCGTGGCCTGCGCCGCGTTCGCCACCACCCTGGCCGCGGTCGCCGGGATCACCCTGGCCGCGGCCTCGTCCCTGGCACGGGACTTCACCGCGACGTCGGGAGCCCAGGGCGAGGGCAGGGCCTCCTCCAGGGAGATCAGGCGGGCGCGCCTGGCCGTCGCCGGGATCGGGGCGCTCGCCGTGCTCCTCTCGGCGTACACCCACGACCGCAACCCGCAGGTGCTGCTCTCCCTCTCGTTCGCGGCGGCCGCCTCCGTCCTGCCGCCCGTCCTGCTGTACGCCCTGTTCCGGCCGGGCTTCGACGCCCGCGGGGTGCGGTGGACCGTGTACGGGACGCTGCCGCTGATCGGCGTCCTGATGGTCCTGTCACCGGCGTTCTCCGGCACGCCCGTCGCGCTCTTCCCGGAGTGGGACTTCGACGTCTTCCCCCTGCAGACCCCGGGCCTGGTCACGATCCCGGCGGGATTCCTCCTGGGACTGCTGGGGTCGCGGCGGGGCCCCGGGCCCGCGGCCCCCGGCGAGCGCCACCGTCACCGCGCCCGCTGGACGCCCTCCCGCGCACGGAGCGACGCCTGAGCGGGAGGGCGGGGGCCCCGGTGCGGGAGCGCCCGGTTCACAGCCCCAGTTCGGCGGTGTGCAGGCGGGCCAGCGCGTCCTTGTCGCCGTCCAGTTCCACCCGGGCGGCGTCCTGCCGCCCCGCGGCGAACAGCAGCAGCTCACCGGGCTCCCCGGTGACCGTCACCACGGGAGCCCCCCTGTGGGCCACCGCCGTCTGGCCGTCCGGGCGCCGCAGCACCAGACCCACCGGCGACCGGCGGCCCATCATCCGTGCCGTCTTCTCGGTGCGCGACCACAGCACATCGGCGAACACCGGATCCAGGTCCCGCTGCGACCAGTCGGGCTGCGCCCGCCGCACGTCCTCCGCGTGGATGTAGAACTCGACCGTGTTGGCCGCCTCGTCCAGCTGCTTCAGACCGAAGGGCGACATCCTCGGGGGACCCGTACGGATGAGCTGGATCAGCTCCTCGTACGGCTTGGCGGCGAATTCCGCCTGCACCCGCTCCAGCCTGTTCTTGAGGACACCGAGCAGGATCCCTCCCGCGGCGTCCGCACGACGTTCACGCACCACGACATGGGCGGCCAGATCACGGGTCTTCCAGCCGTTGCACAGGGTCTGAGCCTCGGGGCCCGCCGCTTCCAACAGGTCGGCGAGCAGAAGACGTTCACGCTTCGCATGGGTCGACATGCCCGCCAGCGTACGGCCGCCGCCCGCCGTCCGCCCAGTGGACGCACGGCCGGGGAGCCGGGCCCGGCGCGGCACAATGGGCGCATGACCAGCACGCCCGGCCCCACGCCCGCCAGCAGTCTCGACCCGGCCGTCGCCGCCCGCATCAAGCGCGGCCCCGACGGACTCTTCCCGGCCATCGCCCAGCAGTACGACACGGGCGAGGTCCTCATGCTCGGCTGGATGGACGACGAGGCGCTGCACCGCACCCTCACCACGGGCCGCTGCACCTACTGGTCCCGCAGCCGCCAGGAGTACTGGGTCAAGGGCGACACCTCCGGGCACACCCAGCAGGTCAGGTCGGTCGCGCTCGACTGCGACGCCGACACCGTCCTGGTGAAGGTCGACCAGACGGGCGCCGCCTGCCACACCGGCGCCCGCACCTGCTTCGACAGGGACGTCCTTCCGCTCACCGCGCCCCGATAAGGTCAGCCGCCATGGATCTCGAGACCTTCCGCAAGCTCGCCGTCGACCGGCGCGTCATCCCCGTCAGCCGCCGGCTCCTCGCGGACGGCGACACCCCGGTCGGGCTCTACCGCAAGCTCGCGGCCGAACGCCCCGGCACGTTCCTCCTCGAATCCGCGGAGAACGGCCGCACCTGGTCCCGCTACTCCTTCGTCGGGGTGCGCAGCGCCGCCACCCTGACCGCCCTCGGCGGACAGGCCCACTGGCTCGGCACCCCGCCCGTCGGCGTGCCCGTCGACGGCGACCCGCTGCAGGCCCTGCGGGCCACCGTCGAGACCCTGCACACCCCCCGCGACCTGGTCGGCGACGAGGGCCTGCCGCCCTTCACCGGCGGGATGGTCGGCTACCTCGGCTACGACGTCGTACGCCGGCTGGAGCGGATCACCGAGCACGGCGGCGACGATCTGGAGCTACCCGAGCTGACGATGCTGCTCACCTCGGACCTCGCCGTGCTCGACCACGGCACCGGCACGGTCCTGCTGATCGCCAACGCGATCAACCACAACGACCTGGACACCGGGGTCGACGAGGCCTACGCGGACGCGCTCGCCCGGCTCGACGCCATGGAACGCGACCTGTCCCGCCCGGTGGAGAACGCCCCCGCCGCCCTGCCGCCCTCCGAGCTCCCTCCCTACACCGCGCTGTGGGGCGGTCAGGCCTTCATGGACGCCGTCGAGGACGTCAAGGAGCGCATCAGGGCCGGCGAGGCCTTCCAGGTCGTCCCCTCCCAGCGCTTCGAGACGCCGTGCACGGCGTCCGCGCTGGACGTCTACCGGGTGCTGCGCGCCACCAACCCGTCGCCTTACATGTACCTCTTCCGCTTCGACGGCTTCGACGTCGTCGGCTCCAGCCCCGAGGCGCTCGTCAAGGTCGAGGACGGCCGGGCGATGGTCCACCCGATCGCCGGGACCAGGCACCGCGGCGCCACACCGCAGGAGGACCAGGCGCTCGCCGACGAACTCCTCGCCGACCCGAAGGAACGCGCCGAGCACCTGATGCTCGTCGACCTCGGCCGCAACGACCTGGGACGGGTCTGCGCCCCGGGCAGCGTCGAGGTCGTCGACTTCATGTCCGTCGAGCGGTACTCGCACGTGATGCACATCGTCTCCACCGTCACCGGGCGCGTGGCCGAGGGCCGCACCGCGTTCGACGTGCTCACCGCGTGCTTCCCCGCGGGCACCCTCTCCGGTGCTCCGAAGCCCCGCGCCCTGCAGATCATCGAGGAGCTGGAACCCAGCCGCCGGGGGCTGTACGGGGGCTGCGTCGGCTACCTCGACTTCGCCGGCGACTCCGACACCGCCATCGCCATCCGGACGGCCCTGCTCCGCGACGGAACGGCGTACGTCCAGGCCGGCGCGGGCATCGTCGCCGACTCCGACCCCGTGGCCGAGGACACGGAGTGCCGCAACAAGGCCGCGGCGGTCCTGCGGGCCGTGCATACGGCGAACCGGCTCGGGGCCGGCTGAGCCGGTAGGGGATAGTGGGGTACGTGAGTGCTGTTTCCGTACCCCAGCCCCGTGCCGCCTCCGCGCCCGACAGCGAGGGAAGCCGCCGAAGCCTGGGCGCCGGCCTGCTCCTCGGCGCGGCCGGCGCCACCGTCGTCCTCCTCGCCTCCGGGCAGACCTGGGCCGAGGGCAAGGCCGCCGTCGGCGGCGGCGTCCTGCCGCTCAGCGCCGACGGCCAGGACGTCACCGGCCTCCCGGCGGCCCTGGCCGTCGTCGGCCTGGCCGCCCTCGTCGCCGTCTTCGCCGTCCGCAGGAGCAGCCGGCTGATCGTCGCCGGCCTGCTGGCCCTCAGCGGCCTCGGCGCCGGGATCAGCGCCTTCGCCGGAGCCTCCGACCGGTCCGCCCTGGACGAGCAGGCCGCGCAGACCACGGGCAACACCTCGGCCACCGTCCAGGCCCTCAGCCACACCGCGTGGCCCTACGTCACCGCGGCGGGCGGGCTCCTGATCCTGCTCGCCGGCCTGCTGGCCCTGCGCTACGGCAGCCGCTGGCCCGCCATGTCCGGACGGTACGAGCGCGACGGAACCCCCCGTCCCCGCAGGGCCGCCCGCACCGCCCCGGACCCCGACCGGCCCGAGGAACTGTGGAAGGCCCTCGACCGCGGCGAGGACCCGACGCGCGAGGCATGACCCCCAGCCTCAGGCCCACCCGCGGGTGCGGGACAATGGGAGCGGGCTTTCCCAGCAGCGATACCTTCAGCGCAACATCACCTAGGAGCAACTCATGGCGGGCAGCAGCCACGGACACACCCCGGCCGCCTGGACCGGTGTCATCATCTCCTTCATCGGCTTCTGCATCGCGGGCCTCTTCATGGTCGCGGCGAACACCCTCGGCTTCTGGGCCGGCGTGGCCGTCGCCATCCTCGGCGGGGTCGTCGGTCTCGCCATGAAGATGGCCGGGCTCGGCATGCCGAAGGAGTCCGAGGAGATGGCGGCCGCCAGGGCCCGCGCCTCCCAGGCCCAGATCACGGCCTGAACGGACCACGCCCTCGTCGGCTCACGGTCCGGACGGACCGCGCGTCCGGACGGATCAGGGCCTGGACGGACCACCCGGACCGCCCCGCGAGGGAGCCGGTGCCCGGACACGACGCGAGGCGCAGCCCGGACCGGGCTGCGCCTCTCCGTGTGAGCGGGGACAATCGGCGCGTGGACGCATCGGCCTCACCCCCGCCCCCGCCCGGACCCGCCGCCCCCGGCCCGGCCCCCGAAGCAGCCCCCGGCCCTCCGAGGGCCCCCGCCCCGGCCTCCCGGCTCCGCCGGCTCGCCGCCCCGGCCGGGGTCCTGGCCGGGGTGGTGGGCGCCTTCGGCTACGTCGCCGCGGTCGACCCCAACGAGCCGGGGCACTACCCCGTCTGCCCCATGCTCCGCCTCACCGGTGTGTTCTGCCCCGGATGCGGCGGGCTCCGCAGCGCCCATGCCTTCGCCCACGGAGACCTCACCGCCGCGCTCGGCGCCAACGCCCTCGCCGTGGCCGGCTACGTCGTCCTCGCCGCGGTCTGGGCGCTCTGGGTGGTCCGCGCGAGCAGGGGACGCCCCCTGCGCATCGGTCTGGCACCCGGCTACTGGTGGGGCATCGGCGCGGCGCTCCTGGTGTTCTCCGTGGTCAGGAACCTGCCCTTCGGTTCCGCGCTGGCCCCCTGAATGCCCAGGTAATGGGACGCGGGACCGGCGGATGCGGGCCCTGAGCCCTCCTGCGGATACCATCGAGATGGCTGATCCTGTACTTGTCACCGCTTCGGAAGGGGGCCGCTCGCGTGAGTGTGCTCGACGAGATCATCGACGGCGTTCGCGCCGACCTCGCGGAGCGGCAGGCGCGCGTCAGCCTCGACGAGCTCAAGGAACGCGCCGCGCGCGCTCCCCAGGCCAAGGACGGAGTCGCCGCCCTGCGCGGCGAGGGCGTGACCGTCATCTGCGAGGTCAAGCGCTCCAGCCCCTCCAAGGGAGCCCTGGCCGCCATCGCCGACCCGGCCGCGCTCGCCGCGGACTACGAGGCCGGCGGGGCGTCCGTCATCTCGGTCCTCACGGAGGAGCGCCGCTTCGGCGGTTCGCTCGCCGACCTGGAAGCCGTCCGCGCCAAGGTCGACATCCCGGTCCTGCGCAAGGACTTCATCGTCACCTCGTACCAGCTGTGGGAGGCACGCGCCTACGGCGCCGACCTCGCCCTGCTGATCGTCGCCGCCCTCGACCAGGAGGCGCTGGTCTCGCTGATCGAGCGCGCCGAGTCCATCGGCCTGACGCCGATCGTCGAGGCGCACGACGAGGAGGAGGCGGAGCGCGCCGTGGACGCCGGAGCGAAGATCGTCGGTGTCAACGCGCGCAACCTCAAGGACCTCAAGGTCGACCGTTCCACCTTCGAACGCGTCGCCCCGGAGATCCCCGACCACATCGTCAAGGTCGCCGAGTCCGGCGTCCGCGGCCCGCACGACCTCATCGCCTACGCCAACGCCGGCGCGGACGCGGTACTCGTCGGCGAGTCCCTCGTCACAGGCCGCGACCCCCGGGCCGCCGTCGCCGACCTGGTCGCCGCCGGCGCCCACCCCGCGCTCCGGCACGGACGGGGCTGACCTCTCCCGTGTCCGCCGCCCGCATCCCGCAGGGCGTGCTTCGCCCTGCCGGGGCGAGCACCCGGGACCCGTACGCGCCGCCGACGCGTGGCTGCCACGCACCCGTCTCCCTCCGCCACCCCCAGCCGAGGCGCTGCGCGCCGCCCTTCTGGCACCGCGGCTGCCGCGCCCCCGCCCGGCGTGTGCACGGCCGGCGGGTGCGGTACGTCATCGGTGACGAGCCGGGACAGGTCAACGGCATGCGATGGCGCACGGGGTCCGCGCCGTAGCGAGCCCCGGCCGTCGCCCCCGCCGTACAGGGGGGATCCGCACGCCCCACCGCACCGACCGCCCACCGGTCGGCGCGGCGCTTCGCCCATGGCGCATACGGTCACATCACCCGTTGCGATTCGAGGAGCACGTCGCATGTCGTCCGACTTCTTCATCCCGGACCCCGAGGGTCTGATCCCCAGCGCCGAGGGGTATTTCGGCGCGTTCGGTGGCAAGTTCATCCCGGAGGCACTGGTCGCCGCCGTGGACGAGGTCGCCGTCGAGTACGACAAGGCCAAGGCGGACCCGGCCTTCGCCGCCGAGCTCAACGCGCTCATGGTCGACTACACCGGCCGGCCCAGCGCGCTGACCGAGGTCACCCGCTTCGCCGAGCACGCCGGGGGCGCCCGCGTCTTCCTCAAGCGCGAGGACCTCAACCACACCGGCTCGCACAAGATCAACAACGTGCTCGGCCAGGCCCTGCTGACCAAGCGGATGGGCAAGACCCGCATCATCGCGGAGACCGGAGCGGGCCAGCACGGCGTCGCCACGGCGACCGCCTGCGCCCTCTTCGGGCTCGAATGCACCATCTACATGGGTGAGATCGACACCGAGCGGCAGGCGCTGAACGTGGCGCGGATGCGGATGCTCGGCGCCGAGGTCGTCGCCGTGAAGTCCGGCTCCCGGACCCTCAAGGACGCCATCAACGAGGCGTTCCGCGACTGGGTCGCCAACGTCGACCGCACCCACTACCTCTTCGGCACGGTCGCCGGCCCGCACCCCTTCCCCGCGATGGTCCGCGACTTCCACCGGGTGATCGGCGTCGAGGCCCGCCGCCAGATCCTGGAGCGCGCCGGCCGGCTGCCGGACGCCGCCGTCGCCTGCGTGGGCGGCGGGTCCAACGCCATCGGCCTCTTCCACGCCTTCATCCCGGACGCGGACGTCCGGCTGATCGGCTGCGAACCCGCCGGACACGGCGTGGAGACCGGTGAACACGCGGCGACCCTGACCGCGGGCGAGCCCGGGATCCTGCACGGCTCACGCTCCTACGTCCTCCAGGACGAGGAGGGCCAGATCACCGAGCCGTACTCGATCTCCGCCGGACTCGACTACCCGGGCATCGGCCCGGAGCACGCCTACCTCAAGGACGTCGGCCGGGGCGAGTACCGCGCGGTCACCGACGACGCCGCGATGCAGGCCCTGCGCCTCCTCTCCCGCACCGAGGGGATCATCCCGGCCATCGAGAGCGCGCACGCGCTGGCCGGAGCCCTGGAGGTCGGCCGCGAACTGGGCGAGGACGGGCTGATCCTGATCAACCTGTCCGGCCGCGGCGACAAGGACATGGACACGGCCGCCCGGTACTTCGGGCTGTACGACGGCGCCGACGCGGTCGTCGAGGCCGACGTGGCCGACGGAGAGGAAGAGGTCACCAAGTGAGCGGCAACCGAGAACTTCTCGAAGCGACGCTCGCCAAGGCGGCGTCCGAGGACCGGGCGGCACTCATCGCCTACCTGCCCGGCGGCTTCCCGACCGTCGACGGCGGCATCGCGGCGGTCAAGGCGGCCGTCGCGGGCGGCGCCGACGTCGTCGAGGTGGGGCTCCCGCACAGCGACCCGGTGCTCGACGGGCCGGTCATCCAGACCGCCGACGACATCGCGCTGCGCGGCGGGGTCAAGATCGCCGACATCATGCGCACGGTCCGCGAGGCACACGCGGCGACGGGCGCGCCGATCCTCGTCATGACGTACTGGAACCCGATCGACCGGTACGGCGTGGAGCGCTTCACCGCCGAGCTCGCCGAGGCCGGCGGCGCCGGGTGCATCCTGCCGGACCTGCCCGTCCAGGAGTCGGCCCTGTGGAGGGAGCACGCGGAGAAGCACGGTCTCGCCACCGTCTTCGTCGTCGCCCCGAGCAGCAAGGACGCCCGCCTCGCCACCATCACGGCCGCCGGGTCCGGCTTCGTGTACGCCGCCTCCCTGATGGGCGTCACCGGCACCCGCGAATCGGTCGGCCAGCAGGCGCAGGACCTGGTGCGGCGCACCCGGGCCACCACCGACCTGCCCGTCTGCGTCGGCATCGGTGTCTCCACCGCCGAGCACGCCCGGCAGGTCGCGGGCTTCGCCGACGGGGTGATCGTCGGCTCGGCCTTCGTGAAGCGGATGCTGGACGCCCCCGACGAGGCGGCCGGGCTCGCCGCCGTCCGCGCGCTGGCGGGCGAACTGGCCGAAGGCGTTCGAAAGCGCTGACAGCACCCGTCATCCGTACGGGTGGACCTGGGACCGGGGAGGCGCTGACGTGCCTCCCCGGTTCGTTTGCGCGGTGTGAGCGAGAAGAACCAGGACCGAAGCAGAGCCGCACGCGACCGGCTCGCCCAGCAGCGTGAGCAGGACCGGGCGCGCGAGCGCCGCCGCCGCACGCTGATCGTCTCGACAGCCGTGGTGGGGGTGCTGGCGCTGGCAGCCGTGATCGGCGTGATCGCCGCCAACGCCGGGAAGGGCGACAAGGACAAGGAGGCCGGACCCGCCGTCACCCCGTCCGGGGCGATGGGCGAGGACGGACTCGCCCTCCAGGTCGGTGCCGACGACGCGCCGTCCACCCTCACGATCTGGGAGGACTTCCGCTGCCCGGTCTGCGCCCAGTTCGAGAACGCCTTCCGCGACACGATCACGGAGCTCGCCGACAGCGGGCAGCTCAAGGTGGAGTACCACCTGGCCACCATCATCGACGGCAACCTCGGCGGCAGCGGATCGCTGCGCGCGGCCAACGCGGCCGCCTGCGCCCAGGACGTCGGGAAGTTCGCCCCGTACCACGACGTCCTCTACCGCAACCAGCCCGCGGAGACCGACGACGCCTTCGGCGACAACGGCAAGCTGATCGATCTGGCCGGCAAGGTGGACGGTCTGGACACCCCCGCCTTCCGCAGCTGCGTGGAGGACGGCACACACGACAGCTGGGTCGAGAAGTCGAACAAGGCGTTCGCCGAGGGCGGCTTCGAAGGCACGCCGACCGCGCTGCTCAACGGCGACCCGATCTTCCCGAAGAAGGGCGACGAGCAGATCTCCGAGGCCAACATCAAGAAGTGGGTCGCCGAGGCCAACAAGGGCAAGAAGCCCGGCACCGTGGGCGCCACGCCGTCGTCGTCATGAACCGTGAGAACCCTCCGGCGGCCCGCCGCCGGAGGGCCTCGTTACGGAGAAGTTGCCGGACGGCTTGCCGTACGTCCCGTCCGGCAAGGTAGCGTCGACCCCGTCATGAACCTTGCCTTCATTCCCAGCCCGTCGACCGGGGTGATCGAGCTCGGCCCGATCCCGCTCCGCGGCTACGCGTTCTGCATCATCATCGGTGTCTTCGTCGCCGTCTGGTTCGGCAACAAGCGCTGGGTCGCCAGGGGCGGCAAAGCCGGCACCGTCGCCGACATCGCCGTCTGGGCCGTGCCCTTCGGCCTGGTCGGCGGCAGGCTCTACCACGTCATCACCGACTACCAGCTGTACTTCAGCGACGGTGAGAACTGGGTGGACGCCTTCAAGATCTGGGAAGGCGGCCTCGGAATCTGGGGCGCGATCGCGCTCGGCGCGGTCGGCGCCTGGATCGGCTGCCGCCGTCGAGGCATCCCGCTCCCCGCCTGGGCGGACGCGCTGGCCCCCGGCATCGCCTTCGCCCAGGCGATCGGCCGCTGGGGCAACTGGTTCAACCAGGAGCTGTACGGCAAGCCGACCGACGTCCCCTGGGCCCTGAAGATCAGCGAGGGCACGAACCGCGTCGCGGGCACCTACCACCCGACCTTCCTGTACGAGTCCCTGTGGTGCGTCGGGGTCGCCCTCCTGGTGATCTGGGCGGACCGCCGCTTCAAGCTCGGACACGGCCGGGCCTTCGCCCTGTACGTCGCCGCCTACTGCGCGGGCCGCGGATGGATCGAGTACATGCGCGTCGACGAGGCGCACCACGTCCTGGGCCTCCGGCTCAACGTGTGGACCGCGATCATCGTCTTCGTGCTCGCCGTGACGTACATCGTGATCTCCGCGAAGGTGCGCCCCGGCCGCGAGGAGGTCGTCGAGCCCGCCACGGCGGACCCGGCCGAGGACGGCGGGGACACCGCCACCGACGCCCCGGCGAAGACCGGCGAGGACACCGCCGACGACGCTCCGGCCACGACCGGTGAGAACGCCGCGGGCCCGGAGAAGGACCCCGTGGCCGAGGAGCAGGCGCCGGAGGCCGACGGATCCCCGCAGAAGGCCGACAAGAGCTGACACGCTCCCCGTCCCCGTGACCGACGCGAAGGGGCCGCCGGACCGCACAGGTCCGGCGGCCCCTTCGCACGTGCGGGGTCATCGGCGGCGCCGCGCCAGGGAGAGCGTGCGTTCGGCGGTCGCCACCACCGCCGCGTCGACGAACCTCCCGTCCGGCAGGGCCTGCGCCCCCACCCCGGTCCGGGACGCCTCCAGCACCTCCTCCGCCGCCTCGACCTCGCGTGCCGTCGGCCGGAACGCCCGCTCGATGACCGGCAGCTGCCGCGGATGGATCGCCGCCCTGCCCAGCAGCCCGAGATCCCTCCCGTGCGCACAGGACGACCGCAGCCCGGACAGGTCCCGCACGTCGGGGAACACCGACATCACCGGAGGATCGAGGCCGGCCGCCCGGGCGGCGATCACCACACGGCTGCGCGGCCAGTCGAGACCGGCGTCGTCCCGCACGCCGAGATCGGCCCGGAGGTCCGCCTCACCCAGGGCGACCCCCCGCACGGCGTGATGGGCCCCGGCGATCGAGTACGCGTGCTCGATCGCCAGCGCCGACTCCAGCAGCGGATACAGCGGCACACCGGGCGCCAGAGCCGCGACGTGGTGCACGGACGCCGCATGCGTGATCTTCGGGAGCCGCATCCCGGACAGCCCCGGCAGCCCGTGCAGCGCCTTCACGTCGTCCTCGCCGTGCACCCGGACATGGACCGGCACCGCCACCGGGTCCGCCGCGACCGGATCCGACAGGAGCTCCACCGTCGCCGCCCGCGCGTACCCCTTGCGGTCCGGGGCGACCGCGTCCTCCAGGTCGACGATCACCACGTCCGCGCCCGACCCGAGCGCCTTGCGGACCACCTCGGGCCGGTCCCCGGGAACGTACAGCCAGGTCAGCGGCACCGGGCTCACGACGCGCCCTCGTCCCGCAGTGCCGCGATCGCCGATGCGGAGAGCCCGAGCCCGGTGAGGATCTCCTCCGTGTCCGCCCCGTGCGGCCGGCCCGCCCAGCGGACCGCACCCGGAGTCCCCGAGAGCCGGAACAGCACGTTCTGCATCCGCAGCGGCCCCAGCTCCGGGTCGTCGACCTCGGTGATCGTGCCGAGCGCCCGGTACTGGGGGTCCTCCATCACGTCCCGTACGTCATGGATCGGCGCGATCGCCGCCTCGGCCTTCTCGAAGGCGTCCACCGCCTCCTCCCGGGTGCGCCGGGAGATCCAGTGGCCCACCGCCTCGTCGAGTTCGTCGGCGTGCTCGGCGCGTGTGCTCCCGGCGGAGAACCACGGCTCCTCGATCAGTTCGGGGCGCCCGACCAGACGCATCACGCGTTCCGCCACCGACTGGGCGGACGTCGAGACGGCCACCCAGTGGCCGTCGGCGGTGCGGTAGGTGTTGCGCGGAGCGTTGTTGCGGGAGCGGTTGCCGGTCCGGGGCTGGACGTAACCGAGCTGGTCGTACCAGAGGGGCTGCGGCCCCAGCACGGTCAGGATCGGCTCGATGATCGCCATGTCCACCACCTGCCCGTCCCCGGTGCGGTCGCGTCCGGCCAGCGCCGTCATCACCGCGTACGCCGTGGCCAGCGCGGCGATCGAATCGGCGAGCCCGAACGGCGGCAGGGTGGGGGGCCCGTCCGGCTCGCCCGTGACGGCGGCGAATCCGCTCATCGCCTCGGCCAGGGTGCCGAAGCCGGGGCGGTGCGCGTACGGGCCGGTCTGCCCGAAGCCCGTGACCCTGGCCAGCACCAGCCGTGGGTTCACGGCACGCAGTTCCTCCCAGCCCAGTCCCCAGCGCTCCAGGGTCCCTGGCCGGAAGTTCTCGATGATCACATCGGTGTCCGCGGCCAGCCGCAGCAGTACGTCGCGGCCCCCGGGGGAGGACAGGTCGAGTGTCAGCGTCCGCTTGTTGCGCCCGAGCAGCTTCCACCAGAGGCCGACGCCGTCCTTCGCAGGACCGTGGCCACGGGAGGGGTCGGGCCTGCGCGGGTGCTCGACCTTGACGACCTCCGCGCCGAAGTCCCCGAGCATGGTGGCCGCGAGGGGCCCGGCGAAGAGGGTGGCCAGGTCCAGGACCCGCAGGCCGGCGAGCGGCGGCGTCGTGGCCGGGGCCGCGGGGTTCGTGGGAGTGCTCATGCGGCATCGATCTCGCTGCGGTGGGGCATGGACGTCGAGGCACCCTGCCTCTGTACGCAGAGCGCGGCGGCGGACGACGCCCAGGCCACCGCCTCGGGCACCGGCCGGCCCTCGCCGAGCGCCACGGCGAGCGTGCCGACGAAGGTGTCGCCGGCGCCGGTCGTGTCGACGGCGGTGACCTCGGGGGCCGGGAAGAGGACCGGTTCGGCGCCCCGGGCCGCGTAGAGGCAGCCCTTGCGGCCGAGTGTGATCACGACCGCGGGTACCTGGCGGAGCAGGATCTGCGCCGCGGCGTGCGGTTCCGCGCAGCCGGTGAGCGCGGTGGCCTCGTGCTCGTCGGGGATCAGCAGGTCGACGGCGGCCAGCAGCGCGGACGGCAGCGTCCGCACGGGGGAGGGGGTGAGGATCGTCCGTACGCCGCGGTCCCTCGCGGTCCGGGCCGCCTCGGTCACGGCGGTCAGCGGAAGTTCCAGCTGCAGGAGCAGCAGGCCCGCCGCCGAGACGGCCGCCCTCTCGCCGGGGCCGAGCGCGGTCACGCTGCCGTTGGCGCCCGGGATCACCACGATGGAGTTGGCCCCCTCGTCGTCGACGACGATGTGCGCGGTGCCGCTGGGCCCCGCGACGGTGTGCAGCAGGTCGGTGTCCACTCCGGCGTGCTCCAGATGCGTGCGGAGGGCCGAGCCGTACTCGTCGGTCCCGACCGCGCCGATCATCACCACCTCGCCTCCCGCGCGGGCCGCGGCGACGGCCTGGTTGGCCCCCTTGCCTCCGGGGACGGTCCGGAACTCCCGTCCGGTGACGGCCTCCCCGCGCCCGGGTGCCCGGGCGACGTAGGCGACCAGGTCCATGTTGGTGCTGCCGAGCACCGCGATCGCTGTCATGGGCGGCGTACCTCCTGATGGGTCAGTTCCGCGAGGGTGTCGAAGCCGATCGAGTCGAAGCCGGGTACGGAGGTGGCGAGGCGGTTCTTCAGCGGGGTGGTCCAGTGGTCGGGGATCGCGGCGGCCCGCCCGGCCAGCAGGCCCGCGAGCGAGCCGGCCGTCGCGCCGTTCGAGTCGGTGTCCCAGCCGCCGGACACCGCACAGCCGATGGAGCGGCCGAAGTCACCGTCGGCATGGGTGAGGGCGGCCGCGAGCAGGGCCGCGTTCGGCAGGACGTGCACCCAGTGGTGGGTGGCCCCGTAGGTCTCGTGGAGCCCGTCGACGACCGTGTCGAAGTCCCGTTCGGCGCGGGCCGCGCCGATGCCGAGGCGCACCGCGCGCGCGTACCGGGAGCGGGGCGGCACCACCCGGAGCCCGGCCGCCAGACAGCCGTGCACATCGGTCTCGCCGCCCGCGGCCTCGGCCAGGGCGGCGGCGGTGAACATCGCTCCGTACACCCCGTTGGCGGTGTGGGTCAGCACCGCGTCCCGGTGGGCCTGTTCCGCTGCGGCCCCCGGGTCGCCGGGGTGGGTCCAGCCGTGCACATCGGCCCTGATCTGTGCGCCGATCCACTCCCGGAACGGGTTGCGGTGACGTGCGGTGTCCGGCGGCTCGATGCCGTCGAGGAGGTTGCGGTAGGCGACGCGTTCCGCGGTGAAGACCCGGCCCGCGGGGAGTTCGTCGAGCCACAGCCGGGCCAGGTCGGACGTACGGAAGCCCCGCCCGTGCCGCTGGAGCAACAGCACCGTCAGCAATGGGTAGTTGAGGTCGTCGTCCTCGGGCATCCCGTCGATGTTCTCGGCGAGCGAGGTGGGCGCCGAGCGGCGGTTCCACGGGTAGGCGGCGGCCAGCGGTCCGGGCAGCCCCCGGGCCGTGAACCAGCCGGTGAGCGGCCAGTTGCCGGTGGCGCGCGCCAGGGCGCGGATGCCGGCCAGCGGCAGCTTCTCGACCGGTTTGCCCAGCAGGCAGCCGGCGGCCCGGCCCAGCCAGGCCGCGTGCAGGGCGTCGGGCCCGACCGACACCGCGGAGGAACGCGGGGCGGGCCAGCGCGGGCAGGCGGCCCGGATCCCGGACAGCTCGGTCGGCTCGTCCCGTGCCGACGGGCATTCCAGCAGGGCGAGTTCGTCCAGGAGCCGCCCGGCGAGCGCGCGCAGCCGGCGTGGCGCGGCCGGCTCCGAGGCACCCGCCCTCTCCGGGGCCGGTGCGCCGCCCGCCGAGAGCCACCGCCGCTCGATGTCCCGGGCGTCCCGGCCGTCCTGCGCGGCCTGGCGCAGTTCGTGGCCCACCAGGTCCTCGGGCTGGACCCAGGTCAGGCGTACGGTCACCGTCCGTCGCCCACCAGCTCGGCGAACGCCGCCTCGTGCGCACGGCGCTCGGCCGTGTCCCGTACGAAGATCTCGCGCGCCACCTCCGCCAGTGCCCGCGCCGGGGCGTGCAGGTCGAGACGGCTGGCCTCGCCGACCGTCTTCACCCAGGCCGGGGGGATCGCCTGCTCGCCGTGGAGCGCGCCCGCGAGCGCTCCGCCCATCGTGGCGATCGAGTCGCAGTCACGGCCGTAGTTGACCGAGCCGAGCACCGTGCGACGGTAGTCGCCGTCGCCGACGAGCAGCATGCCGAGCGCGATGGGCAGCTCCTCGATGGAGTGCAGCCGGGAGGGCCGCCGGGCGCCCAGCGAGGGTTCGCGGTAGTGCGGCCCCACCGTGTCGAACGGTGCGACGGCGGCACGCAGCGGCACCAGCGCGGACTCGAAGTCCGAGTGGTGGGCGGCCGCTTCGCAGACGGACTCGATCGCCGACCTGGTGCCGTCCTTGGCCACCGCCAGAGCCGCCTCGACGACGGAGACGGGGGTCGCGCCCGGGGTGCACGCGGCCGCCACGGATGCCGCCAGGACCCCGGCCGCCTCCCGGCCGTACGAGGACTGATGGGCACCCGCGACGTCCAGCGCCTCCGCGTACGCGGCCTGCGGGTGGGCCGCGTTCACCAGGCCGACCGGCGCCATGTACATCGCCGCACCGCAGTTGACGACGTTGCCCGAACCGGCCTCCCGCGGGTCGGCGTGGCCGTAGTGCAGCCGAGTGACGATCCACTTCTCGGCGAGGAAGATCCGCTGCAGGGGGAGCGCCTCGGCCTCCAGCTCCGGGATCCAGCGGGGCCGTGACATCAGGTCCGGCACCAGGTGGTCGGCGACGGAGTAGGCGTCGAGGTGGCCGCGCACCGTCTCGTACACCCGGACCAGCGCATGGGTCATCAGGGTGTCGTCGGTGACGTGCCCGTCGCCCTTGTGGTACGGGGCGATGGGGCGTGCGGTGCGCCAGTCGTCGCCGTACCAGGGCCCGACGACGCCGGTCACCCGGCCGCCGTGGCGCTCGGTGATCTGCTCCGGTGTCCAGCCCTCGACCGGGCCGCCGAGCGCGTCGCCCACGGCCGCTCCGACGAGGGCTCCGGTGACGCGCTCATCCAGGGTGAGCGTCGTGGTGGTCGCGCCGGCCGCGAGCGTTGCGGATGTTTTGTGTGCCATGCCGGAATTGTCCACCCGGGGTGGCCGGTTCCGTGGCTGCCAGCAGCCCGGCGAGTTCGATGAGATCCGTGCCGGCGAGCCGGGGCAGCGCGCATCCGGCCAGCGTCCGGCACGCCTCACGCCATCCCCCGGGGACGGTCGCCGTCCCGCCCAGCGCCCCGGTCAGGGCGCCGGCGAGCGCGGGCGCGGAGTCGGCGACCCGGGACAGGCAGGCGGCCGCGGGAACGGCCTGGGTGAAGTCGCCCCGGGCGGCGGTCGCCAGGGCGAGGGCGACCGGCACGGTCTCGGCCGCCGCGATCCCGTAGCTGTAGACGTGGTCCACGATCTGATGCTCCAGCACCGGCACGAGCGCGAACGCCCCGGCCGCCTCGTCCGCGAACTCCCGTGCCAGCCGCACGGCGTGGACGGCGTTGCGGGCGATCTCGGTGCCCTCGGGCAGCTGCTGGAGCGCGGCGTCCACCGCCGTGTCCACGTCCGCACCGGCGAGCGCCACCGCGATCGCGGCGGCCACGGCCCGTGCGCCGTGCACCCCGTCACCGTCCTGGGTGTACCGGGCGTCGAACTCGGCGAGACCGGCCGCCGCCGCCGGGTCGCCGGGGTGCACGACGGCGAGCACGGCGGCGCGCACGCAGGCCGCGTCGTCGAAGTAGTGCGGGTTGTCGTGGCCGGTGGCGGGCGGGCGCAGACCCGCGGCGAGATTGCCGAGCCCGGCCCGCACGGAGATCCGGGCCCGGAGCGGCAGGACCGCCGACTCGACCTCGGGCGCCCGGGCGCTCGCCGCGGCGACCTTCGCGGCCAGCGCGTTCCACGACCGGTCGATCGCGCCCCGCATCCGGTGGCCGGGGGAGAGGTCCGGCGCGTGGTCGGCGGCGGCCGCCAGTACCGTCCGGGCGGCGAAGGCCGCCCACTCGGCGTCGTCGGACGGCCCGAGCCGCAGCGGCTCCGGCGGCTGGTTGAGGGCGATGGGCACGGGGAGCGTCGTCGTCGCGTTCTGCTCGGCGAAGGTGTCCAGCTCGCGCGTGAGCCGCCGCGTCCACTCCGGCATCCGCGCCGCCCGGTGCCGGGCGGCCGGCCACCCGGCGGCGTCGCCGGCGGCCAGCCCGAGCAGCAGCCCCTCGATCCGGGCCCGCCTGTCCGGAGCCTCCCCGCCCGGGACGTCCCGGCTCCCGGCGGGCGCGGCCACCGGCTCGGCGGTGATCCGGATGGCCAGGTGCGAGGCGGCGCCCGCCGGTGTGACGGCCGAGCCCTGGGGCGCACGGCGGCCGGCGGTCACCGGGCGTCCTGCCGGACGCCGGCGGACCGGGCGCCCGCCCCGGTGCTCACGGGTGTGCGCCGGACGGCACCGGACGGCGGTGCCGCGGAAGAGGTCTCCTGCCAGGGGTGAGCGGGCGCGGCGGCTGGCTCCCGGCCGGGGGCGGGCGGCGCCGCCGGTCCGCCCTCACCCCCGTCCCGGGCGGACGGCGATCCCGGGGAGGACGGCCCCTGGCGGTCCTCCGCGTCGTCCGGGGTCAGCAGCTCCGCGATGTCCAGCACGTGATACCCCCGCATCGACGGCAGACAGCTGCCCCGCACCGGGCCGATCGCCGCCGCCCACTCCCGGGGGATCGCCGACACCCCGTGCAGGGCGCCCGCGAGCGCACCCGCCAGGGCTGCCGTGGTGTCGGCGTCACGGCCCATGTTCACGGCGGTGAGCACCGCCGTACGGAAGTCGCCCCGCGCGGCGGTGAGGGCACCGAAGGCCAGACCGACCGCCTCCGGGGCCAGATCCGTCCAGGGGTAGCCCCCGATCACCACCGCCGAGCGCACCGCACGCTCCCCCGTCAGCCGGTCCGGGTACGGGCGCTGCGCGGCCGCGACGGCGCGGCGCAGCGAGCGGGCGGTCCAGGAGTCCATCGGCACGACCGAGAGCGCGGCGGCGATCACGGAGGCGAGTCCGGCCCCCGCCATGGCGGCGGCCACCCCCGCCGCGACCGCCTGACCGCCGTAGATTCCCTCCCCCTCGTGACTGACCCGCCCGTCGACCGCCACCAGGCGGGCCGCCTCGGCGGGGCGGCCGGCGGCGAACACCCCGAACGGCGCCGCCCGCATCGCGAGACCGTCGCTCCAGGCGTGCCGGTGCTGGGCCGAGATCGGGGCGGCGAGGCCCCGGCGCAGGTTCTCCAGCGTGCCGCGCTCACTGAACCCGGCCCCCCGGAACGGCCCCTCGTCCAGATCGGCGATCCAGTGGTGCCAGGCCCGTTCGACGTGCGAGACGGTGAGTGCCGAGCCGTGCCTGGCCAGCAGCAGCCCGGAGAAGATCGCGTACTCGGTGTCGTCGGTCCCGGCGGGATCGTCGCTGACGAAGCCCTCGATGCGGCCCCAGCGGCGACGGATCTCGGAGGGGCGCATGTTCTCCGCCGGCGCCCCGAGCGCGTCCCCCACCGCGAGCCCCAGCAACGCCCCCCGGGCCCGGTCGCCCGTGCTCGCCGCCCGGCTGTCCGCCTTGAGCTCCATCGTGTCGACCCTTCACTCGCACCCGTGCACATCCGGTTGTGCGAGGTTTGCCCACTCCCGCCGAAGAGAGGCGCGCATTTCGTACAAATCGGCTGGCCGGGTGACGACTTCAGGGCAGGTAAGTTCGGCCTTCCTTGCTGGCGGGAGGCGTTTTTCGTGCGTACTTTCGACGGTGCGGGGCGGAGGAGAGCATGAGGTCCGCTCCCGGAAAAGGGGAGAGCTGTGTCCATCATCGAGACCGACGCCGTACTGCACGAGGCCCACCGCGACAACCACACCCACCGTGACGTCAACGGCGGCTGGCTGCGGCCCGCGGTGTTCGGCGCCATGGACGGTCTCGTCTCCAACCTCGCCCTGATGACGGGCGTCGCCGGAGGGGCCGTCTCCCAGCAGACCATCGTCATCACCGGCCTGGCCGGACTCGCGGCCGGCGCGTTCTCCATGGCCGCGGGGGAGTACACCTCCGTCGCCTCTCAGCGAGAACTCGTCGAGGCCGAGCTCGATGTCGAGCGGCGTGAGCTGCGCAAGCACCCGAAGGACGAGATGCGGGAGCTCGCCGCGCTCTACGAGTCCCGCGGGGTCGAGCCCGCCCTCGCCCAGGAGGTCGCGAGGCAGCTGTCCAGGGACCCCGAGCAGGCGCTCGAGATACACGCCCGCGAGGAGCTCGGTATCGACCCGGGCGACCTGCCCTCACCCCTCGTCGCCGCCCTGTCCTCCTTCGGCGCCTTCGCCCTGGGAGCCCTGCTGCCCGTCCTGCCCTACCTGCTCGGCGCGACCGTCCTGTGGCCCGCCGTGCTGCTCGCGCTGGTGGGCCTCTTCGGCTGCGGCGCGGTGGTGGCCCGGGTGACGGCGCGTACCTGGTGGTTCAGCGGTCTGCGTCAGCTGGTGCTCGGCGGCGCCGCCGCGGCGATCACCTACGGTCTGGGCTCACTCTTCGGCGTGGCAGTCGGCTGATGCCCGGCAGGGCGTCCGATGTGTCCCGGTCCGGTTGCGTCCCGCCCCTCGGACGGGGCTTCCCCCACGGCTCTCGGCGCTGCGATCGTGTGATGTACGTCTTGGTGTACGTCACTGGGCGGATGGGGTGCGCCCGCCGTAAAATGAGACGCTATGCAGCGCTACACATAAGTAGCCGTTACTCGGCGGTTTCGATTCCATGACCGCCGGGCAAGAGCCGTAGACACTCGCGGGCAACGACGCCTGCTCTCTGCGGTCTCCCCCGGACAGTGATCCAAAAGGATCCACCCGATCGTGACCCCCGCACACCACGACTCCGTGGTGTCCGCATGTTGGAACAGCCTTTCCGCTTTTTGAGAAGCGTTCCATCATGTAACCTGCACGAAATTTCGCAGAGGGCCAGCGTCGTCCCTCGGCACAGCACATGCCACGACGACGACGGGAGAGCCGATGCGTTCCGACGCCTGGTCGCCCATGGACGGTCGCCCTGTCCAGCAGGGGATGTACGACCCCCGTAACGAGCACGACGCCTGCGGCGTCGGGTTCGTGGCCACTCTGACCGGTGTGGCCAGCCATGAGCTGGTCGAGCAGGCGCTGACCGTACTGCGCAACCTCGAACACCGCGGCGCCACAGGATCCGAGCCCGACTCGGGTGACGGCGCCGGCATTCTCCTCCAGGTCCCGGACGCCTTCCTCCGCGAAGAGGCCGGGTTCGAGCTCCCCGAGGCCGGCTCCTACGCCGTGGGCATCGCCTTCCTGCCCGCGGACGACTCCACCGACGCGGTCAAGCAGATCGAGAAGATCGCCGCCGAGGAGGGCCTCGACGTCCTCGGATGGCGCCAGGTCCCGGTCACGCCGGACATCCTCGGCAACGGCGCCCGCGCCGTCATGCCGGAGTTCCGCCAGCTCGTCGTGGCCGACGGCGCCAGCACCGGCATCGCGCTGGACCGCAAGGCGTTCGTCCTGCGCAAGCGCGCCGAGCGTGAGGCCGGGGTGTACTTCCCCTCGCTCTCCGCACGCACGATCGTCTACAAGGGCATGCTCACCACCGGGCAGCTGGAGCCGTTCTTCCCGGACCTCTCCGACCGCCGCTTCGCCACCACGGTCGCGCTGGTCCATTCCCGCTTCTCCACCAACACCTTCCCCAGCTGGCCGCTCGCCCACCCGTACCGCTTCGTCGCGCACAACGGCGAGATCAACACGGTCAAGGGCAACCGCAACTGGATGAAGGCCCGCGAGTCCCAGCTCGCCTCCAGCCTCTTCGGCGAGGCGCAGCTCGACCGCATCTTCCCCGTCTGCACCCCGGACGCCTCCGACTCCGCCTCCTTCGACGAGGTCCTGGAGCTGCTCCACCTCGGCGGCCGCTCGCTGCCGCACTCGGTGCTGATGATGGTCCCCGAGGCATGGGAGAACCACGCCTCCATGGACCCGGCCCGCCGCGCCTTCTACCAGTACCACTCCACGATGATGGAGCCCTGGGACGGACCGGCCTGCGTCACCTTCACCGACGGTGTCCAGGTCGGCGCGGTCCTCGACCGCAACGGTCTGCGCCCCGGCCGCTACTGGGTCACCGACGACGGCCTCGTCGTCCTCTCCTCCGAGGTCGGCGTCCTGGACATCGACCCCGCCAAGGTCGTCCGCAAGGGCCGCCTCCAGCCCGGCAAGATGTTCCTCGTCGACACCGCCGAGCACCGCATCGTCGAGGACGACGAGATCAAGGCGTCCCTGGCCGCCGAGAACCCGTACGAGGAGTGGCTGGAAACCGGCGAGATCGAGCTCGAGGACCTTCCCGAGCGCGAGCACATCGTCCACACCCACGCCTCGGTCACCCGCCGCCAGCAGACCTTCGGCTACACCGAGGAAGAGCTCCGCGTCCTCCTCGCACCGATGGCCCGCACCGCCGGCGAACCCCTCGGCTCCATGGGCACCGACTCGCCGATCGCCGCGCTGTCCGAGCGCCCCCGGCTGCTCTTCGACTACTTCACCCAGCTCTTCGCGCAGGTCACCAACCCGCCGCTGGACGCCATCCGCGAGGAACTCGTCACCTCGCTGCGCTCCTCCCTCGGAACCCAGGGCAACCTCCTGGAGCCGTCCGCCGCGTCCTGTCGCAGCGTCACCCTGCCCTTCCCGGTGATCGACAACGACGAGCTGGCCAAGCTCATACACATCAACGCCGACGGCGACATGCCGGGAATGAAGGCCGCGACCCTCTCCGGCCTCTACCGCGTCAGCGGCGGCGGTGACGCCCTCGCCGCCCGGATCGAGGAGATCACCCACGAGGTCGACGCCGCCATGGAGGACGGCGCCCGCCTCATCGTCCTCTCCGACCGGCACTCCGACGCCGAGCACGCACCGATCCCCTCGCTGCTGCTCACCTCGGCCGTCCACCACCACCTCATCCGCACCAAGAAGCGCACCCAGGTGGGCCTGCTGGTCGAGGCCGGTGACGTCCGCGAGGTCCACCACGTCGCGCTGCTCATCGGCTACGGCGCCGCCGCCGTCAACCCGTACCTCGCGATGGAGTCCGTCGAGGACCTCGTCCGCGCCGGCACGTTCATCGAGGGCATCGAGCCCGAGCTGGCCATCCGCAACCTGATCTACGCCCTCGGCAAGGGCGTCCTCAAGGTCATGTCCAAGATGGGCATCTCGACCGTCGCCTCCTACCGCGGCGCCCAGGTCTTCGAGGCCGTCGGCCTCGACGAGGCATTCGTCGCCCAGTACTTCAACGGCACCGCCACCAAGATCGGCGGCGCCGGACTCGACGTCGTCGCCAAGGAGGTCGCCGCCCGGCACACCAAGGCGTACCCCGCCTCCGGCATCGCGGCCTCCCACCGCGCGCTGGAGATCGGCGGCGAGTACCAGTGGCGCCGCGAGGGCGAGCCGCACCTCTTCGACCCGGAGACGGTCTTCCGCCTCCAGCACGCCACCCGCAACCGCCGGTACGACATCTTCAAGAAGTACACCGGCCGGGTCAACGAGCAGTCCGAGCGCCTCATGACGCTCCGCGGCCTGTTCGGCTTCAAGGGCGGCCGCGAGCCGATCTCCATCGACGAGGTCGAGTCCGCCGCCGAGATCGTCAAGCGCTTCTCCACCGGCGCCATGTCGTACGGCTCCATCTCCCAGGAGGCGCACGAGACGCTCGCCGTCGCCATGAACCAGCTGGGCGGCAAGTCCAACACCGGGGAGGGCGGCGAGGACTCCGAGCGCCTCTACGACCCGGCCCGCCGCTCGTCCATCAAGCAGGTCGCCTCCGGCCGCTTCGGTGTCACCAGCGAGTACCTGGTCAACGCGGACGACATCCAGATCAAGATGGCCCAGGGCGCCAAGCCCGGCGAGGGCGGCCAGCTGCCCGGCCACAAGGTGTACCCGTGGGTCGCCAGGACCCGGCACTCCACCCCGGGTGTCGGCCTGATCTCGCCGCCGCCGCACCACGACATCTACTCCATCGAGGACCTGGCTCAGCTGATCCACGACCTCAAGAACGCCAACCCGGCGGCCCGCGTCCACGTGAAGCTGGTCTCCGAGGTCGGTGTCGGAACGGTCGCCGCGGGTGTCTCCAAGGCCCACGCGGACGTCGTCCTCATCTCCGGCCACGACGGCGGCACGGGCGCCTCGCCGCTCACCTCGCTCAAGCACGCGGGCGGCCCCTGGGAGCTCGGCCTCGCCGAGACCCAGCAGACCCTGCTGCTCAACGGCCTGCGCGACCGCATCGTCGTCCAGACCGACGGCCAGCTCAAGACCGGCCGCGACGTCGTCATCGCCGCGCTGCTGGGCGCCGAGGAGTTCGGTTTCGCGACCGCGCCGCTCGTCGTCTCCGGCTGCGTCATGATGCGCGTCTGCCACCTCGACACCTGCCCGGTCGGCATCGCCACCCAGAACCCCGTCCTGCGCGACCGGTTCTCCGGCAAGGCCGAGTACATCGTCAACTTCTTCGAGTTCATCGCCGAAGAGGTCCGAGAGATCCTCGCCGAGCTCGGCTTCCGCACGATCGAGGAGGCCGTCGGCCACGCCGAACTCCTCGACACCGAGAGGGCCGTCACCCACTGGAAGGCCCAGGGCCTCGACCTCGAGCCCCTCTTCTACGTGCCCGAGCTCCCCGAGGGCGCGGTGCGTCACCAGATCACCGAGCAGGACCACGGCCTGGCCAAGGCACTCGACAACGAGCTCATCAAGCTCGCCGCCGACGCCCTGGAGGCCGACAGCGCCGAGGCCGCCCAGCCGGTCCGCGCGCAGGTCGCGATCCGCAACATCAACCGGACCGTCGGCACCATGCTCGGCCACGAGGTGACCAAGAGGTTCGGCGGTGCGGGCCTGCCCGACGACACCATCGACATCACCTTCACCGGGTCCGCCGGACAGTCCTTCGGCGCGTTCGTGCCGCGCGGTGTGACGCTGCGCCTGGAGGGCGACGCCAACGACTACGTCGGCAAGGGCCTCTCCGGAGGCCGCGTCATCGTCCGTCCGGACCGCGGCGCCGACCACCTCGCCGAGTACTCCACCATCGCCGGCAACACCATCGGCTACGGCGCGACCGGCGGCGAGCTGTTCCTCCGCGGACGCACCGGCGAACGCTTCTGCGTTCGCAACTCCGGTGCCACGGTCGTCTCCGAAGGCGTCGGCGACCACGGCTGCGAGTACATGACCGGCGGCCACGCCGTCGTCCTCGGCGAGACCGGACGCAACTTCGCCGCAGGCATGTCCGGCGGTGTCGCGTACGTCGTCGACCTCGACCTCGACAACGTCAACACCGGCAACATCGGCGCCGTCGAGCTGCTCGACGACACCGACAAGCAGTGGCTGCACGACGTCGTGCGCCGCCACCAGGAGGAGACCGGCTCCACGGTCGCCGAGAAGCTGCTGGCCGACTGGGACTCCTCGGCCGCCCGCTTCAGCAAGATCATCCCGTCCACCTACAAGGCAGTGCTCGCCGCCAAGGACGCCGCTGAGCTCGCCGGTCTCTCCGAGCAGGAGACCACCGAGAAGATGATGGAGGCGGCGACCAATGGCTGACCCCAAGGGCTTCCTGACCACCGGACGCGAGGTCGCCCGGACCCGCCCGGTCGGCGAGCGCGTCAAGGACTGGAACGAGGTCTACGTTCCGGGCTCGCTGCTCCCGATCATCAGCAAGCAGGCCGGACGCTGCATGGACTGCGGCATCCCGTTCTGCCACAACGGCTGCCCGCTCGGAAACCTCATCCCCGAGTGGAACGACTACGCCTACCGCGAGGACTGGTCGGCGGCGTCCGAGCGCCTGCACGCCACGAACAACTTCCCGGAGTTCACGGGCCGCCTGTGCCCCGCTCCGTGCGAGTCGGCGTGCGTCCTCGGCATCAACCAGCCGGCCGTCACCATCAAGAACGTCGAAGTCAGCATCATCGACAAGGCGTGGGACAGCGGCGACGTCACCCCGCAGCCGCCCGAGCGGCTCTCCGGCAAGACCGTCGCCGTCATCGGCTCCGGCCCGGCGGGACTCGCCGCCGCCCAGCAGCTCACCCGGGCCGGCCACACGGTCGTCGTCTACGAGCGCGCGGACCGCATCGGGGGCCTCCTCCGCTACGGCATCCCCGAGTTCAAGATGGAGAAGTCGCACATCAACCGCCGCATCGAGCAGATGCGCGCGGAGGGCACCAAGTTCCGTACGGAGGTGGAGATCGGCAAGGACATCGACGCCGCCAAGCTCCGCCGCCGCTACGACGCGGTCGTCATCGCGGCCGGTGCCACCGTCTCCCGCGACCTGCCCGTCCCGGGCCGTGAGCTGAACGGCGTGCACTTCGCCATGGAGTACCTGCCGCTCGCCAACAAGGTGCAGGAGGGCGACCTCACGGTCTCCCCGATCACCGCCCAGGGCAAGCACGTCGTGGTCATCGGCGGCGGCGACACCGGAGCCGACTGCGTCGGCACCGCCCACCGCCAGGGCGCGGCCTCCGTCACCCAGCTGGAGATCATGCCCCAGCCGGGCGCGGAGCGTAACGCCAACCAGCCCTGGCCGACGTTCCCCATGCTCTACAAGGTCACCTCCGCGCACGAGGAGGGCGGCGAGCGGATCTACTCCGTCTCCACCACCCACTTCGAGGGCTCCGCTCCCGAGGAGGGACGGACGGTCGGCGACGTCCAGTCCCTGCACCTCATCGAGGTGGAGTTCAAGGACGGCAAGCTGGAGCAGAAGGCCGGCACGGAGCGGGTCATCCCCGCCCAGCTGGTCACCCTGGCCATGGGCTTCACCGGCACCGACCAGGCCAACGGTCTCGTCCAGCAGTTCGGCCTCGAACTCGACGAGCGCGGCAACGTCGCGCGCGACGACGACTACGCGACCAACGTCGACGGCGTCTTCGTCGCCGGTGACGCGGGCCGCGGCCAGTCCCTCATCGTGTGGGCCATCGCCGAGGGCCGCTCCGCGGCGCGCGGCGTGGACCGCTTCCTGACCGGGACGAGCGCACTGCACGCCCCGATCCGCCCGACGGACCGTTCCCTGACGGTCTGATCACGGCACACCGACGTCCCGTACAACGGCGTACGGAACTGAACGCGGCGCCCGCCCCGTCCCCGACCGGACATGGCGGGCGCCGCGGCGTGTCCGGGCACCTCCGACGGGCCCGGACACCGTTCAGGTGACCAGCGCCAGCGCGGACACGGCGGCCAGGGTGCCCGCCACCGACAGCACCAGGCCGGTGCCGAGGAAGCGGCCCATACCGATCCGGGTCCCGTGCCAGCGGCACCGCTCGAACCACAGCAGCGTCGCCAGCGACGCCCACGGGGTCACGAGCGGCCCCACGTTCACCCCCACGAGCAGGGCCAGCAACTGCGCGTGGTTCCCCACCGGGATCGCCGCCTCACCCGCCAGATAGGCGGGCAGGTTGTTCAGGACGTTCGAGAGCCCGGCGCCCACCGCCGCCGACCGCAGCATCCCCAGGAAGCCGTTGTCCGACCCGAGCGCGGACTCCAGCAGCGCGTGCAGGCCGTGCGCGCCGACCGTCGCCACCACCAGGAACATCCCCGGGACCAGCACCAGCAGCCGCCACGGCACCAGGGACAGGCTCAGCTCCTGCCTGCGCCGAACGGCGAACGCCGCCACGACGACCACCATCGCGGTCAGCGACGCCGACCACAGCGGGACGTCCGCCACCAGGATCGCCAGCAGGAACCCCGCGCAGGCCACCGAACAGATCCGCAGCAGGACGGGGTCCCCGGCCACCGGAGGACCCGGCGGGGTGTACCGGTCCGCGCCGCGCCGGCCACGACGCCAGTAGAAGACCCACAGGCAGAGCGACGTCACGGCGATCGACGCCAGCTGGGGCAGCCACATCACCGCGGCGAGCCCCGACGGCGAGAGCGCCACCCGGTCCGCCGCCAGGAGGTTCGTCAGGTTCGACACCGGCAGCAGCAGACTCGCCGTGTTGGCCAGCCACACCGTCGTCATCGCGAGCGGCACCGCCGCGATGCCCACCCGTGCGGCCAGAGCCAGCATGACCGGGGTCAGCAGCACCGCCGTGGTGTCCAGGTTCAGCGTGATCGTGGTGAGCGAGGCGAACAGCACGCACAGGCCGAAGAGCAGCGGATAGCGTCCCCGCCCCGCCCGGGCCACCCACGCCGACACGACGTCGAAGACCTGCGCCCGGCCCGTCAGTTCGGCCATCACGATCACCGTGCCCAGGAACACCACCAGGGGCCCCACGCGCCGCATCTCGTCCGCGGCCGTCTCCGAGGGCAGCAGCCCGGTCGCCACGGCGAGCAGCCCGAGGACCAGCAGGGCCCCGGCGAGCCAGTCGAGCGGGTGCAGCCGCCGGACGAACCCGCGCCGCCGGCCGTCGCCCGGGCCGCCGCTCCCCGAGCTCCCGGGGCGCGCGGACCCCGCTCCTGACACATCTCTCACCATGGGACGATGGTCCCAGAAGGTGGACTCGGGCCGATGACCGGACCCGCGGGTCCGGCCGTCAGACCGTCCCGGTCAGAGCGGCCGTTCGCAGGACGACCACCGCCGCCAGCAGCACGATCAGAACCACCCCGCCCGCCAGCTGCGTCGCGGACGTGCGCAGCCTGGCCGGCGCGTACGCGAGCCCGTAGGTCACCAGCCCGCCGGTCAGCAGCCCGCCGAGGTGCCCCTCCCACGAGGTGAACGCGGCGGAGACGACCATCCAGAGCAGGAAACCCGCCATGAAGCGGTTGACCGGCCGCATGTCCCGGCCCAGGCGCCGGTTGATGACGTAGAACGACGCCGCCAGGCCGAAGATCGCCCCCGAGGCGCCCACCGCCGTCGTCTCCGGCGAGACCAGGTACACCAGGACCGAACCGCCCACCGCGGACAGCAGGTACAGCGCCAGGTACCGGGCCCGGCCGAGCTGGTCCTCCACCATCCGGCCGAGGTTCCACAGCGCGAACATGTTGAAGACCAGGTGCATCACACCGAACGACGCGTCGGGCGGCAGGTGCAGGAAGGCGCCCGTCAGCAACCGGTACCACTCACCGTCGGCCACCCCGGTCAGCTCCAGGCCGGGATAGGTCTCGCCCTTGTAGTAGTACTGCCCGCCCGACCCGTCGACGAGGACCGCCCCGAGCATCCCGAACCGGTCGACCGTCTCGGACCTGACCACCTCGACGACGTACGCGACGATGTTCAGCGCCATCAGGACATAGGTCACGACCGGTGCGGCGGCGCCCGCCGCAGCGCCCCCGAACAGCGAACGCGCCTGACGGACCGAACGCTGCCCCTCCTTCACGCACTCCACGCAGTGGTGCCCGACCGACGCCTCGCGCATGCAGTCGGGGCAGATGTAGCGGTCGCAGCGGGTGCAGCGCACATACGCCTCCTGCGACGGATGGCGATAGCACGTGGTGGCGGCGGCCTCCATGGCCGGCTCCTTCATTCGTCGACGGGGAGGAGCGCCGCAAGAGGCGGCGGCGCTCAAGATAGCGAACGCCCGGGAACGGCGGGGCACCTGGGTACCGGGGCGCGGTACGCCCGGAGCCCCCGCGGTCACCGGGGCGGCCGGACCCCGCCCGGGGACCACCCGGGACGCGCGGTGCCGGCGCCCGGTCGGGTGACGTGCCCGGTCTCCCCGGAAACGAGACACAGGATGTCCTGTTTCAGCGGTTCCATGGGGCCCATGACATCGAGCGCGACACCGAGCACATGGCAGGACTTCCGCGCGGCGGAACCGGCCTTCGAGGACACCGTGCGCACACGGTTCCAGCAGTACCGGCACCACGTCCTGGCGACCCTGCGCGCGGACGGATCGCCCCGGGTCACCGGCCTGGAGGTGGAGTTCCGCATGGGCGCACTGTGGTTCGGCATGATGCCGAACTCACGCAAGGCGCTGGACCTGCGGCGCGATCCGCGCTTCGCCGTCCAGGCCAACCCGGGGCCCGACGCGGAGATGGCCGACGGGGACGTCCGGGTGTCCGGACGGGCCGTGGAGGTCACCGACCCCGCCGTGCTGGCCCGCTTCATCGCGGAGGTGACACCTCCGGAGCCCTTCCTCCTGTTCCGCGCCGACCCCGCGGAAGTGGTCCGTACCGGGCTCGACGGCGACGACCTCGTCATCCGGGTCTGGCGCCCCGGCCACTCCCTGCGCACCCTGCGCAGGGCCGCCGACGACAGTCCCGTACGCGAGGCGTGACGCTCTGACCTGCGGCCACGCGGTGCGGGGGGCCGTGCGGCCGGGCGGACAATGGGGGAGTGCCTACCAAGAAGAAGCCCACGGCGGCGTCCCGGCCGGAGCGCCGTACCGAACTGCTGGCCGTCGCCGCGCAGGTCTTCGCCGCACAGGGCTACGACGCCACCACCGTGCGCGGGATCGCGGACGAGGCCGGCATGCTCGCCGGCAGCCTCTACCACCACTTCGACTCGAAGGAGTCGATGGCCGACGAGATCCTCTCCACCTTCCTGACCGGGCTCCGGGCCACCTGCGGCGCCGTCCTCGACGCCGGGCTCGGCCCCCGGGACACCCTGGAGGCGCTCGTCACCGCCTCCTTCCGCCACATCGGACGGAACCGTGCCGCCGCCGCCATCTACCGGACCGAGGGCGCGCACCTCGCCGGCCGGCCCGGCTTCCCCCGCCTCGCCGGGGTACGTCCCGTGCTCGAGGAGGCCCTGAGCCGCACCCTGGAGCGGGGGGCCGCCGACGGGTCGTTCCGGAGGGACCTGGACACCCGGCTCGCCTGCCGTCTCCTCCGCGACGCGATCTGGGGCACGGCCTCCTGGCACGACCCCGGCGCCGGCCCCGGCCAGGACCACGGGGAGCTCGCCCGCGGGTACCTCACGCTCCTGCTCGACGGCCTCACCCCCCGCGTCTGACACCCCCTACGCCCACGCCACCCGTCCGGCCCAACCCCCTGCCACGGGTCCGGACGCCCGGGACTTCCCGGGCCCGGGCCCGCGGTACGGCATCCGGGTGAATCCGCGCTCAGGGCGAAGCGGCCGCCCCAGGTGCCGCCGGGGGAGACGTCACGCCGCTGGGCGCAGAACGCATCCCTTGGGGGAGCGGGGCGGGGCGTGCCGCGGAGTCCCCCCCGACGGGCGGCCCGTGCCGCCCGGCCGGCGGGCGGATCACCCGACGCGCCGAGACGGAGTGATCTGCCGCCCGCCGACAGAACGTGCTACGGTTGCCGAGTTGCAGTTTTGGTACCCATGAACTTTATGTGCGCCTGACGGGAACCCTCCTCAGGCGCTTTATTGTTTTCCGGCTTTCTCCGGATGGGGCTCAATGCGGCGACTTGGAATTCGTAAAGTGCGGATTTCCGGCACTGCACCTCTTTTAGGAGAATGACATGGCTACTGGAACCGTGAAGTGGTTCAACTCGGAAAAGGGCTTCGGCTTCATCGAGCAGGACGGCGGCGGCGCCGACGTCTTCGCCCACTACTCCAACATCGCCACCTCGGGCTTCCGTGAGCTCCAGGAGGGCCAGAAGGTCTCCTTCGACGTCACGCAGGGCCAGAAGGGCCCGCAGGCGGAGAACATCGTCCCGGCCTAATTGCCGGACGCGTACCTCGCAGCCGGGGCCCGCACCGTGAAGGTGCGGGCCCCGGTTTGTGCTGTTTCCGACGTGTCGTCACCCCCGGTTCAGGCTCCGCCACCGGGACACCTGCTCTGTGCATGCATCCTGGGGCGCACAGACCCGAGCAGTCCGCAGCAGTCGGCAGTGATCCCAGGAATCCCCCAGGAGGGCAATTCCGTATGACCCGCTCCGAACGCCAGGACCGACCGACCCGCAACCGCCCGATAAAGGGGCGCGGTACGGACCGGCCGCAGACGAACACCCGGGGCGCGGGCCGTGCCCCGGCACGCCGCAGGCCCGCACCGTCCCAGGGCGGCGAGTTCGCCCTGCCGCAGACCGTCACCCCCGCGCTCCCCGCCGTCGAGTCGTTCGACGCCCTCGACATGCCCGCCGCGCTGCTGAAGACCCTCGCCGCGCAGGGCGTGACCGAGCCCTTCCCCATCCAGGGCGCCACCCTCCCGAACTCGCTGGCCGGCCGTGACATCCTCGGCCGCGGCCGCACCGGCTCGGGCAAGACCCTGGCCTTCGGTCTCGCGCTGCTCGCCCGCACCGCGGGACGCCGCTCCGAGCCGCACGCCCCGCTGGCGCTCGTCCTCGTACCCACCCGGGAACTCGCCCAGCAGGTCACCGACGCGCTGACCCCGTACGCGACCGCCGTGAACCTGCGCGTCGCCACCGTCGTCGGCGGCATGTCCATCAGCCGGCAGTCCGGTGCGCTGCGCCGCGGTGCCGAAGTCCTGGTCGCCACGCCCGGCCGCCTCAAGGACCTCATCGAGCGCGGTGACTGCCGACTGGACGCGGTGTCCATCACCGTCCTGGACGAGGCCGACCAGATGGCCGACATGGGCTTCATGCCGCAGGTCGTCGCACTCCTCAAGCAGGTCGAGCCGGACGGGCAGCGGATGCTGTTCTCGGCGACCCTCGACAAGAACATCGACCGGCTGGTCAAGATGTTCCTCACCGACCCGGTCGTGCACTCGGTCGACCCGTCGGCCGGCGCCGTCACCACCATGGAGCACCACGTGCTGCACGTGGCGGACGAGACGGACAAGAAGGCCGTGGCCACCCGCATCGCGGCCCGCGACGGTCGCGTGATCATGTTCGTGGACACCAAGCGCGGCGCCGACCGCTTCGCGAAGCGGCTCCTCGCCAGCGGTGTGCGCGCCGCGGCCCTGCACGGCGGACGTTCCCAGCCGCAGCGCAACCGGACGCTGGACCAGTTCAAGAACGGCCAGGTCACCGCGCTCGTCGCGACGAACGTGGCGGCGCGGGGCATCCACGTCGACGATCTGGACCTGGTCGTCAACGTGGACCCGCCCACCGACCACAAGGACTACCTCCACCGCGGTGGCCGCACCGCGCGCGCCGGGGAGTCCGGCAGTGTCGTCACGCTCGTGCTGCCCGACGAGAAGCGCGACATGACCCGGCTGATGCAGGACGCGGGCATCGCGCCGCTCACCACCCGGATCAAGTCCAGCGACGAGGAACTCAGCCGCATCACGGGCGCCCGTGAGCCGTCCGGCGTCGCGGTCGTCATCGAGGTGCCGGAGCCGACGCAGCCCAAGCCGCGTACGCGCGGCGGGAGCCAGGGGTCGGGCTCGGCCGCGGGCGGGTCGTTCCGCTCGGGCAGCCGTGGACGTGGCCGGGGCCGCAGCGGCACCGCCGGCGCGGGAGCGGGCACCGGTGCCGCGCAGGGCACCGGCGGCGCGCAGGGCACCGGCGGCGCGCAGGGCACCGGCGGCGCGGCCCGCGGCGGTGCGGGCGGCGGCTCGCGTGGCGCCTCCGGCGGCAACGGCGGAGCGCGCGGCAACGGTGGAGCACCTCGCGGTGGAGCCGGTGGCGCGGGCGGTTCCGGCCGCGGTGCCGGCGCCGGCCGGGCGGGCGGCACGGGGCGCGGCAACGCCCCCGGCCGCGGACGCCGGGCCGCGTGACCGCGTGACGTGGTGACCGGTCCCGCCGGTCACCACGTCCGTCGTACCTCCCCGGGCCACCGGCCCGCCGCAACAACCCCCGCGCGTGCCCTCACTCTCCGGGCGGGGCGTCGTACCCGGCGAGCGCACGCTCCGCCGCCCCGGCCGGCACCGGGTCGGCGGAGCGTGCCAGCTCCCGCAGCAACGGAACCGCCCGCCCGGCGAACGGCCTGCCGCCGGTGTGGAATCCGAGCCGCGCCAGCACGTCCGCCCCGAACGCCTGCCTCAGCGCCTCCCCGGCCGCGGTCCACGCGGCCGCCGCCTGGAACGTCTCCTCGTCGCCGCGCAGCCACAACGCTCCGACCGCCTCCAGCCAGTTGTCCAGCCCGGGGTCCCCGTCCCGCAGCGCCCGGACGGCCAGTTCCTCGAACGGGGTCCGCACACCCAGCTCCCGCTCCAGGAGCGTCGCGATCGCCCCGTGCCCCGTCTGCAGGTCCTGACCCGCGAACGGCACCCCGTCCCGCAGCAGTTCGACCGTGACGGTCACCCCGCCGTCCACCCGCTCCCGGCGCACCTCGCTCGCCGTCCCCGCGTCCCCGTACATGCGCCGCAGCGCGTCCCGGAGTTCCCGCTCGACATCCGAGGCGAGCATGCGCCTGGCCTCCTCCAGGGCGGGGGACAGGCCCCCGGCACCGTGCCGGAGCAGGGCCCGCACGGTGTGGACCGATCCCCGCCGCGCCGCCACCACCAGCGGGAGCTCACCTTGCGGGCCCGGAAGGTCGGGGTCGGCGCCGTGGTCCAGCAGGACCTCCGCGACCCGTGCGTGTCCGAGGCCCGCCGCCCAGCGCAGCGCGGTGAAACCGAACTCCTCCCGCAGGTCCGGATCCGCCCCGGCCGAAAGCAGCGCCCCGACGACCTCCGTGTGGCCCCCGCACGCGGCCCCGCACAGCGGCAGATCGCCCGCCTCCGGGCCGCTCGCCCGGTCGGGGTCCGCGCCCGCGGCCAGCAGCAGACGGACCGCGCCGGGCAGGTCCTGCACACAGGCCAGATAGAGCGCGGTCGTCCCCTCCTCGTCGCGCGACTCGGCGGACGCGCCCGCGCGGAGCGCCCGTACGACGGCGTTCTCGTCGTCGTACAGCGCCTCGAAGAGGTTCGTCGCGCCTCCCACCGGACCGTTCGTCATACACCGACCCTACGGCGGGCCCGGTGCGTACCGGCTTGTCAGGTGTCGCACTCCAGGACGGTGCGGCACAGTCCGCACCGGGCCCGCGTCCGGCCCCGGACCGGCACACGGACGCGCTGGTGGCAGGTGGGACAGGGGAAGGAGACACGGAGCCCGTCCGCCCCGCCCTCGAAGGCGTACCCGACGGACGGGTCCGGGGCCGAGCCCGGGTGGGCGGCGGCGTGACGGCGGTCCTTCGCGTAACGCCGCCCGCCCGCCCACCCCGCAGCCGTCAGCGGCGGCCGTCGCAGGTCGCGCAGGGCCTCGGCCCGGCCCTTGGTGTAAGCGGTGTACGCCTGGGGGCTGGTGAACCAGACGGACGGGTCCTCGTCGAAGACCAGCGCGCGCTTGGCGAGTACGTACCCGAACTCCTCGGGCGTCAGATAGCCGAGCTTCTGGCTGGAGACCGCGTCCTGGCGGAAGGCGTCCAGCAGGAGCCAGCCCGCGCCGAGATAGGCCGTCACCGTGTCCGTGAGGATCTCGTTCTCACGGGTGCCGGGCAGTTCCAGCCCCAGCCGGTGCAGCAGCACATGGGTGATCTCGTGCGCGAGCGCGGCCCCGATGTCCCTGCGGTGCGTGCGGAACCGGTCGTTCAGCTCGACGAAGTACTCCGGCCCCGCGGTGAGTTCGACACTCGCGGCGTGCTCCATCCGCCGGAAGCCGACGACGACACGCGCCTGCGGCAGGCGCAGGTGCCGGACCAGGGCCGCGGCCACCCTCTGGGACCCGAGGTACAGGTCGTCCGCGTCGGAGAAGGCGGCGTCGGCCGGGGCGAGGCTCGCGGCGTAGGCGCGCACGCCGTCGGGGGAGACGCGCCGGTAGAGCGCGGTGATCGCGGACCTGACCGCGTCGAGGTGCGGGAACCCGTGGACGACCGCACCGCCGTCGCCGCTCCTGACGTCGCTCACGACCGGACCCCCATCGACGGCGCTCAACGGACCCTTCACTCTAGGCCGGTGAGGGCCGGGCCGGCCGACGGGCGGGGCAGTGATCTTGGCCGGAATTCCTGCCTTGTGACAGCGGTGACCGCTTCCCGATAATCGGATCCTCCTTGTCGGGGACATGTCGAGAAGTGGTCGATGTGCGCCCCTGACCAGGACGAGCAACCCCGCACGCCTGCATCGCCACCCCCGTCCCGACCCCCCACACGAAAGCAGGCCACCCTCGTGAAGCAGCTTCTGCGCGCAGTCAAGAGATGCTCCGTCATCGCCGCCGTGGCACTCGCCACCCTCAGCCTCCAGCCCGCGAACGCCTCCGCGGCCCCCGCACCCGTCGTCGGCGGCACCCGCGCCGCCCAGGGCGAATTCCCCTTCATGGTCCGGCTCTCCATGGGCTGCGGCGGCGCCCTCTACAGCCAGACCATCGTGCTCACCGCCGCCCACTGCGTCAGCGGATCCGGCAACAACACCTCCATCACCGCCACCGCCGGAGCCGTCGACCTCCAGTCGTCCTCCGCCGTCAAGGTCCGCTCCACCAAGGTCCTCCAGGCCCCCGGCTACAACGGCGTCGGCAAGGACTGGGCACTCATCAAGCTCGCCCAGCCCATCAACCAGCCCACCCTGAAGATCGCCACCACCACCGCCTACGACAGCGGCACCTTCACCATCGCCGGCTGGGGCGCCGCCACCGAGGGCGGCGGCCAGCAGCGCTACCTCCTCAAGGCCAACGTGCCCTTCGTCTCCGACGCCACCTGCCAGCAGGCCTACGGCAGCGACCTCGTCCCCAGCCAGGAGATCTGCGCGGGATACGTCAGCACCGGCGGCGTCGACACCTGCCAGGGTGACTCCGGCGGCCCCATGTTCCGCAAGGACAACGCCGGAGCCTGGATCCAGGTCGGCATCGTCAGCTGGGGCGAGGGCTGCGCGCGCCCCGGCTACCCCGGCGTCTACACCCAGGTGTCGACGTTCGCCTCCGCCATAGCCTCGGCCGCCTCGACCCTCTGACCCGCCCCACCCCGTAAGACCCCCGGGGGCGCCCGGCCTGACGGGCGCCCCCGGGCCCATCTGCACCGGCGGCGCCCCGGCCCGTCCACCCGGCCACCGACCCGGCCCCGGCCGGCGGCCCCGCCCGGTCCCGGCCGATCTCGCCCCGCCGTCGCCCACCCCGCGACCCGTACGTCTAAGCTCGCTGACCATGACCACGAGCGACATCGACGAGTACGCCACCGCCGAGCTGAACCGGCTGCGCGAAAGCATCGACAACATCGACGCCGCAGTCGTCCACATGCTCGCCGAGCGCTTCAAGGCCACCCAGCAGGTGGGCCACCTCAAGGCCGCCCACCACCTGCCGCCCGCCGACCCCGCCCGCGAGGCCCGCCAGATCGCCCGGCTGCGGCAGCTCGCCGAGAGCGCCCGGCTGGACCCCGCCTTCGCCGAGAAGCTGCTGAACTTCATCGTCGCCGAGGTCATCCGCCACCACGAGCGCATCGCCGAGGAAACCACCGGCCCCGACGCCTGACCCCGCCCCGGCCGGCTCCGGCCCGCGCCCCGCCGCCCCGGGCCGGCCCCCACCCGCGGGAACGCCCCGCGGCCCGGCCGTCAGCCCTGCGAGAACCCCACTGCACAGCCCCGGACCCGTACGGCAGCATGGGCGCCATGTCCGTACTGACGCGCAACGAAGCGCAGACCCGCGCCCAGCTCCTCGACGTACACCGGTACACGGTCGACCTCGACCTCACCACGGGCGAGGCGACCTTCGACTCCACGACCGCCATCCGGTTCACCGCCCGTACGGCCGGAGACACCTTCGTCGAGATCAAGCCGGAAACCCTGCGCTCCCTCAGCCTCGACGGACAGCCGCTGGACCCCGAACGCCTCGACGGGAACCGCTACCCCCTGGACCGCCTCACCGCCGGCCCCCACGAGCTCACCGTCGACGCCACCATGCGCTACTCCCGCACCGGCGAAGGCATGCACCGCTTCACCGACCCCGCCGACGGCGAGACCTACGTCTACACCCAGCTCTTCATGGAAGACGTCCAGCGCGTCTTCGCCGCCTTCGACCAGCCCGACCTCAAGTCCGTGTTCGACCTCACCGTCACCACGCCGACCGGCTGGACCGTCCTCGGCAACGGCGTGAGCACCCAGGCCACCGACGGCCGCTGGCACATCGCCCCCACCCCGCCCATCTCCACCTACCTCGTCGCCGTCGCCGCAGGCCCCTGGCACTCCGTCACCACCCAGCACGCCGGGCTGCCCTTCGGCATCCACTGCCGCCGCTCCCTCGCCCCCCACCTGGACGCCGACGCCGACGAGATCCTCGACATCACCCGCGCCTGCTACGACCGCTACCACGAGAAGTTCGACGAGCCCTACCCCTTCGACTCCTACGACCAGGCCTTCGTCCCCGAGTTCAACGCCGGCGCCATGGAGAACCCCGGACTCGTCACCTTCCGCGACGAGTTCATCTACCGCTCCGCCGTCACCGACACCGAACGCCAGACGCGCGCCATGGTCGTCGCCCACGAAATGGCCCACATGTGGTTCGGCGACCTCGTCACCCTGACCTGGTGGGACGACATCTGGCTCAACGAGTCCTTCGCCGAGTACATGGGCTACCAGACCCTCACCGAGGCCACCCTTCCCCAAGCTCTCAACTCCGTTCGAGCAGGGCAGACCCCATACCCCGACACCTGGGTCGAATTCGGTGTCTCCCGCAAGGGCTGGGGCTACGACGCCGACCAGCGGCCCAGCACCCACCCCGTCGCCCCCGACCCCGACGCGGTGCCCGACACGGCCTCCGCCCTCCTCAACTTCGACGGCATCTCCTACGCCAAGGGCGCCTCCGCACTCCGCCAACTCGTCGCCTGGCTTGGCGAGAAGGACTTCCTCGCCGGGATCAACACCCACTTCTCCCGCCACAAGTTCGCCAACGCCACGCTCGCCGACTTCATCGACAACCTCGCCACCGCCACCGACCGCGACGTCCACACCTGGGCCGACGCCTGGCTCCGCACCACCGGCGTCGACACCCTCACCGCACACGTCGAGAGCAGCGGCCACAGCTGGAACCTCACCGTCGACCGCGCGGGCGAGCGCCCCCACCGCATCACCGTCGGCACCTACGACCACAGCCTCGACACCCACACCGGCACCGACCAGCTCACCCTCCGCGACCGCTTCGACATCGACATCCCCCAGGACGGCACCCCCACCACCCAGCCCGGCCACCGCCCCGACCTCGTCGTCCTCAACGACCACGACCTCACCTACGCCAAGATCCGCCTCGACCCCGACTCCTGGGACACCGCCCTCACCCACCTCTCCGGCATCCCCGACCCCCTCACCCGCGCCCTCGTCTGGAACACCGCCCGCGACATGGTCCGCGACGGCGAACTCCACCCCACCGTCCACCTCACCGCCGCCCGCACCCACCTCCCCTACGAGACCGACCTCGCCCTCGTACAGGGCGTCCTCGGCTTCGCCGCCACCCAGATCGCGGACCGCTACCTCCCGCCCCAGGACCGGCCCACCGCCCTCGCCACCCTCACCTCCCTCTGCCGCGACCTCCTGCGCCGCACCGAAGGACTCACCGCCAAGGACTGGGAACAGGCACCGGGCACCACCACCCCCGGCCCCGGCCTCCGCCTCATCGCCGTACGCCACTTCATCGACGCCGCCACCCAGCCCGACGCCATCCAGGACTGGCTCCGCGAAGGCACCGTCCCCGGCGGACCCGAACTCGACGCCGAACTCCGCTGGCGCATCCTCACCCGGCTCGCCGTCCTCGGCGCCACCGACGAGACCGCCATCGCCCACGAACTCGACAAGGACCCCAGCGCCACCGGGCAGGAAGGCGCCGCCCGCTGCCGCGCCGCCCTCCCCACCGCCGAAGCCAAAGCCGCGGCCTGGCAGGCGATGTTCACCGACGACACCCTGTCCAACTACCTCTTCACCGCCACCGCACAGGGCTTCTGGCACCCCGGACAGAGCGAACTCCTCCACCCGTACGTCGCCCGCTACTACCCCGACGCCATCGCGCTCGCCGCACGCCGGGGGCCCGCCATCGCCGAAGCGGCGGGACGCCACGCCTTCCCCGCCCACGCCGTCGACCCCGACAGCATCCGCCTCGGCGAACAAGCCCTCACCGACCCCGCGCTCACCCCCGCCCTGCGCCGCAAACTCACCGACCAGCTCGACGACCTCCGCCGCGCACTCGCCGTACGCGACGCCCACTGAGCGGAGCCCCCTCGCGGGCCACGACACCCACCGGCCCGCTCCCCGCGAACTCCCGCCCCCACCGCGCGGGGAGCCCTCACCCCGCCCACGACCGTGCCCGGCCCCTCACCGAAAGGGGCCGGGCACAGTCATGCGAACAGCGAACGCCGATACCAGCCCCACGGCTCCCACCGCCGCCATACCGGGCCGCAGTACCCCTTTCGGGTTCAGATCGTTGGGCTCTTCGGCCCGCCTCCTCCGCAAACCGGAAAAGCTGGCAAGACCGCCCCCACGCACCCGAAGGACCACACCACCCATGCCCACCCCGCCCCTGGCCGGAGGCACAGCAGGCCCCGCCCACCTGCGTCCCCTCATCGACACCGTCCTCACCGCACTCCACGACGGCGCCACCCGCCGCAACGGCCCCCTCCCCGCCGGCGGACCCGACACCGTCACCCAGCACCTCCTCCGCACCACCGGCCTCCTCATCCCCGACCACGGCACCGGCGCCCACCACGCCCTGCGCACCCTCGTCACCGCACTCGCCGAAGGCGCCGCCGACCCCGCGCACCCCCACTGCGCCGCCCACCTCCACACCCCGCCCCTCGCCCTCGCCGCAGCAGCCGACCTCGCCGCCTCCGCCCTCAACCCCTCCATGGACTCCTGGGACCAGGCCCCCGCCGCCTCAGCCCTCGAAACCGCCCTCACCACCGCCCTCGCCACCGAGATCTACCCCCACGCCCCGCAACCCGACGCCCTCGTCACCACCGGCGGCACCGAAGCCAACCAACTCGCCCTCCTCCTCGCCCGCGAACGCCACGGCCCCGTCCAGACCATCTGCGCCGCCAACGCCCACCACAGCATCACCCGCGCCGCCTGGCTCCTCGGCCTGCCCCGGCCCGTCGTCATCCCCGCCCCCGCCGGCGTCATGGACCTCCCCGCACTCCGCGACGCCCTCCTCCGCAACGACGGCCCCCTCCTCGTCACCGCCACCGCGGGCACCACCGACACCGGCCGGATCGACCCCCTCACCGACATCGCCGACCTCACCACCACCCACGGCGCCGAACTCCACATCGACGCCGCGTACGGCGGCCCCCTCCTCTTCAGCCCCACCCACCGCCACGCCCTACGCAGCCTCCACCGCGCCCACAGCGTCACCCTCGACCTCCACAAACTCGGCTGGCAACCCGCATCCGCCGGCATCCTCGCCGTCCCCCACCACCACCACCTCGACGTACTCCATCACCACGCCCCCTACCTCAACGCCGACGACGACACCGACGCCGGACTCCCCGACCTCCTCGGCCGCTCCCTCCGCACCACCCGACGCCCCGACGCCCTCAAGATCGCCGTCACCCTCCAGGCACTCGGCCGCGACGGCCTCGCCGAGCTCGTCGACCGCACCCTCACCACCGCCCACCACCTCGCCGACCTCATCGACGCCGACCCCGCCCTCGAGCTCTACGACCGCCCCACCATCAGCACCGTCCTCTTCCGGCCCACCCACACCGACGACACCACCGTCGCCACCATCCGCCGCACCCTCCTCGACCGCGGCCACGCCGTCCTCGGCCGCGCCCACACCGACCAGGGCCTTTGGCTCAAAGCCACCCTCCTCAACCCCCACACCACCCCCGACGACCTCCGAAGCCTCCTCACCCTCGTCACCCACGCCCACACCGGCGCCACCAAGGAAGGCAGCACCCCCCGATGACCGACCGGACCACCCCCGAAGGCGACCGGCCCCACGACCTCGTCGGCATCGGCCTCGGCCCCTTCAACCTCTCCCTCGCCGCACTCGCCCACGGCATCCCCACCACCCCCGGCACCAGCCCCCTCACCACAGCTTTCTACGAACAACGCCCCGCCTTCCACTGGCACCCCGGCCTCCTCATCGACGGCGCCACCCTCCAGGTCCCCTTCCTCGCCGACCTCACCACCCTCGCCGACCCCACCAGCCCCTGGACCTTCCTCAACTACCTCCGCACCCGCGAACGCCTCTACCCCTTCTACTTCGCCGAGCAGTTCCACATCCACCGAGCCGAATACGACGCCTACTGCCGCTGGGTCAGCGAACAACTCCCCACCATCCACTTCGACCACCAGGTCGACGCCGTCCACTGGAACGCGGCCCACTCCCACTACGAGGTCGACTGGACCCGGCTCGGCCCCGACGGCGAAACCCGGTCACAGGGACACACCCACACCCGCCACATCGCCCTCGGCGTCGGCACCGCCCCCTTCATCCCCGAACCCCTGCGCCCCCTCGCCGAAGCACCCGCCATCCCCGTCATCCACTCCGCCGACTACCTCCACCACCGCGAAGAACTCCTCGGAGCCGGCCACATCACCGTCATCGGCTCCGGACAGTCGGGCGCCGAGATCTTCCTCGACCTCCTCCGCGCCCGCCCCCTCGGCATCGAGAAGATCCACTGGCTCGCCCGCACCCAGGCCTTCGCCCCCATGGAGTACTCGAAACTCGGCCTCGAACACTTCACCCCCGACTACACCCACTACTTCCACGCACTCCCCGAGCACGTACGCGACACCCTCGTGCCCCAGCAGTGGCAACTCCACAAAGGCATCGACACCGACACCATCTCCGCCATTCACGACGAGCTCTACCGGCGCACCCTCCACGGCGGCTGGCCCGACGCCACCCTCACCCCAGGAGTCAGCGTCCGCACCGCAGGCCGCCTCTCCGGCCACGGCAACCGCATCGAACTCCACCTCGAACACACCCAGCAGGCCACCCGAAGCCGCCTCACCACCGACGCCGTCGTCCTCGCCACCGGCTACCGCGAACGCCCCCTCGACACCCTGCTGACCGGCATCGCCCCCCACATCCGCCGCGACACCCAGGGGCGCCCCCGCATCCACACCGACTTCCGCCTCGACCTCGACCCCGCCCTCACCGGCAACATCTACGTGCAGAACGCCGAACGCCACACGCACGGAGTCGGCGCCCCGGACCTCGGCCTCGCCGCCTGGCGCAGCGCCACCATCCTCAACAACCTCACCGGCACCACGCCCTACCCCCTTCCACGCCGCACCGCCTTCACCACCTTCGGCCTCACCCCCCGCACCACCCCCGCCATCCCCGGCCAGAGCCCCACACCCGTCCCCCTCGCACAGGACCACTGAGCACCACACGAAGGCGGCCGCCCTCCCGAAGGAGAACGGCCGCCCCACACCGGCCGGCAGGCCGGAAACCGGTCAGAACACCGGCACACCGTCCCGCGTCAGACGCCAGTCCACCGAAGCGAACTCGGCCGGATCCACCGAACCCTTGGCCTGGACCCACCCGATGATCGTGTTCCGGATCTCGTCCGAATTCGCCCACAACTGCTTCGCGCCCGGCACATGCGGGAAGTTGCCGCCCCCACTCGCCCGGTAGTTGTTCACCGCGAACACGAACCGCGCCGCCGGATCCACCGGCGCACCCTCGAACGACAACCCCACGATCCGCGAGCCGGCCGGCTTCGCGATATCGATGTCGTACGTCACCCCCGACACCACGTCGTAGTTGTAATCCGGAATGTTCTCCGCATTCGTCAGCTTCGACGTGTCCACCGGCGCCCCCGCAGCCGTCTGCACGTAGTACTTCGCCGAGAACTCCAGATAGTCCTTCAGCTGGGCCCCCGTCAGAAGCCGGGCCTCCAGGGTGTTCTCGAACGGATACAGCCCCGCCGCGTCCTTGATCGTCACCTCACCCGCGGGAATCGCCGCCGTACGCGAGAAGCACGCCGCCTGCGACAGCACCGGCAACGCCGCGTACTCCCCACCCGCCAGCGCCGCCTTCACCGTCTCGGCCTGCACCAGATTGATCAGATCGATGACCGGCTCGTCCTTCCACGGCGCGTCCGCCGTCGACATGGCCGCCACCGACGTACCGATCACCTGGTTCACGTACGCCACCACCTCCCGGTGCTCGGCGCCCAGCAGCGAGGTGATCCGCGGATCCTCCTCCACCGTGTTCGAGTTCAGCACCGAGGCGCCGACCTTCTCGACCACCCAGCGGCCCTTCTCCCACACCAGATCGAAGTCGAACAGCGTCAGCCGCTGACCCCACTTCAACGGCTCCGAGAGAACGACCTGCTTCCCCGTCTCCTTGTTCGTCACGAAGTACTCGGGAATCTCCGAGTGCGCGTGACCCACCAGGATCGCGTCGATCCCCGGCACCTGCTCCGCCACCAGACCCGCCGCGTTCTCGACGTACGGCAGCTGGTCACCGTACGACGACGTACCCGACGAACCCGAGTGCGCCGAGACGATCACCACGTCCGCACCCATCGAACGAAGCTTCGGCACCCACTTCGCCGCCTGCTCCTCGAGACCCGGGAACACCATCTTCCCGCCCACATTCGCCTTGTCCCAGATCGCGATACCCGGATTCGTCAGCCCCAGCACCGCCACCCGCACATCACGGCCGTGCGGCGTACGCATCCGCTTGATCACATACGGCGCGAAAGCGGGCCGCAACGTCTTCGCGTCCAGCGCATTCGCACCCAGCAGCGGGAAGTCACACTGCTCCTCGAATTTCCGCAGCACCGGAATGCCGTAGTTGAACTCGTGATTCCCGAGCGCCGCCGCGTCATAGCCGATCTTGTTCATCGCCTGCGCCATCGGATGCACCGGACCGCGCTTCGCCGTGATCGGATCGATCTTCGCGTAGTAGTACGACAACTGGGTGCCCTGGATCGTGTCACCCGCGTCGATCAACAGCGTGTTACGGCGCCCGCGGTCCTCACGGATCTGGTTCACCAGCGTCGAGATCTTCGCCAGACCGACGTCGTTGTGCGCCTTGTCGTCGAACTCCTTGTCCGTGAAGTAGTCCCAGTTGAAGACGTTCCCGTGCAGATCCGTCGTCCCCATCACCGTGAACGAGTACCGCTTCGGCGGACGCCCGTGACCGTGGCCCTTCGACTCCGAGGCCACCGCCGGCCCCGCCCCGACCCCGCCGGCCAGCGCCACACCGGCGCCGGCCACGGCCGAACGGCCCAGAAACGTCCTACGGTTCAACGGCATCCTTGACTCCTCGTTCGTGCGAACAACGCGCGTAGATTCTGGCCCAGGCGACCCCACCCGCAACACCCCGCGCAGGTTTCGATCTGGTGACCGGCAGCCACCGGCCGGGCCGCCACCACGCCCGCCGGCCACCCGGCGCACGCTCATCGGAGCGCGCCGCCGCACAATTCAACAGTTAGCAATAACCCTTAACCAAAAGGCCGTTGAGCAGTCATGCGGAGACAAATACCTACCCACAGGTAAGGTCTAGGCTCGAACCATGCGCCGAGCGAAAATCGTTTGTACCCTGGGACCCGCCACCGACTCGTACGAGCAGATCAAGGCACTCGTCGAAGCGGGAATGGACATCGCCCGCCTCAACCTCAGCCACGGCACCTACGCCGAACACGAAGAGCGCTACCACCACGTGCGCAAAGCCTCCGAGGAAACCGGCCGCAGCGTAGGAATCCTCGCCGACCTTCAAGGCCCGAAGATCCGCCTCGGCCGCTTCGCCGAAGGCCCCGTACTCCTTGAACGCGGCGACGACTTCACCATCACCGTCGAACCCATGGAAGGCGACCGCCACACCTGCGGCACCACCTACGACGGACTCGCCGCCGACGTCACCACCGGCGAACGCATCCTCATCGACGACGGCCGCGTCACCCTCGAAGTCACCGGCGTCGACGGACCCCGCGTCCACACCACCGTCATCGAAGGCGGCATGGTCTCCGACCACAAGGGACTCAACCTCCCCGGCGTCGCCGTCTCCGTCCCCGCGCTCTCCGAGAAGGACATCGAAGACCTCCGCTGGGCCGTGCGCACCGGCGCCGACGTCATCGCCCTCTCCTTCGTGCGCACCGGACGCGACATCGACGACGTCCACCGCGTCATGGACGAGGAGGAGCGCCGCCTCCCCGTCATCGCCAAGGTCGAGAAGCCCCAGGCCGTCGACAACATCGACGACATCGTCGCCGCCTTCGACGGCATCATGGTCGCCCGCGGCGACCTCGGCGTCGAAATGCCCCTGGAACAGGTCCCGATCGTCCAGAAGCGCGCCATCAAACTCGCCAAGCGCAACGCCAAGCCGGTCATCGTCGCCACCCAGATGCTCGACTCGATGATCGACAACTCCCGCCCCACCCGCGCCGAGGCCTCCGACGTCGCCAACGCCGTCATCGACGGCACGGACGCCGTGATGCTGTCCGGCGAGACCAGCGTCGGCAAGTACCCCGTCGAGACCGTCCGCACCATGGCCCGCATCGTCGAGGCGGCCGAGGAGGACATCCTCGCCAAGGGCCTCCCGCCCCTCACCGACCGCAACAAGCCCCGCACCCAGGGCGGCGCGGTCGCCCGCGCGGCAGCCGAGATGGGCGACTTCCTCGGCGCGAAGGCCCTGGTGGCCTTCACCCAGAGCGGCGACACGGTCAAACGCCTCTCCCGTTACCGCTCCCCGATCCCGCTGCTGGCCTTCACCCCGGACCGGGCCACCCGTGCGCAGCTGAACCTGACGTGGGGCGTCGAGACGTTCCTCGGGCCGCACGTGGACTCGACGGACGCGATGGTGGCGCAGGTGGACGAGGAGCTGCTGCGGATCGGCCGCTGCCAGAAGGGCGACATCGTGGTCATCACGGCCGGTTCCCCGCCCGGGGTCGCCGGCTCCACGAACCTGGTGCGGGTGCACCACATCGGCGAGGACGACAGCCCGAAGTAACGGTCGTCAGTACTTCGGCCCGACGTGAGCGTCCACGAGAGCCACGGACGCCCGTCGGGCTACGGAGATGCCGAGCTGGTCGCAGTCGGTGAGGTCGGTGCCGTCGGAGCCGGGCGGTACGGCTGAGGGTGCCTGAGCTGACGTCGGCACGGAGACACTCGGGCGCTACCCGGATCAGGTGAAGCCGTTAAATCATTGCTCAACCTTGGAATCCAAGGAAAGTACCCCGAGTCGGACTCGAACCGACACTGTATGGGTTTTGAATCCATTGTCTCTAACCAATTGGACTACCGGGGCGCGATGAATCGAAGGTTTACTTCGACCCGCCGATGATCCAGCTTAGCGTAGCTAGGTAGGCTCTTGGGAGCTGCACCCCTGTCTTGACCAAGGAGCCCCGTGACCACCCCCGAGTCGCCCCAGCCCGTAGACGCCGCCGACGACGACAAGTCGCACGTCCCGCCGCTGACGACCCGCGTCGTCATCGCCGAGGACGAGGCGCTCATCCGCCTCGACCTCAAGGAGATGCTGGAGGAGGAAGGGTACTCGGTCGTCGGTGAGGCCGGGGACGGGCAGCAGGCCGTCGAGCTGGCGCGGGAGCACCGGCCGGACCTGGTGATCCTCGATGTGAAGATGCCGGTCCTCGACGGGATCTCCGCCGCCGAGAAGATCACCGAGGAGTCCATCGCCCCGGTCCTGATGCTGACGGCGTTCTCGCAGCGGGATCTGGTCGAGCGGGCCCGGGACGCGGGGGCGATGGCGTACCTCGTGAAGCCGTTCAGCAAGAGCGACGTGGTCCCGGCCATCGAGATGGCCGTGTCCCGGTTCGCGGAGCTGAAGGCGCTGGAGAGCGAGATCGCGGACCTGTCGCAGCGGCTGGAGACCCGGAAGCTGGTGGACCGGGCGAAGAGCATCCTGCAGACGGATTACGGCCTCTCCGAGCCGGCCGCGTTCCGCTGGATCCAGAAGACGTCGATGGACCGCCGGATGTCGATGCAGCAGCTGGCCGAGGCGCTGATCGAGGACGCCGAGGAGAAGAAGAAGGCTGCCGAGTAGGCGCGTACGCGCGCACGGAGAAGGGCCCGCTCCCGGATGTCCGGGGGCGGGCCCTTGTCGTGGTGCCGGGTGCTCAGTCCTCGCCGAGGTAGGCCTTGCGGACCGACTCGTCGTGGAGGAGGTCGGCGCCCGTGCCGGAGAGGACGACCTTGCCGACCTCCATGACGTGGCCCTGGTCCGCGAGGGAGAGGGCCGCCTGGGCGTTCTGCTCGACGAGCAGGATCGTGGTGCCGGACGCCTTGAGTTCGACGATGGTCTCCATGATCTTCTGCATCATGATCGGGGAGAGGCCCATGGAGGGCTCGTCGAGCATGAGCAGTTTGGGCTGGGACATGAGTGCGCGTCCCATGGCGAGCATCTGCTGCTCGCCGCCGGAGAGGGTTCCGGCGGCCTGCTTCCGGCGTTCCCCGAGGATGGGGAAGAGGTCGTAGGCGCGCTGGATGTCCTTCTCGATGCCTGCCTTGTCGGTGCGGAGGAAGGCGCCGAGCTGGAGGTTCTCCGCGATGCTGAGGCGGGGGAAGATGTGGCGGCCTTCGGGGGAGTGGGCGAGGCCCAGTGCCACGATCTTGTGGGCGGGGATCCCGGTGAGGGGTTTCCCGTCGAAGAGGATCCGCCCGCCGGAGGGCTTGAGGAGGCCGGAGAGGGTGCGCAGGGTTGTGGTCTTGCCCGCGCCGTTGGTTCCGATGAGGGTGACGACCTGACCGGCCTCGACGGTGAAGGAGATTCCCTTGACGGCTTCGATCTTGCCGTAGGCGACCCTGAGGTCCTCGACCTCGAGCAGTGCGGTCACTGGCCTTCCCCTTCTGTGCTGGTGGTGCTTCCCGCGTTGTCCGCTGCGGCGGGTTCGGCATCGGGTGTGCCGGCCTTCTCGGGTGTGTCGCCTTCGAAGGGCGTGCCGAGGTAGGCGGCGACGACGCGTTCGTCGCCCTGGACGACCGCGGGTGTGCCTTCGACGAGTTTTTCGCCTTGGACGAGGCAGGCGACGCGGTCGCAGAGGTTGAAGATGAAGCGCATGTCGTGCTCGATGACGAGTACGGCGATGCCCATGTCCCGGATGGCGAAGATGAGTTCTTCGGTGACGCGGGTTTCCTGGGGGTTCATGCCCGCGGTGGGCTCGTCCAGGAGGAGGAGGCCGGGGTCGCTGGCGAGGGCGCGTGCGATCTCCAGCTTGCGCTGGTCTCCGTAGGGGAGGTTGCGTGCGAGGTGGTCGGCCTTGTCCTGCAGGCCGATGAACTCGAGGAGTTCCATGGCGCGTGCGTGGGACGCGGCTTCGGCCTTCTTGAATCCGGGGCCGCGGAGGAGGGCGGACCAGAGGCCTTCCTTGGTCCTGGTGTGGCGTCCGACGAGGACGTTCTCCAGGACGGTCATGTTGGCGAAGAGCCGGATGTTCTGGAAGGTCCGGGCGATGCCTGCCTGGGTGACGAGGTGGGGCTTGGGGGGCAGGACGGTGCCCTTGTAGCGCACCTTGCCCTCGGTGGGGACGTAGAGCCCGGTGAGGCAGTTGAAGAAGGTGGTCTTGCCCGCCCCGTTGGGGCCGATGAGACCGACGATTTCGCCTGCGTTGACCTTGAGGTCGACGTCGCGTACGGCGGTGAGGCCGCCGAAGCGCATGGTGACGCCGCTGGCGTCCAGGACGGGCGTGGTGGTCTCGGTGGTGGTCGTCATGTCGTTCACGCCCCCGCCTTCACGGTGCCGACGCCGGATTCGGGCAGTGTGCCTTCGGGCGTGTCGAGTTGGCCGGTCTCGTGGAATTCCAGCTGGGCGCGCCGGTTGGCGATGAGGCCTTCGGGGCGGAAGCGCATCAGCAGGATGAGTGCGAGGCCGAAGCCGAGAAGCTGGTAGTCCTGGAGGAACTGCAGCTTCGCGGGGATCATGTAGAGGAGGGTCGCGCCGATCAGGGGTCCGCTGATGGTTCCCATGCCGCCGAGGATGACTGCGGCGAGGAGGAAGGCGGAGTTGGGCGGCACGGGTCCGGCGAAGACGTACATCTCCGGGACGACGGTGCTCTGTACGTGGGCCTGGACGGTGCCGGCGAGGCCGGCGAGGGTGGCGCCGAGGGCGAAAGCGATGAGTTTGACGCGGAAGCCGTTGATGCCCATCGCGGTGGCGGCGGTCTCGTCCTCGCGGATGGCGACCCAGGCGCGGCCGATGCGGGAGCTGCCGGCGCGGCTGAAGACGAGGACCACGAGGATCATCGCGAGCAGCATGAGCAGGTAGTAGTTGGCGTATCCGCCGAGTTCGATGCCCAGGATCGTGTGGGATTCGCCGAAGTCGTATCCGAAGAAGACGAGGTCGGGGATGTTGGGTACGCCGTTGGGGCCGTTGGTGACCTGGGGTCCGGATACGCCGTCGAGGTTGCCGACGGTGATGCGGAAGATCTCGCCGAAGCCGAGGGTGACGATGGCGAGGTAGTCGCCGCGGAGCCGGAGGGTCGGTGCGCCGATGACGACGCCGAAGATGAGGGAGACGGCCGCTCCGGTGAGGACGGCTGCCCAGAAGGGGAAGTGGACGTCGAAGGCGGAGGCGGTGGTGCCGGAGACGAGTGCGGCGGTGTAGGCGCCGACGCCGAGGAAGGCGACGTATCCGAGGTCGAGGAGGCCGGCGAGGCCGACGACGATGTTCAGTCCGAGTGCGACCGTCGCGAAGATGAGGATGTTGACGGCGATGAGGGTGAACTGGTCGGTGGTCTGTGTGAAGGGGAATGCTGCTGCGGCCACGAATGCGGCGGCCACGGCGATGGAGCGGTATTTCGTGGTGAGCCCGGAGAGCCGGGCCATGAGGCCGGCTTTGAAGAGGGCGGTCACGGCGAAACCGGCGGTGATCATGTAGCCGGTGAAGAGTTCGGCGTATTCGGTGTCGATGCCGTAGGTGACGACGTAGAGCCCGGTGCCGAAGGCGGCGACGATGATGAGGATTTCGGCCCAGGAGGGGAGCTCCCGGGGGCGGGTGGCCTTGTGGGTGTCGTCGGGCAGGAGGAAGGCGATCAGGGGGATCGCGGAGGTCACTGCTGCGACGAAGCCGCCGGGTTCCAGGTTGACGATGCCGCCGAGTTCGACGGCGATGGCGACGACGGTGAACCAGGTGGTCGCGAAGGCGCCGAGGGCGAGGAGCCGGAGGGCTTTGGTGGTGCCGGTGGGGGCGAGCCAGCGGAGGCCGCGGATGTCGAGGGCGGCGAGTGCGTACAGGAGTACGAGGGCGCCTGCGACGAGGGTGAGGACCTGGAGGCCGCCGGGGTAGCCGTAGACGGTGAGGTCTCCGGGGAACTCGTCGGTGTAGGTCCACGACAGGAAGGTGCTGGCGATGGTCGCGACGCCGCCGAGGGCGGTGAGGCCGCGCAGCGCCTTGGTCCGGGAGGCGGTGGTGGCCGGTGTGGTGGCGGCGGTTGTGGTGTCGGTTGTCATGGTTCTCACGCCCGATCCGCGACGCGCTCGCCGAGCAGGCCTTGTGGCCTGACGAGGAGGACGACGATGAGAAGTACGAATGCCCAGACGTTGGCCCAGGCGCCGCCGCCGAGCTGCTGCATGCCGGGGATTTCTTCGATGTAGGCGATGGAGAGGGCTTCGGCGAGGCCGAGGACGACTCCGCCGACCATGGCGCCGTAGATGTTGCCGATTCCGCCGAGTACGGCGGCGGTGAAGGCTTTGAGTCCGAGGAGGAAGCCCATCTCGAAGTTGATCTGGCCCTTGTCGAGGCCGTAGGCGACGGCTGCGATGGCGGCGAACGCGGCTCCGATGGCGAAGGCCATCACGATGATGCGGTCGGTGTTGATGCCCATGAGCTTGGCCGTGTCGGGGTCCTGCGCGGTGGCCTGCATGGCGCGGCCGCTGCGGCTCTTGGCGACGAACATGCCGAGGGCGAGCATGCAGAGGGGGGCGAGGACGAGGATGAAGGCGTCTGCGCGCTGGAGGTAGAGGTTGTCGAAGATCTTGAACGACTCGCCCTTGAACTCCGGGAAGCTGCGCGGCTTCTTGGCGTCGGGGTAGAAGCCCCAGACAAGCTGCTGGAGGACGATCGAGAGGCCGATCGCGGTGATGAGGGGGGCCAGTCGTGGTGCGCCGCGCAGGGGGCGGTAGGCGAAGCGTTCCGCGGCTGTGGCTACGGCGACGGAGGCGATGGCGCCTCCGATGATCATGAGGGGTATGACCACCATGAGCGAGGTTCCGCTGGGGAGCGCGAGGTAGGTGGTGAGGGCGCCGAAGCCCCCGATCATGAAGATCTCGCCGTGGGCGAAATTGATGAGCTGGACGATGCCGTACACCATGGTGTACCCGATGGCTATGAGGCCATAGAGCGCGCCGAGTGCGAGGCCGTTCGCCAGCTGTTGCGGCAGTTCGTTCACCGCAGTGCCTCCGATGAGCTTGTCGGATATGACACCGCGCGAGGGCGCTGTTGCGCCCTCGCGCGGTCAGGAGCGTGTGCCGGGGTGGTGCTGGGTGATCAGTCCTCGAACGTGGCGCTCTTGACGTCCTTCCAGGCGCCCTTCTGGACCTCGTAGACGGTGAGCTGCTTGTTGGTGGTGTCACCGAACTCGTCGAAGGAGACCTTGCCGGTCACGCCGTCGAAGGAGACCTTGGCCATGGCCTCGGTGACCTTGGCGCGGGCGTCCTCGGGGAGCTTGCCGTCGTTGTCGGCGACGACGGCCTTGACGGCCTGGATGATGGCCCATCCGGCGTCGTAGGAGTAGCCGCCGTAGGCTGCGAACGGGTCCTTGTAGCCGCCGGCGTTGTAGTCCGAGATGAACTGCTTGGCGGTCGGGAGGGCCTCGACGGGGTAGCCGACGGAGGTGGCGAAGTCGCCGTCGTTGGCCTCACCGGAGGCGCTGATGAAGGCGGGGTCGTAGATGCCGTCGCCGCCCATGGTGGGGATCTTGGCGCCGGTCTTCTTGATCTGGTCGGAGAGCAGGCCGCCCTCGGGGTACTGGCCGCCGTAGTAGACGGAGTCGGCGCCGGAGCTCTTGACCTTGTCGGCGGTGCTGGAGAAGTCGGTCTCCTTCACCGTGACGTGGTCGGTGCCGACGACCTTGCCGCCGAGGCGCGTGAACTCCGCGGAGAAGATCGCGGCGAGGCCGGCGCCGTAGGTCTGCTTGTCGTCGACGACGTAGACCTTCTTCTTCTTCGCGTCGTTGAAGAGGTACTGGGCGGCGAACTTGCCCTGGACGACGTCCGTGGCGCAGGTGCGGAAGTAGGTCTTGAAGACGCGCTTGGAGTCGCCCTTGCCCCAGTTGTCGCCCTGGCTGAGGGCGGGGTTGGTGTTGGCGGGGGAGACCTGGGCCATGTCGGCCTTCTCGAAGACGCCCTGCATGGACTGGGCGACGCCGGAGTTCAGCGGGCCGACGGCTCCGAGGACGTCCTTGTTGCCGACGAGCTTGGTGGCGTTGGCCTGTCCGGAGGCGGGGACGGCCTGGTCGTCGAGGGCTTCGATCTTGAACTCGATGCCGGGGACCTCGTTGTTCTTGTTCGCGGTCTTGGCCGCGAGGTCCACGGAGTTCTTGATGCCCTGGCCGAGCGCGGAGAGGGATCCGGTCAGCGGGGCGTCGACACCGATGACGACGGTGGTCTTGCTGCCGCTGTCGCTGTTGCCCTTGCTGTCGTCGTCGCGCGATCCGCAGGCGGTGAGAGTCAGTGCGCCTGTGGTGAGCACTGTGGTGAGGATGAGCAAAGAACGGTGTCGCACGAAAGGTCCTTTCCCTGGCGCGGCCTCCTCTGCTGAGGTGCCGTGACGATCGCCGGGCCGTACTGGTCGAGACAGGGCCGTGCAGCAGACGCGCCCGGCGGCGCGGTGACTGGCCGTGACTCTATGGGCAGGTGCGGGGGTGCGGGACAGGTCCGCTGATGATGTGACTGTCTTGTTATGCCGTGGGGAAGGCTTGTTGGCCGCAGTGTGGAGGTGTACGGCTTTTGCCCCGGCGGCGGAGTGACCGCATGGTGAGAACCCGCAGCTCTGCTAAGGGGCTTGGGGCGATCTTGGTGCTGTCGCGCGAATCGGGGCGCAAGGGGCGTGGCGCGGATCGGCCGGCTGGCCCGGGGCGTGCGCGTGACGCATTTCGTGTATTGCACACATGTTACGGAGTGTTACATGTGTGGGATATGTGAGAGGCCTCGGGGAGGTGGTTTGGCTGTTGAAGTGGCTCATGGAACGGGCTTGACGGTCAAGGGTGTTGACCCTGTGTGTCCGCCAAGTCCTGTGTTTTGCTTCGGATATGGGTCTGCCCGGTCCGGAATGCGGTGAGCATCCGGCCGGGCAGCGGGGTGTTGAGGGGGTGGGTCAGCCTGCGGTGGGGCCGGCCGCGTCGCGGAGCAGGCAGGTGAGGCGGGCGGTGCAGACCCGCTTGTCATGCTCGTCCGTGACGACGATCTCGTACGTGGCGGTGGAGCGACCGCGGTGCACGGGGGTGGCGACGCCCGTGACGAGGCCGCTGCGGACGCCCCGGTGGTGGGTGCAGTTGAGGTCGACGCCGACGGCGATCTTGGTGGCGCCGCCGTGCAGCATACTCCCGATGGAGCCGAGGGTCTCGGCGAGGACGGCGGAGGCGCCGCCGTGGAGCAGTCCGTAGGGCTGGGTGTTGCCTTCGACGGGCATGGTGCCGACGACGCGCTCGGCGGACGCTTCGACGATCGTGACCCCCATGCGCTCGCCGAGGTGTCCGGCGGAGAAGAGTGCGGGGAGGTCGACGCCGAGTGCCGCGTACTCGTCGATGATCTCCTGGGGGAACGTGGGTGCGGTGTGCTCGCCCATGGGGTCCGGCTCCGATCGTGTGCGGTCGTCCGTTGCTGTGTGCACTGTTCTTATCAGACGGCTGAGCGTCCGCTTAGTGATCTGCGGCTCACGGCGTCTCGAACCGGACGACGACCGATTTGCTGGCCGGGGTGTTGCTGGTGTCCGCGGTGGCGTCCAGGGGGACGAGCACGTTGGTCTCCGGGTAGTAGGCGGCGGCGCAGCCGCGTGCGGTGGGGTAGTGGACGACGCGGAAGCCGGGGGCGCGGCGTTCGACGCCGTCCTTCCACTCGCTCACGAGGTCGGTGTAGGAGCCGTCGGCGAGTCCGAGGTCCTGGGCGTCCTGGGGGTTGACCATGACGATGCGGCGGCCGCCCTTGATGCCGCGGTAGCGGTCGTCGAGGCCGTAGATCGTGGTGTTGTACTGGTCGTGGGAGCGCAGGGTCTGGAGCAGGAGCCGGCCCTCGGGGAGTTCGGGGTACTCGACCGGTGCGGCGGTGAAGTTCGCCTTGCCGGTGGCGGTGGGGAAGCGGCGTTCGTCGCGGGGCGCGTGGGGGAGGGTGAATCCGCCGGGCCGGGCGACGCGGGCGTTGAAGTCCTCGAAGCCGGGGACGACGCGGGAGATACGGTCGCGGATCGTGCCGTAGTCCTTCTCGAAGTCCTCCCACGGGGTGGTGGAGGCGGGGCCGAGGACGGCGCGGGCGAGGCGGGCGACGATCGCGGGTTCGGAGAGCAGGTGGGGGCTCGCGGGGGCGAGGTTGCCGCGTGAGGCGTGGACCATGCCCATGGAGTCCTCGACGGTGACGAACTGCTTCCCGCCGGCCTGGACGTCCTTGTCGGTGCGTCCGAGCGTGGGCAGGATCAGGGCGCGGATGCCGGTGACGGCGTGCGAGCGGTTGAGCTTGGTCGAGACGTGGACGGTGAGGCGTGCCCGGCGCATGGCCGCCTCGGTGACGGCGGTGTCGGGGGTGGCGCCGACGAAGTTGCCGCCCATGGCGAAGAAGACCTTGGCGTCGCCGTCGCGCAGCGCCTGGATGGACCGTACGACGTCGTAGCCGTGGTGCCGGGGCGAGGTGATGCCGAATTCCCGGTCGAGAGCGTCGAGGAAGGCGGGGGCGGGGCGTTCGAAGATGCCCATGGTGCGGTCGCCCTGGACGTTGGAGTGGCCGCGCACGGGGCAGACGCCGGCGCCGGGCCTGCCGATGTTGCCGCGCAGCAGGAGGAAGTTGACGACCTCGCGGATGGTCGGCACGGAGTGCTTGTGCTGGGTGAGGCCCATGGCCCAGCAGACGATGGTGCGTTCCGAGGCGAGGACCATCGAGAGCGCCTGCTCGATGGTGGCGCGGTCGAGGCCGGTGGCGGTGAGGGTCTCGTCCCAGTCGGCCGCGCGGGCGGCCTGGACGAACTCCTCGTAGCCGTGGGTGTGCTCGGCGACGAAGCCGGTGTCGACCGCTCCGTCGGCCTCGATGATCATTTTGTTGAGGAGGCGGAAGAGCGCCTGGTCGCCGCCGATGCGGATCTGGAGGAAGAGGTCGGTGAGGGCGGCGCCCTTGAGCATGCCTCGGGCCGTCTGGGGGTTCTTGAACCGTTCGAGGCCGGCTTCGGGCAGCGGGTTCACCGAGATGATCTTCGCCCCGGCTGCCTTGGCCTGTTCGAGGGCCGAGAGCATCCGGGGGTGGTTGGTGCCGGGGTTCTGCCCGGCGACGATGATCAGGTCGGCCTGGTGGAGGTCCTCGAGGCTGACGCTGCCCTTGCCGATCCCGATGGTCTCGGTGAGGGCCGAGCCGGACGACTCGTGGCACATGTTGGAGCAGTCGGGCAGGTTGTTGGTGCCGAACTCGCGGGCGAGGAGCTGGAGGAGGAACGCCGCCTCGTTGCTGGTGCGGCCCGAGGTGTAGAAGAGCGCCTCGTCGGGGGAGGAGAGGGCGGTGAGCTCCTCGGCGATGATCTCGAAGGCGCGTTCCCAGGTCACGGCCTCGTACCGGTCGGCGCCCTCGGGCAGGTACACGGGCTGGGTGATGCGTCCCTGCTGTCCGAGCCAGTAACCGCTGCGGGTGCCGAGGTCGGCGACGGGGTGGGCGGCGAAGAAGTCGGGGGTGACGCGGCGCAGGGTCGCCTCCTCGGCGACGGCCTTGGCGCCGTTCTCGCAGAACTCGGCCGTGTGGCGTTTGTCGCCCTCGGGCCAGGCGCAGCCGGGGCAGTCGAAGCCGTCCTTCTGGTTGACCTTGAGGAGGGTCTGCGCGGTGCGGCGGACGCCCATCTGCTGCTGGGCGATGCGCAGGGTGTGGGCGACGGCGGGCAGTCCGGCGGCGGAGTGCTGGACCGGGTCGATCTGCGGCGCGTCCTGGACCGGGTCTCCGGTCGGGGGCTTGGCTGCCATGGTGCTCCCCTTCGAGCGCTTGCGGGGGGCGCGCTCACGTCCTCGCGCGCCCTGTCACGTCTTCTACGCCTTCACTGCCTTCGATCCTGTCATGCACGCGTGCCGGGTCACCCCGAGGGGGAAAGGGGTGGCCGTTCGGGAGGGTGTGCGTGGTGGAGGGGCCCGGGTGGCGGCCGGTCCGGAATGTCAGTGGTCCGTGGCAGGATCGGGGGCGTGGCTGAGACGGCATCGAAGAAGACGGCAGACAACCGACCGCGCCTGCTCCTGATGGACGGGCACTCCCTGGCTTACCGGGCGTTCTTCGCCCTGCCCGCGGAGAATTTCACGACGGCGACGGGGCAGCCGACGAATGCCGTGTACGGCTTCATGTCGATGCTGGCGAACACGCTGCGCGACGAGGCGCCCACGCATTTCGCCGTCGCGTTCGACGTGTCCCGCAAGACGTGGCGTGCGCAGGAGTTCCCCGAGTACAAGGCGAACCGTTCGAAGACCCCCGACGAGTTCAAGGGCCAGGTCGAGCTCATCGGTGAGCTGCTGGACGCGATGCGCGCCGACCGGTTCGCGGTGGACGGTTTCGAGGCGGACGACGTCATCGCGACGCTGGCCACGCAGGCCGAGGCGGCCGGCTTCGAGGTGCTGATCGTCACAGGTGACCGGGACTCGTTCCAGCTGATCACGGACAACGTCACGGTGCTCTACCCGACGAAGGGCGTCTCGGAGCTGACGCGCTTCACCCCGGAGAAGGTCCAGGAGAAGTACGGGCTCACGCCGAGCCAGTATCCGGACTTCGCGGCGCTGCGCGGCGACCCGTCGGACAACCTTCCCGGTATCCCCGGCGTGGGCGAGAAGACGGCGGCGAAGTGGATCAACCAGTTCGGGTCGTTCGCGGAGCTGGTCGAGCGCGCCGACGAGGTGAAGGGCAAGGCCGGCCAGAATTTCCGGGACCACCTGGACGCGGTGAAGATGAACCGCGTGCTGACCGAGATGGTCCGTGACGTGGAGCTGCCGAAGGTTCCGGCGGAGCTGGAGCGCGCCCCGTACGACCGCACGGCGGTCACGGGCGTGCTGGACGTCCTGGAGATCCGTAACCCGAGCCTGCGTGAGCGGCTGCTCGCGGTCGACCCGGGTGCGGAGGAGGCCGGTCCGCCGGAGCCGGCGGCCGGGATCGAGCTGGACGGCGTGGTGCTGGGGTCCGGGGAGGTCGCCCCGTGGCTGGAGGCCCGTGCCGGGCAGCCGCTCGGTGTGATGACCGTCGACACGTGGTCCCTGGGCTGCGGCACGGTCACGGAGATCGCGCTCGCCGCCGCCGACGGGGCCGCCGCCTGGCTGGATCCGGCGGAGCTCGCGGAGGCCGACGAGCAGGCCCTCGCCGCGTGGCTCGCGGACCCGGGGCAGCCCAAGGTTCTGCACAACGCCAAGAACGCCCTGCGGGTCCTTCCCGAGCAGGGCTGGCGGCTCGAGGGCATCTCCATGGACACGGCGCTCGCCGCCTATCTGGTCAAGCCGGGCCGCCGCTCCTTCGCCCTGGACGCGCTGGCCGTGGAGTACCTCGGACGGGAGCTGGCCCCGGCTCCCGCGTCCGACGGGCAGCTGGCCTTCGGCGCGGACGACCGTGCGGAGGCCGACGCCCTCATGGCGCAGGCCCGCGCGGTGCTGGACCTCGGGGACGCGTTCACGACGCGTCTGAAGGAGGCCGGCGCCACCGAGCTGCTGTACGACATGGAGCTGCCGACGTCGATCATGCTGGCCCGCCTGGAGCGGCACGGCATCGCCGCCGACCGGGCCCATCTGGAGTCCATGGAGCAGCAGTTCGCCGGTGCGGTGCAGCAGGCGGTGCAGGAGGCGCACGCCGCGGTGGGCCGTGAGTTCAACCTCGGCTCGCCCAAGCAGCTCCAGGAGGTCCTCTTCGGCGAGCTGGCCCTGCCGAAGACCAAGAAGACCAAGACGGGTTACACGACGGACGCGGACGCGCTGGCCTGGCTGGCCGCGCAGACCGAGCACGAGCTGCCGGTCATCATGCTGCGCCACCGCGAGCAGGCGAAGCTGCGGGTCACCGTCGAGGGCCTGATCAAGACGATCGCCGCGGACGGCCGGATCCACACCACCTTCAACCAGACGGTCGCGGCGACGGGCCGGCTCTCCTCCACCGACCCCAACCTGCAGAACATCCCCGTCCGCACGGACGAGGGGCGGGCGATCCGCCGTGGGTTCGTCGTCGGCGAGGGCTTCGAGACGCTGATGACGGCCGACTACAGCCAGATCGAGCTGCGGGTGATGGCGCACCTCTCCGAGGACGCCGGTCTGATCGAGGCGTTCACCTCCGGGGAGGACCTGCACACGACGGTCGCCTCGCAGGTCTTCGGCGTCGAGAAGTCGGCCGTCGACGCGGAGATGCGCCGCAAGATCAAGGCGATGTCGTACGGCCTGGCCTACGGGCTCTCCGCGTTCGGTCTCTCCCAGCAGCTGAACATCGAGGCCGGCGAGGCGCGCGGGCTGATGGACACCTACTTCCTGCGGTTCGGCGGGGTGCGCGACTACCTCCACCGGGTCGTGGAGGAAGCCAGGTCCACCGGGTACACCGAGACGATCCTCGGCCGGCGCCGCTATCTTCCGGACCTCAACAGCGACAACCGTCAGCGGCGCGAGGCCGCCGAGCGGATGGCGCTCAACGCCCCGATCCAGGGGACGGCCGCCGACATCGTGAAGGTCGCGATGCTCAAGGTGGACCGTGCGCTGACGGAGGCGGAGCTGACATCACGGATGCTGCTCCAGGTCCACGACGAAATCGTCCTGGAGATCGCGAAGGGCGAGCGGGAGCAGGTCGAGGAGATCCTGCGCCGCGAGATGTCCACGGCGGTCGAGCTCCGCGCGCCGCTGGACGTGTCGGTGGGAGTGGGCAGGGACTGGGAGACCGCCGCGCACTAGCTCCCGGCGGGGGAGGGCCCGGCACCGCGACGGTCTCAGCCGGCGTGGCGGCCCGCCGGGCGGGCCGCCGCGGTGTCCGCGCGCGGGCCGTCCGGCGGCGGGGGCCCGGACGGCCCGCGCCGCAGCAGCCGCATCCACGCCCCGTACAGCACCAGCCCGGCCGCCAGGCCCGCGCCGGCGCCGAAGCAGGCCGTCGGGATGATGTCGAGCGGTGTGTCGATGTGTCCGAACCAGGCATACCAGCGGGCGCACCGGTGGACGATCCCCAGGAGGACGCACAGCGCGAGGAGCGCCCCGGCCCACCCGCGTTCGCCCCGGGTCAGCACCGGCACGGACTCCAATACGGGGACGGGTCCGATGCGCCGCAGACCCGTGTACGCGAACCAGGCCAGGACCGTCAGGGCCACGGCCGAACTGCCGTACTGCACGACCTGGAACACCGGGTGGCCGCCGACGCTCCCGTTCAGGGCGGGGACCAGGTCGGTGCCCCACCGGTCGTGGTGCGTGAAGGCGTCCCACACGACGTGGGTTCCCGAGCCGATCACCGCGGACAGGGCGAACCAGGCGCCCTCGGCGAGGGCCGGACGGCCGGGCCGGCGGGGCGTGCCCCGCAGGAAGGTGTGCACGCGTCCCCGCGCCGCCCGGGGCAGCAGCGCGACGAGCGGTTCGCGCAGCATCAGCCACAGTGCCACCAGGGCGCCTGTGACGAGGACGTCCACGGTGAACACTCCCCACACGGAATGTGTCACCTCGCCGAATTCCATGGCTCCGGGGACGGCCGTGTCCGCGTAGTACGTCAGGTCGGGCGCGAACGATCCGGCGACGAGCGCGGAGGCGACGAGGGGTCCACGGCCCCGTCCGGACCTGCGGATCCCCGGGAGCACGGCTGCGGCGTGGCTGAGCGTGAACGGCATGACGGCAAGTATGCGTGAGCCCGGGTCACCTCCTCGGGGCACACCGGTGACTTGACGGCAGGGAAGCTGAGAAACCGGTAAGAAGCGGTCACGGACCAGTGTTCGGGCGGCGGGAGTTGCCGTAGGGTCGCCTGAGTCCTCGCGCTGGGGAGCGCGGGCATCCGTCGACGGGGAGGACCGACACGTATGGCAGCGCAATTCGGCCGCAGACTGCGCAGAGGGGCCACCACCACGGCGGTGGCCGCGGCCGCGGTGGCGGCTCTCTCCGCCTCCCAGGCTCCCGCGGCACCCCAGTCCGACACCGCCGCGGGCGACCAGGCCGCAGCCGGTGCGACGCCGTCCGGCGACAGCGCGGCCACGGGCAACTCGCCCTACCACACGGACCTTCCGCCCCTGAACACGCCCAACAAGCCGGGTGCGTCGGTGAATCTGCCGGTGACCGGCAGTGCGGAGGCCGGTATACCCGCCTCGGTCCTGGCCGCGTACAAGAGGGCGGAGCAGGAGCTCGCGGCAACCGACGCCGCGTGCCGTCTGCCGTGGCAGCTGCTCGCCGCGATCGGCAAGGTCGAGTCGGGACAGGCCCGCGGGGGCAAGGTCGACGCGAACGGCACCACCCTCTCCCCGATCCTCGGTCCGGCCCTCAACGGGCAGGGCTTCGCGCTCATCAAGGACACCGACGGCGGGGCGTACGACGGCGACTCGACCCACGACCGCGCCGTCGGCCCGATGCAGTTCATCCCGTCCACCTGGGCCACCTGGGGCCAGGACGGCAACGGCGACGGACGCAAGGACCCCAACAACATCCACGACGCCGCGCTCGCGGCGGGGCGCTACCTCTGTGCCGGGACCCGCGACCTCTCGGTCGCCGCGGACCTCGACCGGGCGGTGCTGAGCTACAACCACTCGACCGAGTACCTGCGCACGGTGCGCTCCTGGTTCGACTACTACAAGCGCGGCACCCACGAGGTCCCGGACGGCACCGGAGTGCTCCCGGCGGACACGGGCGGCGGCACCACGTCCCCGTTCCCCACGCCCACGCCGACGACCGGCACCCCTGGCGGCGGTACGTCCCCGAGCCCCACCCCGAGCCCCTCGAAGCCCGGCGGCGGTAAGTCCCCGAGCCCGGGCACCTCGACTCCTCCCACCACGAAGCCGCCCACGACGAAACCGCCGACGCCGACGCCCACCCCGTCGGAGACCTTCGGCAGCCTCGAGGACGCGGGCACCGGAACCCTCACCGCCACGGCGGGCGAGGCGTTCGGCGAGCGTGTGACGGTCCGGGCCAAGAACAAGCTGGGCAAGCCGCTCGCCAGGACCTCGGTCACCTTCGCCGTCGTCGGAGCGACGGACGCCCGCTTCGCCGACGGGAAGAGCACCGTGACCCTGAGGACCGGAGCCGACGGCACCGTCACCGCACCCGTCCTGACGGCAGGGGAGAAGACGGGTGTCTTCAAGGTGACGGCGGTCGCCGGGACCACCCAGCCGCGCGCCCTCTCCTGGACCGCGAACGTCACCGCCCGGGTCGCGGACACCATCGCCCTGACCGGTGACAAGGCCCTGACGGCCGCCCCCGGTGCCGAGTTCACCGACCGTGTCGAGGTCAGGACCACGTACAAGGGTACGGGCGTCGCCAACACCGCGGTCACCGCCACGATGATCACCGACGCCGGGACGCCCGCCGAGAACGACAAGGGCCCGTACTTCGAGGACGCGGCCGGTGATCCCGTCCGTACGCTGAACCTGACGACCGGCGCCGACGGGGTCCTGGAACTCCCCGAGATCTACGCCGACGACACCGAGGGCACCTACACCCTGCGGCTCACCACCGCGAGCGGTGCCACGGTGACCGTCGAGCTGAAGGTCGAGGCCGCCCCCGCGGCCTGACCGCGAGGGGCCGGCCGTTACGCCCGGCCGGCCCGCCGGGCGCGCGAACCTCTGGACGTGCGCCCGGCGGACGCGCTCGGAGTGCCCTGCCCTGCCGCCCCGGGCTTCCAGGGCGGGGCCGCGGGTGGCACGTCGGGATCGGCCGTACGTCGCTCCGCCCGCCGCCGGTTCAGGTGCGAGGGGCCTCGCCGCGGCCGGGTGTGAGGAGGTAGGCGGTCGCCATGTCGCCGAGCTCCTGCGCGTACCGGCGTCGGGCCGCCTCGTCCGCGGCGGGGTCGGGCCGCACCGAGTTGTGGAAGCAGGCGCCGAGGATCGCGCGGGCCGCGGTGTCCAGCGCCGCCGCCGGGTCGGAGCGCCGGATCATGTGTGCGTAGGGGGCCGCCGCTTCCAGCAGCAGGCGGTGGAGCTCGGTGATGGTGCGGGCCCCGCGGTCCAGGGCGTCGGTCGCGCGCGCCCGCAGCAGCTCGGGGAACAGGTTGCTGCTGTCGGCGAACGACTGCAGCAGCGCGTGCGCGTAGGCGTCCATGACGCCGGGGAGTGACGCGTCCGCCGAGCGGAGTCGCTCGGCCACGTACTCCTCGCGTCGTTCCAGCATCCGCTCCGTCAGGGCGGTGATCAGCTGCTCCTTGCCGTCGAAGCGCCGGTAGATCGACCCGACGGCCACACCGGCGCGCTCCGCGACGCCCGCGATCGTCATCTCCTCCAGGCCGTCCGAGGCGGCGATCTCCTCCGCCGCCCGCAGGATGCGAGCCAGCGTCACGGCGCTCCGGGCCTGCCGGGGCTCCCGGTAGGGCACGGGACGCTTCGGCTCATCGGTCATGGCCCGCATCGTATCGGCGGTGATCGGGGCGGATTTCCTTGACATCCGGCGGACTCCTGCGGCTAACTGGATGCGAACGTGAATTCACATTCGCGTCTGACTTTCACATCTGGAGGTTCTCGGGAATGACCGGTGACCTGAATCCCTCACCCGTGGCCGTCACACTCACCTCGGGGCCCGCCGGCCCGGGGAGCATCGACGACTTCGAGCTGTTCTACGCCCGCCGCGCCCTGCACCGCTTCAGGGCGCGGCTCGGACGCCAGGGCCTGCTCGACCTGCTGGCCGCGGACATCGAGGAGGGCAACGCCCTCCTGCGGGAGAGCGCCCGCGCCTCCGACGGCACCTTCCAGGGGGGGCACGACGGTCCTGACGGCACGGGGCCTCTCGTCGGCCGAGTTCCTGGGCTGGACGGACAAGGCCTTCGCAGCCGACGAGAACGCACTGCTCGACGCGCACCCCGAGCACTACGTGATGGCCCCCGAGGCCGACGGATCGTTCCACGTGGTGGAGAACATCGGCCCCCACGTCTGTTCCTTCTTCATGGGGGGCTGGGGAACGGACGCGATGGCGTGGGCGGCCGACGCGGAGGAACTGCTCCCGGAGCCGGAGTTCCCGCACAAGATGTCCTCGAACCTCTTTCTCGCCGACGGCACGGTCGTCGGACGGGCGCTGACCCAGTTCGGTGACACCGCCGAAGGCTTCACCGCGAGCCTGACGGTCCATGTGCCGGCCGCGTGCCCGCAGGACGTCCTGGAGCACCACCTGCGGCACTACGCCGTCGAGTTCAGGAACTGGATCCTCGCCGCGGCGACGAGCGTCCGGGCCCGTTGAGCCCGACGCCGGGCACCGGCCGGATCCTCGGACGCGGGGATCCGGCCGCCCCGGCTCCGGAGACACGGCGTTCCCGCACGATCGGGCGGGGACGCCCCCGGGACGCGGCGCGGCGCGCCCCTCAGCCCCGGCGCAGCCGCGCCGACGTGAAGCGGGTCGCCTCCGTCGTCGTGGGGTCCTCGGGCCACGGGTGCTTCGGATAGCGGCCGCGCAGTTCCGCCCGCACGTCCCGGTACCCCTCCCGCCAGAAGGACGCCAGGTCCGCCGTCACCGCGGCCGGGCGCCCGGCCGGGGACAGCAGGTGGACCAGTACGGGCACCCCGGCCACCCGGGGAGTCTCGCCCAGCCCGAAGAGCTCCTGCAGCTTCACCGCGAGCACGGGCTGCTCGCCGCCGTAGTCCACCCGGACCCGGGACCCGCTGGGCACCTCGATCCGCTCCGGGGCCAGCTCGTCGAGCCGGGCGGCGTCCCCCGTCGCCCACGGCAGCAGGCGCCGCACGGCCTGCCCCGCGTCGATACGCGCCAGATCCGCGCGGCGCCCGGCCCTCGACAGCTCGGGCTCCAGCCACTCGTCGGCCCGCGCCAGCAGCGCGTCGTCCGACACGTCCGGCCACGGCTGCCCCAGCACCCGGTGCAGGAACGCGAGCCGCAGCCGCAGCCCCGCGGCGTCCCCGGTCCACCGCAGCAGCCCCGGCCCCTCGCGCCGCAGCCCTTCCAGCAGTGCCCCGCGCACCAGCCCGGGGGCCGGGGCGCGCAGCGCCCGCGCGGACAGCTCCACGGCCCCGAGCCGCTCCACCGAACGCGCCACCACGTCGCCGTCCGCCCAGCGCACCTCCTCGCCGGAGAACAGCAGGTGCCCCGCGGCCAGCCGCGCGGTCGCCTCGTCGACGACGGCGGCCAGCCGCACCCGGGCCGACGCGGCATGGGCCGGCCGGTCGGCGACGGCGACCGCCAGCCACCGCGCGCTGCGCAGCCGTGAGCCGTCGGCGAGCAGCGCACCCGTACCCGACGCCATCAGGAACGCCCCCTCGCCCCGGGCCCGCGCCACGCGCTCGGGGAACGCCAGCGCCGCCACCAGACCCACGGCCACGTCGTCCGGGCCGCCGGCCGCGCCGCCCGGGGCGCCGAGCGCACCCGAGAGCCGCCTGACCTCCTGCCGCCAGCGAGCGGCGTAACCGTCGCCGCCGCGCCGCGCCGTGCGCAACGCGTGCGCCAGGTCGTCGCCGTACTCCCGCGGCGGCTCCTCGCTCAGCAGCGCCACCACCTCCGCGGCCCGCCGCCCGCCCACCTCGTCCGCGCCGTCAAGGAGAGCCCGGGCCAGGCGGGGGTGCAGGCCGATCCGGGACATCCGTACGCCCCGGTCCGTCGCCCGTCCTGTCGCGTCCACCGCGCCGACCGTGGCCAGCACCTCGTGCGCCGCGCCCAGGGCGCCGGCCGGGGGCGGATCCAGGAGCGCCAGCCCGGAGGCGTCCGGATCACCCCAGCACGCCGCCTGCAGCGCGAACGCCGCGAGGTCGGCCACCTTGATCTCGGGGGAGGGGAACGCGGCGAGACGCCCGTCCTCCGCCTGCTCCCAGCACCGGTACACGGCGCCAGGGGCCTCCCGCCCCGCGCGGCCGGCCCGCTGGCGGCCCGACGCCCGAGACGCCCGTACGGTCGTCAGCGCGCCCAGTCCCCGGGCATGGTCGGTACGCGGTTCCCGGGCGAGCCCCGAGTCCACGACGACCCTCACCCCCGGCACCGTGAGGGAGGACTCCGCCACGGAGGTCGCCAGCACCACCCGGCGTCCGCCGGACGGACCCGCGAGCACCGCGTCCTGCACGGCGGCGGGCGCGCGCCCGTGGACCTGGAGCACCTCGGCGTCCACGCCGGCGAGCTGTGCGGCGACCCGGCCGATCTCGCCGACGCCGGGCAGGAAGCACAGGACGTCGCCGTCCCGCTCGGCGAGTGCCCGGCGCACCACCGAGGCCACGTGCGTCAGCAGGGCGGGGTCCACCCGCATCCCGTGCGGCGGCCTCACGGTCCCGGCGGGCGGCGCCCACACCACCTCGACCGGATGCGACACACCGTGCGCCTCCACCACGGGCGCGTCACCGAGCAGGCGCGCCCAGCCCTCGGCGTCCGTGGTCGCCGAGGCCGCGACCAGGCGCAGGTCCGGCCTGATCGTCCCCCGCACGTCGAGCAGGAAGGCGGCGGCCGTGTCCGCGTCCAGATGACGCTCGTGGCACTCGTCGACGATCACCACGTCGACCCCGGCCAGTTCCTGGTCGCGCTGCAGCCGCTGGAGCAGCACCCCGGTGGTCACGACCTCCACCACGGTGTCCGGCCCCACCACGCGCTCACCGCGCACCGTGAAACCGACCCGCCCCCCGGTCCGCTCGCCGAGCAGCCACGCCATACGCCGCGCCGCGGCCCGCGCCGCGATCCGGCGGGGCTCGGCGACGAGCACCCTGCGCGCCGGGCCGCCCCCGGTCAGCCCGGCGAGCACCAGGGGTACGAGCGTGGTCTTCCCCGTCCCGGGCGGCGCACAGAGCACCGCGGCACCCCGCTCGTCGAGGGCGCGCTCCAGGGCGGGCACGGCGGTGCGGACGGGCAACTGGTCCAGGACGTCGGTGCGGATCACGCCCCCAGTGTCGTACGCCGCCCCCGCACCGCGGGCGGCCGGTACCTACGCGCCGTCGCGGGAGTCCCGCTCGCAGACGAAGATCGCCGTGCCGGGGATCAGGTTGCCGCGCAGCGGGGACCAGCCGCCCCACTCCTGGTCGTTCCAGGCCGGCCATTCCGGTTCCACGAGGTCCACCAGCCGGAACCCGCCCGCCACCACGTCCCGGACCCGGTCGCCCAGGGTCCTGTGATGTTCCACGTACACCGCGTCGCCGCGCTCGTCCTGCTCCACGTAGGGCACACGGTCGAAGTACGAGGCGGAGACGGACAGGCCCTCCGGTCCCGGTTCGTCGGGGAACGCCCAGCGGATCGGGTGCGTCACCGAGAAGACCCAGCGGCCCCCCGGCCGCAGCACGCGGCGCACCTCGCGGAACACCTGGACGGGGTCGGCGACGAAGGGCACCGCGCCGTAGGCGGAGCAGGCCAGGTCGAAGGAGCCGTCCCGGAACGGGAGCCGGCCGGCGTCGGCCTCCACCAGGGGGACGCCGCCCCCGAGGCGCAGGGCGTGCTGGAGCTGGCGGTGGGAGAGGTCCAGGGCCACCGGCCGGGCGCCCCGGGCGGCGAGCCAGCGCGCGCACTGGGCGGCGCCGGCCCCGATCTCCAGGACGTCCATGCCCTTCAGCGCGTCGGCGGGGCCCAGCAGGCCCGCCTCCGCCTCGTCCAGCCCTTCCGGACCCCAGACGAAGCGGTCGTCCCCGAGGAACGTTCCGTGATCGCTCTGGTACTCGTCGGCGTTCCGGTCCCACCATCCGCGGTTCGCCCGGCTGCTCTCCGCCGCACCGGCTTCCCGCCGGGTCGCTTCGGGTTCGGAGTCGTAGGTCTCTTGGCTCATCGTGCCCGTCGTTGTAGTTTGCCTTCACCCGCTTCGTGCGGGTGCCCTCCGGCCCGCACGGGTCAGTACGGCCGTGCGCGCGCGACACGCCGTGGTGACCGATGTGGCCTCGGCGAACGTGAGTTGTGCCGGGATTGGGGTGTTGCGCCCCGGGTGTGCGCCTTCGCGCATTGACCCTGTCCGGCTGCCCCCGTATGCTACAAGTTGCGTCGCGAGCCTGCGCGCTTCAGACCTAGCAGGCTGCGCTCGCGTCTGTTGCATGTCCCCTCGGTTGTCGAGGCGCCTTTCCGGTCAGGTGGGGTGCTTTCCAGGCTGTCCGGCTTCTGCAGAGGCGATACGGGCTTACGGCGTAGCAGTACCTACGACTCACTGTCCGTACCGGAGCCCTTTCCCACATGACGAGCAGCACCGAGACCACCGCCACCACTCCGCAGGTTGCGGTCAACGACATCGGCGACGCGGACGCGTTCCTCGCGGCGATCGACGAGACGATCAAGTACTTCAACGACGGCGACATCGTTGACGGTGTCATCGTCAAGGTTGACCGCGACGAGGTCCTCCTCGACATCGGTTACAAGACCGAAGGTGTCATCCCGAGCCGCGAGCTCTCGATCAAGCACGACGTCGACCCGAACGAGGTCGTCAAGGTCGGCGACGAGATCGAGGCCCTGGTTCTCCAGAAGGAGGACAAGGAAGGCCGCCTGATCCTCTCGAAGAAGCGCGCTCAGTACGAGCGTGCCTGGGGCACCATCGAGAAGATCAAGGAAGAAGACGGCATCGTCACCGGTACGGTCATCGAGGTCGTCAAGGGTGGTCTCATCCTCGACATCGGCCTCCGTGGCTTCCTCCCGGCGTCGCTCGTCGAGATGCGTCGCGTCCGCGACCTCCAGCCCTACGTGGGCAAGGAGCTCGAGGCCAAGATCATCGAGCTGGACAAGAACCGCAACAACGTGGTCCTGTCCCGCCGTGCCTGGCTCGAGCAGACCCAGTCCGAGGTCCGCCAGACGTTCCTCACGACCCTGCAGAAGGGTCAGGTCCGTTCCGGCGTCGTCTCCTCGATCGTCAACTTCGGTGCCTTCGTGGACCTGGGTGGCGTCGACGGTCTCGTGCACGTCTCCGAGCTGTCCTGGAAGCACATCGACCACCCCTCCGAGGTCGTCGAGGTCGGTCAGGAAGTCACCGTCGAGGTCCTCGACGTCGACATGGACCGCGAGCGCGTCTCGCTGTCGCTCAAGGCGACGCAGGAAGACCCGTGGCAGCAGTTCGCCCGCACGCACCAGATCGGGCAGGTCGTTCCCGGTAAGGTCACCAAGCTCGTTCCCTTCGGTGCGTTCGTCCGCGTCGACGAGGGCATCGAGGGCCTGGTCCACATCTCCGAGCTGGCCGAGCGCCACGTGGAGATCCCGGAGCAGGTCGTCCAGGTCAACGACGAGATCTTCGTCAAGGTCATCGACATCGACCTCGAGCGCCGTCGCATCAGCCTCTCGCTGAAGCAGGCCAACGAGGCCTTCGGTGGGGACCCGGCCTCGGTCGAGTTCGACCCGACCCTGTACGGCATGGCCGCGTCGTACGACGACCAGGGCAACTACATCTACCCCGAGGGCTTCGACCCCGAGACCAACGACTGGCTCGAGGGCTTCGAGGCGCAGCGCGAGGTCTGGGAGACCCAGTACGCCGAGGCGCAGCAGCGCTTCGAGCAGCACCAGGCCCAGGTCATCAAGTCCCGCGAGGCCGACGAGGCCGCCGCTGCCGAGGGTGCTGCCGCCCCGGCCGGCGCTGCCCCGGCTGCCTCCGGCGGCAGCGGTGGCGGCTCGTACTCCTCGGAGTCCGCGGACAACTCCGGCGCCCTGGCGTCGGACGAGGCCCTGGCTGCCCTGCGCGAGAAGCTGGCCGGCGGCCAGAGCTGACGCTCTGACCCCAGCCGCTCATCGGCTGCAGTAGCTGTAGAGCTGTGAGTGAGGCCCGTCCCCTTCGGGGGGCGGGCCTCACGCATGTCCGGACGGGGGCGCGATTGTGCCCGGCAGGGACGGGGAGTGCCGGGCGGGGGCGGGGGGAATGAAACGTGCGGGACCCCCGAGTGGCTGACGGCCCGTAACACCCCCGTGCCAGGATCCGCGCAACGCCGGGATCACGAGGGGAGCCGGTGGATGACACCCTCCGCGGAGTCCACACCGGCGCCCGCCCCTCGACGCGCCGGCCCCGGCACCGCCCAACGGGCCCGCAGGACATGTGCACTTCGCCGGCGGTCGACCACCTCGGCCGCACCGACGCCTGGCAGCAAGGGAGTTCACCTCGGCACGGAAGGCGGGGACGGTTCCGCGCAGCCGCCTGCCGGCCTGATCGCGAGGGAATGCGTGCCGACGGGAATGCCCTGGCCGGACGGGGCGTTCTTGTCCAGGAACACGAGGAGGAGCGGTAACCGTGCCTGATCCGCAGAGTTTGTACGAATGGGAGCCGAAGGGCCTGGCCGTGGTCGACATGGCGCTCGCCCAGGAGTCGGCCGGCCTGGTCATGCTCTACCACTTCGACGGATACATCGACGCGGGCGAGACCGGCGAGCAGATCGTCGACGGCCTGCTCGAGACGCTGCCGCACCAGACCGTGGTCCGCTTCGACCACGACCGGCTCGTCGACTACCGGGCGCGTCGCCCGCTGCTGACCTTCAAGCGCGACCGGTACACGTCGTTCGAGTCGCCCGCCCTCGAGGTCAAGGTCGTCCAGGACGCCACCGGTGCCCCGTTCCTGCTCCTCTCCGGACCCGAGCCCGACGTCGAGTGGGAGCGGTTCGCCGCCGCGGTGGAACAGGTCGTGGAGCGGCTCGGCGTCCGCCTCGCGGTCAGTTTCCACGGCATCCCCATGGGCGTCCCGCACACCCGGCCCGTCGGCCTCACCCCGCACGGCAACCGCACGGACCTGATGCCCGGCCACCGCAGCCCCTTCGACGAGGCGCAGGTCCCCGGGTCCGCCGAGGCACTCGTGGAGTACCGGCTGATGGAGGCCGGGCACGACGTCCTCGGTGTCGCCGCCCACGTGCCCCACTACGTCGCCAGGTCGTCCTACCCGGACGCCGCGCTCACCGCCCTGGAGGCGGTCACGGCGGCGACCGGGCTCGTCCTGCCGAGCGTGGCGCACACCCTGCGCACGGAGGCGCACCGGACCCAGACCGAGATCGACCGGCAGGTCGGCCAGGGCGACGAGGAGCTCGTCTCCCTCGTCGAGGGGCTGGAGCACCAGTACGACGCGCTCGCGGGAGCCGAGACCCGCGGCAATCTCGTCGCGGAGCCGGCCGATCTGCCGTCGGCGGACGAGATCGGCCGCGAGTTCGAGCGCTTCCTCGCGGAACGCGAAGGCGATTCCTGAGGGGACCTCCGGCCGCCGCGCGGCCGGAGGCTAGGCTCGGCACATGCTGAAAGTGGGCCTGACCGGCGGGATCGGCGCCGGCAAGAGCGAAGTGTCACGGCTGCTCGCACGCTACGGAGCCGTGGTGATCGACGCCGACCGGATCGCCCGCGAGGTCGTCGAACCCGGCACCCCGGGGCTCACGGCCGTCGTCGAGGCCTTCGGTCCCGGCATCCTCACCCAGGACGGTTCCCTGAACCGGCCGGCGCTCGGTTCGATCGTGTTCTCGGACCCCGCGCGCCTGGCCACGCTCAACAACATCGTCCATCCCCTCGTCGGGGCGCGTTCCGCGGAACTGGAGCGGGCCGCCGCAGCCGGGGCGGTCGTCGTCCACGACGTCCCCCTGCTCACGGAGAACGGCCTCGCACCGCTCTACGACCTCGTCGTGGTCGTCGACGCGAAGCCCGCGACCCAGCTCGACCGGCTCGTACGGCTCCGTGGCATGACGGAGTCCGACGCCCGTGCGCGGATGGACGCGCAGGCGACGCGCGAGCAGCGCCTCGCCGTCGCCGATCTCGTCATCGACAACGACGGTCCGCTGGAGGACCTGGAGTCCCAGGTCCGCACGGTCTGGTCGGACCTCGCGGCGCGGGCCGCCGCGAGCTGATCCCGGGGGCCCGCCGGAGCCCCCGTCCGGCCGTCGCCGTGCCGGTGCTCGCCCGGCCGCCCGCCACCCGGCCGGAATACGCGCCTGTGGCCGGATGTTGAAGACCTGGCAACGAGGGGAAGGATAGGGCCGTGCCCGAGAAGAACCCGGAAACGCATGTCATCGACTTCCGCGCGGCGGAGCAGCTGCTCGCCGCACGGGACCCGCGGGGTGCGGTCAAGCTGCTCGACTCGGTGATCGGCGCCCACCCCGAGAACACGGCCGCGCGGCTGCTGCGTGCGCGGGCCTTCTTCGCAGCGGCCCAACTGCGCCCGGCCGAGCTGGAGTTCGAGCTTGTCCTGGAACGCGAGCCGGACAACGCCTTCGCGCACTTCGCGCTCGCCCGTACCTTCCAGCGGGCCGGCCGGCCCGAGCAGGCCACCCGCCACTTCCGTCTGGCCGCCGCGCTCGACCCCAAGCCGGAGTACCTCCAGGCCGCCCGCTTCGAGGACCGCGACGGCGAGGCCCGCGACGGCGAAGCCCGCGACTGACGGGTCCGCGACGCGGCTGACGGGTCCGCGACGCGGCTGACGGGCCCGCGCCCCACGAGCGTGCGCCGACGGGGCCGTCGCCGCTGACCTCGCGACCGGCCGGTACCCGCTCGGGGCCGTGGTCTCAGCGGCGGTACCGGGCCCGCCCGCCCCTGTCCGGTTCGTACGGGGGGACGTCCCGGCCCGGCTGGTAGCGCGGCCCCTGCCGCAGATGCCGGACCACGAAGCAGAGGTCGGTGACCGTGACCACCAGCAGCACCCCGCACGCCGTCGCCCAGCCGACGCGTCCGGTCGCCACGAAGGCCGCCAGCCCCAGCGCGGCCCAGATCATGCCCCATAGACTCAGCCAGAGTCGCATCCGCAGGGGGCTGCGTGCGGTGGACGGTTCATTTCCGGTACGCATCACGATCGCCTCGTCTCCAGCATGACCCCGAGGCGCGGCGTACGGAAACAGGCGGGCGGACGACGGGGAGCGGGTTGTGACGACGACCGGGCACGGGCACACGGCAACAGGGGCGGCGGCCTGGGGTGACGCCGTCGCCCGCCGGTCCAGGGTGCGGGGCACGCTGCTGGGCGGTGCGGTCGGGGACCAACTGGGCAACCCGGTCGAGTTCCTCTCCCTGGACGGCATCCGCAGAGGCCACGGCGAGCGGGGGATACGCGGCCCGGTCCCGGACGCCGACGGTGTCGTCGGCCGGATCACCGACGACACCCAGATGACGCTCTTCACGGTCGAAGGGCTGATCAGGGTCCACTCCCGGGCGGTCGCGACCGGCACCGCGGGAGCCGAGGTGGAGCTCGTCCGCAACGCCTACCTGCGCTGGCTCGACACCCAGAATCATCCCGCCCCGCCCGCGCGTGGCGGGGACGAGCCCGTACGGACCGGCTGGCTCCGGCAGCAGCCCTGGCTGTACGCGCGCCGCGCGCCCGGCAACGCCTGCCTCACGGGTCTGGCCGCCCGCCACGTCCCGCGGACCGGCGCCCCGCTCGGTCTGCCGGGCCCCGTCAACCCGCAGTCCAAGGGCTGCGGCACGGTGATGAGGTCGGCCCCCTTCGGCCTGCTGGGCACGGACGCGGCGACCGCCTTCGGGCTGGCCGCCCGGTGCGCCCTGATCACCCACGGCCACCCGACCGGCGCCTACGCGGCGGGCGCGCTCGCCGCGATCGTCACGCATCTGCTGCAGGGCGACTCGCCCGAGGGCGCCGTCCTGCGCGCCGTGGACCTGCTGGGCCGCCATCCGGGCCATGACGAGACGACGGCCGCCCTACGTGCGGCGGTCGACCTCGCGGCCCGGGGCCGGCCCACCGCGGAGCGGGTCGAGTCCCTGGGCGCGGGCTGGGTCGCCGAGGAGGCGCTCGCCGTCGCCGTGTACTGCGCCCTCGTGCTCCCCGGGGCCGACGACGTCGCCGAGGCGCTGCTGCTCGCGGTCAACCACTCCGGTGACAGCGACTCCACGGGCGCGATCTGCGGCAACCTGCTCGGCGCGCACCACGGTGACGTACGGCTGCCGGCCACCTGGCTTGCCGTCACCGAGGGGCGGTCCGTGATCGCCGAGGTCGCCGACGACCTGTGCATGGAGCTGGAGCAGCCGGTGTCCTGGCCCGACGGCCGTTACCCGCAGTGCTGAGGGGAACGCGCCGCGGCACCCGCCCGTTCCGGATGTATGAGCGGACCGCTGGTACGTGAGGGATACACGGGGACGGGGCCGGGCTCGATCACGCCGGACGGGTGTGCCGTCGAGCTGTACGCACGCCTGTCCGTCGGCACCGAGCCGGAGGTGATCGCTTCGGTGCTGCGGCCAGGAGCGAGCATTCTCGAACTGGGCTGCGGCGCCGGCCGGGTGACCCACCCGCTGGTCGCCCGGGGCTTCGAGGTGACCGCGGTGGACGAGTCGCCGGGGATGCTCGAGCGGGTGCGCGGAGCCCGTACGGTCCTGAGCCCCATCGAGACCCTGGACCTGGGGGAGGAGCGGTTCGACGCGGTCGTGCTCGGATCGTTCCTGGTGCACTCGGGTGATCACCGGGTCAGGGAGGGGCTGCTCAGGACCTGCCGCACGTACGTGAAGGACGACGGCCTCGTCCTCGTCCAGCGGGAGGCCGCCGACTACCACTCCGCCGTGCCCCGGGAGCGGGAGGACCCGGCCGCAGGATGTGTCATCCGGATCCTCTCGGCGCACCCGGTCGGCGAGGGGGTGGACGAGGTGCGCGTGGAGTACGTCTTCGAGGACGCCCGCTGGACCCAGACCTTCCGGTCGCGTGAGCTGTCCGTGGAGCGGTTCGAGGCGTATCTGGGGGAGGCGGGGCTCGTGGTCGACCGCTGCCTGACCCCGGACGGTGTCTGGGTGCTGGCCCGCCCCCGTCGGCCGTGACCCCGCCCGCTCAGTGGATGAAGGTGTAGCTGCGCCACGGCCGGGCGCTCGCCGCGTTCGTGTCGGAGAACGTGGTGGCCACGTAGGCGGTGCCCTGGCCGCTGCAGTCGCGGCTGGTGTACAGGACCATGTCGATCAGGGTCCGGTTGTCGACCTTGGTCGCGCCGTCGGGCCCCATCGTGTGGCAGCCCTTCACCGAGGGGCTGTGCACGCTGACGACCTCGTCCTTGCCGGTGGTGTAGGAGACCGGTCCGACCGCCGTGCGCCCCAGGCCGGAACAGCCCGTGACGGCCAGGACGAGCAGGGTCGCACCGGCGGCGATAGCGGCACGGCGGCGGAGAACGGTGGGGGGCGCGGTGACGGACATGGGCGGGTCCTCGTCTGCTCGTCCGGCTCATCGGTACGTCTCGGGGACGTGCTGGCGCTGGCCACCCTGCCCGGTCGGTCGCGCACCGGCATCCCGTGCGCGGCCGGCCGGGTCCCCTGACACCCGGACAGAGGTTCGCAGGTGTGCGTATCGGGCATATGGTGTTAATAGGGCGTGATAGGCGGGTGCGGAAACGCACCCTGTAGGCAGGGGGCCGTGATGGTCCAGGCGTTGGTGGTTGCCCTGGTGGCGGTGCTCGCGGGCGGTCTGGTGTACGCCATGGCCGCGGCCCGGGTGGTCAAGCAGTACGAACGGGGCGTGGTGCTCCGGCTCGGCCGGCTCCACGACGAGGTGCGTCCCCCGGGGTTCACCATGATCGTCCCCGGGGTCGACCGGCTCCGTAAGGTGAACATGCAGATCGTGACGATGCCGGTGCCCGCCCAGGACGGCATCACGCGCGACAACGTCACCGTGCGGGTGGACGCCGTCATCTACTTCAAGGTCGTGGACCCCGCGAGCGCGGTGATCCAGGTCGAGGACTACCGTTTCGCGGTCTCCCAGATGGCGCAGACCTCCCTGCGTTCGATCATCGGCAAGAGCGACCTGGACGATCTGCTGTCCGACCGGGAGAAGCTCAACCAGGGCCTGGAGCTGATGATCGACAGCCCCGCGGTGGGCTGGGGTGTGCAGATCGACAGGGTGGAGATCAAGGACGTCTCCCTGCCGGAGACGATGAAGCGGTCCATGGCCCGGCAGGCCGAGGCCGACCGTGAGCGGCGTGCGAGGGTCATCAACGCCGACGCGGAGCTGCAGGCGTCGAAGAAGCTCGCCCAGGCCGCGCAGCAGATGTCCACGCAGCCGGCGGCGCTCCAGCTGCGGCTGCTGCAGACGGTCGTCGCGGTCGCCGCCGAGAAGAACTCCACGCTCGTCCTGCCCTTCCCCGTGGAGCTGCTCCGCTTCCTGGAGCGCGCCCAGCAGGGGCCGCAGCCGTCCGTCGCCGCGGGGCGGCCACAGGACGGGTCCGGACAGCCGGCACCGGAGCGGCCCGCCGAACCCGCCGAACCGGCGTCCCCCATGGACCCGGACGTCGTGGACCCCGCGGTCACGGCGCAGACCTTCACCGACCAGCCGCTCCCGGACGCGCCCCTCACGGATGAGGACACCGGCCCGGACGGGAGCCTGCCGGAAGCCGCTCCGGACGGTGTGCCGGAGTTCGACCCGGAGACGGTCCCGGAGTTCGATCCGGAGCCGTCCGGCCGTCGCCGCGGCAACCCCTTCAGCCACCACTGACACGGCCGTCCCACCCGCCACCGGCACCGCCCCGCGCCCGCTCCGACCTGGAGACACGGCCGGGGCGGGCGTTGTCACACCCCCCGCCTAGACTCACCGGGACAGGAGAGACGACACCGGATCGAGGCAGTGAGGGGCGGTGAGCATGACACGGCATACGCAGGACGTCACCGCCGAACGGCTGCTCCGGTGCGCCGCGGTCTTCCTGCCGGCGGCGCTTCCCCGGGACGGCCGCATAGCCTTCTGGGCCCCCGGCCCAGGGACGGGCGAGGACCTCGCCGGTCCCGACGTGGACACCGAGGCCTTCACCTTCACCGAGCTCACCGTCGTCGAGCGGCACGGCACGGACGGGGTCCGCACCCGCATCGTGCCCGCCGTCGCGCTTCCCGTCGCGGACGCGGTGCCCCTGCTCGCGCGGGCCCGGCACCGCGCGTCCGCCCACCCCGCCACCCGCGCGTGGGGCGCGGCCGCCCTGCACGCCCTCACGCTCGTCGCACGCGGCAGGATCTTGCCGGGGCTGACGTCCGACGGCCACGACGCCTGGCGGGCCGGACCGCGTGACGCGGAGGACATCGCCCATCTCAGGGCCGTCGCCGCCTCGATGCCGCCCGAGGGGCACGCCGTCCCGCTCGACGGCACACCCCTGCGCGTCCCCGAACCCCGCGCGCTGCTCGGCGCCTTCCTCGACGCCGTCGCCGACACCCTGCCCCGGACGCCCGCCGCGGCCCATGCCATGGGGGCGCCGTTCGCCGCCCGGGAGGCGCAGTATCTGCCGGAGGCCCGGGCCTGGGCCGTCGAGGTCGCAGCCGGCCTCGACGCGGGGGTGCGCGTCTCGCTCCGGCTCGATCTGTCGGCGTACGACCTGTTCGACGCGGCAGGGGCCCCGGGGGAGACGGCCGGCGACGACGGGGCGGCCACCACGCGCCATGCCGCCGCCGCGATCACCCAGGTGCACAGCCTGGCCGATCCGACGTACGTCACCGACGCGGCCACCCTGTGGAGCGGCGGCGCGGGCGAGCCCTTCGGGCCGCGCGCCCGGATCGACGCCGTGCTCGCGCTGCGCCGGGCGGCCCGTGTCTGGCCGCCGCTGGAGCGGCTGCTCGACCAGCCCGTCCCCGACGTGCTCGCCGTCACCGAGGACGAGCTGTACGAGCTGATCGGCCCCGCCGGAGCACGGCTCGCAGCCGCCGGGGTGGCTCTGCACTGGCCCCGGGAGCTCGCCCGCTCGCTCACCGCCGCCGCGGTCGTCCGGCCCGCGCCGGGCTCGGCGACCGACGGCACCTCCTTCTTCGACGCCGAGCAGCTCTTCGCGTTCGACTGGCAGCTCTCCCTCGGCGACGACCGGCTCACCGAGGCGGAGATGGACACCCTGGCCGAGGCGCACCGGCCGGTGGTGCGACTGCGCGACCAGTGGGTCGTCGTCGACCCCGCACTCGTCCGCAAGGCACGCAAGCGCGAGCTCGGCCTGCTCGACCCGGTGGACGCGCTCGCCGTGGCCCTCACCGGCAGCGCCGAGGTCGACGGCGAACAGGTCGAAGCCGTGCCGGCCGGAGCCCTCGCCGCGCTCCGTGAGCGGATCCTCGACGAGGACGCCACCCTCCCCGCCCCGCCCGGCCTCCACGCCACCCTCCGCGACTACCAGCTCCGCGGCCTCGCCTGGCTCGACCGGATGACCGCGCTCGGCCTCGGCGGCTGTCTCGCCGACGACATGGGCCTGGGCAAGACGATCACCGTCATCGCGCTCCATCTGCACCGCGCGCGGACCGAACCCACCCTGGTCGTCTGTCCCGCCTCCCTCCTCGGCAACTGGCACCGGGAGATCAACCGCTTCGCACCCGGTGTTCCCGTGCGCCGCTTCCACGGCACGGACCGCACCCTCGACGGCTCCGACGGCGGCTTCGTCCTCACGACCTACGGCACGATGCGTTCCGGAGCCGAGCAGCTCGCCGCGCACGGCTGGGGCCTCGTCGTCGCCGACGAGGCACAGCACGTCAAGAACCCGCACTCCTCGACGGCCAGGGCGCTGCGCACCATCCCCGCCCCCGCGCGCGTCGCCCTGACCGGCACCCCCGTGGAGAACAACCTCTCCGAGCTGTGGGCCCTGCTCGACTGGACCACCCCGGGCCTGCTCGGCCCGCTCAAGGCCTTCCGTTCCCGGCACGCCAGGATCGTCGAGAACACCGGCACCGCCGCCGGCCTGGGCAACGAGGAGGCGGTCGAGCGGCTCTCCCGGCTGGTGCGCCCCTTCCTGCTGCGCCGCAAGAAGTCCGACCCGGGCATCGCGCCCGAGCTTCCGCCCAAGACCGAGACCGACCACCCCGTCTTCCTCACCCGCGAACAGGCCACCCTCTACGAGGCGGCCGTCCGCGAGACGATGGCGTTCATCGAGCAGTCCGAGGGCATCGCACGGCGCGGACTGATCATGAAGCTGCTGGGCTCGCTCAAGCAGATCTGCAACCACCCGGCGCAGTATCTGAAGGAGGAGCCGACCCGGCTCACCGGCCGTTCGGGCAAGCTCGCCCTTCTCGACGAGCTGCTCGACACCATCCTGTCCGAGGACGGCTCCGTCCTGATCTTCACCCAGTACGTGTCGATGGCCCGTCTCCTCTCCGCCCACCTCGCCTCCCGGTCCATCCCCTCCCAACTGCTGCACGGCGGCACGCCGGTACCCGAGAGGGAACGGATGGTGGACGGTTTCCAGTCCGGCGAGGTCCCCGTCTTCCTGCTCTCCCTCAAGGCGGCCGGCACGGGCCTGAACCTCACCCGGGCCGCCCACGTCATCCACTACGACCGGTGGTGGAACCCGGCGGTCGAGGAGCAGGCCACCGACCGGGCGTACCGCATCGGCCAGACCCAGCCCGTGCAGGTGCACCGGCTGATCGCCGAAGGCACGGTCGAGGACCGGATCGGCGAACTGCTGCAGTCCAAGCGTGCCCTCGCGGACGCCGTGCTCGGCTCCGGCGAGGCCGCTCTGACCGAGCTCGACGACCGCGACCTCGCCGACCTCGTCTCCCTCCGGAGGACCTCATGAGCCCGAACGGCGGACCCGCCGCCCGTCCGGGCCCCGACGACCTGCGACGCACCTTCGAAGCCGTGCCCGCCCGCACCTCGGACGCCGACGGCCCCTTCGCCGAGAGCTGGTGGGGCAGGGCCTGGGTGGAGGCCCTGGAATCCCTGTCGATGGACGAGGCACGGCTCGCACGCGGCCGTGAGTACGCCGACGGGGGCCATGTCGCAGCGATCACCGTCACTCCCGGCCGGGTCATCGCCTACGTCCACGGCAGCCGTCCCCGCCCCTACCGCGCCGAGCTGCGCCTGCGTTCGTTCCCCGCGTCCGACTGGGACACCCTCCTGGACGCCGTCGCCGCCCGGCCGGGGCACCTGTCCGCGCTCCTCGACAAGGAGATGCCGCACTCCCTGGTCGACACGGCGGGCGAGGCCGGAATCCGGCTGCTGCCCGCCGCCGGTGACCTGGACCCGGACTGTTCGTGCCCCGACCGCGGCTGGCCCTGCAAGCACGTGGCGGCGCTCTGTTTCCAGACGGCGCGGCTCCTCGACAGCGACCCGTTCGTCCTGCTGCTGATGCGGGGCCGCGGTGAGCGCGAGCTCCTCGACGAGCTGGGCCGCCGCAACGCCGAGCACTCCGCCCGTGAGCGCCCCGAGACCCCCGCCATGCCGTCGGTCGCGGCCTCCGACGCGCTGGCCGACCGCTTCCTGCCGCCGCTGCCCGCGCCGCTGCCCGTGCCGCAGTATCCGGGGGAGCCGCCCTCCTACCCGGAACTGCCCGGCGCCCGCGACCCGCTCGGCCTCGACCACCTGGCCAGGGACGCGGCGGCCCGCGCGCACACGATGCTCACCACCGGCGAGGACCCGCTCGCCGGGCTCGGCACCTGGCAGGACGCCGTACGGATCGCCGCGTCCCGGCCCACCGCCGGACTCACCGCGACGACCCGGGCGCTCTACCGTGAGCTGGCCTTCGCCACCGGCCGCAGCACGACGGACCTGGCCCGGGCCGTCGCCGCGTGGCGGCAGGGCGGCGCGGAAGGGCTCGAGGTGCTCGAGACCGCCTGGGACCCGCCGGCCGGCCCGTTCGACCGGGCGCGGCCCGCCCTGGCCTCCGCCGACTTCCCGCGCTTCCAGCCCCGGCGCAACCGCCTGACCGACGCCACGGGAACCCTTCAGCTGCGCTTCGGCCACGACAACCGCTGGTACGGCTACGAATCCGACCCCGGCGAGGACGACTGGTGGCCCCGGGCCGCTCCCGACCCCGACCCGGTCGCCGCGCTCACCGCCCTGCGGGGCTGACGCCGCAGCCGCCGCCCGGCGGTCACGCGGCAGGACTCCCGGGGAGGCGGGCCAGCAGGTGCGCTTCGAGGAAGCCGCGCTCGGAGGCCGGATCGTGGACGAGCCGGGCGAACGGATCGAGCCCGGCCCCGGCCAGCAGGCCGGCGAACCGGTCCACCGGCCAGCTGTAGGCGGGGGCCACCTTGTGGTCGAAGAGGACGGGCTCCGGTGCGTCGGTCGCGAAGAACGACACCAGGAGCAGTCCGCCCGGCGCCAGGACCCGCACCTGTTCGGCGAGCAGTGCGGGGAGTTCCCCGGGAGGGGTGTGGATCATCGAGTAGTGGGACAGCACGCCGCCGAGGGAGCGGTCCTCGACAGGAAGCGACTCCATCCGCGCCTGCTCGAACCGCAGTGACGGATGGGCCCGCCGCGCGTGGCCGACCATACCCGCGGAGAGGTCGAACCCGGAGGGGTCCAGGCCCAGATCACGCAGCACGGCCGTCAGGTGCCCGGGACCGCAGCCGACATCGGCCGTCCGCCGGTTCTCCGTCCCGCGCACGAGTTCGGCGAAGGCGGTGAGCATGGCCCGCGCGAACGGCCGTGTCTCCAGCCGGTCGGCGAACATCGACGCGTACAGCTCGACGACCCCGTCGTAGGCCACCCGTGTCTCGTCCTGGTGTTCCGTCACGGCGAAGAAGCTAGCACCGGCGGCGTCCGCCGGACGAGCCTCACGCACAACGGGAAAACCGATCGCACGGCCCCGGGCAGGCCGGTCTCAGCCGGTGTGGAGGACCCGGAACCGGCCGGGATCGGACGGGTCCCGGTCGGCGACCTGTACCGGTGCCCAGGTCCACTGGCGGACACCGATGCCCGGTGTACGGGAGAACCTGATCAGGCCCCGGGTGCCTTCCACCGAGACGCCCGGCCAGGCCGCGGCGACGCGTGCCCGGTCCGCGCCGTGCGAACGCAGCACATGGGCGAGGACGGTGACGGTGTCGTAGCCTTCCAGGGCGACGAAGGACGGCGCTTCGCCCAGCCGCTCGCGGAGGTCCTTCTCCACCCGGGCGCCGAGCGGGCCGAGCCGCTCGGGCAGGTAGCGCAGGAACGGGATGGCGGCACCGTCGCAACCCAGCGAAGCCGCCCAGGAGCCGAACTCCGGCTGCCCGGCCGGAGCACCGATCAGGATCCCGGAGAGCCGCCGGTCGCCACGGACGGACCGGACGATCGACACGGCCGGTTCCGGACTGCCCACCAGGAGGAGAAGGGCCGTCGCACCGCTGCCGGCGAGCGCGTCGCACACCGCGTCCGGGGTGAGCGTGCGCGCGTCGAGTCCGACGACCGTGCCGCCGTGCGGGGCGAGGTGGTCCCGCAGGACGCCGGCCCCGGACGCCCAGTAGGCGCCCGGCTCGGTCGCCACGGCGATCCTGCGGTGGCCCGCGCCGAGGAGGAAGTCGGCGTACAGCCGCCAGCCGTGGGACTGCGCCGGGGCGATGCGAGCGATGCTTTCGGTCGGCTGTCCGGTGAGCGCGTCGAGAACGGCCGACGAGCAGAGGAACGGCACACCGAGGGCCTCCGCCCTGGTGGCGGCGGCGCGGGCGGCGACACTGTGGTATTCGCCGGCCAGCGCGCTCACGCCCAGAGCGGCCAGCTCGTCCACCACCGCCTCCGCCCTGTGCGGATCAGCCGCGGTGTCCCTGACCGTGAGTTCCAGCGGCCTGCCGTCGACACCGCCGGCCGCGTTGACCTCGTCGACGGCCATGTCGAGTCCGGCGAGCAGATGCCGGCCCGCGTCGGTCCAGCCGGGCGGGGTCAGCGGTACGAGAGCGCCGAGCCGCACGGGCGGTCCGTCCGGCCGTCCCGCTCCTGCCGGCGAGGGTTCGGTGTCCATGGGCTGTGGTCCTCCGGACTCGTAGGGTGGTGGTGCCCGTCAGCCGTTCCGCTCACCACCGGGGAGGGACACGCCCCGGCCGGCGAGGGACCGCTCGAAGACCGGCAGCGGAAGGTCCGCCGCGCGCGTCGTTGCCGTCGTCCCCGACGGGTTGTGGAGGTGGACGACCGCGTCGAGGCCGCCTTCCACGACGGCGCCCACCAGATCCGGGGAGGCGGACTGCGTGAGCACGGGAACGCCACAGGCCCCGCGAGTCACTGGCGGTATCCGTTCAGGAAGCGGCCGATACGGCTGATGGCGGCGTCCAGATCGTCGGCGTGCGGGAGGGTGAGGATGCGGAAGTGGTCCGGGCGCGGCCAGTTGAACCCGGTGCCCTGCACCACCTGGATCTTCTCCCGCAGCAGCAGGTCCAGCACGAAGCGTTCGTCGTCGACGATGGCGTGGACCTTCGGGTCGATGCGCGGGAAGGCGTACAGCGCGCCCTTGGGCTTCACGCACGACACCCCGGGAATCTCGTTGAGCCGCTCCCAGGCCCGGTCGCGCTGCTCGTGGAGCCTGCCTCCCGGGGCCACCAGGTCCCGGATCGACTGACGGCCGCCGAGGGCCGCCTGGATCGCGTACTGCGCCGGGGCGTTGGGGCACAGCCGCATGGAGGCGAGCATGGTGAGCCCCTCCAGATAGCTGCGGGCGTGCTGCCGCGGACCCGACACCACCATCCAGCCCGAACGGAATCCCGCGACGCGGTACGTCTTCGACAGACCGCTGAAGGTGAGGCAGAGGAGGTCGGGAGCCAGTACTGCCACGCTGTGGTGCTCGGCGTCGTCGTACAGGATCTGGTCGTAGATCTCGTCGGCGAACACCATGAGTCCGTGCCTGCGCGCCAGGTCGAGCATGCCGTCGAGGACGTCGCGGGAGTAGACCGCGCCCGTCGGGTTGTTCGGGTTGATGATGACCATGGCCCGGGTGCGGTCGGTGATCTTCGAGGCCATGTCGGCGAGGTCGGGGTTCCAGTCCGCGCCCTCGTCGCACGTGTAGTGCACGGCCTTCCCGCCCGCGAGCGTCGTGACGGCGGTCCACAGCGGATAGTCGGGGCTCGGGATCAGGATCTCGTCGCCGTCCTCCAGGAGTGCCTGGACGGCCATGGAGATCAGCTCGGAGACCCCGTTGCCGAGGAAGATGTCGTCCACGTCGACATCGGCCATCCCCATCGCCTGGTAGCGCTGCGCGACGGCGCGCCGGGCGGACAGGATGCCGCGCGAGTCGGTGTAGCCGTGCGCCTGGGGAAGCATCCGGATCATGTCCTGCACGATCTCCTCGGGCGCCTCGAAGCCGAAGAGCGCCGGATTGCCCGTGTTGAGGCGGAGCACGCTGTGCCCCGCCTCCTCCAGGGCGTTGGCCTGCTCGATGACCGGACCCCGGATCTCGTAACAGACCTCGTTGAGCTTGCTGGACTGCCGGAACTCCATGCGGTGCCTCCCCGACGTGAATTGCGATACTTGGTTTTACCAAGCTCGGGCTTGGAAAGTCCAACAACATGTCTAGACTGCGTCGCATGCCACGTCAGCAGCAGCCCGCACGCCCCGCCCGCCGCCGGAGCTACGACCAGTTCTGCGCCACCGCCCGTGCCCTCGACTCCGTCGGGGACCGGTGGACCCTGCTGATCGTCCGTGAACTGCTGGCCGGTCCGCGCCGGTACACGGATCTGCACGCCGATCTGCCCGGAGTCAGCACGGACGTGCTGGCCTCACGGCTCAGGGACATGGAGCAGGGCGGCCTGGCCGTGCGCCGCCGCCTGCCGCCCCCCGCGGCCGCCGCCGTCTACGAACTGACCGAGCACGGCCGCGGACTGCTCCCGGTGCTCACCGCGCTCGCCCGGTGGGGCGCCCCCGCGCTCGACGAACGCCGCCCGACGGACGCGGTCAGAGCGCACTGGTTCGCCCTCCCGCTGCTGCGCGCCCTGGACGGCCTCACCCACAGCGGAGTCGTCGAAGTCCGCCTGCCTGAAGGAGAGTTCCACCTCCGTATCGGCGCGGAGGCGCCGGGCGAGGTCTACGGATACGGCCCCGCCGACCGTCCCGACGCCTGCCTCGTACTGGACGCCGACGCCGTCCTGGCCGTCGGCCGCGGCGGGAGCACCCTCGTGGACGCGGTCGAGGGTGGCAGGGCAAAGGTGCTCGGCGAGGGCCCGCTCGCCGATGAACTCCGTGGCGGTCAATGCCCGCGCGCCTGAAGCCATATGACCAACTCGCCGGTAGCGTAAGCGTGTTCATCGGGCGGATGCTGAGGAGTCGGTCATGGGGTTCGACGGCGTTGTCGGTGCGAAGAGCGTGATCGGCGGGAAGAGCCGCGGCGGGGCCAAGAAGCGGGTGACCCTGCGCAAGGCCCTGCTCGTCGGCGTCGGCGTGGCCGCGCTCGGCCTCCTGCCGGTGGCGGCGGTCGCCACCCCGGGCAGCGGCGTGAGCGGCACGGTCCACGCCGAGGGCACTTCGGAGGGCAAGCTCAAGGTGAAGGCGCCGAAGGGCCGCACGGACGTGACCTTCCGGGAGATCACCGTGGCACCCGGCGGATCCACCGGGTGGCACACCCACAGCGGGCAGCTGATCGCCGTCGTCAAGTCCGGGACGCTGACCCGGACCCTCCACGACTGCTCGGTCGAGGTCACACCCGCGGGTACGTCGTTCATCGAACCGTCCGGGGCCGACCACCGGCACATCGGACGCAATCTGGGCACCGACCCCGTCGTGCTGTGGGTGACGTACCTGCTCCCGAAGGGCAGCCCGCTGTCCGACGACGCCGAGGCGGCGGACTGCCCGTCGGCGCGATAGGGGACTACCCGGCGGTGCGACAGGGACAGCCGGCGGGGCGACCCGCCGTACGCGCCGAGGTCCGCCACGGCCCGGCCGTCCCCGCCGCACCGCCGGCACCCGTGCATCCGGCCACCGGTCCGGTTGCGGCAGAGCGATGATGGACGGGTGCGATTCGAACCCATCACCTGGCCCCGGCTGGCCCGGACCCTCGCCGCCCACGCCGACGGACTCGAACCGGCCGACGAGGGGTCCTGGCTGAGGATCGGCGTCGACGGCGCACCCGCGGCCCGCCCCGAGGAGGCCGCCGCCCACCTCGCCGCCGCGCTGCGCGCCCGGGGGCGTCCGGTTCTCACGGTCTCCACGGCCGGCTTCCTGCGCCCGGCCAGCCTGCGCTACGAATACGGCAAGGAGGACCCCGACTCGTACGCCGACGGCTGGTTCGACACCGGGGCGCTGTGGCGCGAGGTGTTCCGCCCGCTCGAAGCGGGCGGCAGCGGACGGGTCCTGCCCGATCTCTGGAACCCCGACACGGACCGGGCGACCCGCAGCCCCTACCAGGTGCTGCCCGAGGGAGGGGTGCTGATCCTGCACGGGCCGCTGCTCCTCGGCCGGTGGTTCCCCTTCGACCTCACGGTCCATCTGAGCCTCACCCCCGGTGCGTTGCGGCGGCGTACCGAGGAGAGCGAGCGGTGGACACTGCCCGCCTTCGAGCGGTACGAGACGGAGACCGATCCGGCCGGCGCCTCGGACACGGTCGTACGCGCCGACGACCCGCACCGTCCCGCCTGGACGGGGCTGGGCGGCTAGGGCGGTTCTGCCGGCCGCGGTCCCGGGGTTCCGCGCACCGGGCGGCCCCCGAGCGTCACGACCGTCCCTGCGGCCCGCCGGTCCGCGTCCGCCCCCGCGCGTTCACCGCACTCCTCAGCCCGTGGCCGGACGTCCCGTCGCCCGGCGCAGCGCGAGTGCCGCCATCGGCAGGAGCAGGCAGGCGACGACGGCGTTGAGCCAGCCGTAGCCCAGCCGGGACACGATCACACCGGCCAGGGCGCCGCCGACGCCGGCCGCCGCGTTCATCGTGAGGTCGGACAAGCCCTGTGCGGCGGCCCGCGCCGCCTGCGGCACGGAGTCGGTGAGGAGGGCCGATCCGGCGACCAGCCCCGCCGACCAGCCGAGTCCCAGGACGAACAGCCCGGCGGCCGTCCGGGCGTGCCCGCCCCCCGACGTGCCGGCCAACAGGGCGGCGAAGCACAGCAGTCCGGCGGCCAGACCGATGACGGGGAGCCGTCCGGCCCGGTCGGCGAGCCGGCCCATGAGGGGGGAGAACGCGTACATGCCCGCGATGTGTCCGCTGATGACCAGGCCGATCAACTGGATGTCCGCGCCGTGGTGCCCCAGATGGACGGGGGTCATGACCATGACGGAGACCATCGCGGTGTGGGACACGGCGACGGTCACGAGCGCCAGCCGGGCCATCGGGGCCGCCCGCACCGCGGCGATGCCCGCCCGCAGCGACCGGTTCGCCGCGGTCTCCGTGCCCTCGGGGGCGAAGGCCCTGGCGGTCAGCAGCGGGTCGGGGCGCAGCAGCACGGCCACCAGGGACCCGGTGAGCAGGAAGATGACGAAGGCCCAGGCGAACGGGCCCGCGGTCTCGGGCACCACGGTGCCCCGGAACACCGCGCTCGCCGGGGCGGCGATGTTGGGGCCGAGCACCGAACCGATCGTGGTCGCCCAGATGACGTGGGAGATCGCCCGACCGCGCCGCTCGGGCTCCGCGAGGTCGGCCGCGGCGAACCGTGCCTGGAGGTTGGCCGACGAACCCGCGCCGAATCCGGCCATGCCGAGCAGCAGCAGGGGGAAGCTGCCCACGACCGAGGCGGTCACCACGAGGAGCGCTCCGAGCGCCCCGGTCAGATAGGCGAGGACGAGTCCGGGGCGCCGCCCCCGCGAGGTCATCAGGGCGGCCAGCGGCAGCGACAGCAGCGCGGTACCCGTCACGGACGCCGTGGGAGCCAGCCCCGACAGCGCCTCGGAACCGCTCACCTCGGCCGCCAGGACCGGTGCGAGGGCGATACCGACGGCCACGCCCAGGCCGCCGAGTATCTGACTGCCGATGAGCACGGCCGATGTCCGGCGCCGCAGGGCCGGCAGTTCGGCCGCCGTGATCCGGGATGAGGAGGAGGCTGTCGTCACCGCCGCAGTGTGCCAGCCCGTGCCTCCGGACGGCACCGGTCCGGCGCGGTGAATCGAGCAATACCGCAAGGGTGCGGCCTCCCGCACGGGCGGCCGGTGTTCAGAACAGCGGCTGCGGAAGTATCCCCTCGAGCGCCAGCAACTGCCGCTTCGTCTCCAGCCCGCCGCCGAACCCGCCGAGTCCTCCGCCGCTCTCCACCACCCGGTGGCACGGAACGACCACCGGCAGGGGGTTGGAGCCCATGGCCGCCCCCACGGCCTGGGCGGCGCCCGGTTGGCCGACCCGGGCCGCCAGGTCCCCGTACCCCACGATCGTGCCGTACGGCACGCCGGACGCCAGCTCGCGCAGCACCACACGGTGGAAACCGGAGCTCAGCGACCAGTCCAGGCCGAGCGAGAACTCCCGCAGCTCGCCGGCGAAGTACGCGGCGAGCTGTCGCACCGGCTCCGCCAGCAGCGCGGAGTCCGGTGCCTCCACGGGCTCCGCGCCCAGCCGTGCCCCCAGCAGACCGAGCGTCGCGTCCCGGACCGCCGGCCGGGCGTGGAAGCCCACGGTCACCAGGCCCCGGCGGGTCGCGGCGAGCAGCAGCGGGCCGATGCCGCTGGGTACGACGGACCACTCCACGACCTGCTCGTTGCTCTCCACGACACCCACGGTACGGCCGGGCACCGACAACGCCGGCCCGCCGGTCCGCTCAGCGGGTGGCCTCCCGCACGATGTCGGGGTTGTTGGTGATGATGCCGTCCACACCGAAGCCGGCCACCTGCGCCGCCTTCGCCGCGTCGTTCACCGTCCAGGTGTTCACCCGCAGAGGCTTGCCGTGAGCGCCCTTCAGCTTCTGGACCGCCGCGACGTAGTCGGCGCCGATCGTCGTGTACGACGGATTGATCTGGTCGGTGAACGCCGCGTACGACGGCAGCTCGGCCACGGCGGGGGTGCCGAGGAAGCCCGTCACGACGTCCGGACGCAGGGCGTGGACTTTCTTCACACTCTCTGCACCGAAGCTCTGGATGATCAGCTTGTGCTTGACGTGGGCGCGGTCGAGCCAGCCTTCCTCACGCAGGACGCGCAGGGTCTCCTTCTCGATGCCCGGGTAGATCTCCGGGCTCTTGATCTCCAGGAGCAGCTTCTGGTGATTGCGCTCGAGCCGGTGCAGGTACTGCGTCAGCGTGGGCACCCGGGCGCCCGCGAATCCGGCGCCGAACCAGCTGCCCGCGTCCAGCTTCGCGATCTCCGCGGCGGTGAAGTCCTTGACCGCCCAGGGGGCACGGCCGGGGAAGACCTCCTCGGCGTCGGTGGTCCTGCCTAGGGTGGTGTCGTGCACGACGACCAGCACGCCGTCCTTGGTGAGCTGCACGTCGTTCTCCACCCACGCGACACCCAGGTCGTCCGCCGCGTCCACGGCGGCCAGGGTGTTCTCCGGGGCGTAGGCGGACGCGCCCCGGTGGGCGTAGACGACCGGGCTGTCCTGGGTTCCCGTCGCCTGCGCCTGGGCGGCGGGCAGCAGGAAGCAGGTGCCGAGCAGGGCCGCTGCTGCACCGGAGGCGGTTGCTGTGCGTACGGACACGTGTACTCCTCGCGTCGTGATGCGGACAGGTCGAGACTCGCACCCGATCCCCAACGGCGGGGAGGGTGATGATGGCCATGTTGTGAACGGAATGTTGGGTACCGGATCCCCGGAGGGCCCGGAGGCGGATAAAATGCCGCTCTTATGTTTGCTTGCCGGGCCTTGCCCTTTAGGGTCACCCCGAACCCGGGCACACCGCGAAGGGCGTACCAGCATGCAGGGCACAGTTGACGGATTCACCTACGGCGCCGTGACCCCGGTCACGGCGTTCCTCATGGCCTGCCTCGGTGCCGCGCTCGGTCTCCGGTGCACCACGCGGTCCCTGCGCGCGAGAGGCGTCGCCAGGGCCGGATGGCTGGCTCTCGGCGCCACCTCCATCGGCTCCGGCATCTGGACGATGCACTTCATCGCGATGCTGGGCTTCAGCGTCAGGGAGGCACCGGTCAGCTACGACAGGCCCCTCACCTACGCCAGCCTCGCCGTGGGCGTCGGGATGGTCGGCATCGGCATCTTCCTCGTCGGCTACCGGGGCGCGACCCGCATGGCACTGGTCACCGGCGGGACGATCACCGGTCTCGGGGTCGCCTCCATGCACTACCTCGGTATGGCCGGAATGAACTTCGGAGGAGTGTTCGAGTACGACACGCTCACGGTCTCGCTCTCCGTCGTCATCGCCGTCGTGGCCGCGACCACCGCGCTGTGGGCGGCCGTGTCCGTCCACGGCTTCCTCCCCAGCCTCGGCGCCAGCGTCGCCATGGGCGTGGCGGTGAGCGGGATGCACTACACCGGGATGGCCGCGCTCCAGGTGCACCTGCACCCCGACGCCGCACCCGCGCCGCCCGGCGAGGCGCCCACCTCGCTGCTCCTGCCGATGATGATCGGACCGGGCTGCTTCCTGCTGCTCGCCGCCGTGGTCGTGATGATCGACCCCCTCGTGGTGTCGGGGGGACCCGAGGCGACGGGCCGGCGGCCGGGGCGGGCGCCGCTGCGCGGGGGGCCGGTCAGCCCGATCCCCGTCCAGCGCCGCCCCACCCCGCACTACGCGACCACGGCGCGCAAGGGCTCCCGGCCGCCGCGGAGCCGTTGATCCCCGCCTTTGTCAGTGGGGGGTCGTACGGTGGTTGCATGCGGCCAGTCTCGAAGATCGAACGTTCGGTGGCGCCTTTCGAGGTCGTCAGTCCCTACCAGCCCAGCGGCGACCAGCCCACGGCCATCGCCGAGCTGGACCGGCGCGTCCGCGCGGGTGAGAAGGACGTCGTCCTGCTCGGCGCGACGGGCACGGGCAAGTCGGCGACGACCGCCTGGATGATCGAGAAGCTGCAGCGCCCCACCCTGGTGATGGCGCCGAACAAGACCCTGGCCGCCCAGCTGGCCAACGAGTTCCGCGAGCTCCTCCCGAACAACGCCGTCGAGTACTTCGTCTCGTACTACGACTACTACCAGCCCGAGGCGTACGTCCCCCAGTCGGACACCTACATCGAGAAGGACTCCTCGATCAACGAGGAGGTCGAGCGGCTGCGGCACTCCGCGACGAACTCGCTGCTCACCCGGCGGGACGTCGTCGTGGTCGCCTCCGTCTCCTGCATCTACGGCCTGGGCACCCCGCAGGAGTACGTGGACCGCATGGTCCAGCTCAAGGTGGGCGACGAGGTCGACCGTGACCAGCTGCTGCGCCGCTTCGTCGAGATCCAGTACACCCGCAACGACCTCGCGTTCACCCGCGGGACCTTCCGGGTGCGCGGTGACACCATCGAGATCTTCCCGGTGTACGAGGAGCTCGCCGTCCGCATCGAGATGTTCGGCGACGAGATCGAGGCGCTCTCGACCCTCCACCCGCTCACCGGCGAGGTCATCAGCGAGGACACCTCGCTCCACGTCTTCCCCGCCAGCCACTACGTGGCGGGCCCCGAGCGCATGGAGAAGGCCGTCACCGGCATCGAGAAGGAGCTGGAGGAGCGCCTCGCCGAGCTGGAGAAGCAGGGCAAGATGCTGGAGGCCCAGCGGCTGCGCATGCGCACCACGTACGACATCGAGATGCTCCGCCAGATCGGGACCTGCTCGGGCGTCGAGAACTACTCGATGCACTTCGACGGCCGCTCGCCCGGCACGGCCCCCCACACCCTCCTCGACTACTTCCCCGAGGACTTCCTCCTCGTCCTGGACGAGTCGCACGTCACCGTCCCGCAGATCGGCGCGATGTACGAGGGCGACGCCTCCCGCAAGCGGACCCTCGTCGACCACGGATTCCGGCTGCCCTCCGCGCTGGACAACCGCCCGCTGAAGTGGGAGGAGTTCCTGGGCCGGATCAACCAGACGGTCTACCTCTCCGCCACCCCCGGGAAGTACGAACTCTCCCGCGGCGACGGCTTCGTCGAGCAGATCATCCGGCCCACCGGTCTCGTCGACCCGGAGGTCGTCGTCAAGCCGACCGAGGGACAGATCGACGACCTCGTCCACGAGATCCGCGAGCGGACCGAGAAGGACGAGCGCGTCCTGGTCACCACCCTCACCAAGAAGATGTCCGAGGACCTCACCGACTACTTCCTCGAGCTGGGCATTCAGGTCCGGTACCTCCACAGCGACGTCGACACGCTGCGCCGTATCGAGCTGCTGCGCGAGCTGCGCTCCGGCGAGTACGACGTCCTGGTGGGCATCAACCTCCTGCGTGAGGGCCTCGACCTGCCCGAGGTGTCACTCGTGGCGATCCTCGACGCGGACAAGCAGGGCTTCCTGCGCTCCGGGACCTCGCTGATCCAGACCATCGGGCGTGCCGCCCGTAACGTCTCGGGCCAGGTCCACATGTACGCGGACAAGGTCACCCCGGCGATGGCACAGGCCATCGACGAGACCAACCGCCGTCGCGAGAAGCAGATCGCCTACAACACCGAGCGGGGCGTCGACCCGCAGCCGCTCCGCAAGAAGATCAACGACATCGTCGCGTCCATCGCCCGCGAGGAGGTCGACACCGAGCAGCTGCTCGGCACCGGCTACCGGCAGGCCAAGGACACCAAGGCCCCCGTCCCCGCACTGGGCGGCAAGGCCGGCGCGGGAGCCAAGGCGAAGAAGGACGGCGCGGTGGTCACCGACCGGCCCGCCACGGAGCTCGCGGGGATCATCGAAGAGATGACGGACCGCATGCGCGCGGCCGCCGCCGACCTGCAGTTCGAGGTGGCAGCCCGGCTGCGCGACGAGGTGGGCGAGCTGAAGAAGGAACTGCGGCAGATGAGGGAGGCGGGGCTGGCCTGACCTCTGAGGTCCGCAGTGTTGCAGGACCGACACAAAAACGGCCCTTCCCTCCTTCTCGCCCCGCGGGACTGCGTAGGGTGCGGGGAAGCCGCACACCGACGGGTGCGGGGCAAGCGGAGAGGGGACAGCGCGTGACGGTCAACATGACCAAGGGCCAGGCCATCAGCCTGCAGAAGAGCGACGGGGGGACCCTGACCGCGGTACGGATGGGGCTCGGCTGGCAGGCGGCCCCGCGCCGCGGGCTGTTCGGTTCGCGCACCCGGGAGATCGACCTGGACGCCTCCGCGGTGCTCTTCGCCGACAAGCAGCCCGTGGACGTCGTGTTCTTCCGCCACCTGGTCAGCGACGACGGCTCGGTCAAGCACACCGGCGACAACCTGGTCGGCGGTGCCGGTTCCGGCGGCGACGACGAGGCGATCCTGGTCGACCTGCAGCGCGTCCCGGTCCACATCGACCAGATCGTCTTCACGGTGAACTCGTTCACCGGCCAGACGTTCCAGGAGGTGCAGAACGCCTTCTGCCGCATCGTCGACGAGACCAACGGCCAGGAACTGGCCCGCTACACGCTGGACGGCGGCGGTCAGTACACGGCGCAGATCATGGCGAAGGTGCACCGCGTGGGCGGTGGATGGCAGATGACGGCCCTGGGCAACCCGGCCAACGGCCGGACCTTCCAGGACCTGATGCCGGCGATCCTGCCGCACCTGTAGGCACCGCACGGGCAGCAGCCGGCCCGACAACGCGTACGAGCAGCTCCCGGAGGCACCCGCCGCCGGGAGCTGCGGCCGTGGCGGGGCACCACCGCACGGCAGGGCACCACACCGAACGTCGAGGGGACAGGGCGATGACGGCCGAGCTGGTCCGGGGGCAGAACCACACCTTGCCCCAGACCCGTCTGGAGATCAGGGTGTCGGCGGGCTCACCCGTCGTGGCCGGGGCCACGCTCGGGGACGAGCGGGGCACGGTCCGCGGCGCCGAGTGGATCGCCCACCCCGCCTCGCACCGGGTGCCCGGACTGGAGGTGTCCCGGCAGGCGGCGGCCGACCACCGGCTGGCCGTGGACCTGGACGCGCTGCCCGCCGAGGTGCACCGCGTCACCGTGGTCCTGGCCCTGCCCGTGGGAGCCGGAAGGCCGGTCAGTTTCGGCGCGGTCGCCGCGCCGTTCGTCGCCGTCACCGGACTCGACGGCACCGAGATAGCCACGTTCACCCTCACCGGACTGGACACCGAGTCGGCCGTGTCCGCCCTGGAGCTCTACCGCCGCCAGGGCGCCTGGAAGGTGCGCGCCGTCGGCCAGGGGTACGCCGCCGGGCTCGCGGGGCTGTTCGCCGACCAGGGGGTCGCGGAGGCGGCGGAGACCGCCGCCGCCATCCAGGAGGCCGTCGCCTCCGGGCTCGCCCGTTCCGTGACACCGCCGCCCAGGACCACCGAGGGGGAGCGGGTACGCCACCCCGCGGGCCCGGCCGCCGCGGGGGCGCAGGCCGCGGCGCCGCCCGTCCCCGAGGCGCAGCCCGCGGAGCCGCTGGGCGACCCCGCGAGCGCGCGTACGGAGGCTCCCGGCGGGGGCCCCATCGACTACGCGCACCCCCGGCGCCAGACCTCGGCGCCGCCCCCGCCGCCTCCGACGGCACCACCCGCGGCACCCGGGCAGCCCGCGCGGCCCGTCGCAGGCGACGCCACCGGCTGGTCCATGGACGAGCGTCTCTACAACCAGATCTGGGGCATGTTCGAGGACCTCGCCCGCGCTGTCGCCGCATACCGCAGCGCTGTCGACTTCGCCGAGTCCCGGATGGACCAGGAGCTGGACCGGGCCCTGTCCGACCCGCGCAATCGCATCGGCGGTGCGGGTGACCGCGCCCGCGAGGCGGCCCGGGCCAAGCGTGACGAGCTCACCGGGCGGGCACGTGAGGCGCTGGAGCGTGATCTCGCCCAGCTCGCCGCCGAGTCCGCCGTCGTGGAGCCCGCCCTGCCCGCGGCCTACGCGGGCTGGGACAACCCCGTCTGGCACGCCTACCGCGTCCCCATGGAGATCCCGATGGCTCTGCGCCTCGGAGACCTCCTGCTGGGCGAGGCCCCCGATCTGCGCATTCCGCTGCTGGTGCGGCTTCCCCTGGAGCGCGGGATCTGGATCGACAGCGGGCGTACGGCGTCCGAGGCGGCCGCCTCGACCACCGGCGACCAGTTGCGCGGCCTGGCCGTGGAGACCGCGGTCACCCTGGCCGCGCGGTTGCTCGCGGTCTACCCGGCGGGCGAGTTCTCCGTGCACGTCGTCGACCCGGCGGGCTCCGCCGCGGGGCAGCTCTCGCCCCTGGTCGGATCCGGGGTCCTGGCCGGTCCGCCGGCGGCCGGGGCCGAAGGCGTGGCATCGGTCCTCGCCCACCTCACCCGGCGGGTCGACCTGGTGCAGATGGCGATCCGGGCCGGCGCCGCGGACTCGCTACCCCCGGACCTCGACACGGGGGAGCACCTGCTGATCGTCAACGACTTCCCGCACGGATTCGACGACAGGGCCGTCACCCAGCTGCGCTATCTGGCCGACGAGGGGCCCTCGGTCGGGGTGCACTTGCTGATGGTGGCCGACCGGGAGGACGCCCGCGCCTACGGCCCCGTGCTCGACCCGCTGTGGCGTTCCCTGCTGCGGATCACCCCGGTGGCCGACGACCACCTCGCCGACCCCTGGGTGGGCCACGCGTGGACGTACGAGCCGCTGAGGACGCCGCAGGGCAGCCGGGTCCTGGAACAGGTCCTCGCGCTGGTGGCCGAGGCGCGGCGTGGAGGGCGCTGCTGAGGCGGGGTGACGGCGGATCACCCCTCCCGTCCGAGTCATCTGACCTGGCATTTTGATCATGACTTGGCGGGGACTTTACCGTTTCTTGGTGTTTCCTGTACTGTTCTTGGTGCGGAGGGGAGTACTCCCGATCGCGGCGTTCCCGTCAGTACGGACTGTGACCGGTCCCGGGGCGTCGGCCCGGCGCGCATCCCGCGCTCCCGGGTGGAAGAGACCTCCGGCAGCGACGACGCTGATCTATAGCCGTAGCGAACTGCCGGAGGCGCAGTGGACGTTTCATGGACTCTTTGGACGCTGACCATCCTCGGTCTCGTCGCCCTCATCTCCGTCGACTTCTTCATCGGGCGCAAGCCTCATGACGTGTCGACCAAGGAAGCCGGAATCTGGACCATCGTCTGGATCACCCTGGCCGTCCTCTTCGGGCTCGGCCTGCTGGTCTTCGGCGAGAGCCAGGCCTCGGGCGAGTTCTTCGCCGGCTTCATCACCGAGAAGTCGCTCAGCGTGGACAACCTCTTCGTCTTCGTCCTGATCATGGCGAAGTTCTCGGTGCCGTCCCACCTGCAGCAGCGGGTGCTGCTCATCGGTGTGCTGATCGCGCTGGTGCTGCGGGCGATCTTCATCGCGGCCGGCGCCGCGGTCATCGCCAACTTCTCGTGGGTCTTCTACATCTTCGGCGCGTTCCTGATCTACACCGCCTGGAAGCTGATCCAGGAGGCCCGGGCCGACGAGGAGGAGGACGACTTCGAGGAGAACCGTCTCCTCAAGTCGATCGAGCACCGCTTCGGTGTCGCCGACAAGTACCACGGCACCAAGCTCTTCATCCGGAACAACGGCAAGCGCGTCATGACCCCCCTGATGGTGGTCATGCTCGCCATCGGCACCACCGATGTGCTCTTCGCGCTGGACTCCATCCCGGCGATCTTCGGCCTGACCCAGGACCCGTACATCGTCTTCACCGCGAACGCCTTCGCCCTGATGGGCCTGCGTCAGCTGTACTTCCTCATCGGCGGTCTGCTGAAGAAGCTGGTCCACCTCAGCTACGGGCTCTCGGTGATCCTCGGGTTCATCGGGGTCAAGCTGGTGCTGCACGCCCTGCACGAGTCCGGGGTGCACGTCCCGGAGATCTCCATCCCGTTCTCCCTCACCGTCATCTGCGGCGTCCTGGTGATCACCACGATCACCAGCCTCATCGCCACCAGGAAGCAGGAAGCGGCGGAGAAGGACGCGGAGGGCCCGGAGACGGGCGGTCGGAAGGACGACAGCCGGAACGTCGGCGCGGAGAAGTAGCGCCGGACGGACACACCGACGGCCGGGGCCCCGAGGGGCGCCCGGCCGTCGGCCGTTTCAGGACGAGGTCACCAGCCCCGCTCGCGCCACCGGGGCAGCTGCGGGCGCTCGGCGCCGAGTGTGGTGTCGTGGCCGTGGCCGGGGTAGACCCACGTCTCGTCCGGCAGACGGTCGAAGAGCTTGGTCTCCACGTCGTGGAGCAGGCTCGCGAACGCCTCCGGGTCCTTGTGCGTGTTGCCCACGCCGCCGGGGAAGAGGCAGTCCCCCGTGAACAGGTGCGGGGCCCCGTGCGGGTCGTCGTAGACCAGCGCGACGGATCCCGGGGTATGGCCGGTCAGATGCCTGGCGGTCAGCGTGACCTGCCCCACCCGGATCGTGCCGCCGTCCTCGACGAGCTCGTCGGTCCGGACCGGGATGCCCTCGGCGTCGTACCTCCCGGCATAGGTCCGCGCCCCGGTGGCCGCCACCACCTCGGCGAGGGCCTGCCAGTGGTCGCCGTGCCGGTGCGTCGTGACGACGGAGGCGATGCCGTCCTCGCCGATCAGCCGCAGCAGGACCCCGGCCTCGGCGGCCGCGTCGATCAGGAGCTGCTCGCCGGTGGCCCGGCAGCGCAGCAGATACGCGTTGTTGTTCATCGGGCCGACGGCGACCTTGGAGATCATCAGGTCCGTCAGCTCGTGCACATCGGCAGGTCCGCCGACCTTGACCGTTCCGCTGTACGTCATGTGACGCAGCCTATAGCGGGGGCAGCACGGGGAGACCGCCGCCGTCCACCGTCAGCGCGGAGCCGTCACGGCGCCCGCAGAGCCAGCCGAGGATGTCGGAGGCCGTCCCGCGGACGGTGACCGGAGCGCCGTCCGAGCCGCCGCCCGTGGTCCACAGCCGGCCGTCCTCGGTGACCGCCGTCGTGGGGACGACGTCGGGGTGTCCGGCGAACCGCTGCGCCAGGAAGTCGTTCTCCCGGATCACGAACTCCTCCGGCAGGGCCTCCAGCTCGTACCCCACGCCGAGGTCGACGTGGTGCAGCTCCACCTCGATCAGGCGGCGGAAGGGGATCCGGGACGCCGAATCCGTCACACCGTTGCGCAGGGTGACCGTGCGTTCCCGGTCGGCCGGTGCCTCCGCCGCGGCGAGGAAGGCCGCGGCGCTCGCCCGCAGGTCGGCGAGTTGCTCCGACAGGGGCCGGGAGGCATCACGCTCGATGTCGGCGTCCCGGGTTTCGCTGTTCGCGTACATCGGCCGCCCCTGGAGAACATTTACGAGGGCGTCGGCGTTACGTGAGAGGTGGGCAAGAACATGGCCGCGGCTCCAGCCCGGCAGACGCGACGGCTCGGCAAGGAAGCCGTCGTCCATCTTGCCCGTGGCACCGAGCAGCCGATCGGTCGCTTCACGTACAGCTTCCAGGTCGCGCGCGTGATCAGTCATGGGCCGAGCGTAGACCCCGCCACTCGTTCGGGTGATGGAGTCTCCGACCGACCGTAAATCGAATGCGCGTGCTATACGCTCGGAGTCGAAAGCTTCGTACATCGCTGTGGCGCCCCCCATACCCTGGGACAGGGGCTCAGTTCCCCCACTTCTCTCCAGAAAGGTGCGGACCGGCGTGGCCGACCGTCTCATCGTCCGTGGCGCGCGCGAGCACAACCTGAAGAACGTCTCGCTCGATCTCCCCCGTGACTCCCTCATCGTCTTCACCGGGCTCTCCGGATCGGGCAAGTCGTCGCTCGCGTTCGACACGATCTTCGCCGAGGGCCAGCGGCGCTACGTGGAATCGCTCTCCTCGTACGCCCGCCAGTTCCTCGGCCAGATGGACAAGCCGGACGTGGACTTCATCGAAGGCCTCTCGCCCGCCGTCTCCATCGACCAGAAGTCGACCTCGCGCAACCCGCGCTCGACGGTCGGCACCATCACCGAGGTCTACGACTACCTCCGGCTGCTCTTCGCCAGGATCGGCAAGCCGCACTGCCCCGAGTGCCACCGGCCGATCTCGCGCCAGTCGCCGCAGGCCATCGTGGACAAGGTCCTCGGGCTGCCCGAGGGCAGCCGCTTCCAGGTCCTCTCGCCGCTGGTGCGGGAGCGCAAGGGCGAGTTCGTCGACCTCTTCGGCGACCTCCAGACCAAGGGCTACAGCAGGGCCAGGGTCGACGGCGAGACCATCCAGCTGTCCGAGCCGCCCAAGCTGAAGAAGCAGGAGAAGCACACCATCGAGGTGGTCATCGACCGCCTCACGGTGAAGGACAGCGCCAAGCGCCGGCTGACCGACTCGGTCGAGACGGCCCTGGGTCTCTCCGGCGGCATGGTCGTGCTCGACTTCGTCGACCTCGAGGAGGACGACCCCGAGCGCGAGCGGATGTACTCCGAGCACCTCTACTGCCCGTACGACGACCTCTCCTTCGAGGAGCTGGAGCCCCGCTCCTTCTCCTTCAACAGCCCCTTCGGCGCCTGCCCCGACTGCACGGGCATCGGTACGCGCATGGAGGTCGACCCGGACCTGATCGTCCCGGACGAGGAGAAGTCCCTGGACGAGGGCGCGATCCACCCCTGGTCCCACGGCCACACCAAGGAGTACTTCGGGCGTCAGATCACCGCTCTGGCCGAGGCGCTCGGATTCCGCACGGACATCCCCTGGGCGGGACTGCCGCAGCGCGCCAAGAAGGCGCTGCTCCACGGCCACAAGATCCAGACCGAGGTCCGCTACCGCAACCGGTACGGGCGCGAGCGGGCCTACACCACCCCCCGTTTCGAGGGTGCGGTCCAGTACGTCAAGCGGCGTCACTCCGAGGCGGAGAGCGACTCCAGCAGGGAGCGCTTCGAGGGCTACATGCGCGAGGTGGCCTGCCCGACCTGTGAGGGCACCCGTCTCAAGCCGCTGGTCCTCGCGGTGACGGTGATGGAGAAGTCCATCGCCGAGGTCGCCGCGATGTCGATCAGCGAGTGCGCCGAGTTCCTCGGCCGCCTCAAGCTGAACGCCCGCGACAAGAAGATCGCCGAGCGGGTGCTCAAGGAGGTCAACGAGCGGCTGAAGTTCCTCGTCGACGTCGGCCTGGACTACCTCTCGCTGAACCGTGCCGCCGGCACCCTGTCCGGCGGCGAGGCGCAGCGCATCCGGCTCGCCACCCAGATCGGATCCGGTCTCGTCGGCGTGCTGTACGTCCTGGACGAGCCGTCGATCGGCCTGCACCAGCGCGACAACCACCGGCTGATCGAGACCCTGGTCCGGCTCAGGGACATGGGCAACACGCTCATCGTCGTCGAGCACGACGAGGACACCATCAAGGTCGCCGACTGGGTCGTCGACATCGGTCCCGGCGCGGGTGAGCACGGCGGCAAGGTCGTCCACTCCGGGTCGCTCAAGGAACTGCTGGCCAACGAGGACTCCGTCACCGGCCAGTACCTCTCGGGCCGCAGGGTCATCGCGATGCCGGACGTCCGGCGTCCCGTCGACCCGAAGCGCCGGCTCACGGTGCACGGTGCCCGGGAGAACAACCTCCAGGACATCGACGTCTCCTTCCCGCTCGGCGTGCTCACGGCGGTCACCGGTGTCTCCGGCTCCGGGAAGTCGACCCTGGTCAACGACATCCTGTACACGCATCTCGCGCGTGAGCTCAACGGCGCCAAGTCGGTGCCCGGCCGGCACACCCGCGTGGACGGCGACGACCTCGTCGACAAGGTCGTGCACGTCGACCAGTCGCCGATCGGCCGCACGCCCCGCTCCAACCCGGCCACGTACACCGGAGTCTTCGACCACGTCCGCCGGCTGTTCGCCGAGACGATGGAGGCGAAGGTGCGCGGTTATCTGCCGGGCCGCTTCTCCTTCAACGTCAAGGGCGGCCGCTGCGAGAACTGCTCCGGCGACGGCACCATCAAGATCGAGATGAACTTCCTGCCCGACGTGTACGTCCCGTGCGAGGTCTGCCACGGTGCGCGCTACAACCGGGAGACGCTGGAGGTGCACTACAAGGGCAAGTCCATCGCCGAGGTGCTGGACATGCCGATCGAGGAAGGCCTGGAGTTCTTCGAGGCCGTCCCGACGATCGCGCGTCACCTGCGCACGCTCAACGAGGTGGGCCTCGGCTACGTCAGGCTCGGCCAGTCCGCGCCGACGCTCTCCGGCGGCGAGGCACAGCGGGTCAAGCTCGCCAGCGAGCTGCAGAAGCGCTCCACCGGCCGCACGGTCTACGTCCTGGACGAGCCGACGACGGGTCTGCACTTCGAGGACATCAGCAAGCTCATCTCGGTCCTCTCGGGTCTCGTCGACAAGGGCAACACGGTCATCGTCATCGAGCACAACCTCGATGTCGTCAAGACCGCCGACTGGGTCGTCGACATGGGTCCCGAGGGCGGCAGCGGCGGCGGCCTGGTCGTGGCCGAGGGCACCCCGGAGCACATCGCCTCGGTGCCGGCCAGCCACACCGGGAAGTTCCTCCAGGACATCCTGGGCGCGGACCGGATCGGTGAGGCCGCCGTGCCCGCCGCCCGGAAGGCCCGCAAGGCCCCCGCGAAGAAGGCCGTCGCCGCCAAGGCGGCCCCGGCCCGCAGGACGGCCACGGCCAGGACGGCCAAGAAGGCGGCTGCCGAGCAGCCCGCGGCGAAGAAGGCCGCCCGCGCGCGGAAGGCCTGACAGCTCGGTCCCGGGGCGGCATCCGTATTTCGGGGTGCCGCCCCGGCCCCGTACCTGCCTCCTTCGTGCGGTCGGCCCCGGCGACCAGGTCGCCGGGGCCGACCGGAGAAGGCGCACTCCGGGCCCGGTCGAGGGGCCGTCGTTCTCCGCCGGTATCGTCGGGTCTGTCGCCCACGCCTTCGGCCCACGCCTTCGCCCGGACGGTGACGGCGGCTCTCTGTCCCCCCGACCCGTGGAGACCGCATGTCCGGCCTGCCCGCCGCCCGCCGTACCGTACTGAAGGGCGCCGCTCTCGCCGGTGCCGCCGGGCTGGGAGCCGCCGCCTGCTCCACCGACTCCAAGCTCGGCCACGCACAGACGCCCACGCCCACCGCGCCCGTGGAGCTCGGCGCCGCGGACGAGGTCCCGGTCGGCGGGGCGAAGCTCTACCGGGAGCAGCGGGTCGTGGTGAGCTGCCAGGCCGCCGGTCAGTACAAGGCCTTCAGCGCGCAGTGCACCCACGCCGGATGCCTCCTCGACAAGGTCGAGGGCAACGAGGGCAACTGCCCGTGCCACGGCAGCCGCTTCGACATGACCACGGGCAAGGCGCTGCAGGGCCCCGCGACGGTGCCCCTGCCCTCCGTCCCGCTGAAGCTCGAAGGCGGAAAGCTGGTCGCGGGCCCCGACGCCTGACCACCGCCGCCTGACCACTGCGGCCCGTGCACCGGCCGCACGGAATGTCACGCCCGCCGCACGGTCCGTCACACAGGCCGCCCGGCCCTTCAAGGGCCCGGGGCTTCCCGGAAATGCCGCTCTGTCACCGCCCGCAAGTAGGGTGTGAGACATGGCAGACCCCTCCAGCTACCGCCCCAAGCCGGGACAGATCCCCGACTCCCCGGGGGTCTACAAATTCCGCGACGAGCACCGCCGGGTGATCTACGTCGGGAAGGCCAAGAACCTGCGCCAGCGCCTGGCCAACTACTTCCAGGACCTGGCCGGCCTCCACCCGCGCACCCGGACGATGGTCACCACGGCCGCGTCCGTGGAATGGACCGTCGTCTCCACCGAGGTCGAGGCACTTCAGCTGGAGTACTCCTGGATCAAGGAGTTCGACCCGCGGTTCAACGTCAAGTACCGCGACGACAAGAGCTATCCCTACCTCGCGGTCACGCTCAACGAGGAGTTCCCGCGCGTCCAGGTCATGCGCGGCGCCAAGAAGAAGGGCGTGCGCTACTTCGGCCCGTACGGCCACGCCTGGGCGATCCGCGAGACCGTCGACCTGATGCTCAGGGTCTTCCCCGTGCGCACCTGCTCCGCCGGCGTCTTCAAGAACGCCGAGCGGACCGGCCGCCCCTGCCTCCTCGGTTACATCGGCAAGTGCTCCGCGCCCTGCGTCGGACGCGTCACCCCCGAGGAACACCGGGACCTCGCCGGGGACTTCTGCGACTTCATGGCGGGCCGCACCGGGACGTACATCCGGCGCCTCGAGAAGGACATGACGCAGGCGGCCGAGGACATGGAGTACGAGCGCGCGGCCCGGCTGCGCGACGACGCGGAGGCGCTGAGGCGCGCCATGGAGAAGAGCGCCGTCGTCCTCGCCGACGCCACGGACGCCGACCTGATCGCCGTCGCCGAGGACGAGCTCGAAGCCGCGGTCCAGATCTTCCACGTCCGCGGCGGACGCGTCCGCGGCCAGCGCGGCTGGGTCACGGACAAGGTCGAGGCCGTCGACACGGCGGGCCTGGTGGAACACGCGCTCCAGCAGCTGTACGGCGAGGAGTCGGGCGACTCCGTCCCCAAGGAGGTGCTGGTCCCGGCGCTGCCCGAGGATCCCGAAGCCGTGTCCCAGTGGCTCGCGGACCGCAGGGGGTCCCAGGTCAGCCTGCGTATCCCGCAGCGCGGGGACAAGAAGGACCTGATGGTCACGGTCCAGCGCAACGCCCAGCAGGCGCTGGGGCTGCACAAGACCAAGCGGGCGTCCGACCTCACGACGCGCTCCCGGGCCCTGGAGGAGATCGCCGAGGCGCTCGGTCTCGGCAGCGCTCCGCTGCGCGTCGAGTGTTTCGACATCTCGCACCTCCAGGGTGACGACGTGGTGGCGTCGATGGTGGTCTTCGAGGACGGTCTCGCGCGCAAGAGCGAGTACCGCCGCTTCCAGATCAAGGGATTCGAGGGCCAGGACGACGTCCGGTCCATGCACGAGGTCATCGGCCGCCGTTTCAGGCGCTACCTCCAGGAGAAGGAGCGGACGGGGGAGTGGGAGGACTCCCCGGCCCCCACCGGCCCCGTTCCCGCATCCGCCCCGTCCGTGCCCGGGACCGCGGAGCCCGGCTCCGCCCGCGAGGAACCACGGGACGAGCCCCGGGAGGACGACGGCCGTCCCAAGCGGTTCGCCTACCCGCCGCAGCTCGTCGTCGTCGACGGAGGGCAGCCCCAGGTCGCCGCGGCCAAGCGCGCCCTGGACGAGCTGGGCATCGACGACATCGCCGTCTGCGGTCTCGCCAAGCGCCTCGAAGAGGTCTGGCTGCCCGACGACGACGACCCGGTGGTCCTGCCCCGCTCCAGCGAGGGCCTCTATCTCCTCCAGCGCATCCGCGACGAGGCGCACCGCTTCGCCATCACCTATCAGCGGGCCAAGCGGGCCAAGCGCATCCGCAGCAGCCCCCTGGACGACGTGCCGGGTCTCGGTGACACCCGCAAGCAGGCGCTGATCAAGCATTTCGGCTCCGTCAAGAAGCTGCGGCAGGCGACAATCGACGAGATCTGCGAGGTGCCGGGGATAGGGCGCAGGACCGCCGAATCGGTGGCCGTCGCCTTCGCGGCGGCCGCCCCGGCCGCACCCGCCGTGAACACCGCCACAGGAGAGATCATCGAAGAGGACGACGGGGGCAGCAGGACATGACCCAGCACGCGCATGAACACCGGAACGACCGCGGCCGAGCAGACGGAGCAGAAGACGTGAGTACGGGAAGCACCAACGAGAAGGCCGAGGCCGCGACGCCCGCCATTCCCGAGCTGGTGATCATCTCCGGAATGTCCGGCGCCGGGCGCAGCACCGCCGCCAAGTGTCTGGAGGACCTCGGCTGGTTCGTCGTCGACAACCTGCCGCCCGCGTTGATCCCCACGATGGTGGAGCTCGGCGCCCGCTCCCAGGGAAACGTCGCCCGCATCGCCGTCGTCGTCGACGTCCGGGGCCGCCGCTTCTTCGACAACCTCAGGGAGTCCCTCGCGGACCTGGAGGCCAAGCACGTCACCCGGCGGATCGTCTTCCTGGAGTCCTCCGACGACGCCCTCGTACGCCGGTTCGAATCGGTCCGCCGTCCGCACCCGCTCCAGGGCGACGGCCGGATCGTCGACGGCATCGCGGCCGAGCGTGACCTGCTGCGTGAGCTGCGCGGCGACGCCGACCTCGTCATCGACACCTCCAGCCTCAACGTGCACGAGCTGCGGGCCAAGATGGACGCGCAGTTCGCCGGCGACGAGGAGCCGGAGCTGCGGGCGACGGTGATGTCCTTCGGCTTCAAGTACGGGCTCCCGGTCGACGCCGACCTCGTCGTCGACTGCCGCTTCCTGCCCAATCCGCACTGGGTCCCGGAGCTCCGCCCCTTCACCGGGCTCAACGAGGAGGTGTCCGACTACGTCTTCGACCAGCCGGGCGCCAAGGAATTCCTCAACCAGTACACGGAACTGCTGCAGCTCATCGCCACCGGCTACCGCCGCGAGGGCAAGCGTTACGTGACGATCGCCGTCGGATGCACGGGCGGCAAGCACCGTTCCGTCGCGATGTCGGAGAAGCTCGCCGCGCGGCTCGCCACCGAAGGGATCGAGACCGTCCTCGTCCACCGGGACATGGGGCGCGAGTGACCAGTCGCAACCTGCGTCAGCGCCGACTGAGCAGGGCCACGGCCGCGCTCTCCGGCCGCAAGCGCGGCGCACAGCCCAAGGTGGTCGCCCTCGGCGGCGGCATGGGGCTCTCCGCCTCGCTCACGGCGCTGCGCCGCATCACCGGCGACCTGACGGCCGTGGTGACCGTGGCCGACGACGGCGGGTCCAGCGGCCGGCTGCGCGAGGAACTCGGTGTGCTGCCTCCCGGCGACCTCCGCAAGGCACTCGCCGCGCTCTGCGGGGACGACGAGTGGGGCCAGACATGGGCCCAGGTCATCCAGCACCGCTTCGAGTCCAAGGGGGACCTGCACGAGCACGCGGTGGGCAATCTGCTCATCGTCGCCCTCTGGGAGCAGCTGGGCGACCATGTGCAGGCCCTCGACCTGGTCGGCAAGCTGCTCGGAGCCCACGGCAGGGTGCTGCCGATGTCCGCCGTCCCCCTGGAGCTGCAGGCGCTGGTGAAGGGGCACGACCCCCAGCGCCCCGAGGACACGGTCACCGTGCGCGGACAGGCGACGGTGGCACTGACCCCCGGCGAGGTGCAGTCCGTCCACGTCGTCCCGGCCGACCCGCCCGCCGTCCCCGAGGCGGTGGCCGCGGTGCTCGACGCCGATTGGGTGGTTCTCGGTCCGGGGTCCTGGTTCTCCTCCGTGATTCCGCATCTACTGGTGCCCGAGCTGCTCGACGCGCTGGTGACCACGAAGGCCCGCAAGGTCCTCTCACTGAACCTCGCACCGCAGCCCGGTGAAACAGATGGCTTCTCACCGCAGCGTCATTTGGAGGTTTTGGGACGACACGCCCCTAAACTCGCCATGGACGTGGTGCTGGCCGATCTGGCCGCCGTGCCTGACCGTGAGTCCCTCGCAGACGCCGCCCAGCGCCTCGGAGCCGCGGTCGAGCTGGCCCCCGTGGCCTCACCCGACGGCGTTCCGATTCATGATCCGGAGCTGTTGGCCGCCGCGTACGACCGTATTTTTCGGATGCATGGAAGGATCGGCCCATGGCGATGACGCCAGCGGTGAAGGACGAAATCTCTCGGCTTCCCGTGACACGGACCTGCTGCAGAAAGGCAGAGGTCTCGGCGATCCTCCGGTTCGCGGGCGGGCTGCACCTGGTGAGCGGCCGGATCGTGATCGAGGCCGAGCTGGACACCGGGAACGCGGCACGCCGGCTCAAGCGGGACATCCTGGAGATCTTCGGGCACAGCTCGGAGCTGATCGTGATGGCTCCCGGTGGTCTGCGCCGCGGTTCCCGGTTCGTCGTGCGGGTGGTGGCGGGCGGGGACCAGCTCGCCCGCCAGACCGGCCTGGTGGACGGTCGCGGCCGTCCCATCCGCGGTCTGCCGCCGCAGGTGGTCTCGGGGGCCACCTGCGACGCCGAGGCCGCCTGGCGCGGGGCCTTCCTGGCCCACGGCTCGCTCACCGAGCCGGGCCGCTCCTCCTCGCTGGAGGTGACCTGTCCCGGCCCGGAGGCCGCCCTCGCCCTGGTGGGCGCGGCCCGCAGGCTCTCGATCGCCGCCAAGGCCCGTGAGGTGCGCGGCGTGGACCGCGTCGTCGTCCGCGACGGTGACGCGATCGGCGCCCTGCTGACCCGGCTGGGAGCCCATGACGCGGTGCTGGCCTGGGAGGAGCGCCGTATGCGGCGCGAGGTCCGTGCCACGGCCAACCGGCTCGCCAACTTCGACGACGCCAACCTCCGCCGCTCCGCCCGCGCCGCGGTCGCCGCGGGCGCCCGGGTGGGGCGTGCGCTGGAGATCCTGGGCGAGGAGGTTCCGGAGCACCTCGCGGCCGCCGGGCGGCTGCGTATGGAGCACAAGCAGGCCTCCCTGGAGGAGCTGGGGGCGCTCGCCGACCCGCCGCTGACCAAGGACGCGGTCGCCGGCCGTATCCGGCGCCTGCTGGCCATGGCCGACAAGCGCGCCCAGGACCTCGGGATCCCCGGAACGGAATCGACGCTCGGCGAGGAGCTGGCCGACGGCCTCGTGGGCTGAGGAGCCGCAGAACCGCCCCGGCCACCCCCTCCGGTGGCCGGGGCGGTCGCGTGCCGGGGCGGGACGAAGGAGGCCGTCCGCCATTTCCGGCCGCCGGGAGCGGGCCATTCCTAAATCGTCGGAGAGAATTTCCGGAATTGACGCGGCCGTCGATCCGCTCGACGGGAATGAGTCACCCTTGGGTGGCATGTATGAGTGCGACCCCGCACGAATGAGCGGTGTGCTCCGCAGTTCGTCCCACGTGTACTCCGGAAGTGTGCGGGCGACCCGCGGCTTTTATCGATTGAGTAGCACTCCGCACAATTGAGCGGTTAACTCGGGATGTGCTCCGGCGGTGCGTGCCGGGGTCCATCGGCGCTGCCCGGCCCCGGCGCAACCGCCTCGGCCGGGCCCGTGCCGGTGACTCCCGGTGACGTCGCGCCGGGAGGGTGCCGTCCTCCGCCCTACGGCCGCAAAGGGGCCGGTTCGGGGCGGTGTTGACGCTTCGTGACCGTAGTGCCGCAGGCGTCCCCCTCGTCGTCGCCCCTGTGCGGAATCCGGCCGGAATCCGTTGCTCCTACTCGGGAGTACGGACATCCCTCTTCGCACCGCTGCTCTCGATGTCACTCCTGAGGCTTCGGAGAGGTAGGGTCGGAGGCGGTCGGGGACATCCCTATAAAACTCGCCGGCATCGAAACCGGCGTTCCTAACGAGGAGATCGGTTCGTGACGATCCGCGTAGGCATCAACGGCTTTGGCCGCATCGGTCGTAACTACTTCCGCGCGCTGCTGGAGCAGGGTGCGGACATCGAGATCGTGGCTGTCAACGACCTGGGTGACACTGCGACCACGGCTCACCTGCTGAAGTACGACACCATTCTGGGTCGTCTCAAGGCAGAGGTCAGCCACACCGCCGACACCATCACCGTCGACGGCCACACCATCAAGGTGCTCTCCGAGCGCAACCCGGCCGACATCCCGTGGGGTGAGCTGGGCGTCGACATCGTCATCGAGTCGACCGGCATCTTCACGAAGAAGGCCGACGCCGAGAAGCACATCGCCGGTGGCGCCAAGAAGGTCCTCATCTCGGCTCCGGCCAAGGACGAGGACATCACCATCGTGATGGGCGTCAACCAGGACAAGTACGACGCGGCCAACCACCACGTCATCTCCAACGCCTCCTGCACCACCAACTGCGTGGCGCCGATGGCCAAGGTCCTCGACGAGAACTTCGGCATCGTCAAGGGTCTGATGACGACGGTCCACGCGTACACGAACGACCAGCGCATCCTGGACTTCCCGCACTCGGACCTGCGTCGCGCCCGCGCCGCCGCCGAGAACATCATCCCGACCACGACGGGCGCCGCCAAGGCGACCGCCCTGGTCCTCCCGCAGCTCAAGGGCAAGCTCGACGGCATCGCGATGCGCGTCCCGGTCCCGACCGGTTCCGCCACCGACCTGGTCGTGACGCTGCAGCGCGAGGTCACCAAGGACGAGGTCAACGCCGCGTTCAAGAAGGCCTCCGAGGACGGCGACCTCAAGGGCTTCCTGGCCTACACCGAGGACCCGATCGTCTCCTCGGACATCGTCAGCGACCCGGCGTCCTGCACCTTCGACTCCTCCCTGACCATGGTCCAGGAGGGCAACTCGGTGAAGATCCTCGGCTGGTACGACAACGAGTGGGGCTACTCCAACCGCCTCGTCGACCTGACCGTCTTCGTCGGCGGCCAGCTCTGATCCTAGGATCGACAGGCATCCAGGTGTGATGTGAGGGGCTCGGACGGCGCGACGTGGCGCCGTCCGGGCCCCCTCGCATGGTCATCCGTCCTTCCAAGGAGTATTGGGAACAGATGAAGACGATCGACGAACTTCTCGCCGAAGGGGTCGCGGGCAAGCGGGTATTCGTCCGTGCCGACCTCAACGTGCCGCTGGACGGCACCACGATCACCGACGACGGCCGCATCCGCGCCGTCCGCCCGACGGTCTCCGCGCTCGCCGCGGCCGGCGCCCGGGTCGTCGTCGCCTCGCACCTCGGCCGGCCGAAGGGAGCCCCGGACCCGGCGTTCTCGCTGGCCCCCGCCGCCGCGCGCCTCGGCGAGCTCCTCGGATCCGAGGTCGCCTTCGCGACCGACACCGTCGGCGAGTCCGCCCGTGCGACGGTCGCGGCCCTCACCGACGGCCAGGTCGCCGTCATCGAGAACCTCCGCTTCAACGCCGGTGAGACGTCGAAGGACGACGCCGAGCGCGGTGCCTTCGCCGACCAGCTCGCCGAGCTCGCCGACCTGTACGTGGGAGACGGCTTCGGCGCCGTCCACCGCAAGCACGCCTCGGTCTTCGACCTCCCGGCGCGGCTGCCGCACGCCGCCGGCGGCCTGATCGCCACCGAGGTCGGTGTCCTGAAGAAGCTCACCGAGGACGTCGCGCGCCCCTACGCCGTGGTCCTCGGCGGAGCCAAAGTCTCGGACAAGCTCGGCGTCATCGACCACCTGCTGGAGAAGGCCGACCGCATCCTGATCGGCGGCGGCATGGCGTACACCTTCCTCAAGGCCCAGGGGCACGAGGTGGGCATCTCGCTCCTCCAGGAGGACCAGGTCCCGGCCGTCCAGGGGTACCTCAAGCGGGCCGAGGAGCTCGGTGTGGAGTTCGTGCTCCCCGTCGACGTCCTCGTGGCCCACGAGTTCCCGGACCTGAAGACCAAGGCCCCGGCCCATCCCGCCACGGTCGCCGCCGACGCCATCCCGGCCGACCAGGAGGGCCTGGACATCGGGCCCGCGACCCGCGAGCTGTACGCTGCCAAGCTCGCCGACGCGGCCACCGTCTTCTGGAACGGCCCGATGGGCGTCTTCGAGCACCCCGACTACGCCGAGGGCACCAAGGCCGTCGCCCAGGCGCTCGTCGACTCCCCGGCCTTCAGCGTCGTCGGCGGCGGGGACTCCGCTGCCGCCGTCCGCATCCTGGGCTTCGACGAGAACGCATTCGGCCACATCTCGACCGGTGGCGGCGCCAGCCTCGAATACCTCGAAGGCAAGACGCTTCCCGGACTCGCCGCACTGGAGGACTGACCCTCAATGACCACCCGCACCCCGCTCATGGCGGGCAACTGGAAGATGAACCTCAACCACCTCGAGGCCATCGCGCACGTCCAGAAGCTCGCCTTCGCCCTGGCCGACAAGGACTACGACGCCGTCGAGGTCGCCGTCCTGCCGCCCTTCACCGACCTGCGCTCCGTGCAGACGCTGGTCGACGGCGACAAGCTGAAGATCAAGTACGGCGCCCAGGACCTCTCCGCGCAGGACTCCGGCGCGTACACCGGTGAGATCTCCGGCCCGATGCTCGCCAAGCTGAAGTGCACCTTCGTCGCCGTCGGTCACAGCGAGCGCCGCCAGTACCACGGCGAGAACGACGAGATCTGCAACGCCAAGGTGAAGGCCGCCTACAAGCACGGCCTGACCCCGATCCTCTGCGTCGGCGAGGGCCTGGAGATCCGCAAGGCCGGTGACCAGGTGTCCTACACCCTGGCGCAGCTCGACGGCGCACTGAAGGACATCCCGGCCGAGCAGGCCGAGTCCATCGTGATCGCGTACGAGCCGGTCTGGGCCATCGGGACCGGCGAGGTCGCCACCCCCGAGGACGCCCAGGAGGTCTGCGGTGCGATCCGCCGCAGGCTCGCCGAGCTCTACTCGCAGGAGCTGGCCGACGCCGTCCGCATCCAGTACGGCGGCTCGGTGAAGTCGGGGAACGTCGCGGCCATCATGGCGCAGCCCGACGTGGACGGTGCCCTCATCGGCGGTGCCGCGCTGGACGCCGACGAGTTCGTCAAGATCGTCCGCTTCCGCGACCAGTAGGATCGTCCGCCGCCGCGACCGGTGAGTATGCGGTGGGGCGGATCCGTCGTACCCTTGCGGGGGCCAGGGGGGTATACCCCCGGGCCCCCGCTGTTCGTACATGCAGTCCTAGGAATTCCGGAAAGTAGGGACCAGCCGTGGTTTTGGCGTTCGAGATCGCCCTGATCGTCTTCAGCCTGCTGCTGATGCTGCTGGTGCTGATGCACAAGGGGAAGGGCGGCGGCCTCTCCGACATGTTCGGCGGTGGAATGCAGTCGTCCGTGGGCGGCTCGTCGGTCGCCGAGCGGAACCTCGACCGCATCACCGTCGTGGTCGGTCTGGCCTGGTTCGCATGCATTGTCGTCCTTGCCCTGCTCATCAAGCTGGACAGCTGACCCGTCGTCCGCGATTCCCGGTGAGGGTGTAACTCCTTTCACTGGACGCGCGTTGGGCCTTACGTAGACTGGGGCATCTTCGAGCACCATCACGCAGGGAGTTACGACCGTGGCAAGTGGCAACGCGATCCGGGGAAGCCGGGTCGGAGCGGGGCCGATGGGGGAGGCCGAGCGCGGCGAGTCCGCGCCACGCGCCCGCATCTCCTTCTGGTGCTCGAACGGGCACGAGACGCAGCCGAGCTTCGCCCATGACGCGCAGGTACCGGAGACCTGGGACTGCCCGCGCTGCGGCTTCCCGGCCGGCCAGGACCAGGACAGCCCGCCTGCCCCGCCGCGCACCGAGCCGTACAAGACGCACCTCGCGTACGTACGCGAGCGGCGCAGCGACGCGGACGGCGAGGCGATCCTCGCCGAGGCCCTCGCGAAACTCCGCGGCGAGATCTAGAAGTCGTCCACCGGCCGGCCACCCCCTGGGTGACCGGCCGGAATCCGTATGCCCCCACGTAGCCCGCCGTTGCCCCGCCGTACCCTTCAGATCAATTAGGTTGGAGGGGCAGCGGGGAAGGTTGCAGGTACGAGAAGAAGTGGGCGATTTCCGCGATGAACGCACAAAGCCGAACCAAGCTGAACCAGACGCCCGAGTGGGCGGCTCTCGGCAAGCACCGTGAGGAGTTCGGCGACACCCATCTGCGCCGGCTGTTCGCGGACGCGCCGGACCGCGGGACGGCGTACACCCTCCGGGTCGGCGACCTCCGCATCGACTACTCCAAGCACCTGGTCACCGACGAGACGCTTCGTCTGCTGCGTGACCTCGCGGACGCCACCGGTGTGGCCGGACTGCGGGACGCGATGTTCCGCGGCGAGAAGATCAACACCACCGAGGACCGCGCCGTCCTGCACACCGCGCTCCGCGCCCCGCGCGACGCCGTGATCGAGGTCGACGGCGAGAACGTGGTGCCGGCCGTGCACGCCGTCCTCGACAAGATGGGTTCCTTCGCCGACCGGGTCAGGGCCGGGGAGTGGACCGGTCACACCGGCAAGCCGGTCAAGAACATCGTGAACATCGGCATCGGCGGTTCCGACCTGGGCCCCGCCATGGCCTACGAGGTGCTGCGCTCCTTCACGGACCGCTCGCTCACGGTCCGCTTCGTGTCCAACGTCGACGGCGCCGACCTCCACGAGGCCGTGCGCGATCTGGACCCGGCCGAGACGCTGTTCATCGTCGCGTCCAAGACCTTCACCACGATCGAGACCATCACCAACGCCACCTCCGCCCGCGACTGGCTCCTCACGGAGCTGAAGGCCGGTCAGGAAGCCGTCGCCAAGCACTTCGTGGCGCTCTCGACCAACGCCGAGAAGGTCACCGACTTCGGCATCGACACGGCCAACATGTTCGAGTTCTGGGACTGGGTCGGCGGCCGGTACTCCTACGACTCGGCGATCGGCCTCTCGCTGATGATCGCCATCGGCCCGGACCGCTTCCGCGAGATGCTCGACGGCTTCCACCTCGTCGACGAGCACTTCCGCACCGCGCCCGCGCAGGAGAACGTCCCGCTGCTGCTCGGACTGCTGGGCGTCTGGTACGGCGCGTTCTTCGACGCGCAGTCCCACGCGGTACTGCCCTACAGTCACTATCTGTCCAAGTTCACCGCGTACCTGCAGCAGCTGGACATGGAGTCCAACGGCAAGTCCGTGGACAGGGACGGCAATCCGGTCGAGTGGCAGACCGGACCGGTCGTCTGGGGCACGCCCGGCACCAACGGGCAGCACGCCTACTACCAGCTGATCCACCAGGGCACGAAGGTCATCCCCGCCGACTTCATCGGCTTCGCCGCACCGGTCCACGACCTGCTGCCCGGGCTGATCGCCCAGCACGACCTGCTGATGGCCAACTTCTTCGCCCAGACGCAGGCGCTGGCCTTCGGCAAGACGCCCGACGAGGTACGGGCCGAGGGCGTCGCGGAGGAGCTCGTCCCCCACAAGACGTTCCGCGGCAACCACCCGACGACCACGATCCTCGCCGAGCGGCTCACCCCCTCGGTCCTCGGCCAGCTGATCGCGCTGTACGAGCACAAGGTCTTCGTCCAGGGTGCCGTCTGGAACATCGACTCCTTCGACCAGTGGGGCGTCGAACTGGGCAAGGTCCTCGCCAAGAAGATCGAGCCGGTCCTGACCCAGGGCACCGGCGGCGACCAGCTCGACAGTTCGACCGCCGCACTCGTGTCGACGTACCGCTCGCTGCGCGGTCGCTGAGCCGTGTCCACGGGGGAGGGGACGATACGCCTCAGGCCGCCGCGCAACACGCTGGACCGGCGGGCCGTCGGCTGGTGGCGCACCCAGTGGCTGCTGGCCGCCGCCGTGCCCGTCGTGCCGCTCGCGGTGCTGGGCGCACTCATCGAGGCCGCCCGTTTCTGGCTGCTCCTGCCCGCCGCGGTCCTGGCCGCGGCGGGCACGGCGGCCGCCGTCCTCCTCCCCGTGTGGTGGTTCCGCACGCACCGCTGGGAGATCACCGAGGACGCGGTCTACGTCCGGACCGGCTTCTTCCGGCAGGAGTGGCGGATCGCGCCGATGTCCCGGATCCAGACCGTGGACACCGTACGGGGCCCGCTGGAGCAGCTCTTCGGGCTTTCCACCGTCACGGTCACCACCGCCTCCGCCAAGGGCGCGGTGCGGATCGAGGGCCTGGACCACGAGGTCGCCGCCGATCTGGCACGGCAGCTCACCCGCATCACCCGCGACACCCCCGGCGACGCCACATGAGCACCGCCGCCCCGGCCGGCGACTGGCGGCGCCTCGACCCCCGTACGGTCCTGGTCAGCGCCCTCGTCGTGGCAGGCGTCGTCGCGGGAGCGGCCGTCCCCGTCACGCTCGGGCTCACCCGGTGGTCCAGCCGCCCGGCCGCCGTGCTCCAGATGTCCGCCGGCGCGGCCCTCGTCATCGGGGCGGCGGCGGGCGTCGACCGCGTGCGCTGGCACCGCACCCGCTACCGCGTCGGCGAGGAGCGCGTGGACCTCCACACCGGTCTGCTCGTCGTCAAGCGCCGCTCCCTGGCCCGGGAACGCATCCGCACCGTCGACCTCACCGCCCATCCGCTGCTGCGCGTCCTCGGTCTGGTCACCGTCAGGATCGGCACCGGCGAACAGGGCGGCGACTCCACCCTCGAACTGGACCCGGTCACGCGGGCCGAGGGCGAACGCCTGCGCCGCCTCCTGCTGGAACGCGCGTCCACCGTGCCGCCCGGCTTCCACCGCGAGGGTGAACTGGCCGTCCTGGACCCCCGCTGGATCCGCTACGCCCCGGTCTCCTTCGTCGCCCCGATGCTCGGCGGCGCCGCCGCCGGGGCCGTGCTGCAGATCAGCGACTGGGTGGGAGCCCAGGGCGAGGTCATCGCGTGGGTCGCCGACCGCTTCCGGGACACCGCGCTGCTCTGGACGATTGTCACCCTGGTCCTGGCCGCCCTGATCGCGGGCGTCGTCGGGGCGTTCGGCCTCTGGACCGAGATGTGGTGGAACTACCGCCTGGAGCGTGAGCCGGGCGGCACCCTCCGGGTGCGGCGCGGACTGTTCACCTCCCGGTCCATATCCGTCGAGGAGGCCCGTCTGCGCGGCGTCGACCTGGTCGAGCCGCTGGGTGTCCGGCTGCTCGGCGCGGCCCGGCTCGACGCCATCACCACCGGCCTCGCCAAGGACCACGAGGCCAGGGACGCCGACCACAACACCCTGCTCCCGGTCGCTCCCCGTGAACGGGCCGACTCCGTCGCGGCCGACGTCCTGCGCGAGACGGCCACCCCGACCGCCGCCCCGCTCGTCCGTCATCCGTCCGCCGCACGGGGCCGCAGACTGCGCCGGTCGCTCGCCGCGTCCGTCGGCCCGGTCCTGGTCCTGGCCGTCCTCGGGACACTGTTCACGCCCGTACTGCTGTGGATCGCGCTCGGCTGCGCCGTGGTGTCCGTCCCCCTCGCGGTGGCGCTCGCCCTCGACGCCTACCGCGGCCTCGGGCACGCGCTCTCCGGCCGCTACCTGGTCACCCGCTCCGGTACGGTCCGGCGTTCCACCGCCGCCCTGGAGCGGGCCGGGGTGATCGGCTGGACGGTCAGGCAGTCGGTCTTCCAGCGGCGTGCCGGGCTGCTGACCGTCACGGCCACCACCGCCGCCGGAGGGGGCGCGTACACGGTGTACGACGCCGACGCCGCCGAGGGCCTCACCTTCGCCGCGGAGGCCGTACCGGGGCTGCTGGAGCCCTTCCTGGAGCGCACCGCGCACCCCGGCCGGTGACGGCGCGGGACGCGACGAAGGCCGGTCCCGCTCGCTCGATCGAGCGGGGCCGGCCTTCGTGCCGTGACGTACTACGCCGACGCGGGCGGGTACAGCGCGCGCGGCAGCTTCGAGGCCGCCGCGGCGTCCAGCAGCCACAGCGTGCGGCTGCGGCCGTAGGCCCCGGCCGCCGGTGCCTGGATCTCCCCGGCCCCGGACAGCGCGATCTCCGCCGCCTCGGCCTTGTCCTCACCCGCGGCCAGCAGCCACACCTCACGCGCCGCCCGGATGGCGGGCAGCGTGAGCGAGACACGGGTGGGCGGCGGCTTGGGGGCGCCGTGCACACCGACCACGGTGCGCTCGGTCTCCCGCACCGCGGGCAGCTCCGGGAAGAGCGACGCGACATGGGTGTCCGGGCCGACGCCCAGCATCAGCACGTCGAACGTCGGGACGGGCCCGTGGTCCTCCGGCCCCGCCGCGGCGGCGAGCTCCGCCGCGTACCCCGCGGCGGCGGAGTCGGCGTCCCCGCCGTGGGGTCCGTCGGACGCGGGCATCGCGTGGATCCGGGAGGGGTCCAGAGCCACCTTGTCCAGCAGGGCCTCACGGGCCTGCGTGACATTGCGTTCCGGATCCCCCTCGGGCAGGAACCGCTCGTCGCCCCACCACAGATCGAGCCGCGACCAGTCGATCGCGTCCCGCGCCGGAGAGGCGGCCAGCGCGGCCAGCAGGCCGTTGCCGTTGCGCCCGCCGGTGAGGACCACCGAGGCGGAACCGCGGGCGGCCTGGGCGTCCACGATCTTCGTGATCAGCCTGGCCGCCGCGGCCTGGGCCATCAGCTCCTTGTCGCGGTGCACGACGAGCTGCGGGGCACTCACTTCGACGCCGCCTTCTTGGCCGCCGCCTTCTTCGCGGCCGGAGCGGCGGCGCCCGCGGGCTCCTGCCGCTTCTGACCCGAACCGACGGACGACGCCTCCGTGGGACCGCCGAGGCGCTCCACACCGAACTTCACCGTCGACTCGTAGATGTTGTCCGGGTCCAGCCGGCGCAGTTCCTCCGCGAGGAGCTCGGCGGTCTCCCGCCGCTTCAGCGCGACCGCGCGGTCCGGCTGGCCGGCCATGCAGAGCGTCGCCAGGGAACCGTCGGGACGGTCCAGGACGATCACGCCGTTCTTGGTCTCCAGCCGCACCGCCGTGAGACCGGGACCACCGGAGAGGGTGCGCTCGACCGGGACGCCGAGCCGGTCCGCGAGCCACATCGCGAGCAGTTCGCAGCTCGGGTTGTCGGACTCGCCCTCCACCGTCGCCGAGATGACCTGGGCGGGCTGCTGGTCGAGCGCCGCCGCCAGCATGGAACGCCAGGGCGTGATGCGCGTCCAGGCCAGGTCGGTGTCCCCGGGCCGGTACGTCGCCGCGCGCACCGACAGCTCGTCGAGCGGGTGCTCGGCCGAGTAGGTGTCGGTGATGCGGCGCTGGGCGAGCGCGCCCAGCGGGTCCTTGGCCGGATCCGCCGGAGCGTCCTCGGGCCACCACGCCACCACCGGGGCGTCCGGCAGCAGCAGCGGCAGGACGACGGACTGGGCGTGGTTGGCCAGCTCCCCGTGCAGACGCAGGACGACCGTCTCGCCCGAGCCGGCGTCGGAGCCGACCCGGATCTCGGCGTCGAGCCGGGCGTCGCGGCGCGCCCGCGGCGAACGGCTGACCCTCTTGATCACCACGATGATCCGCGAGGGGTGCTCGCGCGAGGAGTCGTTCGCCGCCTTGAGGGCGTCGTACGCGTTCTCCTCGTCCGTGACGATGACGAGGGTGAGCACCATGCCGACGGCGGGGGAGCCGATGTCACGGCGGGCCGAGATGAGGGCCTGGTTGATCTTGCTGGACGTGGTTTCCGTGAGATCGATCTTCATGGCCGGCGCCAGCTCCGTCCGTCGCGTGCGAGCATGTCGTCGGCCTCGGCCGGACCCCAGGTGCCGGCCGCGTACCGGGCGGGCTTGCCGTGCTTGTCCCAGTACTCCTCGATCGGGTCGAGGATGTTCCAGGAGAGCTCGACCTCCTGGTGGCGCGGGAAGAGGTTGGCGTCGCCGAGCAGGACATCGAGGATGAGCCGCTCGTACGCCTCCGGGCTGGACTCCGTGAAGGACTCGCCGTAGGCGAAGTCCATCGTGACGTCGCGGACCTCCATGGAGGTGCCGGGCACCTTGGAGCCGAAACGCACGGTGACACCCTCGTCCGGCTGCACCCGGATGACCAGGGCGTTCCCGCCCAGCTCCTCCGTCGCACCGGACTCGAAGGGCAGATACGGGGCCCGCTTGAAGACGACCGCGATCTCCGTGACCCTGCGGCCGAGCCGCTTGCCGGTACGCAGGTAGAACGGCACCCCGGCCCAGCGGCGGTTGTTGATCGTCAGCTTGATCGCGGCGAAGGTGTCCGTCTTCGACTTGGGGTCGATGCCGTCCTCCTCGAGGTAGCCGGGCACCTCCTGACCGCCCTGCCACGCGTGCGTGTACTGCCCGCGCACCGTGTGGCTGCCCAGGTCCTCGGGCAGCTCGACCGCCGTGAGCACCTTGAGCTTCTCGGCGACCAAGGCCTTCGGGTGGAAGGAGCCGGGCTCCTCCATCGCCGTCAGCGCCAGCAGCTGGAGCAGGTGGTTCTGGATGACGTCACGGGCGGCGCCGATGCCGTCGTAGTACCCGGCGCGGCCGCCGATGCCGATGTCCTCGGCCATCGTGATCTGGACGTGGTCGACGTACGACCTGTTCCAGATCGGCTCCCACATGGTGTTGGCGAAACGGAGGGCCAGGATGTTCTGGACCGTCTCCTTGCCGAGGTAGTGGTCGATGCGGAAGACCTCGTTCGGCGGGAACACGTCGTGCACGAGCTGGTTCAGCTCCTGCGCGCTCCCGAGGTCGTGACCGAACGGCTTCTCGATGACGGCCCGCCGCCAGCTGCCCTCCTTCTGGTCGGCCAGCCCGTGCTTCTTGAGCTGCTGGACGACCTTGGGGAAAAACTTCGGCGGCACGGAGAGGTAGAAGGCGAAGTTGCCGCCCGTGCCCTGCGCCTTGTCGAGTTCCTCGATCGTGGACCTGAGGGTCTCGAACGCGTCGTCGTCGTCGAAGTTGCCCTGGACGAAGCGCATGCCCTGGCTGAGCTGCTGCCAGACCTCTTCGCGGAACGGGGTGCGGGAGTGCTCTTTGACGGCGTCGTGGACGACCTGGGCGAAGTCCTCGTCCTCCCAGTCGCGGCGCGCGAAACCGATGAGCGAGAAGCCCGGCGGCAGCAGGCCGCGATTGGCCAGGTCGTAGACAGCGGGCATCAGCTTTTTACGGGACAAATCGCCCGTGACGCCAAAGATCACCAGGCCCGACGGCCCCGCGATGCGCGGGAGCCGTCGGTCCTGTGCGTCACGGAGCGGGTTGGCTCCGGGAACACCAGACAAGGTGGTCAGCCCTCCGAAGGAGCGAGGCGCTTGAGCTCGGCCTCGGTGGAGTTGAGCAGGTCGATCCAGGCGGCTTCGAACTTCTCGACGCCCTCGTCCTCCAGCAGCTGGACGACGTCGTCGTAGCTGACCCCGAGCTTCTTGATCGCGTCGAGGTCGGCACGGGCCTGGTCGTAACGGCCGGCGACGGTGTTGCCGGTGATCTCCCCATGGTCGGCCACGGCGTCCAGCGTCGCCTCCGGCATGGTGTTGACCGTGTTCGGCGCGACCAGGTCGTCGACGTACAGGGTGTCCTTGAGGGACGGGTCCTTCACACCGGTGGAGGCCCACAGCGGGCGCTGCTTGTTGGCCTGCGCCTTGTCCAGGGCGGCCCAGCGGTCGCTGCCGAAGACCTCCTCGTACGCCTCGTAGGCCAGACGGGCGTTGGCGAGGGCGGACTTGCCCTTCGCGGCCTTCGCCTCGTCGGTGCCGACCGCGTCCAGGCGCTTGTCGATCTCGGTGTCCACGCGGGACACGAAGAAGGACGCCACTGAGTGGATCTCGGAGAGGTCCAGGCCCGCGGCCTTGGCCTTCTCCAGGCCCGCCAGGTAGGCGTCCATGACCTCGCGGTAACGCTCCAGCGAGAAGATCAGCGTGACGTTGACGCTGATGCCCTTGCCGATGACCTCGGTGATCGCCGGCAGGCCGGCCCTGGTCGCCGGGATCTTGATGAGCGTGTTCGGCCGGTCCACCAGCCATGCCAGCTGCTTGGCCTCGGCCACCGTCGCCAGGGTGTTGTGGGCCAGGCGCGGGTCGACCTCGATGGAGACCCGGCCGTCCTGTCCGCCGGTGGCGTCGAAGACGGGGCGCAGGATGTCGGCGGCGTCACGGACGTCCGCCGTCGTGATCATGCGGATGGCTTCCTCGACGGTGACCTTGCGGGCGGCGAGGTCCGTGAGCTGCTGGTCGTAGCCGTCGCCCTGCGAGATCGCCTTCTGGAAGATCGAAGGGTTGGTCGTGACACCCACGACGTGGCTCTGGTCGATCAGCTCGGCCAGGTTGCCGGACGTGATCCTCTTACGGGACAGGTCGTCCAGCCAGATCGCCACGCCCTCGTCGGAGAGGCGCTTGAGTGCGTCTGTCATGAGAATTGCATCTCCTACTAGTCGTGTGATCGCGTCAGCGCGCGGCGGCGGCGATAGATTCCCGGGCGGCTTCCGCCACGTGCGCGGCGGTGAAGCCGAACTCGCGGAAGAGGACCTTGGCGTCCGCCGACGCACCGAAGTGCTCCAGCGAGACGATCCGGCCCGCGTCGCCCACGTAGCGGTACCAGGTGAGACCGATGCCCGCCTCGACGGCGACCCGGGCCTTCACGGACGGCGGCAGCACGCTGTCCTTGTACGCCCGGTCCTGCTCCTCGAACCACTCGACACACGGCATCGAGACCACACGGGTCGGTACACCGGCCGCCTGGAGCTCGTCACGCGCCTCGACGGCCAGCTGGACCTCGGAACCCGTGGCGATCAGAACGGCCTGGGCCTCGCCGCCCTCGGCGTCGAGGAGCACGTAGCCGCCCTTGGCGGCGTTCTCGTTCGCCGCGTAGGTGGGCAGGCCCTGGCGGGACAGCGCCAGACCGTGCGGGGCGCTCTTCCCGAAGTCCTTCTTGCCGCGCTTGAGGATCTCGCGCCAGGCGATGGTCGTCTCGTTGGCGTCCGCCGGGCGGACGACGTTGAGACCCGGGATCGCCCGCAGCGAGGCCAGGTGCTCGACCGGCTGGTGCGTCGGGCCGTCCTCGCCGAGGCCGATGGAGTCGTGCGTCCACACGTACGTCACCGGGAGGTGCATCAGCGCGGACAGCCGGACGGCGTTGCGCATGTAGTCGGAGAACACCAGGAAGGTGCCGCCGTAGATACGGGTGTTGCCGTGCAGCGCGATGCCGTTCATGGCCGCGGCCATGGAGTGCTCGCGGATGCCGAAGTGGATCGTCCGGCCGTACGGGTCGGCCTCGGGCAGCGGGTTGCCGGCCGGGAGGAACGACGACGTCTTGTCGATCGTGGTGTTGTTCGAGCCCGCGAGGTCGGCGGAGCCGCCCCACAGCTCGGGGATCACACCGCCGAGCGCCTGCAGGACCTTGCCGGAGGCGGCACGCGTGGCGACGCCGTGACCGGCCTCGAAGACGGGGAGCTCGTCCTCCCAGCCCGCGGGCAGCTCACCGGCGGCGATGCGGTCGAAGTCCGCCGCGCGCTCCGGGTTGGCGGTGCGCCACGCGGCGAAGCCCTTCTCCCACTCGGCCTTGGCCTCGCGGCCGCGGTCCAGCGCCTCACGGGTGTGGGCGATGACCTCGTCGGAGACCTCGAAGGTCTTCTCCGGGTCGAAGCCGAGCACCCGCTTCGTGGCGGCGATCTCGTCGTCGCCGAGGGCCGAGCCGTGCGCGGCCTCGGTGTTCTGGGCGTTCGGGGCGGGCCAGGCGATGATCGAGCGGGCCGCGATGAACGACGGGCGCTCGGTCTCGGCCTTGGCGGCCAGCAGCGCGCGGTGCAGGCCCTCGGGGTCGAGGTCGCCGCTGGGCAGCTGGTCCACGCGCTGGACGTGCCAGCCGTAGGACTCGTAACGCTTCAGGGTGTCCTCGGAGACCGCGGTCTCCGTGTCGCCCTCGATCGAGATGTGGTTGTCGTCCCACAGCAGCACCAGGTTGCCGAGCTTCTGGTGGCCGGCCAGCGAGGACGCCTCGGCCGAGATGCCCTCCTGGAGGCAGCCGTCACCGGCGATGACCCAGATGGTGTGGTCGAACGGGGAGGTGCCCGCGGCGGCCTGCGGGTCGAAGAGACCGCGCTCGTACCGGGCGGCCATCGCCATGCCCACGGCGTTGGCGACGCCCTGGCCCAGCGGGCCGGTCGTCGTCTCGACACCGGTGGTGTGGCCGTACTCCGGGTGACCGGGCGTCCTGGAGCCCCAGGTGCGGAACGCCTTCAGGTCGTCCAGTTCCAGGCCGTACCCGGCGAGGTAGAGCTGGATGTACAGCGTCAGGCTGGAGTGGCCCGCGGAGAGTACGAACCGGTCGCGTCCGGTCCACTCCGCGTCCGCCGGGTCGTGGCGCATCACCTTCTGGAAGAGGGTGTACGCGGCAGGAGCGAGGCTCATCGCCGTACCCGGGTGGCCGTTTCCGACCTTCTGTACGGCGTCCGCGGCCAGGACGCGGACGGTGTCCACGGCCCGCTGGTCCAATTCGGTCCACTGGAGGTCTGTGGTGGTCGGCTTGGTGCTCACCCTGAGTCAGGGCTCCTCTCCACTGTTCGTAAACCGGTGACTGGTTACCGCACCGGGCATTGTCGAGCCTACCCCCGTCGCAAGACCGTACTTCTGCCCTTTCCACAGTGCGGGCGACCTGCGGAGTTCGCCTCCCGTATGAGCGCCGCCGTTCACTTCTGCGCCACCCCAACACGACCCCACCCCCGCGAAGGACGGCGTATGCCCAACGTCTACAGTGGTCTGGTTCGCGCAAGTCTTTACCGGGCCTTCCCGCCCGGAGCTTGCTGGGATTTCTCTGTCAGGGGTGTGCGTGACGGCCGTCGAGTCCCGACCCGCAGGGGTCGCCTTGACTCCGAGCCCAGTGGGCCAGCGCCCGTTCGGGGCCCGCATCAAGGCATTCGTGGCTCTTACCAAGCCGCGCATCATCGAGCTGCTGCTGATCACCACCGTTCCGGTGATGTTCCTCGCCGCTCAGGGCGTGCCCGATCTTTGGCTCGTAGTGACCACCACCATCGGCGGATATCTCTCCGCGGGCGGTGCCAATGCGCTCAACATGTATATCGACCGTGACATCGACGCGCTGATGGACCGTACGTCCCAGCGCCCGCTGGTCACCGGCATGGTGAGCCCTCGTGAGTGCCTTGCCTTCGGAATCGCCCTGGCGGTGATTTCCACCGTGTGGTTCGGACTGCTCGTCAACTGGCTGTCCGCGGCGCTCGCACTCGGCGCACTTCTGTTCTATGTCGTCATCTACACGATGCTGCTGAAGCGCCGTACCTCCCAGAACATCGTCTGGGGCGGAATCGCCGGCTGCATGCCGGTGCTCATCGGCTGGTCCGCCGTGACGAATTCGATGAGCTGGGCCGCGGTCATTCTTTTCGCGGTGATCTTCTTCTGGACGCCGCCGCACTACTGGCCGCTTTCGATGAAGGTCAAGGACGACTACGCCCGCGTCGGCGTCCCGATGCTCCCGGTCGTCGCCTCCAACCAGGTGGTCGCCCGCCAGATCGTGGTCTACAGCTGGGTGATGGTCGGTGTCTCGCTCCTGCTGACCCCGCTGGGCTACACCGGGTGGTTCTACACCCTGGTGGCCGTACTGACCGGCGGATTCTGGCTCTGGGAGGCCCACGGCCTGCAGAACCGGGCCAAGTCCGGCGTCACCGGCGCCAAGCTCAAGGAGATGCGGCTGTTCCACTGGTCCATCACCTATGTCTCGCTCCTCTTCGTCGCCGTCGCGGTGGACCCCTTCCTGAGGTAGTCCCGCACGCGCAGAGGCTCCGCCGACGGGCGGGGGACGTGGCCGACGCCACGCCCCCCGCCCGTCGCCAGTCGATCTACCCGTCGGTAGCATCCTGACCATGGCAGAGACGGCAGAGCCTCAGACCCAGCAGACGGACGACAAGCACGCGGCCCGCGCCGAGCGCAGGGCTGCGAAGCTCGCCAGGCAGATCAACACCTTCGCCGAGGCGCACGGCGGTGCCGAGGGGCAGCTCGCCCACCTCGGGCGGATGGGCACCCGCATCGTGCTGGTCGGTGAGGACGGCGGCTGGGGCGACCTGGTCGCCCCCTCCTACGCGGTGGCCGAGAACGCCACGCGCAAGGCTGGCATCACCGTCCACGAGGACTTCGACGGCGAGTTCGCGGCCAAGGTCCGCACGGGCCCGTACGAGTGGTCCCGGATGGCGGGCATCCAGGTCGGCGGCCCGTCCAACGACAAGGGCTGACTCACCCGGTACCGGTACGACGAAGAGCCGCTGTCGTCCCGCCCCTCAGGGGCGCGACGACAGCGGCTCTCGTATGTCCGCGCGGTCAGACGGCCGCGGCGTGCTCCGGCTGCTGTCCGCTCGCCGGAGCGGGGATGCCGGGGCCGCCCGCCGGCCGCTCGCGCAGCGACAGGAGCAGCCGCATGACCGCGATCCACATCAGGGACGAGCCGAGCATGTGGATCCCGACCAGGATCTCGGGTACGTCGCTGAAGTACTGCACGTAGCCGATGGCGCCCTGTGCCAGCAGCACCAGCAGCAGGTCACGGGCGCGGGCCCGGGTGTCGGCGGGGGCGTCCACGACGCGCAGGGCGAAGAACATCGCGACGGCCAGGGCGCAGACGACCCAGGCCGCGACGGCGTGGACGTGTGCGGCGGCGCTCCAGTCCCACGGCATGCGCGGGACGTCGCTGCTGTCGCCGGCGTGCTTGCCCGAGCCGGTCACCGTGGTGCCGAGCACCATCAGCAGGACCGTGGCGGCGACGACGGCCCAGGACAGCTGCCGCACCGGGCGGGGGGCGCGCGGGCGCGGCGCGCCGTCGCCCTCGCCGATCCGCACCCAGGTGATCACGGCCACCGTGAGCAGGCAGTTGGCGAGCAGGAAGTGCCCGGCCACCGACCACGGGTTGAGTCCGGCCCAGACGGTGATCCCGCCGATGACGGCGTTCCCCATCACCAGCCAGAACTGCGACCAGGCGAGGCGCGTGAGACCGCGCCTGCGGGGCTTCAGGGAGCGCGCCGCGATGATCGCCCAGCCGACCGCGGCCGACAGGACGTAGGTCAGCATCCGGTTGCCGAACTCGATGGCGCCGTGCAGACCCTGCTCGGGGGTGGCGAAGAGGCTGTCGTCGGTGCACTTGGGCCAGGTGTCGCAGCCCAGGCCCGATCCGGTCAGCCGGACCGCACCGCCCGTGACGATGATGAAGACGCTCATCACCACCGCGGCGAGCGCCGCTCGCTTGGCCGTCTTCGCCGACGGGGTCCAGCGCTTGGCGATGTAGGAGATGGGGGTTTCCACGCGCCCTATCGTAAGGAACGGCTTGTGCAAGTTTTCACGAGGGGTGGGCATTCCCGGGTGAGCCCGGACATTGTCGCGGGACGGCGCCCCGGGAGGGCCCTCACTCCCAGCGGAAGAACCGCGCCGCCGCGCCCAGCCCCAGCACCGCCCAGACGGCCAGGACCGCCGCGTCGCCCCACGGCATCGCGGCGCCGTGCTGCAGGACGTCCCTGAGCCCGTCGGAGAGCGCTGAGATCGGCAGCAGGCCCAGGGCCGACTGTGCCGCCTCCGGGAACCTGTCCAGCGGCACGACGACGCCGCCGCCGACCAGCAGCAGCAGGAAGACCAGGTTGGCGGCGGCCAGCGTCGCCTCGGCCTTCAGCGTCCCCGCCATCAGCAGCCCCAGCCCGGAGAAGGCCACGGTGCCCAGGACCAGCAGCAGCAGGACGGAGAACGGGTTCCCCTGCGGCGACCAGCCAAGCGCGAAGGCGATCACCGTCAGCAGGACGACCTGCAGCACCTCCGTGACCAGCACCGAGAGGGTCTTGGCCGTCATCAGGCCCCAGCGGGGCAGCGGCGAGGCGCCCAGCCGCTTGAGGACGCCGTAGCGGCGTTCGAAACCGGTGGCGATGGCCTGGCCCGTGAAGGCCGTGGACATCACCGCGAGCGCCAGGATGCCCGGCGTCAGGAAATCGACCGCCTCACCCGCGCCCGTGTCGACGACGTCGACCGCGCTGAACAGGACGAGCAGCAGCGCCGGGATGACCACGGTGAGCAGCAGCTGCTCGCCGTTGCGCAGGAGCATCCGCGTCTCCAGCGCGGCCTGGGCCGCGATCATGCGGTGCAGCGGGGCGGCGCCGGGGCGCGGGGTGTACGTACCGGCGCTCATGCGCGCAGCTCCTTGCCGGTCAGTTCCAGGAAGACGTCCTCGAGGGTGTGCCGCTCCACCGCGATGCCGTCGGGCATCACGCCGTTCTGGGCGCACCAGGAGGTGACGGTCGCCAGCAGCTCCGGGTCGATCCGCCCGGTGATGCGGTAGGCGCCGCCGGTCAGCTCCGCGGCCTCGCTGCCGTCGGGCAGCGCCTTCAGCAGCGAGCCGAGGTCCAGGCCGGGGCGCCCGGTGAAGCGCAGGGTGTTCTCCGCGCCGCCGCGGCACAGCCGCTCCGGGCTGCCCTGGGCGATGACCCGCCCCGCGTCGATGACGGCGACGTCGTCGGCGAGCTCCTCGGCCTCGTCCATGAAGTGCGTGGTGAGGACGACGGACACCCCGTCGGTGCGCAGCTCCCGGATCAGGTCCCAGGTCGCGCGGCGGGCCTGCGGGTCGAGGCCCGCCGTCGGCTCGTCCAGGAACACCAGCTCGGGGCGGCCGACGACGGCCATGGCCAGGGCGAGGCGCTGCTGCTGTCCGCCGGAGAGCCGGCGGTAGGTGGTCCGGCCGCAGCTGCCGAGTCCGAGGCGCTCGACGAGCGGGCCGACGTCCAGCGGGTCGGCGTGGAGCTTGGCCATGTGGCGCAGCATCTCCTCGGCGCGGGCGCCGGAGTAGACGCCGCCGGACTGCAGCATCACGCCGATCCGGGGGCGGAGCGCGGCCGCGTCCGCGACCGGGTCCAGGCCGAGGACCCGCACGGTTCCGCCGTCCGGCCGGCGGTAGCCCTCGCATGTCTCGATCGTGGTGGTCTTGCCGGCGCCGTTGGGGCCGAGGACCGCGGTCACCGCGCCCGCCGAGACCTCCAGGTCGAGGCCGTCGACCGCTGTCCTGGTGCCGTACCTCTTGACCAGGCCCCTGGCCTGTACGACGGGCTCACTGCTCATGGCGGGCAAGTCTAGGCTGGCGGGAAAGGGGTCCGGCGCGCCGGGTTCCCCCCTGTGTCCGGACGTGTCCGGAGCGTCGTGCCGGGGCCCGGGAGCCCCGCGTCCCCCGGAGGTCCGCGACGGCGCCCACCTGCGAAGGGCTGCCGAGATCATCCGTTTCCGCAGGTCAACTTAGGTCTGCCTTAGTGATGAAGGGCACCGCGCCCGGTCACGGGGCGGGTTGTCAGGCCCGGAGGAATTACGCAACAATGGCGTTGTGAAATACGTTGGCGAGGCTCCTCAGGAGGAACTCGCGACCGGTGAGCGCTCGACGCGCAACCGGGTCGCGCGCTCCATCCTGGACCACGGCCCGTCCACCGCCGCCGACCTGGCGAAGCGGGTCGGCCTGACGCAGGCGGCCGTACGCCGTCATCTCGACACCCTCGTCTCCGACGACGTGGTCGAGGCCCGCGAGCAGCGGGTGTACGGCACGCGGACCCGTGGCCGTCCGGCCAAGGTCTTCGCGCTCACCGACTGCGGCCGGGACGCGTTCGACCAGTCCTACGACAAGCTCGCCGCCGACGCGCTCCGCTGGATCGCCGACACCGCCGGGGACGAGGCGCTCGTCGCCTTCGCCCGCGCCAGGATGGCCTCCCAGTCCGAGACGTACCGGGCCGTGATCGAGGCCGCGGACCCCGAGGCCCGCACCCAGGCCTTGGCCAAGGCCTTGTCGGCCGACGGGTACGCTGCTACGGCGCGCAGCGCGCCGGGGCCCCAGCAGGGCGAGCAGTTGTGCCAGCACCACTGCCCGGTCGCGCACGTAGCGGAGCAGTTCCCGCAGCTGTGCGAGGCGGAGACGGAGTTCTTCTCCAGTCTGCTCGGGACCCATGTGCAGCGTCTCGCCACCCTCGCCCACGGCGACGGCGTGTGCACGACGTTCGTTCCGCGCGGCAGCCCCACGGCACCACAGACTTCACAGACCACTCATTCAGCATCCGCAAGCACGGCCGGGAGGAACCCCGCATGACGCTCCCCACGGAGACTGCCCACCCTGAGCTCGAGGGCCTGGGCACGTACGAGTTCGGCTGGGCCGACTCCGACGCGGCAGGCGCGGCGGCGAAGCGCGGCCTGTCCGAAGCTGTCGTCCGCGACATCTCGGAGAAGAAGAACGAGCCGGAGTGGATGCTCAAGCTCCGGCTCAAGGGCCTGAAGCTGTTCGACAAGAAGCCGATGCCGAACTGGGGCTCGGACCTGTCGGGGATCGACTTCGACAACATCAAGTACTTCGTCCGGTCGACGGAGAAGCAGGCGGAGTCCTGGGAGGACCTGCCCGAGGACATCAAGAACACGTACGACAAGCTCGGCATCCCCGAGGCGGAGAAGCAGCGCCTCGTCGCCGGTGTCGCCGCGCAGTACGAGTCCGAGGTGGTCTACCACCAGATCAACGAGGAGCTCGAGTCGCAGGGTGTCATCTTCATGGACACCGACACCGCGCTCAAGGAGCACCCGGAGCTCTTCAAGGAGTACTTCGGCACCGTCATCCCCGTCGGTGACAACAAGTTCGCCTCGCTGAACTCCGCCGTGTGGTCCGGCGGCTCCTTCATCTACGTGCCGAAGGGCGTGCACGTCGAGATCCCGCTCCAGGCCTACTTCCGTATCAACACGGAGAACATGGGCCAGTTCGAGCGGACGCTGATCATCGTCGACGAGGACGCCTACGTCCACTACGTCGAGGGCTGCACCGCGCCGATCTACTCCTCGGACTCGCTGCACTCCGCGGTCGTCGAGATCATCGTGAAGAAGGGCGGCCGCTGCCGCTACACGACCATCCAGAACTGGTCGAACAACGTCTACAACCTGGTCACCAAGCGCGCCGTGGCGTACGAGGGCGCGACCATGGAGTGGGTCGACGGCAACATCGGCTCCAAGGTCACCATGAAGTACCCGGCCGTCTACCTCATGGGCGAGCACGCCAAGGGCGAGACCCTGTCCATCGCCTTCGCGGGCGAGGGCCAGCACCAGGACGCCGGCGCCAAGATGGTCCACATGGCACCGAACACCTCCTCCAACATCGTCTCCAAGTCGGTGGCGCGAGGCGGTGGCCGCACCTCCTACCGCGGTCTCATCGAGATCGGCGAGGGTGCGCCCGGCGCCAAGTCCAACGTGCTGTGCGACGCGCTGCTCGTGGACACCATCTCCCGCTCCGACACCTACCCCTACGTGGACGTCCGCGAGGACGACGTGTCGATGGGCCACGAGGCGACCGTCTCCAAGGTCTCCGAGGACCAGCTCTTCTACCTGATGAGCCGCGGCATGACGGAGTTCGAGGCCATGGCGATGATCGTGCGCGGCTTCGTCGAGCCGATCGCCAAGGAGCTGCCGATGGAGTACGCGCTCGAGCTCAACCGGCTGATCGAGCTGCAGATGGAGGGCTCGGTCGGCTAGTACGGCGCCGCCGTCCGCCGATCGTCCCCGAGAGTTCTTGACTGAGAAAGCGAGCACTACGACAGCCATGGCTGAGGCTCAGAACATCCCTGCGGGCTCCACCACCGCCGGGTCCATCGCGGTGGCGGCAGAGTCCACCGTCGCCACGCGCATGAGCGCGCCCCCGTCCTTCGACGTCGCGGACTTCCCGGTCCCGCACGGCCGCGAGGAGGAGTGGCGGTTCACGCCGCTGGAGCGACTGCGCGGCCTGCACGACGGCACCGCCGTCGCCACCGGTGACGGTGTCAAGGTCGTCGTCGAGGCGCCCTCGGGCGTCACCGTCGAGACCGTGGGCCGCGACGACGCGCGGCTCGGCAAGGCGGGCACCCCGGTGGACCGGGTCGCCGCCCAGGCGTACTCGTCCTTCCAGCACGCCTCGGTCGTCACGGTCGCCAAGGAGGCCGTGCTCAGCGAGCCGGTCCGGATCACCGTGCACGGCGAGGGCGGTGTGGCCTACGGCCACCAGGTCGTCGAGCTGGGTGCCTTCGCCGAGGCCGTCGTCGTCATCGACCACACCGGTGACGCCGTGCTCGCGGCCAACGTCGACTACGTCCTGGGCGACGGTGCCAAGCTCACCGTCGTCTCCGTCCAGGACTGGGACGACACGGCCGTCCACGTCGGCCAGCACAACGCGCTGGTCGGCCGCGACGCCTCGTTCAAGTCGATCGTGGTGACCTTTGGCGGGGACCTCGTCCGTCTCCACCCGCGGGTCGCCTACGCCGCCCCCGGCGGGGAGGCCGAGCTCTTCGGCCTCTACTTCACCGACAAGGGCCAGCACCAGGAGCACCGCCTCCTGGTCGACCACAACACGCCGCACTGCAAGTCCAACGCGGTGTACAAGGGCGCGCTCCAGGGCGACGACGCCCACGCCGTGTGGATCGGTGACGTGCTCATCCAGGCCGCCGCCGAGGGGACCGACACCTACGAGATGAACCGGAACCTGGTTCTGACCGACGGTGCCCGGGTCGACTCCGTACCGAACCTGGAGATCGAGACCGGCGAGATCGTCGGTGCCGGCCACGCCTCGGCGACCGGCCGCTTCGACGACGAGCAGCTGTTCTACCTGCAGTCCCGCGGCATCCCGGCCGAGGAGGCCCGCCGGCTCGTCGTGCGCGGCTTCTTCGCCGAGCTGGTCCAGCAGATCGGCCTTCCGGACGTCGAGGCCCGGCTCCTCGACAAGATCGAGGCCGAGCTGAAGGCGTCGGTCTGAGATGGCCTTCGTCAAAGCCTGTGCGCTGAGCGAGCTGGAGGACGACACCCCGAAGCGGGTGGAGCTCGACGGCACGCCGGTCTCCGTCGTCCGCACCGAGGGCGAGGTGTTCGCGATCAACGACATCTGCTCGCACGCGAACGTCTCGCTCTCGGAGGGCGAGGTGGAGGACTGCGCGATCGAGTGCTGGCTGCACGGATCGAGCTTCGACCTCCGCACCGGCAAGCCGTCCGGTCTTCCCGCGACGCGCCCCGTCCCCGTATACCCCGTAAAGATCGAAGGGGACGATGTGCTCGTCTCCGTCACCCAGGAGTCCTGAGTCACCCATGGCAACGCTTGAAATCCGCGACCTGCACGTCTCCGTCGAGGCCGACAACGCCACGAAGGAGATCCTCAAGGGCGTCGACCTGACCGTGAAGCAGGGCGAGACGCACGCCATCATGGGCCCGAACGGGTCCGGCAAGTCCACCCTCGCCTACTCGCTCGCGGGTCACCCCAAGTACACGATCACGAGCGGCACGGTGACCCTGGACGGCGAGGACGTCCTGGAGATGTCCGTCGACGAGCGGGCCCGCGCCGGCCTGTTCCTCGCCATGCAGTACCCGGTCGAGATCCCCGGTGTCTCGGTCTCCAACTTCCTGCGCACCTCCGCCACCGCCGTCCGTGGCGAGGCCCCCAAGCTGCGTACGTGGGTCAAGGAGGTCAAGGAGACGATGGCCGAGCTCCAGATGGACCCCTCCTTCGCCGAGCGCAACGTCAACGAGGGCTTCTCCGGCGGTGAGAAGAAGCGCCACGAGATCCTCCAGCTGGAGCTCCTCAAGCCGAAGGTCGCGATCCTCGACGAGACCGACTCCGGCCTGGACGTCGACGCCCTGCGCGTCGTCTCCGAGGGCGTCAACCGGGTCCGTGAGGGCGGCGAGGTCGGCACCCTGCTGATCACCCACTACACGCGGATCCTCCGCTACATCAAGCCCGACTTCGTGCACGTCTTCGCCAACGGCCGCATCGCCGAGTCCGGCGGTGCCGAGCTGGCCGACAAGCTGGAGAACGAGGGCTACGAGGCATATGTGAAGGGTGGCGCTTCCGCGTGACTGACGCCCGACAGGGGCTCTCCGGCCTCCTCGACACCGAGGCGATCCGCAAGGACTTCCCGATCCTGGACCGCACGGTCCACGACGGCAAGAAGATCGTGTACCTGGACAGCGCGGCGACCTCGCAGAAACCGCGCCAGGTGCTCGACGCCCTCAGTGCGTACTACGAGCGGCACAACGCCAACGTCCACCGCGGTGTGTACACCATCGCGGAGGAGGCCACCGCGCTGTACGAAGGCGCCCGCGACAAGGTCGCCGCCTTCATCAACGCTCCCAGCCGCAACGAGGTGATCTTCACCAAGAACGCCTCGGAGTCGCTCAACCTCGTCGCGAACATGCTCGGCTGGGCGGACGAGCCCTACCGGGTCGACAGCGACACCGAGATCGTCACCACGGAGATGGAGCACCACTCCAACATCGTGCCGTGGCAGCTGCTCTCGCAGCGCACCGGCGCGAAGCTGAAGTGGTTCGGCATCACCGACGACGGCCGCCTCGACCTGTCCAACATCGACGAGATCATCACGGAGAAGACGAAGATCGTCTCCTTCACCCTGGTCTCCAACATCATGGGCACGGTCAACCCGGTCGAGACGATCGTCCGCCGCGCCCAGCAGGTCGGTGCGCTGGTCTGCATCGACGCCTCGCAGGCGGCCCCGCACATGGTGCTCGACGTGCAGGCGCTGCAGGCCGACTTCGTGGCCTTCACCGGTCACAAGATGGTCGGCCCGACGGGCATCGGCGTGCTCTGGGGACGGCAGGAGCTCCTGGAGGACCTGCCGCCCTTCCTCGGCGGCGGCGAGATGATCGAGACCGTGTCGATGCACTCGTCGACGTACGCGCCGGCTCCGCACAAGTTCGAGGCGGGAACGCCCCCGATCGCGCAGGCCGTCGGCCTCGGCGCGGCCGTGGACTACCTCTCGGCCATCGGTATGGAGAACATCCACCGCCACGAGCAGGCCATCACCGAGTACGCGGTGCGCCGGCTCCTGGAGGTCCCGGACCTCAGGATCATCGGTCCGGCGACGGCCGAGGACCGCGGGGCGACGATCTCCTTCACGCTCGGCGACATCCACCCCCACGACGTGGGGCAGGTGCTCGACGAGCAGGGCATCGCCGTCCGGGTCGGACACCACTGCGCACGGCCGGTCTGCCTGCGGTACGGAATTCCTGCGACGACGCGAGCGTCGTTCTATCTGTACTCCACGCCGGCCGAGGTCGACGCCCTGGTGGACGGGCTGGAGCACGTGCGGAACTTTTTCGGTTAGACGGCAGAGGGTTGACTGGTGAAGCTTGATTCCATGTACCAGGAAGTGATCCTGGACCACTACAAGCACCCCCACGGGCGTGGCCTGCGGGACGGCGACGCCGAGGTGCACCACGTCAACCCGACGTGCGGCGACGAGATCACGCTCCGCGTGAAGTACGACGGAGAGACCGTCGCCGACGTCAGTTACGAGGGTCAGGGCTGCTCCATCAGCCAGGCCAGCGCCTCCGTGCTCAACGAGCTGCTGGTGGGCAAGGAGCTCGGCGAGGCGCAGAGGATCCAGGAGACCTTCCTGGAACTGATGCAGTCCAAGGGTCAGCTGGAGCCGGACGACGCGATGGAGGAGGTGCTGGAGGACGCGGTCGCGTTCGCCGGTGTCTCCAAGTACCCGGCCCGGGTCAAGTGCGCGCTGCTGAGCTGGATGGCGTGGAAGGACGCGACGGCGCAGGCGCTGTCCGAAGGGAAGACCGCATGAGCGAGAACGAGACTCTCACGACCAAGCCGGCCTCCGAGGAGGAGGTCCGCGAGGCGCTGTACGACGTGGTCGACCCCGAGCTGGGGATCGACGTCGTCAACCTGGGCCTGATCTACGGCATCCACATCGACGACGCCAACATCGCCACCCTCGACATGACGCTGACGTCCGCGGCCTGCCCGCTGACCGACGTCATCGAGGACCAGGCGAAGTCCGCGACCGACGGCATCGTCAACGAGCTGCGGATCAACTGGGTCTGGATGCCGCCGTGGGGCCCGGACAAGATCACCGACGACGGCCGTGAGCAGCTCCGCGCGCTCGGCTTCAACGTCTGATCGACCTCCCGCTCCACCCGTGCGAACGGCCGTGGCCGCCAGTCCTCCTGGCGGCCACGGCCGTTCGCCGTTCCGCACGCGTCCGGGGCACGGAGGCCGCGCGCCCTCACGGGCGTCCCGTGCTGTTCGTCCGCCGTACCCGTGCCGTGCCCCCGCCGTTGGCGCCGGGGACGGAGCCTGCTCCTCGACACCACGCCGACGAGAGGCACGCCGTGCTGCACCAGCTTCCGCTCCAGAACCGCAGGGCGGCCTTCGCCGCCGCCGGGATCCTCGTACTGGCCGCGCCGGTCGGCAACGTTCCCGCGCACGCCGCGGGTTACGGGACCCCGACGATCGCCCTGTCGGCGTCCTACCTGTCCGGCGCGGTCGGTGCCACGGGAGACCCGACGGCCGCCGTGACCGTCGCGCAGAGCGGCGCCGACGTCTCGGCGCTCACCGTGACCGCCTCCGCCAGCTCCAGGTCCTCGGTGGCCGCGGTCTCCGACGTGACCGTCACCGGCACCGGTGCCACCCGGCAGGTCTCCGTCGGTGCCCACGCCCGTGGGTACACCGACCTCACCCTGAAGGTCACCGGGCTCGGCGGGAAGACCGCGACCACGGTGCTGCACTACGCCGCGTCGGCCGCCGTGCAGAACTCGTCCGGCACCCGCTGGGCGACCGGCTCGTCGGACGCCTCGGCGGCCGTCGACGTAGGCGGCGGGTACGCGGTGGTGGCGGACGACGAGTCCAACACCCTGCGCCTCTACGACCTCTCGGTCTCCGGCGCCCCCGTGCGGACCTGGGACGTCGCCTCGAAGCTCGGGGTGAGCAAGGAGATCGACATCGAGGGGGCCGCACGGGTGGGGAACACCGTCTACTGGACGGGATCGCTCGGCAACAACAAGGACGGCGAGTACAAGTCCGCCCGCAACACCGTCTTCGCCACGACCGTGACCGGCTCCGGCGCCGCCACCCAGCTGACGGTCGGCGGCTCGTACCAGAGGCTCCGCGACGACCTGGTCGCCTGGGACGAGGCGAACGGGGACCGGTTCGGCTTCGCCGCGGGCACCGAGGACGGCCAGGCGCCCAAGCAGATCGACGGATTCAACGTCGAGGGACTGGAGTTCGCGCCCGGCTCGACGACCACCGCGTACGTCGGCTTCCGCGCGCCCCTGGTTCCGCCGAAGGCCGGCGGCAAGGCGCTCCTGGTGCCCGTGACCAACTTCGACAAGGTCGCCGGCAGCGGGGCGAAGGCCGTGTTCGGTACGCCGGTCCAGCTGGACCTCGGCGGGCTGACCATCCGTGACATCCGGAAGAACGCCGCCGACCAGTACCTGATCGTGGCCGGGTCCTGGGCGGCCGACGACAACTCCGACCCCTACGCCCTCTACCGCTGGGACGGCGTCGCCGGACACGCGCCGGTGAAGGTCACCGAGCTGCCCACCACCGACCCGGGCGGCTGGGAGGCCGTCGTCTCGGTGCCGGACCTGACGGCCGCCGGGGCCCGTGCCCAGGTGATCACCGACGCCGGGGCGGCCGATCTCTACGGTGACGGCACCGAGGCGAAGGACCTCGGCCACGCCGAGTGGAAGAAGTCCCGCGCCACCTGGTTCACCGTGGGCGGCTGACCCGCTCCGCCCCGCGGCACCGGGGGCGGGTCACCACTGAGGTGTCCCGCCTCCGTACGGCGGGGGGACGGGCCCCTGGTGGGGGAAGCCCTGCGGCGGTACGCCCGCGGCCTCGGCCAGCACCGGGCCGAGGTTCTCCGTGCGGATCCGCCGGTCGACGTAGAGCAGACCGGTCACCAGCTGCGGGAACGTCGTGGAGATGATCTGGCTCACCGTCATCCCCAGCAGGGTCGCGACCAGGTAGCCGCTCATCGCCACCACCACTGCCGCGGTGCTCGGGTCCTCGTCCAGCGACGCGGTCCCGAGCATCCCGGGGAACAGGCCGAGGAACGAGAACGGGATCTGCACGATGTACCCGGCGACGGCCGCCATCAGCCCGGCCAGCAGGGTGATGCCGAAGATCCGCCACCAGTCGCCCTTCACCAGCTGGGCGGACCGGCGCAGCGCGGCGACGGGACCCTGGCCCTCGAAGACCACGGCCGCCGGAGCCAGACAGACCTTTATCCAGAGCCAGACCGCCAGCGGCCCGGTCGCCAGGGCGCCGACGACGCCCAGCGACAGGGCGACGGCCGCGCCCCTGTCCCCGTCCATGGTGAGCAGACCGACGACCAGCCCGAAGAACGCGACCATGACGAGCAGGACGGGCACGATCGCCACGAGCGACGTGAGGATCACCGCGCCGATCACGGGGAAGACGCGGGCCCACGCCCTGCGCCACACCGTCGAGAACGCGACCGGCCTGCCCAGGACGGCCTCCTGCAGCACCGCCGGGACCGCCGCGTACATCAGGCCGGAGACGACGGAGATGGTGACGATGCCCAGCAGCCCGAGGACGATGCCCGCGGTCACGAGCGGAACGACGTCCGTGGACGACGCCGTCTCGTCGTGGTCGAGGGCCACCACCCGGTCCAGATGGTCGGAGACGGCGGAGTAGGCGACGGCCACCGCCGCGCCCATCAGCAGCGTGGCGCCGCCGTAGAGCGCCGCCGCCATGCCGAACAGCTGCTTCCAGTACCTGCCCATCGTCGAGAACGCTCCGCCCAGGACGTCCCCGAGTCCCAGCGGCGCGAGCGGTATCACCCCCGGCTTCGGCGGCGGCACCCAGCCGCCCCACCCCGGAGGCCCCCCGAAGGGGTAACCGCCGTACGGCGCGCCCCCGTAGGCGCCCCCGCCCCACCCTGCGTCCTGCGCCACCACTGCTCCGTTTGTTCGTATCGTCCGGTTGTCATCAGGTCATACCGGTGCGGACACCGTAGCGTCCGGGCGCCGGTGGATCCCGGCCGGTCCGGGCGTTCCGGGGCCGCTGCGGGGGAGCGGGAGGGGTGCGCGCGATGTGTACGGCCGTACGCAACGTTGTGTACGCTTGTACGCATGGGATACGGACTGCTGGCCGCGGCCATCGCGGCGGAGGTGACCGCGACGACGGCCATGAAGTACAGCGAGGGCTTCACCCGGCTGTGGCCCTCGCTCGTCACGGTCGTGGGCTACGTGCTGGCGTTCGCGCTGCTCGCCCAGACCCTGAAGACGCTGTCGATCGGCACCGCCTATGCCATCTGGGCGGGGGTGGGCACCGCGGCCGTCGCCGCCATCGGCGTCCTCTGGATGGGCGAGTCCGCGGGTCCGGCCAAGCTGGCCGGCATCGCGCTGATCGTGGCCGGGGTCGTGGTCCTCAATCTCGGAGGGGCCCACTGATGGCCCGGCGGCACGACCCCGAGCGGCGCGAGCGCATCATCGAGGCGGCCATCCGGGTCGTCGGCGCCCAGGGCATCGCTGGTCTCAGCCACCGCAGTGTGGCCGCCGAGGCGGATGTGCCGCTCGGCTCGACGACGTACCACTTCGCCTCCCTCGACGAGCTGCTGGTCGCCGCGCTCCGCCGGTGCAACGAGAACTTCGCCCGGATGGTCCGGGAGGGGGGCGGTCTCGCCGACCCCGCCGTCCCGCTCGCCGACGCGCTGACCCGGCTGCTGGGGGAGTGGTTCTCGGGCGGGCGCGGGCCGATGGAGCTGGAGTACGAGCTGTACCTCGCGGCGCTGAGGCGGCCCGTCCTGCGGCCGGTGGCGGGCGAGTGGGCCGACGCGCTGGTCGAGCCGATCGCCCACCGCACCGACCCGGCCACCGCGCGGGCGCTCACGGCGCTGCTGGACGGGATCTGCCTCCAGGTGCTCCTGACCGGCGGCGAGTTCGACCCGGTGTACACCCGGGAGATGCTGGCGAGGCTCGCCGAGGGGGGAGCCGACCGGAGCGCGCGCGGTCCGGCACGGGGGAACGCCTCCTCGGGGCGACGGAGACGGGACCCCCGGGCGACCGCTGACCCGGCGGGAGACGGACGGACACGCTCCGGCACCTGAGACCGGTTCGCACGCGCGGGGCTCGGACGGTTAGGTTCTGTGCATGACCGACACGACTTCCCAGGGCTCCGCCCGCACCACCGGCGCCGTCGCCGCCGGCCTCGCCACCATCGCCGGTGACGGCACCGTCCTCGACACCTGGTTCCCCGCCCCCGAGCTCACCGCCGAGCCCGGCCCCGCGGGCACGCAGCGCCTGACCCCCGACGAGGCGGTGAACCGCCTCGGTGAGGGCGCGGCCAAGGCCATCGGTGTGGACGCGCGCCGTGGTGTGGAGATCGTCGCCGTGTCCACGGTCATCTCCTCGCTCGACGACAAGCCGCTCGACGCGCACGACACCTACCTGCGGCTGCACCTGCTCTCGCACCGTCTCGTCCAGCCCCACGGGCAGAACCTCGACGGCATCTTCGGCTTCCTCGCCAACGTCGCCTGGACGTCGCTGGGTCCGGTGGCCGTCGACGACCTGGAGAAGGTCCGGCTGAACGCCCGCGCCGAGGGCCTGCACCTCCAGGTCACCTCCGTGGACAAGTTCCCCCGGATGACGGACTACGTCGCGCCCAAGGGCGTACGGATCGCCGACGCCGACCGGGTCAGGCTCGGGGCGCACCTCGCCTCCGGCACGACCGTGATGCACGAGGGCTTCGTCAACTTCAACGCGGGCACCCTCGGCACCTCCATGGTCGAGGGGCGCATCTCCGCGGGCGTCGTCATCGGCGACGGGTCCGACATCGGCGGCGGCGCCTCCACCATGGGCACGCTGTCCGGCGGCGGCAAGGAGCGCATCGCCATCGGCAAGCGCTGCCTGATCGGCGCGGAGGCGGGCATCGGGATCGCGCTCGGCGACGAGTGCGTCGTCGAGGCCGGGCTCTACGTCACGGCCGGCACCCGGGTCACGATGCCGGACGGACAGGTCGTCAAGGCGCGCGAGCTCTCCGGCGCCTCGAACATCCTCTTCCGCCGCAACTCGGTCACCGGAGCCGTCGAGGCCCGCCCGAACAACGCGGTGTGGGACGGGCTCAACGACGTCCTGCACAGCAACGACTAGGCGGTAGCGGCGAGGAGTTCCTCGTACAGCCCACGCAGCCCGGCGGCCGCCTCGCGGCCGGCGGGCTGCAGCGGTTCCCGGACCGTCCCCGCGCCCAGCAGCGCCTTCGCGGTGACGGTGCCCGGCAGGCCGGCGGCCATCATGGCCTCGACCAGCGGAGCCACCAGACCGTTGAGACGGGCCGCCTCCGCGGTGTCACCGGCGTCGAACGCGTCCAGCACGGCCCGCATCTGACGGGGGACCGCGTTGGCGACCGTGCTGACGTATCCGGCACCGCCGATCGCGTACAGCGGGAGGTTCAGCTCCTCGCAGCCCGAGTAGTACGCCAGCGAGGTCCGCGCCATCACCCCGGTGGCCGCGAGCAGGTCGTACGAACAGTCCTTGACCGCGAGGACGCGCGGGTGTTGCGCCAGACGCAGCAGCGTCGCCGGTTCGATGCGCGTGCCGGTGCGGCCCGGGATGTCGTACAGCATCAGCCCGACGCCGGTCGCCTCCGCGACCTTGAGGAAGTGCGCCTCCACGGCGGCCTGCGGCGGGCGGCTGTAGTAGGGGGTCACCACCAGCAGGCCGTCCGCGCCCGCCGCCTCCGCCTCCTGCGCGAGCCGGACCGTGTGCCGGGTGTCGGAGCTCCCCACCCCCGCGATCAGCGGGACCGAGCCCCCGACCGCCTCCCGGACCGCCCGCAGCAGCGCCGTCTTCTCCTCGTCCGTCGTGGTCGGTGACTCGCCGGTGGTGCCGCTGAGCACGAGACCGTCGCACCCGTCCGCCACGAGGGCGGCGGCATGGCGGCGGGCGGCGTCCAGGTCCAGGCCGCCCGCGGCGGTGAACGGTGTGATCATGGCGCAGAGGGCGCGGCCGAAGGGCCTCGTGGCGGGGGAAGTCATGTCCGCAGTCTCCGTGTCCGGCCGGTGCGGGTCCACTTAGATCTGCTTGGGGTGGAAGGCAAGAGACGCTGAACGGTGAAGCCCCTCTGGCATGATCGAACAGAGAGGCGACGAACCGTTCCAGGGGTGGGGCACACGGAATGCGCGTACGGAAGACGATCTCGGCGGCCGTGCTCACGGCGGCCGTCCTGACGCTGTCCGGCTGCGCCGGATTCCTCGTCCCGGCGGGTGAGGGGGAGCCGGCCCCGGAACCGGGCCGCACGGCCGCGACGCGGCCGGCCGGCACCGCCCCAGCCCCGGGCGCCGGGGCCACGACGGACGCGCCGGCCCAGGGCGCCCCGAGCCCCTCGCCGTCGGCCGGTGACTGCCCGGCATCCGGTGCGGTCGTGGACATGGGGCCCGTCCAGACGGCGATGTTCCACCGCGCCGTCACCCTCACGCTCACCAACTGCGGGAAGCGGCCGTACCGGGTCCACGGCTACCCGTCGGTCCGGGCGCTGGGCGAGGACGGGGGGCGCATCCCCGTCCCCGTCAACCCGGGCGGATCGATGTTCGGCAACGACGAGGGGCCCGAGGAGGTCGTGCTCCGGCCCGGCGGGACGGTCACGTCGACCCTGGCCTGGGTCTCCACGAAGGAGGGCGGCGACCTCATCGAGGGCGACGCCCTGGAGATCGCGGCCGCGCCGGACGCCGGGGCGAGGATCTTCCCGCTGGAGGAACACGACGTCCGGCTGATGGACGAGCTGAACACGACGGCCTGGCGCGAGGACACGGCCGGCTGACCGGTCGTCACCTGCCCTGATCCCCGGGGGCGGCCGTGCACGGCGCGCACGCCGGGCGGGCGTCGGACCGCCGGTCCCGCGACGGCTCCGGGCCCGGGACCACCCCGGCCGGGGAAGCGGCAGCGCGCCGCCGGAGGCCCGCCCCGGCATCGGCGGGGACCTCGGACGGAACCGGGCACCACGGGACGGAATGCGTCTACGCTGGAGCCCGCGGCCGGGGACCCGTACACACAGGGGCCGGCCCGTCGCACACATCCCGCGCACGCCCCGAGGAGAACCCCCTGATGTCCGCAGAGCGCCCCTCCCTGCCGCCGGTGCGGCTGCACACCGAGGCCGAGCTGGCACGGGACGCGCTGGCCGCTCCGCTGCTCGCCCGGGCCGTCCGCCTCGCCCGCTGGGCGGGCCCCGCGACCCGGGTGGGCGCCGGCGGCGAGCTCGTCGAGGCGCAGCTGCCCGCGGCCGCCGAGCACCTGGGCCTCGGCGACGACGAGGACGGCGCGGCGTACGCCAGCGAGGCATGGCGCCTCGCCGTCGACACGGGGCTCCTCGACGTCGAGGACCCGGAGGGCGAGGAGGCGGAGGACGACGCCGAAGGCACCGTGACGGTCGGGGAGAACCTGGGCCTGCTGACCTCCGGTTCGCCGCAGGACGTCCTCGCGATCTGGCTCGACGGCCTGGAGGCCGTGCACGCGGACGCCACCGCCCCGGCCTTCGACGACTTCGCCGACCTCATCGGCGAGGACGGCAGCGTCGACTTCGAGGCCCTGGACTGGGACCCGCAGGAGGAGGCCGAATTCCTCGACGGCGTGCTCGGCAACCTCTATCTGCTGACGCTCTCGGAGGCGGGTCCCGCGGACGCCCCGGTACCGCTGCCCGCCCTGGCCGCGTCCATGGTGGTGCCCGAGGACATGGGCGAGCCCACCGACGACGTCCTCGAACAGGTGTCGGAGGTCATGATGCGGCTGGACGACCAGTTCCGGGTGCTCGCCCCCATCGGGATCGTCGAGTACCGGCCGGTGGACGAGGCGTTGCTGACCGAGGAGGGCGAGGAGGCGACACCGCCCGCCGACGACGACGACGTCACCCGCTACGGCATGGTCAAGCTGACCCCGCTCGGTCTCTACGGCATCCGGGAACGCATGCTGGAGGCCGGCGTGGACGCCCCCGCCGTCGGTGACCTCGCGGACAAGGGGGCCGACGTCCTCCTCGACGGCATCGCGTACTACCCCGAGGAGGCCGCGCGCACCGAGGTCGGCCTCTGGCTCGGCCGGCGCGGCACGGACGAGGCGGAGGCGGCCGCTGCCGAACTCCTGGGCGCGGCACGGGGAGCCGACGAGCGCGCCCCGCTGCGCAGGCTCCACTGCCAGCAGGCCCTCGCGCTGGTCGGGCCGGAGGCCGAGCCCGCCGTGCGCGCCGTGCTCGACGACCCCGAACTCGGCGGACTGGCGCGGGTCTGGCTCGCGGAGCGCGGCGCCGCGGACGTACCGGCGCCTCCGGAGTCGATGATCTTCTGGCTCGCCGTCGACACGATCGCCGCCCAACTGGACGCGGACGGCGATCTGGAGGAGCTCCAGGAACTGGTCGAAGGGCTCTCCGGCCAGCACAGCGGCTTCTTCGACCAGGCATGGAGGGTCGAGCACCCCGCGACGCCGGACGTGCTGGAGGCCGTGGGACGGCTGCACCGGGACCGCAAGATCGCCAAGGACGCCCGCAAGGCCGCCTTCAAGGCCCGCTCGCGCGCGAAGGACTGAACCCGGGGCGTGCACGGCCGGTCCGGACCGCTGAGCGCCTGGAGCCGGGAGGGCTCGGGGCGGAGGGTTTCGGCCAGGGCGTCCTGCACCGGACACGGCCGGGTGCACCGGTTCGTCCCGGAACGCGGCACGGTTTGATGTGCAGGCCCGCTCGACGTCGTACGTCGTTCAACTCCTGTTGGTGCGGGGCAGGGAGCGTGATCGCGCCAACCCACCCGGCCACGCACCAGCAGGAGTCCTCGATGTCGATCACGCGCAGGGAATTCAGCAGACAGTCCGCCCTCACCGGCGCCGGCATAGCCCTGACCGGTGCCGTCGGCACCCTGGCCACGGCTCCCGGCGCCCTGGCGGCCGAGGACGCGCGACACGGCGGCGGACACGGGCACGACGACGACAAGGGGCACGGGCTCGGCAAGGAGCTCGGCTACGGCCCGCTGCTCCCCGACCCGAAGGGCATACTCGCGCTGCCCGCCGGATTCTCGTACCGCGTCCTCACCCACAGCGGTGTCACCAAGCTGGAGACCGGCGAGCCGACCCCCTCCAACCACGACGGCACCGCCGCCTTCGAAGGGGCCCGCGGAGTCACCCTGCTGGTCAACAACCACGAGCTGAGCGGCACCCGGGCCGGCTGGGAGCACCCCGTCCCGCTCACCGAGGGCCTCGTGTACGACCCGGTCGCCGCCGGCGGCTGCACGGTCGTGGAGACCCGCCGCGACGGCCGCACCGCCGAGTGGGTCGGTATCGCCGGCACGTCGACCAACTGCGCGGGCGGCAGCACCGAGTGGGGCACCTGGCTCACCTGCGAGGAGACCGAGGACAAGGCCGGCAAGAACGGCCTCCTCAAGGACCACGGCTACGTCTTCGAGGTCGACCCGTACGACAAGCGCGCCAACCGCGACCCGCGACCGATCAAGGCGTTCGGCCGGTACGCCCACGAGGCCGTCGTCATCGACCCGAAGCGCGGCCACGCCTATCTGACCGAGGACGCCTCCGGCCCCAACGGCCTGCTCTACCGCTGGGTCCCGCCGCACGGCTTCACGCACGGCCGCGGCAAGCTGCGCACGCTCGCCGACGACGCCGGTGTCCTCCAGGCCGCCAAGTGCTTCGACAGGAAGGGCGCGTTCGTCGACGACCTGTCGCGCGCCACGGAGATCGGCACCGTCTACGGCGTGGACTGGGCCGACGTGCCCGACCGCGACGCGAAGACGGTCTCGGTCCGCAAGCAGTTCACCGAGGGACAGGTCACCCGGGCCCGCAAGCTCGAGGGCATGTGGTGGGGCGACGGCGGTGCCTACGTCGTCTCCTCCTTCGCGCGCGGCGAGAGCCCGGTCGCCCACGACGGCCAGGTCTGGTTCTACGACCCCAAGCGCCGCACGCTGACCCTGAAGGTGCTCCTCGGCGTCAACGCCGACCCCTCCAAGGACGGCGCCTTCGACGGCCCGGACAACATCACCGTGTCCCCCTACGGCGGTCTGGTCATCGCCGAGGACGGCGAAGGGATCCAGCACCTCTTCGGGGCCACCGACAGCGGCCGCACCTACCCGATCGCGCGCAACGAGCTGAACGGCGGCACGGAGGAGGACCCCTCCTACAGCGAATTCACCGGGGTCACCTTCTCGCCCGACGGGAAGACGCTGTTCGCCAACATCCAGACCCCCGGCATCATGCTCGCCATCACGGGCCCGTGGAAGCGCCAGCCGCACAAGCACTGACCCGGCACCGGCACGTGCGGCGCGCGCGGGAAATCCCCTCGCGCGCCGCGCGGCCGTCCTCCTAGAGTCATGGCCATGCACCTCCCGGTGCGAAGGCAGCGGCTACTTCCTTTCCCGAAACACGCCGCAGCCGTCCTGATCTCGGGAGGCACATGCGCCGGGGTGCCCGGTGCGCAGGTGACGGATACTTCATTGATCCGAGGGTCGCGGGTTCGAGTCCCGCCCGGCCACGGCCGGTAGCTCAGCCGGACAGAGCATCGGAAGAGCACCGTCGCCGACTCCTGATCTCGGGCACCCCTCCTCCGCTGTGCCCTCTCCCATGAATTCGGGGGAATTCACATGGCACGCTTCAACACCCGGCTCACCCGTTCCCCTGTCACCTCGCCCGTGACGACGACCGGATGCACCGCCCGCAACCACCAGGGCGCCACAGGGCATCTGCGCGACAGCCGTTCCGAGCTGTTCCTGCTCGCGGTCGCCAACTTCGTGTCGCAGGAGACCTTCCACGAGGACGGGGAGGAGCGCGACACGCGCTACGCCGCGCTGGTGCGGGCGCTCGCCGTCGAGGACCCGGAGTGGACGGCCGGGCTGCTGCGCTGGCTGCGCCGCGACGGACGGATGCGCACCGCGTCGGTCGTCGGCGCCGCCGAGTACGTGAAGGCGCGGCTCGACGCCGGCGCGGTGGACGGCCCCTCCAACCGGCAGGTCGTGGACTCCGTACTGCTGCGCGCGGACGAGCCCGGTGAACTGCTCGGGTACTGGACCTCGCGCTACGGCCGCGCCGTGCCCAAGCCCGTCAAGCGCGGGATCGCCGACGCGGTGCGCCGGCTCTGGGACGGCAAGGCGCTGCTGAAGTACGACACCGCGTCCAGGGTCTACCGCTTCGGTGACGTACTCAACCTGGTGCACGCCGCGCCGGACCCCGCCAAGCCCTGGCAGGGCGATCTGTTCCGGTACGCGCTGGACCGCAGGCACCACCCCGAGGGCGCGGAGGCGCCCGCGTCGGACCGCACGCTGACGGCCCACCGGGCACTCATGGCGGTACCGGCCGCCGAACGGCGTTCGGTGATCACCGGGCCCGGAGGCGCGGAGCGGCTGGCCGAGGCGGGCATGACCTGGGAGGCGCTGGCCGGCTGGCTGCAGGGGCCGATGGACGCCGCGGCCTGGGAGGCCGTGATCCCGTCCATGGGGGCGATGGCGCTCGTGCGCAACCTCCGCAACTTCGACGAGGCGGGGGTCCCGGACGGGACCGCGGCGCGTGTGGCGGCACGGATCAGTGACCCGGAGGCCGTGGCCTCGTCGCGGCAGTTCCCCTTCCGCTACCTCGCGGCGTACCGGCACGCGCCGTCGCTGCGCTGGGCGTACCCGCTGGAGCAGGCGCTCGGTCACTCCCTGGCGAACGTCCCGGCGCTGCCCGGCCGCACCCTGATCCTGGTGGACCGCTCGGGGTCGATGTGGTCGCCGCTCTCCGACCGCTCCCTGCTGAACCGTGCGGACGCGGCGGCCGTCTTCGGTGCGTCGCTCGCGCTGCGGGCCGCGGACGCGGACCTGGTGGAGTTCGGCACGACCAGCTCGGCGGTCGGGTACCGCAAAGGGGAGTCCGTGCTGAGGATCCTGGACCGGTTCGGCGACCTGGGCGGCACGAACACCGTGCAGGCGGTGCGCAAGCACTACCGCGCGCACGACCGGGTGCTGATCGTCACCGACGAGCAGGCGTCGTTCACCTACTACGGCGACGCCACCGGAGGGATCCCGCCGACCGTGCCCGTCTACACCTGGAACCTCGCCGGCCACCGGGTCGGTCACGCGCCGTCCGGAAGCGAGAACCGCCACACGTTCGGGGGACTTTCCGACGCGGCGTTCCGCATGGTGCCCTTGCTGGAAGCGGGCAGGAGCGCCGACTGGCCCTGGAACCGCTGATTACGAATGCGGCACTACTGACCCCTCCGGAGCGGTCGGGCATGGCGTCCGGCGCTTACAGGGCGCATACTCGACCGTAATGAAACAGTCAGCCGGTTCCCGGCGTCACCTGCCTTCCAGTCCCTTCAACCGCCCGGCCCAGGCGGCCCCACCGGTCGAGTGCTTCGATGTGGGCGACAGGGTGTCGCACGACCAGTTCGGACTCGGTCGGGTCCTCGCCGTCGAGGGCGACAACGACGCGGTACTCATCGACTTCTCCGGTCGACAGGGGAGGATCCTGAGTCCGTACTCGAAGCTGACCAAGCTCTGAGGGAGCGCACGAGCACGCTACGCGTCCCGCCGGAGACTCTCCGGATCCGGGGCACCTGAAGGGGAGACCCGTCAGGTGCCCCGGAAGCCGTTGCGGGGCCCGTCGGGCGCTACAGGGCCTTCGCGGCGGGCTTGACCATGCCGCGGACGGTCCGTGACTTCACGAACTCACCCATGGCCGTCATCTCCCACTCACCGGAGAACTGCTTGATCAGCTTGGCCATCATTACGCCGGTCTGCGGTTCCGCCCCGGTCAGGTCGAAGCGGACCAGCTCCTCCCCGGTGGCCGCGTCGATGAGCCGGCAGTAGGCCTTGGCGACCTCGGTGAACTTCTGCCCGGTGAACGAGTTGACCGTGAAGACCAGTCCGGTGGCCTCGGCGGGGATCCTGCCGAGGTCGACGACGATCACCTCGTCGTCACCCGCGCCCTCTCCGGTGAGGTTGTCGCCGGAGTGCTTGATCGCGCCGTTCAGGATGGAGAGCTTGCCGAAGTAGCAGCTGTCCAGGTGGCCGCGGTCGGGGCCGAAGGCGATCACCGAGGCGTCGAGGTCGATGTCCTTGCCCCGGAACGCGGGCTCCCAGCCCAGACCCATCTTGACCTGCGAGAGCAGCGGCCTGCCGCCCTTGACCAGGGAGACCGTCTGGTTCTTCTGGAGGCTGATCCGGCCCTTGTCGAGGTTGATCTTGCCGGAGCCGGCGGGCGGGGCGGGCGGTGCCGGCGGGGCCGCGGGGGCGGGGGGAGCGATCCGGGGGTCCACGGGAGCGGCCACGGGGGCCGGGGGAGCGACGGGCGGGGCGACGGGTGCGGCCGGAGCGGGCGCCGCGGCGGCGGGCTCCTCCACCGAGACGCCGAAGTCCGTCGCGATCCCGGCCAGACCGTTCGCGTAGCCCTGGCCGACCGCGCGGGCCTTCCAGGCGCCGTTGCGCAGGTAGATCTCGATGACCACCAGTGCCGTCTCGCTGCCCAGTTGCGGCGGGGTGAAGGTGGCGAGCGCGCTGCCGTCGTCCGCGTTGCGCACGGTGGCGGTGGGCTCGACGCCCTGGAAGGTCCGGCCCGCGGCGTCGGGGCTCGCCGTGACCACGATCTTCTCGATGCCCGGGGGGACCGCCGTGGTGTCCACGACGATCGCGTCGGGCGCGGACCCGCCGCCCGGGCGGTACGTCACGCCGGGGCCCGAGGGCTGGTTGTAGAAGATGAAGTCGTCGTCGGAGCGCACCTTGCCGTCGGCGGTGAGCAGCAGGCCCGAGACGTCGAGCCGCACCGGGGCGGCGACGTCCACCGCCACGCGGGCGGCGGAGAGAGGGATGTTCGAGCCGGGGGTCATTGCGGTCATGCACGGGGTAACGAACGACCCGGCTTTGCCGTTCCCTTACCTTCGGCGGCTTGCTCCGTACGGCTCAGCGCCCGCCGCGGGCCCGGTTGCGGGGGTGCTCGCGGGCGGTGCGTTCGTTGCCGTGCCGGTAGGCGCCGGTCCAGCGGGCCATGACGAGCTGGGCGTCGCCGGAGACCACCTCGGCCAGGAACTTCTCCGCCCGGCCGCCGCGCAGGGTGCCCGCGGGGCGGCCGTGGTGGGTGACGGTGACGCTCGCGTCGCCGTGCTGCTCGTACTGGAATCCGGAGGGTTTCGGCATGGCCGTATGGTGCCCGCCCCCGCGGCCTCGCGTCGCGCGAATTACGGCACGGACCGGCGCGGGCCCGTCAGTGGGGCCAGATCGGGGGGTTCGTGACGAAGTGCCCGCCGAGGTGGGCGTGGTCGGGGTTGTCCGGGTCCAGTTCGCCCTGCTCGGCGACGAGCTTCTCCGCGTACTGCTCGGAGTCGTCCTGCGGGTCGTAGCCGAGGGAGCGGGCCGTGGTCAGGTCCCACCACAGGCGGGTGTTGTCGGACGAGCCGTAGACCACGGTGTGCCGCACGTCCTCGGCGGTGAGGGCCGCGTGGAAGAGGCGCGCTCCGTCGCCGGGGCTCATCCAGACGGACAGCATCCGCACCGACGTCGGTTCCAGGAAGCAGGAGCCGATGCGCACGGAGACGGTCTCCACGCCGTGCTTGTCCCAGTAGAGCTGGGCGAGGTCCTCGCCGAAGGACTTCGACAGCCCGTAGAAGGTGTCGGGGCGGCGGGGGGTCCCGACGGGGATCAGCGGATCACCCGCGAGCGGGCGGGGGGTGTAGCCGATGGCGTGGTTGGAGGAGGCGAACACGATCCGCCCGACGCCCTCCTCGCGTGCCGCCTCGTAGAGGTTGTACGTGCCTTCGATGTTGGAGCGCAGGATCTTGTCGAACGAGGCTTCGAGGGAGATGCCCGCCAGGTGGATCACCGCGTCGACGCCCCGTACGGCCTCCCGCAGTGCGGCCCTGTCGCCGAGATCGGCGGTGATCGCGTCCGGCTCGCCCTCGACGGGAGCGACGTCGAGGAGCCGGAGGTCGTAGCCGTACGCGGGGAGCAGTCCCCGCATCAGGGTGCCCAGGCCGCCGGCGGCGCCGGTGAGAAGGACGGTACGGGGAGCTGGCATACGTGGATCTCCTCGGTGCGGGCACAGGGCGCAGGGCGCGGCGTGCGCGGACGGTGCGGGGCTGGGCTGCGGGGGGACTGGCGTACGGACAGCGAGGTGCGCGTGGCGCGCGGATGCCACGCGATCGCCCGGGATGCGTCCGGCTCATGGACGGCATTCACATGCGTGGACACGCTAGGAAGGAGTGGCGGACCGCGTCAAGTGGCGCTCCGTGCCGACCGGTCCGGTCCCGGTCCGGGTGTACGTGTCTTGACCGGCGCCGCGCGACTGCCTTAGCGTGGCAGCGTTCAGAGATATGGACACCGATCATAATTGTGCACGCCTGGATCTGCTCAGGGAGCGCCCGTGACCTCAGCCCCCCTTGCCGCCCGACTCACCACCGTCGCCGGGCCGCTCTTCTTCCCCGTCACCGCCTACGGGCCGGACGGCGCCGTCGACCTCGACGCCTTCCGCGCGCACGTGCGCACGGGTGTCGACGCCGGTGCCGCGGCCGTCTTCGCCTGCTGCGGCACGGGCGAGTTCCACGCGCTGGACCCCGAGGAGTTCCGGCTCGTCGTCGGTGCGGCCGTCGAGGAGGCCGGCGGCCGGGTGCCCGTCGTCGCCGGTGCCGGCTACGGCACGGCGCTCGCCGTCCGGTACGCGGAACTCGCCGAGGAGGCGGGGGCGGACGGGCTCCTCGCCATGCCGCCCTACCTCGTCGTCGCCGGCCAGGAGGGACTGCTCGCCCACTACACGGCCCTCGCCGCCGCCACCTCGCTGGAGACGATCGTCTACCAGCGGGACAACGCCGTCTTCACCCCGGAGACCGTCGTCGCCCTGGCCCGGACGCCCGGGATCGTCGGACTCAAGGACGGCCTCGGCGACCTCGACCTGATGCAGCGCATCGTCAGCGCCGTACGCAGCGCGCTGCCGGGCGAGGACTTCCTGTACTTCAACGGGCTGCCCACCGCGGAGCTCACCGGGCTCGCCTACCGGGGCATCGGCGTCACGCTCTACTCCTCCGCCGTCTTCGCCTTCGCCCCCGACATCGCCCTCGCCTTCTACCGGGCGCTGGAGTCCGGCGACGACGACCTGGCCAACGCGCTGCTCGACCACTTCTACCGGCCGCTCGTCGAACTGCGGGCCAAGGGCCACGGGTACGCCGTGTCGCTCGTGAAGGCGGCCGTCCGGCTGGGGGGCCTGGAGGTCGGACCGGTGCGCACCCCGCTCACCGAGCCCCCGGCGGAGCACGTCGACGAGCTCGCCTCGATCATCGCGAGCGGCCGTGCGGTGCTGGACAAGTACCGTGCCGGGGAGGGCGAGTGAGAGCCTCCGCCTTCCTGTACCCCTGGGACGTTGTGGGGGACCCGGACGCCGCGGCCCGGCTCGCCGACACCGGCGTCCAGCAGGTGACGCTGGCCTCCGCCTACCACTCCACCCGGGCGCTGACCCCGCGCCATCCCGGCCGCCGGATCGTCACCGCCGAACACGCCGCGGTGCTCTACCCGCCCGACGCCACGCGCTGGGCGGGCCGGGGGCTGCGCCCCTTCACGCAGTCCTGGGTGGCGGGCGAGGACCCCTACGGGGAGGCGGCCGAGGCCCTGGCGGGCGCGGGCCTCCAGGTGCACTCCTGGGTGGTCCTCGCGCACAACTCCCGCATGGGCGCGGAGCATCCGGAGACCTCCGTCGTCAACGCCTACGGCGACCGGTACCCCTGGGCGCCGTGCATCGCCCGGCAGGCCGTCCGCGCGTACCTGGTGGACCTGGCGGCCGAGGCCGCCGTGCGCCCCGGGACGCACGGCACCGAGCTGGAGTCGTGCGGCTGGTACGGCTTCGCCCATCTGCACGCCCACGACAAGACCTCCGGGGTCGCTCTCGGGGACGCGGCGCAGTACCTGATGTCCCTCTGCTTCTGCGCCGACTGCCGGGCCGGCTACGGCTCGGCGGGGCTCGACGCCGAGGAACTGCGTGCCGCCGTGCGCCGCGCCCTGGAACCGGTCTGGTCCGGGTCCGGCTCCGGTGAGCAGGGCTGGGCCGGGGTGGAGCAGTTGCTCGGCGCCGGACTCGCCGGGGCCACCCTGCGGTGGCGCCGCCAGGTCGCCGGGAGCCTCCAGGAGGCCGCCGTCGCCGCCGTGCGGGCCGCGGCGCCGGGGCCGGGCTTCAAGGTGCTGCTGCACGCCGACCCCGCCTCCCACCGCACCGGTGCCAACGTGGGGACGGACCCCGCCCACATCCTGTCCACGGCCGACGGCGTCGTGCTTCCGTGCACCGGCGGGGACGCGGCCCGCGAGGCGGTGCTCGGGCCGTTCGCCGGGCTCTCCGGGGTGCTGGCCGCGAACTTCAACGTGGTGAGCGGGATGGGCGGCAGCCCGGGCACCCTGGAGCGGGACGCCTCGCACGCGGCCTCGCTCGGCGCGAACCAGCTGCGCCTCTACCACGCGGGCCTGGCCTCCGGGCCGGACCTGAGCGCCGTCACGAAGGCGCTCTCCGCGGTCGGCGGCGGCTGACCCCGGGTCTCCCGCATCCTCGAAGCGCAGGTCCCCGGCCACGGGCCGGGGACCTGCGCCTGCCGCGTTCCGGGTGCGCCCGACCGCCCTTCGACGCGTACCGGACCGGTGTTCGCCGAACTTCTTTTGCCAGAAGCGTTGACGAAACATTCCCACCGCTCTAGCTTCATCGCGTCGTACTTCGTACGTCATATATGAGACGCGATACGCGAGATGCGAGAGCTCTTCACCCATGACCTTTGCGCCTGCCCCGATTCCGTCCAGGACCCAGTACGTGCTGGAGGCGATCAAGCACGCCATCCTGACCGCGCAGCTGAAGCCAGGCCAGGCACTGGTGGAGACCGAACTCGCCGCGCAGTTCGGGGTGTCGAAGACGCCCGTACGCGAGGCGCTCAAGACGCTCGCGGGCACCGGTCTCGTGGTCATGAGCCAGTACAAGGGTGCCACCGTACGGCTGGTCGACGCGACCATGGCCCGGGAGGTGTACGACGTGCGCCTGCTCCTCGAACCGGAGGCGCTGCGCCGCTCCATCACCCGCAAGGCCTCGCTGGAGGCGGCCCAGGAAGCCCTGGAGCGCGCCGACTCGGCGATCGACAAGGCGGACAGGTCGCTGGCCAACCGGGACTTCCACCGGGCGCTGTACCTGCCCTGCGGCAACCCGCTGCTCGCCCGGATGCTCGACGAGATCCGCGACCAGGCCGCCCTCGTGTCGACCGTCGCCTGGTCGGCGATCCCGTCCTGGGAGCGCGAGGCGGCCGAGCACCGCGAGATCCTGCGGCTCGCCCTCGCCGACGACGCCACGGCCGCCGCCGCGGCCCTGCACGACCACATCGCATCGTTCGTGCGCCGTGCCTTCCCCGACGACGAAGACGGGGGTGGCGCGGCGTGAACCACCCGCTGGACGTGACCCACCAGCACCTCGACGAAAGGCTGGTCCGCATGGACCTCTCCCCGCTGAAGGCGGCCCTCGCAGACGTTGTGGCGATCCCGGTGACCCCGTTCACCGAGGACGGGAGCATCGACGTCCCGGCGCACCAGGCCCTGCTGCGGCGGCTGCTCGACGGCGGCGTCCGCATCGTCACCCCGAACGGCAACACCGGTGAGTTCTACGCGCTCACCCCCGACGAGCGGCGCACCGTCACCGAGCTGACCGTCGAGGAGGCCCGCGGCCGTGCCACCGTCCTGGTGGGGGTCGGCCACGACGTGCCGACCGCCGTCGCCGCCGCCGAGCACGCCAGGGAGAGGGGCGCCGAGATGGTGATGGTGCACCAGCCGGTGCACCCCTACGTCTCGCAGGACGGCTGGGTCGACTACCACCGGGCCATCGCCCGGGCCGTTCCCGAGCTCGGCGTCGTCCCCTACGTCCGCAACCCGCTGCTCGCCGGCGAGCGCCTCGCCGAGCTCGCGGACAGCTGCCCCAACGTCATCGGTGTGAAGTACGCCGTCCCGGACGCCGCCCGCTTCGGGGCGTTCGCGCGGGACGCCGGCCTGGAGAGGTTCGTGTGGGTCGCCGGGCTCGCCGAGCTCTACGCACCCTCCTACTTCGCCACCGGCGCCACCGGATTCACCTCCGGGCTCGTCAACGTCGCCCCCGGCGTCTCGCTCGCGATGCTGGAGGCCCTGCGCGCCGGCGACTACGTCGCGGCGATGAAGGTCTGGGAGCAGATCCGCCGCTTCGAGGACCTGCGCGCCGACCGCCAGTCCGCCAACAACGTGACGGTCGTCAAGGAGGCCCTGGCCTCGCTCGGGCTCTGCCGCCGCGACGTACGCGCGCCGAGCAGGGCCCTGCCCGAGGAACAGCGGGCCGAGGTGGCCGGGCTGGTCGCCGGGTGGTCGATATGAGCGGCACCGGCACGGCGGGGCGCCGCATCGCCCCCGACGAGCTGCGCAGCCACCAGTGGTGGGGCACGGACGGGCTCCGCTCGTTCAGCCACCGCGCCCGCACCCGGCAGCTCGGCTACCTCCCCGAGGAGCACCTGGGCAAGCCGGTCGTCGCGATCCTCAACACCTGGTCCGACATCAACCCCTGCCACGTCCATCTGCGCGAACGCGCGCAGGCGGTCAAGCGGGGCGTCTGGCAGGCGGGCGGCTTCCCGCTGGAGTTCCCGGTGTCCACGCTCTCGGAGACCTTCCAGAAGCCCACCCCGATGCTCTACCGCAACATGCTGGCGATGGAGACGGAGGAGCTGCTGCGCTCCTACCCCGTCGACGGCGCCGTGCTGCTCGGCGGCTGCGACAAGTCGACGCCCGCGCTGCTCATGGGCGCCGCCTCCGTCGACCTGCCCACGGTCTTCGTGCCCGCCGGACCGATGCTGCCGGGCCACTGGCGCAACGAGGTCCTGGGCTCCGGCACGGACATGTGGAAGTACTGGGACGACAAGCGGGCCGGACTGATCGGCGACTGCGAGATGGCCGAACTGGAGAACGGGCTCGCCCGCTCACCGGGCCACTGCATGACGATGGGCACCGCCTCGACCCTGACGGCCGCCGCCGAGGCGCTCGGCGTCACGGTGCCGGGCGCCTCCTCCATCCCGGCCGTGGACTCCGGACACGACCGCATGGCCGCGCAGTCCGGCATCCGGATCGTCGAACTGGTCTGGCAGCAGCTGACGCTGTCGCAGATCCTCACGGCCGACGCCTACGAGGACGCCGTCGCCACCGTCCTCGCGCTCGGCGGCTCCACCAACGCCGTCATCCACCTGATCGCGATGGCGGGCCGCTCCGGGGTGAAGCTCACCCTGGACGACTTCGACCGCATCGCCCGCACCGTGCCCGTCCTCGCCAACCTCCGCCCCGGCGGGAAGTACCTGATGGAGGACTTCCACTTCGCCGGAGGGCTGCCCGGCTTCCTGGCGCGGCTCACCGACGTGCTCCACCTGGACCGGCCCACCGTCACGCACGGCACGATGCGCGAGCAGCTCGACGGGGCGCTCGTCCACAACACCGACGTCATCAGGGAGCGCGACAACCCACTGGCCGAGGAGGGCGGTGTCGCGGTCCTGCGCGGCAACCTCTGCCCGGACGGCGCCGTCATCAAGCACATCGCCGCCGAACAGCACCTGCTGCGCCACACCGGTCCCGCGGTCGTCTTCGACGACTACAAGGAGATGCAGCGCACCATCAACGACCCGGCCCTGGCCCTCACCCCGGACCACGTGCTGGTGCTCCGCAACGCCGGCCCCAAGGGCGGCCCCGGGATGCCGGAGTACGGCATGCTGCCCATCCCGGACTACCTGCTGAAGCAGGGGGTGCGCGACATGGTGCGGATCTCCGACGCCCGGATGAGCGGGACCAGTTACGGGGCCTGCGTCCTGCACGTCGCACCCGAGTCGTTCGTCGGCGGACCGCTCGCGCTGGTCCGCACCGGTGACCGGATCACCCTGGACGTCGAGGCGCGGCTGCTCCACCTCGACGTGTCCGACGAGGAGCTGGAACTGCGCCGGTCCGAGTGGACCGAGCCGCCCGCCCGCTACGGACGCGGCTACGGCGCGCTCTACCAGGACCAGATCACCCAGGCCGACACCGGCTGCGACTTCACGTTCCTCGCCCGCCAGGGAGAGGTGCCCGACCCGTACGCGGGCTGACCGGGCGAAGAGGATTCAGCGCACCGCCTCGTCCGGAATACCGAACGACATGCGGCAAGCGCTTGCACCATGCACCGGAAGAACGGCACATCCAGCACTTTTCCAGAGAACGGAGACGCGTCATGGCCCAATCCGCAGCCGTGGCCACACCGCCCCCCAAGGGGAAGGCGTCCAAGCGCCGCTCGGCCACCCCCCGCCGCCTGCCGTATCTGCTGATCGCGCCCGCGGGCCTGCTGATGCTGGGCTTCATCGCCTATCCGGTGGTCAGCGTCTTCTACTACAGCCTGCAGAACTACAACGTCACCAAGCCGTGGCGGAACGGCTTCGCGGGCCTCGACAACTTCACGCGGATCTTCACCGAGGACGAGCAGTTCTGGCCGACGCTCGGCTTCAGCGCGCAGTGGGTCTTCACCCAGGTGACCCTCCAGCTCGCGCTCGGCCTCGCCCTCGCGCTGATCGTCAACCAGACCTTCGTCGGCCGCGGTATCTCCCGCGCCATGGTCTTCTCGCCCTGGGCCGTCTCCGGTGTGCTGACCAGCACCATCTGGATCCTGCTCTACAACTCCTCGACCGGTTTCAGCCGCTACCTCGCGGACGCCGGGATCGGTGAGTACGGCACCTCGGTGCTCTCCGACACGGGCACCGTCTTCTGGGCGGCGACCGTCTCCGAACTCTGGCGCGGGGTCCCCTTCTTCGCCATCCTCATCCTCGCCGACCTGCAGTCCGTCTCCAAGGAGCTGTACGAGGCGGCGTCGGTGGACGGCGCCGGCCGGCTGCGGCAGTTCTTCCACATCACGCTCCCGCACCTGCGCGACGCGATCATCCTGGCCACCCTGCTGCGCGGGGTCTGGGAGTTCAACAACGTCGACCTGCTGTACACCCTCACCGGTGGCGGACCCGCGGGCGAGACCACCACCCTCCCGCTCTACGTCGCCAACACAGGCATCGAGGGCCACGACTTCGGATACGCGTCCGCGCTCACCACCGTCGCCTTCGTGATCCTCCTCTTCTGCTCGATCGTCTATCTGCGCCTGAGCAAGTTCGGAGGCGACAACAAGTGACCGCCGCACTCGTGGAGAAGAAGGACGCCCGTACGCCGGGCCCGTCCCGGGGCAGCTCCGCCCCACCGCCCTCCTCGCCCCGCCGCGCCACGCGCGAGCGTGCCTTCGACGACGTACCGCGCTGGCAGATCTACGTGCCGCTCGGCGTCTACCTGCTCTTCACGCTCGTCCCGTTCTACTGGATGTTCCTCTTCGCCGTCCGGCCCGCCGGCTCCACCTCACTGGTGCCCTGGCCGATGACGGGGGCCCACTTCTCCAAGGTCTGGAACGAGCGCAGCTTCGCCGTCTTCTTCCAGAACAGCATGATCGTCGGCGTCGCGACGCTGATCGCCACGACCCTGGTCGCGCTGGCCGGCGGCTACGCGCTGGCCCGGTTCGACTTCAAGATCAAGGGCGCGTTCATGCTGGCCCTGCTGTGCTCGCAGTTCATCCCGGGCGCCCTGATGCTCGTGCCGCTCTTCGAGATCTTCAAGAACCTCCAGATGATCAACTCCCTCGGGAGCGTCGTCATCGCGGAGACCGTCTTCCAGCTGCCGCTGTCGATCATCCTGATCAGCGGGTTCATCAAGAACGTGCCGGTCTCCCTGGAGGAGGCGGCCTGGGTGGACGGCTGCTCACGCTTCAAGGCCTTCTGCGCGGTCGTCCTGCCGCTCCTGCGCCCCGGACTCATCGCCGTCGGTTCGTTCGCCTTCGTCCACAGCTGGAACCACTTCCTGTTCGCGCTGATGTTCCTCAGCGAGCAGGACAAGCAGACGATCCCGGTCGGCCTCAACACCCTGATCGGCGCCGACAGCGTCGACCTCGGTGCGCTGGCCGCGGGCGGTGTGATCGCCGCCGTGCCCGTGGTGATCGTCTTCGCCTTCATCCAGAAGTGGCTCATCACCGGCTTCAGTGCCGGCGCCGTGAAGGGATGACGGACATGACCCGGAAGCCGAGCCCCCGCGCCGCCCGGACCGGCCGCGTGGCCGGGACGGGGAGGGCGGGCCGATGAGCGCGACCACCCCCCTTCCCCTCGTCCTGGCCGGCGCCCGCGGCCACGGGCGCTGGCACCTCGCCAACATCCGGCGGCTCCAGCACCAGGGCCTGGTCCGGCTGGCCGGGATCTGCGAACTGACCCCGCTGACCGACGACGAACTCGACCTGTTCGCCGGGGAGATGCCCGAGCAGTCCGCCGACTTCGGTGCCCTCCTGGACTCCACCGGCGCCCGCGTCGCCGTCGTCTGCACCCCCATCCCGACCCACACCGCGCTGGCCCTGACGGCGGCGGCCCGGGGCGTCCACCTGCTCCTGGAGAAGCCCCCCGCCGCGACCTGGGCCGACTACGCGCGGATGGCCGACGGGGTGCGGGAGGCCGGCGTCGCCTGCCAGATCGGCTTCCAGTCCTTCGGCTCGCACGCGGTGCCGGCCGTCAAGGAGCTCATCGGCGACGGAGCGATCGGCTCCGTCCGGGGCGTCGGCGCGGCCGGGGCCTGGGTCCGCGACGACGCCTACTTCCGGCGGGCGCCCTGGGCGGGGCGGCGCCGGCTGAACGGGACCGACGTGGTCGACGGGGTGCTCACCAACCCCCTCGCGCACGCCGTGGCCACCGCACTCGAACTCGCGGGCCGGGGAACGGCCGAGGACGTGAGGTCCATCGAGACCGAGCTGTTCAGGGCCCACGACATCGAGTCCGACGACACCAGCTGCGTCCGGATCACCACCACCGACGGGATGCCGGTCACCGTCGCCGTCACCCTCTGCGCCGAGGAGGCCGGCGAGCCGTACGTCGTCGTCCACGGCGACCGCGGCCGCATCACCTTCTGGTACAAGCAGGACCGGGTCCTCGTCCAGCGCGCCGGACACGGCCCCGAGGAGGCCGTGCACGGGCGGACCGACCTCCTGGAGAACCTCGTCGACCACCTGGAGCACGGCACCGCGCTCCTCGTGCCGCCGGAGCGCACCGGCGCGTTCATGCGGGTCCTGGAAGCCGTACGCACGGCTCCCGAGCCGGCCCCGCTGCCGCCCACCGCCTGGCACACCCGGCCCGCCGACCGGGGCGACGGCGTACGGCGCGTCGTGCACGGCATCGACGGCACCGTCGCCGCCGCGGCCGACACCCTCACCCTCTTCTCCGAACTAGGCGCCTCCTGGGCGCGCCCCAGCGAGGTGAGCACACCATGACCACCGCACTCCTCAGCTGCGCCGGACGCCCCGTCGGCCGCTACGGCTACGGGCCCGGGACCGACAGCCGTCCCTACCTGCACCCCGTCACCACCCTCGCCGGCACCCCCGTCACCGAGGAACGTCCGGCCGACCACATCCACCACCTGGGTGCCTCCGTCGCGGTGCCCGACGTGGCCGGACACAACTTCTGGGGCGGGCGCACCTACGTACGCGACCAGGGCCCCACCGAGCTCGACAACCACGGCACCCAGCGCCACCTCGGCTGGAAGCTGCGCGACCCGGACGGCTTCGTGGAGGAACTCAGCTGGGAGGCCGACGGCACCGAGCTGCTGCGCGAGCACCGCACGGTCGCCGCCACCGGGCTCTCCGCCACCGCCTGGGCGCTCGACTTCTCCTTCTCCCTCACCAACCGCGGCCGCACGGACCTCTCCATCGGCAGCCCCGCCACCAACGGCCGCCCCGGCGCCGGTTACGGCGGCTTCTTCTGGCGCGCGCCCAAGGAGGCGGCACCGCCCGCCGTGTTCAGCGGCACGCTCGACGGCGAGGACGCCGTGCACGGCAGGGCGGCCGACTGGCTGGCCCTCGCCGGGGACGGCTGGACACTCGTCTTCGCCGGCGCGACCGACGAGACCCGGCGCGACCCCTGGTTCGTACGGACCACCCAGTACCCGGGGGTCGGATCCTCCCTCGCGGCCGAGCGCCGCCTCCCCGTCCCCGCCGGGGCCACCGTCGTGCGCCGGGTCGTCACCGTCGTCGCCGACGGACACCTCGACCGGGACGCCGCCGCGGCCCACGTCCGCAAGGCGGTCGCCGCATGACGGCGCCCTGGACAGCCGACCTCGGGGACGGCACCTACCGCAACCCGGTCCTGAACTCCGACTGGTCCGACCCGGACGTCGTCCGCGTCGGGGACGACCACTACCTGACCGCGTCCAGCTTCGGCCGTGCCCCCGGACTGCCCCTGCTGCACTCCCGCGACCTCGTCAACTGGACCCTCGTCGGCCACGCCCTCGAACGGCCCGGACCGGACGCCGACTTCGCGGTGCCCCGCCACGACTGCGGGGTGTGGGCACCCTCGCTGCGTCATCACGCCGGCCGCTTCTGGATCTTCTGGGGCGACCCCGACCACGGCATCCAGCAGATCAACGCCGAGGACATCCGGGGCCCCTGGAGCGCGCCGCACGTGGTGAAGGCCGGCAAGGGCCTCATCGACGCGTGTCCCCTGTGGGACGAGGAGACCGGCGAGGCCTACCTGGTGCACGCCTGGGCCAAGTCCCGCTCCGGCATCAAGAACCGGCTCACCGGCCACCGGATGAGCCCCGACGGACGCGAGCTGCTCGACGAGGGCACCACCCTCGTCGACGCCGACACGATCCCGGGCTGGTTCACCCTGGAGGGCCCCAAGCTCTACCGGCACGACGGCTGGTTCTGGATCTTCGCCCCCGCCGGGGGAGTGGAGACCGGCTGGCAGGGCGCCTTCCGCTCGCGGACGTTCGAAGGCCCCTACGAGGAGCGTGTCGTCCTCGCCCAGGGCAGCACCGACGTCAACGGACCCCACCAGGGAGGCTGGGTCCGTACCGCCGCGGGTGAGGACTGGTTCCTGCACTTCCAGGCACGCGGGGCGTACGGCCGGGTGGTGCACCTCCAGCCGATGCGCTGGGAGGAGGGCTGGCCGGTCATCGGCGACGAGGGCGAGCCCGTCCTGCGCCACCGGCTCCCCGAGGCCCCGGAGCGGACCGCCGGGGCACCTGCCTCCGACGACGACTTCCCCGGTGGCCGCCACGGACGCCAGTGGCAGTGGACGGCCAACCCGCGGACCGGCTGGACGATCGGGCACGCCGGCGACGGGCTGCGCCTCAGCTGCGTACGGACCGCGTACGCCCACGACCTGCGCGCCCTGCCCAACGTCCTGGTGCAACGCCTGCCCGCCGAGGAGTTCACCGTCGAGGTGGGCATCACGCTGGACACCGCCGAACCGGGAGCCAAGGCCGGCCTCGCCGTGCTCGGCGACGCGTTCTCGTGGATCGGACTGGAGGCCGGCGCCGACGGCGGGGCCCTGCTCGTGCACCGGTACGCCGAGTCCGTGGCCGAGCACGAGCGGGACGCCGAACACCCCCGGCCCGCGCCCGGGGCCTCCGTCCGCGTCCGGATCGAGGTCACCCGCGGCGCGCGCTGCCGCTTCTGGGCCGACACCGGCGACGGGACCGGCTTCCGGGCCTCCGGCCAGGTCTTCGCCGCCACCCCGTGGCGCTGGGTCGGCGCGCTGCTCGGCCTCTTCGCCACCGCTCCGGCGGGCGACGGGCCCTCCGGAACAGCCGGCTTCACCGCTTTCCGCACGACCGGACGACCTCGCACCGTCCGACCCCGCACCGTCTGACCCCGCACCGCTGTATGGGAGCCGCAATGACGCACCTCCGTACCGAGCGCACCGGAACGACAAGGCTGTTCACGGCCCACCCGCCGCCGTCTTTGTCATGCCCGCCGCATGGCCGGGCGGCCGCCCCGCACCGCGCACACCACTGACCTCCCCCCACGTACGCGCACAGATTCCGAGAGAGAAGAGCCGACATGAACATCTCGAAGACGCTCCGGGGGCGTGCCGCGACCGCGGTGTCCCTCACCGCGGTCCTGGCGCTCGGTGCCACCGCCTGCGGAGACGACGGCAGCGGTTCGGGCACGGAGGGCAGCGGGAAGGGCGAGATCACCTTCTGGGACAACAACGGTGGCCCGCGCACCGCGATCTGGACCGAGATCATCAAGGACTTCGAGAAGAAGAACCCCGACATCAAGGTCAAGTACGTCCCGATCCCGATCGCCGACGTCCAGTCCAAGTACGACACGGCCATCGCCGGAGGCGGCCTGCCCGACGTGGGCGGTGTCGGCACCGCCTACCTGGCCAACATGGTGTCCCAGGAGGCCCTGGAGCCGCTCAACAAGCGGCTGGAGGGGTCGCCGCTCAAGGGCAGACTCGTCGAGAGCATGGTCGAGAGCGTCAGATCCGCGGCCGGGCGGGGCGACGACATGTACACCATGCCGACCTCCGCGAACAACGGTGCTCTCTGGTACCGGACCGACCTGTTCGAGCAGGCCGGCCTGGAGGCGCCGACCACCTGGCCCAAGTTCTACGAGGCCGCCGACAAGCTCACCGACGCGAAGAACAACAAGTTCGGCTACACCATCCGCGGTGGCGCGGGCTCCATCGCCCAGGCCCTGGACGCGATCTACGGCCAGACCGGCATGACGGAGTTCTGGGACGGCGAGAAGACCACTCTGAACGACCCGAAGAACGTCGCGGCCCTGGAGAAGTACGCCGCCCTCTTCAAGAGGACGACACCGGCCGCCGACGTCAACAACGACTTCACCAAGATGGTCGCCCAGTGGGACACCGGCACCATCGGGATGCTGAGCCACAACCTCGGCTCCTACCAGGACCACCTGAAGGCGCTGGGCGAGGACAAGTTCGCCGGCATACCCGCGCCCATCGGTGAAGGCGGTACACGCGTCCAGGTGTCCAACCCCGTCGACGGGCTCGGCCTGTTCCGGTCCGGCAAGAACAAGAACGCGGCCTGGAAGTTCATCGAGTTCGCCGCCTCCCACGAGTCCAACAGCAAGTGGAACGAGTCCGCGGGCGCCATCCCGGCCAACACCGAGGCGGCCGAGGACCCGTGGATCTCCGAGTCCGAGCCGACCGCGCTCGCCGCGAAGGCCCTCACCGACGGTTCCACCAAGATCGTCGACCTGCCGTACTACCTGCCCGACTGGAACAACATCAGCAAGGCCGACAACGAGCCCGAGTTCCAGAAGCTCCTCCTCGGCAAGATCACGGCCAAGGCCTTCCTCGACAAGATGGCCGACGAGCTGAACGCCGCCCAGAAGGAGTGGAAGGAACTGGGCAACGGCTGACCCGGTCGTCACCACGGCCGACACCCCGATGACCGGGGGGCCGGCGGCGGTCCGGGTCGCACCCCGCCGCCGGTCCCCCTCCCACGCTCCACCTCCCGCGTGCCCCTCGAGAGAGGCAGTCATCCTGTGTCACTCACCCGCAGACGGACGGCAGCCGCGCTCCTCGCGCTGCCCCTCGCCCTCAGCGCCACCCCCGCGCTCGCCCACGGTGGCGGGGGCAGGCCCCGGCCCCGGACCCTCCACATCGCGGGCGACTCCACGGCAGCGCAGAAGTACGCCGACGCCGCGCCCGAGACCGGCTGGGGCATGGCCCTGCCCTTCTTCCTCGGCCGCTCCCTCCGCGTCGTCAACCACGCGGTGAACGGCCGGAGTTCGAAGAGCTTCATCGACGAGGGCCGGCTCACCGTCCTGCTGGACGGCGTCCGCCCGGACGATCTCGTCCTCATCCAGTTCGGCCACAACGACGAGAAGACCGAGGACCCCGCCCGGGGCACCGACCCGTACACCACCTACCAGGCATACCTGCGCCAGTACGTCGAGGGCGCCCGCGCCCGGCGTGCGGAGCCCGTCCTGATCACCCCGGTCGAGCGCCGCCGCTTCGCCGAGGACGGCACCGCGAAGCCCACCCACGGCGCGTACCCGGCCGCCATGCGGGCCCTGGCGTCGGAGGAGGGCGTCACCCTGCTCGACATGCAGGCACTCTCCCTCGCCCGCTGGCAGCGGCTCGGCCCCGACGGGACCCTGCCGTACTTCAACTGGCTGGAGCCCGGCGAGTCGCCGAACTACCCCGACGGCAAGCAGGACAACACCCACTTCCGGCCCGACGGCGCCGTCGACGTGGCCAGGACCACCGCCCGCGCCCTGCTGGACGCGCGCACGCTCTCCCCGCGCGACCTGCGCCGACTCGACGAGCCGGTGCCCGGATCGTGGATCACCTGGCCCCCGGCCTGATCCCCTCCGCACCCTCCCGCGCGCAGCCCTCCCCGCTCACCCGAGCACCTTCCGCGTACGACAGAGAAGGATCCGCCATGCCCGCACGCATGAGACACGTCCGCGCCATCGCCGTGGTGATGGGCGCCACCTCGCTCGCCCTCGCCGTCAGCCTCCCCGCCCAGGCCACCACCCACCGCGGCACGGGCATCGAGCGCGCGGTGCTCCCCGCCGGTGACGGCTGGGCCTCCGCCGACGGCTCCACCACGGGCGGCGCGGGCGCCACCCCGGAGCACGTGTACACCGTCACCGACCGGGCCGAGCTCATCGCCGCCTTCGAGGACGCGGGTGACGCGCCCAAGATCGTCAGGATCGCCGGCACCGTCCACGGCAACTCCGACGCCGAGGGCACCCCGATCGGCTGCGAGGCGTACCAGCAGGGCGGCTACACCCTGGAGAAGTACCTCGACGCCTACGACCCGGCCGTCTGGGGCAGGGACGAGGTGCCGGCTGGCCCGCTGGAGGACGCGCGGGCCGCGTCCGCGAAGCTCCAGGCGGCCGCGGTCAACGTGAACGTGCCGTCCAACACCACGCTCGTCGGCGTCGGCAAGGACGCCACGATCATCGGTGCCAGCCTCCAGGTGAAGAACGTCTCCAACGTCATCGTCCGCAACATCTCCTTCGAGGACACCTACGACTGCTTCCCCCAGTGGGACCCCACCGACGGTGACCAGGGCGCCTGGAACTCCGAGTACGACAACCTCGTCGTCCACGGCTCCAGCCACGTCTGGGTGGACCACAACACCTTCAGCGACGGCGACCGCCCCGACGCCGACCAGCCCCGCTACTTCGGGCAGGTGTACCAGCAGCACGACGGCCTCTTCGACATCGTGCGCGGCGCCGACCTCGTCACCGTCTCGTGGAACGTCCTCGAGGACCACGACAAGACCATGCTCATCGGCAACAGCGACGGCGCCGGCGCGAGCGACCGGGGCAAGCTCCGCGTCACGCTGCACCACAACCTCTTCAAGGACGTGAAGGAACGCGCGCCCCGCGTCCGCTTCGGCCAGGTCGACTCGTACAACAACCACTTCGTCGCCACGACGGGCTCCGCCTACGGCTACACCTACGGCATCGGCGCCGAGTCGAAGCTCGTCGCCGAGTCCAACGCGTTCACGCTCGGATCCGGCCTGGACCGGGCGAAGATCCTGAAGAAATGGTCCGAGTCCTCCCTCACGGCGGAGAACAACTACGTCAACGGGCGGAAGACCGACCTGATCGCCGTCCACAACGCCGGCGTCCCCGCCGAGCAGCTCACCGAGGGCGCCGGCTGGACCCCGACCCTGCGCACCCGGGTCAGCCACCCGCTCGTCGTCCCGCTCCTGGTGGGCCTCGGAGCGGGCGCCGGCAAGCCGCTGGTCCGCTGACCCACCCCCCGAACGGCCGGAGCGGCACCGCACGCTCTCCAGCACCCCGGAGAGCGCCGCTCCGGCCCCCCACCCCCGCACAAGGAGTACGCCATGCCCAGCAGACGCAGCGCGCTGACCCTGCTCGCGGGGGCGGGCGCCGCCCTCGCCCTCGGCACCCCCGCCGCCGCGGCGCGGCCCGCCCACACCCGCCCCTTCGGCCGCTACGGGTCCCCCTCCCGCCGGCTCGACGCCCTGACGCTGTACGTCGATCCGCTCGGCCGGGGCGACCACACCGACGTGGCGTCCGCCGTCGAAGCCGCGTCCGGCACCGGTCACACCCTGGTCCTCGCCCCCGGCACCTACCGCGGCCCGGTCCTCGTCACCGCCGCCCGGGCGGAGCTCACCGTCATCGGCGCGAGCGGCGACCCCCGGGACACCGTCATCGTCCACGACAACGCCGCCGGAACACCCAGGCCCGACGGCTCCGGCCCCTACGGCACCAGCGGATCGGCCACGGTCACCGTCCAGGCCGCCGGCTTCACCGCCCGCGACGTGACCTTCGCCAACGACTGGCTGCGCTCCGACAACCCGGAGTACACCGGCACCCAGGCCGTCGCGATCAAGGTGCAGGGCGACCGCTCCGCGTTCCACGGCTGTCGCTTCCTCGGCCACCAGGACACCCTGTACGCCGACTCCCTCGCCCTCACCGCCTTCGCGCGCCAGTACTACCGCGACTGCTACGTGGAGGGCGACGTCGACTTCGTCTTCGGCCGGGCCACCGCCGTCTTCGACCGCTGCCACTTCCGCACCCTGGACCGCACCGACCTCGCCGCCGCCCCGTACGGCTTCGTCTTCGCGCCCAGCACCGCCGGAGCCAACCCGCGCGGCTACCTGGTGCTGCGCTCCCGGGTCACCAGCACGGCCCCCGACGCGTACTACAAACTGGCCCGCCCCTGGGTGCCCTCCTCCGACCCGACCGCCCACCCGATGCTGACCGTCCGGGACAGCCACCTCGGCGCCGGCATCGACGCGGTCACGCCGTACGGCACCATGTCCGCGGGCTTCCCCTGGCAGGACCAGCGCTTCGCCGAGTACCGCAACACCGGTCCCGGCGCGCGCGTCACCGTCCCCGGCAACCGTCCGCAGCTGACCGCGTCCGAGGCACGCGCGCACACCCCGGCCGACTGGCTGGGCGACTGGCGCCCCCGCGCGTGAACCTGGGGATCACCCGGCGGGTGCTCCCCGCCTTCCACGAGCGGCTCAGGGACGAACTCACCTTCCCGCTCTCCTGGGGGAGGTCGGCGACCCGTGACTTCCCGGCCTGGCGCGCCGAGGCGCGCGCCGCGGTCGGGGAGTCACTGCTGCAGCCGCTCACGCCCGGCCCCGAACCGTTCGGCCCGGTGACCCTCGACGAGCGGCCCGCGGGCACGTACACCGCCCGCACCGTCGAGTTCGCCCTGAGCCGCTACGGGCGTACCCGCGGCTCCCTGCTGATGCCGCGCGGGAGCGGGCCCTTCCCCGCGGTACTGGTACTCCACGACCACGGGGGCGAGTTCGGGATCGGCCGCGAGAAGGTGGTCCGGCCCCGGTCGGACCCGGAGCGCCTCGCACCCGCCGAGGCGTGGGCGGACCGGTACTACGACGGCCGGTTCATCGGCGACGAACTGGCCGCCCGCGGGTACGCCGTTCTCGCCGTGGACACGCTGGGCTGGGGCGACCGGGGACCGCTCGCCCACGAGGACCAGCAGGCCCTGGCCGCCAACCTCCTCCAGCTGGGCACCTCCCTCGCCGGACTCGCCGCCCACGAGGACATCAGGGCCGCGGCCTTCCTCGCCTCGCTGCCCGAGGTGGACGAACGGCGGGTCGGCGCGCTGGGGTTCTCCATGGGCGCCTACCGCGCCTGGCAGCTGTCCGCCCTCTCCGACGGGGTCCGGGCGGCCGCCGCCGTCTGCTGGATGACGGGGCTCAAGGAGCTGACGGCGCCGGGCGGCAACGCCCTGCGCGGCCAGTCCGCGTACTTCATGCTCCACCCCGGACTGCGCCGCCGCCTCGACATCCCGGACGTCGCGTCCCTCGCCGCCCCCAAGCCGGCGCTCTTCCACGCGGGCGGCAGGGACCACCTGTTCACGGCTGCGGGGGTGGAGTCCGCGTACGCCACCCTGCGCGCGGTCTGGGAGTCGCAGGGGGCGGGCGACCGGCTGACCACCCGGGTGTGGCCCGACACCGGCCACACCTTCACCTCGGCGATGCAGGCCGAGGTGTACGCCTGGCTCGACGTCCGGCTCGCCGGCCGGCCGGCGGCCGGGGTGCGGCGGACATGACGCGGGGGCGCGGACACCACGGTGTCCGCGCCCCCGCACCGCTACCTCCTAGTCGTAGCTGAGGTCCGACGCGGTGTAGCGGCAGTACGTGCCGTCCGGGCCGCTGCCCGTCTCCTTGGGCTCGGCACCGGTGCTGTTGCCGGTGTAGCGGACGCACGGCTTGATCTTCTTGCTGCTGTCACCGTGGATCCGCACCGACCGCAGCGCGGCGGTGTCCCCGTAGTTGGTGTTGATGCCGACCAGGGACTTGCCCGGCGCCGTGATGTCGACGTCGTTCACGATGATCTCGCGCTTGTACTGCTTGGAGCAGTTGCCGCAGGACCGGACGAGCTTGCCGAAGTCCGACACCTGGAACTTCGTGACGACCAGCTTGCCCGCGCCGTTGAACTGGAAGACCTTGTCGGAGGCCTTCTTGGCGCCGCCGCCGTACACCGTGTACACGGAGCCCGTCGACGTGCCCTTGAAGGACGCGGCGTCCTCGCCGACGTCCTCCCACCAGACGTTCTGGATGGTGCAGCTGCCGGAGCAGTGCACGCCGTCGGCGGCGGGCGAGCCCAGGATGACGTTCTTGAGCGTGGCACCGTCGGCCAGCTTGAAGATCGGGTCCTGGCCCTCGTCCTGGCCGCCCCCGCCGAGGTCGCCGCTCCCGTAGAAGCGCTTCAGCGATCCGTCGTACGTCCCCGAGACCTCGATGGTCTTCGAGACGGCCTGGGAGCCGGTGGCACTCGGCCAGGCGGGTACCGCGGCCGTCGCCGCGCCCGCCGGCTGCAGCATCACGTTGGTGGCCAGAGCGGCGCCGGTGAGGCCCAGGGCCGCGGTGAGGGCGGCGGCCATACGGCGCCTGCCGGGCCTGCGCCGGTGGGTGTGCGCGCGTTCCTTCATGTTCGTGGTCCCGTTTCCTAGAGGGTGGGGGAGTCTCGCGCTCCTGGGTCGCCGCCGCCCCGCAAAGGGTTGCCGTGTCCGGGCCTTCTTCTTCGCCGTGCCCTTCGCCGCCCTGTCCTTCTCCGCGGCCTGTGCGGCCCTGGCGGCCGTCCCTGCCCCGGCGGCCGTCCCTGCCCCGGCGCTCAGCGCGTCCGCGTGAAGCCGCCGCCCACCGCGACCTGTCCACCCGCCGCCCGCGCCCGCGCCGTGTAGTCGTCCCGTCCGGTGTCGCGGTCGCCCTCCGCGTGGTTGTACTGCCCCGCGAAGGTGTGCGTACCGGCCGGCACGCTCCTTCCCTGCCTCAGGGCCCAGCGGTAGACCAGGAAGCCGTCCTCCTCGCGCGCCGAGACCGTGAAGTCCTCCTCGGGCAGGGAGCGCCAGGACCCGGTGGTGTTCACCCCGCCGTTCAGCGCGATCCGGAGTTCGACGGTGAGCGCGGACAGCGGCCCGGTCGTCTTCACCGTCACCTCGCTCTGCGCCCAGTAGCTGTTGCTCTCCGGGTCCAGCGAACCGTCCGACCACAGCGGGCCCTTCCCCGCGGGCAGCGCGCCGCCCCTGTCCGGGGCCGGTGACGCGGGGCCGGGTGACGCGGGGCCCGCCGCCACCCGCTGAACGCCCTCCGGCTCCTCCCCGCCGGCGGAGGCCACCGCGAACGCTCCGGCCGTCAGCACCCCGCACACCGCCGCCGTCGCTCCGGCCACGCGCAGCCACGGCATCGCCGTACGCGGGGCGCGTGCGGGGCGGGCCGGAGGTTCCTCCGCCATGCCGCGCTCGACACGGGCCAGCATCCGCGCCCGGTCGGGGCGGTGCGAAGCGGCGGCCGCGCGCAGGCGCTCCCGCAGGTCCTCGTCCATCACTGCCTTCCTCCGGCGCGCTGCCCGGCGGCCGCCACCTGTACCTGTGCCGCCGGGGTCTCGGGTCCCAACAGCCGCTGGAGTTCCGCCACACCGCGCGAGGTCTGGCTCTTCACCGTACCCACCGAGACACCGAGGACCAGAGCGGTGTCACGTTCGGACAGGTCGAACGCGTGCCGCAGCACCACGCACGCGCGCTTGCGGAACGGCAGCCGCCGCAGGGCCTCCTGGACGTCCACCACGGCCGACACGTCGGGCCCGTCCGCCGCACCGCCGTCCCCGGCCCCCCGAGGCGCCCAGAACAGGGCGATCCTCCGGCGCTCGCGCACCGCGCTGCGGATGCGGGTGCGGGCCAGGTTGGCGACGACCCCCCTGGCGTACGCCGCCGGGTGGTCGGCGCCCCTGACCCGGTCCCAGCGGTGCCAGAGCGCCATCAGCGCGTCGGCCGCCAGATCGTCCGCCGCGTCGGCCTCACCCGTCAGCAGATGGGCGAGCCGGGCGAGTTCGGCGTAGTGCGCCTCGAAGAACGCACGGAACTCGGCGGCAGCAGCATCGTCCACGACCGTGCCCACGGCTACCTCTTCTCTGCACGGGAATCCCTACGCGCTCGAACGGGCTGTGTACGTTCCCAACTCCGTTCGCGGGGCGCGAGCGTACCAATGCGCACCCGGAAGCGCTTCGACGCGTGTGCGCCTCCCAGTAAGGCGTAACACGGCGAAAACCTGAACCCCCCTGCGCCGGCCGAAGGGCCGCGGGCCCGGGGGAGTGACGGCGCGCGCGTCCCTGTGTACGTTCCTTTCGCGCCACTGCCCCGGACTCGCCGCACGCATCCCCGGGGTCCCTTCGGCGCGCCCGAACCACCCGGGACGTAACACGGCGAAAACCCGAACTCCCCACGGCCGGTGGACAATCCGGCTGACCACCGCGTGACCCGTACAGCCGTGAGCCGTGCACCTGCGATCCGTGCACCTGCGATCCGTGCACCAGTGATCCGTACACCAGTGATCCGTACACCAGGAGGAGTGCCATGCCGGACAGACCCGATCCCACCGCGCCCGTGCCCGGGACCGAGAAAGCCGCGGTCCCCGCGCCCGCGGTGCCCGCGGAGGGCGCGCCCCCGGAGCGGGGCGGCCCGGGCGCGGTCGACCGCTTCTTCTCCGTCAGCGCCCGCGGCTCGGACTTCGGACGCGAGATACGCGGCGGCTTCGCCACCTTCTTCACGATGGCCTACATCCTGGTGCTCAACCCGATCATCCTCGGCTCGGCCGAGGACAAGTTCGGCAACCACCTCTCCGCGCCGCAACTCGTCACCGCCACCGCCCTGGTGGCCGCCGTGACGACCGTCGTCATGGGGATCGGCGGCAATCTCCCGCTCGCCCTCGCGGCCGGGCTCGGCATCAACGCCGTCACCGCCTACCAGCTGGCGCCGCTGATGAGCTGGCCCGACGCGATGGGCCTCATCGTCATCGAGGGCCTGCTGATCTGCGTCCTGGTGGTCACCGGGCTCCGCGAGGCGATCATGTACGCGATCCCGGCGTCCCTCAAACAGGCCATCAGTGTCGGTATCGGGCTCTTCATCGCGTTCATCGGTTTCATCGACGCCGGTTTCGCCACCCGCATCCCCGGCGACACCGGATCGGTCCCCGTGCAGCTCGGCGCCACCGGACACCTCTCCGGCTGGCCGGTCCTGGTCTTCTGCCTCGGTGTCCTGCTCACCGTGGCGCTGCTCGCCCGCAGGACCAAGGGCGCCATCCTCATCAGCATCGTCGTGACGACCGTCGTGGCGGTCGTCGTCGACGCGCTCGCCGACATCGCCCCCACCGCGTGGGGACTGACCGTGCCCGCCGTCCCCGACGACCTGTTCGCGGCACCGGACTTCGGGCTGCTCGGATCCTTCAGCCTCTTCGGGGCGTTCCAGCACGTCGGTGTCCTCACCATCGTGCTGCTGGTCTTCACCCTGCTGCTGAGCGACTTCTTCGACACCATGGGAACCGTCGTCGGCGTCTCCCACGAGGCCGGACTCCTCGACGAGGACGGCAAGGTGCCGCACCTGGGCCGGGTCCTGCTCATCGACGGTGCGGCGGCGGTCGCGGGCGGCGCGGCCTCCGCGTCCTCCGCCACCTCCTACGTCGAGTCCACGGCGGGCGTCGGGGAGGGCGCCCGCACGGGCTTCGCCTCCCTCGTCACGGGCGGACTCTTCGCCGTGGCGCTGTTCCTCACCCCGCTGGCCACGATCGTCCCCGCGCAGGCGGCCGCGCCGGCCCTGGTCGCGGTCGGCTTCATGCTGATGGCCCAGGTGCGTCACATCGACTGGGAGAAGTACGAGATCGCCGTCCCGGCCTTCCTCACGATCGCCGTGATGCCGTTCACCTACTCCATCACCAACGGGATCGGCGCGGGCTTCGTGTCGTACGTGGTGCTCAAGGCCGTCCTCGGCAGGGCCAGGGAGGTCCACTGGCTGCTGTGGGGCGCCGCCGCCCTGTTCGCCGTGTACTTCGCCATCGACCCGGTCGAGCAGCTGCTCGGTGTGAAGTAGCCGGCCCCCGCTGCCACCGCCCGCCGGGCGGTGGCAGCGGAACGCCTCACCCCTTCAGGGCCGCCTTCATCATCTTCTGCGCGATCGGCGCCGCGAGACCGTTCCCGCTGACCTCGGAGCGGGCCGCCCCCGAGTCCTCGACGACCACCGCGACCGCGACCTGCTTGCCGGTGGAGTCGTCCTTCGCGTACGAGGTGAACCAGGCGTAGGGGGTGTTGCTGTTGTCCACGCCGTTCTGCGCGGTCCCCGTCTTGCCGCCCACCTCGGCTCCGTCGATCTTCGCGTTGCTGCCGGTCCCCTCGTCCACGACGGTGACCATCGCGCTCCGCAGCTGCTTCGCCGTCGAGGCCTTCACGACCCGCTCGGTGTCGCCGTCCGGGAACTCCTGGAGGGTGGAACCGTCGGAGTCCGTCACCTTGGAGACCATGTGCGGTGAGGCCAGCTCACCGCCGTTGGCGAGGGCCGCCGACACCATGGCCATCTGCATCGGGGTGGCGGTCACCTCGAACTGCCCGATGCCGGTCAGCGCGGTCTGCGCCTTGTCCATCCCGGTCGGGTACACGCTCTGCGACGCCCGCACCGGCACGTCGAGCTCCTCCGTGTCGAAGCCGAAGGCGTCCGCCATCGCCTTCAGCTTGTCCTGGCCCAGATCGGCCGCGACCTTCGCGAAGACGTTGTTGCAGGAGTACTGGAGGGCGGTGCGCAGCGTGGCGTTCTCGCAGGGTGCCGACGGGTTCTCGTTCGACAGGACCGTGCTCGTGCCCGGCAGGGTGTACGGGTCGGGGCTGTCGGTGGGCTCGTCGACCGAGCCGTACAGGCCGTTCTCCAGCGCCGCCGAGGCCACCACCAGCTTGAACGTCGAACCGGGCGGCAGCGGCTGCCGCAGCGCCCGGTTGACCAGCGGTTTGCTCGTGTCGTCGAGGAGCTTCTGCCAGGCGTCGCCGTCCGTGGTCCCGCTGATGTCGGAGGGATCGTACGAGGGCGAGGAGACCATCCCCAGGATCCGCCCTGACTCCGGGTCCATCGCGACCGCCGCTCCCCGGTCGTCGCCGAGCGCCTCGTAGGCCGCCTTCTGCACGTCCGGGTCGATGGTCGTCAGCACGTCGCCGGGGTCCGTCCGCTCGCCGGTGAGCATGTCGGCGGGGTTCTTCAGCCGGTCGTCCGTGCCGTCGAGGACATCGCTGTAGATGCCTTCGAGCTGGGTGGCTCCGTAGGCCTGCGAGCTGTAGCCGGTGACCGCCGCGTACAGATCGCCCTGGGTGTAGGTGCGTTTGTAGCGGAGGTCGTCGCCGTCCGTCTCCTTCGAACCGGTGACCGGTGAACCGGCCACGATGATGTCTCCGAGCGGCTGCGCGTACTGCGCGATCGTGTTCCGCCGGTTGTGTTCGTCGTCTGCGAGCGCCCGTGCCTCGTACGCCTGGACCCAGGTCGCCCGCACCAGCAGGGCGAGCACCATGAGCAGACAGAAGACCGAAGCGCGCCTGATCGTCTTGTTCATCCCGCTGGAGGGACGAACGGGGACGCCGGGGACGTTCCCGTCCGTGTTCCTTCTCACCGGTTTCTCAGGTGCGCGGGTCCGCCCGTCCGGCAGCGGCCCGCCGGGCGCTCAGAGCCTGCGGGTGGCGAGCGTGAGCCGGTCGCGGGCGTCGAAGAGGGCGTCCTTGACCATCTGCTCGTGCGCCGGTGTGAGCCGGGCGACCGGCACCGAGCAGCTGATCGCGTCGCGCGAGGGGGTGCGGTACGGGATCGCGACGCCGAAGCAGCGCAGGCCGAGCGTGTTCTCCTCGCGGTCCACCGCGTACCCCTGCTCGCGGATGACGTGCAGCTCCTCGATCAGCTTCTCGCGGTCGGTGAGGGTGTGCTCGGTCAGCGCCGGCAGCGTCTCGGGCAGCATCGTGCGGACCTGCTCGTCGCTGTGGGTCGCCAGCAGCGCCTTGCCCAGCGAGGTGGAGTGCGCGGGCAGCCGGCGGCCGACGCGGGTGAAGGGGCGCAGGTAGTGCTGGGACTGCCGGGTGGCGAGGTACACCACGTTCGTCCCGTCCAGCCGGGCCAGGTGGATGGTCTCCGTGGTGTCGTCGGAGAGCCGGTCCAGCGTGGGGCGGGCGGCGGCGACGACCTCGTCACCGTCGATGTACGAGGTGCCGACGAGCAGGGCCCGTACGCCGATCCCGTAGCGCGTTCCCGTGGCGTCGGTCTCCACCCAGCCGAGCTCCACCAAGGTGCGCAGCAGCATGTAGAGGCTGGACTTGGGATAGCCGACGGCCTCCTGCACGGCGGCCAGCGAGTGCATGCCGGGTCGCCCCGCGAAGTATTCGAGGAGCTCCACCGTCCTCACAGCGGACTTGACCTGTGCCCCACCGGACTCGCCAACCGACATCCCTGATGCCCCTTCCAGCCTTCTTGTCCGACCCTGTCACTTCTTGCCAACACTGAGCGCCCGGAAATAGAGTTCCCGTGTATTCACGTTCAGGAACGCTGTTCAGAATACCGAACAACTTCTCCTGTGTGGCAGTGGACCGGAAGGAATCACGGTGGCAGCAGCACCAGTCTGGAGCGTCGACCCCCGGACGGGGAACCCGCGTGAGCAGGTTGCGGTGGAGGCTACAGCGGAGGAGGTCGACCGTGCGGTCCGGGCGGCGCATGCCGTCCGGGGGGCGCTGGCCGACCGCACCGTGCGCGCCGCGTTCCTGCGCACCGCGGCCGACCTGCTCGCCGAGGCGCAGGAACACGTCATCGAGGCCGCCGACGCGGAGACCGCGCTCGGCCCCGCCCGGCTCACCGGCGAGCTCGCCCGCACGGCCGCGCAGCTGCGGGCCTTCGCGGAGGTCGTCGAGGAGGGTGCCTACCTCGACATCCACATCGACCACGAGGACGGCAGCCGGACCCCGCCCTGGCCGGACCTGCGCCGCTACAAGATCCCGCTCGGCGTCGTCGCCGTCTACGCCGCCAGCAACTTCCCCCTCGCGTTCTCCGTCCCCGGCGGCGACACCGCGAGCGCGCTGGCCGCGGGCTGCCCGGTCGTCGTCAAGGCGCACCCCGACCACCCCGCGACCTCCGAGCTCTGTGCCTCGCTCCTGCGCCGGGCCGCCGCCCGGCACGGGATCCCCGAGGACGTCCTGACCGTGGTCCACGGCTTCGAGGCGGGCGTCGAGCTGGTCAAGCACCCGCTCGTCTCCGCCGCCGGCTTCACCGGGTCGGTCCGCGGCGGCCGCGCCCTGTTCGACGCGGCGGCGGCCCGGCCCACGCCGATCCCCTTCCACGGCGAGCTCGGCTCCCTCAACCCCGTCGTCGTCACCGAGGCGGCCGCCACCGAACGCGCCGAGCAGATCGGGGCCGGACTCGGCGGTTCCATGACCATGGGCGCGGGGCAGTTCTGCACCAAGCCCGGATTCGTGTTCGCTCCGTCCGGCGAGGCCGGCGACCAGCTGCTGAAGTCGCTGACCGAGACGGTGAGCGGGACGGGCGCCGGGGTCATGCTCGACCACCGGATGCGCGAGGCCTTCGTCCGGGGAGTGGCCGAACGGGCCGCGCTCCCCGACGTCGAGGCACCCGTCACCCCCGGCGCGGGCGGTGAGCACACGGTCTCCGCCGGCTTCCTCACCGTGCCGGCCCGGAGGCTTGCTGAGGAGGGACCCCACGACGCGCTCCTGGAGGAGTGCTTCGGCCCGGTCACCGTCGTGGCCCGCTACGACTCCGCGGACGAGGTCACCGCGGTGCTGTCCCGCCTGCCCGGGAACCTCACCGCCACCCTCCAGATCGCCACGGAGGAGGCCGACGGCAGCGCCGCCGGACTGCTGGCCGAGCTGACCCCGGTGGCGGGACGCGTCCTGGTCAACGGCTGGCCGACCGGCGTCGCCGTCGCTCCCGCCCAGCACCACGGCGGCCCGTACCCGGCCACCACCTCCACCTCCACCTCGGTCGGCGCCACCGCGATCGAGCGCTGGCTGCGCCCCGTCAGCTACCAGTCGACGCCCGAGGCGTTGCTGCCGGCGGAGCTCCGCGAGGACAACCCGCAGAACCTGCCCCGCCGGGTCGACGGGCGCCGGGCATGACGGCGCTGCGGATCGACGCGCTCCCCTTCCCGCTGGAGCGCTTCGGACCCGAGGGCGGGTGGACGTACGAGGACGGCGCGCTGACCGGCACGGCGGGCCCGAAGCAGGACCGTTTCGTCCCGCCGGGCGGCGACGCGCTGGAGCCCGCCTCCGACGCTCCGCGTCTGCTGGGCGCGGCACCCGAGGGCGACTTCCAGCTGATCGCCCGGGTGAAGGTCGGCTTCGACGCCGCCTTCGACGCGGGAGTGCTCTACCTCCACGTCGGCGAGCGGGAGTGGGCGAAACTCTGCCTGGAGCTCTCCCCGGAACGCCCGACCGTCTGCACCGTGGTCACCCGCGGGCAGTCCGACGACGTGAACTCGGCCGAGGTGGAGGGGGACAGCTGCTGGCTGCGGATCAGCCGCACCGGGGGTGCCTTCGCCTTCCACGCGTCGGCGGACGGCGAACGATGGACGTTCGTCCGCGTGTTCACGCTCGGCACGGAGGAGGAGCGGGCGGCCGCCCGTGTCGGCTTCCTCGTCCAGTCGCCGACCGGCGAGGGCTGCACGGCCTCGTTCGACCGGATCTCCTTCCGTCCCACCGCGCCCGGTGACCTGCGCGACGGCAGCTGACGGAGCCGTCCACCCGCGGGGCCGCGGATCCTCCCGGATCCGCGGCCCCGCTCGGAGGTCATGAGCGAGCTGCACCCGCCTGTCCTCGGTGCGCCCGTGTACACGCCGTCGCGGGCCGGGTTCCGGCGGCGCGCACCACGTGGCGCGCGGCCGTCCCACGTGCTCCGGTCCGCCGGCGAGGACTCCGAGGAGTGCCTCGCTCCGGGCGTCCCTCGCGTCAGTGATTCGTTCCCGCGGCCCAGAGGACGACATCACCGTCGACGACGGTGATGTTCCCGTCGCTCTGGAGTTTCAGCACCGCGTTCTCGTGTCCGTCGGTCTGGCTCGCCCACACGGCCTGGTCCTGCGCGTTGTAGAGGACGAAGTTTCCGTCGGGCTGGAAGTCGGCTCGCGTGCCGGGGCCGCCGGCCCAGGTGTCCCAGCGCGCCTGGTTCGCCTCGTCGTAGGCGACAAGTCCGCCGTCGCGCTGGAAGACCAGCCGGATCCTGGCCGCGGAGATCTCCTCACCGGGCTGCAGTCTCATCGGCGAGTCGATCACCCGTTCCTCGGGCAGTTCCTCTTCCTTCTCGTCCTCCGAAACGTTGTCGGCCGGCGCGTCCGCGTTGTCGCCAGGGGCGGCGACAGCCGTCTCCGACGGCGTGGCTCCCGCCTTCGCCCCGGACTTCGTCCCGTCGGCCCCCTCCGCGCCGTGCCAGGGCTGCAGAACCTGCAGGGTCACGCCGACCGCGCACACGACCGCGACGGCGGCCACGGCCACGGCGATCCTGCGTCGTCGCCGACGGTTTCCGCCGGCCTCTCCGGGCGGCACGTCGGCGGGCGCCGTCCGGGGGGACGCCACCACGATGTCGGTCGGCTGTACTGCCGTCGGCTCCGGAGGAGGGGTAGGTGCCGAAAGAGCGGTGGCCGGGTGCGCCGGAGCCACCGCGAGTGTGACGCCCGGGGAATCCGAAGGGGAGTCCAGGACCGTGGGGGCAGGGGGGAGAACAGGCAGGGCGTCCGTCGGGTCGGCGGCGGCGATCCGCTGGTAGGCCGGATCATTCGCCAGGGAGGTGTGCGACTGGCACATCTCCACGATCTCCTCAGGCGCCGGCCTCCGGGCCGGGTCCCGCTGTGTGCAGGCCGTGATGATTTCGGCCAGTCCGGCGTCGACCCCGCCCAGGTCGATGCCGCCGTGCACGGTGCGGTAGGCGATGGCCGGGAAGGACCCCTCACCGTACGGAGGGCGGCCGGTGGCGGCGAAGGCCAGGGTGGCACCCAGCGCGAACACGTCGGCGGCGACACCGACGTCCTCTCCCTGCAGCGCCTCGGGGGAGGTGAACCCCGGACTCCCGGCAGTGTGGCCGACCTGGGTCAGAGCGGCCTGCCCGGTTTCCCGGGCGATGCCGAAATCGATGAGCTGCGGGCCGACCGGAGAGAGGATGATGTTTGGCGGCTTGACATCCCGGTGCAGGATTCCGTGGACGTGGATGTCCGACAGCCCCTCGGCCAGCGCGGCCATGAGACCGAGGCAGAGCTGGGCGGGCAGCGCGCCGGACGCACGCACGGCGGAGTGCAGGGTCCGGCCGGGCACGTACTCGGTGGCGAACCAGTACGGCGGGGCGTCCAGACCGGAGTCGATGAGCGAAGCGCTGTAGGCGCTGCGCATGGTGCGCAAGGTGCCCACCTCGCGGCGGAACCGCTCCAGCGCCTGTTCCTCGTACTGGAACTGGTCACCGATGACCTTGATGGCGACCGGTCGGCCGCCGGGTGTGCTGCCGAGGTAGACGGAGCCCATACCTCCCGCCCCGAGGCGGCCGGCGAGACGGTAGCGACTGATCCGGGCCGGATCTGAGTCGGTGAGCGGTTGCACTGAGCGGATTCCTCCTGGGTACCCTGCCGGAACGCACTGCCACCGCCCGGTTCTCGGACGGGCCGGGTGCCTTCGTGGGGAGCGGGCCACCCGCGCTGCAAGCTGCGTGGCTGTCAGGCCGCACCATCGCGGAGCGGCCGTTCAGCGGATCATATGACAGCGTTCGGTACCCGAACTCCCCGCTGCGCAGGGGGCGGTGGCGCGGGGCCCCGGGGCGGTGGCACCCGGCAGAGCCCGTGCCGGGCGCTGACAACTCCGCCCGTGCGCCGGCACTCGGCACGAGGCCTGCGCCGAGGCGCCGGTGACGTTTGTGCGGCTCCGCCCCGGCCTCGGGAATCCCGAACGGCAGCGGAAGGTTGAATGACGCACGGAGGGATCCTCCGTCCTGTGCGAATCCGAGTGGGAGAGTAGAAGAGTCATGCGCGTCGAGATATGGAGCGACATCGCCTGCCCGTGGTGCTATGTCGGAAAGGCACGCTTCGAGAAGGCGCTGGCCGGGTTCGCGCACCGCGACGAGATCGAGGTCGTCCACCGGTCCTTCGAGCTCGACCCGGGCCGGGCCAAGGGCGACACCGAGCAGGTCGTCGACATGCTCGCGCAGAAGTACGGCCGCACCGTCGAGGAGGCCCGGGGGATGGAGGCCAACGTCGCGGCGAACGCGCAGGCCGAAGGGCTCGGCTACCGCACCGAGGGGCGCGACCACGGCAACACCTTCGACATCCACCGGCTGCTCCACCTCGCCAAGGCCCGCGGGCTCCAGGAGGAGCTGCTGACCCTCGTCTACCGGGCCAACTTCGCCGAGGAGCGCTCCGTCTTCGACGACGCCGTGCTGGCCGAGCTGGCCGTCGAGGCTGGCCTCGACGCCGACGAGGCGCGTGCGCTGCTGGCCGACCCCGAGGCGTACGCCGCCGACGTACGGGCCGACGAGCGCGAGGCTGCCGAACTGGGGGCCAACGCCGTGCCGTTCTTCGTGCTCGACCGGCGCTACGGCATCTCCGGCGGCCAGCCCGCCGAGGTCTTCACCCAGGCCCTGGAGCAGGCGTGGAAGGACCGCGAGGTCCCCGGTCTGACGCAGGTCGGCGGCGACGCGGCGGCCTGCGACGCGGACGGGTCCTGTGAAGTGCCCGCAGCGAGCGCCTCCGAGCAGCGCGTATAAGCATTTCTTGGGCGTGCCGCTCAAACTTACGTGATTGACGTGAGGTTGAGCGGCCGTCAGGCTGTCCCGCATGGAGACTTCTGCGATCGACCGGGTCAGGGCCAGCGAATTCGCATCCGAAACCACGTACCTCAACACCTCGGCCTGTGGGCTGCTGCCCCGCAGCGCGGCCGACGCCGTCAAGGCGCTGGTCGAGGACAACGCGACCGGGCGCAGGCAGGGCGCCGGTGACCACGCGACCGTGGTGGCCGCGAGGGACGCGTTCGCCCGGCTCGTCGGCGTCGGACCCGGCCGGGTCGCCGTGGGCGGTTCCGTCGCCTCCCATGTCGGGCTCGTGGCCGCCTCACTGCCGCCCGGCGCCGAAGTCCTGGCGCCGACCGGGGAGTTCAGCTCGGTCGTCAGCCCCTTCGCCGTCCGCGGCGACCTCAGGACGCGCTACGTCCCGCTGGACGGACTGGCCGACGCGGTCCGGCCGGGGACGGCGGTCGTCGCCTTCTCCGCCGTCCAGTCCTCCGACGGTCGCGTCGCCGCCCTGGACGCGATCCGTGCGGCCGCCGCCGCGCACGGCGCCCGTACGCTGCTCGACGCCAGCCAGTCCGCCGGCTGGCTGCCGCTGGACGCGGGCGCGTACGACTACACGGTCACCGGCGGCTTCAAGTTCCTGATGTGCCCCCGCGGCACGTCGTTCCTGACCGTGACCGAGGAGGCGCAGGAGACCCTGCCCGTCCTGTTCCCGGGGATGGCGGCGGCGGAGGACGCCTGGGGCAGCGTCTACGGTCCGGTCGAACGGCTCGCCGCCGAGGCCCGGCGCTTCGACGAGCCGGTCTCCTTCCTCTCCTACCACGGGGCCGAGCGGTCGCTGGAGCTGCTGGCGGAGGTCGGGGTCGACGCCGTGCAGGCGCACGCCACCGCACTCGCCGCACGCTTCCGTGCAGGGCTGGCGTCGATCGGGCACGAGGCGGTGCCCGGCGCCTCCGCGATCGTCGCCGTCCCCGGTCTGGGAGGCCGGGAACCCGACCTGGCGGCGGCCGGGGTGGTGGTGTCGGCCCGCGCGGGCAACCTGAGGGCGGCGTTCCACCTGTACAACACCGAGGCCGACGTCGACCGGGCTCTGGACGTGCTGGCGGGCTGACCCGGCGGGGCTATCCGCCGGGTCAGTCCCCGGCCTGGTGGCAGAGGTTCTCCTCCACCTTGGCGAGCAGCCGGATCAGCTCCGCGCGCTCGGCGGGATCCAGATCCGCGAGGGTGTGCTCCTCCAGCCCCGACCAGGCGTCGCGCACCTCCGCGCGCAGCGCGCAGCTCCTCTCCGTCGCCTCGACCAGGACGGCCCGCCGGTCGCCGGGGTCGGGGCGGCGGTGCACGTGCCCGGCCTGCTCCAGGCGCTGCAGCATCTTGGTCACGGTGGACGGGTCGAGGTCCATCGCCTTGATCAGCTCGGCCTGGCGCACCGCCCCGTTGTCCCAGAGGTGCATCATCAGGAACTCCTGCCCCGGGTAGAGCCCGAGCCCCTTGAGCAGGCGGCCCGCCGTCATCCTGTGCAGCCGGGCGACCCGCGACACGGCGTGGCTCACGGGACCGCCGAGTGCCGCGCTCGGCAGCCCGCCGGTGCAGGCGGGGTCGGCGGGGGCGTTGCTGTCGGCCTGCATCGGTACTCCTCGGGGCGGTGCAGCGACCCGGTCCGCTGCCGGGTTCATGACGTCCCCGTGAACTTTACCTTGGTCGGCCAATTAATGCGTTACAGTGACTCGCGGCTGATTGCTTGGCCGACCATATAAATGCCTCGGAGGCTTTCATGACCACCGCGTTCGATCCCGTCGACCTCTCCGGGACGCAGCTCTCCAACCGCATCGCCCTCGCGCCGATGACCCGCAGCCGGGCCGGTGAGGGGGGTACGGCCACCGACCTCACCGTCGACTACTACACCCAGCGCGCCTCGGCCGGGCTGATCATCACCGAGGGCATCCAGCCCTCCGTGGTGGGCCAGGGATACCCCTCCACCCCCGGCCTGCACAGCGCCGAGCAGGTCGCCTCCTGGCGCAAGGTCACCGACTCCGTCCACGCGGCGGGCGGACGCATCTTCGCCCAGGTCATGCACGCGGGCCGGATCGGCCATCCCGTCCTGCTGCCCGACGGGCTGGTCCCGGTGGCGCCCTCCCCGGTGGCGGCGCCCGGCCAGGTCCACACCCACGTGGGACCGAAGGACTTCGTGGAGCCGCACGAGCTCACCGACGCGGAGATCCGGTCGACCGTCGCCGACTTCGTCACGGCCTCCCGCAACGCGATCGAGGCCGGTTTCGACGGCGTCGAGCTGCACGGTGCCAACGGCTACCTGATCCAGCAGTTCCTGGCCCCCAACACCAACCTGCGCACCGACGGGTGGGGCGGCTCCGACCAGGGCCGTATCCGCTTCGCGGTCGAGGTGGTCAAGGCGGTCGCCGCCGAGATCGGCGCCGACCGGACCGCCCTGCGCATCTCGCCGGGCAACCCCTACAACGGCATCGAGGAGCCCGAGCCGGACGCCGTCTACACCGCGCTCGTCGCCGAGCTCGAACCGCTCGGACTGGCCTACCTGCACGTGCTGGAGCAGGCCGGTACCCGGGAACTGACGCTCGCCCTGCGCAAGCAGTTCACCGGAACCCTCGTCATCAACGTGTTCTCCGAAGGGCCCACCGGCCCCGAGCACCACACGGTCATCGACGACGGGGTGGCCGACATCATCGCCTACGGCGCCCTGTTCCTCGCCAACCCCGACCTGCCGGCCCGGCTGAAGGCGGGCGGCCCCTTCAACACACCGGACCCGTCGACCTTCTTCGGCGGCGACGCGAAGGGCTACACCGACTACCCGGCGCTCGACACCGTCTGACCCCGGCCGCCCGGGACGCCGTGAGCCCGTACGCCGCCGTCCCGCGATCCGCGACGGCGGCGTACGGGCTCACGGCGTCCGCCGCGGTCCCCGTGGCAGACTGCGGCCGTGACCCACGACGAAGCGGCTCAGCACCTGCACATCAGGCCGGGCGGTCCGGCCGACGCCCCGGCCATCCTGGACATGCTCGACTCGGCGGTCGCCTGGATGAACGCCCGCGGCAACACCCAGCAGTGGGGCACCGTCCCGTATTCACAGACCTCCGGCGGCGTCGAGCGGGTCGAGCGGTACACCACGCGGAACACCCCGTACGTCGCCGAGCTGGACGGCACGACCGTGGGGGCGCTCGTGCTCGACACCGGCCCCAGCCCGCAGATGCCGATCGCCCCGGCCGGGGAACCGGAGCGCTACGTGCGCCTGCTGATCTCCGACCGCGGGCACGCGGGTCTGGGCATCGGGGCCGCGCTGCTGGCCCACGCCGCCGAGGAGACCCGGCAGGCCGGGGTGAACCTGCTGCGGGTCGACTGCTGGGCGGGCGGCGGAGGCGAACTGGTCGCCTACTACGAGCGCAACGGCTTCGCCCGTACGGACGCCTTCCTGTCCGGGACCTGGCCGGGGCAGGTGCTGGCCCGCCGCCTGGCCTGAGCCCCCGCCGTGCCGTCCCCGTACGGGCGACGGCGCCCGGCTCTACGCCGAGTCCCTGCGCACCAGTTCCGTGGGGAGTATGACCGCGGCCGGGTCCTCCCCGCCGATCTGCGCCAGCAACACCCGCACCATCTCGGCGCTGATCCGGTCCCACGGCTGGCGGACCGTCGTCAGCTCCGGGCGCGCCGAGAGGGCGGCCGGCGAGTCGTCGAAGCCGCCCACCGCGACGTCCTGCGGCACCCGGCGGCCCGCCCGCTCCAGCGTGCTCAGCACCCCCTGCGCCATCAGGTCGGACGCGACGAACACCGCGTCCACGTCGGGCGCCCGCTCCAGCAGCAGCGCCGCCGCGGCCTCACCGCCCGCCCGGCTGTAGTCGCCCGGCACGATCAGGGCCTCGTCGACCGGGAGCCCGCACTCGGTGAGCGTCTCGCGGTACCCCGCGAGCCGGTCCACCCCGCCCGGGGTGTCCAGCGGCCCCGTGACCGTGGCGATCCGGCGGCGCCCCGAACCGTGCAGGAAGCGCACCATGTCCCGGGCGCCGTTGCGGTCGTCCGCCGCCACGTAACTGACCCGCGACCCCTGCCCGAGCGGCTTCCCGCAGGCCACCAACGGCACCCCGGCCTCGTGCAGCTGCGCGGCGACCGGGTCGCCGGAGTGGCTGGAGACCAGCAGCACCCCGTCCACGTGCCCGGCGATGTACCGCATGTTGCGGCGGCGCTCGGCCTCCGTGCCCGCGATCATCAGCAGCAACGGGATGTCGTGCGCGGCGAGCGCGGCGGTGCAGCCGCGCAGCAGCACGTTGAAGTTCGGGTCCTCGAAGAAGCGTTCCTGGGGTTCGGTCAGCAGGAACGCCACGGAGTCGGAGCGCCCGGTGATCAGCGACCGGGCGTGCCGGTTCACGGTGTAGCCGGTGCGGCGGATGGCGGACTGAACCGCTTCGAGCGCGGCCGGGCTGACGTTGTGACCGCCGTTGAGCACCCGGGAGACCGTGCCCCGGGAGACCCCGGCCTCCCGGGCGACGTCGTGGATCGTCGGCGGCCTGCGGCGTCCCGCGCCGTTCTGTTCTGTGCGGCTCATGGTGCTCGATCTTTCATGAAGGGGTGCCCTGTTGAGGAGCTGTCAGGACTTTACGGCGCCGGAGAGCAGGTCGAGGCTCCAGAACCTCTGGATCACGAGGAACAGGGCGATCAGCGGGATGATCGCGAGCAGCGCGCCCGTGATCACCAGCGTGTAGAGCGCCGGGGTGTTCGAGCCCTGCTGGAGGAGTGTGTAGAGCCCCAGGGTGACCGGGAACTTCTCGTCGTCGCCGAGCATGATGTAGGGCAGCAGGAAGTTGTTCCAGACCGCCACGAACTGGAACAGGAACACCGTCACCAGCCCGGGCAGCATCATCGGCAGCGCGATGGTCCGGAAGATCCGCCACTCGCCGCCGCCGTCCATCCGCCCGGCCTCGATCACGTCGGCCGGCACGGCGGCCGACGCGTAGATCCGGGCGAGGTAGACGCCGTACGGGGAGAGGATCAGCGGCAGCAGCACCGACAGGTAGGAGTCGGTCATGTCGGCCTGGGCCAGCAGCAGGTACTGCGGCACGGCCAGGATCACCGGGGGCATGAGCACCCCGGCGAGCAGGATGTTGAAGACGGTCTCCCGGCCGCGGAAGCGGTACACGGCCAGCGCGTACCCGGAGACCGCGGACACCGCGGTGGAGAGCAGGGCGCCCGCCCCGGCGTAGAAGGCCGAGTTGGCCATCCACCTCCAGTACACCCCGTCGCGGTACTCCGTGAGATCGGCGACGTTGTCCGTGAAGCCGGAACCGGGCAGGAAGGTGAAGGTGGAGAACAGCTCGCTGCCGGACTTCGTCGAGGCGACCAGGACCCAGACGACGGGCAGCAGGCAGTACAGCGCGCCGAGGAGCAGCGCGGCGGTCGGAACGAGCGGGAGGCGCCGGCGGCCGGGGGCCGTGAGGGACGGGGTGCTCATCGGGAGTCTCCCTGCTTCGTACGGGAGTTGGCCGCCTTGAGGAAGCCGAACGACAGGGCGAGGGTGGCCAGGGCGATGATGACCGCCTGGGCGGCGGCCGCGTGGATGTCGTTGTTGACGAAGGCGTCCTGGTAGACCTTCATCAGCGGACTCCACGTGGTGGAGAGCGAGTTGGTCAGCGGCTTCAGCGTGGTGGGCTCGCTGAAGACCTGGAGCGTCGCGATGATCGAGAAGAAGAAGGTCAGGATCAGGGACGGCGCCACCATCGGGATCTTGATGCGCAGCGCGATCTGGAGCTGCGAGCAGCCGTCGATCCGCGCGGCCTCGAAGACCTCGGCGGGAATGGCCCGCAGCGAGGTGTAGATCACGATCATGTTGAAGCCGGTGCCGCCCCACACGGCGATGTTGGCGAGCGACAGGTACAGCGGCCCTCCGTCGAGCAGGTCGGGCCGGGGGAGTCCCGCCGCGTCGAGCAGGTACAGGAAGGGGCTCACGTCCGGCAGGTACAGGAAGCCCCACATGAGCGCCGCGATGACGCCGGGGATCGCGTACGGCAGGAAGATCGCCAGCCTGCTGAAGCCGCGTGCCCGGAGCCCGTCGGTGTCCAGCAGCAGGGCGAAGAGCAGGGCGAGGCCGAGCATCACCGGGACGACGATCGCGCCGTACCCGAGGATGCGCAGCGCTCCGTCCAGGAGCTCCGAGTCGGAGAGCGCGTCCGCGTAGTTGGCGACGCCGGCCCAGATCTCCTGCCGTGCGCCCTTCCCGAGGCCGAGTCCCGCGACCTCGGTCCGGCGGAAGCTGAGGTACACGGCGTAGCCGATGGGGAGGGCGAAGAAGAGCAGGAACAGGAGGGTGGCGGGGACCAGGAAGACGTACGGGGCGCTCTTGACCCCGTACGCCTTCCTGCGGGGCGTACGCGTCACTCCGAGACCCCGAAGCCCTGCTTCTTCAGGTCCGCGACGGTGGCGTCCTGCATGGCGGTCAGCGCGGGGCCGAAGTCGGACTTGTTCTTGGCGGCCGCCGCGAAGTTGTCCTTGAAGGCGCTGTACGCGACGTTGACGTTCGGGCCCCAGGCCGCGGGGGCGGTGCCCTGGGCGATCTTCGCGGCCTCGGTGTAGAAGCCGGGCTGGTTGGAGAAGTAGTCCGGAGCCTTCGCCAGGGCGCCACCGGTCTGGGCGGCCGTGGCGGCGGGGTAGATGCCGCCCTCCTTCACCAGCGCGGCGAGCGCCGTCGGGTCGGTGTTCAGCCACTTCGCGAAGGTGGCGGCGGCCTTCTTGTTCGTGGAGTCGTTGGTGACGGCCGTGGAGGAACCGCCCCAGCTGCCGGTGACGTTCTCACCGGCGGTCCACTGGGGGAGCGGGGCCATCGCCCACTTGCCCTTCGTCTCGGGCGCCGCGGTGGTCAGGGTGCCGGGCGCCCAGACGGCGCTGACCCAGGCGACCTGCTTGCCGGTGTTGAGCGCCTTGTTCCAGGCCGGGGTGTACATCGGCTGGTTGTCGACGGCCCCCTCCTTCACCAGGCCGCCCCAGAAGTCCGCGACCTTCTGCGTGGCGGGGTCGTCGATCGCGACCTTCCACTTGTCGCCGCCCGTGGTCCACCACTTCGCGCCCGCCTGCTGGGCGAGACCCGCGAAGAGGCCCGAGTCGTTGGAGGAGAAGGTGGTGAGGTCCTTGTCCGGCGCCTTCTTCTTGAGCGCGCGGGCCGTCTCGGCGAACTCGTCCCAGGTCGTCGGCACCGTCAGGCCGTACTGCTCGAAGAGGTCCTGGCGGTAGTAGAACATCAGCGGGCCGGAGTCCTGCGGCAGCGCGTACAGGGCGTCCGAGCCGAGGGTTGCCTGCTGCCAGATCCCGTCGGCGAACTCGCCCTTCGCGTCACCCGCCTCCTCGGATATGTCCGCGAGGACGTCGTTGGAGACCAGGGTGGGGAGTGCCTGGTACTCGGCCTGGACCAGGTCGGGCGCCTTGTGGGCCTTCGCCGCCGTGATGATCTTGGTGACCAGGTCGTCACCCGAGGCCTGCTTCTTCACCGTGACGGTGATGCCGGCCTCCTTGCCGGGGCCCTTGTTCCAGATGTCGGCGACCTTGTCCAGGCCGGGGGCCCACGCCCAGTACGTCAGCGAGGCGGGCCCGGACGCGGCCGGTTCGTCGGCGCCGTCGTCCGTGCCGCACCCCGAGAGCAGGGCGGTGGCGGCGAGGGCTGCGGCGGTGGACACCGCGACGGTGCGGTATTTCATGGTTTCTCCCCTGACGAGACGAACAGACGCATCGGCGGACTGGCCGGAAAGGCGCTGTGAGCGTTCACAGTAGAGAAACCAAACCGACACTTGTCAATGGTTGTTGCTGTGCGGTTATGTTGGCCCTGCGCCGCCGAGAGTGTGTGTGCACGTTCCCAGAAGTTGACCCGAAGAGCCAGGAGCTGTCCATGCCGCACTCAGAATCCGCGCCCTACCCGGTCGGTCTGCACAAGCTGGCCTTCGGCGGCGACTACAACCCCGAGCAGTGGCCCGAAGAGGTCTGGCACGAGGACGTACGCCTGATGCGGGAAGCGGGCGTGACCATGGTCAGCGTCGGGATCTTCTCCTGGGCACTGCTGGAACCCGAGCCGGGCACCTACGACTTCGGGTGGCTCGACCGCCTTCTGGACCTGCTGCACGTCAACGGCATCCGCGCCGACCTCGGCACCCCCACCGTCGTCCCGCCGGCCTGGTTCTACCGTGCCCACCCCGAGGCCCTGCCCGTCAGCCGGGACGGGGTCCGGTACGCCTTCGGTTCACGCGGCGCCGTCTGCCACAGCTCGGCCCCCTACCGCGCGGCGGCGGCCGACATCACCGAACAGCTCGCCCGCCGCTACGGAAGCCACCCGGCGCTCGCGATGTGGCACGTCCACAACGAGTACGGCGTCCCGGTCAGCGCCTGCTACTGCGACAGCTGCGCCGCGCACTTCCGCCGCTGGCTCGCCGCCCGGCACGGCTCCGCCGACGCGGTCAACGCGGCCTGGGGCACCGCCTTCTGGGGCCAGCGCTACCGGAGCCTCGAGGACATCGACCCGCCTCGCACCACCCCGACGGTCGGCAACCCGGCGCAGCAGCTCGACTACGCCCGCTTCGCCGACGCCACCATGCGGGAGAACTTCACCGCCGAACGCGACATCCTGCACCGGCTCGCTCCCGGCATCCCGGTCACCACCAACTTCATGACCGCGCTCAGCCAGTGCGAGTCCGTCGACTACTGGGCCTGGGGCCGTGAGGTCGACATCGTCTCCAACGACCACTACCTGATCACCGACGGCCGCCGCACCCACGTCAACCTCGCCATGGCCGCCGACCTCACCCGCTCCGTGGCGGGCGGCGCCCCCTGGCTGCTGCTGGAGCACTCCACCAGCGGCGTCAACTGGCAGCCCCGCAACCCTGCCAAGCGCCCCGGCGAGATGGCCCGCAACAGCCTCGCCCACGTGGCCCGGGGCTCGGAGGGGGCGATGTTCTTCCAGTGGCGGCAGTCCCGGCGCGGCGCCGAGAAGTTCCACTCCGCGATGGTCCCGCACGCCGGCACCGACTCGCGGATCTGGCGCGAGGTGAGCGCGCTGGGCGCCGGACTCGGCCTGCTGGAGGGCATCCGGGGCACCCGCACCGTCGCCGACGTGGCGATGATCTGGGACTGGCAGTCCTGGTGGGCCCAGGGCCTGGAGTGGCGCCCCAGCGAGGAGCACGACGCCCGCGAGCGCGCCGACACCTTCTACGCCTCGCTCTTCGACCGCCACCTCACCGTCGACTTCGCCCACCCCGACGCCGACCTGAGCGGCTACCCGCTGGTCGTCGTCCCCGCCCTCTACCTGGCCACGGAGGAGACCGGCCGCAACCTGCGCCGCTACGTCGAGCGGGGCGGCACCCTCGTCGTCTCGTACTTCTCCGGCATCGTCGACGCCGACGACGCCGTGCACCCCGGCGCCTACCCGGGCGTCCTCCGGGACGTACTCGGGCTGACCGTCGAGGAGTTCTCCCCACTCGGCGAGGGCGGCACCGTCCGCCTGATCACCCCCGAGGGCGCCCCCGAGGGACCGGAGCTGACCGGCGACCTCTGGTCGGACGTGGTGATCCCGCGCGGCGCCGAGACCGTCTGGTCGTACGCCGACGGCATCCCGGCGGGCCGCCCCGCCGTCACCCGCAACCGGCTCGGCGAGGGCACCGCCTGGTACCTCTCCACCCGGCTCTCCGGCCCGGACCTGGACGCCGTCCTGGACCGCGCCGCCGCCGACGCCCGCATCGAGCCCCGCACGAGCCTGCCGTACGACGTCGAGGTCGTACGCCGCACCGGTGACTCCGGCAGCTACCTCTTCGTGATCAACCACACCGACGCCGAGGCGGTGGTGGCGCTCGACACCCCCGGCACCGAACTCCTCACCGGCGAGCCCGCCGTGGACAAGCTCGCCGTTCCGGCGGGCGCGGTCCGTGTCGTACGGCTCGACGGCTGAGGCGCACACCCACAGGGAATCCCGCACAACGGTCGAAGGGACATCGACGATGTACGGAACGACGCACACCCGCGCGAAAGCGGCCGGGGCGGTGGCCGCACTCTCCGGTCTCGTGTTCGCCGCGCTCCCCGCCCAGGCCGCCCACGCGGCCACCGCCCCCGTCAACACCGGCTTCGAGTCCGGGGCCGCCGGCTGGTCGACCTACTCGGCCGGAGGCCAGAACGCCGCCTCCTTCACCGAGGCGGGCGGCCACGGCGGCAGCACCCGGCTCAGCCACTGGTCGGCCTCGGCGTACAAGGTCGAGACCTACCAGTACCTGAGCGGCCTGACCGACGGCACGTACACCCTCAGCGCCTGGGTGCGCTCCGGCGGCGGCCAGAGATCCGCCTACCTCGCCCTGCGCAACTGCGGCTCCGCCGAGCAGCGCACCGACCTGCCGCCCACCGCGAACGGCGAGTGGATCCGGCTCGTCACGTCCGTCAAGGTGACCGGCGGGGCCTGCACGATCAGCCTCAACTCCGACGCGCACGCGGGGCAGTGGGCGAACTTCGACGACATCACGTTCACCCCCGGGAGCACCGGGCTGAGCGTCAGGGGCGGTGACCTCTCCACCCTCCCCAAGAACGAGGCGCACGGCGCCACGTACCGCAACGCCGGCGGCACGGCCGGGGACGCCATGGGCATCCTCAGGAGCTCCGGGATGAACTACGTACGCCTCAAGGTGTGGGTGAACCCGGCCGACGGCTACAACGACAAGGCCCGGGTCCTCGCCATGGCCAAGCGCGCCAAGGCCCTCGGCATGAAGACCCTGATCGACTTCCACTACTCCGACGCCTGGGCCGACCCCGGCAAGCAGAACAAGCCCGCCGCCTGGGCCGGGCACGGCTACGCCCAGCTCCGCACGGACGTCTACAACCACACCTACGACGTGCTGAACGCCCTCAAGGCCCAGGGCACCACGGCCGACATGGTGCAGATCGGCAACGAGATCAACGGCGGGATGCTCTGGCCCGAGGGCTCCACCGCCAACTGGTCACAACTGGCGGGCCTGATCACCTCGGGGGCGAACGCGGCCAAGGCGGTCTCCTCCGGCACGAAGGTGGCGCTGCACCTCGCCGAGGGCGGCGACAACGCGGGCACCCGCTGGTGGTTCGACAACGCCGTGGCGCAGAAGGTGCCCTTCGACGTCATCGCCCTCTCCTACTACGGCTACTGGCACGGCTCGCTGTCCGAGCTCCAGACCAACCTCGACGACGCCGCCTCCCGCTACGGGAAGCCGGTGCTGGTCGCCGAGACGGCCTACGCCCACACGCTCGCCGACGACGACGGCCTGGAGAACAACGTGGCCACCGCGAGCCAGCTGGTCGCCGGCTACCCGGCGACCCCGGCCGGCCAGGCGGCGAACCTCCGCGACGTCATGAACGTCGTCGAGGCCGTCCCGAACGGCCGGGGCCTCGGCGCCGTGTACTGGGAGCCGGCCTGGACCGCCGTCACCGGCAGCGGCTGGGACCCGGCCGACCCGGCGTCGGGCAACGCGTGGGAGAACCAGGCGGTGTTCGACTACGACGGCAAGCTGCTGCCGGCGGCCGCCTGGTTCTCGCACCGGTAGCGGCTACAGCGGCGCACCGTGCCACATCCACGAGGTGACACGGGCGCGGCCCGGCAGATCGGCGCGGCCGGTGGACCAGAGCAGCACGGTCCACCGGTCCTCGTCGTCCGGGGCGTCCGGGAAGAGCCGGGCCAGCACCCGGTCGCAGAGGTCCTGGGGCGGGGTCCAGGACGACGACAGCCCGGTGGCGACGTCGTGGGTGTGGACGAGGGTCTCCACGATCCCCATCGCGGCGAAGCCCTCGGGGTCGGACAGCCCGGACACATGGTGGGAGCGCACGTCCGGCGAGGCCGTCCGCACCATCGCGGTCAGCAGGGCCCCGCTCGCCTCCAGCGTCTGGAGCAGCCCGGGGACGCCGGCCTCCGGGTTCGCGAAGATCGAGTTCCCGGGACCGCCCTCGCGTTCGGAGCCGTAGCGGTAAGGCACCTCGCGGTCCTGCGGGGGCCTGCGCGGGCCGAGCTGGACGGCGTAGGCGAAGAGGTCGTCGCTCAGGTGCTCGACGGTCTCCCAGCAGTCCCACGTCAGCCCTCCGGCCGGCACCCGCCAGTCCTCGGCCGGGGACTTCGCGAGGGTGTCGACCGCGAGCCGGACCGCCAGCGTCACGTCGTCGGCGGTGACGGGCAGCCGGGCGCCGGTCAGCGCGGCGCGTTCCGGCGCGCTGAGCTCCACGCAGAACTCGTTGCCCTCGGGATCGGCCAGGGTGACCCAGCCCCGGCCGTTCGGCTTGCGATGGTCGCCCACCGGCGTCGCCCCCACGGCGAGCAGCCGCTCGACCTCCTCGTCGCGGGTGCGGCCGTCGGGGCGCAGGTCGAGATGGACCCGGTTCTTGGAGCGCTTGGACTCCGGCACCGTGACGAAGAGCAGTGTGCCCCGCGGCGACTCGACGAGGGCCTCGGGGTCACCGGGCTCGTCCTCGTCGGACACGGAGGATCCGAGCACCTCGGCCCAGAAGCCGGCGAGCTCGTAGGCGTCGGCGCAGTCGATGGTGATGTGCTGTACGAGTGAGGTCATGGGCGCCACTGTCGCCGCCGACCCGGGCCGGGGTCCAGCGAGTTGTACGGCCCGGCCCGCGGCGGCGCCGCCCCTGAGGGAGCACCGGACGCGGAAGGGGCGGGACGCGTGGTGCGTCCCGCCCCTTCCGACAGTCGTACGCCCTTACTTCACCGGGGTGAAGTCGCGGGCGCCGATGAAGTCGGGCCTGCGGACGGGGGCCGCGAAGGGCTCCTGGGCGGTGTTGTCGACGCTGTTGAAGACGATGAAG
>NZ_JNYQ01000002.1 GCF_000717245.1 Kitasatospora papulosa
CTTCCCTTCGTTCTTGCGTTTCCGACTCTATCAGACTCTTTCGTGTCCGATTCCCGGTCGAAGCGGGTTACTGCTTGTTTCGCTTTCCAGTTCTTCGCTTTCGCGTTTCCCTTTCCGGCGAGTCCGACTCTATCAGATCCTTTCGGGCCTGATTCCCAGTCAGCGGGGTTCGTCTTCCCGGCCCTTGGGCCGTTCCGACGAGTGAGACTTTAGCGGAATCCCCGGCCCCGACGCTAATCGGGCCACCTTCGAACGCTGATTCCTCATTTCGCACGTGCGCACACAGAAACGGCACGACAGATGTCGTTCGTTTTTCGTGGTTACTGCGGAATGGCTGTCCGGGGACCGACCGGGGTCGGCGCTCACGTCGGACAACTCGGAGCACACTACGGATCCGTATCGGGCGTGTCAACCCCCGCCCGACGTGTCCCTGTCGTGGAACGCCAGCCTGTAGTCGCGTGGGCTCGTGGACAGGTGTGCCGCGAAGTGCTGACGCATCGTGACCTCACTGCCGAAGCCCGCGCGGCGGGCCACCTCCGGGACGGCCAGGTCGGTCCTCTCCAGCAGCTTCTGGGCTGCGGCGATGCGCTGGGTGATCAGCCAGCGCATCGGGGTCGTACCGGTGGTGGCCTGGAAGCGGCGGGCGAAGGTGCGGGCGGACATGCCGGCCAGGGCGGCGAGGCTCGCCACCGTGTGGGGTTCGGCCAGACGGGTCAGCGCATGAGTCCGCGCCTCGGCCAGCGCATCCGCGTCGCGGTCGGCGCGTGGTGTGGGGTGCTCGATGAACTGGGCCTGTGTGCCGGTGCGGAACGGGGCCGTGACCATCGAACGCGCGATCGTCGCCGCCGCCTCCGCCCCATGGGTCGTCCGCACCAGATGCAGGCAGAGGTCGATGCCGGCAGCGGTGCCCGCGGAGGTCCAGATGTTGTCCTCGTGGAGGAAGAGGGCGTCCCGCATCACGGTGACACGTGGATGCCTCGCCTTGAGCAGCTCCGTGAGGTTCCAGTGGGTGACGGCCCTGCGGCCGTCCAGGAGTCCGGCCTGGGCCAGGGTGAAGGCCCCACCGCAGAGTGCGGCGAGGGGCGTGCCCCGGTCGTGGGCGCGGCGCAGGGCGTCGAGCACCGGCTCGGGCGCGGGCGTCTCGTGGTCGTCGAGTCCGGGAACCACGACGAGGTCCGCACGGGCGAGCCAGGCGAGTGTCCGGTCGGGTGTGAGGGAGAGACCGCCCCGGAGCTGGACCGGATCCGGGGCGGTCGCCACCCGTCGCAGCTCGAAGGCGGGTACGCCCCGGTCGGTGCGGTCCACTCCCCATACCTCCGTGATGACGGAGACGTCGAAGGCGCGGACCCCGGGGAAGGCGACCAGGGCCACGCGGCCGGGACGGGGCTTCGGTGGCACGGTCATGGTGGCAGTAAAACATCGGTCGATGACTTTCACGCCTCTGGGGACGGGCCGGCGTCCGGGGGAGGGTGGGGCCATGGAAATCGCGGAGAACGCTGCACTGGTGGTCGTCGACGTGCAACAGGGGTTCGAGGAGGAGGCGTACTGGGGACCGCGTGACAATCCGGAGGCGGACCGGAACATCGCACGGCTGATCGACGTCTGGCAGGCGAGCGGCCGGCCCGTCGTGTTCGTGCGGCACGACTCACCCAAGCCGGACTCGCCGCTGCGGGAGGGGTACGCGGGCAACGCGTTCAAGGAGTACGTCGAGGAGCGGCGGGGAAAGGGTTCGGGGCCGGAGCTCTTCCTGACGAAGTCGGTGAACTCCGCCTTCTACGGCACGCCCGACCTGGACGCCTGGCTGCGGGCGGCCGGGGTGGGGCAGATCGTGGTGGCGGGGATCCAGACCAACATGTGCGCGGAGACGACGGCCCGCATGGGCGGCAATCTCGGCTACGAGGTGTTCTTCGCGCTCGACGCGACGTACACCTTCGACGCGGTCGGCCCCTGGGGCTGGACGCTGAGCGCGCGGGAGCTGTCGCGGGCCACCGCCGTGACCCTGCACGGCGGTGGGTTCGCGCGTGTCGTGCGCAGCGAGGAGCTGGTCGCCGCCGCGGAGTAGCGGGTCAGCCGTTGCCGGTGGCCAGCTCGCGGCTGCGGTCACGGGCGGCTTCGAGGGCCGCGATGAGGGCGGCCCTCACCCCGTGGTTCTCCAGCTCACGGATGGCGCTGATGGTCGTGCCGGCGGGGCTGGTGACGGCCTCGCGGAGCTTGACCGGGTGTTCGCCGCTGTCCCGCAGCATCACGGCGGCCCCGATCGCGGCCTGGACGATCAGCTCGTGGGCCTGGGCGCGGGGCAGGCCGAGCAGGATGCCGGCGTCGGTCATCGCCTCGACGAGGAAGTAGAAGTACGCGGGGCCCGAGCCGGAGAGCGCGGTGGCCGCGTCCTGCTGGGACTCGGGGACCCTGAGCGTCTTGCCCACTCCGCCGAAGATCGACTCGGCGTGGTCGAGGTGTTCGGCGGTCGCGTGGCTGCCCGCAGAGATCACGGACATGCCCTCGTCCACCAGGACGGGGGTGTTCGGCATGACGCGCACGACCGGGATCCCCGCGGTCAGGTTGTCCTCGATGAAGGCGGTGGTGATGCCGGCGGCAGCGCTGATGACGAGGCGGTCGGTGGTGACGTGGGGGGCGAGCTCGTCGAGCAGCTTGCCCATGTCCTGGGGCTTGACCGCGAGGATGAGGATGTCGGCGCTCTTGGCGGCCTCCGCGTTGGTGACGGCCTCGACGCCGTAGCGGGTGCGGAGCTTCTCGGCGCGCTCGGGGCGCCGGGTGGTCACCAGCAGGTCGCCCGCCCGCCAGCCGGCCCTGATCATGCCGCTGAGCAGGGCCTCGCCGATCTTTCCTGTACCGAGGACTGCGACGGTCTGGGTCATGCGGTTCATCCTCCGGGGGCGGTGCGGTCGGTGGTTCGCCATCCTCGCACCGTGCTGTCAGGTGGTGCGGCGGCGGAGGGTGGCGGCGCCCAGGCAGAGGACGAGCAGCGCGCAGCCCGCGACGACCAGGACGTCGCGGTGGAAGTCGGCGGTGACGTCGGTGTGCGCGAGGACCTGGTTCATCCCGTCGACGGCGTACGACATCGGCAGGACGTCGGAGAGGGTCTCGAGGACGGGGTGCATCCGGTCGCGCGGTGTGAACAGTCCGCACAGCAGCAGCTGCGGGAAGATCACGGCCGGCATGAACTGGACCGCCTGGAACTCCGAGGCGGCGAAGGCCGAGACGAACAGGCCGAGCGCCGTGCCGAGGAGTGCGTCGAGCAGGGCGACCAGGAGCAGCAGCCAGGGGGATCCGACGACGTCGAGCCCGAGGACCCAGACGGACATCGCGGTGGCCAGGAGGGACTGGGCGACGGCGACGGCGCCGAAGGCCAGCGCGTATCCCGCGATCAGGTCTCCCTTGCCGAGGGGCAGGGCGAGGAGGCGTTCCAGCGTTCCGGAGGTGCGCTCGCGGAGCGTGGCGATCGAGGTCACCAGGAACATCGTGATCAGCGGGAAGATGCCGAGCAGCGAGGCGCCGATCGCGTCGAAGGTGGCCGGATCGGAGTCGAAGACGTAGCGCAGCAGCGTGATCATCAGGACCGGGACGATCAGCAGCAGCGCGACGGTGCGGGGGTCGTGGCGGAGCTGGCGCAGGACGCGTCCGGCGGTGGCGAGGGCCCGGGCGGGGGAGAGTACGGGGGTGTCGGTGCTCATCGGGGTGTCTCCTGGCCGGCGGGGGTGGCTTCGTCCGTGGTGGCTCGGGGTGCGGTCGCCCCGGCCGTGGCGGCTTCGTCGACGAGGCGCAGGAAGGCTTCCTCCACGGTGGCGGAGCCGGTGCGGGTGCGGAGGGCGTCGGGCGTGTCGTCGGCGAGGATCTCTCCCTCGCGCATGAGCAGCAGCCGGTGGCAGCGTTCGGCCTCGTCCATGACGTGCGAGGAGACGAGGATCGTGGTGCCTCGGTCGGCGGCGAGGGAGTGGAAGAGGTTCCAGAGGTCGCGGCGCAGCACGGGGTCGAGGCCGACGGTCGGCTCGTCGAGTACCAGGAGTTCGGGGGTGCCGAGCAGGGCCACGGCGAGGGAGACGCGGCTGAGCTGTCCTCCGGAGAGAGTGCCGGCGAGGGCGTCGGCGCGGCGGGTCAGGTCGACGTCGCCGATGGCCCGGGTGACGGCCTCCTCGCGGGCCGCGCGGTGGTTGCGCCCCGGCCGGAGGACCGCCGCGAAGTAGTCGAGGTTCTGCCGCACGGTGAGGTCCGTGTAGACCGACGGTGCCTGGGTGACGTAGCCGACGCGCGCCCTCAGGGAGGGGTGGCCGGCGGGGCGTCCGAGGACGTCGAGCGTTCCCGAGACATTGGCCTGGGTGCCGACGACGGCACGCATCAGCGTGGACTTCCCGCAGCCGGACGGTCCGAGGAGGCCGGTGATCCTGCCCGGCTCGACGGTGAAGCCGAGGTCGTGCAGGACGGTGCGGTCTCCTCGTACGACGGTGAGGGCGCGCGCTTCGACGGCCCCCGCGTTCGCAGCACGCAGAGAATTCATCATGTGATGAATATGAGCGCGCCGGAGGACCGCGTCAAGGGATGCGGTGTGCCCGGCGCGGGCGGTCAGCTCGTCAGCAGGGCGAGTTCGACGACGTAACGCTCCTCGACCATGTCGTCGGGGAACACGGCGGCCAGATGTCCTCGCTCCTCGTCCAGGAACCGGCGGGTGGGTTCCGCGTCCGGCCCGCCGCGCACCAGGAAGGCGGAGTGGCTGGAGAGGTTGGCGAGGTGGGTGGCGACCGGCACGGTCCGGGACCAGGGCAGCAGCCGCTGCGCGAACGCGCCGCCGGACAGCTGCCGAAGGTTGCGCGAGCCCGTGGCGCCCGGGGTGCCGTGCGCGCTCTCCTCCGCGCCGAAGTGGCGTCGCAGCCGGGCGTCCTGGTCGGCGATCCACGGCACGGAGTGGTCGGCGACGTTCCACCAGAGCGCCAGGGCACCGCCCGGACGCAGCACACGGAGCGCCTCGGGGAGCGCAAGCGCGGGGTCGGTCCAGTGCCAGGACTGGGCGTAGGTGATCAGGTCGGCGGAGCCGTCGGCCAGGGGGAGGCGGTTGCCGTCACCCCGGACGACCGGCACGGACGGCAGCGTCCGGTGCAGCTCGGCCGCCATGCCGGGTCCGGGTTCCACGGCGGTGACACGACAGCCGCGTCGGTGCAGCAGCCGGGTGGCGATGCCGGTGCCGGCTCCGACGTCGACGGCACGGGCACCGTCGAGGGGGCGGGCGGCCAGTTCCTCGACGGTGTCGAGGAGTACGGGCGGGTATCCGGGACGGGCCGCCGCGTACAGGGCGGCGGAGTCGTCGAAGGAGAGGGCGCGGGGCGTGGATGCGGACATGGGGTCATCGTGCCCTCGGCCCGAGGTCCGCGAGCCGCGCTTGCGCCCGTTCTACCTCCGGCCCGGGCGCTTCCCCTTGGTGCCCTTGCGGGCCGCCGGGTTGCCGGTCCGGGACGAGCGGCGCTTCTGGTAGCGGGCCAGCGCCGTCTCGTACTCCGTGCGCCGCAGTGTCTCGCCGGGTGCCTCGCGGAAGGAGCGGACGAAGTAGGCGAGGAGCGAGCCGATGAAGCCGATCGACTTGAGACCGCGCAGCCTGTCCTCCTGGGACGGGTCGGCGGGACGGCGGGTGAAGCCCTCCCAGGTCTTGCGGAAGGCGATGGCGCTGCACACCGCGAACATCAGCACGACGAGCATGCCGACCAGGCCGCCGACCTCGGCGATCTCCAGTCCCTGATAGGCGAAGCGCAGGACGAAGCAGGCGGCGACGGCCGCGACGAGCGAGCCGACGGTGACCCCCACGCGCCGCAGCCCGTACCCCCCGTCGTGGTCGACCCAGGTCGTACCGAAGAAACGGAGGGGTTCGGGCCGCGGCCCCGGCGTGGTGCCGCCCGCAGGCAGGTCCGAGGGCGTTCCGGGGGCTTCGCTGTTCTCGCTCACGGAATCGATTATCCCCGGACGCGCGACGGTCCGGTCAGTCGCAGCGCGTGGCGATGTAGCCGTCACTGCCCGTCTTGACGTAGGCGTCCGACACGAACTGCCCGTTGGCGATGTTGTCCCACAGGTTCGACGTGCCGTACGGGCCGGTCACCCGCTCCCCCGGCTTCTGGCAGTACACGGGGACGCTCATCCCGTACGGCAGCGTCCGGACGATCCCGTACTGGGTGCCGGGACCTCTGCGGACGTTGACGCGGTAGCCGGGCGCGATCGGGTAGACGACCGTGTCCGCGGCGAGCGTCGCCACCCCCTCGGCCGTGGCCTCCGCGGTGTCCGTGCCGGCCGGGCCGACGGTGTTCTCCTCAACGCCCATGAGGGCCTCCCCCGTTGAAAGTGACGCGTGTGACGCGCAGGCTAACAAGCCCCCCGGTCCTCGCACGCACCATCGACTAGGCTCCGTGCGTCGCGCTTGCGCACGGACACACGGGGGTGGGCGATGCCGCCGCTGCAGGGGACCGGATCACATCCGGAAGCGGAGCATCCTGAGTACGCGGGGAAGTACCGGCTGGAGGCATGCCTCGGAGCGGGCGGCATGGGTGTCGTACACCTCGCACGCTCCCCCTCCGGGCTGCAGCTCGCGGTGAAGGTGGTGCACCGCCAGCACGCGGCGGACCCCGAGTTCAGGGCACGTTTCCGGCAGGAGGTGGCTGCCGCCCGACGGGTCAGCGGGGCGTTCACCGCGCCCGTCGTGGATGCCGATCCGGCGGCGGAACTGCCCTGGATGGCCACCCTGTACGTCCCCGGCCCGACGCTCTCCGCGCAGGTGAAGCGGAACGGGCCGATGAGCCCCGCCGAGCTGCGCAGACTCACGGCGGGACTGGCCGAGGCGCTGCGCGACATCCACCGGGCCGGTGTCATCCACCGCGATCTCAAGCCGAGCAACGTGCTGCTCCCCGACTCCGGGCCCAAGGTCATCGACTTCGGGATCTCCCGGCCGTACGACAGCGATGTCCGCACGGAGACGGGCAAGCTGATCGGCTCGCCGCCGTACATGGCGCCCGAGCAGTTCCAGCGGCCCCGCGAGGTGGGTCCGGCCGCCGACGTGTTCGCGCTCGGGGCGGTGCTGGTCCACGCGGCGACGGGCCGGGGCCCGTTCGACTCCGACAGCCCCTACCTGGTGGCCTACCAGGTGGTGCACGACGAGGCCGATCTGACCGGAGTGCCCACGGATCTCGCGCCCCTGATCGGGCGCTGCCTGGCCAAGGACCCCGCGGAGCGTCCCACCCCGGACGAGATCATGACCGCGCTGCACCCGCCGTCGTACGAGGCCGCCGCCTTCATACCCGTCCAGCGCAGGCCGCTCGCCGCCGAGACGGGTGAGGCGTCCGAGGGGACGACGCACGTCCGGGCCCCCGACGGGCTGCCGTCGGGGGCGGTGAAGGGCCGCCGCACCCGGCGCCGGCTCGCGGTCGTCGTCACCACGGCGGTGCTGCTGGTGGCAGGAGGGCTCTGGGCGGCCGCCGGCCGGGACGGCTCCGGGGCGCCACGGCCGGAGCCCGGCACGGAGGCGGCACCCACGGCCGCCTTCACACCGTGGCGGACACCGCTGCGCTCCCCGGACGGGGCCGCCCCCTCGTGTGCGGCGGGCACGGACGGCACCGGCGCCGCGCTGTACTGCGTCACCCCCGGTCTCGGCACGTCCCGGCTGGACCCGTCCGACGGCACGGTGCTCTGGTCGCACCGGAGCGCGTCGCCGGGGGCCTCCGGGGGAGCGGTGTCCGGGAGCGTGCCCCACACCGTCGGCGAGGGCGGGGAACTCAGGGCGTACTCCCCCGACGGAGGGGCGGAGCTCTGGCACACGGACCTCTCCGCGTACCTCGACACCCCCGTCCCGGCCGGCGACCTCCTGCTGACGGTCCGCCAGGACGGTTCGCTCCAGGCGCTCGACGCGCGGACCGGCAGATCCCTGTGGCGGCACACCGTCCCGGGCCACGCACAGCCGGGCTTCGCGCTGTACGAGGCCGGGACCGGTCTGGCGTACGCCTACGAGAGCTCGGCCCGGGGGACCTCCACCCTGGTCACGGCCGTCGAGGCGAGGACCGGCGACACGGCCTGGCAGCGCAGGCTGGACGGGCTGCTCACCCCGGCGGGGGCGTCCGACGGCACGCTCCTGCTGACCTCGATGAACGAGAAGGCCCAGACCACCGGACTCGTCCGCCACGACCCCGCCGCACATGCCACGAGCCGCATCGCGCTGCCCTTCCGGATGAACGGACCGGAGACCGTGGTGGACGGGGACATCGCGCTGCTGCTGGAGCGTGGCGGGACGCTGCTGGCCCTCGACATCCGGCCGGGCGCCGCACGGGTGGAGCGCTGGCGGCTGGAGACGGCCGTCGGGACGACCTCGGCACCGGTCCTCGGAACGGGCGGCCGGCTGTACTTCTCGGCTGCCGACGGGCGGCTGCTCGCCGTCGACACCGAGCGCGGGAAGCTGCTGGGCCAGACGCGCCCACGGCTGAGGGAGGGCAGGCTCAGCCATGCCTCCTCCCTGCCGGCCCCCGTCGTCCTGGGCCGCGGCGTCGTCGGCACCGCCCCGGACGGGACCGTCTTCGCCGTGGACGCGGACGACCCCGCCGCCTGGTGAGACCAGGGGCGGGGCCGGACGGGACGGAGGGCGGTCAGCCCAGCTTGGAGATGTCGCGGACGGCGCCGCGGTCGGCGCTCGTGGCCATCGCGGCGTAGGCGCGCAGGGCCGCGGAGACCTTGCGGTCACGGTTCTTCGGCGCGTACACGCCGTTCAGCGCCTCGCGTCGGGCGGCGAGCTCCTCGTCGGAGACGAGCAACTCGATCGAACGGTTCGGGATGTCGATCCGGATCCGGTCGCCGTCCTCGACCAGCGCGATCGTGCCGCCGGACGCCGCCTCGGGCGAGGCGTGCCCGATGGAGAGGCCGGAGGTGCCGCCGGAGAACCGGCCGTCCGTGACGAGCGCGCAGGTCTTGCCGAGACCGCGGCCCTTCAGGAAGGACGTCGGGTAGAGCATCTCCTGCATGCCGGGGCCGCCGCGCGGGCCCTCGTAGCGGATGACGACGACGTCGCCGTGCTCGATCTCCTTGCGGAGGATCTTGTCGACGGCGTCCTCCTGCGACTCGCAGACGACGGCCGGTCCCTCGAAGGTCCAGATCGACTCGTCGACGCCCGCCGTCTTCACGACGCAGCCGTCCACGGCGAGGTTCCCCTTGAGGACCGCCAGACCGCCGTCCTTGGAGTACGCGTGCGCCACGTCGCGGATGCAGCCGCCGGCCGCGTCCAGGTCGAGGGTGTCCCAGCGCTCGGACTGCGAGAAGGCGGTCGCGCTGCGGACGCAGCCGGGGGCCGCGTGCCAGAGCTCGACGGCCTCGGGGGACGCGGTGCCACCGCGGACGTCCCAGGCCTTGAGCCACTCGGCGAGGGTGTCGGAGTGGACCGAGTGCACGTCCTCGTTGAGCAGCCCGCCGCGGTGCAGCTCCCCCAGGAGGGCGGGGATGCCGCCCGCCCGGTGGACGTCCTCCATGTAGTACGTGCCCCCGGGTGCCACGTTGGGGGCGACCTTCGACAGGCACGGCACGCGGCGCGAGACCTCGTTGATGTCGTCGAGGTCGTAGGCGAGCTCGGCCTCCTCGGCCGCCGCCAGCAGGTGCAGGATCGTGTTGGTCGAGCCGCCCATGGCGATGTCGAGCGCCATGGCGTTGTCGAACGCGGCGCGGGTGCCGATGGAGCGCGGCAGGACGGTCTCGTCGTCCTGCTCGTAGTAGCGCTTGGTGATCTCGACGACCGTCCGGCCCGCGTTCTCGTACAGCGCCTTGCGGGCGGTGTGCGTGGCGAGGACGGAGCCGTTGCCCGGGAGGGAGAGGCCGAGGACCTCGGTCAGGCAGTTCATCGAGTTGGCGGTGAACATGCCGGAACAGCTGCCGCACGTGGGACAGGCGTTCTCCTCGATGCGGAGGATGTCCTCGTCGGAGATGCTCTCGTCGACCGCGTCGCTGATCGCGTTGACCAGGTCGAGCTTGCGGACCGTGCCGTCGACGAGGGTGGCCTTGCCGGCCTCCATCGGACCGCCGGAGACGAACACCGTGGGGATGTTGAGGCGCATCGCGGCCATCAGCATGCCGGGGGTGATCTTGTCGCAGTTGGAGATGCAGATCAGGGCGTCGGCGCAGTGCGCCTCGACCATGTACTCGACGCTGTCCGCGATGAGGTCGCGGGAGGGCAGGCTGTAGAGCATGCCGCCGTGGCCCATGGCGATGCCGTCGTCCACCGCGATCGTGTTGAACTCGCGGGGCACCGCGCCCGCCGCCTTGATCGCCTCGGAGACGATCCGGCCGACGGGGGCGAGGTGGGTGTGGCCCGGCACGAACTCGGTGAAGGAGTTGGCCACCGCGATGATCGGCTTGCCGATGTCCTCGCTCGCTACCCCGGACGCACGCATAAGGGCGCGCGCGCCCGCCATGTTGCGGCCGTGTGTGACAGTGCGGGACCTCAGCTGGGGCATCGTCTCTCGCTCCTTCGACAGAAAAGACTGCCTTTGAGCGTACGCCTCCTGTGCCAAGATCTGGACATCCTGTCCGGAATGCGGGATGCCGTGCTCACTGGGCGGGCAGGGAGGGAGGCCCCTCCCCCTCCCCGCGGGCCGGTCACACGGCCGGGAGCGCCATCAGACGGCGGCCGTGGAGTGCGACCAGCCGCTTGCCACCGGAGACGACGTACCACGGGTCGATCGCCCCCGTGCCGTCGTTGTAGGTCCAGCGCAGCTTCCCGTCCCGGGCGTCGTACGCCTGGACGCCGCCGTTCTCGTCGAACTCCGTCGCCCCGTAGAGGGTGTCCCCCACCTTGGTGAACTGCCGCGGGACCGAGACGTCACGGAGCTCGGGGTTGTGCCAGCGCCGCTTGCCGGTGGCCGGATCGACGGCCCACAGCGCGTGGGCGCTGTCCGAGGCGTAGAGCACCCCTTCGAGGACGGCCGGCCCGTTGAAGGTGTCGAACTCCTCGGTCTCCAGCGCCCAGCGCTCGGCACCGTCGTCCAGGGCGAACGCGCGCAGGTGCCGGCCGTCGGCGACGAAGACCGCCCCGTCGTGGACCGCGATCCTCTCGAAGTTGGACCGGCTGATCTTCTTCGACCACAGCTGCCGTCCGGTCGTGGTGTCACGGACGGTCAGGTTCTCGCGGTGGTCGGTGTAGACGAGGCGCTCGCCGGACACCGCGGAGGTCAGGCCGGACTCCTCGGTCCCGGTGTCCCGCTTCTCGTTCCAGACGGCCTTGCCGGTACGGATGTCGACGGCGGCGATCACATTGGTCCGGGAGCTGAGGTCCTTCTCCAGGATGCCCGCGATCACGTACACGCGTTCGGCGTCGGCGCCGATGGGCCGGGGCTGGGCGTAGCCCCCGCCCAGGCGGCTGCGCCAGGTCTCCTTGCCGGTGGCCGGGTCGAGCCCCACGAGATCGCCGTCGTACTCGCCGCTGGCCAGGTAGAGCGTGTCGCCGCCCATGATCAGCCGTGCGCCCGGCTGGGCGGCGCCCGGCAGGGACCACAGCTTCTTGCCGGTGGCGAGGTCCCGTGCCGTCAGGGGGTCGTCGGCGATGAGGACCACGTTCCCCACGACGCCGAGCACCTCGTCGCTGCCGAGGGAGCCCACCCCGGTCGGCTCCTGCCACAGGGCGCGCGGGGCGCTGCCGGCCGGCGGGGTCGTGAACGCGTCCCCGCCGGCCGTCCCGCCGCCGGGCTTCGGCTCGCCGGTACCGCCGGAGGCGCCGTCCTCCTCGGGGCCGCACGCCGTCGTCACCGCACCGGCGACGACGAGGCCCAGCCCCACGCCGGCCATCCGCAGCAGCCGGCGGCGGGACAGGACTCCGTCCGCCGCGCTCGCGTCCGGTACGCGCACATTCCGAGTCGCCACGGTCCGTCTCCCCCATCTGTCGTCCGCCACGTACGTCCGGCACGTGATCACGGACAGCCAACCATCGGAATTCGGCCATGCCGTCGGCTGATACCGATTCGGGACACCGTTGTGCAGTCATCGGCACAGCGGTCACACAGGCAGGACGCCCCGGTCACCCGTCGGCGAGGTACCGCTGGAGCGTGGGAGCCACCATCGCGATGATCCGCTCCGGGTCGGCCGACGCCAGCGGCTCCGCCTGGATGACGTAGCGCAGGATCGCGATGCCGATCATGTGGGAGGCGGCGAGTTCCGCGCGGAAGGCCGGCTCCGGCACGTCGAGGTCCGCCGCGATCCGCTCCAGCAGCCGCCGCAGCACGAACTCGCGCAACACCTTGGCGGCCGCCTCGTGCGTGAGCGCGGAACGGAGCATGGCCAGCAGCGGTGCCCGTGACGCCGGGTTCTCCCAGACGCCGATGAAGAACCGGGCCAGCCGCTCACCGACGTCCGCGGAGGGCCCGCCCAGGATCGAGGGGATGACCAGCGCGGGCTCGAAGGAGACCTCGACGGCCGCCGCGAAGACCTCGTCCTTCGTACCGAAGTAGTGGTGGACCAGGGCCGCGTCCACACCCGCCGCCTTCGCGATGCCGCGCATCGACGTCTTGTCGTAGCCGCGCACGGCGAACTCCGCGCGGGCCGCCTCCAGGATCCGGGTCCGGGCGTCGGGGCCCTCGGCGTGGGCGGCGCGGGAGGGGCGGCCCCTGCGCCGTGGGGCCGGGCCGTCGGCGCCCGGGGTCACGGCCGGGGTGCCTGGGCCGACGACGCCAGGTGCAGCCGGGTGAAGGCGAGCGCCTCCGCGAGATCGGCCTCGCGCTCGGCCGACGACATGGCGCGGCGGGTGTTGACCTCGATGACCACATGGCCGTCGAAGCCCGTGCGGGCCAGCCGCTCCAGGAGTTCCGCGCACGGCTGGTCCCCCCGGCCGGGCACCAGGTGCTCGTCCTTGCCGGATCCCTTGCCGTCGGCGAGGTGCACATGGGCGAGCCGGTCAGCCATCCGGTCCACCATGGCCATGCCGTCGGTGCGCGCGGTCGCCGTGTGCGAGAGGTCCACGGTGAAGTGCCGGTAGTCGTCGTTGCTGACGTCCCAGGCGGGGGCGTACGCGAGCATCTCGCGGTCGCGGTAGCGCCACGGGTACATGTTCTCCACCGCGAAACGCACATCGGTCTCGTCCGCCATGCGCCAGATTCCGTTCACGAAGTCACGGGCGTAGGTGCGCTGCCACCGGAAGGGCGGATGAACGACCACCGTCGAGGCACCGAGCGTCTCCGCCGCGGCCCTGGCCCGCTGGAGCTTGACCCACGGGTCCGTGGACCAGACCCGCTGCGTGATCAGCAGACAGGGCGCGTGCACGGCCAGGATCGGCACCTGGTGGTAGTCGGAGAGGCGTTTCAGCGCCTCGACGTCCTGGCTGACGGGGTCGGTCCAGACCATGACCTCGACACCGTCGTAGCCCAGGCGCGCAGCGATCTCGAAGGCCGTCGCCGTCGACTCCGGATAGACGGAGGCCGTAGACAGGGCGACCTTCGCATCCGGGATGCGCACCACTGGTTCTGCCACGTTGACAGGGTACGGGCAGCGGTGTGCGAGGCCGAGGGAGCCCGGCTGAAAGTGAGAAGGACCATGACGGGCCGTGAGGTCAGGCCAGGGCGACCGCCCGCTGCGCCGGCAGGTGGTCGAGACGGCGCAGGATGACTCCCTCCCGCAGCGCCCAGGGACAGATCTCCAGCTCCTCGACTCCGAACAGGTCCATCGCCCCCTCGGCCACGAGCGCCCCCGCCAGCAGCTGGCCGGCGCGCCCCTCGGTGACCCCGGGCAGACTCCCCCGCCGCTCCACGGTCATCGCCGACAGCTTCGGGACCCACTCCTCCAGGGCCTTGCGGCTGAGGACGCGCTGCACGTAGAGCCCCTCGGCGGAGCGGGCGGCCCCCGTGATCCTGGCGAGCTGCCGGAACGTCTTGGAGGTCCCGACGACGTGGTCGGGCGGCCCGAGCCTGGTGAACTCGCCGACCGTGCGGGCGATGCCCGCGCGGACGTGGCGGCGCAGCGCGCGCACGTCCGTCGGGTCCGGCGGATCGCCCGGGAGCCAGGCGGCGGTGAGGCGGCCCGCGCCGAAGGGCAGCGACACGGCGGCGTCGGGCTCCTCGTCCATGCCGTAGCCGACCTCCAGCGAACCGCCGCCGATGTCCAGGACCAGCAGCTTGCCCGCGGACCAGCCGAACCAGCGGCGGGCGGCCAGGAAGGTCAGCCGCGCCTCCTCCTCGCCGCTGAGGACGGCGAGGGCGACTCCGGTCTCGTCCCGCACCCGCGCCAGCACCTCGTCCGCGTTGCCCGCGTCGCGGACGGCGGAGGTGGCGAACGCCAGCACGTCCTCGCAGCCCTTGTCCTCGGCCGCCTGGAGCGCGTCACCGACCGTGGCGACGAGCCGGTCCACGCCCTCGGGACCGATCGACCCCTCCGGGTCGAGGAGTTCGGCGAGCCGCAATTCCGCCTTGTGCGAGTGCGCGGGCTGCGGGCGGGCACCGGGATGCGCGTCGACCACCAGCAGATGCACCGTGTTCGACCCCACGTCGAGGACTCCGAGTCTCATACGGGAACGCTACTGCGGCTTACTCTGGGCAGGTGCCAAAGACGAAAAAGGCGAAGCCGGACAAAGCCACGAAGAAGCAGCCGGGAGTGAAGCAGGAGATCCAGCAGCCGGAAGCATCGGGGCCGGACGGGCCCGACGAGAAGGGGCTCGACTTCGCGCGGGCCTGGGTGGAGTTCGCCGACCCCGCCGACGACGAGCAGGTCTTCCGCTGCGATCTGACCTGGCTGACGTCCCGCTGGAACTGCATCTTCGGCAGCGGCTGCCAGGGCATCCAGGCGGGCCGCGCGGACGACGGCTGCTGCACGCTGGGCGCGCACTTCTCCGACAAGGACGACGAGAAGCGGGTGGCCGGGCACGTCGCACGGCTCACCCCCGAGATCTGGCAGTTCCACGACGTCGGCACGAAGACCGGCTGGGTCGGCGTCGACGAGGACGGCGAGCGTCAGACGCGGCGCTGGGAGGGCTCCTGCATCTTCCAGAACCGCCCCGGCTTCGCGGGCGGCATGGGCTGCTCGCTGCACATCCTGGCCCTCAAGGAGGGCAAGGAGCCGCTGGAGACCAAGCCCGACGTGTGCTGGCAGCTGCCGGTCCGCCGTACGTACGACTGGATCGAACGGCCCGACGACACGCGCGTGCTCCAGATCTCGATCGGGGAGTACGACCGCCGCGGCTGGGGTCCCGGCGGCCACGACCTGCACTGGTGGTGCACCTCGGCGACGTCCGCGCACGGGGCCGGTGACCCGGTCTACGTGTCCTACCGTCCCGAGCTCACCGAGATGATGGGCGAGGAGGCCTACGACCGGCTGGCCGAGCTGTGCGAGCAGCGGCTGGCCTCGCTGCTGCCGATGGCCCCGCATCCGGCCGACCCGGCCTGAGAGGAGACCGGCCTCGCCCCGACGGCGGCCCGGTGCGCGGCGCACGGACGCTCCGCCGCACGCCGGGCCGCCGTTTCCGTCACCCCGCCGGCCCGGACGGTTCGTCCGGGTCCGTCGTCGGGCCGGACGACGGGCCGGGCTCGGTGGATCCGTCCGACGGTGACGGGGTGGGGCCGGGCGGGTCCGTCGGGTCCGTGGGCGTCGGCGTCGGGTCCGGCGGACCGGTGGGGTCCGTCGGGGTCGGGGTGGGGTCCGGCGAGTGAGGCGGGGAGGACGGCGCGGGGCTCGGGGGCCCGGTCGGCGGGTCCGGGGACGGCTCCGGGCTCCCCGGGCGCGGTGCGCCGTGGCCGGTGATCGCGACGGCGGACCCCGACGGGGCGAGCAGGACACGGGCGCTCCAGGGGCCCTGCGGCTCGGCCGAGCGGTCCACGAACACGTAGAAGGTGGTGCTCCTGCCGGGGGCGACCGTGCCCGACGTACGGGTGAGGCGCAGCCAGGGGGCGGCCGTCCGGGCCGACCAGGCGACGGCTTCGTCCCCCGTCACGGTCAGGGTGATCGCCGTACGGCCTCCGGACGAGCGGGCCGAGACGCCGATCGAGGCCGCCGCTCCCTCCGGGCCGCCGCCGACGCTGACGACCTCGGCCGAGACGTCCGGGCTCCGGACGCCGTCCGTGAAGCCGCCGTCCCCGTCGGGGCGGGCGTTGCCCGCGTTCTCGTACTGGCCGTGCGGGTCGCCCTCGGAGCCGGGCTCCCCGTCCACGTCGGAGGCGGTGACCGAGGTGTCGCGCCCCTCTCCGGTCAGCGGCGCGCCCCGGTACGCGGCCCACAGGGCGATCACCGGGGCGGCGACGACCGTCGCCACCACCGTCGTCGTCACCACCCGGGCCCGCAACCGGTCCCGCCGCGCGGCGTGGTCCTTGGGGTCCAGCGGGAAACCGGTCCGGGCGAAGCGCGGCGCTCCGGAGCGGTTCCGCCGGGCGTGCGCCAGGGCGACGTGCACCGAGGGTCGAGGCGCCTCGAGGACCGGCAGCGGGGAGGCGGGGGTGACGGCGGCCCCGGGCCAGGGGCCGGAGGCGCCCGCGCGCTCGGCGGCACGGCGGCAGCGTGGGCAGTCGTCGACGTGCCGGACGAGCTCCCGGCGCAGGGCCGCCGAGAGCAGCACCTGGTGGGTGCCGGTGAGCCGGGCGACCGCGGGACAGTTCCCGCTCTCCACGACGGCGAGAGCGGCGCGGGTGCGCTCCACCTCGCAGGCGGCACCGGCCAGGAGCTCCCGGGCGCTGCCGGGATCGAGGCCGAGGACGGCCGCCACGGCGCGCGGGGCCAGACCGTGACGCACGGCGAGCTCCAGCGCCTCGCGCTGCTCGGGAGTGGTGCCCGCCGCCTCGGGCCAGGCCAGCTTCGCGAGCTCGCGCCGGCGCGCCTCGGCCGCCGGGGACTCGGTGGCGGTGCCGGGGGCGGTCTGCGCGACACCGCGGGCGGCCGGATCGCCGGTGCCCCCGTGCGGCGCGGCGCCCCGGCGGACCGGCCGTCGCCGGTGCGCCCGGCGGCCGCTTCGCTGCTCGGTGAGCACCCGCAGGCAGGTCCACCTGGCCAGGGCGTACAGCCAGGATTTACGTTCCTCCTCGGCCGCGGGGCACCGGCCGTCCTGCCGCTCGGCGATCGCCAGGACCGAGCCGAGCGCGTCGGTGGCGGCCTCGTGGTCGCAGAGCACGGAGAGGCAGTAGGTGAACAGGCCGTCGAGGTACGGCTCGTCATGTGCGGGCGACCGCCGCACCGCGGGGGCCTCGCGACGGTGCGCCCGGTGTGCGCCGGTGGTGTGCGTGGGGGGCTCCAGCCTGCTGCTCGTCACCTTGCGACCGTAGGCAGATACCGGAGGAACCCTGACAGCATTTTCCGACATTTAATCCTTACGGGTGACAGTCTCCCTCGAAAGGGGACAGGAATCCCGGATTCCTACTGAAATACCTCATAGGGCACATGTTCGCCTCTCGCGACTGTGGTCGACTGATCGGCACTGTCGGACCGCCCCTATACGGTGGCGCCATGGCTGCCCGTACGAAATCCGCGAAGGACCGGCCGTCCTACCGCTGCACCGAATGCGGCTGGACGACCGCCAAATGGCTCGGCCGCTGCCCCGAATGCCAGGCCTGGGGGACGGTCGAGGAGTTCGGCGGCGCCCCCGCCGTCCGCACGACCGCCGCGGGCCGGGTGTCCTCCGCCGCCCTGCCGATCGGCCAGGTCGACAGCCGGCAGGCGACCGCGCGCTCGACCGGGGTCGGCGAGCTGGACCGCGTGCTCGGCGGAGGCCTCGTGCCCGGTGCGGTCGTGCTGCTCGCGGGCGAGCCGGGCGTCGGCAAGTCGACGCTGCTGCTGGACGTGGCCGCCAAGGCGGCGAGCGACGACCACCGCACGCTCTACGTCACGGCCGAGGAGTCCGCCAGCCAGGTGCGGATGCGGGCCGACCGGATCCGGGCCATCAACGACCACCTGTACCTCGCCGCCGAGACCGACCTCTCGGCGGTCCTGGGACATCTGGACGCGGTCAAGCCGTCCCTGCTCGTCCTCGACTCGGTGCAGACGGTGGCCTCCCCCGAGATCGACGGCGCGCCCGGCGGCATGGCGCAGGTCCGCGAGGTGGCGGGCGCGCTCATCCGGGCCTCGAAGGAGCGCGGCATGTCGACGCTCCTGGTCGGCCATGTGACCAAGGACGGCGCCATCGCGGGACCACGGCTCCTGGAGCACCTCGTCGACGTGGTGCTGTCCTTCGAGGGCGACCGGCACGCACGCCTGCGGCTGGTGCGCGGCGTCAAGAACAGGTACGGGGCCACCGACGAGGTCGGCTGCTTCGAGCTGCACGACGAGGGCATCACCGGCCTGGCGGATCCGTCGGGGCTCTTCCTCACCCGCCGCGACGAGCCGGTCCCCGGCACCTGCCTGACGGTCACCCTCGAGGGCAAGCGCCCACTCGTCGCCGAGGTGCAGGCCCTGACGGTCGACTCGCAGATCCCCTCGCCCCGGCGCACCACCTCGGGCCTGGAGACCTCCCGCGTCTCGATGATGCTGGCCGTCCTCGAGCAGCGGGGCCGGATCAGCGCGCTCGGCAAGCGGGACATCTACAGTGCGACGGTGGGCGGCGTGAAGCTCACGGAACCGGCCGCGGACCTCGCGATCGCCCTGGCACTGGCCAGTGCGGCCAGCGACACACCGCTCCCGAAGAACCTGGTCGCGATCGGTGAGGTGGGTCTCGCCGGGGAGGTCAGGAGGGTCACCGGGGTCCAGCGCAGGCTGGCGGAGGCGTACCGTCTCGGGTTCAAGCACGCCCTGGTCCCGAGGGACCCCGGGCAGGTCCCGGCCGGCATGAAGGTCACGGAAGTGGCCGACATGGGCGACGCCCTGAGAGTCCTCCCCCGCCGGTCTCGGCCGGACGGACCACAGGAGGACGGCGCACGCCGGTAGACTTTGCCCTGGTCTCGCCCGCCCGTACGACGGTATGAGGGACGAAAGGGCACCGCAAACCTGTGACCGGAGGAGTGCAGTGGCAGCCAACGACCGGGCCGCATCGCCCGGAAAGTCCGGCCAAGGCACGGGAAACGAGGCGCTGATGCGCGCCTCGTTGAGCGCGGTGGCGCCCGGGACGGCCCTCCGCGACGGCCTGGAGCGCATTCTCCGCGGCAACACCGGCGGTCTGATCGTCCTCGGCATGGACAGGACCGTCGAATCCATGTGTACCGGCGGTTTCGTCCTGGACGTGGAGTTCACCGCGACACGCCTGCGCGAGCTGTGCAAGCTGGACGGCGCGATGATCCTCGACAAGGACATGACGAAGATCCTCCGGGCCGGCGTCCAGCTGGTCCCGGACGCCTCGATCCCCACGGAGGAGACGGGCACCCGTCACCGTACGGCCGACCGGGTCTCCAAGGCCTGCGGCTTCCCGGTGGTCTCGGTCTCGCAGTCGATGCGCCTGATTGCGGTGTACGTCGACGGGGAGCGGCGGGTCCTGGAGGAGTCGTCCGCGATCCTGTCCCGCGCCAACCAGGCGCTCGCCACCCTGGAGCGGTACAAGCTCCGGCTCGACGAGGTCGCCGGGACGCTCTCCGCGCTGGAGATCGAGGACCTGGTGACGGTCCGGGACGTGACGGCGGTCTCGCAGCGGCTGGAGATGGTGCGCCGGATCGCGACCGAGATCGCGGAGTACGTCGTGGAGCTGGGCACCGACGGCCGCCTCCTGGCCCTCCAGCTGGACGAGTTGATCGCCGGGGTGGAACCGGAGCGTGAGCTGGTCGTACGCGACTACGTCCCCGAGCCGACCGCGAAGCGGTCCCGCACGGTCGCGGAGGCGCTGGCCGAGCTGGACACGCTCACCCACACCGAACTGCTCGAACTTCCCGTGGTGGCACGGGCGCTGGGATACAGCGGCTCCCCGGAGACGCTGGACTCGGCGGTCTCCCCGCGGGGCTACCGGCTGCTGGCGAAGGTGCCGCGGCTGCCCGGAGCGATCATCGAGCGTCTGGTGGAGCACTTCGGCGGCCTGCAGAAGCTCCTCGCCGCGAGCGTGGACGACCTCCAGGCCGTGGACGGGGTCGGCGAGGCACGGGCCCGGAGCGTGCGGGAGGGGCTCTCGCGACTGGCCGAGTCCTCGATCCTGGAGCGGTACGTCTAGAACGCGCCTCGTGCGGACGTGCCCGAGCCCCGCCGGTCCCTGACCGGCGGGGCTCGGGTGTGTCCGGGAGGCCCCGGCTCAGTTCGTGGTGTCGAGCTTCGTGCGCTGCTCGGGGGTCAGTTCGAGGTCCACCGCGGCCAGGCTCTCGTCGAGCTGGGCGACCGACGACGCGCCGACCAGGGGGAGGATCGGGATGTCTCCGCCCAGGAGCCACGACAGGACGACCTGGTTGGCGGTCGCCCCGGTCTCCTTCACCACCTCGGCCAGGGCCGCGAGGCGGGGCTCGGTTCCGGCGTGCTCGAAGCCCGGTCCCAGGGGCTTGTCCTCACGGACGTACGCGCCGGAGAGCAGCGGCGTGTAGGCGACCTGGGTGAGCGAGGGAGTGGCCCGCACGTAGCTGAGCAGGTCGCCGCTGACGAGGCCCTGGTTGCCGTCGGGGGAGCGCAGGCTCGGGGTGTCCATGCGCTGGCGCAGGTAGCTGTGGTGGTGCTGGAGCACCTCGTAGCCGGGCAGTCCGGCGGCCGCGGCCAGCGCCCGGGCCCGCTCCACCCGCCAGGCCCAGTGGTTGCTGGCGCCGAGCAGTCCGGCGATGCCGTCCTCGACGACCCCGCCGAAGGCCTCGACGGTCTCCTCCAGGGGAGTGTGCTCGTCCATGACGTGCGCGTAGAGCAGGTGGATCCGCTCGATGCCGAGCCGGTCGCGGCTGCGCTCGGCGGACTCACGGATCACCTTGGCCGAAAGTCCCTCGATGTCGAGGCTGAACCCGCTGGTGGGAGCGTTCGGGCGGGCGCCCAGCTTGGTGGCGAAGGTGATCTCGTCACCGATTCCACGGCTGCGGATCCAGCGCCCGAGCAGTTCCTCGCTCTCACCGCCCTGCGTCCCGTTGACCCAGAACGAGTAGTTGTTGGACGTGTCGATGAAGGTTCCGCCCGCCTCCACGAAGCGGTCGAGAAGGGCGAAGGAGGTCGCCTCGTCGGTCACCGTTCCGAAAAGCATCGAACCGAGGCTCACCACACTGACCTCGCGGCGGGTCTTCGGGTCGCTGCCAATGACGCGGTATTTCATGTGCATCCAATCCGGAAGGGGATCCGTGCTCAGAAGACGGAATTGTTAATTCTGTGTCGACAATGTTTGAACGGTGGAAACGGACTGCGCCATCGTCTCCGCCACGGCTTCGAGATGGGGGACCAGAAAGAAGTGCCCCCCGGTGTAGACGTGGAGCCGGAAGCCGTCCGTCGTGTGGTCGGCCCACGCCTCGGCCATCGGAATGTCCACCCGCGGGTCGGTGTCCCCGATGAACGCGGTCACGGGACAGTCGAGCCGGGGAGCACCTCGGTACCGGTACGTCTCCGTGGCGACGTAGTCGCTCCGTACGGCCGGAAGGATAGCGTCCAGCAGGTCGGGGTTCCTCAGCATCCGGGCGTTCGTACCGCCCAGGTACTCCATGTCGGCGATGAGTTCCTCGTCGGTCGCGAGGTGTACCGAGCCCGGTGCCGGGATGGACGGGGCGCGTCGCCCCGACACGAACAGCGCGGTCGGCTCGGCCCCGTGCGCGCGCAGCCGGCAGGCGACCTCGAAAGCCAGGGTGGCGCCCATGCTGTGGCCGAAGAGGGCGAAGGGCTGTCCGACCCGGTCGGCCAGCTCGGCGGCCACGGCGTCGGCCAGGTCCGTCAGACTCTCGATGCAGGGCTCGTTGAACCGCTCCTGGCGGCCCGGGTACTGCACGGTGAGCATCTCGATGCCGGGCGCGAGGAGTGCCGAGAGCGGGTGGAAGTAGGAGGCGTTGCCGCCGGCGTGCGGGAAGCAGAAGAGCCGCAGCGCACCGGGTTCGGCGGCGTGGAAGCGGCGCAGCCACGGCGTGTCGGGCAGGTCCGCGCTCATCGGGCCCGGGCCGTGATCGGCACCCGCTTGTAGCCGGAGACGAAGTTCGAGGCCAGGCGCTCGGGCTTGCCGGCGGGCCGGAAGTCCTCGAAGCGCGTGAGGAGTTCCTCGAAGAGGATGCGCAGCGTGATCCGGGCGACGCTGTGGCCGATGCAGTAGTGCGGGCCGATGCCGAAGGCGATGTGCTTGTTGGGCTTGCGGCGGATGTCGAAGGTGGTGGCGTCGGGGAAGACCGCCTCGTCCCGGTTGGCGGCGCCGAGCCAGACCACCACGGCGTCCCCCGCGGCGATCCGGGTGTTGCGGACCTCCGTGTCCTGGGTGGCGTAGCGCAGGAAGTGGTTGACCGGGGAGGCCCAGCGCAACGCCTCCTCGACAGCTGTGTTGTTGACCTCCGGGTGGGCGGCCCAGTCCTCCAGCACGCCGCTGTCGATGAACTGCGCCATGACGTAGTTCGGCGAGTGCGGGGTGGTGACGTTGGCGCCCAGGAGCAGGCTGTAGCAGTTCGCCACGATCTCGCCGGAGTCCATGTGACGGCCCTCGAACTCGGTGGAGATCAGCACACTGAGCAGGTCGTCGCCGAGGTTGTCGCGGCGGAAGCGGACGAGGTCCTGGAAGTACGCGAACAGCTCCCGGTGCGCGGTCTCCAGGGTCGCCGCCTTGCCGCCCGGGTCCTGGAAGTCCGGGTCGTCCGCGGCTATGCAGACCGTGGTGAGGCGGCTGAGCCAGGGCCAGTCGGTGCTGGGCAGGCCCATCATCGTGCCGGTCACGGACATCGGCATGGCCAGCATCGCCTCGGCGAAGTCGAAGGTGCCACCGTCCCCGAGCGGACTGATCAGATCGATGATCAGCGGGCGGATCATGTCCTTCTGGCGCTCCACGGCCTTGACCGCCAGCGCCTTCTTCAACCGGGTCTGCATCTCGGTGTGCCGCGGCGGGTCGGTGACGGCAAGCTGCTTCCCGCCGGCCGGGTCGTCCGTGCCCAGGAGGTCGAGCATGGTGCCGCGTTCGGAGGTGAAGACCGCGGTGTCACGCAGCACCCGCTCGGCGTCGTCGAACCCGACGATGTTCCAGAATCCCCGCTTGTCGTCGACCTCCTGCCGGGTCAGCGTGTCGAGGCTGCGCATCCGCTGCCAGACGGCGTGCGCGTCGCCGTCGGTGTAGAGCAGCGGGTCGACGAGGTCGGTGGCTCCCTGATGTACGGGGCATCTGGAAATCGGGGCGTCGTGGACTTTCAACTGCTGTTGTCCTTCCGTCCGGTTCGGGGCCGACCTCCCGGAATTCGCGTGGGAAGAGTGGCGCGGGACAACATACAGGCGAACCGCAGAAATAGGCATCGCTTTCCAGCCACATGACACGGGTCAAGCCACTTTGTCGAAACTTTGAATTCGGCGCGTTAAGGACTACGACGGACCCGGCAAGATCACCCTTGACGCGTCATATTCAGGTGACGTAGCGTCCCCCCGGCTACGAACGGGCCCCTTTCCCACTCACTTCCGAGTCGGGAAGACAGGGGCATGGGCGGCCGTACACGGGGGGAATTATCAGTGTTACCCGAATCCGAATTGGCTGGTGGTGCCTGGTACCCGGCCACCCCGATGCAACAGGGCCTGTGGGTACTGGACCGCGACGAACTGCTGCGGCCGACGCAGCTGGTCCCTTCGGTCGTCGAGTTCACCGGGACGGTGGATCACCCGCTGCTGGTGTCGGCGGTCCGCCTGGCCCTGGGCAGGCATCCGTCGCTACGGGCCCGCTTCCGGCTTGATCTGAAGCATCGCCGGGTCGAGTACAGCACCCACGAGGAGCCGGCGGACGCCGGGTTCCTCGACGCGGCCGCCGAGGGCTGGACCGAGGACGAGATCGACCGGTTGGTGCAGGCACTGTGCGGCACCCCCTTCGACCTGGCCGCCGAGGCTCCCGCACGGGCGGAGGTCATCCGGACCGGCGCCGATCGCACCCTGCTGGTGCTCACCTCGCATCACATCGTGTTCGACGGCCTGTCACGCACGATGCTGCTGGAGGAGATCTTCAGCATCTACCGCGCCGGACTGGCCGACGTGGAGCCGGAGTTGAGCAACCCCCCGCATCCCGCCTCGGTGGTCGCCACACCGTCCGCGCAGGACGTGGCCGCTCAGGTCGAAGAGGTGGTCGAGCGGCTGCGTGGTGCCCCCACCGAGGTGCCGCTCCCCTTCGAGCGCTCCGGCGCCGCCAAAGAGGAAACGTCACTTCTCGGTACCACCATCACCACCGGCCTCGACCCGGAACGGACCGCCGGGGCCCTGGCGGTGGCGTCCGAGGAGGGCTGCACCACCTTCATGCTGGGCGTCGCGCTGCTGGCCGGGACCCTGGCCCGCCGCAGCACCCAGCGGGACTTCCTCATCGCCTTCGCCTGGCCGGGCCGCGACCACCCCGACGCCGCCGACGTCATCGGCATGTTCATCACCACCGTGGTGCTACGCGTGTCACTCGAGCCCGACACCACGTGGCGCGAGCTGCTCGGGAACGCGCGCATCAGCAGCATGGAGGCGTTCATGGACAGCGACGTGCCGCTGGACGCGATATCGGCCCGGCTCAATCCCGACCGCAACGCCCTCTGGCCGCCCCTGACCCCGGTGCTCCTCAACCTGGACGACGCCCCGCACGCCCCCGTGCTCGCGCCGGGCGTCACGGGCCGGCTGCGTCCGCTCGACCCGCTCTACATCAAGTACGACCTCGCCCTGTTCGTCCGCGTCGAGGACGGAGCCGACGGACGGCGTCTCGAGCTGTCCCTGGACTACCCCGCGGACGTCGACGACCACTCCACCGTCTCCGCCTTCCTGTCGGATCTGCGGCGCAGCGCCGCGGACCTAGCCACTTCTCCGGAGGAAACCGTGCTCGAACAGTCAATGGACGCGATCGATCTCGACGACCCCGCACAGCGGCTCGACCTCGTACGGTCCATCTGGCAGGAGGTCCTGCAGAGCGACGACATCGAGGACGACGTCAGCTTCTTCGAGTCGGGCGGCGACTCCCTCCTCCTCGTGGTGCTCGTCGAGCGACTGAGCCAGGCGTCCGGCCGCATGCTGCGCACGGTGGACCTCTTCAGATCCGCCACGGTGAGTGGTCAGGCGGACCTGCTCGCGGCCCCCTCCACGGAGCCGCGGAAGGCCCCCTCACCCGCCGACGGCCGCCTCGGCATGCTGGACGCCGCCCGCAACCGGCGCGCGACCGAAGAGGCCGTCTGATGACCTGCGCAGACCTGGCCGTCTCCGTCCTCGGTGAGGGGACGGACCCCGCGGACTTCACCACGGACAGCTTCATCGCACTCGGCGGCGACTCGCTGCGCGCCATGCGCCTGGCCGCGCTGGCCGAGGAACAGCTGGGTCTGCGCATCGCGGCGGCGGCCCTGCTGAGCGAGACCCCGCTCGCCACCGTGCTCTCCGGCGCCGAGCCCGTCACCGGGACCGGCACGGAGCCCGCGACCGCCGACGCCCCCGACGACGGCTCCCTCTCACCGGCGCAGCGCGGGATGTGGCTCATCGAGAGCCTGGCCGGCGGCTCACCGTACAACCTGGTGTTCACCTGCTTCGTCGAGGACGGCACGCTGGACCGGGACTGCCTGGCGAAGGCGCTGGCCGAGACCACCGGCCGCCACGAGGGGCTGCGCACCGTCTTCCGCGAGACGGACGACGACGTCGTGCGCGAGGTCCTGTCGGCCCACGTACCGGAACTGACGACGTACGTGTACGACGGCCCGGCGGCGGGATTCGAGGAGTACGTCCGCGACGAGGGCGCCCGGCAGGGACGCAGGCCCTTCGACCTGTCCGCGGCTCCCGCCTACCGGTGGCTGCACTTCTCGCAGCCGGGAGGCGGCGAGGCGGTCGTCCTGGCCGCGCATCACATGGTGCTGGACGGCTGGGCGGTGGGACTGCTCCTCACGGAGGTCTTCGCCCGCCACGGCGCACTCGCCGACGGAGCGGCCGAGCCGGACCTCGGCCCCGACGTACCGGTGGGCGTGCTCTCCCGCCGCCATGACTCCCTGTGCGCCGCGGGCGTGTGGGACAGCCAGGCCGAGCTGTGGAAGCGCCACCTCGACGGAGTGCCCAGGGTCCTGGAGCTGCCCGCCGACCGGCAGCGCCCGGCCGTCCAGGACGCCACGGGCAGTCGCAGCGCCCTCGACCTGGGCCCCGAGGCGACCACGGCGGTGGCGGGCAGGGCCCGGGAGCTCGGCATCACCCCGTACGCCTTCCTCCTCGGCGCCTTCGGCCTGACCCTGAGCCGGCTGACGGGCAGCCGCAGCCTGCTCGTCGGTGTGCCGCTGCTCGGCCGTGGGTTCTCCGAGCTGGAACACCTCGTGGCGGTGACGGGCAACCTGGTCCCGGTACGCGTGGACGTCGACGACGAGGCCACCGTCGCCGGGTATCTCCGCTCGGTGCACGCCTCCCTGGGACGCAGCATCGACGCCGGGGACCTGCCCTTCGAGGAACTGGTCGCCCGCGTGGGCGTCGAGCGCGGTCTCGGCTGCCACCCCCTCGTACAGGTCTGCTTCGGCATGCACGACCAGCTCGTGCCCCAGGGGCTGGACGCGGGTTCCGCCCGGCTGCGGGTCGAGGAGGGGCACGGCGGCGGTTCGCAGTTCGACCTCACGATGCTGATCGGTCACGCCGATCCGTCGTACTCCGGTCATGTGGAGTACGCCACGGGGGTCTGGACCGAGGACGAGACCCGTGCGTTCGTCGCCGACTTCCGCGCGGCGGCCGAGCAGCTGGCCGCGGACCCGGACGCCCGGCTGGAGGACGTCCGCTGCGTCTCCGCCGCGAGCCGCGCCCGGCTGGACGGGATCAACACGTCGGCCGACGACTTCCCCGACAGCTCCCTCGACGCGCTCTTCCGGGAGGTGGCCGCGCGCACACCGGACGCCGTCGCCGTACGCGACGAGGCGTCCGCCCTCACCTACGCCCAGCTGGCGGACGCCGCCGCCGAGCAGGCGCGCCTGCTGCGGGAGGCCGGCGTCGCGCCGGGCGACCGGGTGCTGGTCGGCGTGGACCGGTCGGTCGCCGAGGCCGTCGCCGTGCTCGGTGTGCAGTGGGCGGGCGCCGCGTACGTCGGTGTGGAACAGGGCGTCACGGACGCCCACCTGGCCCGGATCGTGGAGCGCGCCGCACCGGCCGCGGTGCTGGCGGGGCCGGTGTCCGGGCCCGCCGCGACGCGGGCCGCCGCGCTCGGCGTCCGTCCGGTCGCCACCTGGGATCCGTCCTGGCCCGCCGCCTCCGGCGACGGCGCCGCGCCGTACGCGCCGGAGGACCCCGGGCGGCTCGCCTACGTGGCCTTCACCTCGGGGTCGACCGGTGAGCCCAAGGGCGTCTCCGTACCGCACCGCGCCGTGATCCGGCTGGTCCACGAGGCCGGCTTCGTGCGGCTGGGCCCCGGCGAACGGATGCTGCGCCTGTCGCCGCTCGCCTTCGACGCCTCGACGCTGGAGCTGTGGGGTGCGCTGCTGACCGGCGCGACCCTGGAGGTCCACCCGCCCGGCCTGGCCTCGCCCACCGAGCTCGGCGCCTTCCTGCGGGAACGCGGGATCACCGTCGCCTGGCTCACCGCGGGTCTGTTCCGTCTGGTCGAGGAGTTCGCCCCCGACTCGTTCGCCGGGGTGCGCCAGTTGCTGACGGGGGGCGACGTCGTACCGCACGACCACGTGGCACGCGCGCTCACCCGCCACCCCGGCCTGGTCGTCACCAACGGCTACGGGCCGACGGAGAACACCACCTTCACCACCACGCACTCGGTGGAGCGGCCCGAGGACGTGGACGGCCCGCTGCCGATCGGCGTCCCGGTGCCGGGTACCCGCGTGTACGTGCTCGACGAGCGCCGGCGGGTCGTGCCGGCGGGAGCGGTCGGCGAACTCTACGCGGGCGGCACCGGCCTGGCCGACGGCTACCTCGGCGACGAGGCGGGGACGGCGCGCTCGTTCGGGACGTTCTCACCGGACGTCGACGAACGCCTCTACCGCACGGGCGACGTCGTACGGATGGACGGCCTGGGGCGGCTGCGCTTCCTCGGCCGGGCGGACGACCAGGTCAAGCTGCGCGGCTACCGGGTCGAACTGGGCGCGATCAGCGACGTCCTGACAGCTCAGCCCGGAGTGCTGGACGCCGTCGTGCACGTCACGGACGGCGACAGCGCGGAGAAGCGTCTCGTGGCCTCGGTGGTCCTGGCCCCCGGAGGCGGGACCGACGCGGTCGCCCTGCGCACCGTGCTCAAGGAGCGGCTCCCCGCCTACATGGTGCCGAGCCTCTGGGCCGTCGTGGACCGCCTCCCCCTGACCGCCAACGGCAAGGTCGACCGGCGTGCCCTCGCGGCACGCGCCGTCCCGGCGGCACGGGCCGGACTGCCCTCGTCCACGGACGGGGCGGGCAGGGCGGCCGCACCGGCGGGACCGGAGAGGACCGCCCCCGCCCCGCCGCAGGAGAGCGCGCGTTCCCTGACGGAGCGGATCGCGGAGCTGTTCACCACGGTCATCGAGGACCCCGACGCGGCCGTCGCCGTGACGGGCGACACCGACTTCTTCATGGTGGGCGGCAACTCCCTCGGCGCGGTCCGGCTCATGCGCAGGCTCAAGGCGGACCTGGGAGTGAGCGTGCGTCTGCGCGACTTCCTGCTCGCCCCGACGCCCGACGGTCTGCGGGCACTCGTGGAGAAGGCCGGCGCCGAGTGAACCGCACGCGGACGAAGGCCCCGCCGCTGTCCCTGCCGGACGGCGCCGGGGCCCCGGAGTGGGACGAAGGGCTGGAGTGCTGGGTCGTCGCCGACCCCCGGCTGGCCCGGCAGGTCCTCAACCACACCGGCTTCGCCTCCGGAACCTTCGAGCGTTCCTTCCAGCTGTACATGACGGAGGCGTCGCGCGAGGAGTACCGCGAACTCACGGAGTTCCTGCGGCTCTGGTTCGTCCAGACCGACGCCCCGGAGCACGCGGCGCTGCGTCGCCCCGTGCAGCGGATCATGTCCGCGTCGTACGTGCGCTCACTCGCTCCGCGGGTCGAGGAGATCACCGAGGAGTGCCTCGACGACCTCGCCGCGGCCCGCCCGCACGACGTGATGCCGACGGTCGCCGACGGCATCTCCGGCAAGGTCATGGCGCACGTGGTCGGCGTCGGCGAGCAGCCGGCGGTGCTGCACCGCTGGTCGCGGGCGCTGTCCCTGTTCATCGGCGCCATGTACCGGCGCGACCACGCGGAGGGGGCGCGCACCGCCATGCGGGAGATGACGGAGGCGCTGTCCCGCGCCACCGCCCCCGCGGCCTTCCCGCGTGACACCGAGCTCGACCGTGCCCGTACGACCGCGACCTGGGCGATGAACCTCTTCGGCGGTCTGGAGACGACAGCGTCGCTCCTCGGCTCGGTCATCCTGACCGCGCTCGGCGACAAGGCGGTCTGGGACGCGATCCGCGAGGAGCGGGAGGGCGCCGTCGAGGCGCTCGTGGAGTCCGTGCTCGTGGCGAGGCCGCCGCTGCGGCACCTGGGACGCGTCGTCGCCTACGACCAGGAGATCGGCGGGAGCCGGCTCGAGGAGGGCGACCTGGTGCTCGTCAGCCTCACCGGCGACGGGCTGCTCGCGGAGGGGGAGCCGGACACCCCGGCCTCCGGCTGCCCGGTCACCGGAGCCGGGGCCCCGGCCGTGAGCGGGGCGGACGAGGGGGACGGACGACCGGAGCAGCACCTCGTCTTCGGCCACGGACCGCACTACTGCGTCGGCGCGCCGCTCGCCCGCCTGGAAGCGGCCGTCCTGCTGCGCCGGTTCGCGAAGCGGTTCCCCGACGCCCGGCTCTCCGGCGAGGCCGCCGTCTGGGGTCCCAACCTGTCGTACGTGGGCCTGGACCACCTCTACGTCGACCTGGGGGTGTGAGCGTGCCGACGGAGAACGCCGTGGCCGTGGTCGGCATGGCCTGCCGGCTGCCGGGCGCCGACGACACGGCCGGGTACTGGGCGGCCCTGACCGGTGGCGTGGACGGGATCAGCCGGTTCACCCCCGAGTGGCTGCTGGACCAGGGGGCGGACCCGGAATACGTCGGCAGGGAGAACTTCGTCCCGGCCATGGGGGTCGTCACCGGCTCCCGCCGCTTCGACTGGCCGTACTTCCGCTACAGCCGGGCCGAGGCCGCTGCCATGGACCCGCAGCAGCGTGTCTTCCTGGAGTGCGCGACCACCGCCGTCGACGACGCGGGCATCGACCCCACCCGGTTCCCGGGCAGGATCGGGGTCTACGCCGGGGCCGACCGGGTCGGCCCCGGGGCCGACGACCCGCTGAGCGAACTCGCCCTCTACATCGGCCGGGAGAAGGACTTCCTCGCCACGCGCGTGGCCTACAAGCTGGGGCTGCGCGGCCCCGCGCTCACCGTCCAGACGGCCTGCTCGACGTCGCTGACCGCGGTACACCTCGCCGCGCGTGCCCTGGTCGGCGGCGAGTGCGACGCGGCTCTCGCCGGTGGCGTCACCGTGATGCCCAGGGGCGAGTGGGGCTACCTCTTCGAGCAGGGCGGCATCCTGTCGCCCGACGGGCGCTGCCGGCCGTTCGACGAGCGGGCCGGGGGCACCGTGCCGGCCGAGGGCGTCGCGGTGGTCGTGCTCAAACGGCTCGCGGACGCGCTGCGTGACGGCGACCGGATAGCCGGGGTGATCGCGGGCACCGCGATCAACAACGACGGCTCGGACAAGATGGCCTACACCGCGCCGTCCGTCCCCGGTCAGAGCGAGGTGATCCGCGCCGCCCAGCGGATCGCCGGCATCGATCCGGCGGACATCGACTACGTGGAGGCGCACGGTACGGCGACCCGGCTCGGCGACCCGGTCGAGGTGGAGGCGCTGACCGATGTCTTCCGGGACTCCACCGACACCACCGGAGCGTGCCTGCTCGGCGCGGTCAAGGGGAACATCGGGCACACCGGGGCGGTGTCCGGCGTCGCGGGGCTGATCAAGACCGTGCTGATGCTGGAGCACGGGCAGATCGTGCCCACCGTCCACTTCACCAGCCCCAACCCGCTGCTGGAGCTGGAGGCTTCGCCCTTCCGGGTCGCCGCGGCCAACGAGCCGTGGCCCGACCGCGGGACGCGGCTCGCGGCAGTCAGCTCCTTCGGTGTGGGCGGCACCAACGCCCACGTCCTCCTCCGGGGGGCGCCGAGCCGCGCCCCCCGCAAGGGACGTCCCGGCTTCCACCCGCTCACCCTGTCCGCGGCCTCTCCGGACGCGCTCGGACGGCTGGCCGGAGCACTCGCCGACCGGCTCGAACCGGCCACCGCCGGTGAGGCGGCCCCCACCCTCGCCGAGGTGTCCCGCACCCTCGCGGAGCGGCGCGTGCACCGGCACCGCAAGGCACTGGTCGCCGCGGAGCCCGCGGTGGCGGCACGACTGCTGCGAGGCGCGGCGGAACCCGGCCCGCCCCGGCGGAAGCTGGGCAAGGTCGCCTTCCTCTTCCCCGGCCAGGGCACCCTGCGGCACGGCGCGGGCACCGCCGCGTACCAGCTGCTGCCCGGTTTCCGGGCGGAGTTCGACGAGATACGCAAGGGCGTGCGCGACGCGCACGACATCGACCTGACCCCGGTCGTCACCGATCCGGCGGACCAGGACTGGTTCACCGACACCGTCCACCAGCAACTGGGGCTGTTCGCACTCGGCTACGCCTTCGGGCGCCAGCTGCAGGCGTGGAACATCCGCCCCGCCGCGATGCTGGGCAACAGCATCGGCGAGTACGTGGCCGCCGCGCTCGCCGGGGTCTGGTCCCCGCAGGACGCCGCGGACCTGGTGCACCGCCGTGCCCGGGCGATGTGGGACACCGAGCCCGGCCTCATGGTGAGCGTCGCCGCCCGTGCCGACGAGGTCGTGCCCCGGCTGCCCGGGGACGGCGAGGTCACCGTCGCCGTCGAGGCCCCCGGCTCCGTCGTCCTGTCCGGACCCGAGGCGGCGATGACGGAGCTGCTCGCGGGCGACCGCCTGGCCGGGCTCGGGACCACCCTGATCCACACCCGGCGCGCCTTCCACTCGAAGGCCATGGACGGGGCTGCCGAGGAGGTGCGGGCCGCCATTTCGTCGATGCCCGTCCGTCCTCCGCGGCAGCCCCTCATATCCGGCACGACCGGACGACAGGCCGCTCCGCAGGAGGTGACGGACCCCGCCTACTGGGCCGCCCAACTGCGCCGTCCCGTCCTCCTCGGGGAGGCGATGCGCACGCTGCTCGGCTCGGGCTGCACGACGTACGTCGAACTGGGCCCCGGCAGCTCGATGATCGGCGGCCTGCGCCGCACCCCCGGCTGGGACAGCTCCTTCGCCGCGGTGCCGCTGACCGCCCGGCGCGAGGACCCGGCCGAGGCCGGGCTGCTGAACGCGCTGGCCACCCTCTGGGAACTCGGCGCCGACCGGGCGCTGGAGGACGTTCTCGGCACGGCCCCCGGCGCCGGCGAGGAGAGGCCGTCACGCTGCTCCCTGCCGGGATACCAGTTCCGCGGCGAGGACCCGGAGCAGACGGACGCGGCCGCCCCGCCCGCACCTGCCGCGCGGCGCGCCCCGGCAGCGGCACCGGTCCGAACGGCCGACACGCGGGCCGTGCTGGCGGAGTTGTGGTGCCGCACCCTCGGCGTCCCGGTGGCACTCGACGACGACAGCTTCTTCGCCCTGGGCGGGGAGTCGCTCATGGCCGTCAGCCTGACGGCCCAGGTCAGGGAACTGACGGGCTGCGTGCTGTCCGTGACCGACTTCTCCCGTGCGCCGTCGTTCGGCCGGCTGGTCGAGACCGTCGAACGGCAGTCGCCCGCACGGCCCGCTCCGGCGGCGACGGGCACGCTCCCGGTCCCGGGGGTCGCCACCCTCACCGAGGGCGGTACGGGCCGGCCGGTCTTCCTCGTCGCGGACGCCACCGGCACCGCACTCCCCTACCGGCACCTGGCCGCCCTGCTGGCGCCCCTCGCCGCGAACCGGCCGGTCCTCGGCCTGGAGGACCCCGGAGGCCCGCGCACCCGCACGATCCCGGCCATCGCGGCCGACCACGTCACCGCACTGCTCCGCACCCAGCCCGAGGGCCCCTACACGCTCGGCGGATGGTCGTTCGGCGCGGTCGTCGCCCATGAGATGGCGTACCGGCTGACACGGCTCGGCAAACGCGTCGACCTCCTCGTGTGCCTGGACGGCTTCGTCCCGGACACCGGGGGCCGGCCCGTGTCCTTCGCCCCCGAGTTCCTGCGCGCCGGGCTGCGGTCCCAGGCCGAGGCGCTGCTCGGCATCGGCCCGGTGGCACGACGCCTGGGGCGCGGGACGGCCCTGCGCAGGCAGTTCGTCGCCAACCAGGCGACGCTGCTGCGCTACCGGCCACGCCCCGTCGCGTGCCCGGTCGTGCTCTTCAAGGCATCGAGCGGGCCGGCGGAGGCGGACCGGCTGCGCGGCCGGCTGACGGGGCTCTACGGGGACGGGGTCCGGGTCGAGCCGGTCGGCGGCGACCACTGGTCGATGCTCACCGGCCCGTACGCGGACGAACTGGCGCTGAAGCTGGCGCATGCACTTCCGGCCGAGGACTCGGCCGAGCAGGGAGAGAGATGACGATGTCGGACAAACCACCGGGCGGGGTCGACACCCCTGACCCCTCAGCCGTGACGACGGCGGGCCCGGACGCGGCGACCGCGGAGACCCCGCTGCTGCGCAACGGCAACTTCCAGGCGCTGTGGACCTCCGAGGCGTTCGCCGCCCTGGCCAAGGAGGCCGCGGAGGTCGCCTATCCGCTGCTGATCCTCACCACCACCGGCTCCGCCTTCTACGCCGGTGCCGTGGGTTCGGCCCAGCTGCTCACCGCGAGCGTCATGTCGATCCCCGGCGGAACCCTGGCCGACCGGGTCGACCGGCGGATGATCCTCATCGTCTGCAACCTGGTCCGCGTCGTCCTGCTCGGGCTCTTCGCGCTGCTCATCTGGACCGAGGACACCAACCCCTTCATCATCTTCGGCATCGCCGTCGGATCGGCGGTCTGCCTGGGTGTCTCGAACCCCACCGGACTCGCGGTCATCAAGCAGCTGGTGCCTCCGTCACAGCTCACCCAGGCGACGGCGCAGAACCAGGTCCGGTACTTCGCGGCGACGATGGGCGGCCCCCCGCTGGGCGGCTCGCTCTTCGCGGTCGGCCGGGCGTTCCCGTTCCTGAGCTCGGCCGTGGCCTTCCTGGTCTCCACGGTGCTGCTGCTGTTCATCCGCAAGCCCCTGAAGGTGGAGAACGCGGCACCGGGAGAGAAGCGCCACGCGGTCGAGGGCTTCAAGTTCCTGGCCCGGCAGCCGGTCCTGCGCCTCCTGATCATCTGGATCATGGGTTCGAACATGGCGTTCACCCACACCGGGGTCTTCCTCGCGCTGATCGCCACCGCCGAGAGCCGGGGCGCGTCCCCGGCCTTCACAGGCATGCTGCTGTCGATCGCCGGCGTCGGCGGGCTGGTCGGATCCCTGCTGGCGGGTCCGATCATCAAGCGGGTGAGCCCGCCGGTGCTCTTCCTCACCGCCGCCTGGATCGGACCGGTCGCCGCCGTCCTGCTGGCGAACGTCTCCGGGCTGATCCCGCTCGGCATCATCGTGGCCTGCGTGTTCCTGCGGGGGCCGGTCACCAGCGCGCTGTTCCTCGCCTACCTGGCGGCCATGGCACCCGACAAGGTGCAGGGCCGCGTACTCGGCGCGGTGATGTTCATGTCCATGATCGCGGCGCCGATCGGTGTGTTCGCCGTCGGGACCATCTTCGACCTGGCGGGCGCCACCTGGGTGTTCACCACCATGGCCATCGTCTCCGCCCTCGCGGCACTGCCCACGCTCAGCCCTGTCATCCGCAAGCTCGCGCCGCCCGAGCACTACGCAGACGCCGGCGCGGCCCCCGACGCACACCCCACTCCCAAGGAGACGTGATGGCCGACACCGACCAGCTGCCGCCGGAGTTCTTCACGGCACCCGAACCCGGCGACACCCACGCGGCCAACAAGCGGCTGCGCGCGGCCGGCTGCCCCGTACGCGCCATCAACTACCCGCCGGGCGGCGACGCGTACGTCGTCGCCGACTACGAGACCGCGCTCAAGGGGTTCAGCGACCCCCGCCTGTCCAAGCAGGTCGAGAACTCCCCGGCCTGGTTCCGCGATCTCCTCGAGGACAGCAGCCCGGTCCTCATACGCAACATGATCACCGCGGACGCGCCGGAGCACACCCGGCTGCGAAGGCTGGTCAGCAGGGCCTTCGTGCCCCGTCGGATGGCGCTGCTGCAGCCCCGCATCCAGGAGATCACCGACGAGCTCATCGACGCCTTCCCCGAGTCGGGCGAGGTCGACCTGATGGAGTTCGCGTTCACCCTGCCGATGCGCGTCATCTGCGAGTTCCTCGGTGTACCGATCGAGGACCGCCCGGAACTGCACGCCTGGGGCTACTGGCTGAGCGGAGCCCCGTTCGCGGACGAGGAGTCGAACCGGCAGCTGAAGCTGGCGAGCGACGGGATCGAGCGCTATCTCGTCGACCTGCTCGACCGGAGACGGAGCTCCGGCCTGGGGGAGGACCTGGTCAGCATCCTGCTGCGGGCCGCCGACGAGGACGTCTTCACCAACGACGAGCTCGTCTCGACGCTCGTCCTGCTGATCATCGCGGGCCACAAGACCACGGCCAACCTGATCGGGAACGGGATGCAGGCGCTGTTCAGCCACCCGGACCAGCTCGAACTGCTGCGCTCGAAGCCGGAGCTGGCCGAGACGGCCGTCGAGGAGTTCCTGCGTTTCGAACCCCCGGTCTACCGCGGGACGCTGCGGGTGGCCACCGAGGACATGGAGCTGGCGGGCTGCCCCATTCCCAAGGAGGGCTTCGTGCACATCCTGATGGACTCCGCCAACCGTGACCCGGAGGCGTTCGAGGACCCCGACCGGCTCGACATCACGCGCACCTCCAACCGCCATCTGGCCTTCGGCCAGGGAGCGCACTTCTGCGTGGGCGCGCCGCTCTCCCGCGTCGAGGGGCTGGTGGCCTTCCCCACCCTGCTGCGCAGGCTGCGCGGTCTGGAGCTGGCGGTCCCGCACGACCAGTTGGACTGGGTGTTCGACAACTCCACCAGCCGCGGCCTGAAGTCGCTGCCGGTGCGGTACGACGCCCGGCTGGCCTCCGACACCCTGGAGGACTGAGATGTCCGTCCGCACCACTCTCGTCTGCCTGCCCTTCGCCGGCGCCGGCGCCTCCTTCTACCGCCCGTGGCAGCGGCTCGCCGGTGAGACGCTGACCATCCTCCCGCTCCAGCTGCCGGGCCGGGAGCGGCGGATCGACGAGGAACCGTACACGGACGCCGGCACCGCCGCCGACGGCCTGCTGGCCGACCTGCGCCAGGCGCTGGACGACGCGGCACGGCCGCACCGCATCGCGCTGTTCGGGCACAGCCTCGGTGCCGTACTCGCCTACGAGCTGGCGCACCGGCTGGTCTCCGAGCCGGGCGTCGAGACGGCCCGGCTGTTCGTCAGCGGATCCCCGCAGCCCGCCGAGCAGCGGTCCCGGCGCGCCACCGGTCTGCCCGACGACGCCTTCCTGGCTCGCGTCAACGAGTTCGCCGGCTACACGCACGAGGCGCTGGAGGACCCCGAGATGAGGGAGATGATCCTCCCGACGCTGCGGGCGGACGTCGAGATGCACGAGAACTACGTGCCGGGCAACGATCTCCCGCTGCCCGTCCCCGTCACCTCCCTGCGCGGCGCCGACGACGAGCTGGTCAGCCGCGACGAGGCGGCCGGCTGGTCGAAGGTCGCCGCGGCGGACTTCCGTTACGTGGAGCAGGCGGGCGGCCACATGTACCTCACCGAGTCGCCCGGGGCGCTGCTGGAGGTCATCTCAGGCGATCTCGGCGCAGGGGCGGGCGAGCCGTGCGCCTGAAGGGGAAGACCGTCGTCGTCACCGGGGCGGCCCGCGGCCTCGGCCGTGCGACCGCGGTGGCGTGCGCGGCCGAGGGCGCCGACCTGATGCTGCTCGATCTCTGCGCCGACCTGCCGGAGGTGCCCTACCCGCTCGGCACGGCGGGCCAGCTCGCGCACACCGCGGCCCTCTGCCGCAAGGAGGGCTCCGCGGTGGCCACGGCGGAGTGCGACGTACGCGACCTGCGGTCGGTGGAGGCGGCGATCAGCCGGGCCGAGGACCGCTTCGGCCGGATCGACGCCGTGGTCAACAACGCGGGGATCGCGGCCCCTTCGGGCAAGCCGGCGCACGAGATCGGCGAGGACGAGTGGGCGCTGATGATCGACGTCGACCTCTCCGGCGCCTGGCGGGTGATCCGCACGGTCGGCAAGGCCATGAGCGCCCGCCGTTCGGGCAGCATCGTCAACATCGCCTCCACCGCGGGCCTGGTCGGTTACCGGCACTTCGCCGGGTACGTGGCGGCCAAGCACGGCCTGATCGGACTGACGAAGGCCGCCGCCCTCGACTACGCCCCCACGAAGGTGCGGGTCAACGCCGTCTGTCCGGGCTCGGTACGCGACGGCACGGAGGTGGAGGGCCGGATGCTGGCCGAGATCGCGCGGGCGCTCGACGTGCCGGTGAGCGAGCACGAGCAGGCGTTCGTCGAGGCGCAGCCGATGAACGCCCTGATCGAGCCGGAGGACGTCGCCGCGGCCGTCGTCTTCCTCGTCTCGGACGACTCCCGGCAGGTGACGGGGTCGGTCATGACCGTCGACGGCGGCTTCACCGCCCGCTGAAAGAGCGCCGAAGAGCCGGCTGGACAGACAGCCGGACAGACAGGGGAGGACACCCGTGCTGGGTGCACAGTGCCATGCGGTCCGCGTCCGGCTGACCGGCCCTCCGGTGCCGGACAGGACACTCGCCGAACGGCTGTCCGCCGCCGGGCCCTGGCGGCTGTGGGTGGACGACGTGCCGGCGGGGGCGGCCGAGCCGCTCGCCGAGCGCCGTCTCGACGCCGAGATGCGGCGGCCGGCGGCCGGCGTGCGGTGTGTCCTCCTGCGGTACGCCGACGGGGAGGCCGACCTGGTGGTCGTGGCGGACCGGGACCGGCTGGACCGGGGCGGTCTGGGCGCACTGACCGCGATGCTGGCGGGGACCCGGCCCGCCGGGCCGTGTCCCGCACCCGAGGCGGATCGTGTCGCCCGGCCGGCCGAGGGTCCGGCGCCGGACTGGGGCCGGGGCGAGCCCGGTTCGTCCCGCCACGGCACGTACCACCTGGACCTGCCCCAGGAGCCGGGCGGCGGCCCCGGGCTGCTGACGGCCGCTCTCGCCCTGACCCTGAGCCGCTACGACGGGCACGGCGCGACGGAGGGGGTGACCGTCGCCGGTCCTGGTGGCATCGCGCGGGAGATCACGGTGGATCCGGCGGCGACCCTCGCGGACCTGAGGGCTCGGTGCGAGTCCGCCCCCGTCCGGGTGGACCGGCCCGTCACCGCCGGGCTGCTCGACGGATCCGGCCCCGACGGGCCGGCCGGTGACGACTACCTGCCGCTCCTCGCTCCGGCGTTCCCGCTGACGACCGTGCTCGTCCCTCTGCCGGACGGGGGTTCACGCCTGTGGTTCTCCTACCTCCGCAGCCACTTCTCCCCCGAGGCCGTCGAGCAGTTCGCCAGGCACCTGGCCCGGGTGTACGCGCTGTCGGCGCGCGCACCGCAGTCCCTCGTCGGCGACGCGGACCTGCTGGACCCCGCCGAGCGGGACCGGATCGCACGGCTCGGCCGCCCCCACGGGGACGTCGCCGCCGCGGGGATCTCGCTGCTGGACGCGTTCCGGCGGGCCGTGTCAGCCACCCCCGACGCCGTCGCGGTGAGCGACGGTGACGTGAGCCTCACCTACCGGGAGCTGGACGACAGGGGCACTCTCCTCGCCGCCGGCCTCCGGGCGCACGGGGTCCGGCACGGCGACCGGGTCGGTGTCTGCCTGGAACGGACCGTCGAACTGGTCGTCACCATGCTCGGCGTGCTCAAGGCGGGAGCCGCGTACGTACCGACCGACCCGGCCTATCCCGTTGACCGCCTGGCCTGGACGGCGTCCGACGCCGGCCTGCGCGTGGTGGTCACGCGGCTGCCCGAGTTCCCGCGCGGCGACGGCACCACCGCGCTGACACCCGGTGGACTCCTGGAGGCGGCGCCCGACCGGCCGTCGGCACCGGAGGTGGCGCCGGGCCCGGACGATCCCGCGTACGTCATCTACACCTCGGGCTCCACCGGGCGCCCCAAGGGTGTCGTCGTCCCGCACGGCAACGTCGTCTCGCTCATCGCGGCCACCCGTGACCCGTACCGGCTCGGCCCCGGCGACGTGTGGACGCTGTTCCACTCCGGCGCCTTCGACTTCTCCGTGTGGGAGATCTGGGGCTGCCTGCTGACGGGCGGACGGCTCGTCGTCGTGCCCTACTTCGTCTCGCGCGACCCCGAGGAGTTCCGCGACCTGCTGGTCGCCGAACAGGTCACCGTCCTGAGCCAGACACCGTCCGCCTTCTCGCAGTTGCTCCGGGTCGACCACGCCGGTCTCCCGGTCCGGCTCGTGGTGTTCGGAGGCGAGCCGCTCGACAGCCGGATGCTGCTGCCCTGGTTCGACCGGCATCCGGAGGACACCTGCCGCATGGTCAACATGTTCGGCATCACGGAGACGACCGTGCACGTCACCGCCCAGACCGTCACGCGCGAACTCGCCCTGGCCGGCTCACGCTCCGTGGGGCCGGCCCTCCCCGGCTGGCACCTGTACGTCACCGACACGCACGGCAGGCCGGTACCGCCGGGGGTGACCGGCGAGATCTGCGTGGGCGGGGCCGGCGTCGCCGGCGGCTACCTCGGCCGGCCCGACCTGACCGCGCAGCGTTTCGTGACCGATCCCGTCACCGGCGGACGGATGTACCGGAGCGGGGACCTAGGGCGGCTGCTGCCGGACGGCAGGCTGGAACACCTCGGACGGATCGACAGCCAGGTCAAGATCCGCGGCTTCCGCATCGAGCTCGACGAGATCCGCTCCGTACTGCTGGAGGACCCCGGCGTCCGCGCGGCCGCGGTGGTCGTGCGCCGCGACGATCCCGACGACCCGGCCGCCGCCCGGCTGGACGCCTACGTCGTACCCGCGGAGGGCCTGGCCGACCTCCCCGGCATCCGCAAACGCAGCGCGGGGCTGCTGCCCGGCCACATGGTCCCCTCCACGGTCACCGCCGTGGACGCGCTCCCCCTCACGACGAACGGCAAACTCGACACCGCCCGTCTCCCCGCCCCGTCCCGGTCCTCCGCCGCCCCCCGGCAGCCGGCCGCGGGCTCCGGGGCGGCCGCCGGCCTGCCCGAGGCTCTTCTGGAGATCTGGGCGACCGTGCTCGGCACGCCCGTGGGCCTGGACGACGACTTCTTCGAACTGGGCGGCAACTCGCTCTTCGCCGTTCGCGTCAGCGCCGCGCTTCGCGCCCGCGACCTGCCGTCCCTGCCCTTGCGCGACCTCTACCGCACACCGACGATCCGTGCCCTGACCGAAGGGGTGTGACGGTGTGCGCCTCCGGCAGGCGATCGTGAACGACCCGTTCCGGACGCCGGCCGCCACCGGGGCGCCCGCCTCGCCGCCCCACCGGACTCTCCCGTCCGGTGGGGCGGCGGGCGTCAGTCCTTGGCGAGGACGAAGGACGCGGGCTGCACGGTCGCGCCCGGGACCTCCGCCTCCAGCAGATACGTCCCCGGGCCCGGGGACTTGACCGGTGGCGTGGCGCACCGGGGCGCGCTCCCCTTCCGGTCCCACTTCACGGTGTGGACGACCGTCGCGCCCGCCGGGATCCTCAGGAACACGGCGCCGCCTTCGGGGCAGTCCGCGGAGGACCACACCTGCGCGTCGTCCTCGCCGGCCTCGGTGATCGTCAGCACCGCGCTCTTCGGGCCGAGGTCCGCCTTGCAGTCGGCGGCCGAGGTGTTCCTGACGCCGAGCCGGAACTCGGGCTTGTCGTCCGGTGCGTAGCTGATCTCCGTCCTCAGGCTCAGCCGCAGGGCGGAGGGTGCGCAGTCGGGGAGCGACGACCCCGCCGGAACCTGCTGGCCGGCCGTGCCGCCGGTGCCACCCGTGCCGCCGGTGCCGCCGGTGCCCGCACTCGTACCCGCCGATGCGGACGAACCTGCTCCACCGGTGTCCGAACCTGCCGTGCCGCCTGCCCCGGAGGCTCCGCCGTCCCCACCGGATCCCGCGTCGCCGCCGGCTCCGGAGTCGCCGGACTCGTCGCGCCCGCCGGGGGGTTGGCCGACGACGGGACCGGAACCCGAAGGTCCCGGAGTGATGGAGGGGGCGGGGTCCGAGCCTCCCGGCTTTCCGTCGTCCTTGGCGCCACCGCCGCCGCCACCCGAGGTGACGGCCCACGCGACCAGCGCCGCGAGCAGCGCGATCACCAGCACCGCCACTGCTCTCCTACGCCAGTAGATGCTGGAGGGAAGCGGCCCGACCGGATTGCGCATAGAACCCACGGACCGAACTGTACGAGAGATCACGCCCAACTCCGGCCCCCAACCGCCGCTCTGATCGACAATTCTCCGGATCATCATCACGGAACGGCCGTTCCCGGGTGCTTCCAGCCGCTTTGCACCGGATCGAAGATCGTCCGGCGGTCGGCGAACATCGTCCGTCCCGTACGAAGGGACAGAACGGGTGGCGATATCACCCCGTGAGCCCTCCGGTGGGTGCGACACCCCCCGGGGCCGTGCACATCGTGTGCTCATCCGTGCCAGGATCGAGAGTGCGATGACTGCCACGACTGCGACACAGACGACGCCCGCCTCCCTCCATGCACCCGTCATCGGATGGTTCGAGCAGCACGCCCGCGATCTGCCCTGGCGCCGCCCCGAAGCGGGCGCCTGGGGCGTGATGGTGAGCGAGTTCATGCTGCAGCAGACCCCGGTGAACCGAGTCCTCCCGGTCTACGAACAGTGGATGGCCCGCTGGCCGCGTCCCGCGGACCTCGCCGCCGACGCACCGGGCGAAGCCGTCCGCGCCTGGGGCCGCCTCGGCTACCCCCGACGCGCGCTCAGGCTCCACGGAGCGGCACAGGCAATAACGGAACGGCACGGCGGGGACGTCCCGAGCGAGCACGGCCAGTTGCTCGCGCTGCCCGGAATCGGGGAGTACACGGCGGCGGCCGTGGCCTCGTTCGCCTACGGACAGCGCCACGCGGTGCTGGACACGAACGTCCGCAGGGTGTTCGCGAGGGCCGCCACCGGTATCCAGTACCCGCCGAACGCGACCACCGCGGCCGAGCGCAAGCTCGCGCGCGCCCTGCTCCCCGAGGATGACGGGCGCGCGGCCGGCTGGGCGGCGGCCACGATGGAACTCGGCGCCCTCGTGTGCACGGCGAAGAACGAGGACTGCACGCGCTGCCCGATCGCCGACCAGTGCGCCTGGCGACTGGCCGGAAAACCCGCCCACCAGGGCCCGCCCCGACGCGGCCAGACCTACGCCGGGACGGACCGGCAGGTGCGGGGGCGGCTGCTCGCGGTGCTGCGCGACGCCGTCACCCCGGTGCCGCAGTCCGCGCTGGACGCGGTGTGGGAGGAGCCCGTGCAGCGGGCCCGCGCCCTGGACGGGCTCGTCGCCGACGGTCTGGTCGAGCCCCTCGCGAACGGCCGGTACCGGCTTCCCCTGACCTGACCTGCACCGTCCCGCGCCCGGACGCACGGCTGTCCATCGGCTGTTACACAACCGATGGACAGCCGTGCGTCCGTGTACGGCTGCTCCGAACAGCCTCGTGACAACGCCTCCGTAACGTCACCGGACGTCGGCAACGGGACCATCCGGCCGACGGCGGTACACGGGGATCCACGGGGACGGAGGCGGTTGTCATGGCGCAGAGCGAGGTGCTCGGCTTCGAGGAGTACGTACGGACCCGGCAGGACGCGCTGCTGCGCAGCGCACGCCGGCTGGTCCCCGACCCCGTCGACGCGCAGGACCTGTTGCAGACCGCGCTGGTCCGCACCCTCGGCCGCTGGGACGGCATCGCCGACAAGTCCCTCGCCGACGCCTACCTGCGTCGCGTCATGATCAACACGCGTACGGAGTGGTGGCGGGCCCGCAAGCTCGACGAGGTCCCCACCGAGCAGCTGCCCGACGCGAGCGTCGACGACGGCACCGAGCAGCGTGCGGACCGCGCCCTGCTCATGGACGTCCTCGGAGTACTGGCTCCCAAGCAGCGCAGCGTCGTCGTGCTGCGACACTGGGAGCAGATGAGCACGGAGGAGACGGCCGCGGCGCTCGGGATGTCCGCCGGCACGGTGAAGAGCACGCTGCACCGCGCCCTGGCACGTCTACGCCAGGAGCTGGAGGACCGTGCCGCCCGGAGCCGTGAGGCCGAGGAGACACCGGCGCGGATCCCCGCGCAGCGGAACAGGCGTCATGACGAGCGGGGGCGGGAGCGGTGCGCGGCCTGAGGGGCAGCACGGGGGACACGGCAAGGGGTTCCGGTCGCGGAGGACTCGGGGCCGGCCTCGCGGCGGGGAGTTCGGCGGTGGCCGGGCTCGCCGCCTTCGGGCTGTTGTGCTCCGGCTGTTCCACCGGAGGCACGGGCACGCGTGACGAGGGCCCCGCGAGCACCCAGCAGGTCGCCCGGGCGACGCCGTCGAGCACGGTTCCCACGGGCACCGCGGCGCCCACCCCGCGGGTCAACGCCGTGAAGCTCGTCATGGGCGACCCGAAGGTCGGCCGGCAGTTCAAGGACGACCTGAAGCCCTGCACCGGTGACGAGTACCCGGTCGACACCTCGTACGGCACGCTCACCGGCGGCCCGGCCGCCGATGTCGTGGTCAACGTGATGACCTGCGGCGATTCGGTGGGGGTCGGCACCTACGTCTACCAGCGGCAGGCCGACGGCTCGTACGGGAACGTCTTCGCCGCCGAGATGCCCGCGGTCTACGGCACCATCGACCGGGGGGATCTGGTGGTGACGACCCAGGTGTACGGGTCGAAGGACTCCGTGGCGTACCCCTCCGGCGAGGACGTCGTCACCTACCGCTGGACCGCCGGCCGCTTCGCCGAGACCGACCGGGTGCACAACGACTTCAACCGGGCCGTCGGAAGCGGGGAGGGCGCCCTTCCCGCACCGCAGACGGCGCAGAACTGAGAGCCGCCCGCATGGCCGAGACCCATGTCCTCTTCGTCGAGGACGACGACGTCATCCGCGAGGCCACCCAGCTCGCACTGGAGCGGGTCGGCTTCACCGTCACCGCGGTACCCGACGGCCTGGAGGGCCTGGAGGCCTTCCGGGCGGACCGTCCGGACATCGCGCTGCTGGACGTGATGGTTCCGGGGCTGGACGGGGTCAGCCTGTGCCGGCGCATCCGCGACGAGTCGACGGTGCCCGTGATCATGCTGTCCGCCCGGGCCGACGCGATCGACGTGGTGCTCGGCCTGGAGGCCGGGGCCGACGACTACGTCACCAAGCCGTTCGACGGGGCGGTGCTCGTCGCCCGCATCCGCGCCGTCCTCCGGCGTTTCGGCCACGCCACGGGCACGGGCCCCGGCGCGCCCGCGGCGACGGGCGGGCCACAGGACGGGGCGGGGGGTGTGCTGGTCTTCGGCGACGTGGAGATCGACACCGAGGGTATGGAGGTCCGCCGCCAGGGCGCGCACGTGGGTCTCACGCCCACGGAGATGCGGCTGCTGCTGGAGTTCTCCACGGCGCCCGGCACGGTGCTCTCCCGGGACAAGCTCCTGGAGCGGGTCTGGGACTACGGCTGGGGAGGGGACACCCGCGTCGTGGACGTCCATGTGCAGCGGCTGCGGACCAAGATCGGGCAGGACCGGATCGAGACGGTCCGCGGTTTCGGCTACAAGCTGCGCGCATGAGGCGGCTGGCCCTGCGGACCGGCGTCCGCTGGAAGATCAGCATCGCGATCGCCGCCGTCGGCGCTCTGATCGCGCTGACCCTGAGCCTCGTCGTCCACAACGCGGCCCGCGTCTCGATGCTGGAGAACGCCCGAGAGGTGCAGCTGGAGCGGCTGCTGTTCGCGCAGCGGCTGTACGAGGCGGGGAGCACGCAGAAGCCGTCGCCGAAGTTCGGCGCCAAGATCAACGACCCCTCGCTCCCGGCCGGCCTGCGCGAACAGATGCGGGAGAACCGGCGCGCCACCCATGTCGACGAGTACGCGGACGGGGTTCCCGACGTCTGGGCGGCCGTGCCGCTCGCCAACGGCGACGTCCTGTCGCTGCACACCCGGTTCGCCGACCGCAGCTCCATGATCATGGGCGACCTCGACCGGGCCCTGGTCATCGGCTCGGTCTCGGTCGTCTTCGGCGGTTGCGCGCTGGGCGTCCTGATCGGCGGCCAGCTGTCCCGGAGACTGCGCAAGGCGGCGGCAGCCGCGGGCAAGGTCGCCCAGGGCAACACGGAGGTACGGGTGCGGGAGGCCGTCGGCGGGGTCGTACGGGACGAGACCGACGAGCTGGCACGGGCCGTGGACGCGCTCACGGACGCGCTGAACGAGCGGATCGAGGCGGAGCGCCGGGTGACCGCCGACATCGCCCATGAGCTGCGCACCCCGGTGACCGGGCTGCTCACGGCGGCCGAGCTGCTGCCCCCGGGCCGCCCGACGGAACTCGTACGGGACCGGGCCCAGGCGATGCGGACCCTGGTCGAGGACGTCCTGGAGGTGGCCAGGCTGGACAGCGCCTCGGAGCGTGCGGAGCTGCAGGAGCTGCCGCTCGGCGAGTTCGTCGGCCGGCGGGTCCGGCTGCTGGACCCGGAGATCACGGTGTGCGTGCTGCACGAGTCCTGGGTGTCCACCGATCCCCGGCGGCTGGAACGCATCCTGGGCAACCTGTTGGGGAACGCCGCCAAGCACGGGGCAGGCCCGGTCGAGGTCACGGTCGAGGGCCGGGTGGTCCGGGTCCGCGACCACGGGCCCGGTTTCCCCGAGGCCCTGCTCCAGGAGGGGCCGAGCCGCTTCCGTACCGGCAGCACTGACCGGGCGGGACGCGGCCACGGTCTCGGCCTGACCATCGCCGCGGGGCAGGCGCGGGTCCTGGGGGCCAGGCTGACCTTCCGCAACGCGGGGCCCGCCGGGGGCGCCGACGGCACGGGCGGGGCGGTCGCCGTGCTGTGGCTGCCCGAGCACGCGCCGACGAACACCGGGAGTTTCCCCGTCCTGCCGCCGGGCCCGGGCTGAGAAGCCGAACCGGGACCGAGGGCTCGGAGCGGCCGGCACCGGTACCGAGGGCTTGGAGCGGCGCCGAGGGCATGGAGCGGCCGGGAACGACGACCGGCCCCGGAGCATCTCGCCCCGGGGCCGGTCGTCGTGTCCGGACCGTACCGCGCCCCTGGTCCGCTCAGACGGCCTGCGACTCCATGGCCGACGGCCGGCCCGCCGGCGCCGTTCCGTCGCCGTCCTCGGACGCTCCGGGCTTCGCCGTGCCGCGCAGCGGGACCTCCTTGACGAACAGCGCGGCCACCAGGGCCACCACCGCGACAGAGCCGCCCACCAGGAACGCGATGTGCGTCCCCGAGGCCACGGCGTACTCGTACGCCCCACGCACGGCGTCGGGCAGCTTCGCCAGGCTGGAGGCGTCGAGCTGCGCGGACTTCTCCGTGGCCCCGCCGCCACCGCGCGCCGCCATCTCGTCCTGCACCCGCCCGGTGAACAGCGCGCCCATGATCGCGACACCGAAGGAGCTGCCGAGCGTGCGGAAGAGGGTGGTCGCGGACGAGGCGACGCCCATGTCCTTGAGCTCGACGCTGTTCTGCGCGACGAGCATCGTGATCTGCATCAGGAAACCCATGCCCGCGCCGAGCACCGCCATGTAGACGCCTGAGGTGAAGCGTGTGGTGCCGGTGTCCATGGTGGCGAGGAGGAACAGGCCCGCGACCATGAGGATGCTGCCCAGGATCGGGAAGATCTTGTACTTTCCGGTACTCGTCGTGACCCGGCCCGCGACGAGCGAGACGATCATCATCGCGAGCAGCATCGGCAGGAGCAGCAGCCCGGAGTTGGTGGCGGACGCTCCCTGGACCGTCTGCTGGTAGAGCGGGAGGAAGAGCACCGCTCCGAACATCACGAAGCCGGCCATGAAGCCGACCACCGACATCAGGCTGAAGTTGCGGTTGCGGAAGATGTGCAGCGGCATGATCGGTTCGGCGGCCTTGGTCTCGACGAAGACGAAGCCGACGAGGGAGGCCACGCCGAGCGCGATGAGCTCCATGATCACGGCCGAGTCCCAGGCGTACTCCGAACCGCCCCAGGTGGTGACCAGCACGATCGCGGTGATGCCCACGGTGAGAAGCGCGGCACCCAGGTAGTCGATCTTCGCCTCGGACCGCTCCTTGCGGGGCAGGTGCAGCACCGTGGTGACCATGGCCAGCGCGATCGCGCCCAGCGGGAGGTTGATGTAGAAGCTCCAGCGCCAGCCCAGGTGGTCGGTGATCGCGCCGCCGACCAGCGGTCCGCCGATCATGGCGAACGCCATCACGCCGGCCATCATGCCCTGGTACTTGCCGCGCTCACGGGGAGGCACGAGGTCGCCGAGGATGGCCATGACGCCGACCATCAGACCGCCGGCCCCGAGGCCCTGGACCGCGCGGAATCCGATCAGCTGACCCATGTCCTGGGCCATTCCGCTGAGGACCGAGCCGACCAGGAAGACCACGATGGACGTGAGGAAGATGCCCTTGCGTCCGTACAGGTCGCCGAGCTTTCCCCAGATGGGGGTGGAGGCGGCGGTGGCCAGGGTGTAGGACGTGACCACCCAGGACAGGTGCTCCAGGCCACCGAGGTCGCCGACGATCGTCGGCATCGCGGTGCCCACGATGAGGTTGTCCAGCATGGCCAGCAGCATCGTGATCATCAGCGCGAGAACCACCACCCTGACGCTGCGTGTGCGCGGCTCGGCCGGGCCGGCCGCCGCCTTCTTCGGTTCTGCCATGTCGTCTACCCCTGATCCCCTGGTGTCCGGTCCACCGACCCGACGCTTACTTGTCGCCCGGCTAGTTAGCTATGCTGAGGAAAGTAGACCCGTAACTAGCCGGGCGTCAAGTAAGTTCTTGGGAGAGTCGCATGGGCAGCACGCCGCAACCGCGCCGGGGCAACACCCGCCAGCGCATTCAGGACGTCGCCCTGGAACTCTTCGCGGAACAGGGGTACGAGAAGACGTCCCTCCGCGAGATCGCCGAGCGGCTGCAGGTCACCAAGGCGGCGCTCTACTACCACTTCAAGACCAAGGACGACATCCTCAGCGGGATCTTCGAGGACCTGAACCGGCCGGTCGAGGAGCTTCTGGAGTGGGGCAGGGAGCAGCCCCGCACGCTGGAGACCAAGAAGGAGATCCTTGTCCGCTACAGCGAGGCGCTCAAGGCGGCCGCGCCGCTCTTCGTCTTCATGCAGGAGAACCAGGCGGCGGTACGCGATCTGAGCGTCGGCCCCACCATGAAGCAGCGGGTCGTCGCCCTGGTGGACCTGATCAAGGAACCGGACGCCCCGCTGACGGACCAGGTGCGGTGCTTCACCGCGCTCTTCGCGATGCACGCCGGAATGATGGCCCTCAGGGACGCCGAAGGCGACCCCGAGGAGAAGCGCGAGGCTGCTCTCGAGGTCGCCATCGAACTGGTGACCAAGGCCCATGACCCGGGGCCCACCGCCTAGCGGCTACGGGGTGCGCGTCAGATGTGGACGTGCACGGAGTTCAGGTAGGAGACCGGGTTGATCGCCGAGCCGTAGTTGGCGGTGGTCCGGATCTCGAAGTGCAGGTGCGGGCCGCTGGAGTTTCCGGTGTTGCCGGACAGGCCGATCTTCTCACCGGTCTTCACGCGGTCGCCGATCTTGACGTCGATCTTCGACAGGTGCGCGTACTGCGAGTACTTGCCGTTGGCGTGCTTGATCACGATGGCGTTGCCGTACGCGGGACCGTCGCCGCCGCCGTTCGGGCCGGCCTTGACGACGCGGCCGGTGTGCGCGGCCTCGACCTTGGTACCGATCGGCACCGCGAAGTCCTGACCGGAGTGCTTGCTGGCCCAGCGGTCGCCGCCGGTGCCGTAGGTGGCGCTCAGCACGTACTTGTTGACCGGGGCCTCCCAGGAGGCGGCCTTCTTCTTCGCAGCCGCCTTCTTCTTGGCGGCGGCCTTCTTCTCGGCCTCGGCCTTCTCGGCCTTGCTCATCTTCGCCTTCTCGGCGGCCTTGCTCTGGGCGGTCGCCTGCTGGGCGACGGAGTTGGCGGTGGCCGCGCCGGCGAGGGCCGCGGTGTCCGCGGTGCCCGTCGTGCCGGACGCGAACGCCGCGCCCGCGCCGAACACCATCGACGCACCCAGGCCGGCGGCCACGACGGCGCCACTGACGCGGGACATGGACGGGCGGCGGGAGTGCTGGAACGTAACGCGCTTCGACATGCGGGGAGAACCTCCGGGGTGACTGGACCCGGTGCTCGACCGGGCTTGCTCCACCTTGGTAACCCGCACCCCCCAGAACACTCAAACACCCCATCTACGAACAAAAGCCGTAGTCGAGGTGCCGGGAATTGTCCGCAGCGGGCGGGCTCGGAGGCCACGGAAGATCTTGGCGAGGATTTACACGAAGCGGGTTTAACCGCAGCTCGAAACGCATCGTTCCTGGATACAGCGCCTCAAAAGACTCATATCGCCCCAAACAGCAAAAGTCTCACCGTGAGGGGGCCGAAGGTCCCTCGACCGGCCACGGCGACTTCTCCTAAGGCTGCTAGTAGGCCTCTCAGGGCCTGTGCGCCTTGTCACCGCCGGTGGGTCCGAAGCCTGCCCGTTTCGGGACCTTCGGCCCTGCGGTCCGATCTCCCCGACCCGCGTGTTGCCCGGCCCACCGGGGCGGAGGACACACGGCGTCATCCCGGCAGGGCGCCCGGCCGGCTCGGACAGGGAAGCCCCGGCGGGAGTCCCCGCGGTGCGGCTGCGGGCGCCCTGGGCGGCGCCTGTCCCGGCCCACGGTCGGCAGGAGCGGCTGGGCCTCGGCCCACGGCCCCGAAACCCGGTCGGCCGGACCGGTCCCGCCGGCTCGCCACCGCACGAGCCCCCGTCGGCCGACGGAACAGGCAGCGAAGCCGGGTCGGGCGCTCCGGGGGGCTGCGTCGCTGGACGCGGGGCCTGCGGACGGGACGCACGCTCCGGACGCCGGCCACCTCCCGCGCCGTCGAGGCCGGGGCCGTCGGGTGATGCCGTGCGGCGCGCCCGTAGGAAGCTCCTGGCACCCGTACAGGCGTCCCCGGAGCCCTCACCGGACCCCGGGGCACCGGCTCCACCCACCTCGCCGACGGGAACCGGCACGGGAAAAGGGGCTGCCCCGGACCGAAACCGGTCCGGGGCAGCCCCTTGAACGCTCAGGCGTCAGGCGCCCTACGCTTCCTTCGTCAGGTTCGGGCCGCCGCCCGCTGCCTGCTCGATCGGCGGGACGTCCGGCAGAGCGGACTTCTCCTCGCCGCGGAACGAGAACTTCTTCTCGTCCCCTTCGCCCTCGGTGCCGACGACCACGATGTGACCGGGACGCAGCTCACCGAAGAGGATCTTCTCGGAGAGGATGTCCTCGATCTCGCGCTGGATCGTCCGGCGCAGCGGCCGGGCGCCCATCACGGGGTCGTAGCCCTTCTTCGCCAGGAGCGACTTGGCCTCGGCACTGAGCTCGATGCCCATGTCGCGGTCCTTGAGGCGCTCGTCCACCTTGGCGACCATGAGGTCGACGATCTGGATGATGTCTTCCTCGGTGAGCTGGTGGAAGACGACCGTGTCGTCGACACGGTTGAGGAACTCGGGCCGGAAGTGCTGCTTGAGCTCTTCGTTGACCTTGACCTTCATCCGCTCGTAGTTCGTCTTGACGTCGCCCTGGGCGGCGAAGCCCAGGTTGAAGCCCTTCGAGATGTCCCTGGTCCCGAGGTTGGTCGTCATGATGATGACCGTGTTCTTGAAGTCCACGACCCGACCCTGGGAGTCGGTCAGACGACCGTCCTCCAGAATCTGGAGCAGGGAGTTGAAGATATCGGGGTGGGCCTTCTCGACCTCGTCGAAGAGGACGACGGAGAACGGCTTACGGCGCACCTTCTCGGTGAGCTGACCGCCCTCTTCGTAACCCACGTAACCGGGGGGCGAACCGAAGAGACGGGAAACCGTGTGCTTCTCGCTGAACTCCGACATGTCGAGGGAGATCAGCGCGTCCTCGTCACCGAAGAGGAATTCGGCGAGCGTCTTGGAGAGCTCCGTCTTACCGACACCGGACGGGCCGGCGAAGATGAACGAGCCACCGGGGCGCTTCGGGTCCTTCAGGCCGGCTCGCGTACGACGGATCGCCTGCGAGAGGGCCTTGATGGCGTCCTTCTGCCCGATGACGCGCTTGTGGAGCTCGTCCTCCATGCGCAGCAGACGCGAGGACTCCTCCTCGGTCAGCTTGAAGACCGGGATGCCGGTCGCGGTGGCGAGGACCTCGGCGATGAGCTCGCCGTCGACCTCGGCCACGACGTCCATGTCGCCGGCCTTCCACTCCTTCTCGCGCTTGGCCTTCGCCGCCAGCAGCTGCTTCTCCTTGTCGCGGAGCGAAGCTGCCTTCTCGAAGTCCTGGGAGTCGATCGCCGACTCCTTGTCGCGGCGGACGCCCGCGATCTTCTCGTCGAACTCGCGGAGGTCCGGCGGCGCGGTCATCCGGCGGATGCGCATCCGGGAGCCGGCCTCGTCGATCAGGTCGATCGCCTTGTCCGGCAGGAAGCGGTCCGAGATGTACCGGTCGGCCAGGGTGGCGGCCTGGACCAGCGCCTCGTCCGTGATGGAGACCCTGTGGTGGGCCTCGTAACGGTCGCGGAGCCCCTTGAGGATCTCGATGGTGTGCGGCAGCGACGGCTCCGCGACCTGGATGGGCTGGAAGCGGCGCTCGAGCGCGGCGTCCTTCTCCAGGTGCTTGCGGTACTCGTCGAGCGTCGTGGCACCGATGGTCTGCAGCTCGCCCCGCGCCAGCATCGGCTTGAGGATGCTCGCGGCGTCGATCGCGCCCTCGGCGGCACCCGCACCCACGAGGGTGTGGAGCTCGTCGATGAACAGGATGATGTCGCCGCGGGTGCGGATCTCCTTGAGGACCTTCTTCAGGCGCTCCTCGAAGTCACCGCGGTAGCGGGAGCCGGCGACCAGGGCACCGAGGTCGAGGGTGTAGAGGTGCTTGTCCTTGAGGGTCTCGGGCACCTCGCCCTTGACGATGGCCTGGGCCAGGCCCTCGACGACAGCCGTCTTGCCGACGCCGGGCTCACCGATGAGCACCGGGTTGTTCTTGGTACGGCGGGACAGCACCTGCATGACCCGCTCGATCTCCTTCTCGCGCCCGATGACCGGGTCGAGCTTGGACTCACGAGCGGCCTGGGTGAGATTCCGGCCGAACTGGTCGAGCACCAGGGACGTGGAGGGCGTGCCCTCCGCGGGGCCGCCGGCGGTGGCAGCCTCCTTGCCTCCCGAGTACCCGGAGAGCAGCTGGATGACCTGCTGCCGCACCCGGTTCAGGTCGGCGCCCAGCTTCACGAGGACCTGGGCGGCGACGCCCTCGCCCTCGCGGATCAGGCCGAGCAGGATGTGCTCCGTGCCGATGTAGTTGTGGCCGAGCTGAAGGGCCTCACGGAGCGACAGCTCCAGGACCTTCTTGGCCCGGGGGGTGAAGGGGATGTGCCCGGACGGGGCCTGCTGCCCCTGACCGATGATCTCCTCCACCTGCTGGCGGACCGCCTCGAGCGAAATCCCGAGGCTCTCCAGGGCCTTAGCGGCGACACCCTCACCCTCGTGGATCAGGCCCAGGAGGATGTGCTCGGTGCCGATGTAGTTGTGGTTGAGCATCCGGGCTTCTTCCTGAGCCAGGACGACAACCCGCCGCGCGCGGTCGGTGAACCTCTCGAACATCGTTAATCGCTCCTCAGAGCGGTCAGGCAGTAAGGGGTCGGTCCCCTCCCTGTCCTTCCGCAGCTTAGTCCCGCAAGCGGGGACCGCTCATTTCAACTGCCGACACCCGGCCCTGCTTCCCGGGGGTTCTCCCGCCCCGAACGCCGACAACTGCTCCAACCCGATGGTGCGAGACGATGTTCCCGCAGGCCAGGCAGATAGCCCTTTCGCCAGTACGCCGATGGCGAACGTGAGACGTTTTTGCCCGCGTGTCGCCCCTTCCCACTAGGGATGTCTTACCCGCACCCACCGACAGTCCATGCGGCGCACCCCCGTTTCCTCCGCTACGGGCGAACAACTTCGTGCCGGCGGATGCTTCCGTACGCCCCCGCGGCGAGCACGCAGAGCGGCGAACGGGAGACGTTGCGTAACCCAGGGCCCGGTTCGGCGGTTCATCGGACATGGCTACCCTCGTCCCGCCTCCCCGCTCGTCGCCGGAACACGACGACTGCGCGCAGTGGTACGCCCGCGAACTCGGCTGGGCCACGACGGGCACGTCGCCGGTGCGCCTGCTGACGGGGCTGCGCTTCGACGTGCTGGAACTGCCGGCCGCAGCTGGTCACGCGGCGCTGAGCCGGGTCGGCCGGACCGGTCCGGTGGCGGTGGCAGGGCAGCGGATGCGGCTACTGGTGGCCGCGGGCAGCGCCGACGAGGTGCCCGGTCTGCTCGACTGGCTGGAGTGGGGCGGAATCGATCTCGACCTGTCCGCCGTCGGTACCGGCGGGCACATCGACGCCCCGGTGCCGCCGGGCTGGACGGCGAGCTCGCCGGGGGCCGCGGTCTGGCTGCGGCCCCCCGGACCGTGCCGGGAGGCGGAACGATCCCTCCCGGCCCTCGGCGGCTTCGGGAGCAGCGGTGGGGATGCTCCCGATCTCGTACGACTCGTGGACGCGGCGGCCACCGAATGCCACCGGGTCAGGCTCGCACATGCCCGGAATCACCTGTGGGCGCATCAGCCGACAGGTCAGCCGTTGGCCTTCTCGTAAGCCTCGCGGATCTCGGCGGGAACGCGGCCACGGTCATTCACGTTGTGGCCGTTCTCGCGCGCCCACCGGCGGATCTCGGCCGTGTCCTTGTTGCCACCGGAAACGGCGCGGCCCTTGCCGCGGCCGGTCGCGGCACGGCCACCGGTACGACGCCCGCTCTTGGTGTAGGGCTCAAGAAGACCACGGAGCTTGTCCGCGTTGGTCGTGGTGAGGTCGATCTCGTACGTCTTGCCATCCAGAGCGAACGTCACGGTCTCGTCCGCCTCGCCACCGTCGAGGTCATCAACAAGAAGGACCTGAACCTTCTGTGCCACCGGATTTCCTTTCATCGAAAATGCAGTACGCGGAAAGGAAACCGCTTTTCCCCGGAAAACACAAACCCCTGGGAGAGGTTCAGGAGCGCAAGAACACGGGAAACATGCGCGATTCGGACATAGGGTTCCGGCGCCTTCCGCCGTTCACAGGTGCAGAAGCATCCGGCTGTTGCCCAAGGTGTTCGGCTTCACTCGTTCGAGACCCAGGAACTCGGCGACACCCTCGTCATAGGAACGCAGCAGCTCGCTGTAGACATCTCCGTCGACCGGCGTCTCTCCGATCTCGGTGAAGCCGTGCGCGGCGAAGAAGTCGACTTCGAACGTGAGACAGAAAACCCGGCGGACGCCGAGCCAGCGCGCGGTCTGCAAGAGCTTGTCCAGGACCTGGTGTCCTACTCCTGATCCCTTGATGCCGTTGTCGACGGCGAGCGTACGGACCTCGGCCAGGTCTTCCCACATCACGTGGAGTGCGCCGCAGCCGATGACACGGGCGTCCTCGTCACGTTCGGCGACCCAGAACTCCTGGATGTCCTCGTAAAGAGTCACCGTCGCTTTGTCGAGCAGGATGCCCTGGGAGACGTAGCCGTCGAGGAGTCCGCGGACGGACGCCACATCACTCGTCCTGGCACGGCGGACGGTGATGGCCGGCCTATTTGCCGACGGGCCGGTATGAACATCTGCGCGAGATCGGGTTTCCGGCTCGCTATGCGCTCCTGTTTGCGACTCGGCACGGGGCTCGGTTTGCGACTGCTCTGAGGACATCCCCCGACGCTATCGCCCGCTCTCCGACGGCGCTTCATCGGCTGCGGTCGTCCCGTCGGACCCGTTACCGGCCGGTTCCGGGAAGGTGGGCGCCACGACACGCATCGCATCCCGAAGGGCTTCACGCTGCTCGGCGGACATCATGCCGAAGAAGGCGACCAGTGCGGCAGCCGGGTTGTCGCTCTGCGCCCAGGCTTCGTTCATCAGTGCGGCCGCGTATGCGGCGCGGGTGGAGACCGCCGTATATCGATATGCCCGGCCGTCGACTTCCCGGCGGACCCAGCCCTTCTGATGGAGATTGTCCATAACCGTCATCACGGTCGTGTATGCGATGGACCGCTCCTGTTGAAGGTCCTCGAGAACTTCCCGCACGGTGACCGGGCGGTTCCATTGCCAGACCCGTGTCATCACGGTGTCTTCCAGCTCTCCCAATTGGCGGGGCACACCGCCACCTTAGTGCCAGATGTCTGGAATGGGATGATTCCGGGACGACAGAAGGGCGCACGGCTCCGGTGGAGCCGTGCGCCCTTCGTACGCGGTCCGGGTCAGACGCCCTCGGGCCGCGGGGCCTGCTTGGCCAGCTCTGCACGGGCGAGCGCCGCGTCCACCGCGGCGTCCTCCTTGGCCTTGTTCGGGCCGCCCTGGCTCTTGATGATCGTCCTGACGAGGCCGATGAAGAAGACGGCCATCACCACGGGGGGAACGAGCGCGGATACGTAGTCCATGCCGTCCAGGGTAGCGAGCCCGGCATTCCGGCCACTCCCGGGCACCCCTCGGGCGCGTCGGCCCCTCAGGAGACGGCGCGCTCCTCCGGAGGAGGCGTCGGCGCGGGACGCCGGCGGGGCGGGAAGACCTCGGACGGCTTGGGCATGGGCCGCTCACCCGGGGCCGCGGGACGGGCGGGCACGGGGGGCCTCGACGGGGTCCGGGGCCGCTCCGGCTCCTTGGCCGCCGTCAGCCCGCCGGGCAGGGCCAGCAGCCTGCTGCGCGGCCCGGGCGCCGTCAACGGGACCGTGCGCCCGGCGAGACGCGCCCGCACCGAACGCTCGGCGAGCACCTGGCAGCGCTCCAGCAGAGCCGCCGCGACCGGCCCGGCACGCAGGGCGCGCAGGGCCGCGAGGTCGTCGGGGCGGGGATCGTAACCCGCCGCGAGGGCGTCCTGGAGGAGTTCCAGATAGCCGGTGAGGGAGCCGGGGAGCGCGTCGCGGTAGCGGGCGAGATCGGCGAGGAGGAAGGCGCGCAGCCGTCCCGCCTCGCTCACCACCTCGTCCACCGCGCCTGCCAGGCGCAGACAGTCCTGGACATCCTCTTCCGGCAGGGGCGTGGGGTGGAGGGCGTTGGCGAGAGCACGTCGGAGCACCCGGAGCTCGTCCGCGCTGAACGCCATGCCGCCGCGTGATCCGTAGGGCGTGGGCATAACGCGACAATACGTGCTAAATGGACAAAATCCTCTTAACCAACCGCTCGGCGGCGCGCCGTCGAACGCCGCGCCGCCGGGTCGTTCCCGCAGGTGACCGCGGGCGCGCCCTACATCCGGCCGATGTTGCGCTCGTACACGAGGCGCAGCCCGATGAGGGTCAGCCAGGGCTCGTGCTCGTCGATGACGGAGGACTCGCCCAACACCATCGGAGCAAGGCCCCCGGTCGCGATGACGGTGACGTCGTCGGGGTCGGCCGCCAGCTCCTTCTTCATGCGCTGGACCACCCCGTCGATCTGGCCGGCGAAGCCGTACACGATGCCGGACTGCATCGCCTCGACGGTGTTCTTGCCGATCACGCTGCGGGGGCGCGCCAGCTCGATCTTGCGGAGCTGGGCGCCCTTCACCCCGAGGGCCTCCACGGAGATCTCGATGCCGGGTGCGATCACCCCGCCCGTGTACTCCCCGCGCGCGGAGACCGCGTCGAAGGTCGTGGCCGTGCCGAGGTCGACGACGATCGCCGGGCCGCCGTACAGCTCGACGGCGGCCACCGCGTTGATGATGCGGTCCGCGCCGACCTCCTTCGGGTTGTCCGTCAGGACCGGCACACCGGTCTTGACACCCGGCTCCACCAGGACCGCCGGGACGTCGCCGTAGTAGCGGCGGGTGACCTCACGGAGTTCGTGGAGCACGGCGGGGACCGTCGAGCAGATCGCGATGCCCTCGATGCCGTCGCCGAGTTCGACACCGAGCAGCGGGTGCATGCCCATCAGGCCCTGGAGCAGGACGGCGAGCTCGTCGGCGGTGCGGCGGGCGTCGGTGGAGATGCGCCAGTGCTCGACGATCTCCTCGCCGTCGAACAGACCGAGGACGGTGTGGGAGTTGCCGACGTCGATGGTGAGCAGCATCAGGCGTCGGCTCCGTGGGTCGCCGCCGCGGCGTCGCGGAAGTCCAGACCGATGTCGAGGATCGGCGAGGAGTGCGTGAGCGCGCCGACGGCCAGGTAGTCGACGCCCGCGTCGGCGTAGGCGCGTGCGGAGCCGAGGGTGAGCCGGCCGGAGGACTCCAGCGCCGCGCGGCCGCCGACGAGGGCGACCGCCTCGGCGGTCGCGGACGGGGTGAAGTTGTCCAGCAGGATCAGGTCGGCACCCGCGTCGAGCACCTCGCGGACCTGCTCCAGGGTGTCCACCTCGACCTCGATCGCGAGCTCCGGGAAGGCCTTCCTGACCCGCCGGAAGGCCTCCGCGACGCCGCCGGCGGCGATCACGTGGTTGTCCTTGACCAGCGCGGCGTCCACGAGGGACATGCGGTGGTTGACCCCGCCGCCGCACCGCACGGCGTACTTCTCCAGCGCGCGCAGCCCGGGAGTGGTCTTACGGGTGTCGCGGACCTTCGCCTTCGTGCCTTCGAGCACGTCGGCCCAGGCGCGGGTCGCGGTGGCGATCCCGGAGAGCCTGCAGAGCAGGTTGAGCGCGCTGCGCTCGCCGGTGAGCAGGTCCCTGGTGCGGGTGGTGACCGTGAGCAGCTTCTGGCCGGCCACGACCCGGTCGCCGTCCTCGACGTGGCGCTCGACCTCGAACTCGTCGGTGCAGACGATGGACAGGACGGCCTCGGCGACGCGCAGCCCCGCGACCACGCCCGCCTCGCGCGCGGTGAAGTCACCGGTGGCGACGGCGTCCTCCGGGACGGTCGCCACGGTGGTGACGTCCTCGCCCCCGTCGAGGTCCTCCTCGATCGCGACGTGGGCGATGTCCTCGACCTGGACCGGGTCCAGACCGGCCTCGGCCAGGAGCTGCGCCAGGGCGGGGTCGAGGCCGCACTCCAGGCCGTCGGGGTCGTAGCCGTCACCGCAGCCGCAGCCGTCGCCGCAGCCGCCCCCGGACTCGGCGGGTGCGCCGATGTGGATCAGCGGTACGTCCACGGGAGTGGGGCGCGGATTCTCTTCGGGCGTGCTCACGGTTACGGCTCCTCGGGGGCGTCGGCGGGGTGGTTGCGAAGGCTGTCGGACCCTGCGGTGGCGGTGGGCTCCGCAGGGACTCCGGGGCGTACGGGCGGGAACGCGGCACCGTCGGTCGTACGGACGACGGGCTGCCGGTCCGGGGCGATGCGAACGACGAGGTGGCGGCGCCAGGCCGCGTCGTCGCGGTCGGGCCGGTCCTCCCGCCAGTGGCAGCCTCGGGTCTCCTCGCGCTCCCGTGCGGCAGCGACCAGGACCCGCGAGACGAGGAGCAGATTCGTGGCCTCCCACGCCTCCACCCCGGGCACGGCGTCCTTGGGCCCGTGCTCCCCGGCTGCGGCCGCGGCGTGCTGGAGCGCCTCCAGTTCCCCGGCCGCGACGGCGAGACTCCCGGCGGACCGGATGACCCCGGCGCCCTTCGTCATGATCCGCTGGATCGCGGTCCGGGACTCCGCGGTCAGCAGCGCGACGGTGCCGGCACCCGTGGGATCCGCCACCGGGGTGTGCCGGGCGGAGGCCCCGGAACCCACCCGGGGCGCACCCGTGGCGCCGGTGATGTCGGCCGCGATGCGCTCGGCGAAGACCAGGCCCTCCAGGAGGGAGTTGGACGCCAGCCGGTTCGCGCCGTGCACACCCGTGCAGGCGACCTCACCGCAGGCGTACAGGCCGGGCACCGTCGTACGTCCCCGGAGGTCCGTGCGCACGCCGCCGGAGGCGTAGTGCGCGGCGGGGGCCACCGGGATCGGCTGCGTGACGGGGTCGATGCCGTGGGTGCGGCAGGCGGCGAGGATCGTCGGGAACCGCTGCTCCCACATCTCGGCGCCGAAGTGCCGGGCGTCGAGGTACATGTGCTCGGCGCCCTGGAGCTGCATCTGCCGGGTGATCGCCTTGGCGACGATGTCGCGGGGCGCCAGCTCGGCCAGTTCGTGCTGACCGAGCATGAAACGGGTGCCGGAGGCGTCCACGAGGTGGGCGCCCTCGCCCCGCACCGCTTCGGACACCAGCGGCTGCTGGCCCTCGGAGCCGGCGCCGAGGAACAGGACGGTCGGGTGGAACTGGACGAATTCGAGGTCGGACACCTCGGCGCCCGCCCGGAGCGCCAGGGCCACCCCGTCGCCCGTGGAGACCGGCGGGTTGGTGGTGGCGGAGAAGACCTGCCCCATGCCGCCGGTGGCGAGCACCACGGCCGGGGCGTGGACGGCGCCCACGCCGTCGTGCTGGCCCTCGCCCATGACGTGCAGGGTGACGCCCTCGGTACGGCCGTCGGCATCCGTGAGCAGGTCCAGGACCAGGGCGTTCTCGATGATGCGCAGGGCGGCCGAACGGACCGCCTCGACGAGCGCGCGGGAGATCTCGGCGCCCGTCGCGTCACCGCCGGCGTGCGCGATGCGACGGCGGTGGTGGCCGCCCTCACGGGTCAGCGCGATCGCTCCCGTGTCGGTGGTGTCGAAGTGCGCGCCGGTGTCGATCAGCCGGCGTACGGCGTCGGGGCCCTCGGTGACCAGGGCGCGGACCGCCGACGCGTCGCACAGCCCCGCACCGGCGACCAGGGTGTCGTCGAGGTGCTGCTCGGGGGTGTCCCCCTCGCCGATCGCGGCGGCGATGCCGCCCTGGGCCCACCGGGTGGAGCCGTCGTCGAGACGGGCCTTGGTGACGACGACGGTCGTGAGGCCGGCGGCGGCGCAGCGGAGCGCGGTGGTGAGACCGGCCACGCCGGAGCCGACCACGACGACGTCCGCGTCGATGGCCCAGCCGGGGGCGGGGGCGGTCAGCCGTATTCCGGTCACGTGTGCGCTCCGAGGGTCAGCGGGATGTTGTCGATCAGGCGGGTGGCTCCCACCCTCGCCGCGACGGCGAGGACCGCCTCGCCGCTGACACGGTCGTCGGGCACCTCGGTGAAGTCCGCCGGGTCGACGAGTGCCACGTAGTCCAGGGTGAGCGGCACGTCCTCCTCGGCCGCCTCGTCCAGGACGGCCCGGGCGGCGGCCAGCACCGCGGAGGGCGCGACGGTCGGCCGGGCCAGCGCCACGGCCTGGGTGTCGGCGGCCGCGCGCACCTCGCCGAGGCGGGTGAGGGCGTCGGCCCGCCCCTCGCGCTCCGGCACCGTCCGGGCGCGGGCGTGCAGCGTCTGCTGGGCGGCGAGCCGGTCGCGGGCGGCGAACAGGGCCCTGGGCAGGGCCAGCGCCGTGCTGCGCTCCTCGGCCGAGAGGAAGCGGTTCCGGCTGGAGAGCGCGAGGCCGTCCGGGTCGCGGACGGTCGGCACCGCGACGATGTCGATGCCGAAGTTCAGGTCACTCACCATGCGGCGGACCAGCGCGAGCTGCTGGGCGTCCTTCTGCCCGAAGAACGCCGCGTCCGGCCGGGTGAGGTGGAGGAGCTTGGCGACGACGGTGAGCATGCCGTCGAAGTGCCCGGGGCGTGCCGCGCCCTCCAGCCGCTCGCCCATGGGGCCGGCGGTGATCCTGACCTGGGGGTCGCCGCCGGGGTAGACCTCGTCGACGGAGGGGGCGAAGACCGCGTCCGCGCCCGCCTCCGTGGCGACGGCGAGGTCGGCGTCCAGGGTGCGGGGGTAGCGGTCGAGGTCGGCGGCCTCGCCGAACTGGAGCGGGTTGACGAAGACGGTGACCACGACCTGTCCTTCGGGCCCCGCCGCGGCCCGTGCCGCGCGGATCAGGGTGGCGTGGCCGGCGTGGAGCGCGCCCATCGTCATGACGACGGCGCGGCGTGCCCCGGCGGCCCGGCCGAGGGCTTCCAGCTCGGCGGCGGAGCGCAGCAGGGTGGCAGGTGCGGTGTTCATCGCTTCTCCCCCGGCCCGGGTGCGCCGGGACCGTTCGTTCCGTTCGCGGCGCCGCCGTCCGACAGCACGCCGAGCAGCGCCTCCGCGGACTCCGGCTTGAGCAGGCCGTGGTCCAGCGCCCGGTCGGCCGTGGCGCGCGCCATGGCGAGGTACCCGGCCACCGTCTGCGGTGCGTGCGCGCGCAGCTCCCGGATGTGCGCGGACACCGTGCCCGCGTCACCCCGGGCGACAGGGCCGGTCAGCGCCGCGTCGCCGGAGCGCAGGGCGTTGTCGAGCGCGGCTCCGAGGAGGGGGCCGAGCATCCGGTCGGGCGCGCCCACGCCGGCCTGACGGAGCAGGTCCATCGACTGCGCGACGAGGGTGACCAGGTGGTTCGAGCCGAGGGCGAGGGCAGCGTGGTAGAGCGGCCGGGACTCCTCGGCGATCCACTCGGGCTCGCCGCCCATCTCGATGACGAGCGCCTCGGCCGCGAGCCTCAGCTCCTCGGGTGCGGTGACGCCGAAGGAGCAGCCCGCCAGTCGCTGGACGTCGACGGAGCTGCCGGTGAAGGTCATCGCCGGATGCAGGGCGAGCGGGAGGGCGCCGGCCCGCAGCGCGGGGTCGAGCACCTGGGTCCCGTACCGCCCGGAGGTGTGGACGAGCAGCTGTCCGGGCCGCACGGCTCCGGTCTCGGCGAGGCCTTCGACCAGACCGGGAAGCGTGTCGTCGGGGACGGTCAGCAGCACGAGCTCGGCGCGCGCGAGGACCTCGGCGGGGGTCACCAGCGGGACGTCGGGGAGCAGTGCGGCGGCCCGGCGCACCGATGCGTCGGAGACACCGGACACCGCGACCGGGCGGTGCCCGGCGAGCTGCAGCGAGGCGGCGAGGGCGGGGCCGACCCGTCCCGCGCCGACGACTCCGACGGTGAGGCGGGCAGGGCGGTCCCTCGCGTCGAGGGCTTCTCTGGAAACTGATGCGTTCACGCGGCGACGGCCTTCCGTTCCAGTCCGCGGTGGGTACCGGACGATTTCTCTGCATGCTACGCCAGCGCGTCGCCTCACCCACGGCCGTCCACAGCCTGTGGATAACTTCCGCGCACCGCGGACCTCCCGGGCGGGCGGCGCCGGTGGCCGGGCGGGTGATCGTCGCACGGGAGCCACCGGCGGGCGGAAGCGGCTGCCGGAGGCGGACGGACCGCGGCCGCCCGGCCCCGGCCCCCGGCCCCGCTTCAGGCCAGGGGCGGGCGGTGCGCCGCCGCCCAGGCGCGGATACGGCCGCGGATCCCGCGCAGGACCTCCCGGTCGTGGGAGCCGGGCGGCGGGGGTGGCGCCTCACCGTGCCGGGCGGCCCGGTAGCTGTCGAGCATGTACTGCTGAACGATGTCCATGGATCCAGCCTGGCTCCGGCCCGGCGGGTCCGCCCGTGGATTGACGACCGCGGTCAAGTGACGCCCTGATCCGCCCGGGCACCCCGCACCATGGAGGGGTGAGCGTGCACATCGACATCGCGGGCCTGCCTCCCGAGCGCATAGTTTTCGAGACCTCCCCCCTCGCCGAGCTGGGGCTCGCGCTCCACGCCCTCTCCGAGCCGGGACACCACCCCGGCCTGCACGGCTGGACGACCGCGACCTCCGCTGCCCTGGAGCCGGACCTCGCGGACCGGCTGCACGAGGCCGAGTTCCTGTGGCGGAACACCTTCTCCGACATCTTCATGCCGTTCGCCGGTGTCCACGGCGGGGACGGCAGGACCGGCTCGACGCTCGCCGAGGACCTGGACGTCCTGGACAGGCTGGACGACGAACGGTTCGTCTCGGCCGCCCTGGAATTCACCTGTTCGAGTCTGTACGACACCGGCGCCCCCTCTCCGCTCACCGACGCGCGGACGCGGGCCCGGGCGGTCGAGATGGCGACCGCCAGGGGGCCGAGGCAACTGGACTTCACCCGGCAGCTGCTGGCCGACCCCGCCTCCGTACGCGTATGGGTCCGTCGTCTCCTGGAGGACTGCGACCAGGCCTTCTTCGCCGACACCTGGCGGCGCGTGCAGGTCCAGCTCGCCGCCGACGCACGGCACAAGACCGAGCTGCTGCGGCGCAAGGGCACCGGGGCGGCCCTGGAAGCCGTCTCCGCGGCCCTGTCCCTGGACGAGCAGACGGGCAGGATCAGCGTCGACAAGCTGTCCACGGGCCGGACCGACGCCACGGGCTCGGCCGCGGGCACCGGCCTCACCCTCGTCCCGACCAGCTTCGGCTGGCCTCATCTGATGGTGCTGCACGCCCCCGGCTGGCGTCCGGTGATCCACTACCCGGTCCACCGCCCCGAACTGCCCTCCCCGGCCTCCGTCGAGCTGCTCCAGCTCCGGCTGGAGGCGCTGGCCCACCCCCTGCGGATGCGGATCTGCCGCAACCTGGCCCGTTCCCCGTACACCACCGGTGAACTCGCCGACTCGCTCGGCATCACGCCCCCGGAGGTCTCCCGTCACCTGGGGGTGCTCAAGAAGGCCGGCCTGGCCACCACCCGGCGACGCGGCCGGTACGTCCTGCACTCGCTGGACCTCACCGTCGTGGCCCGGCTGGGCAGCGACTTCCTGGAGGGCGTGCTGCGGTGAGCCGCGGCGGCGTCCCCGCCCCGCCGACCGGTCAGCCGGTCCCGCCACCGGCCCTGACCAGGCCCGTCTCGTAGGCGAGCACCACCACCTGGACGCGGTCGCGCAGGCCGAGCTTGGTGAGGATGCGGCCCACGTGCGTCTTCACGGTCGCCTCGGACAGCACCAGGCGGGCCGCGATCTCGCCGTTCGACAGCCCCTGGGCGACCAGCATCATCACCTCGCGCTCGCGCCCGGTCAGCTTCTCCACGTGCTTGTCCTGCGGCTCCTTCCTCCCGCTCGGCAGCATCGGCGAGAACCGGTCGAGCAGCCTGCGGGTCGTGGACGGTGCCACGACGGCGTCCCCGCTGTGCACCGAGCGGATGGCGGAGAGCAGTTCGCCGGGCGGCACGTCCTTGAGCATGAATCCGCTGGCGCCCGCCTTGAGTCCGGAGAACGCGTACTCGTCCAGGTCGAACGTGGTCAGGATCAGCACCTTGGGCGGATCGGTACGCGCGCGGATGCGCCGGGTCGCCTCGACACCGTCCAGCCTCGGCATGCGGACGTCCATCAGCACCACGTCGACGGCGGTGGACCGCAGGATCTCGACCGCCTCGGCCCCGTCGCCCGCCTCGGCGACGACCTCCATGTCCGGCTGGGCGGCGAGCACCATCCGGAAGCCGGTGCGCAGCAGCACCTGGTCGTCGACGAGCATCACTCGGATCGCCATGGGGTCTCCAGTCCTGGCAGTCACTGTTCGGCCGGCTTGAGCGGAAGCAGGGCGCTGATCCGGAACCCGCCGCCCTGACGCGGACCCGCGTCGAGCGTGCCGCCGACCATGCCGACCCGCTCGCGCATCCCGATCATCCCCTGCCCCGCGCCGTCGGCCCCGCCGTCCTCGTAGAGCTCGTGCGGGGCGCCGCGGCCGTCGTCCTCGACGAGCAGGCCCAGCCCGTCGTCGAAGTAGACGAGCCGCACGCTCGCCCCGGCGTCCGGGCCGCCGTGCTTGCGGGTGTTGGTGAGCGCCTCCTGGACGATGCGGTACGCGGTCAGCTCCACCCCGCTCGGCAGCGGACGCGGGGTGCCCTCGATCTTGAAGTCCACCGTGAGACCGGTCTCCCTGACCTTGCCGACGAGTTCCTCGATCTGCTCGACGTCGGGCTGGGGGACGTACTCCCCGCTCTCCTCGGAATCACCGGTCCTGAGGACCCCGAGCAGCCGCCGCATCTCGGCCAGCGCCTGACGGCCCGTGCCGGAGATGGTCTCCAGGGCCTGTCGGGCCTGGTCGGGGGACGAGTCCATGACATACGCGGCGCCGTCCGCCTGGACCACCATCACCGAGACGTTGTGCGCGACGACGTCGTGCAGTTCGCGCGCGATACGGGCCCGTTCGGCGGCCACGGCGACCTTCGACTGCGCCTCGCGCTCCCGCTCCAGCCGGGCGGCCCGCTCCTCCAGCTGACTGAAGTAGGCCCGCCGGGTGCGTATGGAGTCACCGAGCACCCAGGCCAGGACGAAGGGCACGGTCATGATCACGACGTAGCCGAGCGTCTGCGCCCAACCGCCGTACGGTGCGTCGTCGGGCCAGCGCAGGCGTGAGATCCCCGCAGCGGCCAGGCTGCATCCGAGGGCGAGCCGGGACGCCCAGCGCTCCCCCACCGTGGCCACCGTGTACGTGATCACCAGCATGGCGAAGTCCGCCACACCCGGGCGCACTCCGAACACCAGCTGGGCGAGCCCCATCACGATCGCGAGCAGCAGCATCCGCTCCGGCACGCGGCGGCGCAGCGCGACCACGAAGGACAGCCCGACGGCGATCGGCACCGCGGCGACACGCTCCGGGCCGGCACCGATCTGGTCGGTCACGATGGACACGCCGGAGAACCCGAGGAGGAGGACAGCCCAGAGGATGTCGACGCCCGTCGGGTGTCTGCGGATGAAATCGTAGAAGCGCTGCACGTTACCCAGCGTAGGGACAGCTGATCGGTGCCCGGGTCAGCCGAAGGGCCGATCCGCGTCCTGGGACCGTACTCCCCAAGGTGGAGACTTGCCTACGTGACGTATGACTGGTGCCGCTGGCAGCAAGCCGCCGAGACCGCTTTGTACGGGGAAGAGGGGTTCTACCAGCGCCCCGAGGGCCCGGCGGGGCACTTCCGCACCTCGGTGCACGCCTCCCCCTTGTTCGCCACCGCCGTCGCCCGGCTGCTGGCAGGCACCGCGCGGGAGCTGGGCACGGACTCGGTCGACCTGGTCGACGTGGGAGCGGGGCGCGGCGAGCTGCTGACCGGGGTGCTGGCCGCGCTGCGGGACGAAGCCATCGCACCCGGCCTCACCGTACGGGCCCTCGCCGTGGAACTCGCCCCGCGCCCGCCCGGCCTGGACCCGGCCGTCGAGTGGCACGCCGAACTCCCGCGGGGCGTGCGGGGGCTGCTGTTCGCCAACGAATGGCTGGACAACGTGCCCACGGACGTCGCCGAGGCCGACGCGGACGGGGTGCCCCGCTACGTCCTGGTGCGCACGGCCGACGGTGCCGAGCGGCTCGGCGATCCGGTGACCGGCGCGGACGCCCGTTGGCTGAGCCGCTGGTGGCCGCTGGCCCGGCCCGGCGACCGGGCGGAGATCGGCCGGCCCCGCGACGAGGCCTGGGCGCGGGCGGTCGCGTCACTGGCCGCCGGCACCGCGGTGGCGGTGGACTACGCCCATGTACGGGCGTCCAGACCGCCGTTCGGCACGCTCACCGGATTCCGGGAGGGCCGGGAGGTGCCGCCGGTGCCCGACGGGAGCTGCGACCTGACCTCACACGTGGCCCTGGACGCCTGCGCGGCGGCCGCGGACGGCACCGCCGAGCTCCTGGACCAGCGGACGGCGCTGCGGGACCTGGGCATCAGCGGTGAACGCCCCCCGCTGGCACAGGCCTCGGCCGATCCCGTCGGCTATGTACGGGCACTCGCCTCGGCGGGACAGGCGGCCGAGCTGACGGCACGGGGCGGGCTGGGCGACTTCGGCTGGCTGCGGCACCGGGTCCCGGAACGTGAAGAGGGATACTGTCCCGCATGACGGAGACGACGATCGGCATCGGCGGCGCGGCGGAGAGCACCGACATGGTGCTGAACATCGGTCCGCAGCACCCCTCCACCCACGGTGTGCTCCGGCTGCGGCTCGTCCTGGACGGCGAGCGGATCCAGCAGGCCGAACCCGTCATCGGCTACATGCACCGGGGCGCCGAGAAGCTCTTCGAGGCCCGGGACTACCGGCAGATCATCATGCTGGCCAACCGCCACGACTGGCTGTCGGCGTTCTCCAACGAGCTCGGCGTCGTCATGGCCGTCGAGCGAATGCTCGGCATGGAGGTGCCCGAGCGCGCCGTGTGGACGAGGACGCTGCTCGCCGAGCTGAACCGGGTCCTCAACCATCTGATGTTCCTGGGCTCCTACCCCCTCGAACTCGGCGGGATCACCCCCATGTTCCACGCGTTCCGGGAGCGCGAGGAGCTCCAGGCCGCGATGGAGGAGGTCTCCGGCGGCCGCATGCACTACATGTTCAACCGGGTCGGCGGCCTCAAGGAGGACCTGCCCGCTGGCTGGCTCGGCCGGGCCAGGGACGCCGTGGCGTCGGTGCGTTCGCGCATGGACGTGTACGACCGGCTGGTGCTCGGCAACGAGATCTTCCGGGGCCGCACCCGCGGGGTGGGCGTCCTGTCCGCCGGGGCCGTGCACGCCTACGGGGTGTCCGGTCCGATCGCCAGGGCCTCCGGCGTCGACTTCGACCTGCGGCGCGACGAGCCGTACCTCGCGTACGGGGAGCTCCAGGACACCCTCAGGGTCGTCACCCGGACCGAGGGCGACTGCCTGGCCCGCTTCGAGTGCCTGCTGGAACAGACGCACAACGCCCTGGACCTCGCCGACGCCTGCCTGGACCGGATCGCCGACCTGCCCCCCGGACCCATCAACCAGCGGCTGCCCAAGGTGCTCAAGGCCCCGGAGGGCCACACCTACGCCTGGACCGAGAACCCGCTGGGCATCAACGGCTACTACCTGGTGTCCACGGGGGAGAAGACCCCGTACCGGCTGAAGCTGCGCTCCGCCTCGTTCAACAACATCCAGGCGCTCACGGAGCTGCTGCCGGGCACACTCGTCGCCGACATGGTGGCGATCCTGGGCTCGCTCTTCTTCGTCGTCGGGGACATCGACAAGTAGCCCGTCCCACCGGCCCGGAGCGCGTTCCGGCGGCAGCCGCCGGTACGCCGGGGGGGGCCGGTGGGGTGCGGCGGCTACGAGGAGATCGCGCTGCGCAGCTCGACGACCTCGAGCTGCTCGGTGTCGTCGTGCGCCGTCAGGTCGATGACCTTGCCGACGGCGCGGTTCTCGGCCGTGCCCGTACGGTGCGCCGCCAGCGCCTCCTCACCCACCACGTCCGCGAGGTCCTCGTTCTGCACGGACTCGATCGCGGCGTCCGACTTCTGCGTACCGAAGAAGTCGAAGCTCCCCTGCGGGACGAGGTGACGGCGCGCGGCGGCGTACGGGACGACGGCGGATGCCGCGGGTACGGCACGGGGCGGGCGCGCGGCCGCGGGCGACGGCTGCGGTGCGGGCGGGGCGGTCCGGGGGCGGCGGTGCTGGAGGTCACCCGCTCCGGCGACCGCCGCGTGCTTCCCCTTCGGGCCGTCGCCCTCCGGGTCCCGTTCCGCGGACCGCTCGACGAGGTCGCGCCGACGGGCCCGCTCGGCCGTGCGGCGCGCCTCCTGGAGTGCCGCGTTGCGGGGCAGGTCCCGCAGGGCCTGGGCGGCACGCAGGTACGCGTCCGGCGTCGGCGTGGACCGCGCGGGAAGGAGCTCACGCGGCGCGGTCGCCTCGATGGCCAGCTGCCGGCGGCCCTCCAGGGCGCTGGCCCGCTCCGTCTCGGCGTTGGCGTACCGGCGCAGGAGCCCGGCGTGCTCGCCGCGCAGACCGGCGAGCTCCACGCGCTTGCGGCGCAGCTTGGTCTCCAGCCGGGTGCGCAGTTCCCTTGATTCCTCGAGGTCCGCCTCGAGCTCGGCTATGCGCTCCTCGGTCTTCCACTCGTCGCTGGCCCGGGCACGGGTGAGCTCCGCGACCCGCAGCCCCGCGGCCCGGTCCCAGCCGCGCATCAGACAGGCGCCGGTGACCGCCGCGGCCGCTGTCACGGCCACCAGGGTGCGCAGGGCCAGCGGTTCCGCGAGGAACCAGGCTCCGGCGGCACAGACCACCGGCACTCCGGCCACCACGGCGGGAGGCAGGATTCTGTGGAGGGGCGGCGAATGGCGGTGGCGTCCTCGTGGCATGGCCCGAAATTTACCGTGCGTACGAGCCACTTGGGAGACCACCCGGCAATCTGTTCCCCGCCGGTTACCTGGCAGCCTCTCAAGTGCTCCTCGAAAACGCCTTTTTACTTCTTGATCAGCCCCTTCGACCGGAGATAGTCGCCTGCCGCGTCCGCGGGCTTGGCGCGCTCCGCGTCGACCTTGCGGTTCAGTTCCGCGAGGTCCTCGGTGCTGAGCACCTCGGTGAGCTTCCCGAGCGCCTCGGCGATCTCCGGCGCCCCCGCGTCCTTGGCATTGAGAACCGGAAGGACGTTGTCCGCGTTCTGCAGCTTCTTGTCGTCCTCCAGGAACACCAGCCCGTAGGAGTCGAGCACCGCGTCCGTGGTGGTCGTGAGGACCAACTGGTCCTTGCCGTCCTTGACGGCCTGCTTCGACTGCGGCGTACCGACACCCTTGGGATCGATTCCGGTGACGTCGATGCCGTACGTCTTCTTCAGTCCGGGCGCGCAGAAGGGGCGCACCTCGCACTCGTCGCCCGCGGCGATCTTCACCTTGATCTTCGACTCGCCGAGATCGGAAAGCGTCTTGAGGCTGTTCTTGTCGGCGAATTCCTTGGACACCGCGAAGGCGTTCTGGTCGACGGCCTCGCCCGCGGGAAGGACCTTCAGCCCGAGCGGGCCGGCGAGCTTCTCCAGAGCGGTGACGGTGGCCGCCACGTCCCCCGAGGCGACCGGCTTCTTCGCCGCCGCGTCCGCGCCGTTGACCTTGGCGTTGAGGAATTCCGCGAGGGTCGCCGCGTATTCCGGTACGACGTCGATCTCGCCCTTCTCGAGCGAGGGCTCGTACAGCTCACGGTTCTTCACCGTGGTGACCGAGGCGTCGTAACCGGCGTCACCCAGGACCTGGGCGTACAGCTCGGCGAGCACCTTGGACTCGGTGAAGCCGGCGGCGCCCACGACCAGCGAGCCCTTCTTGGAGCCTGCGCCGGCTCCCGCGTCGGAGCCGCCCTTCTCCTGCTCCAGGCTGTCGCCGCCGCAGGCGGCGAGGGAGCCCGCCAGCACGACCGCTCCGACGACCGCACCCGCTATGCGCGAGGTCCTGCTCATGTTGTTCTCCGTCCGGGAAAAAAATGGTGTGCACAGTCCGAGAAACCCGCGCGCTCATGCCGTCCGGCGGCGGCGCAGGGGCGACAGCAGGCGGTCCAGCGCCACGAGGACGCCCTCCACCACCAGGGCCAGGAGGGCGACCAGCACGGCGCCGGCGAAGACCTGCGCGGTGTCGTAGGTGTTGAAGCCGGCGGTGATGATCCTGCCCAGGCCGCCGAGACCCACCATCGCCGCGATCGAGGCGGTGGCGATGACCTGGACGGCCGCGGACCGGAGACCGGTCATGATCATCGGGTAGGCGAGGGGGAGCTCGACCCGTACGAAGAGCTGGGTGCCGGACATCCCCATGCCGCGCGCGGCCTCCCGCACCGACCGGTCCACCTCCGTCATCCCGACGTAGGCGTTGGTCAGCAGCGGGGGCACGGCGAACAGCACCAGGGCGATGACCGTGGGCAGATAGCCGGAGTTGCGCAGCGGCGTCATCATGAAGAGGGCCAGCACCGCGAACACGGGCACCGCCCGGCCCACGTTGGAGAGGTTGACGGCGAGCCCGCCCCCCTTGCCCACGTGCCCCAGGTACAGCGCGACGGGCAGGGCGATGAGGCAGGCCACCGCGAGGGCGATCCCGCTGACGTACAGATGCTCCGCCAGCCGGTGCGCCGCCCCGCCGTCCCCCGACCAGTTGGCGCCGGTGGTGAGCCAGGTCCAGGCCTCCGCTATGACTCCCATGGATCAGCCGGCCTCCGTCTTCGCGATGCCCGGCACCCCGGACGCCCCCGCGGACGTACGTATGCGGGTCCAGGGGGTGAGCAGCCGCTGGGCACCGAGCAGCAGCAGGTCCGCCGCGACCGCGAGCAGCACGCAGAGCACGGACGCGGTGAGCACCTGGGCCTTGAAGAAGCTCGGCAGCGCGTCCTCGATGAGATTGCCGAGTCCGCCCTTCCCGACGAGGGAGCCGACCGTGGTCAGCGCCACCGTCGAGACCGTCGCGATCCGCAGGCCGGCCATCAGCGCGGGCAGCGCCAGGGGGAGTTCGACCTCCCAGAGGAGCCGGACCGGGCCGTACCCCATGCCCGTCGCGGCCTCCCTGGCCTCCTGCGGAACCGCTTCGAGGCCCGCCAGGATGTTGCGTACGAGGATGGTCAGCGAGTAGAGCACCAGGCCGGTGACCACGAGCGCCGCGGACAGCCCGAACAGGGGCAGAAGCAGCGAGAACATCGCCAGGGACGGCACGGTGTAGAGCACGGTGGTCAGCCCCAGCACCGGGCCCGCGAAATGCCGGCCGCGGCGCGCGAGCAGCGCGAGCGGAAATGCCACCGCGAGCCCTATCAGCACGGAAGCCGCCGTGATCCAGATGTGCTGGACGGTCGCCTCGGTCAACTCATGGCTGCGGGAGCGCAGATACTCCCCGCAGATCCAGTCGTTCGCCACCAGGCAGTTCTGTCCGGCCATCCGTCCCCACCTCCTGTTCACCGTCGCGACGCCGTACCGGGTTCCGGTCCTGGGAGACCCTATCCCCGACCACCGACAATCGCCGAGGCTGTCGTATTCCGGCAACATGGCCTTCACAGAACCCGCGTCACAATGGGGAATCATGATCCGTTTCGAGCACGTCACCAAGCGGTACGAGGACGGCACCACCGCCGTCGACGACCTTTCCTTCGAGGTCGCCGAGGGTGAACTGGTCACGCTCGTCGGACCTTCCGGCTGCGGCAAGACGACCACCATGAAAATGGTGAACCGTCTCACCGAACCGACCGACGGCCGGATATTTCTCGACGGGGACGACATATCGGCCATCGACCCCGTCAGACTCCGCCGCCGTATCGGCTACGTGATCCAGCAGGTGGGCCTCTTCCCGCACAAGACGGTCCTGGAGAACACGGCGACCGTCCCCCATCTCCTGGGCTGGGGAAGGGAAAAGGGCAGGAAGCGCGCGGCCGAACTGCTCGATCTGGTCGGACTCGATCCTTCCGTATATGGCGCCCGCTATCCCGAGCAGCTTTCCGGCGGCCAGCGCCAGCGCGTGGGTGTGGCCCGGGCCCTGGCGGCCGATCCGCCGGTCCTGCTGATGGACGAGCCATTCGGCGCGGTCGACCCGGTCGTACGGGAAAGGCTGCAGAACGAATTCCTGAAACTGCAGGCGCAGGTCCGCAAGACCGTCCTCTTCGTCACCCATGACATCGAGGAGGCCGTCCGTCTCGGCGACCGGATCGCCGTGTACGGGAACGGGCGCATCGAGCAGTTCGACACCCCGGCCACGGTGCTCGGAGCTCCCGCGACGCCGTACGTCGCCGACTTCGTCGGGGCGGACCGCGGGCTGAAGCGGCTCTCGGTCACTCCCGTCGAGGAGAGCGATCTGGACCAGCCGCCGGTCGTCCACCTCGACGATCCGCTGGCGAAGGCGACCGCACGGCTCCGGGCCGACGGCGCGCGCTGGGCGGTCGTCCTGGACGGTCAGGACAACCTGCACGGCTGGATCCCCGCGGACGACGGGACGACGGGCGACGGAGCGACCGCCGGGGGCACGGTCCGTGAGCACGCACGGCGGATGGAGGCGTGGCTCCCGCTCGGCGCTCCGCTCAAACAGGCCTTCGCCACGATGCTGCAGCACGACGCGGGCTGGATCGCCGTCGTCGACGAGGAGGGTGCCGGCCGGTTCCTGGGCGTACTCACCCCGGCCCGCCTGCACGAGGCGCTGCGCCGCTCGATCGACGCGGACGCACAGGACGTGCCGCGCGCCGACGTCGCCGTGGAGACCGTGGCGGGCGTCACCTCCCGCTGAGGGCGGGGGCCGGCACCGCCGTCCGGCTCAACGCGCGCGAGCGGATCCGGGCGGACGGGCCGGGCGGCGGAAGCGGGCGCGGGGCGCTCCCACCGCGGGGCTCACGCGTACGGTGCCCGCCCGGACCGGCGCCGCGTCCGGCGACGGTCACCACGCCGGGGCGGCCCGACCTCCCCCGTACCGGGCCTAGGCTGGTCGCATGAGTACGTTGCGAGGACGGGGCACGGTGCGGGGTCTGCCGGAGTGGGACCGCTGCGCGGTCATGGGAGTCGTCAATGTGACGCCCGACTCCTTCTCCGACGGCGGTCACTGGTTCGACACCACGGCAGCGATCAAGCACGGCCTCGAACTGGTGGCCGAAGGTGCGGATCTGATCGACGTCGGCGGTGAGTCGACCCGCCCGGGCGCGAGCAGGGTGGACGAGGCCGAGGAACTGCGACGCGTGATCCCCGTCGTCCGGGGGCTGGCCTCCGAGGGCGTCACCGTCTCCGTGGACACCATGCGCGCCGTCGTCGCCGAACAGTCCGTGGCCGCCGGCGCGGCGCTGGTCAACGACGTGAGCGGCGGCCTCGCCGATCCGGGCATGATCCCGGCCGTCGCCGACGCCGGAGTGCCGTTCGTCGTCATGCACTGGCGCGGTTTCAGCGAGTCGATGAACAGCCGGGCGGTCTACGGGGACGTCGTCGGGGAGGTCGTCGCCGAGCTCCGCGAGCGCATGGAGGCCGTGATCGAGGGCGGGGTCGCGCCCGAGCGGCTGGTGATCGATCCGGGGCTCGGCTTCGCCAAGGACGCCGCCCAGGACCTCGCGCTCGTCGCCCACCTCGACCGGCTGCGCGACCTGGGCAGGCCCCTGCTCGTCGCCGCCTCCCGCAAGAGGTTCCTCGGCCATGTCCTGGCGGCCGAGGGCGCGGCCCCGCCCCCGGCCCGTGAGCGGGACGCCGCGACGGCCGCGGTCTCCGCCCTCTCCGCCGCCGCGGGCGCCTGGGCGGTCCGGGTGCACGCGGTACGGCCGACGGCGGACGCGGTCCGGGTCGCCCGCGCCGTCGAGGGTGCCGCGTGAGCGCCGCGCGCGACGACCACGAGGAGGCCGCGGCGGACATCGCCGCGGTCGAGCAGGCGAACACCGCCTTCTACGAGGCGATGGAACGCGGCGACCTCGACGGGCTCTCGGACCTGTGGCTGCCCGGCGAGGACCTCACCGTCTCCTGCGTCCACCCGGGCTGGCCGGTACTCACGGGCCGCGGCGAGGTGCTGCGGAGCTACGCGTTGATCATGGCCAACACCGAGTACATCCAGTTCTTCCTGACCGATGTCGGGGTCGCGATGACCGGGGACACCGCCCTCGTGACCTGCACCGAGAACATCCTCAGCGGTGGCCCCGCCGAGGAGGGCAGCTCGCTCGGACCGCTCGTCGGCCAGCTCGTCGTCGCCACCAACGTGTTCCGGCGCACACCGGACGGCTGGAAGCTCTGGTCCCACCACGGTTCACCCGTACTGGCGGAAACCGGTGAGGAAGAGGACGAGGAACCGACCGTCTGAGCGGACGGGACGGAGCGCGGGGATTGGGCCCCCGATCACAGGGTATACGCGGCTTCCCAACTCCCCGGCCGGGCCGGTCCGCGCCCCCGCGGGCGGGAGCTGTCGGTGCCCGCGGGTAGATTCGAAAGACGGCACCTCATCGCACGCACGCGGCCGGGTGCCTCAGGAGACGACGAACAGCAGGAGTGATTCGCGTGGATCGTGTCGCGCTGCGCGGCCTCAAGGCCCGTGGGTACCACGGTGTCTTCCCCAGGGAACGTGAAGAGGGCCAGACCTTCATCGTGGACCTGGTGCTCGGGCTTGACACCCGCCCCGCGGCAGCCGCCGACGACCTGTCGAAGACGGTGCACTACGGCGTGGTCGCGGAGGAAGTGGTCGACGTCGTCCAAGGTGAGCCGGTCGATCTGATCGAGACGCTCGCGGAACGCATCGCGCAGCAGTGCCTCAAGCACGAAGGGGTCCAGGAGGTCGAGGTCGTCGTCCACAAGCCGGACGCCCCCATCACCGTCCCCTTCGACGACGTGACCATCACCATCACCCGGAGCCGAGCATGACTGCATTTTCCACCGAGGGGCAGAGCGACCCGACCGTACAGCCGGTTCCCGCAGCCGTGGTCGAGCAGGTCGACGCGGCCGACGTCACCCTCTCCAACCCCAAACGGGCCGTGATCTCCCTCGGCTCCAACCTCGGCAACCGCCTGGACACGATCCAGGGGGCCATCGACGCCCTGGAGGACACCCCCGGCCTCCGGGTCAAGGCGGTCTCCCCGGTCTACGAGACGGAGCCCTGGGGCGTCGACCCCGGCTCCCAGCCGTCGTACTTCAACGCGGTCATCATCGTCAAGACGACCCTGCCCCCCTCGTCGCTGCTGGAGCGCGGCCAGGCCATCGAGGAGGCCTTCGACCGGGTCCGGGAGGAGCGCTGGGGCCCGCGCACCATCGACGTCGACATCGTGTCGTACGCCGACGTGGTCTCCGACGACCCGCTGCTGACCCTTCCGCACCCGCGCGCCCGCGAGCGCGCCTTCGTCCTCGCCCCCTGGCACGACGTGGACCCGGAGGCCCAGCTGCCCGGCGTCGGCCCGGTCGCCGACCTCCTGGCAGGTGTGGGCCGCGACGGAGTGCTTCCCCGGCCCGACCTGGAACTCCGTCTCCCCGAGTAGTCGTTAGGCTCAAGGACGACCGTCCGCGGGCGGCGACACGGGCAACGGCGACGAAGGGCGGCACTCTCGGTGAAGCAACTACGGCTCGGCCTCCTGGCCGGACTCTTCGCCGGAGCCGGCGTGCTGTCCTGGGGCGCGGCCCGCCTCTGGGACGCCCTGGGGACGCTCCCCAGCGTGCCGCTCGCCGCACCCGTCGTGCTGGCCGTGATCGCCGTCGTCCTGCTGGCGACGGCACTCTCCATCCGGGCACGCCTGCGCGCCCAGCGGGAGCGGCGCCCCGGGGCCAAGGGCGTGGAGCCGATGATGGCCGCCCGCGCACTGGTCTTCGGCCAGGCGAGCGCACTCGTCGCCGCCCTGGTCGCCGGGATGTACGGCGGCACCTGTGTCTTCCTGCTCAGCCTCCTGGACGTCCCGCCCCGCCGGGATCAGGCCATCTACGCGGGCTCCGCCGTCCTGGCCGGCGTCGCGGTCGTGGCCGCCGCCGTCTTCCTCGAACGGGTCTGCAAGCTCCCGGACGACGGGGACGACGAGCGGAACACCGCACAGGCCGCCTGAGGGACCCTCCCGGCCGTCCCGGCCCGCCTCAGTCGGCCACCGGGTTCTCGATCAGGGTGACCCGGTTGCCGTCGGGATCGTGGACCGCCGCGAACCTCACCTCGCGTGCACCCGGCTGGATCTCACCCGCCCCGATCCCGCGGTCCGCGAGATCCGAGAGCGCCTGGTCCAGATCGTCGACCACCAGATTCACCAGCGTCCCGCCGGCCTGCTCGGGCGATTCGAAGACCTGGAGCCAGGCGTAGGGCGAGATGTGCCAGTCGGCCAGCCCGTCCATCGGCCGGGCATCGGCGGGGCGGCCGAAGAGCCTCTCGTACCACTCCACCGCCGGCTCGATGGCCATGACGGGGGCTACGGCGAGCACATGAGTGAAGGACATGGGGCTCCTCTCCCGGTGGCCCCGGCTCCTGCGGCCGGACCCACCACTGTCGACTCCCCCCACCGCTCGAACTCATCGGTGCCCCACGTCCCGGGCCCTGGTGGCGTGTCCCCCGCCGGGTCAGCGCGCCATGATGAGGCTCATGGCCTCGGCACGCGTCGCCGGATCACGGAGCTGGCCACGGACCGCGGACGTGAGCGTCTTCGCTCCGGGCTTGCGGATGCCGCGCATCGACATGCACATGTGCTCGCACTCGACGACCACGATGACCCCGCGCGGCTCCAGGATCGCCATCAGGGACTCGGCGATCTGCGTGGTGAGACGCTCCTGGACCTGCGGCCGCCGGGCGTAGACGTCGACCAGCCGCGCCAGCTTCGAGAGCCCGGTGATCTTGCCGGTGGTCGCCGGGATGTAGCCCACGTGCGCGACCCCGCGGAACGGAACCAGGTGGTGCTCACAGGTACTGAACACCTCGATGTCCTTGACCAGCACCATCTCGTCGTGGCCGAGATCGAACGTCGTCGTCAGGACGTCCTCGGGCTCCTGGTGGAGGCCCGCGAATATCTCCTTGTACGCACGTGCCACTCGGCCCGGCGTCTCGCGCAGGCCCTCACGGTCGGGGTCCTCGCCGACAGCGATGAGGAGCTCCCGAACAGCCGCCTCGGCCCGCTTCTCGTCGAAAACGCCGATCGAGCCCTGCCCGTCGAGCGTCACCGGGTCGGTCATTCTGTGCCTCGTTCCTCTGTGCAGTCACATGCGCGGACCCGCCCGGCCCTCACGGAATTTCGGCAGGCACAGCGCAGGCATACGAAAAAGCCGCGCCCCCACAGGCTAGAACCTGGGGGGCGCGGCATCCATTCCGGGCCTGGTGGAGGCCCCGTGACAGGGGCCACACCGGGTCGGGCCGGATCAGCTCTCGGGACGGTCCTCGGGGACTGCCTCCGTGGACGTGCCGTTGCTCTTCGTCATGTCCGTCGGGGCGATCTCCGGAGTACCCGAACCGTTGGCGGAGCCGTTGGTGAGGGCGAGCTCCTTGGGAGAGAGCACGGGCGGACGCGTCGACGGGGTGCGCCGGGCAGAACCGGTCCACGCCGGGCGAGCCGGGCGCTTCACGATCGGGGCGAAGATCTCGGCGATCTGCTCCTTGCCGAGCGTCTCCTTCTCGAGGAGCTCGAGGACCAGGGCGTCGAGGATGTCGCGGTTCTCGACGAGAATCTCCCACGCGTCGTTGTGCGCGGTCTCGATGAGCTTCTTGACCTCTTCGTCGACGAGCGCGGCGACCTCTTCCGAGTAGTCGCGCTGGTGTCCCATCTCCCGGCCCACGAACGGCTCGGTGTTGTCTCCACCGAACTTGATCGCACCGAGGCGCTCCGTCATGCCGTACTGCGTGACCATCGCGCGGGCCGTGGCAGTGGCCTTCTCGATGTCGTTGGCGGCACCGGTCGTCGGGTCGTGGAAGACCAGCTCCTCGGCCGCGCGCCCGCCCAGCATGTACGCCAGCTGGTCGAGCATCTCGTTGCGCGTCGTGGAGTACTTGTCCTCCTCCGGGAGCACCATCGTGTAACCGAGGGCACGGCCGCGGGAGAGGATCGTGATCTTGTGGACCGGGTCCGACTGGGGTGAGGCCGCCGCGACCAGGGCGTGTCCGCCCTCGTGGTACGCGGTGATCTTCTTTTCCTTCTCGGACATGATCCGGGTCCGCTTCTGCGGTCCCGCCACGACGCGGTCGATGGCCTCGTCGAGCATGTGGTTGTCGATCAGCTTCTTGTTGCTTCGCGCCGTGAGGAGCGCCGCTTCGTTCAGCACGTTCGACAGATCGGCACCGGTGAAGCCGGGCGTACGACGGGCGACCGCGTTGAGGTCGACGTCCTCCGCGACCGGCTTGCCCTTCTGGTGCACCTTGAGGATCTCGAGGCGGCCCTGCATGTCCGGACGGTCGACGGCGATCTGCCGGTCGAAACGCCCCGGACGCAGCAGCGCCGGGTCCAGGATGTCCGGCCGGTTCGTGGCGGCGATCAGGATGACGCCGCCCTTCACGTCGAAGCCGTCCATCTCGACGAGCAGCTGATTGAGCGTCTGCTCGCGCTCGTCGTGACCGCCGCCCATGCCGGCACCGCGGTGCCGTCCGACGGCGTCGATCTCGTCGACGAAGACGATCGCCGGAGCGTTCGCCTTGGCCTGCTCGAAGAGGTCACGGACACGGGAGGCACCGACACCGACGAACATCTCGACGAAGTCGGAACCGGAGATCGAGTAGAACGGGACGCCCGCCTCGCCCGCGACCGCGCGAGCGAGCAACGTCTTGCCCGTACCGGGCGGCCCGTACAGCAGGACGCCCTTGGGGATCTTGGCGCCGACGGCCTGGAACTTCGCCGGCTCCTGGAGGAATTCCTTGATCTCGTACAGTTCCTCGACGGCCTCGTCCGACCCCGCCACATCGGCGAACGTCGTCTTCGGCGTGTCCTTGGTGATCAGCTTGGCCTTGGACTTGCCGAACTGCATGACCTTGGAGCCGCCGCCCTGCATCTGATTCATCAGAAACAGGAACACGACCACGATCAGGACGAAGGGCAGCAGCGAGAGAAGGATCGAGACGAACGGGGACTGCTTCGACGGCGAGACGGTGTAACCCTTCTCGATGTCACCGCTCTCGAACTTCTTCTGCAACGTGTCGGCGAGCTCGACGCCCTGGTTGCCGATGTAGCTCGCCTGGAACTTGCTGCCGGACTCGCCCTCGAGCTTCTGCTTGTCCTTCAGCTCGATCTTCAGGATCTGTTCGTCACCGGTGGTCAGCTTGGCCTGCTCCACCTGGTTCTTGCTGATCGCCTGGATCACCTTGCCGGTGTCCACCGTCTTGTAGCCGCCGGACGAGCCGACGACCTGCATCAACACGACCACGGCGAGGACGGCCAGCACGATCCACATGACCGGCCCACGGAAGTATCGCTTCACGTCCATCCATACGGAGCGAAGTCGCCCCGTCCCTCCTGCCCGTAGGTAAATGCTGCTGTGAGAAAAGACTGTGCTTCGGACGGTACCCCAGCATTGTCACCCGTGACCGCAGGGGACGTCTGACAAACCCGTCCTCGAAGGCTCCAACGGCGCGAAGGCCGCGAGGGTTCCCGGGAGTCCGGCCGGGTTCGGCCGGGCCCTGCCTGGGCGGTTACCTCAACCGCCGTAGACGTGAGGGGCGAGCGTACCGACGAAGGGGAGGTTGCGGTACTTCTCCGCGTAGTCGAGTCCGTAGCCGACGACGAACTCGTTGGGGATGTCGAAGCCGACCCACTTCACGTCGATGGCGACCTTCGCCGCGTCCGGCTTGCGGAGCAACGTGCAGACCTCCAGGCTCGCGGGTTCGCGCGAGCCGAGGTTGGTCAGCAGCCAGGACAGCGTCAGACCGGAGTCGATGATGTCCTCGACGATCAGGACGTGCTTGCCCTTGATGTCGGTGTCGAGGTCCTTGAGGATCCGGACGACGCCCGAGGACTGGGTGCCGGCGCCGTACGACGAGACGGCCATCCAGTCCATGGTGACGGGGGTGGACAGGGCCCGGGCCAGGTCCGCCATGACCATCACCGCACCCTTGAGGACGCCGACGATGAGCAGGTCCTTGCCCGCGTACTCCGCGTCGATCTTCGCTGCAAGCTCGACGAGCTTCGCGTCGATCTCTTCCTTGGTGAGGAGCACCGACTGAAGGTCGGTGCCCATGTCCTTCTCGTTCACCCGCGTCTCTTTCTCTGCCCTGCCGGACCCGGACTGTTCACCGGGCCGGACCGGCGTTTCGCCTGCATGTCAGCCGCTTGCGCTTCAGCTCTGCCGAATCACCAGTCTGCCACCCTGCCGCCGCACCTCGACGCGGCCGGGCAGGTTGATGGCGCCCTGGCCCCGCCAGCCGGTGATGAGCCGGTCGACTTCCTCGATGTGGCGGGCGAAGAGCGAACCCGCGGGAGATCCCGCGTCGATCACCGCCCGGCGCAGCACCCGGCGGCGTACCGCGGGCGGCAGCACGGAGAGCTTGACGCACTCCAGCCGTCCGGCGTCGTCCAGCACCGAACGGGCGGCCTCGGCGGCCCAGGTGTCGAGGGCGTCGGCGTCGTCGCGGGAGAGCTGGGCCGTACGGGCGAGTGCTTCCACGACGCCCTTGCCCAGCGCCTTCTCCAGGGCGGGCAGGCCTTCGTGGCGGAGCCGGGAGCGGGTGTAGGCGGGATCGATGTTGTGGGGGTCGTCCCAGACGGGGATCGACTGGACCAGGCAGGCCTTGCGGGCGGTCTGCCGGTCGAGCTGGAGGAACGGGCGGCGGTAGCGGCCGGCGGGGCCGGAGGCGGCGGCCATCCCCGAGAGCGAGCGGATGCCCGAGCCGCGGGCGAGGCCCAGCAGGACGGTCTCGGCCTGGTCGTCGCGGGTGTGGCCGAGGAGCACGGCGAAGGCGCCGTGGCGCTCCGCCGCCGCGTCCAGGGCGGCGTAGCGGGCGTCCCGGGCGGCGGCCTCGGGACCGCCGTCGCGGCCGACGCGCACGGCGACGGCCTCGACCGGGTCGAGCCGCATCTCGGCGAGACGGGCCACGACCTCGCCGGCCCGGAGTCCGGAGCCGGGCTGCAGATTGTGGTCGACGGTAATGCCGCCGGCGCGGACGGGCAGCTTGCGCGACTCGAACGCGAGGGCGGAGGCGAGAGCCATGGAGTCGGCGCCCCCGGAGCAGGCGACGAGCACCAGCGGGGTGTCCGGCCGCTCGGGCAGCCCGGAGCGGCGCGCGCCCGCGCCCGCTTCGGCGAACTCGGCGCGTCCCGCCTGTTCGGTCCGACGGTTGTATTCGGTGACGACGTCGTGGAGTACGCGGCGGACCGCCAGGCGTATCGCCGCGACCGCAGGATGGGGACCCATGTCCGGTGCCCTTCGGGTGAAGTTTCGGGGGAGGGTGCCTCGGGGCGCCCGGGACGGAGTCCCGTCACTCAGAGTGCGTCGATGGTGACAGAGCCAAGTCGTCCATCGAGCATTGCACGCCTTCCCACACCCTTATGGTCCCCCGGATGGGTGATTGGGGAGGCAATCTTCTGCCTCCGGACCGGCCAAGATCACGAATCTGCCTTACGGTGCACCCGCGCCACCCAGTCCGCCGGTGCGGCGATCTCGGCCTTGGTGGGCAGGGTGTTGGGGGAGGTCCACACCCGGTTGAAGCCGTCCATGCCGACTTCGTCGACCACGGCCCGGACGAACTTCTCGCCGTCGCGGTACTGCCGCAGCTTGGCGTCGAGCCCCAGGAGCTTGCGCAGTGCCAGGTCCAGCCGGCTCGCCCCGCGCGCCCTGCGCTGCTGGAACTTCTCCCGGATCTCGGCGACGGAGGTCACCACGTCGGGGCCCACGCCGTCCATCACGAAGTCGGCGTGTCCCTCGAGCAGGGACATGACGGCGGTGAGCCGGCCAAGGACCTCTCGCTGGGCGGGCGTCTGGACGATCTCGACGAGGCTGCGCCCGCCGTCGTCCCCCTCCTCGCCCCGTTCGCCCTCGGGGCGGCTGCCGCCCGAGAAGGCCTGCGCCGCCTCGCGGAGCCGTTCGAGCACGGTCATCGGGTCGACGTCGGTCTCGTCGAGGAACGACTGGATTTCGCCCTGCAGATGGTCGCGGAGCCAGGGGACACCGGTGAACTGGGTGCGGTGCGTCTCCTCGTGGAGCGCCACCCAGAGTCGGAAGTCGTGCGGGTCGACCTCGAGTTCCCGCTCGACGTGGACGATGTTGGGGGCGACCAGAAGCAGTCGGCCCCCTCCGTTCGAGGACGCGGGCAGCTCGCGGGTGGCGGGCGCGAAGGTCTCGTACTGGCCGAGGACCCTGGACGCCAGGAACGACAGCAGCATGCCCAGCTCGACACCGGTCACCTTGCCGCCGACCGCGCCCAGCACCGCGTTTCCGGGGCCGCCGCCGCGGCGGTCCTGCATCTTCCCGAGCAGGGGACTCAGCAGTTCACGGAAGCCCGCGACGTTGGCCCTGATCCAGCCGGCCCGGTCGACGACCAGGACCGGGGTGTCCTCGGGCTCGTGCCCGTCCGGGATCATCCGGGTGAACGACCGGACGTGCTCCTCGGATGCCTTGGCGTGTCGCCGTAGCTCGGCGACGACGGCACGGGCCTCCTCACGGCTGATCTCCGGACCCGGGCGCACGAACCGGGTCGCGGTCGCGACCGCGAGTTTCCAGTCGACCATCTCGGCACCACCGATGCTCGTCATGCGTCAACCGTACGTGAGGTGGTCGCCCCATGGTGGGGTGTCAGCCGCTCACCCGGTGCCTTTGGTGAGGGTGGTGGCCAGGGTGTCCAGCGTTGCCTCCGCCTCGGCCGGGGACGTGGTGCCCGAGGCCAGGAACGCGAAGGCCAGAAGCCGCCCCTGCGCGTCGACCGCGGTCCCGGCGAGGCTGTTCACCCCGGTGAGGGTGCCGGTCTTGGCCCTGATCAGCCCGGTCGCCGGGGAGGTGGCGGTGTAGCGGTCGCCGAGCGTGCCGCTGAATCCGGCGACCGGGAGTCCGGTGAGGACGGGCCGGAGCTCGGGGTGGTCCCGGTCGGCGGCGAGCGCGAGCAGCCGGGCGAGGAGGCCCGCGCTCACCTTGTCCGCACGGTCCAGTCCGCTGCCGTCGGCGAGCCGGGCTCCGGTCAGCGGCATGCCGAGTCTCTTCAGCTCCGCGGTGGTGGCGCGGCGGCTGCCGGCGAAGGAGGCGGGCTCCCCCGCCTTCAGCGCGGTCTGCCGGATCAGCGCCTCGGCGATGTCGTTGTCGCTGTTGGTCATGGCGCGTTCGACCAGTGCGGAGAGCGGCTTCGACCAGTGCGTCGCCACCGTCCGTGATCCCTTCACGGCCTTCCCGGACGCGGGGGCGGAACGGGTGGCGACACCGGCGTCGCCGAGCAGGTCCGCGAAAGCGCGCGCCGCGTCGGCCGCGGGATCGCCGCTCCGGGGAGCCGGCCCCCGGTCGCTCCCGTCGAGGCGGCCCTCGTCGACCATGAGCGCGCTCACCGGCGCGATGTTCTCGTTGGGGCCGATGGGGTGGCGGGCAGGGCCCGAGTAGAGCGAGGTGTCGTACGTCAGTCGCACCGGCCCGGTGCCGCCGTCCGGCAGCGCGCGCGCCGCGTCGGCGGCCAGGGAGCGCAGGGCCGCCTTGTCCAGGGTGGGGTCCCCTCCGCCGACGAGGGTGAGCGTCCGTGAGTCCGGGGACAGCGCGACCGTCGTCGCGATGCGATGGGCGGGGCCGAGCGCGGAGAGCACGGCCACGGTGGTGGCGATCTTCACCGTGGACGCGGGTGTCATGGGGGTGGCGGCGCCCCTCGCGAACAACTGCTTGCCGGTGGCCGCGTCGATGACCACGGCGGTACGTACGGAGCCGAGTGCGGGCTTGTCCAGCAGGGGGTCGAGGGCGGTCCTCAGGCTGCTCGCGCCCGCCGGGGTGAGCCCCCCGGCGGTCCCGAGGGCGCTCAGGACGGCAGGAGCGCTGGGGGCGGGCTCAGGGCCGTCCGGCGCGTCCCGTTCGTGATGTGCGCCACCTGCGCGCTGCACGGCGGCCGCCCGGTCACGCTCGGCCTTACGCTGACCGGTGTCCCAGGGGCCGGCGGCCAGCACGGCACCGGCGGCGACCACCAGGCCGAGCACGGCGGAGCCTGCGACGAGCCGGCGGTTCCCCGACCCGCTTGCGCGCTTCAGGTACTCCGGGGCTTTCCACCCGCCCCACCTGCTCAACGGTTCCTCCGTCGGTTTCTGCACCGGCTCGGCCACCGTTGACCAGCCCCTTTCGCGAGCACTCGTCTGCGTGAGGGACACTTAACCATCAGTCGTATGTGTTGATCATGGAGGAGCCACCCGTGGAGTTCGACGTCGTTATCGAGATCCCGAAGGGTTCGCGGAACAAGTACGAGGTGGACCACGAGACCGGTCGGATCCGTCTGGACCGTCGACTCTTCACCTCGACCAGCTACCCGGCGGACTACGGCTTCGTCGAGAACACCCTCGGCGAGGACGGCGACCCGCTGGACGCGCTGGTCATCCTCGAGGAGCCGACGTTCCCCGGCTGCCTCATCAAGTGCCGCGCCATCGGCATGTTCCGGATGACCGACGAGGCCGGCGGCGACGACAAGCTGCTGTGCGTCCCGGCGTCCGACCCCCGGGTGGAGCACCTGCGCGACATCCACCACGTGTCGGAGTTCGACCGCCTGGAGATCCAGCACTTCTTCGAGGTCTACAAGGACCTGGAGCCCGGCAAGTCCGTCGAGGGCGCCGACTGGGTCGGCCGCACCGAGGCCGAGGCCGAGATCGAGGCTTCCTACAAGCGCCTCGAGGCGCAGGGCGGCGCGCACTGACGCGACTCCTCCGGCTTCCGCTTACGAGCGGGGCGGCGTGGACAGCGGCGCACGGGGCCGACCGGCCCGGCTGACCGTACGACGGGCGGCGCACCTTCACCGGTGCGCCGCCCGTTGCGTGTGGCGCCCATGTCCGTGCCCATACTGGGCAGGAGCGCTCCCGTGACGGGCGGTCGAGGAGGAACGAGGTCGAGTGGTGGCGGAACAGGGCGGTCCCGAGGACCAGAAGCCCCAGTCCGACGAGGCGCACAGCGCGTTCGCGCCCCCCGCCGGGGTCGAGCAGCCGACGGCTCCTCCGGAGGACGACCACCCCACATCGGAATTCGCCCTTCCGGCCGGCCTGCACAACGATCCGTCGGCGGCTTCGGGCCCGGGCCAGGGTTCCGCTTCCGGCTCGGGACAGGGCTCGGGGTCCGACACGCTGTCGTCCGCCTTCGTCCCGCCCAGCGGGTACAACGCGCAGCAGCAGCCACCCGCGTTCACCCCGGCGCACGGCATTCCGATGGTCCGGCTGACCAAGGAGGCCCCCTGGCAGGACCGGATGCGCACGATGCTCCGGATGCCCGTGTTCGAACGGCCGGCACCCGAGATGGTGCAGAAGACCGACGACTCGGGGCCCGCCGTCCCGCGTGTGCTCGACCTGACGCTCCGTATCGGCGAGCTGCTGCTCGCGGGCGGCGAGGGTGCCGAGGACGTCGAGGCGGCCATGTTCGCCGTGTCGCGTTCGTACGGGCTCGACCGCTGCGAGCCGACGGTCACGTTCACCCTGCTGTCCATCTCGCACCAGCCGTCCCTGGTCGACGACCCCATCACGGCCAGCCGTACCGTGCGCCGGCGGGGCACCGACTACACCCGTCTGGCCGCGGTGTTCCGGCTGATCGACGACATCACCTCGGCGGAGCACGTCGAGGTCTCGCTGGAGGAGGCCTACCGCCGCCTGGCCGAGATCCGGCGTAACCGGCACCCGTACCCGGGCTGGGTGCTGACGGCCGCGGCCGGCCTGCTCGCCGGCTCGGCTTCGGTGCTGGTCGGTGGTGGCGTGCTGGTCTTCGTCGTGGCGGCGGCGGGCGCGATGCTCGGCGACCGGCTGGCCTGGCTCTGCGCCGGGCGCGGGCTGCCCGAGTTCTACCAGTTCACGGTCGCGGCCATGCCGCCGGCCGCGATGGGCATCGCGCTGACCCTCACCCACTCGACGGATGTGCGGCCCTCCGCGGTGATCACCGGTGGACTGTTCGCGCTGCTGCCCGGGCGGGCCCTCGTCGCCGGGGTGCAGGACGGTCTGACCGGCTACTACATCACCGCGGGAGCCCGGCTCCTGGAGGTCATGTACTTCTTCATCGGCATCGTGGGGGGCGTCCTGCTGATGCTCTACCTGGGCGTCCAGCTCGGCGCCCAGCTGAACCCGGAGGCGCGGTTCGTACCCAACGACCGGCCGGTGCTCCAGATCCTGGCCTCGATGGCCCTCACCCTGGCCTTCGCCATCCTCCTCCAGCAGGAACGCTCCACGGTCCTCGCCGTGACGCTCAACGGCGGGGTGGCCTGGATCATCTACGGGGCGATGGCCCGCACCGGCGGTATCTCCCCCGTCGCGGCGACGGCCGTCGCCGCCGGGCTGGTGGGGCTGTTCGGCCAGTTGTTCTCGCGCTACCGCTACACCTCGTCGCTGCCGTACATCACGGCCGCGATCGGCCCCCTGCTGCCCGGCTCGGCGACCTACTTCGGGCTCCTCGGCGTGGCCCAGAACGAGGTGGACACCGGGCTCACGTCGCTCTTCACCGCCGTCGCCACGGCGCTGGCCATCGCCATCGGGGTCAATCTCGGGAGCGAGATCTCGCGGCTCTTCATGCGGGTGCCAGGCGCGGTCGAGGGCCCGTCCCGCCGGGCCGCCAAGCGGACCCGAGGCTTCTGACGGACGAACGGCGCCCCGGTCCCCACGTGGGGACCGGGGCGCCGTCGGTGCGCGCGGTGGGTCAGCGCCTGTTCTGCCAGCCGTACTGACCCGGGTCGTCCTCCTGGCCGTCGCCCGGGCGGGCCGCGGGCCGGTCGCCGTACGGGCCGCCGCCGGTGTACTCACCCGGCTGAGCCGGCTGACCGGGCCGGCCGCCCGCGTACCGGCCGTCGTGTCCGGCGGGGTCGTACGGGGCCGGCCGACCGCTGCCGTACGGGTCGTACTGACCGCCCTGGCCTGCGTCGTACCGGCCCTGCGGGGCGCCGTACTGGCCGCCCTGGTCCGGGGCGCCGTACTGGCCGCCCTGCTGACCGCCCTGGTCCGGAGCGCCGTACTGACCGCCGGAGTACTGGGCCCCCTGGCCCCCTGCGTACTGACCGCCGTACGAGGTGTCCTGGCCGCCGTACTGGCCCTGTGGGGCGCCGTACTGGCCACCCTGCTGACCGCCCTGGTCCGGGGCGCCGTACTGACCGCCGGAGTACTGGGCCCCCTGGCCGCCGGCGTACTGACCGCCGTACGGGGTGTCCTGGCCGCCGTACTGGCCGGCGGCCTGCTGCCGGCCGCCCTGGCCCTGACCGTACTGATCCGCCTGGGCGCCGTACTGGCCCCCCTGGGCGGCGCCGTATCCGCCGTCGCCGTACTGGGCACCCTGGCCGGTGCCGTACGGGGCACCCTGGCCGGTGCCGTACTGGCTGCCGTAGGCGCCGCCGCCGTACGGGGCCGTCCGGTCGCCCGTGTGCTGGTGGGCGGCGGGGCCCTGGCCGTCCTCGCCCGTCCCGCCGCGGGGGCCCTCCGCGGGGCCTCCGTCCGAGGGGCCGTGGTCGTCGCCCTGGTGCGCGGCGGCTTCCTTCTTCGACTTGCCGCGGGCCCGCAGGAACTCGATCAGGATCGGCACCACAGAGATCAGCACGATCAGGATGAGGATCATCTCGATGTTCTCGTGCACGAAGTCGATCTTGCCGAGGGCCGCCCCGAGCAGCGTCACGCCGACGCCCCAGAGGATGCCGCCGATGATGTTGAACGTGATGAAGGAGCGGTAGTCCATCCGGCTCACACCGGCGATGATCGGCGTGAAGGTCCGGACGATGGGCACGAAGCGGGCCAGCACCAGCGACTTCGGGCCGTACTTCTCGAAGAACTCGTGGGCCTTCTCGACGTTCTCCTGCTTGAAGAGGCGGGAGTCCGGGCGTTTGAAGAGGGCCGGTCCCACCTTGCGGCCGAAGAGGTAGCCGACCTGGTCGCCGATGATCGCCGCCAGGGCGACCAGGACGCAGACCAGCCACAGGGGGTACTTGAGGTCGCCCGTCGTCACCAGGAGACCCGTGGTGAACAGCAGGGAGTCGCCGGGCAGGAAGAACCCGATCAGCAGTCCGGACTCGGCGAACACGATGAGCAGGAGGCCGGGCAGCCCGAAGGTGTTGAGCAGATAATCCGGGTCCAGCCAGCTCGGGCCGAGCGCAAGCGTATTCAAGGGTCCGGGCTCCAGGGTTGGTCGGTGTGCGCGGCTGCGTGGCCGCCCCAAGCTATCAACGCTGCGACGGACGCCTGGGTTCCACTGGCGTAAGCGAGGATGCGCACGGAACGAACCGGGGCAAAACTTTCCGCAGGAGGTGCCACATCATGGGCATTGAGGACTACGGCGGCGGACAGACGCCCCGGGCGGACATCCTGGTCGTCACCACGAACGATGTCCCCGGCCACCGGGTGACCGAGGTCATCGGCGAGGTGTTCGGGCTCACGGTCCGCTCCCGCCACCTCGGCAGTCAGATCGGCGCGGGACTGAAGTCGATGATCGGCGGTGAGCTCAAGGGGCTGACCAAGACGCTGGTCGAGACCCGCAACCAGGCGATGGAACGGCTCGTCGACCAGGCCAGGGCCCGCGGCGCGAACGCGGTGCTGATGATGCGCTTCGACGTGAGCGAGGCGGCGGACGTGGGCACCGAGGTCTGCGCGTACGGCACCGCCGCCGTGATCAGCCCGACCTGATCCGCCCCTCCCCTCCCTCCCGCCGCACCGTCCACGTCCACGCCCCGGAGGCACCCGTATGCCCACGTCCGTCAACGTCGCCGTCATCTACTACTCCTCCACCGGCACCGTCTCCACGATCGCCAAGGCCATGGCCGGGGACGTCGAGAGCGCCGGAGCACACGTCCGGCTGCGCAAGGCGGCCGAGCTCGCCCCCCAGGCGGCGATCGACTCCAATCCCGCGTGGGCCGAGCACGCCCGGGCGACGGCCGACATCCCCGAGGTGTCGCCGGACGACATGGTCTGGGCCGACGCGGTGATCTTCGGTACGCCGACCAGGTACGGCAACGTCACGGCGCAGCTCAAGCAGTTCCTCGACACGCTGGGAGGGCTCTGGCAGGCGGGGCAGCTCGCCGACAAGGTCTACAGCGGCTTCACCGCCAGCAGCACCACCCACGGCGGACAGGAGTCCACCCTGCTGGCGCTGTACAACACGATCTACCACTTCGGCGGAATCCTGGTGCCTCCGGGCTACACGGACCCCTCGAAGTTCGTCGACGGCAACCCCTACGGCACCTCCCACGTCTCGGGCCAGGGCGACATCCCGGTCGCCGAGCAGACCCTGACCGCCGCACGGGTCCAGGCCCGACGTGTCGTCAAGTTCACCCGGGCCGTCAAGGCCGGACTCGCGGCAGAGAACTGAGGAGACGGCTCACGATGGCGCTCCACCAGGGACGGCACGGCCGGCCCGCCCCCTCCGAGGAACACCGCAGACTCGCCCTCAACCCGTTCTTCGGGGAGGCCGACCCGACCGCGCCCATGGTCGCAGCGCCGCCGACGCACCGGCTCCCGGAGGATCCGCTGCCGCCGTCGACCGCCTACCGGCTCGTCCACGACGAGCTGATGCTCGACGGGAACTCCCGGCTCAACCTCGCCACCTTCGTCACCACCTGGATGGAACCCCAGGCGGGTGTGCTGATGAGCGAGTGCCGGGACAAGAACATGATCGACAAGGACGAGTACCCCCGTACCGCCGAGCTGGAGCGGCGCTGCGTGGCGATGCTCGCCGACCTCTGGAACGCGCCCGATCCCGCCTCCACGGTGGGCTGTTCGACGACGGGGTCCAGCGAGGCCTGCATGCTCGCGGGGATGGCGCTGAAGCGGCGCTGGTCGGCCAGGAACGCCGACCGCTATCCGGCGACGGCACGGCCCAACCTGGTGATGGGCGTCAACGTGCAGGTCTGCTGGGAGAAGTTCTGCACGTTCTGGGAGGTCGAGCCACGCCAGGTCCCGATGGACGGTGAGCGTTTCCACCTGGACCCGCAGGCGGCCGCCGAGCTGTGCGACGAGAACACCATCGGGGTCGTCGGGATCCTCGGTTCCACCTTCGACGGCTCCTACGAGCCGATCGCCGACCTCTGCGCCGCGCTGGACGACCTCCAGGAGCGCACCGGGCTCGACATCCCGGTCCATGTGGACGGCGCGTCCGGGGCGATGATCGCCCCGTTCCTCGACCCGGACCTGGTCTGGGACTTCCGGCTGCCCCGGGTGTCCTCGATCAACACCTCCGGACACAAGTACGGCCTGGTCTACCCGGGTGTGGGCTGGGCCCTGTGGCGTTCACCGGCCGAGCTGCCGGAGGAGCTGGTCTTCAGGGTCAACTACCTGGGCGGCGACATGCCGACCTTCGCGCTGAACTTCTCCCGGCCCGGCGCGCAGGTGGTCGCGCAGTACTACACGTTCCTGCGGCTGGGCCGGGAGGGCTACCGGGCCGTGCAGCAGGCCTCCCGGGACATCGCGCGACGGCTCGCCGTGGAGTTCGAGGCCCTGGAGGACTTCAGGCTCCTGACCCGCGGCGACGAACTCCCGGTGTTCGCGGTGACGACGAAGCCCGACGTCCAGGCGTACGACGTCTTCGACGTGTCCAGACGGCTGCGGGAGCGCGGCTGGCTCGTGCCCGCGTACACCTTCCCCGCCAACCGCCAGGACCTCTCGGTGCTGCGGGTCGTCTGCCGCAACGGCTTCTCCTCCGACCTCGCGGAGCTGCTGCTGGACGACCTGCGGGGGCTGCTGCCCGAACTGCGCTCCCAGGCGCATCCGTTGCACCGGGATCCCGGGGTCCAGACGGCGTTCCACCACTGAACCCCGGGGGCGGGCTCAGCGGCTGAGCCGTGCGAACCTCCGCACCGCCAGCGGGAAGAACACCGCGATCAGAGCCACCGGCCAGAGAACGGCGAGGAGTTCGGCGTGTTCGGCAGCCCAGGAACCGGAGCTCCCGCCCGGGTTGCCGAACAGGTCGCGTACCGCCGTCGCCGTGGCCGACATCGGGTTCCACTCGACGGCCGCGCCGAGCGGGCCCGGCATCGACTCGGGTGTCGCGAAGACGTTGGAGAGGAAACCGACCGGCCAGACCAGGATCTGCACGGCCTGCACCATCTCCGGCCGTCCCGCCACCATCGCCAGCTGGATGCCCGTCCACAGCATCGCGAACCGCAGCAGGAGCAGCAGCCCCAGCGCTCCCAGAGCGGCCGCCGTGCCGTTGTGCCAGCGCCAGCCGAGGGCGTATCCGACTCCGGTCATCACGGCGAGCGCGGCCACCGACTGGAGCATGTCCGCGGCACTCCGCCCGACCAGGACGGCTCCCGAGACCATCGGCATGGAACGGAACCGGTCCACGACCCCCTTGTTCAGGTCCTGGGTGACGGCCAGCATCGTGCCCTCCAGCCCGAAGGCCATGGTGAGCGCGAGCATCCCGGGCACCAGGAACTCCGTGTTGTCCCCTTCGACCCCCCGGCCGCCGCCGACCAGGTAGTTGAACATCAGGAGGAGCATCACCGGGAAGACCAGGCCGACGACCACCTGGACCGGCTGCCGTGCCCAGTGCGCCAGTTCGCGCCGGGTCATCGTCCAGGAGTCGGCCAGTGCCCAGCCGATGCGCCCCGGTCCCGCCGTGGTCGTGCTCATACCGCCACCTCCGTGCCCGCGGACGCCAGGTCCCCGCTCTCGTGTCCGGAGCCGGTGAGGGACAGGAACACCTCGTCCAGCGTGGGCCGGCGCACGGCGATGTCCTCCGCCTCGATGCCCGCCTCCTCCAGCGCCCGCACCGTCCGGGTCAGGGCCCGCATGCGGTCGGGAGCGGGTGCGCCGAGCAGCCGCCGGTCCCGGTCCACGGTCACCCCCTCGCCGAGCAGCGCGGCCGCCTCGCCGAGCCGGTCCGTGTCGCGGATCACGACGTCGATGCGGTCGCCGCCGACCATCGCCTTGAGCCGGTCGGCCGTGCCCTCGGCGACGACCCGGCCGCCGTCGACGACCGAGATGCGGTCGGCCAACTGGTCCGCCTCCTCCAGGTACTGCGTGGTCAGCAGGACCGTGGTGCCGCCCGCCGTCAGGGACCGCACCGCGTTCCACACCTCGGCGCGCCCGCGCGGGTCGAGGCCGGTCGTGGGTTCGTCCAGGAAGAGCACCTCCGGGTCGGTGATCAGGGACGCGGCCAGGTCGAGGCGGCGCCGCATGCCGCCGCTGTACCGCTCGACCGCCTTGCGCCCGGTGTCCGCGAGCCCGAAACGCTCCAGCAGCTCGTCGGCCCGCTGTCCCGCCCTTCGGGCCCCCAGGTGGTACAGCCGGCCGAACATCTCCAGGTTCTGCCGACCGCCGAGCTTCTCGTCCACCGCCGCGTGCTGGCCGAGCAGTCCGATCCGCCGCCTCACCTCGGCGGCCTGGGACCGTACGTCGAATCCCGCCACCTCCGCACGGCCGCCGTCGTACCGCAGCAGCGTCGTCAGCACCCGGACGGCGGTGGTCTTGCCCGCCCCGTTGGGGCCGAGCACGCCGTGGACCGTCCCTCCGCGGACGGCGAATCCGAGGCCGTCCAGGGCGCGCTTCTTTCCGAAGCGCTTGTGCACTCCCTCGACGACGATTGCGTCGCTCACCGTGCTCACCAGCCTCTCAGGCTTATAGTCAAACTTGACTAGTGAGCCGAAGATAGACCCGCCGACCTCTTTGGTCAAACTTGATTAGTGGGTATCCCCGGGATCGGGCGCACCGGTCGCGTAAGGGTTCTCCTGCCCCTCCGCGAGCACGCCGACGAAGGGGTCGCCCTCACCCGCGAAGGTGTACGCCCCCGCTTCGAGACGGGCGATCAGTCCGCGCGTCCACGCGGCACCCGCGTCGGCCGAGTGGACCCACATGTTCATGATCTCGCCGATGTGGCCCAGGGACTCCGGGCCCTCCGCGGGCGTGTAGTGCTCCGTGACCGAGGCGCGCCAGGCCTCGATGGCCGCCACGCGCTCCCTCAGGAGCGCCACCGCCTCGCCCCGCTCCAGATCGACGATGAAGCCGATGCCGGCCGAGAGCACGTCCACGCCCTGGTCGTACGACGTCAGAGAGGCCCGGAGCAGGGTGAAGAACTCCTGGTCACCGAGGTCCGTCATCTCGTACTCGGTGCGGGGCGGCCCGCCTGCCGTGGACGGGGCGACCTCATGGGCGAGGAGCAGTCCCTGCTTCGCCATCTGCTTGAGGGCGTGATAGATCGACCCCGGCTTGGCGCTGGACCACTCGTGGGCGCCCCAGTACTCCAGGTCGTTGCGCACCTGATAACCGTGCGCGCGGCCGTGCTGGCGCACGGCCCCCAGGACGAGGAGACGGATCGCCGACATACCACCCACCCTTCGTACTCAACTTTGATCAGAGTAGCCCGCCTCCTCCGCCACCAACTGAAGGGCGGTCCTGCCGTCCAGCGTCTCGCGGAGGATGTCGGCGTGGCCCGCGTGGCGGCCGGTCTCCTCGACGAGGTGGATCAGCAGCCAGCGCATCGAGCAGCGCCCGTTCTCGGGGAACCAGGGCGCCGGGGGCAGCGGGAAGGTCTCGTCCATGCTGCTGACGTCATGCCGGATGAACGCCTCCGTCTCGGCGGCGACCTTCGCCCAGAACTCGAGAATCTGCGGGATGGTCTCGCCGTCGACGAGCCGGAATCCGTCGGCCCAGGTCTCCGCGTCGCGCTCCTTGTCGTTCGGGCGCCGCTGGGCCATCCGCAGCCAGTTCAGCTCGCCCTCGGCGACGTGCTTGAGCAGACCGGAGAGCGAGAGCTCACCGACGCAGGGACGGGTCGCCGCCTGCTCCTCGGTGAGCCCGAGGAGGGAGCGCCGGACCGCGCCGCGCTGCGCCTCGACGAAGGCGAGGAGCGCACGCTTCTCGTCGCCGGGGGTCTCTGCGGGGACGTGCGTGACCACGATGTCTTCCTTCTGCCGGACGTGACGACTGCCTGCTGCTCGCACCGTCAACGTACGGACCCATCAGGTCAGATCCTGGCCTCGATGAGGCCTCGCCGGAGGGCCGGCCGGAAACCCGGCCGGGAGGCCCGGCGGAAAGCCCGCCGGAAGGTCCTCAGAAGGGAAACACCGTGCGCCCGTGCTGCACCGATATCCACTTGCGGGTGGTGAACGCCTCCACCGCGGCCTCGCCGTTCAGCCGCCCCATGCCGGAACTCTTCTCGCCTCCGAACGCGACCGCCGGATCGTCCTGCACGGTCGGACCGTTCACGTGGAACATCCCCCCGGTGACCCGCCGGGCGAACCGCACGCCGCGCTCCGCGTCCGCCGTGTGCACCGCCCCGCTCAGCCCGTAGGGACTGTCGTTGACGATGTGCAGGGCCTCGTCCTCGCCGTCGAACGGCAGGAGCAGCGCCACGGGGCCGAAGATCTCCTCCACCAGCAGCGGTGACCCTTCCGGCAGCCCGGTCAGCACGGTCGGCTCGACGAGGTTGCCGCGGGTGCGGCCCCGCACGAGCGCGGTGGCGCCGGCCTCGATCGCCCCGTCGACCAGCGCGGTGAGCGCCTCGGCCTGGAAGGCACTGATGACAGGACCGATACGGGTTTCCGGGTCCCGCGGGTCACCCGCCGTCAGGGCGGACACCGCGGCGGTGAACCGCTCGGTGAACTCCCGCTCCACGGACCGGTCCACCAGGATGCGGTTGGCGGCCATGCCGACCTGCCCCTGGAACAGGAAGCGGCTGTAGACGGCTGCCCGGACCGCGTGGTCGAGGTCGGCGTCCTCCAGCACGACCAGGGCGCTGTTGCCGCTCAGTTCGAGGATGGTCCGCTTGAAGAGCCCGGCGGCGACCGCGGCGACGTGACGGCCCACCCGGTCCGAACCGGTGAACGAGATCACCTTGGGCACCGGGTGTTCGATGAAGGCGTCACCTATCTCCGCGCTGTCGGTGACGACGACGTTGAGTACACCGGCCGGAAGCCCCGCGTCCTCGAAGATCCGGGCGACCAGCCCTCCGCCGGCGACCGGCGCGTTCTGATGGGGCTTCACCACGGCCGCGTTGCCGAGCGCGAGCGCGGGGGCGACGGTCTTCATCGTCACCAGGAAGGGGAAGTTGAAGGCACTGATCACACCGACGACCCCGACGGGCAGCCGGTAGACCCGGTTCTCCTTGCCGTCGGCGACCGAGGGCAGCAGACCGGCCGTGGGCCGCATCGCCTGACCGGCGGCCTCGCGCAGGAACTCCTGCGCGGCACGCACCTCGTATTCCGCCCTGGGCCTGGTACCGCCGAGCTCGTCGATGATCAGCTCGACGATTTCGTCGCCGCGTTCTCCGACGATCCGCACCGCGTTCTCCAGAACGCACCGCCGTTCGTGGGAACCGGCCGTCGCCCATTTCCGCTGCGCGCGTTCGGCGGCCCGGTATGCGAGATCGACTTCCGCCGCGGTGGCCACGGTGACCGAGCAGAGTTTCTCGCCGTTGTAGGGATTGATGTCAATGATGTCCCACGCACCGTTGCCGGTCAGCCACTCGCCGTCGATGTACTGGCGGGCCAGTTCACTGGGGAAGGACATGCAATCCCTTACTGCAGGCGCAGACTCCTGTCGGATTAGTCATCGTACTGGCGAATCAGGTGAGTTGAAGGAGTCCCCGGAGAAGATCCCGGCTCTCGTCGGGCCCCGGGCTGTCCTCGTGAAGCCTGACCATGGCCTTTTCGTACTGGGCGACTTCTTCCGCCTTGTCCAGATAGAGCGCACTTGTCAGCTGCTCCAGATAGACGATGTCCGACAGATCGGATTCCGGGAAACGCAGCATCGTGAATGCCCCGCTCTCCCCGGCATGACCGCCGAAGCTGAAGGGCATCACCTGAAGAGTGATATTCGGCTGCTCCGACATGTCGATCAGGTGCCGCAATTGAGCACGCATCACTTCCCGCCCGCCGTAGGGACGGCGCAGTGCCGCCTCGTCCAGCACGGCGTGGAAGCGGGGGGCGCGCTCGGAGACGAGCGCCTTCTGCCGGGCCAGCCGCAGCGCGACCCTGCGGTCGATCTCGGCGGCCGGCGCACCGGGCATTCCCCGGGCGACGACGGCATGCGCGTACGCCTCGGTCTGCAACAGACCGTGAACGAACTGGACTTCGTAGATCCGGATGAGCGACGCCGCGCCCTCCAGACCGATATACGTCTGGAACCAGCCGGGCAGCACGTCGCCGTAACTGTGCCACCAGCCCGCCACATTGGCCTCACGGGCCAGGCCGAGGAGTGACTCCCGCTCCGCCTCGTCCGTGACTCCGTACAGCGTGAGCAGGTCCTCGACGTCCCTGGCCTTGAAGCTCACCCGTCCCAACTCCATGCGGCTGATCTTCGACTCGGAGGCGCGGATGGAGTAGCCGGCCGCCTCACGGGTGATGCCGCGCGACTCGCGCAGGCGCCTGAGCTGTGAGCCCAGGAGGATGCGCCGCACCACAGAACCACTCGACTCGCCTGCCGTCACCGGCTTACCGACCCTCCCCATCGCTTCCCGTACTCCGGAGCTCCCCCGAACCCCGGAGGCGGATTCTGCCACCAAAACGCTTCAGCCCGTACTCATTCGATTACAGAGACGGGAAGACTTTCCGAAAGCTTCAAAACTATGAAGCGGAAGAAATGAGTCCGAACCGGCACGGTACAGGGCAGATCCCGCGCGTGCACGTGCATCTGCCCTTGCATCTGCTCTGCGCATTCGGAACCATGGTCCCCGCGCACCTGCATGCTCGTTCGTGTTGTGCCTCTGTACCCGCAGTGCCCGCCAGAAGCAGTGCCGCTACAGCCTCGAATCCCGGGAGCGCCTCGTATGGGGACGAATGGATCGACGATGCTCGAGCCGTTACGGCAGGGGCTTCCCCCCATCGACCCCTCGGCGGTCTCCGGCTCGGCCTGCTGCAGGCTGCCGGCCCGGTACGAAGCGGTGGGCGGGGCACGGAGATTCACCCGTACGACCCTGACCTCGTGGGATCTGGGCGACCACTTCGACGACGTGGCCCTGGTCGTGTCCGAGCTGGTCACCAACGCGCTGCGGCACGCCCTTCCGGGCGACACCGCCCGGGAACGCCAGGACACCTCCGTGCGCCTGCACCTCATGCGCTGGACCTCACGCCTGGTGTGCGCGGTGCGCGACCCCAGCCTGAAGGGACCCGTCGCGGGCGAGGCGCCGGACTCCGCGGAGTCCGGGCGAGGCCTGTTCCTCGTCGAGTCGTTCAGCGACTCCTGGGGGTGGCACCCCTCCCCCGTACCGGCCGGCGAGAAGTCGGCCGACGGCGGGCTCGGCAAGGTGGTCTGGGCGCTGTTCCGGCTGACGGACCACCACCCGGCGCCGGAGCGGCCGGTCACGGTCGACGCGCTCGGAGACGGCCGGTAGCACGAGGCGCGCCCGGCCGCACGACGGCGCGGACGGGTCCGCCGGGTCCGCCGTGCGGTCAGCCGCCGGTGGCCAGGTGGTCGAACTCCCCGTCCTTGACGCCCAGCAGCAGCGCCTCTATCTCGGCCGGCGTGTAGACCAGCGCAGGCCCGTCGGGGTGGCGCGAGTTGCGCATCGCGACATTTCCGCCGGGCAGTTTCGCGAACTCCACGCATGATCCTTGTGAGTTGCTGTGTCTGCTCTTCTGCCAGACGACCCCGCGAAGCTCTGTGGCCGCCATGCCGTTGTACACGTCGTGCACAGGACGCTCCCGAGTTGCAAGGTGCAAGTGTCAACTAGCTCGGATCATAGCTGTGTTCAAATGCCAATGCATGAGCAGATGCACGTGCACGCGGGGTGCGCGCGTGATTACAGCTTTCCCGCCGATCGGCCCACCGATTCCCCATCTCTATGGGTAAGAGACGATCGTCGCGTCAATTCGGCTCCCGATCAACGGAGTTGTTTGTTCCCGCCCGGCAGCTCGACGCGGCCTTTCGGCCATGATTCGCCAAGGGAATCCGCCGACGGTCCCGCCCGGGCCGTCCGGCCCTCCGACGCCTACGCCCGCCCGCTGCTGATCTCCAGCGCCTGCGAGAAGTCCTCCAGGGCGCGGAGCAGCAGGGTCGCCCCGTTGCGCACGAAGGGGTCGGGCGGTGGCTGCCCCGGGGCGGCGTCCTCGTGCTCCAGCGCCTCCCTTACGGGACCCCAGTCCGGGATGCGGCGCTCCCGCACCGCCTTCGCGCCCTCCTCACTGGCCCGGCGCAGCGCGTCGGCCAGCGCGGCCGCCTCGGGGACGGGGGTGGCGGAGGCGGCCGGGAGGTGGGCCTCCATGAGCATCGCGACCCTGCCGAACTGGGCGAGCGCGTCCTGGGCGTCCGCGGCGGAGGTCCTGGAGATGCCCCGGTGGCGTACCGGTTCGTGCCGGGCCTTCTCCAGCGCCTCCTGCCAGGCCACGCGGGCCTCCCGGGTGGTGAGGAGGGCGGTACGCACGTCCTCCAGGCTCCGGGACGCGGGGTCGGCGTACCGGTCGAGCACGGTGGCCGCGTAGCGCCCGTCCGTGACCACCCAGGCGGCGAGCCGGTCACGCAGCCGCGGCGTCTCCCAGGCCGGGTAGACGGCGTACGCCACCATCGCCAGGATTCCGCCGATGAGGGTCAGCACCACCCGCTCGGGCACGGTCTGCGACCAGTCGTCGCCCGCCATCCCGAGCAGGAAGACGACGTAGGCGGAGACACAGACCTGGCCGACCGCGTAGCCCGTGCGCATGAGCAGGTACATCAGCCCGGCGCTGACGACGGCGAGCAGGGCGGAGAGCTCCGCGTTCGGGTGCGCGGCCTGCACGATTCCGGTGGCGACCGCGACGCCGACCACGGTGCCCATGAAGCGGGCGACGGACCGTGAGTACGTCTGGGTGAACTCCGGGCGCATCACCATCACGGCGGTCATCGGCGCCCAGTAGCCGTGGCCGAACGGCAGCACCGCCCCCAGGAGATAGCCCGCCGCGGCCACCGCCGACACACGGACGGCGTGGCGCAGGATCGTCGACCCCCGGCGCATCTCCCGGCGCATGGAACGGTAGACGACGGGGACGAGCCGCAGGAGAGTGGGCCGGCGGCGGTGCGGGACGAGCGGCTCCCCCGGTGTCCGGTCGTCCGTACCGGTGCCCTCGGCGATCTCGATGACGTCGGCCAGCAGGGAGACGAGCCGGTCGGCGGCCCGGCGGGGCGGCCCGGTGAGGATGACCTCGGTGTCGGGGGACTTCAGCACCGAGAGGGCCGTCTCGTCCAGTTGGACCGGATCCCCGTGGCGCACCGCGCGGGCCGCCGAGTCGAGCAGTGACCCGGCGGCACCGAGGATCTCCCACACCCAGTAGCGCTCGGGGCCCTCGGCCGGGACCCCCAGGGCGGGATCGGCCAGCGAGGCCAGGACCGGCCGCAGCCGTTCGGCGACCCCGCGCGCGCCGTGCAGGTCGGCGGGGCGCCGACGTGCCTGGCGCGGGGTGACCGCGGCGGCGTTGCGCGCGGTCATCAGCGGTACGGGGTCGAAGGGCGCGACCGGGTCGTTCCGCAGTCTGCGGGCGTAGTCGGCCACCCCCGCCAGGGCGTCGGCCAGCGCGTCACGCTGCGCGCCCCATCTGCGGACCGGGAACAGCACGATCAGCGCCGCCTGCACGAACCCGCCGAACGCCATCATCCCGGCGTGGGCGGCGGCGTCGAGGACCGAGGTCGGCAGGGTGATCGTGACCAGCATGATCGAGACGTTGGAGCCCGCGATGATGCCGCCCGTGGGGCCGGCCGCCCAGGTCATCCCGGCGGCGAACGTCCAGAGGATCAGCAGGGCGAGGAAGAGCAGGGTGTGGGAGACGGTGACGTAGCCGACGAACGTGGACACGGCCAGGCTGGCACCGGAGACCAGGGCGAGAACGGGGCGGGGCCGCCAGCTGCGCTGGAAGGTGGCGATGGCGGCCTGGAACGCCCCGAACGCGGAGCCGGCGGCGATCACCGGCCCGAACAGCGCCAGACTCACCCCGACGACGAGGGCGAGACCCGCGGCGCCGCGCACCGCGATGAGCGGTTCGAGACGCAGCCGCTCGATCTCGAGCCCCGAGCGGGCCGTCTCCTTCAGCGCCCGGAGCCAGCTCATGGTCAGAGCCTAGCTGCATCACCTCACAACTCCGGACTTATGCCGCCCAACCGTTCTAACGGCTGATTTCCGGACCTTCCCCACCCATCCTGGCCCGGTCCGCCGCAGCCGTGCCGTGCGTCCACCCTTCGAGGTCCGTCGCCCCGCGCAGCCGGGTCGTGGTCGTCCTCGGGAACATCCGCTCGGCCGTGTCCGTGACCGCCACGTCCCGTGCCGCCAGGACCGGCAGCAGCGCCCCGGTGGACTCGGCCCGGCCGCCGGCTTCCGCGCCCGCCTCGGCGGTGACCCGCGCGGTGTCGGCCGCGAGCCGGCTGCCCAGGCGCTGGGCGTAGGCCATCAGGAAGGACTGCCTGAACGTCTTGGTCCGCCTGCGTCCGCCGGCCCGCTGCCCGGCCTCCGCCTTCGTCATCGCGGCGTTGCCCTGGACGAGCAGGGAGGTGAAGAGCAGTTCCACGGACTCCAGGTCCGGCTCGAAGCCGACCACCGTCGTGAAACCGAGATCGCTGTTCCACACGGCACGGCAGCGGTTGGCCGAGGCCACGGCGTCGAGCAGGACGGCCTTCGCGCTCTCGTACGGGGCGTCGACCCCGATCCTGACGGCCCCCGGCACGTCGGCGCTGTGCGTGCGCGCGGCGAGCAGCGCCTCGTCGATGCTGTGCCGGGCCATCAGCTCCTGCGCCTTGGTGGTGAGCGCCTCGGCCTCCTCCGGGAAACCGGTCGCCTCCGCCTTGGCGAGCAGCGCCCGGATCCTGGTGAGCATGCGGGGTTCACCGGCGGCCGGCGGCCGGAGCGCCGGGTCGCCTGCCGCCGTGCCGGGCGGCGGGCCGGCCGGCTCGATGGCCGGGAGACGCAGCAGCAGCCGGTAGAGCTCCAGGAGCGCGGAGGCGTACGTGAAGCGGTCGGGGCGGTTGCGCGGCGCCGGGGCGGGCATCGCGGCCAGTTGGTCCGCCCAGCGAGGGGGCAGCTGCCCGTACCCCGCCGTCTCCGCCTCGATCAGGGCGGCGGCGAGCGCGGCCCCGGCGTCGTCCAGCTCCCGCCGGACCGTCCGTACGACGTCGGCGGGCTGCCAGCCGCGGGCCCAGGCCCGCCGGACGAACTCCTCGCCACGGCGATGCAGCTCCTCGTCGGCGGACGGATCCGCGGCGAGCAGGGAGGCGCCGGTGTCCAGGCCCGCGTCGCCGTCCGAGTACAGGGCCGCGGCGCACGCCCGGTCGATCACCGATTCCATCGGACCAGCGTAGGCGGCGGCAGCACGCCCTTTGTTCCCCAGGGGCGCCGGGGCGGCGGCGCGCTCAGCACTACCCGGGTGCGCCGGGCGGCGGCGCGCTCAGTGCTCACCGGGGAGCAGCACCAGCTTGCCGCGTACGTGTCCCGCCTCGCTGAGTTGCTGGGCCCGCGCCGCCGCGCCGAGCGGGAACGTCTGCTCGACCGGGATGCGCAGGCCGCCGACCGCGGCCGACTGCGCGTACCCGCCGAGCTGTCTCCCCTCGTCCGGCGAGGTGCCGCCGCCCGCCGAGAAGGCCACCCCGTGACGGGCCGCGTCCGGGTCGGCGATGGTGGAGATCCGCTCCGGGGTGCCGTCGCGCAGCTCCACCGAGTCCGCCAGGACGCCCTTGCCCGCCACGTCGAACACCGCGTCGACACCCTGGGGTGCGGCTTCACGCACCCGGCCCACCAGTCCGTCCCCGTACGCCACGGGGACCGCGCCGAGCACCCGCAGATAGTCGTGGTTGGCGGGCGAGGCCGTCCCGACGACGGTGGCGCCCCTGGCAGCGGCCAGCTGGACCGCGGCGGAGCCGACCGCGCCGGACGCGCCGTGCACCAGCAGGGTCTCGCCCGCCGACACCGCCAGCTCGTCGAGCACCCGCGCGGCGGTCGCGGTCGCGACCGGCAGCGCGGCGGCCTCCGGCCATCCCAGCCCCTCCGGTTTACGCGCGACGGCTCCCACGTCGGCCAGGACGTATTCCGCGTACGCGCCGGTGGCGCTCCGGCCCAGCACCTCGTCGCCGACCGCGAATTCGGTGACGCCCCCACCGGTCTCGTCGACGACTCCGGCGAACTCACTGCCGGGTGTGGCGGGCAGCGGAGTGGGGAACGCCGCCTCCATCCAGCCGTTGCGGATCTTGTAGTCGACCGGATTGACCCCGGCCGCCCTGACCGCCACCCGGATCTGCCCGGGGCCGGCGTGCACGTCGTCGACCCGGGCCAGGCGCAGCACCTCGGGGCCGCCGAACTCCTCGTACACGATCGCTTCCATCACCGTCTCCTCCGCCGCCTGCCGGGTCCCGGTACGCGCCACGCGCACCCACTCCGATCGTCGCGGCAGTCCGGCGGGCCCGCCCGGTGAGCGGGAGCGGGGTGAGCCGGAGCGGGGTTGAGCGGGAGCGGCACGACGCCCGGTCGGCGGGAGCGGCGAGCCGCCGGGTGAGCCGGGTCGCCTGTCAGTGCCGGGTGCGAGACTCGCCCCATGACCGAACGCTGGGCTCTGGCCACTGCGGAAGGGGGCGGCGCGCTCCTCGCGCCGCTCACCCGCGACGGCCTGCCCGCCGGCCCGGTCCTGGCCGAGCCGGATCTCGTCGAGTCTGTCCGCTCCCGCCCCGAGGTGGCCCGCTGGGTCTGGCGTTCGACCACCGGGATCTATCCTCGGCTGCTCGCGGCCGGCGTGCGCGTCGAGCGGTGCTACGACATCGAGTGCGCCGAGCTGCTGCTGCTCGGACACGAGGGACGGCTGGGGGAACCCCGTTCGGCCGCGGCCGCCTGGGCCCGGCTGCGGCACGCCCCGGTACCGCCGGACCCTCCGCCGCGCTCCGCCGAGCCGGGCACCCAGTCCTCCCTCTTCGAACCGCGCTCCGGCACCGATCTGCCCTTCGAGGCCCTGCTCCAGGTCTACGCCGAGCAGTTGCGCCGCCACACTGCGGCGGAGCATCCCGGCCGGATGGCGCTGCTCACGGCCGCCGAGTCCGCGGGCATGCTGGTCGCCGCCGAGATGGACGCGTCCGGCCTCCCCTGGCGGGCCGACGTGCACCGCGCGGTGCTGAACGAACTGCTGGGCGAGCGGTACCCGGGCGGCGGCGAGCCCCGACGACTGGCCGAGGCCGCGGACGAGGTGTCCGCCGCGTTCGGCCGACGGGTGCGCCCCGACCTGCCCGCCGACGTCGTGAAGGCGTTCGCCCAGGCCGGGATCAAGGTCGGATCGACCCGGCGGTGGGAGCTGGAGGCGCTCGACCACCCGGCGGTGGAGCCGCTGATCCGGTACAAGAAGCTGTACCGCATCTGGACGGCACACGGCTGGGGCTGGCTCCAGGACTGGGTGCGCGACGGCCGGTTCCGTCCCGGGTACCAGCCGGGGGGCACGGTCAGCGGACGCTGGACGACCAACGGCGGCGGGGCGCTGCAGATCCCCAAGGTGATCCGGCGGGCGGTCGTCGCCGACGAGGGCTGGCGGCTGGTCGTGGCGGACGCCGACCAGATGGAACCCCGCGTACTGGCGGCGATCTCGCGCGACCGGGGGCTGATGGAGGTGGCCGGACACGAGGGCGACCTCTACAAGGCTCTGTCCGACCGGGCGTTCCACGGTGACCGCGACCACGCCAAGATCGCGCTGCTGGGCGCGGTCTACGGACAGACCTCGGGCGACGGCCTGAAGAACCTGGCGGCGCTGCGGCGGCGCTTCCCGCAGGCCGTCGCCTACGTCGACGACGCGGCGAAGGCCGGTGAGGAGGGCCGCCTCGTCCGCACGTGGCTGGGCCGCACCAGCCCGCCCGCCGTGGGGGCGGACGAGGACGGGGAGGCGGGGATCCCCCAGGAGAGCGAGGAGCCGCCGTCCGGCGAAGCCACCGGCACGTACGGATTCACCCCGGGCTACGCGTCGTCGAACGCTCGGGCGCGGGGCCGCTTCACCCGCAACTTCGTGGTCCAGGGCAGCGCCGCGGACTGGGCGCTGCTGCTCCTGGCGGCGCTGCGGCGGACACTGGCCGCCGGGGGTATGCGGGCGGAGCTGGTGTTCTTCCAGCACGACGAGGTGATCGTGCACTGCCCGGCCGAGGAGGCGTCCGCAGTCGTGGAAGCGATCCGGGAGGCCGGGGAGCTGGCCGGCCGGGTCGCGTTCGGGGAGACACCGGTCCGCTTCCCCTTCACCACGGCGGTGGTCGAGCGGTATGCGGACGCCAAGTAGGGCCCGCCCGGGCGGCACGGGCCGGAGGGCGGCCCCCCTGTCCCTGGGCGAGCGGGGCTCCGTGCCGTACGCGGGTGGGGCTCCGTGCCGTACGCGGGTGGGGCTCCGTGCCGCTATAGGCTCCGGCCATGGCGACGCACGAGCACGAGATCACCGAGCCCGTCGACCTCTGCCTTCCCGACGGAAGCCTGAATCCGGCGGCTGTCGGCTGGTCCAGGAAGCCCCTGCACCGGGCCAACCTGCGCGGCTGGGGCCGGACGAAGCGGTGGGAGTACTGGTGTGTGACCACGCCCACCCATCTGGTGGCCCTGACGGTGAGCGACCTCGACTTCCTGGCGCTGAACACGGTCTACGTGCTGGAATTCGGCACGGGAGGGCGCGAGTTCGAGTGCTCCTCGATCGTCCCCGCGGCCCGGGGAGTGCGTCTCCCGGACAGCGTCGCCGGGGCACCGGGATCGGAGGACGTCGTGGTCGGCCCGGCACGGCCGACCGGGAACAAGGTGCGCGTCGAGATCCGTGACGAGAACGCCGGGACGAGGCTGAGGGCCCGCTGTCTGACCCGGGAACGGTTTCCGCTGGAGGTCGATCTCCTGGTGTCACGGCCGGAGGGCCACGAGTCGCTCTCCGTCGTCGTGCCGTGGAGCGAGCAGCGCTTCCAGTACACCTCCAAGCACACCGCCCTCCCCGCCTCCGGCCGGGTGCGCGTCGGCAGCGAGATCGTGAAGTTCGGCGGGGAGGGCAACGAGACCTGGGCCGTCCTGGACCACGGCCGTGGCCGCTGGCCCCGCACGGTCGACTGGAACTGGGGTGCCGCGTCCGGGCGTACGGACGGGCACACGGTCGGCCTCCAGTTCGGCGGCCGCTGGACGGAGGGCACGGGGTCCACCGAGAACGGGCTCTGCGTGGACGGCCGGCTCACCAAGATCGGTGAGGAGCTGGACTGGCGGTGGTCCGCCGCGGACCCGATGGCCCCCCTGTCCCTCCGCACCCCCTCCTCCGGCCAGGTGGACCTGACGTTCACGCCCTTCCACAACCGTGCCGTGCACACGGACGTGGGCCTGATCGCCAACCGCACCGACCAGCGCTTCGGGCACTACGACGGCCGGATCCGCACCGATGACGGGGAGGAGATCGCCGTGGAGCAACTCCTGGGCTGGGCCGAGGATGTCCACATGCGCTGGTGACTCCCCGGGGCGGGACGGCACGGGTAGGTTTCCCTCATGGAAATAGGCCCGCTCCTGGGCTCGGGACGCACCGCCGACGTGTACGCACTCGACGGCACCTGGGTCCTGCGCCGCTACCGCGACGGCATCGACACCACAGGTGAGCTGGCCGTGATGTCGTATCTCGCGGCGTCGGGCTTTCCGGTGCCGCGCATCGGTCCGCCCGCCGACGACGCGCTTCCCACGGATCTGGTGGTGCAGCGGCTCACCGGCCCGACACTGGCCGAGGCACTGCTGGCGGGCACGGTCACCGAGGACGAGGGCGCGGATCTGCTGGTACGGCTCCTCCATGAGCTCCACGCGATACCGGCGCGGCTCTCCCAGGACCCCGAGGACCGGGTCCTGCACCTGGATCTGCACCCGGAGAACGTGATCCTGAGCCCCGAGGGCGCCCGGGTGATCGGCTGGCTGACCGCCCGTGAGGGGCCGCCCGCGCTCGACCGGGCCATGACCTCCCTGATCCTGGCCCAGGTGTCCCTCGACCCCGCCGTCACCGCGGGCGCCCGGCTGCGGGGCCTGCTGGCGGCACTGCTCACCCGCTTCGCGGCCGACGGCGGTGTGTCCGCCGACGCACTCGCGCGCGCCACCGCCCTGCGGGCGGAGGACCCGCGGCTCACCGCCCACGAGGCGACGGCGCTGGACGAGGCAGCCGGTCTGGTCGCGTCGCTCTCGGGCGGGGGCCCGGCTCACTTCCGCAGATAGGCCAGCACGGCGAGGACCCGGCGGTTGGTCGCATCGGTCAGGGAGAGATCCAGCTTGGTCAGGATCGATCCGAAATGCTTGCTGACCGTTCCCTCACTGCCCGTCAGTGCCTCGGCGACGGAGGCGTTCGAGCGGCCCTCGGCGACGGAGGCGTTCGAGCGGCCCTCCGCCATCAGGGCCAGTACCTCCCGCTCCCGCGCCGTCAGCCGGGACAGCGGATCGCGGCGGTGCCGCAGCAGCTGGCGCACGACCTCCGGGTCCACGACGGTCCCGCCGTCGGCGACCCGCCGGAGCGCGTCGACGAACTCCTCCACCTTGCCCACGCGTTCCTTGAGGAGGTGGCCCACGCCCGTACCGTCGCAGGAGTCGAGCAGATCCTCGGCGTAGGCACGCTGGACGTACTGGCTGAGAACCAGCACCGGACCGGCCGGCTCAGGGGCCTGTCACCACCGGGAGTTCGGACGGCAGGCCCCACTCGCTCCACGACCCGTCGTAGACCGCCACGTCGCTGTACCCGGCGAGTTCGGCGCCGAGCGCCAGGACGCACGCCGTCACGCCGGAACCGCAGCTCACCACCAGCCGCTCCCGGTCCCCCGCCGACGCCTCGAACAGGGACCGGAGTTGCTCCTCCGGGAGCATCCGGCCGTCACGCTGGAGCACGCCGAAGGGCAGACTGACCGAACCCGGCATGTGGCCGCCGCGCAGTCCGGGCCGGGGCTCGGCCGCCGTGCCGGCGAACCGCTCGCGGGACCTCGCGTCGAGGACGGCCGCGTCCGGATCCGCGAGCGCGGCCAGGACGGCGTCGCTCCCGACCAGTGCGCCGGGGCGCGGGCGGGCGGTGAAGTCACCGGCCCGCCAGGGTCCTTGCGTCCCGGGGGCCTCGGCGGACGGGCCCTGCGCGGGGCTTCCGCCCCGCCCGGCGGCTCGCGGGTCCTCGGCCCTCCCCTCCGGTGCGAGTTCCTCGACCGGGTGCCCTGCCGCCTCCCAGGCGGGCAGCCCCCCGTCCAGCACCGCCGCACGGTCGAAACCCATGGCGCGGAGCATCCACCAGGCACGAGGGCTCGAGTAGATCCCCGCGGTGTCGTAGACGACGACCGTGTCCGTACTGTTCACACCCAGCGCCCGCATCTCCTCGGCGAACCATTCCGCCGGAGGCATCGTGTGGGGCAGCCGTACGGAGTGGTCGGACATGGCCCCGTCGATGTCGAAACGACGGGCCCCGGGGATGCGTCGCCCGACGGACCGGTGAGCGCCCACCGATGCGTCCAGGAGCACGGTCCCCGGCCGGCCCGCCAGCGCGGCGAGGCGGTCCACGTCGACGAGCGGGCCGGGCAGGCTCACCGCTCGGGTGCCGGCGCCCGTCGGCCGGTGCTCGGTGCTGGTCATGAACGGTTCCCCCCAGGGCCGGACGGCTGCGCGTGAAGGCCGGACGGCTGCGCGGGCGGGAGCCGGGCCGCGCGTCCCGCGTCCGCGCCACGGACGGCTCTCCGTCCGTCACGGCCCGCCCAGCATAGGCAGGAGCGCTGCCCCGGGTCGGCCGCGGACGGCCTACCGCCGGGTGCTGCCCTGGCCGCGGTCCGCTTCCCGCGCGACATCGAGGAGGACCTGGCTGGTGTACCGGAACTCCTCCAGGAGCCTGGTCGCCTCGGTGACGAGGATGCCGTACGGCGCCGAGGGGTCGGCGAGGGACAGCGACAGCCGGCGGGTCTCCTCGACCACCTCGTCCCTGCGTGCCTCGGCCTCGTCGGTGAGCCGCTCCAGCCGTCTCGCCTGCGGGAGCAGGGTGGTCTCGTCGAGCGTGGTGAGCACCTCGGCCACCGCTCCGGCCGACTCCAGGAAGGCCGCGTACCGCTGGAGGAACGGCCCGCGGGCCTCGTCCTCCGTGCGGGACCGGTCGAGGCCCCGGGTGAGCGAGGCCACCTGGTAGAGCGTGCGTTCCAGGGCGCCGAGCACGGACTCGTACCCCTGGAAACCGGGGTGCCCCCGATGACGGCGCAGCAGCCGCCGGGGGTTCAGCAGGGCGCTCTCCTTGGATGTCAGAAGCCCCGACCGCGCCTCGCCGATCATTTCCCCGGTGCGTTCCGCGCGTGCCCTCCACCCACCGGTGGTGTCCCCGTCGGGGACTCCCTCCGCGAGCACGGGATGCATGTCGGCGAGAAGGCCGTGCAGGGTGTGGGCGAGGCTGTGGATGCCGTACTCCGCGCTGCGGTGGCGCAGCGGCGGGGCCACGAGGACGTTGACGGCGGTCCCGATCGCGCTGCCGATGAGGACGAGCAGGACGATCTCCCCCAGGGCCCGGAACCGCTCGGCATCCCCGGACGCCGTGGTGTAGGTCGAGAACGCGAAGAAGGCGGCGGTGGCGACCTGCGGCCCCTGGACGCCGAGGAGCCGCCAGCGTCCGATCGTCAGCGCGACGAGGGCGACGAGCACGAAGGTCAGGAGGTCGGGCCCGGCGAGGAACCCCAGAGCGGCCTGCACCAGGACCCCGGCGACGACGGCTCCGACGTACCGCAGCGACTGGACGACCGAGCGGTAGACGGTCACCTGCATCATCAGCACCGCGGAGAAGGGAGCGAACGCCGGTGACCTGGCATCGAGGACGTCGTACGCGATCAGCCAGGCCAGAGTGGCGGCGAGGGTGCTCTTCGCGACGATCAGCAGCGTGTCGCGCTCGTCCCCGGAGGAGGAGAGGGCGCTCCGCCACCACTGTGCGACGGCGGCGAACCGTCCGGTGTCCGCCGGTTCGGTCGACGTTCCTCCGGTCATCGGTCCCCGCTCCCGCTCCTGTTCGCGTTCCACCGTTCCCGTGCCCGGTGACACCTGATTGAAGCGAATCCGCGGACAAGGCCGGGCCTCCCCCGCCGAGGGCCGCCGTCCTGTTTCCTCGGTCCTGTCTCCGCGGTCCGGTTTCCGCGGTCCTGTTTCCGCCGTCGCCCGGACCGCTGCTCACGAGGTCGGGGATCCGTGGCCCGACAACGACGCGCGACCGGACCGATCGCTCCCCTTCTCGGGCAAGCTGTCCCTGTCGTTGATGTGTCCCAGCTCACCGAGGAGCCGTCATGTCCGAGACCTTCCGCCTCGACCCGGCGAAGACCGCACTCGTCCTGATCGAGTACCAGAACGACTTCACCAGTGAGGGCGGGGCGCTCAACAGCGCCGTGTCCGGGGTGATGGAGAAGACCGGGATGCTCACGAACACCGTGGCCCTGGTCGGAGCGGCGCGCGCCGCGGGCGTCACCATCATGCACGCGCCGATCACCTTCGCCCCCGGCTACGGCGAACTCTCGCGGACCCCGTACGGCATCCTCAAGGGGGTCGTGGACGGCTCGGCCTTCGTGAAGGGCACCTGGGGCGCCGCGATCGTGGACGACCTCGCACCGGCCGAGGGCGACATCGTGATCGAGGGCAAGCGCGGTCTCGACACCTTCGCGAGCACGAACCTCGACTTCATCCTGCGCAACAAGGGGATCGACACGATCGTCCTCGGAGGCTTCCTCACCAACTGCTGCGTCGAGTCGACGATGCGCACCGGCTACGAGAACGGCTTCCGGGTCATCACCCTGCAGGACTGCGTGGCCGCCACCTCCCAGGAGGAACACGAGAACGCGCTCACCTACGACTACCCGATGTTCTCGATCCCCATGACGTCGTCCGACGTCATCGCCGCCCTCTGACGCCACACGACGGCCTCCCCGAACCTCCGTCGGCCGCCCGGGGCGGCCGACGGAACCCCTCACGTCTGCACCCGGGCATAGAAAAACCCCAGGTCACGGCGAGTGAGTCCTGGGGTTCATCCGAGCCGCCTTCGGGATTCGAACCCGAGACCTACGCATTACGAGTGCGTTGCTCTGGCCATCTGAGCTAAGGCGGCACGCTCTGTCGCACCATGGTGCGGTCAGCAGCGAGCTCAAGTCTACACAGTTTCAGGGGGTGCTCCGCACCACCTGCCCCGTCGGCCTCAGCAGCAGGTCAGGTGCACTTCTTGCCGTCCTCGGGCGGTGTGCCGTCCAGCAGGTAGGTGTTGATCGCCGTGTCGATGCAGTCGCTGCCCCGGCCGTACGCCGTGTGGCCGTCGCCCTCGTAGGTCAGCAGGGTGCCGGAGGAGAGCTGTTCCGCGAGGGCCTCGGCCCACTTGTACGGGGTGGCGGGGTCCCGGGTGGTGCCGACCACGACGATCGGGGCGGCCCCCTCGGCCTCGGTGCGCTGCGGGGTGCCGGTGGGCTTCACGGGCCAGGCGGCACAGTTCAGGGCGGCCCAGGCGAAGCCCCTGCCGAAGACCGGGGAGGCCTTCTCGAACTCGGGGAGGGCCTTCTCCACCGCTTCGGGGCCGCTGAAGGCGGGGGCGAGGTCGAGGCAGTTCACGGCGGCGTTGGCGAACATCAGGTTCTGGTACGTGCCGCTCGGATCACGCTCGTAGTAGCTGTCGGCCAGCGCGAGAAGCCCGGAGCCGTCCCCGCGCTGGGCCGCGGCGACCGCCTCGCGGAGCTGGGGCCAGGCGGACTCGTCGTACATCGCGGCGATCACCCCGGTGGTCGCCAGGGACTCGGTCAGCCGGCGGGTCTCACCCGTCGGCACCGGTTCGGAGTCCAGATCGGCGAAGAGCTTCTTCAGCTCGGTCGCCGCGTCCGTGGTGGACGTCGTGCCGAGCGGACAGTCGTCCTGCCTCACACAGTCCGCGGCGAACGACTGGAAGGCCGCCTCGAAGCCCGCGGTCTGGTCGCGGTTGATGTCGATCGCGGGGAGCGACGGGTCCATGGCCCCGTCGAGGACGAGGCGCCCGACCCGGGCGGGGAAGAGGTCGGCGTAGGTCGCGCCGAGGAACGTGCCGTACGACGCCCCGACGTAGTGCAGCTTCTCGTCGCCGAGCAGGGAGCGCAGCATGTCCATGTCGCGCGCCGTCTCGACCGTGGAGACGTGCGGGAGGATCTTCCCCGAGCGCTTCTCGCAGCCGGCGGCGAACTTCGCGAAGGACCGGTCGAGCGCGGCGACCTCGGCCTGGTCGTCCGGGGTCTGGTCCACCTGCGTGTAGGCGTCCATCTCCTTGCCGGTCAGGCACTTGACCGGCTCGCTGCGGGCCACCCCGCGCGGATCGATGGCGACCACGTCGTACCGGGCGCGGACCGGAGCCGGATAGCCGATGGCCGCGTACCCCTGGAGGTAGCCCACGGCTGAGCCGCCGGGGCCACCGGGGTTCACCAGGAGTGAGCCGATCCGCTTGCCCGGCCCGGTGGCCTTCTTCCGTGAGACGGCCAGCTCGATGTCCCCGCCGTCGGGCTCGGCGTAGTCGAGCGGGGCCTTCATCGTGGCGCACTGGAAGCCCTCGACTCCGCAGTCCCGCCAGCGCAGCTTCTGCCCGTAGTACGGCTCGAGTTCCTCGGGGGCGGCCGAGCCCGTCGCCGACGCGCTCGGCGCCGAACCTCCGCTGCTGCAGCCGGAGACGAGCAGGCCGGCAGTGCCGAGCGCGGTGGCGAACGTACGGAGCAGGCGCCTGGTGTCCATCCCCGGAGCGTAGCCGCCGCGTGACGACTCAACCGATTCCCTGCTCATACGGGTGAATTCACCCGGCCTCGCGCCCCAGGCGCGACCGCGTCGCAGTGGGCCCGCCCCGGACGTCAGCCCGCCCGGAGCGCCACGGTCATCGACTCCACGGCGAGCAGCGGCGCGACATTGCGGTCGAGGGCCCGACGGCAGGCGAACACCGCCTCGATCCGGCGCAGGGTGCGCTCGGGGGTGGACGACTCGGCGACCCGGTCGAGCGCGTCCCGCACGTCGGTGTTGGCGAGGGCGATCCGGGAGCCGAGCTGGAGCGCCAGCACATCGCGGTAGAAACCGGTGAGTTCGCTGAGTGCGAGGTCGAGGCTGTCGCGCTGTGTACGCGTCCTGCGGCGCTTCTGCCGGTCCTCCAGCTCCTTCATCGCTCCCGCCGTCCCGCGCGGCATCCGGCCCCCCGCCACGGCACCGAGCGCGGCCTTCAGGTCGTCCGTCTCCTTGACGTCGATCTCCTCGGCCACCTGCTTGGCGTCGTCCGTCGCCGTGTCGATCAGTTCCTGGGCCGACTTGAGGCAGCCGCCGACGTCATGGACGCGGAGCGGGAGCTTCAGCACCGCGGCACGCCGGGCGCGCGCCCGCTCGTCCGTGGCGAGGCGGCGAGCCCTGCCGATGTGGCCCTGGGTGGCGCGGGCCGCCGACGCAGCCCGCTCGGGGTCGATGCCGTCCCGCCTGATCAGCACATCGGCGACGGCCTCCACCGGAGGCGTGCGCAGCGTGAGATGGCGGCAGCGGGAGCGGATCGTGGGCAGCACGTCCTCGAGGGAGGGGGCGCACAGCAGCCACACGGTGCGGGGGGCCGGCTCCTCCACCGCCTTCAGCAGGACGTTCCCCGCGCCCTCCGTGAGGCGGTCGGCGTCCTCCATGACGATGACCTGCCAACGGCCCACGGCGGGGGACAGCTGGGCGCGGCGGACGAGCTCACGGGTCTCCTTCACACCGATGGAGAGCAGATCCGTGCGGATGACCTCGACGTCGGCGTGGGTTCCGATCAGCGCGGTGTGGCAGCCGTCGCAGAAGCCGCAGCCCGGAGCTCCGCCCATCGCGCGGTCGGGGCTGGTGCACTGGAGGGCCGCGGCGAAGGCGCGGGCGGCGGTGGCCCGGCCGGAACCGGGCGGGCCGGTGAACAGCCAGGCATGGGTCATCTTCGAGCCGGGGGGCACCGGCTCCCCCGCGGACTGGGCGGTGACCAGCGCGTCGGCGTCCCGGGCGGCGGCACCGAGCTGCTCCTGCACCCGGTCCTGCCCGACCAGGTCGTCCCATACGGTCATGGTCACCGCCCTTCCGGTGGTGTGGTGCGGGAACGCCGGGTGTTCCCTCGCCTCACCATTGTGCGGGAAGGGTCCGACAACCCCGGCGTTCCACTCCCGTACGGACGCCCGGCCACACCGGCCGGTCACGCCACGGGCATCCTGTCCGTCAGCGGCGCGGCTTGCGCCCGCCCCGCCCGGAACCGCCCTGATCGTCGTCGCGGTCACCGAGCAGTTCGTCCGCCAGTGACGGCAGATCGTCGAGCGGCGTCTCCTCGGCCCAGTCGGAACGCGGCCGCTTCCGACGGTCACGGGGGTCCTGCCCCGCCTGCGGATCGTCGCTCACCTGCGGCAGTTCACGCGTGCGCTCGTTCTCGCTCTCGGCGCCGGAGGCCCGGCGCTCGTCACGGAACACGCCCGGCGGCACCCGGTCCGAAGGGCTCTCGTCCCGCACGGGCCGCAGCACCGCGGTCTCGTCCGCGTCACGCACGGGCGGCAGCACGGCCGTCTCGTCGGCGTCGCGCGCCGGAGGCTCGGGCCGGACGACCGGCACGGGCTGCGTGATCTCGTTCGGATTCACGACCGGCGTCGGGACGGTGAGCTCGTTGTCCGGAACAGCCGATCCGGACGGCCGGGAACCGGACCGGCCGGACTGCTGGGAACGCCGCGCGGCGGCGTCCGCCGCGGCCTTCTCGGCACGGGCGGCCGCCTCGGCCTCGGCGCGGCGGCGGGCCTCCTCGGACCTCAGCAGCGCCTCCTCCGCCTTGCGCTGCTTCTCCAGGCGCAGTTCCTCCGCCTCCTTGCGCAGCCGCGCCTCTTCCTGGGCCTGCTGGCGCAGCCGCTCCTGCTCGGCCTCGCGCACCCGTTCCTCGGCTTCGAGACGGGCGCGCTCCTCCTCGGCACGGCGACGGGCCTCCTCGGCACGCTGCCGGGCCTCCTCCGCCTGCCGCTCGGCCTCGCGCTGCCGCGCCTCTTCCTCCTCGCGGCGCTTGCGTTCTTCTTCCTCGGCACGGAGCTTGGCGAGCTGAGCCTGCCGCTCACGCTCCAGGCGCTCCTCCTCGGCCTTGCGCGCGGCCTCTTCCTCCGCCTTGCGCCGGGCCTCCTCCTCGGCCGCCTTGCGGGCCTCCTCCTGGGCCTTGATCTCGGCCTCGGAGAGGGGCAGGAGCCGGTCGAGCCGGTGGCGGACGACCGTGGTGATCGCTTCCGCCTCCTGTCCGGCGTCCACCACCAGGTAGCGGGCCGGGTCGGCCGCCGCGAGGGTGAGGAAACCGGAACGGACCCGGTCGTGGAACTCGGCGGGCTCGGACTCCAGCCGGTCGGGCGCCTCGGTGAAGCGTTCCCGTGCCGTCTGCGGATCCACGTCCAGAAGCACCGTCAGATGCGGTACGAGCCCACTCGTCGCCCAGCGCGAGATCCTGGCGATCTCGGTCGGGGCGAGGTCCCGGCCGGCACCCTGGTAGGCGACGGACGAGTCGATGTAGCGGTCCGAGATGACGATCGCGCCGCGCTCCAGCGCCGGCCGGACGACCGAGTCCACGTGCTCCGCCCGGTCGGCGGCGTACAGCAGCGCCTCCGCGCGGTTGGACAGGCCGGCCGACGAGACGTCCAGCAGGATCGAACGCAGCCGCTTGCCGATCGGGGTGGCCCCCGGCTCGCGCGTCACGACGACCTCGTGGCCCTTGGCACGGATCCATTCGGCGATCGCCTCGACCTGGGTGGACTTGCCGGCTCCGTCGCCACCCTCCAGGACGAGGAAGAAACCGTTCGCCGCGGGGGTGACCGCGGGGTCGCCGCCGCGCAGCGCCTCACGCAGGTCGCGGCGCAGCGGGACACCGGAACGGTCGTCGGTCTTCGCGAGGACGATCACCGCGACGGGAAGCAGGAGCGCGCCGATGAGCATCAGCGCGAAGGCGGCGCCTCCGTGCGCGAAGACGAAGTCGCCGGATCCCAGCCGGTGCCGGCCGATCGCGGCGGCGAGCAGCGGGCCGCCCACCGCGCCGAGCGCGACCAGAACCCGGACGACCGCCTGGAGGTGCTCGGTGTTCCTGGCCTGCCGGGAGGCCTCCGTCTCCTGGGCGATGACGGCGTGCCCGATGTGAGCGGCGACCCCTGCGGCGTAACCGGCGAGCAGCGCGATCAGCAGCCCGGTGGCCGTGTCCGGTACCAGGCCGAGCGCGAGCAGCGCCACGCCCGTGACGGCGACCGCCAGAGCGAGCAGGCGGCGCCGCGACAGGGCGGGCAGCACCTTCCGCGCGGTACGGATACCGAGGGCGGTGCCCCCGCTCAGGGCCAGGATCAGCAGGGCGAACGTGGCCGGTCCGCCGCCGAGGTCGGAGGCGTGGAGCACGGAGACGGCGGCCGCGGCGGCGATGGCGCCCGCGACCGCGGAACACGCGGCGACGACCAGCGGGATGGTGCCGGTGCGGCCCTTGTCGGTGCCCGCTCCGGCGGTCGGCCGGCGCAGACCCTCCAGGGGCGAGCGCGGGCGGGGCGTCCGGGTGGCCGGGAACTGGAGGAAGTACAGGGTCGAGACGGAGGCGGAGAAGAGTCCCGCCGCGATGTAGGAGCCGAGGGCTGCCTGGTGGAAGGAGAACCAGTCGAAGCCGGTACCCAGAAGTTCACCGATCAGCGCGGCGACCACCAGCACGGCCGCGGCCGCGGGCACCGCCAGGAAGTTCGTCCGCAGGGAGAGCCTGCGGAAGGCGTCGAGGTGATCCGGCAGGGGGCGCACGGCGGCACCCTCCGGGGGCGGGGCGGGGAGCAGCGCGGGAGCGGCGCTCTCCTTGGCGATCGCCCACAGGCGTTCACCGGCACCCGCCACGAAGACGGTGATGAGGATCATCATGAGTGCCTTGTCCGGCATCCAGTCGATCCACAGCGGCGCGACGACCAGCAGGGCGAGCCGCAGCCCGTCCGTCCCGATCATCAGCCACCGCCGGTCGACCGGACCGCCGGGCGCGGTGAGCGCCGTCAGAGGCCCCAGGAGTACGGCTCCGAAGAGCACGGTGGAAAGGATCCGGGCACCGAACACGGCGGCGACGGCAAAGGCCGCCCCGCGGTATCCGGCGCCGAGTGAGCCCTCGAGGACCGCCGCTTGCAGCGACAGCAGCACAAGCACGAGAAGGGCGAGTGAATCGCCGATACTGCCGACGAGCTGGGCGCTCCACAACCGCCGGAGCGGGGGAACACGCAACAGGGCTCGTACGGCGCGCTCGCGTGAGTCTGCGGCAAGTGTGTCGGAGGTGGGGCTCACGACCGGTGGCTGCTCGGCTCGCGTCATCCGCCCAGCCTATCGGCAGCGGCGCGGTGCCCGGGGGCCGCGTCCGAACATATGCCCACCGGGCACACGGGCCGCACGACGGGAACGCCGGAGGGGCCGGAAGGCCCGGGCAGGAGCCCGGCCCTTCCGGCGTTCCGTGTGTGTCCGCAGCCGCTGCCTCCGCCCGCACGGACGGTGGCAGCGGCGGCCGGTGATCCTCGCCGCCCGGCGGACGATCAGCTCACCGCGCAGGGCGGCCGCACGGCCGGACCGGGCCTCAGCCCTCGTCGGAGGAAGCCGTGGCGGTCTTCTTCGCCGCGGCCGTCGCCTTCTTCGCGGGCGCCTTCTTGGCGGTCGTCGTCTTCTTGGCGGCCGTCGTCTTGGTGGCCGCGGTCTTCTTGGCGGTCGCCTTCTTGGCCGTGGTCGCCTTCTTGGCCGTGGCCTTCTTGGCCGGAGCCTTCTTGGCGGTCTTCTTCTTCGCCGGCCCCTTGGCCCGCTTCTCGGCGAGCAGCTCGTAGCCGCGCTCCGGCGTGATGGCCTCGACACTGTCGTCGGTCCGCAGCGTCGCGTTGGTCTCACCGTCGGTGACGTACGCGCCGAACCGGCCGTCCTTGACGACCACCGGGGCGCCGCTCACGGGGTCCGTGCCCAGTTCCTTCAGCGGCGGCTTGGCGGCGGCCCGCCCGCGCTGCTTCGGCTGGGCGTAGATCGCGAGCGCCTCGTCGAGCGTGATGTCGAAGAGCTGCTCCTCGGACGTCAGCGAACGCGAGTCCGTGCCCTTCTTCAGGTACGGGCCGTAGCGGCCGTTCTGCGCGGTGATCTCGACACCTTCGGCGTCCTCGCCGACCACGCGCGGCAGCGACATCAGCTTGAGCGCGTCGGCGAGCGTCACCGTGTCGAGCGACATCGACTTGAAGAGGGACGCGGTCCGCGGCTTCACCGCGTTCTTGCCCGTCTTCGGCGTGCCCTCGGGCAGCACCTCGGTGACGTACGGACCGTAGCGCCCGTCCTTCGCGATGATCTGGTTTCCGCTGACCGGGTCGGCGCCGAGTTCGAAGTCTCCGCTCGGCTTGGCCAGCAGTTCCTCCGCGAGTTCCACGGACAGCTCGTCGGGCGCCAGGTCCTCCGGCACGTCGGCGCGCTGGTGGCCCTCGGAGTCCTTGTCGCCCCGCTCGATGTACGGGCCGTACCGGCCGACACGGAGCTTGATGTCGTTACCGACGGGGAACGAGGAGATCTCGCGGGCGTCGATCGCGCCCAGGTCGGTCACCAGCTCCTTCAGACCACCGAGGTGGTCACCGTCGCCGTTGCCCGCGTCGGAGGCCTTGCCGGCCCCGGCCGTGTCGTCGTCCGCGCCGAAGTAGAACCGCCGCAGCCACGGCACGGACTGGGCCTCACCCCGCGCGATGCGGTCGAGGTCGTCCTCCATGCGGGCGGTGAAGTCGTAGTCGACGAGCCGGCCGAAGTGCTTCTCCAGCAGGTTGACCACGGCGAACGAGAGGAACGACGGCACCAGGGCCGTGCCCTTCTTGAACACGTAGCCGCGGTCCAGGATGGTGCCGATGATCGAGGCGTACGTCGACGGACGGCCGATCTCGCGCTCTTCCAGCTCCTTGACCAGCGAGGCCTCGGTGTAGCGGGCCGGAGGCTTCGTCGCGTGACCGTCGACCGTGACCTCGTCGGCGGTCAGCGCGTCGCCCTCGGCGACCTGGGGCAGCCGGCGCTCACGGTCGTCCAGCTCGGCGTTGGGGTCGTCCGCGCCTTCGACGTACGCCTTCATGAAGCCGTGGAAGGTGATCGTCTTGCCGGACGCGGAGAACTCGGCGTCCCGGCCGTCGCTCGCCCGGCCACCGATCTTCACCGTGACGGAGTTACCCGTGGCGTCCTTCATCTGGGAGGCGACGGTCCGCTTCCAGATCAGTTCGTAGAGCCGGAACTGGTCACCGGTGAGACCGGTCTCCGCGGGGGTGCGGAAGCGGTCGCCGGAGGGGCGGATCGCCTCGTGCGCCTCCTGCGCGTTCTTGACCTTGCCGGCGTACGTGCGCGGCTTGTCGGGCAGGTAGTTCGCCCCGTACAGCTGCGTGACCTGCGCCCGGGCCGCGGAGACCGCGGTGTCCGAGAGGGTCGTGGAGTCCGTACGCATGTAGGTGATGAAGCCGTTCTCGTACAGCTTCTGCGCCACCTGCATCGTCGCCTTGGCCCCGAAGCCCAGCTTCCGGCTCGCCTCCTGCTGGAGGGTCGTCGTGCGGAAGGGCGCGTACGGCGAGCGGCGGTACGGCTTCGACTCGACCGAGCGGACCGCGAACGTGGAGTCGGCGAGCGCCGCGGCCAGGGCGCGGGCGTTCGTCTCGTCCAGGTGCAGCGTCTGGGCGGAGCCCTGTTTGAGCTGTCCGTCGGGGCCGAAGTCGCGGCCCTGGGCGATACGGCGCCCGTCGACCGCGCTGAGGCGGGCGGTGAGCGTCGAGGGGTCGGAGGCGTCACCGGTGCGGCCGGTGGCGAAGGTGCCGGTCAGGTCCCAGTACTCGGCGGAACGGAAGGCGATGCGTTCGCGCTCCCGCTCGACCACGAGACGGGTGGCGACGGACTGCACCCGGCCCGCGGACAGCCGCGGCATGACCTTCTTCCACAGGACCGGCGAGACCTCGTAGCCGTAGAGGCGGTCGAGGATGCGGCGGGTCTCCTGGGCGTCGACCATGCGCTGGTTGAGCTCGCGCGGGTTGGCGACGGCGGCACGGATCGCGTCCTTGGTGATCTCGTGGAAGACCATCCGGTGGACCGGGACCTTGGGCCGCAGGACTTCCTGGAGGTGCCACGCGATGGCTTCGCCCTCGCGGTCCTCATCGGTGGCGAGGAAGAGTTCGTCGGATTCGGCGAGGAGCTGCTTGAGCTTCCTGACCTGGGCCTTCTTGTCTGCGTTGACGACGTAGATCGGCTGGAAGTCGTTTTCGACGTCCACACCGAGGCGGCGTACCTCACCCGTGTACTCGTCCGGCACCTCGGCGGCGCCGTTCGGCAGGTCGCGGATGTGCCCGACGCTCGCCTCGACGACGTATCCGGGGCCGAGGTAGCCCTTGATCGTCTTCGCCTTGGCAGGCGACTCGACAATGACGAGTCGGCGGCCTGCGGTTTCGCTGGTCGGGGACAACTTCGCTCTTCTCTCCGGTCGGCACTCGTGGGCATCCGGGCAGCGTTCTGGCGCTGCCCGCGGTGCTGTCGCTGCGGAGTGTGACGGTACAACCCGCCCCCGTGTCAAACGGCAAAAGCCCGCAACGGCCACTCGAACGGTAACCCGACTTCCGCCATTCCTGCCGCCCGGACCGCCCGGCCCACCCCTCACAGGGCTGTGGCCCGCGGGCCCCTGAGGCTTGCCGGGGGAGCTGCCGGACTGCTGTCGGACGGCCACCGGACCTGCCGGACGGACGGATCAGACGCGGGTGAGGCACCACACGCCGAGAACGAGGAAGAGTACGCCGAAGAGCGTGGCCAGAACGGTGGAGGCGACGGGGCTCACACCGAGAGCCACCGGCGCGCGCTGGATGGTGCGCGCCCCGGTCCAGACGAGGAGGGCGGTGCCGAACAACGCGAATGCCGCACCGGCGAAGACCGCGGTGACGCTCTCCATGTCCGTACCCCTCACGCTCTTCCCCTCGGCTGCCGCCGCGGGCCCGTACGCCGCCGTGGCTCGCATGGCCCACATGGCCGTCGGACTGTGCGGACGGCTCGGCAGAGGGGAGGCTGCCAGCCCGGGACGTCGTGGGTACGAACCCGGGATGAACGCCGCACGGCGGCCCGGCGTACCGGCAGGAGCGGAACCCCCGCACGGCGCACCGGAGTCGCGAGGGGAGAAGGGCGAGAAGCAGCCGCCCGGACAGGAACCGGGGCCCCGCCCGAGCGGCCGGGCTCCTGGAACCGGAACCGGAACCGTCCCGGACACGCCGGGCAGCCGAAAGCGGAAACGGCCCGATCGACCGGGCAACCGGAAGCGGAACCGGTCCGAGCGGCCGGGCGCCCGGACGCGGAACCGGTCCGAGCGGCCGGGCGCCCGGATGCGGCCGGGAAGGCGTTCACGGCCGGCTGCGCCGTCTGATCACCGCACGGGCTCCAGAAAGCCTTCCTCGACCAGCAGCCGGATCGCCTGCGGGGTGCGGTCGCGCAGCAGCACCGGGTCCTCGGCCATCAACTGGGCGATGGCGTCCAGGATCCTGCCCGCGGGCAGCGAACCGTCACACACACCCGCGAACCCCGCGCCGACGGCGTCGACCTTGGTGGCCCGGCGCATTCCACGGTGCTGACGCAGCACCACATGCTCGGGGTCCTCGGCGCCCGGCAGCCCGACCTGCTCCTGCACGACCTCCTCGGCAAGGGTGAAGTGCGCGGAGAGGAGGGCCGCGTCGTCGTGCTCACGCAGGTAGTCCTGGCGTGCGAAATGCGCCTCCACGGCCGACCCGAGGGGCTGTTCCACCGCGTGCGGCCACTCCTCGGCCACGATCGAGGGATTCACGGCCGCGGCGGCGGACTTCCGGAGTGTGATCCATCCGAAGCCGACAGCCCTGGTGCTGCGGGCCTCGAACTCGTCCAGCCAGGCTTCGTACCGCTCGGCGTACAGGTCGGGATCCGTGCGGTGGTCGCCGCTGTCCCGCAGCCACAGCTCGGCGTACTGGGTGACGTCCTGCACCTCGCGCTGCACGATCCAGGCGTCGCAGCCGGCAGGCACCCAGGAGCGCACCCGGTCCTGCCATTCCTCACCCTCCACGTGCTGCCAGTTGGCGAGGAACTGCGCGTAACCGCCTTCGGCGAGGTGTTCCCCGGCCTGCTGCACGAGAGTCCGGCACAGATCGTCACCTCCCATGCCTCCGTCGCGGTACGTCAGTCTCGCGCCCGGCGAGATGACGAAGGGCGGGTTGGACACGATGAGGTCGAACGTCTCCGCACCGACGGGGTCGAAGAGGGACCCCTCCCGAAGGTCGGCGGGGGCCGCTCCGGACAGGGCAAGGGTCAGACGGGTGAATTCCAGAGCGCGCGGATTGACGTCCGTGGCGGTGACCCGGCCGGCGTGCGAGGCGGCGTGCAGGGCCTGGATCCCGGAACCCGTGCCGAGGTCGAGCGCCGAGGTGACGGGCTTGCGCACCGTGATCCCGGCGAGCGTGGTGGAGGCCCCGCCGACGCCGAGCACGACGCCCTCCTCGTGCGAGCCGATGCCACCGGCACCGCCGACGGCGCATCCCAGGTCGGAGACGATGAACCAGTCCTGCCCCTCGGGCCCGCCGTAAGGACGGACATCGACGGTGGCGCGGACCAGGTCTCCCTCGTGGACCACCCAGCCGTCGGCCACGCACTCCTCCAACGGGAGCGCCGCGGCGGCCGCGGCGGCCGGCACGGGGCGCTGCAGCAGGAACAGCCGCACCAGCGTGTCGAGCGGCGAGTCCCCGCGGGTGGCCCGGAGAGCCGGGACGGTCTCGCTTCGGGCGAGCGCGGCGTAGGCGGGCGCGCCGAGCCGTTCGAGGAGGCCATCGGCGGTGAACGCGGCGGCGGTCAGGGCTTCGCGGAGCCGGGCGGCGGATTCGGACGCGGGGAGGCTGGTCGTACTCACCCGACCATTGTGGCCGCTCCCGCCGACAACGGCAGCGGCCCGGCGCCCCACGAGGGGCGGCCGGGCCGCTGTGAGCGCGTCCACGCCGGGCCTGCTCGCCGCACTACGGCGTCCCGCTGCTGCGGCTTCCCGTCACCATGACTTCTCGCTGCTGCGGCTTCCCGTCGCTGTGCGTCCCGCCGCTACGACTTCCCGTCCCTGAGGGCCTCGCCGCTACGACTTCTCGCTCGGCGACGCGGACGGCGAGGCGGGCTCCGACGCCGGGGCGGACGGAGCGGACGCGGGCGGCGCCGAAGCGGTCGGCTTCTGGCAGCCCTTCTGCTTCGCCATCGCGGAGCCGACCTCGCCGGACTGGAGCTTCTTCAGCGCCTGGTCACCGTTGGTGCTGATCTTGTTCAGCTCGTCGGCGATGCCCTTGAGACCGTCGGCGAACTTCGCCTGGTCCTTCGTGTCGAGCGCGTCGACCTTGGTCTTCAGGCCCGCGTAGGCCACGGAGGAGGCGTTGAGCTCCTTCACGGCCTCCTTCTGGGTGGTCTCCCCGCCGTCCACCGGCGGCGCGCCCGCCGACTCCACGGCCGAACCAAGCGCCTTGTACGCCTGCGAGATCTGCTGGAAGGCCGCCGAGTCGGTCTTCTGGACGTCGGCGGGCTTGCTGTTGTCGGCCGTCTGCTGCTGGATCGCGGCGTTGGCGTTCGCGATCTTCTGCAACTGCGGCTGAACCTGGTCGCAGACCTTCTTCGCCCAGTCGTTCACCTTGTTGTCGCTGTCGTCGCTGCAACCCGACAGCGTCAGTACGAGTACCGCACCGCCGGACAGTGCGGCTGCAAGCTTCTTGTTCACCGGATGGGGTCCCTTCCAAGGCTCTCGGCCCCGGAACTTACACGGCAAGTGGACGACAATCAGGCGCCGGGTATCCGATATGTAATCTTTTGAAGCCATTTGCACCAAGAGAAGTGAGGGAGATACCACTCACCCATTCACTCGGACACCTGTACGGATCCATTCCGTGGCCGCCGCCCTCCGGGACCTGGGAACGGCGGACACCACGTCAGAGCATGGCGCCCACCGTTCCTCTGATCGGACGTCACCCGGAAGGAACTCCTGCCGGGACCGACGGGATCACCGGAGAGCAGCGGGCCCGGTGGACGTGGCAGGGCCGTCACCAGCACCCGCGCCACCGCCACCGCCGGTCGGACCGTCGCTGTCACCCACGGCGATTCCCCGTCGCTTGGACACGTGGACCGCGCCGACGACGACCACCACGGCGATGACGGCGACCAGGGCTCTGACGCCCGGGCTCGCGTCCTCCCCGTAACTGAACTGCACCACCGCCGGGGCGATCAGCAGCGCCACGAGATTCATCACCTTCAGGAGCGGGTTGATGGCCGGGCCCGCCGTGTCCTTGAAGGGGTCGCCGACCGTGTCACCGATGACCGTCGCCGCATGGGCGTCACTTCCCTTGCCCCCGTGGTGACCGTCCTCGACGAGCTTCTTGGCGTTGTCCCACGCGCCACCGGAGTTGGCGAGGAAGACCGCCATAAGGGTCCCGGTGGCGATGGCACCCGCGAGAAACGAACCGAGGGCCCCGACCCCCAGGGTGAACCCCACCGCGATGGGTGCGAGGACGGCGAGCAGGCCGGGTGTGGCCAGCTCGCGCAGAGCATCCTTGGTGCAGATGTCGACCACGCGTCCGTACTCGGGTTTCTCCGTGCGGTCCATGATCCCCGGGTGCTCCCGGAACTGCCGGCGAACCTCGTGGACCACGGCTCCCGCCGAACGGGAGACCGCGTTGATGGCCAGCCCGGAGAAGAGGAAGACGACCGCGGCTCCGACGATGAGGCCGACCATGTTGTTCGGCTGCGAGATGTCCAGACTCAGCCCGAGCTCCCCCGCCCCTGCTCCCACGTCGTCGACCGCGGTGGCGATGGCGTCCCGGTACGAGCCGAAGAGCGCGGCCGCCGCCAGCACCGCCGTGGCGATCGCGATGCCCTTGGTGATGGCCTTGGTGGTGTTGCCGACGGCGTCCAGATCCGTGAGGACCTGGGCTCCCGCTCCTGTGACGTCCCCTGACATCTCAGCGATGCCCTGGGCGTTGTCGGAGACCGGGCCGAACGTGTCCATCGCGACGATGACGCCCACGGTGGTGAGCAGCCCGGTGCCGGCCAGGGCCACCGCGAAGAGCGCCAGCATGATCGACGTGCCGCCGAGCAGGAACGCCCCGTAGACGCCGAGCCCGATCAGGAGGGCGGTGTAGACCGCCGACTCCAGGCCGATGGAGATGCCCGCCAGCACGACGGTCGCCGGCCCGGTCAGCGAGGATTTCCCGATGTCCCGCACCGGACGCCGACCGGTCTCGGTGAAGTAGCCGGTGAGCTGCTGGATCAGAGCGGCCAGCACGATCCCGATGGCCACGGCGACCAGTGCGAAGACACGCGGATCTCCGCCGTGCGAGGTGATGGCCCCGTCCGTGACGCCGTCGAGCTCGGCGTAGGAGGACGGCAGATGGACGAAGACGGCCACTGCCACGAGGGCGAGCGAGATCACCGCCGACACGAAGAACCCGCGGTTGATGGCGCTCATCCCACTGCGGTCCGCACGCCGGGGAGCGACGGCGAAGATCCCGATCATCGCCGTGACCACCCCGATCGCAGGCACGATCAGCGGGAAGGCGAGCCCCGCGTCCCCGAAGGCCGCCTTGCCCAGGATGAGCGCGGCCACGAGGGTCACGGCGTACGACTCGAAGAGGTCCGCGGCCATGCCCGCGCAGTCGCCGACGTTGTCACCCACGTTGTCGGCGATGGTGGCGGCATTGCGCGGATCGTCCTCGGGGATTCCCTGCTCCACCTTGCCCACGAGGTCTGCGCCCACATCGGCGGCCTTGGTGAAGATGCCCCCGCCGACCCTCATGAACATGGCGATCAACGCGGCGCCGAGGCCGAACCCTTCCAGCACCTTGGGCGCGTCGGCGGCGTAGACGAGCACCACGCAGGACGCACCGAGCAGACCGAGGCCCACCGTGATCATGCCGACCACACCACCGGTACGAAAAGCGATCTTCATCGCCCGGTGCGAAACCGTGGTGAGATCTCTTTCCGGTTCACCCTGCGCGGGAGTCGCCTCCCGCGCGGCTGCTGCCACGCGCACATTGCTGCGGACGGCGAGCCTCATGCCGATGTATCCGGTGGCCGCCGAGAAAAGCGCCCCCACCAGGAAGAACAGCGAGCGCCCCGCGCGCTGCGACCAGTTGTCGGCCGGAAGCAGCAGAAGCAGGAAGAAGACGACCACGGCGAAAATGCCGACGGTACGCAACTGTCGGGCCAGATAGGCGTTCGCGCCTTCCTGGACGGCTGCCGCGATCTCTTTCATGCGTTCGGTACCCTCACCGGCAGCCAGCACCTGGCGCGCCAGCAGCCGGGCCACGACCAGCGCGGCAAGGGCGACGACCGCGATGACGACGACGATCATCCGGTTGCCGTCGGTGAGTACTGCGGATGCGAGTGAGGTGGACCGGCCGGAAGGTACGGAAACGTACGTCAGTTCTGCGAGTGGGGTGTTGACGAACTCCGCCATACGTCCTCCTTGACGCTGAGCGCTCAAGACGTGGACGGATTGTAGGGAGAAGAATCCGATCAAAACAGCGGGTGGTCAATGAAATCGTTTTTCGTCCACCCAATGGCAAATGATCTCGCACACCCTTGGGCCCGAATGCAGTAATGGGACCGGCACATGACACACAAGGAATTCCCGGAGATCACCGATCAGGCGCGAAGGAGCTTGGGCGGCAGGGGCCCCACCCACCGGACCCGAAAGCGGCAGTGCGCGAGGCCGGGCGACGGAGGTCGGGCACGGGGTGTGGGGGGGTTCGGGTTCGGATGCCGACCAGCGGGTGCCGGGTGCCGGACGGACGGTGCCTGAAGGATTGTGCCTGCGGATCAGGGCCTGCGGATCAAGCTTGAGGATCAGGCCTAAATGCTCAAGCCTCAGCGGCCTCGTCCGCCTCGATCTCGTCTCGTCGCGTCGCGAGAGGCCCGCATGATGCGGGTCGTGCAGGGCGGGCGGTCCCGTGCAGGACGGACGCGTCCGGGCAGTGCGAGCGCGTCCGAGGGTCGCGGCGCCCGGTGATCGTGAATCAAGCAGGGGCCGCAGCGGGCTGGTGCATCACGCCGGGCTTGAACGACAGCGCCGGGCGGGGTGAGTCAGGGAAGCATCACGGCCGGAGTCGTCGGCCAAGTCATACGGATCACTCCGCCGTCCGCACCCGTACGGACTTCCACGTCGTCGACCAGGCCACTGATGACCGCGAGGCCCATCTCGTCCTCGCTGTCCGCTTCGGTCTCCGCGACATCCGGGTTTCCGCCACCAGGCGCTCCCGGTGCCGAGGCGTCGCTCCCCGTGGCGAGATGCCCGTCCCCGACCTCGATGGAGAACGCCTTCTCGTCCTCGGTCAGAACGACCGTGACAGGGGCGGCGATGCCATGGCTCCGATGCAGCCCTACGGCGCGGCTGCACGCCTCGCCGACCGCGAGTCTGACCTCGTCGAGCACCGCCTCGTCCACGCCGGCCCGGCGCGCCACTGCGGCTGCCACGAGGCGGGCCGTCCTGACGTGTTCGGGCTGAGCGCTGAAGCGGAGTTCAACGGTTGGCATGCCATCCCCCTCGAACGTATGGACGTGCTTCTCAGGGGCCCGGGCATGGCGCCCGGTACCCCTGCTCTCATTCTCCCCCGGGAACCGACGAAGCCGGCAGCCGACCATGTGGTCGACCGCCTGCTCATGGCGGCCCGACTGCTGCCGCCTGCCGGTCCGTCACCGCCATGCCTGCCGACCCTGGCGGGGCCGGCCTGCACCGACTCAGTCGGTGGCCGCGACAGCCTCGTCGACCGTGGTGTGAATGGGAAACACCTTGGTCAGGCCTGTGATCCGGAAAATCTTGAGAATGCGCTCCTGGTTGCACACCAGGCGCAGCGAGCCCTCATGGGCCCGCACACGCTTCAAGCCGCCCACAAGCACGCCGAGGCCGGTGGAGTCGAGGAAGTCGACGCCTTCCATGTCGACAACCAGGTGGTAGCTGCCGTCATTCACCAACTCGACCAACTGCTCGCGCAGCTTGGGCGCGGTATACACATCAATCTCGCCACCGACCTCGACGACCGTACGGTCGCCACCAGGCCCGGACACATTGCGAGTCGACAGGGACAGGTCCACGGATCCTCCAGCACCTTGCTATCGAGCGGTCGCCCCTCGGTCTCCCCGACGGAGGCCAGGGGACGGATCGCCAGCCGCGATGGCATTCAATCACTTACCAGCAGCCATGCACGACGCCTTGGGACCATTGTCCGTCACGCCAGTGACACACTCGGTGCCGATGGCCAAGAATCACCGCCCCAGTCGACCACCCGGGAACGCAGGCTCGCGCCCCTCTCCCGCAGTGGTTCTCGACCGGCTCGCCGCATCGGCGGGCCGGGCAGCGCGCATCACTCATACGGAGCACTTGCCCCCGCGTGCGGGAACCCATGCCACCTGGCCTGATCGCATCCGGCCAGAAGTGATCTCCGCAATCGGTCAGGCCGGAATCGACCATCCGTGGACCCACCAGGCCGCCGCAGCCGAACACGCGCTGGACGGCGAGTCAGTCGTGATCTCCACCGGGACGGCGTCGGGAAAGTCCCTGGCCTACCTGGCTCCGGTACTGAGTACCCTCCTCGACGGCTCCCATGCCCCGAACGGCCGAGGCACCACCGCCCTGTACCTCGCCCCCACCAAGGCTCTGGCTGCCGACCAGCGCCGGTCGGTGAAGGCACTCGCGACGCCGCTCGGCTCGGCGATCCGGCCTGCGGTCTACGACGGGGACACGCCGGTCGAAGAACGCGAATGGGTGCGTCAGTACGCCAATTACGTGCTGACCAACCCCGACATGCTGCATCGAGGCATCCTTCCTTCCCACCCCCGGTGGGCCTCGTTCCTGCGCGCCCTCCGCTTCGTGGTCATCGACGAGTGCCACACCTACCGGGGCGTCTTCGGCTCCCACGTCGCCCAGGTGCTGCGCCGGCTACGCCGCCTCTGCGCCCGCTACGGCTCCGATCCCGTCTTTCTCCTCGCCTCCGCCACCGCCGCGCATCCCTCCGTCGCCGCAGGGCGTCTCACAGGCCTGCCCGTCAAGGAGGTCGCCGACGACGCGTCGCCCAGAGGGGAAATGGTCTTCGCACTCTGGGAACCGCCGCTGACCGATCTGCACGGCGAGAGGGGGGCTCCGGTGCGCCGTACGGCCACCGCCGAGACCGCCGACCTCCTGACCGACCTCACCGTTCAGGGTGTGCGCTCGGTCGCCTTCGTGCGCTCCAGGCGGGGCGCCGAGCTCATCTCCGTCATCGCCAAGGAGCGACTCGCCGAGGTGGACCGCTCGCTCCCCGGACGGGTCGCCGCCTACCGCGGCGGATACCTGCCGGAGGAACGCCGGGCCCTGGAAAGAGCCCTGCACTCCGGTGACCTGCTCGGACTGGCCGCCACGACAGCGCTGGAGCTGGGCATCGACGTCTCGGGCCTGGACGCCGTCGTCATCGCCGGCTACCCGGGGACCCGGGCCTCGCTCTGGCAGCAGGCGGGGCGCGCCGGGCGCTCGGGGCAGGGCGCCCTCGCCGTCCTCGTGGCCAGGGACGATCCGCTGGACACATTCCTCGTCCACCATCCCGAGGCGCTGTTCGACCAGCCGGTGGAGTCGACCGTCCTGGACCCGGACAACCCCTATGTCCTCGCGCCGCACCTGTGCGCCGCGGCTGCGGAGATCCCCCTCACGGAAGACGACATCGCGCTCTTCGGCCCCACGGTGCCCGAGCTTCTGCCGCAGCTGGAGGCCGCGAAGCTGCTGCGCAGACGGACGACTGGCTGGCACTGGACGCGCCGTGAACGCGCAGCCGACCTGACCGACATCCGAGGCGCGGGCGGCCGTCCGGTCCAGATCGTCGAGGCGGACACCGGCCGGCTGCTGGGGACCGTCGACGAAGCGGCCGCGCACACCTCCGTCCACGAGGGCGCCGTCCACCTGCACCAGGGCCGGACCTACCTGGTCCGAGCCCTCGATCTGGAGGATTCGGTGGCCTTGGTGGAGGAAGCCGTCCCCCCTTACTCCACCAACGCCCGCGACACGACAGCGATCTCCGTGCTGGAGACCGACACCGAGATTCCGTGGGGTGACGGGCGGCTCTGCTTCGGCTCCGTCGAGGTCACCAACCAGGTCGTCTCCTTCCTGCGCCGCAAGCTGATCACCGGAGAGGTCCTGGGTGAGACCAAGCTCGACCTGCCGCCGCGCACCCTGCGCACCCGCGCCGTGTGGTGGACGGTCACCGAGGACCAGCTGGACGCGGCCCGGATCAGCCCGGAGATCCTCGGAGGTGCCCTGCACGCGGCAGAACACGCCTCCATCGGGATGCTGCCGCTCTTCGCCACCTGCGACCGTTGGGACATCGGCGGTGTCTCCGTGCCCCTGCACCCCGACACGCTCCTGCCCACGGTGTTCGTCTACGACGGCCACCCCGGTGGTGCCGGTTTCTCGGAACGCGCCTTCCACACGGCCCGCACCTGGCTCACCGCGACGCGGCAGGCCATCGCGTCCTGCGAGTGCGAGGCGGGCTGTCCGTCCTGCATCCAGTCCCCCAAGTGCGGCAACGGCAACGACCCACTGCACAAACGAGGCGCTGTGCGACTCCTGACCGAGCTGCTCAGGACGGCGCCGCCCGATCCCGGGGAGACGCCCTCGGCGGAGAGCACGGAGGGCCCACGACCGGACGGCGCCGGCTGAGGAACGCACCGCGCGGTTCCACTTCCCGGGCGGAGACAACGGCACCGACGGCACCGCCGGACGGCGAGGCCTGTGGTGGCCCCGCCCTCGACCTGACCTCGGGTGCGTAGGGTCCGAAGCGTGCACGAGCCGTTACGTCGGCGATCTCGCCCCTGACTCCGCAGCGCACGATCTCCGCGCCCTGGGCCGCGGCAACCCTCGTGGCCTCCCCGCAGGCCGCCTCCACACCCCGGAGTGCCTGATCGGCCGCGGCAAGCGCCGCCAGGTCCGCGGCGCCACCGGCCCTGTGACGGGCCGCCACGGCCTGCCCGAGCGCGAGCACCGTCGCAAACACCGCGCAGAGCGTCGCAGTCGTGACTGCCACCCAGACAGTCGCCAGCCCTCGGTCTTCAGCACCTTCTCCGCTCCCTCTCCTCCTCACGGCTCCGCCCCCACGCCCTCCTCCATCCCCATTCCGTCCACCGTCCCTGAAGCGGTGTCCTCCATCCCCACGGATCCGTCCTCCGTCCCCACGGTGTCCTCGGCCAGGGCGACCGCCTCGGCGCTCAGGGTCAGGGCCAGTGCCCCCGGCCCCGGCGTCGGTGCCTCCACCCTGACCCGCCACAGTCCCCCCGCACGCTCCACAGCGACCCGAGCCCTGTCCGGCGCCGACTCCCGGGCAACGGCACGCACCGCGGCCTCGGGCTCGGACCGGGCCGCCGCCCGTGCTCCGGCGCGGGCGGCATCCACACAGCGGATCTGGTCCGCCGCAGCCACCAGCGCCCAGACGAGAGCGAAGACGAACGCCACAAGCACGGTGAGGGCCATGGCGGCCTCCGCCGTCACCGCACCCCGGTCGGCGCTCCTGCGCCCGGCGGCCCCCTCAGAACTTCGCATCAAGGGCGCCCTTGATCAGCGACTGCAACGCCGACAGCACGGCTCCGCTGGTCACCACCTTGTAGAGCACCGCAGCGAATGCGCAGGCGGCGATGGTCCCCACCGCGTACTCGGACGTTGTCATCCCCCGGTCAAGGCCCCCGCAGCCGGCACGCCTGCCGAACCTGGCGCGCCACACACCACGCAGAACACTCAGCGACCGCTCCATGAACTTCCCGCCGATTTCGAGCACGATTTCCAACCCCCATGTCTCGGACGTCATGTTGTTCCACCCAGAACTCTTGATCCGGCGCTACCGGCCGGCATGGAGCCGGCCGGACTCCCGCCTCACGCTCGGGAACCATCGGCCGTCCGGCTCCGGCGCCCAGTCGTGGTCATGCATCGGACCCACGCGTGAGCTCGGCCCGGACCGCTGCCCGACCGCCGGATCGCCCCGCATAGGCGAACGCCCCGACCACGTCGGACGCCCCGCGTCAGCCAAACGACCCCACGCCATCGGATCGCCCCCGCGCGCCGGCACGGGCCGGGGCCGAGCGCCTGCCGAGGCTCAGCCGCTTCGCGAGAGCCCCGTCGCCAGCCCGATCACCACCGGTGCCACTCCCACCGCCAGAAAGGCGGGCAGGAAGCAGAGCCCCACCGGCGCGGTGATCAGCACGCCGGCCCGCTGAGCACGCGCCACGGCCGCACTCGCCCGCTCGGCGCGTATCTCGTCGGCCAGCCCGGAGACAGGCTCCGCCGCGGGCGCACCCGTCGACGAGGCTCGTGCCATGCAGCGGGCGAGTGGCGCCGCACCTGGCAACTCCCCGAACCGGCGCCACGCCTCGTCCGGTTCGCCGCCGAGGAGAATCACTGCTGCCGTACGAGCCAGCCGCTCCCCGACCGGACCTGCGACGGATTCCCCGACCGCCTCCGCCGCCTCCCGCGGCCCGGCTCCCGCCGAGAGGCAGGAGGCCAAGAGATCCGCGGTCATCGGCAGCTGCCGGGCGATCAGAGCGACATCAGCCTCTTGACCGGCTGCGGCACACCCCTTGCCGGAGCGCCGCCACCGCCGCACTCCGTACGCCGCCAGAAGGCCGACCCCGCATCCCGCGATCCCACCGACAAGCACCCAGCCAACCGCCCAGACACCCAGGAACATCGCCCACAGGCGGGCAGGACCACGGCTCGCGCCACGCAGGTCCAGCAACCCCCGTCTCCGCCTGCTCACACCGGACTTGGTCAGCCCGTCCCCCCGCCTGCGTACGCGCAGCTCGCTGCGTCTGCCGGTCATCGTGAGAGTGAGGTACGCGATTGTGCCCAGAGCAGCCCCGACCAGCCCGGCCGTGGTCGGCCAATCCCCCGGGACGGACATCGGACTCATGCCGCCTCCCCCGCCCGTACGATCCGTGAGGCCCAGAACAGACCTGCGGCCTCCAGAGCGCCGCCTGTCACCAGGCAGACAAGCCCGCCCGGGGTGTGCAGGAGAACCCTCAGCGGGTCCGCTCCGAGCGCCGCCCCCAGTCCCAGCCCCAGCATCGGCAGCAACGCCAGTACCACCACCGTCGACCACGCGCCGGCAAGCTGCGCACGTAGCTCCTCCCGCCGCCGCCTCTCCCCCCGCAGCGCGCCCTCCAGCCGGGCCAGGCCTGCCCCGAGTCCGGCTCCGCCATTCACAGCGACCCGCCAGCAGGCCGCCATCCCGGCGAGACCGTCGAGACCCGGGCCGGCCGAGGCCTGTAGCAGGGCGGCCGGGACATCGCCGCCGAACCGAGCTGCGGCCAACACGGCGGGCCCGGAAGTGCCCAGTGCGTCGGCATCACGCGCGGCGATGAGCAAGGCCTGCCCGGGCTCACGTCCAGCCCGTAACTCTCCGATCACCGCCCCGCAGAGCACCGTCACCGAGTGGGCCGCCTTCTCTCGCGCGCGCCGCCGCTCCCTCCGTTCCAGCCAGCGCCTCGCGAGAGGGACCGCCACAGCGCCGGCGAGCAACGGCAGCACCGATTCCCCCACCAAGGCCGGCAAGGCCGCCACAGGGACACACAGCCATTCCCGCCGCCGCTCGAGCAGGGGGCGGACCGCAGCCCATACGGCCGGCCACCGCTGCGTCTGCCACCGTCGACCAGTCAAGGCTCTGGCCCGCCGCGCTCCGGTGTCCCGTGCCACGGCCAACCCGCCGGCCAGACCCGTGAAGCCCGCCATCACGCACTCCGGTACACGCATCAGCTCGTGGAAGCCGGTCGCCGTCACAGCTGCTCCCCGACCAGCAGGCCGAGCCGCTCCCAACCCCGCTCCGGAACGAACCCTCGGGCGCTCCAACTCAGGGCGGGCACAGTGACGACCAGGCCCGCGGAATCGCGTTCGAGTACATGGACCTCGGACAGGCGCCGCTGCCCGTTCCTGTCCCGGACAAGGTGGACGACTACGGAGAGCGCCGCGGCCAGCTGACTGTGCAGAGCCGCCCGGTCGAGGCCAGCAGCCGTCCCCAGAGCCTCCAGACGTGCCGGAACATGCTCGGCCGCGTTCGCATGCACCGTGCCGCATCCGCCTTCGTGTCCGGTGTTGAGGGCAGCCAGGAGCTCCGTCACCTCGGCGCCCCGGACCTCCCCCACCACCAGGCGGTCAGGACGCATGCGCAGCGCCTGACGCACAAGATCCCGCAGCGTCACCCGTCCGGCACCTTCCTGGTTGGCGGGACGCGATTCCAGTCGCACGACATGCGGGTGATCGGGCCGAAGTTCCGCCGAGTCCTCGGCCAGCACGATGCGTTCCCGCTCACCGACAACACCCAGCAGGCTTGACAGCAGGGTCGTCTTCCCAGCTCCGGTTCCTCCGCTGATCAGATACGAGACCCTGGCCTCTACCAGCGCCTTGAGCAACCGGTCTCCGCCGGGCGGAACCGTCCCCGCCGCCACAAGCTCCGCCAGCGTGAAGGCCTTGGGCCGCACCACACGCAGGGAGAGGCACGTCGAGCCGACGGACACCGGTGGCAGGACCGCGTGCATGCGCGTTCCGTCCGGCAGCCTGGCGTCCACCCACGGCCGGGCGTCGTCCAGCCGGCGCCCCGCCACCGCGGCAAGCCTCTGAGCCAGCCGCCGGACGGCGGCCGCATCCTGGAAGACGACCCGGGTCAGCTCGAGTCCACCACCGCGGTCCACCCACACCCGGTCCGGAGCCGACACCAGCACATCGGTCACCGCAGGGTCGGCCAGCAGCCGCTCCAGCACCCCGGTGCCGACAAGCTCGCCCCTCAGTTCCTCGGCCGCGCCGAGGACTTCCGCGTCACCGAGCAGCCGGCCCTGTTCCCTGAGGGCGGCTGCCACCCCCGCGGGAGTGGGCGCCACACCGCTACGGGCCAGTCGCTGGCGCACGGCATCGAACAACGCGTCGGTCATCGCGTCTCTCCCACCCGAGGCCGGGACAGAGCGCCGTCCGAGCGTGCCGGAGTGTCCGCCAGCTCCCAGAAGGCGTTGCAGAAACGAGCAAGCGTCCCGCGGGAACTCGTGCCCGGGGGCGAGCCGCTGTCCTGGGCCGCGGACAACCCGGTCTCCGGGGGCAGATCGCCGACGAGCGGCAGTCCCAGAGCCTTCGCCACCCAGTGCTCGTCCAGCCCGGCCGAGTAGGGTCCCCGGGCGACGATCCGCAGATCCTCCAGGACCATGCGGACGGACGACGCCACGCGCTGCGCCGCCGCGACAGCTCTCAGCTCCCCGGGCACGACCAGCAGTCCGACATCCAGCTGAGCCAGCGCCTCCGCCACGCTCTGGTCGACCCTCCGCGGCAGATCGACGACCACCACACCGCCGAGTCGACGCGCTGCGGCGAGCACCGATCGCATGGCCTGCGGCGGAACGACCACCTCGTCGTCCCTGCCCCAGCTGAGCACGCGCAGCCCGTGCAACGCCGGCAAGGACTCCTCCAGCGCCCCTCCACCCACTCTCCCCTTCGAACGGGCGAAATCCGGCCACCGCAGGCCCTCGGACATCTCGCCGCCCAGCAACACGTCGATCCCGCCACCCAGAGGATCCCCGTCGATGAGCATGGTCCGCCGACCTGACCTCGCCGCTGTCACGGCGAGCGCACAGGCCAGCGTGGACGCACCGGAACCACCACGTCCTCCGATCACTCCGACGGTGAGCGCCGATCTGCCCACGCCTTCCGCCGCATTGGCGATCTGGTCGACGAGCCACCCTTCGGAATCGGGCAGCCTCAGCACGTACTCGGCACCGATCTCCACCGCGCGGCGCCATACATCAGGATCGTCCTGATCCCTGCCGACGAGCATGACGCCAGGCCTGCGGGCAATCCCACGGCATGCTCCCGCCGCGTCGTCGCCCACCAGAACCATCGGGGCCCTTTCCCAGCCGCCCCTCTCGCCCGGAGGTCCGTGATGGACCTCGGGAACCGCTCCTGCCGCCGCGCACAACCTGAGCAGATCGTCCAGCAGCTCGGCGTCCTCGGTCACGATCAGCGGTCCGCTCCGGCACCCTTCGATGCTCGACGGGCCTTCGCCCATGAAAGATCCAGCCACGATCTCCGCCCCTCCCACTGCCCCTCAGTGCGGTTTCGCGGCGATCTCGAACGCTTCCGAGAGACGCGATTCCGGAACCCGCGGACTTCACGGGTGGAATCACCATGCGACTCCACGGAAAAACATGTGGATCTTGCCCAGAAACTGTGGACACCTCCGACGTTGTGAATAACTCGGTAGCTCGTACAGGGGACTTTCACAGCGCAGCACTTCCGCTACGCAAAGTGACCATGGATGATCGAGTGCGTCGCCGCCAGAAGTGGTCGGTGGAGGCTGACAGGGGAGAGAGTGCCTCGATCCACTGTCTGAAAACCCGTCCGGACATGCGACGACCCCCGCCGGGGGGGAGAGCGGGGGTCGTCCCCACGGCCGACTCGGGGGGGGAGGAGTCGGACCGGGTTAGCACGGTCGCGAACGATCCGTGACTTCCATGGTGTACCCGAGCACCTTCTCAAGCAAACCCACCCACCGGACTTTACGCCGAATGGCGGGCCCCTATGCTCACCTTTGTGGAAAACTGCTTCTCGCCGCGTACAGCAGCCTTCTTTGACCTGGACAAGACGGTCATTGCGAAGTCATCGACACTGACCTTCAGCAAGTCCTTCTACCAAGGCGGGCTGATCAACCGACGCGCTGTACTGCGCACCGCGTACACACAGTTCGTGTTCCTCGCCGGAGGTGCCGATCACGACCAGATGGAGCGGATGCGTGAATACCTCTCAGCGCTCTGCAAGGGATGGAACGTCCAGCAGGTCAAGGACCTCGTCGCCGAGACCCTGCACGATCTGATCGACCCGATCATCTACGACGAGGCGGCGACCCTCATCGAGGAGCACCACACCGCCGGGCGCGACGTGGTCATCGTTTCGACCTCGGGCGCCGAGGTCGTCGAACCGGTCGGAGAACTGCTCGGTGCGGACAGAGTGGTGGCGACCCGGATGGTCGTGGGTGACGACGGCTGCTACACAGGCGAAATCGAGTACTACGCCTACGGCCCCACCAAGGCCGAGGCGATCAAGGCTCTCGCCGAATCAGAGGGTTACGACCTCTCACGCTGCTATGCGTACAGCGACTCGGCAACCGACGTACCGATGCTCGAGTCCGTCGGGCACCCGCACGCCGTCAACCCGGACCGGACCCTGCGACGCGAGGCAGCCCTCAGGGAGTGGCCGATTCTCGTCTTCGACCGCCCCGTTCGTCTCAAGCAGCGTCTGCCCGCGTTCTCGATGCCACCACGCCCCGCACTGGTGGCCGCGGCCGCACTGGGCGCGGCTGCCGTGACCGCCGGACTGGTCTGGTACACCAACCGGCGCCGGGCCTCGACGCTCGCCACCTGACAGACGTGCGGCCGGGCCGACCTCACCCCCGAGCCCGGCAGTGCGGCTCACCACCGCGCAGCCGCCCCCTCGGCAATACTCGTAGTCGCCTGCATTTGAATGCAAAAGTAAAGAAAAGCGGCAGAACCTTCCACTCCCTCTGGTCCAGGAGTACAAAGGATTCAACGGCCCGCGAGACCAGGGACATCCGCGAGGATCACCTTTTACGCACATGAGGCCCCACGGACCGAGCACGGAAGTCGAGCACCCACGCGACGTCGACCCGTCGATTACGGGCCAGCCGCACCAGGTGACGGGCAAAGAACCCGACCTGATGGGCACATATCGAGGACGCTTGGTAACTGGGCGGACGTGCCAGCGGCGGTACCGGAAACGGTACCGCCGCAACCCTTTCCGAAGCCTCTTGACCCACAGGCCCAATCCCTCACACGCGCGGCCCCCAGCCCCCGGAGGAGCGGCACCTACGCCGCGCCGCGTTGCAGCGCCTCACACACCGCCGTCGACTCCCTGACACCCAGTCCGACCGAGCGGCCGCAGTGCGCGATCCATGCGGCCATCCCCTCAGGGCTTCCCGAGACGTATCCCTCGAACGCTGCGACATAGGCCGCGCGTCCCTGCTCCGCATGACCGACCTCGGCGGGACAGATCGACTTCGGGTCGAGGCCGCTACCGATCAGCACGATGCGCTCGGCGGTCCGGGCGACGAGACCGTTGTGCGACGCGAAGGGGCGCAGCGCCAGCAGTTCACCGTGCACCACCGAGGCCGTGACCAGAGCGGGCGCGGAGCCGCCGGCGATGATCAGCTGCGACAGCCCCTCAAGACGTCCGGACACCTCGTCCGCGTCGGGGACGGGCGCCTCGATCAGTGGCTCGTCGACCGGCTCACCGGCCAGCCGGGGCCTGCCGACCGTGTCGTCGGGAGTTGCACCGCCTGCTGCGACAAGATGAAGCCGGGCCAGGACCCGAAGCGGTGACTGCCGCCAGATCGAGAGCAACTGCCCTGCCTCCGCGGTGAGCCTCAGAGCGGCTCCGACGATGCGGGCCTCATCCTCGCCGCTGAAGTCCGTGCGTCGGCGCACTTCCTCGAGATTCCAGTCGGCCCCGGAGAGAGATGCCGAACCGCGGGCTCCACGCAGGGCCGCCTCGGCTGTGACCTCGTTGCTGCGGCGCCGCATGACCCGGTGTCCGTAGACCCTGTCCACGGCCTTGCGTACGGAGTCCACCGCGTCGGCGACCCCCGGCAGGTCCCCCAGGGCGGCAAGCGGGTCCGAAGGAGTCGTACTCATAAGTAGGGAGGCTACGCGCCTAGGGCCCCGATACCGCCAGGGAGTGGCGTTCTTCACGAAGAACGACAGCAGCGAGCGACTATGCGGCTACCCTAGGTGAACATGAAGATCGCTTTCGTGGGGAAGGGCGGCAGCGGAAAGACAACGCTGTCCTCGCTCTTCATCCGCCACCTCGCTGCCAATGAAGCCCACGTCGTAGCTGTGGACGCCGACATCAACCAGCATCTGGGCGCCGCCTTGGGTCTGGACGAGAACGAGGCCGCCGCGCTGCCCGCCATGGGTGCGCAGCTGCCACTCATCAAGGACTACCTCCGCGGGACCAATCCCCGGATCTCCTCCGCCGCGACGATGATCAAGACGACGCCCCCCGGAGAGGGGTCCCGGCTCCTGCGCGTCCGGGAGGACAACCCCGTCTACGACGCATGCGCCCGCACGGTCCGGCTCGACGACGGGGAGATCAAGCTGATGGCCACCGGGCCGTTCACCGAGACCGATCTCGGGGTCGCCTGCTACCACTCGAAGGTCGGGGCGGTGGAGCTGTGCCTCAACCACCTCGTCGACGGCCAGGACGAGTACGTGGTGGTCGACATGACGGCGGGGTCGGACTCGTTCGCGTCGGGCATGTTCACCCGCTTCGACATGACGTTCCTGGTTGCCGAGCCGACCCGGAAGGGTGTCTCCGTCTACCGCCAGTACAAGGACTACGCACGGGACTTCGGCGTCGCGCTGAAGGTGGTGGGCAACAAGGTGCAGGGCGAGGACGATCTCGACTTCCTGCGCTCCGAGGTGGGTGACGACCTTCTGGTCGGAATCGGCCAGTCCGACTGGGTCAGGACGATGGAGAAGGGCCGTCCGGCGCCGTTCGAGCTGCTCGAGGCGGACAACCGGATGGCGCTGCAGGCCCTGCAGAACGCCGCGGAGGACTCGTACGAGCTGCGCGACTGGGAGCGTTACACGCGGCAGATGGTCCACTTCCATCTGAAGAACGCGGAGAGCTGGGGCAACGAGAAGACGGGCGCCGACCTGGCTGCCCAGGTCGACCCCGCCTTCGTCCTGCATGAACACCTCTCGGAACCGAGCGCCGCACAACCGGCCTGAGCCGGAGGGACGGTGCCGCAGGGTGGCCCCTAGTCCGCGCTGCCGTCGGCCGCCCTGCCTGCCGGCTGGTCGGCCGGCCTGGCGGGCACGGGGCTACCCGCGGGCTTCTGGGCCGGAGCGGTCCCTGCGAGGAACGCGCCCCAGCCCGGTTTCGGCGCCTGCCCCACCTTCAGGGTCCCGAGCTTGTCGAGCGTCGCGGGGTCCTGAGCGTCCAGCCAGTCGGCGAGCTGGCGGAAGGAAACGCACTGCACGTCCCGCTGGGTGCAGACCGTCTTGATCGTCTCCTCGATCGCACGCATGTAGGTGCCACCGTTCCAGGATTCGAAGTGGTTGCCGATGATCAGTGGAGCCCTGTTGCCGTTGTAGGCGCGACTGAACGCCTGGAGCAGCCCGTCTCGCATCTGGTTGCCCCAGTACTCGTGCTGCGCCGGATCCCCCTGAGTCGTGCCGGACTGGTTGAACATGAAGTTGTAGTCCATCGAGAGAGTCTCGAAGGCTCGTCCCGGCACCGGGACGAGCTGCAGGGGAAGGTCCCAGAGGCCATCCTTCTTGGCCGGCCAGACCTGGTTGCCGACGCCGCTCGAGTCGTAACGGAATCCCATGGTCCGCGCGGCCGCGACCATGTTCTTCTGCCCCTCCAGACACGGGGTGCGGGCTCCGATCAGCTCCTTGTCGTAGTCGAAGGGGAGCGGTGCCTCACCCTTGAGGGCCGGGGTGTTGGTCTTCCAGCTCTTCACGAACGACTTCGCCTGGCTGATCTCGCTCTTCCACTCTTCGACCGACCAGGTCCCGACTCCCCCCTCCGGTCCGCAGAAGTGCCCGTTGAAGTGGGTGCCGATCTCGTTGCCGTCCTGCCACGCCGCCCGCAGCTCCGTGAGCGTGTGGCGGATCCCCTCGGTGTCGTTGAAACCGATGTCGGAGCGGCCCGCGGAGTGCTGGGGCGGGTCGTAGAGCCCCTTCTTCTCCTCCGGAAGGAGGTACACGCCACTGAGGAAGTACGTCATCCTCGCGTCGTACTTCTTCGCGACCGCACGGAAATGCGAGAAGAGTTTCTGACTGTCCTCACCTGCCCCGTCCCACGAGAACACCACGAACTGCGGGGGCTTCTGACCGGGCCTGAGGCGTTTGGCGACGGGGAGTTTCGGCTGGGCCCCCGTGAACGCGGTCGAACCGTCACCGATGAGGTTGACCGGCCCCTTCGGCGCCGCGGCGGGAGAGTTGCCCTCCGCGCCGGGGGCTGACTTCTCGCCCGCATCGGGAACGGTCCCGGGGCCGGCGTCCGAGCAACCGGCCAGGCCGGCGACGAGTGCCGCGACCACGGCACCCAGTGCGATCCGCTTCGTGGCGGCCATCATCCGTCCACCCTCTTCCTTGCAGGATTCGTGCGTTGAAGTGCCGACACGGCGCCGTCAACCTCACACGCGGCCCCACCGGAATCAGTACGACAAGCCGAATGAAAAGCTGCTTATTCACTTGAAGGGGTGACGCTCTGGGCTATTTGCTCGAAAACATGGACACCATTCTTTACTCTCCATTACGATTCGTTTACGGAGAGTTGGAAATCCCGCCGCTGTGCCCCACCGCTGCACGCCGTGCTCAACGGCCGCCGTCACACACCTACCGCGACCGCGCTGCCCCGGAGGAGACGGGAAAATGTCTGCCTGCGTCCCTACCCGCAACAACCACTCGTCCCGCAGTTCGCGCCCCTCGAGCGACTCGGGAATCAAGCGTCCGCACAGTCCGCCGCCTCCTCACCGCCGGCGCTTCCGCGTCTCGGGTGCGGACCTGTCCGCATCGATCACTGTCTTCCTGATCGCCGTCCCCATGTCTCTCGGTCTCGCCGTGGCCATGGACGCCCCACTCGCCGCCGGCCTCGTCTCGGCCGCGGTCGGCGGAATCGTCGCTGGGCTCCTGGGCGGAACGCCCCTCCAGGTCAGCGGCCCCTCCGCAGGACTGACCGTCGTGACAGCCGAGTTGATCCAGGTCTACGGCTGGCGCACCACGTGCGCGATCACCGTCGGTGCGGGCCTCCTGCAGATCCTGCTGGGATCGCTGAGAGCAGCCCGCAGCGCACTCGCCGTCAGCCCGGCCATCGTTCACGGCACGCTCGCGGGTATCGGCGTGGCCATCGCCCTCGCCCAGTTGCACATCGTGCTCGGCGGGGCACCGGAGAGCTCGGCCCTGGACAATGCGCTGTCGCTGCCCTCGCACCTGGCCCGGTCCGAGCCGGCTGCCCTCGTCATCGGCGCGCTCACGATCCTTCTCCTCATCGTGTGGCCACGCCTGCCCGGACGGATCGGTGGGTCGCTCAGCAGAATTCCTGCGGCGCTGGCCGCAGTGGCCCTCACCACGACTGTCGCAGCTGTGGCCACACCTCGAATCGACCGCGTGGACCTGCCCTCCTGGCGCTCGCACGCAATGCCCGAGCTGCCGCACGGCCCGGTGGCGGCGCTCGCCGCAGCGGTGTTCACGGTGATGCTCGTCGCCAGTCTGGAATCCCTGCTCGCCGCGGTCTCCGTGGACAAGCTCGCCGCCGACCGGTCGACAACGACGGCCAAGGACGGGACCCCGCCTCCCCCACCGGTCAGACGAGCCGACCTGGACCGTGAGCTCCGGGCCCAGGGCATCGCCAACGCGGTGTCGGGACTGGTCGGAGGCCTCGCCGTGTCCGGTGGCGCCGTCCGCAGTTCGGCGAACGTGCGTGCCGGCGCGGAGAGCCGTGCCTCCACCGTGCTGCACGGAGTCTGGGTACTACTGGCCGCCTTGCTGCTGGTCACAGCCCTTGAGTGGATCCCCCTGGCCGCGCTCGCCGCCCTGGTGATGGTGGTCGGCATCCAGATGGTCAACTTCGCCCACATCCGGAAGGTCCACAGGCACCGGGAGTTCCTGGTGTACGGCGCGACCATCAGCGGGGTGATCCTCGCCGGGGTGCTCGAGGGCGTGGCGATCGGCATCGTCGTGGCGGTCGCCGTCGCGCTGCACCGGCTCGCCCGCACCAGGATCACCGTGACGGAACAGGACGGCCGCTACCTGGTGACCGCTCGAGGGCAGCTGACCTTCCTGGCCGTCCCCCGGCTCAGCCGCCTGCTCGGAAGACTCCCCCACGGAGTGGACGCCGTGGTCGAGTTGGACGGCTTCTTCATGGACCACGCCGCGTACGAGACGATCCAGGACTGGTACGCGGCGCAGACCGCGATGGGCGGTCACATCGAGTTCACCGGGCGCTCCGGCGGCCGGATCGCCGAACCGGCGTCGGCGGCCCACTCGTGCTGCCGTCCTTGGACACCGTGGCGCAACCACCACTGCCACGACGGTGGACAGGACACCACAACGACCGTGGCCGCTCCGCCCTCGGACGTCATTCCCAGGATCACCCCCGCCACCACACCCCCGGCAGGCTCATCGAGCCGTCGGCACGGGTCCCATCGACTCCTCAGCGGGCTCAGTTCGTTCCAGCGCACCACCGCGCCTCTCGTCCGTGAGGAGCTGGCCCGCCTCGCCGCCGAAGGGCAGCGGCCGTCACAGCTCTTCCTCACCTGCGCCGACTCCCGCCTCGTCACCAGCATGATCACCGCGAGCGGCCCCGGCGATCTCTTCACGGTGCGCAATGTCGGCAATCTGGTGCCACCGCCGGACACCGAGGGGGCGACGGGTAACGACGACTCCGTGGCTGCCGCGATCGAATACGCGGTGGACGTGCTGGAAGTCGAATCCATCACCGTCTGCGGCCACTCGGGATGCGGCGCCATGCAGGCCCTGTTGGGCGCAGAGCCGCAAACGCCCCGGACACCTCTGTGGCGCTGGCTGCGGCACGGACTGCCGAGCCTGGAGCGCATGCGCTCCCGTCACCACTCCTGGGCGCGCATCGCCGGCCGACTGCCCACCGACGCGGTGGAGCAGCTCTGTCTGACCAACGTCGTCCAGCAGTTGGAACACCTGCGTGCCCATGAGTCGGTGGCACGCAGACTGGCAGCAGGCACCCTGCAGCTGCACGGCATGTACTTCCATGTCGGCGAAGCCCAGGCCTACCTCCTGACCGAGGGCGCCAGTTCAGGAACCGGGCCCGACGAGGTCTTCGCCCGAGTCGCACCCGGTGCGGTATGGGGTGTGGAGTCCGAAGCCGAAGCACTGGAAGCAGCCCCCGGCACCACGGTCGGTGCCTGAACCACTCCCTCATCCGGTCCGTGAGACCTTGTGGTCCCGCTTTCGCACCGCGCAGCGCTGTCTGCGGAAGCGGGACCCGTGAGTTCCGCCGCGCGGGACACAGGTCTAAACCAATTTCCGGCAGACACTTGTCACCTGGCCCGCGGCCTGATGAGCTGTCCCCCGGGACACAACGGACACCCTGGGAATGGGAGATGTCGTGAGCAACGAAAGCTTGGCCAATCTGCTCAAGGAGGAGCGGCGGTTCGCACCGCCTGCCGATCTGGCCGCGAACGCCAACGTGACGGTGGAGGCGTACGAGCAGGCCGAAGCGGACAGGCTGGGCTTCTGGGCCGAGCAGGCCCGCCGCCTCAGCTGGGCCACCGAGCCGACGGAGACGCTCGACTGGAGCAATCCGCCCTTCGCCAAGTGGTTCGCCGACGGCAAGCTCAACGTCGCGTACAACTGCGTGGACCGCCACGTCGAGGCGGGCAACGGCGACCGGGTCGCGATCCATTTCGAGGGCGAGCCCGGCGACAGCCGTGCGATCACCTATGCCGAGCTGAAGGACGAGGTCTCCCGCGCGGCGAACGCACTCACCGAACTCGGCGTGGGCAAGGGAGACCGGGTCGCGGTCTACCTGCCGATGATCCCTGAGGCCGCCGTGGCGATGCTGGCCTGCGCCCGTATCGGGGCAGCGCATTCGGTGGTCTTCGGCGGCTTCTCCGCGGATGCCATCGCAGCCCGCATCCAGGACGCCGACGCCAAGGTCGTCATCACCTCGGACGGCGGCTACCGGCGCGGCAAGCCCTCGGCACTGAAGCCGGCCGTGGACGACGCCGTTTCCCGTATCGACAGCGTCGAGCACGTCCTGGTGGTCCGTCGCACCGGTCAGGACACCGCCTGGACCGAGGGCCGAGACGTGTGGTGGCACGAGATCACCGGCCGGCAGTCGGCCGAGCACACTCCCGAGGCCTTCGAAGCGGAGCAGCCGCTCTTCATCCTGTACACCTCGGGGACCACGGGTAAGCCCAAGGGCATCCTGCACACCTCCGGGGGTTACCTCACCCAGGCGGCGTACACGCACCATGCGGTCTTCGACCTGAAGCCCGAGACCGACGTGTACTGGTGCACCGCGGACATCGGCTGGGTGACCGGCCACTCCTACATCGTCTACGGTCCGCTGGCCAACGGTGCGACGCAGGTCATGTACGAGGGCACACCCGACACGCCCCACCAGGGACGCTTCTGGGAAATCGTCCAGAAGTACGGCGTCACGATCCTCTACACCGCGCCGACCGCGATCCGTACGTTCATGAAGTGGGGAGACGACATCCCCGCGAAGTTCGACCTGACGTCCCTGCGTGTCCTCGGCTCGGTCGGTGAGCCGATCAACCCGGAAGCCTGGATCTGGTACCGCAAGAACATCGGCGCCGACACCTGTCCCATCGTGGACACCTGGTGGCAGACCGAGACCGGCGCCATGATGATCTCGCCCCTCCCGGGAGTCACGCCGACCAAGCCCGGTTCGGCCCAGCGGGCCCTGCCCGGCATCTCCGCAACCGTGGTCGACGACGAGGCCAACGAGGTACCGAACGGCGGGGGCGGCTATCTCGTCCTCACGGAGCCGTGGCCGTCGATGCTCCGCACCATCTGGGGGGACGACCAGCGCTTCATCGACACCTACTGGTCCCGCTTCGAGGGCAAGTACTTCGCGGGCGACGGCGCCAAGAAGGACGAGGACGGTGACATCTGGCTGCTCGGCCGGGTCGACGACGTCATGCTCGTGTCCGGGCACAACATCTCGACCACCGAGGTCGAGTCGGCTCTCGTGTCGCACCCCGCGGTCGCCGAGGCTGCCGTGGTCGGCGCCAACGACGAGACGACGGGTCAGGCCATCGTGGCCTTCGTGATCCTGCGTGGCACCGCCACAGCGTCCGAGGAACTGGTCGCCGAGCTGCGTAATCACGTCGGCACCACGCTCGGTCCGATCGCGAAGCCCAAGCGCGTCCTTCCGGTGGCCGAGCTGCCGAAGACCCGGTCCGGCAAGATCATGCGCCGCCTGCTCCGGGATGTCGCCGAGAACCGCGAGCTGGGCGATGTCACGACGCTCACCGATTCCTCGGTCATGGCTCTCATCCAGACACAGCTGCCCTCGGCTTCGTCCGACGACTAGAGCGAGACGAACAAGCAGGACCGGCGGGACCTGCAAGGACGAACGGACCAGAGGTCCGGACGGCCAGGTCGAAGTGCCCGTCCGCACACCGTCGAGGGGCACCCGGAGCAACCGGGTGCCCCTCCGCGCTGTCCTGGGCGGGGCCCCGCCGAAAGCTGTCGGAGGCCGGGCGTCGCGCGCGGAGAGACAGAGGCGGACGACTCCGGGAACCCCCGCCGAGCGGCGGGCAGCGGATCCGGATACGTTCCCCGTACCCCGGGTACAGTGGTGATCACGTCGAGCAGTACGCGTCCGCAGTCCGGCCACCCGGCGGCTCACGGGCACGTTCACGCCGGTACGTGCCGCCGGTCCGCAGGCAGGTGCGAGGACTCGGCGACAACCGCATAGAAATGTTCACAGGGGCGCCGGGAAGTCTGGTCGGCATGTGTATCCGCCATGCCACCACTGCCGTCATCCGACCCGGAGGTCTCCCTCGTGGTCCCGCCCTCTTCCCCTTCCGGCCGCCGTACCCTGCTCGGCCGGCTATCCCTCCCCGAACGCAACTACGTCGCCGAGGCCCTGCGCACCGAGACGGTGGGCGGCGTCATCCTGCTGGTCGCCGCCGTCACCGCGCTGATCTGGGCCAACACCTTCGGCGCCGCCTACACCTCCGTCAGCGATTTCCACTTCGGCCCGGAAGCGCTGGGACTGCATCTCTCGGTGTCCCACTGGGCCGCCGACGGACTGCTCGCCGTGTTCTTCTTCGTGGCGGGGGTCGAACTCAAACGTGAGCTGGTCGCCGGGGAGCTCCGCGACCCCCGGGCCGCCGCCCTGCCCGTCGCGGCGGCACTCTGCGGCATGGCCGTCCCCGCAGTCGTCTACACGGTCACCACGGTGCTGGGTGACGGGTCCCTGGCCGGCTGGGCCGTGCCCACCGCCACCGACATCGCGTTCGCACTGGCCGTCCTCGCAGTCATCGGTACGTCGCTCCCCGCAGCGCTGCGTGCCTTCCTGCTGACCCTCGCAGTCGTCGACGACCTGTTCGCCATCCTCATCATCGCGGTCTTCTTCACCGAGGACATCGACCTCCTGGCGCTCGGCGGCGCGTTCCTCGGCCTCGCCGTGTTCTACGTACTGCTGCGCACGGGTGTGCGTGGCTGGTACGTCTACGTACCGCTCGCCCTGGTCATCTGGGCCCTCATGTACAACAGCGGGGTCCACGCGACGATCGCGGGTGTGGCAATGGGCCTCATGCTTCGCTGCACCCGGCGCGAGGGAGAGACGCATTCCCCCGGGGAACACATCGAGCACCTCGTGCGCCCTCTGTCGGCGGGCGTCGCGGTCCCGCTGTTCGCCCTGTTCTCCGCGGGCGTCACCCTCAAGGGCGATGCTCTGGCAGGCGTCTTCACCCGGCCCGAAACGCTCGGTGTGGTTCTCGGTCTGGTCGTCGGCAAGACCGTCGGCATCTTCGGCGGTACCTGGCTCGTCACCCGCTTCACCAGGGCCGAGCTGAACAAGGACCTCGCCTGGGCCGATGTCTTCGCGGTGGCCACGCTGGCCGGCATCGGCTTCACCGTCTCGCTGCTCATCGGGGAGCTCGCCTTCGCCGGCGACGACGACATGATCAACGAGGTCAAGGCCGCGGTCCTCATCGGATCCCTGATTGCGGCCGTACTCTCCGGTGTACTGCTCAAACTGCGGGTACGCAGATACAGGGCGCTGTACGAGGCCGAGGAACTCGACGCGGACGCGTCGGGAGTTCCCGACGTCTACGAACAGGACGACCCGGAGTACCACCTGCGCATGGCCGCGATCCACGAACGGAAGGCGGCCGAGCACCGCCGCCTTGCCGAACGGGCGGGGGCAACGAGCAGCAAGCCGGACAGTCCGGCATGATCTGACATCGGATGTACGGAAGAGGAGAGGGAGTCAGGGATGAGCGACCCCGGCAACTACGCGGGCAGCACCGACCGTAGTCTCGGACAGCTGTTCGCTTCGGCGACCGCTGAGATGTCCGCGCTGGTGCACGACGAGATCGCACTGGCCAAGGCCGAGGTGCGTCAGGACGTCAAGCGCGGCGTGATCGGCAGTGTGGCGTTCATCGTCACGGGTGTGCTGATCCTCTTCGCGATCCCCGTGCTGAGTTTCGCCGCGGCATACGGGATCCACAATCTCGGGCTCGGACTGGCCTGGTCGTTCCTGATCGTGGGCGGTGCGTTCATCCTGCTGGGGATTCTGATCGCCCTCTTCGGGCTCGCCAAGTTCAAGAAGGTCAAGCCGCCGGAGAAGTCCATCGCCTCGGCCAAGCAGACCGCGGCGGTCCTGCAGGGCGTCAAGCCGCACCCGCGCCCCGCCGGGGTGCTCGCGATCGAGCAGGCGCAGGGCAGCACGCTCTCGGACAGGGCCATCGAGAACCGTCCTGTCCAGGACAAGGCGGTCTCTGTGACACGCTCGTCCACATGACCGACCCCGATTTCAGCACATCCGGCCCGGTGGGCCCGCTGGGGCCGGCCGCCGGTTCCGGCGGCCCTGTCCGCATCGACGGACCGTGGACTCACCGCGATGTGGCAGCCAACGGCGCACGCTTCCACATCGCCGAGCTGGGCGACGGGCCGCTGGTTCTGCTGCTGCACGGCTTCCCGCAGTTCTGGTGGACCTGGCGCCATCAGCTGACCGCCCTGGCCGACGCCGGTTACCGCGCCGTCGCGATGGACCTCCGCGGAGTCGGCGGCAGCGACCGTACGCCCCGGGGTTACGATCCCGCGAACCTCGCACTCGACGTCACCGGCGTGATCCGTTCCCTCGGCGAACCGGACGCGGCGCTCGTGGGGCACGACATGGGCGGATATCTCGCCTGGACGGCTGCCGTGATGCGGCCGAAACTGGTGCGACGGCTCGTGGTGTCCTCGATGCCGCATCCGCGCCGCTGGCGTTCCTCGATGCTCTCGGACCTCGCTCAGTCCCGGGCAGGTTCGCACATCTGGGGTTTCCAGCGCCCCTGGGTACCGGAGCGTCAGCTCGTCGCGGACGAGGCGGCGTTGGTCGCCCGGATGATCCGCGACTGGTCGGGCCCCCGCACCCAGGAGTTCCCGGACGACGCGACGGTGGACGTCTACCGCCGCGCGATGTGCATCCCGTCGACGGCTCATTGCTCGATCGAGCCGTACCGCTGGATGGTGCGTTCACTGGCGCGTCCCGACGGTGTCCAGTTCAACCGGCGGATGAAGCGCCCCGTCCGGGTGCCGACGCTGCATCTTCACGGATCGCTCGATCCGGCCGTAAGGACACGCAGTTCCGCGGGATCCGGCGAGTACGTCGAAGCGCCGTACAGATGGCGACTTTTCGACGGTCTGGGGCACTTCCCGCACGAGGAGGATCCGGTCGGCTTCTCGACCGAACTCATCAACTGGCTCAAGGACCCCGAGCCCGACCGGTAGTCGAGAGGCACACACGTCCGACGAACAGCCAATTGCCTTCCGCATAAGCCAATTGGCTGACTCGCTCACGATTACCGACCTTGGGTCGGGGGCAGACGTCGGGGTATGGGCTGGACGCGCGACTTCAATGACGCAGCACGCAACCGCCGCTCGACCGCTCCTGCCGGTCCGAGCATTCACGAGGGGGGCGGCTCGCTGAGCCGGGTGCACGATGTGAGCGATTTCCATGAACTCCGGCTGGGCATTCCGCGTATCCTCCACCGCCGTGCCCGCTGGGTCTCGGCGCGCCTGCGCCATCCCCGCGGATGACGCGGAGGCCGTCGGACGACACTCCACACGCCGGGAACCGGATCCGTCGAGGCCCGGTACCCGGCTCCCGCACTCCGTGAATCCGCCTGTACGCGAGATCGACACGGCACAGCGGCAGTCGGTGGCCCGGAGCCACGGCCCCCGCGCCGGCCGGCCACTCCGCATGACAGTGGCCGGCTCGTGACGGTCGCGTCCGGCTGACGGCCTCAGCCACCCGGGGCCGCCCTGCGCGGGCCACGGGTCGGCGGCGTCCGGACGGCGCCCTCGGCGAGCGTCCGGACGCAAGGCGTCAGAGCGCGCACCCCTGGCTGTCGACCTCCTGCGCGGAGGCCCTGCCCAGTTCGATGTCCTCGCGGATCTCGTCGGCCGTCAGCGCGTAACCCGTGTCCGGATCGTCGAGCGACTTGGCGAACACCACTCCGTACACCTTCCCGTCCGGAGTGAGCAGCGGGCCGCCGGAGTTGCCCTGCCGGACGGTCGCGAACAGCGAGTACACGTCGCGCCGCACGGTGCCCCGGTGGTAGATGTCCGGGCCGTTGGCATCGATGCGGCCCCGGATACGCGCGGATCGCACGTCGTAGGCACCGTTCTCCGGGAAGCCCGCGACGATGGCGCTGTCGCCGCTCCCCGCGTCCTTGTCCGCGTCGGTGAAGCGCAGCGGCTGGGCGTCCAGGTCCGGGACGTCCAGCACGGCGATGTCCCGCTGCCAGTCGTAGAGGACGACCTTGGCGTCGTACAGCCGGCCCTCGCCACCGATCTGGACCGTGGGTTCGTCGACGCCGCCGACCACATGGGCGTTGGTCATCACCCGGCGGTCGGAGAAGACGAAACCGGTCCCTTCGAGGACCTTGCCGCAGCCGGGGGCCATCCCGACCACCTTGACGATGGACTTCTTGGCGCGGGCGGCGACGGGGCTTCCGGCCAGCGCCGGATCCGGCGGCTCGACCTCGGTGATGGGCTCGTTGGCGAAGGGGCTGAAGACCTGCGGGAAGCCGTTCTGGGCGAGGACGGAGGAGAAGTCCGTGAACCAGTTGGAAGCCTGAGCGGGCATCACCCGGGACACCCCGAGCAGGACGGAGGAACTCCGGACCTCCTTGCCCAGCGTCGGCAGCGACGTCCCCGCCAGCGCCGATCCGATCAGCCACGCCACCAGGAGCATGGCCACCACGTTGACCAAGGAGCCGCCCGTGGCGTCCAGCGCGCGCGCCGGCGACCACGTGATGTACCGGCGGAGCTTGTTGCCGAGGTGGGTGGTGAACGCCTGCCCCACGGAGGCGCACACGATCACGATCACGACCGCGACGATGGCGGCGGTCGAGGAGACTTCTGATCCGTCGGTCGCCTTGTCCCAGATGGTCGGCAGCAGGTAGACGGCCACGAGGCCACCGCCCACGAACCCGATCACGGACAGGATGCCGACGACGAAGCCCTGGCGGTACCCGATGACCGCGAACCACACGGCGCCGACGAGCAGCAGGATGTCCAGCACGTTCACCGTCTATAGCCTCGCAGATTCGTCACCTGGCCCGTCCGGTTCGACGGGGTCCGGGCCAGGCCCGGAACAGCGCAGCACGGGAGTCAGCCTGTCATGCGCGCCAGTCGAGCGGCACCTGCCTGGTCCTGTCCCAGGGGCGTTCCCACCCGGCGTAGTGCACAATCCTGTCGATCACACCGGCTGTGAATCCCCAGACCAGCGCGGATTCGACCAGGAACGCGGGACCTGGATGGCCGCTCGGGTGGACGACCGTGACACGGTTGGCCGGATCCGTGAGATCCGCCACGGAGGCGGTGAAGACCCGGGCCGTCTCGGCGGGGTCGACGGCGCCCACCGGGCTCGGCGTCCGCCACCAGCCCAGGACGGGAGTGACGACGAAGCCGCTCACCGGGATGTAGAGCCGGGGCAGCACCCCGAAGAGCTGGACACCGCTCGGATCGAGTCCCGTCTCCTCCTCGGCCTCCCGCAGGGCGGCCCTGAGCGGTCCGGTGGTCATGTGGTCGCCGTCCTCGGGGTCGAGGGAGCCTCCGGGGAAGGACGGCTGGCCGGCGTGGGAGCGGAGGGAACCGGAACGCTCCATGAGGAGCAGCTCGGGGCCGCGCTCACCCTCGCCGAAGAGGATCAGGACGGCGGACTGCCGTCCGGCCCCGCTCTCGGGCGGCAGGAAACGGCTGAGCTGCTGCGCCTTCACGGTCCGCGAGGCCCTGGCAACGGGCTCGAGCCAGCCGGGCAGGCCGTGGGCGGTGACGGTGAGCGCGCCGTCGTGGGGCTCGCCCGTCCCGCTGCCCGCCGCGTCCCTCGCGGCCCGTGTGCTCTGTACGTGCGTCATGGGCACCCCCGTCGTTCCAACGCCTGTCGTCGGCGATTTCGTTCCGCGCGGCCGGCCCTTCACCCGGCTCCCAGGGGCGGTGCGGGGCTGCCCGGGTAGTCCGGGGGCGGGCTCAGGCGCTGCCCAGGCCGGCCGCCCATCTCGTACTTCAGGAGCTTCTTCGCCTTCTCGGGATCGGTCTCCCCCTCCCCGTAGGCCGGGCAGAGGCCGGCGATCGGGCAGGCTCCGCAGGCCGGCTTGCGGGAGTGGCAGATGCGGCGGCCGTGGAAGACGACGCGGTGGGAGAGCATCGTCCACTCGCTCTTCGGGAAGATCGCGGCGATCTCGGCCTCGACCTTCTCCGGATCCTCCTGCTCGGTCCACTTCCAGCGCCGGACCAAGCGGCCGAAGTGGGTGTCGACCGTGATGCCGGGCACGCCGAACGCGTTGCCGAGGACGACGTTGGCCGTCTTGCGCCCCACACCCGGCAGCTTCACGAGATCGGCCAGCCGGCCGGGGACCTCCCCGCCGAAATCGTCCCTCAGTGCGGCGGACAGCCCTATGAGGGACCGCGCCTTGGCCCGGAAGAAGCCGGTGGGCCGAATGATCTCCTCGAGCTTCTCGGGGACGGCGGCGGCCATGTCCTCGGGTGTCGGATAGGCCGCGAAGAGCGCCGGGGTGGTCTGGTTGACCCTCAGGTCGGTGGTCTGGGCGGAGAGGACCGTGGCCACCAGAAGCTCGAAGGGATTGCGGAAATCCAGCTCGGGGTGGGCGTACGGGTAGACCTCGGCGAGCTCGCGGTTGATCCTCCGGGCGCGACGGACCATCGCGAGGTGCGACTCCTGCTTCGCAGGCTTGGCCGGCCGCTTCGCGGGTGCGCCGGACCTCTTCCCGGGCCCGGCCGCCGCATTTCCCGCCGCCGCGCCTGTCGCGCGCTTTGCGGCTTTTTCCTTACTCCGTGCACCCTGTTCGCCCACAGCGGAATCCCTGTCTCCCGACACCCCATCAGCCCCCTCGGCCTGCGCTCTCACCGGCGTTCCGGACACCCGGCCAGCCTAGAGCCAGGGGCTGACATCCGCCCCGGTCACCATGCGTCCACGCCCGATCGGCCCCCTGCCGTAGGGTCCGGCACGCCCGTGCGTCAAACTGGTTTGTGATCGATCGCACTGTTTTACCGTCCGGCATCATGGAAACGACGCTTCCCTGAACAGGCCGACAAGGAGAGAACTCGTGGACGACGTTCTGCGGCGCGCCCCGCTTTTCGCGGCGCTCGATGACGAGCAGGCCGCGGAGCTCCGCGCCTCGATGAGTGAGGTGACCCTCGCACGCGGCGACGCGTTGTTCCACGAGGGGGACCCGGGCGACCGCCTGTACGTGGTCACCGAGGGCAAGGTGAAGCTCCACCGCACGTCCCCCGACGGGCGGGAGAACATGCTGGCCGTACTCGGCCCCGGCGAGCTGATCGGGGAGCTGTCGCTCTTCGACCCGGGCCCGCGCACCGCGACCGCGACCGCGCTCACCGAGGTCAAGCTCCTCGGGCTCGGCCACGGAGACCTCCAGCCGTGGCTGAACGCGCGACCCGAGGTGGCCACCGCCCTGCTGCGCGCCGTCGCCCGGCGCCTGCGCAAGACGAACGACCAGATGTCCGACCTGGTCTTCTCCGATGTGCCGGGACGCGTCGCCCGCGCGCTCCTCGACCTGTCGCGCCGCTTCGGTGTGCAGTCGGAGGAGGGCATCCACGTCGTGCACGACCTGACCCAGGAAGAGCTGGCCCAGTTGGTCGGCGCCTCCCGTGAGACGGTCAACAAGGCGCTCGCGGACTTCGCCGGCCGCGGCTGGCTGCGGCTCGAGGCCCGCGCCGTGATCCTGCTGGACGTGGAGCGACTGGCGAAGCGCTCCCGCTGACCGGCACCGTGCGAGCGGCCGCCGTGCGGCCGTGACCGGCCGCCGACAGGCTCAGCCGTCGAAAAGGCCCCACCGCCCGGTGGGGCCTTTCGCGTGCGCACGGCCGCCGGGCCGGATCAGATCAGGCCGTGTTCGGTCAGGTACTCCATCTGCGCCCGTACCGAGAGCTCCGCCGCAGGCCGGAGGGAACGGTCGACATCCGCGTACACCGCCGCCACGACCTCGGCGGGGGTCCGGTGACCCGCCTCCACGGCCGTCTCGACCTGGGCCAGGCGGTGGGCGCGGTGGGCGAGGTAGAACTCGACAGCGCCCTGTGCGTCCTCCAGCACCGGCCCGTGGCCCGGGAGCACCGTGTGCACCCCGTCGTCGACCGTCAGCGAACGCAGCCGCCGCAGGGTGTCCAGGTAGTCGCCGAGGCGGCCGTCCGGGTGGGCGACGACCGTGGTGCCGCGCCCGAGGATCGTGTCGCCCGTCAGCACGGCCCGGTCGGCGGGCAGATGGAAGGAGAGCGAGTCCGCGGTGTGCCCCGGCGTGGGGACCACCCGGAGTTCGAGCCCGCCGGTGGTGATCACGTCGCCTGCCGTGAGCCCCTCGTCGCCCAGGCGCAGTGCCACGTCCAGGGCCCGCACCTTCGTCCGCGTGAGTTCGGCGAAGCGGGAGGCGCCCTCCGCGTGGTCGGGGTGCCCATGGGTGAGCAGCGTGAGCCCGACGCGCCGGCCCGCCTTCTCCACGGTCTCGACGACGGCCCGCAGATGTGACTCGTCGAGCGGCCCCGGGTCGATCACGACCGCGAGGTCGGAGCCCGGTTCCGCGACGATCCAGGTGTTCGTGCCGTCCAGCGTCATCGCCGAGGCGTTCGGCGCCAGGACGTTGACCGTACGGGCGGTGGCGGGCCCGGAGAGGACCTCGCCGCGGGGCTGCCCGGGCAGTGCGGCCGCGTCGCTCATGCGGGGCTCCCGTCCGTGCCGTCGTCCGCGGCGGGAGCGGTGGAGCCACCGGCCGCGGGGACGTGCTTGGTGAACTCGTCGTGCCCGGGCCAGCTCAGCACCAGTTCGTCGCCCTCCATACGGGCCTCAGCCAGCACGGGGACGAGGCTCTGGGAATCCGCCGCCTCCAGCGCCTTTGAAGCCGTCCCGTACGGCCTCAGCGCCCGCAGGGTGGCCACGGTGGGCGGCATCATCAGCAGTTCGCCCCGGTCGTAGCCGTCGGCGGCGTCGCCGGGCCGGATCCACACCGTCCGGTCCGCCTCGGTGGACACGTTCCGGGTGCGCTGTCCCTCCGGGAGCACGGCCACGAAGAACCAGGTGTCGTAGCGCCGCGGTTCGAACGCCGGAGTGATCCAGCGTGCCCACGCGGCCAGCAGGTCGGAGCGCAGCACCAGGCCACGGCGGTCCAGGAACCCGGCGAAGGACAGATCCCGGGCGACGAGCGCCTCCCGGTCGGCCTCCCAGTCCGCACCCGTGGTGTCGCTCACGACGGTGTCGGCGCTCGGCCCGGCGAGCAGGACGCCCGCCTCCTCGTACGTCTCACGGACCGCCGCGCAGACGACGGCCTGCGCCTCCGCGGGCGTGGCGACCCCCAGACGGTCGGCCCAGATCTCCAGGGACGGCCCCGCCCAGCCCACGAGGTGGTCGTCGTCCCGCGGGTCCACCCCGCCACCCGGATAGGCGTACGCGCCCCCGGCAAAAGCCATGGAGGTCCGCCGGCGCAGCATGTGGACACAAGGGCCGACGGCTCCCGGCTCCGAGGGGTCGTCCCGCAGCAGCATCACCGTGGCCGCGCGCCTGGGGGTCACGGCCGTCAGCTCGCCGCTGTCGAGGGCCCGGATCCGGGCCGGCCATTCCGGTGGGTACCACTGACCGTTGGGCATGGCCGGAGGCTATCCGGAACCGAGCCGATGTTCGAGGGGTCCCCGACTCGATGCCTGCCCCGTACATACAAAATCCCGCCCGGTCGCGGGACCGGGCGGGATCAGGGACGTACGGGATCAGGCGTCGACGAGCTCCACCTGGACCTCGACCTCCACCGGGGCGTCCAGCGGCAGCACCGCGACGCCCACGGCGCTGCGGGCGTGCACGCCCTTGTCGCCCAGGACCGCCCCCAGCAGCTCGCTGGCGCCGTTGACGACCCCCGGCTGCCCGGTGAAGTCCGAGGCGGAGGCGACGAAGCCCACCACCTTCACGACCCGGGCGATCCGGTCCAGGTCACCGGCGACGGACTTCACCGCCGCCAGTGCGTTCAGCGCACAGGTCTTGGCGAGCTCCTTGGCCTCGTCCGCCGTGACCTCGGCGCCGACCTTGCCGGTCACCGCGAGTTTGCCGTCCACCATCGGGAGCTGGCCCGAGGTGTATACGTACACCCCGGACCGCACGGCCGGCTGGTAGGAGGCCAGCGGCGGTACGACGTCCGGGAGCGTCAGGCCGAGCTCGGCGAGCTTCGCCTCGACGGCGCCCGCCACTACGGCTTCACCCGCTTCAGGTAGGCCACGAGCTGCTCGGGGTTGTTCGGGCCGGGAACGACCTGGACCAGCTCCCAGCCGTCCTCGCCCCAGGTGTCCAGAATCTGCTTGGTCGCGTGCACGAGAAGGGGCACGGTCGCGTATTCCCACTTGGTCATGGAGCCGACTGTAATGCCTGGCACACACGGCCTCGTGCGTAGGCTGCCCGCCGACTGGTTAGGCTCGAAGGCGTGAGCAGGTTCCAGGTCGTCAGCGGCAAGGGCGGGACCGGTAAGACCACGGTCGCCGCCGCACTCGCGCTCGCCCTCGCGACCGAGGGCAGGCGCACGCTCCTCGTCGAGGTCGAGGGCAGGCAGGGCATCGCCCAGCTCTTCGAGTCCGATGCCCTCCCCTACGAGGAACGCAGGATCGCCGTGGCCCCCGGCGGCGGCGAGGTCCACGCGCTGGCGATCGACGCCGAGCGCGCCCTCCTGGACTACCTGCAGATGTTCTACAAGCTGGGCAGCGCGGGCCGGGCGCTGAAGAAGCTCGGCGCGATCGACTTCGCGACCACCATCGCACCGGGCGTCCGGGACGTCCTGCTCACCGGCAAGGCGTGCGAGGCCGTGCGCCGCAAGGACAAGCAGGGAAGGTTCGTCTACGACTACGTGATCATGGACGCACCCCCCACCGGCCGCATCACCCGCTTCCTCAACGTGAACGACGAGGTTGCGGGACTGGCCCGGATCGGCCCGATACACAATCAGGCGCAGGCCGTGATGCGCGTGCTCAAGTCCCCCGAGACCGCGGTCCACCTGGTGACGCTCCTGGAGGAGATGCCGGTCCAGGAGACCGCCGACGGCATCGCCGAGCTGCGGGCCGCCGAACTGCCCGTGGGCCGGGTCGTGGTGAACATGGTCCGGCCCCACCTGCTGGACGAGGACGCGCTGCGCACCGCTTCGGGGGGCCGCCGCAAGGAGATCGCGAAGACGCTCACCCGGGCCGGGGTCAAGGGTTCCGCGGCGCTGGTCCGACCGCTCGTGGAGCAGGCCGCCGAGCACGCCCAGCGGGTCGGCCTGGAACGCGAGCAGCGCGCGGTGCTGGCGGGACTCGGGCTGCCCCTGGCCGAGCTCCCCCTGATCAGCGAGGGAGTGACTCCGGCGGCACTGAACGAGCTGGCGGAGGAGTTCCGCAAACAAGGGGTCGGCGACGAGAGCGCGGACGCGGCGGGGCAGACGCCCGGAGGCGGGAACCGGCGCGGCTCCGCAGGAGGGGTGGTGGGGTCATGACACCGATCACGGACGTCATGCCGGGGCTGGAGACGGACGCGCTCCTGGACGACCCCGGCATCCGCATCGTCGTGTGCTGCGGTTCCGGTGGCGTGGGCAAGACCACGACCGCGGCCGCACTCGGGGTGCGGGCGGCCGAGCGGGGCCGCAAGGTCGTCGTCCTCACCATCGACCCGGCCCGCCGGCTCGCCCAGTCCATGGGCATCGACCGGCTGGACAACGTCCCGCGCCGGGTCGAGGGCATCGAGGGCGAGGGCGAGCTGCACGCCATGATGCTCGACATGAAGCGCACCTTCGACGAGACCGTCGAGGCGCACACGGATGCCGAGCGGGCCCGCGCGATCCTGGAGAACCCCTTCTACCAGTCGCTGTCGGCCGGGTTCGCGGGCACGCAGGAGTACATGGCGATGGAGAAGCTCGGGCAGCTGCGGGCCCGGGACGAATGGGACCTGATCGTCGTGGACACCCCTCCGTCCCGCTCCGCGCTGGACTTCCTGGACGCGCCGAAACGTCTCGGCTCCTTCCTGGACGGAAAGTTCATCCGACTGCTGATCGCACCGGCGAAGATCGGCGGACGGGCAGGGATGAAGTTCCTCAACGTCGGCATGTCGATGATGACGGGGACGCTCGGGAAGCTGCTCGGCGGTCAGTTCCTTCGTGACGTGCAGACCTTCGTCGCGGCCATGGACTCCATGTTCGGCGGATTCCGTACCCGGGCCGACGCCACGTACAAGCTGCTGCAGGCGCCCGGTACGGCGTTCCTCGTGGTGGCGACGCCGGAACGGGACGCGCTGCGCGAGGCGGCGTACTTCGTGGAGCGGCTGGCCGCCGAGGAGATGCCGCTCGCCGGCCTGGTCCTCAACCGGGTGCACGGCAGTGAGGCGGCGAGGCTCTCCGAGGAGCGGGCGCTGGCGGCAGCAGAAAATCTTGAAGCCGTCGGCATTGTGGATCAGACCGCAGGGAAGGCTGGCCTTGGTGACCCGGCGGACCCGGTGGCCGCCACCTCTCCCGAAGCCCCGGAGTCGCGCCTCTCCCCCGAGCGCAGCAACGACCCCGCACCCGAGCCGCCCCAGCAGGAGCCGCCCTCGCACGACCGGACGTCGCGCAGCCCAGAGCCGCACAGCAGTGGCCGTAAGTCGGCCAACCTTTCCGTGCCGCCGACACAGACGGAGGCGGACACCGATGTCGCGTCCGTCGCGGACGAGACGTCCGCGGACGTGTCCGTCGAGCAGCTGACCGCGGGCCTGCTGCGACTGCACGCCGAGCGGATGCAGGTCGTGGCGCGTGAGCAGCACACGCGCGACCGGTTCACCGCGCACCACCCCGAGGTCCCTGTGACCGAGGTGGCCGCGCTGCCCGGTGACGTGCACGACCTCTCGGGCCTCAGGGCCGTCGGAGAGCTGCTGGCGACCGGCTCCGCCCAGGCCTGAGCCGCGTAGTGGCGCTCGGGGGCCTCCCCACAGGCTGCCCACCAGGCATCACCCCACGGCGGCGAACCTCTCGTGCAGCTCGTCGTCGTGCAGACCGTCGTCCAGCCCCACCGCTGCGGGCAGCATGCCCGTGGACCGCTCGTACTCACTCCGCGCGGTCTCCAGCAGGCGACGCCAGGACGTCACGGTGGGCCGTCGGCGCAGCAGCGCGCGGCGTTCCCGCTCCGTCATCCCGCCCCACACGCCGAACTCGACGCGATTGTCCAGCGCGTCGGCCAGGCACTCGGTACGCACCGGGCATCCGGTGCACACCGCCTTGGCCCTGTTCTGCGCTGCCCCTTGTACGAACAATTCATCCGGATCGGTAGTGCGGCAGGCTGCCTGCGCACTCCAGTCGGTTACCCAGCCCATGCCGGCGCCGTCCTCTCCCGAATCGAGGCTCCCCCACGGCGGTAGCGGCATATTCACCGCTGCCAGTTGAGGACGTTACGGAAGGTGGCGACAGCACAACACCCCCTTCGGGCCCAATCTTGAATGGCCCGAACGGACTATGCGTACGCGGCAGATCACCCAGAGGAGTGACGCAGGGACATAACTGACCGACCCGACTGGATCGGGATGAAAACCCCCATACGCAACGGACATTCAATGACGTACAAGGCGAATTCGGGAACGCCTTGACGCTTGGCTGAATTCCGCTGAGAGCCCTGCAGAGGGGTTGATACACAATCGGACTGCTGTGACAGTTGAGAGCAGCTTAGGCCAAGGCCTGTACGTGTGTCCGGCGAATGAGAACGTAGGCTGCCCCCATGCCAAAGAAGCGCTCAGGCGGGGGTCTGACGACGACCCAGCAGGCCGCCAAGTTCCTCGGTGTCGCCGCGCTCTCCGGAGCTGTGCTGGCGGGCATCGCGCTGCCGGCCGCCGGCGCACTCGGGCTCGCGGCCAAGGGAACGGTCGAGGGATTCGACGAGATCCCCTCCAACCTCAAGACCCCGCCGCTGAGCCAGCGGACCACGATCCTGGACAACGAGGGCGGCGCGATCGCCACGGTCTACTCGCGTGACCGCACCGTCGTCCCGCTCAAGAACATCTCGCCGTACATGCAGGACGCGATCGTCGCGATCGAGGACTCGCGCTTCTACGAGCACGGCGCGATCGACCTCAAGGGCATCCTGCGCGCGATGAACCGCAACGTGCAGGAGGGCGGCGCCGCGCAGGGTGCCTCGACCCTCACCCAGCAGTACGTGAAGAACGTCTTCGTCGAGGAGGCGGGCGACGACCCGGAGAAGGTCGCCGAAGCCACCCAGCAGACCATCGGCCGCAAGGTCCGGGAGCTGAAGTACGCGATCCAGGTCGAGGAAGAACTCGGCAAGAAGAAGATCCTGGAGAACTACCTCAACATCACCTTCTTCGGGCAGCAGGCCTACGGCGTCGAGGCGGCGTCGCAGCGCTACTTCTCCAAGCACGCCAAGGACCTGAAGCTGGAGGAGGCCGCCATGCTGGCCGGCCTCGTGCAGTCGCCGACCCGCTACGACCCGGTCAACGACGCGGAGGAGGCGACCAAGCGCCGCAACACCGTGCTGACGCGCATGGCCGCCGTCGGCAGCATCTCCCAGGGCGAGGCCGACAAGGCCATCGCCACCCCCATCAAGCTGAAGGTCAGCAAGCCGAAGAACGGCTGCATCACGGCCGTCAGCGGCGCCGGGTTCTTCTGCGACTACGTGCGCAAGACCATCCTGTCCGACACCGCCTTCGGGAAGACCGCGGAGGACCGGACCAAGCTGTGGAACCTCGGCGGCCTGACCATCAGGACCACCTTGTCGCCGCGCGCCCAGCAGGCGGCCAACGAGGCGGCGACGTCGAAGGTCAACAAGGACGACAAGGTCGCCGCGTCGGTGGTCCAGGTCGAGCCCGGCACCGGCAAGATCCTCTCGATGGGCCAGTCCCGCCCGTACGGCCTCGACCAGACCCAGCACGAGACGGTGCTCAACCTCGCCGTCAGCAACGAGCTGGGCGGCAGCACCTACGGCTTCCAGGTCGGTTCGACGTTCAAGCCGATCACGGCCGCGGCGGCACTGGAGAAGGGCATCGACCCGGCGCAGAGCTACAGCTCCGACTGGAAGATCTCGGTGCCCATGAACTCCTACCGCAACTGCGCGGGTTCGCCCGTCGGAAGCGGGAACTGGGACCTCCAGAACGAGCTGGAGTCCGAGAAGGGCGCCTACGACATGACGAGCGCGCTCGGCAAGTCGATCAACACCTACTTCGCCAAGCTGGAGCAGCAGGCCGGACTCTGCGAGACGGTCACCATGGCGAAGAAGCTCGGCTACGAGCGCGGTGACGGCAAGCCCCTCTCGGACAACCACCCCTCGATCACCCTGGGCGGCACGGAGAGCACCCCGCTCGGCATGGCCTCCACGTACGCGGCGTTCGCCAACCGCGGCACCTTCTGCACGCCGATCGCCATCGAGGCCATCAAGGACGCGAACGGCAAGAAGGTCGACGTGCCCAAGTCCTCGTGCTCGCGGGCGATGAGCGAGAAGACGGCCGACACCATCAACCAGATGCTCAAGGGCGTCGTGGAGGACGGAACCGGCACCCAGGCGGGCCTGATGGACCGCGACAACGCGGGCAAGACCGGTACCACCAACGACCGCGTGGACGCCTGGTTCGTCGGTTACACGCCGAACCTGTCCACGGCCGTGTGGGTGGGTGCGGACGTCGGCAAGAAGGTGCCGATGTACAACATCACCATCGGTGGCCAGTACTACGACAAGGTCTGCGGCGGCTGTCTCCCCGGTCCCATCTGGAAGACGGCGATGACCGGCGCGCTGAGCGCCTCGGAGACCCCTTCCTTCAACCCGATCTCGGTGCCGCGCGCCAAGGAGAAGGAGAAGGACAAGGGCCGTGGCGACAACAACGGCGGCGGCAACGAGGACTCCGACGCCGACCCCATCGGCGGCATCACCATCCCGCCCGGCTTCATCGGCGGGAACAACGGCGGCGGCAACGACGGCGGCCGGAACGGCCGCAACGGCCCCTGACCGTCCGGGACGCACGACCACGTCATGAAAGGAGGAGGGGCGCCCCGGTCCGGGGCGCCCCTCCTCCTTCGTGTGTACGGCCCCTCAGCCGGCGAGCAGCCTCTTCACCGCGGCGGCGACCCTGCCTCCGTCGGCGAGCCCGGCCACCTTCGGGTTGACGATCTTCATGACGGCGCCCATGGCCCGCGGCCCCTCGGCACCCGCGCCCTTCGCCTCCTGGACGGCCTGCGCGACGATCACGTCCAGCTCGTCGTCGGTCAGCTGCTTGGGCAGGTAGGTGTCCAGCAGTTCGCCCTCCGCCCGCTCACGCTCGGCCTGCTCCGTCCGGCCGCCCTGGGCGAAGGCCTCGGCCGCCTCGCGACGCTTCTTCGCCTCCTTGGCGATCACCTTCTGGACCTCGTCGTCGGAGAGCTCGCGCGACGTCGTGCCGCTGACCTCCTCCTTGGTGATCGCGGTCAGGGTGAGCCTGAGGGTGGACGAGGTGAGCTCGTCACGCGCCTTCATGGCCGTGGTGAGGTCTTCCTTGAGCTTGGACTTGAGCGTGGTCATGGGGAGATTGTGACAGGTACGGAGCACCTGCCGCCCTCCTGTTTTCGTCCCACCGCACCGTTTCTGCGACGATGGGCCCATGCGCGCACGCTACGGAGTACCCCTGAAAGTCACGGCAGTCGGCGCAGCGGTCGGCGCCGCCGGCCTCGTGTACGCGGCCGGATTCGAGGCCCGCTCGTTCCGCCTCCGCCGGATCACCATTCCTGTACTCCCGCACGGGGCACGCCCGTTGCGTGTGCTCCAGGTCTCCGACATCCACATGGTGAGCGGCCAGCGCAAGAAGCGCGCCTGGCTGCAGTCGCTGGCGGGCCTGCGCCCGGACTTCGTGGTGAACACGGGCGACAACCTCTCCGACCCGGAAGCCGTGCCGGAGCTGCTCGACGCGCTCGGCCCGCTGATGGAGTTCCCCGGGGTCTATGTCTTCGGCTCGAACGACTACTACGGGCCGAAGCTCCGCAACCCGGTCCGCTACCTCCTGGAGAAGACCCAGGGCAAGCACGGGCTCAACGGGAACGCCCCGGCCGTCGACGTCGTCCACAACCCGTGGGAGCCGATGCGGGACGCCTTCGACGAGGCCGGCTGGCTGAACCTCTCCAACACCCGGGGCCGGATCAAGGCGGACGGGCTCGAGATCGCCTTCACGGGCCTGGACGACCCCCACATCAAGCGGGACCGCTACGCCGAGGTCGCCGGTGGGCCCGAGACGGGCGCGGACCTGTCGATCGGGGTGGTCCACGCTCCGTACCTGCGCTCCCTGGACGCCTTCACGGCGGACGGCTACCCGCTGATCCTGGCCGGTCACACCCACGGCGGGCAGCTCTGCATCCCCTTCTACGGCGCCCTGGTCACCAACTGCGACCTGGACACCGACCGGGTGAAGGGCCTCTCCGGGCACACGGTCGGCGAACAGCGCTCCTACCTCCACGTCTCCGCGGGCTGCGGCACGAACCGCTACACCCCCGTCCGCTTCGCCTGCCCGCCCGAGGCGACCCTGCTGACGCTGACGCCGCGGGACTGATCCCTCCGCCTCGATCCGGCCGGAGCCCGGTCCCCTGCCCCCGCTCCGCACAAAACCGGATTTCGCCTCCGGGCGCGGGTGGGCTAAAGTAATCGATGTCGCCGGGAGACCGGTGGGCATCGGGGTGTAGCGCAGCTTGGCAGCGCGCTTCGTTCGGGACGAAGAGGTCGTGGGTTCAAATCCCGCCACCCCGACAGCTGAAACACCAGGTCAGAGGCCAGGTCCTAAATTCAGGACCTGGCCTCTGTCGTTTCCGGAGGTTGAGGCCCCGAGCCGTCCGGCGGGGCTGCCTCTCAGCCCGCCCCGGAGAGCGGCCGGGCCGTGTCCTTGCCCGTGGAGCCCTTGAGGGACGGCAGGCCGGTCAGTCCGATGAAGACCAGCGAGAAGACACCCGCCGCCGCGAAGACCGTGAAGCCTGTTGTGGTCGAGCCGGTCGCGAGCAGTTGGCCGCCGAGCCAGGGGCCGAAGAGGCGAGGGCAGCCGCTGGGAGACGCCGTGGACCAGCAGGAGCCCGCCGAAGGAGGCCACGGTTCCGCATGGCCGACACGGGCGATGTCACCGGGAGGGGGAGTCGTCTGCGGCTCCTGACGGGGAGGGGGCGGATGTCGGAGCTGTCCGATCGGACCGGGGGTAGACGGTGCCGTCGAAGATCCTTCGTGCGGTCCGCACCACCGCGGTACGCCTGACGACGGGCGAACCGTCCGTACCGGCCTCGACGCCTGCCTCGATGTCGAGGAACCCGGTGGGGTGTTCGATGCGCAGCCGGTCACCGTGGGCGGGCAGCCGGGCGACGCCCTCGGCGACGCTGCCCGCGATGCGCAGCCCGGCGGCGACACCCGCGGCGCCGAGGACCCCGATGGAGGTGTGGCAGCGGTGCGGGATGAAGGTACGGGTCGTCACGGCGCCGTCGTCCACGGGCGGGGCCAGCAGGCTGAGCTTGGGCACGGTGGTGTCGCGGACGTCGCCGAGCCCCATGAGAGGGCCGGCCTCCAGCCGGATCCCTTCGAGTCGGTCGCGCAGCGCGGTGTCCGCCTCCAGCTCCTGCGGTGTCTCGTAACCCGTGAGACCGAGCGACCGCGCCGGGATGAGCACGGTGGGCATGCCGTTGTCGACGCAGGTCACCGTCGTGCCGGCGACGTCCTCCCGTGCCCGGCCGGTGGGCAGCAACGGAGCCGCGCTCCGCGCGAACTCGATCACCACCGGTGCGGCGGTCCCGGGCACCCCGGAGATCCGGGCCGCCCCCGTGTAGTCGACGCACCCGCCAGGAGTGGGGAACGTCGCGGTGGCCAGGTCGCCGGTGTTGACCATCCGGATGCGTACCGAGGTGTGCCCGTCCTCGGCGGGGACCAGGCCGCGCTCCACGGCGAAGGGGCCGACGCCGGCGAGCAGGTTGCCGCAGTTCTGGCGGTCGGAGACCTCCGCGCCGTCGACGGCGACCTGGAGGAAGAGGTAGTCGACGTCGACGTCCGGGTCGTCCGGCACGGAGACGACCGCGACCTTGCTGGTGAGCGGGTGCGCGCCGCCCAGGCCGTCGATCTGGCGCGGGTCGGGGCTGCCCATGATCCGCAGCAGCAGGCCGTCGCGGGCCGTCGGGTCCCGAGGCAGGTCGCTGGCCAGGAAATAGGCGCCCTTGGACGTGCCGCCCCGCATCAGGAGGCAGCGGACGCCGCTCATACCGGCCGCTCCGTGACGCGCGCCGTATCGGTTGTCATGACTGAGCTCTCCTTGCTGGACAGGGCTACGGACCCACCAGCGGGACGCGCAGGACATCGATCAGGCGCCGCACGTCACCCGCGCAGTGCCTCGACCACGCTCGCCAGGTGGGAGCGGACGGCCGACTCGGCCGCCTGCGGATCCCTGGCCCTGATCGCGTCGATCACGGCCAGGTGTTCACTCAGGGACTGCTGAGCGCGTCCGGGCCTCAGGGCGAGCCGGAACCTGTGACGCACCAGCTGAGCGTTCAGCCGCTCCAGGAGGGACACGGCCGTCTGCTGACCGGAGAACTCCCTGACCATGGCGTGAAGTCGGTGATTGAGGTCGGAGTAGAGCATCGGATCGCCGTCGGCGACGGCCTTGGTCATGGCCTCGCCGACCTCCGCGAGCCGGTCAAGGCGCTCGTCGTCGGCCACGACGGCCGCCTTGGCCGCGCAGAGGCCCTCCAGGGCCATCCGGCACTCGGTGATGGCGACGGCTTCGTCGACGGTCACCACGCGCACCCTGGATCCGCGGTTATCCGCTCGACCAGCCCCTCCGCCTCCAGTTCGATCAGCGCCGCCCTGACGCCGGCCCGTGTCACACCGAACTGCTCGGCGAGATCGTTCTCCACCAGCCGCTGGGCCGGCACCATCTCACCGCGCAGAATCGCCTGCCTCAGCCGGGTCAGAGCCAGCTGCCTGGCCTGCTCCCCACTGATCGGACCGGCTTGCTTCGGCATCATTGCCCCCTGAGTGAGTGCCTGTCGAACGTAAATCCAGGGGCACAGGATTGTCAACGATTCTGTTTTGCATATTGCTGATACTTGGAGCCTCCCCCAGCGCCCCGGCCGTGAACGCGCGTGAGCCCGGTCCCCCTTCGAGAAGAGGGACCGGGCTCACAAGCGTCAGGCAGACGGTCAGGCGGCGACCGTGGTGCCCTCGACGACCTGGCGGAGCACCTCGGTCAGCGAGGTGACGACCTCGGCGTCGTCCGCCGGGTGGAGCTCGGCGAAGCGGGTCACGGAGCCGGGGATGGAGAGCTTGACGTCCGCGAGGACGGCTCCGCCGGCGATGCCGGCGGCCTTACGGGCGTCGTCCTGGGCCCACACGCCACCGAACTGGCCGAAGGCGGTGCCGACCACGGCGACCGGCTTGGCGGTGAGCGCGCCGGCGCCGTACGGGCGGGACAGCCAGTCGATGGCGTTCTTCAGCACGGCCGGCATGGTGCCGTTGTACTCGGGCGAGAACAGCAGGAACGCGTCGGAGCCGCCGGCCACGGCGCGCAGCTCCGCGGCCGCGGCCGGGACGCTCCCCTCGACGTCGATGTCCTCGTTGTAGAACGGGAGATCGGCGAGCCCCTCGAACAGCTCGACCTCGACACCCTCGGGCGCGTGCTTGGCTGCGGCCTCGGCGAGCTGACGGTTGTGGGAGCCGGCGCGGAGGCTGCCGACGAGGGCGAGGATGCGTACAGACATGGGGGAAGCTCCCGGGAGACGGAGAGTGCAGAGGTAGCGGACCACGGTCCGTTTAAAGTTGTACCACCTAAACGGACCGTGGTCCACTTATGGCCGTCCGGGGCTACCCTGAAGCCATGACCGCTCCCCTTTCCCCGCCGCCCGGGCCACCCGACCCCGGGGAGGCGCGCACGAGCCTCACGCTCGCCGCCGCCGACGGGCCGGAGGCGCTGAGGGCGGACGCGGCCCGCAATCGGGTGCTCCTGCTGGACGCCGCCTCGCGCCTCCTGGCCGACTGCGGGGCGGCCGACCTGACCATGGAATCCGTGGCCGCGGCCGCCGGGGTCGGCAAGGGCACCGTCTTCCGGCGCTTCAAGGACCGGACCGGCCTGCTCATCGCGCTGCTCGACCACCGGGAGTCCCTGCTGCAGGCCGCCTTCCTCTCGGGGCCGCCCCCCATGGGTCCCGACGCCCCGGCAGCCGAGCGTCTGCATGCCTTCGGCCCCGCCGTGATGCGCCACGAACGCGATCACCACGAGCTGATCCTGGCGTCCCGCACCGACCCGCTGCGCACCTTCTCCGTCCCCGCACAGCGTCTGAGACTCAGCCATGTCACCCTGCTGCTGCGCCAGGCGCACGCGGCCGGCCGGCCGGATCTGCTCGCGCACACCCTGCTGGGTTCGATCGACGCCCCCCTCGTCCACCATCTGACGTGCGAACGCGGCATGCCGGTCGAGCGGTTGGAGGAGGGCTGGCACGACCTGCTCATCCGCTACGGGGTGGAGCACTGACGGCGGCGCCTAGGGCCGCACCTGGATCAGGGCGTGCGTGCCGCTGGTACGCCACGCGTGACCGGACCGCTCCAGTTCCTCGAGGGCCCGCGGCTCCAGCCCCACGACGACATCGGACTTGAGCGTCCGCAGCGCTGCGACGGGCCCGGGGAAGTACGCCGTGAGCTCCGTGAACGACGTGGTCCCGGGCCACAGCCGGTCACCCACCAGGCGCCGGTAGTTGAGGTCGCCCTTCAGGATCGTGAGCGCCGCCGAAGCGAGTTCCTCCCTCAGATCCCCGGGCATCCGTCCGTACGGGAACGGGGCGCAGAAGAACGCGTGGGCACGCACGTCGAGGCGTCCGGCACCCATGGCCTCCCGGATCCGCCCGCCGATGGCGCCCGCCTCACCGGAAGCTCCGGCCAGCCGCCGCACACAGTCGGCGACATCGGCCGTCATGGCGTCGGAGACGTAGTACGGGCCGGGTTTCACATGCAGCACCACCCGGTCGGCGTGGCCGTGCCGGAGCAGGTGGTCGACGAGGACGAGATCGGGGATCAGCTCGCGCCCGGTGTTGTCGGCGATCACGGCGACGGTGGCACGGGCCCCCGGCGGCAGGAGGCTCCACAGCGCCGCGCCGTCGTCGGCGACCAGGCCGCCGGCCGGCGTTCCGCCCGCCGGTTCGGGTGCGCCCCCCGGCCCGCGGAAGCCGAGGTCGGCCCGGTTGCCCCAGAGCGAGGCGTGGAGGAGCGCGGACGCCCGCTCGGCCGCGGGCAGGTGGACGAGGTCGTCCAGGGCCCGGAGTTCCTCCTCGACCGTGCCACCACTCAGTTCGGCGCGCTTGAACGGGGCGAAGGGGTCGACGCCCCGCCACGGCCCCTCGCCGAAGTAGCCGACCGCGTCCAGGAGTCTGCGGTAGAAGTAGCTCTCACCCCAGAGGAACGGGGTGTCGAACCACGGGCGTCCGAGGTGCTCGCGCCCCCACTCCAGCCAGAGGTCGCGGTCGGGACTCCCGTGGTCGAGTGGCTCGACGACGCCGTGGGCGATCTCGTGCAGCAGGGCGTCCAGGGCCCGGAGCTGCCGCGGGCCGTACGGGAAGGCGTCGCGCACCTGCTGGATCAACGCGGGGTGGCGCTCCGCCATGACGCTCCGGGCGAAGCTGCCCGGCTCCCGGAACGTGATCACAGGGGGGAGGCCGGGGCCCTGCCCGGTCTCGTCAGCCGTTCGCGTATCGCCCATGCGCCCAGTCTGCCCGGTGGGAGGGCACGCGTCGTGCGGCGGTGCGCGTGTCCGTCGAGGGCGGGACACCGGACGGCCAACGGCCCTGGCGGAACCGGCACATGAACGGCCCGGGCCGTGGCTACGATATACAGCGACTCAGATGACTTACCCCAGGAAAGGGACCCCGCACCCATGCCGGCCGAGACATTCGAGTTTCAGGTAGAAGCGCGCCAGCTCCTGCAGATGATGATCCATTCGATTTACTCGAACAAGGACGTATTCCTGCGTGAGCTCATTTCCAATTCCTCTGACGCGTTGGACAAGCTGCGACTTGAGACTCTCCGTGACGACTCGCTCCAGGCGGACACGTCCGACCTCCATATCGCCATCGAGGCCGACCAGGAGAAGCGCACACTGACCGTGCGCGACAACGGCATCGGAATGTCGCACGACGAGGTCGTGCAGCTGATCGGGACGATCGCAAATTCCGGTACGGCGAAATTCCTCCAGGAACTGAAGGACGCCAAGGACGCCACCGCTTCCGAGGAGCTCATCGGACAGTTCGGTGTCGGGTTCTATTCGAGCTTCATGGTCGCCGACGAGGTCACCCTGCTGACCCGGCGAACGGGCGAGAACACCGGTACGCGCTGGCAGTCCAGCGGTGAGGGCACCTACACCGTCGAGTCCGTCGAGGACGCGCCGCAGGGCACCTCGGTCACCCTGCGGCTCAAGCCCGAGGACACCGAGGACAAGCTCTTCGACTACACCTCTCCCTGGAAGATCAGGGAAATCGTCAAGCGGTACTCGGACTTCATCACCTGGCCCATCCGCATGGCGGCGACAGGTGCCGAGGAGGGCGAGGAGCCCGGGACCGAGACGGTCAACTCGATGAAGGCCCTGTGGGCCCGGTCGAAGGACTCCGTGACCGATGAGGAGTACAGCGAGCTGTACAAGCACATCAGTCACGACTGGACCGACCCGCTCGAAACCATCCGCATGCAGGCGGAGGGGACGTTCGAATACCAGGCACTGCTGTTCCTGCCGTCCCACGCGCCGCAGGACCTGTTCATGCAGGACCACAAGCGCGGAGTGCAGCTCTATGTGAAGCGCGTGTTCATCATGGACGACTGCGAAGCGCTCATGCCGACGTATCTGCGCTTCGTGAAGGGCGTGGTCGACGCCCAGGACCTCTCGCTCAACGTGTCACGCGAGATCCTGCAGCAGGACCGCCAGATCGAGATGATGCGGCGCCGGCTGGTCAAGAAGGTGCTCTCGACGGTCAAGGACATGCGGTCCGGCAGCCCCGAGAAGTACGACACCTTCTGGAAGGAATTCGGCCGCGTCCTCAAGGAGGGCCTGTTCCAGGACTTCGAGAACCGCGACGCGATCCTGGAGATCTCCTCGTTCGCCTCGACCCAGGACGAGGAGGGGCTGACCACCCTGCGCTCGTACGTCGAGCGGATGAAGGAGGGCCAGGAGCAGATCTACTACATGACCGGCGAGTCGCGCGCGGCCATGGAGAGCTCTCCTCACATGGAGGCCTTCCGCGCCAAGGGCTTCGAGGTCCTGCTGCTCACCGACCCCGTCGACGAGGTCTGGGTCCAGTCCGTCCCCGAGTTCGACGGCAAGCCTCTCCAGTCCATCTCCAAGGGCGAGGTCGACCTGGACACCGACGAGGAGAAGAAGGAGGTCGAGGCCGAGCGCGAGAAGCAGCAGCAGGACTACGCCGGTCTGCTGACCTGGATGACGGAGCAGCTCGGCGACACCGTGAAGGAGGTGCGTCTCTCCTCGCGGCTCACCGTCTCGCCCGCCTGCATCGTCTCGGACACGCACGATGTCACTCCGGCGCTGGAGAACATGTACCGCGCCATGGGCCAGGAGGTGCCGCAGATCAAGCGCATCCTCGAACTCAACCCCTCGCACGCCCTCATCAGCGGACTGAAGAAGGCGTACACCGAGCGGAAGGACGAGGAGGGCGCCGGGACCGAACTCGCGGAGACGGCCGAGCTCGTCCACGGGCTGGCGCTGCTCTCCGACGGCGGCGAGCTGAGTGACCCCTCGCGCTTCAGCAGGCTGATGGCGGACCGCCTGGAGCGCACGCTCTGACGTCTCCCGCCCTCCCTGCACCGCGGCCGCCAGGCTTCCTGGCGGCCGCGGTCGCATGCGGCGCCGAAGGGCTCGGAGGCGGTACGAGGACGGCCGGTGCCCGAACATCCGAACAGACGGTGTTCCCCTCAAGGTGACGCAGAGGAGTCGTGCGGGCCGTCTTCATGCCCCGTAACTTCACCGTTTCGAGGGCCTGTCGGAGGTTTATCTACGCGCGGAGCATCGACGACCGAACGATCCTTCGGGCATATCAGACGACTTTTCGCGCGGCCATTACCGCCGGGTACCGGAAGCTGCTAAAAACGTGCTCGCCCCACGAACTTCCCCCTCGTCCCCCACATTTCGAAGGGCTGGCAGCCATGTCAGTACGAACCTTCCGGGCGTCCGTCTTCACCCTCGCGATCGCCGCAGTGGCCGCGCTCGGCGTCGCACAACCGGCATCCGCCGCCGGCGAGAACTATGTCGCTCTCGGTGACTCCTACTCCTCCGGAGTGGGCGCCGGGAGCTACACGTCGGAGAGCGGCGACTGCAAGCGCAGCACCAACGCCTACCCCTACCTCTGGAAGAACGCGAACGCCCCGTCGTCGTTCGCGTTCGTCGCCTGTTCGGGCGCCACGACGGCCTCCGTGTCCAGCGGCCAGCTGGGCGCGCTCAGTTCGTCGACCACGCTCGTCAGCGTCACGGCGGGAGGCAACGACGTCGGGTTCGCGGACGTCATGCAGACATGCGTCCTGCAGAGCGAGGCAACCTGTGTGAGCCGGGTGAACACGGCGGTCTCCGCGATCCAGAACTCGCTGCCGGGCAAGCTCGACTCCCTCTACACGGGCATCCGTTCGCGGGCTCCGCAGGCCCATGTGGTGGTGCTCGGATACCCCCGCTTCTACAAGCTGTCGGGTACCTGCATCGCCGGCCTCACCGAGGCCGAGCGGGGAGCGATCAACAACGCCTCGGACGTGCTCAACGGGGTGCTGGCCAAGCGGGCGGCCAACTCGGGGTTCACCTTCTCCAGCGTCGTGGACGAGTTCACCGGGCACGAGCTCTGCTCGGGTGACGCGTGGATCCACAGCGTGTCCATCCCGGTCACCAACTCGTACCACCCGAAGGCGATCGGGCAGTCGGGCGGCTATCTGCCGGCCTTCCGCTCCGCGGCGTAGCGCGCGTAGAACCGGCGCGCCCGGGCGGACACGGCGGCACCACCGGCCCGACCGGAGGTGCCGCCGTACGGCGGGCAGGCGCCGGGAAGCAGATCCCGGGCTCAGTAGCGCTCGACCAGGTGCTCACGGCCTGCGGGAGGCTCGCAGGACTCGGGCCAGAAGTCCGTGACCCCGTCGATCCTGCCGTCCTCGTCGAAGGTGAAGAAGTGGATGGCGTGCGTCTCCTCCGACCCGAGGGTGACCAGCGTCCTGGCGGCGGCCTGGCGCCCCTCCCCGTCGGTCACGATCCGCTCGATCCGGACCTGCCGGGCCCCCGGGTGCTCCCGGTTGAACCGGACGTAGCGCTCCTTGCCGAGTATGCGCTCGCGGCTCTGCGGCAGCTCGTACACCACGTCGTCGGCGAGGGTGGCGGCGAAGGCGGCCCAGTCCCGCGCCCCGGCCGCGGCCCAGTACGCCTCCACAGCGACCCGCTCCCGAGCCGCCCACCACGCCACACCCGTGCCACCACTCGTCCCAGTCATGCCACCGAGTGTGGCGCCCGCCACTGACATCCGCGGTGACGCCGGGCCTCAATCAGCCTCTGACCTGCCGCGACGCCTTGATCGAGTACATCATCGGGATGCGCGGACGGTCCGACGGGAACCGGTAGTACCCGTCTCCTCCTCGCTTCAGCACCTGGTACCGCGGGAAGAGGGACGCGTCGTGCTCGTGCAGGAACTCGATCCGCAGTCCCGCCGCCGCGAGCGCCGAGACCACCTCGCCCACCGGGTGCTGCCACTCGACGCTGCGGTTGTGGACGGTCACGGCGTCGAGGTCGGCATAGGTGCCGGGCGAATCGTCCACCCATGCCTCCCTGCTGAAGTAGTCGTACGTGACCGTCGAGCCCGTCTCGTCGTCCAGGCAGTCGGTGAACGGATGGAACTCGGCGAGGTAGAGAAATCCTCCGGGTGCCACCAGCGAGGCGGCGACCTCGGCCCAACGCGTGACGTCCGGTAGCCAGTTCAGTGCGCCGAGCCCGGTGTAGACGATGTCGTACGACGAGTCCGGGACCGCCTGGGCCGCGTCGTACACGTCGGCCCCGACGAAAGCCGCACGGTCCGCCGGGAGCTCCAGCGAGCGGGCCAGGCCGCGAGCCGTCTCGACGGCCGGCCCGGAGAAGTCGAGGCCCACGACGTGGGCCGCTCCGTGGCGGGCCCAGGACAGGGTGTCCAGTCCGATGTGGCACTGGAGGTGCAGCAGTGTCCGGCCGGTCACGTCACCGACCTCCGCCAGCTCGAAGTCACGCAGGGCGTCCCGGCCGGCCAGGAAGGCGTCCAGACCGTAGAAGTCACCGGCCGCGTGGATGGGCACACGCTCGTCCCAGCGCGCGCGGTTGATCTCGTGCCAGTCCTCAGGTGTCGGTGCGTACATGCGCGAAAGTTACCCACAGGCCGGGGGCGGGTGCGAACAGTTATCCACAGACCGCACGGTGTTGTGGCCACATCGGGTTGGATGGGGGCATGAGCGACACACAGAACGACGCGTCCGTACCGGAGCGGGAGCAGGAACCGCCACAGTGGGAGCAGCGTTTCCGCGCCGCGCGGGTGTCCCTGCCCGACTGGGCCGAGGACGCTCCCGACCGCGCGCTCTTCGTCTCCAACGCCACCGGTACGTACGAGCTGTACGCCTGGGACCGGGCGACCGGGAAGCAGCGGCAGGTGACGGACCGGCCCAACGGCACGACCGACGGGGTGCTGACGCCGGACGGCCGGACCGTCTGGTGGTTCGCCGACACGGACGGCGACGAGTTCGGCGTGTGGATGCGGCAGCCCTTCGAGGGCGGCCCTGACGAGCCGGCCACGCCCGGCCTGGAGCCGTCCTATCCGGCGGGCCTCGCGATCGGACGGGACGGCACGGCCGTGGTCGGCCGCTCGACCGACGAGGACGGCACGACCGTCCACCTGGTGGCTCCGGGAGCGGACCCGGTCGTCATCTACCGGCACCGTGAGTCGGCCGGGGTCGGCGACCTCTCCCACGACGGGACACTGATCGCCCTGGAACACACCGAGCACGGTGACGCCATGCACTCCGCGCTGCGCGTGGTCCGCCCCGACGGTTCCACGGTCGCCGAGCTCGACGACACCGAGGGCGGCACGAAGGAGCTGGGCCTCGCGGTGCTGGGCTTCGCCCCGGTGGCGGGGGACACCCGGCTGCTGGTCGGGCACCAGCGGCGCGGACGGTGGGAACCGATGATCTGGGATCCGGTGACGGGGACGCAGACGGACCTGCCGGTCGACCTGCCCGGTGACACGGGAGCGGAGTGGTATCCGGACGGATCCGCGCTGCTGATCGAGCACAGCTTCGAGGCCCGCAGCGAGCTCTGGCGCTACGAGCCGGGTGCCGCGGCGCCGGTCCGGGTCGAGACCCCCTCAGGCACGGTGTCGGGCGCCACGGCCCGTCCTGACGGCACGGTGGAGTATCTGTGGTCGTCGGCCGCGCAGCCGCCCGCCGTGCGCTCCACGGGGGGCTCCGTCGTGCTCGACCCTCCGGGCGCCAAGGCTCCGGCGTCGGTGCCGGTCCGGGACGCCTGGGTGGACGGCCCCGGTGGCCGCATCCACGCCCTGGTGCAGACCCCGGCCACCGGTGACGGACCGTTCCCGACGGTCTTCGAGATACACGGTGGGCCCACCTGGCACGACAGCGACGCCTTCGCGTCGGGTCCCGCCGCCTGGGTGGACCACGGCTTCGCCGTCGTGCGGGTCAACTACCGCGGTTCGACGGGATACGGCCGCGCCTGGACCGACGCCCTCAAGCACCGCGTCGGGCTGATCGAGCTGGAGGACATCGCTGCCGTCCGGGAATGGGCGGTGAAGTCGGGGCTGGCGGACCCGGAGCGGCTCGTCCTGGCAGGCGGCTCGTGGGGCGGCTACCTGACGCTGCTCGGCCTCGGTACGCAGCCGGACGCCTGGGCCCTCGGGCTGGCAGCGGTGCCCGTCGCCGACTACGTCACCGCCTATCACGACGAGATGGAAGCGCTGAAGGCGATGGACCGCACACTGCTGGGCGGTACACCGGAGGAGGTCCCCGAGCGCTTCGAGGCCTCGTCCCCGCTGACCTACGTGGACGCCGTGCGCGCCCCGGTCTACATCTCGGCCGGCGTCAACGACCCGCGCTGCCCCATCCGTCAGGTGGAGAACTACGTGGACCGCCTCGCCGCCCGTGACGCCGTCCACGAGGTGTACCGCTACGACGCGGGGCACGGCTCGCTCGTCGTGGAGGAACGGATCAAGCAGGTGCGGCTGGAGCTGGACTTCGCGCTGCGCCACCTCGGACAGGCGTCGGCCGAGGCCCGGGATGGCGGCGGGGACGGCGGCCGGGGGAAGGACCCGGAGGAGGCGACGCCCACGGCGTAAGGGCCGGATAAATGGTGCACCCCGCTCCGGGGGCCCGGAGCGGGGAACCGTAACGTGGAGGGGTGTACCGGTTCCTGCTGACCCCGCGATGGTGGGGGATCAACCTCTTCGTCGTGCTGGCCATCCCGTTCTGCGTGTTCATGGGCACCTGGCAGCTCGGCCGTTTCGAGGACCGCGTGCAGACGCACGAGATGGCCGAGAAGCGCCCCGATCCGGGCACCCGCTCCCCGAAGCCGCTCGGCGACCTGCTTCCCGTGAGCACGGAGACCTCCGGCCGCCCCGCCGTGGCGACGGGGACGTACTCCGACCAGTTCCTGGTTCCCGGCCGCAAGCTCGACGACCGTGACGGCTTCTACGTGCTGGATCTGCTGCGCACGGACAGCGGCAAGGCCCTGCCGGTCGTGAGGGGCTGGCTGGCGGGCAGCCCGGGCAGCACCCCGGTGCCCGCCCCGCCGGCCGGCGAGGTCACCGTGACCGGCGATCTGCAGGCCTCGGAGAACAGCGGCACCACCGGCGTCGATGTCAGTGGCGGGCTCCCCGAGGGCCAGCTGGGCATGATCAGCGCGGCCTCCCTGGTGAACCTCGTCCCCTACGACGTCTACGACGCCTGGGTGACTCTGCCCGAGCCGGACGCGGGCGGGACGAGTGGTGGCATGAAGCCGGTGCCCGCGGCGGCCGCGCAGGGCAGCGGGCTCGATCTGAAGGCCTTCCAGAACCTCGGTTACACCGGTGAGTGGTTCGTGTTCGCCGGCTTCGTGCTGTTCATGTGGTTCCGCCTCGTGCGTCGCGAGGCGGAGGCGGCCCGCGACGTACAGCTGGGACTCGCGGCCGACGCCGACTGACTGAGCTTCGCGCCGGTGCCGCTGACGGTTCCGGTGCCAGTGCCGCGGTGCTGGTGCCGGGCGGGCGGTCGGCATCGGCGGATACGGGCAGGGCCCGCCGGAACCGGACGTTCCTGGCGGGCCCTGCCCGTATGCGTGTCCGCGATCCCGGTTCCGGGATCACTGCCTAAGGGCCCCGGATCCCGGAACCCGGGTTCGTGGACACGGCCCGGCGCGTTCCTGTCCGTGGGCCAGGCGTCAGCCGTGATCGCGGGCGCGGCAGCGTCCGGATCCGGATGCGGGCGCGGGGCCGCGAGCGCTATCGGTCCGCCGGGCTAGGAGGCGTTCAGGACGCCGGTGCGGTAGATCGTGCCCGCGCAGGCGTTGGCGATCGTGGTCTCCGCCGTCGGCGCGCCGAGCTCGGGCGTGTGGGTGACCGCGACGCTGCCGTCGGCCGGGCCCTCGTCCGCGCTGCCGAACTGAGCCGCCACGTCCGTCGTCCCCGGGGCGCTCCCGGTGCCCTCGCTGCCGCCTCCGCCGCCGCTCCCGACGCCGTCCGTGGGCGTCGGACTCGGCGACCCGCCGGTGGTCGGGCAGGTGTCGGACGGCACCCACGCGAAGCGGACCTCGTACGTCATCGTCGGCTTGAGGAACACGGTCCCCGGTTCCGTCGACGGGTCGGGCAGGCCACCCGCGGGGTCGCCCGCGGTGTGCTGCACGACCGTGATCTTCTGCGGGTCGGCAGCGCCCGCCGCCTGGAAACCGACCGTGCCGTTGCTGGTGACCGCGCAGGCGTCGCCGGACACGTTCGCGATCCTGAACGTCCCGTAGACCGTGCCGTCCGAACCGGCCGCACCCGCCTGGGCGGAGGCGATGCCGAGCTGATCGGGAGAGCACGCCTTGCTGACCGCCGCGTCGGAGCCCGGCGGATCGTCCCGGCCCGTGGTGCCGTCGTTCCCGGCACCGGGCTCGGATCCCTTCGACGGGGACGCCGACTTCCCGGCCTCACCCTCCGAACCCTCGCTCTGACGGTCCGCGGGGCCGGCCGTCCTCCCGCCGTCGGCCTCACCGCCCGCCTCCTCGCCGCTGCCGCCCTGGGCCTGCTCGCCATGACCGGCGATGGCCGGGTGGGCGGCGACGGAACCGTTCGAGTTCGCCACATGGACGAAGGCCGGGACCGCGGTTCCGATCAGCAGAGCCGCAGCCGCCGCCCCCACCACGCCCTGGCGTCGCCTGGCCCGCCGGGCCGGCACCGCGCGGTGCAGATGATCGAGGGTGCCGTCCGAGGGTTCGAGATCCCGCACGGCGCCGTGCAGCAGACGGCGCAACGCGATCTCGTCCATGTCCTCGTCACCGGAACCACCAAAACCACCGGTGCCACCGGAACCACCTTGGCCCCCGGGGCCGCCTGGGCCACCGGAGCCCTTGCCCGCCTCGCTGCCGACGGCGAAGAGCTCGGTCAGCGTGCCGCCGCCGAACCCGGCGCCCTCACCGCCCGCCGAGTCACCGGCACCCGCGTCACGAGCACCCGACCCATCAGGAACCGGCCCGTCAGCGCCCGGCCCCCGACGGTCCAGCTCGCCGCCGTCCGACGCACCGCCGTCCGGCTCACGGCTGCCCGCCGCGTCGCCGTCCGGCCCCTCGGCGCCCGTCTCACGAGTACCCGAGCCCGCCCGTGGGGCGGTGGTCCCTGAGGCGGCTTCCGCGCCGTCGAGCGCGTCCTGCGTCCGTTCACCCTCCCGCTCCGGATCGGTGTCGGGGGTGTTCTCCGGCCCGTGGTTCACAATTCCGTTTCCAGTCCGGTCTTCGTCGTGCCTGTACTCGGGACCGCTCATGCCTGCGCCTCCATCACGACGCGCAGAGCGGCGATACCCCGGGAGCCGTACGCCTTCACCGAACCGAGCGATATCCCCAGCGTCTCCGCGACCTGGGCCTCCGTCATGTCCGAGAAGTAACGCAGCACCAGCACCTCACGCTGGCGGCGCTGCAGCCCTTTCATCGCCTTGATCAGCGCGTCCCGTTCCAACTGGTCGTACGCGCCCTCCTCCGCGCTCGCCATGTCGGGCATCGGCTTCGAGAGGAGCTTCAGGCCGAGGATGCGACGACGCAGCGCGGAGCGGGACAGGTTGACCACGGTCTGGCGGAGGTAGGCCAGCGTCTTCTCCGGATCGCGCACACGGTTCCGCGCCGAGTGCACCCGGATGAACGCCTCCTGCACCACGTCCTCGCACGACGCGGTGTCGTCCAGCAGGAGCGCCGCGAGGCCCAGCAACGAGCGGTAGTGGGCGCGGTACGTCTCGGTGAGATGGTCGACCGTCGTTCCTGCCGCCACCGTCCCCTCAGCGCCCTCGCGCTGCGAAGGCAGCCGGGTGGACCGAGCAGCGGGCATGGGCGCGATCACCGGCATACCGCCGGCCGCGCGGGGCCGCCGGAGCGGACGCACCGAAGCGCCTCGCAACGGGCCCACCACTGTGATGTCGAGAACCTCTGCCACGCCAGTTGGACACTCGTCCCCCCGTCAGGGTTGTACGCGTACGGCACCGCGTCCGATGCTGTGCGACATGCCCTCATTCGTACCTGCTCTTCCCCGAACGCCCCGAAAACACATCCAGCCATGCAAGAAGTGACGACTTAGACGCGTCGCATCCGCCCAGCGGTTGCGGAGGGCCAGGAGATCATCGTCGGATATGGCAACGCCCCAGCTCAAGGGGTTCCGACTGGCAAGTTACCCACAGGGCGCACACAGATCCTACAAAACAGGTTCGATCAGGTACGAGTGAATTCCCAGGCCACCGATTCGGCGATCTGGGCCACATTGAGAGCCGCGCCTTTTCGAAGATTATCGCCGCAGACGAACATCTCGACGGCATGCGGATCGTCCATCGACTGCCGCACCCGGCCCACCCAGGTCGGGTCGGTGCCCACGACGTCGGCGGGCGTGGGGAAGTCACCGGCGGCCGGACTGTCGAAGAGCACCACCCCGGGCGCGGTCGCCAGGACCTCGTGCGCCTTCGCCACGTCCACCTCGTTCTCGAAACGGGCGTGCACGGACATGGAGTGCGTCGCGACCACGGGCACGTACACGCAGGTCGCCGTCACCTTCAGGTCCGGCATGCCGAGGACCTTGCGGCACTCCTCGCGTATCGCCAGTTCCTCGGAGGACCAGCCGCCCCCGGCGTCGGTCCCGGCCCACGGCACCACGTTCAGCGCCACGGGAGCGGCGAAGGGGCTCTTGTCGCCGTCACCCAGCGCACGGCGTACGTCCCCGGGGCGTGTGCCCAGCTCCGTGCCCGCCACCAGGGCGAGCTGCTCGCGGAGCGCGGCGACACCGTCGTGTCCCTCGCCGCTCACCGCCTGGTAGGACGAGACGATCAGCTCCCGCAGTCCGAACTCGGCGTGCAGGGCACCGACCGCGACGATCAGCGACAGCGTCGTGCAGTTCGGGGACGCGACGATGCCGCGCGGCCTCCGCCGCACGGCATGGGGGTTGATCTCGGGGACGACGAGGGGGACGTCGTCGTCCAGCCGGAAGGCCGCCGAGTCGTCCACGACCACGGCGCCCCCGGCGGCGGCGACCGGAGCCCACTGCGCGGACACCTCGTCCGGCACCAGGAACAGGGCCACGTCCACCCCGTCGAACACGTCCTCGGAGAGTGCGAGGACCTCGGTCGCCTCGCCGCGCACGACCAGCTCGGCGCCGGCCGTGCGCGGGGAGGCGATCAGCCTTACCTCGCCCCAGACATCCGCGTGCTGCGAAAGGATCTGGAGCATGACGCCACCGATCGCCCCGGTCGCACCCACGACCGCGAGCGATGGGCGGCGTCCTGTCATCGGCCGGTGCCCCCGTAGACGACGGCCTCGTCCGAGTCGCTGTCGAGGCCGAAGGCGGAGTGCACGGCGCGCACGGCCTCGTTGACGTCGTCGACACGGGTGACCACCGAGATGCGGATCTCGGACGTCGAGATCAGCTCGATGTTCACACCGACGTCGGACAGCGCCTCGAAGAAGCCCGCGGTGACCCCGGGGTTGGTCTTCATGCCCGCGCCGACGAGGGAGATCTTGGCGATCTGGTCGTCGTAGCGCAGGGACTCGAACCCTATGCCGGCGCGGTTGCGCTCCAGGGCGTCGATGGCCTTACGGCCCTCGGCCTTGGGCAGCGTGAAGGTGATGTCCGTCAGCCCGGTCGACGCGGCGGAGACGTTCTGCACCACCATGTCCATGTTGATCTCGGCGTCCGCGATGGCGCGGAAGATCGCGGCGGCCTCGCCCGGCTTGTCGGGAACACCGACGACCGTGACCTTGGCCTCGGAGACGTCGTGGGCGACTCCGGAGATGATGGCGTGCTCCACCTGCTGGTCCCCTTGCGGCTCGTTGCTGACCCAGGTGCCGCGCAGTCCGGAGAAGGACGAGCGGACGTGGATCGGGATGTTGTAACGGCGTGCGTACTCGACGCAGCGGTGCAGCAGCACCTTGGAGCCGGACGCCGCCAGCTCCAGCATGTCCTCGAAGGAGATCCAGTCGATCTTCCGGGCCTTCTTCACGACCCGGGGGTCGGCGGTGAAGACGCCGTCCACATCGGTGTAGATCTCACAGACCTCGGCGTCCAGCGCGGCGGCCAGGGCGACGGCGGTCGTGTCGGACCCACCGCGACCGAGGGTCGTGATGTTCTTGCCCTCCTGGCTCACACCCTGGAACCCGGCGACGATGGCGATGTTGCCCTCGTCGATCGAGGTCCGGATGCGTCCGGGCGTGACATCGATGATGCGCGCTTTGTTGTGGACCGAGTCGGTGATGACACCGGCCTGGCTGCCCGTGAACGACTGGGCCTCGTGGCCCAGGTTTTTGATCGCCATCGCCAGGAGGGCCATGGAGATCCGCTCTCCGGCGGTCAGCAGCATGTCGAACTCACGCCCGGCAGGCATCGGGGATACCTGCTCGGCAAGATCGATCAACTCGTCCGTCGTGTCGCCCATCGCGGACACCACGACAACCACCTGGTTGCCGTTCTTCTTGGCGTCGACGATTCGCTTGGCAACACGCTTGATGCCTTCGGCATCGGCTACGGAGGAGCCTCCGTACTTCTGCACGACAAGGCCCACGTGCGCTCCTCGCTCAATAATGGTGCGGTCGGCTCAGTTTAACGAGCAGCCCGGAATCGACCCGTCGGTACCGGATGATGAGATGTCCCGCCCACCACGCGGTACGAGCGCCGTCCCGAACTGCTCGTACCGGGCTGCTGCCCTCGTCCTTCGCGCCGCACGCCTTTTGTGGCCCAGGACACAACGGCCGCAGGCGGCCCGGCGGACACGTCCGGCACGTGCGACACGGGCGGAGCGGAGCCGCCGGACACCCTCGGGGACACCGGGAACGCGGGCCGGGAAAGCCGGGCCGGCACACGGCCGTTCGTGGGACCCGGAGCCCGTTCGCTGGGACCGGGAGCCCGTTCGCTGGGACCGCGAGCCCCCGGAAGCGCGTTACCGGACCGGGCGCAGGCCCAGGGGCCCGGCGATCTCCTCGGCCATCACACGTCCGGCCTCCTCGGCCAGGTCCCCGTCGCCCGGGTCCTGGTCCGTGTCCAGGCCGTCGAGCTCCTGGAGCGGCTGGTTCAGCCGGATGTGGGCGATCAGCGACTGGAGCGCGCGCAGGGCCGCCGACGCCGTGGAGCCCCAGTTGGAGAAGTACGAGAACTGCCACCACCACATGGCCTCCGCCGTGCGGTCCGCCTCGTAGTGCGCCAGGCCGTGTCCGAGGTCCGTGACCAGGTCGGCCAGGTCGTCGGAGATGCGGTGGGGCACGGGGGCCTTGCGCGGCTCGTACGGGTCGAAGACCTCGGAGTAGACGTCGATGGGCTCCAGGAGCTCCGCGAAGCGCTCACGCAGCCCGTCGGCGTCCGGTTCGGCGCCCAGGTCCGGCTCGTAGCGCTCGTCCGGGAGGATGTCCTCGTAGGCGCCGAGCCTTCCGCCGGCCAGCAGGAGCTGCGAGACCTGCAGGAGCAGGACCGGGACGGCCTTCTCGGGCTCGTCGGCCTTCGACACCTCGGTCACCGCGACGATGAACGTCTTGATCTGGTCCGCGATCTGGACGGCGAAGTCGTCCGGGTCCTGCGTGACGGAGTTCAGCGTGGCGTCAGACATCGAGGGGACCTCCCGTGGGCACGGTCGCGAACGGCGGGTAGAACATAACGCCACCACGTGTAAAGCCGCGGTGAGACGACGGGGCGCACGACGAGGGGTCACACATCGAGCAGCCGCCTTCCCTCGAAGGCGCGGCCGAGGGTGACCTCGTCGGCGTACTCCAGGTCGCCGCCGACGGGCAGCCCGCTGGCCAGCCGCGTGACCCGCAGGCCCATCGGCTTGACCATCCGGGCGAGGTACGTCGCGGTGGCCTCGCCCTCCAGGTTGGGGTCTGTCGCCAGGATCAGCTCCGTGATGGAGCCGTCCGCGAGCCGGGCCAGCAGCTCCCGGATACGCAGGTCGTCGGGGCCGACGCCCTCGATCGGGCTGATCGCGCCGCCCAGCACGTGGTAACGGCCGCGGAACTCACGGGTCCGCTCGATCGCGACGACGTCCTTGGGCTCCTCGACCACGCAGATCACCGAGCGGTCGCGGCGGGCGTCACGGCAGATCCCGCACTGCTCCTGCTGCGCGACGTTGCCGCAGATCTCGCAGAACCGGACCTTGTCCTTGACCTCGAGCAGGGCGTGGGCCAGACGGCGCACGTCGGTGGGCTCGGCCTGCAGGACGTGGAAGGCGATCCGCTGCGCGCTCTTGGGACCGACGCCCGGCAGCCTGCCCAGCTCGTCGATCAGCTCCTGAACAACGCCTTCGTACAACGGAACGCCTTTCCTTTTTCCTGCTCGTACCGTAGCGGGTACGCCCGGGTAGCCACAGGGGTCAGAACGGAAGACCCGGCATGCCGCCGCCGAGGCCCTGGGCCAGCGGGCCCAGCTTCTGCTGCTGGAGCTGCTGCGCGTTCTCGTTCGCCGCCTGGACCGCGGCGACCACGAGGTCGGCCAGCGTCTCCGTGTCCTCCGGGTCCACCGCGCTCGGGTCGATCACCAGGGCGCGGAGCTCGCCGGACCCGGTCACGGTGGCCTTCACGAGACCACCGCCCGCCTGTCCCTCGACCTCGGTCCTGGCCAGCTCCTCCTGGGCCGCGGCAAGGTCCTGCTGCATCTTCTGGGCCTGCTGGAGCAGCTGCTGCATGTTGGGCTGACCACCACCGGGAATCACGGTCACTCCTGGCATTTCGACGACGGATTGTTTCGGTACGCCGAGCCTACGTGTTCGCCGGACGCCGTGCCCCACCCGCAGGCGACCAACTCTTTCGGGTGAGTTCTGAATAGCCTCTGCCGTGCTCCTATACCTGACCAGAGGCCGTGCACACCGGGGAATCCAGCGATTTCGACCCCGTGGCCCACCATTCGGCGGTAGGAAGAGCATGCGTATCCGTACCCGTACGCATGCTGAAGGTAACGCAGAGTTACACGGTGGGGGCCCGGTCATATGCCGGGATCCGCCCCCTCCATGACCGAGACCGTGCCGACCCGCGTCGATACGCGCCGAGCGCAGAGTGCAGAGGAGTGCCCCGGTGAGTCAGCCGGAGATGCAGCCCGAGGGGCCGCCCCGCAAGGAGTCAGGCGCGGGATCCGGTGCAGGCACCGGAACCGAGCCTTCCGGTTCGCGCTACGTTTCGAGCCCCCGGGATCTGACCGGCCGCGCCTTCCCCCTCGGGGACTGGGGCGAACCGGCGGAACGGCTCGACGAGCTGTACCGCTGGGTCGAGGCCGGCGCCATCGAGACCGCCGACTGGTATCTGCGCGACCGGATCCGTAAGCGGCGCACGGCCCGACTGCTTCGGGTCGGTACCGCGGCAGGGGTGGTGGCCGGTGCGGCGCTCCCCCTGCTCGACCTCACCGGGGAGCTGCACGGCTCGGCCGGCTGGGGCTATCTGTCGCTCCTGCTGGGCGCCGCCTGCATGGCGTGCGACCGGTACTTCGGACTGACCTCCGGCTGGATAAGGAACCTCGCGACGGCACAGGCCGTGCAGCGGCGCCTCCAGGTGCTCCAGTTCGACTGGTCCTCGGAGTGCGTCCGCGAGGTGCTCGGGCCCACGGAGGGCACCGCCAGCGAGGCCGCGGAGCGGTGCCTGGGGGTGCTGCGCCGGTTCTCCGAGGACATCACCGAGCTCGTCCGGATGGAGACGGCGGACTGGATGGTGGAGTTCCGGGCCGGTCCCGCGCCCATGGGGATGCAGTCGCTGGTGACGGGCGGTCCGGGCGGCCGCCCCGAGGCCGGGTCCGCGCCCGGCCGGTTCACCATGCCCGCGGTGGCGCGTCCGAACATGCCGCGCCAGCGCCCCCCGGAGCCGCCCCGCTGAAGCCGGAGCCGCCCCGCTGAAGCCGGAGCCGCCCCGCCTCACGAGCAGGGGGGCGGCGGTCCGGACTCGAGCGCGGGGCGGCGGTCCGGCCTAGCTGAAGATGATCATCGAGCCCTGCGCGAGGCTGCGGGTGGCCGCCGCGTGCAGGCCCAGCCAGACGTGCCGCTCCCGGGCGAAGGGACTGTCGTCGTACGGGAGCGGGGCGGCCGGTTCCTCCAGCGTGGTCGGGCCGGCCGGCGGCACGGGAGCGGCCGGCGGGTTCGCCGGGTCGATCCCGATGGACGGGGCGACGAACTCCAGCTCACGCAGCAGTCCGTGGGAGGAACCCAGCGGGCCGCCACCCTCCAGGAGCTGGTCGCCGGAGAGCGGGCGGGGGAAGTCCAGCGGGACGTACGCCCCGGCGTGGTCGTAGTGCCACACCAGGTGCGACTCCTGCGCGCTCTGCTCGAACATCTCCAGCAACTGCTCGTAGTCCCCGCCGAGTTCGTCGACGGGCGTGACCGCGAGACCGCTCAGCTGAAGCAGGTAGGCGCGGCGCAGGAAGTGCAGGGCGTCGTAGTCGAAGCCCGCGACCGGGGCGACGTCCCCGGTGAGTCCTGGCATGTAGGCGTAGACGGGCACGGGCGGCAGCCCCGCCTCGGTCAGCGCCTTGTCGTAGACGGCGATCTCTTCGGCGAACGGGTTGTCGGGGCTGTGGCACAGCACATCGACGAGGGGGACCAGCCACAGGTCACAGGCCACGAAGTCTCGCTCTCCAACGGGTTCGTGCGATGGTCGGGACAGCGTAATGCGGCCGGGACCCCGCGCACAGGGTGCGGGGTGCCGGCCGGGCCTTCCGGCGCTCAGCCGTGGCCCGGGTGCGGGGGGTTGCCGGCGGCCAGCCGGTCCGCCCAGTCCATTCCGTGCGCGTAGTAGGCGTCCAGCACCGCGCGTACGGCGGGCCCGTCCGCGGCCGTGATCGCCTCCACCAGCTCCCGGTGGCCGTTCCACAGCCAGTCGCGCACGTCGGCGTCGCCCCGGAGGTACGGGACGGCGAAGATCCACGCCTGCATCCGGAGCCGCTGCAGGAAGTCGTTGATGTAGATGTTGCCGATGACGGCTCCGAGCTCCCGCCAGAACCTCAGGTCGTAGCCGATGAGGATGTCCAGGTCGCCGCTGAGCGCGGCGCGGGTGGCCTCCTCGGCCCGGCGGCGTACGGACACGAGCGCGGGCAGGTGGGCGGCCAGCACGGTGGGCGCCGAGCCGGTTCCGTCGAAGATCCCCCGGAACACCCCGTCTATGACCAGGGCGCGGGCCTCGACCATCGACCGGTAGTCGGCGACGGTGAACTCGCGGACCCGGAAGCCGCGGTGCTGGTCCGATTCGAGCAGCCCCTGCGCGCTCAGGTCGAAGAGTGCTTCGCGTACAGGGGTCGCCGACACCCCGTACTGCTCGGCGATCTGCTTGACGGTGAATTCCACCCGTGGCCGCATACGCCCCGCGAGGACCTCGTCACGCAGTGCGTCGGCGATCTGCTGCCGCAGCGTACTGCGGGTCACGCCTCCGCCCGCACCCATGACGCCCCCCTCCCGTTCTCGGCTTGGGTCACCATAAGCCAGGGCAGGTGCCCGGTTCCGGGCACGGGGGAGGGCGTCGCGGACGGGGGCGTCTACACGGTGTACTCGTCGGCGACCGAGAGGGCCGTGTCCAGGGCCGTCAGCCCCTCCTTCGCCTCGGCCTCGGTGATGTTGCAGGCGGGGACCACGTGGGTGCGGTTCATGTTGATGAAGGGCCAGAGGCCGTTCTTCTTGCACGCCGCGCCGAAGGCCGCCATCGGACCGTTGGCCTCACCCGTCGCGTTGTACGGGACCAGGGGCTCCCGGGTCTCCCTGTCACGGACCAGTTCGAGCGCCCAGAACGCGCCGAGCCCGCGCACCTCGCCGACGGACGGGTGGCGCCCGGCGAGCTCGCGCAGACCGGGGCCGAGCACGTGCTCACCGAGGTGCGCGGCGCCCTCGACGATCTTCTCGTCCTCCATCACCTGGATCGTGGCGACGGCCGCGGCACAGGCCAGCGGGTGGCCGGAGTACGTGAGTCCGCCGGGGTAGGGGCGGGTGTCGAAGGTGGCGGCGATCTCGGCGCTGATCGCGACCCCGCCGAGCGGTACGTAACCGGAGTTGACGCCCTTCGCGAACGTCATGAGGTCCGGGACGACGCCGTGGTGGTCGGCGGCGAACCACTTCCCGGTGCGCCCGAATCCGGCCATCACCTCGTCCAGGACGAAGACGATCCCGTGCCGGTCGCAGATCTCACGGACACCCGCGAGATAGCCGGGCGGCGGCGTCATGATGCCCGCCGTGCCGGGGATCGTCTCCAGGACGACGGCGGCGACGGTCGCCGGCCCCTCGAAGGCCAGCGTGTCCTCGAGGTGCTGGAGCGCGCGGGCGCACTCCTCGGCCTCGGTCTGCGCGTAGAACGGCGAGCGGTAGAGGAACGGCGCCCAGAAACGGACGACCCCCGCCGACCCGGTGTCGGACGCCCAGCGGCGCGGGTCGCCGGTGAGGTTGATCGCGGTGGCGGTCGCCCCGTGGTACGAGCGGTAGGCGGAGAGCACCTTGTGGCGTCCGGTGTGCAGCCGGGCCATGCGGACGGCGTTCTCGACGGCCTCGGCACCACCGTTGGTGAAGAAGATCTTGTCCAGGTCGCCAGGGGTGCGCTCGGCGATGAGGCGGGCCGCCTCGGAGCGCGCCTCGACGGCGAAGGCGGGAGCGAACGTGGCCAGCTTTCCCGCCTGTTCCTGGATCGCGGCGACCACGACGGGGTGCTGGTAGCCGATGTTGGTGAAGACCAGACCGCTGGTGAGGTCCAGATAGCGGTTGCCGTCGTAGTCCCAGAAGTACGCCCCCTCGGCGCCGGCGACGGCGAGCGGGTCGATCAGGCCCTGGGCGGACCAGGAGTGGAACACGTGCGCGCGGTCGGCGGCCTTCACGGCCGCGCCCGCCGCGGAGTCGGTGTACGGGGCGCGAGAGGCATCGGTGCTCATGCGGCGAGCGTATGCGGCCGCCACGGCCGATCTCCATGGCCACTGTGTACGGCGCGGGCCGCCCGGCTCGGCAGGGTGTCGGGTCGCCGTCCGGGACGGGGGGAACAGTTGACAGCATTCTGTCATTTATGACAGCCTACTGTCATAAGGTTCCGCGCTTCGCCACCGGAGGTCACCATGACTCGCACGACCGTCCACCTGGCTGTCTACGACACCTTCGCCGACTGGGAACCGGGCTTCGCGACAGCGCAGCTCACCGGGCACGGCTACACCGTGCGGACCGTGGGCCTCACCTCGGCACCTGTCACCACCATGGGCGGACTGCGTGTCCAGCCGGATCTCACGCTGGACGAACTGGACCCCGACGACAGCGCGTTGCTGCTCCTCACGGGCGCTTCCCTGTGGGACACCGGCGACACCCTCACGCCGTTCGCCCGGGCGGCGCGGACCTTCCTGGAGGCCGGTACCCCCGTGGCGGCCATCTGCGGGGCCACCGCGGGGCTGGCCCGGGAAGGGCTGCTCGACGACCGCGCCCACACGAGCGCCGTGTCCTTCTACCTGGCGGCCACGGGGTACGCGGGCGGTGCGCGCTACGTGGAGGCCGACGCGGTGACGGATCGCGGTACGGACGCCGGCGGGGCGCCCCGTGGCGCCCTCGTCACGGCGGGACCGACCGAGCCGGTCGCCTTCGCCCGCGAGATCTTCGGACTCCTCGGGGTGTTCGGGGCGGAGAAGCTGGACGCCTGGTACCGGCTCTTCCACGACTCGGACGCGAGCGCCTACGAGGTGCTCGAAGGATGAGCGCGACGGACGCCGGAGGCACGGCGAACCCGGACCGGTTCAGCCGCACCGCGATCGGGGTGTTCCGCCTCAACGGCCGGTTCCTGTCCGTCGCCGAGGAACTGGCCTCTCCCGCCGGCCTCACCGCGGCACGGTGGCAGGTCCTCGGCGCGGTCCTGAGCGAGCCGCTCCCCGTGGCGGGGATCGCCCGCGCGATGGGGATCACCCGGCAGAGCGTGCAGCGGATCGCCGATCTGCTGGTGGACGGGGGCCTCGCCGAGTACGTCGCCAACCCGGCCCACCGACGGGCCAAACTGCTCCGGCCCACCCCGGAGGGCCGTGCGGCGGTGGACCGGATCGGCCCCGCCCACGCGGAGTTCGCGGAGCGGCTGGCCGGAGCCCTGGGCGAGGAGGAGTTCGCCCGTACCGTCCAGGTGCTGGAGCGGCTCTCCGCCGCCGTGGACACCCTGACCTCCCCGGCCGGGCGGCCGCCGGAGTCCTCCCGGGAGTGACCGGACCGGCCGCCCCGCGGGACCGTGGGCGGCCGCCGCGCAGGTCCGCCGCTATCCTCGACCCACGGCCCGACACAGCCGGTACGGGGAGGAAGCGCACCATGGAGAAGCTGGGCTCCGGCGATCCGCAACGCATCGGCAGATACCGGCTGTTGGGGCGACTCGGCGCAGGCGGGATGGGCCAGGTGTTCCTGGCACGCTCGGACCGGGGCCGCACCGTCGCCATCAAGCTGGTCCGCCCCGAGCTGGCCGAGCAGCAGCAGTTCCGGGACCGTTTCCGGGCCGAGGTCCAGGCCGCCCGGAAGGTCGGCGGTTCCTGGACCGCACCGGTGCTCGACGCCGGAGTGGACGACGCGGTGCCGTGGGTGGCCACCGGCTACGTCGCCGGCCCCTCGCTCCACCGCATCGTCTCGGGCCGCCCCGGCGCCCCGGTGGCCGGGTCCGGGGCGTACGGACCGCTCCCCGGACGCTCGGTCCGGCTCCTGGGCGCCGGGCTCGCCGGGGCCCTCCAGGACATCCACCGTGCCGGACTGATCCACCGGGACCTGAAACCGTCCAACGTCCTGGTGACGATCGACGGCCCCCGGGTCATCGACTTCGGCATCGCCCGGGCTCTGGACACCGTCGCCGACGGAGGTCTCACCCGCACCGGCGCGATGATCGGCTCACCCGGCTTCATGGCGCCCGAGCAGGTGCGCGGCGAACGCGTGACGACCGCGTGCGACGTGTTCTGCCTGGGTTCCGTCCTGGCGTACGCGGCGACCGGGCGGCTGCCGTTCGGTGCGGCGGACAGCAGGATCCACGCCCTGATGTACCGGATCGCGCAGGAGGAACCGGACCTCACCGGCGTGCCCGCCAACCTGGTCGACGTGGTCCGGGACTGTCTGGAGAAGGACCCTGCCGCACGCCCCTCCACGGAGGCCGTGCTGGAACGGCTGGGCGACACCGACACGACGGAACCGTGGCTGCCCGGCGCGCTGATCGCCCAGTTGGGCCGGCACGCCGTGGAACTGCTGGACTCCGAGGACCCGGAGGAGCACGGCCCGGAGCAGTCCCCGCCGGCATCCGCGCCCACGCCGCCGCACGCACCGGTCCGACAGCCCGCGGCCACGCACCCGGCGCCCACGCGGGTCGCCCCTCCCGTGCCCGCGCCGCACCCGGCCCCCGCACCGCGGCAGGCGTACGGATACCCCGGGCCCCAGGCCCCCGCCTACGGATACGGCTACGGCCCCACGCCCCCGCACGGCCCGGCTGCCACCTTCGCCCCGCCCGCGCACCCGCGCCGCCGCGGAGCGGGCTCCGTCCTGCTGCTGGTCGCCGTGGCGCTGCTCGTCGCCGCGGGGGCGGGCTGGGGCGTCTACGCGCTCACGCAGGGCGCGGGCGGCTCGACGGCCTCGTCCACCGGCGGATCGTCCGGGGGCGGAACGACGGGGGGCGACACGAAGCACGAAGGCAAGAACGCCGACGGCGCGGTCCCCTCCGGACTCCTGGGCACCTGGACCGCGCGGGTCGGCGGAGAGGGCACGTCCACCCGGCAACTCGTCGTCGAACAGGGCGGGGTGGGCGACCGCGTGCTGACCCTCACCGCCGAGGGCCCGCTCGACACCGGGGGTTCCTACCGCTGCGTGTTCCAGGCCGACCTGGAGAGCGCGTCCTCCTCGGAGGAGTCCGTCCGCGTCGGGGCCTCCCGGATCACCGAGGGCGAGCCCATGACGTCGTGCAGCCCGGGAAAGCCCACCATCCTGACGCTGCTGCCCGACGGCGGGCTGCGACGTGAGATCGCGTCCTCCGGGGAGAGCCTGACGTACAGGAAGTCGGGCTGAGGCAGCCGCGGGGTGAGGGCCGTGCGGGCCCGGGGCGCGGTCGCCGTCGCCGGTCCGCGCCGATTGTCAGTGGCTCCGCCTAGCGTTCGTCCCGACCGTGACGCACGCCGGACGAGAGGCACCCTGCCGTGGAATTCCGCATGGAACGTGGCGCACTGACCGATGCCGTCTCGCGGGCCGCCCGGGTGCTGCCCGCGCGCTCGCCGGTCCCCGTCCTCGGCGGTCTCCTCCTCGACGCGGACACGGGCCGGCTCCGGGTGTCCGGGCTGGACTTCGAGGCCTCCGCACGCGTCGAGACCCAGGCGCACACCGTCCGGCCGGGGAAGGTGCTGGTCATGGGGCGGCGGCTGCTCGACATCTGCAAGGTGCTGCCCGAGGGACCCGTGGAGTGCGCGGTGGAGGGCTCGCGCCTCACGGTCACCGGGGACGGCTCCCGTTTCGGTCTCTCGATACTTCCCCTCGACGACTACCCGGCGCTGCCGCCGCTGCCGGACGTACGCGGGACGGTGGACGCCGGGGAGTTCGGCTCGGCCGTCGCCCAGGTGGCGGTGGCCGCGGGGCGGGACGACACCCTGCCGACGCTCACCGGCATCCGTCTCGGTCTCGACGGCTCCACGATGACCCTCGCGGCCACGGACCGGTACCGCTTCGCGGTGCGCACGCTTCCGTTCGAGGCGAAGGCGCCGGACGTGACGGCCGACGTCGTCGTGTCGGCCCGCCGGCTGACCGAGATCGCCCGGTCGCTCGGCAGGTCCGGCAGGGTCGACGTCTCCGTGGACGGGGGGTCGGCCGGATTCGAGCACGCCGGGACGCGCACGACGGTGCGGCTGCTGGACGGCAGACTGCCCCGCCACGACAAGCTGTTCGCGCTCGGGGACACCGCGGTCGCGGTGATGGACCGGGCGCGTCTGGTGGAGGCCGTCAGGCGGGTCTCCGTGGTCGCGGACGGCGGGAGCCCGCTGCAGATGACGTTCTCCCCCGGGCCCGACGGCTCGGCCCTGCTCCAGGCGGGATTCGAGGACGACGTGGCCGCGCAGCGGCTGCCCGCGGCTTTCGACGGCGCCGGGGAGATGACGGTGGCCTTCAACCCCGCCTATCTGACGGACGCCTTGTCCTCCTTCGAGGACGCGACGGTCAGGATGAGGCTGCTGGGGCCGGGACAGCGCGCGATGATCAGCGGCGAGGGCGCGGGCCCGTCCGCCCACGAGCACCTGCTGATGTCGGTGAAGCCGTCACTGCTCTGACCGCCGTCCGGGGCTCAGCCCGGAAGAATCGCCGACTCCCCGACCCCGGCCAGCAGCCAGATGGGGAACTCGGGGTCGGCCTGCCCGACGGCGAGACCGAGCCACCGGGTGCCCCCGGGCACACGCCAGACCTGCATGCTGCCCGCCAGGTTGCAGAGCTGCCCGATCGGTTCCGGTGCGACGCCCGCGTCGTCGTCCCGGTCCAGGAAGGGCCAGAGGTCGACGGTCTCCGGCTCGCCCCACCGCTCGCTCAGCGCGGTCGCCAGGGCGCTGAACTCGACCTCGATCTCCTGCTCGGCGGGCTCGACGACCTCGGGGGAGCGGTCGTCCCAGAAGTCCTGGCTCGCCCGCAGGATCAGCAGGTGGTGTCCCGGGCCGCTGCTGTGCGCACCGCTGTCCTCGCTCTCCTCACCTGCGGGGAAGGGCAGGGTGAGGACCTCGTCGATCCGGGCGAGACGGTCCGCGGTGGTCGTGGGCGGGTTTCCGGTGCTGTCCGTGTCCATGGTGGGTGATCCTGCCAACCCCCCGTGCCGGAGGACGAATCGGGGACGCGCCGGGGCCGGCGGAGCGCCGGACACGCGAGACGGGGGCACGTCCGGCCGCTGCCGGGCGCGCCCCCTCTCCCCGGGGTGGGGCCGGGCTCAGCAGCTCAGGTTCGAGCCGGGCGTGGTGCCCAGGATCTGGACGAACGCCTTGTACTTGTCGATGCGGCTCTGCACCTGGGCGGGGTTGCCGCCGTTGCACTCGATGCTGCCGTTGATGGACCGGATGGTCTCACCGAAGCCGGCGCCGTTGACGATGGCGTTGTGGGGCGTCATGGTGCCGGGGCCGGACTGGGTGTTCCAGTACCAGAGGCCGGTCTTCCAGGCCACGGCCGCGTTCTGCTCCACCTGCCAGGGGTTGCGGAGCAGGTCGATGCCGAGGGCGTCACCCGCGGCCTTGTAGTTGAAGTTCCAGCTCAGCTGGATCGGGCCACGGCCGTAGTAGGCGGCCTGACCGGCCGGGCAGCCGTACGACTGGCTGGTGTCGCAGTAGTGCGGGTAGTTCGCGGTGTTCTGCTCGACGATGTGCACGAGGCCGCCGGTCTCGTGGCTGACGTTGGCGAGGAACGCCGCCGCCTCCTGCTTCTTGACCGTGTCGCTGCCGGTCTTGGCGAAGCCGGGGTAGGCGCTCAGCGCGGCGGTGAGGCCGCTGTAGGTGTAGAAGCCGTTCCGGCTCGGGAACATCTGGTTGAACTGGGACTCGCTCACGACGAAGCCCGAGGGGTTCGGCTCCTCGGTGCCGCCGGACCCGCACGTGCCCTGGTCGGCCCAGACGTCGGCCGTACCGGGCCGCTCGTTCTGCGTCCACCACTTCGCGGACCAGTTGTGCCCGTTGTACGAGGCCGAGCCTCCGCCCACGTAGACGGAGGAGGCGTTCCAGGCCGGGGCGCAGGCGGCGGCCGACGCGGTGGAGGCGGGGAGGAAGACGAACGTCGCGATGACCGCGCCCAGCGCGGCGATCAGGCTCATGACACGTTTGGCCACGTGATGACTCCTTCGTCGCGGCGCCCGCGCCGAGCGTGCGCCGCCATGGGGGGTGCACCAACTCAAGCGTCGATGGTCTGGACCTGTCAAGGTCTAGACCAGAACTCGTCACTCGTCGACGCTCCCCCAACTCGACTCTGGCGCAACCCTGTTGAACGCAAGACGAACTTCACCGGAAGGTATCCGGAGGCTCCCCCACCTCCCCCTTCCCGCCCGTACGGTGACGCCGTCCGGCCCACCTCACCCCCGGGGGAGCGCGAGGAACATGGAGTGGTTCAGTCCGGAGAACGTCGTCGCCCTCCTCACCGCCGTCCTGGGTGTCGTGACCTCGGCGGGAGTGCTCTGGTACGAACGCCGGGTCCCCCGCCGCAAGCGCATCGGCTACCGCGTGCAGATGGACACCCCGATCGGCAGCGAGGTCAGCCAGGGCCGGGCCAACGTGCGGATGGGGCTCTTCGACGAGACCCCGGACATGGCCGACGCCACGCTCGTCCTGCTGCGCGTCGAGAACGACGGCTCGCAGTCGATCGCCGACGAGGACTACACGGGGCGCGGTGAACTCCACGGGCTGACGGTCGAGTTCATCGGGCGCACGGTACGGGGGATCGCCGTGACCCATTCGCCGGACGCCGATCACCTGATGGACCACTTCACCCCCGCCGCCGGGCTGCGGCACCAGGGTTCGGTCATCCGGCTGCCGCGCGTGCCCCTCAACCGCAACGAGCACTTCAAGCTCCTGGTCCTGCTGACCGGTTCGCACGTGGGCGGCCCGGTCACGGTCACCGGAGGCATCAGGGACGGGGCGGTGGCGCGGAACAAGGCCGCCCGCCCCGACGAGAAGCCCCCGCTGTTCGGCCCCGCGGCCAGGATCGTCACCGTGGCGCTCACCGCCTGCGTCGTCACCCTCGCCGGCATCATCGTCGTACGGGACGACTCCCCGCCGCCGATGGACTGCGCGGCCGGCACCCTCACGGTCACCGGCTCCACGGCGTTCAAGCCGGTCCTGGAGGAGCTGGGGAAGACGTACGAGGACGAGTGCGAGGGCGCCACGATCCGTCTGGACGTCCATGGCAGCAACGCCGGGGTGCGGAAGCTCGACGCACTGGGCGCCAAGGCCGGCTCCGCGGGCTCCCCCTCCATGATCGCCCTGTCCGACGGCCCCCGGCCCGCCGCGCTCACGCAGCTGCGCGAGAAGCGGGTCGCGATCTCGCTGTTCTCCCTCGTCGTCAACGACTCGGTTCCGGTGACCGACCTCTCCCTGGACCGGATCAGACGCATCCACCGCGGCGAGATCCGCAACTGGAACCAGATCCCCGGCGGACCCGACCTGGAGATCCGGCTCGTCAGCCGGGACGCCAACTCCGGTACGCGCGAGGTCTTCCAGCGCCGCGTCCTCGACGCCAACGAGCTCGCCACGTCCTCCCGCGACTGCGTCACCAAGGACTACGCCGACGCCCCCGTGCTCCGCTGCGAACTCGACGGCACGGACCAGGTCCTGGCCGAGGTGGCCGAGCTGGACGGGGCGATCGGCTACAGCGAACTACGGGGCGGCGACGTCCCCGACGGTGCGCACCGCGTGTCCATCGACGGCACCACCCCGTCCGTGGACACGCTCGCCACCAGCGGCTACCCGTACCGGGAGATCGAGTACGCCTACACCTACGGGTCGCCCCCCGCCAACTCCCTGGTCGCCGGTTTCCTGAACTACCTGGACAACTACGGCGAGGAGATCATGCGCACCAACGGCCACCTGCCGTGCGCCACCCCGAAGGGGATGCGGCTCTGCGGGGAGGACTGACACCCGCGCCAGGAGGCGGAACCCGCCGCACCGGACACCGTGCTCGCACCTGCCCCACGGCCACGCGCACCGCCGCGTAACGGAACTGCACCACAGCGTGCCGCCCCCGCCCCCGGGCCCGTTGCCCTGTGCGAGGATCCGACGGTGGATCAGCTGACACATGACGACCCTTCACACATCGGTCCCTACCGCCTCCTCGCCCGCCTGGGCGCGGGCGGCATGGGTGAGGTGTACCTGGCGCGTTCGGCCGGCGGACGGACCGTCGCCGTGAAGCTCGTACGCTCCGAACTCGCGACGGAACCCGAGTTCCGCAGGCGCTTCGCACAGGAGATCGCGGCGGCCCGCCGGGTCGGCGGTCTGTGGACCGCGGCCGTGCTCGACGCGGACACCGACGCCCCGGCGCCCTGGGTCGCCACGACGTACGTCCCCGGCCCGTCGCTGCACGCGGTGCTCGCCGGACGGACCGAGCCCCTGCCGGAGCGCTCGGTGCGCATCCTGGCCCACCGGCTCGCCCAGGCACTGACCGCGGTCCACACGGCCGGGCTGATCCACCGCGACCTCAAGCCCGCCAACGTCCTGGTGACCATCGACGGACCGCGCGTCATCGACTTCGGGATCGCCCGGGCGCTCGACGCGGTGACCGCCGACGGCAAGCTGACCCGGACCGGCGCGGTGATCGGCTCTCCCGGCTACATGTCCCCGGAGCAGGTGCGCGGCGAGGCCCTGACGCCCGTCAGCGACGTCTTCTCGCTGGGATCGGTGCTGGCGTTCGCCGGTACGCGCCGGCATCCCTTCGGGTCCTCCGAGAGCGGCATGCACGCGGTGATGTACCGGATCGCCCAGGAGCAGCCCGACCTGACCGGCCTCCCGGCGGGCCTCACCGAGCTGGTGGGCGCCTGCCTGGCGAAGGACCCGGCCGACCGCCCGGCCCCGGAGGAGGTCGTGGCGCGTACGCAGGAGGTGGCGCAGGACACGGAGCCGTGGCTGCCGGGCGCGCTGATCGCCGAGCTCGGCCGCAAGGCCGCCGAACTGCTGGACTCCGAGGGCCCCGGACAGCGCGTCCCCGCGCGGCCCGCCGGGCCGCCCCCGGGCGCGACGCCCCCGCCGCCGGCCACGGCACCCCGCCCGACCGGGATCACGCCTCCGCTCCCGTCGGGCCCGCCGACCCCGCCGCCCTCCGCACCACCTCGGCAGGCACCTCCGGCGCAGCCGGAACCGGCCGCGGCTGCGACTCCCACCCCGCCCACCGTGCCGCTCCCCGGCCCCGAGCCGACGCCGCCCCCGCCGTCCGCACCCGCGCAACTGGGCGTGTTCGGCGCTCCCCTGGACGCCCCCGCGGACCCGGGGCCGCAGGCGGGCGCCCGCCCCGACGGCCCCCGGCCTCCCGCCGGCCGGCCGCGGCGCACCGCGCTGATCGTCGCCGCGGCGGTCGCCGCCGTCGCCCTGATCGCGGGCGGGATCACCTACGCGACCATGAGCGGCAGTTCCGACGACAGGGACGGCAAGGGGTCCGCGGCCTCACCGGACCCGTCGGAGCGGGGCGGAGAGTCGTCCGCGGAGCCGGCCGCGGACGACGCCTCGTCCCCGGGGCCGTCCTCGGACCCGTCCGCCGCCGTCGAGGGCGTGATCGGCAAGGAGTACCTGGGCACCTGGGAGGGCGCGGGCAAGGACAGCGAGCAACGGCCGTACTCCTTCCGCCGCATCACCATCACCCAGGGCGGGGTGGGCGCCGATGTCGCCACGACGTTCAACTCGTTCGACGACGCGCTGTGCAACGGCGCCGCCAAGCTGGTCTCCTTCGACAACCTGATGGTGCTGGAGTCCAGGGCGCTCAGCAGCATCCCCGAGGAAGCCTGCTCCGACGGCGGCCGGCAGACGGTCCGCGCCGCGGGCGACGGCACGCTCATCTGGACGGACGACGACGGTGAGACCGCGGTCCTCAGCAGGAGCGTCGAGAACGCCACTCCCGTCCCCGCCGAGTTCCTCGGGAAGTGGGAGTACGTGGAGACGGGCGGCTCGCCGTCCCCCGACAGCTCGACGCTGGAGCTGAGTCAGGGCGCGTACGGAGAGGTCGTCGCCAAGTACATCAGCGACGGACCCTCGTACCACTGCGAGAAGGAGAGCGTCCTCGTCTACGCGAACAGCAAGGAGCTGCGCCTGGGCCCGCAGGCCGTGACGGCGGCCGAGCCCGAGGACGAGTGCGAGGGCGACGGGACCAGCACGGTGCAGATGAAGGGCGCCGACGGTCTGTCGCTCGCCTGGACGGATTCCGACGAGGAGGACGCGCCGGCCACCTACCGGCGGGCCGGCTGACCCCGGACGCACCGTGCGTGACGAACACAGCGGCGGCCGGCACTGCCTCGGGCAGGCCGGCCGCCGTCGCGGTGACTCCTACAGGAAGGAGTTGATCTCGATCGTCTCGGTGCGGCCGGGGCCGACACCGATCGCGGAGATCGGGGCGCCGGACATCTCCTCCAGCGCCTTCACGTACGCCTGCGCGTTCTTCGGCAGGTCACCGAAGGTCTTGGCCTTCGTGATGTCCTCGGACCAGCCCGGCAGCGTCTCGTAGATCGGCTTCGCGTGGTGGAAGTCGGTCTGGTTGTACGGGAGCTCCTCGACGCGCTTGCCGTCGATCTCGTACGCCACGCACACCGGGATCCGCTCCCAGCCGGTCAGCACGTCCAGCTTGGTGAGGAAGAAGTCGGTGAGGCCGTTGACCCGGGTCGCGTACCGCGCGATCGGGGCGTCGAACCAGCCGCAGCGACGGTCACGGCCGGTGGTGACACCGCGTTCCCCGCCGATCCGGCGCAGTGCCTCGCCGTCCTCGTCGAGAAGTTCGGTCGGGAAGGGTCCGGCACCGACGCGGGTGGTGTAGGCCTTGAGGATGCCGATGACCCGGCTGATCTTCGTCGGGCCCACGCCGGCACCGGTGCAGGCGCCGCCCGCGGTCGGGTTCGACGAGGTGACGAAGGGATACGTGCCGTGGTCGACGTCCAGCAGGGTTCCCTGGCCGCCCTCGAACAGGACGACCTTGCCCTCGTCGATGGCGTTGTTCAGGATCAGCGTCGTGTCCGCGACGAACGGCTTGATCTGCTCAGCGTACTGGAGCATCTCCTCGACGATCTTGCCGGACTCGATCGCGCGCCGGTTGAAGACCTTGGCGAGCAGCTGGTTCTTCTGCTCCAGCGCGGCCTCGACCTTCTGCTCCAGGATCGACTCGTCGTAGAGGTCCTGGACGCGGATGCCCACGCGGTTGATCTTGTCGGCGTACGTCGGGCCGATACCGCGCCCGGTCGTACCGATCTTGCGCTTACCGAGGAAGCGTTCCGTCACCTTGTCGACGGTGACGTTGTACGGAGTGATCAAATGAGCGTTGCCGCTGATCAGGAGCTTGGACGTGTCGACGCCCCGCTCGTTCAGGCCGCTCAGCTCGGAGAGCAGGACCGCCGGATCGACGACGACACCGTTACCGATGACCGGAGTACATCCGGGCGAGAGGATTCCGGAGGGGAGCAGATGCAGCGCGTACTTCTGGTCGCCCACGACGACCGTGTGGCCGGCATTGTTGCCGCCCTGGTAACGCACCACGTAGTCAACGGATCCACCGAGGAGGTCGGTGGCCTTCCCCTTGCCCTCGTCACCCCACTGAGCACCGAGCAGCACAAGTGCGGGCACAGGCGTACACCCCTTCCGGGCGGGGCATGTCCAAGGCCAGGGGGCGTACGTAAAGGTCGTACCTGCCGCACGACGATGTACGGCAAAGCCTGAGCCGTCGAACCGGGTGCCCCGGAATAGACCAAGCCCCTGGCGCAATAGCGCAAGGGGCTCTTGCACCAAGATGCTACCCGAGGAAGGACCGAGGTGTCGGCTGCAGAGCCCCCCGGCGACGGCGACCACCAGCTACTCGTGCTCATCGACCCCCTTGCCCGCCGCTACGACGGGGAGTCCGTGCGCATCGCGAAGGACGTCCTGAGCGCGGGCGCGCACGCCAAGATCTGCTTCGCGGACGGCCCCGACGAGTTCGCCAGGGCCCTGTCCCGGCGGGGCTCCAGACGCCCGGTCGTCGTCGGCGACGACCACGCGCTGCTGCGCGCCGTGTCCCAGCTCCACCGTGAGCGCGAGCTGGCCGACAGCGTCCTGTCCCTGGTCCCGGTCGGCGCGGCGCACACACTGGAGCTGAGCTACGCCCTCGGCGTGCCCCGGGGAGCGGTCGCGGCGGCGCGTACCGCGCTCGACGGTGCCCGCAGGCGGCTGGACCTTCTCGTCGACGACAGCGACGGGGTGGTCCTCGGCGAACTGCGCATCCCGGCCGCCGCGTCCTCGCCCGGCCCGTCCCACACCGTCTGGGAGACCTGCCGCACCCTGGTGGCCTCCCTGGTCCGGCCCGCTCCGCCCTCGTCCGCCGGGCCCTCGGGGTCCCACCGGCTGCGGGTGGAGGCCGACGGGGTCCTGCTGAACGACCTCGACCAGCCGGTCGAAGGGCTCTCGGTGGCCGCCCAGGGCGACGGCGGACTGGCGGACGTGGTGGTCCGCACGGCGTCCGGAGAGACGCACACGGCCGAGGCCAAGGCGGTCACGGTCTCCGGGCCCGACTTCCGCTACCGCGCGGACATACAGGTGGCGGGTCCCGTCAGGACCCGCACCTGGACCGTGCACGCGGACGCCTGGGGGCTGGTGCTCCCGACGGCGGACGAGTGAGCCCGTCCCGCACGGCCTCAGCCGGAAGCGGTGCGGCTCTCCCGCCACCGCTCCAGGACGCCGAGCAGTTCGGTCTGCATGAACGCGAAGAACTCGGCCGTCTCCTTGAGCCGCGCGCCGGCCGGGGTGTCCTCGCCGAGGGAGCGTGCGCCGTCCCGCAGCGTGCGCTCCCAACGGATCAGCACCTGGTCGCGCTCGGCGAAGGTGGCGTACCAGATCTCGTCGTGCAGGCGGTAGCGGTCCCGGCGTGAACCGGGGTCCCTCTCCCGGCCGACCATGCGGACCTGGCTGAGGTAGTTGATCGCTCCCGACACCGCGGCCGGGCTGATCCTGAGCTGTCTGCCGAGCTCCGCGGAGGTCATGGACGCGTCGTCGTCGGCGAGGAGCGACGCGAAGACGCGCGCGGCCATCCGCTGCATCCCCGCCTCCGTCATCTCGGCCGCGAAGCGCTCGACGAAGCGTGACACCGCGTCCTCGTCGCGGCCGGTGCCCTCCGTCGCCCCGGGCTCGCCGGTCCCGCCGGTCATGTCTTCCGCCGCCTCCCCTGCTCCGTCCACGGCCCGACTTTATACGGTTCCTTAACTTCACAATTTTGTGAAACCCCCATACTTTCAGAATCATGACGAAGGCAATCGCCGTGACCGGTCTGCACAAGTCGTTCGGACGGACCCACGCCCTGGACGGCCTCGACCTCACCGTCGAGGAGGGCGAGGTCCACGGCTTCCTCGGGCCCAACGGCGCCGGGAAGTCCACCACCATCCGGATCCTGCTGGGACTGCTCCGCGCCGACACGGGCGCCGCCCGGCTGCTCGGCGGGGATCCCTGGCACGACGCCGTCGCACTGCACCGGCGCCTGGCCTACGTACCCGGCGACGTGGAGCTGTGGCCGGGCCTCACCGGCGGCGAGGCCATCGACCTGCTCGTGCGGCTGCGCGGCGGGGCCGACCGGCGGCGCCGCGACGAACTGATCGAGCGCTTCGACCTCGACCCGGCGAAGAAGGGCCGCGCCTACTCGAAGGGCAACCGCCAGAAGGTGGCCATCGTCGCCGCGCTCGCCTCGGACGCGGAGCTGCTGCTCCTGGACGAGCCGACGGCCGGACTCGACCCCCTCATGGAGGTCGTCTTCCAGGACGTCGTCCTGGAGGCGAAGGCGGCGGGCAGGACGGTGCTGCTCTCCAGCCACGTCCTGGCCCAGGTGGAGAAGCTGGCGGACCGGGTCAGCATCATCCGGCACGGCAGGACCGTGCAGTCCGGATCGCTGAGCGAGCTGCGGCATCTGACGCGTACGACGGTCGAGGCGGAGACCGACCGGCCCGTCACGGGGCTCGACCGGCTCCCCGGCGTGCACTCCGTGGAGATCATCGACAGTGGGGCGGGGGCCGGGAACCGGGTGCGATTCACCGTGGACGGGGGCCGTCTCGGCGCCGCCGTCGACAGGCTCGCCGCATGCGGCGTACGCGGCCTGACCAGCCATCCGCCGACCCTGGAGGAGCTCATGCTCCGCCACTACGGCGACGAACTCGCCGCCAACGGCCACGGCGCGCCCGCGCTCCACGAGGACGCGCGATGAGCGCCGCGGCCGCCGCCGGCACTCCCACGGTGACCCGTACCCCGGCCGCCGCCGGGGCGCTGGCGGGGACCCGCGCACTGCTCCGGTTCGCCCTGCGCCGGGACCGCGTCAGGCTCCCCGTGTGGATCCTCGCGCTGTTCCTCGGCACCCTGTCCGCCGCCGGCAAGTTCACGTCGCTGTACGCCGACCCGCAGGCCCGCGACTCCCTCACCGACACCATGGCGAGCCCGGCCGGGCTCGCCATGACCGGGCCACGGCACTACCTGGACGACTACACCTTCGGCGCGATGCTGGGCCATCAGATGCTCGGCTTCCTGGCCGTCCTCGTCGGCCTCATGAACGTCCTGGTCGTCACCCGTCACACCCGCGACGAGGAGGAGACCGGCCGCGCCGAACTGGTCCGCTCCGCCGTCGTCGGACGCCATGCGCAGCTGGCCGCCGCACTCTGGGTCGCGGTCGTCGCCGACCTGGCGCTCGCCCTGCTGCTCGCCGCCGGTCTCGGCGCGACGGACCTGGCCCCCGGAGGCGTCACGGGCCCGCTCCTCTACGGCCTCGCGCACGCCGCCGTCGGTCTGGTCTTCGCCGGTGTCGCCGCGGTCACCACGCAGATCACCGCCCACACCCGGGCCGCGTCCGGCACGGCCCTGGCCGTCATCGGCCTCGCCTACGCCCTGCGGGCCGCCGGTGACGCGGGCGGGCACGACGGGCTGTCCTGGCTCTCCCCCATCGGCTGGGCCCAGCGCTCCTACCCCTACGTGGACGACCGCTGGTGGCCCCTGCTGCTCTGCGTGGCACTCGCCGTCCTCTGCGCCGGGACGGGATTCGTCCTGTCGACGCGGCGCGACGTGGGCGCCGGGCTGCGCGCCGCCCGGCCCGGCCGCCGTACCGCCTCCGGCGCGCTGCTCGGCCCCCTGGGCCTCGCCCTGCGGCTGCACCGCCCCCTGCTGGCCGGCTTCGGCGCCGGGCTGTTCCTGATGGGGGCGATGTACGGATCGGTCCTCGGCGAGGCCGACGGCATGCTGAAGGACATCGACCAGGTCCAGGAAGCGCTGCGGAGGATCGGCGGGACGAGCCCGGCCGAGTCGTTCGCCTCGATGATCATGGTGATCCTCGCGGTCGTCGCCTCCGTGTACGTCGTGACGGCGGCGCTGCGCCCCCTTGCCGAGGAGCACGCCGGCCGTGCCGAACCCCTCCTGGCGACCGGTCTGTCCCGGGTCCGGTGGGCGGGCGGCCATCTGGCGGTGGCCCTCGGCGGCGGCACGGCGCTGCTGCTGCTCGGCGGCCTCGGCATCGGGATCACGGGGGCCGCCTCGGCCGGCGACCCCGGACTGGTCCTCTCCCTCACGGGTGCGGCGCTCGCCTACGCACCCGCCCTGTGGGTCACCGCCGGGATCGCCGCGGTGCTGTTCGGCCGGCTGCCCCGGGCGGCCCGGGCCGCCTGGACGGTGCCGGTGTACGCGTTCGTCACCGGCTACCTGGGCCAACTGCTCGGATTCCCGGGCTGGACGAACGACCTGTCGCCCTTCGGCCATGTCCCGCGACTGCCCGCGGCCCCCGTGGACGGGACGCCCCTGACCGTCCTCACCCTGGTCGCCGCCGCCCTGGTCCTCGTCGGGCTGGACGGCTTCCGGCGCCGGGACCTGGAGACGAAGTAGGGAACCGGCCACGGGCGCGCCGCCGTCCTGAGAATCATGGAACAGCGTGACGCGGCAGGGTACGGAGGATGCGCGACGGCGGCACTCGGGGCGGCCACGGCGCTGTACGTCTGGGGTGCCTCGGGGCGCACGCAGCGCCACATGGGCGCCGGCTTCGAGGGACAGGGCAGGGACCTCTCCGTCCTGTGGACGGAGCTGCCCCTCGTCCTGCTCGCGGGAATGCTGACACCCCCGGCCGTCTGGCTGCTGACCATGCGTCTGCTGCACGGACACGGGCGCCTGCGCCACCGGGCCCTCGTCGCGGCCGTGTGCACGGCGGGCGTACTCGCCCTGTCGGTCTGGGGCCTGCACGCCTGGGCGAACCCGCCCGACCCGGACCACATCCCGCTGTCCGGCTCCCCCGTGTCAGATCTCGACGCGTAGCTCGCTCAGCCCCCGGATCACGTACCCCGGGTTCCACCGCGGCTCCGCCGCCAGCCGCATCCCGGGCGCCTTGCGCAGCAGCTCCCCGAACGAGGCCGCCATCTCGACGCGGGCCAGAGGTGCGCCCAGGCAGTAGTGGATGCCCGCGCCGAACGAGATGTGCGGGTTGTCCCGGCGCGAGAGATCCAGCGTCTCCGCGTCGGCGAAGCGCTCCGGGTCCCGGTTGGCCGACGCGAAGAGCAGCGCGACCTGCGACCCACGCGGGATGACGGTGCCGTCGATCTCGATGTCGTCCAGGACCCAGCGCGCGAACATGGGCACCGGGGTGTCGTAGCGCAGCAGTTCCTCCACGGCGGTCGGGAGCAGGCCGTGGTCGCCGCGCAGCGACGCCAGCTGCTCCGGATGCCGGAAGAGCATCCACCAGCCGTTGGCGGTGGCGTTGACGGTCGCCTCGTGACCGGCGTTGAGCAGCAGCACGCAGGTGGAGATGATCTCCTGCTCGGTCAGCCGGTCCTCCTCGTCATGTGCGGCGATGAGCCCGGAGATCAGATCCGTCCCCGGGTCCGCGCGCCGGGCGGCGATCAGCTCGCGCAGGTAGGCGGAGAACTCGACCGACGCCCGGACGGCGGCCCGCGCCGTCTCCTCCGGCGGGTTCAGCTCGAACATCCCGCAGATCGCCGCCGACCACGGCCGCAGCAGCCCCCGGTCGGCCTCCGGGACACCCAGCATCTCGGCGATGACGGCCACCGGGAGCGGCTCCGCGACCGCGCTCAGCAGGTCGCCGCCGCCCGCCGCGACGAAGTCGTCGACGAGCCCGGCGGCCAGCCGCTCCACGGTCGGGACGAGCGCCTCGACCCTGCGGGGGGTGAACGCCTTGGCGACCAGCCGCCGGATCCGGGTGTGGTCCGGGGCCTCCAGGTCGAGGATCCCGTGCCCGTTGAGCGTGTGGAACGGCTCGTGGGCGGCGGGCGGGGCGGTGACGCCGAACTCGTCGTGGCTGAAGCGGTGCAGGTACGTCCGCCCCAGCCGGCGGTCGCGCAGCAGCCCGGACACGTCGGAGTAGTGCGGGACGAGCCACTGCCGTGTCGGCTCGAAGTAGTGCGCCCGGCCGGTGGCGCGCAGCGCGGCGTAGGCGGGGTACGGGTCGGCGACGAACGCCGGGGACCAGGGGTCGAAGGACACGTGCATGAGCCGACGCTATCCGGGCGTGACCAGCCGCGCCTCGTAGGCGAACACCGCCGCCTGGGTCCGGTCCCGCAGCCCCAGTTTCACCAGGATGCGGCTGACGTGCGTCTTGATGGTCGACTCGGCGACCACCAGGTGCGAGGCGATCTCCAGGTTCGACAGTCCTTGGGCGATCAGCACGAGCACCTCCGTCTCCCGCTCGGTGAGGTCGCCGATCCTGGCCATGGCGGGCGGCCGCGGGGCCTCGGCGATCTTCGAGAACTCGGTGATCAGCCTGCGGGTCACCGTCGGAGCGAGCAGCGCCTCGCCGGACGCCACCACCCGCACCCCGTCGGCGAGCTGCCGGGCCGAGGCGTCCTTAAGGAGGAAGCCCGAGGCACCCGCGCGCAGCGCCTGGTACACGTACTCGTCGAGATCGAACGTGGTCAGGACGAGGACCTTGGCGTCCGCGTCGGCGGCGACGATCTCACGGGTCGCGTCGATGCCGTTGAGCTCCGGCATGCGGATGTCCATCAGCACCACGTCGGGCCGCAGGGCCTTGACCTGGGAGACGGCCTGCCGGCCGTCGACGGCCTCGCCGACGACCTCGATGCCGGGCATCGCGTTGAGCAGCACGGAGAAACCCTCGCGGACCATCGCCTGGTCGTCGACGATCAGGACGCGGATGAGTGCCTCGCTCATGCCCCCTCACCGGCCTCGGCACGCTCCGCCTGCACCGGGAGGAACACGGCGACCTCGTAGCCGCCGTCCTCGGTGGCTCCGGCCGTCATCTCGCCGTTCAGCATCGCGACCCGCTCCCGCATCCCCGTGATGCCGTGCCCGGCCCCCGGCGACGGCTTGACCAGCCCCCGCGCGGGGCCGTTGACGACCCGCACCCCGAGCCCGCCCAGCACATAGCCGATCTCCACCTTGGCCGTGGCGCCCGGCGCGTGCCGGAGCGTGTTGCTCAGCGCCTCCTGGACGATCCGGTACGCCGACAGTTCGACGCCCTGCGGCAGCACCCGCACCGCGCCGGTGACCGTCTTCTCCGTCTCCAGCCCGGTCTCCCGGACGTTGTCCAGCAGCCGGTCGATCTCGGCGAGGGTGGGCTGCGGGGCGTCCGGCGCCTCGTAGTCCTCCGCCCGGACGACGCCGAGCACCCGGCGCAGTTCGGTGAGAGCGGCGACGGCGTTCTCCCGGATGGTGACGAAGGCCTGTTGCAGCTCGGGCGGCGGATTCTCCACCCGGTACGGGGCCGCCTCGGCCTGGATCGCGACGACCGACATGTGGTGCGCGACGACGTCGTGCAGCTCGCGGGCGATGGTGGTGCGCTCCTCCAGCAGCGTCCGCCGGTCACGCTCGACGGCGGTGACGGTCCGCTGCACGGTGACCTCGTGCTGCGCCTCACGCCGTACCTGCACCATGGCGACGAGGAGCAGCGCGAAGGCCGAAGTGACCGCCATCGGAGCCGTGTTGGAGAACCCGGGGCCCATGTTCCCCAGGGAGCTCCCGACGAGCAGGGTGATCAGCCACATCCAGGCGGCGGTACGCGGCCGCGTCCTCGCCGCCACCACGATCAGCACACCCAGGTGGCAGGCGAACGCGCTCGGCTGCCAGGGCCAGTCGCCGCTGCCCACGATCGCCACCACCGGCGTCGACACGATCGACACCCAGAACGCGAGGACGGGACGGACCAGCGTCATCAGCAGCGTTCCGGCCGGGACGAACGCGGTGATCAGGGTCGCGATGCCGAACGGGGAGTAGGTGTTCGCGGCGAAGACGCCCTCCAGCAGCGCGATCAGCGCGACCAGGCCCACCACCAGGTGCGGGAACCAGACGACGACCTTGCGGAAGGGAGCCGGGAGGCGCCGGACGACCGGCCCGCCGGTGCCCAGCGGGTCCAGCGGGCGGTAGTCGAAGACGTCGTGGAACAGGTCCTGCCGAAGGCTGTGTATCGCCGCCGCGGCTGCCCGGCGCTCCGGGCTCTGGGTCTTGGTCTCGGTCACGCTTCCACGGTAGGGGGCCCGCCCGCCCCGGTCGTCAGCAGTGAAGCGGATCCTTCGGGGTCCGTCGCAAGGACTACCAGGCCAGCTGGGCGATCTCCTCGGCCACCACCGCGCACGCGTCGGCCGCCGGGTCGATCAGCGGGAAATGGCCCACGCCGTCCAGCAGCGTCAGTCCCACCATCTCGCCCGCCTTCGCCGCGGCGTCCACGAACGCCTCCGTGACGGCCTGCGGGACCGTGGTGTCCTCCACCCCCTGGACGACGGCCGTCGCGATCCCGCTCGGCAGCAGCAGAGCGGGGTCGACGTGCGCGCTCCGGGCCTCGAAGTCGTCCGCGCCGAGGAGCTGGTGCAGCGCACCCGAGCAGACGTCCAGCTCCACCGCGCTCGCGAAGTCGCCGATCGGTGCCAGCGCGACCACCCCGCGCAGCGCGGGCGCGGCGGGCAGCCGCCACGGGGACCCCTTCGGAAGGACGTGCCGGGCCGCCGCCCACAGGGCGAGCTGTCCGCCCGCGGAGTGCCCGGTGACCACGGTCCTGCGCGGATCCGCCCCCGGCAACTCCCGCGCGGCGAGCGCCGGGAGGGCGTCCATCGCCGCCGCCACGTCGTCGAAGGTCTCGGGCCAGCGCCCCGCGACCGGGCCCGCCGCGCCCTGCCGGGGGATCTCACCGCCGCGCCGGTACTCGACGCTGGCCACGGCGAACCCGCGCCGCGCGAGGAAGTCCGCGAACGGCGACACGTGCTGCCGGTCGTACGGCGCCCGCCAGGCCCCGCCGTGCAGGAGCACCACGAGCGGCACCCCGGTCCGGCCGTCCCGCGGCGCGAAGAAGTCGATCACCTGGTCGGGGTGGCTCCCGTAGGACGCGGACCCGTCGGGGGCGACCGCCGGATGCGCGAAGGCCGACTCGGTCTCGGCGGCGTCGCGGTCACGCCCGGCAGAATCCGACATGCTGCTCCAACCGTCCTGGGCCTGAGCCCAACTGGACTGACCTGCGGGGACGGTACCAGTACGGAACAGCGCCGCCGTACCGGCCCGGATCATGGGCCGGTACGGCGGCGGACGCTCAGACCGCCAGTACCTCGGCGAGGATCCGCGCCGCCCGTTCCGCGTCGGCGAAACCGACGTACAGCGGGGTGAAGCCGAAGCGCAGGATGTCCGGGCGGCGCAGGTCGCCGACCACACCCCGCTCGGTGAGCGCGCGCATCACCGCTTCCGTCTCGTCCGCGTTCTCGCACCGCAGCGAGACCTGGCTGCCGCGCTCCTCGTGGGCGGCCGGGGTGACGGGGACGACCCGGCCCTCGGGGACGTAGGCGGCGACGCACTCCAGGAAGAAGTCCGTGAGCGCCAGCGACTTGGCCCGCACCGCATCGACCGACACACCGTCCCAGACGTCCAGCGCCGCCTCCAGGGCCAGCATGGACAGGATGTCCGGGGTGCCGACGCGTCCCCGTACGGAACCCTCCGCGGGGGCGTATCCGGGGGACATCGCGAACGGGTCGGCGTGCGAGGTCCACCCGGGCAGGGGCGAGTCGAACGCCGTCTGATGGCGCTCGGCGACGTACAGGTAGGCGGGCGAGCCGGGGCCGCCGTTGAGGTACTTGTACGTGCAGCCGACGGCGAGGTCCACACCGTGCGCGTCGAGGCCCACCGGCAGGGCGCCCGCGCTGTGGCACAGGTCCCAGACGGCGAGCGCACCCGCCTCGTGGACGTCGGCGGTGAGACCGGGCAGGTCGTGGAGCCGGCCCGTACGGAAGTCGACGTGGTTCAGGAGCACGACCGCCGTACGGGGGCCGAGCGCACCCCGCACCTCGGCCGGGTCGACGGGGACGACACGGTGGCCCGTCATCCGAGCCGCCGAACCGGCGATGTACCCGTCCGTGGGGAACGTCGTGGCGTCGACCAGGATCTCGTCCCGGCCCTCGTCGGCGAGGCGGCTCGCGGCCACCACGGCCTTGAAGACGTTCACACTGGTGGAGTCGCCCACCACGATCTGTCCGGCGGCCGCGCCGACCAGCGGGGCGATCCGGTCGCCGATCCGCTCGGGCGCGGTCCACCAGCCGCTCTCGTCCCAGGAGCGGATGCGCAGCGAGCCCCACTCACGGGTGATGACGTCCTGCATACGGGCGGGAACGTGACGGGGCAGCGCGCCCAGCGAGTTGCCGTCGAGGTAGACGGTGTCGTCGAGCGTGAACAGCTCGCGCAGCGCGGCGAGCCCGTCGGCGGAGTCGAGCGCCTCGGCGCGCTCCTCGAGGTCAGACATGGCTGCGCGCCGTCCAGAGCTCGGGGAACACGCTCTTCGTCGCCCGCTTCTCCAGCCAGGCGACCCCGGCCGATCCGCCGGTACCGGTCTTCGACCCCATCGCCCGCCGGGTGGCGGTCAGGTGGTCGTTGCGCCAGCGCCACACGAGCTCGCCGACGTCGGTCAGCACCTCACCGAGCCGCACGAGCTCGGCGTTCTGGTCGGCGTCGGCGTAGATCTCCGCCCAGACGGCCTCGACCGCGGGGGACGGCTCGTACTTCTGCGACAGGTCACGCTCCAGCACCGACCGGGGCACGGCGTATCCGCGCCGGGCCAGCAGGGCGAGCGTCTCGTCGTACAGACCGGGCTCCTGGAGCGCCTTCTCCAGCTCGGCGTGGACACGGGGCGCGCCCCGGTGCGGCACGAGCATGGAGGCGGACTTGTCGCCCAGCAGGAACTCCATCCGCCGGTACATCGCCGACTGGAAGCCGGATCCCTCGCCGAGGGACCCACGGTAGGAGTTGAACTGTGCGGGGGTGAGGCCGGCGAGCGGCTTCCAGGACGCGTTCAGCGCCTCCAGCTCCCGGAGCGAGCGCTTCAGGGCGTCGCGGGCGACCGGTACGCGGTCCTCGCGCAGGGCGTGCGCCGCCGTCTCCCACTCATGGACGATGACCGTGAACCACAGCTCCATGACCTGGGTGGTGACCAGGAAGACCATCTCGCCGGGATCGTCCGAGCGCAGGTGCTGGAGGTGGGTCAGTACATCCGCCTGGACGTAGTCCTCGTACGGCGTCGTTCCCGCGAAGTCCAGGTGCGGGGTCTCCGCACCGGTGGCTTCGGGGTCGGGGTGGAACGTAGACATCGCTGTCTCCTCGACACGAGCTTCCGGGTAGCGGTCCGCCCCTTCCTCCGAGGGTGGGTGGAGCTCCGGTCCCCTGCCCGGCATCCTAACGGCCATCCGCGGAACGCGTCGGGCCCCGCGGGCTGCTGCCCGCGGGACCCGTGAGGCGGGGCCGGGCCTCAGCCCAGGATGTCGGCGGCGGTCTGCGAGGAGTCGCGCAGGAACGCCGAGCAGCGCTCGTACTCCTCCTGCTCACCGATCGCCTGCGCGGCACGCGCGAGGGCGTGCAGGGCCCGCAGGAAGCCGCGGTTCGGCTCGTGCTCGAAGGGGACGGGGCCGTGGCCCTTCCAGCCCGCGCGGCGCAGCGCGTCGAGGCCGCGGTGGTAGCCGGTGCGCGCGTAGGCGTAGGACTCGACGACCCGGCCGCCCTCGAACGCCTCGTCGGCGAGCTGCGCCCAGGCCAGCGAGGACGTGGGGTACTTCGCCGCGACATCGGCCGGGGCCGTGCCGCCCGCGAGCAGCTCACGCGGCTCCGGGTCGTCGGGCAGATGGGTCGGGGCAGGGCCCCCGAGCAGGTTCTCGTGGATGGACATGGCTCAAGTGTGCCCGGACCCGGGCTCCGGCTCCAAGGGCGGGGCCGTGACCCCGCAGTGCGTCGCACACGCCGGCCGTGGCTCGGCCCGGGCCGCGGGGGACGCCCGCACCGCCCACCAGGCGATCACCGAACCCGCCACCAGCAGGCCCGCGCACATCGGCATGGCCCGCCGGAAGGTCGAGGCGAACTCCCCGGCGTCCCGGTACGCCTCCGGGCCCATTCCGGCCAGCAGGGGGAGCGCGGCCACCGCGAGCAGCCCGGCGGCCCGTGCCGCGGCGTTGTTGACGCCGCTGGCCAGCCCGGCCCGCCCGGTGTCCACGGCGGCCAGCACCGTCGCGGTGAGCGGGGCCACCAGGGTGACCATGCCGACCCCCAGGACCAGGACCGCGGGCAGGACGTCCAGGAGGTAGGAGGCCCCCGGGCCGACCCGCAGCATCAGCAGCATCCCGGCGGCCGCCAGCAGCGGGCCGACGGTGAGCGGGATCCTCGGCCCGATGCGCCGCCCGAGATCCCCGGCCGACGCGGAGAAGAGCAGCATCAGCACCGTGGTGGGCAGCAGCGCGGTGCCCGCGCCGAGCGCCGAGTAGCCGGCGACGACCTGGAGCTGGATCGCGGACAGGAAGAAGAACCCGCCGAGGGCCGCGTACACGCAGAACGTGACGATGTTGACGGCGGTGAACTGCCGCGACGCGAAGATCGAGGGCGGCACCATGGGGTCCGCCCGTCGCCGCTCCAGCCGCACGAAGGCCGCTCCCAGCACCACGCCGCCGAGCGCCGCGCCGATCACCAGGACGGACGCGCCCTGCTCCGGCACCTCGATCAGCGCGTAGGTGACCAGGCCGAGTGCGAGCGCCGCGAGGACGGCACCGAGGACGTCGAAGCGGCCGTGGGCGTCCGGGTCCCTGGATTCCGGCACGTGGCGCAGGGCCACCGGCACGCAGACGGCGGCGAGCGGCAGATTGAGCAGGAACACCCACCGCCAGCCCGGCCCGTCCACCAGCCATCCCCCGAGGAACGGCCCGATCGCCGCCCCCACCCCGCCGAGCCCGGACCAGAGCCCCACGGCGCGGGCCCGGTCGTCGGGATGGAAACTCGCCTGGATGATCGCCAGCGATCCGGGGGTGAGCAACGCGCCACCGACCCCCTGCATCGCCCGCGAGGCCACCAGCACCCCCGCGTTCGGCGCGATCCCGCACAGCAGCGAGGCGACGGCGAACCAGACCACGCCGACGACGAACACCCGGCGCCGCCCGAACCGGTCCCCGAGCGCACCCCCGAGCAGGATGAGCCCCGCCAGGGTGAGCATGTAGGCGTTGACGGTCCACTGCAGGGCGGCCAGATCGGTGCCGAGGTCCTGGCCGATGCGGGGGAGGGCCACGTTGATGACCGTGGAGTCCAGCAGGGCCATGCTCGAGCCGAGCACGGTGGTCAGGACGACCCAGCGCCCCACGGGCGAGGCGACCCGGATCCCGCCCTCGTCCGCACCGTCCGTACCGTTCGCGTCAGTCATACGAGCAGCATCATCGCTGCCCGGCCCGAGGGCCATTCACCGCGCTCACCCGGCCGGGGGACGCGGTCCGTCCGACGCGGGGCGGGGCCTTCCGGCCCGCCTACGCCCGCACCGTCCTCAGCCCCCGCACCAGGGCCGACACCCCCGCCTCGGCCTTGCTCCGCGGGCACCCCAGGTTGAGCCGCAGGAATCCGGGCGCCCCGTACACCGAGCCCGGCATGATCGCGACCTTCTCCCGCTCGATCAGCACCCGCTGCAGCGCCTCCTCCTCCACACCCAGGGGACGCAGATCGATCCACGCCAGGTAGCCCGCCTGCGGCGGCACCCACGCGAGCTCCGGGAACTCCGCGTCCAGCCGCTCCGCGACCATCGCCAGATTCCCCGTGACATACGCGCGGACCGCGTCCAGCCAGGCCGCGCCCTCGCGGTACGCCGCGATGTGGGCGGTCAGCGACAGCACCGCGGGCGAGGCGAGCCCCTCCGCGGTCTCCATCCGGCGCAGGTACTCCGCGCGGTCGGCGGGGTCACCGATGATCCCGTACGAACCGGTCAGCGCCGGAAAGTTGAAGGACTTCGACGCGGAGGTGATCACCGCCCAGCGGCCGCCGGCCGGACCGCCGCCGTCCCGCACGCCGGCCTCCACGCCGCCGTCCCCCACGCCGGCCGCGTCGGCGATCCGGGCGTACGGGACGTGCACATGGCCGTCATGGACGAAGTCCGCGTGGATCTCGTCGCTGATCACGGCCGCACCGTGGCGACGGGCCAGTTCCGCCATCTCCCGGAGCTCGGCCTCCGTCCACACCCGCCCGGTCGGGTTGTGCGGCGAGCACAGCACCAGCACCTTCGCGTCGGCCCGCGCCAGCTCGCGTTCCAGCGCTTCGGTGTCCCCCAGCGGCACGCCCCGCAGCTCCCGCCCCAGCCCCAGGACCGCCTTGCGGAAACCGTCGTACGTCGGGGTGTGGACGACCACGCCCTCCCCCTCGGACGTCCACATCTGCAGCAGCTGCGAGAGCTGGCTCAGCACGGACGGACCGTAGACCAGCCGGCCGGTGTCCAGATCGGCGCCGTACCGGGTCCCGTACCAGTGGGCCACGGCCGACAGGAAGTCGTCCTGCTGCCAGGTGGTGTAGCCGAGCACCCCGTGGTCCAGGCGGGCACGCAGCGCGGCCAGGACCTCGGGCGCGGTCTCGAAGTCCATGTCGGAGATGGTGAAGGGCAGCAGCCCGTCCACCCCGAAGCGGTCCGCGACGCCGTCCCACTGGACGCACCAGGTGCCCCGGCGGTCGATGACGGTGTCGAAGTCGTAGCGCGCGGTCGTGCTCACAGCGTTTCTCGCTCCCTCGGACATGGGGCGGGCCCGGTTCCCAGAAGGGAGACCGGGCCCGCCGTACGTCCGTGACGTACTTACTTCAGCTTGGTGCCGGCGGAGCGCAGGTTGGCGCAGGCCTCCGTGACGCGCACGGCCATGCCGCCCTCGGCGGACTTGCCCCAGCTGCGCGGGTCGTAGACCTTCTTGTTGCCGACCTCGCCGTCGACCTTCAGGACGCCGTCGTAGTTGCGGAACACGTGGTCCACGATCGGGCGGGTGAAGGCGTACTGGGTGTCGGTGTCGAGGTTCATCTTCACGACGCCGTTCTCCAGCGCGGTGGCGATCTCCTCGGCCGTGGAGCCCGAGCCGCCGTGGAAGACGAAGTCGAACGGCTGGCTGCCGGCCGGCTTGCCGTACTTGGCGGAGACACCCTCCTGCAGGTCCTTGAGAAGCTCCGGACGCAGGACGACGTTGCCCGGCTTGTAGACGCCGTGGACGTTGCCGAAGGACGCTGCCAGCAGGTAGCGGCCCTTCTCACCCAGGCCCAGGGCCTCGGCGGTGCGCAGCGCGTCGTCGACGGTCGTGTACAGCTCGTCGTTGATCTCGTGCGTGACGCCGTCCTCCTCGCCACCGGTCGGGGTGATCTCGACCTCAAGGATGATCTTGGCGGCGGCGGCCTTGGCCAGCAGCTCCTGGCCGATGGAGAGGTTGTCGGCGAGCGTCTCGGCCGAGCCGTCCCACATGTGCGACTGGAACAGCGGGTTCAGACCCTTGGCGACGCGCTCCGCGGAGACGTCGAGCAGCGGACGTACGTAACCGTCCAGCTTGTCCTTGGGGCAGTGGTCGGTGTGCAGCGCGACCGTGATGTCGTACTTGGCGGCGACGATGTGCGCGAACTCGGCGAGAGCGACGGCGCCCGTCACCATGTCCTTGTTGTACTGGCCGCCCAGGAATTCGGCACCACCGGTGGAGATCTGGACGATGCCGTCGCTCTCCGCCTCCGCGAAGCCGCGCAGTGCAGCGTGCAGGGTCTGGGTCGACGTCACATTGATGGCCGGGTAGGCGAACTTGCCTGCCTTCGCCCGGTCGAGCATCTCGGCGTAGACCTCGGGGGTTGCGATGGGCATCTGTCCGCTCCTTGGGATGTGCGGGTGTTCAGGCTTGGTCCCTGACCTGGGGGCGACGTCATCGTCGCCCTCATCTTCCCAGACTCTCGCTTCGGCTCCACGCTGACCGTCGAGTAGTGCCTCCCGTTTCACGTGAAACGGGAGGCACTCGGAGGAAGCCCCAGGTCAGGCCAGGTCGAGGTCCGCCACGGAGTAGACCTGCACGTAGGGGAGACCCGCCTCGGCGATCGCCGAGGCGGCACCGCGCTCCACGATCACGGCGACGGCCACGACCTCACCGCCCGCCTCACGCACCGCTTCGACCGCGGTCAGCGGCGATCCACCGGTCGTCGAGGTGTCCTCGACGACGAGGCAGCGGCGGCCCTTGACGTCCGTGCCCTCGATGCGGCGCTGCATCCCGTGCGCCTTCTGGGCCTTGCGGACGACGAACGCGTCCAGGCTCTTACCGCGCGCCGCCGAGGCGTGCAGCATCGAGGTGGCCACCGGGTCGGCGCCCAGCGTCAGGCCACCCACGCAGTCGTAGTCCAGCTCGGCGGTGGCGTCGAGCATCATCTGTCCGACCAGCGGCGCGGCCTTGCCGTCCAGGGTGATCCGGCGCAGGTCGATGTACCAGTCGGCTTCCAGACCCGAGGAGAGGGTCACCTTGCCGTGCACCACGGCCTTGTCCTTGATCTGCTGGAGCAGCTCAGCGCGTACGTCAGTCATGTCAACGAGGGTAAGCGCTGCCGTGGAGGGTCAGAGCCGTGCCCAGCTCCAGGTCGTCGTGATCTCCAGGGGCTCGATCGGGGTGACGAGCCGGGGGGCGGTGTTCAGCCCGTTCGGCGGTCCGGACTGCGGCTCGACGCAGACGGCCTCCGCCTGCTCGTCGTAGATCACCACCCACTCGTCCCGGCTCTTGACGGTCAGCTCCAGCTGTTCGGGCCAGGTGAGCTTCACGTCGACGCCCGCGGGCATCCCGAAGCAGTCGTCCCACGGGCCGGGCAGCGGGTCGATCCGGCGGCCGGTCGGCAGGTGGTTGTCGCCCCGCTCCTCCTGCCACTCCGCGTCGAAGGACATCCGCACGTCCTGGCCGCCGAGGTTCCGGAGGAACCAGGGATGCCACCCGGCCTGCGCGGGGAAGGAATCGCCGTAGGTCTCGATGCCGAGCCCCAGGGTCAGCGACTCCTCGGTCAGCTCGAAGGACTGCGTCACCCGGCCCTCGTACGGCCACGGATCGGTCAGGTCGTAGATGAAGGCCGCTTCCGAGTCGCTCTGCCGGACCGGCTTCCAGGAGGTGTCGCGACCGGTGCCGTGGATGGCGTGCGGCGGGGAGTTCAGCGGCATCCGATGCACCGCGCCGCCATTGCGGAACTGGCCGTTCTCGGTGCGTCCGCACCACGGCACCATGGGGAAGCAGCCGTACCGCTCGCCTTGGCGCAGCAGTTCGGTCCCCCCGATCCGCAGGCTGCTGATACGGCAGCCGTGCACGGGGTCAACGGTCAATTCGACGTCGCCGGCTGTCAGCCGGGCGTTCTTCGCAACTCTGCTCACCCTCCGACACTACTGGCGCGGTGTCGTGCCCTACGGCCTCCTGCGCCGCAGAGCCCTGCCCACCACCACGGCGGAGGCGATCGCCAGAGCGGCGGCCGGGGCGGCCCAGCGCAGGGTGATGCCCGCGGCACCCGCCTCGGGCGACGGCACGGGGGCGTACCGGCCGCGCGGCGGGGCGTGGTCGACCTCCTCCGTGCTGCGGCCGATCATGGTGCGGCGGGCGTGGGCGGCCTCGGCGGGCGGCTCGTCCGGCACGGTGAACTCCAGCTCTGCGGAAGGGTCGAGCGACGGCGGCGGTACGGGCGAGTCGAACACGGACTCCTTGTCCGCGGAGGGCTCGGCGGGCCCGGACCCCTGCGGCTCGTCCGGGGCGTCGGGGGACGGCGCATCGGAAGCGTGCTCCCCGGCGGCGGGCTCCGGCTTCCGGGGCTCAGGCGCGTCGGACTCCGGCTTCCCGGGCTCCGGCGCGCCGGGCTCCTGCGCGCCGGACTCAGGCGCGTCAGGCACGGACGCGTCGCGCACGGGCTCGTCCGACCGCGCCGACAGGGACTCCGTCACCAACTGCTGCGTAAAACGGTCCAGCAGCCGCTGCGCCGCGGTGAGGGCCGTGGAAACGTCCAGATCCACGATGCGCCCCTCACCACGCGCCGTGCCGCTGTAGCCGATCGTCGTCCCGCCGTCCGTCCGCGTGAGACCGATGGTCAGTGCCAGCTTCGCCGAGCCCCCGCCCCGGGCCTCCGCCCCCTCCCCGCTCACGGAGAAGGAGTCACCGCCCTCGGACGGCCGCAGGGCCAGCGCACCGCGATACGTGATCGTGTGACCGCCGGCCCGGAATTTCAGCCGGCCCGCGAGGGGGCCCGCCGACGAGTCGGCGTCCTGCTGGAACCCGGGCACGCAGCGCGCGACACGGGCGGGGTCAGCCAGCGTCCGCCGAAGGGCCGGGACCGGAACCGGAACGAACACCTCATGCTCCATACCGCCCGAGCCTACTCAGCCCCGGCCGTCCCGTCAGCGCTTCCCCACCCCGTGCACCGTGCGTACCGCACCGGCGGTGCCGCGCCCGTGGATCCTCAGTACCGCGGATGGACCAGCGTCGACGGCGGGACCCCGCGCTGCCGGACCTTCTCCACGGCGCTCCGGCCGGCCGTCAGCTCCCGCTCCCCCAGCGTCCTCAGGGCGGGCGCCCCCGGGTCCAGGCCGAGGCTGCCCACCGGCTTCCGGGCGGCCAGGACGAACCCCCGGTCCCAGGGCGCCTCCGCGCTCCCCGCGACGCGGTCCGGGCCGGCGGCGAACCCGATGAGGCGCCCGCCGACGCCGTACGGCCGGGTCGCCAGACCGCCCGCCCGGACCGACGCCTCCACCGTCCAGAACGTCGTCGGCCTGCTGCTCGGCGGTCCCGCGTGCACCACCAGCCGGCCGTCCGGCTCCAGCGCCCCGGCGACCAGCCCGTAGAACTCGGCGGAGTAGAGCTTCGTACTCGCCGTGATCTCCGGGTCGGGAAGGTCCGAGATCACCACGTCGAAGCGGTCCCGGGACGTCCGCAGCCAGGTGAAGGCGTCCGCGGCGACCGTCGTCACCCGAGGGTCCTCGAAGGCACGCCCGTTCAGCCGGGAGAGCGCCGGGTCCGTGCGGGCCAGGCGGGTGACGGCCGGATCGAGCTCGATCACCACGACGGATGCGACGTCCGGATAGCGCAGCACCTCACGGGCGGCGAGCCCGTCGCCCCCTCCCAGGATCAGCACCCGCCGGTGGGCCCCCTTCATCGCCGGATGCACGAGCGCCTCGTGGAAGCGGTACTCGTCGCGGGAGCTGACCCGGAGCCGCCCGTCCAGGTAGAGGTCCAGCGCGCCGCTCCCCCGGCCGGTGAGGACGATCTCCTGCAGGCCCGTCCGCACGGCGACCCGCACCTCGTCGCCGTACACCGCTCGCCGGGCCGCCCTCTCGAAGTCGTCGACCAGGACGGAGGCCGTGGCCAGCAGGGCGATCACCACACCGTTCACCACGACGAGCAGCAGGCGCGAGCGCGGGTTCAGGTCGCGCCGGAACACCCACAGCACCAGCGCGAGACCCGCCGCCGCGTTGACCGCGCCGGTGAACAGCGCCCCGGTGAGCTGCCCCATCATCGGCAGCAGGAGGAAGGGGAAGGCCAGCCCGCCCACCAGCGCGCCCACGTAGTCGGCGGCGAAGAGGTCGGCCACCGCCCCGCCCGCGTCCTGCCGGTCGACCCGTTGGATCAGCGTCATCAGCAGGGGGATCTCCGCGCCGATCAGGATCCCGATCGCGAGCGAGAAGCCCACCAGCGCGTAGCGCGACTCACCGAGCCAGGCGAAGGAGGCGTACAGGATGAGCGCCGACGAACCGCCGACGAGCGCGAGAGCCGCCTCGAGCAGACCGAACCCCACGGCGGCCCGGGTGCGTAAACGTTTCGCGAGCAGGGACCCGATGCCCATCGCGAAGACCATCACGGACAGCACGACCGAGGCCTGGGTGACCGAGTCACCGATGAGGTACGAGGCCAGCGCGACCAGTTCCAGCTCGTACACCAGGCCGCACGCGGCACAGACGAAGACCACGGCCAGCACGAGGAACCTGCCGGTCCGCGGCCGGACGGGAAGCCGTGGGGCGCCCCCTCGCAGCGGCGTCTGCTGGTCGATCATGAAACGAACGCTACGTGACGGGACGGTTGCCTTTTGTCACCCACAAGGGTGCAAGTGACGCGCACCGGGCATGAGGCGCACCACCGGGAAGAGCTCGCGCACCCCCCTCAGGACACCCCGGCCGGGATGCGCGCTCCCACCCTCGTACGGGTCACCACCAACTGCCCCTCCTGGGGATACGCATGCCAGGTGCGCCAGCGCACCTCACCGCCCGTCCGTTGCGCGAGCATCGCCGTGAAGGCGTACGGGCTGCCGGGGAACGTCCCCGCCAGGCCGTGCGGATGATCGGCCACGAGCGCGAGCAGTTCCTGCGCGCGCCCCGCGAACGAGCCCGGGGACAGCGTCTCGACGCGCGCCGCGAACTCGTAGTCCCAGTCACCCACGCTCTCGGCGACCCCCAGCGGCAGCGGCGTACTGCTGCCCGGCAGGCAGGCGACGGTCTCGGAGCAGGTACGCCCCTCCTCCTCGAGCAGCACCTGATGGGAGGCACCCAGAAGCCGCAACTGGACTTTCGCGGCGGCTAGTTCGAGATCGAGTACGGCGAGGGCGGGCAGCGGCTCCCGCCCGAGCGTCCATGCCAGATCGGCGGCTCGGGTGTCGGAATAGGAGGTCTGGAGGGTCGTGAGCATGGAACGGCTCCGCAAAACACACAGGGACACAGGGACAGGAGGTATCCCCGTGCGGGACACGCGGGGAAGCGGGAGCCCAATCCGGCCCAACTGGGGCCCGGGGGCTGAATGTTCTCTACATCGATGCAATCACGACGAACGTCGCTCTCGCAGCGTTTTTACCCAACTTGCCGTGGTTTCCATCCCTCAGGGGGCAGGACGGTTCACCTGTTCCCGCGCTCCCAACAAAAAGGTGCCCGGCGGGAGTTGGACCCCACCGGACACCTCGGACGCATCCGCCCCGCCCCTCCGCACGGGAGGAGACGGCTCACTCAGTTGCCGCCGCCACCGCCGCAGCCCCCGCCGCCTCCGCCGCAGCTGCTGCCTCCGCCGCAGGAGTGGCCCCCGGAGTGCCCGCCGGAGTCGCCGCCGCCGCTGTCACCGGCCCACCAGCTGCCCCCGCCTCCCCCGTCGCTGCCGGAGCCACGGCGTCCCCCCCGCCCGGACGACGGCTTCTTCCGGCCACTCGACGTCAGGGCGACGAACCCCACCACCACGATCACCAGAAACACGATGAAGAACACGAACCCCATCGACCTCACATCCTTCTGTCCCCCGAAGCGAGGTCCCCGCTTCTCGACTGACCGTGGGATTCCCACGCCCCGCCGGGACCAAAGCGGACTTGAGCAACTCCAGAGCTTCGGCACAGGATGGCGGCCATGACACACGGACGACCGCTCCTCAACCGCCGCCTCACCGAGTTCGGCACGACGATCTTCGCGGAGATGTCCGCGCTGGCCGTGCGGACCGGATCGATCAATCTCGGCCAGGGCTTCCCGGACACCGACGGACCCGAGGAGATCCGCGAAGCCGCGGTCCGCGCCCTGCGCGCCGGCCACGGCAACCAGTACCCGCCGGGCCCCGGTGTCCCCGAGCTGCGCTCCGCGGTGACGGAGCACCAGCGGCGGCACTACGGGCTGGAGTACGACCCCGACACCGAGGTACTGGTCACCACGGGCGCCACGGAGGCGGTCGCCGCCTCCCTGCTGGCCCTCCTGGAGCCCGGGGACGAGGTCATCGCCCTGGAGCCCTACTACGACTCGTACGCCGCCTGCATCGCCATGGCCGGCGGCACGCGCGTCCCCGTCACGCTCCGGCCCGACGACGGCGCCTACCGGCTCGACCTGGACGAGCTGCGCGCCGCCGTCACGCCCCGCACCCGGCTCATCCTGCTCAACACCCCGCACAACCCGACCGGCACCGTGCTGACCCGCGACGAGCTGGCAGCCGTCGCCACGCTCGCCTGCGAGCGGGACCTCCTCGTCGTCACCGACGAGGTCTACGAGCACCTCGTCTTCGAGGGCGAGCACATCCCCCTCGCGTCCTTCCCCGGCATGCGGGAGCGCACCGTCACCGTCAGCAGCGCCGGCAAGACCTTCTCGCTCACGGGCTGGAAGATCGGCTGGATCACCGCGAGCCCGGAACTGGTCACCGCCGTCCGCTCCGCCAAACAGTTCCTGACGTACGTCTCCGGCGGCCCCTTCCAGTACGCCGTCGCCGACGCCCTGCGGCTGCCCGACAGCTACTTCGACGCTCTGCGCGAGGACCTGCGCGCCAAGCGCGACCTGCTGAGCGCGGGCCTCACCGAGGCCGGCTTCGAGGTGTACGAGCCCGCCGGGACGTACTTCGTCACCACCGACATCCGCCCGCTCGGCGAGACGGACGGCTTCGCCTTCTGCCGGGCGCTCCCCGAGCGCTGCGGGGTCGTCGCCGTCCCCAACGCGGTCTTCTACGACCACCGCGAACAGGGCGCGCCCTTCGTGCGCTTCGCGTTCTGCAAGCGCACGGACGTCCTCACCGAGGCCGTGTCCCGGCTGAAGGGCCTCAGGGCGGCCTGAGCGCACACGAAGAAGGCCCGGGACAGGGAGCCGGCCGCGGTGGCCGGCCCGTCCCGGGCCTCTTCCGTACGTCCGTGCCGGTTCAGGCGTCCGGCGCCTGCTCCGTGCCGCCGTCGCCCTCGGTCCCCTTGTCGGCGACCTCCAGGCCCAGGCGCTCCACGAGCCACTTGTCGAACTCGATCGAGGCCCGCACCCAGCTGACCGTCGAGGAAACGAAGTGCTCCAGGCTGACACCGGTACCGATGAGCATCTGCGCCTCACCGACCAGCCGCACGGAGCCCGTGGCGCCCTCCTCGCCCTCGTGGGCGTGGGTGTAGACCTTGGGCCAGAGGGTGCGGCGGTTCCAGTCGTCGATCGCGTCGAGCAGAACGGGACGCTGGTCCAGGTCGTGGGGGCGGTCGTAGAAGGTCCGGACCGAGAAGACCTGCTGCTCCTCCTCGCCGCGGAACATGAAGTACGTCCGGAAGTCTTCCCATGGCGCGGCGAGGTCGCCCTCGTCGTCGACGACGAACTTCAGCTCCATCTGCTCGAGAAGCTGCTTGACGAGGTCCTGGTCGGGGACCACGGGGCCCTCGGGTCCTGTCGCCTGGGGTTCGGGCTGGCCCCCGAAGTTGGGGATCGAGGACGGGTCGATAGACATCGCTGGGTACTCCTGTGGATCGCACGTGGTTGCCTGGCTCCGACCCTAGCCGCGATCGCGGCCGGTAGTCCTACGCGCTCAGGGGAATCGTCCCCGCGCTCGTTCCCCTGGCCCGCGACCAGGAAACCGCGACCAGGACGGCGAGGAGCGTTCCCACCAGCCCGGCACCCCCGATCGTCTGCGCCGAGGACCCGGAGAGCTCCGCCGCGAGACCACCCCCAGCGACGCCGATGCCCTGCATGGCGGTCAGCCCCGACCTCGCCAGTCCCAGTGCCTGACCGCGCTGGTCGGCGGGGGTGAGCAGGACGAAGGTCGCCCCCGCGGTGATCTGGTACGCGGAGCAGATGCCCGAGACCAGCAGCACCAGCAGGGCCACGCCCACCCCGGGGCCGGCCCAGTAGACGACCAGCGGAAGGTTCGCGCCCACCGCGAGCGGTCCGAGCAGCCGCCGGCGACGCTCCGCGTCGAACACCGGGCGCCCCAGGAGCGCCGCGCCGAGGACCATACCGGCGGGGTGCGCGGCGAGCAGCAGGCCCACCGACGCGGCGCCCGATCCGGCCTCCTCCGCGAAGGGAGCGGCCAGGCCCTCCGGCAGCACGATGAACCCGGCGAGCCAGCCGAGCGCCACCAGGGACCGCAGCCTGGGGTCCGACCAGATCAGCGCGGCGGCCTTCCCCACCTGGGTGTGCATCCGCTTCGGCGCCGCGCCGGCGACGGTGTCCACCGGACGGGCCTTCACGCCCAGCCTGATCAGCACCGCGGAGACCAGGAACGTCAGTGCGTTCAGCCCCAGCGCGAGGTGGCTGCCCAGCCATACGACGAGCACCCCGCCGAGGGCGAAGCCCACCAGCTGTCCCGCCTGGTGGGTGATCATCATGACCCGCTGTCCCCGCTCGTACAGGCGCCCGCCGAGGACGACCGGCATCAGGGCCCCCTGCGACGCCCCGAAGGGCGCCTCGGCGAGCTGTGCCAGCACCAGCAGGCCGGCCAGCAGCGGCAGCGGCGTGCCGGGCAGGGCCATCAGTCCGACGAGGACCGCGCGCAGCAGGTCGCACCCCATCATGACCGTGCGCCGGGGGAAGCGGTCGGCGAGACCGGAGAGCAGCACCCCGGACAGCAGGGCGGGCAGGCTCGTCAGCGCGTAGGTCGCGGCGGTCCAGCCCGCCGACTCGGTGCGGTCGAACACCAGCAGGGACAGGGCCACCCGCGCCAGCTGATCACCCAGAACGGACTGGGCATATGCCGCCCACAACGTACGGAATTCGCTCAGGCGAATAAGGCCGGCACTTCCCTCGCCCTTCGGCTCCGCACTCGCCTCACCGGGTATTCGCTCCGTCATGCGCGTACCTTACCGGTTTCCCAATTCGATACAGCCGCCCTCACCGCTCGGACGAAAAGAGCCCGGAGTGTCCCGGTATCGCGGCAGCACAATCGCCCGCGCGACCTTCACTCGGGCCACAGGCAAGGGATAAGATATGTACCGGCCGGGTACAAATAACGGCCCGCCGAACCGTTCCGCATCCGTCGTTCAGCCATGTGACGGAAATTTTCGGCTCATATTTGCGGACGGCCCGAAGACGTATGCGTGCCAAATGCACACACCAATACGCACAGGGGGCGGACAGATGTCCCCGGCCGGGACGCGAGGCCGTCCGGCCGGGGACACGGGGGAACCGGCTACAGGGTCTTCGGCGCCGGAGCGGGACCCACGGTCAGTCCGTCGCCGGCCCGGTCCACACGGACCGTGTCGCCGTCCCTGACCTCGCCGGCGAGGATCTCCCTGGCGAGCCGGTCGCCGATCGCGGTCTGGATCAGGCGGCGCAGCGGCCGGGCGCCGTACGCCGGGTCGTTGCCCTCCTCGGCCAGCCAGGCCAGGGCGTCCGGGGTGACGTCCAGCCGGATGCGGCGGTCGGCCAGCCGGTCGGCGAGACGGGCCACCTGGAGCCCCGCGATGTGGGCCAGCTCGTCCCCGGAGAGGGCGGAGAAGACGACCAGGTCGTCGAGCCGGTTGAGGAACTCCGGCTTGAACGAGGCGCGTACGACGTCCAGCACCCGCTCCTTCTTCACCTCGGGCCCGGTCAGCGGGTCGACCAGGAACTGACTGCCCAGGTTCGACGTGAGGACCAGGATGGTGTTGCGGAAGTCCACCGTCCGGCCCTGACCGTCGGTGAGCCGGCCGTCGTCGAGCACCTGGAGCAGGATGTCGAAGACCTCGGGGTGGGCCTTCTCGACCTCGTCCAGCAGCACGACGCTGTACGGGCGGCGGCGCACCGCCTCCGTGAGCTGGCCGCCCTCCTCGTAGCCGACGTAGCCGGGCGGGGCACCGACGAGCCGGGCGACGCTGTGCTTCTCGCCGTACTCGCTCATGTCGATGCGGATCATGGCCCGCTCGTCGTCGAAGAGGAAGTCCGCGAGCGCCTTGGCCAGCTCCGTCTTGCCGACCCCGGTCGGGCCGAGGAAGAGGAACGAGCCGGTGGGCCGGTCGGGGTCGGCGATCCCGGCGCGGGTGCGGCGTACGGCGTCCGACACGGCCCGGACGGCCTCGCCCTGCCCGATCAGCCGCCTGCCCAGCTCGGACTCCATGCGCAGGAGCTTCTGCGTCTCGCCCTCCAGCAGGCGTCCGGCCGGGATGCCGGTCCACGCGCCGACGACGTCGGCGATGTCGTCCGGGCCGACCTCCTCCTTGACCATGGTGTCGACGGCGGCCTCCTGCTCGGCCTCGTCCGCCTCGGCCAGCTCGCGCTCCAGTCCGGGGATCTCGCCGTAGAGCAGCTTGGACGCGGTGTCGAAGTCTCCGTCGCGCTGGGCACGCTCGGCCTGGCCGCGCAGTTCGTCGAGGCGTTCCTTCAGCTCGCCGACGCGGTTCAGGCCCTGCTTCTCCTTCTCCCAGCGGGCGGTCAGACCGCGCAGCTCCTCCTCCTTGTCGGCGAGGTCGCGGCGGATCTTCTCGAGCCGCTGCTTGGAGCCCTGGTCGGTCTCGTTCCTGAGCGCCAGCTCCTCCATGTGCAGCCGGTCCACGGAGCGCTGGAGCTCGTCGATCTCCAGGGGCGAGGAGTCGATCTCCATGCGGAGCCGGGAGGCCGCCTCGTCGACGAGGTCGATCGCCTTGTCGGGGAGGAAGCGGGAGGTGATGTAGCGGTCCGAGAGGGTCGCGGCGGCCACCAGCGAGGAGTCGGCGATCTGGACCTTGTGGTGTGCCTCGTAGCGGCCCTTGAGGCCACGCAGGATCGCGATGGTGTCCTCGACGGACGGCTCGGCCACCAGGACCTGCTGGAAGCGGCGTTCCAGGGCGGGGTCCTTCTCGATGCGCTCGCGGTACTCGTCGAGCGTGGTGGCGCCGACCATCCGCAGCTCACCGCGGGCGAGCATCGGCTTCAGCATGTTGCCCGCGTCCATCGCGGAGTCGCCGCCCGCGCCCGCGCCGACGACCGTGTGCAGCTCGTCGATGAAGGTGATGATCTGCCCGTCGCTCTCCTTGATCTCGGAGAGGACGGTCTTCAGGCGTTCCTCGAACTCGCCGCGGTACTTGGCACCCGCGACCATCGCGCCCAGGTCCAGGGAGACGAGCCGCTTGTTCCGCAGGGACTCGGGGACGTCGCCCTTGACGATGCGCTGGGCGAGCCCCTCGACCACGGCCGTCTTGCCGACGCCGGGCTCACCGATGAGCACGGGGTTGTTCTTCGTACGGCGCGACAGCACCTGCACGACCCGGCGGATCTCCTGGTCACGGCCGATGACCGGGTCGAGCTTGCCCTCGCGGGCGGCCGCGGTGAAGTCGGTGCCGAACTTCTCCAGCGCCTTGTACTGGCCTTCGGGGTCGGGAGTGGTCACCCGGCGCCCTCCCCTGCTCTTCTCGAATGCGTCCAGCAGCTTCTTCGCGCCGGCTCCCTGCCCGTCGAGGATCTCACCGGCGCGGCCGCCCTTCGCCGCGACGGCGATGAGCAGGTGCTCGGTGGAGAGGTAGTCGTCACCGAGCTCCTTGGCGCGCCGGTCGGCGTCGGCGAGGACGGCGAGCAGCTCGCGGCTGGGCTGCGGCGGCGCGACGGTCGACCCGGTGACGCTGGGCAGCGCACCGAGGAGCCGCTCGGTCTCCTCGCGCACGACCACCTGGTCGGCCTCGACGGAGGCCAGCAGATCGGTGATGTTGGCGTTGTCCTCGCCCGCGAGCAACGCCAGCAGCAGGTGCCCGGGGGTCAGGTCCGGGTGTCCGTCCTTGACGGCCCTTGCGGTGGCCGCGTTGAGGGCGTCCCGGCTCTTGTTGGTCAGCTCGGCGTCCACGGGCGCTGTCTCCTCCTCGTTCGGGGTGCTTCTCGGAACTTTGACTCGAACAACGGGTACAAAGTTGAGTCTATTCCACTCAAGGCTGCTCGGGCACCTCCCCGGGCCGCCCACGCGCACTCTCTCTAGGCTGACCCCATGCCTGACGTACGCAACCCCGGCCCCGAGTACCTCGCCTTCTGGCGCGAGCGCCACGTGTGCACCCTGACCACGCTCCGTCCTGACGGCACACCGCACGTGGTGCCCGTCGGCGTGACCTACGACCCGGAGACACGCATCGCCCGTGTCATCACGGGCGGGAACACCAGGAAGGCCGCCCACGTCATGGCGGCGGGCCCCGAGGGGGCACGGGTCGCGGTCTGCCAGATGCAGGGGCGCCGCTGGGCGACCCTGGAGGGCCGCGCGGTGGTGCGCACGGAGCCCGAGGAGGTCGAGGACGCGGTACGCCGCTACGCGGAGCGCTACGAGCGCACGCCACGCCACAACCCGGAGCGGGTCGTCATCGAGATCGCCGTGGACAGGGCGCTCGGAAAGGGCTGAGGAATTCAAGCCCGGTAATTCCGGGCAGCACAACGGCGCCACCGTGTTCAGGTCACGATGGCGCCGTTGTGTGGGGGAAGTGCCGGAACGATATGGAACGACGGGGGAATCGTTCAGGCACTGCGGGGGGTGGCGGAAATGGTTTCTGGTTCGAACAGCTCGTGGTCGCGCTGATCGAGATTCACGAAAATCATGCCGTATCTCACGGCACATCGAACGGGCTGCGGCGCTCCGCGGGGCCGGCGAAGACAGCGATAGGCGCGGATGTCGTCATCCGTTTCCATCACGACGACGATCGGCTCTCCGAACAGGGTGACCATCAACGAATCGCCCTGGCGGGTAAGTGCCGTGAGCAGATCGATGAAATGCCACCCTGAGCGATACGCCGTGGCCATCTCCCGTCGGAAGGTCCGGTCGTCCGGCGGGGTGGTCATGCCACAGGGCCGGTCGGAGCCACACCCCACGTGATGTCACCCGAGGCCGCACCCCACGTGATGTCGGTCGGAGCCGCACCCCACGTGATGTCGCCCGAGTCCGCACCCCACGTGATGTCGGTCGGAGCCGCACCCCATGTGATGTCACCGGGCACTGCCGTCGCCTGCTCTGCCTGTGCAGCCCCCCAGGTGATGTCCTGGACACCCAACGCACCGTAGGCCAGGGCCCCCACGAAAGCTGTGGCAAGCACCGAGCGAAGCATTCGCTTAGACATTTCGGCTTCGTCCTCACTTGATGGATTCATCTCCCCCGCTCTCAAGACGATGTCTCACGCGGACACGCAAGCACCACTGGATCGATGCATCATGTTCTTGCACGTTCAGGAACATGGGGGGTGGAGATATGGATACATGTGACTCAAATGGGGCGCATCGGCACGGGATCACCCAACTATGCGATGCGGGGCAGCGTCTCTACGCGAGCGCGCTGCGCTCCGGCCGCATACCGCGTTCGGAGGTGGAGCCCGCTCCGTGCCTGATGGACTTCGCCCTGCTCCACCCGGACCCCGACGACCCCGACTGGCTACGCCCCGTACCTCCGTCGGCGGCCCTCGCCCAGCGGCTGCACCCCATCGAGAGGGAGATCCAGGAGCGTCGGCGCCATTCCCTGGAGCTCACCGAGTCCTTCGAACCTTTCATGGACATCAGCGCGCAGGATCCGCCCACGACGCACGCAATCACCGTGCTCGAAGGCGGCACCCGCATCAACGCGGCGATCGACGTGGCCACGGCCGAATGCCGTAGCGAGGTGCTCACCGTGCAGCCCGGAGGGGTGCGCAGCGAGGACATCCTCAGCAAGGGCCTGGAGCGCGGCACCGCCGTGGTGGACCGCGGAGTCAGCATCCGCACCCTCTACCAGCACACGGTCCGCCATCACCACGGGACGTTCGCGTACGCGGAGCGGCTGGCCGAGGGCGTCGAGATCCGTACGCTGGAGGAACTCGTGCAGCGCATGCTCATCTTCGACCGCGCCGTCGCCTTCATCCCCGCGCAGGACGACCTGACGGTCGCGCTGGAGCTCCGGCACCCGGGTCTCGTCTCCTACCTGATCAACGTCTTCGAGCAGCTCTGGCAACGCGCCACCCCGCTGCTGGAGGACGTCTCGTACACCCCGACCCCCGCCGGGATCAGCGGGGTCCAGCGTTCCATCGCCCAACTGCTGGTCGAGGGGCACGTCGACGATTCGATAGCCCGTCGGCTCGGCATGAACGTCCGCACCTGCCGGGCGCACATAGCCAAGCTCAACGCGGCGCTCGGCAGCGGCAGTCGGGCTCAGCTCGGCTACCTCATCTCACAGTCGGGAATCCTGGACCAGAAGAACTGACGGACGATGCCTCGCCGGAGCGAGGCGCCGCCGCTCCACGACGGCGGCGGGCCGGACACCCGGGCGGGGCCCCACGACCGCAACACGTCCACACTCCACCCGGACACTAGGCTTGCGCCACCGGCAACTTGTTGCAGCGTACGAAGCGGGGGGCTCCCAGATGGGAACAGAACCGGTGCAACCGCCGCACAACCACGGCCCCGGAGAACTCTGCGCCCCCGGACTAGCGCTGTACGAACGGGCTCTGCGACAGGGGCGGATCGCCCGCTCGGATGTCGACGCCGCACCCTGCCTGCCCGACCGGGCGCTGGTGCAGGCCGATCCCTGGGACGCGGAATGGCTCCGCCCCGTCCCGCCCTCGGCGGCCCTGGCCCGCCTGCTGCAGCCGCTCGCGCGCGAGATAGACGAGCGTGTGGAACGCACCCTGGACCTGACCCGGTCCCTGGCCCCCCTGGCCGCCCTGGCCCACGGCGACCCCCATCTGGCCCTCACCGTGCTGGAAGGCCCCGAGGCGATACGGACGGCCATCCACGAGGCCACCGCCCAGGCCACGGACGAGGTCCTCACGGCGCAGCCGGGGAGCACACGGCCACGCACCACCCTGCGAACGGCCCTGGACAACGCCAGGACCGCCATCGCCCGGGGTGCCGGGCTCCGTCACATCTACCAGCATCCGGCGCGCTACAGCACCCAGGTCAGGGACTACCTGCGGCAGGTTCCCGCGGAGTCCCTCGATGTCCGGACCACCGAACTGACCGTGGAGCGGCTGCTCATCTTCGACCGCCGGGTGGCCTTCATCCCGGCCACCGCCGACCGCAGCGCGGCGCTGGAGATCCGCCACCCCGCCCTCGTCCGCTACCTCGTCCAGGTCTACGAGGTCCTCTGGACGCAGGCGACCCCGCTCACCAGGCAGCTGCCCACGACGGCCCCGGGCGTCCAGGTCACGGCCGTCCAGCAGAGCATCGCCCGGCTCCTCAGCCAGGGCCATGTCGACGACGCGGTGGCACGGAAGCTGGGCATCAGTGTCCGCACCTGCCGTGCCCACATCGCCAAGCTGATGCAGGCCCTGGGCGCCGACAGCCGTACCCATCTCGGGGCCCTCATCGTGCGGTCCGGCATCGTCGACGAGGCGACCGCCCCGGGCACGCGGAAAGGGCCCGCCTCCGAGTCGTGAGACTCGGTGCGGGCCCTTTCCTGCCGACTCAGTCCTTGGGCCTCTTGGGCCGCCAGACCACCAGCGCGCTCGTCTGCTGCACGTCCTGGTACGGCACCAGGTCACGCCGGTAGGAGGCGTGCACCTGGGCCTCACGCTGCTGCATGGCCACGGCCGCGCCGTCCACCGCCGCGGAGAGCTCGGCGACGCGCTGCTGGAGCGCGGCGACCTGGTTCTCCAGCTCGATGATCCGCTTGATACCCGCGAGGTTGATGCCCTCGTCCTGCGACAACTGCTGCACGGTGCGCAGGAGTTCGATGTCACGGGCCGAGTAGCGCCGGCCGCGCCCGGCCGTACGGTCGGGCGAGACCAGGCCGAGACGGTCGTACTGGCGCAGTGTCTGCGGGTGCAGGCCCGAGAGCTGGGCCGCGATCGAGATCACGTAGACCGGTGATTCGTCGGTCAGCTGGTACGGATTGCGTCGACGGCCGTCCATCTCAAGCTCCCTTCGCGGCCTGGAACAGCTCTGCCCGCGGGTCCTCCCCCGCGGTCGCCTTCCGGTAGGCCTCCAGCGCGTCCTGGGCGTCCGCGCCGAGGTCCGTGGGCACGGACACCTCCACGGTGACCAGGAGGTCGCCGCGAGTGCCGTCCTTACGCACGGCGCCCTTGCCGCGGGCCCGCATCGTACGCCCGTTGGGCGTGCCCGCCGGGAGTTTCAGGGTGACCGGGGGCCCGCCGAGCGTGGGGACCTTCACCTCGCCGCCGAGCGCCGCCTCCGGGAAGGTGACGGGCACGGTGACGGTGAGGTTGTCGCCCTTGCGTCCGAACACCGGGTGGGCGTCGACGTGGACGACGACGTAGAGGTCGCCGGCCGGTCCGCCGCGCTCGCCCGGGCTGCCCTTGCCGCGCAGCCTGATCCGCTGGCCGTCCGACACCCCCGCCGGGATCCTGACCTGCATCGTGCGGGCGGACTTCGCCCGTCCGCTGCCCTTGCAGACGTCGCAGGGGTCCTGGGCGATGAGGCCCCGGCCCTTGCAGTCCACGCAGGGATCGGTCAGCGAGAAGCCGCCGCCGCTGCCGCGCGACACCTGGCCGGTGCCGACACACGTCGGGCAGACCCTCGGGGTGCCGTTCTTGTCGCCGGTGCCCGAACACGCCTTGCAGGGGGCCTGGCTGGACATACGCAACGGGACCGTGGCCCCGTCGACCGCCTCGGTGAAGCTGAGCGTCACCTCGGACTCGATGTCCTGACCGCGCCGCGGCTGGACACGGGTGCCCGCACCGCCGCGGTTGAACAGTCCGCCGAAGACGTCCCCCAGGCCGCCACCGCCGCCACCGCCGAAGCCACCGGCGCCGGCGGTCTGGCCACCGCCCGGGGCGCCTCCGAAGAGGTCGCCCAGGTCGAAGTTGAAGTTGCCGCCCGCACCGCCGGGACCGGCCCGGAACCCTCCGCTGCCGAAGAGGGCGCGCGCCTCGTCGTACTCCTTGCGCTTCTTGGGGTCGCCGAGGACGTCGTTCGCCTCGGAGATCTCCTTGAAGCGTTCCTCGGCCTTGGCGTCACCCTTGTTGGCGTCCGGGTGGTACTCGCGGGCGAGCTTCCGGTACGCCTTCTTGACCTCGGCGTCGGTGGCGTCCTTGGGGACGCCGAGAACCTTGTAGTAGTCCTTCTCGACGAAGTCCTTCGTGCTCATCGACGTCCCTCCTTCCGGACGATCGGCCGTGCGGCCGGCCCCGTGGCCGGCCGCACGCCCCGTCGGTGTTCACCGCAGTGGTCGGACGCGATGTCAGACCTCCTCGGTGCCACCGCTCTCCTCGTCGTCTGCCTTCTCTTCCTTCGCCGCCGCGGGCGTGGCGCCCGGCTGCGGCTCGGCCACGGCCACACGCGCGGGGCGGATGGTGCGCTCCCCGATGCGGTACCCGGGCTGCAGGATCGCCACGCAGGTCGTCTCGGTGACGTCCGGCGCGTACGAGTGCATCAGGGCCTCGTGGATCGTCGGGTCGAAGGGCTCGCCCTCCTTGCCGAACTGCTGGAGGCCCAGCTTCGCGACGACCGTCTCCAGGGATTCGGCCACCGACTTGAACCCGCCGACGAGCTCGCCGTGCTCACGGGCCCGGCCGACGTCGTCGAGCACGGGCAGGAGTTCGGTCAGGAGACTCGCTGCCGCGACCTCCTTGACCATCACCCGGTCGCGCTCGACGCGGCGACGGTAGTTCTGGTACTCGGCCTGAAGCCGCTGGAGGTCGCCCGTGCGCTCGGTGAGCGCGGTACGGACCTGGTCCAGCTGAGCCGTCAGTGCCGCTGTCTGCTGTACGTCCCCGGCCGGGGCCGCCGCCTCCTCCTCGGAGGGGGTGGCGGCCTTCGGCTCGGCGTCGTCGGAGCTCGCGCCGGAGGGGACGTCAGGCTTCTCGTCGAAGCCCGGAGTCTCCTCGGTCACGCCGCACCGCCCTTCGTGTCCTTCTCGTCGTCGACGATCTCGGCGTCGACGACGTCGTCGTCGGCCTTGCCCTGGGCGTCGCCCGGAGCCTCGGCACCCGGGGCCGCACCCTCGGCCTGGGTGTTGGCGTACATCGCCTGGCCCAGCTTCTGGGAGACGGCCGCGACCTTCTCGGTGGCGGTGCGGATCTCGGCGGTGTCCTCGCCCTTGAGCTTCTCCTTCAGCTCGGTGAGCGCGGTCTCCACCTCCGTCTTCACGTCGCCGGGGACCTTGTCCTCGTTGTCCTTGAGGAACTTCTCCGTCTGGTAGACGAGCTGCTCGCCCTGGTTACGGGACTCGGCGGCCTCACGACGACGGTGGTCCTCGTCGGCGTACTGCTCGGCCTCTTCGCGCATCCGGTTGACCTCGTCCTTCGGCAGCGAGGAGCCACCGGTGACGGTCATCTTCTGCTCCTTGCCGGTGCCGAGGTCCTTGGCGGCGACGTGCATGATGCCGTTGGCGTCGATGTCGAAGGCGACCTCGATCTGCGGCACGCCACGCGGGGCCGGCGGCAGACCGGTGAGCTCGAACATCCCGAGCTTCTTGTTGTACGCCGCGATCTCGCGCTCGCCCTGGTAGACCTGGATCTGCACGGACGGCTGGTTGTCCTCGGCCGTCGTGAAGATCTCGGAACGCTTGGTCGGGATCGTGGTGTTGCGCTCGATGAGCTTCGTCATGATCCCTCCCTTGGTCTCGATACCGAGGGACAGCGGGGTCACGTCGAGGAGCAGGACGTCCTTGACCTCGCCCTTGAGGACACCGGCCTGGAGCGAGGCGCCGATGGCGACGACCTCGTCCGGGTTCACACCCTTGTTGGCGTCCTGACCGCCCGTGAGCTCCTTGACGAGCTCGGCGACGGCCGGCATACGGGTCGAGCCACCGACGAGAACGACGTGGTCGATCTCGGAGAGCTGGATGCCCGCGTCCTTGATGACGTTGTGGAACGGGTTCTTGCAGCGGTCCAGGAGGTCCGCGGTCAGCTGCTGGAACTGCGAGCGCGTGAGCTTCTCGTCCAGGTGCAGCGGGCCCTCGGCGGACGCCGTGATGTAGGGGAGGTTGATCGTGGTCTCGGTCGAGGACGAGAGCTCGATCTTCGCCTTCTCCGCGGCCTCGCGGAGACGCTGGAGAGCCATTTTGTCCTTGGACAGGTCCACGCCGTGGCCGTTGGCGAACTGCTTCACCAGGTAGTCGACGACCCGCTGGTCCCAGTCGTCACCACCGAGGTGGTTGTCACCGTTGGTGGCCTTCACCTCGACGACGCCGTCACCGATCTCCAGGAGCGACACGTCGAAGGTGCCGCCACCGAGGTCGAAGACGAGGATCGTCTGGTCGTCCTTGTCGAGGCCGTACGCCAGGGCGGCGGCGGTCGGCTCGTTGACGATGCGCAGGACGTTCAGGCCCGCGATCTCACCGGCCTCCTTGGTCGCCTGACGCTCGGAGTCGTTGAAGTACGCCGGAACGGTGATCACCGCGTCGGCGACCTTCTCGCCCAGGTAGGACTCGGCGTCGCGCTTCAGCTTCTGCAGGATGAAGGCGCTCATCTGCTGCGGGTTGAAGTTCTTGCCGTCGATCTCGATCTTCCAGTCAGTGCCCATGTGGCGCTTGACCGAACGGATCGTCCTGTCGACGTTGGTGACCGCCTGGCGCTTGGCGACCTCGCCGACGAGCACCTCGCCGTTCTTGGCGAAGGCGACGACGGACGGCGTGGTCCTGGCGCCTTCGGCGTTGGTGATGACGGTGGGCTCGCCGCCTTCGAGAACGCTGACGACGGAGTTAGTCGTGCCCAGGTCGATGCCGACCGCACGTGCCATTTCAATTCCTCCAACTGACTACTTGAGTGGATCTGACTCAAGGATGCACGACACCCACCCCGGAGTCAAAGGACCTGAGCCACTTACGCTCAACTTATGTGCTCACACATGCCCTGAGCAGGCAATTCTCGTATGGAGTGGTGACGAAGCCGCACCGGGAGCGGCGGCCTCAACCCGCTCCGACCCCCGGACCCGCGACACCTTCCCGGCGTGGCGCGCCGCACACACCCACCCACCATCGCACCGTGGGATCGTTCTGTCACAAAATGCATCGAGACGGTCATACCGTCACGTCATCGACTCCGGGCAGGCGCAATGCGGAACGCGAGGCAGACTGCGGCACGAGGTGGACGGCGCCCCACCGCGCCGAGGGCCGGCCCGTCACCGGCGACCGTGGCGGCCCGGCGCCTCGCCCTGGTGGCGGACCGCGCCGCGCGCGCACTGGGGACCCTGACCGTCAAACGGACCCTGGACCTGGTGCTCGGCTCGACGCTCCTGCTCCTGGCGGCCCCGGCACTCACCCTGGGCGCCCTGGCCCTGGCGCTCCGCGCACCTGCCGGCAGAAGGGGCGGCCGGAGCGGCGTACTGAGGCGCGAGGTACGGGTCGGCCTCGGCGGCCGGACCTTCGAACTGCGCTCACTGCGCACCCGGCGGTTCCGGCTGGACCTGCTCTCCCGGCTGCCCCATGTCGTACAGGGGGAGCTCTCCCTCGTCGGCCCGGCCCCGCTCACCCCGGAGGAGTCCGCCGCCCTGGGTGCCGCCGCCGGGCGGTGGCGGGAGCGGCTGCGGCCCGGACTGACCGGCCTGGCCCAGGTCAGGGCACGCTCCGGAATGCCCTGGGACGAACCCGCCCTCCTCGACGCGCACTACGCAGAGCATCATGGGACCGGGCTCGACCTGGCGATCCTGGCGCACTCCGCACGCATCCCCCTCCGGGCGGCGGTACGTGGACTGCGGCTCCCGGGAAAGGCTCACCTGAGCGACACAGATCACCGACTGCCCGGCTACAGCGTGGCGGAATAAGTGGATAGTGTCAGCACAGACTGATTAAGTTACTGCTTAGTAATCGCTTGTACGCGCTGGATCCCACCCTCGCAGGCCCGAGGAGCCCCCAAATGCAACTCGCCGCGATCATCGTGTCGCTGGTTCTGATCGTGGTCGGCGTGGCACTTTTCGCCCGCGCCCTCCTGCAGATCTACACCTTCATGCGGCTCGGCCAGAACGTGCCCGCGGGCACCCGCACCGATGAGCCCGTACAACGCACCGTCACCGTGGCCAAGGAGTTCCTCGGCCACACCCGCATGAACCGCTGGGGCATCGTCGGTGTCGCGCACTGGTTCGTGGCGGTGGGCTTCTTCTCGCTGCTGCTGACGATCGTCAACGCCGTCGGCCAGCTGTTCCAGGCCGACTGGCTGCTCCCGATCGTCGGCGAGTGGGCTCCGTACAACGTCTTCGTCGAGTTCATCGGCACGATGACGGTGCTCGGCATCGTGGTCCTGATCGTGATCCGCCAGCTCAGCAGGCCGGACAAGCCGGGGCGCAAGTCCCGCTTCGCGGGCTCCAACTTCGGCCAGGCGTACTTCGTCGAGGCCGTCATCCTCATCGTCGGCGTCTGCATCTTCATGCTCCACGCCCTCGAAGGCGCCCAGCACCACGTGGACAGCTACGAGGCGTCGTTCTTCATCTCGTACCCGGTGGTCTCCTGGCTCGAGGGCATGGACGTCTCCACGCTCCAGAACCTCACCTACTTCTTCGCCGGGCTGAAGATCGCGACCTCCTTCATCTGGATGATCACGGTCGCCCTGAAGACCGACATGGGTGTCGCCTGGCACCGCTTCCTCGCCTTCCCGAACATCTGGTTCAAGCGGAACGCCGGCGGCGCGGTCTCGCTCGGCGCGCTGCTGCCGATGACCTCGGGCGGCAAGGAGATCGACTGGGAGGACCCGGGCGAGGACGACACCTTCGGTGTCTCCCAGGTCGAGCAGTTCTCCTGGAAGGGCATCCTCGACTTCTCCACGTGCACCGAGTGCGGCCGCTGCCAGTCGCAGTGCCCCGCCTGGAACACCGGAAAGCCACTGTCCCCGAAGCTCCTGATCATGTCCCTGCGCGACCACGCGCACGCCAAGGCCCCCTATCTGCTGGCCGGCGGCGGCAAGGACATGGAGGGCAACGAGAAGGCCACGGAGGAGCAGCTCAAGGACGTTTCCGCGGCCGCCCTCGCGGAGGCCGAGCGCCCGCTGATCGGTACCGCCGAGGAGAACGGCGTCATCGACCCGGACGTGCTGTGGTCCTGCACCACCTGCGGTGCGTGCGTGGAACAGTGCCCGGTCGACATCGAGCACATCGACCACATCGTCGACATGCGTCGCTACCAGGTGATGATCGAGTCCGCGTTCCCGTCCGAGGCGGGCACGATGCTCAAGAACCTGGAGAAGAAGGGCAACCCCTGGGGGCTCGCCAAGAAGCAGCGCGTCGAGTGGACCAAGGAGGTCGACTTCGAGGTCCCGATCGTCGGCAAGGACGTCGAGGACCTCAGCGAGATCGACTACCTGTACTGGGTCGGCTGCGCCGGCGCCCTGGAGGACCGCGCCAAGAAGACCACCAAGGCCTTCGCGGAGCTGCTCCACATCGCGGGCGTCAAGTTCGCGATCATGGGCGGCGACGAGAAGTGCACCGGTGACTCGGCCCGCCGCCTCGGCAACGAGCCGCTGTTCCAGCAGCTCGGCCAGGAGAACGTCGCGATGCTGAACATGGCGTTCGGCGAAGATGACGAGGACGACTCGACCAAGAAGTCGAAGGCGTCGAAGAAGATCGTCGCGACCTGCCCGCACTGCTTCAACACCATCGCGAACGAGTACCCGCAGCTCGGCGGCGAGTACGAGGTCATCCACCACACGCAGCTGCTCCAGCACCTGGTGGACGAGGGCAAGCTCGTGCCGGTCACCCCGGTCGAGGGCCTGATCACGTACCACGACCCCTGCTACCTGGGCCGTCACAACAAGATCTACACGCCCCCGCGCGAGATCATCGCCAAGGTCCCGGGTCTGCGGAACGAGGAGATGCACCGCCACAAGGAGCGCGGCTTCTGCTGCGGCGCCGGTGGTGCCCGGATGTGGATGGAGGAGCGGATCGGCAAGCGCATCAACAACGAGCGCGTCGACGAAGCCCTCTCGCTCAACCCGGACATCGTCTCCACCGCGTGCCCCTTCTGCCTCGTCATGCTGACCGACTCGGTCAACGGCAAGAAGAACGACGGCAAGGCGAAGGAGTCGGTGCAGGTCGTCGACGTGTCGCAGCTGCTCCTGGAGTCGGTGAAGACGCCCGCCGACCCGGCGGGCGACGAGGAGTCGGCCGACCAGCCGGAACCGGAACCCGTCCAGTAGCTGTCTCCCACCACGGAAGCGGCCGGACCTGCCTCGGGGGCAGGACCGGCCGCTTCGGTCTTCCAGGAGCCGCTCGGGGCGTTCCTGGACACCACCGGCCGCCCCGGGAGGGACGCGGACGTCACTCCGCGGGGTGGGGCCGGCCCCCCGGGGTCCCCCTAGGGGATGTCACAGCTAGGCCGCAATGGGCCCCTTGTTCCCCCGGCCCCCACACCGCACCCGCAGGGACCAGGTACGTTCGACGTGTGGCTGGATTCAGGATCGGACGCGGCCGGGACAACCGCACACCGCAACAACACCCGCAGCAGCAACAGCCGTACGGCGCACCGGCATCACCGCCGCCGCACGGCGGGCAGTCGTGGCCTCCGGCAGGAGGCGGCGGCACACCGTACAGAGGCTCCCAGGGCGCTCCGTACGGCGGCGGGCACGGCGGCAACGGACACGGGGGTGGGAACGGACACGCAGGCGGACACGGCGAACCGGAGTACTTCGGCGACCCGCACCACCAGCCCTCGCAGCACGACCCGTATGCCAACGCCCCGGGTCACACCCAGGCGTTCAGCATCCACGAGGACCCGTACGGCGACGGGAACACCTACCAGGCCGGCCAGGCCCCCGCACAGCCCTCGGGGCCCAGGCTGCACTGGAAGCAGCTGCTGAGCGGCATCGTGCTGCGGCCGGGTCCGACGTTCTGGCAGATGCGCGACTACCCCGTGTGGGGCACCGCGATCGCCGTCACGTTCGTCTACGGGCTGCTCGCGCTCTTCGGCTTCGACCAGGCGCGCGACGAGGCGATCCACGCGGAGGTCTCGACGGCCGCCCCGTACGTGATCTTCACCGGGGTCGGTTTCGTCATCGGCGGCCTGGTGCTCGGCGCCGTCACCCACACCCTGGCCCGCCAGCTCGGCGGCACGGGCGCCTGGCAGCCGACCGTGGGCCTGTCGATGCTCATCATGTCGATCACGGACGCGCCCCGCCTGATCTTCGCCCTGTTCCTCGGCGGCGAGAACTCCCTGGTGCAGATCCTCGGCTGGATCACCTGGCTGGCGGCCGGAGCGCTCTTCACATCGATGGTGAGCAAGTCGCACGACCTGCCCTGGCCGAAGGCCCTGGGCGCCTCGGCGATCCAGCTGATCGCGCTGCTCTCGATCATCAAGCTCGGCACGATCTGACCCGACCCGGTCCGACGTGCGAAGGGGCCCCGGTGCACTGCACCGGGGCCTCTCCTGCGTCCACGCACACCCCGCGGTCCGGGGCGTGCGGACGACGTCTACGAGTCGAGGACCTGGCCGTCACGGCGTACGACGGGCTTCTCCACGCTCCACGGGAAGTTGATCCACTGGTCGGTCTTCTTCCACACGTACTCGCACTTCACGAGCGACTGCGGCTTCTCGTAGATGACCGCGCTGCGCACCTCGGCCACATGGTCGATGCAGAAGTCGCGGACCAGCTTCAGCGTCTTGCCGGTGTCGGCGACGTCGTCGGCGATCAGGACCTTCTTCTGCGTGAAGTCGATGGCGTTCGGGACCGGCGCCAGCATGACCGGCATTTCCAGGGTCGTCCCGACGCCGGTGTAGAACTCGACGTTCACCAGGTGGATGTTCTTGCAGTCCAGGGCGTATGCCAGACCGCCGGCGACGAACACCCCGCCGCGCGCGATGCTCAGCACGACGTCCGGCTCGAAGCCGTCGTCGGCCACCGCCTGTGCCAGCTCACGTACGGCATGCCCGAAGGCCTCGTACGTCAGATTCTCCCGCGCTTCACCAGCCATGCCGTATCACACCTGAGTCCGATGGAAGTTCATGTAGGAACGCGAGGCGGTAGGCCCTCGCTGGCCCTGATAACGCGATCCGTAACGCTCGGATCCGTACGGGAATTCGGACGACGAGGAAAGCCGGAACATGCACAGCTGCCCGATCTTCATTCCCGGCCAGAGCTTTATCGGCAACGTCGCCAGATTGGACAATTCGAGGGTGACGTGGCCCGAGAAACCGGGGTCGATGAACCCGGCGGTGGAATGCGTCACCAGCCCGAGCCGGCCGAGCGAGCTCTTCCCCTCCAGCCGCGACGCGAGGTCGTCGGGGAGCGAGATGACCTCGTACGTCGAGGCCAGGACGAACTCCCCGGGGTGGAGGATGAACGCCTCGTCGCCGTCCGGCTCGACCTGACGGGTCAGGTCGGTCTGCTCGACGGCGGGATCGATATGCGGATAGCGGTGGTTCTCGAACACCCGGAAGTAGCGGTCCAGCCGCACGTCGATGCTCGAGGGCTGCACCATCGAAGCGTCGAACGGGTCAATGCGAACCCGCCCGGCATCGATCTCGGCCCGGAGGTCCTTATCTGAGAGAAGCACGCACCGAGGATACGCAGAACGCGCGAGTCGCCCCCAACCGGACCGCCCCGCGCGCCTGCGTCATTGCTCTAGCGCTCCTCGAACGCCACGGGAACAGCCTGCCGCAACCGAGCACAGCGCGGGCATCGGATCAGCCGCCCGGGCCCGATCCGCTGCGACCCGAGCTGCTGCATCGGGAACGACGACGCGGCAAAAACGTGCCCTTCGGCACAGCGGACGACGGTGCGCTCCATCGACTCCATCAAGTCCCTTCCCCAACCAGCTATGGACGAGACCGCCACATTAGGGGATGAACAGGACGCCACTCCAGGCGGCACTCCGCCCACCCACGCTACGCCCTCAACTCCCGCCACCCACAACCGCGTCCACCCCGCGGAACGACACACAGGCCCCACGGCGGACACGCCGGGGGCCTGCGATGGGGTACAGTGTGGGACGGTGCACAGCCGATCATCGGTGCGCTTCGCGGGTGTAGTTTAATGGTAGAACATGAGCTTCCCAAGCTCAGAGCGCGAGTTCGATTCTCGTCACCCGCTCCATGAAAAAGCCCCAGGCCAGCGGCCGGGGGCTTTCTTGCTGTTTCAGACCGGCCTGACCATCCCGTATCACCTCCGCACCTTGCCCCTCTTCCCGCTGTTCAGCGCCCTTCCGCCCGGCCATTACGCCCCAAGCCCGGCTTCAAACAACATCTACAAGGCGAGTCCGGTCTGGCGGGTCGGCATGCGCCGACTGCCGGAGGCGCGCGGACGCAGCCCTGTCACGCACACCTCCCGGCACCCGGCGCCCGCCACTGACGCCGATCGACCCCGGGCACCGACGAGTTGGCGTGCCATAACACGGGCCCACTGCATGCAAACCGGCCTTGATCTTCTCGAGTCTCACGGGACGTCGGCAGCAACTGCACCAGAAGCATTGCATTTGCGCAACTTGCATTGAAGAACGTAACATGCCCTGCAGAGGATGAACGATCGGCGAGGTGGAACCTGTGAACGGATTCGTTGGGCGTCGTACGGAGCTCGGCCTTCTTGATGACCTACTGGCTCCTGTACGGACTGGCGGACGCAGCGGGCGGCCCGGGCGCGCCGTACTGATCCGAGGGCGCCGACGTGTCGGCAAGTCCCGGCTCGTGGAGGAGTTCCTGGAACGCTCCGGGCTTCCTCATGTCTTCTTCACCGCAGTGGGCGGCGCGAAGGCCGAGGACCTGGCAGGCTTCGCCGCCGAGCTCGCCGTCTCTCCACTCCCCGACGCCGGCCGCGTCGCGGACTTCGCCACCCCGCAGACCTGGGACGCGGCTTTGAGCCTGCTCGCCAGTGTCCTGCCTCCGGACACGCCCAGCGTGGTCGTGCTCGACGAGATGCCCTACCTCGTACGCGAGGACCCCGCTTTCGAGGGCGCGCTCCAGAAGGCATTCGACCGGACGTTGTCCAAGCTCCCCGTACTGCTCGTCCTCATCGGCTCGGACATCGCGATGATGGAGCAGCTGAACACCTACGGTCGCCCCTTCTACCAGCGCGGCACCGAGATGGTCGTACCTCCGCTCAATCCGACCGAGGTCGCCGCCATGCTCGACCTCCCGCCGGCTGAGGCGTTCGACGCCTTCCTGGTCTCTGGCGGCCTCCCGCTCGTCCTTGAGGAATGGCCTCCGGGTGCCACCCTCTGGGACTACCTGGAGCAGGCGCTGGCCCGTCCGACGTCCGCCCTCCTCGTCAGCGGCGAGCGCACTCTGGCCGCCGAGTTCCCCACAGAGGCACAGGCCCGCACCGTGCTGAGTGCCATCGGACACGGGGAACGCACCTTCACCCTGATCGGCCGGGCAGCCGGCGACCTCAATCCAGGCTCTCTGAAACGTTCCCTGGGGCTACTCACCAGCCGACGCATGGTGGCGGCCGACCTTCCGCTGTCCACCAGGCCGAGCCGCGAGAGCCGCTACCACGTAGCCGATCCATACCTGCGCTTCTGGCTCTCCTTCCTCGGGCCCGGCATCCCCATGATCGAGCGCGGGCGTGGACACCGTGTACTCGAATCGATCCGCACCAGTTGGACGTCCTGGCGAGGCCGCGCCGTCGAGCCTGTGATCCGCGAGGCTCTGTGGCGCCTGACCGACGACCGGCTGCCCGAGGCCACCAACGTGATCGGCGGCTACTGGACCCGCACCAACGACCCTGAAATCGACCTCGTCGGCGCCGACCGATCTCCTATCGCCAAGAAGATCACCTTCGTCGGATCCATCAAGTGGCTGGAGAACAAGCCCTTCGACAACCGCGACCTCGCCCGACTCGTCACCCACCGCTCACAACTGCCCGGCACCGACGACTCCACCCCCCTGCTCGCCGTCGCCCGCAGCGGAAGCAGTGCCAACGGCGTCCTCAGCCTCACCCCCGACGACCTCATCACCGCTTGGGCGTGACACGCCAAGGGCCGTCTCCCCCGCAGTGACCGCGTTCGTGCCCCATCCGTGCCCTTCGGAGCGGACAACAGCGGTCAAGCCCGGTGCCCGGAGACCACACCGGCCTTGCCCGACCCGGCCAAACATGCAGGGCAGAGTCACTGCAGCCGTTCAAGGACCGTTGATTCCCAAGCTCAGAGCGCGAGTTCGATTCTCGTCACCCGCTCCATGAAAGAGCCCCAGGCCAACGGCCAGGGGCTTTCTTGTTGGCCCGGAGCGGAATCCGGATGTCGCCGACTGGCTTCGGTCAGCCAGGCCGGGGTGTACATCGGCTCACCATGGGGCCAGCCGCGCCGCCCCGCCCTCGTGCTGTACCAGCGACCTGCTCACGACACTGTCGCGTTCGATGCCGTGCGGTCCATCGGGTGACGTGCAGCCGAGCCCCAGGGCGCGCACCGGGTACGAGTGGCGGGCTGCGAGTTGCTGGGCCAGGTGTCGGCCCGTGGACGTGCCGTAGACGCCGGCCCCGTCGACTTCTTCCCTCTCACAGGCCGGATTCAGCACGCGTCACGGCGCCGAGAGCGTCCGGCCGGCCCTTTGCCGATCGGAACCACCCACCATTCGATACGGCAGGCACCGTGTCATCAGAGCGTTCACCGCGGTCATGGTCCACGTCGTCACCCTTCGCATCTGGCGTGGACTTCTCGTGGAAGCCGGAGAGAAGCGCCCCTTCAGTTGCTGTCCGGCGTGCGCTCACCAAGCTGTAGGCCCCGGCAGCAGGAAACTCCACTGGCCGAGCAGGCCGTCGTGTCGCAGCAGTGACGTCACACCAAGGGCTTGAGGCGCGGCCAGGGAGTCAGGCGGCGATGAGGTCCTGCTCGCGGTCCGGCGTTCCGGCCTTGGGCTGCTTGTTCGGCAGCGCGAGCCGGAAGACCTTGTGCCACGCGGAGAACACCTGCTTGGGCAGCTGGCCGGTGACGTACTCCAGCTCGTACTTCTCGAAGAGCGCGCGCACCTTCACCGCGACCTCGGCGTACCGGTTGCTCGGCAGGTCCGGGAACAGGTGGTGCTCGATCTGGTGCGACAGGTTGCCGGTCATGAAGTGCATGGCCTTGCTGCCGCTGATGTTCGCCGAGCCCATCATCTGGCGCAGGTACCACTGGCCGCGTGTCTCGCCCGTGATCGACCGGCGCTCGAAGACCTGTACGCCCTCGGGGAAGTGCCCGCACATGATCACCGAGTGGGTCCAGAGGTTGCGGACCAGGTTCGCGGTGAACGTGGCGGCGAGTGTGGTGAGGAACGAGGGGCCCGACAGCAGGGGGTGGATCACGTAGTCCTTGAGCACCTGCTTGCGGATCTTGCGGCCCACGGCCCTGGCCCGCGCGCGGAACTCCGGGTTCTTGCGGCGGCGCTTGTGGAGGTTCTTGCCGAGCTCCAGGTCGTACGCCGCGATGCCGTACTCGAAGAAGCAGGCGTTGAGGAAGTTCCACAGCGGCTGGCCGAGGTGGAAGGGGTGCCACTTCTGGTCCTCGTCGACGCGCATGATGCCGTAGCCGAGGTCGTTGTCCTTGCCGATCACGTTGGTGTACGTGTGGTGCAGCTCGTTGTGCGAGTGCTTCCACTGATCGGACGGCGAGACGTGATCCCACTCCCAGGTGGTGGAGTGGATCTTCGGGTCGCGCATCCAGTCCCACTGGCCGTGCAGGACGTTGTGGCCGATCTCCATGTTGTCCATGATCTTCGCCACGGACAGCCCGGCGGTGCCGATCAGCCACGCGGGCGGGAAGATCGAGAACAGCAGCAGACCCCTGCTGACCAGCTCCAGCTTGCGCTGCGCCGAGATGACCCGGCGGATGTAGGCGGCGTCCTTCTCGCCGCGGTTGGCGATCACCTCGTCGCGGATGGCGTCCAGCTCGCGGCCCAGGTCCTCGATCTGCTCCGCGGTCAGGTGGGTGGTGGGGTCGATGGCGGTCAAGGTGCTCCTACCGTTCGATGTCGCAGGGGCCCGCCGCGGCGGACACACAGGTCTGGATGAGGACGCCCGGCTCGGCCTCGGTGATCTCGCCCGTACGCAGGTCGCGGACAGCGCCGGCCTTGAGCGGCGTGACGCAGCCGAAGCAGATGCCCATGCGGCACCCGGAGGGCATGAGTACGCCGCCCTCCTCGCCGATGTCGAGCAACGGCGTGGCGCCGTCCGCGTCGATGGTCTTGCCGGTGGCGCTGAACGTGACCTCGCCGCCTTCGCCGGCGAAGATGATGCCCGTGCGGAACCGTTCGGTGTGCAGGCGTTCTTGGACGCCCTGTTCGGTCCAGTGCTCTTCGGCGGCGTCGAGCAGACCTGCGGGCCCGCAGGCCCAGGTCTCGCGCTCGGCCCAGTCGGGCAGGAGTTCCCGGAGACGGGCGATGTCGAGCTTGCCGTCGGTGTCGGTGTGCACCTCGGTGAGCCGAAGCTTCTTGTCCGCGACCAGGCTGTGCAGTTCATTGCGGAAGATCACGTCCTGAGGCTGTGGCGCGCAGTGGACCATGACGACGTCGTCGAGTTCGGTGTCGCGCAGCATGCCCATCACGGGTGTGATGCCGCTGCCGGCCGTCAGGTAGAGCACCTTGGCGGGCTTGGCCCGCGGCAGGACGAAGTCACCGGTCGCCTGGTCGAGCTGGATCAGCGTGCCCGGTTTCGCTCTGCGGACCAGATGATTGCTGACCTTGCCGTCCGGGATCGCCTTCACGGTGATCGTGATGCGGCCGTCCTGGCGGTTCGTCGGCGAAGTGATGGAGTAGGCACGCCACAGGCGCACCCCATCGACGTCGACCCCGATCCGCACGTACTGGCCGGCCGTGTGGCCGCGCCAGCCCCGCCCCGGCCTGATCACGACAGTCGCGGCGTCACTCGTCTCGGGGTGCACGGCCTCGATGCGCCCCCGTAGGTCAGCGCCCGTACGGAGCGGGCTGACCAGGTCGAGGTAGTCCGACGGCAGCAGCGGCGTCGTGACCATCTCCAGCAGTTTCCACGCCCTGCCGCGAAGGGCTGTACTCGTCATGACCCCAGCTTGCTGTGCCCCCAGGCGTAAAGTCCTGACCACAGGACGTAAATCTGGTCGACTGAATTGTTCACAGGGGACAAAAAATGAGCTATGCAACCCGGAGAGCCAGCGAACTGACCCTGGATGAGACGACGGTCACCGTCCTTCGGGCCGCACTGAAAACCACCGCCGACGAAGTCGTCCAGGCGATCATCGAGGAGGTTCCTCCCTACGCCCGTGCCTTGTCGGGCCGCATGGGCGCCACCATCCGCAGAGCCGTCCGCACCGCCCTGGGGCACTACCTGGATCTTGCGAGCGGGAACACCACAGGCGGCGACGCCGGGGACGCCGCCTACGAGCTGGGCCGCGGCGAGGTGCGCGACGGCCGATCGATGGACGCCCTGCTCAGCGCCTACCGCGTCGGCGCCCGGGTCGCCTGGCGATGTCTGGCAGCGGGTGCCGTACCCGCAGGTCTGCCCGCCGCCGAGGTCGCAAAGTTCGCCGAGCTGACCTTCGCCTACATCGACGAGCTCTCCGCCGCGAGCGCCGCGGGCCACGCCGACGAACTGGCTGCCTGGGGCAGAGACCACGAGCGCCATCTGGAACACCTGGCCCGCGATCTCCTCGCCGGCGCGAGCCCGGACGCGCTGCTGGCCTCCGGCCACCGGGCCAGGTGGCAGCCTCCGGTTTCGCTAACCGCCGTCCTGCTGCCCGCCGCCCAGGCCCGGCCTGCCTACCGGACAGTCGACCCGAACACCCTCGTCCTCGACGATCTGCCGGATGACACCGGTGTGCTCCTCGTCCCCGATGCCGACCGATCACGTCTCCTACGGCAGCTGACCGACCGCGCCGCCGTGGTCGGCCCGGCCCGGCCGTGGACCCACGCGTCCGCCTCGTACGCACGGGCCCTACGCGCGCGCTCCCTTTCCTCCGACATTCGCGACACCGAGGACCACCTGCCCGACCTGGTGCTCAGCGCCGACGCGGACGCGTTCGCAGACCTGCGCGCCGGAGCCCTCGCACCGTTGCAGACCTTGCCTGCCGCAACGGCACGACGGCTGGAGGAGACGTTGCGGGCGTGGCTGCTGCACCAGGGCAGGCGGGACGAGGTCGCGGCGGCGTTGTTCGTCCATCCCCAGACGGTCCGATACCGGATGTCGCAGCTGCGGGAGCTGTTTCCCGATCTCGTATCACCACGCCGGGTCCTTGAACTGACGCTGGCGGTCGGTCTCCGGGTCAGCTGACGCGTCACCTCGTCTACCGCCGCGTCCACGAGCGTCCAGAAATCGTGCTCGTTCCCGGTGCCAGACCGTTATGCCCCTGGAAACGGCCTTCCGGGCGCCGTGACAAGGGCCGGGCCGCTCGGCCCAGGGGCCGCCGCCGCCCTGCGGCGGCCCGTGCCTACCTCCTCCCGGCAGCCGGCCGGACGACCGGCCAGGGCCGAGCTGGCACCCGCGCGAGGGATGATGGGATGGAGTACGAAGCGTGAGGTCAGGAGCTCCCATGACAAAGCTGGTTCACCGACCTCGTGAGGACGCGGAGTTCGATTTCATCCTCGGGAGAAGCAAGGTTCCGGTTCTCGCGTATTTCACCGGGGCATGGCCCAAGGCAATCGAGCCCTGTCGGGTGATGGATGTCGTCGTGGGCGACATCGCCGCCGCCTACACGGGCCGCCTGACGGCCGTCCGGACCGACATCACGCGTTGCCCGATGGCAACCGAGCGATACGGGATCACCGGAGCCCCGTCCTGCCTCCTGCTGAAGGAGGGAGCGGCGGTGGCGCACGGCACGGGGCCTATGACCATCGACGAGGTACGGAAGTTCCTCGACGTTCACCTCTGAGCAGCCGCTGCGGCGCCCGGACCGCCGCTTCTCGTCGCGTTCGAAGCGGACGCGGGCGGTTGGCAGCCCACCTCCCGCATCACCACCGCAGGGCGGTTCGAGGTCGTACGCGAGACCGTGCTCAGGTATTGGCGGGACCATGCGGCCTCTGGTCAGAGCTTCGCTTCGTGAGCCGGTCATCGGGCCGGTCGGGTGGTGGCGAGTTCGCAGGCGCATTCAGTGCCGATAACCGCTGTACGTTCGATCTTCGACCCCGTTTCCGGGTCCACGGGTCAGGAATCGACATCGAATTCGCCTTCGTCGTGACGGCGCTCCGCGATCTGCTCCCGAGAACTCTCGTCACGACGTCCACCCCCACACCTACATCCCGCCTGGAGACTGTCTCGTACGCGGCCGTCGCGGAGGTGGTCTCGCTGGGGAACTGCTCGACTCGGCCGTTGAAGCCCTTGGCCGCCGCCTCCGCTCGTGCCCATCAGTGCCCAGCAGAACGGGCACCAGCGGTCAGGGACGGTGCATCGACCCGTCGCGCTGAGCCGCAAGCTCCTCGCGATGCTGGGAGACTCCGAAACAGATCAGGTCGCGGTGGCCTGACCGTCGCCAACCTTCCCGAAGGGCTGCGGGCCGCCATCGGCGGCCCCGCTCACGGTCTGTGACAGGAAAATGATTCAGGCATTCAAGTTTCGGTTTCGGTGTGCGGCGGGCGGGCTCGCGGTGGATCTGCGGGCAGAGGCCTGCGGGACCGAGGCCGGCATCCCCGCACACAGCGTGCGGATCCACAGGAACATCTGGCTCGGCCTGCCCGCATCCGGCCTGTACTGGAAGGACGCGGCCTGGTTGGCGTTCGGCGTCTCCCTCAACGCCCACGCACTGAGCGAACTCCTGCCCGACGGAATCCTCGTCCAAGTCACCTCGCTCGAATGCCCGTTGAGTGACCACCGGTCCCAAGCAGCAGCGCTGGCGATGGACGGGTGGCTGCACCAGCAGTTCGCTGTGCGCAGCTCAGGGGCCGGCGTCACATACGACCTCGCACAGGGCCGGTTCGCCTTCACCTGGGGGCAGACCGCTCAACCGTTCTCCGACGCGCCTCGGTGAAAAGCTCGGCCCTCACCGTCACAGACGTCGTCCCATCTCCCTCCGCCGGTACCGACGAGGCGCCGCCGGCCTGGGGCGGCCCGCCGCTTCGGGCCGAGCGGGAGGCATCGCGCACGTCCGCGTGGATCACCGCTGCCTCCCCCTGGTGCCGGCTGATCGCCCGGCGGACTTCGGGGCGGAAAAACGTGGCGTGCGGGGGCGTGGGAACCGGGTAACGTCATTGGCATGTTCTTCCAGACGCCGATTTACGAGTGAGAGCGTGACGGGCCCCTGCTGACGTCCCTCGATGTCGCCGGGTCCGTCCCCCACCGAGAATCCGTAGATCACTTCACATCACTCGGGAGAACCCATGACCGTGAGCAAGAACATCAACAACCCCGTGGGTATGGGCGGCGGTAAGCGCAAGAGGCTGTCCCGCGCCGAGCGGCAGAACAACGGTCCGCACCGCAATCTCGACCGCAAGGGTGCCGCCGACCTGAAGGCGGATCTGGTGCGCAAGATGCGCGAGAAGACGGGCGCGGCCGAGGCCGCCGGAGAGTCAGGCGACGACACCGCACAGAGCTGACGCACCGCCGCCGGACGGCGGCATACGGAGCAGGGCCCGGACCGCTACGCACGGTCCGGGCCCTGCTGCCGTACCGGGCGCCGCGCTCCAACCCGTGCGGAGGGGGAGGATTCCCGGGCTCCGCGTTCCGGCCCCCGCTGTCAGTGCCCTCTGCTGTGATGGCCGCAGGGAACGACGGCGCACGACGAGGAGGCGGACCGGTGGGCACGTGGGGCGCGGGGAACTTCGACAGCGACGCGGCGGCGGATCATCTCGCGGGGCTGGTCGACCGGCTGGTGACCGAGGTCACGGACGTCATGAACGGCGATCCCGTGGAGCTGGAGCCGGACGAGTACGGGGGCATGACCGTCCCCTGCAATCTGGAGCTGCTGCTCGTCCTGGCCCGGCAGGGGTGGGTGGGCGTGGCCCTGCCGTCGCCCGAGGTGATCCGGGCCTGGCAGGAGACGTTCCTGGCCGTGTGGGAGCGGACGATCGACGGCCTGGAGCCGAGTCCCGCCTACAAGGACGAACGCAGGGCGGTGCTCAACGGGACGTTCGAACAGCTCGCCGCGGCGTCGGCGGCGGTGACGTAGCGGCCGCGCCGGGAACAGGAGGTCCGGCCCGCGCGGTTGCATCGACCGAGGACCGGCTCCGTACGGGCGGGACGCACGGAGGCCGCGAGGCCGGCCGCCCGCCACGATCCGGGCCCGCCCCCAGGACCGTGGTGAGCCCGCCGCGTGTCCGGACCAGGACATAGTTCCGCAGGAGGACTTTTCTCATGACTGACCGGCCCTTGACGCTGATGGCAGTACACGCCCACCCCGACGACGAGGCCACCGGAACCGGAGGAGTCCTCGCGCGGTACGCCGCCGAGGGCGTCCGCACGGTTCTGGTGACCTGTACCGACGGCGGTTGCGGTGACGGGCCGGGGGGCGTCAAGCCGGGCGACCCCGGGCACGACCCGGCGGCCGTCGCGGCGATGCGCAGGAAGGAGCTGGAGGCGAGCTGTGAGGTCCTGAAGATCAGCGATCTGGAGATGCTCGACTACGCCGACTCCGGGATGATCGGCTGGCCGAGCAACGACGCCCCCGGCTCCTTCTGGAACACACCCGTCGAGGAGGGCGCCGCCCGGCTCGCGGAACTCATCGAGCACTACCGGCCCGACGTGGTCGTCACCTACGACGAGAACGGCTTCTACGGCCACCCCGACCACATCCAGGCCCACCGCATCACGATGGCGGCGCTGGAGAGGACCGCGCTCACCCCGAAGGTGTACTGGACGACGATGCCGCGCTCGATGATGCAGCGGTTCGGGGAGACGATGCGCGAGTTCCAGGAGGACATGCCGGAGCCGGATCCCGCCGAGGCCGCCGCGATGGCCGAGATCGGCCTCCCCGACGACCAGATCACCACATGGGTGGACACCACCGCGTTCAGCGACCAGAAGTTCGATGCGCTGGCCGCCCACGCCAGTCAGGGCGAGAACATCTTCTTCCTCAGGATGGGCAAGGAGAGGTTCGGCGAGCTGATGGGCACGGAGACCTTCGTCCGCGTCAAGGACGCCACCGGCGCCGCCGTACCCGAGACCGATCTGTTCGCCGGGTTGCGCTGACCCGCCCGCCCGGGCCCGTCTCCGGAACCGCTCGCCGGTCTCCTCGACGCCCGTGACCCGCCCATGCAGAAGCCCCCGGCCGGGCGGCCGGGGGCTTCGGGACGTTCGCGGCGGTCGGGTGTGTCTGTCGCAGCGTGCGGGGTCCGTGGTCAGCGCACGGGGAAGCCGAAGGAGTACCCCTGCTCCTTCAGCCAGGGCAGCACCTCGCGCAGAGCGGCCAGGGTCTCGGAACGCTCGCCGCCCGCGTCGTGGAAGAGGATGGTCGGTCCGTTGGAGATCTCGCTCTTGACGGTGGCGACCATGTTGTCCACGCCGGGGTGCTCGAAGTCCTTGGTATCGACGTTCCAGCCCAGCGGGCGCATTCCCCGGGACGCGGCGAGCTGCCGGCTGTACGGGGTGAAGGCACCACCAGGGGCCCGGTAGTACTGGGGCCGGACACCTCCGGACGCCTCCGTGATCATGCGTTCGGCGTCCAGGATCTGCTGGGACTGGTAGGCCTCGGACTTGGTGTCCATGGCGGTGTCGTGCGAGACGGTGTGGTCGCACAGCCTGTGTCCGTCCGCCACGACCTTCTTGACCAGCTCGGGATAGGCCTTGGCCTGCGTGCCCACCATGCAGAAGGTGGCCTTCACCCCGCTGTCCTCGAGCAGTTCGAGCACCTGCGGCGTCCAGACCGGGTCAGGCCCGTCGTCGATGGTGATGTTGACGCCCCGGGGCCCGCGGTCCGATGCGTGCGCGATGTCGGCCGCCACCTCGGTCACGGCCTGCTCCTGGGACCGGGCCTCGGGCTTCCGCCCCCCGGTGGGGTCGGCCTGAGCGGTCCACACGGAGGTGGCTGCGGCCAGCGCCGTCACTCCGAGCCCTGCCGCGAGAAGCCGGCTGTGCCATCCCCTTCCCTTGTGCTTCGCCATGTCCGCCCCGCCCCTTTTTACTGACTCCACCGATGCCGAGCCCCATCAAGTCACACGAACACCCTGATCAGGTGCCTCTGTTACGGATCGCTTACGAACCCGCCGGGGAGCAGCGACAAACGAAGAGGTTCCGCGACAGACGCAGAGCCAACGCAGAGGCAACGGACGAGGCCCACGGCGAACGGGAGGAGCACGTCAGCAAACGGGAGGAGCCCGTCAGCGAACTGACGGGCTCCCACGGGGCAATGACGCCTAACCTGCTGTCAGATCAGATCGTCGGTGTGTCGTCCACGACCTCCTTGTGCGGCTCCACCACGAACTTCCAGCCTTCGCTGGGCTCCAGGAACCGCACGCGGGTCGGGTAGATGTCCAGGGCACGGCGGTCACGGTTCTGGGCACCGTTCTTCCGCCCCCGGGCCGGCTCCTCGTAGAGGTCGATCTTGACGTCCGGTACGGCGACGGTCTCCTCGCTCCAGCGCTGGACGATGCCCGCGCCGAACGCGTCACGCGCGGCGGCGTAGAGCGAATCCAGGGATGCCGCTCCGCCGTCGGGCACGAAAAGGGCGAGGTTCAGGAGGACACCGGCGCTCCGCAGGACCTCGATCTCCTCCCCCGTCTTGTCAGCGACCCATATTCCACGCTCTTCGGCGTTGTCCGGGAGGACATGAATTTCCTTGCCGAAGATCGTCCTCGCGGCGAAGGAACCGCCCTCGAAGTTCTTACCCGGCTCCGTGAGAAATGCCGGGGCAAAGCAGTCGAGAGGAAGGTCATCCATCTCCGCCGAGACGAAGATGCCGTCCTGGAGGCCCAGTTCCGCAACCTGTTCGGCCGTGAGACGTCGAGCCGTAACCTTCTCGGTATTCACGCCATTCCCCTTTTTTCGAGGCGTCCTGTAAATTCATTATGACTATATCACGGAAATGATCACCCAGTTCCATGCGGGAGCCTTGGCACGCTCAGCGACACGACGGATGTGCCCTGTAATTCCATCCGCGGAGGCGCGGGAGGTGAATAACTGCGCATTGCCGGAGAAATTCGACCTCCGTCGAGAATTCACGGGGCGTGACGCGCCGCACCGGTCCGCCGGGGAGGCGCCGACGGGGCCGCGGAGGTACTTTCGCCGGACCCCGGCGGCCGCGCAGAGTGGTCCGTATGACGACACCCGCGGAGCTGCTCCGCTCCTTCGCCCGCACCCGCGCCTCGCTCGACGGCGAGGAGATCACGTACTGGTGGTCAGGGGACGTGTACGCATGGGCCCCGGACGAGCCCTACCGGCGCGTCTTCGGCTTCGAGGGGCTGAACGTCGCCCGTCTGGTCGAGGACGTCGAAGCCGGCCCGGACGCCTGGCAACTCCTCACCCGCGAGGCCGCCTTCTATCTGGACCCGGCCTCCCGCGAGATCCTGGAGACCTGGCAGGACCAACCGGTGGTGCACGTCTGGAACGATCCGGCGAACCAGAAGTGGCGCCCCTTCCCGGTCCCGACGACCGAGCTGGGCGGTCAGGTCTGCTTCAGCCTGGAGATCCCGCTCTCCTACCCCTCGCCGCTGCCGGTCGCCCAGTACCCCGTCCACTCGGCCGGCGACACGTACAAGGCCCTGGAGCTCTTCCAGTTCTTCGCCGACCGCGCCGATCTGGAGGGAACGGCCGCAAGCGTCCCGGCCACCATGTCGTGGACCCGGATGTCCCCCTGGCTGCCGTGGATGGCCCGCGGGCAACGGCCCGGCGGCCTCACCTTCCACTGCCGGGGACGCAAGCTCGCTTCGTACACGGAGGTACCCGGGCGGACCCGGGCCTACATCGCGGAGCACCACCCGGAGTTCGCCCACGCACCCGAGAGCTGGACCGAGCCGAACGAGACCAGCTGGACGTACTTCCGCAGGCTCAACCCACCGGAGTAGCGGCACGGCGGGCGGCTCCGAGGTCTTCCGCGCGCCCTCCCGCGGAGCCGGGGCTCCTGCCCTCGGAGCGGGGTGGAGCCGGCTCCCGGACGACGTGGGCCGGGGTCGCGTACGGCGGGTTTCCCCGTACGCGCTCCCGGCCGGCCGTGTCCCGTGCCTTCACGGGACCGGTGTCACAGGACCGGCCTTCACAGGGCCGGCATCACGGAACGAGCTTGAGGAGCTTGTTCGGGGAGCCCGTCCCGACGCCGGTGAGGACACCGGACGTCGCGCCGTTCACGAGTGCCGAGGCCACGGTCGCCGGGGCGGCTCCCGGGTGGCTCGTCAGGTAGACCGCCGCCGCCCCGGAGACGTGGGGCGCGGCGAAGGAGGTGCCGTTACCGGTGTAGGTGGCGGAGTCGGAGGTGTTCCAGCCGGCCGTGATGGCGGATCCGGGGGCGAAGATGTCGACAACGGGGCCGTAGTTCGAGTAACTCGCCCTGGCGTCGGTGCGGGTGGTGGCGCCCACGGTGATGGCGGTGTCCACCCTGGCCGGGGAGTACGCCGACGCGAGCGCGCCCGAGTTGCCCGCCGCGACCGAGTAGGTGACCCCGGAGGCGATCGACCGGCGTACCGCGTTGTCCAGTGTGGTGCTCGCGCCGCCGCCGAGCGAGACGTTGGCGACGGACGAGGCGACGTGGTTGGCGGTGATCCAGTCGACGCCGGCGATGACACCCGCGGTGGTGCCGGAGCCGTCGTTGCCGAGGACCCGGACCGCGACGATCTTCGCCTTCTTCGCCACGCCGTAGGTGCTCCCCGCGACGGTCGTGGCGACATGGGTGCCGTGGCCCGCGCCGTCCTGTGCGGTGCTGTCGTTGTCGACGAAGTCGTAGCCGTACGAGGCCCGGCCGGCGATCTCCTGGTGGGTGATGCGTACGCCGGTGTCGAGGACGTACACGGTCGCGCCGCCGCCACCCGTGTCCGGGTAGGTGTACGTGCCGCTCAGCGGGAGGTTCGTCTGGTCGATCCGGTCGAGGCCCCAGGGCGCGCTGCTCTGGGTGGCGGTCGAGTGGACCCTCTGGTCCTGCTCGACCGAGGCGACCGCCGGGTCCGCGGCGAGCCGCTTCGCCTCGGCGCTGCTGAGCGTGGCGGCGTAGCCGTTCAGCGCCGACGTGTAGGTCCGCTCGATCGTTCCGCCGTGGTCGGCTATCAGCCGCTTGCCCTCCGCCGCGGACGCCTTGAGCCCGGACGTCGGCGCGAGCGTGACGATGTAGCTGCCCGGCACCGCCCCGGCCGCCCCCGCGTGCAGGACTCTGCCCTCGGGTCCGGCCGCCTGGGCGGGTAACGCCGCCGCGCCGGCCGCCCATGCCGCGGTCGTCGCGACCGCGATCGCCAGCGCGATCCGCCTCCTGGTGTTGCGCACTGCTGCCATCGAGAGGTCCTCCTCGAACAGGGGCGCGCCACGGGTTCGACGCGCCGTCGGGTCGCGGCGTACGGACTCGTACGCCGCGGTCCGACGATGGCGGGGTGCGTCCGGGCGGACAAGGAATCCCGGGAAGCTGTCATGGGCGCGCCATACTGGTGACCGTGCGTCCATCCGGCGTCACACGGGGCAACACGCGCTTCACAGGGGCGCTGTCCCGCGGCGGGCCGCAGGACGGACCCGCACCGCACCGCGCCGCGTACGGACCTCCCTCGCGCCGTCCGGACGGGGAGACCTTGACCACATCCGGGGAGGCGCCGGGATGCCGGGGAGGCGTCCCCGTGTTGGCGACGGGTGGACCTGACCCCACCCGAACAGGACACGCAGTGACTGACGAGAACGCCCGACGCGCGGCAGACGCCCTCTCACGCCCCTTCTCCGTCCGCGGACTGACCTCCCGCAACCGGATCGCCATGGCGCCCATGACCCGGCAGTTCTCCCCGGGCGGCGTCCCGGGCCAGGACGTCGCGGAGTACTACGCGCGCCGGGCCGCCGGAGGCGTGGGGCTGATCATCACCGAGGGGACCTACGTCGATCACGCGTCCGCCGGTACGAGCGGACAGATCCCGGTGTTCCACGGCGAGGACGCGTTCGCGGGCTGGTCCGGCGTGGTCGACTCCGTGCACCGGGAGGGCGGGGCGATCATTCCGCAGCTGTGGCACGTGGGCGTCACGCGCGCCGAGGGCGCGCCGCCCGTGGCGGAAGCGGAACCGGTCGGCCCGTCGGGTGTCTCCCTGTCCGGCGAGCCCAAGGGCCGCGCGATGACGCAGCAGGACCTCGATGACGTCATCGCCGCGTTCGCGGACGCGGCCGCCGCCGCGGAGCGCCTCGGCTTCGACGGTGTCGAGCTGCACGGTGCGCACGGCTACCTGATCGACCAGTTCCTGTGGGAGGGCAGCAACCGCCGCACCGACGCGTACGGCGGCGGCATCGTCGCGCGTACCCGTTTCGCGGCGGAGATCGTGGCGGCGTGCCGCGCGGCCGTGTCCGACTCCTTCCCCCTCTTCTTCCGCATGTCCCAGTGGAAGATGGACGCCTACGAGGCGAAGCTCGCCCGGACCCCCGAGGAACTGGACGCCCTCCTCACGCCGTTGGCGGAGGCCGGCGTCGACGTCTTCCACGCGTCCACCCGCCGCTACTGGCTGCCGGAGTTCGAGGACTCCGACCTGAACCTCGCCGGGTGGGTGAAGAAGATCAGCGGCAGGCCGACGGTCACCGTCGGCTCGGTCGGCCTGGACGGGGACTTCTTCAGCGCCTTCCAGGGCGACAGCTCCTCGGTCACCGGCATCGACCAGCTGCTGGACCGGATGGAGCGGGACGAGTTCGACATGGTCGCCGTGGGCCGTGCGCTGATCGCCGACCCCGAGTGGGCCGCCAAGACCCTGCTCGGGCGCACGGCGGACATCACACCGTTCGGGGCGGAGATGCTGAAGACCCTGCGCTGACGTGACCGGGCCGCACGGAGTCGCGGCCCACGACGTCGCCCGGACGCGGGACAGGACCTGTGAACGCTCCAGGCCCTGTCCCGCGCCGTTCCGCCCCCGCCCGGACGCGGCGCGGTGTACTGTTTTCGAGTCCTGTTGTCTCCGATAGAGGTGGACGTTGCGCATCTGAGGTCCGCGATCATCGCGCGGTACGGCCCCTGCCGTAGCCCGTCACGCCCTGTCGGCTTTCCTGCCGCCCCGTGACCCTCCGCGTGGATGCGACCTCGGTGCATGAGCCGTCCCCCGTATGTCCGGGCAGGCCTCACCCATCCCGTCCCGGCCGGTCGCCGCGTGGTGCTCGCACACGAAGCCCCTGTTCACACGCTTGCGACTGCGAGGACCACATGTCACACCCCACCGCACCCGCCGCCTCCCTCACCTGCTCCGCCCTGTCCTTCCGGTGGCCGGACGGCACCGAGGTCTTCGACGGGCTGTCCCTCGCCGTCGGCAGGGGCCGCACCGGGCTCGTCGGGACCAACGGCTCCGGCAAGTCCACCCTGCTGCGGCTGCTGGCCGGCCGGCTGAAGCCTTCCGCGGGCTCGGTGGCCGTCGGCGGGCATCTCGCCTACCTCCCGCAGAACCTCACCCTCGACACGGACCTCCGCGTCGAGGACGCCCTCGGCATCACGGAGCGGCGTACGGCGCTGCGCGCCATCGAGGCCGGCGACGTCGCCGAGAAGCACTTCGAGACGGTCGGCGACGACTGGGACGTCGACGAGCGGGCCCTGGCCACCCTGGGATCGCTCGGTCTCACGGACATCGGTCTCGACCGCACCGTGGGGCAGATGTCCGGCGGCGAGACCGTGCTGCTGCGGCTCGCGGCGCTGCTGCTGGAGCGTCCCGACGTCCTGCTGCTGGACGAACCGACCAACAACCTCGACGTGTTCGCGCGCCGACGGCTGTACGAGGCCGTCGAGTCGTGGCGCTCCGGCGTCCTCGTCGTGGTCAGCCACGACCGCGACCTGCTGGAACGCGTGGACCGCATCGCCGAGCTGCGCACCGGGACGGTCAGCTGGTTCGGCGGCGGCTGGTCCGCCTACGAGGAGGCCGTGGCCACCCAGCAGGAAGCGGCCGGACGCATGGTGCGGTCCGCCGAGTCCGACGTACGCCGTCAGAAGCGCGAGCTGGAGGAGGCCCGGATCAAGGTGGCCCGCCGCCAGCGGCACAACAAGAAGCTGGACGCCCAGCGGCGTGCGCCGAGGATCGTCGCGGGCGCGCACAAGCGGTCCTCGCAGGAGGCGGCGGGCAAGCTCCGCGGCCTGCACGAGGACCGGCTCCAGGAGGCACGGGAGCGGCGCGACGCGGCGTCGGAAGCCGTCCGGGACGACGACGAGATCAGGGTGCGGCTCCCGCACACCGCCGTCCCGGCGGGTCGTACGGTCCTGAGCGCGCAAGGGCTCCGCCTCCGTTTCGGTTCCCTGCGCGACGGGACGCTCCACGTCCAGGGCCCCGAGCGCATCGCCCTGATCGGGCGCAACGGGGCGGGAAAGACGACCCTGCTGCGCACCCTCACCGGGGAGCTCGCACCCGCCTCCGGAGAGGCCAGGGCCCACGTTCCGCTGCGCTTCCTGCCGCAGCGGCTCGACGTGCTCGACGACGCGCTGAGCGTCGCCGGGAACGTGGCTCGGACGGCGCCCGGGACCACCGACAACGAGATCCGCAGCCAGCTGGCCCGCTTCCTGTTCAAGGGGGCGCGCGCCGAACAGCCCGCGGGCACCCTCTCCGGCGGTGAGCGCTTCCGCGCCGCCCTCGCCGCCACGATGCTCGCCACACCGGCCCCGCAACTGCTGGTGCTGGACGAGCCGACCAACAACCTCGACCTGGCCGGCGTGCGGCAGCTGACCGGCGCGCTCACGTCCTACGAGGGCGCGCTGATGATCGCCGGGCACGATCTGGCGTTCCTCGAGTCGGTCGGGATCACCCGCTGGCTGCTCGTGGGTGAGGAGATCACGGAACTGACCGCGGAGGAGGTCCACGAGCTGCTCGACGCACCCGACACGTTCGTCTGACCGGTGGTGTACTGGAGGGTGCGGGCCGCGTCCGGGGCCCGCACCAGGTACCCACCGGCTACCGAAACCGGGTCCCGCCATGCACCCTGCTCATGCTTTCCGAGGCGTTCCCCGGGCCGTGGCGGGCACGGCCGTCGTGCTGCTCGCGGTCGCCGGCCCCGCCGACGCGGCCGGTGCGGACGCTCCGCCGACCGCCCCTCCGGCCGCCACCGCCCCGTCTCCCGGTCCGCCGTCCGACCGGACCGACCCGCGCTCGGAGACCGCCGAGCTCGGCATCCCGTCGATCGGAGTGCGCGACCTGCGCGTCGTACCGTACGAGGGGACGACGGACGACGGGCCGGGGACCAGGATCCAGGACCGCGGTGTGGCGGCCTCCCCGTACGGCGAGGACGGCGGCGTCGGGCCCGGTGAGGTCGGCAACTACCTCGTGACGGCCCACCGGTTGTCCGCCGGGGGTCCGTTCCGGGACCTGCCGGCACTGGACGAGGGGGACAAGGTCCTCGTGACGGAGGGCGGCACGGTGTACGAGTACCGGATCACCGGGACCCGGCAGACGTCCTTCCGGTCCGAGCACTCGCTGGCCGAGCAGCGGGCCGCGGTGCCGGGTGAGCCGGGTGAGAAGCCGACCCGGGCGATGATCACCCTCTCCACCTGCGCGACCCCGGAGGACGACGCGGCCGGACGCTTCTGGCGCGACGCCCACCACAACCCGGAGCACCGCATCGACAAGATCGGCGTGCTGGTGTCCTCCCTGCCCGCGTGAACGGGAAGCCGGTCGCGCCGCAGGCGTGTTCACCGACCGCCGGACAGGTCGTCGGGCAGCTCCAGCCACCGTGACGTGCCGGGATCGACGACGTACGCGCTGCCGTCCAGCCTGACGCGTACGCCCGGCCGTTCCGAGTCCGGTACCGCGATCCGCAGGCGCTCGGCGCGCAGGCGCAGGTCCACGTCCCAGTGCCGGCGGAAGCGGAGCCGCATCCGGAACTTCGAGAGCTGCGGCAGGGTGGCCGGAGCGAGCCACAGGGCGTCGTCGCGGGTCTCCAGCCCCGTCATCCCGCGCTGCACGAAGTCGAGGGTGCCCGCCATCGCCCCCAGGTGGATACCCTCCTCGGTCGTGCCGCCCTGGATGTCGACCACGTCCCCGATCAGCGCCTCCTCGCAGTACCGCCAGGCCTCGTCCCGGTTGACCCTCGCCAGGACCCAGGCGTGGACGAGGGAACTGAGGGTGGAGCCGTGGCTCGTCCGTCCCACGTAGTAGTCGACGGTGGCCCGCCACGCCTCGTCGTCGAGCGTGTGGCCGAGCCGGCCGAACAACGCGGCGAGTTCCTTCGGTGAGAAGAGGTAGCCCAGCATCAGCACGTCGGCCTGCTTGGACGCCTGGTAGCGGTTGGCCGTGTCACCCTCCGCCTCCAGGATGCGGTCGAGGCGCCGGATGTCCCCGTACCGCTGCCGGTACGCCTCCCAGTCCAGCTCCTTCAGGTCCCCGTAACCGGCGAACTGGCTGATGACCCCCTGGTGGTGGGGCACGTACAGCTTCCGGGAGACGTCGTCCCAGCGGTCCGTCTCCGCCGGGTCCATCCGGAGCCGGTCGAGGAGCTGCCGGTACCGGCTCGCCGGCAGGTCACGGGAGAGATCGCCGGCCCGCGCCAGCACCCAGGCAGCCGTCACGTTCGTGTACGTGTTGTCGTCGAGTCCCGGCGCGTCGGAGTCCGGATAGGCGTCGTGGTACTCGTCGGGTCCGACGACGCCCCGGATGCGGTACCGCTCCAGGCCGTCGTCCCACTCGGCGCTGTCCGCCCAGAAGCGGGCGATCTGTATCAGCATCTCCGCGCCCTTGGAGTAGAGGTACTCCGTGTCGCCGGTCGCCTGGCAGTACTGCCACACGTTGTACGCCACCGCCGAGCCGACGTGGTGCTGCAAACGCGAACGGTCGGGGAGCCAGCGTCCCGAGCGCGGGTTGAGATGGACCTCCTGGGTCTCCTCGCGCCCCTCGTCGGCGCTCTGCCACGGGTACATCGCCCCCGTCCTGCCGACCGCCTCCGCCGCCGCGCAGGCCGCGGGCAGCCGCCGGTGGCGGTAGTCCAGCAACCCCCGGGAGACCTCGGGGAGATGCAGGTTCAGGAAGGGCAGGACGAACAGCTCGTCCCAGAAGACGTGGCCCCGGTAGGCCTCCCCGTGCAGACCTCTGGCCGGTACCCCGACGTCGAGCTCCGCGGTGTGCGGGGACAGGGTCTGGAGCACATGGAAGAGGTGCAGCCGCAGGATGCGTCCGGGCTCGCCCGGCACCTCCAGCTTCACCTGCTGCCACAGGTCCGCCCAGGCCCGGCGGTGCGAGGACCGGAGCCGGTCGTACACCGGAGCCTCCCTCGCCGACGCCACCGCGGCCCGCACCGGGCTGCCGATCGCCGGGTCCCGGGTGGTGTGGAGGCCGACCGTCTTGTCGACGACCGCGTCGGAGTCCGGGGCGAGCGGGAGCAGCAGCGTCTGGTGGACCGCGCGGGGCTCCTGCCGGGGTTCGGCCCGGTGGTGGCCGTCGCGTTCCGGTCCGCAGGAGGCCACGGTGCGGGCGGCCAGGGCGATACCGATGTCCGACTCCACCGTGTGGCAGCGCAGCCACACCACGGAGCCCGGTTCCGTGCCCGTCTCCCAGCCGGTGAGATGCCGGTCGGCCAGGTCGCGGTAGCGCGCCACACCGCTGTTGCGTACGTCGCCGTCGATCCCCGACTCCACCTCCAGCTCCCCCGACCACCCTTCGGCGGTGAACACCGTGTGCAGCGCCGCGAGATGGGGATCGCCCATGTGCACCAGGCGTTCCTGCTCCACCGTCAGCCGCCGGCCGGAGCCGTCCTCGTAGACCGAGCGGCGGGTCAGGATCCCGCCGCGCAGGTCGAGCGACTGCCGGTGGTCCACGAGGTGCTCGTGGTCGGGGGTCAGCCACGGGCCGGGGCGGGCGTCTGCGGGGTGCATGCGGTAGCGCAGCGGCAGCCAGTCGGGGAGGTTGACCATGTCCTCGTTCTCGACCTGGCGTCCCTGGACGGAGGAGGTCAGCCGGTTGTAGCAGCCCGCCACATAGGTGCCCGGGTAGTGGATCCCTCCTGCCGGTGTCTCGGGCGCGGCTCCCCTGGTAGCGAAGTAGCCGTTGCCGAGCGTGCACAGGGCTTCGCGCAGCCGCTCCTTCTCCGGCTCGTATCCCTCGTACGTCCAGGTCCAGCCGCGTGCCATCAGTCCTCCCCGGTGATCAGCAGGTCCCCGGGGTCGGCCACCACGAGGTCCGCGCCGTGCCGCCGCAGATCGCCGGCGCCCTCGGGACTGTCCGTACGGTCCACCCCGACGACGAGCCCGAAGCCGCCTCGCCGGCCCGCTTCCACTCCGGCCAGCGCGTCCTCCACGACGGCCGTGTCCCCGACGGGTACGCCCAGTCGTCGTGCCGCCTCGGTGAACAGCGCGGGGTCCGGTTTGCCGGGCAGTTCCAGTCGCCGCGCCTCGTTGCCGTCGACCACCGCCGTGAAGAGGTCCAGGAGACCGGCACCTGCCAGCAGCTCGGTCGCGTGCCGGGACGCGGACGCGGCGGCGATCGGCACCCTCGCGTCGTGCAGCACGCGCAGGAGACGGACCGTTCCCGGCCAGACGGCGACCGGATGGGCGCGGATGCTCCGGGTGAACTCCTCGTCCTTGCGGGCGGCGACGGCGCGGACCGTCCCGGTGCCCGGTGGGTCGTCGGGGCCGCCCTCGGGAAGGGCGAGGCCTCTGGAGGCGAGGAAGGCGGCGGCACCGTCCATGCGTGACCGGCCGTCGACGTGGCGCCGGTAGTCCTCCGCCTCGTCGAAGGGCGGCTGGCCCTCGTGGAGGTCCAGACAGGCGTCGAAGGCGATCTTCCAGGCCGCGGCGTGCGTCGGAGCGGAGTCGGTGATCACACCGTCCGTGTCGAAGACGACGGCGTGGACGGAGAGCAGGACTGCGGCCGGTGACGGTGCGCGTGCCATGACCGGGGTCCCTTCGTCGACGCGTCGAGCGAGAAGTCGGAAAAGTGTCCTGGAGTGCCCTCCGGGATTACCGTGAAGACATGGCCAGTACCGAGCGTCAGACCGACAGGCGGGCTGAGTACGTGTGTCCGGCCTGCAAGCAACCCGTCGCGACCGTGCCGGCGCGGCACAAGACCCTTGGCATCTTCGTCCCGCACTGGGGTCCGGGGCCGTGTCACAACGCCGATTGCAGCAGCTACGAGGCCAGGTCGTCCGAGGACTCCGGCGCCGACCGTGGGGCGGGTTCCGCACACCGGTGAGGAGCACCGGGCACCGGGACCGGTCCCGCCGTCATGACCGGGCGTCCGGATCGCGCGTACCGCGCGCCGGGAGCAGGTGTACCGGGGAGCCATCGTGACCTCACGGTTCAGACGTTCAGGCTGAGGCGCTGACCGGGGAAGATGAGGTGCGGCCCCTGGTCCAGGACCTCACGGTTCCTCTCGTACAGCGCGTGCCATCCGCCGGAGACGTCCGCGCGCTCGGCGATCGTCGAGAGGCAGTCACCGGACTCCACGACGTACGACTCCTCGTCGACGAGGTCCTCGGAGTGGTGCGTCACGCTGCTGCCGCCGGACGCGGAGCTGCCGTTCGCGCCGTTGTCGGTGCGGCCGGAGGCGGAACCGCCGGACGACGTGCTGCCGGATCCCGAGCCACTGGACGCGTTGTCGTTCGAACTACCGGCCGACTGACGGGACGGCGCCGACGGGGCGGCCTCGCTCCGGTCCGCATTGCCGGACGACGACTGGCCGGCCGAGGAGGACGGCGAGCCCGACGTACCGCTCGCACCGAGGCGGCCGCAGGTGGGCCAGGCGCCCATTCCCTGTGAGCGGGCGACGCGCTCGCCGACGGCGATCTGCTCGGACCGCGTGGCGAGGTCGGCGCGGGGTGCGTACTGCCCGCCGCCGTAGGCGCGCCAGGTGGAGGGGGCGAACTGCAGTCCGCCGTGGTAGCCGTTCCCGGTGTTGGTGTTCCAGCGGCCGCTGCTCTCGCACTGCGCGATGCGGTCCCAGTCCGTGCCGGCCGTGACGGTCGGCGCGACGACGGTGGGCGCGACGACGGCCCGGGCGGGGGCGGCCTGGGCGGGGATCGTGGCGGGTGCCTGGGCGGGGGCGTCAGCGGCACTGCGGCCGGCGAGGCCGAGCACGCTCAGGAGGACGAGCAGAAGGGCGAGCACCGATTCGACGGGCCGCTTGGCGAGGGGTGATGCCGGCATGACGGTATGTCCTCCGCTGTGCTCGAGAGACGTACAAGGGCACGAACAGATAAGCCGCCGATAATCTTTTTCTGGGGCTTTGACGCGTTCAACGCCCGCACATTCACTCGGGTGGAGGTTCTTCCATGGCACTGTTCGGCAACGCGCACACCGTCGATCCGGCCGCGGCACAACGCGACTACGCACGTCTTCTGGGGCAGGGCGAGCAGGTGCACGCCGCGTACCTGCTGATCCGCGACACGATCCTCTTCACCGATCGCAGGCTTGTCCTCGTCGACAAGCAGGGAATCACCGGCAAGAAGGTGGAGTACCACTCCGTGCCGTACCGCAGCATCACGCACTTCGCGGTGGAGACGGCGGGGACCTTCGACCTGGACGCCGAGCTGAAGATCTGGGTCTCCGGCTCCGCCACCCCGATCCAGAAGACGTTCACCAAGGGGGTCGACATCTACGAGGTGCAGGCCGTCCTCACCCAGTACGTCGCGGGGTAGACGCCGGGGAGGGCTCAGCTCTTCCTGGCCCGCAGCCTCGCCATCTCCTTCCGGATCGCCGGGAGTTGTGCGTAGAGCGCCTCGCCCGGGCAGTACGTCTGGAAGGTGTCGCGGTGGCCGGCGACAGCGTGGAGATAGACGGCCTCACCGCGCTCGTAGAGGCTCTCGTCGTTCGTCGAGACCATCCGCACGAAGCCCAGGGGGTCGACGCTCCGGTCCAGCTTCCACGCGCCCACCTTCGCGATGCCCTCGATGAGCGCCTTCGGCACCGGAACACCGGGGTCGAAGGTGCCGAGGGCCGCGATCCCCACACTGTGCGCGTTGAACCCGGTGGTGTGGGCCCCGCGCACGGACCGTGCGACACCGCCCGCCCGGCCTTCGTAGATGGTCCCGCAGCGGTCGACGACGAAGTTGTAGCCGATGTCGTCCCAGCCCTCGCCCCGGACGTGCATCTCCTCCATCGCCCGGAGCATCCTGGGGGCGTCGGCGCAGTCGTACCGGTTGGTGTGGCCGGTGTGGTGGACGAAGACGGCCTTGACCGTCCCCGTGTACACCGCGTCCTCCCGCACCATGCCCTCGTCCGCGTGCCACTGCGCCCGGCTGACGATGGCGGGCCGGGGGGCCGCCGTCGGCTCCGCCGGATTCGCGGCGGCGCGATCGGGCCCCACGAGCCGTACCGGCGCGTCCCGGAACACCAGGAAGGCGAGCGGCACGACCATGGCGCACACGACTGTTCGGCGAAGCCACATAGGGCCACCATGCGCGCTGACCAGCCACGTCGCAGGCACCAGGCGCCCGATCGGGTGACATCCGGCAGCCGACCGGACCACCGCCGTCCGGGCGGTCAGGAGGCGGCGACCGCCTGCTGCTCCATGATCCGTGCCGCGCGGTGCGGGGACGTGTCGAGCCGGGCCAGCACACCGGGGACCACGGCGTTGGGGAGGATGAGTTCGAAGAGGGCCGATATCTCGGCGACCAGATCCGGCGGCTCGGCCATGGACTCGGTGACCAGCTGGACCCCGGTCCACGCCCCGACGACCAGCCGGGAGGTGGCCTCGGGGTCCACGTGCGGAAGGAGCTCGCCGCGCTCCTTGGCCTCGGTCAGCAACTCCGTCCCGATGACGATCCAGTCCGGCCAGCGGGTGCCGAAGAGTCCGCGCGCCCGCGGGTCGACCGAGAGCCGGATCGAGGCGCTGAGCAGGGGCTCCCGGGGCAGCCGGTAGGCGAGCAGGAGCGCCATGTCCACCCACTCCTGCAGCTTGAAGGTCTGCGGAGTGACCCCGTCCGAGGTCACGGCCTCCTGGAGGACACCACGGGCCAGCTCTTCCTTCGACGTGAAGTGGAAATAGAGGGAACCCCGCGTCAGACCGGCCCGGTCGAGGATCGCGGCGATGGTGGCTGCGTCGTAGCCGTGCTCGTCGAAGACCTCGGCCGCGGCTTGCAGAAAGATTCGGCGCGTGCGGATCGCCCGTTGCTGTCGTGCCAACTCGCGCTCCCCTTTGAACGTGCATGACGCTACTTCAAAAAGTACCGGTGAGCCGGTATCATATCAGCGCCGAAACATCTATTTTGCGCCATGTCCGGGAGGGCCGTGCCCGACATACCCGCTGTTCCGCGCCTCCCGCACTCCGCGGCAGAGGGACCGGAGGGCATCCGTAAGGAGTACGTTCACCTGGGACGTTCCGAGATGGTTCTGCTCACTTCCTGGTGGTGCAAGGAAGATGGCGAGTTCTCGCTCTCCGCACGGTGGCCCGCCCCCGCCGCCGGCCTGGCGTACGACCAGCGGATGCTCACACAGACCGTCCGGCAGAGTGGTCTGACCATCGCGCACGCGGCGTACGGCGCACCCCTTTCCGATCACACCGTGCTGAACTACTTCGACTTCACCGTAGCGCCCGGATTCCAGGTGCCCTCCGACGCGCCCTGCGACCTCACCGTCGAGGTCACCGTGAAGAACGCCAAGACGCGTGGGAACAGGGTCAGTTCACTCGACATGGACTTCCGCGTCTACCGGGACGGCGACATGGCCGCCCGCGCGGAATCCGAGTTCGGCTGGCTGTCCACGCGCGTATACCGCCGCCTTCGCGGCGAGCACTTCGAAGTCGACTGGAACACCTGGCCGTTGCCCGACCCGGTCGAACCCCGCACAGTCGGCAGAAGCGCACCCGTCGACGTGGTCCTGTCGGCCGGTGACCGCCCCCGGCACTGGCAGTTGCGCAACGACGTGGAGAACGCGGTGCTGTACGACCACCCGGTCGACCACGTCCCGGGGCTCGCGCTCATGGAAGCGGCCCATCAGGCCGCGAACGCCGCCCTGTACCCGGCACGGTTCGAACAGACCACCGTGACCAGCGCGTTCGAGCGCTACGCCGAGTTCGACCGGCCCTGCTGGATCGAGGCGGACGTCCTGCCCGCCGCCCCCGGGGAGACCTCGGTCCTGGTGACGGCGACACAGGACGGGGAGACGGTCTTCCGGAGCCGGCTGGACGGGCCCTGCGGCTGACGACGGCCGACGGCCTACTGGTTGACGAACCCGCCGTCCACCGGCATGACCGTGCCCGTGAGGAACGGACAGCGGTCGCTGAGCAGCCAGGCGGCCGCCTGGGCGATCTCCTCGGGCTCCGCCGTACGCCCCTGCGGGGTCATGCCGTTGACCATCTCCTCCAGGCCCGGATTGCGCCCGAACCAGTCCGCCGTGATCTCGCTGCGCGTCGTTCCCGGCGCAACGGCGTTGATTCTGATGCCCTGTTGGGCGTACTCGTCCGCGGCGGCCCTGGTGAGGCCCACGACGGCGTGCTTGGCCGCTATGTAGGGCGCGGCCGCCGGTATGGCCACCAGCCCGCCCACACTGCTGTTGTTCACGACGGAGCAGCCTCGGGGGTTCCGCAGCATGGCCGCTATCTCGTGGCGGAGGCAGTTCCAGACGCCGCGCACGTTGGTGTCCATGACCGCGTCGTAGACGTCGTCACCCATGAGGTGGAGGGGGGTCCGGTCGCCTCCCAGGCCCGCGTTGTTGAAGGCGGAGTCCAGCCGGCCGTAGGTGTCGACCGTGAAGTCGACGGCACGCGCGGCGTCCTCCGCGACCGTGACGTCACAGACGACGTAGGAGGCCCGAGCCCCCTTGTCCTTCAACTCCGCCACCAGCGAAGCCAGTCGGTCCTCCCGGCGGGCGGCCAGGACGACCGTCGCGCCTTCCTGCGAGAACACCCGGGCCGCCGCCGCACCGATACCGCTGCTCGCCCCGGTGATCAGGACGACTCTGTCATGGAGAAGATCGCTCATGGCGGCAGTCTGGCAGGACGGATCAGCCGTGGCCACGGGCTGTCGCGGACCGCGCGGTCCTGCCGGGGGACGCCCCCGCTGCGGTGCGTGCGGGACGCCGGCCGTTACGGCAGAGGCTGTCCGTTCCGTGCTCCTGGATGTCGACCCGGAGCGACGACAGAAACAGACCGTATGTCCTGTTTTTGGCTTCGCTCCTGACGAAAAAGGACAAGGAGAGCGCGACCCCAGGACCTCCGGAGCGCCCCCGCGGTACGGTGCGGCATGCTCGCGATCCAGTTCGACCACTTCGGTGGTCCCGAAGTACTCCGCCCCGTGGAACTGGCCCCTCCCGTGCCCGGCCCCGGAGAGCTGCTCATCACCGTCGAGGCCGCCGGGGTGAACTTCGCCGACACCCACCAGACGGACGGCTCCTATCTGGGCGCCGACGCCCTTCCGCACGTCCCCGGCAGCGAGGTCGTGGGCCGCACCCCGGACGGGAGGCGGGTACTGGCCCGGGTCTCGCACGGGTACGCGGAGCAGGTGACCGCCAAGGAGTCCGCCGTGGTGGAGATCCCCGAGGACCTGGACGCGGCCCGGGCGCTCGCCCTCATGGTGCAGGGGCTGACCGCCTGGCACCTGCTGCGGTCGTCCGCACGGCTGCGTCGCGGGGAGAGCGTCGTCGTGCACTCCGCGGCGGGCGGCGTCGGCAGCCTCGCCGTCCAGCTGGCGAGGGAGTTCGGGGCGGGCCGGGTGCTCGCACAGGTCTCCGGCCCGGCCAAGGAGCGGCTGGTCCTGGACCTCGGCGCGGACGCGGTGATCACCTACCCCCTCGCGGAGAAGGCGGACGTCGTCCTGGACGCCGTCGGCGGGGAACTCTTCGACCAGGCCCTGGACTCCCTGGCGTCCTTCGGCCGGCTGGTCACCTACGGCAATTCCGCGCGGGCCGGCTTCACTCCCGTCGACCCGGCCCGGCTCGGCCGTCTCAACGCCTCCGTCGTCGGATTCTGGCTGCGCCCCACCCTCGCCGCCCCCGACGCGGTCGCCGGACCCCTGAAGGAGCTCCTCGCCCTGGTCGCCGGGGGCCGCCTCACGCCCGTGACCGGCGGCAGCTACCCGCTCGCCGAGGCCGGGCGGGCCCACGAGGACCTGCTCGCGCGCCGGACCACGGGGAAGCTCATCCTCACCCCCTGAACGGACGGGACAGCCCTTATAGGGTGGCCCGATGCCCTCGCTGACCTCACACCCCCCGGGACCGGCCGGATCGGGAGCACCGGCCGCCGTGCTGCCCCGCCCCGGCCGTGACCCGTTCTTCGACAACGCGAAGTACCTGGCCATCGTGCTCGTCGCGATGGGGCACTCCTGGGAACCGCTGCCCGGCAGCGGGCGTCTGGTGGAGACGGCCTACACCTTCGTCTACACCTTCCACATGCCGGTCTTCATCATCCTCGCCGGATACTTCTCGCGCGGCCTCGAGCTGCGGGCCGACCGGGTGTGGAAGCTCGTCACCGGTCTCGTCGTGCCCTACTGCGTCTTCGAGGTGGCCTACACCCTCTTCGAGCGGCTCACCGGCTCCCCGCAGTTCCCGCTGAGTCCGCTCACCCCCTACTGGCTGCTGTGGTTCCTGCCCGCGCTGTTCCTGTGGCGCCTGACCACACCCTTCTGGGAGACGGTCCGGTGGCCCGTGGCGGTCGCCCTGGTCATCGCGGCCATGGGGGCGGTGACCAGCAACATCGGCGGGGACCTGCATCTCCAGCGGATCCTGCAGTTCCTGCCGTACTACGTACTCGGTCTCCAGCTGCGGCCCGCGCACTTCGACTTCGTACGCTCGCGGGCCGTACGCGTCGCGTCGGTCCCCATCTGCCTGGTGGCGCTGGCCGCCGCCTACTGGGCGGTGCCGCGCACCACGACCTCGTGGTTCTTCCGCAGGTACGGGGCCGAGCAGCTCGGCTCCCCCGCCTGGACGGGGGCCGTGGTGACCCTGGTCCTGTTCACCTGCGCCCTGGTGCTCAGCGCCTGCTTCCTCGCCTGGGTCCCGAACCGCCGGCTGTGGATGACCGCGCTGGGAGCGGGCACCCTCTACGGCTACCTGCTGCACGGCTTCGTCGTCAAAGGCGCCGTCAAGCTGGATCTCTACGAGGCGGACGTCCTCTCCACACCGCCGGGACGGATTCTGGTGTCCGTCGTCGCCGCCGTCGTGGTCACGGTCCTCTGCAGCCCGCCCGTCAGACGGGTGTTCCGGTTCGCCGTGGAGCCCCGGCTCGACCGGGCCAGGAAGCCGAGGCCGGCGCCCTGACGCCCCGGCCACCGCGCCGCGCCTGCCCCGGCCCGCCGCCCGGTGCCCTCTCAGCCGGTGACGTGCGTCGTGCCGAGGACCGTGGCGTGCTCCAGGACGTCCTCCAGGGGGTCGTCGATCTGGCCCGTCGCGATCAGCGCCACCTGCGGCCCGTTGTGCGACCCGGTGTGGGTCTCGTCCGCGCGGGCCGCCCCGGCCGGCAGCAGGGTCGCCAGGACGGCCGTCCCCAGCACGGTCAGCTTGCTCTTCATCTCGTCCCGTTCCCCTCGCCTGCCGCCGTCCGTCCGGCGCCGGAAGGATCCTCCCGGCACACGGCCGGGCGCGGACGCGGACACGAGCCACCACCGGGGATTTGTTACATACGTTCCCGGCGTCGTTCTCCTCCGCACGCGGCGCACCCCCGGGCCAGAAGGCCTCGGGGGTGCGCCGTGTGCGACGAAGGACGACCGGGTGGTTACGCGACCTTGTTGGTCCGGCGCTGAGCCGCTGCGGCACGCGCCTCCGGCGTCGGCGTCCCGGCGTTGGAACGACGCCCCTGACCGGGGCGCGCGCCGCGCCGGCCGCGGGGACGGGAGCCGTTGCCCTTGCCCCGCTCCGTCACCGGCGAGCTGATGGTCACGGGCACACCGGACGGCGCCTGCGCGCCCGTGATGCGGCTCAGCTCGGCCTCGCCCGAACGGACCTGGGCGACCTGCGGCGTGATCCCCGCGTCGGCCATCAGCCGGGTCATGTCGCGGCGCTGGTTGGGCAGCACGAGCGTGACGACGCTGCCGGACTCCCCGGCACGCGCCGTGCGCCCGCCGCGGTGCAGGTAGTCCTTGTGGTCGCTGGGCGGGTCGACGTTGACGACCAGGTCGAGGTTGTCGACGTGGATGCCCCGGGCCGCGACGTTCGTGGCGACGAGCACCGTGACGTGGCCGGTCTTGAACCGGTCGAGCGTGCGGGTGCGCTGCGGCTGCGACTTGCCGCCGTGCAGGGCGGCCGCCCGCACACCGCTGCTCAGCAGGTGGTCGGTGAGCTTGTCCACCGCGTGCTTGGTGTCCAGGAACATGATCACCCGGCCGTCGCGGGCGGCGATCTCGGTCGTCGTCGCGTACTTGTCCGCGCCCTGGACGTAGAGCACGTGGTGCTCCATCGTCGTCACCGCACCGGCGGCGGGGTCCACCGAGTGGACGACCGGGTCGTGCAGGTAGCGGCGGACCAGCAGGTCGACGTTGCGGTCCAGGGTGGCCGAGAACAGCATCCGCTGGCCCTCGGGGTTGACCTGGTCCAGCAGCTCGGTGACCTGGGGCATGAAGCCCATGTCAGCCATCTGGTCGGCCTCGTCGAGGACGGTGATGGCGACCCGGTCGAGCTTGCAGTCGCCCCGCTCGATGAGGTCCTTGAGCCGGCCCGGGGTGGCGACCACGACTTCGGCGCCCCCGCGCAGCGCGCTGGCCTGGCGGCCGATCGACATGCCGCCGACGACCGTGGCGAGCCTGAGCCTGAGGGAGCGGGCGTACGGGGTGAGCGCGTCGGTGACCTGCTGGGCCAGTTCCCGGGTGGGCACGAGGACCAGGGCCAGCGGACGGCGCGCGTCGGCACGGTTGCCCGCGGTACGGGCGAGCAGGGCCAGTCCGAAGGCGAGAGTCTTGCCCGAGCCGGTGCGACCGCGGCCCAGGACGTCCCGCCCGGCGAGCGAGTTCGGCAGGGTGGCCCCCTGGATGGGGAACGGCACGGACACGCCCTCGGCGGCCAGTGCCGCAAGCAGGGGCGCCGGCATGTCGAGGTCCGCGAAGGACTCGGCGGCGGGGAGAGCCGGGGTGATGGTCACCGGCAGCGCGAACTCACCGGTGACGGCGGAGGAACGGCGGCCGTAGCCGCCGGAGCGCTTCGGGCCGCCGGAGCGTCCCTGCGAACCCGGGGCGCCCGGCCGGCCGGACCCCGCGGAGCGGAATCCGTTGGCGGTGCGGCTGCCGGCGGACCCGCCGGAGCGGGTCCGAGAAAATCGGTCATTCGTGCGAGCGGTGCGATCGCGGTTCAACTGGGAACCCTTCCCTCGAATGGCACGTATCGAGGGATTCTTTCCGGGCGGCTGCAGCCATGTACGGCGCCAAGAATCGCAAGAACGAGCCGGTGAAATAAAGAAGAACGAAGTCTGCCCATCGGATGAACAATCCGAATTCGGCACTCCATCATGACTGCATATAAGACCGCGGGGCCCGTGACCCGCACACATCAGGAACTACCCTGCGAGGTGCGCCGGTCACGCCACGGCCGGGAAAAACACAACGAGCTGGGGCCCGCACCCCAAGGTGCGGGCCCCAGCTGCGCCGTGCGGCCTGATGATCAGGCGGGGGTGATGTTCTCCGCCTGCGGGCCCTTCTGGCCCTGCGTGACGTCGAAGTTCACCTTCTGGCCTTCCTGCAGCTCGCGGAAGCCCTGGGCGGCGATGTTCGAGTAGTGGGCGAAGACGTCAGCGCCGCCACCCTCCTGCTCGATGAAGCCGAAGCCCTTTTCCGAGTTGAACCACTTCACGGTACCGGTAGCCATGTCATATCTCCTTCGGGGCGTTGCTCGTGGGCCCACACCGTGCAGGCCCTACGTCGCCGCAAATGATTGCCCCGTCCGGAAGAGACCGGAAATACAAAAGTGCCCCCACCGGAGTGAACCGGCGAGTGCACTTGAAGTTTTGGGAACCACAACTGCAACTGAGATCAACAGTAGCACGATTCGGTCACAAGTGAGCTGTAGTCCATATCACTGTGCCACCGCGCCGTCGGGAACGGTATAAACTCTCACCGCTCATTGCGCGTATTTCTGTGCCCGCTGAAACAGATATGCGCCCGCAGGCCCCTCAGGAATCGGGGTCGCCCCGGTCGGCCGCCGGCCGGCGCAGTTCCTCGTTGAGGCGCAGGGCCTCCTCGAGCTGGTCCTCCAGGATGACGATGCGGCAGGCCGCGTCGATCGGGGTGCCGGCGTCCACCAGCTCACGGGCCCGTGCGGCGATTCGGAGCTGGTAGCGCGAGTAACGGCGGTGACCGCCCTCGGAACGCAGGGGCGTGATCAGGCGGGCCTCACCGATGGCCCTGAGGAAGCCTGGCGTCGCACCGATCATCTCCGCGGCCCGCCCCATCGTGTAAGCGGGGTAGTCGTCGTCGTCGAGACGGTCCGTGGCACGCGACGGGGATTCCGGGGGCATCTGCACCTCTTCTGCTGCGCACCGGCCACTGATATGACCTGGCTGCACAAGAAACCCTAGGCGTACCGATAAGTCATGTCTATCGCCACCGGCACAGGTTTCCGCCGTCCCCGCCGCCGCCCGCGCGTGGACAGCTGCGGCGCGACGCCCTCCGGCAGCCCTTCGTAGCCAGGTGGCCGGCCCAACGAGGCTGACCGACCGGTCAGTTGTCGGCGGACCGGCGAACGGTCATACTGCACGCGTAGCCCTTCACGCATCCCCCGTCGTGAAGGGCTACATTGACGCGCGGCCGGCGACCTCGCGCGGACTGGAGCACACACGGCATGAGCGGCACCGGAACGACCACGACGGTGGCCCGTGCGGTCACGGACGTCCTGCAGCCCCGCAACGTACTGCTCCTCGGCATGCTCGCCATCGGACTCGCCTCGGCCGGTGACTGGACCGGGCTCCCCTGGGGCTTCCTCGGCGCCCTCTGCGCCGGCCTCGTCCCCGCCGGCTACATCGAGTGGGAGCGCGGGCGCGGTACCTGGGGCGACCGTCACGTCGTGGACCGGACCCAGCGGGCGCCCATCTTCCTGGTGATCCTCGGATCGCTCGGCACCGGCGCGCTGATCATGGTCCTGGGCGACGCGCCGTCCGGCATCCTGATCGCGACGGTCTCCCTGTGGGTGATGACGACCGTCCTCCTGGCGGTCAACGCGTTCTGGAAGATCTCGGTCGACTCGGCGGTCGCGTCGGCCGTGGTCGCCCTTCTCGGCGCCGCGCACTCGCTGTGGTGGCTGTGCGCGGGCGTGGCGGCCCTGGCCGTGTGCTGGTCACGGGTCGCGCTGGGCTACCACTCGGTGGCCCAGACCGTCGCGGGAGCCGCGGCCGGCGCGGCGACGGCCGCCGGTTTCCTCTTCGCCTGACCCCGGGCGGCCGGTTGCCACGGCGGCTGCGCGACCGCCCTCACCGCGACGGGCCGGACGGCCCCGATTGCGGACCCGCCCGGAAGCCGGTTACGTGGACGAGGGGGCCGCGCAGCGACGCAACCGGAGGCACACGGATGCCCAGGAAAGCAGCGAACTCCAAGGTCGGTCTGCTCATGAGCCTCGGCAGCAGCGCGATCGCCGTCGTCCGCACAGTCAAGCAGCTGCGCAGGGCCCGGGGGACTCAGGACAAGCTGACCGCCGCCGACACCCTGGCGGGGCTCCTGCCGCTGGTCACCTCCGCGCTGCTCGTCCTTCGCCGGCTGCGCAGGCGCTCCCCGCGGTCCTCGGGGTGACCTGCGGAGGCGGGTCACCGTGGTTCGCGGACCCGCTCCCGCAGCCTCTCCAGCACCCGGGCGCCGAGCAGCTCGTACTCCTCGCGGAGCCGCACGATCTCCGCCGGCCGTTCCACGGGCACGCCCCCGGTCACGATCTCGTGCGGGGCGAACTGCTCCCGGGTCAGGTCGATCTCCAGGCCGGCGCCCAGGCGGTTCCACCAGTGGAAGTCGACGCGCTCGCCGTCGACCCGCACCTCGCCCCGGATCAGCTCGCCGCCCAGCAGGTCGTTGAGGACGAGGGCCGTGACGCCGCACTGGTCGCGGGCCGGATTGCCCGGGTGCCAGTACGGCCGGTGCACCGGTGTGGTGGTGTCCGCGCCCCAGCTGCTGCGGACGGCGGCTTCGATGTCGGTGAGGAGCAGAGGTCCCATGCGGGGAATCCTCGCACCGGCCACCGACAACGCCCCCGGGTGCAGGCGCCGCCACCCGTGACGCCCGTGTGCGGAACGGCCGTTCAGTAGCCCCGGCTCCGGGACACCAGTACCGCGATGTCGTCCTCGGCCGTGTCCGCGAACCGGTCCACGACCTCGTCCAGCAGGTCCTGGAGCCGGCCACCGGCGGGCAGCGTGAGCCGGGTGAGCCGCTCGATGGAGAGGTCGATGTCCTCGCCCCGGCGTTCCACCAGTCCGTCCGTGTACATGAACAGCACCGTCCCGGGACCGCACGGCACCACGGTCGTCCGGTACCCGCCGAAGCCCGTGCCCAGCGGAGGCCCCGCCACCAGCGGCGCCACCCGTGCCCGGGGCGCACCCGGGTCGATGAACACCGGGGGCGGGTGACCGGCGCTGGCGACCTCGCAGACCCCCTCGCGCCGGTCGACGACCGCGACCAGACAGGTCGCCGCCCGATCCAGTCCCGACTGCTCCACCGCCTTGTCGAGCCGTTCGAGGATGCGGTGCGGCGGCTGGTCGTCCTCGGCCATGATGCGCAGCATCGACCGGTAGTTGCTCATGGCGACCGCGGCCTCCACCCCGTGGCCCATCACGTCGCCCATCACCTTCAGATGGCGCCCGCCCCGCAGCGGGATGGCGTCGAACCAGTCGCCGCCCACCAACGCCCCGGCCCCCGCGGGCAGATAGAGCGACGCGATCTCGATGCCGGGATTCGGTCCCCGGGGCTCGGAGAGCAGGGACCGCTGGAGTTCACCGGTGATGCGGTGCTCGTGGGTGTAGCGGTGGGCGTGGTCGATGTCGACCGCCGCCCGGCCCGCGAGCGTACGGGCCACGACGACGTCCAGGCCCTCGGTGAAGGGGGGCGAGGCGCCGGCCCGCAGCAGGCTGAGCACACCGAGCGGCCGTCCTCGCGCGGTGAGCGGTACGGCGACCGCCGAGTGCAGCCCGATGGCGCGGTAGGCGCCGACCCGTTCTGGGGTGGGCGCGGAGCGGCCGAGCTGCTCGTCCCCGTACAGGTTCTCGATCACCGGCTCGTCGGCTGCCAGGCAGCGGGGCACGGCCGCGTCCTCCTGGTAGTCGATGTCCGTCCCGGCGCCACCGAACCGGGCGACGGAGTCGGCGAGTCCCGGCACGGTGGCGACTCCCGCCCGGCGCAGCCGCAGCGCCCCGGGCGGTGGCTCGCGCCGGGTGCGCACGTCCTCCTCGGGTATCAGCTCCACCACGGCGACGTCGGCCATCACGGGCACCACGAAGTCCGCGAGTTCCTGGCAGGTGGTCCCCGCGTCGAGCGTCGTACCGATGCTGACGGCCGCGTTGTCCAGGAGCGTCAGATAGCTCCTGGCCCGCAGCAGTTCCTCCCGCTCGATCTGCGTGGCGGTGATCTCCTGGGTGATCACCATCAGCCCGCTCACCCGCCCGCCTTCCTGGAGCCGGTGGCAGGCGCCGCGCCAGTAACGCCGCTCGACCGCGGAGTCCGCCCAGGTCCGGCCGCTCGCGGTGAGGTCGCGGGGCCGTCCGTCGGCCAGCACCCGGCGCATGACGTCCAGCCGGACGTCGACGTCCGGCAGCACCTCGCCGACGGTCCGGCCCAGGTGCGCCGCCGCAGGGACACCGTTGATGCGTTCGAGTGCCGGGTTCACGTACACGTAGCGCAGGTCCCCGTCGAACACGGCCACCCCCGCCGGGCTCCCGCCGAGGAGCGCGTCCAGCCACGCCGTGTCGAGGGGCGGCCGGTCGGCGTGCTCTTCGGCCTGCAACGGAGCCTCCGGAGGGATGCGTACCCGGCGGGTGCGGAGAGGTCGGTCCGCACGGGCCGGCCTGCGAGCGGACCCTCATCCTCCGCCGCCGCGCACCGCCCCGCATCTCCGCCGGCGCTGTCCGCCGGCGTCGAGCCCGTCCAGGGACAGCGTGCCCTCGGAGGCCGCCGCGCCCGGCGGCAGCCCGAAGGCCGCCTCGACCCGGCCGGGCACCGGAGTCATCCCCAGCAGCCCCGAGACCAGCAGCCCCGCCAGGTGGTGCCAGGCCGGAGCCCTGCGGATCATCGCGTGGTCACTGCCCGGGATCGTCACCAGACAGGTGCGGGCGCCCGCGCGGCGTGCCCGGGCCGTGAGGGACTGGGACGCCAGCGGGCTGGTCACCCGGTCCCGGGTGCTGTGCAGCAGGACGACGTCCCGCCCGGCCAGCTGCGTCACCGGATCGCCGGGCGGACACCACGGGGCGAGTCCGACCACCGCGCGGACCAGCGGATGCCCCGCGGCGTGGAGCGCGGCACGGGCCCCCATGGAGTGGCCGAGGAGGACCACCGGGATGTCCCCCGCCTCGCGCCGCAGGGCGTCGAGCACCCTGATCGCGTCGTGCAGGGGGTCCTCGCGGGAACCGTTCCAGCCGCGGTGCGTGTAGCGGACCCGCTGCACGCGTACGCCGGAGTCGCCGCGCACCGCGCGGGCCACGACGCGCGCGACCGGCAGCATGCGCAGGCCGGGGAGGTTCAGGGCCCCCGGGGCCGGCGCCTCGATGCCCGTCTCGTAGCCGCCGTGGAGGATGAGCACCGCTGCCGACGGCGTTCGTTCGGCCACACGTACCTCCAGATCGGGGCGCCGGGCTCAGGCGCCCGCGCTCTGGTCCATATTCGGTGCCGGACGGCGTACGGATGGGTCGAACGCGGCGATGTGCGGAAAGTGCCGTTCACTGGACGAGGCACGAAGACCTTTCCGTACGCGACCCAAGGAGCCACTCATGGCGTCAGGACCTCAGATCGGCAGCCTCGCACCGGACTTCACCCTTCCCGGAGGCGTGCTCACCGGCGACACCTTCGAACGCCGTGACCACACGCTCTCCGCCGCACGCGGCCGGGCCGTCGTCCTCGCCTTCTACCCCGGCGACAACACGGCGGTCTGCACCAAGCAGCTCTGCTCCTACTCCTCGGGCCTGGAGACCTTCGAGGGGCTCGACGCCGAGGTCTGGGGAATCAGCCCACAGGGTGTGGACAGCCATGAGTCCTTCGCCCGCGACCACGGCCTGCGCATGCCGCTGCTCGCCGACACGGGGCGGGAGACCGCCCGGGCCTACGGGGTCACCGCGCCCGGCATCGGAGTGCGCCGCTCCGTCTTCCTGATCGGGCCCGACGGTGTGCTGCGGTGGAAGCACGTCGCTCTGCTCGGCGCCACGTTCCAGTCGCTCGACACGCTCGCCGAGCAGCTCTCCGGCATCAGGACGGCGTAAAGACTGCCGGACTCCGGCAGTACCCCTGGCGGGCACCGTATGGGACCATTCACCCAGTTCGACGGAAACATTTCGGGGGATTTCCGAACAGCGGGGGAGAGTTCATATGACCGTTCTTCTCGGTCTCGGCATCGCGGGAATCGTTCTCCTCGTCCTCTCACTGATCTTCGACGGGATCCTCGAAGGCCTCCTCGGTGATGCTCTGGGCGGCATGCTGAACGGTTTCTTCGACGGCCTGCTGTCGCTGCCCGTCATCGCCGGATTCCTCTCCATGCTCGGTTTCGGCGGTGCGATCGTCCTCGGGACCACGGGCGTCGGAACACCGCTGGCCGTCACCGCCGGTGCCGCGGCCGGGGTCGTCGCGGCCTGGCTGACCTGGAAGTTCAGCCAGGCCCTGATGAGGGATCAGACCACGGCCACGCCGCGCGGCGACGACCTCGTCGGCACCTCGGGATCCGTCGTCACGCCGATCCCGGCCGACGGCTACGGCGAGGTCCTGCTGCGACTCGCGGGCCAGACCGTGAAGTTCGCCGCGAAGAGCGCCGTCCCGGTCGAGCGCGGCGCCGAGATCTGGGTGGAGGGCACCCTCTCGACCACCTCGGTCACGGTCCGCCCCGTCGAACGCTGATGCACCACCGAGCCTCACGTCTGTCCGAAAGCCGTACAGCCGCACACACCGCCGTCCCGTCGGGAGGGCAAGGGGGACACCACTCATGAGTCCAGTAGTGATCGCCGTCATCGGGATCGTCGTGCTTCTCGTGCTCCTGGCGCTCGCCGTGATCACGCGGTACAAGGTCGCGGGGCCCAGCCAGGCCTTCATCATCACGGGGCGTCGCGGCAAGAAGTCCACCGACCCGGTGACCGGCCGCACCAGCATCGACAACAGCGGTCAGAAGGTCGTCGTCGGGGGCGGCGTCTTCGTCGTGCCGTTCGTCCAGCAGAAGTTCACCCTGGACCTCTCCAGCCGGCACATCCCCGTCGCCGTGCGCGGCGCGGTCACCCTGCGCGGCGTGAAGTCCAACCTCGAAGGCGTCGCGATCGTCAAGGTCGGCGGCAGCGAGGACGCGATCCGCGCGGCGGCGCAGCGATTCCTGCAGCAGCAGAACGGCATCGTCGGCTTCACCCAGGAAGTGCTCTCCGGAGCCCTCCGCGCCATCGTCGGCCGCATGTCCGTCGAGGACATCATCCGGGACCGGGCCGCGTTCGCCGGCCAGGTCGCCGAGGAGGCCGAGGCCAGCCTCTCCGGCCAGGGCCTCATCCTGGACGCCTTCCAGATCCAGGACATCACCACCGAGGGCTCCTACCTCGAGGACCTCGGACGCCCCGAGGCCGCCCGCGCCAAGCAGGAGGCCGACATCGCCGAGGCCATCGCCCGGCGCGCGTCCGAGCAGGCGCGGCTGAAGGCGGCCGAGGAGATCGCCGTCGCCGAGCGGACGTTCTACCTCAAGCAGGCCGAGATCAAGGCCGAGACCGAAGCCGCCGCCGCCAAGGCCAACGCGGCCGGCCCGCTCGCCGAGGCGGCCCGTCAGCAGGAGGTCCTCGCCGAGCAGGAGAAGGTCGCCGAGCGGCAGGCAGCCCTGACCGACCGCGAGCTCGACACCAAGGTCCGCAAGCCCGCGGACGCCGCCCGCTACCGGGCGGAGCAGGAGGCGGAGGCCCGTCGCATCGCCCAGGTCAAGGAGGCGGAGGCCGACGCGGAGCGCTCCCGCCTCACCGGCCAGGGCGAGAAGCTCCACCGCTCCGCCCTCGCCGACGCCGTACGCATCGAGGGTGAGTCCGAGGCGGCCGCCATCGCCGCGAAGGGTGCGGCGGAGGCCGAGGCCATGCAGAAGAAGGCCGACGCCTTCAAGCAGTACGGCGACGCGGCCGTCCTGCAGATGCTGGTCGAGGTGCTTCCGCAGGTCGTCGCCAAGGCCTCCGAGCCGCTGAGCGCCATCGACAAGATGACGGTCATCTCGACGGACGGGGCCAGCCAGCTGTCGCGCACGGTGACCGACAACGTGGCTCAGGGCCTGGAGCTGCTCAACTCCACCACGGGTGTGGACCTCGGTGCGCTGCTGAAGAACCTCCAGGCCAAGACGGGCGGCTCCGCTCCGGCGGTCCCGGCCCCGGCCGCCAACGGCGAGAGGATCGAGATCAAGGACTGATCCCGCGTCCACCGCACGGACAGGAGGCCGGCCCTCACGGGCCGGCCTCCTGTGTCCGCACGTGGAGCTTGCGCTCACCGTGCGCTGCCGATGGCGGCCCCTGAGCGTGCGGGCCACCCGGTCCGGTCGTCAGCCCCGTCGCCGTCCTGCGAACACCCTGGCTTCGGTACTCCACCACCGCACCGTCATGCGTGTACTGCCACCCGGAGGGAATCCCCTTCCGGGTGCCCCGGTCTCTTGACCACGAAGGCGACGCTAGTGCGGGAAACGGCAGATGTCTACTGCCGCCACGACAGATTTTCTGTCCGGCCGGTTGACGCACTTCTGCCGCTGCCACTGTTCGAATTCGCAAACGGAACGGGTGCCGGAGTAGTAGAAACCGCCCGAGCGGGCACGCGTTCATTTCAGGCAACGAGTGGTACGACCGATCACAGGTGGGGTGCACGCGTATGACGCACACGATGATCCCCGAAGCCTCGACGCCCTCCACGCGGACGGTGGAGGGCGACAGCACGGACAGCATCCACTGGGCCCGCAAGGCCGCCCGCACGTTCACCGACCGTCTGTCCCCGGCACCGGACCCGGCCCTGGCCGACACGCTCGTACTCGTGGTCTCCGAGCTGGTCACGAACGCGCTGCGCCACGGCGGCGGACGGTTCACCCTCCGGCTCTCCGCGGGCCCCGGCACCGTGACCGCCGCGGTCAGCGACCCCAGCCCGGCGCCACCGCACGCGCGGACCCCTGACCTCGACGGCGCCACGGGCGGCTTCGGATGGCACATGGTCCGCCGCCTCACGCAGGCCCTGACCGTCACGCCCGGCCCGGGATCCGGCAAGACGGTGCGCGCCCAGTTCGCGCGGTAGCACCCGCCTCCACACTCCCGGCAGCGAGCTTCCCCGGTCCGTACGGCGCTCTCCGGCGCCAGAAGCACCCACATGGGTGGTTTGCGCGGCCCGATAAGGTAATGGGCGACTAAAGAGATCATCAAAAGCGTTGCTCCGTCGCCGCGCGCCCTCGGGAGGAAGCCATGGGAACCCACCGCACATCGCTGCCGGGAGTCGGCGTCCAGTACGACTACACGACCGAATCCGGCCAGCACATCTCCGTGGTCGTGCATCACGACGGGCGGCGCTTCCTCGGGTTCTACGAGAAGGACGACCCAGATTCGTGCCTGCTCTCCGTACCCCTGACGACCACCGAGGCCACCGGGCTCGCCCACCTCATCGACGCGGCCCCCATCGACGCCGTACGGACCGAGGGGATCGATCTGGTCACCGAGCACATCCCGCTCGGGGCCCGGTCCCCGTACGGCGGCCGGCTGCTGGGGGACACCCGGGCGCGCACGCGCACGGGGGCCTCGATCGTGGCGGTGCTGCGCACGCACAGCGCGCACCCTTCGCCGGGGCCGGACTTCCGGCTGGCCATCGGGGACACGCTCGTCGTTGTAGGTACGCGTGAGGGCGTGGACACGCTCTCCGAGATCATTGCGGAGGGCTGACCGTGCACGACACGACTGCACTGCTGGTGGAGCTGGGCTCCGTCATTCTGGGGCTCGGCATCATCGGCAGGTTCGCCGGGCGGATAGGCCTCTCACCGATCCCCCTCTACCTGCTGGCCGGTCTCGCCTTCGGGGAGGGCGGTCTGCTGCCGCTCGGCGCCAGTGAGGAGTTCACCGCCATCGGGGCGGAGATCGGCGTCATCCTCCTGCTCCTCCTGCTCGGGCTGGAGTACAGCGCCTCCGAGCTCGTCACCAGTCTCAAGACGCAGTACCCGTCCGGGGCCGTCGACTTCGTGCTCAACGCGACCCCCGGCGCGGCCGCCGGCCTGATGCTCGGGTGGGGTCCCGTGGGGGCCGTCGCGCTCGCCGGGGTCACCTGGATCTCCTCGTCCGGCGTGATCGCCAAGGTGATGACCGACATGGGCCGGCTCGGCAACCGCGAGACGCCCGTCATCCTCGGTGTCCTCGTCATCGAGGACCTGGCCATGGCCGTCTACCTGCCGCTGCTCACCGCGATGCTGGCCGGTGTCGGTCTGGCGGGCGGCAGCATCGCCCTGCTGATCGCGCTCGGCACCGTCGGCTTCGTGCTGTACCTGGCGCTGCGTCACGGCCGGCTCATCAGCCGCGCGGTGTCCTCCGACAACCCGGAGATGCTGCTGCTCGTCGTCCTCGGACTCACCGTCCTGGTGGCCGGGGTGGCCCAGCAGCTCCAGGTGTCCGCTGCCGTCGGCGCGTTCCTCGTGGGCATCGCCCTGTCCGGCGAGGTCGCGGAGGGCGCGCGCAAGCTGCTGACGCCGCTGCGGGACCTGTTCGCCGCCGTGTTCTTCGTGTTCTTCGGGCTCTCCACGGACCCCGCGGAGATCCCGCCGGTGCTGCTCCCGGCGGCGCTGCTGGCGATCGTCACGGTCTTCACGAAGATCGGCACCGGCTGGTACGCGTCCCGGCGGGCCGGGATCGGACCGCGGGGCCGCTGGCGCGCGGGCGGCACGCTCGTCGCACGCGGGGAGTTCTCCATCGTCATCGCCGGTCTGGCCGTGGCGACGGAACCGCGGATCGGGCCCATCGCGACCGCGTACGTGCTCATCCTGGTGATCGTCGGCCCGCTCACCGCCCGGTGGACGGAGCCGGTCGCCTCGAAGCTCCAGGCGGTCCTGGCGGGCAAGGGGAAGAAGCCGGCCGTCGTGGACGACCGGCCGATGCCCTCGCACGACGACCTCACGCCGGAGCACGCCGGGCGCGACTCCGACTGAGGGTCCGCTCCCGGAGGGTCAGAGCGGGGTGGCCGCGTGGAGGATGCCGACGAGCGTCACCGTCGCGTTGAGCGACGACAGCGCCGAGGCCGCCGTCCCCACCGTCGCGGTCGCCGCCGCCACGGCCAGATGCGCCGAGGCCGGAGGCCACAGCCCGGCCGAGGGTTCCGGGTCGAGCAGCGCCGCCACCCGGCGCGGCACGGGGCCGGCCGCCGCCGCGAAGCCCGGGAGGACGGCGGGCCCCGGCTCACGGTTCGCGAACAGGGCCGCCTTGCCGACCGCCGTGGCCACGGTCCGGCGGCTGCCGACCGTGTACGCCGCCTCCTCGTCCGCCCAGCGTTCGGTGCTGTACGCCACCGCCGTGCGCAGCGGCAGGAGGAACGGGTTGGCCCGCGCCGCCAGTTGCGTCGCCAGCAGATAGCGGTGGTGGCGGCCCGTCAGGTGGGCGCGTTCGTGGGCGACGAGCGCCCGCCGTTCGCGGGGGTCCAGGCACTCCATCATCGCGGTGGAGACGACGACCTGTCCGACGTCACCGCGGCCGCGCCCGCGTCCTCCCGGGAGGGCGTACGCGAACGGGTCGGGGGACGGGATGACGGTGAGGTCCCCGGCGGCGCCGTTCCCCGCCTCCGGACCCAGCGCGTGGGCCGCGCGGATCCGGGCCCTGGTGTGCCGCAGCAGGGTGCTGCCGCAGGCCGCCAGCACCGCCCCCAGGACACCGATCGCGATCAGGCCCGCCTTCTCCTCGTAGGGCACCGCGGCACGCACCTCCGGGTCCGACCACCCGTCGGGCAGCGGATTACCGGGGAGCTGGGCCGTTCCCACCACCATGAGCAGGGCCAGACAGAGCGTGCTGCACAGAGCCAGCGTCGAACCGGTGACGGCCAGCAGGCGGGTGGCGCTCCTGGGGTGCAGATGCTGTTCGGCGAGGCGCGCCATGGGCAGTGCGGTCAGCGGCAGGACGAGTGGCAGGTAGACGAAGACGCCCATCGTGGTGGCTCTCAGCCTTCCGGAGCTGCGGAGTCGTCGGTGTCGCCGGGGTCGTCCGGGCCGTCGTGGAGGCCGTCCGTGCCGGCCGGGCCTTCGTCGGTCCCCTCGGCCGCGCGGGAGAGCAGCTCGCGCAGCCTGGCCTCGTCGCCCGGGGACAGCGCGGAGACGAACCGGGCCAGGACGGCTTCCCTGTCCCGCTCGCCGTCCAGGACGCGGCGCATGCGCAGGGCGGCGAGTCCCGCCTCGTCGGAGGCCGGGGTCCAGACGTAGGAACGGCCTTTCCGGGTCCGGGTCACGGCCTTCTTCGCGTAGAGGCGGGAGAGGATCGTGATGACCGTGGTGTAGGCGAGGTCGCCGTCGAGGTGCTCCTGCACCCAGCCGGCCGTCGCCGGGCCGCCCGCCGAGCTCAGCACCGTCAGGACCTGGGACTCGAGCTGTCCCTGGGCGCGCCTGGGCAACCGGGGTCCCTCCCGGGTGCCGCCGTCGTCGTCCGTACCTGTGGGCCTGTTCATCCGCCGCATCCTACTGAGTGGCCGATTACCGCCCCGTCCGCCGCCGTGCGGCCGTTGTCCGCCCCTGGTTCTTCTACACGGCTGTAGAGTTCGAGCGGTCACCGCATCACAGGCAACACGACACATGGAGACGTCATGGCCCTTTGGGATCGGATCAAGGAATCCGCGTCGACGATGCAGACGCAGCTGGAGGCGAAGAAGAACGACCTGAAGAGCGGGGCGTTCCGGGACGCGAGCATGGCCATGTGCGCCCTGGTCGCCGCCGCCGACGGTTCCATCGACCCGTCCGAGCGGCAGCGCGTCGCCACCCTGATCGCCACCAACGACGTGCTGCAGAACTTCCCCGCGGACGATCTCCAGCGCCGGTTCAACGACTACGTGAACAAGCTGACGGCGGACTTCGCCTTCGGCAAGGTCAGCGTGCTCCAGGAGATCGCCAAGGCGAAGAAGAAGCCCGCCGAGGCCCGTGCCGTGATCCAGATCGGCATCGTGATCGGCGGCGCGGACGGCGACTTCGACAAGTCGGAGCAGGCCGTCGTGCGCGAGGCGTGCTTCGCGCTGGACCTGCCGCCGCACGAGTTCGACCTGTAGGACCGTGCCGCGGGTGCGGCCCACGCCCGCGGGCCGCACCCGCAACGGTTCAGATCTCCTTCGCCGGCCAGTCCAGCAGCCGGGCGCCGATCACCGCCGTCTGCAGCGTGTACCGGTGCATCGGGTCGGACGGATCGGATCCGGTCAGCTGGTGTATCCGCTCCAGCCGGTACGTCAGCGCACGCACGCTGAGCGACAGCCGGCGCGCCGTCTCGGCGGCCACGCAGCCCGCGTCGAAGTACACGGACAGCGTCCGCAGCAGCGGTTCCGCCCCGCCCCGCGCCTCCTTGAGCGGGCCGAGCTCGCTGCGCACCAGATCGGCCATCGCCTGCCGGTCCCTCGTCAGCACCGGATAGACCAGCAGGTCGGCGGCGTACAGGACGGGGTCGTCGAGCTCCATCCGCTGTGCCAGGTCGAGGGCGTCGAGCGCCTCGTCGTAGGAGTGGACCACCCCGCCGGGGCCGCGGTGCGGGCGGCCGACCGCCACCTGGTGGCCGTCGGTGGCGGCGTGCGCCTGCTTGGCGAAGTACCTCAGGACGTCCGGCTGGCTGCCGGGGGCTATGCAGACCAGGCGCCCGTCCTTCGTCGTGAGCAGGATCTTCCGCCCGCCGAAACGCGCGAGCAGCGCCGCCTCCACGCTCCGGGGCACGGCGTCCGACTCGTTGTACGCCTCGGGGCCCGCCGCCACCGCGACGGCGTGCGCCCGCGAGAGCCGCAGCCCGAACCGGGTGGCACGCTCGGCGAGTCTGCCCAGGTCGCTGCGGCCGTAGAGCAGGTCGTCGATGAACTCCCGCCGCGCCGCCTCCTCGCGCCGTACGGTGAGGCGCTGCGCCCGCTCGAAGCCCTCCGCGAAGGCGTCGACCACCTGTTCCACGGCGGCCAGCACGGAATCGGCGGACGACGAGCGCGCCGCCTCGACCGGCCAGGCGGCGCGGGTCTCCGCGAGATGCCGCCGCACCAGCGCCCGCAGCTGGTGTCCCGCCTCCGCGGCCTCCCGGCCGAGCGCGCGCCGCGTCTCCAGCTCGTCCCGGGTGAGCCGCCGGCCGGTCTCCGCGACCTCGGCCAGGATCCCGGCATAGCCCTCCAGGAACCGCTCGGAAATCTCGGGCTCCGCCACGGCGCACTCCTCCGTACATCAACAGCACTGTCGTCCCGACAACGCGCGAACACGGATGCCGGTGCCCGGCAGGCGGGACCCGTCAAGCCTGCCGGACTCCGGCAATGCGCCGGAGACGCCCCGGCTGGCACGATCGGTGCAGCAACACACGGGGGAAAGCACGGGGGATCACGGGGGAAGAAGCCGGTTGCTGCGGAGCCGTTCGCGGTGTCGCGGCGCCGGCGCCCCCTCACCCGCGCCTCCCGCCGTACGGGAGCCAGTCGGGACGGGGGCAGCATCGATGACCGAGTTCCTTTCCGCGGCCACCACCTTCCCGGCCGTCGTCCTCGGCGCCGCCCTGGTGGTCGTCGTCTGCTTCTGGCTGCTGGTGCTGGCCGGGGCAGCCGGGTCCGACTCCTTCGACACCGACCTCGACACCGAAGCGGTCGGCTTCGGCGGGGTGCCGGTCTCCGTCTCGGTGTCGCTGGTGGTCGTCCTCTCCTGGTTCACCTGCCTGACCGGCTCGGTCCTGGTGCTCCGCAGCGGAGCGACCGGCACCGCGCGGGCGTTGCTCCACCTCGCCGTCCTGGCGGGGGCACTTCTGATCGCCTGGGGGGTGGTCCGCATGCTGGTACACCGCTTCCGCCGGTTCTTCCCCGCGGAACCTCCACCATCCCTGCGGGACTTCGTGGGTCAGGTCTGCACGGTCCGCACGGGATCCGTCAGCGCCGACTTCGGTCAGGCCGAGGTCGCCGCCGCCGACGGGTCGACCGCGATCGTGCAGGTACGGCAGCCGCCGAGGCCGTCATCTCCGGGTGAGGTGCTCACCTCCGGCGCCACGGGGCTGCTCTACGCGTACGACGCCGAGGGCGAGTTCTTCTGGGTCTCGCCGTACGACGCGGCGCTCGCCCCCCGTCCTCTGCCGCGCAAGGCCGTCTGACCCGCCCTCCCTTCCTCCGGGCCCCCGGGCCCGTGGTTCCGCGTGCCGTCACACGGGCGCGCCTTCGACTCCGTACGTCCCACCAGCCGCCAAGGACTGTCATGGATGCCATCTCCTGGGGCATCGGCGTGCTCGTCGCCGTTGTCCTGCTCATCACCGTCGCTCTGCTCTTCGTCATCACCCGGCTCTTCCGCAAGGTCGAGCAGGGGAAGGCGCTGATCATCTCCAAGACCAAGAAGGTCGACGTCACCTTCACCGGCGCGGTGGTCCTGCCGGTACTGCACAAGGCCGAGACCATGGACATCTCGGTGAAGACCATCGAGATCCGCCGGACCGGGCGTGAGGGCCTGATCTGCCAGGACAACATCCGTGCCGACATCCACATCACCTTCTTCGTCCGCGTCAACAAGACCGTCGAGGACGTCATCAAGGTCGCCCAGGCGATCGGCACCGAGCGGGCGAGCGACAAGGCCGCCATCCAGGAGTTCTTCGCCGCCAAGTTCTCCGAGGCGCTGAAGACCGTGGGCAAGCAGCTCGACTTCGTCGACCTGTACACCAAGCGCGAGGAGTTCCGGGACCGGATCATCCGGGTCATCGGGACGGACCTGAACGGCTATCACCTCGACGACGCCGCGATCGACTTCCTCGAGCAGACGCCGATGGCCCAGCTCGACGGTGCCAACATCCTGGACGCCCAGGGCATCCGGAAGATCACCGAGCTGACGGCGATCGAGCACGTGCGGACCAACGAGTTCCAGCGCACCGAGCAGAAGGAGATCACCCGGCAGGACGTCGACGCCCGGGAGACCATCCTGGAGCTGGAGCGCCGGCAGGCCGAGGCCGAGATCAAGCAGCGCCGCGAGGTCGAGACGCTGCGGGCCCGCGAGGAGTCGGCCACCGCCCGGGTGCAGGAGGAGGAGCGGCTCGGCGCGCAGAGCGCGTTCATCCGTACCGAGGAGCAGCTCGGCATCCAGCGGGAGAACCAGGCCCGCGAGGTCGCCGTCGCGCAGAAGAACCGCGAGCGCGTCATCGCCGTGGAGAACGAGCGCATCGAGAAGGACCGGCTGCTGGAGGTCATCGGTCGCGAGCGTGAGACCGAGCTGAACCGGATCGCCGCGACGAAGGAGGTCGAGGCGGAGCGCCGTGAGGTCGCGGACGTGATCCGGGAGCGGATCGCGGTGGACCGCACGGTCGCCGAGCAGGAGGAGTCGATCCTGACGCTGCGGTCCGTCGAGGAGTCGGAGCGCACCCGCAGGTCCGTGATCATCGCGGCGGAGGCGGAGGCCCAGGAGAAGCTGGTCAAGGACATCAAGGCGGCGGAGGCCGCGGAAGCCGCGGCGGTCCACCTGGCGGCCGAGCAGCTGACGCTCGCGGACGCCCGGCTGAAGACGGCCGACCTCGACGCGCAGGCGAAGCTGCGGCTGGCGGAGGGCATCCAGGCGGAGAACGCGGCTGCCGGGCTCGCGGAGGTCCAGGTCCGGGAGGCGGAGGCCGAGGTCACCGAGAAGGCCGGTCTCGCGGAGGCGCAGGCCACGGAGGCACGGCTCAGGGCCGAGGCGGAGGGGGCGCGCCTGAAGGCCCTGGCGGTCGCGGAGGGCACGCAGGCCCAGGCCTCCGCGGACGCGGCGGTGATCGGCGAGAAGCTGAAGGCCGAGGCGGAAGGGCTCACCGAGAAGGCCGCGGCGATGGCGGCGCTCGACGACGCCTCGCGGGGCCACGAGGAGTACCGGCTCCGGCTGGACGCGGAGAAGGAGATCCGGCTCGCGGAGTTCGACGTGCGGCGCCAGGTCGCGGAGGCACAGGCGACCGTGCTGGCGACGGGGCTGGAGAACGCCGACATCGACATCGTCGGAGGCGACTCCGTCTTCTTCGACCGGCTGGTGTCCTCGGTCTCCCTGGGTCGGAGCGTGGACGGCTTCGTGGAGAACTCGAAGACCGTGCAGGCGCTCGCCGGGCCCTGGCTCGACGGCCGGGGGACGTTCACGGAGGACCTGACCCAGGTCCTGGGGTCCCTGAACTCCGGGGACGTGCAGAACTTGACGGTGTCCGCCCTGCTCACACGGCTGATGCGGTCGCCGGGCGCGGCCTCGGGGCAGGTGAAGCAGCTGCTCGCCGCGGCGGAGGAGCTGGGACTGGCGGGCATGACGGTCTCGTCACTGAGGGGGGCGCCCTCGGTGAACGGGACGGCACCGGCACCGCCCGCGCACAACGGGGCTGCCGCCGTGTAGGGCGGGTCCGTCCGGTGGCCGGGGGGTCCCCGGCCACCGAAGGGCCGGGGGCCGGGGGACCGGCCCCCGGGAAGGGGGCCGCCGACGCCGGGCGGGCGGCCCGGGTCGATGAACGTCATCTCGTAGGGAGCAGTGCGCATGGACCGCGACATCACCTTCACCGATGCCGACGCGGACGCCTACGAGGTGCTCAGGCGCAGGCTCCGGGAGCAGGCGGACGAGCTGGTGCGGCGGGCCGAGGCGCTCGACGCGCGGCGGACCGAGGAGTTCGGGTCCACCGGGCTGCACCTGCTCGCCACCGAGCAGGTGTCCACGGAACACGCCTCGGTGGCCCGTGACCTCGTCCCCGTGGGCGGGCGCCTGCTGTTCGGCTTCGAGCGCGGCCCCGGCGCACGCGGGGAGGCGGGCGTCGGCGACGTACTCGTCCTGCGTGAGCCCGGTCTGGAGGAGACGGACGCGGGGCTGCTGGACGACGAGGCCTTCGTACGCGAGTTCGCCGGCCTGCACCGTTACTACCGTGACGCCCGGCTGCTCCGGTTGCGACGGGTCAACGGCCGTCTGCTCGCCGTGTTCCGCACCGGGGAGACCGCCGAGGACATCCGCGTCCTGCGCTGGGCGCTCGGCCCGGACGGTGCGCCCGGGGCGTTCCTGGACGCCCGGGGCGAGCGCGACCACGTCTTCCCTCCCTCGCACGACTTCACGTGGACGCCGGTGGGCCGGGACGCCCACAGGCCCGGCCGGCATCCGCACATCGCCGTCCTGGACACCGTCTTCGTGGACACGCTGAGCGGCACCCTGACCGTCAAGGCGGTGGACGACACCGAGTCCCCCGAGGGGATCCACGAGGAGCCCGTCGACGAGCCGCTGCAGTCCCTGGCGGACGCCGCCGTCGAGTACGCCGTGGCGGGTCCGCTGATCCTGCTGCGGGTGCGCCCCTACAAGGAGGAGGCCTGGCGTCACCTGGTCTTCAACACCCTGCTGTCGACCGTGCTGCGGCTCGACGCGATCGGCCCGTCCTGCCTCCGGCTGCCCGAGGACCAGGGGATCATCTTTCCCGGCGGCTACCACCTCACCACCGGCAGGACCAAGACCTTCGACACCGCGGGGGAGTTCGGTGACCCCGTCCTCGAAGGCACCGTCCGCTCGCCCAACGGCGAGGACGTGCTCTACGTCTTCCGGTCCCGGGACGAGGACCGCACCCTGCTCCTCCCCTACAACCTGATCCGCCAGGAGGTCGCCACCCCGCTGCTCGGCCGGGGGCACGCCCTCCTCGACGACGGCACGCTGTTCCTGCTGAAGGACGGCGCCGACGGGCCGGCGCGGGTGCACCACCTGCAGCGCTGGCAGACCCCCTACGTCTCCGACACCTACGCCGCGTCCCGTCCCCCCGGCACGGGCCCGATCGCCCGGACCGGCAACGCCGACCTGGTGCGCGGGATCTCCGACTGCCTGGCCCTGGCGCACGGCGTACGGGACATGACCCCGACGACGGCGGTGTACAGCAGGCTCGTCGCCGACTGCACCCGCGCGGGGGACCGTTACCACTGGCTCGCCGATCCCGCACTGGGCGCGCTCACCGAGCCGTTGGAGGCCCTGGGGGCCACCGCCCGTCAGGTACTGGCCGAGTTCGAGACGGTCCAGGAGCTGACCGGGCAGGCCGCCGCCGCCCTCGACGAGGCCGTCGCCGGGCTCACCGCCCTGGTCCGCCGCATCCGGGGCGAGGCACCGCGCTCGGCGGCCGCGTGGGTCGAGGGGCTCACCGAACTGCGCAGGTCCCACGGACACCTGGCGACCCTGGCGGACATGCGGTACGCCGACACGGACCGCATCGCCGCGCTCCGCGAGGAGACCGGACGCGATCTGGAGACGGCCGCACAGCGGGCGGTCGCCTTCCTCGCCGGGGAGGACGCGTTCGCCGGGTACCACGAGGACCTCGGGCGGATCACCGCGGCCGCCGGCGAGTCGGAGACCGTCGCCGAGGCCACGGCAGCCGGGGACCGGCTCACGGAGATCACGGACGGCCTCGGGACGGTCACCGAGGTCGTCGCCGGGCTGGACATGGGCGACGCCACCGTCCGCACGTCGGTCCTGGAGCGGATCGCCGAGGTCCTGGGGGGCGCCAACCGCGCCCGGGCGACACTCGACGCCCGGCGCAGGGAACTGGTGGCCCGGGAGGGACAGGCCGAGTTCGCCGCGGAGTTCGCCCTGCTCGGCCAGGCCGTCACCGGGGCCCTCGCCTCGGCGGACTCCCCCGACTCGTGCGACGAACAGCTGGCCCGGGTCCTGCTCCAACTGGAGAACCTGGAGTCGCGCTTCGCCGAGTCCGGCGACTTCCTGGCGCGGCTCGCCGAGCGCCGAACGGAGGTGTACGAGGCGTTCTCGGGCCGGAAGCAGACGCTGCAGGAGGCCCGTGCCGGGCGTGCGGAACGGCTCGCGGAGTCCGCGGTCCGGGTCCTGGAGACCGTCTCGCGTCGGCTGGCCGGACTGGAGGACCTGGACGCCGTCCACACGTACTTCGCCTCCGACCCCATGGTCGCCAAGGTCCGCCGCACCGCGGACGAGCTCCGCTCCCTCGGCGACCCGGTGCGCGCCGACGAGCTGGACGGCCGGCTGAAGGCCGCCCGTCAGGAGGCGGGGCGCGCCCTGCGCGACCGGAGCGAGCTGTACGCGGACGGCGGTTCCGTGATCCGGCTGGGAAGCCACCGGTTCGCGGTGAACAGCAGGCCGTTCGACCTGACCCTGGTCCCGTCCGGGGACGGGATCTCCTTCGCGCTCACCGGCACGGACTACCGGGCTCCGGTCACCGACCCCGAGTTCGCGGCGACCCGCGCGCACTGGGGCCGACTGCTGCCCTCGGAGACGCCGGACGTCTACCGCGCCGAGCACCTGGCCGCCCGGCTCCTCGACGAGCACGGCGCGGACGCCCTGGCCGGCGCGGATCTCGCCACGCTCGTGCGGGAGGCGGCAGCGGCGGCGTACGACGAGGGCCATCAGCGGGGTGTCCACGACGAGGACGCCCTCGCCGTCCTGACCGTCCTGCTGCGGCTGCTCGCCGGCGCGGGCCTGCTGCGCTTCCCGTCGTCGGTGCGCGCGGCGGCCCAGCTGTTCTGGGCGCACGAGGCCGACGAGGACCTGCGGACGTCCTGGACACGGCAGGCCGCCTCACTGGCGCGCGCCCGCGACACCTTCGGCCTCGCTCCGGCCGTCGCCACCCTCCAGGCGGAGTGGGCGGCGGCGATGGGGGCGCCGCACGAGGTCGCCGCGTACCTCTTCGAGGAGCTGGCGTGCGGCCCCGCCGGTTTCGTCACGAGCGCGTCGGCCCGCACACTGCTGGACAAGTTCCGCCGCGCGGTCGGCACACCGGCGTACGACGAGGACCTGGCCGCACTCTCCGGGGACCTCCCGGCCAGGCGCGGACTGGTGGAGGGCTGGCTCACCTCCTACGCCGCGGCGAGCGGCCCGGACGTGGACGCCGGGGACCTCGCCGAGGCGGTCGCCGTGGAGCTCTGCCCGGAGCTGGAGCGGTACGACTGCGACGCGCCGCTCACCGCGACCGTGGAGGGGCTCCTCGGTGACCACCCGCGCGTGGAGCGGGGACGGCTGCCGGTCCGGCTGGACGAACTGCTCGCCCGGACGGCCGAGTTCCGCGCCCGTACCGTGCCGTCCTTCCGCGCCTACCAGCGACTGCGCACCACCCTGGTCGCGGCCGAACGCTCCCGGCTGCGGCTGGAAACCCTGCGGCCGCGCGCCATGGCGGCGTTCGTCCGCAACCGGCTGCTGGACGAGGTGTACCTCCCGCTCATCGGCGACAGCCTGGCCAAGCAGCTGGGCACCGTGGACGCGGACCGGCGCACCGACTCGCAGGGCCTGCTGCTGCTCATGTCGCCGCCCGGCTACGGCAAGACGACCCTCGTGGAGTACGTCGCGGAGCGGCTGGGGATGGTCCTGGTCAAGGTCAGCGGACCGAATCTCGGCCACGAGGTGACGTCGCTCGACCCGGCGCTCGCGCCCGGCGCGACCGCCCGCCAGGAGGTCGAGAAGATCAACTTCGCTTTCGAGGCGGGCGGCAACACGCTGCTCTACCTGGACGACATCCAGCACACCTCGCCGGAGCTGCTCCAGAAGTTCATCCCGCTCTGCGACGCCACCCGTCGCGTCGAAGGGGTGTGGGACGGGCAGCCCCGGAGCTACGACCTGCGGGGCAAGCGGTTCGCCGTGGTGATGGCGGGCAATCCGTACACCGAGTCCGGTGCCAGGTTCCGGATCCCGGACATGCTCGCCAACCGGGCGGACGTCTGGAACCTCGGCGACGTCCTGAGCGGCCGGGACGAGGTCTTCGCCCTGAGCTTCGTCGAGAACGCCCTGACCGCCAACCCGGTCCTCGCCCCGCTCGCCGCCCGCTCCCGGGGCGACCTCGACCTGCTGGTGCGGCTGGCCGCCGGCGGTGTCCCCGCCGCGGGGGCCGCACAGCTGGAGCATCCGTACGCTCCCGCCGAACTGGACCGGATCCTCTCCGTACTGCGTCACCTGCTGACCGCCCGGGAGACGGTGCTCGCGGTGAACGCGGCGTACATCGCCTCGGCCGGGCAGTCGGACGCCGGGCGTACCGAGCCGCCGTTCCGTCTGCAGGGCTCGTACCGCGACATGAACAAGATCGCGCAGCGGATCGTGCCCGTGATGAACGACGAGGAGCTCGCCGCCGTCATCGACGACCACTACGCCGGTGAGGCCCAGACACTCACCACGGGCGCCGAGTGGAACCTGCTCAAGCTGGCCGAGCTCCGGGGCACGTCGACCCCGGCCCAGGCGGAGCGCCGGCAGGCGGTCGTCTCCGCCTACCTGCGCGTCCAGGCCCTCGGCGGCCCGGAGGGCGATCCCGCCTCGCGCGCGGTCGGGGCGCTCGGGCTGCTGGCGGACCGGCTCGCTGCGGTCGAGGCCGCCATCGAGCGGGCCGCGGGCCCCCGCCGCCCGGACACGGGCCCACGTCCCCGTCACGCGATGATCACCGACACGCCCGACTGAACCGGAGGTGGCAAGGCATGCTGGGTTCCGTGTCATCACTTCCTCAACAGCCCCAACGTCCCCCGAGCAGCGGCCACATGGTGGTCTGCGGCGACGACACCCTCGCCCGCCGGCTCGCGGTCGAGCTGCGCTACGTGTACGGGGAGCGGGTCACGCTCCTCGTCCCGCCGGGACGCGACACCCGCAGGCCGGAGCTGCCGCTGACCCAACGGGCACGCGCGGGGGCCCTGTTCGGACGGATGTCGGCGGCGATGAGCCGTAACGGAGGCGGCGGGGACGGCGACACCAACGCCGGGGTCGAGGCTGTCCGCATCATGGAGGCGCACGAGCCCTCCGACGAGGTGCTGGAGGACGCGGGCGTGGACAGCGCCGCCGCGCTCGCGCTCGTCTACGACGACGACGAGCTGAACATACGGGCCGCCCTCACCGCACGCCGGCTCAATCCCCGTCTGCGCCTGGTTATCCGGCTCTACAACCGCAAGCTCGGCCAGCACCTGGAGACGCTCCTCGACCAGGCGGCCGCCGTCTCCGTGCCCGGCCTCGACGCCGCCGCGATGGACGCCTCCACCACCGTCCTGTCCGACGCCGACACCGCGGCGCCCGCGCTCGCCGCCACCGCGCTGACCGGGAGCAGCAAGGTGATCCAGGCCGAGGGCCTGCTCCTGCGCGCCGTCGAACGCACCCCGCCCCGCCCGGGCGAACTCGCCGACCCCGGACTGTGCACGCTGGCCCTGCTCTCCTCCACCAGCCAGGACCCGGCCGGCGCCGAGGGCTCCGACAGCAGCGGCGACGAGGGGCCCCAGCTGCTCCCGGACCGGGCGACGGTCAACGCCGCCACGGGCCGGGGCACGATCGTCCTGGAGGCCATCAGCCAGGCGGGGCCCGACCGGGCGCCGACCCGGATGGGAGGCAGGGGCGCACCGCTCGGCACGGTCTTCTCGCGACGGCTGAGGTGGTCGGCGCTCGGTGTCGCGGCGGCCGTCGTCGCGCTGGCCGTCGCCTCGGTGATCACCACGGGCGACAGCCCGGTGCACGCCGCCTATCTGACCCTGCTCGACCTGCTGGCGATGGGTGACCCCGCGGTCGAGGACACCGACACCGACTCCCGCCAGATCATCCAGCTCCTCTCCGGCATGGCCGGGCTCCTGCTGCTGCCCCTGCTGGTCGCCGCCGTCCTGGAGGCCTTCGGCTCGTTCCGCAACGCCTCCTCGCTGCGCCGCCCGCCGCGCGGTCTGTCGGGCCACGTGGTGCTGCTGGGGCTGGGCAAGATCGGCACGCGGGTCCTGGTCCGGCTCCGCGAGCTGGACATCCCGGTGGTGGTCGTCGAGGAGGACCCGGAGGCGCGCGGCATCCCGCTGGCCCGCAGCCTGCACGTCCCCACGGTCCTGGGTGACGTGACCCAGGAGGGTGTCCTGGAGGCGGCCAAGATCCGCCGGGCCCGCGCCCTGCTCGCCCTGACCAGCATCGACACGACGAACCTCGAAGCCGCCCTGTACGCACGCTCGTTGAAGCCCGACCTGCGGGTGGCCCTCCGGCTGTACGACGACGAGTTCGCCACCGCCGTCTACCGCACCCTGCGCACGGCCCACCCGGGGGCCCTGACCCGTTCCCGCTCCGTGTCGCATCTGGCCGCGCCGGCGTTCGCGGTCGCCATGATGGGCCGGCAGATCCTGGGAGCGGTACCGGTGGAGCGCAAGGTGATGCTGTTCGCCGCCCTGGAGGTGTCGGGGCATCCCCAGCTGGAGGGCCGGACCGTGGACCACGCGTTCCGGGCGGGTGCCTGGCGGGTCCTGGCCCTGGACGCCACCCCGCCCGCCGACCGGCTCCCGGACCTGGCCGCCGTGCCGCCGTACGACCCGCTCGGCCCCACCGGCCCGGGAGCCCCGGACCGGCCCTCCGGCCTGGTCTGGGACCTGCACCCGGGCTATGTGCTGCGTCCCGAGGACCGGGTGGTCATCGCCGCGACCCGGCGCGGCCTGGCGGAGCTGCTGCGCGGACAGCGCGCCGGGGCCCGCCGCTGAGCGACGGCGGCGGACCGGGACGGGAGCAGGGCCGGGAGGGAGGGGGGCCGGCCGCGGCCGGTCAGCGGAACATTCCCATCGCCTCCCGCACCTCCTCCAGGGTCGCCTCGGCCACGGCGTTCGCCCGCTCGTTCCCGGCGCGGAGCACGCCTCGTACGTACCCCATGTCCTGGGCGTACTCGGCGCGCCGGGCGCGGATCGGGGCCATCGCCGTGTTGACGGCCTCCGTCACGGTCCGCTTGAGACCGGCGGCTCCGCCGTCGCCGATCTCCTCGGCGACCGCGTGCGGGTCACGGTCCAGGCAGAGCGCCGCCAGCAGCACCAGGCTCGACACCCCCGGCCGCCGCTCGGGCTCGTAGGTGATGTGCCGTTCGGCGTCGGTGGTGGCGCCCCTGACCAGCCGGGCGGTCTCGTCGGCGTCGGCCCCGAGGGCGATGGAGTTGCCCCGGCTCTTGCTCATCTTGGTGGCGTCGGTGCCGAGCAGCAGGGGTGCGGCGGAGAGCAGCGCGTCGGGTTCGGGGAAGACGTTCCCGTAGCGCTCGTTGAAGCGTCTGGCCACGGTGCGGGTGAGCTCCAGGTGCGGCAGCTGGTCCTGGCCGACGGGCACGAGGTTGCCCTTGCAGAACAGGATGTCGGCGGCCTGGTGCACCGGGTAGGTGTACATCAGCCCGCTGACGGCGGACTGCCGGGAGTGGGCGATCTCGTCCTTCACGGTGGGGTTGCGGCCCAGCTCGGCCACGGAGACGAGGGACAGGAACGGCAGCAGCAGCTGGTTGAGCGCCGGGACCGCGCTGTGGTTGAAGACCGTCGCGCGGGCGGGGTCGATCCCGATGGCGAGGTAGTCCAGCAGCAGCCCCTCCACGTGCTCGGTGAGCCGCTCGGCGACGTCGCGGTCCGTGAGGACCTGGTAGTCGGCGATGAGCACGAAGACGTCCACGCCGAGGTCCTGGAGGCGCACCCGGTTGTGGAGGGTGCCGAAGTAGTGCCCGAGGTGCAGGGCCCCGGTGGGCCGGTCCCCGGTGAGGACACGGAAGCGGCCCGGGTCACGGGCGAGCTGCGCCTCCAGTTCGGCGCTGCGGCGCACGGCGGGGCTGACGGGCAGGTCGGTGGTCATGGTCACGGGGGTCTCCTCGCCGGTGGTGTACACGGGAAGGACGGCCCGCCGTGGGGCGCCGGGGCAACAGGAAGGGCCGTCCATGTCGAACGGCCCTGGTTCCGCGCAGATGAAGGTGGCCGCTCCTAGGAGGAGCGCCACCAGTTCCGGCACGGTACGGAGGTCATGCCGTCGAGTGTAACGGGCACCGGTCCCCCGCGCCCGGGTTTCCCCAGGGTGTGACGGGGTCGCGCGGGCCCTTCGGGGCGGGCGGAATAGGTGGAGGGGGTTCCCCGTTGTAGGGTGTGTTCACATAGTTCAACATTCAACCACTCTCGCTCAACGCTATTGGAGGCGGGCGCCATGCAGTTCGGGATCTTCACCGTCGGGGATGTCACCACCGACCCCACGACCGGTACGACACCGAGCGAGAACGAGCGGATCAAGGCGACCCTCGCGATCGCGCTCAAGGCCGAGGAAGTGGGCCTGGACGTCTTCGCGACCGGCGAGCACCACAACCCGCCGTTCGTCCCGTCCTCGCCGACGACCACGCTCGGCTACATCGCCGCCCGCACCGAGAACCTGATCCTCTCCACCTCCACCACGCTGATCACCACCAACGACCCGGTGAAGATCGCCGAGGACTACGCCACGCTCCAGCACCTCGCCGACGGGCGCGTCGACCTGATGATGGGCCGCGGCAACACCGGGCCGGTCTACCCCTGGTTCGGCAAGGACATCCGTCAGGGCATCCCGCTCGCGATCGAGAACTACGCGCTGCTCCACAAGCTGTGGCGCGAGGACGTCGTCGACTGGGAGGGGAAGTTCCGCACCCCGCTGCAGTCCTTCACCTCGACCCCGCGCCCGCTGGACGGCGTCCCGCCGTTCGTCTGGCACGGCTCCATCCGCTCGCCGGAGATCGCCGAGCAGGCCGCCTACTACGGTGACGGCTTCTTCCACAACAACATCTTCTGGCCCATGGAGCACACGAAGAAGATGGTCGACCTCTACCGGCGCCGCTACGCCCACTACGGGCACGGCACCGCGGAGCAGGCCGTCGTGGGCCTCGGCGGTCAGGTGTTCATGCGGAAGAACTCGCAGGACGCGGTGCGGGAGTTCCGCCCGTACTTCGACAACGCGCCGGTCTACGGCCACGGGCCCTCGCTGGAGGACTTCACCCAGCAGACCCCGCTGACCGTCGGCTCCCCGCAGGAGGTCATCGACCGGACGCTGTCCTTCCGTGAGGAGATCGGCGACTACCAGCGCCAGCTCTTCCTGATGGACCACGCGGGGCTGCCGCTGAAGACGGTCCTGGAGCAGCTCGACATCCTGGGCGAGGAGGTCGTGCCCGTACTGCGCAAGGAGTTCGCCCGTCTGCGCCCGGCCGGAGTGCCGGACGCCCCCGTCCACCCGGCGGTCGCCGCCGCCCGTGCCGCTGCCGCCGCCGACCCGGAGGAGATCCGATGACCATGCCCGCCACGGCCCCCCTGAGGATCGTCGCCGTCGCCGCCGGTCTCAGCAGCCCCTCGTCCACCCGGCTGCTGGCCGACCGGCTCGCCGAGGCCACTCGCGAGGCGCTGGAGTCCGGACAGGACCGCCGCGTCGAGGTCGAGGTCGTCGAGCTGCGCGACCTTGCCGTCGACATCGCCAACCACCTGGTCACCGGCTTCCCGCCGGCCGCCCTGAAGAAGGCGATCGACGCGGTGACCGGGGCGGACGGCCTGATCGCGGTGACGCCCGTGTTCACCGCCTCGTACAGCGGGCTGTTCAAGTCGTTCTTCGACCTGGTCGAGAACACCGCCCTGACCGGCAAGCCCGTCGTCGTCGCGGCGACCGGCGGGACCCCCCGGCACTCGCTGGTCCTGGAGCACGCGATGCGCCCGCTCTTCGCCTACCTGCGGGCCGTGGTCCTGCCGACCTCCGTGTACGCGGCGTCCGAGGACTGGGGTTCGCACGGGGACGAGTACACCGATGGGCTGCCCTCCCGGATCCGGCGCGCGGGCGGCGAGCTCGCCTCCGCCGTGACCGGACGGACCGTCTCCGGCGCCTCCCGGGCCCTCACCGTCGACGACGGTGAGGACGCGGTCGTCCCGTTCGCCCAGCAGCTCGCCGGTCTCCGCGTCGGCTGACCGGACGTCCGGTGGCCCTGCGGGGCCCCCGGACGTTCCGTTTGGCTAGAGTTGGAGACGTTATGCCGTAGATGTTCGAGCACTCCGGAGGCAGACATGGGCAGGATCGTCGTGGGCGTCGACGGGTCGGACGCATCGATCAAGGCGCTGCGCTGGGCCGTACGCCAGGCCGAGCTGACCGGCGACACCGTCGAGGCGGTCAACAGCTGGGAGTACCCCGCGACCAGCTGGGGCTCCCTGATGCCGGGCCTGCCGGAGGACTTCGACCCTCAGGCGGTGGCGACGGTGGCGCTCAACGAGGCGCTGGAGGAGGCCCTCGGCGCCGAGGGCGCGGCGGCGGTGGACAAGATCGTCGTGATCGGCAATCCCGCTCTGTCCCTGCTGGAACGCGCCAAGGGTGCGAACCTGCTGGTCGTCGGCGCGCGTGGGTACAGCGGGTTCAAGGCGACCCTGCTCGGCTCGGTCAGCCTCCACGTCACCCAGCACGCCACCTGCCCGGTCACCGTCGTACGCGACTGACCCCGCCGGGAGGCCCGGCCGCGCCACGTCGTGCTGCCGCCGGCCGGACGCCCGGAGGCCGCCGGACCCGGTCCGGCGGCCTCCCGACGCGCCCCGACGGGCCCGCGGGTCAGTCCTCGCGCGTGTAGTAGGCGTAGAACATGGTGCAGGTCATCCCGGCGGCCAGCACCAGTCCGAGCAGACCCGACGCCAGCACACTGTTGCCGTGCAGGCTGTAGAGGAAGCCGATCGCGCCCCCGGTCAGCACGCCGTACGCCGCGGCGCGCAGCTCACGCGGCAGGGACCAGCGGACCCGCACGAGTGCGTAGCAGAGCGCGGCGAAGGCCACCCCCGAGATCACACCGAGCCAGATCTGCCCGTCGGTGGTGGTTCCGCCGTCCCGCTTGATGAAGAAGGCCCAGAAGCCGAGGATCACGCCCAGGACGAGGGGCATCGCCCAGGAGAGCGCGGTCCTCCCGTGGTGCGCCGGGGTGGTCGGCCGCGTCCGTCGGCGCACCGGCATCGTTGCGTGTGTGGCCATGGCGCACAACTCCTTACGTCCGCCCCCCGACCCTGTGTCCCTCCAGCGCACACCCGGCCGGGGCGCCCGGCAACTCGAATGGCGTACGGCCCCCGGCGCTCCCGCTCCGCACGGGATTGGCTGGTGCCTGTGCGGACCTATCTCTCAGCGGCCCTGTCGGCGGTACTACTCGTCCTGCTCACCCTGCTGGTCCCGTTCGCCGCTCTCTCGGCCTGGGTCGACCTGGAACTCGACGACACCGACCGCTATCTCGCGGCCGTCTCCCCGCTGGCCTCCGACGCCGAGGTGCAGGACACCGTGGCCGCCCTGGTCACGGACGAGGCGATGAAGAAGATCGACCTCGGTCCCCTCCAGGACACGGCCGAGCAGTTCCTCCACGAAACCGCCCTGTCGTTCACCCGGACCGAGGCGTTCCGGCGCGCCTGGGACAGTGCGAACCGGACGGCGCACCAGGCGGTGACCGCCTCGCTGCACGGGGAGGACGGGCAGGCGGTCACCATCGAGCTGGCGCCGGTGATCGAGGAGGTCAAGAAGGAGCTGGTCGACGACGGGGTGCCGTTCGCCGATCAGATCCCGGTCGTGGAGACCTCGATCACCGTGCTCTCCGCCGACCGGGCCGACGAATTGCGGTCCTCGTTCCGGTGGCTGCGGTACTGCAGCGTCTGGCCGGCCGTCGGCACGGTGGTGCTGCTCGTCCTGGTGGCCGGTCTCGCGTTCGTGCGCGGGGGCCGCCGGGCGGGCCTGACGACCGTGGCCGTGGCGGGCGGCGGGCTGGTGCTCGGCGCCCTCCTGCTGCGGATCACCGTCGCCGTGGGGCGCGACCGGGTGCTGGACCAGGTACCGGGTACCGACCGGGGCGGAGCCGCCGCCGTGTACGACGCGCTGACCGCCTCCCTGCGGACGACCGTGTGGATCGTGCTCCTCGCGGGGGCGGTCCTGGCCGTCGTCGGCGTGGTCGGACGGGTCATGACGAGCAGGCGGGCGTAGCGGGGGCCCGCCCAGGACCCGAGGTGCGGGGGTGCGCGGGCCGGGCGACAGTGGGATGCAGTGAGAGCAGGGGGCGAGTGGAAGGTCTGCGGTATGCGAGCCATCGCCGTCAGCGCGTTCCGTGCGGAGCCAGGCCTCGTCGAACTGCCGAAGCCTGATCCCGGGGCGGGCGAGGTGCGCGTGAAGGTCGAGTACGCCGCACTCAACCCGCTCGACTGGCAGACCCTCGACCGAGGGACCCTCGACCAGCAGACCGCGGACGGTACCCCGCCGGGTGCGTCCCCCCACGTGTTCCCGTTCGTCCTGGGCACCGACTTCGCGGGCCGGGTCGACATGATCGGCAGCGGCGACAACCGCTTCCGGGTGGGTGACGCGGTCTTCGGCCGGGTGACGGCACCCCCGCCCGGCCGCTGCGGGGCGTACGCCGAATACCTGTGCGTCCCCCAGGACTCCCCGATCGCCCTGGTCCCGCGCGACATGCCGCTGCACGCCGCCGCAGCGCTCCCGTCGGCCGGGACGACCGCCGCGCAGATCCTGTCGAGCACGGCGGTGCGCAGCGGGCTGAGCCTGCTGGTCGTCGGGGCGACGGGCGGCGTCGGCAGCTTCCTGACCCAGCTCGCGGCGGCCCGTGGAACAGCGGTCGTGGCCGCCGTACGGGGCGACGAGGGGCGGCGCATGAAGGCGCTCGGCGCCATCGCGACCATCGACACGACCCACGGCCCCGACGCCTCGGCGTCCGCGGTGCGCGCCCTGTACCCGGAGGGGGTCGACGCACTGGTCGACCTCGTCTCCACGGACACCCGCTCGTTCGCCGCGTACGCCGCCCTGCTGCGGGACGGCGGGGTCGCGGTCACCACCCGGAGCGTGGCGGCGCCGCCGGGGGTCGCCTGGTCCGACTACCGGCTCGCCCCCACCGCCGCGTTGCTGGACGAACTGGCGTCGGCGGTGGCACGCGGCGAGCTGGAGGTGCCCATCGACATGGAGCTCCCCCTGGAGAAGGCGCCGCAGGCCCTCACCCAGAACCGCGCGGGCGGGGCCCGCGGCAAGACGGTCTTCGCCGTCTGAAGGACACCGGCGAAGATACGGCCGGCCGGTGAGGTGGAGGGCCACCGGAGTCAGGGGGCGTCGGGCTCGCGCCGGCCACGCGGGGCCTGGAGGCGTTCCATCTCGCGGCGGTCCCGCTTGGTCGGCCGGCCCGTGCCCCGGTCGCGGACCGGGACCTGGACCGCCGCCTCCCGGGGCGGCGGGGGCGGGCTGTTGTCGACGAAGCACTCGGCCGCCACCGGCGGGCCCACCCGCTTCTTCACGATCTTGGAGACGACCACGATCCGGTCCCGGCCCGCGTGCCTCAGCCGTACCTCGTCGCCCGCCCGCAGGGCCTGGGCGGGTTTCGCACGCTCGCCGTTGACCCGGACGTGACCCGCCCGGCAGGCGGCAGCCGCCTGCGACCGGGTCTTCGTCAGCCGGACCGCCCAGATCCAGGCGTCGACCCGGACGCTTCCCTCCGCCTGCGGCGCCTCACCGGAAACCATGCGTACGACTCTAGTGCGGTGAGGCGCCCCGGACGGGGTCAGGAACCGAAGTCGCCGATGACCTCGGACATGTTGTAGCTGTACATCTCACGCTTGCACCCGGGACACGTGGTGGTCGGGGCGTGCTCGCCGAGGGAGTAGAGCTGCGGGGCGAAGCCGTCGCCCCGGCCGTGCGCGAGGTAGAAGTCCTCCGGCCCGATCGACGACTGCAGCACCTTCGGGTTCGCGGCCAGCTGCGGCGTACCGCCCACCGTCTGCGGCGTGGCCTGGAGGAGCCGCCCGTTGCTGGACGCGTTGCTGCGGTGGAAGTACCACGTGCCCTCGTAGCGCGTGACGCCCTGGATCTTGTGCCACAGGTCCTCGCCGTTGAAGGCGGTGCCCGCCGGCAGCCCGTAGGCGAGGTCGGCACTCGCGGTCGTCCCCGCCGCACCCTCGACGGCGGCGGTCAGAGCCGTCATCGGGTAGGTGCCGACACGGCCGGTGCTGTCACCGCCGTTGTTGTGGTTGCAGTACTCGCCGAGCACCAGGTGATCCGTGTCCGTCCGGTCCAGCGAGATGTACGAGGCCTTCGGGCGACCGGTGGAGTAGCACTGGTTCCCCTTGGTGGACCCGCCGTTCTTCACCGTGGTGAACTTCAGCGTGGCGACCTGGGGCATCACGTACCGGTAGCCGTAGGAGTACCAGACGTTGCTCTGACGGCCCACCCGCTTCTTGTCCAGCACATCACTGACCAGGCCGTCCGGGGTCGGGTCGTTGACGTCGGCGTCGTTGTCCGGGTTGAGGTCCATGATCTTGCGCAGGTCGAAGACGCGCATGCCGTTGGCGGTGTCGGCCACGTACAGGTAGTTGCCGTACCAGACCATGCCGCCCGCGTGAATGCCCTGCTGCGCCGCGCAGGAGGCCGTCACGCCGGAGGTGCATGTGCCCTCGCGCGCGTGGAGCGCGTCGAAGGAGATGTGGTCCTTGGAGTTGACGTAGGGCCAGACCAGCAGTACATGGCGGTACATCTGGGTGGCCTGGTTGAAGAAGCTGACCCGGATGCCCTTCTCGTTGCAGGCGTCGGACACGGCGTCCTGGACGCAGTTGTCCCGGCCCGACGTGTAGTCGCTGCGGCCCGGGTTGGAGTCGTCGTAGCCGGCCACGGCGATCGGCTCGGCGTTCGACGAGCCCCAGTCCTCGTCCTCCTGCGCGTCCGAGACGCCGGTGATCGCCTGCGGGCTCCACTCCGTGGACGTGGCGTCGTCGTCCTTCCAGCAGATGCGGTGGTTCACGGCGAGGTCGGGGCCGTAGATGCTCTTGCTGCCGCAGGCGCCCTCCCAGCCCGCTGGGCGGTTGGCCTGCTCCATGAGCTCGGTCAGGCCCTGCTTGGGCAGCGCGGCGTCCAGGTCGTTCACCAGGCCGGTGAGGGAGGAACCCGCCGTCAGCTTGAAGTCCCCGGCACGGCCGGGGACCGGGGCCGGCAGCACGTCGGCGGGGGCCAGGCCGGAGACGGAGCCGTCGGGGCCCGTCAGGTCGTCCTGCTCGCCCTCGGGGGCGTCCTCGAAACCGTCGTCCGGCATGCCCTCGTGACCGGGTACGGGGTCGTCGGCGGCGACGGTGCCCGGGGCTCCGGCAGGCGTGGCGGCGGCGCCCGCCGCCGGCACGAATGCCGACAGCAGGGCACCCGCCGCCACGGCACAGGCCGCGAGACGTGTCCTGCGGGATGGTTGTCCCATGTGGGGGCCCTTCGTGAGTGCGGGTGGATCCGCCGGCGCACCTGATCCGTGATCAGGTGCGCCGGCCGGTCACGCTAGCCGCACGACTCGGCCCCTCGTAGGCACATTTGGACGACACCCATCAGGCGTGCACCGTACGGGCACAGGCCGTAGGGCCGCTTCCGCTTCGGACGCTTCAGACGCTTCAGACGCTTCAGACGCCGATGTCGCCGCCGTCCTTGCGCCAGACCGCGACGACCGACGGGCGGACGATCCGGCCCGGCCCGTCCGGCCAGGTGCTCGCCGGCTTCTCGACGGAGGCACCGTCGACCTCCCCCGGGTGCTGGACGGCGACGAGGACGCGCCGGTCCTGGATCACCGGCCCGCAGGTCTCCGCGCCGGTGGGGACGGTCAGGAACTGCTTCAGCTCACCGCGCCGTTCGCCCAGCGTCGCCACGCCGAACAGGCCGTCGTGCGAGCCGAGCTGGTTCCCGTCCGTCGAGATCCACAGGTTGCCGTGGTCGTCGAACGCCACGTTGTCCGGGCACGAGATGGGGCTGACCTTCTCCTTGGGGAAGCCGGAGAAGTACGTCGACGGGTCCCCCGGGTCGCCCGCGACGAGGAAGAGCCGCCAGGCGAAGCCGTCGCCCGCGGGGTCGTCCCAGTGCTCGGCGAGCTCCAGGATCTGGCCGTGCTTGTTGGCGTTGCGCGGGTTGGCCTCGTCTGCGCCCGCCTTGCCCGCCTTGCCGCGGTCGGTGTTGTTGGTCAGGGCGACGTACACCCGGCCGGTGCGCGGCGAGGGCTCGACGTCCTCGGGGCGGTCCATCTTCGTCGCACCGACCTTGTCACCGGCCAGACGGGTGAAGACGTACACCTCCTCGGCCGTCATGCCCGGGACGTGCGAGGTCGTGCCCGTGGCGAGCGGTATCCAGACGCCGCTCCCGTCGAACTCGCCGTCGGACGGCAGCTTGCCCGTGCCGTCGAACTCCGCGGCGGGCGAGTCCCCGGTCAGCTTGGCGACGTACAGCGTGCCCTCGTCGAGCAGCGTCAGGTTGTGCTCACGGGCGGCCCGCGAGTCGCCCTTCTTCATCCGCTTGCTGGAGACGAACTTGTAGAAGTAGTCGAACCGTTCGTCGTCGCCCATGTAGACCACGGGGCGGCCGTCCGCGGTCAGCCGGGGCTGCGCGGCCTCGTGCTTGAAACGGCCGAGCGCGGTCCGCTTGCGGGGCGTCGAGTCGGGGTCGTACGGGTCGAGCTCGACGACCCAGCCGAAGCGGTGCGCCTCGTTGGGCTCCTGCGCCAGGTCGAAGCGCTTGTCGAACCGCTCCCACTTGCGCTCCGTGGCGCCCGTGCCGATGCCGTACCGCTTGTCGGTGTCGCTGGAGCCGTTGGCGAAGTACTGGTTGAAGTTCTCCTCACCGTGCAGCGTGGTGCCCCACGGAGTGGTGCCGCCCGCGCAGTTGTTGAGGGTGCCGAGCACCTTGCGGCCGGTCCGGTCGGCGGAGGTGCGGAGCAGCGGGCTGCCGGCCGCCGGGCCGGTGACCCGGAACTCGCTGGTCGCGGTGAGACGGCGGTTCAGCGGGTGGCGGTTGACCGGCGCGAGCTTGCCGGTGCGGTTCTCCTCCTGGACGACGACCACGGAGAGTCCGTGCGCGGCCCAGGCGATCTCGACCTGCTCACGGGTCGGACTGGCCGGATCGTATCCACGGAACATCAGGATCTCGTCCGTGTACTCGTGGTTGGCGACCAGCACCTGACGGCCGCGCTCACCCCGGAGCGGGAGCAGGGAGAGGAAGTCGTTGTTGTAACCGAACTGGCCCGCCTGCGCCTTCGCGGACTGCTTGTCCGGGTCGAAGGCGGGAGCGCCGCGCAGGATCGGTTCGCCCCAGCGGATCACGACGTTCTGGCCGTAGCCGTCGGGGATCGTGACCCGGTCGTCCTTGTTGGGCGCCACGGCCGCGAAGCGCAGGCCCCGGGCGCCCGGAGCGGTGGGCTTGGGCTTGGGCTTGGAGCCCGGACGGCCCGTGAGCGGCGCGGCCTCGGCGACCGGAGCCGCCGGACCCGCGAGAGCGGCGGTGCCCGCGGCCGTGGCCACGGTGACCACGGCGGCGGCGCGCATCATCGAACGGCGGGACAGGGCACCGGCGATGATGTCGCCGGCGTACTCGTTGTCGCTGGTGTTCGGAATCTCCTGGAAGCAGGCGTCACCGCAGCGGTAGCGGCAGGTCAGCGCAGAGCGCCCGCCCGGGTGCGAGCCGATGAGCGGCAGCAGGTTGCGCACGTTTTCGTCCCTCCGTCTGTGTGTCACGCGTGACGGTAGGTGCGCGTCCACGCCATACGTGGGACTGCCGGTGAACGGAGGGTGAAGTCCGGGACACCGCTGGTCTCCCGGCGTCCGGGGCCTGCCCGATAATTCGGTGAGGACTCGTTCGGAGCTCGGTCGACGCAGGGGCGGGCCGCGCCACCGAACGGCCGGATCCGGCCGCTAACCTTACGTATCCGCCCTGGCCAGGGATCAATTCCCGCAGTACGGACATTTATCGCACCCAACTCATGCGAAAGGCCTCGCCCATGGGCATTCGGAGCTTGCTGCGCAAGGTGTTCGGCCGGACGGAGCAGGACGAGCCGACCACGGCCACCGTCCCGCCCCAGGCCGAGCGCACCCAGCCCACGGAGGCGGATCCGGGGACGGCCGCGACCTCGGCGGCCGAGCCCGCGAAGGCCTCGGTGCCGGCCCCGGCCTCCCCCTCGGACCGTTCGGCCGACACCGAGCACGACAGCGGCCAGGCGTCGGACCTGGTGGCCGCGGCCTTCGACAAGGCCGCCACGTCGTCGGCACCCACGACGACCTCCACCCCCGCACCGCGGGTCCCGGCCCAGGGCACGGACCCGGAGGCGAAGCCGGCTGAGGACGCCGCTGACGCCTCGAAGGACGCCACGGACGAGACGGAGGGCGCCGCGGCGGAGAAGACCGCCGCAGCCGAGCCGGTCGCCGTGGCACCGATCACGATCGACATGGACCCGGAGCCGGAGCCGGAGGCGGAGCCCCAGGCGACACGGCGGGAGGCTGAGCCGGAGACGGTGCAGCCGAAGGCGGAGACGGAGCCGGAGACGGTTCCCGCCGTGGCACCTGCCGAGCCCGCTTCGGAGACCCCGGCGCAGACGCGCCCGGAGGCCGAGGCGGAAGCCGTGGCCGAGGCGGCAGCCCTGCCCGAGGCGCCGAAGGCCGAACCGGCAACCGAGCCCGAGGCGCCGAAGGCCGAACCGGCCGCGGAGGCGGCCGCACAGCCGGTCGCCGAGCCGGTCGCGGAGATCGTCACCCCGGCCCAGCCCGTCGCCGAGCCCGAGCCCGTCGTGGCCGAGCCCGTCGTCAGCGCCCCGCCCGTCGCCGAAGCCGCGCCCGAGGTGGCACCCGTCACCGCCGAGCCGGTCGTGGCCGAGCCCGTAGACGCCTCCGAGCCCGTCGTGGCCGAGCCCGTCGCCGTATCCGAGCCCGAGCCGGTCGTGGCCGAGCCCGTCCAGCCGGAACCCGTCGCCGCCGCCGAGCCGGTCGTCGCACCCGCCCCCGTCGCCGCCGAGCCGGTCACCCCCGCCGAGCCCGTCGTCGTGCCGGAGCCCGTCGCCGCCGCCGGACCGGTCGTCGATCCCGTCGCCGAGCCCAGGGCCCTCGCCCCCGCCGGCAGGCCCGCCGTCTCTCTCGCCAGGGTCAAGACCTCGGCACCCGGGCTCGTCGCCCCGTACAAGGCGGCGCAGGCCGCGCTCAAGGCCCACGAGCTGACCGGGCTGCGGGCCACCGTGTACCTGGTCCTCGACCGCTCCGGCTCCATGCGGCCGTTCTACAAGGACGGCAGCGCCCAGCACCTGGGTGACCGCACCCTGGCGCTCGCCGCGCACCTCGACGCCGACGCCACCGTGCCCGTCGTCTTCTTCTCGACCGACATCGACGGCACCGGTGCGATCGACCTCACCACCCACGAGGGCCGGATCGACGAGCTGAACGCGGGTCTCGGCCGGCTGGGCCGCACGAACTACCACCGGGCCGTCGAGGAGGTCGTCGCGCACTACGAGAAGTCCGGAGCCACCGGCCCCGCGCTCGTGATCTTCCAGACGGACGGCGCCCCGGACGCCAAGGTGGCGGCCAAGCAGGCGCTGGCGGACGCGGCGCGGCTGCCGCTGTTCTTCCAGTTCGTCGCGTTCGGCGAGGAGGACTCGAAGGGCTTCGACTTCCTGCGCAGGCTGGACGTCCGGAACGCCGGGTTCTTCCACGCGGGCCCCGCCCCGCGCGAGGTGCCCGACGCCGCCTTCTACCGGGAGGTCCTCGCCGGGCTCCCCGCGTGGGCCGCCGCCCGCGGAGCCGTCGCGGAGGACTGATCCACCGGCAGCCGTACGGTCACGGCGAGCCCGCCCTCCGGGCCGGGCACCGCCGTGGCCGTACCGCCGTGGGCCACCGCGATGGAACGCACGATCGACAGCCCGAGCCCCGAGCCCTGGCCCATCCGGTCCCGTCCCTCCCCGCGCCGGAACGGCTGGAAGAACCCGGCGATGTCCCCTTCCGCCACCGCGGGGCCGGTGTTGCGGACCACCAGGGCCCCCTCCGCCGACAGTGACACCTCCACCCGGCCGCCGGACACGTTGTAGCGCACCGCGTTGGACAGCAGGTTCGCCACCAGCTGCGCGAGGAGCTGCGGGTTCCCGCGCACGACACAGGGCTCGGCCGCGACCGTGATCTCCGGGCGCGGCGCCGGTGGCCGCTCCGTGGCCGCGAAGGGCCGGGCGGCCTCCTCACCCACCACCTGCGCCAGGTCCACGGGTGCGCGCTCGCTCTTCGCGAGCCCCCGTTCGCTGCGCGCCAGCACCAGCAGGCCCTCGATGAGCCGCTCACTGCGCCGGTTGTTGTCCAGCAGCGTCTGCCGGGTGCGTACGAGGTCCTCCGGCGACGGATCGTCGAGTCCGATCTGGATCGCCGCCCGCTGGGTGGCCAGCGGGGTCCGCAGCTCGTGCGAGGCGTTGGCGATGAACCGCCGCTGGCTGTCGAAGGCCTTCTCCAGCCGGGCCAGCAGCGCATCGAGCGTCTCCCCCAGCTCCTTCAGTTCGTCGTCCGGACCACTGGACGCGATCCGCTCGTGCAGGGTGTGCTCGGAGAGACGTCGCGCCTTCGCGGTCATCGCGTGGACGGGCCGCAGCACCCGGCCCGCGGTCCACCAGCCCACCCCGACGGCACATCCCGTCATGACGAGCAGGGCGGCGGCCGACCAGTACAGGAGCTCCTTGCTCGCGGCGTCACTGACGTCGTCGGTGAGGTCGTAGACCGTGGGCGGTCCGAGCCGGCCCCGTGCGTGCAGGGGGCCGTTGACCGCGAACCCGGGCTGCGCGACCGCGGCCGAGGTGGCGATGGCGCGCGCCTGCGAGTCGGTGCCCGCGCGCGAGGCCAGGTTGACCGTGGTGAGCAGAGCCGTGCCCAGCACCAGGAAGACCCCGCCGTAGACGAGGGCGATCCGCATCCGGATCGTCGAGTGGCGCACCTGGGAGGCCCCGGTCGCTCTCACCAGGCTCAGCAGACGGCTCACAGGGCGTACCCGACGCCCTGCACCGTGCGGATCAGCGCCGGTTCCCCCAGCTTGGCGCGCAGCTTGCTCATGCAGACGCGTACGGCGCCGGTGAAGGGGTCCGCGTTGGCGTCCCAGGCCCGCTCCAGCAGTTCCTCCGCGCTGACGGTGGCTCCGTCGGCCTCCAGCAGCAGCTGCAGCACGGTGAACTCCTTCGGCGACAGGTCGAGGTCACGCCCGTCCCGGGTGGCGGCACGGCGCACGCTGTCGAGCCTGATGCCGTGTCTCTCCAGCTGCGGCGGGACCGGCCGGGCGCTGCGGCGCCGCAGGGCACGCACCCGTGACACCAGTTCGGGGAACTCGAAGGGCTTGCTCACGTAGTCGTCGGCACCGAGATCGAGCCCTTCCACCCGGTCCTCCATGGTCCCCGAGGCGGTGAGCATCAGGATCCTGGTGCGCGAGCCGGTCGACACGAGCCTGCGGGCGACGTCGTCGCCGTGCACGCGGGGGAGATCACGGTCCAGCACGACCACGTCGTAGTCGTGCAGTCCCAGATAGGCGAGCGCCGCGTCCCCGCTGTACACGGTGTCCACGGCGAATCCGGCACGCCGCAGCCCGGTCGCCACCAGCTCCGCCAGAATCTCCTCGTCCTCGGCGACCAGTACCCGCATCGTGTTGTCCCCTGCCTCGTGCACGCGTGTCCACTCCTCCCAGGATGCGTCTTTGGTACGGGAAAGGATGTTTCGCAAAGCTCTCCGCGTCCCGGGCGGCCGTCATCGATGTGAGTGGATCTTCCACGGGCCGTTAGGATTTCGACCATGGCGGCCACTGGATCCGAGAAGCAAGGGGGCGACGGCGTGAACAGTTTCTACGTATCGACCCCCATCTACTACGTCAACGACGCTCCTCACCTGGGCCACGCCTACACGACCGTCGCAGGCGACGTGCTCACCCGCTGGCACCGCCAGCGCGGCGAGAAGGTGTGGTACCTCACCGGCACGGACGAGCACGGTCAGAAGATCATGCGCACGGCCGAGGCGAACAACGTCACCCCCCAGGCCTGGTGCGACAAGCTCGTCGAGGAGGCCTGGAAGCCCCTCTGGGAGCACCTGAACATCGCGAACGACGACTTCATCCGTACGACGGAGAAGCGCCACACGGACCGTGTGCAGGAGTTCGTGCAGGACCTGTTCGACAAGGACCAGATCTACAAGGGCGGGTACGAAGGCCCGTACTGCGTGGGCTGCGAGGAGTACAAGCTCCCCGGGGACCTGATCGAGGCCGAGGACGGCACGAAGCTGTGCCCGATCCACAAGAAGCCGGTGGAGCTCCTCAAGGAGGAGAACTACTTCTTCAAGCTGAGCGAGTACGGCCCGAAGCTCATGGAGTTCTACGCGGCCAACCCGGACTTCATCCAGCCCGAGTCCGCCCGCAACGAGATCGTGAACTTCGTCAAGCAGGGTCTCCAGGACCTGTCGATCTCGCGCTCCACCTTCGACTGGGGAGTCCCGGTCCCGTGGGACCCGAAGCACGTGATCTACGTGTGGATCGACGCCCTGCTCAACTACGCCACGGCGGTCGGCTACGGAGCCAACCAGGAGAAGTTCGACGGCACCTTCCCGGCGAACGTCCACCTGATCGGCAAGGACATCCTGCGCTTCCACTCGGTCATCTGGCCGGCCATGCTGATGGCGCAGGGTCTTCCGCTGCCCGGCAAGGTCGTCGCCAACGGCTGGCTGATGGTCGGCGGCGAGAAGATGTCGAAGTCGAACCTGACGGGCATCAAGCCGCAGGACCTGACCTCGCACTTCGGCGTGGACGCCTACCGCTGGTACTTCCTGCGGGCCATCGCGTACGGCAGCGACGGCTCCTTCTCCTGGGAGGACTTCAGCGCCCGCTACACCTCCGAGCTGGCCAACGACTACGGCAACCTCGCCTCGCGCGTCGCGGCCATGGTCGGCAAGTACTTCGACGGCGCCCTCCCGGAGGCCACGGCCGCCGGTGACGCCGAGCGCGCGGTCCAGGAAGGGCTGGCCCGCGCGGTCGCCACGGCGGACGCGAGGATCGGCGAGGAGCTGGACTTCCAGGGCGGCATCCTGGCGATCTTCGACTTCGTGAAGCAGGTCAACGGCTACATCACCGAGCAGGAGCCCTGGAAGGTCGCCAAGGACACCTCGCCGGAGGGCCAGGCCCGTCTCGCGGCCATCCTGTACACGGCGGCCGAGTCGCTGCGCGGTGTCGCGGTCCTGCTGAACTCCGTGATGCCGGACACCTCGCAGAAGCTGTGGGACTCCCTGGGCGCCGAGGCGTCCCTGGGCGCCCTGGCCGACCAGCGGGTCCAGGACGCGGGCCGCTGGGGGCAGCTGCCCGCGGGCGCGACGGTGACGAAGGGCGCGGTGCTGTTCCCGCGCCTCGAGGAGAAGCCCGCGTAAGCGGCGTACGCGACGCAGGAGCCCGGGTCCCAGACGTGTTCGGGGCCCGGGCTCCTGTGCGTCGTGCGCCAGGGCGTCCGCGTCATCCGGCCAGCGACGCGGCGTCCCCCATCACGATCACGGGGGACTTCGCGGGGTCCAGGAGGAGCAGGAGCTCCCGCATCCTGTCCTCGGTCAGCGAGACACAGCCCTGGGTGGGGCCGCCGTGGTCCACATGGACCCAGATGCCGCCGCCCCTCTCCTCACCGAGGGGCCGTTCGCGGTCCAGCGGGGACGTGCCGGGGGTGCGGTTGTAGTTGATCGCCACGACGTAGTCGAAGGACCCTTCCAGGGGCTCTCCGAGGAAGCCCTCACCGCTCACCGCGAAGCGGGCCTCCTCGTCGTACGGGAGCAGGGCACCCGGGTCGGGCAGTCGGCCGCCCGCGTCCGTGAGGCCGAAGACCCCCACCGGCGATCTGAGGTCGTCGGCGAGGTGACGGTCCGTCCAGCCCTCCTTGCCGTTGTGGGCGGGCCAGGGCCCCGCCGCGGGTCTCCAGCCGAGAGCCGGGTCGTCGAGGCTGTAGAGCACGGCCTCGGAGCGGTTGGAGTCAGGGCCCTGCCCGGTCACCACCAGGGCCTGGCGGGCCGTGGCGGGGATGTGCGCCCGTGTCTCGGGCCCCAGGTCCGGAATCTCCGCCGGGCTGCGGGACGGCTCCGCGGAAAGGGTCCGCCCGGTCTCGGAGCCGGGCCCGGCGGCCCCGCCGGGCGCCTCGGGGTCGGAGCTCCGCACCGCTCCGGCGGAACAGCCGATGACCAGCAGGAACATGACGACGAGCAGAACATGAGGGCGGCGCGGGACGGACACGGTGCGGAACTCCTCGGTGAGGGGCGGACGGGCACTTCCCGTGCCCGTCCTTGCCGGGCCCGGCGGCACCGAATCGGAGCCGGGGCCATGCGGATGTACCCGGTTCGGGTACCCGAGGTCCGGGAAGTTCCACATGGTCCACCCGTACGCGGGCCAAAGAGCCCGGAACAGTCGCGGTCCGGGCTCCTCACCGGCGTTCCGTGGACGACGCCGCCGGCCCCGGGGGTGCTAGAGGTCGGTGCCGTCGTGGGTCTCGTCGGGGTCGACGCCCATCGTGATCGAACCGGTCACGCCGCGCACCATCCCGCCCTTGCGGTACGAGAGTTTCAGCAGCCCGCCCGCCACGCCGCTCCGGTCGTAGATGGTGTCCTCGGTCAGGGTCGTCCGGGTGGTGGTGCTCGTCGAGTACGGCTCCTCCTTCGCCGAGTCGAGGACCGCGGACTCGGCGAAGAAGAACTGACCGGTGTGGCAGGTGTGGCCGCCCTCGTACCCGGCGTCGGTCATCGTGCCGCCGACGTGCACCTTGGTGTGGATGTGCACGGCACGGCCCTGGTACCAGCCCGGGAAGATCGTCGTGAACTCCACGAAGCCGTGCCGGTCGGTGAGCTGGGTACCCCGCAGGTAGCGCTCGTCGTCGGTGGGCTCGCTGTGTCCGCCGCCACCGCCCGGGCCTCCGGACGGGGGCGTCCCGGTGGGCGTCCCGGTCGGTGCGTCGGTGGGGGCGTCGGTGGGGGCACCACTCGGCGGGGCGCCGCCGCCGGGGCCGCCCTGGCTCATGCTCTCGTAGCCGGAGTAGATCCCCAGCGCGTCGCAGTGCCAGATGTCGACGGCCGCCTTCCTCAGCGGCTTGCAGGTGTCGGAGTCGACCACCTTGAGGCGGAGGGTCAGGGGGATGCCCTCCTTGTCCTCGGTGATGTCCTTCCGGATCTTGTCGGCGTCGATGTAGTACGGGCCCTCGGTGGTCTCCGAGGTCAGCCGGTAACACACCTCGCCCTGTCCGGCCTTCGCGCCGGAGGCGGCGCCCTTCTCCTCACCGGCCGAGGCGGTCGCGACGACACCGGCGCCGACTCCGGCCGCGGCCACGACCGCTCCGCCGGCCATGATCACCCTGCGCCGGGTCATGTCCTTCTTGTGTGCGGGTCCCTGATTCTCTGTCATGGACCGGGAGACTAGGCAGCCCGGCTGGCAGGAACATGGGCGTCGGCTGTGTGTTCCTGTGCGCGTGCCGTGACCACGGACAGGACCGGGGGACGGCCGGCACCGGAGGCACGACGTGAAACAGTCCCCGGCCGGTTGGCCGGGGACTGTTTCACGTGGAACCGGAGCGGAACCGCCGACGCCTACTTCGCGCCGGTGTCCCTCGCCACGGAGTCCTTGGCCTCGGCCTTCTCCTTGGCCGAGGCGGCGGGCTTACGGAGCTGGATGTTCAGCTCGCGCAGCCGCGTCTCGTCCAGCACGGTCGGGGCACCCATCATCAGGTCCTGGGCGTTGCCGTTGAGCGGGAAGGCGATCGTCTCGCGGATGTTCGGCTCGTCGGCGAGCAGCATCACGATGCGGTCGACGCCCGGGGCGATGCCACCGTGCGGCGGGGCGCCGAGGCGGAAGGCGCGGAGCATGCCCGCGAACTCGTGCTCGACGGTCTCGCGGTCGTAGCCGGCGATCTCGAAGGCCTTGATCATCAGCTCGGGCTCGTGGTTGCGGATGGCGCCGGAGGACAGCTCGATGCCGTTGCAGACGATGTCGTACTGCCAGGCCAGGATGTCCAGCGGGTCCTTCGTCTCCAGGTCCTCCAGGCCGCCCTGCGGCATCGAGAAGGGGTTGTGCGAGAAGTCGATACGGCCCGTCTCCTCGTCCTTCTCGTACATCGGGAAGTCGACGACCCAGCAGAACCGGAAGACGCCCTCCTCGAAGTGCCCGGCACGCTTCGCTGCCTCGACACGGACGGCGGACATGATCTTGGAGACCTCGTCGAACTCGCCCGCGCCGAAGAAGACGGCGTGGCCGGGAACGAGGGAGAGCCGCTCGGTGAGCGTCTTGACGTCCGCCTCGGTGAGGAACTTGGCGATCGGGCCCGCCAGCGTGCCGTCCTCGCCGACGCGGACCCAGGCGAGGCCCTTGGCGCCGTGCTCGACGGCGTACTCGCCGAGGCCGTCGAAGAACTTCCGGGACTGACCCGCGGTGTCCGGCACCGGCAGGGCGCGGACGTGCTTGCCCGCGAACGCCTTGAAGCCGGAGTCGGCGAAGATGTCGGAGATGTCGACGAGCTCCAGCTTGGCCCGGAGGTCCGGCTTGTCGTTGCCGTACTTCAGCATCGACTCGCGGAACGGGATGCGCGGGAACGGCGAGGTTACGTGGCGGCCGTTGCCGAACTCCTCGAACAGTTCGGTCATGAGCTTCTCGATCGGCTGGAAGACGTCCTCCTGCTCGACGAACGACATCTCGACGTCGAGCTGGTAGAACTCGCCCGGCGAACGGTCGGCGCGGGCGTCCTCGTCACGGAAGCAGGGCGCGATCTGGAAGTACCGGTCGAAGCCGGAGATCATCAGCAGCTGCTTGAACTGCTGGGGCGCCTGCGGGAGGGCGTAGAACTTGCCCGGGTTCAGCCGGGACGGGACCACGAAGTCACGGGCGCCCTCGGGGGAGGTCGCGGTGAGGATCGGCGTCGCCATCTCGTTGAAGCCGAGGGCGACCATCTTGGAGCGGATGGACGCGATCACGGCCGAGCGCAACATGATGTTGCGGTGCATGCGCTCACGGCGCAGGTCGAGGAAGCGGTACTCCAGACGCCGCTCCTCGTTGACCCCGTCCTCGGTGTTGATCGTGAAGGGCAGCGGGCCGGCCTCGCCCAGCACCTCGACCTCGGTGACCTCGATCTCGATCTCACCGGTCGGGAGCTCCGGGTTGACGTTGTCGGCGCCGCGCGCGGAGACCTTTCCGTCGATCCGGACGACGGTCTCCTTGGTCAGCTTCGCCAGGGCGTCGTTGCCGGGGGTGCCGGGGCGGGCGACGAGCTGCACGAGACCGTAGTGGTCACGCAGATCGATGAAGAGGATGCCGCCCAGGTCTCGGCGATTGTGCAGCCAGCCGCTCAGCCGGACGTCGGTGCCGACGTCAGAGGCGCGGAGCTCGCCGCAGGTGTGGGACCTGTACCGATGCATCGTCGTTCATCCAGTCTTCGCGGTCGGGGTGGATTGACACCCCAGGCTACCGCCCGTGGACGCACCGCTTCATTGGCATTGTCGCCGCACGGCTGTACGGGACGCGCCTGGCGGGCCACCGCGCTCGCTGCCGGGCAGCCGCTCCTCGGTGGCGATCGCGTGAACATTCTTCCTAAAGTGGGGCAATGCGCACCGAGGAGATCCTGGCCGCGATCGGGACCGGTCTGTGGAGCTGGGACAGCTCATCGGGCACGGTCGCGTTCGACGCGGAGGCGGCACGGCTGGTGGGGCTGCCCGCCGAGGCCACCGTCCGCTCCGGCGAGGAGGTACGCCACCGCATCCACCCCGCCGACTGGAACGAGATCGACGGCATCGTGAACTTCGCGATCGCCGAGGGCACACTGGCCGAGGCCAGGATGCGCATCCTGGACGAGGATGGAGAGGTCGTCCGCACGGTCCGCACCCGGTCCAAGCCGGTTCCGCTGGACACCCCCGGCCGTCACACGTACGTCCTGATGGGCATCCTCCAGGAGGTGGCCCCGCCCCCGGACTCCGCGGCGGCGCAGACCCCCCTCACGGGCGACTGGCGACGGTCGCGCGAGGCGTTCCTGCTGGACGCCGGACGGGCGCTGGCCGAGGCGGGGTCCACGGAGGAAGTGCTCCGGGTCGCGGGCTCGCTGTCCATGCCCGGCTTCTCGCCGGACGGACTGGCCGTCTTCGGGGTCTCGGGCGAACGGCTGACCGTCATCGGCCACCACGGACACAACATCGGCGACGAGAAGCCGTTCACGGACATGCTCCTGGAGACCGACTACCCGGCCGCCGAGGTCGTCCGGACCGGGCAGGCGATCTACCTCGCGTCACCCGAGGAGTACCGGCGGCGCTTCCCCACCACCTGGCCCCTCGCCAGCGGCTTCGGCCGCCGGTCCTGGGCCTTTCTGCCGCTCATCTCCTCGGGCCACACCATGGGCGCCTGGATGGCCGGGTTCCGCCACACCGTGGCCTTCTCGCCGGACGAGCGGTCCGTGCTGAACACGGTGGCGCGGATGCTGGCCCAGGCGCTGACGCGCGCCGGCACCGCCGAGACCGAGCGCGAGCTGTCGCTGGGCCTCCAGAGGGCGATGAGACCCTCGCTCGGCCCGGGCGTTCCCGGCCTGTCGGTCGCGGCGCGCTACATCCCGACGGGAGGGGGCCTCCAGGTGGGCGGCGACTGGTACGACATGATCCCCCTCCCCAACGGCCGTATCGCCCTCGTCATCGGAGACGTCCAGGGGCACGACGTACGGGCGGCGGGGCTGATGGGCCAGCTGCGGATCGCCCTGCGCGCGTACGCCTCCGAGGGGCACCGCCCCGACGCGGTGCTCTCCCGGGCCTCACGCTTCCTGTCCGGCCTGACGGAGTCGTACGACCTCACCGACGGCGAGGACCGGTCCGACGCGACGCGCTTCGCGACCTGCCTGTACGCGGAGGCCGACCCCGAGGCCGGCACCCTCGACGTCGCCCGGGCGGGGCACCCCGACCCGGTGGTGATCAGCGTCGACGGCACCGCGGTGATCCGGCAGACCGCCGGAGGCCTGCCGCTGGGCGTCGAGAAGGACGCCGACTACCCGACCACCCGTGTCGTCCTGGGGCCGGGCGAGACGATCATGCTGTGCACGGACGGGCTCATCGAGACCGGCGGACACGACATGGCGACCGGGTGGACCAGGCTCAGGCCCGTCCTGGAGAAGCCCGTCGACGATCTGGAGGAGCTCGCCGAGGCCCTCGTCCAGGCCGTGCACGGCCCGGGCTCCCACTACACGACCGGACCGCTGGTGGACCGCCGCGAGGACGACATCGCGGTGCTGGTGCTGCGCCGCGAGGGTGCGCGTGCGCGCAGGGCCCCCTCACGGCGCTCGGCGATGACCGTCGCCCAGGCGGAGCCCGAGCGGATCGCGGTCGCCCGCCGGCAGCTGCGGGAGCTGCTGCACGACTGGGCGGACACGGAACAGGTCGACTCGGCCGAGCTGATGGTCTCCGAGATGGCCACGAACGTGCTCGTCCACACGGACGGGGACGCACTGCTCGTGGCGGAGGTGACGGGTGAGCCGGGCGAGCGGCGGCTGCGCGTCGAGGTGGCCGACGCCAGCGACGAGCTGCCGCACACGCGGCGTCCGGGGGAGATGGCGTCCAGCGGCCGCGGGCTGATGCTGATGGAGATGCTCGCCGACGCCTGGGGGGTGGACCCGAGGGGCGAGGGGAAGTCGATCTGGTTCGAGCTGTACGAGTCGGCGGAGCCGGCGGAACTGGCCGCCGGCGGATCATGAGCGATCGCTGACCTCCGGCCCTTCACCGCCGGCCGCGTACCCCTTGCGCAGCTCACCGATCACGCCGACCGCGGCGGCGCACAGGGGCACCGCCAGCAGCATGCCCAGCAGCCCCGCGACGCTCGCCCCCGCGGTCAGCGCGATCATGATCATGGCGGGGTGCATCTGGACGGTCCGGCTCTGGATGACGGGCTGGAGCACATGGCCCTCCAGCACCTGCACGGCGACCACCACACCCAGCACCCAGAGGGCGATCACGATGCCCCGGTCCGCGAGCGCGACCAGCACGGCGACGGCGCCGGAGATGAAGGCCCCCAGATAGGGGATGTAGGCGCCGACGAACACCAGGGCGCCCAGCCCCGCCGCGCCCGGCACCCGCAGGATCAGCAGGCCCACCGTGATGCACAGCGCGTCGATCAGGGCGATGAAGGTGGTGCCGCGCATGAACCCCTCGACGGCTTCGAAAGCCCTCCGGCCCATCGCCTCGACGAGGTCACCGGTGCCTCGGGGAGCGACGCTGTGGGCGAGGTGCGCGGCACGGTCGGAGTCGCGGAGGAAGAAGAAGGTCAGCAGGAGCGCCAGGACACTGGTGGTCACGAGCGACCCGATGAGGCTGATCCCGCTGAGCAGTCCGCCCGCCGCGCTCGCGCCGAACTTCTCGACGAGACCCTTGGCGTTGTCCGCCAGGTCGTCGACGTTCGCCACGCCCTCGATGTCGAAGTGGTCGATGACCCACTGAGCGGCGTCCTTGAGCGACTGCACGATCTGGTCGCCGCTGTCGACGAGCGCGGTGACGACGATGTACCCGGCGCCCCCGACCACCGCGACGAGCGCGGCACACGTGAGTCCGGCGGCCACCGACCGGTTCACGCCGTGGGCCGTCAGCCAGCGCTGGACGGGGCCGAGCAGCGCGGTGCCGAGAAGCGCCAGCAGGACCGGGGTCACCGCCGTCTTGAGCGTCACGCTCAGCCAGACGGCCACCGCCCCGACCCCTGCGACCAGGAGCAGGACGCCGCACCAGGCGGCCGTCCGCCGCGCGACGTCGGGCAGGAGGGGCTTCCGGGTAGACACGCTCCCACCCGATCACGGGCCGGGAGCGGTGTCCCTTCCGCGCGGGCGTACGGGTGACGGTCCGTCACCCGTACGTCGCGCGGGGCCGGTCACATGCCGTGGACGGCCGGGACCTTGCCGAGACGGCCGGCCTGGAAGTCCTCGAAGGCCTGCTTGAGCTCGTCCTGGGTGTTCATCACGAACGGCCCGTAGTGCGCCATCGGCTCACGGATCGGCCGTCCGCCGAGCAGCACGACCTCCAGGTCGGGCGTGTTGCCGTCCTGCGACTCGTCGGCGCGGACGGTCAGCGAGGACCCCTTGCCGAAGACGGCGGTCTGGCCGGTGTGGACGGGGCGGCGCTCCGCGCCGACGCTGCCGCGTCCGGCGAGGACGTACGCGAGGCCGTTGAAGTCCTCGCGCCAGGGCAGCGTCACCTCGGCACCCGGCCGGACCGTGGCGTGGACCATGGTGATCGGGGTGTGCGTGATGCCCGGGCCCTCGTGTCCGTCCAGTTCACCGGCGATGACGCGGAGCAGCGCGCCGCCGTCCGGGGAGGCGAGGAGCTGGACCTGGCCGCCGCGGATGTCCTGGTAGCGGGGCGCCATCATCTTGTCGGCCTTGGGCAGGTTCACCCAGAGCTGGAGGCCGTGGAAGAGCCCTCCGGACATGACGAGCGCCTCGGGCGGCGTCTCGATGTGGAGGAGTCCGGAGCCCGCCGTCATCCACTGGGTGTCGCCGTTCTCGATGGCTCCGCCACCGCCGTGGCTGTCCTGGTGGATGAAGCTCCCGTCGATGATGTACGTGACGGTCTCGAAGCCGCGGTGCGGGTGCCAGGGGGTTCCCTTCGGCTCGCCGGCGGCGTACTCCACCTCACCCATCTGGTCCATCATGATGAACGGGTCGAGGTGCCGGTAGTTGATCCCGGCGAAGGCGCGCCGCACCGGGAACCCCTCCCCCTCGAAACCGCTGGGCGCGGTCGTGACGGTCAGCACGGGGCGGGCCACGGCATCGGCCGGGGCGGCGACCTTGGGCAGGGTCAGCGGGTTTTCGACGGTCACTGCGGGCATGGGAGCCACCTCCGGGAGTCTTCTGATCCCAATTTAGTTGAACGGTGAACATCTCGCAAGGCGGCATTCATTCCCGCCCGCCGCACAGCAACGAGGACCCGCACCGGTCCGGTGCGGGTCCTCGGGTGTGATCGGGCTCGTGTACGCCGTCAGCCGTACATACGGCGCATCGCGAAGTCCACCATCTGCTCGACGGCCTTGGCGTCGAAGACCATGCGGTGGTCCCCCTCCATGTCCAGGACGAAGCCGTAGCCGGTCGGCAGCAGGTCGATCACCTCGGCACCGGTGATCACGAAGTACTTGGACTCCTTGCCCGCGTACCGCCGGAGCTCCTTCAGCGTGCTGAACATGGGGATCACCGGCTGCTGCGTGTTGTGGAGCGCCAGGAAGCCCGGGTTGTCACCGCGCGGGCAGTAGACCTTCGCCGTGGCGAAGATCTGCTGGAAGTCCTCCGCGGACAGTGATCCGGTCGTGAAGGCCCGTACCGCGTCGGCCAGGGACGGCGGCGAGGGCTCGGGGTACAACGGCTGCTCGCCGTAGCCGCCCATCTGCTGCTGTGCGCCCGGGTTCTGGTCGTAGCCATACATGCCCCAAAGAGTAATCGGACACATCTCCGGCTTGAGGGGTTGCGCCTTATTACTGACGGGTAGCATCATCGTACGGGCCAGGTGTTACACCTACGCCAGGCCGTCCGCCGCCCGACCCTCACTCCTCCACGGGGCGCTGCGCGCCACTGCTATTGATTACGGAGCCTTCCCATGGGGCACTACAAGTCGAATCTCCGCGACATCGAGTTCAACCTCTTCGAGGTGCTCGGGCGCGACAAGCTGTACGGCACCGGTCCGTTCGCGGAGATGGACGTCGACACCGCGAAGAGCATCCTGGACGAGGTCACCCGCCTCGCCGAGAACGAGCTCGCAGACTCGTACGCCGACGCCGACCGCAACCCGCCGGTCTTCGACCCCGAGACGAACACCGCACCCGTCCCGGGCTCCTTCAAGAAGTCGTACCAGGCGTTCATGGACTCCGAGTACTGGCGTCTGGGCCTTCCCGAGGAGATCGGCGGCACGACCTCCCCGCGCTCCCTGATCTGGGGCTACGCGGAGCTGCTGCTCGGTTCCAACCCGGCGGTCTGGATGTACTCCTCCGGCCCCGCGTTCGCCGGCATCCTCTTCGACGAGGGCAACGAGGCGCAGAAGAAGGTCGCCGAGATCGCCGTCGAGAAGCAGTGGGGCTCGACGATGGTGCTCACCGAGCCGGACGCCGGCTCGGACGTGGGCGCCGGCCGCACCAAGGCGGTCGAGCAGGAGGACGGCTCCTGGCACATCGAGGGTGTGAAGCGCTTCATCACCTCGGGCGAGCACGACATGTCCGAGAACATCCTCCACTACGTCCTGGCACGCCCCGAGGGCGCGGGCCCGGGCACCAAGGGGCTCTCCCTCTTCCTGGTCCCGAAGTTCCACTTCGACTGGACCACCGGCGAGCTCGGTGAGCGCAACGGCGTGTACGCCACGAACGTCGAGCACAAGATGGGCCTCAAGGCCTCGAACACCTGCGAGATGACCTTCGGCGACCAGCACCCCGCCAAGGGCTGGCTGATCGGCGACAAGCACGACGGCATCCGCCAGATGTTCCGCATCATCGAGTTCGCCCGCATGATGGTCGGCACGAAGGCCATCGCGGCGCTCTCCACGGGCTACCTCAACGCGCTGGAGTACGCCAAGGAGCGCGTCCAGGGCACCGACCTGTCGCAGTTCATGGACAAGACGGCCCCCAAGGTCACCATCACGCACCACCCCGACGTGCGCCGCTCGCTCATGACGCAGAAGGCGTACGCCGAGGGCATGCGCTCCCTGGTGCTGTACACCGCCTCCGTCCAGGACGCGATCCAGGTGAAGGAGGCCGCGGGCGAGGACGCCAAGGCGCTCAACGGCCTCAACGACCTGCTGCTCCCGATCGTGAAGGGCTACGGCTCCGAGAAGTCCTACGAGCAGCTCGCGCAGTCGCTCCAGACCTTCGGCGGCTCCGGCTACCTCCAGGAGTACCCGGTCGAGCAGTACATCCGTGACGCCAAGATCGACACCCTGTACGAGGGCACGACGGCGATCCAGGGCCAGGACTTCTTCTTCCGGAAGATCGTCCGCGACCAGGGCGCCTCGCTGAACGCCCTCTCCGAGGAGATCAAGAAGTTCCTCGCGGGTGCCCAGGGCGACGAGGAGCTGTCCGGCTCGCTGGACAACCTCGCCAAGGCCGCCGTGGACCTGGAGGCGATCGTCGGCACGATGATCACCGACCTCACCGCGACCGGTGAGGACGTCAAGAACATCTACAAGGTCGGCCTCAACACGACTCGCCTGCTGATGGCCTCCGGCGACGTCGTCGTCGGATACCTCCTGCTCAAGGGCGCGGTCGTGGCCTCCGAGAAGCTGCGCAACGCCTCCGCCAAGGACGCCGCCTTCTACCAGGGCAAGATCGCCGCGGCGAAGTTCTTCGCCACCAACATCCTGCCGGGCGTCTCCGCCGAGCGCGCGCTCGCCGAGACCGTCGACAACGCGCTGATGGAGCTGGACGAGGCCGCGTTCTAGTCCCCTCCGCGCGCTTCGCACAGCACCGGGTCCGGCCCGCCCCCTCCCGAGGGGGCGGGCCGGACCTGTCGGTACCCGCGGCCACCGGGCCCTGCTCCCCGGCCGATGCTTTCCGGTCGCCGGCCGGCGGCGTCCGGCGGACGGCGTGAACCGTTCCTCCCGACCGTCGTTACAGTGAAGAACATGAGCTCTCCCCTCCGCTTCGACCGCGGGCACACCGACGATCTGATGGCATTCCTGATGGCCAGCCCCTCCCCGTACCACGCCGTGGCCACCGCCGCCGCGAGGCTGGAGAAGGCCGGTTTCCGGCAGGTCGAGGAGACGGACGCGTGGGACGGCTCCAAGGGCGGGAAGTACGTCCTGCGGGGCGGCGCGATCATCGCGTGGTACGTGCCGGAGGGCGCCGGCGCCCACACCCCGTTCCGGATCGTGGGAGCCCACACCGACTCCCCCAACCTGCGGGTCAAGCCCCTGCCCGACACCGGCGTGCACGGCTGGCGCCAGGTCGCCGTCGAGATCTACGGCGGGACGCTCCTGAACACCTGGCTCGACCGGGACCTGGGGCTCGCCGGCCGGATCTCCCTCCGGGACGGCACGCACCGGCTGGTGAACATCGACCGGCCGCTGCTGCGGGTGCCCCAGCTCGCCGTGCACCTGGACCGGTCCGCCAACCCCGACGGACTCAAGCTCGACCGGCAGAAGCACATGCAGCCGATCTGGGGGCTCGGTGAGGTCGAGGAGGGCGACCTCATCCGTTTCGTCGCCGAGGAGGCGGACGTCGACCCGGCGGAGATCACCGGCTGGGACCTCATGCCGCACCCCGTCGAGGCACCGTCGTACCTGGGCCGCGACCGCGAGCTGCTCGCCGGACCGCGCATGGACAACCTGCTCTCGGTGCACGCCGCGACCGCCGCGCTCGCCGCCGTGGCCGGGCAGCCGGACGAGGAGCTCCCGTACATCCCCGTGCTGGCCGCCTTCGACCACGAGGAGAACGGCTCCCAGTCCGACACCGGCGCCGACGGCCCGCTGCTCGGCACGGTCCTGGAGCGTTCCGTGTTCGCCCGCGGCGGTTCCTACGAGGACCGCGCCAGGGCCTTCGCCGGGACCGTCTGCCTCTCCTCGGACACCGGTCACGCCGTCCACCCGAACTACGCCGAGCGGCACGACCCGACGCACCACCCGGTGGCCAACGGCGGGCCCATCCTCAAGGTCAACGTCAACATGCGCTACGCGACCGACGGCGGGGGCCGCGCGGTGTTCGCCGCGGCCTGCGAGAAGGCGGGCGTGCCCTGGCAGACGTTCGTCTCGAACAACTCGATGCCGTGCGGCACGACGATCGGCCCGATCACCGCGGCACGCCACGGCATCCGGACCGTCGACATCGGTGTGGCGATCCTGTCGATGCACAGCGCGCGCGAACTCTGCGGTGCCGACGACCCGTACCTCCTCGCCAACGCGCTCGCCGCGTTCCTCGCGGGCTGATTCCTCCACCGTCCCAACCGCCCTCACGGACATGCTTGTTGCCGGGCCGGGTACGCGACCCGTACACCGGCCCGGATTCACCGGGCCGTCGAGGAGGCGGAAATCATGGGGCTCGGAGGATGCATTCTCCTGATCGGTGCCGGGGCGATTCTGGCGTTCGCGACGGACTGGGAGATGGACACCGTCAACGTCGACCTGGTCGGCTGGATCATGATGCTCGTCGGCCTCGTCGGGGTCTTCGTCTACGTGAGCATCGCGCGTCGCCGCCGCATGGTGGTGCCGCCCACGACCACGGTCGTCGCGGACGACGAGCGCCGCTACCAGTGACCTGACGGCCGGACATCCGCCTCTTCGCGGGGTGTCCGTGACGGTGCGTCGGCCTGGTCGCGGCCCGATATTCTGGGCACCTGTCCGGGCCGTCACCCCGGGTGCGTCCTGCCCGGAAGGAATGCCGCTCGTGGAGTTCCGGCTGCTCGGCACGGTCTCCGTCGACACCCGCACGGGGCCCCTGCCGCTCGGGCCCGCGAAACGGCGCAGCCTGCTCGCCGCCCTGCTGCTGTCGGCCAACACCCCCGTGCCGGTCGCCCGGCTGACGGACTCCCTGTGGGGCGAGGAGCCACCTCCGCGCGCCCGTGGCGTCATCCAGGGCCATGTCTCACGCCTCCGCGCCCTTCTGACGGGTGCGGAGGCACAGGCGTACGGGGTGGAGCTGGTCACGCTCGGGGACGCCTACGTGCTCCGGGTCCCGGAGACCCTGCTGGACTACCAGCGGTTCGAGGAACTGCTGATGCTGGCCCGGCAGCAGCGCAGCGCCGCCGACACCGTACGCATGCTCGACGACGCCCTGTCCCTGTGGCAGGGCCCGGCACTCGGCGGAACCTCCACCGAAGGACCGCTCCAGGCCGCGGCGCACACGCTGGAGGAGTCACGGCTGGCCACGGTCGAGGAGCTGGCCCGGGCCTACGCGGACCTCGGCGAGCACCACCGCGCCGCCTCCGTACTGCGGGCGGAGGCGGTCGCCCATCCGATGCGGGAGTCGCTGGCGGCGGCCCTGATACTGGCGCTGTACCGGGCGGGGCGCCAGTCGGAGGCCCTGGACTGGTTCCACCGTACGAGGCGGCTGCTCGCCGACGAGCTGGGCATCGACCCCGGACACGAACTCGCCGACGCGTACGCGCTGATCCTGCGCGGCGGGCCCCGGCCCGGCGCGGCCCCGGCCGGCGGCACGGACGCGGCCGGAGCGTCGCGGGCCGCTACCGGTCCGGCGGAAGGGGCAGGCACCACGGCGCCTCCCGGACCGCTTGGCCCCGCCGCCCACAGCCCCTCCGTGGCCACGCACCCCACCGACCTGCTGCCCCGCGCCCCCCGTGGTTTCCACGGGCGCAACGCCGAGCTGGCGGCGCTCACCCGGGCGGCCGCGGGCGAGGCGCCCGTGTGCCTGGTCACCGGGCCCGCCGGGGTGGGCAAGACGTCGCTGGCCCTCCAGTGGGCACACCACAACCCCGCCGCCTTCCCGGACGGACGGCTCTTCGCCGATCTGCGCGGGTTCAGCGAGACGGGCGAACCCGCTCTCATCGACGTCCTGCGTGAGTTCCTGCTGGCCCTGGGCGTCGCCCCGCGCCGTGTCCCGGAGTCCGTCAGCGCCGCCGCCGCGCTCTTCCGGTCCCTGACGGACCGGCGCCGGCTGCTCGTGGTCCTCGACAACGCCCGTGACTCCGCCACCGTCCGGGCGCTGCTCCCGGGTGGCACGGACTGCGTCACCCTCGTCACCAGCCGCAACCGGCTGGAGGGCCTCATCGCCTCGGACGCGGCCCGGCCCGTCCCTCTCGGCATCCTCGAACCCCAGGACGGTACGGCTCTGCTGGCCGGCGTGCTCGGTGAGGAGAGGATCCTCGCGGAACCGGTGGCGGCCCGCAGGCTCGCCGAACTCTGCGGAGGGCTCCCGCTCGCCCTGCGTGTCACGGCGGCCCGGCTGGCCGGCCGCCCGCAGTGGACGCTCGCCGGTCTGGCGGACGAGCTGGCCGACGAGCGCGGCCGGCTGACGTTCCTCGACGTGGACGACACCGGTGTCTCGGCCGCTCTGCGGCTCACCGTCCAACAGCTTCCGGCGGACGCCGTCCGGCAGTTGGCCCGGCTCGGCCACCATCCCGGCGGTCACTTCGATCCGTACACGTGCGCCGCGCTGGCGGGGACCGACCCCGCCGCGGCCGCGGCGGCCCTGGAGCGCCTCGGCTCCGCCCACCTCGTCACCGAGACCGCGCCGGGACGCTGGGTGCTGCACGACCTGGTGCGCCTGTACGCCCGCGGCCTCGACCCGGCGTCCGGGGCCGAGGCGCTGGTCGACGTCCTCGACCACTACATCGCCACCGCGCTCGCCGCCGCCGACACGGCCGAACCAGGCGGCGAGCCCTGCTTCGTGCTGCCGGAGGGCTACCGGCCGGCCGCCGTGCGGGACTTCGCCGACCGCGCCGCGGCGATGCACTGGCTGGCCACCGAACGCGACGACCTGGCCCGGGCGGCTGTGGCGGCCCGGGGGGCCGGACTGCACGACAGGGCCTGGCGGATCATCCTGCTCCAGTGGCCGCAGGTGGTGTGGCGGGTACGGGACAGCTGGGCTCCCCTGCTGGAGCTGGCGCTCGACTCCGCCCGCGCGAAGCAGGACCTGTACGCCGAGTCGAGGGTGCTGAACCTGCTGGGCTGGGTGCTGACCGAGGAGGGCAGGACCGCCGAGGCGCTCACCCTCCTGGAACGCTCGCCAGGCCTCGCACAGCAGGCCGGTGACCGGCTCGGTGAGGCGACGGCCCTGATCAACCTGGCCGTCGTCCAGGCCGGGCAGGGAGAGCTCGACCGGGCGCTGGAGGGCTGCGGCCGGGCCGTCGTACTGGCTAGGGAGGAGGAGGACCGGCACACGGAGATGCTCGCCCTCCAGCACCTGGCCCGACTGCAGCTCTCCGCCCACCGCCCCGGGGACGCGCTCGGATCCGCGCGTACGGCACTGGCGCTGGGGCCGGAGCACGAGGAGGCGGCCCGCCGGTCCCTGCTGCTGGCCGTGTCCGGTGAGGCGCGGCTGGCGCTCGGCGAGGAGGACGAGGGGATCCTGCTGCTCGACCGGGCTGCCGAGGAGGCGGAACACGCCGGCTACGACGAGGGCGCCGTGCGGGCTCTGGAGGCCCTGCTGCGGGTCTCGGCGCGCGCGGAGTACCGGACACGGCACGCGCTGGCACTCCGTCGCCTGACAGACGGGGGCTGACCCGGCACGGCCGGTGGGCGGGCACCCTGCCGCCCGGACGGAGAAGGTCCGGAAGAACCTCGCGGAGACCGGGGAAGGGACATCGGCGGAGTCCTGCAGACGGACATCAGCAGGACGTCAGCGGAGCCCGGCAGACGGACATCAGCAGGACGTCAGCACGACGGCAGCGGAACGTGAGCGGCGCGCTCCAGACTCATGGATGTCAGCAGCTCACCGGCGCGTCGGTCCCGACCGGCCGACCGCCTCGTCCCACTCCGGGGGAGTCTCCATGTCCACTGTCCGCACCCGCACCACCGTCCTCGCCGCCGCGGCCACCGCCGTACTCGCCCTCTCCCTCACCGCCTGCGGTGAGGACGGCACCGGTACGAAGTCCGCCGGCCCGGCGGGGAGCGGCTCGGCGGCGGCCGCCGCCGTGAAGTCCGCGCAGAACGCGGGTTCCACGGAGAGCGACGGTGCGTCGCAGGCCACCGGCGACTCGGGCGACGCGAAGACCACCGGCGACTCGGGTAGCGCGAAGACCAACGGCGGGACGAAGACCTCGGGCGCCACGAGGACCGGGGACGGCGACGGTATGGCGGCCTGCACCACCAAGGGTCTGGCGATCAGCGCCGCGGTCCAGGACGGCCCGCCCACCACCCACATCGTCCTGACCGCGAAGAACACCTCGGGCCACAGCTGCCTGATGCAGGGCTTCCCCGAGATCCGGTTCCTGGAGAACGCCCGTGGCACCGTGCCGGCGGTCGGCAAGAGCAAGCCCGCCGGTCCGGTCGTCCTGGCCGCCGGTGCTCCCGCGTACGCCGTCGTGAGGCTGTCGGACGGCGGTATGGACGAGGACGTCGAGACCGTGAAGGACTTCTCCGTCACGCTGCCGGGCAACGCCGGCATGGCCATCGTGAAGGCTCCCGGCGCGGAGGGCATCGCCGTGGACCCGGCGAGGTGGGCGACCGGCTACTGGACGCCCGAACTGCGCAACGGCGCCGACGAGTTCTGACCGTCAGCCCTGCTCGTCCATCCCGGCCAGCACCAGCGGGAGCCTGGACGCCCCTGTGGCGGTGACGTTCACGGGGACGCCCCAGTCCTGCTGGTGCACATGGCAGGCCGGGTATTCGTTCGCCGGGTCGTCGTCGCAGGACGCCGCCATCGCGGACACGTGCAGGACACCGTCGGTGACCCCGTCCGCCAGGACCAGGTCGCGGCTCAGATCCGTACCCGGCCCCGAACCCTCGGCCAGCAGCTCCGGCGGGGTCGAGGAGACCAGCAGCCGCGTGGACGGACCGTACCGGGTGTCCAGCTTCTGTCCGGCGGGTGCCTGGAAGACCACGTCCAGCCGCAGCGTGCCGGCCGCGACCTCCGTGGCCGCGCGCTGGGTGCGGTGGGCTTGGCCCGCGACCCGCACGGCCTCCTCGGGAAGGCGCAGCCGGGTCAGCCGGTGCCGCGCGGACTCGACGACGACCAGGTCCCCGTCCACCAGGACGGCGTCGCTCGGCTCCCGCAGATCCGTGGCCAGTGTGGTGACCTCCCCGCTCCGCGGGTCGTACCGCCGCAGCGCGTGGTTGTAGGTGTCGCTCACGGCGACGGAGCCGTCCGGCAGGGCCGTCACACCCAGCGGGTGCTGGAGGAGCGCCTGGCCGGCGGGGCCGTCGCGGTGGCCGAAGTCGAAGAGACCCGTACCGACGGCCGTGCGCACGGCGCCCTCCAGGTCCACGTAGCGCAGCGCGGAGTTCTCGGAGTCGGCGACCCAGAGACGGTCACCGGCCGAGGCCAGACCCGACGGCTGCGCGAACCACGCCTCGTCGCCGGGCCCGTCGACCAGGCCCTCGTTGGTCGTTCCCGCGGCGACCCCGACCGTTCCCGTCCCGGGGTCGTACGTCCACAGCTGGTGCACGCCCGCCATCGCGATCCACAGCCGGTCGTCGAACCAGGCGATGTCCCAGGGGGACGACAGGTCCACCTCCGTGGCGGGGCCGTCGGTGGTGGAGCCCTGCCACCACTGGCGGCCGGTCCCGGCGAGCGTGGTCGTCACACCCGTCGTGAGGTCGAGTGCCCTGATCGCGTGGTTGACCGTGTCCGCGACGGCGATCCGGCCGTCGGGCAGGACGGCGAGGCCCTGCGGCTCGCTGAACCGGGCCTCCTCACGGCCTCCGTCCGCGAACCCACGCTCACCGGTGCCGAAGTGGCCGCGGACGGTCTCGCCGTCGGCCTCCAGCTCGACCAGGCGGTGCCGGGTGCTGTCCGAGACCAGGAAGCCGCCGTCGGGAAGGACGAGCGCCTTGCCGGGGAACCGCAGATGCGTGGCGACCGGCTCCGGCGCGACGTACGGGCCGTCGCCGCGGCGCAGGGTGCCTTTCGCGGCGTGCTCCGTCTCCAGCTCCTCGACCAGCTTCTCGATGGCGTGCGCGTGGCCCTCACCCGCGTGCTGGGCCACGACGTAGCCCTCGGGGTCCACCACGACGAGCGTGGGCCAGGCCCGGACGGCGTACTGCTTCCAGGTGGCGAGCTCGGGGTCGTCGAGAACCGGGTGGTGCACCTCGTACCGCTCGACCGCGTCGACCACGGCCTGGTGTTCGGCCTCGTGCACGAACTTCGGCGAGTGGACACCGATGATCACCACGGTGTCGCGGTGCTTCTCCTCCAGCTCGCGCAGCTCGTCGAGCACATGCAGGCAGTTCACACAGCAGAAGGTCCAGAAATCCAGGATGACGATGCGTCCCCGCAGGTCAGCCAGGGTGTACTGCCGGTCGCCTGTATTGAGCCAGCCGCCCTTGCCGATCAGTTCGGGGGCGCGGACACGTGCACGTGCTGTCATGCCACCAGTCAACAGCACCGTGGCCTGCGCGCATTCCGGCAGGGCGTCGGGGAACCTGTGATCCATGAGACTTCTCGTACGCGAGCGCGTGTTCGGCATCGGTGACGACTACTGGATCGAGGACGCGGACGGGCGGAAGCTCTTCCTCGTCGACGGCAAGGCCATGCGGCTCCGGGACACCTTCGAGCTGAAGGACACCGAGGGCCGGGTGCTGGTGGAGATCCGCCAGAAGCTGATCAGCATCCGCGACACCATGCTCATCGAACGCGACGGCGACGAGCTCGCCACGGTCAAGCGGAAGCGGCTCTCCCTGCTCCGCAACCACTACCGGGTGAACCTGGTGGACGGCACCGAGCTGGACGTGAGCGGCAAGATCCTGGACCGCGAGTTCGCCATCGACTACGACGGCGAACTCCTGGCCCAGATCTCCCGGCGCTGGCTGACGGTCCGCGACACGTACGGCGTCGACATCGTGCGGGAGGACGCCGATGTGCCCCTCCTCCTCGCGGTGGCCGTGTGTGTGATCGTCCTCGCGGACAAGGAGCACGGCGAGGACTGAGGGACAGCGCCCCGGGCCCTGAGGTGCAACGGATCGGGACCGCGGCGCACGGACGGCCCCGGTTTCACGTGAAACCGGGGCCGTCCGTGTGCGTGCGCGTGTCTCAGGCCAGGCGCCTCTGGGCGAGGCCCAGACGACGGTCCTTGAGCGCGGGGAACTGCTCCCGGGTGGTGGTGGCCCTGGCCGGGTCGAACTCCACGGTCAGCACCTCCTCGGCCGCGCCCGCCTCGGCGAGCACCTCGCCCCAGGGGTCGACCACGATGCTGTGACCGGCCTGCTCGACCCCCGCGTGGGTACCCGCCGACCCGACCGCCAGGACATACGCCTGGTTCTCCACGGCACGCGCCTGCGCCAGCAGGGTCCAGTGCGAGCGCCTGCGCTCCGGCCAGCCCGCCGACACCACCAGCGTCTCGGCCCCCGCGTCGACGAGCCCCCGGAACTGCTCGGGGAAGCGCAGGTCGTAGCAGGTGGCGAGGCCGAGGATCGTCTCCGGCAGAGCGACGGTGACGAGCTCCTCTCCGGCCCCCATCAGTACGGCCTCACCCTTGTCGAACCCGAAGCGATGGATCTTGCGGTAGGCGGCGGCCCGCTCGCCCTCGGGCGAGAACACGAGTGAGGTGTTGTAGAGGGTGCCGTCCTCCGCGCGCTCCACGAAGGACCCGGCGTGCAGCCAGACACCCGCCTCGGCGGCCGCCTTCGCCATGATCCGGTGCGTGGGCCCCTGGAGCGGTTCGGCCTCTTCGGCGAACGCGGTGTAGTCGAAAGCGCCGACCGGCCAGAGCTCGGGGAGGAGGACGAGGTCCGCTCCCCGCTGGGCCGCGACCAGTGAAGCCGCGCGCTCTCTACGGGAATTGACCGATTCATCCGGGTTTACTGCCATCTGGATGAGGGAGGCGTGCACACTACCACCGTCCTGGCATGGGAGCCGTCAACGCGGGCCTACGATCGTCACACGAAAGCACTGCCGGGGTGCCTGCTCGCAGCGTAACTTAGCGAGCGAACCTCCCACGCAGCCCGCAGACAGCACCGTCGGTGCCGGCTCTCCCGTCGGCACTCCCTGCTCTCCAGCCCATGCACCGCAGAACCGCACGAGGGGTCCCGTGACCGTCCATCCCAGCCTCCAGACCTATGCCGATGCCTGGACCCACTCCGTCGAGTCGATAGCCGAGCTGGTCAAGCCACTCGTCGAGGGGGAGTGGAACCGCCGGACGCCCTGCCCGGGCTGGTCGGTGCGCGACATCGTCTCGCACGTCATCGGCATGGAGTGCGAGCAGCTCGGCGATCCCCGCCCCATCCACACGCTGCCGCGCGACCTCTACCACGTGCAGAACGACCACCAGCGCTACATGGAGATGCAGGTCGACGTACGGCGCCACCACACCGCGCCGGAGATGACGTCCGAGCTGGAGTACACGCTGATCCGGCGCATGCGTCAGCTGCGCAACGAGTCGCGGGCCCCCGAGACGATGGTGCGGGCGCCCCTCGGCGCCGAGCAGACGCTGGAACTGGCCCTGCGCATGCGGGCCTTCGACGTGTGGGTGCACGAGCAGGACCTGCGCATGACGCTGGGACAGCCCGGAAACCTGGATTCGCCCGGCGCCCTGATCGTCCGGGACACGCTGCTGGTCGGACTGGCGAAGGTGGTCGCCAAGGACGCGGGCGCGCCGCACAACTCGGCCGTGGTCTTCGACGTGCACGGCCCGCTGGAGTTCCTGCGCACGGTCAGGGTCGACGGCGAGGGCCACGGTTCGGTCGACGGAGCTCCGTCACTGGGCCCCGTGGCGACCTTGGCGATGGACTGGGAGACGTACTACCGGCTCGCCTGCGGGCGGGTGCGGGCGCAGGCCGTGGAGGACCGGATCAAGGTCGACGGCGACCAGGAGCTCGCGGCCGAGATCCTGCGCCACTTCGCCGTGACCCCGTAGCGGCACCCCCGGCGGCGCCCGTCCGGCGGCGGACCGGGACGGACGCCGCCGGACGGGCGGGCCGGAACGACGGCCGTCAGGCGGGCACGTGTACCGCTTCGACCCGGCTGACGACGTGGTGGTCGCGTTCCCGGTGCGTGGCGCGGGAGTGCAGCCTCAGGATCTGCACGACGCCGAGGGCCTCCAGGACGAAGACCGAGGCGAACGCGACACGGTAGTTGTCGCCGGTCGCGTCCAGCAGGACGCCCACCGCGAACAGCGTCGTCATCGAGGCCACGAAGCCGCCCATGTTGACGATGCCGGAGGCGGTGCCCTGCCGCTCCGGCGGGTTGGCCGGCCGCCCGAAGTCGAATCCGATCATCGAGGCCGGGCCGCAGGCGCCGAGCACCACGCACAACGTGATCAGCAGCCACATCGGCGCGTGGTCGCCGGGGTAGAAGATCGTGGACGCCCAGAGCAGAGCCGTCAGCGCGACCGTACCCAGCGCCAGCGGTGCGCGCGCCGCGTGGTGACGGGCGATGATCTGCCCGTAGACGAGCCCCACCACCATGTTCGAGAGCACCACCAGGGTGAGCAGTTCACCCGCGGTCCCCCTGCTGAGACCCTGCGCCTCGACCAGGAACGGCATGCCCCACAGCAGCAGGAAGACCATGGCGGGGAACTGCGTGGTGAAGTGCACCCACATGCCGAGGCGGGTACCCGGCTCCCGCCAGGAGGCCGCGATCTGCTTCCGCACGTACGCCGCTCCGGCGTGCTCGGCCGGAGGCGGCTCATGGCCCTCGGGGTGGTCCTTGAGGAAGAGCAGCAGCAGGACCAGCACCACCACACCCGCCATCGAGCTGCCGACGAAGGTCGTGGTCCAGCCGAGGCCGTGCAGCGCGCGGGCGATGAGCAGGGTGGAGACCAGGTTGCCGGCCATACCGAAGAGCGCGGCCACCTGGCCGATCAGCGGGCCGCGGCGGGCCGGGAACCACCGGGCACCGAGCCGCAGCACGCTGATGAACGTCATGGCGTCGCCGCAGCCGAGCAGCGCGCGGGAGGCGAGAGCGGTGCCGTACGAGGGCGAGAGCGCGAAGCCCAGCTGCCCCACCGTGAAGAGCACCACCCCGATGGTGAGGACCTTCTTGGTGCCGAGCCGGTCGACCATGAGGCCGACGGGTATCTGCATGCCGGCGTAGACCAGCAGCTGAAGGATGGAGAACGTCGACAGGGCCGAGGCGTTGACGTCGAACCGGTCGGCGGCGTCCAGTCCGGCGACGCCCAGGCTCGTACGGAAGATGATCGCGACGAAGTAGACCGCGACGCCGATGCCCCAGACCCATGCGGCACGCCGGCCGCCGGGCGGATCTCCGGGCAGGGACAGGGTGGGGGAGGCGGAGCTCACCGGTCGTCCCCCCGCACCAGCACCTTGACCCGGCTGACGTGGCGCCGCACGACCTGTGCGGCACCCTCGGCGTCGCCGGCCCTGATGGCGTCGAGCAGTTCGCCGTGCTCGGTGATGTTGGCGGCGATGCGGCCGGGGTGCGCCTCCATCACCGCGACACCCATCCGCAGCTGCCGGTCGCGGAGCTGGTCGTAGAGGCGCGACAGGATCTCGTTGCCCGCGTTCTTCACGATCTCGGCGTGGAAGCAGCGGTCCTTGACGGACACCGCGGCCAGGTCGCCCACCTCGGCGAGCTCCCGCTGCTCCTCCAGGAGCTGTTCGAGCCGAGCGATCAGCTGCGCCGACGCGGGCACGGCCTTGCGTGCGGCGAACTCCTCGACGAGCAGCCGGGTCTCCACGACGTCGGAGATCTCCTGCGCGGAGACCGCGAGCACCAGCGCGCCCTTCTTCGGGTAGAGCTTGATCAGCCCTTCGACCTCAAGGCGGAGCAGTGCTTCCCGCACCGGGGTCCGGGACACGCCGACCGCCTCGGCCAGATCGCCTTCGGTGAGGAGCGTGCCGCCCTCGTAACGGCGGTCCAGGACCGCCTCCTTGATGTGGGCGTACACCCGCTCGGCTGCTGGCGGCGGCTTGGGATCCGCCTTGCGGACCGTGGGTGAGGCAGGGGGCGCGACAGGCATGCACACAGCATAGATACAAGATGCGTGCGTCCGCCGCCCCGTCCGCGATCCGGACCGATGTGACGCGGACCCGCCATGGAAAAATGACGCGACTCACTCGTTCGGGCGTACAGCCATTCAGCGCCCTCGCGAGTCTCATGTCAGGGCGGCACTCCCGTGCGATCGCCCTTTCAGGACATTTGGGAGCGTCTCCTTTGACATACGGAATTTCGGGCACACGCCGCGCCTCCGTCGCGTCCGTCGTGGCCCTGACAGCGGGAGCCGTCCTCGCGACCGGAGCGTTCGCCTCCACAGCTCAGGCGGCCGCGCCGCCGACGCCCACGATCACCGCCAAGGGCGGCTTCGTGATGAACAACGGCACCGCGAAGACGCTCTACGGCAAGAGCGCGGACACCCGCCGCTCCACCGGCTCGACGACGAAGATCATGACCGCCAAGGTCGTACTGGCGCAGAAGAACCTGAACCTCGACGCCAAGGTCACCGTCCAGAAGGCGTACAGCGACTACATCGTCAAGAACACCGCCTCGTCCGCCCGGCTGATCGTCGGCGACAAGGTCACGGTCCGGCAGCTGCTGTACGGCCTGATGCTGCCGTCCGGCTGCGACGCCGCCTACGCCCTGGCCGACAAGTTCGGCACCGGCTCCACTCGGGCCGCGCGGGTGAAGTCCTTCATCGGCAAGATGAACGCCTCCGCCAAGAGCCTCGGTCTGAAGAACACCCACTTCGACTCGTTCGACGGCATCGGCGGCGGCTCGAACTACTCCACCCCGCGCGACCTGACGAAGATCGCCAGCAGCGCGATGAAGAACTCCACGTTCCGCGCGATCGTGAAGACGAAGTCGACGAAGCAGAAGGTCACCACCAAGACCGGTGGCTACCGCTACATGTCCTGGGCCAACACCAACGCCATGCTGGGCAGCTACTCCGGCATGATCGGCGTGAAGACCGGCTCCGGACCGACGGCCAAGTACTGCCTGGTCTTCGCCGCGACCCGGAACGGCAAGACGGTCATCGGGACCGTCCTCACGTCGACGTCCGCGACGACCCGGACGGCCGACGCGAAGAAGCTCCTGGACTACGGTTTCAAGAAGTGACCCGCGTGCGCGGGCTGTGACCCGCGCACGAGGAAGGGGGCCCGCCGCGAGATGCGGCGGGCCCCCTTCCGTGCGTACGTGCCGGTCAGGCCCAGGTGATCAGCCGCTTGGGCTGCTCCAGGACGGCCGCGACGTCCGCGAGCACCCTGGAGCCCAGCTCGCCGTCGACCAGCCTGTGGTCGAAGGAGAGTGCCAGCGTGGTGACCTGGCGGGGCTTCACCTTGCCCTTGTGGACCCAGGGCTGGAGCTTGATCGCCCCGACCGCGAGGATCGCGGACTCGCCCGGGTTCAGGATCGGCGTACCCGTGTCGACGCCGAAGACGCCGACGTTGGTGATGGTCACCGTGCCGCCGGCCATGGCCGCCGGGGAGGTCTTCCCCTCGCGTGCCGTGGACACCAGTTCACCCAGCGCCTCGCCCAGCTGCGGCAGGGTCTTCTCGTGCGCGTCCTTGATGTTCGGCACGATCAGGCCGCGCGGGGTCGCGGCGGCGATACCCAGGTTGACGTAGTGCTTCTGCACGATCTCCTGGTTGGCCTCGTCCCAGGCGGCGTTGACCGCCGGGTTGCGCCGGATCGCGACCAGGAGGGCCTTGGCGATGATCAGGAGCGGGTTGACCCGGACCCCCGCCATGTCCTTGTCCTCCTTGAGCTCCGCCACGAGCTTCATCGTGCGCGTCACGTCGACGGTCACGAACTCGGTCACGTGCGGCGCGGTGAAGGCGCTGCCGACCATGGCCTGGGCGATGGCCTTGCGTACGCCCTTGACCGGAACACGCGTCTCCCGGCCCGCCGGGTCCGCGACCACGGCGACCGGTGCGGGTACCGCTGCGGCCTCCTCCGCACGCGCGGGGGCCACGGCGGGAGCCGGTGCGGCAGCCGCGTGGACGTCCTCCCGGGTGATGACGCCGCCCTCGCCGGTCGGGGTGACCGCAGCGAGGTCGACGCCCAGGTCCTTCGCCAGCTTGCGCACCGGCGGCTTGGCCAGCGGGCGGCTCTCCGGGAGCTTCGCCCCGTGGCCGTTGAGCTCGGCCTGGACCGCGGCGGCCGCCGGACCCGGGATCTGCGCGCCCTTGCGGGCACGGCGCTTGGTGGAGGTCTCGGCGACGCCGTACCCCACGAGCACCGGCTGGCGCCCCTTGGGCGCCTCCGGCTCCGCTTCGGGCGCGGCCTCGGCGACGGGCTGCTGTACGGCCTCCGCGGCGGCGGGCACGTCACCGCTGCCCGGTGCCACGTCCACCGCGATGATCACCTCGCCGACGTCGACGGTCGTGCCCTCGGGGAAGCGCAGCTCGTGCACCACCCCGTCGAACGGGATCGGCAGCTCCACGGCGGCCTTGGCCGTCTCGACCTCGCACACGACCTGCCCGTCGGTGACGGTGTCGCCGGGCTGGACGAACCACTTGAGGATTTCCGCCTCGGTCAGTCCCTCGCCCACGTCGGGCATCTTGAACTCACGGAAACGAGCGGACGTTTCGGTCATCGTCGTCACGACCCTCTCCTCAGTACGCCAGTGAGCGGTCGACGGCGTCGAGCACCCGGTCGAGACCCGGCAGGTATTCGTCCTCGAGCCGGGCCGGCGGGTAGGGGGCGTGGTAGCCGCCGACCCTCAGCACCGGCGCTTCGAGGTGGTAGAAACAGCGCTCGGTGATCCGGGCCGCGATCTCGGCACCGGAGCCGTAGAACACCGGCGCCTCGTGGACCACCACGAGCCGGCCGGTCTTCTCGACGGAGGTCTGTACGGCGTCGAAGTCGATGGGGGACATCGACCGCAGGTCCAGGACCTCGACCGACTTGCCCTCCTCCTGGGCCGCGGCGGCCGCCTCCAGGCAGACCTTCACCATCGGGCCGTACGCGACGAGCGTGAGGTCGGATCCCTCACGGGCCACGGCCGCCTTGTGGAGCGGGCCGGGGATGGACTCGGTGTCGAGCTCCCCCTTGTCCCAGTAGCGCCGCTTGGGCTCGAAGAAGATGATCGGGTCGTCGCTCTGGACGGCCTGCTGCATCATCCAGTAGGCGTCGCTCGCGTTGGACGGCGAGACGACCTTCAGGCCGGCCACGTGCGCGAACAGCGCCTCGGGCGACTCGCTGTGGTGCTCCACGGCACCGATGCCCCCGCCGTAGGGGATGCGGATGACGACCGGCATCTTGATCTTGCCGAGGGCACGGGCGTGCATCTTGGCGAGCTGCGTGACGATCTGGTCGTACGCGGGGAAGACGAAGCCGTCGAACTGGATCTCGACGACCGGGCGGTACCCGCGCAGGGCCAGGCCGATCGCCGTGCCGACGATGCCGGACTCCGCGAGCGGGGTGTCGATGACCCGGTCCTCGCCGAAGTCCTTCTGGAGGCCGTCCGTGATGCGGAAGACGCCGCCGAGCTTGCCGACGTCCTCACCCATGATGAGGACCTTGGGGTCGGTCTCGAGCGCCTTGCGCAGCGACTCGTTGAGCGCCTTCGCGATGGACATCTTCTCGGTGGCCATGGCTAGTTGCCCTCCTCGGCGAACGATGCCTGGTAGGCGGCGAACTGGGCGCGCTCCTCGTCGACGAGCGGATTCCCGTCGGCGTAGGCGTGGTCGAAGATCGCCAGCCGGTCCGGGTCGGGCATCGCCCGCACCGCTTCGCGCACCCGCTTGCCGAGGGTCTCGCTCTCCTCCTCCAGCGCGGTGAAGAACGCCGCGTCGGCGAGCTCCTGCTTCTCCAGGTACGTACGCAGCCGCAGGATCGGGTCCTTCGCCTCCCAGGCCGCCCGCTCCTCGTCCGCCCGGTACTTGGTCGGGTCGTCGGAGGTGGTGTGGGCGCCCATGCGGTAGGTGAACGCCTCGACGAGGGTGGGTCCCTCGCCCCGCCGGGCACGCTCCAGCGCCGACCTGGTCACGGCCAGGCACGCGAGGACGTCGTTGCCGTCGACCCGGACGCCGGGGAATCCGAAGCCCTGCGCGCGCTGGTAGAGCGGCACCCGCGTCTGCTTCTCGGTCGGCTCGGAGATCGCCCACTGGTTGTTCTGGCAGAAGAACACGACGGGGGCGTTGTAGACGGCGGAGAAGGTGAACGCCTCGGCGACGTCGCCCTGGCTGGAGGCACCGTCACCGAAGTACGCGATCACGGCCGAGTCCGCACCGTCCTTGGCGACGCCCATGGCGTAGCCGGTGGCGTGCAGGGTCTGCGAGCCGATGACGATCGTGTAGAGGTGGAAGTTGTTGGTGTTCGGGTCCCAGCCGCCGTGGTTCACGCCGCGGAACATGCCGAGCAGATTGGTCGGGTCGACGCCCCGGCACCAGGCGACACCGTGCTCCCGGTAGGTCGGGAAGACGTAGTCGTCGTCGCGCAGTGCGCGGCCGGAGCCGATCTGCGCGGCCTCCTGGCCCAGCAGCGAGGCCCACAGGCCCAGCTCGCCCTGGCGCTGCAGCGCGGTGGCCTCGGCGTCGAACCGGCGGGTCAGGACCATGTCCCGGTAGAGCCCGCGGAGCTCCTCCGCGCTGAGGTCGATCTCGAAGTCCGGGTGCTCGACGCGCTCGCCCTCGGGCGTCAGCAGCTGTACCAGCTGGGGGCCGGAGCCCTCCTGCGTCTTCGCGGGCGTCTTCGCGGCGCTGGTCCGCTTACTGCTGCGTCGCGGTTTGCGCGCGGCAGTGCTCTCCACGGTCACGTGCGTGCTCCTCCGTCGGTCCGGCCCCCGGGATGGCCGGGAAGCCAGTGCGGCTCGCCTGTGTCCGGACCCGTGCACGGGGTGGGTGCCGCTCGGCCGGGAACAGGCGTGACAGGTGCCCCGGCGAGCGTCCTGTCATAAGCACGTTACCCAGTGCATCGCATAACTGCGAAACACCTTGTGACCTGCGATTTTGCTTGGATTTCCAAGTAAATCGCGAAAATCGCGAACTCCCGCTGGTCACAGCATCGGTAACAGCCTGGCAGGCGGCCGGAACAACGGCACGTTATCCCGGCCGGCAGGCGCAGGGAAGGGCATAGGACAGGGGAGTGTGTGAGACTGCGAATGTGCGCGAAGAAGGAAAAATCACTGTATTCCTGCTCGATGATCACGAAGTCGTCCGGCGCGGAGTCCACGAGCTGCTGGCAGCCGAGGCCGACATCGAGGTCGTCGGCGAGGCCGGCACGGCCGCGGACGCCCTCGCACGGATTCCCGCCACCCGCCCGGACGTCGCCGTCCTGGACGTACGCCTGCCGGACGGCAGCGGGGTGGAGGTCTGCCGCGAGGTCCGCTCGCGGGACGAGGACATCAAGTGCCTGATGCTCACCTCGTACGCCGACGACGAGGCCCTGTTCGACGCGATCATGGCCGGTGCCTCGGGATACGTACTGAAGGCCATTCGCGGTAACGAGCTGCTGAGCGCCGTACGCGACGTCGCCGCCGGCAAGTCGCTGCTGGACCCGGCGGCCACCGCCCGCGTGCTGGAGCGGCTGCGCGAGGGGAAGGAGGGCAAGGGCGACGACCGGCTGGCGGGGCTGACCGACCAGGAGCGCAAGATCCTCGACCTGATCGGCGAGGGGCTGACGAACCGGGTGATCGGCGAGCGGCTGCACCTCGCCGAGAAGACCATCAAGAACTACGTCTCCAGCCTGCTCTCCAAGCTGGGCATGGAGCGTCGCTCGCAGGCCGCGGCGTACGTGGCGAGACTGCAGGCCGAGAGGCGCTGAGCGCCGAAGGGCGGCAGGCAGGGCCCGGCCCCGCCGACGGGAGGCGGGACTTTGGTCCCGCGCCGTCGGGGGCGGCGGACCCTTACACGGCCCCTACCCGTGCGGGAACAGTGGGAGCCATGCTTTTCTCCCGCCCCTCCGACACCGGAACCGCGAAGGATCACGGAACCGGCACCCCCGGCACCCCCGGTGCCCGTGACGCCTCCGGCACCGCGGCCTCCGCCGGCTCCTCCGGCGCGGACCGGCTCCGCGCCATCGAACTGCTCGGCAGCGTCCGCTACGGCCGGCTGGCGATCAGCATGCGGGCCCTGCCCTTCCTCGCCGTCGCCCGGCATCTGGTGATCGAGGACCGCGTGGTCCTGCGGATGCACAGGGGGCTCGGATTCCACGAGTCCTGCGACGGAAGCGTCGTCGCCTACGGGGCGGACAACTTCAACACCCCGGCCCCCGGTGGCACGGAGGACCTCTGGTCCGTGCAGTTCACCGGACCCGTCGAGATCATGGATCCGGGCCCCGGCCAGCGTGAGCGCTTCGGGACCGGCCCGGCCGAGGTGAACGGCGAACACTTCGATCCGGTGTACCTCCGGCTCGACCCTCGCCTTGCGCACATGCACACTCTGGCCTTCGACGCAAGTCCGTCAGGCCGGACACGTAGCGTCACCTAACATGTGTCGGGTGCTGCGCTCATCTGTGACCCTTCCGCCTGTCCCTCCGGTCGGCGAGGTGCTGCGCCGCTATCCGGACGCGGGTGAACCCCTTGCCTGCGAACCTCTCAACAAGGGCCTGCTCAACCATGGTTACCGCGTGTCGACCACCCGCGGCTCGTACTTCCTCAAGCACCACCTCGACAAGCACCACCTCGACGACGCCAGCGGTGATCACGCCACGATCGTCCGGCAGCACCGCGCGACCCAGCAGTTGCACTCCCTCGGTGTCCCGGTGGTGCCGCCGCTCACGGACACAGAGGGTGACACGGTCACGGTCATTGACGGGGAGCACTACGCCCTGCACCGGTGGGTGGACGGCCTCCACCGGGACGGCGCCCAGCTGACGACCGCCCAGTCGCGTCGGCTCGGGGCACTCCTCGGAGCCGTGCACATGGGGTTGGAGCAGGTCATGGAGGCGGACCCGCCTCCCCCGGCGCGGGGCCAGAGCTCCGACCCCGCCGACACGTTCACGCTGATCGACGAGCTGCTGACGGCCGCACGGCGCCTCGGTCCCCGGGACGCGTTCGACGAACTGGCCGTGCACCGTCTCGTGGAGCGCCGTGCCCTGCTGGAGCAGCACGCCCACCGTCGCCCGCCCACACCCGAGGGCTCCGCGCGGGGATGGGTGCACGGGGACTTCCACCCGCTGAACCTGCTCTACAAGGGAGCCGACCCCGTCGCGATCGTCGACTGGGACCGTCTCGACGTCCAACCGCGCGCGGAGGAGGCCGTCAGGGCTGCGGCGATCTTCTTCGTACGGCCGGACGGCAAGCTGGCGCTGGAGAAGGTGAAGGCGTACGCGCGCGCCTACCGGCGGTCGGCGGGCGCCGGGGCCGCCGAGCTGGCGGCCGCGGTGCACCGGGTGTGGTGGGAACGCCTCAACGACTTCTGGATACTGCGCTGGCGCTACAGCCTGCACGACCGCAGGGCCGACCCGCAGTTCCCTGCGGTGTCGGCCCTGGCGGTGTGGTGGACGCGGGAGTACGAGGCGGTCGCCGACGCCTTCACGGGGTGAGCCGGGGGCGGTCCCGGAAGCCTTGACCGCGGGGGACACGGGGTGGCCCCCGAAGCCCCGTCCGCGTGGGACGCGGGCCCCCGAAGCCTCCGGAGCGTGCCCTGCGGGGCCACCTGCGGCACTGGCTGCGGGGCCTTCACGGCGTGAAGGCCCCGTCACTCCGTGGTGGCGCCCGTCCTCACCCGGCGGTGGTGCCGGCCGCTCCGGCGGCGGTGCCGGCCGCGGCTCCGGCCGAGGTACCGGCCGTGGTCCCCTCCGTCGTCGTACCGCCCGTGTCGTCGCCGGTGCCGCCGTCGTCCGCACCACCGTCGGTGGTCCCGCCGTCGGTGGTCGTCCCGCCGTCGGTGGTCGTCCCGCCGTCGGTCGTGCCCGGGTCGGGCGACGAGGTGGTCTCCGAGGGCTTGTCCGTCGGCTTGGTCGGCTCCTCCGTCGGGGTCCTCCACGTCGGATTGCTGGGCTGCCAGGTCTGGCCGCCCGTGGAGTTGTCCGGTTCCTCGGTCTCCTCGGTCTCCTCGTCCGTCGGCTCCGGCGAGGACGGGGTCGGCGAGGGGGAGACCGACGTGGTGGGCGACGTCGGGGTCTTCTTGTCGCCCTCGTCGCCGTTCGCCGCCTGGAGGGCGAACGCGACGCCCGCACCGATCGCGATCAGCGCGAGGATGACGAACAGCAGCATCTTGCCGCGTCCGCCGCCGTTGCTGTGGTGGCCGCCCGTGTAGGCCCCGTCGTCGGGGTTCATGGGGGGCAGGATCGGGCCCTGGGAGGTGTCCCCGTGCATGGGGTACCCCATGGCCGCGGTGCCACCGCCGACGTTCATCGCGGTCGTGTGACCGCCGTCGTGGGCGTTGACCGGGCCGGTGTTCCACGTACCCGTGTGCCCGCCCTGCACCTGCAGCATCTGCAGGCTGTACTGGACCAGGCCGCGCATCTCCTCGGCACTCTGGAACCGGTCGTCCGGCTCCTTCGCGAGGGAGCGCATGACGAGCCCGTCCAGCTCCGGCGGGACCTCACCGGCGACCTGGGAGGGCGGGACGGGGATGTCCTGGACGTGCTGGTACACGACGGAGAGCGGGGTCTCGCCCGTGAACGGGGGTCTCAGCGCCAGCAGTTCGTAGAGCAGACAGCCGGTGGCGTACAGGTCGGAACGGTGGTCGACCGCCTTGCCGAGCGCCTGCTCGGGCGAGAGGTACTGCGGCGTGCCCATGACCATGCCCGTCTGGGTCATCGTGGACTGGGCGCCGTGCAGTGCGCGGGCGATGCCGAAGTCCATGACCTTGACGGCGCCGGAGTGCGTGATGATCACGTTCGCCGGCTTGATGTCACGGTGCACGATGCCGTGCTGGTGCGAGTACGCCAGGGCTTCCAGGACGCCCGAGACGATGATCAGCGCCTGCTCGGGCGGCGGCGCCTCGGCCTCCAGGAGCAGGTCCCGGATGGTGTTGCCCTCGACGAGCTCCATCACGATGTAGGGGACGGTCGAACCGCCCACGACGTCCTCGCCGGAGTCGTACACGGCGACGATCGCGTGGTGGTTCAGGCCTGCGACCGACTGCGCCTCACGCGTGAAGCGGGCCTTGGAGACCGGGTCCTCGGCAAGATCGGATCGCAGCAGTTTCACCGCCACCGTGCGTCCCAGACGGACGTCCTCCGCGGCGTAGACCTCGGCCATTCCGCCGCGGCCGAGCCGGTGGGTCATGCGGTAACGGCCGTCTCCGACCACACCGCCGACACCCCAGGAGTCGGTGCCATCCGAAACTCCGCCGCCGTTTGCTTCGGATTCGGGTGCCATCAGTCCTCGCCGTCGTATCTGTCCGCGCGTCCGCGGGTTCTCACGGTGCTTTGCTGCATTGCGACGTCACGCTACAGGCTCAGCCCGACGCATCGGATTCCGGAGTGACGGGCCATCCAATCGGCTCGCGCGCCGTCCGCGCAAATTCCATGCGCTTCCTGTAACGCTTCCGAGACGCTTCTTGTGCGTAGGGTCACGGAACGGGCACCTGGCTTGACGTGTCGTACCCCTCGGGCAGACTTGGCGCGTAACAAGGATGATCGCGTCCGCCGGGCGCCGAGGGGGATTCAAGCCATGAGCCACGACGGCGCACAGGGGCGGTACGCGGGCGGTTCCGTGGCCGGCGGCCGGTACCAGCTGCGCGACCTGCTCGGCGAGGGCGGCATGGCCTCCGTCTACCTCGCGTACGACACCGCCCTGGACCGACAGGTCGCGATCAAGACACTGCACACCGAGCTGGGACGCGAGCAGTCCTTCCGCGAGCGGTTCCGGCGCGAGGCGCAGGCCGTCGCCAAACTGCAGCACACCAACATCGTCTCGGTCTTCGACACGGGCGAGGACGAGCTCGGCGGCGCGCTGATGCCGTACATCGTCATGGAGTACGTCGAGGGACAGCCGCTCGGCTCCGTGCTCCAGGCAGACATCCAGCAGTACGGCGCGATGCCGGCCGACAAGGCCCTCAAGGTGACGGCGGACGTGCTCGCCGCCCTGGAGACCAGCCACGAGATGGGTCTGGTCCACCGCGACATCAAGCCCGGCAACGTCATGATGACCAAGCGCGGCGTCGTCAAGGTGATGGACTTCGGCATCGCCCGGGCCATGCAGTCGGGCGTCACCTCGATGACCCAGACCGGGATGGTCGTCGGTACCCCTCAGTACCTCTCCCCCGAGCAGGCACTCGGCCGCGGCGTCGACGCGCGATCCGACCTGTACTCGGTCGGCATCATGCTGTTCCAGCTGCTCACGGGACGCATCCCGTTCGACGCGGACTCGCCGCTCGCCATCGCGTACGCGCATGTGCAGGAGGAGCCGGTCGCCCCGTCGAGCGTCAACCGGGCGGTCACGCCCGCGGTGGACGCCCTCGTCGCCCGCGCGCTGAAGAAGAACCCGAACGAGCGCTTCCCGAGCGCCGCGGCGATGCAGGACGAGATCGCACGTGTGCTGAGCGCCGGCGCGCCCACGGGCGCTCCGGTGATCGTCGGCGGGGGCGCTCCGGCGAACAGCGGATCGGGCGTCGGCTCGGCGGTCTTCCCGCCCGTCGACCAGGCCACACCGGCTCCGCACAGCGTGCAGACGCCGTACCAGCCGCAGCACCACCAGCCGGGCCCCTACGGCCCGCCCACCCCGGCTCCCGCGCCGGGCTACGGCTACCCGCAGGCGGCCCAGCCGTACGGGACTCCGGCGCACATGGGGCAGCAGACCTCCGCTCCGTACACGATGTCCTCGCAGCCGGCGACGGGCTCGGGGGGAGGCGGCGGGTCCAGGAGCAACATGCCGGTCGTCGTGGGATCGATCGTGGTCGCCCTCGTCGCGATCGGCGGACTGATCGCCTTCCTGAACATGGGCGACGACTCACAGAACGGCAAGAGCGACGACCCCAGCACGAGCGAGTCCAGCGTGGCGGGCGAACACAAGGCTCCGGAGCGCAACCGGACGATGGAGACCACCAAGTGCACGGACGCCCCTGAGGACACCGACGACCCGGCGAAGGTCCAGGCTCCGAATTTCGTCTACAAGGACATCCGGTCGGCCAAGGACTGCGCCGACGCCGCCGGCTGGACGATCAAGGTGACCGAGGTGGAGGGCAACACCTACGCCGAGGACCAGGTGATCGGCCAGTTCCCCTCGCCGGGCACCGCGGTCCCCGAACGGGGTGCCGACATCGAGCTGCAGGTCTCCACGGGCGACCCGGCCTGATCGCTGTCCCCTCCTCCGTATCCCGCGGGCCCTCCGTATCCCACCGGGCCCCTCTCCCTCCTCGGTTCCGCGACTCTCATCCGTAGGGGCGGCCGATCCCGAAGCTGGTGAGGGAGTGGCTTCGGGGCTGTTGAGGGAGTGGCTTCGGGGCACCTTCGGGATGCCGGACATATCGGGGCGTGTGACGCTGATCTCATGCCTCCAGGACTCCCGGTTTCACGGTCGTCACGGTGCGTCGTCTGTCTGGTGACGGCGATCGGGGTGGCACTCGGACCCACCGCCTGGGCCGGCGAAGGAGGCGGGTCCTCCTCGTCCACACCCGCGGCACTCCTGGCGCCGGCCGCCCGCTCGGGCTCCCCCGCCACCGGCGCTCCCCGTTCTCCCGTCGCGAGCTCCTCGGCGACGGAGCCGCCCCTGGCCGGACGCTCGGCCGGTGAGGGGCGGGCGCGACCGGGGAGGTCGCTCTCCCCCCTGGAGGAGGCGAACTCCGACGCCGCCGCGGACGAGATGCCGCCGGATCCGGACCCCGTCGAGGTGCCCGCGTTCACACCGCCGCCCGAGGCGTTCCCGGAACCCGGTCGGACGGCACGGCAGCGGCAGGCACAGGACGGGTCCACCACACGTCAGGTGCGGGACGTGTCACTGGGCAGCGGAATCGCCCTGGTGGGGCTCGGACTCGCCTTCCTGGGTCTCCGTATGCGCCGCGCGGACTGACCCAGTCTCCCTCGCCGCCCCGCCCCCGCCCTCGCCCCCGTCCGGCCCGTTGAACGCGCTCGGCACGGTGGCGGTGCTCCCGAAGGAGGGTGATCATCCTTTTCCGGGGGCACCACCATGTGGTGAAGGCCATGTGCGAGAGAATGGCGTCATGGAGATGCCGAGGAATGAACGGTCGCAGGAGCACCCCCAGGTCCTCGTAGTGGGGCAGGACGGAATGGCTATCGGCGGCGGTGGCAGTGACGACGAGTCGCGCGAGGTCCCGGTGACGGAGATGGTCGAACAGCCCGCGAAGGTCATGCGCATCGGCAGCATGATCAAGCAGCTTCTGGAGGAGGTCAGGGCGGCTCCTCTCGACGAGGCGAGCCGGGTCAGGCTGAAGGAGATCCACGCGAGCTCGGTGAAGGAGCTCGAGGACGGTCTGGCTCCGGAGCTCGTGGAGGAGCTGGAGCGGCTCTCGCTGCCGTTCACCGAGGAGTCCGTTCCTTCCGAGGCCGAGCTGCGCATCGCACAGGCCCAGCTGGTCGGCTGGCTCGAAGGCCTCTTCCACGGTATTCAGACGGCACTCTTCGCCCAGCAGATGGCCGCCCGTGCGCAGCTGGAGCAGATGCGCCGCGCGCTCCCTCCCGGCGTCGGCCATGAGGACGAGGAAGGCGTCGTCGACCCTCACGGTCCCGCGCGTTCCGGCCCTTACCTGTAACCCGCGGCACCGACCGCCCTACGCGACCGGGCCCGGCACACGTGAAGTGTGCCGGGCCCCGCCGTTTGTGCCTGGCTACCTGTGCCTGGTCTGCCTCCGACCGGCCAACATCTGCCTGGTCGGCGTCTGCTTGGTCTGCCTCCGGTCGGATCTCGGTCCTCGGGCTTCGGTCCTCGGGCTTCGGTCCTCGGGCTCTCGCCTTCGATCCTTGACCCTGAGGACCTCGTCCTCAGGCCTTCGGCGAGGCGAGGAGGATCTTGCCGATGTGGCTGCTGGACTCCATCAGCCGGTGGGCTTCGGCAGCCTCCGACATCGGCATCGTGCGGTCCACGATCGGCTTGACGACTCCGTCGGTAAGCAGGGGCCACACATGCTCGCGCACCGCGGCGATGATGGCGGCCTTCTCCGAGAGCGGCCGCGCGCGGAGCGACGTCGCCGTGACAGCGGCCCGCTTGCTCAGAAGGGCACTCAGGTTCAGCTCACCCTTGGCACCGCCCTGAAGGCCGATGATGGCGAGCCGGCCGTTCACGGCCAGTGCCCGCACGTTCCGGTCGAGATACTTCGCCCCGACGATGTCGAGGATCACGTCGGCCCCGGCACCGTCCGTGGCCTGGCGCAGCTCCTCGACGAAATCCTGTTCGCGGTAGTCGATGAGGATGTCGGCGCCGAGTTCCTGACAGCGCGCCAGCTTCTCGGGGCCGCCCGCCGTCACCGCGACGCGCGCTCCGACGGCCTTCGCGAGCTGGATCGCCATCGTGCCGATCCCGCTGGACCCTCCATGCACCAGAAGGGTCTCGCCGGGGCGGAGGTGAGCCACCATGAAGACGTTGGACCAGACCGTAGCCGCGACTTCAGGAAGTGCCGCTGCCTGGACGAGGTCCACACCGTCGGGCACCGGCAGCAACTGGCCGGCGGGCACGGCCACCTTCTCCGCGTATCCACCGCCCGCGAGCAGTCCGCACACCTCGTCGCCCACAGCCCAGCCCGTCACCCCGGGGCCCACCTCCGCGATGCGGCCCGCGCATTCGAGACCGGGATAGGGAGAGGCGCCGGGCGGAGGGTTGTAGAAACCCTGCCGCTGCAGCACATCGGCTCGGTTGACCGCACTGGACACGACCTCGACGAGGACCTCACCCTCGCCTGGTACGGGATCGGGGACCTCGGCCCATACGAGCGCTTCGGGGCCACCGGGTTCGGGGATCGTGATCGCATACATGGCCGCGAGGCTACTCCGTACAGGGCCCCGAACGGGGCAGACCTGCCTGCGAGCGGGGCCGGGCAGTCCTGTTACGGTCGCGGGCCCGGCTGCTGAGGGTGGTGCGTCGGCGAGGTGTGCAGCGGTGACGCGCGCACGATGGTGATCACCCGGTCCGTCAGTTGCAGAGGGCTGGCCGCCGGATCGTCGTAGCCCAGCAGCCTGTGGCCGCGCAGCACACTCACCACCAGGTCGTCGGTCTCCCGGACGCTCTTGCCCACTTCGGCCTTTATCACCGGCCGTTCGACGAGATCGAGCCCGCTGCCCTGCTGGATGAGATCCTCCATCACCGTGCCCGCACTGGGGCTGAGCACGGAGAGCCCGAGCAGACGCCCCGCCGCACTCGCGCTGGTGATCACGGCATCGGCGCCGGACTGCCGCAGCAGTGGAGCGTTCTCCTCCTCACGGACCGCGGCAACGATCTTCGCGCCGCGGTTGAGCTGACGCGCGGTCAAGGCAACGAGGACGGCGGTGTCGTCGCGCTGGGTGGCGATGATGATCTGACGGGCCTTCTGGACCTCCGCACGCAACAAGACATCGCTGCGGGTCGCGTCGCCCAGCACACCGACGAAGCCTTCTGCGTTGGCCGCTTCGATCACCTTGCCGGCGGGGTCGACGATGACGATCTGGTCCTTCTTCAACCCGGTCGCACAGAGCGTCTGGATCGCCGAGCGGCCCTTCGTGCCGAAGCCGACGACCACGGTGTGTTCACGCAAGTTGCTTCTCCAACGGTTCAGCCGGAAGTCCTCCCGGGTCCGCTCCGTCAGGACCTCGAGGGTGGTGCCGACCAGGATGATCAGGAAGAGCACGCGCAGCGGCGTCACCAGCACCACGTTGACCAGGCGAGCCGGGTCACTGTACGGGACGATGTCGCCATAGCCGGTCGTCGACAGTGTCACCGTCGCGTAGTAGACGGCGTCGAGGAAATCGACCTTGTTGTCGGCGTTGTCGTGGTACCCGCCCCGGTCCGCCCAGACGATGAAAACCGTGGTAGCTAGCACCGTCAGAGCCATCGCCAGACGCTTGGCCACCTGGCGCAGCGGCCTGTCGACCACCCGCCGGGGCAGCAGCACACGAGTGGGAACGACGTGTTCGTCTGCGCGCCTGGCCATCGCATCGTGGCCGGGAAGTTTCACGTGAAACACCCTTCCGTCCACGGCGACGCCGAGGCCCATGGTAGATCGAGGATCTCCACCTCGGTGCCGGACCGTACCCCGCCGGGAGGCACCACGGCCAGCCCGTCCGCGGCAGCGATCCCCCGGAGCATGGCGGGGCCGTTGTAGTGCAGGGGCACGACACTGTCCTCGCGGTGGACCACGGGGATCAGCCGGGTGTCGTGCGGGTGCCCGTGCACCTCTTGAGGCACCGGTGCACGGTACCGGTCCTGGGCCGGCCGGCCGGCGATTCCTCTGAGCAGCGGCTCGGCAAGCGTCAGCAGTCCCGACACGGCGGCCAGCGGATTACCCGGCAGTCCCACCAGGCAGGGACCGCCCTCGGCGAGGCGTGCCAGAAGCATGGGATGGCCGGGGCGTACAGCCACACCGTCGACGAGAAGATCGGCACCGATCTCTGCCAGCACGGGGTGTACATGGTCCACCGGGCCGGCGGCTGTCCCGCCCGTGGTGAGAATCAGGTCGGCATCGGAGGAGACGAGCGCCTGGCGGAGCGCCCCGGCCTCGTCCCCGAGCCGTCGAGGCTCGGCCACCTCGGCCCCCAGAGCACGAAGCCAGGGGGCGAGCATGGGGCCGAGCGCGTCCCGGATCAGCCCGTCGTATGGAAGCCCGGACGTGAGGAGTTCGTCGCCGAGCACGAAGACGTCGACGCGGGGCCGGGGTACAGCGACGAGCGCGTCGTACCCAGCGGCGGCCGCCAGCCCTAGCACGGGTGGAGTCACCACGGTTCCCGCGGGCAGAAGCTCGTCGCCGGAACGGCACTCCTGGCCCCTGGGCCGGATGTCCTGGCCCTGAACGACTTCACGGCCGGCGTACAGAAGCCTTTTGGCCTCATCGCAATGAGCGTGTTCGCTACGGATCACCGCCGTGGCATCAGCCGGAAGGCGTGCGCCCGTGGCGATCCTCGAAGCCTGCCCGTCAGGAAGCGGTTCCGTGGAACCGCGCCCGGCCAGCAGGCCCTCCCCCTCCTTCACGGTCCAGGGGCCCGGCCCCGCGACGGCCCAGCCGTCCATGGCCGACGTGTCGAACGACGGCAGGTCGGTGAGTGCGACGACTGCCTCGGCCAGGACATGCCCGAGAGCCCGGTCCAGAGGGAGCCGGTGGGCGGCCAGGGGAGCGGCCCGGCCAAGGCTCTCAGCCAGAGCACGCGCTGCGTGCCAGGCCGTGGACCCGGTCCGGTGGGCGTGCGGGGAGGACGCGGGACGATCGGCCGAGGAGCCCCCGTGAGAACGGGAAGAAGCCGAATCCGCTGCCGGTGCAGGTGCCGCCAGAGGCGAGACCACCGGCGCCGGTGAGCTCGGCGCCGGTGCGCTCGGCATGGCTGCGCCGGGGGTCTGTGCGCTACGCGCCGGGGAGGACGGGGTCAGGCCCGAGTCCGGCCGCGATTCCGGTCCGGCCGACGCCGAAGCCGCAGAAGACGGAGACGGGGGTGATACCGCTGACGGGGGTGATACCGGTGACGACGGGGGCGGCTTGGAGCGTGTCGCGCCGGGCCCTTCCGGAGGGCGGTGCCCGGCCCGGGGCTGATGTCCGACGAGAGCGAGGGCCTGATCGACGGCCCGCTCCTCTTCGGCCGCTCGTTCCTCCTCGGTCGACCGTCCTCCGTCAGCCGATGCTGCCTCGCGTTCGTGCGCGGTCACGACGTGCCGGGCCCGCTACCCGCCTCCGATTCCGCCGCCCATCGGAGCGCGAGAGCCGTGGCCTTACGGGAGGCTTCGGCAACCGCCTCAGCAGCCGCCTCCGGGCTCCGGCCGCTGCTCGCCATCGCCGCCGCGTACCCCACCAGGAAGGTGGTCAACGGCGCGGCAGGCCGCGCGACGCCGTGCGCGGCGTCTCGCGCGAGATCGAGCAGGACGCCGGTGTCGACGTCGAGCTCGATACCCAGTTCGTTCTTGACTGCGGTGATCCATTCGTCCAGCACGGTCCCATGCTCCCTGATCCGCGCCCTGGCAGCAGCAATGTCTTCCCAGGTGTCGCAGTCGAACGAGGCCAGAGGACCGGCCTGGACCCGGACCAGGTCCAGTTCGGCGGTCAGGATCCGCAGCGGCAGTCCGGCGAGGCTGCCGTGCTCGGTGGCGAGAAGGGCGAGCTCACGGCGCAGCGGCTCGGCCCGATAGACCGCGACCAGCGGCTGGTCCCGCCCGTCCTGGTCGGTGCACAGGGCGCCTTCTCGGGCTCCCGGCTCCGTTGCCGCCAGCAACGAGCGGATGGTCGCCTCTTCCAGGAACGGCAGATCCGCGGAGAGCACCAGGACGCTCTCCGCGTCCGTGTGCCGTACGCCGGCGTCGAGCGCGGCCACAGGGCCGCCCCCTTCGGGCACTTCACGAGTCCAGGTGACCGGACGCACGGTGGGCCTGCGTCCACCCACCACCACGGTGGACCCGGCATCGGCACATGCGGTCAGCACCCGGTCGAGCAGTGAGCGGCCGCCCACGTGAAGCCCTGGCTTGTCGGCTCCCCCGAGGCGCTTCGCGGCCCCTCCGGCAAGAACAATGGCGTCATACGCGGTCATCCCCCGAGTATGCGGGCCACCCGCCTCCGACGGTCCCCCGAAGACCGAACTCACAAGTAGCCCGCTCCGGGGGTGCCCGTGCTTCCGCCCTCCGTCACAGTGTGCGCAGCAGCACCGCCGGTTGTTCGACGCAGTCGGCCACGTACCTCAGGAACCCACCGGCCGTGCCGCCGTCGCAGACGCGGTGGTCGAAGGTGAGGGAGAGCTGGACGACCTGGCGGACCGCCAGCTCACCCTCGTGCACCCAGGGTTTGGGCATGATCCGGCCGACCCCGAGCATGGCCGCTTCGGGGTGGTTGATGATGGGAGTCGAGCCGTCGACCCCGAAGACCCCGTAGTTGTTCAGCGTGAACGTCCCGCCGGTGAGCTGCGCAGGGGTCAGCTTCCCGTCCCGGGCCGCGCCGGTCAGGCGGGCGATCTCCGCGCCGATCGACTCCGCGTTCCTCGTGTGCGCGTCCCGGACGACCGGAACGACCAGGCCCCGCTCCGTCTGCGCGGCAAACCCCAGATGGACCCCGGCGAGCCGCACGATCTCCCGCGCATCCGCGTCCACCGTCGAGTTGAGCTCAGGGAACCGAGCCAGGGCCGCCGTGCAGATGCGGGCCAGCAGGGCCAGCACGGATACCTTCGGCCCCGCGGCGGACCCGCCGGCCGCGTTCATCGCAGCACGCGCTGCCATCAGTTCGGTGGCATCGGCGTCGACCCAGCACGTCGCGTCGGGAATCTCCCGCCGACTGCGTGACAGCTTGTCGGCGACCGCGCCCCGGACCCCACGCAGAGGGATCCGCTCGCCCGAGGGTTCCGCCTTCGGCGCGTTCACGGGCTCTGCCCCGGCGGCAGACTTTTCGTCCGCGGCCCTGACGGCGGCCTCCACGTCCGTGCGCAGGATCAGCCCGTCACGCCCCGTGCCGACGATCTGCCGGAGATCGAGACCGTGCTGCCGCGCCAGCTTCCGGACCAGAGGGGAGATGACCGCAACGGGCCCCTGAGGCTCCACCACTCCGGATTTCGGGGCCGAAGCCACCGCCGCAGGGGGGGTCGGCCCCGCGACCATGTACGTCTCCGCGTCCGCCCGGGCCGATGCCTTGATCCCGGTAGCCGGTACCGAGGACTCGGCCGAGACCGGGGTGGGCCTGACCCTGCGCCTCCGGGCGACCGGTGCACCCGTGCCGTAGCCGACGAGAACGTTCCCGGACGTCCCGCTCTCGGCGGCACCGCCGCCGGTGGACCCACCGGAGTCATCGCGCCCCGCGACCGGCTCCACCGATCCGACCGCCACGGTCAACAGTGGTGCGCCTACCGGGAGCTCCGTGCCCTCCTCGCCGTATCGCGCCGTCACCACACCCCCGTACGGGCAGGGAACCTCCACCATGGCTTTGGCCGTCTCGACCTCGACGACCGGTTGGTCGACGGCGACCACGTCGCCGACCTCGACCAGCCAGCGCACGATCTCGGCCTCGGTCAGTCCTTCACCCAGGTCGGGAAGCTTGAATTCGAGTACCTGTGCCATCAGCTCTCCGCCTCCCACTGAAGACGGGCGACCGCGTCGAGCACCCTGTCCACGCCCGGCAGATGGTGCCGCTCCTGCATCGGCGGCGGATACGGGATGTCGAACCCTGCGACGCGGAGGACAGGCGCCTCCAGATGGTGAAAACATCGCTCGGTGACACGCGCCGCGATCTCGCCGCCCGGACCGCCGAATCCGGACGATTCATGGACGACCACCGCACGGCCGGTGCGGCGGACCGACGCGGCGACGGTCTCGTCGTCGAACGGCACCAGCGAGCGCAGGTCGACCACCTCGAGATCCCATCCCTCGGCCGTGGCAGCCTCGGCCGCCTCCAGGCACACGGGGAGGGACGGCCCGTAGGTGATCAGGGTCGCGCTGCGTCCGGGGCGCCGGACCACCGCCCGCCCTATCGGCTCGACCGGGGCCGGCGCATCCGGTGACCAGTCGGCCTTGGACCAGTAGAGCCGCTTGGGCTCCAGAAAGACCACCGGGTCGTCCGAGGCGATCGACTCCCTCAGCAGCCCGTACGCGTCGTCGACCGTGGCCGGCATGACGACGTGCAGGCCCGGTGTCGCCATGTAGTAGGCCTCGGAGGAATCACTGTGGTGCTCGACTCCGCCGATCCCACCGCCGTACGGCACCCGCACCGTGATCGGCAGAGGCATGGCCCCGCCCGTCCGGTTCCGCATCTTGGCGACGTGACTGACCAACTGCTCGAACGCCGGATAGGCGAAGGCGTCGAACTGCATCTCCACCACGGGCCGCAGTCCGTACATCGCCATTCCCACGGCCGCGCCGAGAATGCCCGCCTCGGCCAGTGGCGTGTCCGTGCAGCGCTCGTCGCCGAACTCCTTCGCCAGGCCGTCGGTGACGCGGAAGACTCCACCGAGCGTTCCCACGTCCTCACCGAGGACGTGCACCGTCGGATCCTCCGCCATCGAGTCACGCAGCGCCCGCCCGAGCGCCTGCGCCATCGTGGCCGGCTTGGCTCTGCCGGTCCGCTCACCGGCTGTCGCGGCAGCAGTGCTCATCGGACTCCCTCCGCGCCGTGCCCGTCGTGCGGACCGTGCTCCGCGTCCAACTCGACCCGCAACTGGTCCGCCTGTTCCCGCAGCTGACCCGTCTGCTCCTCGTAGACATGGGAGAACAGATCCATCGGGTCGAGAACCGGATCGGCGTTCATCTGCTCCCGCAGGCCCTCCGCCATCCGCTCGGCCTCCTCCCGCACCGCCGTCATGCCGTCCTCGTCCAGCAGCCCCCGCCCGGTCAGCTCCCGCTCGAGAAGCACGATGGGATCATGCGCACGCCACGTCTCCACCTCGCTGTCACCGCGGTAACGGGTTGCGTCGTCGGCGTTCGTGTGGGCGTCCATGCGGTAGGTGACGGCCTCGACCAGCGTCGGGCCCTCCCCGCGCCTGGCCCGCGCCACAGCCTCGCTCAGCACCTGGTGCATCGCTGCCGCGTCGTTGCCGTCGACCAGGCGCCCCGGCATGCCGTAACCCACGGCTTTGTGCGCGAGGGACGGCGCCGCGGTCTGCTTCGCCAAGGGCACGGAGATCGCGAAGCCGTTGTTCTGTACGAGGAACACGACCGGCGCCCGCCAGACAGCCGCGAAATTCAGCGCCTCGTGGAAATCGCCCTCACTCGTCCCGCCGTCGCCGACCATCGCGAGGGCAACCACGTCGTCGCCCTTGAGGCGCGCCGCGTGCGCCAGCCCCACGGCATGCGGCAACTGGGTGGCCAGGGGGGTGCACAGCGGGGCGATGCGGTGCTCGCGCGGGTCGTACCCGGTGTGGCGGTCGCCCCGCAGCAACGTCAGTGCCTCGACCGGGTCCAGGCCACGCGCCACCGCGGCCAGGGTGTCGCGGTAGCTGGGGAAGAGCCAGTCCCGGTCTTCCAGCACGAGTGCCGCGGCGATCTCACATGCCTCCTGGCCGGTGCTCGACGGGTACACCGCGAGCCTGCCCTGCTTGGTGAGTGCGGTGGCCTGGGCGTTGTACCGCCGACCGCGGACCAGCTCGGCATAGAGCCTCAGCAGCAGCTCGGGGTCGGCATCCGCTGCGGCATCGGTACCGAGCACGCGGAACGGCTCGGGGTCCGGGAGCAGCGGCGCGGGATCCGTGAGCGGCTTCCAGGCCGGGGGCGGCGTGGGCCGGTAGGCGGCTGCGCCGGGCAGCTCCTGGACCGTCATGACAAGCACCTCCTGGCATCGGGGTACATCGGGGGTGTCGAAATCTGCGGGATTGTCGAGGGGTGAGCAGGCGCCGGTGTGGCGTGCCTCACCTACCGATTGTTCGGTCGCCGACGCAATTTGGCTACAGGCACCTCCAGCCTGTGGACAAACGGTTCTCCACAGCCTGGGATAGGGACAGGTCGTCCACAACAGGGAGGCGCGGGCAGATGGCAGCTGAACAAATGGCCGACGGAGTCGTGGACCCGGGCCGTATCCCGCCCGCACGGCCGCTGGACTCCACCGACCGGGCCATCCTGCGCATCCTCCGGACGGACGGCCGCGCCTCGATACGGTCCGTCGCCGAACGCGTCCACGTCTCGCGGGCCAATGCCTACGCCCGCATCAACCGGCTCGTCGAGGACGGGGTGATCCGCGGTTTCAGCGCCCGCGTGAATCACGAACGGGCGGGGCAGGCCGCCTCCGCGTACATCACCCTCAAGATCGTCCAGAACTCCTGGCGCACCGTGCGGGAACAGCTCCAGGCCCTGCCAGGCGCCTCCCACATCGCGCTGGTCAGCGGCGACTTCGATGTCCTGCTCCTGGTGCACACCCCGGACAACCAGGCGCTGCGTGAGCTGGTCCTGACGAGGATCCAGGCCATACCGGAAGTGCTGTCGACCCGCACCCTGCTGGTGTTCGAGGAGACCGATCTCGGCCCGCGCCCCGACCGCCCGGCGGAGCTCGCCTAGAGCGATCCGTTGGTGACCGGTCGCGAGCACGCCGGTGCACAGGCGTCAGGCTGCCGGCGTCAGGCGGCCCGCATGCCCTCGAAAGCGAGCCGGACGACCGTGTCGGCGAGCTGCTCCGCCTCCGGTGAGCCACCCGGTTGCGGGCGGTACCACTCGACCAGCGAATTCACCATGCCGAAGAGCAGCCGTGTCGCCAGGCGTATGTCCACGTCCGCGCGCAGGTCCCCTTCCGCCACCGCGGCCTTGAGCAGCTCGGACACCCGCTGGTCGAACTCGCGCCGACGCTCGAGGGCCCAGCGCTCCGTCCTCGTGTTGCCGCGCACCCGCAGCAGCAGCGTGACGTACGGCAGCTCCGCCGTGAGCACCTCGACCGTGCGGCGCGTGACGTACTCGACCCGGACGATCGCCCGCCCCTGTATCGCACCCGTCTCCTCGAGGATGCCGAAGAGCCCGTCGAGTGCCCGGCTCACCGCCCGCCGCAGCAGCTCCTCCTTGCCCGCCACATGGTGGTAGATGGACGACTTGGAGATGCCCGCCGCCTTGGAGAGGTGCTCCATCGACGTGCCGTCGTAGCCGCGCTCGTTGAAGACGCGGACGGCAACGGTCAGGAGCGTCTCCGGGGTGTACGTGTCCCGCTTGGCCGTGGTCATGACCGCGATCCTCCCCCATGAGTTGTCCACAGGTCCCTCGGGGCCCCTTGTCCCGACCGATCGTTCGGTTACTCTAACTCCGTCAGCACATCCCTGCCCGGCTCGACGAGGAGTTGGTCCGTCATGGCCGCCGAGCTTTCCCCCGAGAAGCTGTCCGAGATCCACCGCCCGACGCTCGACCAGGCCCTCGACGCGATCCGCACGCGCGCCTACTGGTCCCCGCACCCCGAGCACCCGAAGGCCTACGGCACGGAAGGCCTCGCCGGCAGCCTCGGCGCGGCCGAGGGCAAGGCCGCGTTCGACGCCGTGCTCAACACCCGGCTGGATCTCGGCCAGCCCGGCACCGACGGATGGACCGGCGGCGAGATCTCGCCGTACGGACCGGAGCTCGGCGTCGAGTATCCGCATGCCGATCCCGACGTCCTGCTTCCCGCCATGAGTGCCGCCATGGGCTCCTGGCGTGCGGCGGGACCGGAGACGAGGGCCCTGGTCTGCCTGGAGATCCTCGCCCGGATCAGCGCGCGTACGCACGAGCTGGCGCATGCCGTGATGCACACCAGCGGTCAGGCGTTCGTGATGGCCTTCCAGGCCGGCGGCCCGCATGCCCAGGACCGCGGGCTCGAGGCTGTGGCCTACGCCTTCGAGGAGCAGACGCGCACCCCGCGCAGCGCCGACTGGTCGAAACCCCAGGGCAAGCGCGACCCGCTGCGGCTGCACAAGTCGTACACGGCGGCCGGGCGCGGCATCTCGCTGCTGATCGGCTGCAACACATTCCCCACGTGGAACGGCTACCCGGGCCTCTTCGCCTCGCTGGCGACCGGCAACCCCGTTCTGGTGAAGCCGCACCCACGCGCGGTGCTGCCGCTCGCGCTCACCGTCCAGCTGGCGCGTGAGGTGCTGACCCAGGCGGGATTCGACCCGAATCTGGTCGCCATGGCGGCGGAGCGGCCTGGCGAGGGCATCGCCAAGACCCTCGCGGTGCGGCCCGAAGTGAAGATCATCGACTACACCGGTTCCACCGCCTTCGGAGACTGGCTGGAGACCAACGCCAGGCAGGCCCAGGTCTACACGGAGAAGGCGGGCGTCAACACGATCGTCGTCGACTCCACCGACGACTACCGGGGCATGCTCTCCAACCTGGCCTTCTCGCTCTCCCTCTACAGCGGCCAGATGTGCACCACCCCGCAGAACCTCCTCATTCCGCGCGACGGCATCACCACCGACGCGGGTGCCAAGACCTACGAGGAGGTGGTGACGGACATCGCAGCGGCGGTGAACGGCCTTCTCGGCGACGACGCACGGGCCAACGGCCTGCTCGGCGCCCTGGTGAATCCGGATGTGAAGGCCAGGCTGGAGGGCGCCTCGGCCCTGGGGGAGGTCGCGCTCGCCTCACGCACGGTCGTCAACCCCGACTTCCCCGAGGCCGTGGTCCGCACGCCGGTCCTCGTGAAGCTCGACGGCGCCGAGTCCGACGACGACGCGCCGTACCTCTCGGAGTGCTTCGGCCCGGTCTCGTTCGCGGTCGCCGTCGGCTCGACCGGTGAGGCGCTGGATCTGCTGCGCCGCACCATCCGCGAGAAGGGCGCCATGACCGTCGGCGCGTACACCACCTCTCCCGAGGTGGAACGCGCGGTGGAGGACGTCTGCTTCGAGGAATCGGCTCAGCTCTCGCTGAACCTCACCGGCGGGGTGTACGTCAACCAGACAGCGGCCTTCTCCGACTTCCACGGGTCGGGAGGCAACCCGGCCGCCAACGCGGCACTCTGCGACGGGGCGTTCGTGTCCAACCGGTTCCGGATGGTGGAGGTCCGCCGCCAGGCCTGAGCCAGGCCCCGCGGGCGGCCCGTACGGCGTACGGTGGAGCGGGTGACCCCGCTCCACCGGTCACCCGGCCTGTGGATCCGTGATGTCCGCGTACCGCTGCACCCAGGCGTGCATCGCGATGGCTGCCGCCGCCCCGGCGTTGATCGACCGCGTAGAGCCGAACTGTGCGATCGAGCACACCATCGAGGCGTGTTCGCGTGCCTCCTCAGTCAGCCCGGGCCCCTCCTGTCCGAACAGGAGCACACACCGGCGCGGCAGCTCCGTACGCTCCAGCGGCACGGCCCCGGGGAGGTTGTCGATGCCGATGATCGGGAGCCCCTCGGCAGCCGCCCATGCGGTCAGGTCCGCCGTGTCCGGGTGGTGGCGCACATGCTGGTAGCGGTCGGTGACCATGGCCCCCCGCCGGTTCCACCGCCTGCGCCCCACGATGTGGATCTCCTTCGCGAGGAAGGCATTGGCGGTACGCACGACCGAGCCGATGTTGAAGTCGTGACCCCAGTTCTCCACCGCCACGTGGAAGTCGTGACGCCGGGTGTCGAGATCGGCGACGATCGCTTCCCGCGTCCAGTATCGGTAGGCGTCGCCCACGTTGCGCCGGTCCCCGTCGGCGAGGAGCTGGGGGTCGTAGCGCTCTCCCTCGGGCCAGGGCAGCGGGTGCGGCCCGACGCCGATCACGGCGCCGTACCCGTCGTCGTACTGGATCGGTTCCGTGGACGGATCGGGCGCCGCTGCCGCTCGGGGCTCTTCTGTACTGCCGGTCTCGCTGGTCACCCGACGAGCGTATGGCCAGTGCTGTCAGCGCTGCGCGTGGCCTCCTCGTCGCCGGCCCCGGCCCGGCGCTGTCCGGGCAGCCGGATCCTGCCCGCCGTCCGGCTGAACAGGCGCTGGCGGCCGAGCGACACCCTGCGTCCCAGCCAGAGCAGGAAGACCGTCGGCAGGAAGACCGCGTCCGCGGCGATCATCGCCATGGAGAAGAAGGGCAGACCCAGCAGGACCGCGATCCCGGCGTGCTCACCGATCATGAGGACCAGCAGGACGTTCTTGACCCGCCGGTTGAACAGCGTGAAAGGGAACGCGACCTGCACGATGACCGTGGCGTAGGTCAGCACCATGACGGCGAGAGCACTGGATGCGACCAGGCCGGAGAGCCCGGGCCACGGAGCGAAGTAGTCCAGCTTGAGCGGGTAGTAGATCGCGGTGCCGTCCTGCCAGCGCGAGCCCTGGATCTTGTACCAGCCGGCCGTCGCGTAGATCAGGCACACCTCGGCCATGATCACCAGAAGAGCCGCATTGTGGGCGAGGTTGGCCAGCACGTCGAACAGTGCGCGCAGCTCATGGCCAGGTGCGTAGCGGCCGAGCGCCCACCATGCACCGTTCCCCAGCCACAGCAGCCACAGCAGGGTCGGCAGCCACCAGGTGCCGCCGAATCCCCCCAGGAACGAGGCAGGCACGAGAACACAACCGAGCACCGCCCACAGGACGACACCCGTGACATCACGGGCCGGGCGGCCGTCTCCGGTGGAACGGGCAGCCTCGTCGGCCTGTCGGCGCGCGTCCAGGGACCAGACCCGCGCGCAGCGCGTCAGGACCAGGTAGAGCGCCATCAGGTGGATGACGTTGTCACCGCCGTCGCCCATGAAGATGCTGCGGTTCTGCAGGGAGAGCACGCCGGCCATGAACAGGACGGACGTCGCGCGGGTCCGCCAGCCGACCGTGAGCAGCGCGGCGGACACCAGCGTGAGCACGTAGACGGTCTCGAACCAGATCGTGCTGTCCGACCACATCAGAGCGGTGAACGCATCGTTGTTGCTGATGAGCCGACGGGCCATGCCCCAGCTCCACGGCCCGTCGGGCCCGTACAGCTCATGGCGGTGGGGCCACTCACGCAGCAGGAACAGCAGACAGGTGACGGAGACGCCGATCCGGACGACGGCGCTCTGGTAGGCGCCGAGGGGCGAAGCCGTCACGCGCTGGAGGGCTCGGGCGAGCGAGCGGCCCACGGTTCCGGCGGTCTCACGAAGCGGGGCCGGGGAGCTCATTCGCCTGCCTCCACGGCCTGCGGGGACGTCGCGGCCTGCGGGGACCGACCCGTCGCGTCGGTCTTGGGAAGATCGGCCGGAGAGACGTTCCACCACGGCAGTTCCCTGTACTCCGTCTTGGTACTGATCTTCTCGGCGCTCCACGACGGGACCCCGACGTGGCGTACGGCTGACCGCACCTGGATGCGTTCGACCGCGCCGCCGTAACCGTGCTCGGCAAGGCGAAGCATCACGATGCGGCGGATGTAGCGCTCGGACAGCTCGCCGCGCAGACCGGTGGAGCGGTTCTCGCTGTCGTGCGACCCGGTGTAGAAGTCCCAGGCGCGGCGCAGTTCGTTCTGGTCGACGTGGCTGGGGAGGACGTTGCCACGTATCGCCTCGCCGTCTTCACGCGAGAGATTGATCCAGCGGGTGACGCTGTTGCTGTCGGCGCCGTCGTTGGCCAGCTCGGCCCGTACGTGCACGGAGACGTTCTGCTGGAGCGGATTGGGAGCGAACAGCTTCCAGTTCTGCTCGAACTCGGGATAGACCCAGTCGTCGACCACCTCGCCGTGCTGCTTCGTCAGCGTGTTGGACGGCGCGACATGCAGAAAGATCATGGCTATGTGTGCGCAGGCCACCACGCCTATGAGCGACAGGGCGATCGCCGCGACGATCTGGTACGGCAACGAAAGCGCGGCCAGACCGGCACCCCGGCGCCTCTCCGCGGGGCCAGGGGCGACGGACGAGGCCGGCGACGGTCCGGACGCGTCCGTGGCAGGGGACGGGGCCGCGTCGGCCTCCAGGCTCCCCGCTGGTGCGGTCTCCGCGTCCTGGTCCGGCTTCGGGTGCTCCGGCTCCGGGTGATCCGGCCTCGAGTCCGACTTCGGGTGATCCGTCACGCCGGGCCAGGCGAGCTTTTTCTCGTCGCCGGTGCCCCCACCGTGGTCCGCGTCCATCCCGCCCCGATCGCCGTCGATCACCACTCAGTTATCCACAGGGTTGACACCCTACGGGCCCCCGACCCACCATTGAAGCCAAGGAACCGAACGATCGGTCGGTAGGGAGCCCGGGATGGCGGCAGTGACTGCGGACCAGAAGACGCAGGGGACAGCGGACACGGCGGATGCGGAGCATCTGGCCGCTTTCGACGCCGCGGTGGCGGCCGACGACCGGATCGAGCCGCGGGACTGGATGCCCGAGGCGTACCGGGCCTCGCTGGTCCGCCAGATGGCCCAGCACGCCCACTCCGAGATCATCGGCATGCAGCCGGAGGCCAACTGGATCTCGCGGGCTCCCTCGCTGCGACGCAAGGCCATCCTGATGGCGAAGGTGCAGGACGAGGCGGGGCACGGCCTCTATCTGTACAGCGCGGCCGAGACGCTGGGCACCAGCCGCGAGGAACTGCTCGACAAGCTGCACGCCGGCAGGCAGCGCTATTCCTCGATCTTCAACTACCCCACGCTGACCTGGGCGGACGTCGGTGCCATCGGCTGGTTGGTGGACGGTGCCGCGATCACCAACCAGGTCCCCCTCTGCCGCTGCTCCTACGGCCCGTACGCCCGCGCGATGATCCGGATCTGCAAGGAGGAGTCCTTCCACCAGCGCCAGGGGTACGAGTTGCTGCTCGCCCTCAGCCGCGGGACCTCCGCCCAGCACGAGATGGCGCAGGACGCGGTGAACCGCTGGTGGTGGCCTTCCCTGATGATGTTCGGTCCGCCCGACGACTCCTCGGCGCACTCGGCACAGTCGATGGCCTGGAAGATCAAGCGGCACTCCAACGACGAGCTGCGTCGGCGCTTCGTGGACATCTGCGTCCCGCAGGCGGAGGCGCTGGGGCTCACTCTCCCCGACCCCGACATCCGCTGGAACGAGGACCTGGGCCAGCACGACTACGGAGCGATCGACTGGACGGAGTTCCAGGAGGTCCTCAAGGGCAACGGCCCCTGCAACGAACAACGGCTCGCCCAGCGGCGCATGGCCCACGAAGAGGGCGCCTGGGTCCGCGACGCGGCGGCGGCCTACGCAGACAAGCACGCGGCACGGCCCGGTACAGCCGGAGCGGCCGCCCAGCACGTGGAGGCGACCGCATGAGCAGCTCGACCGACTGGCCGCTGTGGGAAGTGTTCGTGCGCTCCCGGCGCGGGCTGTCCCACACCCACGCGGGCAGCCTGCACGCCCCGGACGCCGAGATGGCCCTGCGTAACGCCCGGGACCTGTACACACGCCGGTCGGAAGGGGTCTCCCTCTGGGTGGTTCCCTCGACGGCGATCACCGCCTCATCACCGGACGAGAAGGACTCGTTCTTCGAACCTGCGGGGGACAAGCCCTACCGTCACCCGACGTTCTACGAGATCCCGGACGGGGTGAAGCACCTGTGACCGCGGCTCTCGCCCTCGGCGACGACGCGCTGGTGCTCTCGCACCGGCTGGGGGAGTGGGCGGGTCATGCTCCCGTGCTGGAGGAGGAGGTGGCCCTCGCCAACATCGCGCTCGACCTGCTGGGACAGGCCAGGATGCTGCTGTCGTTCGTCGGGGACGAGGATCAGCTGGCCTACCTCCGTGAGGAGCGGGCCTTCCGCAACGTCCAGCTGGTGGAGCAGCCGAACGGCGACTTCGCCCACACCATCGCCCGCCAGCTCTACTTCTCCGTCTACCAGCACCTGCTCTACGAGAAGCTGGCCGCGGGCCAGGGCGAGTTCGCCGATCTCGCGGCCAAAGCCGTCAAAGAGGTCGCCTACCACCGGGACCACGCGGAGCAGTGGGTTCTGCGACTGGGTGACGGCACCGCGGAAAGCCACGAGCGCATGCAGCGCGCACTCGATGCCCTGTGGCGGTTCACCGGCGAGCTGTTCGAGCCGGTCGAGGGCGTGGACGTGGACCGGCATGCTCTGCGCGACGGCTGGCTGGCCGCCGTCACCTCCGTGGTGGAGCGCGCCACCCTGACCCTCCCGTCGGGCCCGCAGTCCGGGGCCTGGGCGGCCGGAGCGGGCCGCCAGGGCCTGCACACCGAGTCGTTCGGTCGGATGCTCGCCGAGATGCAGCACCTGCATCGCAGCCACCCGGGGGCGTCATGGTGACCACGGAGACCCCGCTGGAGGCAGAGCTCCACCGGCTGGCCGGCTCCGTCCCTGATCCCGAGTTGCCGGTCCTCACCCTGGACGAGCTCGGCGTGCTGCGCGGGGTACGGGTGGACGGAGCCGACAAGGTCACGGTGCAGCTCACCCCGACGTACACCGGCTGCCCGGCCATAGAGGCCATGTCCGCCGACATCGAGCGTGTGCTGCGCGACCACGGCGTCGCGGAGGTCTCCGTGGTCACGGTCCTCGCACCGGCATGGTCGACGGACGACATCAGTGACGAAGGGCGCCGCAAGCTCGCGGAGTTCGGCATAGCCCCGCCGCGTCCAGGTAGCGGACCGGGAGGGCCGGTGCCGCTGACGCTCGCGGTGCGCTGCCCTCACTGCGGTTCCACGGACACGGAGCTGCTGAGCAGGTTCTCCTCCACGGCGTGCAAGGCACTGCGTCGCTGCGTGGCGTGCCGCGAACCGTTCGATCACTTCAAGGAGTTGTAGATGTTCCATCTGCTCCGGGTCAGCGCGATCGAACGGATCACTGACGACGCGGTGGCTGTCACCCTGTCGGTGCCGCCCGAACTTCGCGAGACCTTTCGCCACACACCCGGCCAGCACCTGAATGTGCGCTACCGCGTCGACGGCGAGGAGATCCGGCGCTCGTACTCGATCTGCGCTCCTGCCGCGGAGCAGCCGCACGACCCCGTGCTGCGGGTGGGTATCCGCATGGTCGACGGCGGCACGTTCTCTACGTACGCCCTCAAGGAATTGGCCGTCGGGGACCTGGTGGAGGCGATGGCACCCACGGGCCGTTTCGTCCTCGATCCACGCCCGGGCCATTACGCGGCGATCGTCGGCGGCAGTGGCATCACACCGGTGCTGTCGATGGCCGCCACGCTGCTGGCGCGGGAACCCATGGCGCGCTTCTGTCTGATCCGCAGCGACCGGACGGCCGCGTCGACGATGTTCCTCGACGAGGTGGCTGACCTCAAGGACCGCTATCCGGACCGTTTCCAGCTGGTGACCGCACTCTCCCGTGAGGAACAAGCAGCCGGCCTCACCTCGGGCCGACTGGACCGCGAGCGGCTCACCGAACTGCTGCCCGCCCTGTTGTCGGTGCCCGATGTGGACGGCTGGTTCCTATGCGGGCCACTCGGCCTGGTCCGGGAGGCGGAAGGTGCGCTGCGCGCACTCGGCGCCGACCGGACGCGCGTGCACCAGGAGATCTTCCACGTGGCAGAGGAGGGGGAGGCTCCGTCTGCGGTACCCAGGGTGTCCTCACCGTCGGAGAGCAGACTGACGGCGACGCTGGACGGCCGTTCGGGAAGCTGGCCGGTGGAAGACGGCGAATCGTTGCTGGACACCATGCTGCGAAGCCGCTCGGACGCCCCGTACGCCTGCAAGGGAGGTGTGTGCGGGACCTGCAGGGCCTTTCTGGTCTCAGGCGAAGTGCACATGGATCGCAACTTCGCCTTGGAGCCGGAGGAGACCGGTGCCGGTTTCGTGCTCGCCTGCCAGTCGCACCCGGTCACGCCAGAGGTCGAGCTCGACTTCGACCGCTGACGTCCGGAAGGCCTTCCGCGCAGGTGTCCCCCTGCCGCCCTGAGCGTGCGGGCACCCACCGGTGCCCGCACCCGCCCGCACGCCTCGGCCGCGCCACCGGCTCCCCTCAGAAGCCGGGAGCCGTCGGAGGCCGGGAACGAGGAGCGACAGCCGTCAGAGGACGAAAGCCGAGTTCCCGGAGTCCGCGACCATCGGGCGTCCGGCGCCGTCCCAGGCCAGCATGCCGCCGTCGATGTTCACCGCGTCGATGCCCTGCTGCACCAGGTACTGGGTGACCTGGGCGGACCTACCTCCGACGCGGCACATCACGTGGACGCGCCGACCGTCGCCCGCCGCCTCGGTCAGCTCGCCGAAACGGCCCACGAAGTCACTCATGGGGATGTGCAGCGCGTCCTCGACATGACCTGCGGCCCACTCGTCGTCCTCGCGGACGTCCAGCACGAAGCCGTCGGACGGAACCGCCGCGACGTCCACCGAGGGCAGCGGAGCGAAATTCATGGGATGCCTTCTCTCGTACGTACGCGCCAGATTCATCCGGAACGCTACTGCACCAGCCCCGCCAGCTCGTTCTCCCGCTGGGCGACCTCCGCCAGAAGCTTCTCCCCGATGTCGTCCAGCAGCGCGTCGGGGTCGTCCGGAGCCATCCGCAACATCGAGCCGATCGCGCTCTCCTCCAACTCCTGGGCGAGAACCGTCAGCAGCTCCTTACGACGGCTCAGCCACTCCAGCCGCGCGTAGAGCTCCTCGCTCTCGCTCAGGCGCAGCTCGGGCGCCACGGGTCCCGCCGCCCACTCGGCGGCCAGCTCCTTCAGCGACGCCACGTCGCCACGCCCGTACGCCGCGTTCACACGCGCGATGAACTCGTCCCGCCGTGTCCGCTCCTTCTCGTCCGGTGCCAGATCCGGGTGTGCCTGACGGGCCAGTTCGCGATAGAGCTTGCGGGCCTCCTCGCCCGGCCTGACCCGCTTCGGCGGCCGGACGGGCTGGTCGGTGAGCATGGCCGAGGCCTCGGGAGAGAGCCCGTCCGAGTCCATCCAGCCGTGGAAGAGCTCATCGACACCGGGCATCGGCATGACGATGGCCCGCGCCTCCTGCGCCTTGCGCAGATCCTCGGGGTCACCGGACCTCGCCGCCCGAGCCTCCGCGATCTGCGCGTCCAGCTCGTCGAGGCGCGCGTACATCGGGCCGAGTTTCTGGTGATGCAACCGGGAGAAGTTCTCCACCTCGACCCGGAAGGACTCCACGGCGATCTCGAACTCGATCAATGCCTGCTCGGCCACCCGGACAGCCTTGGCGAGCCGCTCCTCGGGCCGGGGAGCACCGCTCTCACCCGCTGCGGCACCGCCCGCCTCGCCGCCGCCGGCCAGGCGATCACCGGCGTCCCCACCTGTGGCGTCGTCGGAGGCGGAGGCCGCCTGCTGCGCGCCGTCCGGATTCGCCCGCAGGTCCTCCCCCTGCAACGCGTCCTGCGCGTGCTGCGGGTCGTCCTGCCGGTCCAGGTTCTGCGGGTCTTCGTCGTTCCGGGAGGTCGGCACCCCGGCGGCTTCGTGGGTCACCCGTCCAGCGTATGGCCACGGCAGGCACCACGAACACACGCGGTGGCCGCAGGGCCCGCTCACACGCCGAGCTCGGCCCCTATGCGTCCGGCTCGCACGGCCCGGACGAGCTCGGCGTGATCCGCTTCCGTCCGGTCCGCGTACGTCACGGCGAAATCCGCCACAGCCGCGTCCAGCTCGCTGTTCTTCCCGCAGTAGCCCGCGAGCAGCCGAGGGTCGGCGCTGTGCGCGTGGGCCCGGGCCAGCAGCGCTCCGGTCATACGCCCGTAGTCGTCGACCTGGTCCGCCGCGAGCGCGGCCGGATCCACGCTGCCCTTGCGGTTCCTGAACTGGCGAACCTGATAGGGCCTCCCGTCGACCTCGGCCCAGCCGAGCAGTATGTCGCTGACGACCTGCATACGCTTCTGCCCGAGCACCACCCGGCGCCCCTCGTGCACGGCCTCCGGCACGTCGAAACCGACCTGCGGGAGATAGGGCGAGAGCGCGGAGGGGCGGGCCTCCTTCACCTGCAGTACCAACGGCTCGCCGCGGTGGTCCAGCAACAGCACCACATACGACCGGGTCCCCACGCTCCCCGTGCCGACCACCCTGAACGCGACGTCATGAATCGCATAACGGGCGAGCAGCGGGACCCTGTCCTCCGAAATGGTCCCGAGGTACCCCTCGAGCCCCGCCGCGACAGCGGCCGCCTCCGCGTCGGGTACGCGCCGCAGCACGGGCGGAGCATCGACGAACCGGCGACCACCGTCCTCGCACTCCTCGGTGGACCGAGCTGCGAAGCGGGCACTCGTGTTGTTGCGCGCTTTGGCCGAGACCCGCTCCAGCGTCCCCAGCAGATCCCGCGCGTCGGTGTGGGAGACGAGTTCCTCGTCCGCGATGGCGTTCCAGGCGTCGAGCGCGGGAAGCCCTGCCAGCAGACGCATCGTGCGCCGGTACGCGCCCACCGTGTCGTAGGCGCCCTGCCGGCAGGTGTCCTCGTCCGCCCCTGCCTCCCGGCCCGCGAGCACCAGAGAGGTGGCGAGCCGCTTGAGGTCCCACTCCCACGGGCCGAACACGGTCTCGTCGAAGTCGTTGAGGTCGATGACCAGATTGCCGCGCGCGTCTCCGTACAGACCGAAGTTGGCCGCGTGCGCGTCGCCGCAGAGCTGCGCACCCACGCCTGTGACCGGCGTACCCGTCAAGTCATGTGCCATCAGTCCGGCCGAACCGCGCAGAAAGGCGAAGGGCGTTGCCGCCATGCGCCCCACCCGTATGGGCGTCAGGCCGGGCACCCGGCCCTGGTTCGACTGCTCGACCGCCTGCACCGCGTCCGGCCTTCCGGCAGGCAGCACGAGAGACCTGTGATCGGACCGGGAAACCTTGAGCCTCAGCGCCTTGCCCGCCGCTTTGGGGGACACCGCTTTCGCGGACACCACCCCCGGTCCGGACGACCTCACCCCGCGGACCGCACGTCGCGCGAAGCCCCTGACGAACGGGATGCGCTCGTCCCCCGCCACCCGTTGCACCGGCACCGCCGCTTCGACCTCGTCCATGGAGCCCGCCTCCCCCGCACCTGTCCAGCAGTCCGTCCGATCAACATCAATCGCGGACGACGGTACAGCCGTGCCGCAACGACCGTCCTCCCCTGTGGACAACTCCCGATCCCGTCCGTGGACAACGTCGCCGCCGGGTGCGCACTCACCCAGCGGCGCCGCTACGCCCTGGCACGGAAGCGGTGCGAGCGGCCGGCCCGCGCCTCACCGCCGTCACACTCCGACAGCCTCCTCCATCTCCTCCTCAGCCACGGCAGTCGTTCGCACGGCAGCCGTCTCACGCGCCTTCTCCGCGGCCTCGTGACGCCGTCGCGCCTCGGCCGAACCTGCCACCGCCACGACGACGAGTCCCGCCACAAACCACAAGGACAGCACCAGCAGGTGACCGCCGAGAGCATGCCCGCCGAAGTACACGTGGCTCCGCACCCCCTCGACGAAGCCCGCACCGTTCCAGAAGGAGTGCAGGGCACCGAAGAAGCCCGGTTGGAGTTCCGGCCGGAAGATGCCGCCCGAGCTCGTGAAGTTGAGCATGACGAAGAGCAGCATCACACCGAGCGTGGTCCACCGCTTCAGGAAGGTGTGCAGGCCCACTCCGATCAGCAGGATGCCCGCCGAATAGAGCCATGCCATCGCCCACAGCCCACCGAGTCCATGGTCCACCAGGCCGAACACGGGTCCCGCGAAAGCGGCGCCGATCGCACTGACGACGAGCGAGGTACCGAGCGCGAGCCCCGCCCTGATCCGCAGCGCCAGCACCGCGCCCGCGCCCCCGATCACCGCGACCGACGCGTAGGAACCGATACTGACCGCCACCAGCAGGAAGAAGATTCCCTGCCCGGTCGGATCACCGGCGGCCGTGGGCTCGACGTCCGTCACCCGGAGAGGGGAGCCCTGATCTGCGGCGACTTCGGTGAAGACCTTCTGGACGACCGTCGCGCTGGTGTCGGACGAGGCGGTGGCGACCATGAGTTCGGGCTTGCTGCCCGGCACGTAGGCGCCGTAGCTCTGCTGGGTCCTCAGGTGGTCGGCCGCGGCGTCGCGGTTCGCGACCGTGCGCACACTAAGTGCACCGTCACCCTTGTCCTGCAAGGTCTGCGCGAGCACCTGCGCGCGTGCTCCGGAGCCGACCACGTCCACCCGCAGGTCATGCGGCGCAGGCGCGTGAAAGGCGCCCAGATAGGCGAGCCCCATACCGACGCACATCAGCAGTGGCGTAATGAGATGACTGAGCACGTGACGCAGCGCACCGGCGGTTGAGCCGGAGGCGGAGCTCGGACCTGCGGACATTCGACGACTCCTCCGATAGTTGGCTTTTACAACCCCTAAGCTCGTTGTAGCATACAACTACATTTCGGAGAAGGTGATACACGTGGCGGACACCCCCCGGGACCGCGAGGAGTCGCTGGATGTCATCCAGCGCGAGCTGACGGCGTTCGCGCGCCGCGCACGGTCGACCGCGGCGCGGCTGCACCCGGATCTGCCGCTCGTCTCGTACACGCTGCTCGCGCACATCGACCGCCGGCACGGCTGCCGCGCGGCCGACCTGGCCGCGCACTACATGCTGGACAAGTCGACAGTCAGCCGACAGGTCGCGACGCTGGAGAAGCTGGGGCTGGTGGAGCGCCATCCCGACCCGAGCGACCAGCGCACCCAGGTACTGCACCCCACCGCCGCCGGCACGGAGGCACTCGCCTCGACCCAGGCCAGCCGTCGCGCCGCCTACAGGGAACGCCTCGGAACGTGGACATCGGAGGATCTCGAACAGTTCGCGCAGTACCTGCTGCGCTACAACTCGACGGGGGAAGGTTCGTCACCCCGGTAGACCCCGCCGGGGCACCGACGGCAGGTCAGCAGCGCCCAGGACCACCCAGATAGGTGTCCGCCCACTGACCGAGCTCCTTGAGCGCGGGCTCCATGGCGGCACCGGCCTCCGTCAGCCGGTACGCGACCCGCAGCGGAGGCCCTTCGTCGACCTCCCGCACCACGAGACCGGCAGCCCCCAGTTCGGACAGACGATCCGAAAGCATCCGCTCGCTGATGCCCGGAATCGCCCGACGCAGATCCGCGAAGTGCACGGGCTGCTGCATCAGCACCGAGACGATCGGGCCCGTCCAGCGCTTCCCGAACAGCTCGAAGACGCGACTGATACTCGCGTCCACCCGCCGACAGGACTGTTCGCCGTGATGTGCCATGACCCCAGGGTACTGCGTCGACGTGCGGGGCTTATTAAAAGTAAGTGACTATGTTATACATAGGTGCATACGAAAAAGCGGCTCACGCTCACGGGCTCCTGGACGGCTCCGGAAACCGACGCCGAGCCTCAACCCTCGACTTTCTACGGAGATCTCCATGGCCACGCTCCTGCACCTCGACTCCGCCGTCTTTCCTCAGGGCTCGGCGTCGCGCGAGGTCACCGCCGCCTTCGTCGCGGCATGGCGCGAGCAGCACCCCGACGGCCAGGTCGTGTACCGCGACCTCGCCGCGAACCCTCTGCCCCACCTGGACGCTCCGGCCGTGATCGCCGGCGCCGAGGACGCGCTGCGCGGTGAACTCGCCGCAGAACTGGCAGCCGCGGATGCTGTGCTCATCGGCGCACCGATGTACAACTTCTCCATCCCGTCCACCTTGAAGGCGTGGCTGGACCAGGTGATCATCATCGGCCACACCGCAGGCCCGGAAGGCTCTGTCGCCGGCACACCGATCACCGTCGTGGCCAGCCGTGGGGGCTCGTACGCCCCGGGAACGCCGCGTGAGGACTTCGAGTTCGTCCAGAACTACCTGGAGAAGGTGCTGACCGGCATGCTCGGGGCCGAAGTGGACTTCATCGTCCCGGAGTTGACCCTGGCCCACTCGAAGCCCGAGATGGCCGAGCTCATCCCGCTCGCCGAAGCCTCCCGCACCCAGGCGCTCAGCGACGCCGCGGAGAAGGCCAAGGCCCTGGCCACCCGGCTCGTCGCCTGAATCCGCCCGCAGTTGCTCGGACCCGCCAGGATTCGCTCGCAGCCACCGGGAACCAGCGGCATGGCGTGCCTGACAGGCACTCGGATCCGCGCCAAACGCCGCTTTGGTGCGGATCCGACGTTTCACGTGAAACAGCAGCCCGATCCGCCCGCGTCTCCGCTCCGGGTGCGTGCTTCATCACAGCGCCCGCCACGCCCGTCAGGCGCATCAGACCCGCGCCCGCACCCTCAGATATTCGGAGCGTGCAGAGGGCGCCCGAGGCAGCGAGCGGCGTCGCCCCACCGAAGGGCACGCCGAGCCGAAGCTGACGGCAACAACCGCGCGGAAGGGCCGCCAGGAGGATCCGCCCGAAAGATCGCGCGCGGATCGACGTCCAGCGGGACGCGCACAACGAAGAACCCCCGCACCGGATCTCCCCGGTGCGGGGGTTCTGTCGAACCAACCTGGCTGCCGCTAGCGACCGCCTGTTGTGCGCGAGGGGGGATTTGAACCCCCACGTCCCTAAGGACACTGGCACCTGAAGCCAGCGCGTCTGCCGTTCCGCCACTCGCGCAAGAGTGGTGTTTTCAGACTCTCCCACCGTGTGGTGCGAGCGCCTGGCGACAACCGAAGATTAGCACGCTGGACTGGGTGGATTCACATCCGTTGTTTCGCCGGACTCGCGAGGGGAACCGGGAACGCGGAAAGCCCGGCCCCACTCCTCCTGAGTGCACCCGGAGTGCGGGACACTGTGAGGAGGCCACCTCTACGATCCGTGTGAGAGGTGACACTCATCCACTGTGCAGACAAGGGGAACCAGCCGATTTCCCGACGCGTGGATACGATCAGTAAGCAGTACAGCGACGACGACACCGGAGGAGGTGCCCCATGGGAGTCATGAAGCGTTTCGAGCAGCGTCTCGAAGGTCTGGTCAATGGCACCTTCGCCAAGGTCTTCAAGTCCGAGGTGCAGCCGGTCGAGATCGCGGGAGCCCTCCAGCGCGAGTGCGACAACAACGCGACGATCTGGAACCGTGAGCGGACCGTCGTGCCCAACGACTTCATCGTCGAACTCAGCACGCCGGACTTCGAGCGGCTCAGCCCGTACTCCGGCCAGCTCGGCGACGAGCTGTCCGGCCTCGTACGGGACTACGCCAAGCAGCAGCGGTACACCTTCATGGGGCCGATCAAGGTCCACCTGGAGAAGGCGGACGACCTCGACACGGGGCTCTACCGCGTACGCAGCCGGACCTTGGCGTCGAGTTCGTCACAGGGCCAGCAAGGCGGCCCCGCTCCCCAGGGCCAGCCGAACCGGCCCGCACCGCAGGGACAGGGCGGTTACGGCTACCCGCCGGCCTCCGCCCCGCCCATGCCCCCGGCCCCGCCTCAGGGCGCCGGGCGTCCGGGTGGCGCTCCCAACGACCGGCGCCCGCCGACCGGGTCCGGCCCCATGCCGGACGCCCAGGTGCGGCGTTGGATCGAGATCAACGGCACCCGCCATCAGATCTCCCGCCCGACGTTGGTGATGGGACGAAGCACCGACGCCGACGTGCGGATCGACGACCCCGGCGTATCGCGCCGGCACTGTGAGATCCGGACCGGAACGCCCTCGACGATCCAGGATCTCGGGTCTACCAACGGCATCGTGGTAGACGGGCAGCACACCACCCGCGCTACGCTCCGCGACGGCTCGCGGATCGTCGTGGGCAGCACCACCATCGTTTACCGGCAAGCCGAAGGGTGAAGCGGGGGCAATGTCAGAGCTGACCCTGACGGTCATGCGGCTAGGTTTCCTGGCTGTTCTGTGGCTATTCGTAATCGTGGCCGTCCAGGTCATTCGCAGCGACCTGTTCGGTACGCGTGTCACGCAGCGCGGTTCACGCCGCACTGCCGCTGACACGCGCCCGCAGCAAGGGCGCCAACAGCAGCAAGCAGCGCCGCCTCAGCAGCGCCAGCAGTCCGGGCGCCAGCGCCGCGGAGCACCCACCAAGCTGGTCGTCTCCGAAGGCACGCTCACGGGCACCACCGTGGCGCTCCAGGGCCAGACCATCACCCTGGGCCGCGCGCACGATTCAACGATCGTGCTGGACGACGACTACGCGTCCAGCCGGCATGCCAGGATCTACCCGGACCGTGACGGCCAGTGGATCGTCGAGGATCTCGGGTCCACCAACGGCACGTATCTCGACCGGACCCGGCTCACCACCCCGACACCTGTTCCGCTGGGCGCACCGATCCGCATCGGCAAGACCGTCATCGAGCTGCGGAAGTAGTACGACAATGAGCGAGCGGAGCGAGCGAGCCGCGGCGGTCCTGACAACGGACCCGACCCGGCTCCCGACCGGAGGGTGGGCAGTGTGGCTCGAGACCGGCTGTACCCCGAGCCGACGGGCGAGGTGCGCATGAGCTTGTCCCTGCGCTTCGCCGCCGGATCGCACAAGGGCATGATCCGGGAAGGCAACGAGGACTCCGGCTACGCCGGCCCCCGCCTTCTCGCCATCGCCGACGGCATGGGCGGCCAGGCGGCCGGCGAGGTCGCCAGCTCCGAGGTGATCTCCACACTCGTCCAGCTCGACGACGACGTCCCGGGATCCGACATCCTCACCTCGCTCGGCACGGCGGTCCAGCGGGCCAACGACCAACTGCGCGTCATGGTCGAGGAGGACCCCCAGCTGGAGGGCATGGGCACGACGCTCACCGCCCTGCTCTGGACCGGTCAGCGTCTCGGCCTCGTGCACGTCGGCGACTCCCGTGCCTACCTCCTGCGTGACGGCGTCCTGACCCAGATCACCCAGGACCACACGTGGGTGCAGCGTCTCGTCGACGAGGGCAGGATCACCGAGGAGGAGGCCACCACCCACCCGCAGCGCTCCCTGCTGATGCGGGCCCTGGGCAGCGGCGACCACGTGGAGCCCGATCTCTCGATCCGGGAGGTCCGCGCCGGTGACCGCTACCTGATCTGCTCGGACGGCCTCTCCGGCGTCGTCTCCCACCAGACGATGGAAGAGACCCTGGCCAGCTACCAGGGCCCGCAGGAGACCATCCAGGACCTCATCCAGCTCGCCCTGCGGGGCGGCGGTCCCGACAACATCACCTGCATCGTCGCCGACGTCCTGGACGTCGACAGCAACGACACCCTGGCCGGGCAGCTCAACGACACCCCGGTCGTCGTCGGCGCGGTCGCGGAGAACCAGGCCGCCCAGGCGAACGACGGCCGGGCCATGGAGACACCGGCGGGACGTGCGGCAGGCCTCGGCCGGTCCGTTCCGCCGCCGGCCGGGGGTTTCGGCCCTCCCGGCAGCGGTGACGACATGGACTACGGCTCCGGTCCGGACACCGCCTTCCACTCGTACACCGACGACGAGTTCGTCAAGCCCCGCGGCCGTCGCAGGTGGCTGAAGCGGTCGTTCTACATCGTGCTCGCGCTGGCCGTCGTCGGCGGCGGCGTCTACGGCGGATACCGCTGGACCCAGACCCAGTTCTACGTGGGCACGAAGGACGACAACGTCGCGCTGTACCGCGGAATCAGCCAGGACCTCGCCTGGGTGTCCCTCTCGAAGGTCGAGGAGAACACCGAGATCGAGCTGAAGTACCTGCCGCCGTACTGGCGCAAGCAGGTCGAGGCGACCATCTCCCAGGGCAACCTCGCCGACGCCCGCAAGAAGATCAGCGAGCTCGACGCCCAGGCCTCCGCCTGCAAGAAGGACGCACAGCGCCGCGCCGCCGAGTCCGAGGCGGACGCCAACGCCGCCAAGGAGCCGGACAAGGCCGGCGACGCCGCCGACAGCACTTCCGCCACGTCTCCCTCGAAGGGGACCAAGACCGCGACTCCCACTCCCGGCCCCAGCCTCTCGGAGGAAGAGAAGAAGCTGGCCCTGCAGTGCGGTAAGCAGTAAGCCGTAGGGGGCCTTCAGCACATGAGCGTTGTCACCAACACCACGACCATCGGCGCGATCGACGCGCCGAGCCGCCGCAACACCGAGCTGGCGCTGGTCGCCTTCGCCGTCCTGATCTCGGTATTCGCGTACGCCAACGTGGGCCTCGCCCTGCACGGCGAACTGCCCGCGGGCATGCTCGGGTACGGCCTGGGCCTCGCGCTGCTCGGCGGGGTGGCGCATCTCGCGGTGCGGAGATTCGCCCCGTACGCGGACCCGCTGCTGCTTCCGCTGGCGACCCTGCTGAACGGGCTGGGACTGGCCATCATCTGGCGGCTGGACCAGTCGGAACGCTTCCAGGCGCTCAAGACGTTCGCCCCGGCCGCCTCGAAGCAGCTGATGTTCTCAGCGGTCGGCGTGGCCCTGATGGTCGTCGTCCTGGTCGCACTCAAGGATCACCGCATCCTGCAGCGCTACACCTACATCTCCATGCTGGTCGCGCTGTTCCTGCTGATCCTGCCGATGTTCTTCCCCGCTGTGAACGGCGCCAAGATCTGGATCAAGATCCCGGGCGTCGGAACGATCCAGCCGGGAGAGTTCGCGAAGATCATCATCGCCGTGTTCTTCGCCGGTTACCTGATGGTCAAGCGCGACGCACTGGCCCTCGCCAGCCGCCGTTTCATGGGTCTCTACCTGCCCCGAGGCCGTGACCTGGGCCCGATCCTGATGGTCTGGGCGTTCTCGATCCTCATCCTGGTCTTCGAGACCGACCTGGGATCCTCGCTGCTCTTCTTCGGCATGTTCGTCGTCATGCTGTACGTCGCCACCGAGCGCACCAGCTGGATCGTCTTCGGTCTGCTGATGTCCGGAGCCGGCGCTGTCGGCGTCGCGACGTTCGAGCCGCACGTCCAGGACCGTGTCACCGCCTGGCTCGACCCCTTCGCGGGATGGGGCAAGGAGGCGGCGAGCGAGCAGATGGCCAAGTCGCTCATGGCCTTCGGCTCCGGCGGCACCCTCGGCACCGGGCTGGGTCAGGGCAACTCCGACCTGATCGGCTTCGCCGCGAACTCCGACTTCATCCTCGCCACCGTCGGCGAGGAGCTCGGACTGGCCGGGATGATGGCCGTCCTGCTCGTCTACGGTCTGATCGTCGAACGCGGGGTCCGTACCGCGCTCGCCGCACGGGACCCCTTCGGCAAGCTCCTCGCGATCGGCCTCTCCGGCTCCTTCGCCATCCAGGTCTTCGTCGTCGCCGGCGGTGTCATGGGACTCATCCCGCTGACGGGTATGACCATGCCGTTCATGGCGGCCGGTGGTTCGTCCGTCATCGCGAACTGGGCGCTCATCGGCATCCTGATCAGGATCAGTGACACGGCCCGACGTCCCGCCCCGGCCCCCGCACCGTCCCCGGACGCCGAAATGACCCAGGTGGTCCGACCGTGAACAAGCCTCTGCGCAGGATCGCGCTCTTCTGCGGGATCCTCGTCCTGGCCCTGCTCGTCCGCACCAACTACATCCAGTACGTGCGCGCGGACGAGCTCAACGCGAACGAGCACAACCGCCGCGTCCAGATCGAGCGCTACGCCCACGAACGCGGGAACATCATCGTCGACGGCGAGCCCGTCACGGGCTCCGTCGAGACGACGGACAGCGACTTCCAGTACAAGCGCGTCTGGAAGAACGGCCCCATGTGGGCGCCCGTCACCGGTTACTCCTCGCAGGCCTTCGACTCCTCGCAGCTGGAGTCCATCGAGGACGGCATCCTCACCGGCAACAGCGACCAGCTGTTCTTCGACCGCACCCTGTCGATGTTCACCGGCGACAAGAAGACCGGCGGGAACGTCGTCACCACCCTCGACGGCGCCGCCCAGAGGGCCGCCTTCAAGGGGCTGGGTTCCAAGAAGGGCGCCGTCGCGGCGCTCGACCCGCAGACCGGCGCCATCCTCGCGCTGGCCAGCACCCCCTCGTACGACCCCTCGGTCTTCGCGGGCAACTCCATGAAGGACTCCGACGCCCGGCAGAAGCTCCTGCAGGACAAGGACAAGCCGATGCTGAACCGGGCCCTGCGGGAGACCTACCCGCCCGGCTCGACGTTCAAGGTGGTCACGGCCGCCGCGGCGCTGGAGAACGGCCTCTACACCGACATCGACGAGGAGACGGACTCCCCGCTGCCCTGGCGGCTCCCCCTGTCGACCAACCTGCTGCAGAACGAGGGGAACATCCCCTGCGAGAACGCCTCGCTCCGGGAAGCCCTTCGCTGGTCCTGCAACACCGTCTTCGGCAAGATGAGCAACGACCTCGGCAACGCGAAGATGATCGAGCAGGCCGACAAGTTCGGCTTCAACCAGGAGGTCTTCACTCCGGTCCGGGCCGACGCGAGCGTCTACCCGAAGGACAACCAGCCGCAGAACGCCATGGCGGGCATCGGCCAGGCGTCCAACCGCGCCACGCCTCTCCAGATGGCCATGGTCGCCTCCGCGATCGCCAACGACGGCAAGCTCATGCAGCCGTACATGGTCGCCCAGCGCCAGGCACCCAATCTCGACGTCATCTACACGCACGAGAAGGAGCAGCTCAGTCGCCCGCTCTCGGCGGAGAACGCCCAGAAGGTGCAGCAGATGATGGAGACCGTGGTCGCGGACGGCACGGGAACCAACGCGCAGATCGACGGCGTCACTGTCGGTGGCAAGACCGGTACCGCCCAGCACGGCCTCAACAACAGTGAGAAGCCGTACGCCTGGTTCATCTCGTACGCCAAGACGGACAGCGGCTCCCCGGTCGCCGTGGCCGTGGTGGTGGAGGACGGCAACGCCAACCGGGACGACATCTCCGGTGGCGGCCTGGCCGCACCGATCGCCAAGAGCGTGATGAAGGCGGTACTCGACGGAAAGTAGTGACACCCGTCACAACTTCTGTCCACACCAGCACATTGGGATACCGGTCGGATATCAGCTGACGGGTGCGGGCCGATCAAGCAGTAGGTGCCCGGTAGCGTATGCCGCGAACAGCGCACCGCCGGACCACACACGGGTGCGGTCGGGACTGACGGAGAGGGCTGGATCAGTTATGGAAGAGCCGCGTCGCCTCGGCGGCCGGTACGAGCTGGGCTCGGTGCTCGGCCGTGGTGGCATGGCCGAGGTCTACCTCGCGCACGACACCCGGCTGGGTCGGACCGTCGCTGTGAAGACGCTGCGGGCCGACCTCGCCCGCGATCCGTCCTTCCAGGCACGGTTCCGCCGTGAGGCCCAGTCGGCCGCCTCGCTCAACCACCCGGCGATCGTCGCCGTGTACGACACCGGCGAGGACTACGTCGACGGCGTGTCCATCCCGTACATCGTGATGGAGTACGTCGACGGGTCGACCCTCAGAGAGCTTCTGCACTCTGGCCGCAAGCTGCTGCCGGAGCGGACCCTCGAGATGACGGTCGGGATCCTCCAGGCGCTGGAGTACTCGCACCGCGCCCAGATCGTGCACCGTGACATCAAGCCCGCGAACGTCATGCTGACGCGCACCGGCCAGGTCAAGGTCATGGACTTCGGTATCGCCCGCGCCATGGGCGACTCCGGGATGACCATGACCCAGACCGCCGCGGTCATCGGGACGGCCCAGTACCTCTCCCCGGAGCAGGCCAAGGGCGAGCAGGTCGACGCACGCTCCGACCTGTACTCCACCGGCTGCCTGCTCTACGAACTGCTGGCGGTCCGGCCCCCGTTCGTCGGTGACTCCCCGGTCGCGGTCGCGTACCAGCACGTGCGTGAGGAACCGCAGCCGCCGAGCAACTTCGACTCCGAGATCACGCCCGAGATGGACGCCATCGTCCTGAAGGCACTGACCAAGGATCCCGACTACCGCTACCAGTCGGCGGACGAGATGCGCGCCGACATCGAGGCCTGCCTCGACGGCCAGCCGGTCGCCGCGACCGCGGCCATGGGAGCGGCGGGCTACGGCGGGTACGACGGCTACGGCAACGACCAGCCCACCCAGGCGCTGCGGTCGACGGACCAGGGCGCGCAGACCTCGATGCTGCCCCCGGTCAATCCGGACGACGGCGGCTACGGCTACGACGACCGACCGGGCCGACGGCGCCAGAAGAAGAACAACACCTCGACGATCCTCCTGGTCGTCGCCGGTGTCCTGGTGCTCATCGGCGCGATCCTCATCGGCATGACCCTCTTCAGCTCCAACGACGACGGAACCGACGGAAAGGTCGACGTGCCGAACATGGTCGGCTCCACGGTCGAACAGGCGCAGAGACTCGCCGAGAACTCGGAGATCGTCCTGAAGGTCGGCTCCAAGGAGCCGTGCGAGGCCCAGGAGAAGGGCAAGATCTGCAGCCAGTCCCCCGGCTCGCAGGAGCAGATGGCGACGGGTGAGACCGTGACGGTCGTCGTCTCCACCGGCGCGCCCAAGGTCGAGGTGCCGGACGTCCTGGAGAAGTCCGAGGAGAGCGCCCGCAAGGCCCTGGAGGACAAGGGCTTCACGGTGAACGTCAAGACGGCGGAGTCCGAGAAGACCCCCGACTCGGTCATCTCGCAGGACCCCGAGGGTGGTTCGAAGGTCGAGAAGGACACCGAGGTCACGATCACGGTGGCCAAGAAGACGACCGAGCCGATGCCCGACGTGCGTACCCGCCCCTACGACGCGGCCGTGCAACAGCTGAACGGCCTCGGGTTCACGAACGTGTCGAGGCAGGACGTCGACTCGGAGGAAGCAGCGGGGACGGTCATCGACCAGAGCCCGGCAGGCCCGAGCAAGCAGTCCAAGGACGTCCAGATCGTCCTCAAGGTGTCCAAGGGCCCGGCCCAGCCGGAGCAGGTCACCGTCCCGGGCGACATCGTCGGCAAGCGGTTCCAGGACGCGAAGGGCGCGCTCGAAGGCCTCGGGCTCGTGGTCGCACTCGCGCCCAACTCGTCCGACAAGCCCAACGCACTGGTGATGCAGGCCGACCCGGGGGCCAACTCCCAGGTCGACAAGGGCTCCACGGTCACCCTCACCACCATCGGGGGTGGCGGGGGCGACGGGGGCGGCTTCTTCGGCGGCCAGAACGGCTAGCCGGACCGCCCCACGCAGCACGCGGCAACGACAGGGCCCCGGCCACCTCACGGTGACCGGGGCCCTTCCGCTCGATCGACCGGCGCTACCGCAGCTCCGCCGGCTTCGTGCGGTCCCGGTCGACCTTCTCGGTCCGCACCAGCTCACCCCACACGATGTAGCGGTACTTCGACGTGTAGACAGGAGTGCAGGTGGTCAGCGTGATGTAGCGGCCGGCCTTCTTCGCGCCGGACTCCTTGGGCACCGGGGCGATCGTGTCGACGTTGAACTTCGACGTCTCCGGAAGCTCCGCGAAGACCTTGTAGACGTACCAGGTGTCCTTGGTCTCGAAGACGACCGCGTCGCCCTTCTTCACCTTGTCGATGTTGTGGAACTTGGCGCCGTGCCCGTCCCGGTGTGCCGCGAGGGCGAAGTTGCCCTGCGCGTCCTCGGGGAGGGCCGACTTCACGGGATCCGTGTAGTACCCGGCGATGCCGTTGTTGAGCGTCTCGGTGTCGGTGCCCTTCTTGACCAGCACCTCGCCGTTCTTCATGGCGGGCACGTGGAGGAAGCCGATGCCGTCCCCGGTGTCCAGGGCCCCGGGGCCACCCGCCCAGCGATCGCGGACGGTGTCGCCCTGCCTGTGCGCCTCACGGTCGGCCAGCACGTTGGTCCACCACAGCGAGTAGACGACGAACAGGCCCAGCACCAGCCCCGCGGTGATCAGCAGTTCACCGAAGAGGCTCACCGCCGTGGCGACGGGGTGGCGGCTCCTGCGTCGCACCGGGGCCACAGGCTCGTCGGTGCGCTCTTCGTGCTCGGTCCTCGCTGCCACCGCACCCGTCCCTGTCGTGATGTCGTCCAGCCCGCGTCAGCCGACGAGCGCGTCGGGCTTCCCCTTGCTGCGCGGCCGTTCGTCGACCATTTTGCCCCACACGATCATTCGGTACGTACTCGTGAATTCCGGCGTGCACGTGGTCAGCGTGATGTACCTGCCCGGCCCGGTGAAGCCGGAGCCCGGAGGCACTTCGTCGATCACGGCCACGTTGGACGGCGACGTCTGCGGGAGGATGCTGGTCATCTCGTACGTGTAGTAGGCGTCCTGCGTCTCGACCACGATCGGATCGCCCGGCTTCAGCTTGTTGATGTAGCGGAAGGGCTCGCCGTGGGTGTTGCGGTGGCCCGCCACCGCGAAGTTCCCCTGCTCCGCCGAAGGCATCGCGGTCTTCAGCTTGCCCTCGCCGTAGTGACCGATCATGCCGCGGTCGAGGACCTTCTCCTTGTCGATGCCCTCGGCGATGGGCGCGACCACGTCCAGTTTGGGGATGTGCATGATGGCGAATCCCTTGCCGGGCTCGAAGACGCCCGGACTCCGCTCGCCGCTCGCCCAGTCGTCCTGGATCTTGTTCGTCTCGCGGCCGGCGATCTGGTCGGCGCGGACGTTGGTCCACCACAGCTGGTAGGTGACGAACAGGAGCATCAGCACGCCGAAGGTGATGAACACCTCGCCGACGACCCTGCTGGCGACGACGGCGGGGCTGTCCTTGGCGGCGCGGGCCGCGCGCCTGGCCTCCAGCCGGGACATCGGGACCGCGGGCTCCGCCGTCCCTGCCCCCGCTGCCGGGGTGGGCCGGGGTTCGGCACGCCGTCGTCCGCGTCCCTTGGCCGCACGCCTGCGCTCGGCCCGGCCTCCCGTCGGCAGCGGTTCGGAGCCCGGATCCGATGCGCCGGGGGCGTCGGGCCGCGACGGAGTACGGGTGTCGGCGGTGCGCAGCGCGACGGTCTCGTCGTTCCTGACCGGACCGGCCTCACCGAGGGACGGCACGGGGTCAGGGCCGGACACCGCCGGCACCGGGGCGGGCTCGGGCACCGCCGTCGCCGGGAGGGGCATCCCCGCGAGGGGATCGGATATCACCGCGGTCCCCTGGACCGTGGCCGACCCGGGAGCGGCCGTCGGCTCCTGCTGCCCGTACCAGTCCCTCCGGTACCCCTCCGGGTCGTACCACTCACCTGGGGGCTCCATAGGCCCCTGAGCCGCCGTCTGGGGCATCTGGTGCGCCTCCCCCGCAGGCGGGGTCGCCGCCTCGGACCGGTACCAGGAGGCGTTCTGCCCGGGCAGAGGATCGTTCAGCGGGTCCGCGAGCTGCTCCACCGCCGCCTCGAACGTGCCGTCGGGCTCGTACGCTCCCTGCGCGTACGGGCCCTCATGGCCGGAGTCGGGGCGGAGTGAGGTCACGCGGCAGCCTTGCCCACCACCGGAGCGAGTCCCGCCGATCTCGCGACGGCACCCTCGTCACCACACCGCTCCAGCCAATTGGCGAGCATGAGGTGGCCGTGCTCGGTGAGCACCGACTCGGGGTGGAACTGCACTCCCTCCACGGCGTGTTCACGGTGACGCAGCCCCATGATGATGCCGTCGGCGGTGCGCGCGGTGACTTCGAGCACGGGCGGAACCGTCGCGGGCTCCGCGGCGAGCGAGTGGTAGCGCGTCGCGGTGAAGGGGGACGGCAGACCGGCGAACACCCCCCTGCCCTCGTGCAGTACGGGGGAGGTCTTGCCGTGCAGCAGCTCGGGCGCCCTGTCCACCACGCCTCCGTACGCGACGGCCATCGACTGCATACCCAGGCAGACGCCGAAGACCGGGACCCCGCTGCGCGCGCAGTGGTGCACCATCTCGATGCAGACGCCGGCCTGCTCGGGTGTGCCGGGGCCGGGTGACAACAGGACCCCGTCGAAGCCGTCGTCGGCGTGCGCGGTGGTCACCGCGTCGTTCCGCACCACCTCGCACTCGGCGCCGAGTTGGTAGAGGTACTGGACGATGTTGAAGACGAAGCTGTCGTAGTTGTCGACGACGAGGATGCGTGCGCTCACCGGCCGGCTCCCGCTCCGCCGGCGCCTTCGCCGTCCACCGTCACGTCACCGAACGGGAGCAGCGGCTCCGCCCAGGGGAAGACGTACTGGAAGAGCGCGTAGACAACGGCCAGGGCCAGCACGAGCGAGATGAAGCCCCGCACCCATGCGTTGCCCGGCAGATGCCGCCAGATCCAGCCGTACATGCTGTTGCCTCCATTCGGTACGGCACCAGACTAAACGGCCGGGGCACGGGCGTGGGTCAGCTGGGGAAAGCCGCACCCGGGGGAGCCCCCCACGGGGATGCGTGCGCCTACGGGGCCCGGCGGTCCGGGCCCTCGCGGGTCACTGCACAGGCTGTGCGTAATGGAGGTCGACGGTGCCCGAATAGCCGGGAAGCGTCAGCCTGTCGTCCTCCTCGACCTTCCACCCCAGCCCGTACGCCTTCACGTAGAGCTGGTAGTTCTGGATCGCCGTGGAGTCGTTGAGCGCCTGCCTGAGCTTTCCCCGGTCGCCGACGGCGGTGACCTTGTACGGAGGCGAGTAGACCCGCCCCTGCAGGATCAGCGTGTTGCCGACGCAGCGCACCGCGCTGGTGGAGATCAGCCGCTGGTCCATCACCCGGATCCCGCGGGCGCCGCCTTCCCACAGGGCGTTGACGACGGCCTGCAGGTCCTGCTGGTGGATGACCAGGTCGTTGGGCTGCGGATCGGGGTACCCGGGATTGGCGGTGGCGTTCGGCGGGGCGTCGTTCAGCGTGACGGAAAGCGCCTCACCGGTGACCTCCGTGGTGCCGGCCGCCTTCTCCAGCGCGTCGAGTTTCGCGTCCTCGGCACGGGTGCTCCCGTCGTCGCGCCGGGCCAGGGTGTCGATGTCCGCGCGCACGGAAGCGGTGGATTCGTCCAGTTCCGCGTTCTTCTCGCTGCGCTGCTGAATGAGGTCGGAGAGCTTCAGCAGAGAGGAGTCCGTACGGATATCGGTCCCCTTGGCCGTATTGGCACTGGTGACGAAGATCAGCCCGGCCAGCGCGAAGACAGCAGCGGTGAGGGCCTGGACCGGCCGACGGGACATGCGCCGGGCCGGGCCTCGAGGGGAGTCGGCAGAATTGCTCAACGTACCCTTATCTCCTTAGGCGCCACGGAAGCACTACGCTAACGGACGCCCCGGGGAGGCAGCATTCCCCCTCGCGCTCCGGCGCCAGCCACAGATCCCTGCGCGGTCACGCAGCGCATCGACAGGAGAGTCCCTCGTGCCGAAGTCACGTATCCGCAAGAAGGCAGACTTCACGGCTCCGCCGACGAAGCAGTCGACGAGCATAAAGCTGACCAACCGGAGTTGGGTGGCGCCGGTGATGCTGGCGCTCTTCCTGATCGGTCTGGCATGGATCGTGGTCTTCTACGTGACCGAGGGCGACCTGCCGATCGACGCCCTCGGCAACTGGAACATCGTCGTGGGCTTCGGCTTCATCGCAGGCGGCTTCGGCGTCTCCACGCAGTGGAAGTAGCTCTGCCCTGAAGTTACCCACAGAGTTATCCACAGGCAGGGGAAAAGGTCAGACGATCTGTGGATAACTTCCCTCGATGTTGACGCCGGTGTGACTACACACTTACGCATCGCGGGACGCTACGCCCCTTGTCCGGACTGGAAAAACCCAGTTCAGCGGCAAGGGGCACACGCGTTCCCCACGTCATGCACAAGATCCGGCACTCTCTGTGGACAACCGCACCCCTGGAGCAACAGATTCCACTCAGGTGAGCGCCGCGGTCCTGACGAGGACGACAGCCAGGACGGCGACGAACACCAGGGCACAGGCTCCGTACTGGACGAGCTTCCGGCGCTCGCGCGGGGGGTGGACCATGGCGACGGCGATCAGCGCTCCGGCGATCAGCCCGCCGACATGCGCCTGCCAGGCGATCCCGCCCCACGGGTTGAAGGTGAAGATCAGATTCACCACGAGCAGCGCGATCACCGGACGCATGTCGTAGTTCATCCGGCGCATCAACACGGCCGTGGCACCCAGCAGGCCGAAGACGGAGCCCGACGCTCCCAGCGTGCCTTGTGCGGGGTCGGCGATCAGGTAGGTGAGCGCGCTGCCGGCGAGCCCCGAGAGCAGATAGAGCGCCAGATAGCGCGCACGGCCGAGAGCGGCCTCCAAAGGCCCCCCGAGCCACCACAGCCCCAGCATGTTGAAGGCGATGTGCCAGACCTCCTGGTGCAGGAACGTCGATGTCACCAGGCGGTACCACTGCCCCTCGGCGACGCCCTGGTAGCCGGCCGAGCGCTCGTCGACGTAGGCGCGGCCGAACAGCAGGAGATCGTCGCGAAGGGCCGGATGGGCCAGCACACCCACGAAGACGGCGAGGTTGATGCCGATGAGAATCTTGGTGATCAGCCTGGGGTCGGCCGCGACGCTGCCGCCGGCCAGGGTCCGCGGTCGGCTCGCCGCCGGGTGGTGGCCCGTACCGGCCCCTTCGCGGACGCAGTCCGGGCACTGGAAGCCCACCGACGCCGGGATCATGCAGTCCGTACAGATCGGCCGCTCGCACCGGGTGCAGCGGATTCCCGTCTCCCTGCCCGGATGGCGGTAGCAGGTCGGCGGACCACCCGCGGCCGCGGCCCCGCCCTGGTCTTCCGGCGGCTGCTGATCCATCGGTCACGGCCCCTTCGGTCCTCGTCCGCGGAGGAGGCACACATGCGATCGCCCCACTCGCCCGTTATGTAGCAGTACGGACGAGCAGGGCGGTTGGTTCCCACGGAGAGGGCGGCCGTCGGGCCGGTGGCCGGAAGCCGGCCGCCCGACGGTCAGCGGGTCTCGATGACGACCGACTCGATCACCACGTCCTGGAGCGGACGGTCGGTGCGGGGGTTGGTCGGAGCGGCGGCGATGGCGTCCACGACCTTCCTGCCCGCGTCGTCGGCGACCTCGCCGAAGATCGTGTGCTTGCCGGTCAGCCAGGCGGTGGGCGACACGGTCACGAAGAACTGCGAACCGTTGGTTCCCGGACCGGCATTGGCCATGGCCAGGAGATACGGCTTGGTGAACGCGAGATCGGGGTGGAACTCGTCGCGGAACTCGTACCCCGGGCCCCCCGTACCGTTGCCCAGCGGGTCACCGCCCTGGATCATGAAACCGCTGATGACACGGTGGAAGACAGTGCCGTCATAGAGCTTGTCGGTGGACTTCCTGCCGGTCTCCGGGTTGGTCCACTCACGCTCGCCCCGGGCGAGCTCGACGAAGTTCTTGACCGTCTTGGGGGCGTGGTTCGGCAGCAGCCGGATCGCGATGTCGCCCTGATTGGTCTTCAAAGTGGCGTAAAGCTGCTCGGCCACGATCTGCCTTCCCTAAGTCTGCGCTGATGACCACCGATCCTCGCACGGGGCGCCGCCCTCGCAGCCCGGTCACGGCCCTGGGCGAGCGGCACTCACCTCGTTGCCCGCTTTCCTGCACCTTTCCCACACTTCCGGCGGGATATATGCGACCAGGTGTCCGGTGGAGCGGAGCACCCCGACACGAACCGTGGCATCGTCGGCGACACACCCCCCTCGCTCTGCTTTGAACAAGAATGTCACTCATGACCCGGATGCCCGTCCCGCATGGCGCTCAAGGCACCAGCGGGCATGATTTTGAAATGGGTGGATAGGCGGAGTACCTACCCGCCACCAAGGAGGAGGATCCCGTGACCCGCATCGACAGCGTGCGCGCCGCAACCTACTCGGCGAAGGACAGCGCGCAGCACGCCGCGGAAGTGGTGGCGCCCTACGCCGACACGGCCAAGGAACAGGCCGCGCACTACGCGCAGGAGGCTCGTGCACGGCTCGCGCCCAAGATGTCGAAGGCAGCCGCGCAGGCCCGCGTCCAGTACGGCGCGCATCTGGCACCACGCATCGAACAGGCGTTGACCCATGTGCCACCCAAGGTCGACGAGGCCGCGCACAAGGCCGCTGTCCGGACACGCAGCGCCGCCCGCACCGCCGCGGACTACACAGTGCCGCGCGTGGAGTACGCGGTAGCGGCGAGCCGGCCTGTCGCGGAGGAGGCGACCGCCCGAAGTGCGGCCGCGCTCGCTGCCCTCCGCGGCCAGGTGACCGCCAAGGAGGTGCAGAAGCTCGTCAGGAAGCACGAGCGCCGAGCGAAGGCGGGTCGGGCCGCCAAGGGCTTCCTCGTGCTGGGCATCCTGGCCGGCGGAGCCCTCGCCGCCTGGAAGTGGTGGGACAAGCAGGCCAACCCGGACTGGCTGGTCGAGCCGCCCGCCCCCACCGAGGTGGACGACGGTCGCGCTCCTCTGACGTCGGTCGACGGCAGCGGCCAGACCGTACTGGACCCGGAAGTCCGCGCCAAGCAGGACGAGGCCGAGTCCGGATCCGACCCGACGGACGGCACCGACCACCGCTGAACCGGCCCGCCGGTGAAAGCCCGCGAGGGGCGCCGAAGACCGCATGGTCTTCGGCGCCCCTCGCTGTGTTTCACGTGAAACCGATACGCCGAAGCCTGGCCACCCAGAGCCCCTGAAGAACGCCGCGAGCAGAAAAAATCCCCTCCGACCGCGCGATCCGCAGGTCGGAGGGGATGTGTATGTGGAGCCTAGGAGATTCGAACTCCTGACATCTGCCTTGCAAAGGCAGCGCTCTACCAACTGAGCTAAGGCCCCGAAAACCGGACATCACTGGGCACATCCATGCCGCGACATCCGACCCAGAACAGAGTACCGGGTGACCCCCCGAATCCTGCAAAAGGATTGGGACTCCCGGCCCGCAACGGCTCTCCGTAAGATGCACGACGAGGTTCGCAGCAGCGAAGCCGCAGCGAAGGGGAGACGCAATGGACGCAGCGCAGCAAGAGGCCACGGCTAGAGCCAGGGAGCTCCAGCGCAGCTGGTACGGAGAGCCACTGGGGGCGCTCTTCCGCAGGCTGATCGACGACCTCGGCCTCAATCAGGCACGCCTCGCAGCCGTTCTCGGGCTGTCCGCGCCCATGCTCTCCCAACTGATGAGCGGACAGCGGGCCAAGATCGGCAACCCTGCGGTCGTCCAGCGGGTCCAGGCACTTCAGGAGCTCGCCGGCCAGGTCGCGGACGGCAGTGTCAGCGCGGGAGAGGCCACGGCCCGGATGGAGGAGATCAAGAAGTCTCAGGGCGGCTCGGTCCTGACCAACACCGGCCAGACGTCCACCACCGGTGGAGCCCCCACCGTGCGGCGTGTGGTCCGTGAGATCCAGTCACTGCTGCGCTCGGTCGCGGCGGCGGGCGACATCATCGACGCGGCCGACTCCCTCGCCCCTGACCATCCGGAACTGGCAGAGTTCCTCAGGGTGTACGGCGCGGGACGCACCGCGGACGCGATCGCGCACTACGAGGGACACCAGAGCTAGGTCGGACCCCAGGGCCCGGGGGCCGCCCCGGGCCGACGGATCCGTGGCAGTATCCCGGCAGCCGGGGCACGAACCTCAACGGGACGGGAGCGGGCGCAGCGCAATGGGTGAGGTCTTCGCTGGTCGGTACGAGCTGGTCGATCCGATCGGACGTGGTGGGGTCGGGGCGGTCTGGCGCGCGTGGGACCATCGGCGCCGCCGGTATGTGGCGGCCAAGGTCCTGCAGCAGAGCGACGCGCACACGCTGCTGCGTTTCGTCCGTGAACAGGCGCTGCGCATCGAACATCCGCATGTGCTCGCGCCGGCCAGCTGGGCCGCGGACGACGACAAGGTCCTGTTCACCATGGACCTGGTCAGCGGCGGTTCGCTGGCACATGTCATCGGGGACTACGGCCCGCTGCCCCCTCGCTTCGTCTGTCTTCTGCTCGATCAGCTGCTGTCCGGACTGTCCACGGTGCACGCCGAGGGGGTCGTGCACCGCGACATCAAGCCGGCCAACATCCTGATGGAGGCCACCGGTACGGGACGTCCGCATCTGCGGCTCTCGGACTTCGGCATCGCGATGCGCAAGGGCGAGCCGCGGCTGACGGAGACCAACTACGTGGTGGGAACGCCCGGTTACTTCGCACCGGAGCAGATGATGGGCGCGGAGCCCGACTTCCCCGCCGATCTGTTCGCCGTGGGCCTGGTCGCGCTCTACCTTCTCCAGGGCCGGAAGCCGGACGCCAAGGCGCTGATCGAGTACTTCGCCGCGCACGGCACCCCCGGAGCACCCCAGGGAGTACCGGAGCCCTTGTGGCAGGTGCTCGCCGGTCTGCTGCAGCCGGACCCGCACGCCCGTTTCCGTACGGCCACCGGCGCTCGTAAGGCGCTGACCGCCGCGGTCGAGATGCTGCCGGACGCCGGCCCGGACGACGAGCAGGTGGAGGTGTTCGACCAGATCGGCCCCCTGCCCGCCGGCTTCGGTCCCGACGGGCCGGAAACGCCCGCCGACGGGCCGCAGGCGCCCGCACAGGACGTCGGGGGCACGTCACCCTCCCCACAACCGTCACAGACGCCGTACGCGCCTCAGGGACCCGGCCGACAGCCGTACGCACCACAGGGAGCAGCGGGTCAACAGCCGTACGTACCAACCCCGTCGATGTCGGAGACGGGCAGTTTCCATCTGGCACCGCCCCCCGCGCACCCTGCTCCTCTTCCGCAGCCGGCACAGCCGCAGGCCCCCGGGCCGCTTCCAGCTCACGCCGGGGCGCCTCACGTCGCCCAGGATCTCGCCCACGCCACCACGGCCGCCGTGCCGTACGGTGCGCCGCCCACCCGCGCCTACACCGCCGGGCACCTGCAGGATCCCGGAAGTGCGGTGCTTCAGCCGACACCCGTGAGGCGACCGGGACCATCTCCGAAGGTGGCGGTTCCGGTGCTCGTGGTGGCACTGATCTGTTTCGCGGTGGGCATCTGGGCGCTCACCCAGGCCTGAGCCGCCCTAGCGGCCCTGCGGGGGACTTCCGGGAGTCGGCCGGCCGTCGGCCCCGGGCTGCGCGGCAACGGGTACGGCTCGGCGCCTGGCCAGCAGCGTCCACGCCCCCAGCCCCAGAACCAGGACTGAGCCCGCGCCGATGCCGGCAGCCGCCACCAGCTTCATCGTGCCGCTCGCACCGGCCTCGGGCGCACTCAGACCGCTCTTGGCCATGTCCCTGTCGTCGTCCGTGACCCCGAAGATCCCGGCGTCCCCCCGGTAGGGCGACGGCTTGCGGTCGTTGACGACCTTGACCCTGAGCGTCAGCCCGATGGGGTCGTCCCCGTAGTGCTCGGCAACGTCGGGTGAGAGCGTCACCGAGAGGTAGTACCAGCCGGCGAATCGCATGGCGCTGACGTCCGCCCCCGCGTCGTAGCGGTTCTCGTACGCCACCGGGGGCAGCGGGTCCAGGGCAACCGAGTTGGGCGCCCCGGAGTACGACAGCGTCGCGTCGTCCACATGGCCGTGTGCCGGGTTGTCCAGGGCCAGGGCCAAGGCGTTGCCCAGGTACTCCGTCGACGTGCCGCTGTTGCTCAGCGCGGCCGTGGCGAAGATCTGCTGGCCCCAGTCCACGGGCACCCGGTAGAAGCGGGTCTGCCCGGGGGCCACGGAGTCCGCCCATTCACCGGACTCCAGGCTGGTGGCGTCGTAGAAGCCACTGCCACCGGTCCGCTCCTGCCTGCCGACGGGCGGCACGGGCGAGGCGGAGGGCCAGTCCTCCGGAGCTTCGGTCGGCAGCGATCCGCCGTCCTTCAGCGCCGGCTCCTGCTCATGGCGCAGTTCGAGTTCCCAGGGCTCGGAAGACGAAGTCGCCTTGCTCTCCCGCTCGATCAGGACGTTGTAGGTGCCGCTCGCCGCACAGGTGGTGCTGTCCTTCTCCACCGTCCGGTGTGCGTACGCGGCGATCGGGCGGGGGAACTCCGCCGACTCGAAGGCCGCGTCCTCGGAACTGCACCGGGTGTCGTCCAGGTCCCTGATGCTGATCGTGATGCCGTCTCCGTAGGCGACCTTCCCGCCCGCCTTCGGCACGGCCACGGCGGAGACGTACGCATCGGTCGCGTCGTCGAGTTCCAGGCGGTAGTAGAGCTTCTGCCCCGGCCCGATCGAACTCCGGTAGACCGAACCGGCTTTCAGCTCCGTCGCGTCGGCGTTCGTCTCCGCGCCCTGGACCGCCACCGCCGCAGGGTCGAAGGTGTACTCCGTGGGGCCGTCGGCCGCGTGCCCCTGGCCCGGCATCGCCGCCACCGCGCATACCGCCGCGATCGTCGCGAGTGTGGCCCGGCCCCTGCTGCGCTGCCTGTTCACGCGCTCCCCCTCGTCGTATACGTGCTGCCCCGCGCCGCCCGCGTCTCAGCGGGGACCCGACGACCGGGACGATCACGGCGCCCGCTGCGGCCGGCGGCCGTGATGTTCGACCATCCTGCCCCGCCCGCACCACCGCTGTCTGTGGCCCCCGTCCCGTCGCCGTGCCTCCGCGCCCACCCGTGCGAGACCCGGCCGCCCGCCGACACCGGGCCCGGGGGGCCGGGGGCCGGGACATGAGAGCTCTCCCAATTCGCTTATGCAAGCAATTCATTCACTTTAGTGAACAAATGGACCGGAGAGGCACCGTTGAGTTCCGGACAGCAGAAAGCCCCGGCCGCTCGGCGGCCGGGGCTTCTAGCAGACTGTTCCGTCTCACACACCTGAACCTGCGGGCACGGAGTCGGTCGCCTCCGTCCACAGATCCTGCTCGGCGCGATCCGCCTGGATCTGGCGGTACACGAGGAGCCCGCCGATGGCGGCCAGTGCGACCAGGAGAAGCTTCTTCACCGCGCGACCTCGTCTTTCCTTGACGTAAGGGACTTCTGCCGCCCGACTATACACACCGGCCGATACCGTTCGGTGACCTCCCCGGAACCCGGCCGCCACCCGCTTCGAGCCCTTCTCGGAGCCCTCTGTCGCAGCGCTGGGCAGCTTTTCGAACCGGTTGAACCATACGAGTGGTGTTCATCGGAAGATCGGCGAACCGGGGGCGTCGGTCCCGGTTTCCGTGGACCGGATCCACATCATCGGAAAGGTAAGCAAACCGGACCACCTGAAAGCGAGGGGCCATGAGCGCCTTCAAGGTCAAGAGCATCTGGACCGCCTTCGTCACCGCCTTCTTCGCGATCCTCGCGTCGCTGGGTCTCGCCACGGCCCAGGCCACGGCCGCGGAACCCGCGGTCACGAGCCACGAGCACACGGCTGCGAACCCGGCAACCGCGCCCACGCAGTCGGTGCGATGGACCCTCCCGCGTGACAGGGCGCTGCCACCCACGATGAAGCAGCGCATCCGCGCCGAGGCCCACGGCTCCTCGCCCGCCACCCGCCAGTTGTCGGCCGACTCCACGGACGCCACGCACGCGACGGACAGCACCCGCTCCGGCCACAGCGCCTCACCTGCCGGGGACTCGGCCCCGCTGCCGCCCTGAGGGCACCGAGAACGCCACCCAGGCCCCTGGTCCGGTTCACACCGGCGGGGGCCTTTTCCATGCCCCCGCACAGGCGGTCGCCGAGACGCGAACGCGGAGGTGCCACGGCACCGCCGCCACTCGCACCCCGCACACCAGGCGGTTCAGCGGTCGGTGGCCAGGTGGCCGGTAGCCGGACAAGCAGCCGTGACGGCGCTCACACCGGCCCGCGCCTCGACGCCACGTCCCGCTCGCGCCCGCATACGCAGAAGGCCCCCACCGTTTCCGGTGGGGGCCTTCTCGCTGGTGGGGCTAACAGGATTTGAACCTGTGGCCTCATCCTTATCAGGGATGCGCTCTAACCAACTGAGCTATAGCCCCGCCGCGCTGTTGCGCTGACTTCTGAAGATTAGCGCACGTCGGGGCCAGTCCCAAAATCGATACCCGGCGCCCTACTCGTCCTCGGCGAGCGTGAGCTCCACGCCACCCACGAAGCCGGCCGACAGGTTGTAGATGAAGGCGCCCAGCGTCGCCAGCGCGGTGGCCAGCACCACATCGATCACCGCGATGACCGAGGTGAAGATGAGCACGCGCGGCAGCGACAGGAACGACTGCAGATCGAAGCCGTTGCTCTCGTTCGAGCCGGTGGCCTCGCTGATCGTGCCGCCCACGGTGGAGAAGACGCCCATCGCGTCCATCACCATCCACAGGACGGCGGCGGCGACCACCGTGCAGATACCGAGGGCGATGGAGAGCAGGAAGCTGACCTTCATCACCGACCACGGATCGGCCTTCGCGACCCGCAGACGCGCCTTACGGGTACGCGGAGTCGTCCGCGCCCCCGTGCGGGGCAGCCGCGTCGCCTGCCCGCCGCCTGTGGCGCCCTGCGCACCGCCCTGTGTGCCTCCGCCCTGCGTACCGCCCGCAGGGGACGCGTACGCCTGCGGCGGGTGGTAGGGCCCCGCCTGGCCCGAAGCGGGCTCCCGCTCACCGGGCAGAGGCCCGGTCGCGTACCCCTCGTACTGAGGTCCCCGAGTGTCCGTCACAGTTCCCCCTTGGGAGTCCGTGGCAGGGCCACGGGCGCCGTTCGCGCCTCCCCCGGAAGCGGCCGAACCTGCGCCCGTGGCTCCACTCACGCTCTACTCCTCGTGCTCCCCGGCCGAAGGCGCCGTGCCCTCGACTGTGCCCTCGACCACGGTCTCGGCATGAGCCTCGCCCGTGGCGCCTTCGGCCTCATCGGTCCCGTCGACCTCTTCGGCCTCACGACCGGCCTCGGCGTTGCGCGCGATGCCGACGACGGCATCCCGCTTGCCCAGATTGATCAGTTGGACGCCCATGGTGTCACGGCCCGTCTCCCTGACTTCATTGACTCGCGTACGAATCACACCGCCGCCGAGCGTGATGGCGAGGATCTCGTCCGCTTCCTCCACCACCAGCGCACCGACGAGGGAACCGCGGTCCTCGACGATCTTGGCGGCCTTGATGCCGAGACCACCACGACCCTGGACGCGGTACTCGTCGACGGCGGTGCGCTTCGCGTAACCACCGTCGGTGGCAGTGAACACGAACGTACCGGGCCGGACAACATTCATCGAGAGCAGTTCGTCGCCCTCGCGGAAACTCATGCCCTTCACGCCCGAGGTGGCGCGGCCCATCGGGCGCAGCGCGTCGTCGGTCGCGGTGAACCTGATCGACTGGGCCTTCTTGCTGATGAGCAGCAGATCGTCCTCGGCCGACACCAGTTCCGCGCCGATCAGCTCGTCGTCCGCGCCGCTCTCCGTCTCCCGGAGGTTGATCGCGATGACGCCGCCGGAACGGGGCGAGTCGTAGTCCTTCAGCGAGGTCTTCTTGACCAGGCCGCCCTTGGTCGCCAGGACCAGGTAGGGCGCGGCCTCGTAGTCGCGGATCGCCAGGATCTGTGCGATCTGCTCGTCCGGCTGGAACGCCAGGAGGTTCGCGACGTGCTGGCCACGCGCGTCCCGGCCGGCGTCCGGCAGCTCGTACGCCTTGGCCCGGTAGACCCGGCCCTTGTTGGTGAAGAACAGCAGCCAGTGGTGCGTCGTCGACACGAAGAAGTGGTCGACGATGTCGTCTTCCCGGAGCTTCGTGCCACGCACGCCCTTGCCGCCGCGCTTCTGCGAACGGTAGTCGTCCGTCTTGGTGCGCTTGACGTAGCCGCCGCGGGAGATCGTGACGACGATGTCCTCCTCGGCGATGAGGTCCTCGATGGACATGTCGCCGTCGAAGGGCACCAGCTTGGAGCGCCGGTCGTCGCCGAACTTGTCGACGATGGCGGCCAGTTCCTCGCTGACGATCTGACGCTGCTTCTCGGGGGAGGCCAGGATCTCGTTGTACTCGTTGATCTTCGCCTGGAGTTCGTCGTGCTCGGCGGTGATCTTCTGGTGCTCCAGCGCGGCCAGGCGGCGCAGCTGCATCTCCAGGATCGCGTTCGCCTGGATCTCGTCGATCTCCAGAAGGCCCATCAGGCCCTCACGCGCGATCTCCACGGTGTTGCTGCGACGGATGAGGGCGATGACCTCTTCGATCGCGTTCAGCGCCTTGAGCAGGCCGCGCAGGATGTGGGCCCGCTCCTCGGCCTTGCGCAGCCTAAACCGCGTGCGCCGGACGATGACCTCGATCTGGTGCGTCACCCAGTGACGGATGAAGGCGTCGATCGACAGCGTGCGCGGCACCCCGTCGACGAGCGCCAGCATGTTCGCGCCGAAGTTCGACTGCAGATCGGTGTGCTTGTAGAGGTTGTTCAGCACGACCTTGGCGACCGCGTCACGCTTCAGCACGACGACCAGGCGCTGGCCCGTGCGCGAGGACGTCTCGTCCCGGACGTCCGCGATCCCGCCGACCTTGCCGTCCTTGACCAGGTCGGCGATCTTCTGCGCCAGGTTGTCGGGGTTCGTCTGGAACGGCAGCTCGGTGACGACCAGGCACTGGCGGCCCTGGATCTCCTCGACCGCGACGACCGCCCGCATCGTGATGGAGCCGCGTCCGGTGCGGTACGCCTCCTCGATGCCCTTGCGGCCCACGACCAGTGCGCCGGTGGGGAAGTCGGGGCCCTTGATGCGCTCGATCAGCGCGTCGAGCAGCTCCTCGTGCGAGGCCTCGGGGTTCTCCAGGTACCACTGGGCCCCTGCGGCGACCTCGCGCAGGTTGTGCGGCGGGATGTTGGTCGCCATGCCGACCGCGATGCCGGCGGAGCCGTTGACCAGGAGGTTCGGGATGCGCGCCGGCAGGACCGTCGGCTCCTGGTTGCGCCCGTCGTAGTTGTCCTGGAAGTCGACGGTCTCCTCGTCGATGTCCCGGACCATCTCCATGGACAGCGGCATCATCTTGCACTCGGTGTACCGCATGGCGGCGGCCGGGTCGTTGCCCGGGGAACCGAAGTTGCCGTTGGAGTCCACCAGCGGCATCCGCAGCGACCAGGGCTGCGCGAGGCGCACCAGGGCGTCGTAGATGGAGGAGTCGCCGTGCGGGTGGTACGTGCCCATGACGTCACCGACGACGCGGGCGCACTTGTAGAACCCCTTCTCGGGGCGGTATCCGCCGTCGTACATCGCGTACAGCACCCGGCGGTGGACCGGCTTGAGGCCGTCCCGTACGTCGGGCAGCGCACGCGACACGATGACGGACATCGCGTAGTCGAGGTAGGAGCGCTGCATCTCCGTCTCGAGCCCCACGGGCTCGACACGCATGCCCACGCCCGGGACGGTGGGCTCCTCTTCGGGCATCACAGGGGTGTTCTCGTCGGCCATTGCTGGTCAAAGTCCTTTCGCACTGCGGCTTGCTTGTACGGCCGACTCAGATGTCGAGGAAGCGGACGTCCTTGGCGTTACGCTGGATGAACGAGCGGCGCGCCTCGACGTCCTCGCCCATCAGCACCGAGAACAGGTCGTCGGCCTGCGCCGCGTCGTCCAGCGTGACCTGGCCCAGCACACGGTGGTCGACGTCCATCGTGGTGACGCGCAGCTCCTCGGCGTTCATCTCGCCGAGGCCCTTGAAGCGCTGGATCGAGTCTTCCTTGATCCGCTTGCCGTTCTGCTTGCCGAGCGCCACGAGGGCGTCCCGCTCCCGGTCCGAGTACGCGTACTCGAAGTCGTCCCGGCCCCACTTGATCTTGTAGAGCGGCGGGCGCGAGAGGTAGACGTTGCCCTGCTCCACCAGCGGCCTCATGAAGCGGAAGAGGAAGGTGAGCAACAGGGTGTTGATGTGCTGACCGTCGACGTCGGCGTCCGCCATCAGGATGATCTTGTGATAGCGGAGCTTCTCGATGTCGAAGTCCTCGTGGACCCCCGTGCCGAAGGCCGAGATCAGCGCCTGCACCTCGGTGTTCTGCAGGATCTTGTCGATCCGGGCCTTCTCGACGTTCAGGATCTTGCCGCGGATGGGCAGGATCGCCTGGTACATCGGGTTACGGCCGGACTTCGCCGAACCACCGGCGGAGTCACCCTCGACGATGAAGATCTCGCACTTCGTCGGGTCGTTGGACTGGCAGTCGCTCAGCTTGCCGGGCAGCGAGGCGCTCTCCAGGAGCCCCTTGCGCCGGGTGAGGTCACGCGCCTTGCGGGCCGCGACACGGGCCGTGGAGGCAGCGATGCCCTTACGGATGATGTCGGCGGCCTCGTTCGGGTTCCGGTCGAACCAGTCCGTCAGCTGCTCGTGGACGACCTTCTGGACGAAGGTCTTCGCCTCGGTGTTGCCCAGCTTGGTCTTCGTCTGGCCCTCGAACTGCGGCTCGCCCAGCTTCACCGAGATGATCGCCGTCAGACCCTCGCGGACGTCCTCACCGGTGAGGTTGTCGTCCTTCTCGCGCAGCAGCTTCTTGTCGCGCGCGTACCGGTTGACCAGCGAGGTCAGCGCCGCACGGAAGCCTTCCTCGTGCGTACCGCCCTCGTGCGTGTGGATCGCGTTGGCGAAGGAGTAGACACCCTCGGTGTACTGCGTGTTCCACTGCATGGCGATCTCGGCCGAGAGGAGCCGGTCCTTGTCCTCGGCCTCGATGTCGATCACCGACTGGTGAATGAGCTCTCCCTTGCGGGAGTTGAGGTACTTGACGAAGTCGACGATGCCGTTCTCGTAGTGGTACGTGACCGTGCGGGTCGACTCCTCGTCGGGGACGTCGACCACCTCGGCGCTGTCGGCGCCCGCCGTGGCCTTCGCCTCCTCACGCTCGTCGGTGAGCTTGAGGGTGAGTCCCTTGTTGAGGAACGCCATCTCCTGGAAGCGCCGCGAGAGCGTCTCGAAGGAGTAGTCGGTGGTCTCGAAGACGTCGCCGTCCGCCCAGAAGGTGACGCTGGTCCCCGTCTCCTCCGTGGCCTCGTGACGGGCCAGCGGGGCGGTCGGGACGCCGAGCTTGTAGTCCTGGGTCCAGCGGTAGCCGTCCGTCTTGACCTCGACGGAGACGCGCGTGGACAGGGCGTTGACGACGGACACACCGACGCCGTGCAGACCGCCGGAGACGGCGTAACCGCCGCCGCCGAACTTGCCACCGGCGTGCAGGACGGTGAGCACGACCTCGACGGCCGGCTTGCCCTCGGACGGCACGATGCCGACCGGGATGCCACGGCCGTTGTCGACCACGCGCACCCCGCCGTCGGCGAAGATCGTGACGTCGATGGTGTCCGCGTGCCCGGCCATCGCCTCGTCGACCGAGTTGTCGACAACCTCTTGCACGAGGTGGTGGAGACCGCGCTCACCGGTCGACCCGATGTACATGCCGGGGCGCTTGCGGACCGCGTCCAGGCCTTCGAGCACGGTGATCGCGCTGGCGTCGTACGAGGCGGTGACCTCGCCGGGCTCACCGGCTGTGGACGGGATGTTCTCGTTGGGGTTGCCGGAATCGGCCACGAAGCGCCCTTTCTGGCACAGCACAGGCCGTTCTCCGGCAGGCGGGAGCGGCTGCGTCGTTCGGCTTGTATCGACGACTCCCGCGAGGAAGCGGGATTGTCCACCAGTCTACCGGTAGCGCTGACATGAATGGGGGTTTGCCGGTGCCTGAGTACGCATGTGCCGCCCTGAATGAGCGGCTGACGACTCCCCATATTCAAACAGGGGCCCCGGAGGGCTCACGAGGGCTTTGTGCGCTTCGGGCTGTCAACCTCCCGCTACGGTGAGGGACGCTTCACTTTTCATGCACACCACAAAGCGGCACATAGTCGTACAGACCGGAATCCCTGCGCGGTCGGCGAATCGGGACAGAAGCGGGTGAGCCGCCGTGCGGACGTCCTCGTCCCGCCGGGGCCATGGAGGCCGTGGATCCGGGAAAGCCCTGCTCAGCCGTAGGTGTCGCCGGGACCTCTGCTCCCCGGAGTGCGGAGAGGACCGAACCTGCGCTGCGGGCCCCCCGGGCCGAGAACCTTGATCATCCGCACGGTGCCGTGTCCCAGGTCCGTGTTCAGACGGGCCACCAGTTGCGGCGCGAGCAGTCGGAGCTGCGTCGCCCACGCCGTCGAGTCGCACTGCACCGTCAGAACCCGCTCGGCCGGATCCTCGTCGTACCGCACGGGCACGCAGTGGTTGGCCAGGTCGTCACCGACGATCTGCGGCCAGCGGCCCATCACACCGCCGACCGCCGCAGGCGTCTCCCAGCCCCGCTCCGTGATCAGCCGGTTGATGGCCGAGCCCAGGGCCAGCGGATCGCGGCCGTCGGACCGGGCGCCCGACCGCAGACCGCCCCCACGTCTGGCCTGGTTCTTCTGCTGCGCGGCCGCGCCCCGGGCACGGGCCTGCTCCTTGGCGGCTCGCAGCGCCACGCGTGCCAGATCCACGCCCGAGACCTCCGGCTGCTTCGCCGGGCCCCGCGGGGCACCACCCTGATCGTCCTGGCCGCTCACAGCCGCTCCACCGCCCCGGCGGAGACCGCGTACCGCGCTCCGGCGAGCACGCCCGGAACGTCGTCGTCCACAGCCGCCGTCACCAGTACCTGCTCACCGGGGGCCACCAGCTCCGCCAGCCGCTCACGGCGGCGGGCGTCCAGCTCGGCGAAGACGTCGTCGAGCACCAGAACCGGTTCGTTGCCCTCCGTGCGCAGCAGATCGTACGAGGCCAGCCGCAACGCCAGGGCGTACGACCAGGACTCGCCGTGGCTCGCGTAGCCCTTCGCCGGCATCCCGCGCAGACCCAGCACCAGGTCGTCACGGTGCGGACCGACCAGGGTCACCCCTCGCTCGATCTCCTGCTTACGCGCCTGGACCAGGGCCGCCATCACCTGCTCGTACAGCTCCTCGCGGGTGCGCGCCGGCTCCACCTCGTCACCGACCGAACTGCGGTACTCCAGCGTCACGGGCCCGCCGCCGGGGGCGACGTCCGCGTACGCCTTGTCCGCCAGCGGCTGCAGGGTCGCGATGAGATCCAGCCGCTGCGCGAGCAGCTCCGCCCCCACCCGGCCCAGGTGCTGGTCCCAGACGTCGAGTGTGGACAGGTCCATCGAGCGGCCGCCGTGCCGACGGGCCATGGCGGCGGACTTGAGCAGGGTGTTGCGCTGCTTCAGCACCCGCTCGTAGTCGGAGCGGACACCCGCCATGCGGGGGGAGCGTGCCGTGATCAGCTCGTCGAGAAAGCGACGGCGCTCCCCCGGATCCCCCTTCACGAGCGCCAGGTCCTCCGGTGCGAAGAGCACCGTCCGCACGATCCCCAGGACATCACGCGGCCGGACCTGCGACGACCTGTTGATACGGGCCCGATTCGCGCGCCCCGGATTGAGCTCCAGCTCGATCAGCTGCGACCGCTCGCCCTGGGTGACCGCGGCCCGTACGACGGCACGCTCCGCACCCATCCGCACCAGGGGGGCGTCGGACGACACCCGATGGCTGCCGAGGGTCGCGAGATAGCCGACCGCCTCCACGAGGTTGGTCTTGCCCTGGCCGTTGGCCCCCACGAACGCGGTGACGCCCGGGTCGAGAGGGACCTCGACCCGGGCGTACGAACGGAAGTCGGCCAGCGAGAGATGCGTGACGTGCATGGTCGCCGACCCTTCCGACTGCTTGCTCTGCTGTGTTCAGCTGTGCCGCGGGCAGGCTGCTGCCCACGGCCCCGCTCTCGTGCGGTCCTACTTCTTGTTCTCGACCGCGTGGCCGCCGAACTGGTTGCGCAGCGCGGCGATCATCTTCATCTGCGGCGAGTCGTCCTGCCTCGACGCGAAGCGCGCGAACAGGGACGCGGTGATCGCGGGCAGCGGCACGGCGTTGTCGATGGCGGCCTCGACCGTCCACCGGCCCTCGCCGGAGTCAGCGGCGAAGCCACGGAGCTGGTCGAGGTGCTCGTCGTCGTCGAGCGCGTTGACCGCCAGGTCGAGCAGCCAGGAACGGATGACCGTGCCCTCCTGCCAGGAACGGAAGACCTCGCGCACGTCGGTGACGGAGTCGACCTTCTCCAGGAGCTCCCAGCCCTCGGCGTAGGCCTGCATCATCGCGTACTCGATGCCGTTGTGGACCATCTTGGCGAAGTGGCCGGCACCGACCTTGCCCGCGTGGACGGAACCGAAGTCACCTTCGGGCTTGAGGGCGTCGAAGATCGGCTGGACCTTGGCGACGTTCTCCTCGGTGCCGCCGTACATCAGCGCGTAGCCGTTCTCCAGGCCCCAGACACCGCCGGAGACGCCGCAGTCGACGAAGCCGATGTCCTTGATGCCCAGCTCCACGGCGTGCTTCTCGTCGTCGGTCCAGCGGGAGTTGCCGCCGTCCACGACGACGTCACCCGGGGACAGCAGATCGGCCAGCTCGTCGATGGTCGACTGCGTCGCGGCACCCGCCGGGACCATCACCCACACGACGCGCGGGCCCTTGAGCTTGCCCACAAGCTCTTCGAGGCTGTGGACATCGGCGACGTCCGGGTTGCGGTCGTAACCGATGACCGTGTGCCCTGCGCGGCGGATGCGCTCGCGCATGTTGCCGCCCATCTTGCCGAGGCCGACGAGACCGAGCTCCATCAGAGATTCCTTAAGCGTTGTGCCGATGTGTACCCAGGACCGAGCCTACGCCCGGGCCGGGCAGCACGGCGGGGTGCAGCACGGTGAGCCCGCTCGGCGCTGAGCCTGCCCGCCGGAAACTGCCATGACAGGGAACACGCCGGGATCAGCCGGAGAGGCGGACCGGCATGATCAGGTACTTGTACGCGTCGTCCGCCTCGGCGTCGACAGCGGGCCGGCCGCTGAGCAGCGCGGGCTTGGTCGACGTCGTGAAGGAGAGCTGAGCGACCGGGGAGTCGATCGCGCTGAGCCCGTCCAGCAGGAAGGTCGGGTTGAAGGCGATCGAGATGTCGTCGCCGTCGAGCACGGCGTCCACACGCTCCACAGCCTGTGCGTCGTCGCTGGATCCGGCCTCGAGGATCAGCACGCCCTGCTCGAAGCTGAGCCGCACCGGGGTGTTCCGCTCGGCGACGAGGGCCACGCGCTTGACGGCCTCGACGAACGGGGCGGTCTCGATGACCGCGACCGAGTTGAACTCGGTCGGGAAGAGCGTCCGGTACTTCGGGAGGTCACCCTCGAGCAGTCGCGTGGTCGTCCGGCGTCCGGCGCCCTCGAACCCGATGAGGCCCTCGCCCGCACCCGAGCCGGAGAGCGCCAGCGTCACCGTGTCGCCGCTGGTCAGTGCCTTGGCCGTGTCCAGGAGGGTCTTGGCGGGCACCAGAGCGACGGCCGAGGCCTCAGGGTTCTCGGGCTTCCACAGGAACTCACGCACGGCGAAGCGGTAGCGGTCGGTCGACGCGAGGGTGACGGTGTCGCCCTCGATCTCGATCCGGACGCCGGTCAGGACGGGCAGGGTGTCGTCACGCCCGGCCGCGATGGCGACCTGTGCCGCGGCGGAGGCGAAGACCTCACCGGGAACGGTGCCGGTGGCCGTCGGCATCTGGGGCAGCGCCGGGTACTCCTCCACAGGAAGGGTGTGGAGTGTGAACCGCGAGGAGCCACAGACCACCGTGGCCCGTACACCGTCTGTGGAAATCTCCACCGGCCGGTTCGGCAGGGCGCGGCAGATGTCGGCCAGCAGGCGGCCGGAGACGAGGACCGTCCCGTCCTCCTCGATCTCGGCGTCCACCGAGACCTTGGCCGAGACCTCGTAGTCGAAGCTCGAGAAGCTGAGGGCTCCGTCCTCAGCCTTCAGGAGAAGGCCCGCGAGAACGGGCGCCGGCGGACGGGCCGGGAGGCTGCGGGCCACCCAGGCCACCGCCTCCGCGAGTACATCGCGCTCCACCCGGATCTTCACCGGAACCGCCTCCTGCTGTTGCTCGCTCGCCCTGCTGGCCTTCGTCGTCTGAACGGGGCTCCCTGCCGAAGGGCTGGGGGAGACCGCCGGGGTCCAGTCTGACGTACGGGACCGACACTCGTTGCTGCTCGGGGTCAAGTCGCGCCGGGAGGCGTGCCGAGGTCGCCGCTCGAGTTGTGCACAGGCCCTGCTTCGAAGCTGATTCCTGGCTAACTCTGAGTGGTAGTAGTAGTAGGCCCTGTGGAAACCGTGGATAACGTCGTTTGCGCAGGTCAACATCGGTTTTTTGTCCACTGCCCCTGTGGGTGGCACCGGTGGACAACCACGCGGTTCTGTGGACACGCGAAAGTTCTGCACACCCGATGCACAGGGCGGGGTGACTTCTCCCCAGGGCTGTCCCCAGCTTTACCCCCGTTCCCCACAGCTCAATCCGCCCTCCCGGTGTGACGCCTTTCACTCTCGGCAGTGAAAGGCGGTGTCGGGTTGCCGAACAGTGGACAGGGGTGTGGAGAAGCTGGGGACAACGACGGCGTGCCTGTGGGCCGCCGGTGGACAACATCGTCGAGCACCTGTGGACGAAGATTCTGTCCACAGGCTGTGGATCATCGTTGACCACAAATCCCCAACCATGTGACCTGGCCTGATGGAGTATCGACAGCAGGCCCTGTGGACGCAATCTGGACAACTTCACAGTCCCCAGGCTGTGGATGCCGGATTCCGGCTTCTTCTGTGGAGAAGCCCTCGTCAGAGCCCTGTATTCGAACACTCCACATGGATCGAGCGGTCTCGCGAGCCGTCGGCCGGAGTGGGAGAGCGTGCCTGAAGACCCTCGGAGACGGCCGGCCGCAGCCGCGGAAGCGCGTCCGGAAGGCTCAGGAGCGCTCCAGGACAAGCGGCTCCGGTGACGTGCCGGGCGAGCGTGGCGTGCCGCCGCGGGCCTTTGCGCCGGCCGTCCACGGGCAGCCGCCGGCGCGGGTTACGTCGGCTTACGGCTTCGGCCATGAAGAAGGGCGCCTCATGAGGACCTCGTACGGTCCTCATGAGGCGCCCTGGGCGCGTTCTGCCGACGCCGGGCGTCAGCCGTTCTTGATGCGGTTGGTGAGCTCGGTGACCTGGTTGTAGATGGAACGCCTCTCCGCCATCAGCGCGCGGATCTTCCGGTCGGCGTGCATCACCGTGGTGTGGTCGCGCCCGCCGAACTGGGCACCGATCTTGGGCAGGGAGAGATCCGTCAGCTCGCGGCAGAGGTACATGGCGATCTGGCGCGCCGTCACCAGGACACGGCTGCGGGAGGATCCGCAGAGATCCTCGACCGTCAGCCCGAAGTAGTCGGCGGTCGCCGCCATGATGGCCGGCGCGGTGATCTCGGGAGCGGAGTCCTCGCCGCCGGGGATCAGGTCCTTGAGCACGATCTCGGTCAGGCCGAGATCCACGGGCTGCCGGTTCAGGCTCGCGAACGCCGTCACACGGATGAGCGCGCCCTCCAGCTCACGGATGTTGCGCGAGATCCGTGAGGCGATGAACTCGAGCACCTCCGGCGGGGCGTTGAGCTGCTCCTGGACCGCCTTCTTCCGGAGGATCGCGATACGCGTCTCCAGTTCGGGCGGCTGCACGTCCGTGGTGAGGCCCCATTCGAACCGGTTGCGCAGCCGGTCCTCGAGCGTCACCAGCTGCTTGGGCGGACGGTCCGAGGACAGCACGATCTGCTTGTTGGCGTTGTGGAGCGTGTTGAAGGTGTGGAAGAACTCCTCCTGCGTCGACTCCTTGCTCGCCAGGAACTGGATGTCGTCGACCAGGAGGATGTCCACGTCGCGGTACCGCTTGCGGAAGGTGTCGCCCTTTCCGTCGCGGATCGAGTTGATGAACTCGTTGGTGAACTCCTCGGAGCTCACGTACCGCACCCGGGTGCCGGGGTAGAGGCTCCGCGCGTAGTGGCCGATGGCGTGCAGGAGATGGGTCTTGCCCAGTCCTGACTCCCCATAGATGAAGAGGGGGTTGTACGCCTTCGCGGGAGCCTCGGCGACGGCGACCGCCGCCGCGTGCGCGAAGCGGTTGGAGGCGCCGATGACGAAGGTGTCGAAGAGGTACTTCGGGTTCAGCCGGGCGTGCGGCTCCCCCGGCGCGGACTGGTTGCCCATGGGTCCGCCGCCGGCCCTCCCGGTGCCGGGGCCGCCCTGGCGGTGCTGGGGCTGCTGGTCCTGCAGATCGTGGCGGTCACGGCTGTCCCGCTGCGGCTCGTAGCCCTGGTGTTCGGGCGGCTGCGGACGGTAGTCGTGCTGCGGCTGCTGCGGACGCGGGCTCGCGTAGGGATCACGTTCCTGGTACCCGCCGTGCCTGGGCTGCCAGGAGAGGTCCTCCTGGGCACGGGGCCAGGCTCCGGGCTCAGGGCGGTGCTGCTGGTAGTCGGGGTAGGCGGGGCGGGCCGTCGGCATGCCGTCGTCGGAGGGCCGGGGGCCGTAGTTGTCGTATCCGTCGTTGCGCGAGGGCTCGTCGTGCTGCGGTCCCTGGTACCGGTGGGCCTGCTGCCCCTGGCGGGGCTGGTGCATCGGGGGCGCCGGCGGGGCAGGCGGCTCGCCCGCCGAATCGTCGACGGTGATCGCGATCCTGATCGGGCGCCCGCACTCACGGGTGAGGGTCTCGCTGATCAGAGGTGCGAGCCGGCCCTCCAGGACGCGCTTGCCCCACTCGTTGGGTACGGCCAGCAGCGCGGTGTCGGCGACGAGTGCCAGCGGCTGGCAGCGTTCGATCCACTGCTTGTCCTTCGGCTCGATGCCCTGCTGGCCCTCCCCGAGGAGTTGTTCCAGCACTCGCGGCCACACTGCGGCAAGATCGGCAGGTACATCAGCCACAAGGCACGCTCTCTCGCATGTCCCACGAATGTGTGCTTCTCGGGACGGGATGGGTCGGGTCGGGTGAGGCCCGGCAGGCAGGAAGGAAAAGAACCGGAGTTCAGCCACGGTAGTCAGGCCGACCCGCGCGGTTCAAGTTGTTGTCCACAGGCTGTGTACAGCAGGGGGCGCTGTGGAGCCGGTTTGACCGGATGGCGTAGCCGCGCGTACCGTGACCAGGTCGAGTTGTCGATGGCTGCTGCCGCCTGCCTCCGATGGGCAAACATCACGATCTGTGATTGTGAAGCGGTGCACTAAGGCGTTTACGCGAGTTCCTCGTGGGCGCACGGTGACAGCCAGGCGATGTCCCGCCAACACACGAATCATTTCTGGAGCCCCCGAGTGAGCAAGCGCACCTTCCAGCCGAACAATCGTCGTCGCGCCAAGACCCATGGCTTCCGACTGCGCATGCGTACCCGTGCCGGCCGCGCGATTCTCGCGAACCGCCGTGGCAAGGGTCGCGCAAACCTGTCCGCCTGATCGCGGTCAGGTCATGACGTGCTGCCTACCGAGAATCGGCTGAGGCGGCGCGAGGACTTCGCGGTCGCTGTACGCCGGGGACGTCGGGCCGGACGCCCGCTTCTCGTCGTGCATCTACGCAGCGGTGCTACGGACCCGCACGTGACAGGGGAGAGTGCTCCCCCGCCACGTGCGGGTTTCGTTGTCAGCAAAGCAGTGGGTGGAGCAGTCGTACGCACGGCGGTGAAGCGCAGGCTTCGTCACCTGGTCCGCGATCGGCTTGCTCTGCTGCCCCCCGGTAGCCTTGTTGTCGTACGAGCGCTACCCGGATCGGGTGACGCCGACCATGCACAGCTGGCCCAAGACCTGGACGCCGCCCTTCAGCGGCTGCTGGGAGGGGGCGCGCGATGAAGTACCCGCTGCTGGCTCTCATCAAGCTGTACCAGTGGACGATCAGCCCGCTTCTCGGGCCTGTCTGCCGTTACTACCCGTCGTGTTCCCACTACGGATATACGGCGATCGACCGGCACGGTGCGATCAAGGGAACAGCGCTGACCGCATGGCGCATCCTGCGATGCAATCCGTGGTCACCCGGCGGCGTGGACTATGTACCGCCACGCAAACGTCCGCGTTGGCACGAACTGCTGCGCACCTGGGTGCGCGGCGGCAAGGGCGGGGACTCCGCCGCCGATGTGCCTTCCGGGGGGTCGGTCTCCGAACCCCTGAGCCCGGCCACAGAGACCTCGCCCAAAGCTCAAGGAGCCTGATTAGTGGACACGATTGCCAGTCTGTTCAGCTTTATCACCACGCCTGTTTCGTGGGTCATCGTCCAGTTCCACAAGCTGTACGGAGCGCTCTTCGGCGATGACACGGGGTGGGCCTGGGGCCTGTCCATCGTGTCCCTGGTGGTGCTGATCCGTATCTGTCTGATCCCGCTGTTCGTCAAGCAGATCAAGTCGACGCGGAACATGCAGGTGCTCCAGCCGAAGATGAAGGCGATCCAGGAGCGCTACAAGAACGACAAGCAGCGTCAGTCCGAAGAGATGATGAAGCTGTACAAGGAGACGGGTACCAACCCGCTCTCCTCGTGCCTTCCCATCCTGGCGCAGTCCCCGTTCTTCTTCGCCCTGTATCACGTGCTCTCGGCCATCGCCTCGGGCAAGACGATCGGCGTGATCGACCAGCCACTGCTGGACAGCGCCCGTCAGGCACACATCTTCGGCGCTCCGCTGGCCGCGAAGTTCATGGACAGCGAAGAGAAGGTCTCGGCTCTCGGCGCCTCCCTGACCGATGTCCGTGTCGTCACCGCGATCATGATCGTGATGATGTCCGCGTCGCAGTTCTTCACGCAGCGCCAGCTGATGACGAAGAACGTCGACCTCACGGTGAAGACGCCGTACATGCAGCAGCAGAAGATGCTGATGTACATCTTCCCGGTGATCTTCGCGGTCATGGGCATCAACTTCCCCGTCGGTGTCCTCGTCTACTGGCTGACCACCAACGTCTGGACCATGGGTCAGCAGATGTACGTGATCAACCAGAACCCGACTCCCGGCAGCAAGGCGCAGGACCAGTACCTGAACCGCGTGCTGAAGAGTGTGACCTCGCACGGTGAGGTACGTGGACGGACGCGGCGTAACACCGTCAAGCGGATCGTCGCCAAGGGGCCCGACCGCAACGACATCGAGCGCAAGTTCATCACCGGCCTGGCCAAGCTCGGCCTCGCCGCCCAGGAGGACGGGACGGTGACGAAGAGCGAAGCAGCCGTTCTGGAGGCCGAGGGCGGTGCTGCGCCCAAGCGTCAGCAGCCCAAGCGCCAGACCAAGGCGAAGCGCCACACTGCTGCCACGCCTCCCGCGACGGCGAAAAGCTCCGGCTCCACCGGCTCGGAAGCCAAGACGTCGCTGGAGAAGCGGGACGCCTCGCAGGACGACAAGCCGAAGTCGGCGGACAAGCCCGCCGCGTCCGGCTCCTCACGCCAAGCCAAGTCCGGACAGCGCAAGGGCCCGCAGCGGCCCAAGCACCCGTCCAAGAAGTAAGAAGGAGTCCATCCGTGACGGAAGGCACCACCACCACGGCCGCTGAGGGCAGCGACACTCTGACCCGCCTCGAACAGGAGGGAGAGATCGCGGCTGACTACCTCGAAGGCCTGCTCGACATCGCCGACCTCGACGGCGACATCGACATGGACGTGGAGGCGGACCGGGCCGCGGTCTCGATCATCAGCGAATCGGCGCGTGACCTGCAGAAGCTCGTGGGCCGTGACGGTGAGGTGCTGGAGGCGCTTCAGGAGCTGACGCGCCTGGCCGTTCACCGGGAGACCGGTGACCGCAGTCGCCTGATGCTGGACATCGCCGGCTTCCGTGCCAAGAAGCGTGAGGTCTTGGCCGCGCTGGGTGCCAAGGCCGCGGATGACGTCAAGAGCTCGGGCGAGTCCGTGAAGCTCGAGCCGATGACGCCGTTCGAGCGCAAGGTCGTGCACGACGCGGTCGCGGCAGCGGGTCTGCGCAGCGAGTCCGAGGGCGAGGAGCCGCAGCGCTTCGTCGTCGTTCTCCCGGCCTGACCGGATCCTTGTACTGTCGGCCCCGTCTGTTCGCAGGCGGGGCCGATCTTTGTCAGCCTGATAGTCAGCGTGCTAGTGCGGTACGGAAGGACGGTCCCCGTGACGGAGGAAGCAGAGCTCCCTCAGGCGCCCAAGGAGGCGCAGGCGGTATTCGGTGAGTTCTTCCCAGAAGCTGTCAGGTACGCGGAACTACTCGCTGACGCGGGCGTCAAGCGCGGGCTGATCGGTCCTCGTGAGGTGCCGCGTCTCTGGGAACGCCACCTGCTGAACTGTGCAGTGCTCTCCGAGGTGGTACCCGAGGGTGTCACGGTCTGCGACGTGGGTTCGGGTGCCGGCCTTCCTGGCATTCCTCTGGCATTGGTACGCCCCGACCTGAAGATCACGCTGCTCGAGCCCCTGCTGCGTCGTACGAACTTTCTCCAGGAGGTCGTCGAGCTCCTGGGGCTGAATCATGTGACGGTCGTTCGCGGTCGGGCCGAGGAAGTGCTCGGGACGCTGCAGCCTGTTCATGTGGTGACGGCCCGGGCCGTCGCCCCGCTCGACCGGCTGGCCGGCTGGGGTGTCCCCCTGCTTCGCCCCTACGGCGAGATGCTGGCTCTCAAGGGGGGCACGGCCGAGGAAGAGATCCAGGGAGCTCGTGCGGCGCTGAGCAAGCTCGGAGTGGTGGACACCGAGGTGCTGCACGTCGGTGAGGGGCTCGTTGATCCCACGTCCACCGTTGTTCGTGTGGTGGTCGGAGAGAGCCCCGGAGGTGTGAGGTTCGCCGCAAAGCGGGCCAAGGCCGCGCGGGTGGGGCGCACGCGGCGACGCCGTTGAGGGGCATTGCGCGAGGGCTCCGTCCGGAGCACCTTGTGATCCTTTGCTGCTGTTGATGGTTATCTGCCTTGATGCTCCATGCATGCAGCCATATGCGCTGCCTGCGGAGTGTCGGGTGCCTGCCGCTGGACCGCAGGGGCATCGTGTTTCACGTGAAACGTCGCTCTCTGCTGCAGGGAATCATCGGCCGCGGTCGTGCGGCTGCCACGCCGCGCGACCGCAAGCACGTGCGGGTTACTGAGTTGTCCACAGAACCGGTTTCATCCACAGAACAGTCGGCCTCGCTGGTTCACGACCCCGAAAGCATGGCAGGCTCTGTTCATTGCGAGCCTGAAGTCGAGGAGAGTGAATCCTTGCGGTCCGACGCCAACATCGCGGGACCGATGACCGACCCGGTCCCCGGTCCCCGTACCGAGTCCCTGGGGGACGGTGTTTCACGTGAAACACCGCCACCGATGGACGACACACCTATTGGGCGCGCGGCTCAGCTGGCGGTAGAGGCCCTTGGTCGCGCCGGTGAGGGGCTGCCTCGGCCTGACCGGACGCGCGTCATGGTCGTCGCCAACCAGAAGGGTGGGGTGGGCAAGACGACCTCGACGGTCAACCTCGCCGCTTCGCTCGCACTGCATGGTGCCCGCGTCCTGGTGGTGGACCTCGATCCGCAGGGCAACGCCTCTACGGCTCTGGGGATCGACCACCACGCGGAGGTCCCCTCGATCTACGACGTTCTGGTGGAGAGCATGCCGCTCTCCGAGGTGGTGCAGCCCGTCCCGGATGTCGAAGGTCTCTTCTGCGCGCCGGCAACGATCGACCTCGCTGGTGCGGAGATCGAGCTGGTGTCGCTGGTCGCACGGGAAAGCAGACTGCAGAGGGCGATCCAGGCGTACGACCAGCCGCTGGATTACATCCTCATCGACTGCCCGCCTTCGCTCGGTCTGCTGACAGTCAATGCACTCGTGGCCGGAGCAGAGGTACTCATCCCGATTCAGTGCGAGTACTACGCGCTGGAGGGTCTCGGTCAGCTGCTTCGCAACGTCGACCTGGTGCGGGGACATCTGAACCCTGACCTTCACGTGTCGACGATCCTGCTCACCATGTACGACGGCAGGACTCGACTCGCGTCACAGGTCGCGGAGGAGGTGCGCACCCACTTCGGCAAGGAGGTGCTGCGGACCAGCATTCCGCGTTCGGTGCGCATCTCCGAGGCGCCGAGCTACGGGCAGACCGTCCTGACGTACGATCCGGGCTCCAGCGGGTCTCTGTCCTACCTCGAGGCGGCCCGTGAGATCGCGCTGAGAGGCGTGGGGATCCACTACGAGGCTCAGCATGCTCCGGCGGTCGAGCCTGCCCACACGGGCGTCCAGAACAGTCAGCAGAGTCATTCGGAGGGCATGCAGTGAGCGAGCGTCGTAGAGGGCTGGGGCGTGGGCTCGGTGCGCTGATTCCCGCAGCTCCCCAGGAGAAGCAGGTCGCCGGTCCCGCATCCGGTACGAACGGGGCGGCTGCGTCCCCCACGATGACGGCAGAGCGTGGGGTGGCGGCTGCGAAATTGACGGCGCTTCCGTCCGGCCCTCTGGTGCCGGAACCGAGTTCACCGGTCGGGGAGAAGGAGCCCGCGGCCGAACAGACTGATTCCGCCGGTGCGTACTTCGCTGAGGTTCCCCTCGCCTCGATCACGCCGAACCCGAAGCAACCGCGCGAGGTCTTCGACGAAGACGCCCTCGCGGAGTTGGTTACCTCCATCAAGGAGGTCGGTCTTCTCCAGCCTGTCGTCGTGCGCAAGGTCGCTGACGACCGCTACGAGCTCATCATGGGTGAGCGCCGTTGGAGGGCGTGTGGCGAAGCCGGTCTGGAACGCATCCCGGCCATCGTCCGCGCAACGGATGACGAGAAGCTGCTTCTCGACGCCCTTCTCGAGAATCTGCACCGGGCGCAGCTGAACCCTCTGGAGGAGGCGGCGGCGTACGACCAGCTGTTGAAGGACTTCAAGTGCACCCATGATCAGCTGGCGGACCGCATCGGAAGGTCCCGTCCTCAGGTCTCCAACACACTGCGGCTGCTGAGGCTCTCACCCCCGGTGCAGCGCAGGGTCGCGGCAGGTGTCATTTCGGCCGGCCACGCGAGGGCCTTGCTTTCGGTGGACGACTCCGACGAGCAGGATCGGTTGGCTCACCGCATCGTGGCCGAGGGCCTGTCGGTGCGCGCCGTCGAGGAGATCGTGAACCTTCTCGGATCGGAACCGACGAGTTCCGCGAAGCCCCGGGGCCCCAGAGCCGGCGGTAGGGTTTCGCCGGCTCTGACTGATCTTGCTTCGCGTCTCTCCGATCGGTTCGAGACGCGGGTGAAGGTCGACCTCGGGCAGAAGAAGGGGAAGATCGTCGTCGAGTTCGCCTCGATGGAGGATCTGGACCGCATCCTCGGGAGCCTCGCTCCGGGCGAGGGACGGGTGCTGGAACGGAGTACCGAGGACGAGCAGGCTGTAGCCGACGAGGCCTGATTCTGCTGGGCCGCGAAGGGCGGGCCTGGACCCGGGAAGCCACCCGGATCCTGGCCCGCCCTTTGCCGTCTCTCGGTATCCCCATCACCTCTGGGTGGATACGATGCGTTCTGGTAGGGCGTATCCACCACCGTGATCCACCTCAGAGGAGGCGGGGGCCGTGCGATCAGTGAATCGCAGCCACCTGGTGACAGTCGGATTGGGACTAGGCGCTGTCGGGGGGTTTGTCGGCAGCCTGTTCCGAGAACGGAGTGCGCTGGCCGCCGCGCGCGATGCGGCGGCCGAAGGAAGTGAGGATTCGCCTACATGGGGCGTCGGCTCGTACCGCTCACACTGGACAACCTTCCGGATCTCCCCAGGCGCTGCCGCTCATGTGTCTTCTGGGAACTTGATCCGGTCAGCGGGGAAGCTGCCGTAAAGGCCGGCCGACCCGAACTCGAAAAGGAAGCCTGGATCTCCGCCGTACTGCTGGAGTGGGGCTCCTGCGGACGGGTCGTCTATGTGGATGATGCCGCGGTCGGCTTTGTTCTCTACGCACCGCCTGCGTATGTTCCCCGTTCCACAGCGTTTCCCACCAGCCCTGTCTCTCCGGATGCCGTGCAGTTGATGACCGCGTTGATCGTGCCGGGATTCCAGGGGCAAGGGCTTGGCAGAGTGATGGTTCAGACGGTTGCCAAGGACTTGCTGCGACGCGGCTTCAAAGCGATTGAGGCGTTCGGTGACGCGCGTTGGAAGGAGCCCGCGTGCGTGCTGCCCGCGGATCACCTGCTTGCGGTCGGCTTCAAGACCGTGCGTCCGCATCCGACTCATCCGCGGCTGAGGCTTGAGCTGCGTTCGACCCTTTCCTGGAAGGAAGACGTCGAGTTGGCGTTGGACCGGCTGCTGGGCGTCGTGCAGAAGGAGCCGGCGCTGAGGCCACTCTGATTGCGGCTGTGGATTGCTTCGGAACATGCGAAACGGGCCCATCCTCAGGGATGGGCCCGTTTCACGTGAAACAGTCAGCCGTTACTTCTGGCCGATGAAGTTCTCGAGATCGCGGAGGATCGCGGCCTTGGGCTTGGCACCGACGATGGTCTTGGCGACCTCGCCACCCTGGTACACGTTCAGCGTCGGAATCGACATCACGCCGTACTTTGCCGCAGTGGCCGGGTTCTCGTCGATGTTGAGCTTGACGATCTCGATCTCGTCACCGTGCTCCGCCGCGATGGCCTCCAGCGAAGGCGCGATCTGGCGGCACGGACCGCACCAGGCGGCCCAGAAGTCCACCAGCACGGGCTTGTCGTTCTTCAGGACGTCCTCGTCGAAGGAGTCGTCGGTCACGTTCTTCAGGGCGCCGGCCACGGCGACCTCCTTAACTTCGGGGGGTGGGGTTCGAGGGAAGCGGTCAGACTGCCGGGGTCTTCTCCGGCTCGGCGGGCTTCTCGTCGGAGAGAGCAGCGAGGAAGCGCTCTGCGTCCAGGGCTGCCGAGCAACCGGTTCCGGCAGCCGTGATGGCCTGTCGGTACGTGTGGTCGACGACGTCGCCAGCGCCGAAGACGCCCGTCAGGTTGGTGCGGGTCGAGGGGGCTTCGACCTTGAGGTAGCCCTCGTCGTCAAGATCGAGCTGGCCCTTGAAGAGCTCCGTGCGGGGGTCGTGGCCGACGGCGATGAACAGACCCGTCACCGGAAGCTCGGACGTCTCACCGGTCTTGGTGTTGCGCAGGGTGAGGCTGGAGAGCTTCTGGTCCCCGTGGACCGTGGCCACCTCGCTGTCCCATGCGAACTTGATCTTCGGGTCGGCGAAGGCGCGGTCCTGCATGGCCTTGGAGGCCCGCAGGGAGTCGCGTCGGTGAACGATCGTGACGGACTTGGCGAACCGGGAGAGGAAGGTGGCCTCCTCCATCGCTGTGTCACCGCCGCCGATCACAGCGATGTCCTGGTCCTTGAAGAAGAAGCCGTCGCAGGTGGCACACCAGGAGACTCCACGCCCGGAGAGCGCGTCCTCGTTGGGCAGGCCGAGCTTACGGTGCTGCGACCCCGTGGTGACGATGACAGCCTTGGCGCGGTGCACCGTTCCCGCAGTGTCCGTGACGGTCTTGATCTCTCCGGTGAGGTCGACGGAGACCACGTCGTCGGGGATGAGCTCGGCACCGAAACGCTCAGCCTGAGCGCGCATGTTGTCCATGAGCTCAGGGCCCATGATTCCGTCCTGGAAGCCCGGGAAGTTCTCCACGTCGGTGGTGTTCATCAGCGCACCGCCGGCGGTGACAGCTCCCTCGAACACCAGCGGATTCAGCGACGCGCGAGCGGTGTACAGGGCGGCGGTGTAACCAGCCGGCCCGGAGCCGATGATGATCACATTACGGACGTCGCTCACGGGTTCTTCCTCGTCTCTGCAGACTGCCTACTGCCTACTGGGGTCGGTTCCACGACTCTCACCCCACCCAACGGATCCTACGGGGCGTGCATTCCCGAAAGAGCGGTCCGGCTCCCGGCAAGGGCCTCAGGGACGGGCGTAGGAGTGCGTAAGCAGCAGCTTGCCCTTGGTCGAGGGCTTGGAATCCACACAGGCCGCATCCACGACGTAAGCCTGCACACGACGTGAGTCAGTCGTATGAGGCAGAACGACCAAGAACGCGGCCGTCCCTTCGTAGCTGCCCTCTTCCACCGCCAGGGCGGGAGTAGTCCGGCCCGTGCTCTTCTGCACGCACGGTGGAACAGGCACGACCGGCACGAACAGGCGAGTGCTGGGAGTCGCATCCTCAGGAGGAAGGTTTCCCGGGGACGGCGTGGTGTCCACCGACGGCTCGGCCGGGGCGCTGTCCGGAGCCTCGGACGTCTTCGTCTCGTTCAGAAGAGTGTGAACGCGGCCTTCCAGCGCTCCCTCCGAAAAGTCCTCCTCGCTCTTCTCCGCGGCGCTGACCCCGTGGTCGGCCATCGAACCCGCCGAATCCTGGGACGACGGAAGAGACTGGAAGAGGAAGGCGCTCATGCCGACGGCCGCGGCGCCGAAAGCGGCACCAAGAATCACTGTGCGACGCTTCCGGCGAGCCGGACTCCGGCCGGGACCGGTGGCGCCGCGAGGACGACCGGCCGGCCGCGGCACGGCCGTGGCATCCGTCGGCAGAGCCTCTGTTTCACGTGAAACAGAAGCTGCCTGGGCCGGTGACGTGGCAGCCGACCCTGCCTCCTGTGCCAGAGCAGTGCCTATGCGGCGGGCGACGTCCTCGGGCATGTGGTCGGAAGGGGTGCCGGCGGAGCCCAGCAGCGAGCGGATCTCCTCGAGCGAGGCATGGATGTCGCCGCACTCATCGCAGGAGGCGAGGTGGCTGCGCACGGCCGCCTCGCGTGAAGACGGCAGGAGGCTTTCGGTGAAGTCGGCGATTTCCGAGACATCGGGGTGCTGAGCCATGTCGGCTGCGGATGTCATGCGAGCCCACCTCCACCCTTCACGCCGGCAGGATCTCCGTCACCTGCGTCTCTTGGTCCTGACGCCGGTGGGACGGATGACCTCTGCGTCCGGTTCCTTTCCGTACGGCTGTCCATACTGTCCCCTCTGCTGCGTAGGTGGGTCAGCAGGGGAAGCAGTCTGGCCCGGCCTCGTGCGCAACGGCTCTTCACGGTGCCGGTCGGTACGTCGAGGATGCGGGCTGCTTCGGCGACCGGGTAGGCCTGCATGTCCACGAGGACAAGGGCGGCGCGCTGTTCGGCCGGCAGCGTGGCAAGCGCGGCCAGGAGCTCGCGGTTCAGATCCTGCCGCTCCGCAGGAGCCTCGGCCGACTCATGAGGCTCCATGAGCTGATCGAGCCGCTCGGTGTCGTCGACCGGCGAGGTTTTCCGAGAGGCCGTCTTACGCGCACGGTCGAGACAGGCGTTGACGGTGATCCTGTGCAGCCACGTGGTGACCGCGGACTGCCCGCGGAACGTGTGAGCGGCGCGGAAAGCAGAGACGAGAGCGTCCTGGACGGCGTCAGCAGCCTCCTCCCGGTCGCCGAGGGTGCGCAGGGCCACCGCCCAGAGGCGGTCACGATGCCGCCGTACGAGCTCACCGAAGGCGTCGGGTTCGCCTGCGACGTGCTGGGTCAGGAGATCCTGGTCGCTGATGTCGGCGAATCTGGCGTCGTCCAACGGTGAGCCCCCTCCCCTGATGCCGTCAGCTGGTGACCTTGATGTCCGAGATCTTTCCTCTGTAGTTCCCGTCGTCACCCAGAGGCAGTTCGGTCAGCCAGACCAGAAGGTACCTTGCCTGCACCGGCTTGTCGGGCTTGAGGGACACTTTCGTCCCGGAACCGCCGGCGGCTTTGGTAAAGCCCCCCGGCAGCTGAGGGAGGGACGAGTCCTCGGTGGTCCTCAGCTCGACCGACGTGTTGCCACCGAGGAAGGACACGTCCACGTTTCCGACCTGCTGGACCTTGCCGAGATCGAGAACGACTCCGACGCCTTCCTTGAGCCGTCCGAAGTCGGCGCTGTAGTAGCCGTCAGTGGTCCAGAAGGAGCTTGTGTCGCCGTCGTAGACGTTCTTCGTCGAACCGGGCTTCTCGGAACCGTCGCCGAGCGGATCGTAGTCCTGGGCTCCCACGACCGTGATGGGCTTGCTGGGCTCGGCAGCCTTGTTGTCGTCGCCCCCGCCGTCGGTGGTCTGGGTCGGAGTCGGTTCCCCCGAGTCCTTCCGGTTCAGAACGGTTTCCGCGAGCTGCCAGCTGCCCAGGCCCAGTGCCGCGATGAGCAGCGCGGACACGGCCCATTTGAGTGCCTTGCCCGTGCGGCTCTGGAGAGGGGGCGGCGGGATGATGACGGGCTGCGTGACCGAGGCGGGGCGTGCGGACGGGCGTCCGTAGGTGCCCTGCTGGTAGGTGGTGCGCTGGTACTCGGGCGGTGCGGTGAACGCGGGTTCCGGGGGCAGGATGCGCGGCATGGCCGCGACGGCCTTCGCCAGTTCGTCCGGGGTGGTGCAAGGCTGTTCCTGCCGTGACGCGGTGGCGCCGTCGTTGGCGAGCGCACGCATGGCGAGTTCGGAAAGACCTCGGTGGACGCCCGCCCGCACCTGGTCAGGAGGAATGAGGCCGAGGTCCTTGGGGAGCCCCGAGAGACCGTAGGCGTCACTCTCGTAGGGCCAGCGCCGGGTCAGAGCGGCGTACAGGAGCGCGCCGATCGCCTCGGTGTCCGTCCGAAGGGGCTGATCTGCGGTGATTCCGCGCAGAGCGGCGTTCACGGCCAGACCACGGATCCTGTACTGGCCCGTCGAACTGCGGAGCACCGCGCCCGGAGTGAGGCGCAGATGTGCGAGCCCTTCGCGGTGTGCGGCAGCCATGGCCTGCGAGATCTGGCTCACGAGCTGATAGGCGTCATGAGCTTCCAGAGGCCCGGCGGCGAGCAGTGCCGTGAGCTCGGTGGCGTCGGGGAGCCATTCGTGGACGACGTAGACGAGGTCGCCCTCCTCCACGGCGTCCAGTACCTGCACGAAGCGTGGGTCGCCGAGCAGTGCGGAGGAGCGGGCCGCTGCCAGCACGGAGCGGGCGCGCGGATGATCGGCGGTCAGCAGATGGACACCCACCGCGCGCCTGAGCTTCTCGTCGACGGCACGCCAGCTGCTGAATCCGTCCAACCGGGTGACGCACTCCTCGAGCCGGTAGCGTCCGGCCAGCTTGTGACCGCTGTGCAGGTCAGGGGATGCCGGCACAGCGGCAGGCCTGTCCTGGCCGCTCCGCGCGTCCTTCGAGCTCGCGCTCTCCGCGTCCTCGGCTTGTGCCGTCCCGTCGGTCGTGGCCGCGTCCGCCTTGGCGGTCAACGGCTCGTCGCCGCTGTTGTCGGCCACGTCGACAGCAGCCGTGCTACGTTCCGCCACCGTCGTTCCTGCCTCCCCATCCGTTGCGCGATGCCAGCCAGCTCTGCACAGTCACGCCAATTGTGCCCACACTCCGGCGCTATGCACGACACGCGGTGTCCAGCGATGGTTGTGCGGCTCGGCGTGTGTATCAGCGTCCGAGGCGCCCGCGGACCATGCCGACCATTCCGTTGAGCTCTTCGATCCGCATCTTCTTCGCCGCGACGAAGAAGACACCCAGCAGGACGACGCTGCCACAGACCAGTGCCACCACAGACCCGCCGGCGCCGTCGCCGAGGGCCTTCAGGAGAGCGAAGCCCACGCCGCCGCCGACCACAGCCGCGGGGATCGCGGCCAGGCAGAGACGGGCGTAGGTGCGCACCACACGGGCGCCGTCGAGGTCACCGCCGAGGCGGCTGCTCAGCCGTCGCCATGCGATACCGACACCGACCGCGTACGCCAGCCCGTAGGAGGCCGCCATTCCCACGACTGCCCACTGGGCCGGAAGAATCACGTAGCAGAGGGCCGAGGCCGCCGCGTTGACCGCTGCGACGATCACCGTGTTGTAGAAGGGGGTGCGGGTGTCCTCGTACGCGTAGAAGCCACGCAGCACCACGTACTGCACGGAGTACGGGATGAGGCCGAGGCCGAACGCCATCAGGATGAAGCCCATCGACCGCGCCGCCTCGGTGCCGCTGGAGGCGTAGAGCAGGGTGCACATCGGCAGCCCCAGCGCGAGGAAGGTGAAGGCCACCGGGACGATGGCGACCGCCGAGTTGCGCAGGCCCTGGGAGATGTCGTCCCGGACGGCCCCGGGGTCGTCGTCATGGGCGGCGCGGGAGATGCGAGGGAGCAGGGCCGCCATGACCGAGACGGTGATGATGGCCTGAGGCATGCCCCAGATCAGCTGGGCGTTGGAGTAGGCGAGGAAGCCCGTGCCGTCCTTGCCCGACAGCTTGCCGGCCGAGGTCGCCAGCTGCGTGACGACGATGACGCCCGCCTGGTTGGCCAGGACGAAGAGCACCGTCCACTTGGCGAGCCTGACCGTCTTGCCGAGCCCGTGCCCCTTCCAGTCGAAGCGGGGACGGAAGCGGAACCCTGCCTCCCGGAGGTACGGGATCATGGCCAGAGCCTGGACGACCAGGCCGAGCAGCGTACCGATGCCGAGCAGACGGACACCCTCGGCGGGGATCGTCTCCACGCCCATCCGGGATTCGGCCGACGAGCCGTAGACCCAGATGAACAGGCCGAACGTGACGATCATGACGATGTTGTTGAGGACCGGGGTCCACATCATCGCGCCGAATTTCCCGCGGGCGTTGAGGATCTGCCCCATGACCACGTGCACGCCCATGAAGAAGATGGTCGGCAGGCAGTAGCGGGCGAAGGTGACGGCCACGCTGTTCGCCGCCACGTCGTTCGCGATGGTCGGCGACATCATGTGGATGAGCCACGGAGCGGCGAAGACGGCGATCCCGACGATCACACCGAGGGTGACCATGACCAGGGTCAGCAGCCGGTTGGCGTACGCCTCGCCGCCGTCCTCGTCGTCCTTCATGGACCGGACGAGCTGAGGAACGAAGACGGAGTTGAGCCCGCCGCCCACGGTCAGGATGTAGATCATCGTCGGCAGGGTGTACGCGATGGTGAAGCTGTCACCGAGCAGTGCCGCACCCAGCGCAGCGGTGATCACGAGGCTGCGGACGAAGCCGGTCAGCCGCGATACCAGGGTGCCTGCCGCCATCAGCGCGCTGGACTTCAGTATTCCGGCGGCCCGCCCGCCGGACTTCGGCGGTACGGGTGCCGGGGCCGCCTCGGGTTCGGCCGGAGGGCCCGGCGGACGGCCGGACCCTTCCTGGTCGCGGAAGAGGTGTGCGAAGGCGTCCTGTTCCCCGAGGTCGTCGGAGGCCTGCGTGACCAGGTCGTCCACTCCTACGTACTGGGTGGTCGCGGCGTTGTCGCCGTAGGGAAGGTGCCTGGAGGGGCCTGCGGGCTCCGGGGGCGGCGTCTGGGCCCAGAGTCGGGGGTCAGGGGCGTGCTGGGCTGCCTGAGGCTGCTGGTAGAGAGCCTGAGGCTCCTGGTAGGTGCCTGGAGGCGGCGGAGGATGAGCGGCCCGGTCGTAGAGCGCCTCGGCCACCGGGTCCTGCGCGGCGAGGTCCTGGGCACGGTACGGATCGTGGTCGTACGCGTGCTGCAGGTAGGGATCGGGTGCCTCGCCTTCCTGTCCTGCGCGCGGCGGCACCGGCGGACCGCTGGAAGACCCAGCTCCGCCCGCGCCCTGGCCGCGGTCACCGTCGTACGGCGCGTTCATCGAAACCCCACCTCATTGTCCCCGGCCGACAGGCCCCGACAGACATCGCTCAACGGTCCACTTTCTCACCCGGGCCCGGTGGGTCGCCGCTTTCCGGACCGGTGTCCGACTCCGGGTCACTCGGCTGCTCGGGTTCCTCGCCGTCGTCCTCCGGCGCTCCGCCGGCCACGGTGCGCTTGCGGTGGGTGTACATCCTGATGCCCGCCAGCACCAGCAGCAGCAGGCCGCCCGCGATCACCAGAAGCACCGTCGGCGTGACCTCCGAGACCTTCACCGTGAAGGTCATCGCCTCGCCGTACGGCGTGCCGTCCGCGGTGAAGAGACGAGCCGTGACCTGCGCCTGTCCGTTGGCGTTGGCAGCGGCGTCGAATTTCACGGACTGGCTGTGTCCACCCGCGATCTCGACCGGCTTCTCGGCGACCGCTCCGCCGTCGTTCAGGTCGAGCCGTGTGGCATTGCCCGACGTCAGACGGAGCACGAGGTGATCGACGCCCTGGACCAGTTTGTTCTGCACGGTCACCGGGATCGTGGCGCTGCGCCCCGACAGGGTCACATCCGACTTCGTGATCAGCTGGACCTCGTTGGAGAGGCCCTGCAGATACGTGCGGACCGAGTCGCGGTAGCGCTGTGCCTCCAGCGGACTTCCGCGCCACGACGTCGACACGGAACGGTTGATCGCGTTCCCGAAGGGGGTGACCACCCGGTCGGGCTGCGTGAGGATGACCTGGAAGCTGTCGAGCGAGCTCTGTGTCGTCCTGATGTCCTGGAACGCCTGGGTGGGCAGTTCCTGGTTGCGCAGCTTCTTGGGGTACTGGGAGGCCCTGGGCACCCGCGTCGTGGCCTGTGCGTCAGGCTTCTGTTCCGCGGCCTCGGTCAGGTCGAGAGGCTTCGTCCAGTGCTCTGCCGTGAGGGCCTGCAGGGCGCGCGCCATGGTCTGTGCCTGAGCGGCGGTGGGCGTGCGTTGCGGGGCGACGACGATGCTGCGCTGCTTGTCGGGGGCCTGCTCCGTCACCGCCAGCGTCTGGGCCAGGAATTTCTGGACCGCGAGGGTCGAAGCGCCGGCCTTGGCCATGTCGCCGGTGAACGCGGTGGAGAGCCGATGGTCCGCGACGACCGCGGTGGTGCCACCACCGATCGGGCGGGCCGCAGTCGGCGTGTAGAGCAGTCCGCCGGTCTCCTCGAGGCTGTCGCTTCGGGCGATCACCTTGTGGGCGCCGGCCGATGTGGCGACATCGACGACCGAGGGATCGATCGCACCGTCCACCGGCCAGGCGAAGTCGGTGGACGGTTTCACGTGAAGCACGGTCTCGACCGTCGTGCTCGCGACCTCGGTCGCTGTCTGCAGATGGCTGAGGGCACCGGAGACGTTCTTGCCGCGGTGCGCGATGGAAGCCAGATCGGGGTCGGCGAAGGGCAGGGCGACCACCGTGCCGTCCTTCACGGCAGCCTGCAGATCCGCCAGCCACTTCTTGGCGATGGTCTGGTTCGTTCCGGCGACCGTGGTGTTGCCGGACCTGACGCGGTAGTTCTTGGTCATCGCGTCGACCGAGGCCAGGAGGTCCGGGTCGATCACCCAGGTCACGGGGAGCTGGCGGCCCAGGGACACCAACTGTTCCAGGCGCCCGCCGGGGGCGAGCTCGAGGGCCAGATCGTCGTTGGCGAACACGGGGGTCTGCTGCTCGTCCGAACCCGTCTCGGCGGTGACATGCGCCGATGCGATGAGCGGCCAGAGGAAGGTGAGGTCGGTCTTCTTCTTGGTGTCCTCGGGCTGCCATGGCAGGAAGGTCCGCTGGATGCCGAGCACCTGGTCGTAGGTGTAGTCGGAGGTTCGGCCCGTGAGGGACACCCCGAGCTGGTAGACACCCTCGGAGCCGAGGTCCAGCTTGTCCACCGGGACGGCAAGGGTGAAGTCCTGGCTGACCCCGGATGCCAGTTTGGGGACCTTCAGCGTGTACGAGCCGCCGAGCTTGGCCGGATCACTGCCGGGCAGGTACCCGGTGCGTTTGGCGGTCTGATCGATCTCTCCTCTGCCGGACAGCTTTGGTCCGACGCGCAGGTCGACTTCGGCGTCCGTGACCGTCTTCTTCCCCTTGTTGGTCAAGGTGCCGGAGACGGTGAGGGTGTCGCCCTCGACGGGCGCGCTCGGGGCGAGCGTGTCCAGAGACACATCCACGGTGCGCGAACCGGTAGGGACCTTCGTCTTCCCCTCGGCATGTGCGGAGGGGGTCGCGGGACCGGCAAGGAGGCCGGCGATCAGCGGCGCCCCGACGATCAAGGAGGCTGTGCGCCGGAGCCACCGGCGGGCAGGGGAGGGATTCATCCCCTGAAAGTCTGCCGCCTCGGCCACGCGTATCCGTCCCTCGTCGTCGTCAGCTGGTACTGGTCCTGCCGGTCTCTGCGTCCACGCATGGTAACGATGTGCCCGACGCCTGAGTGCCGGGGACCGTGTCACATGATCGGGAGAGTCTCGCAGGGTCACCGGAAACGATGACGCCCGGGCCGGTCGGGGCACGTACCCTTTTCTGTTGTGCCGAACGCCAACGAAGACAGCCCCCGTGCACTGAGTCATGTGCAGCACCGCGCAGTGAGCGAACTGCTGCGGGTGTCCCCCGTCGCCGACGACCTCGCCCTGCGATTCCAGGAGGCCGGATTCAGCCTCGCGCTGGTCGGAGGATCGGTCCGCGACGCGTTGCTCGGCAGGCTCGGAAACGATCTGGACTTCACGACCGATGCCCGCCCCGAGGACGTGCTCAAGATCGTCCGTCCTTGGGCCGACTCGGTCTGGGAGGTCGGAATCGCGTTCGGCACCGTCGGCTCGCAGAAGGACGGCTATCAGATCGAGGTCACGACCTACCGGTCGGAGGCGTACGACAGGACCTCACGCAAACCCGAGGTCTCCTACGGCGACTCGATCGAGGACGACCTCGTACGCCGTGACTTCACGGTCAACGCCATGGCCGTCGCGCTGCCGCACAAGGAGTTCATCGACCCGCACGGCGGCCTCGACGACTTGGCGCAGCGCGTCCTGCGTACCCCGGGCACGCCTGAGGCGTCGTTCTCCGACGATCCGCTGCGCATGCTGCGTGCCGCACGCTTCGCCGCCCAGCTGGATTTCGAGGTTGCCCCCGACGTCGTCAAGGCCATGACGGACATGGCCGGACGTATCGAGATCGTGTCGGCCGAGAGAATCCGTGAGGAGCTGAACAAGCTCCTGCTCTCCGGACACCCCCGCAAGGGTCTGGGACTCCTTGTGGACACGGGTCTGGCCGGCCACGTGCTGCCCGAGCTTCCCGCCCTTCGCCTGGAAAGTGACGAGCATCACCGCCACAAGGATGTCTACGAGCACTCCTTGACGGTGCTGGAGCAGGCCATCGATCTCGAGGAGGACGGCCCCGATCTCGTCCTGCGACTCGCTGCGCTGCTCCATGACGTCGGCAAGCCGCGGACACGGCGCTTCGAGAAGGATGGTCGCGTCTCCTTCCATCACCACGAAGTGGTGGGGGCCAAGATGACCAAGAAGCGGATGGCCGAGCTGAAGTACTCCAACGACATGGTCAAGGACGTATCGAAGCTGGTCGAGCTGCACCTGCGATTCCACGGATACGGCGACGGGGAGTGGACCGACTCCGCCGTGCGCAGGTATGTGCGGGACGCCGGGCCGCTGTTGGACCGGCTGCACAAGCTGACCCGCTCCGACTGCACGACGCGGAACAAGCGCAAGGCGAATGCTTTGTCGCGCACGTACGACGGGCTTGAGGAGCGCATCGCGCAACTGCAGGAGCAGGAGGAGCTGGAAGCTATCCGGCCCGACCTGGACGGCAACGAGATCATGCGGATCCTCGATGTGGGGCCGGGGCCTGTGATCGGCAAGGCCTATGCGTTCCTGCTGGAGCTTCGCTTGGAGAACGGGCCGATGGAACGCGAGGCCGCGGTCGCCGCCCTCAAGGAGTGGTGGGCCGCACAGGAGGGCTGATGCCAGGTCCGGCACGGGCGGATGGAGCGTGAGGAGTTCCTCGTGTTTCACGTGAAACACGACTGATCCTCCGAAGTGGCCCGGAAGGTTCATGAGGGGCGTTGTTTCACGTGAAACAACGCCCCTCACTTCACTTCGCGGTGCGGGTGTGCTGGACGGCCGCGCTCGCGCGGCGTCGGCGCAGCATGGACACCGACACGATGGCGTACAGCACGGCCACCGTGACCACGACGACGACGGACCGTCCGTCAGCGGGCAGGACGAGTGCGGACATCGCTGCGGCCGCGACGAAGGCGACGTTGAACAGCACGTCGTAGAGCGAAAAGATGCGTCCGCGGTAGGCATCGTCCACGGAGGTCTGCACCTCGGTATCCGTGGCGATCTTTGTCCCCTGGGTCACGAGCCCGAGGATGAAAGCTGCCGCCAGCATCGGGGCAGGGGCGAAGGAGAGCCCCAACGCGGGCTCGAGGAGGGCGGCTCCTCCGGCGCAGCCGGCCAGCCAGCCGTATCGGCCGAAGCGCCCGACCGCCCACGGAGACATCACGGCAGCCGCGAAGTATCCCGTGGCGGATGCGCCGAGTGCGAGGCCGAGGAGGGCCAGGCCGTCGGACTCCCCGTCGGACCAGGCGTAGCGGCACAACATCAGCACCATCACGGTCAGCGCTCCGTAACAGAAGCGGACCACCGTCATGGCGGCCAGGGCGTGCGCCGCGTCCCTCCGTTCGGCCAGATGACGCAGACCCTCGGCCAGCCCTCGTGCGGTGGTGGTGAGGGCCTTCCGGAGCGGCACGTGGTCCAGGTCGCGGTCCGGTCCTAGGAGCGTGCGGGACAACGTCATGGCGGCCAAGGCGGAGAGGAGGTAGAGGGCCGCACCCAGGAGGACCGCGGCGGCGTCCGACCCGTCCGTCAGTACGCGGATGGCCAGGGCGAGACCTCCGCCGGCCGTGGCGGCGAGCGTGCCTGCCGTCGGGGACAGGGAGTTGGCGAGGACGAGCCGTTCGGTGTCGACGACTCGGGGGAGGGCTGCCGACAGCCCGGCCAGTACGAATCGGTTGACCGCAGTGACGCAGAGGGCCGAAGCGTAGAACAGCCAGTCCGGGACTGAGCTCAGGAGCAACAGGGCCGTACAGCAGGCCAGCACGGCGCGAAGCAGGTTTCCGTACAGGAAGACCTGTCGACGGGGCCAGCGGTCGAGCAGGACTCCCGCGAAGGGTCCGATGAGCGAGTACGGCAGCAGCAGCACCGCCATGGCGGAGGCGATGGCGCCGGGCGTCGTCTCGTTCTCCGGCGAGAAGACCACGTAGGTGGCGAGCGCGACCTGGTAGACGCCGTCGGCCGACTGGGAGAGAAGCCGTACGGCAAGTAGGCGGCGGAAGTTGCGAAGGCGCAGGAGTACGCCCAGATCACGCACGACAGGCATGTGTGCAAGCGTCACACATGTGGGGGGCCTCCGGGCGGATTGCCCGGGGACCCCCCAGATGGACAAACGGTGTCACCGAAGTGGTGACAGGCTGGATCAGCGCTCGACGTCGCCCTTGATGAACTTCTCGACGTTCTCGCGGGCCTCGTCGTCGAAGTACTGGACCGGCGGCGACTTCATGAAGTACGAGGAGGCCGAGAGGATCGGGCCACCGATACCGCGGTCCTTGGCGATCTTCGCCGCGCGCACGGCGTCGATGATGACACCGGCGGAGTTCGGGGAGTCCCAGACCTCGAGCTTGTACTCCAGGTTCAGCGGAACGTCACCGAAGGCACGGCCCTCGAGGCGCACGTAGGCCCACTTGCGGTCGTCCAGCCAGGCCACGTAGTCCGAGGGGCCGATGTGGACGTTGTCCGCACCGAGCTCGCGGTCACGGATCTGCGAGGTGACGGCCTGCGTCTTCGAGATCTTCTTCGACTCCAGGCGCTCACGCTCGAGCATGTTCTTGAAGTCCATGTTGCCGCCGACGTTCAGCTGCATCGTCCGGTCCAGGATGACACCCCGGTCCTCGAACAGCTTCGCCATCACACGGTGGGTGATGGTGGCGCCGACCTGGGACTTGATGTCGTCGCCGACGATCGGGACACCGGCCTCGGTGAACTTGTCCGCCCACTCCTTGGTGCCGGCGATGAACACCGGGAGAGCGTTGACGAACGCGACCTTGGCGTCGATGGCGCACTGCGCGTAGAACTTCGCAGCCACTTCGGAGCCGACGGGCAGGTAGCAGACGAGGACGTCGACCTGCTTGTCCTTGAGGACCTGGACGACGTCGACGGGGGCGTCGGCGGACTCCTCGATCGTCTCGCGGTAGTACTTGCCCAGGCCGTCGTGGGTGTGGCCGCGCTGGACGGTCACGCCGGTGTTCGGCACCTCGGCGATCTTGATGGTGTTGTTCTCGCTGGCCCCGATGGCGTCCGCGAGGTCGAGGCCGACCTTCTTCGCGTCGACGTCGAAGGCGGCGACGAACTCGACGTCGCTCACGTGGTAGTCGCCGAACTGGACGTGCATCAGACCGGGCACCTTGCCGGCCGGATCGGCGTCCTTGTAGTACTCGACGCCCTGCACCAGTGAGGCGGCGCAGTTGCCCACGCCGACGATGGCTACGCGAACCGAACCCATGCCGATTGCTCCCTGTGTGTTCTCGGTGTTCCCCGATGACGCCTTGCGGGCCCGCGGGGGTGTCACTTCGTGTCGTCGGACGGATCCGGCCGGGACGTGTCCCGGTGCCGGGGCAGGCCGCCCGTCTCTCCTGATGAGTCGTGCTGAGTGGAGCCCTCGGGCGAGGATCGTCGCTGATCCCGTCCCGACCGCTCGCTCTCGATGAGCTCGTTCAGCCAGCGCACTTCGCGCTCCACGGACTCCATGCCGTGTCGCTGCAGCTCAAGCGTGTAGTCGTCGAGTCGTTCGCGGGTGCGGGCGAGAGAGGCACGCATCTTCTCGAGGCGTTCCTCCAGCCTGCTGCGGCGGCCCTCGAGGACGCGCATCCGCACCTCGCGCTCCGTCTGTCCGAAAAAGGCGAAGCGAGCCGCGAAGTGCTCGTCCTCCCAGGAGTCCGGACCGGTGTGCGACAGCAGCTCCTCGAAGTGCTCCTTACCTTCCGCCGTCAACCGATAGACGATCTTGGCGCGACGCCCCGCCAGCGAGGACGCCGGAGCGACCCCACGGCCTGTTTCGGGCGGCAGGGCCGGAACACTGCCCGGTTCCTCGATCAACCAGCCGTTCGTGACCAGCGTCTTGAGGCAGGGGTAGAGGGTGCCGTAGCTGAAGGCTCGAAAGATGCCCAGCGAGGTGTTGAGGCGCTTGCGCAGCTCGTACCCGTGCATGGGGGACTCACGGAGCAGCCCGAGTACGGCGAATTCGAGGATGCCTGAGCGTCTGCTCACCTTCGCCTCCTCGTCCGCCTGGTGTCCGCGGACCCGTGCATTCAGCTTATGCCGCTCTGATGTATCGACTCGATACATCAGCACGATAGATCGACTCGTGATGTTCGACAAGAGGATGGTTCGTGACCGGCGTCACATCCTCGATTCATAGGGAGCGACTTGCGTAATTTGGGGTGAAGTTCGGTCCACGGAGGTTTTTGACCGTGCGTAGTCTGTGCGGCATGCAGACCACCGGGAACCGCGAGGAGCCGTCGTGCGTCCGTTATCGCGGACTGCCGGAAGTACTGCGGGTGAGCCTTCCGCAGGGCTTGTCCGTATTTCGGGGGGACCGGAACTCAACTGCCGCTTCCAGGCGCTCTCGCCTGCCCGAGGAGTAGTCGTTCGATGAGCGAGCACCGTCGCAAAACGCCGCAACCGCAAGGTGGCGGGCGCGCAGCGGCCAGACGAGCCGCCCAACAGCCTGCTGGACGTCGCACCGACGCGTCACGCAGAGCAAGTCAGGAATCACCCTCCGTGGAACACGGTGAGGAGCCGTCGTACGGCGGCCGCGCCGAGGCCCGTCGCGCGGCCCAGCGCGGCGGAGGCCGGAGGCGGGGAGGTGGCGAAGGCGCCGGTCACGAAGGCCGGAGCCATGAGAACTCCGGCAAGAAGCGGATGATCGACTATCCGCGTGCGGGTAAGTACGGCTTCCGGCGCTGGGTTCCGTCGTGGAAGCTGGTCTCCGGCCTGTGCCTGGGCTTCCTGGGACTCATGATGGGCGCGGCCGGGATCGCGTACGCGTTGGTCGTGCCGCCCGAGCCCAAGGACCTCGCCACCGCCCAGAACAACGTCTACTACTGGGCCGACGACACCCAGATGGTCGCCACGGGTGGCTCCGTCAACCGTCAGTCGCTCGAGTACGCCCAGATTCCCGTAGCGATGCGGAACGCCGTCATCTCGGCCGAGAACAAGTCGTTCGAGGATGACCGGGGCATCGACCCCATGGGCATCGCCCGCGCCTTCTACAACATGGCGAAGGGAGGTGACACCCAGGGCGGTTCGACGATCACCCAGCAGTACGTCAAGAACTCCATGCTCACGCAGGACCAGACCGTGACCCGAAAGGTGAAGGAACTCTTCATCACGCTCAAGGTCGGTGAGACGGTCAAGAAGAACAAGGTCATGGAGGGCTACCTCAACGTCTCCTACTACGGCCGGGGCGCCTCCGGGCTCCAGGCCGCGGCACGTGCGTACTACGGCATAGACGCCACGGAACTGGACGCGAGCCAGTGCGCCTTCCTGGCGACGCTGCTCAAGGGCGCGAGCTACTACGACCCCGCGGGTGCCCCCGACGTCGACCCGGTGAAGGCCTCCGCCAAGGAGAACACCCGGCGTGCCAAGGCGCGCTGGGAGTGGATCCTCGACGAGCAGGTCAAGGACGGCCGGATGAGCGCGGCCGAGCGCGCCAAGTACAAGACGTTCCCCAAGCCGAAGCCGCCGCAGAAGGACGCCAAGCTCGGCGGCCAGACCGGCTACCTGGTCGACCTCGCCACGAAGTACTTCCTCGCGCACAACACGCAGGGCGTCACCGAGAAGGAACTGGCCCGCGGCGGCTACGAGATCCACACGACGTTTGACGAGAAGAAGGTCAAGCAGCTCGAGAAGTCGATCAACGCGGTGTACGACGCCAAGATCGATCCGAAGAAGCGTCCTGACAAGGACACGCACGTCGAGTTCGGTGGCGCGTCGGTGGACACGAAGACGGGCGCCATCATCGCCACGTACGGCGGTCGGAACGCCACGGAGCACTACACCAACAACGCGGACGCGACCGGTGCCCAGGTCGGGTCCACGTTCAAGCCGTTCGTGCTCGCCGCCGGTATGAAGTACGGCAAGCGCGATCCGAAGCTCCCCGCCGACCAGGGCCAGTCGGACCGTACGCTCGTCTCGCCGAAGAGCATCTACAACGGCGACAACAAGCTGAAGATCACCGAATACAACGACCAGGTCTGGCAGAACAAGGACGGCGAGCAGTGGCTCCAGACCAATGACGGGGACAAGAGCTACGGCGACATCACCCTCCGCTACGCCATGCAGGAGTCGGCCAACTCCCCCTACGTCCAGCTGGGCATGGACGTGGGCACCGACAAGGTGAAGGACGTCGCCGTCGCCGCGGGCCTGCGGGACGACGACTACATGGCGGACTCCACCGTTCCGTCGTACTCCATCGGCACCTCTTCGCCGAGTGCCATCCGGATGGCCGGCTCCTACGCCACCTTCGCCACCAGCGGCAAGCAGCGCGAGCCCTTCTCGGTCTCCGAGGTGAAGCACAAGGGCGAGGTCATCTACAAACACGAGACGGTGACCAAGAACGCGCTCGAAAGCGTCATCTCGGACAACGTCACCGACGTGCTGAAGAACGTCGTCGAGAACGGAACGGGCACCCCCGCCCGGATCCCGGGCCGGGACGTGGCCGGCAAGACGGGTACCACGGACGGCAACAAGTCGGCCTGGTTCGTCGGTTACACCCCGCAGATCTCGACCGCCGTCAGCATGTTCCGGATGGACGACGACGAGACGCAGAAGAACCGTGAGTTCCTGGAGATGTACGGGACGGGCGGCGAGAAGTCGATTCACGGTGCCTCGTTCCCCGCGCAGATCTGGCACGACTACATGGTCGAGGCGATGAAGGGGAAGAAGGTCATCGACTTCCCCGAGCCGCAGCCGTACGGCGAGGTCGTCGGAGAGAAGCCCACCCCCAGCCCGACGCCCAGCCCGACACCGTCGCCCTCGGAGTCCACCGAGGAGCCGGAGACCCCGTCGCCCACGCCCACGACCCCGTCCCCCTCGCCGAGCGAGACGTGCCAGCCGCTCGACTGGGAGTGCAAGAACAACCAGAACGGCGGGAGCACCAACGGCAACAACACCGGGGGGACCACGGACGGGACCACCGACGGTGGGACGGACGCCGGAACCACGGACGGCGGGACGGACACCGGAACGACCACGGGAACGACCGACGGTACGACGACCGGTGAGGAGAACGGCCGCGGCGGGATCTTCGGCGGCGGCGGGTAGGACTCGTCCGGGGCGGCACCGATGAGGCGCCGCCCTCCGGGAAGCCCGTCGGGGAACGCCCGGACAGGCGTATGAGGGCCGTCGACACCATCCAGGTGTCGACGGCCCTTCGTGTGTCCCGGAGCGGGCCACGCCCGCACACAGCGCCGTACGGCAGGATGTGCGGCATGCCAAGCGCAGAAGACACGAGCGTGCACCAGGAGCCGTCCGTCGTACCGCCCACGCGACAGGACGAGATCGCCGCAGCGGGCAGTGAACTGATCGGCGGACCCGCGGGCCGCTGGGCACGGTTCGGATCGGGGCCGCTCACACCGCTGCGCGTCATCGCCCTCGTGACGATCGGGATGTTCGCACTCGGCATGGTGCAGAAGCTCCCCTGTTACAACTGGGCGTGGTTCCGCGGCACCAGTTCGCAGTACACACACGCGTGCTACTCCGACATCCCGCACCTCTTCGTCGGACGCGGCTTCGCCGACGGCCTCGTGCCCTACTTCGACCGCCTCGGCGGCGACATGGCGTACCTCGAGTACCCGGTCCTGACCGGCCTCTTCATGCAGGTCGCCTCCTGGCTGACGCTGACCCCGGCCTCGGATCCCGTGCAGCAGCGCGAGCAGATGTACTGGATGGTCAACGCGGGCATGCTGATGATCTGCGCCGTGGTCGTCGCGCTGTGTGTCGCCCGTACGCACCGGCGCCGGCCCTGGGACGGTCTGCTGGTCGCGCTCGCTCCGGCCCTCGCTCTCACCGCCACGATCAACTGGGACCTGCTCGCCGTCGCGCTGACGGCCGCGGCGATGCTCATGTGGTCCCGCGGCAGGAACCTCGCCTTCGGCGTCCTCATCGGCCTCGCCACCGCCGCCAAGCTGTATCCCGTGCTGCTCCTCGGGCCCCTGCTGGTCCTGTGCTGGCGGGCCGGCAAGTGGCGGGCGTACGGGGTGGCGCTCCTCGGCGCGGCGGCGGCCTGGCTGCTGGTGAACGTCCCTGTGATGGCGTACGCGCCGGAGGGGTGGAAGAAGTTCTACACGTTCAGCCAGGAGCGGCAGATCGACTACGGCTCTTTCTGGCTCGTCATCACCCAGCGCACCGGCCGGCCCATCGACGTGAGCACGGTGAACACGGCCTCCGTGCTGATGATGGTCGTGCTGTGCGCCGGTATCGCCGGGCTGGCCCTGGCCGCGCGTCACCGGCCGCGCTTCGCTCAGTTGGCGTTCCTCGTGGTGGCGACCTTCATCCTGACGAACAAGGTCTACTCACCGCAGTACGTGCTCTGGCTGATCCCCCTGGCCGCGCTGGCCAGGCCCCGCTGGCGGGACTTCCTGGTCTGGCAGGCCTGCGAGGTCGCGTACTTCCTGGGGATCTGGTTCTACCTCGCCTACACGACGAGCGGGGACAAGCACCAGGGGCTGCCGCAGGAGGGCTACCAGGTCGCGATCATCCTGCACCTGCTGGGGACGTTGTACCTCTGCGTCGTGATCGTCAGGGACATCCTGAGGCCGGAGCGGGATCCCGTCCGGCACGACGGGTCCGACGATCCGTCGGGCGGGGTGCTCGACGGGGCGCCGGACCGTACGGCGCTCCTGCAGGTGCGCCCTCATCCCTCGCGGAACACAGCACCCGCGGTCGAGGGACCGCGGGTGGAGTGGGGTACCGCCGGCAGGGTGGCCTCCGACTGAGGGAGGGCGTGGTTTATCGGTCCACGAGCCGGTCGAACTGGGTCGTGGTGTGTCGCAGGTGGGCCACCAGTTCGTCGCCGACCTTGGGCTCCTGGGCGTCCGAGGGCACGAACAGGATCGACACCTGCATGTGCGGCGGCTCGGCGAACCAGCGCTGCTTGCCGGCCCAGACGAACGGCGACAGGTTGCGGTTGACCGTGGCGAGCCCGGCGCGTGCCACGCCCTTGGCGCGCGGCATCACCCCGTGCAGGGCCTTCGGGGCCTCCAGGCCGACACCGTGGGAGGTCCCCCCGGCGACCACCACCAGCCAGCCGTCGGACGCCGCCTTCTGCTGGCGGTAGCCGAAACGGTCCCCCTTCACGACGCGGGTGACGTCGAGGACCGCGCCGCGGTACTCCGTCGCCTCGTGGTCGCCGAGCCAGAGCCGCGTGCCGATGCGCGCGCGGAAGCGGGTCTGGGGGAACTGCTGCTGCAGCCGCGCCAGCTCCTCGGCCCGCAGATGGCTGACGAACATCGTGTGCAACGGCAGCCGGGCGGCACGCAGCCGGTCCATCCAGGCGATGACCTCCTCCACCGCGTCCGAGCCGTCCGTGCGGTCGAGCGGCAGATGCAGCGCGAAACCTTCGAGGCGGACGTCCTCGATGGCCGCGTGCAGCTGGCCGAGCTCCTCCTCCTTCACCCCGTGGCGCTTCATCGAGCTCATGCACTCGATGACCACCCGCGCACCCACGAGGGCGTGCACACCGTCGACGGACGAGACGGAGCGGATGACGCGGTCGGGCAGCGGGACCGGCTCCTCACCTCGTCGGAAGGGCGTGAGCACCAGCAGGTCGCCGCTGAACCAGTCCTTGATGCGCGCGGCCTCGTAGGTGGTGCCGACGGCCAGGATGTCGGATCCGAAACGGATCGCCTCGTCGGCCAGCCGCTCGTGTCCGAAGCCGTACCCGTTGCCCTTGCAGACGGGGACGAGTCCTGGGAACTGGTCCAGCACGGACTTCTGGTGCGCCCGCCAGCGCGCGGTGTCGACGTAGAGGGAGAGCGCCATGGCCGGCCCGGAACCTTTCTGGTGGCTGCGGTGTGAGTGAGAGAGGAGAGGCTGATGGACGGGGGTTTCGCGGTGCGGGTCAGCGTCGGGACATGTACATGTCCAGCGCCTTGTGCAGCAGCTTGTTGAGGGGGAAGTCCCATTCGCCGACGTACTCGACGGCTTCGCCGCCGGTGCCGACCTTGAACTGGATCAGCCCGAAGAGGTGGTCGGTCTCGTCCAGCGAGTCGCTGATGCCGCGCAGGTCGTAGACGGTCGCGCCCATCGCGTACGAGTCGCGGAGCATCCGCCACTGCATGGCGTTGGAGGGACGGACCTCGCGCCCGATGTTGTCCGAGGCGCCGTAGGAGTACCAGACGTGCCCGCCGACGACGAGCATCGTGGCGGCCGACAGGTTCACGCCGTTGTGACGCGCGAAGTACAGCCGCATGCGGTTGGGGTCCTCGGAGTTGAGTACCGACCACATGCGCTGGAAGTACGAGAGCGGGCGCGGCCTGAAGTGGTCGCGCACGGCGGTGATCTCGTACAGCCGCTGCCACTCGGCGAGGTCCTCGTAGCCGCCCTGGACCACCTCGACGCCGGCCTTGTCGGCCTTCTTGATGTTGCGCCGCCAGAGCTGGTTGAAGCCCTTGAGCACGTCCTCGAGGGAGCGGTTGGCCAGCGGTACCTGGAAGACGTAGCGGGGCTGTACGTCACCGAAACCGGCGCCGCCGTCCTCGCCCTGCTGCCAGCCCATCTTCCTCAGCCGGTCCGAGACCTCGAAGGCGCGCGGCTCGATGTGGCTCGCCTCGACGTCACGCAGCCGCTTCACGTCCGGGTCCTGGATTCCCGACTTGATGGCGGTCGAGTCCCAGCGGCGGATCACCACGGGAGGGCCCATCTTCACCGAGAAGGCGCCCTGCTGCTTCAGGTGGGCGAGCATCGGCTGGAGCCACTCGTCCAGGTTGGGGGCGTACCAGTTGATGACCGGCCCCTCCGGGAGGTACGCGAGATAGCGCTTGATCTTGGGGAGCTGGCGGTAGAGCACCAGCCCGGCGCCGACGATCTCGCCGTTCTTGTCGAACCATCCCAGGTTCTCCGAGCGCCATTCGGTCTTCACGTCAGCCCACGCCGGGACCTGGCAGTGACTGGCCGAGGGCAGGCTCTGGATGTACGCCAGATGCTGTTCTCGGCTGATGGTCCTCAGGGTCAGGCTCATGCGGGGCGCTCCTCGGCAGGTGTGTCCCCATCGGTCAGGGGCTCCGGCTCTCGCGCCGAAGCCTACTGTGACCGAGGGGCGCCCCGTCTGGCCCGTAGGGACCGGACCGGGCGCCACCCGCGCGGGACCGCCCGCCGGTGCACTGCGCGGGACGGCCGTCCTTGCCGACCGGGGCTGTGCCGGTCAGGTGACGACGCCGCCGAAGAGGCCCCCGTGGGCCATGCCGAGATAGAAGCCGACCGCGGACGCGCCGATCCCCATGATCAGACCGAAACGCTCCCATGTGGTCCGGGAGATGTACTGCCCGTAGGCGCCGGTCAGGATGCCGATCAGCCCGGCCCAGGAGCTGACCAGGTGCAGGCTGTGGAACATCGCCGTCACGAACGCGAGGACTCCGAGGACGCCGGTCACCGCCATCAGTACGTCCTGGAGCGGGTGCGGCCTGCCGTCCGTGGCGAAGAGGGATCCCGTGGCCGGACGGGCCTTGGACGTCGAGCGGGAAGCGGTTCGGCTTCCGGCGGGTCGGACTGCCTGTGCCATGGAGCACCTCCAGTGCGAAGGGCGGTGCAATGTAGCGCCTGTCACACCGCATCTGTCTCGATTGTGCGCCCCGGACACCGGATTTCAACCGGAAGCCGGTCTGCGGGTACTCTGTACAGTCTGCACCGGTGTCTGCCCTGAGCCAGCACTGCGGCCCCCCTCGAATCTCGAAGACGGGCGTTGTCAGTGGCGGCTGTTTTACTCGGAGACACTGTTGCTTACGCATCACGACCCTCCTGCCACGGAACGACCGTGGCCGCTGAGTCCAAAGGAGGTGGGTTCCACATGCGTCACTACGAGGTGATGGTCATCCTCGACCCCGATCTCGAGGAGCGCGCAGTCTCCCCGTTGATCGAGAACTTCCTCTCCGTCGTCCGTGAGGGCAACGGAAAGGTCGAGAAGGTCGACACCTGGGGCCGTCGTCGTCTCTCTTACGAGATCAAGAAGAAGCCCGAGGGCATCTACTCGGTCATCGACCTGCAGGCCGAGCCTGCGGTCGTCAAGGAGCTCGACCGACAGATGAACCTGAACGAGTCGGTCCTCCGGACCAAGGTCCTCCGTCCCGAGACCCACTGAGCATCTAGCTCAGCGGTCATCGGGTTCGAGTAGCAAGCAGCCAGAAGCAATCCCCGCCGAGAGGTTCACCCATGGCAGGCGAGACCGTCATCACGGTCGTCGGCAATCTCGTCGACGACCCCGAGCTGCGCTTCACCCCGTCCGGTGCGGCGGTCGCGAAGTTCCGTGTCGCGTCCACTCCCCGCATCTTCGACCGGCAGACCAATGAGTGGAAGGACGGCGAAGGCCTGTTCCTCACCTGCTCGGTCTGGCGTCAGGCGGCGGAGAACGTCGCGGAGTCGCTCCAGCGAGGCATGCGCGTCGTCGTGCAGGGCCGGCTGAAGCAGCGGTCCTACGAGGACCGTGAGGGCGTCAAGCGCACGGTCTACGAGCTGGACGTCGAGGAAGTCGGCCCCAGCCTGAAGAACGCCACGGCCAAGGTCACCAAGACCACGGGTCGAGGTGGCCAGGGCGGCGGCCAGGGTGGATACGGCGGCGGCCAGCAGGGCGGCGGCAACTGGGGCGGCGGTCCCGGTGGCGGTGGCCAGCAGGGTGGCGGCGGTGCTCCCGCCGACGACCCGTGGGCCACCAACGCTCCCTCCGGCGGCCAGCAGGGCGGGGGCCAGCAGGGCGGCGGGGGCGGCTGGGGCGGAAGCTCCGGCGGCTCCGGCGGTTCCGGCGGCGGCTACTCGGACGAGCCGCCCTTCTAGGGCTGCTCGTACCCCCACTTCTTGATCACACAGGAGAAACACCATGGCGAAGCCGCCTGTGCGCAAGCCTAAGAAGAAGGTCTGCGCGTTCTGCAAGGACAAGACCCAGTACGTGGACTACAAGGACACGAACATGCTGCGGAAGTTCATTTCCGACCGCGGCAAGATCCGTGCCCGCCGCGTCACCGGCAACTGCACTCAGCACCAGCGTGATGTCGCCACGGCAGTCAAGAACAGCCGTGAGATGGCGCTGCTGCCCTACACGTCCACCGCGCGATAAGGGAAGGGTGACCGAATCATGAAGATCATCCTCACCCACGAGGTCACTGGCCTCGGTGCCGCCGGCGACGTCGTGGACGTCAAGGACGGGTACGCCCGCAACTACCTGGTTCCGCGTGGCTTCGCCATTCGCTGGACCAAGGGTGGCGAGAAGGACGTGGCGCAGATCCGCCGCGCCCGCAAGATCCACGAGATCGCGACGATCGAGCAGGCCAACGAGATCAAGGCCAAGCTCGAGGCCGTGAAGGTCCGTCTGGCTGTTCGCTCCGGCGACGCCGGCCGCCTCTTCGGCTCCGTCACCCCGGCCGACATCGCCTCGGCGATCAAGTCCGCTGGTGGTCCGGACGTCGACAAGCGTCGCGTCGAGCTCGGCTCGCCGATCAAGACGCTGGGCGGACACCAGGTGTCCGTCCGTCTGCACCCCGAGGTTGCCGCGAAGCTCGGTATCGAGGTCGTTGCTGCCTAAGGGCACAGCACAGCAGTGTGAGATGAAGGGCCGCACCCACCAGGTGCGGCCCTTCGTCGTTTCACGTGAAACGCAGCGCCGGGGCTCTGCCGGACGAGTCAGCGCGTGGCTCCGGTGACGACCCAGCGGCCTGACCGGGTACGCGTCCACAGCGTCAGCAACCGGACGGTCATCATCAGCGTCATCGCTCCCCAGAGCGCGGTCAGGCCTCCACCGAGGCTGGGCACGAGGAGTGCGACCGGGGCGAAGACCGCCAGGGTCAGGACCATGGCCCAGGCGAGGTAGCGGCCGTCTCCGGCACCCATCAGCACTCCGTCGAGAACGAAGACCACACCGGAGATCGGTTGGGAGAGCGCGACGACCAGGAGCGTGGGCAGGAGAGTGTCCTGTACCGAGGAGTCACTGGTGAACAGCGGAACGAAGAGCGGCCTGGCGAGCATGATCGCTGCCCCGAGGACCACCCCGGAGGCGATTCCCCACTGGACCATACGGCGGCATGCCTCCCGGGCGCCCTTGGCGTCGTTCGCCCCCAGATAACGGCCGATGATGGCCTGCCCGGCGATGGCGATCGCGTCGAGCGCGAAGGCCGTGAGACTCCAGAGCGAGAGGATGATCTGGTGTGCTGCGATATCGGTGTCGCCGAGGCGGGCGGCGACGACGGTAGCGATCATCAGGACCGCCCTCAGTGAAAGCGTGCGAATCAGCAGAGGTACGCCCGCCTGGGCGCAGGCCCGGATTCCCGCAGCATCCGGACGCAGGGATGCTCCGTGCCGCCGGGCCCCACGGACCACGACGACCAGGTACGCGAGCGCCATGCCCACCTGGGCGATGACGGTGCCCCACGCGGACCCTGCGATCCCCAGCCCGGCGCCGTAGACGAGCCCGACGTTGAGCGCTCCGTTGGCCGCGAATCCACCGATCGCCACGTACAGCGGCGTTCGGGTGTTCTGCAGCCCCCGGAGAACTCCCGTCGCCGCGAGCACCACGAGCATCGCCGGGATGCCGAGGCTGGAGATGCGCAGATACGTGGTGGCGTAGGGGGTCGCGGTGTCGGACGCTCCGAAGACGTCGACCAGCCACGGTGCCAGTGGCAGCGCGACGGCGACGACAGCGGCACCGATCAGCAGCGCCAACCAGATTCCGTCCATGCCCTGGCGGATGGCGGAGGCCAGATCTCCTGCTCCTGCCTGACGAGCGACGGCGGCTGTGGTGGCGTACGCAAGGAAGACGAAGACGCTGACCGCGGTCGTCAGAAGTGCCGCTGCGATCGCCAGGCCGGCCAGTTGCGGTGTGCCGAGATGACCGACGATGGCGCTGTCGACCATGACGAAAAGTGGCTCGGCCACCAGGGCGCCGAAGGCCGGCACGGCGAGAGCGATGATCTCTCGGTCGTGTCGGCGGCGTGAGGGTCGCTGATCCGTCGGTGCCTGGGTCATGAGAGTCAATCTAATCTTCCACAGGTAAGAGATGCAATGCGCCTGAGGGTCTTACTTCCTTCAGGTTTTCTCGTTCGGCGATGGAGTGATCGCGGTGATCTTGGGCGGAGGGTAAAAGTTTTTCTCTCCCACAACCCGTGGATGGAGAAAGGCCAGGTCAGGGCCGTCTTTGGGTGGCCCCTATGAGTTTGTCCACAGTGCTGTCCCCCGGTCCGTGCACAGGATCCGAGGAGTTCTCCACAGCATCTGGTCAGTCGTCCACATGCCCTGTGGATAACCAGATTGGCTGACGGTGCGGACCGGCCTACCGTGGAGCGGCGCCCGCACTCCGTTCCGGCTTGGAAGTCCGCAGAACTTGACGCGCCGGAACCGGAGTCGGGCGTCTTGTTTGTCGGTGCCGTGCCGTAAGAAAGAGTGGCACGGCTAGGTCCGCGAAGCGGACGGGAGGAGGTGGCCCGGTGAGCATTCCCGAGCCTTTGGACGACCCCTGGGCCGATGTCGGTCCCAGTGACCGTCTGCCTGTTTCCCGTCAGCGCCGCGGAGAGGGCAAGGGGCGCGAGGAACAGCACGAGCGCGGTCGGGAGAGCGGCTGGGACGGCGGCTCGTCCGGCTTCGAGCGGGTGCCTCCGCAGGACCTCGACGCCGAGCAGTCGGTGCTCGGTGGAATGCTGCTCTCCAAGGACGCCATCGCGGACGTCGTGGAGATCATCAAGGGCCATGACTTCTATCGTCCCGCCCACGAGACCGTGTACACGGCGATCCTCGACCTCTACGCCAAGGGGGAGCCGGCCGACCCGATCACGGTGGCTGCCGAGCTGGTCAAGCGGGGCGAGATCACCAAGGTCGGTGGGGCGCCGTATCTCCACACGCTGGTCCAGTCCGTCCCGACCGCTGCCAACGCCTCGTACTACGCGGAGATCGTTCACGAGCGGGCGGTGCTCCGGCGTCTCGTCGAGGCCGGCACCAAGATCACGCAGATGGGATACGCGGCCGACGGCGACGTGGACGAGATCGTCAACTCGGCCCAGGCCGAGATCTACGCCGTCACGGAGCAGCGCACCAGCGAGGACTACCTGCCGCTGGGCGACATCATGGAGGGCGCTCTCGACGAGATCGAGGCGATCGGCTCCCGCAGCGGTGAGATGACCGGTGTGCCGACCGGGTTCACGGACCTCGACGCCCTGACCAACGGACTGCACCCAGGCCAGATGATCGTCATTGCCGCCCGACCCGCGATGGGCAAGTCCACGTTGGCCCTGGACTTCGCACGCGCTTGTTCCATCAAGAGCAATCTGCCCAGCGTGATCTTCTCCCTCGAAATGGGACGGAACGAGATCGCCATGCGTCTCCTGTCGGCCGAGGCTCGCGTGGCCCTCCACCACATGCGCTCCGGCACCATGACCGACGAGGACTGGACGCGCCTCGCCCGGCGGATGCCGGATGTGTCGGCTGCTCCGCTCTACATCGACGACTCGCCGAACCTGTCCATGATGGAGATCCGGGCGAAGTGCCGTCGCCTCAAGCAACGCAACGAGCTCAAGCTCGTGGTCATCGACTACCTGCAGCTGATGCAGTCCGGCGGAGCCAAGCGGGCCGAGAGCCGCCAGCAGGAGGTATCGGACATGTCCCGAAACCTCAAGCTCCTCGCCAAGGAGCTGGAGCTGCCGGTCATCGCCCTCTCCCAGCTGAACCGTGGACCCGAACAGCGCACGGACAAGAAGCCGATGGTCTCCGACCTTCGTGAATCCGGCTCCATCGAGCAGGACGCCGACATGGTGATCCTGTTGCACCGAGAGGACGCCTACGAGAAGGAGTCACCGCGCGCGGGCGAGGCGGACCTGATCGTGGCCAAGCACCGTAACGGTCCGACGGCGACGATCACCGTGGCCTTCCAGGGCCACTACTCGCGCTTCGTCGACATGGCCCAGACCTGAGGGACTGAGGAACGTCGCCTCGGCGCCTGAAACGTACCGGTCGCGCCGAGGACGGAACTGGGGCGAAACCGTTCGTCAGGCGGTGGCCGGGCAGGTCATCCTTGGGCATGACCTCTTCCGAAAACCTGCTCCCCGGCACCCGGCGTGCCCTGCTCCATCGCGTCGCGACAGCGCAAGCCGAAGGCCGGGCCCCGTCTCTCGTCGCCGCGGTGCGACGGGACGGACAGACCGCGTGGAGTGGCGCGCGCACGTGTGTGGACGGGCATGCACCCGATGGGGACACGCAGTTCAGGATCGGTTCCATCACCAAGACGTTCACCGCCGTGCTGGTGATGCGCCTGCGCGACGAAGGCCTGCTGGATCTGGACGACGCCCTCGAGAAGCACCTGCCGGGCACGGGCAAGGACGTCGGGCGGCTGACCGTCTTCCAGCTGCTCGGTCACGGCGGTGGCCTGCGGGCCGAGACACCTGCCCCCTGGTGGGAGAGGACACCGGGCACCACGCGTGCGGAACTGGCGGATGTGGTCGGGGACGAGCCCCTGATCCACCCGTCCGGTCATCTCCACCACTACTCGAACCCGGGTTACACGCTGCTCGGCTCCCTGGTCGAGGCACTGCGCGGCGACTCCTGGGCCGGCGTGCTGCGCCGCGAGATCTTGGAACCTCTGGGGATGGACCGTACGACTCCGCAGGCCAGTGCTCCGCATGCCGGAGGCTGGGCCGTTCATCCCTGGGCCGACGTCATGCTGCCGGAGCCGGCGGAGGACCTCGGACTGATGGCACCGGCCGGTCAGCTCTGGTCGACCACCAGCGATCTTCTGCGTTTCGCGGGCTTCCTGGCGCAGGGCGATGAGCGGGTGCTGTGTGCGGCCTCGGTCGCGGAGATGCGCGCCCCCGCTGCCCCGCCCGAGACGGGTGACTGGGCCGGAGCGTACGGCCTCGGTCTGCAGGCCCTGCGCCGCGGAAACCGCACGCTCTTCGGGCACTCCGGATCACTGCCCGGGTTCCTGGCCACTCTGCTGTTCAGCGTCGAGGACGATGTGGCGGCCGTCGTGCTCTCGAACGCCACCTCCGGCCCTTTGACCGGCGCGGTCGCCGCGGACCTCATCCAGATCGTCGCCGACGCGGAACCGAGGATGCCGGAACCGTGGCGGCCGCTGCCCGAGGTCGACGCAGGGCTGCTGGCATTGACCGGCCCCTGGTACTGGGGCACCCAGGTACACGCCCTGAAACTGCTCGCCGACGGGGGTCTCGAGTTCCAGCCGCTGCGAGGCGTTGGCCGTGCGGCACGGTTCCGGGCACGCCCCGACGGCACGTGGGTGGGACTCAACGGCTACTACGCGGGGGAGACGCTCCGAGTGGTGCGTGCGGATGACGGCACGGTCGACCATCTCGACCTGGGGTCGTTCGTCTTCACCCGGGAGCCGTACGACAGGAGTGCGGCCATCCCCGGCGGTGTGGACGCGGAGGGTTGGCGAGGTCTCGACCTCTGAGCAGCCGAGAAGCGGCCCGAAGCTCGCGATGAGCGCACGATGGGGAGCATGAGGGAGAGGCCGGTCCGGCGTTTCACGTGAAACACCAACGCCGGGCCGACTTCGCCCTACTCTGCCGAGCAACAGGCCATCGGCTTGCGCGTCGGCGCAGGCTCAGGCAGTCAGCTCGCGTTCCAGAGGCGTACGGAAGCGCGGAGTGATCCGGGCGTCGCCCATCCATGCCGACATCCGCGACGCCTCGGAGGCGACGAGCTCTGAGGCTTCCCCGCCTACGTCGGACAGCAGGCGCCACACCAGCTCACCGTCGGCGCGCTGGGCCCAGCCACCCACGATCCCGCCGTTGAACCACACCGTGGGCCCGATGTTGCCCGCGCGGTCGAACAGGGCGGCGCGGTGGTTCGAGGGCAACTGGAACGTGCGGTCGGCCCACCCCATCGCACTGGGGTCGAGGCCCGGGAGCAGAGCAGCCCACGGCTCGGAGGGAGGCTCTGCGGCGAGATCTCCCGGGATGACCCAGCCGGCTGCCCCGCTGTCGAGCAGTACTTCCTCGGGGGCGATCGCGGCCAGGGCCTCGCGTGTCTCGCGGACGCCCCAGCCGGTCCACCACGCGAGATCTTTTTCGGTCGCGGGACCGTAGGACTGGAGCCAGCGCCGGGCTACTTCCACCCGAGCCCGTGCGGGATCCGATGGGGGCAAAGGCTCCGAGGCCGTCCAGCGGAACTGGCTGGAGGTCCAGGTGCCGCGTGGCCGGTCCCTCCGGATGCGGCCCTCGGCGGCCAGCACACGGATCACCCGGGACGCTACGCCTTGCACCGTCTCCTGTTTCGTCCCGGGGAAGACCGTGATCTTGGTGCGCAATGCCGGTACGACTGCTGAAAGCTCGCTCCCCGTCGCACGGCCCCGCAGGGACAGAACCGCGATTGTCTGCTGCTCGACCGCCGCGAGCCACCGCTCGTCCAGCCCGTTCCCGTCTTCCCTCAGATGCTTGAGGAGCCTCTGCCGTTCTTTGGCTGCCACGCGCCGTGCATGTGACGCGTCGACGGAAGCCGCGACGGCCCGGGACATGGTGAACAGGGTGTTCCGCATGGCGAGGAGACGCACCAAGGAGACGTCCTCGTAGAGCGCTCGCTCCACCGCACCGATGTCGGGGGTGGTGAGCCGTGCACAGGCGGAGAGGAAGACGGCGGCGGCGTCCGTCGCGTGCAGCGCGACGACGGCGTCCGCCACCGCGACGACGGAGGAGGCCCGGGCAGCGGGAGCGAGCAGATGCCGCCGGCCGAGCCTGAGCCTGCGCTGCTCGTCATCGATGCGGTACACGCGAAACCTCCCGAGGTGCGGAACTGGGTGGTGATGCCCCGATCAGAGGGCAAGCTTGAACCCCACGTGGCTTGCGGTGAAGCCGAGCCGCTCATAGAAACGGTGGGCGTCGGTACGCGTGTTGTCCGACGTCAGCTGCACCAACTGGCATCCCTGGCGCCGGGATTCGTCGACCGCCCACTGGATCAGCTGTGTGCCGAGCCCGCTGCCCCGCTCGTCGGCATGGACGCGGACGCCTTCGATGACCGAGCGCGTCGCGCCGCGCCGGGACAGCCCGGGAATGACGGTGAGCTGAAGGTTCCCCACGACGCGGCCTTCGCGCACGGCCACCACCAGATGCTGATTCGGGTCGTCGCACATCCGCCGGAACGCGGACCGGTAAGGCGCGAGGTCGTCCGGGGACTCGCGCTGCGCGCCCAGCGGGTCGTCGGCCAGCATGGCCACGACGGCGGGTATGTCGGCGAGTGCGGCGGGACGTATGTCGAGATCGCTCATGATCGGCAGACTACGCAACCCCGTTGGCTCAGGCGGGGATCTTCAGCGCCTCGACGGTCCGGACCAGGGGAGCGAGCTCCGGGTTCTCGGCAGCTTCGTCGAGAGCGGCGCGGAGCGCGATGTCATTGGTGGGCCTGGCTTCGTTCAGCAGCGTGAGACCCGCTTCTGTGACGTCCGTGTAGATACCCCGGCGATCCGTGTCGCACAGGTACCTGGTGAGCAGCCCACGGTCCTCGAGCCGGGTGACCAGTCGGGTGGTGGCGCTCTGGCTCAGCACCACAGCGTCCGCCACCTGCTTCATCTGCAGGTGCCCACCCGTTCCGCTGTGCTGGCGGCTCAGGACGTCGAGCAGGGAGAACTCCCGCGCGCTGAGGTTGTGGCGGGACTGGAGGGCCCGCTCGATACGACTTTCGATCTTCCCGTGGAGCAGGGAGAGGGCGCACCAGCTCTGCGCGAGGGACGTCAGGGCGGGATCTGTCGCGGTCACGGGTCTCTCCTCCGTACGGGAGCTGCTTGCCTCCAGGATAGGGCACGGACGCAATAGCCCGCGCTTGCAATTAACAGGCGTCTGCAATTATTGTGAACGCTCGTAACGGGCACATGCAATCCTTAAGGAAGTGACATCCATGCCGCTCGCGCTCCTCGCCCTCGCCATAGGGGCTTTCGGTATCGGCACCACCGAGTTCGTGATCATGGGGTTGCTTCCCGATGTCGCGGCTGACTTCCAGGTCTCGATTCCGACTGCCGGCTTCCTCGTCACCGGCTACGCCCTGGGCGTGGTCCTCGGTGCTCCCCTGATGACCGTGCTTGGCACCCGCGTGACCAGGAAGCGCATGCTGATGCTCCTGATGGGGCTCTTCATCGTGGGGAACGTGGTCTCCGCCCTTGCCCCCGTCTTCGGCGTGATGCTTGCCGGGCGAGTGATCGCCTCACTCGCCCACGGCGCCTTCTTCGGTATCGGATCGGTCGTGGCCGCGGATCTGGTCGCTCCGGAGAAGAGGGCAGGTGCCATCGCCATGATGTTCACCGGCCTGACCGTCGCCAATGTCGTCGGAGTTCCGCTGGGAACCTTCATCGGCCAGAATTTCGGCTGGCGCGTGACGTTCTTCGTCGTCGCGGGACTCGGAGTCCTGGGTCTCCTCGGTGTGGCGAAGCTCGTGCCGGAGCAGCCGAAGGCTCAGGGGGTGCGCATCAGCCACGAGCTGGCTGCGTTCCGCAACGTCCAGGTGCTGCTCGCCATGGCGATGACGGTGCTGGGGTTCGGCGGTGTCTTCGCGGCGATCACCTACATCACGCCGATGATGACGGACACTGCCGGCTTCGCCACGTCGTCCGTCACTTGGCTCCTGGTCCTCTTCGGCCTGGGCATGGTCGGCGGCAACCTGCTCGGCGGCAAGTTCGCCGACCGCCATCTGATGCCGATGCTGTACGTGTCGCTCGGTGCGCTCGCCACGGTCCTGGCCCTCTTCACCGTGACTGCGCACAACAAGATCGCCGCAGCGGTGACCATCGTTCTCATCGGGGCCCTCGGCTTCGCGACCGTGCCGCCGCTCCAGAAGCGTGTACTCGACCAGGCGGCCGGTGCTCCCACCCTGGCCTCGGCGGTCAACATCGGAGCCTTCAACCTCGGGAACGCTCTCTCGGCGTGGCTCGGAGGCATCGTGATCGCAGCCGGGTTCGGGTACACCGCGCCCAACTGGGTCGGTGCTGCACTCGCCGCCTCGGCGCTGCTGCTGGCCGTAATCTCCGGTTCGATCGAGCGTCGGACGTTCGCCGGTGATCCGGCTGCGGCACACGCTTCCGTGCCTGTCGCGGACGTCGGCCTCAGCGAGTCCGCCCCCACGGCTTCGGTGCCGATGGCGCGTTGACGAAGAGGCGCCGCAGAGGTTTCACGTGAAACACGGTGTCACGCGGGAATCGGACGGCCGGGCGACAGTGCGTTCGTCCACGGCTGCCCGCCGAGGTGCACGCGGGCAGCCAGGGCCGTCCGCCGTACACCCCACCTGGACCCGACCCGAACCGGGGATCAGCCCAGATCGGGCGCATGCAGCGCCCGTACACCCTCGATGTTGGCGTCCAGGTAGTGCCGAAGCGACAGGGGCACGAGGTGCACGGCTGCGATTCCGACGCGGCTGAAGGGCACACGGACGACGTCGTACTCTCCGCAGGGTTCGTCGATTTCCGGTCCGTGCCGACGCGAGAGATCCATCGACGCCAGTCGGCAGACGAAGAAATACTGCACCTTCACACCTTTGACGCCGCCACCGGCAATGTGCTCGACGGTGTCGACGAAGCAGGGCACCACGTCGACGACCTTGGCGCCGAGCTCCTCGTCGACCTCGCGGTGCAACGCCTCGACGACGGTGGCGTCCTCAGGCTCCACGCCACCACCCGGTGTGACCCAGTACGGGTCGACACCTGGCTTGGTGCGCTTGATCAGGATGAGGTCATCGCCGTCGAGCAGGACGGCGCGAGCTGTGCGCTTGACCACGGGGCGTTCGGTCATGGCAAGAGCGTGGCCCAGGAAACCCGGTCTGAAACGCCTGCCGGCCGTCCGGTCACCAGTCCACGGCAGCACGCACCAGCCACTCGTGCGCCCGCGCAATGTGCGGGAGCCCGAGTGTGCCGGTCCTCGCGATGAGGAAGTACGTGCGCAGGGGCGGTACCGGTGGGTCGAGCAGCGCCACGACCTCACCCCGCTCCAGCGCGCCCTCGCAGAGATAGCGCGGGAGCACCGCGAGGCCCGCGCCCGCTGCCGCGCACTCCAGAACAGCCCGGAGATCCGGTGCGATCACGGCGGCCGCAGCGGCCGGGCTGCTGTCGAAGACCGTGGCCCAGTAGTGCGAGATCAAAGGGAGACTCTCGTGCACTTCCACCACCGGAAGCTGCTCCAGAAGCACGGACCCCTTGTGTCGCAGCGTTCCGGGCCCCAGGTGCCCCGCCCAGCGCGGCGCTGCGACCAGGACGTGCTCCTCGTCGCAGAGGGTGGTCGATGTCATCAGTCCACCTCGCGGACGGGCCGTGGTGATGGCCAGATCGTGGTGCCCGGCCGCCAGCCCTTCCCACATGTCCTCGGCGTTCGTGACAAAAGTGCTGCGTAGCGCGAGCCCCTGGGAGATCAGCGGCGTGAGGGCCGGCAGCGCCCGGACGGAGGTGAACTCGGGCGGACCGGCCAGGTGCAGTGTCCGCGTTCCCGACTCCTCGTCGAGCCCCGCCTCGACGATGTCGACCAGCGCGTCGAGGTGAGGGGCTGCGCGGTGGGCGAGTTCGTCACCCACCGTGGTCGGGGTGACCCCGCGGGCCCTGCGCAGGAAGAGCGGGCGGCCCAGTTGCCGTTCCAGGGCGCGTATCTGTGAGGTGACGGCGGGTTGTGAGAGTCCGAGCAGGGCGGCGGCCCGGGTGAAGGATCCGGCCCTGTGCACCGTCACGAACGTGCGCAGCAGGGACAGGTCCACGGTCCGCCCTCTCCACTCCGGCTGACGCTGCGTCGGACCGCACCGTCCCTTACGACCGCCTCAACTATAAATATGTCGATAGCTGGCTGTCGTTACTGTGATTGGACACTGACGCACAGTCAATTAGCCTTGTCCAGACGGTTCTCGGCGCAGGAACCGGGGCGGTCCGAGCCACGAGGGGGGAGGCTCGGACCGCTCGTCCCGAGCGGGGCCGGTCCGGTGGACGGGGACGCCTGTCCCGGACCGGTCCTGCCAGGACCGTATGCGCGGGGCGTCAGCGCACCGAGGCGTCCAGCGCCCGTGCCACGTCCGCCAGCAGGTCCTCGGGGTCCTCGGCGCCCACCGAGAACCGGATGAAGCCCGCCGGTACCGCGTCACCGCCCCAGCGCGCACGCCGCTCGGCGGTGGAACGGACGCCGCCGAAGCTCGTCGCGTCGTCCACCAGCCGCAGCGCGCCCAGGAAACGCTCAGCGGTCTGCTCGTCCGCCAGCTCGAACGAGACCACCGAGCCGAAGCGCCGCATCTGTCGCACGGCGATCGGGTACGAGGGGTCCGTGGGCAATCCCGGGTAGCGGAGCCCCGACACGTCCGCACGCGCGGTCAGGGCCTCGGCCAAGGCCAGAGCCGTCGTGCACTGACGGTCGATCCGCAGCTGCAGAGTCGCCAGCGAGCGATGTGCGAGCCAGGCCTCCATGGGGCCGGGAATGGCGCCGACGACCTTGCGCCAGCGCCGCACCCCGGCCGAGAGCAGTGGGTCCCGGCAGCTCACGTGCCCCAGAAGGATGTCCCCGTGCCCGGTCATGCCCTTGGTGTCGCTGGCCACCGAGAAGTCGGCGCCCAGCTCCAGAGGACGCTGGCCGAGAGAGGTGGCCAGAGTGTTGTCGACCGCTACCAGGACGCCCGCGGCATGCGCCGCCTCGACGAGCCGGCGCACATCACAGACGTCGAGCCCGGGATTGGAGGGAGTCTCGATCCAGAGGAGCTTGGCGCCCTCCAGGAGCTCCAGCTGGGCGTCGCCACCGGTGGGCGCGGTGCGGACCTCGACGCCGTACGCCTCCAACTGCTCGCGCACCAGGGGCAGCGCCTGGTATCCGTCGTTCGGCAGGACCACGACGTCGCCGGTACGAGCCTGGGACAGCAGCACTGCGGAGACGGCCGCCATACCGGAGGCGAAGACCGTCGTCTCCACCTCCTGCCCGGGCGCTTCCAGCTCGCCGATGGCCCGCTCCAGGTGGGTCCAGGTCGGATTGGTCTCCCGGCCGTACGTGTAAGGACCGACGGGTTCGCCGGACAGATGGAAGTGCGCGGCGAAGACCGGACCGGGGAGAGTGGGCTCGTACTGTTCCGGTTCGGGCAGGCCCGCTCGTACGGCGCGTGTCCCGTCACCCATGGTGCTCATTCCCATTACCTCGTCTCTCCCCGGTGCTCACCGGTCCGCTCCGCACTGTGTCATCAGGGGACCGTTCAGTCCTCGTCGGGGAGCACCACATTGAGCGCCCAGGACACGACCGAGATGATCAGGCCGCCCAGGACCGCGGTCCAGAAGCCCTCGACGTGGAAGTTCAGACCGACGACGTCGGCGAGCCAGGAGGTCAGCATCAGCATCAGCGCGTTGACCACGAGGGTGATCAGCCCGAGCGTCAGGATGAACAGGGGCAGGGTGAGCAGCTTCACCACCGGCTTGACGACGAAGTTCACCAAGCCGAAGAGCAGGGCCACCAGTATCAGGGTGAGGGTCTTGCGGCCGGTGTTGTCCCCGGTCAGCGTGATGTCCTGGAGCAGCCAGATGGCCACGGCCAGCGCACCCGCGTTGGCGATCGTCTTGACTACGAAATTCTTCATGTGTCTGATCGTTGCAGACATGATCCGTGGCCGGCACCGGCCGGGTGTACGAGCACATGCGCGAGGGGCGGACGGACGATGAAGGCATTCAGGCTGGACGAACTGGAGGCGGAGCGCGCCGCCAACGACGGCGCCTATCTGCAGTTCGTCCGGGAACGCAACATGTCCGTCGGTCTGTACGCCCTGGACGCCGGCGCGCTCGACCCCCAGCAACCCCATCAGCAGGACGAGGTGTACTTCGTCGTCAGCGGCAGGGCATCCATCACGGTGGGTACGGAGACCACGCAGGTGGGACGGGGAAGCGTCGTGTACGTACCCGCCGGGGTCGCCCACAAGTTCCATCACATCACCGAGGACCTCCGGGTGATGGTGGTCTTCTCCCCGCCGGAGGGCTGAGCGGTCGGCCTCCGGGTTTTCACCGGTACCCGTGGTCCGGGATCTTGATGTTCCCTAGGGGATCGCTCAGGGGACTTCAAGGGCTCCCGGCCCCCCGCAGGCCATGCCCGCGCCCTTAGCATCGGAGCAGGAACTCACGGAGACGAGGTAACGGTGATGGCGGTGCGGGAGATTTTCGCGGGGATGCCCTGGTGGGTGAAGTGGGTCGCGGTGCCTCTCATCGCGATCGTCGTGTTCGGTGGCCTGATCGCCAGCGTGGTCGGGTTCGTCATCGGGCTGCTGTTCAAGCTGCTGGTGTTCGTCGTCCTCGTGGGTGGCCTGATCTTTGTCGTCCGGAAGTTCATGTCCTCGTCCGAGCGCGGGGGCTGGTAGGAGGACGGCGCGGACACGCGGTCACAGCGTGTACGCGGAGCGGGGGACGGGTCACACATTCGGCGATTAGCCCAGCTGAGCTAAGTCCAGGACGAAACCCCCCTCGTGACTGAACGTGCGGATACAGTGACGTACCGCTGCCGCCAGCTGGGAAATGACGGTCTGTCACCATCCTGCCCAGTGGTTCGTGCGACCGTCCGGTCTCCGGACCCCAGGCTCGCGGCGGGCCCGTGGGGGCGGCCCCCGCGGGAGGGCTGAGAGCCCGTCACCATGCCTGGGGGTGACCTGTGACCACGGCATCGAGTACCGCTGTCCCGACGTTGATCGGTTCTGTTCAGCGGGCGCTGAGACTTATGGAGGCTGTGGGCACCCATCGGGACGGGGCGCCGGCGAAGCAGCTCGCCCGGGAGGCCGGTCTTCCCCTCCCCACCGCCTACCACCTGCTGCGCACCCTGACCCATGAGGGATACCTCCGCAGGGAGAACGGCGTCTTCCTTTTCGGGGCCGCGGCCGAGAGGCTGGGCGGAGGTGCCGCCACTCCACGTCCCGGAGTGATCGTCGACTCCCTCGCGCACTGGGCGCACGTCATCGGCGCCCCCGTGTACTGCGCCCTCTACAAGGACGGCGAGATCGAGATGGTCGCCGTCGCCGACACTCCCGCCGCACCCGCGGTGCGCGAGTGGGCCTCGTTCCGGGAGACAGGTCACGCCCACGCCCTCGGGCAGTGTCTTCTCGGGCAGCTCGACGAGCGTGCGCGCGAGGACCACCTGGACCGGCACCCCGTCCGGCCGCTGACGCGTTACTCCGTAAGGGACCGTCAGGCGCTGCTGTGCCGGCTGAGAGCGATGAAACGTACGGAACCCGTCGTCGAACGGCAGGAGTACGCCATGGGCACGGTCTGTGCGGCCATTCCGATCACTGTCGGTTCCGCCGTCGCGGCCATGGCTGTTTCTCTCCCCCTGGATCAGGAAGAACGGTTGCTCCCCGCAGTCGAACAACTACGCTGCGAAGTGACCACCCTCTTGCGCTCGTTCGTGTTCTCTATCAGTATCTGAAAAATCACTCCTTGTGATCTGCTATCGCGTGCATCACGATGGCGTCAATAGGGCCATGGGGGATCATTCCTGGCCAGTTTCATCTACTGCGGGGTTGAACGATGCGCGAGTCGGTTCAAGCAGAGGTCATGATGAGCTTCCTCGTCTCCGAGGAGCTCTCCTTCCGTATTCCTGTGGAGCTCCGGTACGAGGTCAGTGATCCGTATGCGATCCGGATGACCTTCCACCTGCCAGGTGACGCCCCCGTCACCTGGGCATTCGGCCGTGAGCTGCTGCTCGACGGTCTCAACAGCCCCAGTGGTGACGGCGATGTGCACATCGGCCCGATCGAGCCCGAAGGGCTGTCGGATGTACACATCCGCCTTCAGGTCGGTGCGGACCGAGCGCTCTTCAGGGCCGGCACGGCACCTCTTGTGGCCTTCCTCGATCGGACGGACAAGCTGGTGCCACTCGGGCAGGAGCACACGCTGGGTGACTTCGACGGCAATCTGGAAGAGGCGTTGGGCCGCATTCTCGCCAAGGAACAGAACGCCGGCTGATCGGGCGGATCCGGCTGAACACCGAGCGCCGGCGACCGGCCACGCGTCCGGTGTCCCGGCTCATGCTTTGCGGCGTCGGCCCTTCCCGGTCCGTACGGGTGCTGGAGCTCCGGCTTCCGCGCCGAGCCCCGTGCGGTCCGCGGAGACCACCAGGGCCGCGAGCACCGTCGTCACCGGCACCGAGGCGACCAGCCCGATCGATCCGACCAGCGTCCTCACGATCTCCTCCGCGACCAGTTCGCTGTTGGCCACGGTGCCCACGCTGCTCTGCGCGATCGAGAAGAGCAGTAGCAGCGGCAGGGCCGCGCCCGCGTAGGCGAGCACGAGCGTGTTGACGACCGAGGCGATGTGGTCGCGGCCGATCCGGATGCCCGCGCGGTAGAGCCGGCGCACGCCCATCGTCGGGTCGGCCTGATGCAGTTCCCAGACCGCCGACGTCTGGGTGACCGTCACGTCGTCGAGGACGCCGAGCGAGCCGATGATCACACCGGCCAGCAGCAGGCCGCTCATGTCGATGTCCGGGTACAGCCCGTGGATGAGCCCGGTGTTGTCATCGGTGTTCCCGGACAGGCTGGCCCAGCCGATGAAGAGGGAGCCCAGCAGTCCGATCAGCACCAGCGAGATGAGCGTGCCGATGACGGCCACCGAGGTGCGGGCCGTCAGTCCGTGGCAGGCGTAGAGGGCGATCAGCATGATCGCACTGGCCCCGATCACTGCCACGACCAGGGGATTCGACCCCTGGAGGATCGCCGGCAGGATGAACAGGGTCAGAACGGCGAAGGAGACGGCCAGGGCGATCAGCGCCATCAGTCCGCGCAGCCTGCCCACGACGACCACCGCGAGGGCGAAGAGCCCGGCGAGCACTGCCATCGGAACCGTACGGTCCACGTCGGTGACCGAGTACTGCAGATCCCGGGGTGCGTCGGGTGCGTAGGCCACGACCACGCCTTGGCCCTCGTGCAGTTGCCGCGGGGCATCGGGCTGGACGACCTCGACGAACGTACGGCCCTTGTCCTCACCGGTCGTCACCTCGACCGTGGCCTTCTTGCACTGGCCCGTCTGCTCGTTGACGGCCTCCCGTCCCGACGGCGTCGAGGTGTCGCCGGTCGGAGGCACCTGTGAGGCGTTGACGTCGGCGCAGTCGACCGACACGACCTTCGTCACCCGCCCGTCCTGGGTCTGCCGGTCGAACCCGACACCTGTGCGCTCATGGGCTGGGGTGCCGCCGGGCCAGAACGCCACGAGGCCGACCAGCACGGCGGTCGCGAAGGGGATCACCACGGCCGCGATGACCTTGCGCAGGTGCTTGGAGACGGGCGCGGCCGGGCCGTGACTGTGGCTGTGGGCGTGCACATGGCTCTGAGTGCTGCCTGTCGCGTGGCCGGGGGATTCGGGGGCGTTTCCGGGGGACGTCACCCGGCGATCATCCCAAGAACTGCGGAGGCCCTCTGGTCAGCACGCCAGAAAGGAGGCTAGCGTGGAGCGACATCTGTACACGCGGGAGCTCGGAGCACCGGGCTGAGAGGGCGCTGACCTCCGTATATCCATACGGGACACGCTGCGTCGACCGCCGAACCTGTTACCGGGTAATGCCGGCGTAGGGAGTAGGTCTCATGACCACAGCGGACGCACGCACGCCTGCCTCGATGCGGAATGCGCAGATACCGACGGACGACGTGGACCCGGCGGTCAGCGCCGGCACGGAGAACGACGAGGCCGGGAAGTCCATCGGCTGGCACAAGGGTTACGTCCAGGGCTCACGCCCGGACCTCCGGGTGCCGGTCCGTCAGGTGCACCTCACCAACGGCAACGACGTGACGCTGTACGACACGTCCGGGCCGTACACCGACCCCGCCGTCGACACCGATGTGCGCCGGGGCCTCGCCCCGCTACGGGAGAACTGGATCATCGCCCGCGGAGACACCGAGGAGTACGCGGGCCGGCCCGCCCGGCCCGAGGACGACGGGCTGAAGCACACCTCACCGCGCGGAGGGCTGCGGAACCTCGACGCGGTCTTCCCGGGCCGGCAGCGGCAGCCACGCCGCAGTCGCGACGGCCGGCCGGTCACCCAACTCGCGTACGCCCGCCGGGGCGAGATCACCCCGGAGATGGAGTACGTCGCGATCAGGGAGAACGTCGGACCCGAGGTCGTGCGCGAGGAGATCGCCGCAGGCCGGGCGGTTCTGCCGGCCAACGTCAACCACCCCGAGATCGAGCCGATGATCATCGGCAAGCGATTCCTGGTGAAGGTGAACGCCAACATCGGCAACTCCGCGGTCACCTCCTCCATCGAGGAGGAGGTGGACAAGATGACCTGGGCCACCAAGTGGGGTGCGGACACGGTCATGGACCTGTCCACCGGCCGGAACATCCACACCACCCGCGAGTGGGTCCTGCGCAACTCCCCCGTGCCGATCGGCACCGTCCCCCTCTACCAGGCGCTCGAGAAGGTCGACGGCCGGGCCGAGGAACTGACGTGGGAGATCTACAAGGACACGGTCGTCGAGCAGGCGGAGCAGGGCGTCGACTACATGACGGTGCACGCCGGCGTCCGGCTGCCGTACGTCCCGCTGACGGCACGCCGCAAGACCGGGATCGTCTCGCGCGGCGGGTCCATCATGGCGGCCTGGTGCCTGGCGCATCACAAGGAGTCGTTCCTCTACGAGCACTTCGAGGAGCTGTGCGAGATCCTCGCGGCCTACGACGTGACCTACTCGCTCGGCGACGGCCTGCGTCCCGGTTCGATCGCCGACGCGAACGACGAGGCGCAGTTCGCGGAACTCCGTACGCTCGGTGAGCTCAACACCGTCGCCAAGCGGTTCGGTGTGCAGACGATGATCGAGGGCCCGGGCCACGTCCCGATGCACAAGATCAAGGAGAACATCGACCTGCAGCAGGAGATCTGCGAGGAGGCGCCGTTCTACACGCTGGGGCCGCTCACCACCGATGTGGCCCCCGCGTACGACCACATCACCTCCGGCATCGGCGCGGCGATGATCGCCTGGTGGGGAACGGCGATGCTCTGCTACGTCACGCCCAAGGAGCACCTGGGGCTGCCGAACCGTGACGACGTGAAGACCGGCGTCATCACGTACAAGATCGCCGCACACGCGGCGGACCTGGCCAAGGGGCACCCCGGGGCGCAGGAGTGGGACGACGCGCTGTCGGACGCCAGGTTCGAGTTCCGCTGGGAGGACCAGTTCAACCTGGCCCTCGACCCCGACACCGCGCGGGAGTTCCACGACGAGACGCTGCCGGCCGAGCCGGCGAAGACGGCGCACTTCTGCTCGATGTGCGGGCCCAAGTTCTGCTCGATGAAGATCTCTCACGACATCCGGCGGGAGCACGGGGCCGAGCAGGCCGAGATCGAGGCGGGGATGGCCGAGAAGTCCAGGGAGTTCGCGGCGGCGGGCAACCGGGTCTATCTGCCGCTCGCGGACTGACACCAGGGTCTCCTGGTACGGGGCCTGTCCGGCCGGGTCACCCTGGCCGGACCGGCCCGGCGGGTCACTCCGGCCGGTGCTCGGGGCCGCCGAAGTCCGGGCTGGTGAAGTCGGGGCTGGTGAAGGTGGGGCGGGGGCCGGCCGAGGGGCCGTCCCCCGGCCCGGAGAAGTCCGGTCTGCTGTAACCGATCTTCGGTATGCGGTTGGCCGAGCGGTGCGGCGTCCGTGAGGCGTGGCCGGCGGTCGGGTCGGCCAGCGCGTCCCGGAGGAAGGGCAGGATGCCGCGCTCCAGCAGGGCGTGCCGCCAGGCCTCCCGGGCGCGCGCCACGTCCTCCGGCAGTTCCTCCTCCTCGTCCACGGCCGGCAGCGCGTTGGCGCCGTTGCGCAGGGCGGTGACGAGGAGCCCGACAGCGGCGACGAGGATGGCGGCGGCGGCGACGGCGGCGAAGAACCATCCGGCGGCGACCATCGTCCCGGCGAAGGCCGGGGCGGGGTCCAGCGCCTTCAGGGGGTACCCGATCAGCAGGAATATCAAGGCGGCCGTGGCCGCGAGGAGGGGAGCGAGCACGGCGATGACCGCGAGCGTACCGGCGCCCTCGGGAGCGGCCTCGTCCAAGGCCGGTTCGAGGACGGAGGAGCGGGCCTCGGGGTCCTCCGGTCCGCGCAACTCGCCGCGGACCTTCACGTAGTGCTCGTACTCGGTGGCGGCGGCCGCGGTGATCAGGGGCGTGGCGTCGAGCACCATCGTCCGCAGCTGTTCCGTGTTGAGACGGTCGCCCACCCCGTCCAGATCGGGCCGTTCGTGAGCATGACGCAGTGCGTCGGCAAGGATCCGCTCGTACTCCGGGCGGTCCTCGGCCAGCAGGTGCGGAGCGCTTTTCATGTGCATCCCCCGATGCTCCGTAGGGCCTGTCCGGCCGTGCGGCGGCCGGATGATCAGGCGGAAACGGAGGAGAGCCTGCTACTGATACGCCGATGGTAGAGCGCCTACGGCACAGGGTGACAGGGGGTTTCCGGAAATAGGCCCGACGCGCCGACCGCTCCGGGACGTGACGGCCCTTCCCCGACGGCCCTCAGTCATGCAGCGGGAGTTGGACGACCAGCAGCTTTCCGGCCATGGTCACTCCGCCGTCCATCGCGATGGCGAGTCCTTCCGCGTAGACGTGCGGACCGTCCACCACGGGCCGTGCGACGTCCTCGCCCTCCTCCGACCCGACCTCCCCGAGCAGGTACGGAATGGGGCTGTGACCGTGGACGACGCGCTGCCCGCCGTAGGTCGCCATCAGTTCGCGGACGGCCTCGGCGCCGCCCTCGTCGCGGAAGGCGAAGCGCTTGGTGAGCTTACGGAAGAGGTCCCAGCACTCGTCGGCGTCGTTGCGCGTGAGAATGGCGTGCACCGTGTCGTTGACGTCCTCGATGGTGTTTCCGTAGTCGAGGTAGGCCGTCGTGTCGGAGTGCATGAGCAGATGCCCGTCCTCCTCGACGACCGCGTCGAGCCGGGCCATCCACTGCAGGTGGACGTCCTGGAGCCGCTCCATGTCCGTCTTCTGGCCGCCGTTGAGCAGCCAGGCTGCCTGGAACGTCGCGGTACCGGCCCCGGAGTTCACCGGGGTGTCGGCGAACCTCTTCGCACCGAGCAGGAGCAGTTCGTGGTTGCCCATGAGCGCTTTGCAGTACCCGCCGGCCGCCGCGGCCTCCGCGGAGAGCCGCATGACGAGGTCGATGACGCCGATGCCGTCGGGGCCCCGGTCGGTGAAGTCGCCGAGAAACCAGAGCCTGGCGTTGCCGGCCGCCCACCGGCCGTCGGCGTCCACGAGACCCTGCTCGGCCAGGGCGGCCAGCAGCTCCTCCAGGTAGCCGTGGACGTCACCGACGACGAACAGCGGACCGCGGCCCGTTTCGCCGGCCGGCCGGGCGTCCGGAACGGCCTGCACCTGGACGGTGTCGCCGCGGTTGATCACGGGCAGATCGCGCTCGGTGGGGGTGTACCCCTCCGGCGGCTCGTCGCCCACCGCGACGTCGCCGGGGTGCGGCAGGGCCGCTCCCATCGGTACCTGCGCGTACGGCGGTACGCGGAAGTCGCGCAACGTCGCTGTCCGCACCACGGGTTCCTGACCGGCCCCCTGAGTCATCGACCCCTCCACCACCGTCGCGCCTCCGTACACCTGACGGTCCCTGCCTGGCAGAGGTGGTCCGCGGTGTCGTGCGCCCATCATAGGAATGCGGATCGTTCTGTGTGACGCACCAGGGGTGGTGAATCCGTGCGCACACCTGGTTCATCGGCCGTTTGGTCCGGATTAATACGATCAGTCCCCGGCGGGAGATCGCGGAGCGCTGACCGTGGTGCGCGGCGGCCGCCGTTGCGAGGACGTGCGGATGATGAGCTCCGTCGGTATCACCTGCTCCACAGGGCCGTCGTGTTCGACCCCTTCGATGGCGTCGATGAGGAGCTGGACGACCGCTGTGCCGATCCTGCGGGGCTTCAGCGAGAGCGTGGTGATGGGGGGTTCGGTCGACGCGTACACGGTGGACTCGCTGCAGCAGACGAGCAGGAGGTCCTCAGGGACCCGCAGGCCGTAGCGGCGGGCCGCGGCGAGCAGATCCGTGCCGTTGGGGTCGAAGAGCCCGTAGACGGCGTCAGGGCGGTCCGGGCGGGCCAGCAGGCGATCGGCGGCCACGGCTCCGGCGCAGGGGTCGTGTGCCGGGTAGGACTCGTAGACGGGGTCCTGGCCGACCCGCTCGCACCAGTGGAGGTAGGCGGTGGTGGAGAGCCGGGTGTACGTGTCGGTGGTCGTACCGGTCAGCAGGCCGATGCGGCGGGCTCCCGCTGCCGCGAGATGGTCCAGCAGGTCGAGTACGGCTGCCCGGTGATCGTTGTCGACCCAGGCGGTGACCGGCAGGGTGCCCGCCGGGCGTCCGTCGGAGACGACGGGCAGGCCCTGGCGCACGAGTTCGGTGACGACCGGGTCCTGGTCGGAGGGGTCGATGACGACCGTGCCGTCGAGTGCCACGTTCGACCAGACGTCGTGGCGTGACGTGGCGGGAAGGATCACGAGGGCGTAGCCGCGGGCGAGCGCCGCCGAGGTGGCGGCTCTCGCCATCTCCGCGAAGTACGCGAACTCGGTGAAGGTGAAAGGTTCATCCCCGTACGTGGTCACGGTCAGGCCGATGAGCCCCGACTTGCCGGTGCGGAGTGTCCGGGCCGCCGCGGACGGGCGGTAGCCCAGCCGCTCGGCGACCTCGCGGACATGCCGGCGGGTGGCGTCCGGGAGCCTGCCCTTGCCGTTGAGCGCGTCGGAAACGGTCGTGATGGAGACTCCGGCCGCCGCGGCCACATCCCGGATCCCCGCCCGTGCCTGTCGGCCGCTGCGCCGGGGCGTCTCTGTCCGGCTCACCTGGTGCTTCCCTGCTGCTGTCATGGCGAGCCGATAGTAGGGGGCCGATGCCGGGTTGGGCCGGTCGCATATGCGCATGTCGACAGGCACGTTTCTGCATGATCATAAACGTTTAAATGCCTTGTAAATCAAGGGCGTTGATGGGAGCGAGATTAATGTGTCATGCATCGACGCGCATGTACCTGCTGAACGGCCCATGTCTCGAAGAGGTCTCAACTCACCTGTTCGAGGGATGCGCGCCACGGAGTGCGCGACCGGCGCACGGGATGACGGGCGACGCTCCCCCTCCCCGCTGCCCTCGGACGCCCGCCGCGGCGGTGCGTGGCCGGTGCTCCCGTCCGGAGGGGCCGATTTCCGGATCCTGGGCCGTTCGCACAGGTGCCCAATCCTCATATGGTGAGCAGTATTGATGTGTACGGATGGTCGAGGAGGACCTGCGGTGAGCGAGACGAGCCCCAAGCTGCGTGCCGAGCTGGACGGCGTCCCTGCGTACGTGCCGGGCAAGCCGGCTTCCACGGACGGACCGGTGGCCTTCAAGCTGTCCTCCAACGAGAACCCGTATCCCCCGTTGCCCGGTGTCATGGAGTCCGTGCTCTCCGCGGCCGCCGCCTTCAACAGGTACCCGGACATGGCCTGTACCGGTCTGATGAACGAGCTGGCCGACCGGTTCGGCGTGCCGGTCTCCCATCTGGCCACCGGCACGGGCTCGGTCGGTGTCGCCCAGCAGCTGCTCCAGGCCACGTCGGGCCCGGGGGACGAGGTCATCTACGCCTGGCGTTCGTTCGAGGCGTACCCGATCATCACGCAGATCAGCGGCGCGACCTCGGTGAAAGTGCCGCTGACCAGCGGTGAGGTGCACGATCTCGACGCCATGGCCGGTGCGGTGACCGACAGGACGCGGATGATCTTCGTCTGCAACCCGAACAATCCGACCGGCACGGTGGTGCGCCGGGCGGAGCTGGAGCGGTTCCTGGACCGTGTCCCGGACGACGTCCTGGTCGTGCTCGACGAGGCGTACAAGGAGTTCATCCGCGACGCCGACGTGCCGGACGGTATCGAGATCTACCGGGACCGCCCCAATGTCGCGGTGCTCCGGACCTTCTCCAAGGCGTACGGCCTGGCGGGTCTGCGGGTCGGTTTCGCGGTGGCGCACGAGCCCGTGGCGGCGGCACTGCGCAAGACGGCCGTCCCCTTCGGGGTCAGCCAGGTCGCCCAGGACGCCGCCGTGGCGTCCCTGCGCGCCGAGGACGAGCTGCTGGGGCGGGTCGGATCGCTGGTCGGTGAGCGTTCCCGGGTGTTCGACGGGCTCGTGCGGCAGGGCTGGACCGTCCCGGAGTCGCAGGCCAACTTCGTCTGGCTGAGGCTCGGGGACCGGACGCTCGACTTCGCCGGGGTCTGCGAGCGCGCCGGTGTGGTCGTGCGGCCTTTCGCCGGTGAGGGCGTGCGGGTCACGATCGGGGAGGCCGAGGCCAACGACGTGTTCCTGAAGGTCGCGGAGTCCTTCCGGCAGGAGCTGTAGCCGCGCGGCCGTACCCGCGGCCCCTCCCGGTGGCCCCGCACCTCGATCGCCGAGGTGCGGGGCCACCGCTGTTCCCGCTGCCTTCCGCCCGCCGGATCCGTCCGGAGGGGGTGTCCGGTTTCGACTGGCTCGGCCCGGTCGGCCGGAAACCACCCCCCACCCGATGGCTTCGAAAACACGTGCGCCATAATTGCTTGTGAATGTGAACGCGTTCACAAGCGAGCCCCGTTTCCTCCCGTGATCGGGTGGTTCGACCGGGCGTCCCGCGGCTGTGATCACGGCGACGTAAGGAGAAGAGTCGTGGACCTGGCTCTGGCACCAGAGACCCTGGCGCGATGGCAGTTCGGCATCACCACCGTCTACCACTTCCTGTTCGTCCCCCTGACGATCTCTCTCGCCGCGCTCACCGCCGGCCTGCAGACCGCCTGGGTGCGCACGGACAACGAGAAGTACCTCAGGGCGACCAAGTTCTGGGGCAAGCTCTTTCTGATCAACATCGCCATGGGCGTGGTCACGGGCATCGTCCAGGAGTTCCAGTTCGGCATGAACTGGTCCGACTACTCCCGGTTCGTCGGTGACGTCTTCGGCGCACCGCTCGCCTTCGAGGCGTTGATCGCCTTCTTCTTCGAGTCCACCTTCATCGGGCTGTGGATCTTCGGCTGGGACAAGCTGCCGAAGAAGATCCATCTCGCCTGCATATGGATGGTGTCCATCGGCACGATCCTCTCGACCTTCTTCATCCTGGCCGCCAACTCCTGGATGCAGCATCCGGTCGGCTACCGGATCAACGAGGAACGCGGCCGTGCCGAGCTCACCGACTTCTGGAAGGTGCTCACCCAGGACACCGCGCTCACCCAGTTCTTCCACACCATCACGGCGGCCTTCCTCGTCGGCGGCGCCTTCATGGTCGGCATCTCCGCCTTCCACCTGGCCCGCAAGAAGCACATCCGGGTGATGCGCACCTCACTGCGGGTCGGGCTGGTCACGGTGGTGGCGGCGGGGATGCTCACCGCGGTCAGCGGAGACACCCTCGGCAAGGTGATGTTCAAGCAGCAGCCGATGAAGATGGCCGCGGCGGAGGCGCTGTGGGAGGGCGAGGACGGTGCCCCCTTCTCGCTCTTCGCGGTCGGGGACGTCGCCGAGGGGCACAACGACGTGGAGGTCTCCATACCCGGAGTGCTCTCGTTCCTCGCGGACAACACCTTCACCTCGTACGTTCCCGGCATCAACGACATCAACAAGGAGCTGCAGGAGACCTACGGGCCCGGTGACTACCGCCCCAACATCCCGGTCGCCTTCTGGAGCTTCCGCTGGATGATCGGCTTCGGCATGGCGTCGTTCGGGCTCGGTCTGCTCGGGCTGTGGCTGACGCGGCGGAAGTTCCTGCTGCCGGCCGCGCTGCGCACGGGCGAGGACGAGGTGCCGAAGCTGGTGCTGTTCAGGAACAAGGCGCTGAGCCCGAAGCTCGCCAAGCTGTACTGGATCACCGCCCTGTGGACCATGCTCTTCCCCCTGATCGCCAATTCCTGGGGCTGGATCTTCACCGAGATGGGGCGGCAGCCCTGGGTGGTGTACGGGGTGTTCCAGACCCGGGACGCCGTCTCCCCGGGAGTCTCGCAAGGGGAGATCCTCACCTCCATGATCGGCTTCACCGCGCTCTACGCGGTGCTCGCCGTCATCGAGGTCAAGCTCCTCCTGAAGTACGTCAAGGCGGGTCCGCCGGAGCTCACCGAAGCCGACCTCAACCCGCCCACCCGGATCGGCGGTCACGACGAGGACGCCGACCGGCCGATGGCCTTCTCCTACTGAGATCAAGCGGAGCTGAGAGATGGAACTCCACGACGTCTGGTTCGTGCTCATCGCCGTCCTGTGGACCGGCTACTTCTTCCTGGAGGGATTCGACTTCGGAATCGGGGTCCTCACCAAGCTGCTGGCCCGGGACCGCAAGGAGCGCCGAGTCCTGATCAACACGATCGGGCCGGTCTGGGACGGGAACGAGGTGTGGCTGCTCAGCGCGGGCGGCGCGACCTTCGCGGCGTTCCCCGAGTGGTACGCCACGCTGTTCTCCGGCTTCTACCTGCCCCTGCTGGTCATTCTGCTCTGCCTGATCGTGCGCGGGGTGGCGTTCGAGTACCGGGCGAAGCGGCCCGAGGAGCGCTGGCAGGCCAACTGGGAGCACGCGATCTTCTGGACCTCGCTGATCCCGGCCTTCCTCTGGGGTGTGGCCTTCGGAAACATCGTCCGCGGCGTGAAGATCGACGCCGACATGGAGTACGTCGGCAACCTCTGGGACCTGCTCAACCCGTACGCCATCCTGGGCGGGCTGGTGACGCTGTCGCTCTTCACCTTCCACGGGGCGGTGTTCGCCGGGCTCAAGACCGTCGGCGACATCAGGTCGCGGGCCCGAGGACTGGCCGTGAAGCTGGGCCTGGCCACCGCGGTGCTCGCGCTGGGCTTCCTCGTGTGGACCCAGGCGGAGAACGGCAACGTCCGGAGCCTGGTCGCGATGATCATCGCTGTGGTGTCGCTGGTCCTGGCCATCGGCGCCGTTTCGGCGGGCCGCGAGGGCTGGTCCTTCGCGTTCTCCGGAGTGACCATCGCCGCAGCCGTCGCGATGCTCTTCCTGACGCTCTTCCCGAACGTCATGCCGTCCTCGCTCGACGACGCCTGGAGCCTGACCGTCTCCAACGCATCGTCCAGCCCGTACACCCTCAAGATCATGACCTGGTGCGCGGGCATCGCCACTCCGGTGGTGCTGCTGTACCAGGGGTGGACGTACTGGGTGTTCCGGAAGCGCATCGGCACGCACCACATCGCCGACGCGCACTGAACCGGCCGAGTCAATGACATGAGCTCACTGGGGAGCTGTTTCACGTGAAACCGATCGACCCGCGTCTCCTCCGGTACGCCCGGGCCACCCGGTTCTTCCTGGCGGCCGTGGTGGCCCTGGGGCTGGTCGGAGCCGCTCTGGTCATCGCCCAGGCGATGCTCGTCGCCGAAGTGGTGGTGGGCGGGTTCGAGGACGGGCTGTCCGTCGCCGGACTCCGCACGCCGCTGCTCCTGCTCGCCGCTGTCGCGCTGGGAAGGGCGGGCGTGGCCTGGCTGACCGAACTGGCCGCGTACAGGGCGAGTGCCGCGGTCAAGTCCGAGCTGCGTGGCCGGCTCATGGAGCGGGCCTCCGACCTGGGCCCGGACTGGCTGGGAGGACAGCGCACCGGGTCGCTCATCGCGCTCGCCACACGAGGTGTCGACGCTCTCGACGACTACTTCTCCCGCTATCTCCCGCAGTTGGGCCTCGCGGTCGTCGTCCCGGTGGCCGTGCTGGCCCGGATCGTCACCGAGGACTGGGTCTCCGCGGCGATCATCGTGGTGACTCTGCCACTCATTCCGCTCTTCATGATCCTGATCGGATGGGCGACCCAGTCCCGGATGGACCGCCAGTGGAAGCTGCTGTCACGGCTCTCCGGACACTTCCTCGACGTGGTGGCCGGGCTCCCCACCCTGAAGGTCTTCGGCCGGGCGAAGGCGCAGGCCGAGTCGATCCGTAGCATCACCTCGCAGTACCGCCGGGCCACGCTGAAGACCCTCCGGATCGCCTTCCTGTCCTCCTTCGCGCTGGAGCTGCTGGCTACTCTCTCCGTCGCGCTGGTCGCGGTGACGATCGGAATGCGGCTGGTCCACGGGGAGCTCGACCTGTACACGGGGCTGGTCGTTCTCATCCTGGCCCCGGAGGCCTACCTCCCGATCCGCCAGGTAGGTGCCCAGTACCACGCGGCAGCGGAAGGGCTCTCCGCCGCGGAGGAGATCTTCGCGGTGCTGGAGACCGAGCCCGTGGCCGGTGGCTCCCAGGACGTGCCGCAGCAACTGCGGTTGGAACTGGACGGCGTGACGGTCCGGCACCGGGGCCGGACCGAGCCCTCGCTGGATGCCGCATCCCTCGTGGTCGAACCCGGGGAAACCGTCGCCCTGACGGGTCCCAGCGGGGTCGGTAAGTCCACGCTGCTCAGCGTGGTGCTGGGTTTCACGGTCCCGGACCAGGGGCGGGTGCGGGTCGGTGGAACCGAACTGTCCGCTCTCTCCCAGGAACGCTGGCGCGGGCAGATCGCGTGGGTGCCTCAGCGGCCGCACCTCTTCGCCGGAACGATCGCCGAGAACGTACGACTGGCCCGCCCGGAGGCGGACGACGCGGCGGTCATGTCCGCGCTCCGGGAGGCAGGGGCGTACGACTTCGTGGCCGCGCTGCCGGACGGCGCCGACACACCGCTCGGCGAGGACGGAGCAGGTCTCTCCGCGGGCCAGCGGCAGCGGCTCGCGCTCGCGAGGGCCTTCCTCGCCGACCGGCCTCTGCTGCTGCTGGACGAGCCGACCGCGAGTCTGGACGGCGAGACTGAGGCGGGCATCGTCGACGCGGTACGGAGGCTGGCCGAGGGCCGCACCGTGCTGCTGGTCGTCCACCGGCCGGCACTCCTCTCGGTCGCGGACCGGGTCGTGGCCCTCGAACCGGGCCCGGACGGGCTGCCGGCGGGGAAGGCGCCGGTCGGTACGACGGCTTCGGGTGTCCCGGACTCCCCGGACACCGCCTTCGCGGTCCGGGACGGCGACGCGCGACGGAACACGGGGGAGCCGGCCGTGGGCGAGGAGGTCCGTTCGCTGCTCCAGGACACCGCTCCCCGGGCCGGTGGCCGTGTGCTCGCCCGGGTCAGGGAGGCCGCCGGTTCCCAGCACGGGAAACTGGGCCTGGCCCTTCTGCTGGGCAGCCTCGCCGTGGGGTCGTCCGTCGGCCTCATGGCTGTCTCCGGATGGCTGATCTCGCGTGCCTCCGAGCAGCCCCCGGTGCTGTACCTGATGGTCGCGGTGACCGCGACCCGGGCCTTCGGCATGGGTAGGGCCGTCTTCCGCTACGCGGAGCGGCTGGTGTCCCACGACGCCGTGCTCAGGATGCTCGCCGAGCTCCGGGTGGCGGTGTACCGCGGCCTGGAGCGTGTCGCGCCCGCCGGTCTCCGGGCCACGCGACGTGGCGACCTGCTGTCCCGGCTGGTCTCCGACGTGGACGCCCTGCAGGACTACTGGCTTCGGTGGCTGCTGCCCGCCGGCACCGCGCTGGCCGTCGGGACCGGGGCGGTGGCCTTCACCGGCTGGATGCTGCCGGAGGCGGGCCTGGTTCTGGCCGCCGGACTGCTCCTCGCCGGCGTGGGTGTGCCGTGGCTCAGCGGGGTCTGCGCCCGTCGCGCCGAGCGCCAACTGGCGCCCGCCCGGTCCGCGCTGGCCGTCCGGGTCGCCGACCTTCTCGGCGGGACGGCCGAACTCACCGTCGCGGGCGCGCTGCCCGCCCGCAGGGAGCAGGTGCGCACGGCCGACGGCCTGCTCACCCGGATCGCGTCGCGAGCGGCGACCGCGACCGCGCTGGGCGGCGGGCTCTCGGCCCTCATCTGTGGGCTCACCGTGGTGGGCGCGGCGGTCTTCGCGCTGCCGGCGGTGTCGGACGGACGCCTGGCGGGTGTGGAACTCGCCGTGGTCGTCCTCACACCCCTCGCGGCTTTCGAGGCGGTGACGGGACTGCCGCTCGCGGTGCAGTACCGGCAGCGGGTCGAGCGGAGCGCGGAGCGGGTCTTCGAGGTGCTGGACGCCCCCGTGCAGGTCGAGGAACCGGCCACGCCGGCCGACGTGCCCGCTTCCCCCTTCCCGCTCGACGTACGCGGGCTGTCCGCCCGGTACGAGGGTGCGGAGCGGGACGCGCTGCACGCGCTCGATCTGACACTGGGCCCCGGCAAGCGGGTCGCCGTCGTGGGCCCGTCGGGTTCCGGGAAGACCACACTCGCCCAGGTCCTGCTCCGCTTCCTGGACGCCCGGGAGGGGACGTACCGTCTCGGCGGCACGGAGGCCTCCGCGCTGGACGGCGACACGGTCCGGACCTTCGTCGGACTGTGCGCCCAGGACGCGCACGTCTTCGACAGCTCCATCCGTGAGAATCTGCGGCTCGCCCGGCCCGGTGCGACCGATGACCGGCTGCGGGACGCCCTCGCCGCGGCCAGGCTGCTGGACTGGACGCTGTCCCTGCCCGACGGTCTGGACACACTGGTGGGCGAACACGGGGCCCGGCTGTCCGGCGGTCAGCGACAGCGGCTGGCACTGGCCCGCGCGCTCCTGGCCGACTTCCCCGTGCTCGTGCTCGACGAGCCCGCGGAGCACCTCGACCTGGAGACGGCCGACGCGCTGACCGCCGACCTGCTGGCCGCGACCGAGGGACGTACGACCGTGCTGATCACCCATAGGCTGGCCGGGCTCGACGCGGTGGACGAGGTTCTGGTGCTGGACGGGGGCCGGCTGGTGCAGCAGGGGCCGTACGACGCCCTGGCCGCGCAGGACGGTCCGTTCCGCCGGATGCTCCGACGAGAGCAGGAACCGATGCCCGCCGCGGCGGGACGGAGGCAGGCGGTGTCCGTACGGGGCTGAGGGACAGCCGGTCCCGGGATTCCGACTTTCCGTACCATCGGGGGCTTATTACGCTCGGGTCATGCCCGAGCCCGACCCGAAGGACTCGTCCGGATCCGCGCGGCAGACCGTCGGAGGTCCGCGAGGGCTCTCCGCGGAGCTGACCGCACGACTGCCGCGGCTGCTGGAGGCAACGAGGTCCGTGGGTACGGGCCTCGAGCTCCACGCCGCCCTCGCATGCATCTGTGAGGCCGCCGCCGAACTCGCCCACGCCCGTTACGCGGCCATCGGTGTCGTCGAGACGCCCGGTGAGGACCTCTGCGACTTCATCACCCACGGGGTGTCGGAGGAGGCCGCCCGGGCGATCGGCCGACCGCCCGACGGGCACACCGGGCTCCTCGGCGCACTGATCCAGGAAGGTGTGCCCATCCGCCTGGAGGATCTGAGGACGGACCCGCGCTTCGCCGGTTTCCCGGCGGGCCACCCGACGATGCGTACCTTCCTCGGGGTCCCGGTCCAGGACCAGGGCCGGACCTTCGGCAATCTCTACGTCGCGGAGAAACAGGGCGGGAACGCGTTCGGCGACGGCGAACTGCACATGCTGCGCGTGCTGGCCACGGAGGCCGGGATCGCCATCGGGCACGCGCGGATGTACGAGGCGGCCCGCAGGCGTGAGCAGTGGATCGACGGTTCGGTGGCCGTCACCACCGCCCTCCTCTCGGGAGGGGACGCCGACGAGGCTCTCGCCGTCGTCGCCGAACAGGCGCGCCGTCTCGCCGACGCCGAGGTCGGCATCGTGCTGCTCCCGGCCGCTCAGGGCGGCCTGGAGATCGTGGCCGTCGCCGGGGACACACCGTCCGCCTCCCTCGGCGTGATCATCCCGCCGCAGAGCCCCGTGGTCGCCGCGCTGCTGCGAGGCGAGGAGGTGTTCCTGGACGACTCGGCGACCGACCCCCGGCTGATCACCAGGCTGGCCGATCAGTACGGCCCGCACATGCTGCTCCCCTTGCGCAGCGGAGGCCGGGTGCTCGGAGCCCTGTCCATCCCGCGGATCCGGGGCGGCCGGCCGTTCACCCGGGCCGAGCGGACGCTGGCCACCCATTTCGCCGCGCAGGCCGCACTCGCCCTGAAACTGGCCGAGGCCCAGCGGGACCGTGAGCGGCTCGCCGTCTACGAGGACCGCGACCGGATCGCCCGGGACCTGCACGACCTCGTCATCCAGCGTCTGTTCGCCACCGGAATCATGCTGGAGGGCGCTCAGCGGCGCTCTACGGTCCCCGCGGTGCAGGCCGGCATCGGACGGGCCGTCGACGAGCTGGACGTGACCATCCAGGAGATCCGGACCGCCATCTTCGCGTTGCAGCAGGAGCCTGCGGAGGCTCCGTCGGGGCTGCGGACCAGGGTGCTGCGGGAGATCAACATGGCCGCGGTCCCCCTGGGTTTCATGCCCGCGCACCGGTTTCTGGGGCCGGTCGACTCGCTCGTGGGGGAGCTCGCCGGCAAGAACCTCGTCGCGGCGCTGCGCGAGGCGCTGTCCAACGTGTTCCGTCACGCGAGGGCGTCGAGGGCCGAGGTGACGGTGGACGCGACCGCGGTGCTGCCGGACGGGCGGGACGCGGTACGGCTGACGGTGGCCGACGACGGGGTCGGGATCCAGGAAGGCGGACGGCGAAGTGGGTTGCGCAACCTCGCGCGGCGGGCGGAGTCCCTCGGCGGCGCGAGCTGGTTCGGGCCGGGAGCCGGGGAGGGCAGCGGCGGCACGACGGTGACCTGGGAGGTGCCGCTCTGACACACGGCGGCCGATGCCCGGGACGGCACCGGCGGGCCGCCCCGCGGGTGATCTCAGCGCGCGGCGAGGATCCGCTCGATCACGACCGCGACACCGTCCTCGTCGTTCGTGAGGGTCACCCCGGACGCCGCGGCCACGGCGGCCGGATGGGCGTTGCCCATGGCGAACGACGCACCGGCCCAGCTCAGCATCTCGACGTCGTTGGGCATGTCTCCGAACGCCACCACCTCGTCCGGTGAGATTCCGCGCTCCGCGCAGCAGGCGGCGAGCGTGGCGGCCTTGGAGACTCCGGGGCCGCTGATCTCCAGCAGCGCGGTGGGGCTGGACCGGGTGAAGGACGCACGGTCCCCCGCGAGGTCACGGGCCAGCGAGAGGAAGGCGTCCGGAGCGAGTTCGGGGTGGTGGGCGAGGACCTTCAGGACCGGCGTCCCGGTGCCCGGAACCTCCTCGTGGAGCAGCTTCTCCGCGACGGCGACCGTGGCACCCGGGTCCATGTGGAACGGCGGGTAGGCCGGTTCGTAATGGATGCCGGTGGCCAGCTCGACGGCGAAGGAGACTCCGGGAGCCGCCTCGCGCAGGGTGTCGACCACGGCCAGGGCGACAGCGCGGTCCAGCGGATACGCCCGGAGGAGCGTGCCGTCGTGGAGATCGGCGACCGCTGCCCCGTTCGCGCAGATCGCCATGCCGTGACGCTGCACATGGGGGCTGACGACGTCCATCCAGCGGGCCGGCCTGCCGGTGACGAAGAAGACCTCGATTCCCGCCTCTTCCGCGGCGGCCAGTGCGGCCGTCGTGCGGTCCGACAGGGTCTTGTCGTCGCGTAGGAGGGTGCCGTCCAGATCGGTGGCGATCAGCCGGGTCACGGCAGGCAGAGGCGAGTCGATAGCTGAGGTCACCCGGCCATTCTCCCGTACGGAGTCGCACGGGCGTGCAGAGGGGCGCACATCTGAGTGGGTGAGCCCATGAGCTGCGGTACCTGACTCCGGCATATGCCGAAGGCTGGTACGGGCGGACGTACCCGGTCGGAGGCTGTGACGGCGTCCCCGCCCCACGCGGAGGCGGGGACGCGCGCGGTCAGCCGAACTGGGCCAGGGCCTCGGTGGCGATCCGCTCGAACAGGGGGGTGTCCAGCTCGAACACGGAGTCCGGCACCGGCCAGTGGACGACGATCTCGGTGAAGCCGAGCTCGAAGTGCGTTCCCGCGAAGTCCACGAAGGCGTCGAACGACTCCAGGGGGCTGCCGGGTGTGAACCCGGTGAGCAGGACCTTGTCCAGTTCGGAGACGTCGCGACCGGCTTCCTCGCAGGCCGCGCCCAGCCGTGCGATCTGACCGCGGACGGCTTCCACGGACTGGTCGGGCGTCCCGGACTCGAACAGTTTCGGGTCACCCGTCGTCACCCAGGCCTGCCCGTACCGCGCCGCCAGCCGCATCCCGCGCGGGCCGGTCGCGGCGACCCCGAAGGGCAGCCGGGGACGCTGCACGCAGCCGGGGATGTTCCGGGCCTCGTTCGCGCTGTAGAACCGCCCTTCCTGCGTGACGGTCGGCTCCCGGAGCAGCTGGTCGAGCAGCGGGACGAACTCCTCGAAGTGGTCGGCACGTTCACGGGGGGTCCACGGCTCCTCGGCGCTCCCCCGCAGTGTGGTGGCGTCGAAGCCGTTCCCGCCGGCTCCGATCCCGAGGGTGACCCGGCCGTCGGACACGTCGTCCAGGGTGATGAGTTCCTTCGCGAGCGTCACCGGGTGCCGGAAGTTGGGCGAGGTCACGAGCGTGCCCAGACGCAGCCTCTCGGTGGCCGAGGCGGCGGCCGTCAGGGTCGGTACGGCTCCGAACCAGGGGCCGTCGCGGAACGTCCGCCACGCCAGGTGGTCGTAGGTGTAGGCCGCGTGGAACCCCAGCTCCTCGGCGCGTACCCACAGCGGTCGGCCGCCCTGGTTCCAGCGGTGGATGGGCAGGATCACGGTGCTCAGTCGACGGGAGGAGGTCATGGTCACGACTCTACGGCGGTCCACCGGGGCCTTTGTCGGCCACCGGGCGCCGGGGTGCGGGGGAGGAACGCCTCCGCGGACGGGCGGCAGTGGTTGCCGGAGGCGGGAGCCGGGACGACGCTGGAAGGGAGCCCGGTCGGCTCCGTCCCTACGTGCGCACGGCGCCGGGCTCGGTACGCCGGAAGGAATGACTCGTCATGAGGATGCTGCTCACCGCACAGATGGACACCGAGACGGCGAACCGGTCGGTGGCCGAGGGAACCATGGCCAAGGTGATCGAGGAGGTCGTCGACCAGCTCGACCCCGAAGCGGCCTACTTCACCGTCCAGAACGGCCGGCGCACCTGCCTCATGGTGTTCGACATGCAGGACTCGGCCCAGATGCCACCGACCCTGGAGCCGCTGTTCCACGCGAAGTCCACGATCGCTCTGCAGCCCGTCATGAACCTCGACGACCTGCGCGAGGGACTCGGCGGTATGAAGCACTGATCCGCCGCACGCGTCATTCCCGCAGACGCAGGTAGAGCGGCGGCACGTGGTCGGTGAGCCAGACCCCGTTGGCGGTGACGTGGAAGGAGTGGCCGGCCCGGTGCATGGCTCCCGAGTCCACCGGGAGGACGACGGGGGCTCCGCGCCGGGCTCCGACACGGACCGCGGTCCCACGGTCGGGGGAGAGATGGACATGGTGCCGGTTCATGGGCCGGAGCCCTTCGGTGCGGATGGTCTCCAGCGCCTCCGCCACGGTCCCGTGGTAGAGGTACGCGGGCGGTTCCGCCGTCGGCAGGCCGAGATCCACGGTGACGGAGTGGCCCTGGTTGGCCCGGATGCGATCGCCTTCCACGGCGAAGCGCTGCTTGTCGTTGGCCGCCACCACGTGGTCGAGTTCGTCCCGCGTGAGGGCGAAGCCGTGGCGGGCACAGGCCCGCAGCAGTTCCTCGACGGGTACCCAGCCCTGTGCGTCGAGGCTGATTCCGATCCGGCCGGGTTCATGCCGGAGATGCTTCGACAGGTACTTGGACACCTTGACGGTGCGTCTTTCGTCCATCTCGCCAGAGTGCCCGCGCCGCGTCTCCTGGTGCACCTGGATTTCATCCGGGGGAGACGGTCTTTTTGATCCCGTCAGGTTTGATCCACAACCAACTCAACTTATCCACAGGCCGTTTGATGAATCTGTGGACAACCCGCATGGTTTTTGGGGGCGTTGGGCAACTGGCGTACGCAATGACCGACATGGAAGGTATGCACCAGAATGTCCGTGAACAATCAGCCGCAAGTGTCCAGGGGTTGAGCAACTGCCGCCGCAAACAGTGGACATGCCCAAGGTGACTGTGTAGCAGCCGACTTGCTCGGGCGGACGTCGTCGGGTCAGCTACTCAGCACGATCCAGGTGGGGTTGAAGCATGACCGGGACCAACCCCTCCCGCCCGTCACAGTGGTGGCTTCACCCGTGCGACGGCCCGCACCATCCGTGGACTGATCCGCGCCAGCAGCCGAGCGCCGCGGGCCTCCGGTGTCACCGGTACCACGGCCCTGTTGTGCACCACGGCGTCGAGAATCGCGCGGGCCACCTTCTCCGGCGGGTAGTTGCGGAGGGAGTACAGCCGAGTCGTCCGCTTCCGGAGACGCTGTTGCTCGGCCGCGTCGGTGCCGGTGAAGCGCGCCGTCCCGGTGATGCCCGTGGCGACGAACCCCGGGCACACCGCACTGACCCCGATCGACCGCTCGGCCAGTTCCGCGCGCAGGCACTCGCTGAGCATCAGCACCGCCGCCTTGGAGGTGCTGTACGCGGGCAGCGCACGTGACGGCTGATAGGCGGCGGCCGAGGCGATGTTGACGATGTGGCCCCCCTGCCCGCGGTCGGCCATCTGCCTGCCGAAGATTCGGCAGCCGTGGATGACGCCCCACAGATTGACGTCGAGTACGTTCCGCCAGTCCTCGCTCGTCGTGTCGAGGAAGGAACCCGAGAGGCCGATACCCGCGTTGTTCACCAGGACGTCCACGACACCGCATTCGGCGGCGACCCTCTCCGCGAGTTCCTCCATGGCCTGTTCGTCCCCGACGTCGACCGTTTCGGCCCATGCGGCAGGCGCGCCGGCCAGGCGGGCGGTCTCCGCGGTCCGGGCCACGCCCTCGGCGTCCCGGTCCACGGCCACCACGCGGGCCCCGGCCCGTGCGAACGACAGCGCCGTGGCGCGCCCGATCCCCGAAGCGGCTCCCGTCACCAGCACCAACTGGCCCCCGAAACGGTCCGCATGAGCACCACGGGCGGCCGCCGGTGCCGGCGCATCCGTGATCTCGGGATCACCGGGGCCGCCGGCCTCGCAGGCGGCGACGAACTCGCCGATCCAGGACGACAGCTGATCCGGCCTGGTGCGCGGGACCCAGTGCTTCGCGGGCAACGTGCGCCGCACCAACCGGGGCACCCAGGTCTCCAGTTCGTCGTGGAGCGACGGGGAGAGGAAGGCGTCACCGGTCGGAGTGATCAGCTGTACCGGTACGTGCGCGTGGGCGTCCGGGCGCGGTCGGCGCAGCCGGGTCCGGATGTTGTCCCGGTAGAGCCAGGCCCCGTGCGCCGCGTCCTGCGGGAGTGACGCCGTCGGGTATCCGTCCGCGGGCACCTTCTCCATCCGCCGCAGGATGCGCGGCCACTGCCTGCCGAGCGGTCCGCGCCAGGCCATCTCCGGGAGAACGGGCGTGTGCAGCGCGTACACGTACCAGGACTTGGCGCCCTGGCCGAGCAGTTGCCCCACCCGGCGGGGGCTCGGCCGGGAGGTCCGCTGCTGGATCCAGTGCCCGAAGTGGTCGAGGGACGGGCCGGACATCGATGTGAACGAGGCGATGCGGCCCTTGGTCCGTTCCACCGTGGCGAACTCCCAGGACTGGACCGAACCCCAGTCGTGGCCGACCACGTGGACCGGCCGGTCCGGGCTCACGGCGTCCACCACGGCCAGGAAGTCGTCGGTCAGCTTCTCGAGTGTGAAACCACCGCGCAGCGGCTCGGGGGCCGTCGACCTGCCGTGGCCCCGCACGTCGTAGAGGACCACGTGCCAGTGGTCCGCCAGTCGCCGGGCGACCTCGGACCAGACCTCCTTGCTGTCCGGATAGCCGTGCACCAGCACGATCGTCGGCTGCGCGGAGTCACCCAACTCGGCGACACACAGCTCGATCCCACCCGTTCGCACCCAGCGCTCACGCGCGCTTGGCAGATCCACGCCGCCTCCTCGTCCCTGTGCCGGCGTCGCGGTACGCGTCCGTAACGTGACACCGCCGAATGTGGCAACCGCGGGACGGTCGCGTCAAGGGATCATCCGAACCTGCCCCGGTACCGAGCCGGCACACGGAGCACCGCCTCCTTCCTCGTGGGGTCCCCCTACGGGTCCGTACGCCTGGAGTCGGACGCCGATCCAGCCGCCTGGTCTGACGACTCCTGTGGTACGCGCCACTACCGTCGACGACGTGACTGTGATCGCAACCGAAAGCCTGAGCAAGCGGTTCCCGAGGGTGACCGCGCTTGACCGGCTCTCCTTGGACATCGGACCGGGCGTGACCGGCCTGGTGGGTTCCAACGGGGCCGGCAAGTCCACACTGATCAAGATCCTGCTGGGTCTGTCCCCCGCCACCGAAGGCCGGGCCGCGGTGCTCGGGCTCGACGTGGCCACCGAGGGCGCCGCGATCAGGGAGCGGGTCGGGTACATGCCCGAGCACGACTGCCTCCCTCCCGACGTCTCCGCGACCGAGTTCGTCGTCCACATGGCGAGGATGTCCGGGCTGCCGCCCACCGCCGCGCGTGAACGCACCGCGGACACCCTGCGCCACGTCGGTCTGTACGAGGAGCGCTACCGCCCCATCGGCGGTTACTCGACCGGCATGAAGCAGCGTGTGAAGCTGGCCCAGGCCCTGGTCCACGACCCGAAGCTGGTCCTCCTCGACGAGCCGACCAACGGTCTGGACCCCGTGGGCCGCGACGAGATGCTCGGTCTGATCCGCCGCGTCCACACCGATTTCGGCATCTCGGTGCTGGTCACCTCCCACCTCCTGGGGGAGCTGGAGCGGACCTGCGACCACGTCGTCGTCATCGACGGTGGATCACTGCTGCGGTCCAGCTCGACCAGCGACTTCACCTCGGTCACCACGACCCTGGCGGTCGAGGTGACCGACAGCGACGACCATCCGGACGGTACGGACGCCCTGCGCAAGGTCCTCACCGAGGCCGGGATCACGTTCGTCGGCCACGACGGACTCGACGCCGAGGGGCTGCCGGGAGCGGGCCACATCCTCCTGGTCGAGGCGACGGGCGAGGAGACCTACGACCTGGTCCGCGACAGTGTCGCCGGGCTCGGACTGGGCCTCATCCGGATGGAACAGCGTCGCCACCGGATCGCCGAGGTCTTCCGCGCCGGAGAGGCGCACCGTGCGGCCCCGGCCGCCACCGCCGGCGTCGGACAGCAGAAGGGGAGCGGTCACCATGAGCACTGAGACAGGGACCGTGGCCGGGAGCGACTCCTCCCGCATCCACAACATCGGATACCGCTCCTACGACGGGGTCCGGCTGGGCCGTTCCTACGCCCGCCGCTCCCTCTACTCGCAGTCCCTGAGGGGCTCGTTCGGACTGGGGAGGTCCGCGAAGTCCAAGGTGCTGCCGATGCTTCTGTGCGGCGTGATGTGCCTGGTGGCACTGATCCTCGTAGCGGTCGCCATCGCCACGCCCAACATGACGAAGCTCCCGATCAAGTACACGGACTTCGCGATCTACCTGCAGGCCGTGATCGGGCTCTTCATCGCCTCCCAGGCGCCGCAGTCCGTGTCCCGGGACCTGCGTTTCAAGAGCGTGCCGTTGTACTTCTCGCGGCCGATCGAGCGAGCCGACTACGTCGTGGCCAAGTACGCCGCCATGGCGTCGGCCCTGCTCATCCTCACCGGGCTGCCCCTCGTCATCCTCTACGTGGGTTCACTGCTCGCGAAGTTCGACTTCGCCGACCAGACCAAGGGCTTCGGGCAGGGGATGGTCTCGGTGGCACTGCTCTCCGTGCTGTTCGCCGGGCTGGGCCTGGTCGTCGCCGCCCTGACACCCCGCCGGGGCTTCGGGGTCGCCGCGGTGATCGCGGTCATGACCATCACCTACGGCGCGGTCTCCACGGTCCAGGCGATCGCCTGGCAGACCAGCTCGGCCGACGCCATCACCTGGCTGGGCCTGTTCTCCCCGATCACCCTGATCGACGGGGTGCAGACCGCCTTCCTCGGCGCCGCGTCCGCCTTCCCCGGCGGCGAGGGCCCCGGAGCCGCGGCGGGCGTGGTGTATCTGATCGTTGTCCTCGCGCTCGTCGCCGGCTCGTACGCCGTACTGATGCGCCGCTACCGGAGGGTCGGGCTGTGACCACCATCGAGATCGACCACACCTCGCGCTGGTTCGGCAACGTGGTCGCCGTCAACGACGTCAGCATGTCCGTGGGGCCCGGGGTCACGGGGCTGCTCGGCCCCAACGGAGCCGGCAAGTCCACGCTGATCAACATGATGGCCGGCTTCCTCGCGCCGTCCACCGGCAAGGTGACGCTCGACGGCACGCAGATCTGGCGCAACGAGTCGGTCTACAAGGCCATCGGGATCGTGCCCGAGCGTGAGGGCATGTACGACTTCCTGACCGGCCGCGAATTCGTCGTCGCCAACGCGGAGCTGCACGGACTGGGCGACGCGGCAGCGGCGAAGGCGCTGGCCACGGTCGAGATGGAGTACGCGCAGGACCGCAAGATCTCCACGTACAGCAAGGGCATGCGCCAGCGCGTGAAGATGGCGTCCGCCCTGGTGCACGACCCGTCGGTGCTGCTGCTGGACGAGCCGTTCAACGGCATGGACCCGCGTCAGCGGATGCAGCTGATGGACCTGCTGCGTCGGATGGGGGCGGAGGGGCGCACCGTGCTCTTCTCCTCCCACATTCTGGAGGAGGTCGAGCAGCTCGCCTCGCACATCGAGGTGATCGTGGCGGGCCGGCACGCCGCGTCCGGCGACTTCCGCAAGATCCGCCGGCTGATGACGGACCGGCCGCACCGCTACCTCGTACGGTCCAGCGACGACCGGGCGCTGGCGGCGGCGCTCATCGCGGACCCCTCGACCGCGGGGATCGAGGTCGACGTGACGGAGCGGGCCCTGCGTATCCAGGCGGTCGACTTCGGCCGCTTCACCACACTGCTGCCGAAGGTGGCGCGTGAGAACGGCATCCGGCTGCTGACCGTGTCCCCGTCCGACGAGTCCCTCGAATCGGTCTTTTCCTATCTCGTAGCGGCCTGAGTAGTGGCCTGAAAGGAGCTGTGAAGCGTCATGTACGACCCCACAGTCGCCCGGCTCACCTACCGGGCCCTGCTCGGCCGGCGCCGGGCCGCCATCCTGTTCGTCCTGCCGGTCCTGCTGGTGGCCATCGCCGTGGCGGTGCGGGCGTTCGCCGGCGCCGACGACCAGGTGGCCTCCGGCGTGCTGGGCGGCTTCGCCATCGCCACGATGGTCCCGCTCATCGGCGTCATCGCGGGGACCGGCGCCATCGGTCCGGAGATCGACGACGGCTCGATCGTCTATCTGCTGGCCAAGCCGGTGAAGCGGCCCACCATCATCTTCACCAAGCTCATCGTGGCCGTCGGCGTGACCATGCTGTTCTCGGCCCTGCCGACACTGATCGCCGGGCTCGTCCTCAACGGCAACGGCGGGCAGATCGCGGTGGCCTACACGATCGCGGCACTGGTCGCCTCGATCGCGTACAGCGCACTGTTCCTCCTGCTCGGTACGGTCAGCCGGCACGCGGTCGTCTTCGGCCTCGTGTACGCCCTGGTGTGGGAGGCGCTCTTCGGCAGCCTCGTACCGGGCGCGCGGACGCTCAGCGTGCAGCAGTGGTCCCTCTCGGTCGCCGAGAAGGTCGCCGGGGACGGCCTGGTCACCTCGGACGTCGGCCTGCCGCTGGCAACCGTCCTGCTGGCCGGTGTCACGGTCGTCGCCACGTGGTACGCGGGCCAGAAGCTGCGCGCGCTGAAGCTCGCCGGCGAGGAGTGAGGCCCGTCGCCATCGGTGCAACCCCCGCCCCTCGGGCGGGGGTTGTCCCATGTCAGGCGGGACGCGCGGCGTGACGTACCCGGTGCCGGCTCGTTGGCAGGGTGCGTGGAGGCAACTGGAATCCGTGGCGTCGAGCTTTCGTGAATCAGGGGAATGCCGGCATCGGTGAGGCAGCGCCCGCCGACCGGTCATCGAGCAGGTGGCAACCGTGAGCGCCCTCCACCCCGAGGCCCGGGGACAGGGCGGCCCTTGTCGTTCCCGCGCACGAAAGGCACACCTATGCCCACCGAAGTCGCCCTGCTCGAATCCCCGGCACTCCGGGTCGAGCAGATGGGGCGCGTCGAAGCTCTCGACAAGGTCAAGAGCCTTGTCATGCTCCCCGACGGAATTCACCTCCGCACAGAGAACGTGGCCCGTTACTTCGAAGTATCCACAGCCGCGGTCAGGCGGCTGACCGACCGGCACCAGCCGGAGCTGACCGACAACGGAATGAAGGTGCTGAGAGGTGCTGACCTGCGCACCTTCCATAGCGACATGCTGTCGCTATGGAAGGGGGAGGGGCCTGGAAGTTATCCACAGGCAAGCACGCAGCTGCGGCTGTACACCCGCCGGACCGTCCTCAATGTCGCCATGCTTCTTCGCGACAGCGACATCGCACGCAGCGTCCGGACCCATCTCCTCGACGCCGAGGAGGACCTCCGGGCGTTGTACGTCTCCCTCGAACGTCGGGTCACCCGGATCGAGGGCTGCCTCCTCGGAGTGGGAAGCGCGCTCCAGGAGCTCGGCCCCGTGCTGGGGCGGATGTCGCAACGGCTGGACTCGCTCGACCGGAAGCTCGACGTCACCCATCAGGTCGTCGGTGCGATCAGCCTCCGGCTCACCGACGTCTCGCAGGACGTCGTCCGGCTCGACACGCGGATGGACGACCTCTCCCGCCGGCTGCGGGCTCCGGGCCGCCGCACGGACGGCTGAGGACTCGCCCGGGGCCACCCCGAGGAAAAGGGGTGGTCCCGGGCGACGGCCTCGGGCACAGTGAAGGGACGGCGCCCGCGGCGGCGCCCGTGAGGACCGGGAGAGGAGCGCGGCGATGACCAGGAGGACGAGTCCGTCGAGTTCCCCGCAGGGTGGTCCGCGGCCGACGCCCAGGTAGCTTCTTCAGCTGCCCGGCGGCGCCGCCGCGACAGTACCCCCGGGTGGCCTTCAGCGCATCGCGCGGCCACCTCCCGGAGGATTGGCCGAGTGGTAAGGCAGCGGCTTGCTAAGCCGTCGTCGGGGTTTCCCCCGCGCGCGTTCGATCCGCGCATCCTCCGCACACAGCGAGCCGGCGCCCCGGTGGCCGGTACCCGAGACGCCCCGTGCCCGCTACGCGCGCGGGGCCGTCCGGAGCAGCTCCTCCAGCACGACCGCGATGCCGTCGTGCTCGTTCGACGCGGTGATCTCGTGCGCCACGGCCTTCAGGTCGTCGTGCGCGTTGGCCATGGCGACACCGTGCTGCGCCCAGCCGAACATCGGGATGTCGTTGGGCATGTCGCCGAAGGCCAGGGTGTCCGCGGCCTTGAGCCCCAGACGGCGGGCCGCCAGGGAGAGTCCGGTCGCCTTGCTCAGCCCCAGGGGCAGGATCTCCACGACACCCGGGCCCGCCATGACGACGTTCACGAGACTGCCGACGGCCTGCCGCGCGGCGTGCGCGAGGGCGTCGTCGTCGAGCTCCGGGTGCTGTATGTAGACCTTGTTGAGCGGAGCGGACCACATCTCGGCGGGGTCGTTCATGTAGAGCGCGGGCAGGGGGCCTTCCTGCACCCGGTAACCCGGCCCGACCAGCACCTCGCCCTCGAGGCCGTCACGGCTCGCCGCCAGCGCGAGCGGTCCGACCTCCGCCTCGATCTTGGACAGGGCGAGCCCCGCGAGCTGCCGGTCCAGGGTGAGCGAGGTCAGCAGCCTGTGCTCACCCGCGTCGTAGACCTGGGCGCCCTGCCCGCACACCGCGAGACCCTCGTAGCCCAGGTCGTCCAGGATGTGCCGGGTCCACGGCACCGCGCGTCCGGTGACGACGATGTGCGCGGCACCGGCCGCGGTGACCGCGGCCAGGGCCTCGCGCGTGCGGCCGGAGACCGTGTGGTCGTCACGCAGCAGGGTGCCGTCGAGATCGGTCGCGACGAGCTTGTACGGGAACGTCACTTGGAGACCGGCTCCAGCAGCTCGCGCCCACCGAGGTACGGGCGGAGGGCCTCGGGCACACGGACCGAACCGTCGGGCAGCTGGTGGTTCTCCAGGATCGCCACGATCGTGCGCGGTACGGCGCAGAGCGTGCCGTTCAGCGTCGCCAGCGGCTGGACCTTCTTGCCGTCCCGCATACGGACGGAGAGCCGGCGTGCCTGGAAGCCGTCACAGTTCGACGCGGAGGTCAGCTCGCGGTACTTGCCCTGGGTGGGGATCCACGCCTCGCAGTCGAACTTGCGCGAGGCCGAGGCGCCCAGGTCCCCGGTGGCGACGTCGATCACCTGGAACGGCAGCTCCAGGCCGGTGAGCCACTGCTTCTCCCAGTCCAGGAGCCGGCGGTGCTCGGCCTCGGCGTCCGTGGGGTCGACGTACGAGAACATCTCGACCTTCTCGAACTGGTGGACCCGGAAGATGCCGCGGGTGTCCTTGCCGTAGGTGCCCGCCTCACGGCGGAAGCACGGCGAGTAGCCGGCGTACCGCAGGGGCAGCTTGTCGGCGTCGATGATCTCGTCCATGTGGTACGCGGCGAGCGGGACCTCGGAGGTGCCGACCAGGTAGTAGTCGTCCTTCTCCAGGTGGTAGACGTTCTCCGCGGCCTGGCCGAGGAAGCCCGTGCCCTCCATGGCGCGCGGGCGCACCAGGGCCGGGGTGATCATGGGGACGAAACCGGCCTCGGTGGCCTGCGCGATCGCCGCGTTGACCAGGGCGAGTTCGAGCAGGGCGCCGACGCCGGTCAGGTAGTAGAAGCGGGATCCGGAGACCTTGGCGCCGCGCTCCATGTCGATGGCGCCCAGTGCCTCGCCGAGCTCCAGGTGGTCCTTGGGCTCGAAGCCCTCGGCGCCGAAGTCGCGGATCGTGCCGTGCGTCTCCAGGACGACGAAGTCCTCCTCGCCCCCCACCGGCACGTCCTCGTGGACGATGTTGCCGAGCTGCAGGAGCAGCCGTTTGGCCTCGGCGTCCGCCTCGTCCTGTGCGGCGTCGGCGGCCTTGACCCCGGCCTTGAGCTGATCGGCCTTCTTCAGGAGCTCGGCGCGCTCCTCGGGAGTGGCCTTGGGGATCAGCTTGCCGAGCGACTTCTGCTCGGAGCGGAGTTCGTCGAAGCGGACGCCGGACGACCTGCGCAGCTCGTCGGCGGAGAGCAGGGCGTCGACGAGTGCGACGTCCTCTCCACGGGCGCGCTGGGAGGCGCGAACACGGTCGGGGTCCTCACGGAGCAGGCGAAGGTCAATCACCCCTCAAGGCTACCGGTGCGGGGATCCGCCGCTCGAACCGATATCGACGAGCGTGGCGCTTTGCCCGAATTGCCGGTATCGCTAATCCTGATGAATCGAGGAGGTGGATGAAGGGTGGAGATCGCCAGGAAAAGGGCCCATTGCCTCGAAAAGGGGGCGGGTCCGCCTGCGGCCTGACGTATCGGCGTTGTGTGCGGGGGGAGTTGGGAGGCGTCGGGCGGGCGGGTTGTCCACAGGCTGCGGTGGATTCAATTAGTTATCCACAGGCTGTGAAGAAGCTCTGTGGATGCCAGGGGAGATCGTTCCGAAAGTGGCACGAAGGGGCAGGGATTCGCGGCTCAAACCTCGTTCGTGCACTCATTCGGGTGGGTATTCCTCGCTCCAATGAGTTGATCAAGGGAATGAGGGCGACACGAGAGAGGCTGGGCCCCTAGAGGTATCCAGGTCGAGAGGGGTGATTTGTCGACCATGTCGCGTTGAGGTGTCGACTTGTCCCCAGGCCGGGACCGCCCCCTGTGGATAACCCTGTGTGTGGCGTGAAAATCTGCAGGTAGGACCGGCAGGCACGCGGCCGGTCCTCCGGGGTGGGCTTTCAGACCCGGCCGTCCTGGCTGCGGGCCAGCCAGTCGGACGCCTCGGTGAAGTCGGTGTCCGACGTCCCCGTCCGGAGCGCCCCCACCTCGTCGGGCGTCACCCCCGCGCGCGGATAGGAACCGAGGAACCGCACATTGGGGCAGATCCGCTTCAGCCCCATCAACGCCTCGCCGACGCGGCGGTCCGCGATGTGCCCCTCCGCGTCCACGGCGAAGCAGTAGTTCCCGATGCCCTCCCCGGTGGGCCGGGACTGGATCAGCATCAGGTTGACCCCGCGGACGGCGAACTCCTGGAGCAGTTCGAGCAGTGCTCCCGGGTGGTCGTCGCCGAGCCAGATCACGACGGAGGTCTTGTCGGCTCCCGTGGGCGCGGACGGCCTGGCCGGGCGCCCGACCAGCACGAAGCGGGTCTGGGCGTTCTCCGCGTCGTGGATCTCGGTCACCAGCGGCTCGAGCCCGTAGGTCGCCGCCGCGAACTCGCCGGCGAAGGCGGCGTCGTAGCGGCCCTCCTGGACCAGCCGGGCCCCGTCCGCGTTCGAGGCGGCCGATTCCCACACCGCGTTGGGCAGATGCGCCGCCATCCAGTTGCGGACCTGGGGCTGGGCGGCGGGGTGGGCCGTGACGGTCTTGATGTCCGAGAGCTTGGTCCCGGGACGCACCAGCAGGGCGAACGTGATGGAGAGCAGTACCTCGCGGTAGATCATCAGCGGAGCGCCCGTGGTCAGCTCGTCGAGCGTCGCGGTGATCCCGCCCTCCACGGAGTTCTCGATGGGGACGAGAGCCGCGGCGGCCTGGCCGTTGCGTACGGCGTCCAGTGCGGCCGGCACGGAGACCATGGGGACCAGTTCACGGGTGGCGGCTTCGGGAAGCGTACGGAGGGCCACCTCGGTGAAGGTGCCTTCGGGGCCGAGGTAGGCGTAGCGCGTGGCTGACATACGGTCACCCTAGTGGGCCGACGGAAGGGGCTGTGCGCCTCACGCCGGCCTCCGGACGGGCGCCCCGTTCTCCCCGGTGCGGGGCAGGACGAGGCCACTGCCGCTCATGACTCCAGCAGGCGCTGCCCCACGTACTCCCCTGCCCCGGCACCCCCGGGTACGGCGAACAGGCCGCTCGCCTCGTGCCGGATGAACGGTGAGAGGGCGTCCCCGCGGTCCAGTTTGCGCTGCACCGGGATGAAGCCCTTGAACGGATCGGCCTGCCAGCAGACGAAGAGCAGTCCGGCGTCCGGGGTGCCGTCGTCGGAGATGCCGTCGTGGTACGAGAACGGGCGCCGCAGCATCGCGGCGCCACCGTTCTTCTCGGGGGAGGAGATCCTGGCGTGGGCGTTGGAGGGGATCAGCGGCTTTCCGTCCGGCCCTGTCCTGTCCAGGTCCATCGGGGTGCTCTCCGAACCACCGCTGAGAGGGGCGCCGTCCGCCTTGCGCCGTCCGATGACCTGTTCCTGGCGCTCGACCGTGAGCTCCTCCCAGTCGTCCAGGAGCATCCTGATCCGCCGGACCACGGCGTACGAACCGCCGGCCATCCAGGCGGACGCCGAGGAGTCGTCGGACGGCACGAAGATGCGCTTCTCGAAGTCGCTCTCCGCCGGGCGGGGGTTGTTCGTGCCGTCGACCTGGCCCATCAGATTGCGTGCGGTCATCGGCCGTGCCGTGGCGCCCGGAGTGCGGTTGAAGCCGTTCATCTGCCACCGCACCCGGGCCGAGGAGCCGGCCTCCTTCTGCAGGGCGCGCAGGGCGTGGAAGGCGACGAGCGCGTCGTCCGCACCGATCTGTACCCAGAGGTCGCCGTCGGACCGCTTGGCGTCGAGGTGATCGGAGGAGAAGGCGGGCAGCGGGTCCAGGGCCGCCGGTCGCCGGTCGTCCAGTCCGGTACGGGCGAAGAAGGTGCGGCCGAATCCGAATGTGACGGTCAGGGAGGACGGGCCCGCGTCCAGTGCCACCCCGGTGTCGTGACCCGGGCCGCCCTTCGCCACCTCACCGGCCATCAGCCGTTGCGCCACCGCCGACCACCGGCGCAGCAGGGCGGCCGCCTCCTTGCGCCCCGCGCCGGGCACCAGATCGAAGGCGACCAGGTGCCCGCGCGCCTGAAGCGGAGTGGTGATCCCCGCTTGGTGTTTCCCGTGAAACATCGCCTCGGTCGAGCCGACCGTGGTCAGCGCCGTCCGCTCCTCGCGCGTCGTGGCGTAGGTGGTCGCGCCACCGGCCGCGCCGAGGACGAGGCCTGCCGCTCCGGCCGCTCCCGCGCTGCCGATCAGCCGTCGCCGGGAGACGCCACCGGCACCGTCGGGACGCGACTCCTCGCGGTTCCCGGCGGCGGTGCCGCTCTTCCTGAGGCCGTTCTTCTTCTTGCTCACCCTGCTCAGCCGATCTTCACGTTCTTGTCGATGGTGGTCTGGTCGATGTCCGACGTCCGCACGGTCACGGCGATCTTCCAGTCGCCCGCCATCGGGATCTGCACGCCGCTCGCGGTCCAGTGGCCCTCGGTGAGGCGGTCGGGTACGACCGGCAGCGGGCCGATGTCCTTGGACTCCAGCGTGAAGGCGAGCTTCACCTCGGGGACGTCCAGCGGACGTCCGTCGGGTCCGTCGATCCACACGTGCGCGCTGTTCGCGCCGGTCCCGCCGGGCGATATGTCCAGGCGTACCGTGCCCTTGCCGTTCTGGCCGCCGGTGTCGAAGGGCAGGCTCAGGTTCACCTCGCCGCCGGTCGCCGGCACCGCCGCGGCGGTGCTGCCGCGGGCGGCCTCCTCCTCCGTGCGACCGGGTTCCGTGGACGTCAGGATCGTCGTGACGACGAGCAGCACCACGGCGATGCCCGTCTCCACCATCACCGAACGCCGCAGCCCCGAGCGGTCCGGGTCGGCGTCGCGGGCGCGCTTCTCCTTCGTGGCCGTCAGGGCGGCGCGCTGCCGGGAGAGCTGCGCGGCGCGCTCCGGAGCGACCTCCTCGTCGCCCTCGGAGTCCGGTACGGCCGGTTCCGACTCCGTCGAGGCCGCCTCCGGGGGTGCGGCCGGTCCGGTGCGTTCGGCCAGTCGTGCGGTCCACCGCCGGGAGACCCACGCGACCCCGACGAGCACGGCGACGAGCGCCACCTTCACGAGGAGCAGCTGCCCGTACCGCGTACCGGTCAGGGCCGACCACGAACCGACCTGACGCCAGGACTGGTAGAGCCCGGTCGCGGCAAGGACGAGCACACTGCCGAACGCCACGCGTGAGAACCGCCGGACCGCGTCGTCCGTGACGTCGGGCGTGCGGTGGAGGGCGACCAGCAGAGCGGCGAGTCCGCCCAGCCAGCCGGCGACGGCGAGCAGGTGGAGCATGTCCACCGGCATGGCGATCCCCGGCTGGATCCCTGTCGAGGCGTGCTCGGCCAGGGCCCAGGTCCCGGCGATCCCGGCGGCGATGACGACTCCGCCGGTCGCGAGCCCGAAGGTGAGGTCCTTTTTCTCCTTCTCGTCCTCGCGCTTGGCGTACGCGCCGAAGAGGACGGCGACGAAGAGCGCGGAGGCTCCCAGGAGCAGCAGCCGGGAGACCAGCGCGGCTCCCGGCTTGGTGTCGAGCGCGGACTGGAGGCCGTCCAGGTCGAAGGCGTCGGACAGTTCGCCCGACCCGGTGTAGGGGTTGCGCAGGAGCAGCATGGCCAGGGTGGCCGCGGTGAGGGTGACCCAGCCGCGTACGACGAGCCGCTGCAGCGGCCGTGCGCCGGCGCCCTTCTGCCAGCAGGCGAGCACGAAGGCCGAACCGCCCGCGAGCAGGATGAATCCCGCGTACGCGGCGTACCGCGCGATGCCGTAGAGCATCCCCACGAGTCCGCCGCCGGCCTCGGTCGAGGGCAGTGCCACGGTCGTCTCCGAGGGGGCGCCCACGGAGAAGGTGAAGGCTCCCGAGACGGGATGGCTGTCGGCGGACACGGCCTGCCAGGCCACGGTGTACGTGCCGTCGGGCAGTCCGCTGTGGAGCTGGATGCCGTAGCGAACGGCACCGCCGCTCGTCCGGTCACTGGGCGCGCCGGTGTCGGCCCGCTTCCCGCTGGGGTCGAGGACCCGGATCGAGTCGTCGCCCATGGCGATCTGCTCGGAGAAGGTGAGCGTGACGTCCGTGGGGGCGGCGGCGACCACCGCCCCGTCCTGCGGGTCGCTCCCGGTGAGGGCGGCGTGTGCGGACGCGGGGCTCGCGCCCGCCAGCACCAGACCGAACAGCAGGCTGATCAGCGTGGCGAGGAGCGCGACCGCTGCGAGCGGCCGTCGTATCGGGGAGGGCCCGAAGTGCGGGGCGGTGGCTGTCATGGGGCGTCAGTACCTCACTGCTTCTTCGGGTTGTAGGTGGTCTCCTTCACGGGAATGTCGACCGTGATGGGGTCGGCTTTCTCGAAGTGCAGTTCCACGGAGACCGTCTCTCCCCGCTTCGGCTGCTGCTTCAGCTCCGTGAACATGATGTGGTTGCCACCGCGTTCGAGGTCGAGCTCGCCACCGGCGGGCACCTCGAACGACGTCACCATCCGCATCGTGTTGTTCTTCGTCTCGTGGATGGACACGTTGTCGGAGAGCGAGCTGGTCACCGAGGTGAGCCGGTCCGCGGTGCCGCCGCTGTTCTTCACCAGGAGGAAACCGGCCGCCATGTCGCTGACGGGCTGGGGCATGAAGGCGCCGGTCACCTCCAGCCGCGGCACACTGTCCGAGGAACACGCCGTCAGCGCCAGACCGGTGGTGAGGGCCAGGCCCACGGCGACGGCCGTTCGGCGGTTCACGGGGTCTCCCCCTTGACGAGCTTCGGGAGGTCCTCGGTGTAGTCCTCGGCCGTGGTGTCCTCGCTGTAGAGCACGTACCCCTTGTCCGTCTTCGGGGAGAACGCGATCACCTGGGCCCCGTGCATCGAGACGACCGTGCCGTCCTTCTCCTTCTTCGGCGGGTCGATGCCGATGCCGATCTGCCGTGCCCCCGCCTGGATGGTCGGGAAGTCGCCGGTGAGGCCGGTGAAGCCGGGATCCTGCGCCTTGAGCCAGCTGCCCAGGGACGCCGGGGTGTCCCGCTCGGGGTCGGTCGTGACGAAGACGACCTGGAGCTTCTCCTGGTCCGCCTTGGGCAGAGCGCGCTTCGCCACGGCGATGTTGCTCATGGTCAGCGGGCAGACGTCGGGGCAGTTGGTGTAGCCGAAGTAGATGAGCGTCGGCTTGCCCTTGGTCCGCTCACGCAGGTCGTACTTCGCGCCGTGTGTGTCGGTGAGGACGAGATCGGGTTTGGTGAACGGCTGGTCGAGCACGGTCGCCGGAGCGGATCCGGTCCCGGAGGAGACCTCGGCGACGGAATTGTCCGCCGAGTCCCCTCCGCTGCCGCAGGCCGACAGGGTCAGCGCGGCCACGGCGGCGAACGCCGCGGCCAGCACCTTCTTCTTGCTGTGCATGGAGCTCAGTTCCTGATCTGTGGATACGGGTTGGCGGAGCCGGTGGGATCAGGCGTTGCGGCGACGGCCGGCGAGTACGCCGAACGCGACACCCGCGACACCCACGACGATGCCGACGATGCCCAGGACACGGGCGGTGCTGTCGCTGTTCGAGGACGAGGTGTCGTCCGAGGACGCCGTCGTCTTCTCCTTCGCCGCTTCGCCGCTCTTGTCGTCGGCGGGGGCACCGTGGGCGTCGGCCGCCGGGGCGCTCAGCGCGAGGACGGGGGCCGGGCTCTCGGGCTCCTCGCCGCCCTCGGCGGGCTCCTCGATCCAGCGGACGACTTCCTTGTTGCTGTACGTCTGGAGCGCCTTGAAGACCATCTGGTCGGTGTCCTCGGGCAGCTGCCCGACCGAGAGCGGGAACTGCTGGAAGAAACCGGGCTCGATCCCCTTGCCGTCCGCGGTCCAGGTGACCTTGGAGACCGCCTCGTCGATCTTCTTGCCGTGCACCTCGAGCGGCTTGGCCAGCTTGCTCCTGGTGACGTCGATCTTCCAGCCCGCCACCGGCTGGGGGCTGACGGAGGCCAGCGGGTGGTCCGTCGGGAAGTTGACCTCGAGCTTGACGGTGGACGCGTCGTCGCGCTCGTTGGGGACCTTGAAGTTGACGGTGGCGTAGCCGCCCTTGGCGGCCTCGCCCTGCGGCTGCACGCTGACGTGCGCGGAGGCGGTACCGGCGAGCAGCAGGACGGTGGACGCGGCGACGCCGCCGGCGAGGGCGATGCGGGAAACGTTCATGACAGGGATCACTCCACGAGGCATGAGGAAAAGGTGGGTCCGGCGCGCGGAGGCGCGACGGCATCACGACCGCCTCCTCACCGGAATCCTGGTGGAGGGGTCGTGTCAGGCTGCGCGTACGTATACGGGCGGCGGGCCGCGCCTGGTCACCATGTGCTGAAGAGGGTCTCCGGTGGCCGGCAGGGCGGCGTCGTCGGCGCTGCGGAACACGACCGGCCCGGTCGTGGGCCGCCCGGGAAGTCCCGCACGCAGTGCGCGTACGAGTGCCAGCGCCGCCCGCAGGGCGCGCAGCCTGGCCCCGGCCGCGAGCTGGCGGCCGCCCTGCGCGGAGAGCCTGGCCAGCCGGAAGAGCGCGATCTCGCCCCGGCGCAGCAGCCAGCCGGTGGCGAGCGCCGCGAGCAGGTGCCCCAGGAACATGGGCAGGCTGGGCAGTCCGGACATGACCGAGGCCAGGAGCGTCGGGTCGGCCGGGTGGGCGGTCGCCGCCCCCAGGTGGGCCGGGGCCTGGCCCACCGTCTCGGGGTCGATGCCCGCGGTGGTCACGATGCGGTGCGCTTCACCGGCGCTCAGCTGTGCCGGTCCGGCTCCGCACACCAGCCCGGCGGCGAAGCGGATCAACGAGTCGTCCCCGGAGCCCGTCGCGGTGGCCGACGCGTGGTGTCCCAGCCCGAAGAGGACGTGCAGGGCGAGCTGTCCGGCCGCGAGGGCGGCGGTGATCGACAGGAGGGTCCGCTCACGTCCGGCGAGGAGCACCACCGCGGCGAAGACTCCGGCGAAGCCGGCCAGCAGACTCCACCCGGGCACACGCGCGCCCGCGGCAAGACCATGTCCGGCGGAGGCGAGCACGACGCAGACCGCGGTGAACACCGCGGTCCTCAGAAGCCGCATACCGGCTCCGGCGCGTGCGACAGGCATAGACATGGCCGGGTCATCATCCCACTGGACACCCGGCCTCCGTACGGCAGGTCCGGAAGGTCGGCATCCGTCCCCATCGGGGAGTGATCAGGGTGTGTTGCGCCTGTTCGTGGGCGCTCCGTGGCGATGATCCGGACACGTCATACACCCGTGAGCGGAATAACCGCATCCGCCGAATGAGCGCTGTCACGGCGGATCCGTGCTTACGACGTGCTCATCGCGGCAATACGTAACGGTATGTCGAGCCGCAGCCAGGAGGCTGGAGCATGAGCATGTGGTGGTCACTCCATCTGCGGCGCGAAGCTGCGAGCGTCCCGCTCGCCCGGCGATTCCTGCTCGGCACCATGGAGACGGCGGGCGTGGACCCGGACATCTCCTACGACCTCTCGGTCGCACTCACCGAAGCCTGCGCGAACGCCGTCGAACACGGCGGGGCGCAGGGCGAGGCGGGCACGGGCCTCACGTCCACCGGAGGCAGGCAGTCCGGGGCGGCCTGCGGGCAGTACCGGGTGACGGCCTATCTGGACGGCGAGAAGTGCCGTATCGAAGTCGCCGACTCGGGACCGGGGTTCCCGTCCCGGCGCGCGCTTCGCGCCGCCGCACAGGCATCCGCCGGGTGTCCGCCGGAACAGCAGCCGTCCGCCTCGCACCCGGCGGGAGGCCCCGCGGGCGCACGCACCGCCAAGCGCCCGGCGGACACGGCCGAGAGCGGGCGCGGGCTCTGCCTGATCGAGGAACTCGCCGACCACGTCCACTTCGGCAACCGGCCGGGGCGTGGTGCGGTGGTGAGCTTCGACAAGGTCCTGAAATGGCGGGAGGGCGCGCTGCTCATGGTGTCCTGAGCAGCGCGCCCTCCCGCGCACGGGCACGGTCGCCCGCGCCGGCCGGGTCAGCCCTTGAGCCGTGCCATCCAGGCCTCGACCTCGTCGGACCGGCGCGGCAGCGCGGCGGAGAGGTTCCGGTTGCCGTCCTCGGTCACGAGGATGTCGTCCTCGATGCGCACGCCGATGCCCCGGTACTCCTCGGGCACGGTGAGGTCGTCGGCCTGGAAGTACAGTCCGGGCTCGACGGTGAGGCAGACCCCGGGCTCCAGGGTGCCGTTGACGTACGACTCCGTCCGCGCGGCGGCGCAGTCGTGGACGTCCATGCCGAGCATGTGACCGGTGCCGTGCAGCGTCCAGCGACGCTGCAGACCCAGCTCCAGGACCTTCTCCACGGACAGGTCACCGAGGAGGCCCCACTCGACCAGCTTCTCGGCGAGGACCCGCTGGGCGGCGTCGTGGAAGTCGCGGAAGCCGGCGCCGGGCTTCACCGCGGCGATGCCCGCCTCCTGGGCCTCGTACACGGCGTCGTAGATCTTCCGCTGCAGCGGCGAGAACGTGCCGTTGATGGGCAGCGTCCTGGTCACGTCGGCGGTGTAGTACTCGTCGGTCTCCACGCCCGCGTCGAGGAGCAGGAGTTCACCGGAGCGGACCGCGCCGTCGTTGCGGACCCAGTGCAGCGTGGTGGCGTGCGGGCCGGCCGCGCAGATCGAGCCGTAGCCGATGTCGTTGCCGTCGACGCGGGCGCGCAGGAAGAAGGTGCCCTCGATGTAGCGCTCGCTCGTGGCCTCCGCCCGGTCGAGGACCTTCACGACGTCCTCGAAGCCGCGCGTCGTGGCGTCGCAGGCCTTCTGCAGTTCGGCGATCTCGAAGGCGTCCTTGACCAGGCGGGCCTCGGACAGGAAGACGCGGAGCTCTTCGTCGCGCTCCCCGGTGACCTTGTCGGCGAGGGCGGCTTCGATGCCCGCGTCGTGGCCGCGGACGTTGCGCACCGGACCGGTGGCCTCGGCCAGCGCCGCCGGGAGCTCACGGACGTCCTTCGCCGGGATGCCGAGCAGCTGCTCGGCCTCGCCGAGGGAGTTGCGGCGGCCGACCCAGAGCTCGCCCTGACCGTCGAGCCAGAACTCGCCGTTCCCGCGGTCGGACCGGGGCAGCAGGTAGATCGTCGCCTCGTGGCCGCCGTCCGCCGGCTCGAGCACCAGGACACCGTCCTGGGTCCGGTCGCCGGTGAGGTAGGCGTACTCGGTGGAGGCGCGGAAGGCGTACTCGGTGTCGTTGGAGCGGGTCTTCAGGTTGCCCGCGGGGACGACGAGCCGCTCGCCGGGGAAGCGCGCGGAGAGCGCGGCACGGCGGGCGGCGGTGTACGAGGCCTGGGCGACAGGCTCCAGGCCGTGCAGCTCGGTGTCGGCCCAGCCGGACTTCATGTTCTCGGCGAGCTCATCGGAGATGCCCGGGTACAGGCCGTTCTTCCGCTGCTTGATCGGCTCTGCTTCTGCTGTCTCCGGGGTCTCCGGGGCGAGCTCCTCAGACACGTTATGTCCTCCTTGTACGACACTGGACCTTCCCCATCGTACGGGCGTACGGAAGGGGGCCCAGAGGCGGAAGACCTCTTACCGGTGGAGGGCCGGCTCAGCCGAAGCGCACGGCCAGCAGGGCGACGTCCTCCGTGCCACCGCTCCGGTCCTGGCCGTCGGGCAGGACGGCCCGCAGGACGTGGTCCGCGACGGCTCCGGGATCCTGGCGCAGGACCTTCGGGACGCCGGCCGCGGCCGAGTGCAGCCGTGCGAAGGCCCGGTCCGTGGTGCTCCCGGTGCGGCGCAGCAGACCGTCGGTGTAGAACAGGACCGTCTCGCCGGGCAGGGGCCTGAACTCCACACTCGGTGCCTCCCAGCAGGAGAGCATGCCCAGGGGTGCGGAGAGCGTGGTCTCCACGAACTCGGTACGACGGTCGCCGGTCACCAGCGGCGGGGTGTGCCCGGCGCCGGCGAACAGAACCGTGCGCCGGTCCGGCTCGCAGTACGCGTAGAGGGCGGTCGCCGCGGCGGCCGGTTCCGTCAGCCGCAGCAGCAGTTCGAGATCGGAGAGCACGGCGACGGGGTCCTCGCCCTCCAGGACGGCGTAGGCCCGCAGGCCGGCGCGCAGACGGCTCATGGCCGCCAGGGCGGACGGCCCGGAGCCGCCGGCCGAGCCGACGGCCAGGCCGAGTGCGTCGTCGGGGAGGGTCAGCGCGTCGTACCAGTCGCCGCCGCCCTCGGGGGCGGACAGGTGGCGGGCGGCCAGACGCACCCCGGGGACCTGGGGCAGCCTGCCGGGACGGAACTCCTCGGCGATCGCCGCTGCTTCCGCCCGGGTGCGCTCGAGTTCGAGCAGGCGGGTCAGGTGCTCGGCGGCGTAGCGGGCGTACACCCCGACGAGATGACGCCGGTTCTCCGGCGGCTCGGCGGGTTCGTCGTACAGCCAGACGAGCACGCCCAGCCTTCCGGCGGCCACGGTGGTGAGGGGCTGCGTGTAGCTGGCGGCGTACCCGAGACGGGCCGCGACCTCGCGCCAGCGGGGGTCGAGGCCGGTGTCGCCCAGGATGTCGGGGCTGGCCAGGGGGCCGTCGGTATCGGGGAGGCCCTCGAGGAACCGGCCGTACGCGGTGGCACCGCGGGGCACCGTCTCGATGTGCCCCAGTTCGGCGTGGGCGAGGCCGAGCCCGATCGTGCGGGACGGCCCGCCGCCGTCGGACGGCTCCAGGACGAGGAGCCCCCGGCCGGCTCCGACGAGGGCCGCCCCGGCGCTCAGGATCTCGTGCAGGGCGCTGTCCAGCGTGCCGGTCCCGGCCAGTCGTTCGGTGAGTTCGTGCAACGTGGTGAGGTCGGACACCCACCCGGCCAGCCGGTCCTGGATGAAGGCTCCCGGCGCGGCGCTCGCGCCTTCCGGCGGCGCGGCAGTCTGCGTTGAAACGGGAACCATGGAATCGATTCCAGCCACTTTCGGAGGATGGGGGGCGCTCATGGCAGTCGGCTTTCCGACTGGTGCGTTCCGTCGAATAGCATCGCAAACCCCCATGTCGTGCTGCGCCGCTATCGGTGCAACCACATGTACACGCCCCCACATGTACACGCAAAAGTAAGGCGATGTCCAGCATTGTCCTTACGATATTTATGGTGTCCATGGGACACTCAACTTGGCTGAAAAGTGCACCCCGGGGCGGCTTTTTGCGATCGACTGGGGGCGCTCGACAGGGGGCACCCTCGGGGTGAAATGCCGGAGGGAGCGTCATCCCGGGCATCCTGGGTACGTAATCGTCGATGGCCAGGGGCAGTTGCGACCGCCCCGGAACCCGACAGCGAGCCCGGGCGTCCACCTACATGACGGCTGCCCGCCCACCCCCGAGTTGCGGGGTTGCACAAGGGACGGCACGCGCGGTGCGCACGCCGACCGCGCGATGTACTGGCTGGACTCGGCTCGGCTCAACCCGGTTCGACTCGGATCAGCTCCATTCTGTTCGGTTCCACTCTGCTCTGCTCGGCTCACGCTCGGCACGACGACCGTCCGTACCGCAGTTCCGATGAGCAAGCATGCAAAGCGAAGAGACGCACACGTGGTGTAACGAGCACGTGGTGCGATGTGGACCTCGGCGTTCAACGGAAAGGAACGAGCGCACATGCGCGAGATCCTCGGAAGGCGACGCAGGCACCGGCCCCGGCGCAAGGAAAGCTCCGCCCAGCTCGACGCGGCGCTGATCTCCGCCACCGCCCGGAAGTGGCCCGTGCTCCCCGGAGCAGGGCTGGCGACGGGGGCCGCACGCGGCGGCCGCGGCCGCGGCTGTGCCTGCCCCGACCCCGAGTGCGCCGTACCCGGCGCACACCCCTTCGACCCCGGCCTCCTCGCGGCGACCACCGACGCCCGCATGGTGCGCTGGTGGTGGACCAACAGGCCTACCGCCCCCGTCATCCTGGCCACCGGTGGTCAGGCCCCCTGCGCCCTGAGCCTGCCGGCCGTCGCGGGCGCCCGGGCGCTGACCGCGCTCGACGGCATGGGCCTGCGGCTCGGCCCCGTCGTGGCGACGCCCACCAGGTGGTCGCTGCTGGTCGCTCCGTACACCCTGGAACGCCTCGGTGAACTGCTGCACGCCCAGGACCGGGTGCCCAGCTCTCTGCGGTTCCACGGGGAGGGCGGCTATCTCGTCCTGCCTCCGTCCGAGGTGGGTACGGGGCAGGTGCGCTGGGAGCGCGCACCGGAGGCCGGTAGCGACGCGGTGTGGCTTCCGGACGTGGAATCCGTCCTGGACGCCCTCGTCGAGGCGAGCAACAGCGCTCCGGACGGCGGCAGCCGGCTCACGTACTGAGCGGCCGGGGTCCCACCGACGCGGGAACAGCGGGCGGCTCACTCCGTAGGGGTGTGATGCCGCCCGGTTCCGCGTCTGCGTGACCGAATGGCCGGTACACCGTGTCCGTGTAATTGCACCATCAGTAAAAGCCGGTCCCACCGGCTTTCCGGCGGTTGTTCGCCGATTGCCGAATCAGGTTCGGCCGGGCCCCACCCGGTGACGGGGAACGGTGCCCGCGGAGTCGCCGAGGTGAATGCCTTCCGTGCGCGCCCATTCGCGGCACCCGGCGGCGAGCCCGGGTTTCTGTCCGAAAGCGAACGCCCTTACGGGTGGTGGGCGCGCGGTGCGAAGTCCGTCGCCGGCGGGCGTACGTGCGGCCCGGGCGCGGCCGTTGCCGCACGTGGACCTGGGCCGGGACGGATGAACCGGGGCCGGGACGGACCCGGTGCCGGGCGGACGCCGCAGGCCCGCCGGTACGCCGAATGCTCCGGCGTACGCCCCGTAGGCCGAGCCCGGAAACGAGAACGCCCGGCCGCTGGCGACGGGGGATGCACCAGCGACCGGACTTCCAGAACCGTAACAAGAGATCTGCCGTTAGCAAATTCGATCTCGCCTATTCGGACAGCGATTTACCGACGGGTACGGGGAGTTGTGACGGGAGTCACCGTCACTTCCCGGATCTCGTCACCGTCAGCTGAGCGTCACCTGGCGGTTGGTGAGCCCGCCGCGTGCGCGTCGCTCCTCGCCGGTCAGCGGAGCGTCCGAGGCGAGAGCCTCGACGAGCCGCTCCGCGAACTGTGCCGCGGGCTTCTCGCACTCCTCGGCGCCCATCGCGCTCGGCAGGTCCCAGACCGGGACCATGAGTCCGTGGGCGCGGAACGAGCCCACCAGACGGGTTCCCTCGCCGAGCGACGACGTGCCCGCAGCGTGCAGCCGGGCCAAGGCGTCGAGCAGCTGCTCCTCGGGGTGCGGCATCACCCAGCGCAGGTGGTTCTTCTCCGGCGTCTCGCACCAGTAGGCGGCGTCCACCCCGGAGAGTCGGGTGGTCGGGATGGCCGCCGCGTTGGCGCGCTCCAGGGAGGCGGACACCTCCGCCGTGGCGTTCTCCGCGTCGGGGACCCAGAACTCGAACCCGGAGTGCACGACGGGCTCGAACGCGGCGTCCGGGTCGAGCACGTCCTGCAGCCGCGGGCCGTCGGCGGGTACCCGGCGGGCGGCGACCGGCGTACCGGGCTCGGCCTCCAGCGCGCGCTGCAGGGTGTCCGCGAGGTCACGGCTGAGGTCGCCGGACGAGGTGTCGTTCTGCAGGGCGAGCAGCACCGAACCGTCGTCCCGGCGGAGCGCCGGCCACGCCATCGGCAGCACCGTCGCCAGCGAGACGGAGGGGACGCCGTCCGGAAGACCGCCCTTCAGCGTCAGCTCGACGGTGGCGGCGGGGACCAGCTCGCGCAGGGCGATCCAGTCGCACTCCCCGGCGATTCCCTGGAAGGGACGCTGGACCAGCTCGGTCACGGCCTGGGCGGCGGCGCGTCCGTGACATGCCTTGTAGCGGCGGCCCGAACCGCACGGGCAGGGCTCGCGAGCTCCTACGACCGGGATTTCACCGTCCTTGAGCTGCGGCTTCCCGGCCTTGGACTGAGGGCGCTTCTTGGCCATGGTGGGCGTTCTCCCGATTGCGACAGTGCGGTCTCGGGCGCGAGCCTAGCCGTCCCGGTCGTCGCCGGGGCACTCCTGCGGCGGCAGCCCTCGGGCCACCGTGCGGTACCGCGTGCCGTGCCGCTCTCGGCCCGCGTCGTCGAAGGCGTCAGCCCGCGTCGTCGAACGCGTCGAGAACGTCGGCGAGCTCCAGTCCGTCGAGCGAACCGAAACCGCTCATTCCGTGCAGTCCGTCCAGCGTGGACCGTCCGCGGCGTGCGGACCGCGCGGGACCCGGGGCCGCCGTGGGGAAGCCGCCGTGTCCGTGCCGGCCCGAGGAGACCCTGGCCCAGACGGTGACCTCGCCGATCGTGTCGTCCCGCACGCCCCACTCCTTGGCGAGGGAGCTGATGATGTTGAGTCCGCGTCCGCCGCGCGCCGTGACCGACGGTGTGGAGGGGACGGGCCTGGTCGGGCCGCCGCCGTCCGTGACCTCGACGGTCAGGTCGCCACGTCTGTCCACACGCCATGCGGCACGGATGTCACCGTCCCCCACCTCCGAATGCTTCCCCAGCGGCCTGCCGTGCCGGCAGGCGTTGCTGAGGAGTTCGGAAAGGATCAGTACGGCGTCATCGACCACGGTGTCCGAGACGCCGTTGCTGCGCAGTTGCTCACGCATACGGTGCCGTGCCTGTCCCACGCCCGCAGGGCCATGGGGTACGGCCATGCTCGACGACGTCGGCACTTCTTGTGCCACCACAAACGCCACCCCCGAGACCTCCTTCGCCCCACGCCACGGATTGGATGCCCTCCTGGACTGCGCCGGAAACCGGGCATGTCTGTGTCAGTGATGCACTCGTAACGATCGATCGCGGAGTGAATGCGCCGGTGCACCCCCTGTTACCGGTGCTCGGTACGACCAAGTTGCGACAGCACCTGTTTCGGTCGGTTCGTGATGATCGCTTCCACTCCGAGGCGTACGCAGAGCTCGACGTCCTCCGGCTCGTTCACGGTCCAGACGTGCACCCGGTGCCCCGCCCGGTGCAGCCGTTCGATGTAGCCGGGGTGGTTGCGTACGATCCGCATCCCCGGGCCGGCGATCCTGGCCCCGGCCGGGAGCCGCCCGTCGCGCAGCCTCGGCGAGACGAACTGCATCAGGAACACCGTGGGCAGGGTGGGGGCGGCGGCCCGTACGCGGTACAGGGACCGGGCGGAGAAGCTCATGACGCGTACCGGCGACGGTCCGTCCGCGGGCGGCGCGTCCAGGCCGAACCGCTTGAGCAGGTGGAGCAGCCGCTCCTCCACCTGTCCCGCCCAGCGGGTGGGGTGCTTCGTCTCGACGGCCAGCTGGAGCGGCCGGCCGGTGGCGCGGACGTCGTGGACCAGTTCGAGGAGCCGTTCCAGGGTGAGCACGGACGTGAGCTCACCCGGCACGGGGTCCCAGTCCGGGGACTCCTCGTGATCCTTCCAGGACCCGAAGTCGAAGGCGGCGAGGTCGGCCAGTTCCAGGGCGGATACGGCGCCCCGGCCGTTCGACGTGCGGTTCACCCTGCGGTCGTGCACACAGACCAGCTGCCCGTCGGCGGTGAGGCGGACATCGCACTCCAGGGCGTCCGCTCCGTCCTCCACGGCCTTCCGGTACGCGGCCAGGGTGTGCTCGGGGGCGTCGTCCGAGGCCCCGCGGTGCGCGATGACCTGGATGGGAGGCTGTGGTGAGGGTAGGCGTGCGTCGGTCACCGCGTCATCGTGTCATCGAGACGCGTCGGGTGCCGACACCTTGTCGCACGCGACCGTTTTGCCTGATGTAAAGATTGGTGTGCGGATGCACAGGTCCTGTTTACAGTGGCCTGACGTGCTGTGGGAAAAGCTGACCGCAGACACGTGCACAGCGGATCTCTTGCCGAATGCCGAGTGGAACCGAGGAGTAAAGAGCTGTGAGCACCGAGAACGAGGGCAACGAGGGCAACGCGGTTCCGTCCGCACCGTCTGTTCCGTCCGCACCTCCCGTGCCGGCTGCCGCTCCCGAAGGCGCCCCGCAGGGAGCCCCGCCCGCGCCGCAGACGCCGCCTGCCGCACCCGCGGACGCACCGACGGCCCAGGTCCCTGGTGCGGCGCACCAGGGAGGTGTGGGCCCGTCCACCGAAGGCGTGGGTCCGTCCACCGCCGCGCAGGAGCAGTACCCGTACGCGCCGCCGTCGCCCCAGCAGCCTCCGGCCGGTTCGGCCGCCTGGCCGCCGCCCCCGCCCGCCGTCCCCTCCTACGCCGACGGCGGGAGCCCCCCGGCCTGGGGAGCCCCGGTGCCCTCGGACGAGCAGCCCCGCAAGCGCCGCGCGAGCGGCCTGGTCGCCGCGGTGGCGGTGGCGGCACTGGTCGCCGGCGGCGTAGGCGGAGCCCTCGGCTACTGGGCCGCGGACAGCAGCGGATCCGGCTCCTCGGGGTCGACCACGGTGGCGGCCTCCAACAGCCCGAAGGACTTCAAGCGCGAGGCCGGCACGGTCGCGGGCGTGGCGGCGAGCGCCCTGCCCAGCGTGGTCACCATCGACGCGAAGTCCGGCGACGGCGAGGGCGGCACGGGCACCGGCTTCGTGTACGACAAGGAGGGCCACATCCTCACGAACAACCACGTGGTGGCCTCCGCGGCGGACAGCGGTCAGCTGACCGCGACGTTCTCGAACGGCAAGAAGTACGACGCCGAGGTGATCGGCCGGGCCCAGGGCTACGACGTGGCCGTGCTGAAGCTGAAGAACGCCCCGGACGGACTGACCCCGCTGGCCCTGGGGGACTCGGACAAGGTCGCGGTCGGTGATTCCACCATCGCGATCGGGGCCCCCTTCGGCCTCTCCAACACGGTCACCACCGGCATCATCAGCGCGAAGAACCGCCCGGTGGCCTCCGGTGACGGCTCCAGCAACAAGAACTCGTACATGAGCGCCCTGCAGACCGACGCCTCGATCAACCCGGGCAACTCGGGCGGGCCGCTCCTGGACGCGGGTGGTGCGGTCATCGGCATCAACTCCGCCATCCAGTCCACCAGCGGCGGCGGCGTCGGCCAGTCCCAGGCCGGTTCGATCGGCCTCGGCTTCGCCATCCCGGTCAACCAGGCCAAGAACGTCGCCGAGCAGCTGATCAAGACGGGCCAGCCCGTCTACCCGGTGATCGGCGCGACGGTGACGATGGAGGAGAAGACCGGCGGCGCGGCCATCTCGAACGAGGGCGCGGGCGGCACCCCGGCCGTCACCCCGGACGGTCCCGCGGCCAAGGCGGGGCTGAAGGCCGGCGACGTGATCACCAAGTTCAACGACACTGCGGTCGAGAGCGGGCCGACGCTGATCGGCGAGATCTGGACCCACAAGCCGGGCGACAAGGTCACGCTGACCTACAAGCGCGACGGCAGGACGGAGACGGCCGAACTCACCCTGGGCGAGCGCAAGGGCGACAGCTGACCGGCTAGGCTGTTCCACGCATCGAGCCGTCCCCCGGCCTCCGGGGGCGCGGTGACGACGCGGGGTGGGTTGCCCGAGCGGCCTAAGGGAACGGTCTTGAAAACCGTCGTCGCAGCGATGTGACCGTGGGTTCAAATCCCACACCCACCGCAGGCGAGAGGCCCCCGACCAGTACGTATGGTCGGGGGTCTTTGCCATGCCCGTTCCCCGCCGGGCACCGCTGTTCCCCCTGGCTTCCCGCTCTGTCGGGCACGGAAGGGGCACGCGGGGGGCACGGAGACAGACACCAGCACCTGCACCTCAGTCGCCTGCGAACCACACGTAGCTGCCCGGGGTTGCTGCGCACTGTTCGAGTACCGCCGCGAGATCGTCCAGTGCCGCGCGCTGGCGCTCGTCCGCGCACTGTTCTTTCAGGCGGGGCACTTCGATGAGTGCTGCTGCGGCTTCCTGCTCGTTCATCACCGTGTCTCCGTAGAGATCGACGGCTGGAAGGCGACCAGGGACGCCGAGATAGTGAAGCGACCCAAGCGCGTCGGCCAACGCCTCGGCGTGCCCGTAGCAGCGTCGCAGAAACGTCCTGCGCGCCTTCTTCCAGTTGCGCGCCGGGCGAGCAGAGTGCAGTTCCACATCGATTCCCACGCACGCATGATGCCGTAGTGACACTTCCCGCAAGGGGGTACGGCCGCTCAGCGATGGATCGGGATCTCGTAGACGATCTCGCAGTGCGCTGCGGGCACCACGATGTCCGCCGTCTCCACGGGGCGGCCCTGGTCGCTGTAGTACGTCCGCCGGATGTGCGTCACGAGTGCGGCCTTCTGTATGCCGAGTAGCGATGCCTCTTCGGCGGTCGCGTGCCGCGGTTCAGGCTGCTCCACCGCATGGCTGACGGTGACTCCGATCGCGGCCATGCGGTTCACGACTCCCGCCCCGGCGTGCGGCCCTCCCTCGGGGAGGACGACGAGTGTGCCGGCGGTGAGGTCGTAGGGCTCCCAACTCGTCGACAGCTGCACCGGCCTGCCGTCCGCCAAGAACTCGTACGTCGTACGCACGCACAGTTCGCCCTCGACGATCCCGAGCCGCGCCGCGATCTCCACCGGGGCGGGCACCTTCGCGTCGGTCCGGCTCTCCCAGTCGCCCTGTCTGCCGAGCGCCTTCATGTCCTGGCGGAACGGAGCTCCGCCGGGCTGCTCGCGCGCCGTTGACCGGACGACCCGTACTCGCTGCCGGGTCTCGGCGACGTATGTGCCCGATCCGGCCCGGCCCTCCAGCACGCCGTGGGAGATCAGCAACTCCTGAGCCCGGCGAACCACGTTCTCGCCCACGCCGTACTCCTGGCCGATCTGGGCGCGGGAGGGGAGGCGGTCGCCCGGTTCCCAGACGTGCTCCGCGATGCGCCGCCGGAGTTCGTCGGCGATGCGGAGATACGGCGGTTGCTCAGACATATGGAAAATCTAGTCCACTAGCTCTAATCTAGTTAACTAGCTTCACTGAAAGTGATCGCTGGCGACGGAGGCTGCCCTGTGCCCGCTTCGGGAGTGACCGCGGCGGCCATCGCCGCCCGACTGTCCGCCATCGGGCTCCCCACGCGCGTGGAGGAGCACAAGCGGTTCACGACGGTCGAGGCGGAAGTACCGGAAACGCTCTCCGCTGAGTCATGGCGGGAGGTCCTGGACGTGGTGGCTGAGGCCGATCGATTCGGACTCCTGGCCACCAGTGTGAACGGCCGCACCTTATGGGCGGCTGTACGCAAAATGGTCCCCACGACGGGCGATGTCGGGGGACCGGGCTATCAGCGATAGGAGCTGAACAGCATGCTCAACCGTATCCGCCGTGCCGCCTCGTTCACCAGAGAGCGGTACTTCTCGAAGGGCCGGCATCGCCGCCCCTTAACGCCCTCCCGGCCGCTGGCTGCTCGCACCGTTATCGCACCCGCTGACGCTTCGGCCGTCGCCCTGGGTCGGGCTTCGGCGGGCGCGGTCCACCGTTACCCGCTGAGGGGTGAGGACGTCGCGCTTGTCCGTCCGTACCTGCTGGCGTGGGAAGAGCGAGTTCGGACGCGCACGGTGCTCGTCGCCCCCCAACTCCCCGCCGACGCCTGGTCGGCCCTCGCGGGGGTCCACTGATGCCTCCTCGCCGACAACCGCACCCCACGGGCACAGCTCCCGTCCCGTACCGCTCGATCGCGTGCTGGATCGGCACGCACCACTCCTGCATCGAGCCCTCCCCGTCTTTGGCGCCGGCCGACGTACCGGTGATCTACGAGGTGTGTGACTGCCCGTGCCACTCGACCCCCGACCCTTATGTGCCTACGGAGGTCACGGCGTGAGGGGCCGAGCACCAGGCGGCGCGCTGGTTTCCCCCGTCGAGGTCACTGCGGCCACGGTGCAGCGCGGCGACATCATCCAACTCGGCGGCCAGGCCTACCGGGTGCGAGACCTTCTCCAGCTCCCGCAGGGGGCCAAGCAACTGGTCTTCGAATCGGGCGAACTGCTGGCCATACACACGCGTACCCGGCTCATCGCCCTGCGACTGCTGAGAAGGCGGTGACCGGCTCCGTGCCTTCTCGTCACCACGACATCGCCGACGACCTCCGCCACCAGATCAAGACGGGCAGCATCAAGCCTGGCGAACGCCTCCCGTCCGAAGCCGGCCTGGCCGTCCGGTACAGAGTCAGCACAGTGACCCTGCGACGTGCTCTCGCTGTGCTCCAGGGCGAAGGACTCGTCGAGAAGATCCACGGCAAGGGCAACTACGTCCGTCACCCCCGCCGCAAGATCATGTACGTCGGCGGCTGGGGCACGCTGGACCCCTGGACCGCTGCTGAGCCGACGTTGCGCGTCACGGTTCGCAGCACCACGGTTCCGGCCTCCGTGCACCTGACGACGTTGCTGAAGGTGCCAACGGGAAGCCCCCTCGCGGAGTACTCCTGCCTCAGCATCGAACAAGGGTCGCCGCACGGCCTGGCCCGCATCTACATCCCGCGCGACTTAGTCCCGGCCGGAGTCCTCGACGACGACTCCGCGTGCCGGGAGGCGGTCACTAGATTCGCCGTCCTCGGCCCGTCGCCGGCCACCGTCCGAGAGACGGTCTGCGCCCGCTCACCGACCCCAGATGAAGCGTCGGCCCTCCGGATCGGATCCACCGCGGTTGTCCTCGCGATCACCCGTGTCGCCACTGACTCCACTGGACGCGTCATCGAAGCGGCGCTCCTGGCCTTCCCGGGAAATCGCGTCGATGCCGTCTTCACCGCCCACCATGTGCTCGACGAGAGGCAGACACAAGGATGACGGCACCGAACGAAATGCGACTGCTTCCGTGGACGGGCCCAGAGGGCAGGCCCTGCTTCCTGAGCACCGACGACCGGGGCGGCTACATGTCCCGTCTGGCAGACCACATCGAGGCGGTCCAACTCGGCACGGCGGCCGAACTGCTGGAAGAGGCCGCGGAAGCCTTCGACGACCAGGACGTGGACCTGACGGACCTGCGCTGCCTGGGCCACGCCCTGACGGGCTCCCTGAGGGACGTGCTTCGGGTTGCGGCCAGCCGTGGTCATCTGCTCACAGTGCGCGAGCCTCACCGAATCTGATAGAGGCTGCGGCACAACGGCGCCAGCCGAGCACAGACTCCCGAGGGGAACCCGAGTGAAGTTCTCGGGTTCCCCTCCCCGTTGTGTTATGCCAGTTCGGTTGCTCGCCGCAACGAGGTAGCCAGACCGGCGGGATGCCCCGAGGGTCGGTTCCTAGGACACCACGCGTGCCGCGAGCTTGGGAACCACGCATGGCTCGTGCTCAAACATCGCCTGGCTTACATAACTGGTCCCTAGCGGGACGTAGTTGAGTAACCTGGGAGGGTTACGTCCATCCCCGGCCGAGCTGTCCTGCCGGGCCGTCAGGACAGGAGCCCTCGCGTAACTATGGCTCGGGTTAGTGCAAATTTTTTAGACAAGGCTTGGTCGAGACTCTACGGCGGGCATGGGCAGTCGGAGATTCCCGACGTTATCAATTTGCGAGACATATCCTCTAACTGGCCTAAGTTTCGAGCAGAGGTAATAAAGAGCCTTCGGAGTGGACAGGTTGGACCCGATTATGTCGAGATCATAGACCTGCCCAAGAACCCCGTCGGGGTCCGCCCAATTGCGCGACTAACAGTGCACGATCGTCTCGTTTATGACACGCTAGTATTTGCGATCGCTGATCTGATTGATCATCAGGTCGGGGATGCGGTCTATAGCGCCCGTTGGAGCAATGGGGGAAAGGAATTCTGGACACCTGTTAACTCTTGGGTGAACATGCAGAAGCAAGGCGTCAAGATAATTAACTCGGCCCCCTTTCAGCTTGCCCGAACTGACGTAGTGTCTTTTTATGAGCACATTGACGTGAGCACACTTTCGGTGGACCTGCAAACCTTAAATGCTAATCCGAGAGTGTTGGGGCTTCTGGATAAATACCTGCAGATGTTCCAGTCATCCAGCCATGCGTGGGGAATACCGCAAGGGCCTGATTCTTCGGGCATCCTTGCAAATATGTACCTCTTGCCGGTGGACGAGTTCGTATACAGGTCTAAGGTCAATTATCTACGATACTCGGACGATATGATGATTTTCGACACCGATTGGACCGCCCTGCGAAGTATTTTGTTGGAGATCAACTCCATTTTGCGGTCTCGACGGCTTTCAATGTCTGCAGCGAAGACGGACATCTTTGATAATTCCGAGTCGGTCACGCAGTTGGAAAACCTTGAGAAAGATGCAATCAATTATGGGCTAAAAATTGGCGAGATGGGCGCTGATGATCGACTTTATAAACTCTTCACTCAGGCCATATCGGGGAACCAGAAGGATCGAGATGTAAAATTTGCGCTCTACCGCATGGGAGTATGGCTCAGTGATGACCGTGCAATTCCCTGGGTCATGAAGAACTTGATAGAGAGCCACCATTTGGCTGGCAACTTGTTGGACTATTTGGAGTGCTTCCCAAGTCGCCGTATTGCTATCGGTAGGGTGCTCGCATCCACGCTGTCCCTCGTAGCCGGGAAGGATTACGACTATCTGGAGCAGCGCGTGCTTCAATCTGCAGCGCGCCAGGAAATCAGGTCGCGTAAGATTCGGGATCATTCCTGGCAGATCCTGCAGAATAAAAACAAATCCAACCTGCCGCGGGAGTTTGCTGCGCGGTATCTGGGGAGATTTAGCTCGCCGGCGGACGGTCAGCTTCTGCGACGCCAGTATGAGGATGAGGCGAATCCTAGTGTCCGTCGTGCTCTGCTTGTTGCCATGTACGAGGCTCGTTCAGTTTCCAATGGGCTGCTTGAGCGGCTCGCTGGATCGGAATCGGAACTGGCCTGGGTTTGTCGCTATCTACTCAAAAACCCGAAAATCCCTCTGCCTAGATAGTTGGTGACAATTATGGTCCGACTAGTGTCTTATTTTCTTGCCGCACTGGTGAGCGGAATAGTGAGTTTCTACCTGCCTAACCCGACAGCGGTCAACCTTGTGGCGGGATTTAGTGTGGGAATGCTCATACCTACACTCGATGAAGTTGGTAAAAATCGTCAAGATATAAGACACCTATGGTACTCGACCAGGTATAGGAATCGGAGCATTCGTGTTTCCACTTCTTACTTGTTCAGGATTAAGCTCGATGACAAGTACCTTCTGATCCGTGGGCGCAGATTCCCGCAGTTCCAGCCAGTCGGTGGTGTTCACAAAGTGACGGCACAAGGCAGCGGTAAGTTGCTTGCTATGGGGGTGACGGATGACGATCTAGTGCCTTTCGATGCGTCGAGTAGGGGTGATCTTCGCGTTCGTGTACCCGGGCGCCAAATCGCACGCTTCTTTAACTGGTTTAATTCACGACAGGGGCGCGAGGATTCTCCGTGGCGTGAGTTCCAAGAGGAGCTCGTTGCTTCCTCGATTTTGCCGAGTTCTCATTTTCCGCACATCATGCACAACTATGTCAGGCGCGATGTGGATAAAATTCGCTATAGCCCTCATGCGCAATCGCTTGAAATCTTGGTCGCAGACATTTATGAGCTAACGCCGAATCTTGACCAAGAGGCTGAGCTCCGCAGTCTTATGAATTCAGGGCACCCGGATTTGCTGTGGGCAACCACGCAACAGATAAGCCGACGGGGGTCTATTCCGGGGCAGAGGCATCAAGTTGATATTGCTGCGCATGCTCAACGGATCCTGTAGAGCGCGCATAGGTCGGCGGAGCGGGTTTGGCCGGTGTCCTGCCCGGTTTGGGGTCGAGCATGATCAGGGGGCCGTACGCTGGCCGGCAACTCGGGCAGGCTGTGATCCTGCCCGGAATTTGAACGAGTGGCCCCCTGGTCTTGCTCGGCGCGGGACCCGAACCGGGGAGGTGGCTAAAGCCGTGGAGCCGACCGCCCCAGCCACAGCGGGGCCCCCACCTTCTGCCCGCAGCTCGCCAGCGCGCCGCCGGGCGCGGCTAGCCGGGGCGGAGACAGGAGGCAGGCCGCGCCGCAGAGGCGGCGCGCGCCCGCGCCGTGCGCGGGCCTTGATGAAGTAGAGAAAGTCTTATCCCGCTGTGATCAGTTGCTTGCCGTCGTGGCTCCGCACGTGAGGCCCGTTGCCGTCCAAGGCGTCCAGGAGACGGACCGCGTAGACCTCGGCCATGCGCTCGTTGACCTCGTCGGGTGTGAGCCAGGAGACGGCTGTCGACTCACTTGATGTGCGCTCGGTGCCGCCGGAGGGCTTGCAGCGGAATACCAGGGCGACGATGCCTCGGGTCGTGTTCTTGTAGACGCCGGTGAGCTGATCCACCTTGACGTGAATGCCTGTCTCTTCCCAGACCTCGCGGGCAACGCCGGCTTCCGGCGTCTCGTTGAGTTCGAGGATGCCGCCGGGGAGTTCCCAGGTGCCGTTGTCGGCTCGGCGGATCGCCAGGAGGCGGCCGTCCTCGCGCACCACTACTCCGGCGACGGACACGGAGTGCAGGGGAGTGGGTGCCGCTTCCTGTGATTGACTCATGTAGAGGAGCATAGGAGGCAGGGAAGGACTATGGGAACTGCGGCGGGAGGGGCCGGTTCCGGTCCTCGGTATGTGCAGATCGCTGATGACCTCGTGCAGCAGATCCGGGCGGGGGTGCTCAAGGCCGGCGACATGGTGCCGAGCGAGTCCGAGCTGGTGGATCGCTACGGGGTCTCCGGCGGGACGATCCGTAAGGCCATGGTCGAGGTACGGACGAGTGGGCTCGTCGAGACCAGGCATGGCAAAGGCTCGATCGTGAAAAATCGGCCCCCCGTACGGCACCGCTCCTCCGATCGGTTCCGGCGCTCGCTCCGCCAAGGTGGCCAGGCTGCCTACCTCGCGGAGTCGGCCCAGTCCGGCGCCACCGCGAAAGTCAGCGTCCTCTACATCGGTCCCATGGACGCGCCCGAGGATGCGGCCGAGCGTCTGGGCGTTCCCGCCGGTACACAGGTGTTGGCCCGCCGGCGCCTCTACTTCCGTAACGGCACCCCGGTGGAGACCGCCTCGTCGTACCTGCCCTGGGACGTGGTGAAGGAGATCCCGGAGCTGTTCGCCGAGAACCCCGGGGGCGGCGGCATCTATGCCCGACTCGAAGACCACGGGCATGAGTTCGCGGAGTTCGTCGAGACGCTGCAAGCGCGCCCGGCCTCGAAGTCGGAGGCGTCGGAACTGACGCTTAGCCCGGGTGCGCCCGTGGTTCACCTGATCCGGGAGGCCCGGACGACTGCGGGTCGGGTGGTCGAGGTGTGCGACACGCTCATGGCCGCTGACCAGTTCGTTTTCGAGTATCGGATCCCTGCTGACGACTGACGTCCCCTCAACTTTCCGCAACCCGTCGTGAGTTCTTCTTCGCGACGGGTTGACTCATGTACAGGAGTCGGGCACTCTTCTTCATGTCACTCATATACATGAGTGGCGGAGTTCAGCATCTATAGAGGAGTGATCTGCTGTGCGTCAGATTCCCGTCGACACCTCCAGCGCTGTCGTGATGGTCGCCAAGCCTCCGCTGGTCAAGGTCCGTGACCGCCGCACCGGTGAGATCGCCACCGACATGGAGACCGGTGCTCAGCTCATGACCGTGGACGTGATGTTCGCGGCGAACGAGGAGGTGGAGATCCTGTCCGTCACCGTTCCGGAGCCCGGGATCACCGGTGAGCTGTCCATGGGTACGCCGGTCGCGCTCACCGGCCTGGTCGCCCGTCCGTGGGAGAACGACTTCAACGGCCAGCGGCGGCACGGCATCGCGTTCCGCGCGGTCGCCGTCACCTCGCTCGCCGACGTCGCCGCCGCAGGGTCGAAGGCGGCCTAGTCATGACCGCCTTCACGGTCGCTCTGGTGCTGGTCGTCGCCGCTGCGGGTCTCCTGCGGTGGCGGCGGCCCGCCTGGTACTGGCTGGCCTTCGGGGTCACTCTGGCCGCGCTGCGGGTCTTGGTCCGGTACCGCTCGGTCATGGACGCGTGCGGGTTGACCGTTCCGCCGGCGCGGTGGCGGTTAGCTCTGGCTCGGGCCACCAACCAGCCGATACCTGAGCCCCGCCCACCGCGTATCCGGCGACTGCGGCCGACTCGCACCGGCCTGGTCCTCCGACTCAAGCTCGGTCCCGGCCAAGACGTCTTCGACATCGCTGCGGCCTCGGACCGGCTTCGGCACTCGTTCTCGATGTTCGGCGTGACCTCGCGTGAGGTGCGGTCCGGTGTCGTCGAGGTGCGGATGACCGGATACGACGTGCTCAAGCGGGTGCAGATGCCTGCTGAGACGGAGACCCGGGCGATGCGGGTACCGGTCGCCCTCCGGGAGGACGGGTCGGTGCACTACCGCGACTACCGCGCGATACCTCATGCCCTCACCCTCGGCGCCACGGAGTCCGGCAAGTCGGTCTACCAACGCAACCTGGTCGCCGGCCTTGCTCCTCTGGACGTTGCCCTCGTCGGCATCGACTGCAAGCAAGGGGTCGAACTCTTCCCGCTGGCGCGCCGGTTCTCAGCGCTGGCCGACAGCCCGGACACCGCTGCCGAACTCCTCGATGCACTCGTGGCGCGGATGGCGGACGTCTACCGCCTCATCCGTACCCAGCAGCGCATCACCGTCGATGTACCGGACGCGGAGATCGCCGCCGACATCTGGGACCTGCCTGATGGGCTCCGCCCGACCCCGGTCGTCGTCCTGGTCGACGAGGTGGCCGAACTCGCTCTGTACGCAACGAAGGAGGAGGAGAGGCGGCGGGACCGCATCATCACCGCCTTGGTCCGTCTCGCGCAGCTCGGCCGCGCCGCCGGTATCTACCTCGAAATCTGCGGACAGCGCTTCGGCTCCGAACTCGGCAAGGGCATCACCATGCTCCGCGCCCAACTCACCGGCCGCACCGCCCACCGTCTCAACGACGAGACCTCCGCCAACATGGCCTTCGGCGACATCGCCCCGGACGCGGTCCTCGCCGCCATCCAGATTCCCGCCGAACTGCGAGGCCTCGCCATCGCGGGAGACGCGTCCGGCGGTTGGCACCGCATCCGTGCTCCGCACACCTCGCTCCGCCAGGCCGTGAACCTCTGCAACCGGTACGCCGACAGGACCCCTGACCTGCCCGAGCTGGCCCCTTTCCGGCCCACCACCGGCACCGCCACCGAACTTGTGCCATCGGCGAAGGCCTCTCCGGCCACCGCCTGAACTCTCCCCCCACCCGGTAGGCGTGACCGTCTTCGCGCCGAGTCCCTACCACCGCCATGCCCAGAGAAGGGAGAACCGCCATGTGCCCCGACTGCGAGGACTTCGCCCGGACCGTGCTCCTGCTCGGCCAACTCGCCCTGTACGCCGACATGGCCGACGCCGACCTCGACTTCGTGGACGTCGTCAGCCCGTCCCTCGCCGTATCGCTGCCGGAGCCGCCGCCGGGCACGTTCCCGGACGACTCCGACCCCGCTGAGGACTCCTGATGGGCGCCCGTCACGGTCTCCGGATCGACGCGGTGTTGATCCAGGCGGTCATCGCCGGAGCTCTGTCCTTCGCCCACCTGCACGACCTCGCCGCCGCGGCCGGACAGGACGGCTGGAAGGCATGGGCCTACCCGGTCAGCGTCGACCTGCTCCTTGTCGCCGCCTGGCGTCGGCTGCGCAGCGAGGGTCCGTCCCGGTTGGCCTGGTGCTGGTTCCTGATCGCCCTGTTCGCCTCGCTCGGCGCCAACGTCGCCACCGCCGGGTTCCTCGACCTGGCCGACCCGCCGGCCCCGCTCCGGCTCGGCATCGCCGGATGGCCCGCACTCGCCTTCCTCGGCGGCACACTCCTCGCCCACTCGTCGGGGAAGCCGGAGCCAGCTCCGCCAGCCGCCGTCACGGAGACAAAGGACGTCGAGCCAGCGCGTACGCCTGACGCCGCCCCGATCCCATCCCTGGCCGATGAACCCCCTGCGACAACGCCCCTGTCCTCGCAACCGGCCGCGCCCCCGGATCCGCCCGTTCCCGCCGTGCTGATCGACCACGCCCGCAAGGTCGCCGACGAGTACCGCACCCGCACCGGATCACCGATCGACACCGACACCCTCCGCTCCCGCCTCGGCGTTCCGCCCCACCTCGCCGACGCCATCGCCGCCCGCCTCAGCTGACCGCAACGGAGAACTGAGATGACCCACGATCCCGCCGACCTGACCGTGGACGACTACCTCGACGGAGCGCGTGAGATGGCCGCAGCCGGACGCCCCTTCCTCGCCCACCTGCTCGCCGAGGAAGCCGCACGGCGCGTCGACGACCCGGCCACCGCCCGCAGCATCCGCGCCCAGTACACCGACCCGACGACCGACAGGGGCTGACCGACATGCCCGCCCGCGACAGCTTCCACTCCGTGATGCGTATCGGCCCCGTGCAGATCGGCACCCACCGCGACCGCACCGCCCACGCCGCCGTCTGCACTGCCGACCGCTGCGGCTGGTCCGCCGACTACTCCAGCCGGACCGCCGCCCAACTCGCCGCCCGTACCCATCGCTGCACCGTCCGATAGGAGACAGCGTCCATGGACGTCCCCCTCTGGATCGCCCTGCTGGTCGTCGGCTACCTCGGCATCAAGCTCTTCCGCCCGCCGGCGTGGCTGATCTGCGTACTCCTCCTCGGCGGCTACCTCCTCGCCGACAGCCTCGTCGCCTCCGTCATCGACACCGCCGTCAAGTAACCCGCGCCCGGGAGAGGAGAACCACCCATGTTCCAGCCCAAGATCCCGACCATGCCGCAGCCCTCGGGCCTGGTCACCCCGCCCGCCGTCGTCCAGCCGACCACCATCACGCCGGGCACGCCTGCCCCGGCACCCGCCGCCGCCCCTGAGCCGTCCCGTCCGGTCGTACAGCTCACCCCCGGCACCGCGGTCGCGCTCGTCGGTGCCGGTACTGCCGTCGTCCTGGTCGTCGGCACCGTCTTGGTCTCGCTGCTCCTGGCGGTCGCCGTCACCAGCGCATCGGTCGCCGTCTGTGCGGTCGTCGTGCGCTCCCTGATCGCGTCCGACGCCAAACGCCGCTGACCGGCCCCCGGGCGGCCTCGATACCGCCAAGCATCCGCCGCCCGGGAGCCGTACCCACCGATCGATCTCGCAACCGGAAGGAACTCCCAGCATGGCCCACCGGCCCTCACCCTCGGAACAGAAGCGGTCCATGCCCGCCCCACAGCTCGACCCGACCGTCCTCGGGGACGTCCTCCGGGTGGCCTCGGCCTCCGACTACACCCGCTGGGAGGACCAGATCCGCCGTACCGGCGGCTGTGCCGACCCCGTCCATCTGAGCGGCTGGGTAACCCATAAGGACAAGACCACCGGCGAGACCCTGCACCGCTACTCGACCGCGTACGAGCCGGGCGGACGCCTCCGTATCGCCTGCGGCAACCGCCGTGCCTCCCGCTGCCCCTCCTGTGCCTGGACCTACGCGGGCGACACCTACCACCTGATCCGTGCCGGCCTCGCCGGAGACGATCGCCGCGACATCACCGCCGCTGTCCGCGACCACCCGCGCGTCTTCGCCACCCTCACCGCACCCTCGTTCGGCCCCGTCCACAACCGCCCCGACCGGGGCACCTGCGGTTGCGGCACGGCACACGCCCCGGACTCCGGAGACCTGGGCTCCGCCCTTGACCCGGAGACCTACGACTACGCGGGCGCCGTGCTTTTCAACAACCACGCCGGGGAGCTCTGGCAGCGTTTCACCACCCGACTCCGCCGCGAACTCGCCATCCACGCAGGAATCCCACGCCGTGAGCTGGGCGACCATCTCCGCGTCTCCTTCGGCAAGGTCGCGGAGTTCCAGAAGCGCGGAGCCCTCCACTTCCACGCCGTCATACGTCTCGACGGCCCGGAGGGACCTCGTACGCCGCCGCCCTCTTGGGCCACGGTCGATCTCCTCACCGACGCGATACGCGCCGCAGCCGCGCACTCGTACACGTCGGTCTCCGTCCCGGCTGCCGGTGAACAGTCGGCCCGGACCTTCCGGTGGGGCCGACAGCTCGACGTCCGCCCGGTCAAGGCTTTCGGCGACGGTTCAGATGTCACCGAACAGGCTGTTGCCTCGTACGTGGCCAAGTACGCCACCAAAGCCGCCGAGAACACCGGCACCCTGGACCGCCGCATCGGCGAACTCGCCGAACTCGACCGCCACCGCGTTCCCGATCACACCCGTCGGCTCATCACCGCATGCCGTGAGCTCGACACCCTCTATCCGGACCGGCGTCTCTGGGCCTGGGCCCACATGCTCGGCTTTCGCGGCCACTTCTCGTCCAAGTCCCGCACCTACTCGACCACCCTCGGCGCCCTCCGCCAGGAACGCGCCGACTATCGCGCTGCGCAGGAAGCGACGGTCCTCGGCCTGGCCGACCGTGAACCGGACACCGTCCTCGTCCTGGCGGACTGGCAGTACGTCGGCCACGGGCACACCCCCGGCGAAGGGGCTCTGGCCGCCACCATCGCCCGTGACCTCCAGACCAACCGCGAGACCGCCCGGGACGCACTGAAGGACCGCACTGCCAACGAGGGGGAGTGGTGACCGTGGCGGACCGACTGCTCACCGTGAATCAGGTCGCCGAACGCCTCGGCACCGGCCTCCGCTTCCCACGCCGGCTCATCGAGGAACGCCGCATCACGTTCGTCAAGGTCGGCCGACATGTCCGCATCCCCGAGAGCGCCGTGGAGGAGTACGTCAGTGCCCACACGGTGGCGCCGATCGTCCTGCGGCCCACCTCGGCGTACTCGTACCGGAGGGCTGCCTGATGGCCGCCAAGCGTAAAGCCCGCCGCGCCTTCGGCCGGATTCGGAAGCTGCCGTCCGGCCGGTTCCAGGCTCGGTATCCGGGGCCTGACGGCGTGCTGCGTGCAGCTGATCAGACGTTCGCGACAACGACGGACGCCGATCGCTGGCTGGCACGGAAGCGAATCGAGATAGAGGAGGGCCGCTGGCTCGACCCCGCCGAGGGACGGACCACCGTCCGCGATTGGTCGGCACGATGGCTCACCGCGGTCTCCCCGCAGCTCAAGCACAAGACACAGGCGTCGTACCGATCCCTGATCAACTCGCTGATCGTTCCGGCGCTCGGTGATCGTGAGCTGTCCAGCCTTCGGCCGATCACCATCGTCGAATGGGTCGGTGCGATGAAGACCCGTGGTCTCAGCGCCTCGCGGATCAGGCAGGCCTACCGGGTGCTCTCGCAGATCATGCGGGCGGCCGTCGACAACGAGATGATCGGGCAGACCCCGTGCAGGGGTGTGAAGCTGCCTCGCATGCCGCAGACCGAGCCGCACATCCTCACCCCGCTGGAAGCCTCACGGATCGTGCGGAACGCGACGAAACCGCATGACCTGCTGATCTCCTTGCTCGCCTACGCGGGTCTGCGGGTCGGAGAGGCGTTCGCGCTGCGGCGGGCGGACATCGATGTGTCCGGCGGCCTGGTCCTCGTCGATGAGAACCTGGCCGAAGCGAATGGCACCCTCGTCTTCGACACACCCAAGTCCCATCAGAAGCGGGTCCTGCGGATCGGGCCGTCACTCGCGGCGCGGATCGGCCGGCACCTGGAGACGCTGCCCGGCGGGGAGGACGCTCTCCTCTTCGTCACGCCCGGCGGCAAGCCTCTGCGCTACAACCAGTGGCGCAAGGCGTACTTCGACCCCGCCGTGGCGGCGGCCGGGCTCACCGACGTCACGCCGCACGATCTCCGCGCCTCGCACGGGACGTGGGTCGCCGACCGGTACGGCGTGATGACCGCCGCGCGGCGGCTGGGGCACTCGAACGCGAGCGTGACCACTCGGCACTACGCCCGGCCCGTGGCTGGTCGAGACGACCAGGTGGCGGAAGCGGCGGACAGCTGGCTCAGTGGGTCGGACACCGACGACGGCCCTGCCGGTGTCGCTTCGAGCTGACCACCCTGCCTCTCCTGCCAGTTGAACGGCCCCTGACCATGTACCTGGTCGGGGGCCGCTTTCCTGATCAACCCCTTGGACGGCCCGGCCCGGCACGAGGTAAAACCCGATGTATGACCGTCCTCTACTGCGCCAGATGTGGGGTCGCGCTCACTGGAGACCTGGTGGCGCTGCCGATCGTTCCGGAAGTGGCTGACTCCGATCATGGCCGGGACAAGAAGACCGGTCGGGCTTGCTCCACTGTTCCCAGGGGGCACTATGCCATCGACCCCAACCCCTGGGGCGCTCCGTTCGTCGTCGCCGACGTATCCTCCCGCCTTGCTCGCAGCACGGGACGCGAGCTGCTGAGAGCCGACTCCCATGTCACCACGTCCGCCGGAGCCCGTGACAGCTTTGTCCTTCACCCGGACGATGCTGTGCCGCGTCTTGAACCCTTCACCCTCGGGGACAACTGGCTTGGGTGCTGCGGTCCCACCGGCGCGCACGGCCCCAACCTGGCCTGCCCCTGCGGCTCCCGCCTGGCCACTTGGGCGGCCGATTGTTTGGGCCCGAATGAACTTCACCTTGACCCGGTCCGTGTCTACGCCTGGCATCAAGAGTCACGATGCTGAGCGAGGGACACGTAGCGGGCACGAAGCCGATGACAACGGCTCCGTCAGGAGGCCTGTACCCGTCTGACCTGCGGCGGAGTCCAGAAGCCGCCCGACCCGCGAAAGGTCTTGAAAACCGTCGTGGCGCGAGTCACCGTGGGTTCAAATCCCACACCCACCGCAGAGAGACGGCCCCTGACCAGGCAACCTGGTCAGGGGCCGTTCCCGTGGCCGACGTGGTCGGGACGTGGCCCCGGTGACCGTCTCCGTGGTTGGCGGGGCGGGCGTCGGATCGAGGGCTCGGTCGGCGCTCGCTGACGTCATTTCAGGAGCTGAGCGGCCCCTTCATCGGCTCGGCCGCTGGATGGTCAGGCGGGCGGCCGAGGCGATCGCGGCGCGTGCTTCCTGCTCGGTGAGGCCGGTGGCGACCGCCGCCTCGGTGAGTGCGGGGGCGAGGTCGTCGCCGAAGCCGTGTTCGTACGCGCGGCAGGCGGCCCAGAACAGCCGGGTGTTGCGCTGGCCCTCGTGTGCGGCGCGTACGAACTGGACCAGGCCCTCTCCCTGCCGGGCCTGCCGCTCCGAGGACGCCGGGACGGCGGAGGAGCGGCGGGGGCGTGGTGGCGGTGTGAGCAGGCGCAGGAGGGGGCGGGGGCAGGGGGCCGGTGCCAGATGTGCCGTGCCCGGGGCGAGCCGGTACCGGCCGTGGGTCGTGACCGAGCCGGGGCCGACGAGGTAGCCGCCCGCCCCGCGTACGTCGATACCGGGGGCCAGCCGGCCCGCGGAGTTGGGTACGGAGACCCCCGGCGGGCCCGTCAGCCAGAGGTGCCGGCCGCCGCTGGGCGTGAGCACGGTGACGGTCGGCGGGATCGTGAACAGGTGCTGGAGTGCCAACTGCCGCAGTGCGGCCACGGAGTCGTTGCCGTGCGTGGTGTCGATGTCGAGGTCGATGCCGATCAGCCGGTGCGGCTGCCGTCCGCAGGCGATGCCGTACCCGGTGGCCCTGGGCGCCGCCGCGAAGAGCGCCCGGACGGTGGCCGGGTCGGTGGTGGCGTCGTGGACCCCGTGGCCGGGGAGCCCGCAGGCGCCCCGGCAGTGCACGGGAGGGGTCTCGTCCCGGTGCGGTGAGCGCAGCGCGGGGAGCTTGGAGGCGGACAGGGGGAAGACGGGGAGCCCGCGCTCCGCGGCCGAGAGCGCATGGGCCAGGGCCAGAGTGGCGGTCTGCCGGTCGGTGGTGGCCATGGAGCCATTTTCGTACAAGCGTTCGAAGAAAGGAAGGGGGCAGGGCCTGCCTGCGGTGGAAGGGTCACTCTCGCGGGAGGTTTACCGGGCGGGGCTCATACGTGCGGGGGAAGCGCGCGTCATGGGTGGTTCGGCTCGGATGCGGCGGGCATCTCTGCACCCGCGACGTCGTGACCAGTACCGGGGCGGTCGGCCAACTGCTTCGGAACCAGCCGTATCAAGCCGCATTTTGGGTTCCTGGAGGAATTGACATGGCAACCATCCGTACCGCTCGCGCTCTCGCCGCCGTCGCCGCTCTGCCGCTGGCCGCCGCCCTGTTCGGGGGAGTCGCCGCAGCCGACAACGGTGCGTTCGCGAGTGACGGGTCGAACGCGGGGGTGGCGACCATCGGGTCCGGCGGCGTCGGCGGGGACAACACCGGCAATTCGTCCACGTCGCAGCAGCAGGCCGTGGGCGCCGGTGCTTCCAACCACAGCAACACCGTCCAGGTCAGCCAGTCGCCCTTCGCCTACATCGATCAGTCCACCTACAACGTGTACGTGATCTTCTCGCCGCTCTGGGTGAACTGACCGGGGGCCCTGCGGCGGCGTCGGCCGGCGCCGCCGCACGGGCGGCCCTTGTCGACGGTGCGAGCGCCCGCCCCGGGGTGAGGACCCTGAGGCGGGTGTGCCGTTCCTCCACCTTCAGGAGGTGGGGGCCGCCCGACCCCTACAACCTGAGGCGGACGTGGCTTCGGGACCTGGGGCCGATCCCCTCGTGCGCGCCCGCTCCTAGCGTGGAGGTATGACCACGCCAGTCTGCACCGGCGCCTCCAGGGCGGCCGCTGCCTCCGCCGGACACCGCCGCTATCCGTCGTTCTCGTCGTACGTGCGCGCCCGGGGCCCCGTGCTGCTGCGCACCGCGCGTTCCCTCACCGCGAACCCGAGCGACGCCGAGGACCTGCTGCAGACCGCCCTGACCAAGACGTACGTCGCCTGGGAGCGCATCGAGGACCACCGGGCGCTCGACGGGTACGTCAGACGTGCCCTGGTGAACACCCGGACCTCGCAGTGGCGCAAGCGCAAGGTCGACGAGTTCGCCTGCGAGGAACTGCCCGAGAGGGAGACCGCGCCCGCCCCCGACCCGGCCGAGCAGCAGTCCCTGCACGACGCGATGTGGCGTGCCGTGCTCAAGCTCCCGGACCGGCAGCGGGCCATGGTCGTCCTGAGGTACTACGAGGACCTCAGCGAGGTGCAGACGGCCGAGGTGATGGGTGTGTCCGTCGGCACGGTCAAGAGCGCCGTCTCCCGGGCGCTCGGCAAGCTCCGCGAGGATCCGGAGCTCAGCCCGGTCCGGTGAGCGGGATCCGTCCGTGACCGGACTGCCGTGACCGGACTCCCGTGACCGGACTCCCGTGACCGGACTCCCAATGACCGGACTCCCGTGACCGGACTCCCGCCCGGACGCGACGTCTTCCGCACGGTCGTTCCGGGCGCCTTTCTGCCGGCCGGCACCGGACGACACCGATTCGTACTCCCGGAAGTAGTGACATACCGCTTGGTATGTGAGCAGAATCAGCGCACCCTTACCGCCGCGTAGCGCCCACCGGGAGGACGCCGTGCTGAGCACCATGCAGGACGTACCGCTGACTGTGACCCGCATCCTGACCCATGGGATGACCATCCACGGGAAGTCGCAGGTGACGACCTGGACCGGCGAGCCGGAGCCGCACCGGCGGAGTTTCGCCGACATCGGCGCCCGTGCCTCCCAACTGGCGCACGCCCTGCGCGACGAGCTGGGGGTGGACGGCGACCAGCGGGTCGCGACCCTCATGTGGAACAACGCCGAGCACGTCGAGGCGTATCTGGCGATCCCCTCGATGGGCGCCGTGCTGCACACGCTCAACCTGCGGCTCCCCGCCGAGCAGCTGGTCTGGATCGTCAACCACGCCGACGACAAGGTCGTCCTCGCCAACGGTTCGCTGCTGCCGCTGCTCGCACCCCTGCTCCCCCACCTGCCCTCCGTCGAGCACGTGGTCGTGTCCGGCCCCGGCGACCGCTCGCTGCTCGACGACCTCGCGCCCACGGTGCACGAGTACGAGGAGCTGATCGCCGGCCGTCCCACCTCCTACGCCTGGCCCGAGCTGGACGAGCGCAGTGCGGCGGCCATGTGCTACACCTCCGGGACCACGGGGGACCCCAAGGGGGTCGTCTACTCCCACCGCTCCATCTACCTGCACTCCATGCAGGTCAACATGGCCGAGTCGATGGGGCTGACCGACAAGGACACGACGCTGGTCGTCGTGCCCCAGTTCCATGTGAACGCGTGGGGGCTGCCGCACGCGACGTTCATGACCGGCGTCAACATGCTGATGCCCGACCGTTTCCTCCAGCCGGCCCCGCTCGCCGAGATGATCGAGCGCGAGCGTCCGACCCACGCCGCAGCCGTCCCCACCATCTGGCAGGGGCTGCTCGCCGAGGTCACCGCGAAGCCGCGTGACCTCTCCTCCATGGCCAGCGTCACCATCGGCGGCGCCGCCTGTCCGCCGTCCCTGATGGAGGCGTACGACAAGCTCGGCGTGCGTCTCTGCCACGCCTGGGGCATGACGGAGACGTCGCCGCTCGGCACCATGTCCAACCCGCCCGCCGGGCTGACCGACGAGCAGGAGTGGCCCTACCGCATCACCCAGGGCCGGTTCCCGGCCGGTGTGGAGGCGCGTCTGGTCGGACCCGGGGGCGAACACCTGCCGTGGGACGGCGAGTCCGCCGGTGAGCTGGAGGTGCGGGGTGCCTGGATCGCCGGCGCGTACTACGGCGGTGCGGACGGCGAGGACCTGCGGCCCGAGGACAAGTTCAGCGAGGACGGCTGGCTGAAGACCGGCGACGTCGGCGTGATCAGTGCGGACGGGTACCTCACGCTCACCGACCGGGCCAAGGACGTCATCAAGTCCGGTGGCGAGTGGATCTCCAGCGTCGACCTGGAGAACGCGCTCATGGCGCACCCGGACGTGGCCGAGGCCGCGGTCGTCGCGGTGCCCGACGAGAAGTGGGGCGAGCGCCCCCTCGCGACGGTCGTCCTCAAGGAGGGCGCCACCGCGGACTACGCGGCGCTGAGGACCTTCCTCGCCCAGTCGGTCGCCAAGTGGCAGCTGCCCGAGCGCTGGACGATCATCCCCGCGGTGCCGAAGACGAGCGTCGGCAAGTTCGACAAGAAGGTGATCCGCAGGCAGTACGCGGACGGCGAGCTGGACATCACCCAGCTCTGAGCCGGGGTCGCCCCGGCGCCACGACGCACGACGAGGGCGGTACGGATCCTCCCGTACCGCCCTCGCCGTGTGCGCTGTGCCGCAGGTGCTGTCCCGTGCGTCCGTGCCGCCTGACAGGGTGCTGCTCGCGCCGCACGTGCCGCGTGCCGCCCGTGTCACGTGCCGCCCGTGCCGTGTGGCACGGTGCCGTCCACGTCGCGTGCCACGGTGCCTCTCGTGCCGTCCGCGCGTCCGAGGACGTCCGGCGTCAGTTGGTCCCTATCTTCGCCAGCAGGTCCACGATCCGTGCCTGTACCTCGTCGCTCGTGGAGCGCTCGGCGAGGAAGAGCACCGTCTCACCGGAGGCGAGCCTCGGCAGGTCCCCCTCCTCCATGCCGGCCGAGGTGTAGACGACCAGTGGCGTGTGGTTCAGGGCGCCGTTCGCGCGGAGCCAGTCGATGATCCCGGCACGTCGGCGGCGTACCTGCATCAGGTCCATCACCACCAGGTTCGGCCGCATCCGGGTGGCGAGATCGACCGCCTCGCTGTCGCCCGAGGCCCGGGCGACCTGCATGCCGCGGCGCTCCAGCGTCTCCGTGAGCGCCAGCGCGATCTCCTCGTGCTCCTCGATGACCAGGACCCTCGGCGGATGCTGATCGCTGTCGCGCGGGGCGAGCGCCTTGAGCAGCACGGCCGGGTCGGCGCCGTACGCCGCTTCCCTGGTCGCCTGCCCCAGACCCGCCGTCACCAGCACCGGGACCTCCGCCGCCACGGCCGCCTGACGCAGTGACTGCAGCGCGGTACGGGTGATCGGCCCGGTCAGCGGGTCGACGAAGAGGGCGGCGGGGAACGCCGCGATCTGCGCGTCGACCTCCTCCCGGGAGTGCACGATCACCGGACGGTAGCCACGGTCGCTGAGGGCCTGCTGGGTGGAGACGTCCGGGGCGGGCCAGACCAGCAGCCGGCGCGGATTGTCCAGCGGCTCCGGGGGCAGTTCGTCGTCGACGGGCTGCGGCTGCGGACGGTTCGCCACCTCGACCGCGCCGCCGGGGCCGTCGAGCGGCTCCGGGCCCTCGGCACCCTCGTCGGGGGCTCCTATCGCGTACGCACGCCCCTCGGAGGCGGGCGCGGGCATGAGGCGCCCGGTGCCGGACCCCTGCACGGTGCCTCCCTGCGCGCCGACGGGCTGCGGCGGCACCGGAGCCGGGACGGGCTGCGGTGGCGCGGGGGCCATGGCGGGCGGAGCCTGCCGTTCCGCCTCGGGCGGGGCGGCGAGCTTACGGCGCCGTCCGGCACCGCCGAGCGTCTGGTTCTGCTGATGCGCGAGGTGCTGGGCGAAGGGCACGCCCTGCCCCAGCGTCCGCACGCTGAACGCGCGGCCCTGGGTCGAATCCGCGGAGTCCGGCATCGGCTCCTCGGCGGGCAGCGGCTGGCGTCGCGCGTCCGGAACGGGTGCGGCTACGTCGCCGTCGGCCGGATGCGGCTCAGGGGCGGACGCCTGCGCCGGCGCGGCCGGGGGACCCGCGGGAGCGGCGACGGTGCCGGTGCCGGTGGTGTGCGCGGTGCTGCCGGGAACCGCCCGGGACCCGTCACCGGCCTGGTCCACGCCGTCCACGTGCGCCGGTCCCGGCACCGAGGCGTCGTCCTGCGCCCAGTCGGGCTGCGGAGGGACGGCGGGCAGCGGCTGCCCGGGAACGGGATGGCCCGGCCGGGCCTGCTGCTCAGGTCCCTCCGCGGGCCGTGCCCTCCGGCGGCCGGACGGCGCGGGGTGCGGCTGGGGCGGGGTGTGGTCCGCGTCCGGCGCCGTCCGTACGGCGTCGTGGCGTTCGGGCATCGGGGCGCCCCCGCCCGGGGCCTGCTGGGCGTCGGAGGGTGCCGGCCGGGGCACGGCCGGTGCGGGCACCGGCTGCGGGGCGGGCGAGGCCGGGGCGACGACGGACGGCGGTGCGACGACCGGGGAGCCCGGAGCCGTCGGAGGGATCCGGTCCGCCGCGGCCGGCGGCAGCGCGAACGCGGTACGAGGTCCCGTGGGTTCGGCGGCGGTGGCGCGTTCCTGCGCGGCGGCGAGAGCCCTGCGGGCCCGTCGCCCTCCGGGCTGCTGCTGCCCCTGCTGCGGCTGGTCCGGCCGTGGCTGCTCCTGCCCCGGTGCCTCGGGCGAGGCGAGGGCGGGCAGCGCGGGCTGGGCGGGCTGGGCGCCGCCCTGGCGTGCCGGGCGGCCGGAGGGATTCTGCGGCACGCCCTGGGGGGGAACGGTCGGCCCGAGCTGCGGGCGGCCGCCACCGCCCTGCGCGCCCTCGGCCGCAGTGACCACGGACCCCTCGGAGGGGGAGGAGGCCGCTGCGGGAAGAGCCAGCGCCTGCCGGGGCTGTCCGGCCGGGGACTCCGCGCCCGTCTCGGCCGGGCTGGGCCGGCCGCGCCTGCGGCCGGACCCCTCGCTCGGCCGAGGCGCGGTCATGTCCTGTTCCTGCTCCTGCGGGTCCGCGGACCCACGGCGCGCCCTGCGCCGGCCGGTCGGCTCCGCGGCCGCCGTATCACCGGACTCCGGAGCCGCTCCCCCGTCGACCGGGCTGTCCAGGAACGCGTCCGTCGACGCCCTGCGCGCCCGCCGCCGGCCGCCCTGCGTGGGGGTCTGGGGGGCGGGCTCCGGTACGGCGGGCGCTGCGGTCTCCGCGGGCGCCGGGAGCGGCTCGGGTACGGCGGCCTCCGTGGGCGCCGGGAGCGGCTCGGGCACGATGGTCCCCGCACCTGTGCCGAGCGGCACCTCCAGGACGTACGCGCTGCCGCTCATCCCCGGCATCTCATGGGTCTGGAGCACACCGTCGTGCGCGCGGACGATCCCGCGCACGATCGGCAGGTGCACCGGGTCGCCGCCGGCGAACGGCCCGCGCACCTCGATGCGTACGACCTCACCGCGCTGTGCCGCGGCGACGACGACCGTGGAGTCGACGTACCCGCCGCCCGGTACCTGCCGGGCCTTGCCGGTCGAGTCGACACCGGCCACGTCGGCGACGAGGTGGGCGAGGGCCGTGATCAGCCGGCCGGCGTCGACCTCGGCCTCGATCGGAGGCGCGTGCACCGCGAACTGGGCGCGTCCGGGGCCGATCAGCTCGACCGCCCCGTCGATGCCCGCGGTCACCACGGCGTCGAGCAGCACCGGCTGCTTGACGAGCTCCTCGGTACCGGTGTCCAGCCGCTGGTAGCTCAACACGTTGTCGACGAGTGTCGTCATGCGCGCATAGCCGGCGGCGAGATGGTGCAGGATCTGGTTGGCCTCGGGCCAGAGCTGGCCGGCCGGGTCCGCCGCGAGGGCCGAGAGTTCGCCCCGCAGCTCCTCCAGCGGCCCGCGCAGCGACTCGCCCAGAACGGCCGTCAGCTGGGTGTGCCGGTCGCCGAGGCCCGCGAGACGCTCTGCCTGCTCCTCCAGCTCGGCGGCGTACCGCTCGGTCCGGTCGGCGGTCTCGGCGGCGTGCTGCCCGGTGAGCGCCTCGACTTCGGCGCGGTGCTTCTCGGTGAGCTCGGCGATCTCGGCCGCATGCCGTTCGGTGAGACCGTTGACCTCGTCGTTGTGCCGTTCGGTGAGACCCGTGACCTCGTCGTTGTGCTGCTGGGTCAGTTCCTCGTGGGGTCTGCGGTCGGTGAACGTCATGACGGCGCCGACCAGCTGGTCCCCGTCCCGCACCGGTGCGGTCGTCAGGTCCACCGGCACCTGGTCACCGCTCTTGGACCAGAGGACCTGGCCGCGCACCCGGTGCTTGCGGCCGGACCTGAGGGTGTCGGCGAGCGGCGACTCCTCGTACGGGAACGGGCCGCCCTCCGCGCGCGAATGCAGGATCAGCGGGTGGAGTTCCTGTCCGCCGAGGTCGCTGGCGCGGAAGCCGAGGATCTGGGCGGCGGCGGGGTTGACCAGGACGACCCGGCCGTCCGTGTCCGTACCCACGACGCCTTCGGAGGCCGCCCGCAGGATCATTTCCGTCTGGCGCTGCGAACGGGCCAGCTCGGCCTCGGTGTCGACGGTGCCGGAGAGATCGCGGACGACGAGCATCAGCAGCTCGTCACCGGTGTAGCTGGAGTGGATGTCGTTGTAGCCGGCCTGGCCGCTGTCCAGTGAGGCGCTGGTGACCTCGACGGGGTACTCGGTGCCGTCGGTCCGGCGTGCGATCATCCGCGTCGGCTTGGTCCTGCCCTGCTCGTCCGCAGTGTCCGGCCTCCGCATCGACCCCGGGATCAGCCTGGAGTCGAACTCCGGAAGCAGATCGAGCAGTCCGCGCCCCACGAGCGCGGTGCCCGGGGTCTCGAACATTTCGAGGGCGATGGTGTTGGCGTTGACGACCGTGCCGTTGCAGTTGACGAGCAGCAGCCCGTCCGGAAGGGCGTCGAGTATGGCTGCGAGGCGAGCAGCGCCTCGGGATGGCCTGCTGCTCACGAGACGCTTCCTCCCTGAATACCGCACCTTGCCGACAGCGGGCCCCATCCTGCCCCTCGGGCCTCAGGCTGTCACTGGAGGAGTCTAAAGGCAGGAGCGCACGACGGGCGGCGGATGAGGGGGAGCTCTCACCAAGGTTCTGTGGACACGGTGTACGCCGGTGGCCTGAGTCGTGACCGCGAGCGCCCCCTCTGACGTGCTCCGACGGGATCGACGGGGCGTAGGGGAGACCACCCGAACAGGCCCTGGAGCGTGCGCCGGAGGCCCTCAGGGCGGGGCGGCGCGCGCCCCGGCGTGCGCCGTCCGCCCAGGCTGAAGTTCCGGCGCACGCCCCGCCGAACCGGTTACCGGGCGGAGGGGAGCACCGGCACGAGGTTGTTCCAGCGCGCGATCTCGCAGCCGTTGGCCCGGCTGAAGCGCGCGTCGACGTTTTCCCCCTGCCATGTGCCCTGCACCCGGGCGGCCGCGGGTCCGCCGGCCTGCTGGGTGCACATGGCGTTGCGGTCCGTCGCCACGAACGGGTTGTCGCCCGCTTCCGCGGCCTCGTCCAGCAGGTCACAGGCGCGCTGAGCGGCGGGGTGGCTGCCGCCCGCCGGGTCGCACTCCAGCTCGAAGACGCCGTCGGCCGACGGATTGCCGGACTCCGAGACCGTCACGGTGAGCCGGGTCTCCGTGTCCTGCGCCGTCGGCCAGTCCCCCTGGAGCAGGGGGAGAGGAGGCAGCGGTACAAGAGGGGAGGCGGCGGTGGCGGGCACGGCGGCGGACAGCGCGGCGAGGGACGCGACAGCGGTGAGGGCGATACGGCGCAGCATGCGGGGCTCCTGTTGTTCTGGCGCGCCCAGGAGCGCGCCGGCCCGCTCGGGCACGGGCACCGGGTGGTGGCGCGCGCCGGGCGGCACGGGGGTGTCGGACGGAGGGCGGAGCCCTCGTACTCTCTAACGCTCCTTACGCCCGCACGTTGCGCAACTCATGGGGGGCCGACCGGAAGAGGCACTCCTCGGACACCCGACCGGCGGCGCCGGATGTCGTGGCGGGGTCCGGGGAACCGCGTCCGGCACCAGGAGGACCTCTTGTGGCCACGAAGGGTGGACCGGGTACCCGCCGCCGATGCCACGACGGCCCCGGCCGGGGTGCGTGTCGGCGGGCTGACCCGGGCAGGACATCCGCCGCAGGGCGCTTTGCCTCGTCGGCCGCCCGCCTAGTACCGTGGGCGGCGATTGGTGACAGCGCGCTCGTCTGTGTCATCATCTGCACGCACCACCCGCGCTCGCGTGGGGTGTGCTGGAGGCGTCGCCTAGTCCGGTCTATGGCGCCGCACTGCTAATGCGGTTTGGGTCTTAAAGCCCATCGAGGGTTCAAATCCCTCCGCCTCCGCAGAACCCGAAGCCCCGTGCCCCAGGCACGGGGCTTCGGTCGTTCCCAGGTGCGGAAACCGGCCGCCGAAAGCATGTTTCCGCAGGTCGGAGCAGGTCTGGGCAATGGATTTCGCGTCACGGCGCAGGTCATGTAATGTTGTTCTCGCAACGCCGACCGGGGAGAAAAAAACCGGGGAGCGGGACCGAGGCTCACGCCGAGGACAAGCACTCGTAGCTTAACGGATAGAGCATCTGACTACGGATCAGAAGGTTGCAGGTTCGAATCCTGCCGAGTGCACAGCAGACCAGAGGCCCCCAGGAGAAATCCTGGGGGCCTCTCGCGTTGATGTGTCGGTCTGCCGGTTCAGGGGTGCCGGGGCGGTGCTTGCCCTCGTCCTCGTCCTGGGCGGAGTCCGGAGGGCCCTCCTGTTCCAGGCCTCGTCCGGAGAGTCCTGGAACAGGAGATCGGGCAGGTCACGCGGTTCAGGCTGATTACCGGACCGTCGGGGAGACTCCGGTCCGGTCCTGTGCGAGGCGGCGGGCCCTGGTCGGCATGCCCAGCAGGGGGTTGACGACGCCCCAGGCCGCGCCCTTGCAGACGAGTTCCTTGTAGACGGCGGCGATCCGGCCGGTCAGCGCCGCCCGTACGGCGCGGTCGTCCGCGGTGACGTACTGGATGAGGCCGTCCTTGCGGCCGAGCGAGATGCACTGGTTGAAGTAGCGGAGCGGCATGTCCGGGAGCTTGCCGCCGGTCAGACGTGCCGCGATGGAGTCGGCCGCCTGCCACGCCGTGGGTGTGCCCGAGGCGCACGACATCCGCAGCGGCTTGTCGCCGGGGCCCATGGCCATGGCCGCGTCGCCGATGGCGTACACGTCGGGGTGCGAGACCGAGCGCATGGTCCCGTCGACCACGATGCGGCCCGTGCCGTCGACCTCCAGGGTGGTGGCCCGCGCGATCGGGTGGACCGCGAAGCCGGTGGTCCACACGGTGACGGCGGCCGGGAGGGACGTGCCGTCGGCGGTGGTGACATGGCCGGCCGCCACACCGGTGACAGAGGTGTTCTCGTGCACGGTGACGCCGAGCCTGGCGCAGACCATCCGCACGTGTGCGCGGCCCTTGGGCGAGAGCCAGTCGCCGAGTCCACCTCGGACGGCGAGGGCGACGTCGAGGTCCGGGCGGGTCTCGGCGATCTCGGTCGCGGCCTCCAGCCCGGTGAGGCCGCCGCCCACGACGACCACGGGCTCTCCGACGTCCAGGCCGGCGAGGCGTTCACGCAGCCGCAGTGCTCCGGGGCGGCCGGTGATGTCGTGGGCGTGCTCGGAGATGCCGGGAACGCCCTGGGTGTTCCAGCCGCTGCCGAGGGCGTACACGAGGGTGTCGTACGCCAGCTCCTGGGCGCCGTTCGCGCCATCGACGGTGACCGTCCTGCTGTCGACGTCGACACCGGTGACCTTCGCGAGCTTCAGCTCGACGCCGGTGTCCGCGAACATCTCGCTGAAGGGCCGGGTCCTGAGGTCCTGGCCGACTGCCAGCTGATGCATGCGCACCCGCTCGACGAAGTCGGGCTCGGCGTTGACGAGGGTGATGGCGACGTCCTCGGGGCGCAGTCGCCGGGCGAGGCGGCCGGCTGCGACGGCTCCGGTGTATCCGGCTCCGAGAACGATGATGCGGTGCTTCATGTCCCTGCTCCTGTCTCACGCGGGTTCGCCCCTTGAACCGGGCAGCCCGCCGTTTCCTGACAGGGGAGCGGTGTGAAGCACCTCACACGGCGGTCAGCTCGCGTCGGCACCGCACGGAGCGGCCTCGCGCGGCGGTCAGAAGAGGATGAGCAGGGGCTCCCCGTGGTCGGAGGCGGCCCATCGCCGGGTCGCGCGTTCCAGCTTGTCCGGGTTGACCTGGCTGCGGAGGCCGGTGATGCCGTCGGCTCCGATCTCCATGCACATGACGCCGATGACCCGGTCGTCGACGACCACCACAAGGGCGGGGGCATTGTTGGCGGTCGTGGCGAAGACTGCGGGGGAACCGCCCGCGAGGGCGCGCTTGGCCGGGCCGGGCTTGAACAGACCCCGCATGAACTTCGCGACGGCGAGGGCGCCCTCGACGGCCCTGGCGCGTGCCGGGATCTTCCCGCCCCCGTCGCCGATCGCGACGGCGTCGTCGCTGAGCAGGTGGACGAGCGGTTCGGTCCGGCCGCTGGTGGCTGCGGCGAGGAACTCGTCGACGATCCGCTTCGCGGCGGCCCCGTCGACCTCCGTGCGTGTCCTGCCTTCCGCGACGTGCTTCTTGGCACGGTGGAAGATCTGCTGGCAGGCGGCCTCGGAGATGTCCAGGATCTCCGCGATCCTCCGGTGGGGGTAGCCGAAGGCCTCGCGCAGCACGTAGACCACCCGCTCGTTCGGAGCGAGGCGCTCCATGAGGGCGAGGACCGCGTACGAGACGGATTCGCGCTGTTCGGCGGTGTCCGCGGGGCCGAGCATCGGGTCCCCGGCGAGCAGCGGTTCGGGGAGCCACTGGCCCACGTAGGTCTCGCGCCGTGCGCGGGCGGAGGTGAGCTGATTCAGGCACAGGTTGGTGAGGACCTTCGTCAGCCAGGCCTCGGGTACCTCGATCCGGCCGATGTCCGCGGCCTGCCAGCGCAGGAACGTGTCCTGCACCGCGTCCTCGGCGTCGCTCGCGGAGCCGAGGAGGCGATACGCGATGGCTTCCAGGCGGGGCATCGATGCCTTGAACCGGTCCATGTCGTTCATGGTCAGAGCCATGGCCCGGATCCTAGCCCTCGCGGCTCACGGCCGTCCGTGGGCCACGAGAACGGTGTCGGGCGGTGAGGGGCGATGTCAGGTCGTGGCCCCCGTCGCACCGCCGGTCCCCCGGCCGTGACGCTTCACCGCGGTGATCACGAGGGTCGACGCGGTGGTCGCGAGGAGGCTTCCCACCATGAGCATGGCGACGCCGATCGCGAAGAGTCCGCTGGAGTCGTCCGACCAGTCGTAGGCGGCGGCCACGGTCAGGCCTGCCGTGATGCCGACGACGGGTCCCGCGATGCTCGGCCGGGACGCCGCCCAGTAGAGCGGTGCCAGGAGGGTCAGCACCAGCCCGGCCACCTGCCAGGCGGTGTAGGGGCCGGTCGTCGAGCCGTCGGGGTGTACGTCGTGGTGCTGGTCCCAGCCCAGCCAGGCGGCCCAGAGCACGAGTGCCGCCAGGGCGGGTACCAGGTAGGCCCACAGGTCGGGGGAGGGGTTCGCGAGTCGTCTGTTCATGGATCCAGCCTCCCGGCGCACGCGGAGGCGGACCCGGGTGCGCGTACTCGTCCGGCCCTGAGTACTTCAGGCAACAGGGGCGGTCACCGCGCGCCGAGCAGCGGGCAGGCACGGGCCGGGACCTCGCCCGTCCTGCGGCCGGCAGGCACGGGCCGGTTGTCAGCGGGCGTAGGACCCGAGGCCGATCAGGCAGTACACGTATTCGTTCAGGGTCGCTCCGTTGAGGGTGTACTGGTACGAGAACGCGTACTGCGTGGCGGAGTTGGCGTCGCACCTGCTCATGTCCGACGTGAGGGGGATCGTCTGGATCACCTGGTAGTGGGCGTCCGAGGCCGAGCAGGAGACCTCGTCGACGCCGCTGACCTCCTGGGCGGTCGTGGAGTCGGGCAGGGTCCCGTTGAGGCAGGTGCCGGACTCGTACGGGTCGGGGGCCTCCTGCCCGGAGTCGTACGGGTCCTCCGCGAACGGGTCCTCGGTGGAGGTGTCTTCAGGCTCCTCGGTCTCCACCGGCTCCTCGGCGCCGTCGGACGCCTCCGAGGTGCCGGTCTCCTCGGCGTACGGGTCCTCGGTCTCCTCGGCGTACGGATCCTCGCTGGAGATGTCGTACGTCGACGAGGCGGCCGGGGAGCCCGCGGAGGAGTCCTTGTCCTCGGCCCCGACGACGCCCAGCAGCACCACGGCACCGATCACGGCGGCGACGCCGAGGAAGGCCGCCCACGGGTAGCTGCGCGACCCGCCGGCGGTGACCTGGACGCGCAGCAGGACCTCCTGTCCGCCCACCCGGGCCCGGACGAGGTCGCCGTCCTGGGAGGGCGGGATGCGGATGCGGGTGACGCCGGTCGGCAGGGGGACGGTGACGATGTCGCCTTCGGCGGCCTGCCGTGGCGAGAGCGGGAGTGGAATCTCCGTGGAGGTCACGGGGTCAGTGTGGACCGGCGCCGGAATAATTGGAGGATGTTTCTAGAAACTTGCTCTAGAAAGTCGATGCGGCACGGCGGAGCGGATCCGCCGGCGGGCCCGGCTCGTTAGGGTTTTCCCGGGCCTCACCGCGGGGGTGCGGCCGTCACCGAGCGAGCCGGGAGGGGCGGGGCATGAGCAACTGGCGGTGCACCGGGCTGCGCTGGCCCGACGGTGAGCCCGTCCTCGGCTGGGCGCGCGGCGGCGGGTCCGGAGAGCGGCGCACGAGTGTCCTGGCCTACGGGAAGGAACTCGGCTTCCGCGCCGAGGGCGAGCGGCACTGCGTGGGGGCGCGCGGCCATGTCTGCCCGGTCCGTGCCGTGGTGCCGGTACGGAGCACGGGAGCGCGGTGTCCGGAGTGTGCGCGGCTGGACCGGGCGCACTCGGTGGCCGCCGACACCCTCGCCGACGACCCGGGTACGTACCGCGTCTATCTGGCCTGGTTCGGGCCCGGCATGGTGAAGGTCGGGATCACCGGTGAGGCGCGGGGCGCCGCGCGGCTGCGGGAGCAGGGGGCCGTGGTGTTCAGCTGGCTGGGGCGTGGGCCGCTGATGGCGGCGCGGCGTACCGAGGAACTGCTGCGCTCGGCGCTCGGGGTGCCCGACCGGATCCCGTACGCGCGCAAACGTGCGGTGCGGGGCGAGTTGCCGGGGGCGGCGGAGCGGGCCGCCGAGATCGAAGGGCTGTACCGGTCGGCCGAGGCCCTGGAGGGCGCGGGGTGGCCGGAGGCCCTGGAGCGGCTTCCCTTCGAGGCGGTCGACCACGCCGGGGTGTTCGGGCTGGGCGCCGCGGGCGCCGCCGCGCGGGTGGTCACCGGGCTGATGGACGGCGGAGTGGTGGCCGGGCGGCTGGTGGCGGCGGCCGGGCCGGACCTGCATCTGGAGACGGCGGGCGAGGGGATCGTCGTGCTGGACACACGGCTCGTCACCGGCTGGGACCTGGCGGGCGCCGACGCGCGTGCCGGGCTGAGCGTGCCGGTCGTGGCCCTGGGGGGCGGTGGGGTGCAGGACGGGCTGTTCTGAGATCGTCGCCGGGACCGGAACCTACGCGTACGGGTGCACGAGGCAGGGGTGGGGCGGATGGACAGCGACGACCGTGACCGTGACGACGTCGTCCGGTTCTGGCAGGGGCTCGGGCTGCCGGGGATCATCGACGTCCACACGCATTTCATGCCGGAGCGGGTGCTGAGCAAGGTGTGGGCCTACTTCGACTCGGCCGGCCCGCTGACGGGGCTGGAGTGGCCGATCACCTACCGGCGGGACGAGGACGCACGCCTGGAGCTGCTGCGCTCCTTCGGCGTCCTCCGGTTCACCTCCATGCTGTACCCGCACAAGGCCGGTATGGCTGCCTGGCTCAACGGGTGGGCGGCCGGGTTCGCGGCCCGGGTGCCGGACTGCCTGCACACCGCGACGTTCTTCCCCGAGGCCGGCGCGGAGACCTATGTGCGCGAGGCGGTCGAGGCCGGTGCGCGGGTCTTCAAGTCGCACCTCCAGGTGGGGGGTTACGACCCCAACGATCCGTTGCTGGAGCCCGTGTGGGGGCTGTTGGCGGAGGCCGGGATCCCGGTGGTGACGCACTGCGGGTCCGGCCCGGCCCCCGGCGCGTACACCGGCCCGGAGCCGATCGGCCGGCTGCTGGCCCGCCACCCCCGGCTGAAGCTGGTGGTGGCGCACATGGGGATGCCGGAGCACGCGGAGTTCCTGACGCTGGCGGAGGCGTACCCAGGCGTGCGGCTCGACACGACCATGGCGTTCACGGACTTCACCGAGGGCTTCACGCCGTTCCCGGCGGACGAGACCGAGCGGCTCGCGGATCTGGGGGACCGGATCCTGCTCGGTACGGACTTCCCGAACATCCCGTACCCGTACGTCCATCAGCTGCACGCCCTGGAGCGGCTGGGCCTGGGAGACGCCTGGCTGCGGGCGGTGTGTCACGGCAACGCGAGCGAACTGTTCGGCTGAGACCCGATGGCTCCCGCGCCCGCCCACCCGTCGGCGGCGTGCCCGCGGTGCGTTTCTCAGGGAATTCACAGGTTGCCGAAAGCTCTCTCTCACGGCCGTCTCACAGGCTTGAGCCATGACGACGACCTCGCCCCAGGGGCGTACAGAACTGCTCAGGCCCGACCGCAGCCCCGTTCGCGTACTGGTCGTGGACGACGAGGCTCCGCTGGCCGAGCTGCTCTCCATGGCCCTGCGCTACGAGGGGTGGGAGGTGCGCAGCGCTGGTGACGGCGCGGGTGCCGTGCGTACCGCGCGTGACTTCCGGCCCGACGCGGTGATCCTCGACGTGATGCTCCCCGACATGGACGGGCTCGCCGTGCTCGGCCGCCTGCGGCGTGAGCTCTCCGATGTGCCCGTGCTGTTCCTGACCGCGCGTGACTCGGTGGAGGACCGGATCGCCGGGCTCACGGCGGGCGGCGACGACTACGTCACCAAGCCGTTCAGCCTGGAGGAGGTCGTGGCACGGCTGCGCGGTCTGATCCGGCGGTCCGGCACGGCCTCGGTGCGCAGCGAGTCGACGCTCGTCGTCGGTGACCTGGTCCTGGACGAGGACAGCCATGAGGTGCACCGCGGCGACGACTCGATCCACCTCACGGCGACCGAGTTCGAGCTGCTGCGCTTCCTGATGCGCAATCCGCGCCGGGTGCTCAGCAAGGCGCAGATCCTCGACCGGGTCTGGAACTACGACTTCGGCGGCCAGGCCAACGTCGTCGAGCTGTACATCTCCTACCTGCGCAAGAAGATCGACGCGGGGCGCACCCCGATGATCCACACCCGGCGCGGGGCGGGATACCTGATCAAGCCCGGTGAATAGCCACGTGAGCGGGAGGAACACGGGCCGCCCCTGGACGCTGCGGACCCGGCTCGTCGTGTACGCGGTCACGCTCATCGCGGTCGTCGCGGCGGTGATCGGCTCGGTCACCGCGATCGCCTTCCACGAGTACATGTACGGGAAGCTCGACGGGCAGCTGCACGACATCTCCCGCATGGCCGAGTCGCGCCCGCCGGGAAGCGGCAAGATCACCCCGGGTGTTCCCGAGAAGCGGGAGCCGCTGGACTTCGTCGGCATGGGCGGGGGCCAGCCGTTCAACACGTTCGGGGCGGTCGTCACCGACGGCTCCCTCACCGGGTCGAAGGTGGTGAAACGGGCCGGCAGTCCGGGGGCCCAGCAGACCACCGAGGCGCTGACGGGCGCGCAGACCGCCGTACTCGACGCCGCCGGGGTGACCGCGGGCGGAGAGCCCCGCGACGTCGAACTTCCGGGGCTGGGCGGTTACCGCGTGGAGGCCGTGCCGTACGGCGGCACCACGACCGTCCTCGTCGGCATCCCCACGGCCGAGGTGGACAAGGCCGTCAACACCCTGATCATCGTCGAGGTCTGCGTCACCGGGGCCGGGCTCATCGCCGCCGGCATCGCCGGTGCCGCCATGGTCGGCATGGCGCTGCGCCCGCTGCGCAGGGTGGCCGCCACCGCGACCCGGGTCTCCGAACTACCGCTGCACAGCGGAGAGGTGGCTCTGTTCGAACGGGTTCCGGAGGCCGAGGCCGATCCGCGTACCGAGGTCGGCCAGGTCGGTGCCGCCCTCAACCGGATGCTGGGTCACGTCGGTTCGGCGCTGGACGCCCGTCAGAAGAGCGAGACACGGGTGCGCCAGTTCGTCGCGGACGCCAGCCACGAGCTGCGTACGCCGCTCGCCTCGATCCGCGGTTACGCCGAACTGACACGCCGGGGACGGGAGATGGCCGGGCCCGACACCCGTCACGCCCTGGGGCGCATCGAGTCCGAGGCCGAGCGCATGACCGGCATGGTCGAGGACCTGCTGCTCCTGGCGCGCCTCGACGCCGGACGGCCGCTCTCGTACGAGAGCACCGATCTCTCGCCGCTCGTCATCGACGCGGTGAGCGACGCCCGGGCCGCGGACCGGGCCCCCGGCGGATCGTCCGGCGCCGCCCATCACTGGCGGCTGGAGCTCCCGGAGGTCCCCGCGACGGTGCTCGCCGATCCGACCAGGATCCAGCAGGTGCTGGTCAACCTCCTGGCCAACGCCAGAACGCACACACCGCCCGGCACCACCGTCACGGTCCGCGTGCGGGAGGCGCGCGGGGAGCTGCCCTGGGTCACCCTGGAGGTCCAGGACAACGGGCCCGGGATCCCGGCCGAGCTGCAGCCCCACGTCTTCGAACGGTTCGCGCGCGGCGACGCCTCACGGTCGCGGAACGCCGGATCGACCGGGCTCGGCCTCGCCATCGTGCAGGCCGTCGCGGCCGCGCACGGAGGGCTGGCCGAGGTGCGCTCGGTGCCCGGCGACACGGTGTTCGCCGTCCACCTGCCGGCGGACGCGGTGTACGGACAGGGCACGGACGGTGCCGCGCCCGCCCACGGGCACCGGACGGACGGTGCCGGGGAGGCCCACGGGCATCGGACGGGCGGTGCCGGGGCCGGAGACGCTCCCTCGTGGAGTGCGGGCCCCGCGCCCGGCGGGGCCGCCGGGCCGTGGCCGAACGGGTTCGCCCGCACGCCTGTGACCTGGGAGAACAGTGCCGATTCCGCCCCCGTGGCGCACTCACAGGCCGACCACAGGCTCAGCACACGGATGTGACAGCGCGGTTGGCGAGTGTCGTGGTCATGCGAACCGACACTCCTTGGAGCACCCTGCCGGCCCGGGAACACCTCCCGGCCGCATCGGTCGGCGCTGCCGGCGCTCCCGCACTCGTTCCCGTCCCCGTCCTCGACGTGGTGATCCCCGTGTACAACGAGGAGAAGGACCTCGAAACGTGCGTGCTGCGCCTGCACGACCACCTGGCGCGGACGTTCCCCTACGGCTTCCGGATCACCGTGGCGGACAACGCGAGCACCGACCGCACGCCCCGGGTGGCGGCACGGCTGGCCGATCTGATCCCCGAGGTGCGGTCGTACCGGCTGGAGGAGAAGGGCCGGGGCCGGGCGCTGCGTACCGTCTGGTCCCATTCGGACTCCCCGGTCCTCGCCTACATGGACGTCGATCTCTCGACCGACCTCAACGCCCTTCTTCCGTTGGTCGCGCCGCTGATCTCGGGCCACTCGGACCTGGCCATCGGCTCGCGGCTGGCCCGCAGTTCGCGGGTGGTGCGCGGCTCCAAGCGCGAGTTCATCTCCCGGACCTACAACCTGATCCTGCGCTCCTCGCTGGCCGCCCGGTTCAGTGACGCCCAGTGCGGTTTCAAGGCCATACGGCGCGAGGTCGCGCAGCGGCTGCTGCCGATGGTCGAGGACACCGGGTGGTTCTTCGACACCGAGATGCTGGTCCTCGCCGAACGGGCCGGGCTTCGCATCCACGAGGTGCCGGTCGACTGGGTCGACGACCCGGACTCCACCGTGCACATCGTGAGGACCGCGACCGACGACCTCAAGGGTGTCTGGCGGGTGGGCCGGGCCCTGGCCACCGGAGCGCTGCCGCTGGACCGGCTGGCGCGGCCCTTCGGGGACGACCCGCGTGACCGGGTCGTGCCCGGGGTGCCGCGCGGACTCGCCCGGCAGCTGGTCGGCTTCTGCGTCGTCGGCGCCCTGTCCACCCTGGTCTACCTCGCCCTGTACTCCCTCTTCCGGCTGGGCGTCGGGCCGCAGTTCGCCAACGCCGCGGCCCTCCTCGTCTCCGCCGTGGCCAACACCGCGGCGAACCGGAGACTCACGTTCGGCGTACGCGGCCGGGGCGGTGCCGTACGCCATCAGGCGCAGGGGCTGGTCGTCTTCGCGATCGGGCTCGCCCTGACCAGCGGTTCGCTCGCCGCCCTGGGTACCGCGTCGGGATCTGCGTCGCACGGCACAGAACTCGCCGTGCTGATCGCGGCCAACCTCGCGGCGACGGTGCTGCGGTTTCTGCTCTTCCGCGCCTGGGTCTTCCCCGACCGGCGCACCGACCACCAGGACGCCCGCAAGGGTGCCGCACACGAACTGAGGGACGTCCGATGACCGCCGCCACACACGCCGATCACGTCCAGGCCCGGCCCGGCACCCCAGGGGCGCCCGCGCACGCCGCGGGCAGCCGGGAGCCGCTGGTGCGCCGTGTGCGCCGGGGCAGGCCCGAGGACCCGCGCTGGGCGAGGCCCGCCTTCCTCGCCATGCTGCTGGTCATCGCGCTCGCGTACCTGTGGAACCTGAGCGCTTCCGGATACGCCAACTCCTTCTACTCGGCGGCGGTGCAGGCCGGCAGCCAGAGCTGGAAGGCCTTCTTCTTCGGTTCGCTGGACTCCGCGAACGCGATCACCGTCGACAAGCCCCCGGCCACGCTCTGGCCGATGGCCCTGTCGGTACGGATCTTCGGTCTGAGCTCCTGGGCGATCCTCGCGCCCCAGGTGCTGATGGGCGTCGCCACGGCGGGCGTCCTGTACGCGGCCGTGCGACGCCGCTTCAGTGCGGCCGCCGGGCTGATCACGATGGCCGTCTTCGCGCTGACGCCGGTGGCCGCGCTGATGTTCCGCTTCAACAACCCGGACGCGCTGCTCGCGCTCCTGATGACCGCCACCGTCTACTGCGTGCTGCGCGCGTTCGAGGGCGGCCGGACGAAGTGGCTGGTCTGGGCGGGCGTCGCGGTGGGGCTCGCGTTCCTGTCGAAGACCCTCCAGGCCTTCCTGATCCTTCCGCCCCTGGCCGTGCTGTACGCGGTGTTCGCGCCGGTGTCCGTGCGGAAGCGGTTCGGCCAGCTCGGTCTGGCGGCGCTGGCGACGGTCGTGTCCGCCGGGTGGTGGGTGGCGATCGTCGAGCTCTGGCCCGCCTCCTCACGTCCGTACATCGGCGGCTCGCAGAACAACTCCTTCCTCGAGCTCACCTTCGGCTACAACGGGCTCGGCCGGATCAACGGCGAGGAGACGGGCAGTGTCGGCGGTGGCGGCGGAGGCGGCCAGGGCGGCGGATGGGGCGAGACCGGCATCGGCCGGATGTTCAACTCCGAGATCGGCGGCCAGATCTCGTGGCTGCTGCCCGCCGCGCTGATCCTGCTGGTCGCGGGAGTTTGGCTGACCCGGCGGGCGAAGCGGACCGACACGGCCCGCGCGGCGTTCCTCGCCTGGGGCGGGTCGCTGCTGATGACGGCGTTCGTCTTCAGCTTCATGGCCGGCATCTTCCATCAGTACTACACCGTGGCCCTGGCCCCCTCCATCGCGGCGCTGGCCGGCATGGGCGCGTCGGTCCTCTGGGAGGAGCGGGGCAGGTGGTGGGCGGGCGCCGTGCTCGGCGTCACCGTCGCGGCGACGGCCGTCTGGTCGTACGTCCTGCTCGGGCGCACGCCGGACTACGTCCCGTGGCTGCGCTGGGCCGTCCTGGCCGGCGGCCTGGTGGCCGCGGTGGGGCTGCTGTTCGCGGCCCGGCTCGGCCGGGCGCTCGCGCTGGGTGCGGTGGGCCTGGGCCTCGCGGCGTCGCTGGCCGGGCCGACGGCGTACACGATCAGCACGCTGAACACCGGACACCAGGGCTCGATCGTCACCGCGGGCCCGTCCGCCGGCGGTATGGGTGGCCCCGGCGGTGGCATGGGCGGCGGCAGGCCCCCCGGCCAGGGAACCCAGCAGGACGGCGGCCAGGGAATGCCGCAGGGCGGTCAGGCCCCGGGCAACGGGCCGGGCAACGCCCAGGGCGGCGGCTTCCCCGGCGGTGGAGCGCCCGGCCAGGGACAGCAGGGGCAGGGCCAGGGCCGGATGCCCGGTGGTCAGCAGGGCGGTATGCCCGGCGGCGGCACGGGTGAAGGCGGCGGAGGCGGCGGTATGGGCGGCCTCCTCGACGGCGCATCGGTCGACTCCGAGGCGAAGACGCTCCTGAAGCAGAACGCCGACGCCTACACCTGGACCGCCGCGGCCATCGGTTCGCAGAACGCCGCGAGCTACCAGCTCGCCACCGGGGACCCGGTGATGGCGATCGGCGGATTCAACGGCAGCGACCCGTCCCCGACGCTCGCCCAGTTCAAGAAGTACGTCGAGGACGGAGAGATCCACTACTTCGTCTCCGGCGGCATGGGAGGCGGAGGCATGGGTGGCGAGGGCAGCTCGTCCCGGATCTCGGCGTGGGTGCAGGAGAACTTCGAGGAGGTCACGGTGGGAAGCGCGACCTTCTACGACCTCACGCGGCCGACGGGCTGAGACAGGGCGGGCGGACCGGCCGACCGCAGAACGGCGATGACAGGGCGGTGGCCCCGGAGCGGAGGCTCCGGGGCCACCGCCCTGCCGCGTCCCGGGGTGCGGCACCCGGTTAAGCGTTGTACGGCGTACAGGAAATGCCCTACGGTGGCGGTGAGCCATTCCCATACACCGTACAAGAGCACCGGAATCAGGAGCCCGTATGACGGCGACCGCCGCCGAGCAGAACGACCTCGCCCCCGGGGGCGCCCATGCGCGGCGCTGGCTGATCCTCGGTGTCATCTGCCTCGCCCAGCTCACCGTGCTGCTCGACAACACCGTCCTGAACGTGGCGATCCCCTCGCTCACCGCGGACCTCCACGCGTCCACCGCCGACGTGCAGTGGATGATCAACGCCTACGCGCTCGTCCAGTCCGGTCTCGTGCTCACCGCGGGCAGCTCCGCCGATCGCTACGGCCGCAAGAAGATGCTGGTCGCCGGGCTCGCGCTGTTCGGCGTCGGCTCACTGGCGGCCGGACTCGCGCAGTCCTCCGGCCAGCTGATCGCCGCACGCGCGGGGATGGGCGTCGGCGGCGCGCTGCTGATGACGACCACCCTCGCGGTCGTGGTGCAGATCTTCGACGACGCCGAGCGGGTCAAGGCGATCGGCATCTGGTCCACCGTCAGCTCCCTGGGCTTCGCCGCCGGCCCGCTGATCGGCGGGGTGATGCTCGACCACTTCTGGTGGGGCGCGATCTTCCTGGTCAACATCCCCGTCGCGGTCGTCGGACTCGTCGCCGTCGTCCGGCTCGTACCGGAGTCGAGGGACCCCCGGGGCGAGCGCCCCGACCTGGTCGGGGCGGTGCTCTCCACCCTCGGCATGACGGCCGTCGTGTACGCGATCATCTCCGGCCCCGAGCACGGCTGGGGCTCCGCGCAGGTCCTGCTGACCGCGTTCGCCGGGGTCGCCGTCCTGACCGGATTCGTCCTGTGGGAGCTCCATGTCCCTCACCCCATGCTGGACATGCACTTCTTCCGCAACCAGAGGTTCACGGGAGCGGTCGCGGGCGCGATCCTGGTGGCCTTCGGCATGACGGGGTCACTCTTCCTGCTCACCCAGCACCTGCAGTTCGTCCTCGGGTACGAGCCGCTGGAGGCCGGGTTGCGGACGGCTCCGCTCGCCCTCACCGTCGTCGCGCTCAACCTCACGGGCCTCGGCGCCCGGCTCGTGGTGAAGCTGGGGACGCCCGCCGTCATCGCGGCCGGCATGAGTCTGCTGGCCGCCGGACTCGCGGCGATCGCACTGCTCGGCGGACGGGACTACGGCGGCATGCTGCTGGGCCTGCTCATCATGGGAGCCGGTGTCGCGCTCGCCATGCCCGCGATGGCCAACGCGATCATGAGCGCCATCCCGCCCGAGAAGGCGGGCGTCGGCGCCGGGGTGAACGGCACGCTCGCGGAGTTCGGCAACGGGCTCGGGGTCGCCGTGCTCGGCGCCGTCCTCAACTCCCGTTTCGCCGCGCTCGTACCGGGTGCGGTGGGTGCGGCCTCACTGCCCGCGGCGCTCGCCGCCGCCGACGGACCGGCCGAGCGTGAGCGCATCACGGACGCCTTCGCGTCCGGCCTGGAGACCAGCCAACTGGTGGGCGCACTCGCGGTGCTGGCCGGCGGGCTGCTGGCCGGGGCGCTGCTCAGGAGGGCGGAGCGCACCCAGGCGGACTGAGAGGCGCAGGTGGCGGGCATAGCATCGGACAGGGGTGCCGGTACGCAGGAGTGCCACCGCAAGACAAGGAGCGTGCGCCATGGGGTCCGCGGCAGACCGTGTGAAGAACCCATCCCGGGTCAGTGTGTGGCTGGACCGGCGCACACCCTCGCGGACACGCAAGGCGGACCAGCCGGCCGGTCTCGACCGGGACCGGATCACGGCGGCGAGCGTCCGGCTGCTGGACGCCGACGGCCTCGCGAAGTTCTCCATGCGCCGCCTCGCCGCCGATCTCGACGTCACGGCGATGTCCCTGTACTGGTACGTCGACACCAAGGACGACCTGCTGGAACTCGCCCTGGACACCGTCTTCGGCGAGATCCCGGCCGCCACCGAGGACCTCGGCTGGCACGACCGGCTGCGCGAACTGGCCACGAACTACCGGCGGATGCTGGTGCGCCACCCCTGGGTGTCGACGCTGATCGGCAGCTTCCTGAACATCGGGCCGCACTCGATGCTGTTCTCGTACGCGGTCCAGGACGTCATCCGGGCCACCGGACTGCCCCTGGCGAACCGGACGGGCGCGATGTCGGCCGTCTTCCAGTTCGTCTACGGCTTCGGCACCATCGAGGGGCACTTCGTGCAGCGGACGGTGGAGGCGGACCTCAGCCAGGACGAGTACTTCCGGCAGGTGATGGGCACGATCCGCGCGGACCCCGAGATCAAGAGGGCCATGGAGCCTTCCGAGAGCCTGATGGAGGCGCGCGGCGGGAACACCGTGGAGGAGATGCGCGAGCGGGACTTCGTGTTCGCGCTGGACCTCCTGATCGCGGGCATCGAGGCGATGTGCGACCGCGCGTCCCGCCCGGCGTGACCCCCGCCGGAGACCGGCCGGGCGCTCTCCGGGTGTGATCAACCCCGTGGGGGACCGGCGGGCCGCTCAGTAACCGCGTCGGGTGTCCACGGTCAGTGCGGGCGTACGCCCCTCCGCGATCGCGTCCCAGCACGCCTCGAAGTCGGCGACGACGTCCTCGTCGGCCGTGATGCCGGCCGAGTGCGAGGTGATCACCGTGCGCGGCAGCCGCCAGGCGCGGTCCCCCGGACCCGCCGGTTCCTCGGGCAGCACGTCGAGGACGGCCCGGCGCACCGACCCGCCGCGCAGCGCCGTCTCCAGCGCGGCCGTGTCGACGGTCGCGCCCCTGCCCACGTTGACGAAGGTGGCGCCCCGCATCGCGGCGAACCTGGCGCCGCCGAAGAAGCCCTCCGTGGCGCCGGTCAGGGGCAGGGTGGACACCACCCACCGGGCGTCCGCCAGCGCCGCGGTCTCTTCCTGCGACCCGGCCGTGACGACCCGGTCGAAGCCCGTCGGCAGGGCCCCGGGGGCGGTGCGGGACACGCCCACCGTGCGCACGGAGCAGGCCCGCAGCAGGACCGCGACCGCGGAACCGATGTGCCCGGTGCCGTGGATGACCGCGGTCCGGCCGGCGGCGAGTTCGGACGGCAGCCGGCGCCACTCCGCACGGGCGTGCTGGGCGGTGTGCTCCGGGACCGACTGGCACTCGGCGAGCACCCAGGCCAGCGTGTACTGGGCGATCCGCTCGCCCATCCGGCCCACGGTCCGGGTCAGCAGGGCGCCTTCGGGCCAGGGCCCGGCGGCGAGGAGGGCGTCCGTGCCCGCGTTGACGCTGTGGAACCACAGCAGCTCGGGCGTCCGCAGTGCCTCGGGCAGGGTGTCGCCCACGTACACGAAGGGCCCGGTGGTGTGACCGGGTCCGGCCGGCCGCCCGGTGATCCGTTCCAGCTCACGGACCACGGAGGGCCCCACGGACGGGGAGGTGAGCAGGCGGGCGCGGGCGAGCGTGCCGGGGTGGGGCGGTTCCATCGCCGCGTCAGCCGCCGCCGGCCAGGTGGGCCGGGAAGCCGCCGGTGGCGACCGGGCCCCAGCGCTCCGGGGTGATCCGGATGATGGACTTCCCCTGCTTGAGCATCGCCGCCCGGTACTCGTCCCAGTCGGGGTGCTCCCCGGAGATGTTCCGGAAGTACTCGACGAGCGGCTCGACCGAATCCGGTGAGTCGATCACCTCGGCCGAGCCGTCGACCTGGACCCACGGGCCGTTCCAGTCGTCCGACAGGACGATCACGCTGACCCGCTCGTCCCGCTTCGCGTTGCGGGTCTTGGCCCGTTCGGGGTAGGTCGAGACGACGATGCGTCCGGCGTCGTCGACGCCGCAGGTGAGCGGGGAACCCTGGGGGCGGCCGTCGGCCCGGGTGGTCAGCAGGATCGCCCGGTGCCTGGGCCGCACGAAGTCCAGGAGTTCCCCGAGCTCCACGGCGGTGTTGGTCGCGATGTTGGGTGCCATACCGGCAACCCTAGGCCCTCCCGCGGGGCTTATCCGGGGATGGAGTCGCCCTGGACCGCCTGGATGTCGAGCTCCACCCGGAGGGTCGTGCCGATCGCGGAGATGCCCGCCTGCAGAACCTGGTTGTAGTTCATGGCGAAGTCCTCGCGGCGCAGCTCGGCGGTGGCGTGGAAGGCCGCGCGCACCCCGCCCCACGGGTCGGGGCCGGTGCCCAGGTAGCTGAGGTCGAGGTCGATGTCCCGCGCGATGCCGTGCATGGTGAGCACACCGTGGACCGTCCAGCGGTCGGGACCCGCGGGGGTCAGCGCACGGGACCGGTAGGTGATCTCCGGGAAGACCTCGACGTCCAGGAAGTCCGCCGAGCGCAGGTGCTTGTCCCGCATGGCGTTGCCCGTGTCGATGCTGGTGGAGGAGATGGACGCCTCGACCCGGGAGCGCTGGACGTCCTCGGCGATCTCGATGCGGCCGCCGAACTCGGTGAAGCGGCCGTGCACGCTGGAGATCCCCAGGTGCTGGGCGACGGCGGCCACCGAGGAGTGCACCGGGTCCAGCGACCAGGTGCCCGGAGGCGGCAGCTCCACGCCGCCCTGCCGGGCCAGGACGACGGTCCCGGCCTCGACCCGGCCGCTGGCCGTGACGAGTGCGGTGGACGCGGCGGGGGCGTACCCCACCGCCGTGACGATCACCGTGTACGCGCCGGCCTGGAGGAGATCGTCGGTGCGGACGGCCCCGTTCTCGTCGGCTGCGGCACGGAGCACCTGGGTGCCCGTCATGTCGGTCACCGTGACGACGGCGTGCTGGACCGCCCAGCCGTCCCGCGTACGTACCTGTGCGCGAAGTCCCATCCCGTGTTCTCTCCTTGCTCAAATCACTCGTGAAGCAGCGACTCAATGAGTCGGGCCCCGGGCGGGATCGGCAGGCCGTCCCCTGCCTGCCGATCCCACCGCGGGGCCCATTTCCGCCGGCGGCCACAGCCTCTCCGCTCGAAGCGCTGTACCGCCAGGGGTCTTTGTGTAACTTCCGGTTCTTACTCGCCCGGGTGGGCGAGCTCGATGTCGTGACCGTCGATCCCGCTGCCGTTCACCGTCAGCGAGCCGGCCACCGGCGGGTAGCCGGTCGCGATCACGGAGTACTCACCGGCGTCCAGGTCGGTGAAGGCGTACACGCCGTCCTCCCCGGTCGTCGACGTGGCGACCACGTTGCCGGCCGCGTCGATCAGCGTGACCCGGGCGTCGTTCAGCGGTGCCCGGCCGGAGCCGGCCCTGACGACGCCCCGGACCAGCGCGCCGGAGCGCAGGGACACGTCGACCCGGGTGACACCCTGGCCGCCGACCTCCACCGGCAGGGCCAGCGGACGGTAGCCCGCTGCCGTGACGGCGACGGTCACCGAGCCGGGGACGAGCTCACCGAAGGTGAACTCGCCCGCCTCGCCGGAGACACCCGTGGCCAGCACGTCGCCGCGCACGTCGGTCACGAGGACCATGGCGCCCTGGACGGGGGCGTTGCCCTCGTCGGTCCGTACGGTCCCGGAGAGACCGCTCGTACCGGCGAGCAGGATGTCGAAGGCCAGCGGCTCGTCGCCGACGACGACGGTGGACGCCTGCGGCTGGAAGCCGTCGGCGGAGGCGATCAGGACGTAGCTGCCGGAGCCGGGGGCGTCCAGCACGTAGCCGCCGTCGGCCTGGGCGACGGAGCGCCCGAGCTGCCGGCCGCCCAGCGAGATCAGTGTGACGGCCGCACGGGCGACGGGTGCGCCCTCGGCGCCCCGCACCACACCGCGTACAGGGGTTCCCCGGACGGTCGGCGTGCCGGTGGCGGCCGGCTCGTCGGAGGTGTCGACCGAGGTGACCCCGGCCGTTCCCTCGGCGAGCAGCGCGGTGCCGGTGGTGGCCTCGACGGACTCCGTCGCGGCGGAGACCTCGGCCGGGGCGTCGTCGTTGCCCGCCCTCGTCTTCAGGGCGACCTCCTTGATGAAGAGGGTCAGGACGAAGGCGACCAGCGCGGCGGGCGCGGCGTACAGGAAGACGTCGGCGACACCGTGGCCGTAGGCGACCTCCATGACGGTGCGGAACGGAGCGGGGAGCTTGTCCAGGTCGGGGATGCCCCCGCCGCCCGTGCCGCCGTGACCGAAGGCGGCGCCCTCGGGGCCGAGGTCGGCGAGGCCGTCCTTGACGTAGTGGGTGACGCGGTTGCCCAGGACGGCACCCAGCGCCGAGACGCCGATCGCACCACCGAGGGAACGGAAGAACGTCACGACGGAGCTGGCCGCGCCCAGGTCGGAGGGCGCCACCTGGTTCTGCGTGGCGAGCACCAGGTTCTGCATCATCATGCCGATGCCGAGGCCCATGACGAACATGAAGATCGCGATGTGCCAGTACTCGGTGTCGTACCGGATGGTGCCCAGCAGTCCGAGGCCCGCGGTGAGCAGGAAGCCACCGGATACGAGCCAGGCCTTCCAGCGGCCCGTCTTGGTGATGATCTGACCCGACACGGTCGAGGACAGGAACAGTCCGGCGATCATCGGGATGGTCATGACGCCGGACATCGTCGGCGACTTGTCCCGCGCCAGCTGGAAGTACTGGCTGAAGAAGACGGTGCCCGCGAACATTCCGATGCCGACGAACAGCGAGGCCGCGGAGGCCAGCGTGATCGTGCGGTTGCGGAAGAGGCGCAGCGGGATGATCGGCTCGCTGGCCTTGGACTCGATCAGCAGGAACAGGGCGATGAGGACGACGGTGCCGGCGAGCATCGTCCAGGTCTGCCAGGAGATCCAGTCGTACTTGTCACCGGCGAAGGTCACCCAGAGCAGCAGCAGCGAGACCGCGGCGCTGATGAAGAACGCGCCGGACCAGTCGACCTTGACCTCGCGCTTGACCACGGGGAGCTTCAGGGTCTTCTGGAGCACGATGAGGGCGATGACCGCGAACGGCACGCCCACGTAGAAGCACCAGCGCCAGCCCATCCAGCTGGTGTCGGTGATGACACCGCCGAGCAGCGGGCCGCCGACGGTGGCGACGGCGAAGACCGCGCCGAGGTAGCCGCTGTAACGCCCGCGCTCGCGCGGGGAGATCATCGCGGCCATCACGATCTGGGCGAGGGCGGAGAGTCCGCCGACGCCGATGCCCTGGACCACGCGGCAGGTGATGAGCATGCCGCTGCTGGTCGACAGGCCGGCGACTATGGAGCCGCCCACGTAGATGATCAGGGCGATCTGGACCAGCAGCTTCTTGCTGAACAGGTCAGCGAGCTTGCCCCACAGCGGGGTGGTGGCGGTCATGGCCAGCAGCGAGGCCGTGACGACCCAGGTGTAGGCGCTCTGGCCGCCGCCGAGGTCGGAAATGATCTCCGGCAGGGCGTTGGAGACGACCGTGGACGACAGGATCGCGACGAACATGCCGAGCAGCAGCCCGGTCAGTGCTTCCATGATCTGCCGGTGTGTCATCGGCGCGCCCGAGGGGGCTTCGACGGCCCCGTGCTTGGCGTGGCCGCCCCGCACACCGGATGGTGTGGTCGTAGCCATTTAAATCCTTGTCTTTGCTTCTGTTACACAGGTGTACGGGTGTGTGCGTCGTCGGCGTGCCCGGCGCGGCAGTCGCCGCTGTGCTTTCCGGGGGGACACCCTCCGGAGCCGCGGCAGGAGAAGCTGTCGCGCAGCCGGGACAACAACGTGTTGAGCTGTCCGACGTCTTCGTCGGACCAGTCGATGAGGTTGTGGGCGAACATCTCCGTGGTCCGCCGGGTCAGCTCGTCGAGCAGTTCCTCGCCCGCGGGGGTCAGCCGCAGGATGCGGGACCGCTTGTCCGCCGGGTCCGCGAACCGCTCGACCCAGCCGCTCTCCACCGCGTGAGTCACATGACGGCTGGTCACCGACATGTTGACGGACAGGAGTTCGGCGAGCCGGGTGATCCGCATCTCGCCGTACCTGGCCAGCAGCGTCAGCACGCCGGCGGAGCCACCGGGGCACTCGGCGGGCAGGATGCGGACGAGCCCCCGTTTGACGGCTCCGACGGCGCTGAGCTGCCGGGCCAGTTCTTCGTACTGGCTCCGTGCTGCCACTGACCCTCCAGGACGTCTCGCGAGGTCATCTTGTTGCTTAGGGCAACGATAGAAGCAGTTGGTTGCCGCAGGCAAACGAAATGGGGCTTGCAGAAGTAAAGGAACGCAAAAGGCTGCGTAGGGGCCCGGTCAAGCGTGCAGCGCACGGGGGGTGGGCCACGCCGACTGTGTTCCCCGTCACGGTGCGCGGCCCCTGGCCGGGGTCGTGGGAGCGGTGCGGAACGCGTCGGCGGACCGCCGGGCGGCGCGTGGAGGCGGAGGAGGAGCATCGACCGCCGGGGGCCCGGGGGTTGGGCGGAAGGCCCGGGTTCGCTAGGGTCCTGGACCATGGCACACAACCCCCACGCCCCGCAGCCGGGCCCCGAGGGCACTCACGACCCGGCGGGCAGCACGCAGATGTTCCGCGCCTTCGTCGACGAGGGCGAGCCGCAGCGCGGTCCGCAGCCCGCCGCGACCTCGTCCGGCTCGAAGAACGGGGTGATCCTCGCGATCGTCGCGGTCGTCCTCGTCCTCGGCGCCGTCGCCTGGCTCGCACTCGGCTGACCGACCCGTCACCGGCGGGTCCCGTCGCCCCGTCCGGGGTCCGAGGGCCCGCCCCGGCGTCCACGTCATGTGTACGCCGCCTGCCCGCACCGCTCCCGTGCCGCCCCGTCGGCGCGGGAGCGTTCGCCTTCCCGGCGCGGTAGGGGCCTCCCGGACACGGCGAGGCCGCCGGGGAGGCTGTCGTTCTTCCCCGGCGGCCGGTGAGCCTCGGTGAGCCGTCCGTACGGACCCCGCACGGGGTCAGTCGGCGATGAGCCCCTCCCTGAGCTGGGTGAGCGTCCGGGTCAGCAGCCGGGAGACGTGCATCTGCGAGATGCCGACCTCCTCGCCGATCTGCGACTGCGTCATGTTGGCGAAGAAGCGCAGCATGATGATCTGCCGCTCGCGCGGGGCGAGCTTGGCCAGCAGCGGCTTCAGCGACTCGCGGTACTCCACGCCCTCCAGCGCCGCGTCCTCGTATCCCAGGCGGTCCGCCAGCGAGCCCTCGCCGCCGTCGTCCTCGGGGGACGGGGAGTCCAGGGACGAGGCCGTGTAGGCGTTGCCCACGGCCAGGCCGTCGACCACGTCCTCCTCGGAGACCCCGAGCGCCTTGGCCAGCTCCGGCACCGTCGGCGAACGGTCGAGCTTCTGGGCGAGCTCGTCGCTGGTCTTGGTGAGGGCGAGCCGCAGCTCCTGGAGCCGGCGCGGCACCCGCACGGACCACGAGGTGTCGCGGAAGAAGCGCTTGATCTCCCCCACGACGGTCGGCATCGCGAACGTCGGGAACTCCACGCCCCGTTCGCAGTCGAAGCGGTCGATCGCCTTGATCAGGCCGATCGTCCCGACCTGGACGATGTCCTCCATGGGTTCGTTACGGCTCCGGAACCGTGCCGCCGCGTACCGCACCAGCGGGAGGTTGAGCTCGATGAGTGTGTCCCGCACATAGGCCCGCTCGGGGCTGTCCGTTCCGTCGGGACCCGAGGCGGGGCCCAGTGCGGCAAGCCGCAGGAACAGGGAGCGGGACAGGGTGCGGGTGTCGATGGCTTCCGGCGAGCTGGTGAGCACGGCGGGTGCCGGCACGCTCTTCGTGAGCGTGAGCACCTTCGAGCTGCCCTGTTCTGTGGACATGCCACCCCCTTGAGGTCGCGGACGGTCGCGGTGGCCACGACCATCGGAGGAACGCAGCCTCCACCTGAATACCGGAGGTGGAGCTGCGGCAAACGCGGTTCCAGCAGAATGTCACATGTCGGCAACACGCTGTAGTGACATGTCGACAAGTCAGCGGCGAAACCGTGCAGGAAACAGGGGGTGTGCGGCTTTTACGCCCCCGGATCCAGCCCTCGTGGGGTCTACCCGTTCTGACTACGCTTCGATCCTGTTTGCTGATCGCAGACGGGCGAAACTTCTGGCCAGAAGCCTTGACACATGCATCTGGGAGACGCCCAGTTCGGCACTGATCTGCGACTGCGTCAGGTTGTTGTAGTAGCGCAGCAGCAGGATCCGCTGCTCGCGCTCGGGCAGCTGTACGAGCAGGTGCCGTACCAGGTCGCGGTGTTCGACCCCGGCGAGGGCCGGGTCCTCGTAGCCGAGCCGGTCCAGCAGTCCGGGCAGCCCGTCGCCCTCCTGGGCGGCTTCCAGCGAGGTCGCGTGGTACGAGCGGCCGGCCTCGATGCAGGCGAGGACCTCGTCCTCGGAGATCTTCAGGCGCTCGGCGATCTCCCCCGTGGTCGGCGAGCGGCCGTGAGCGGTCGTCAGGTCCTCGGTGGCGCCGGTGACCTGGACCCAGAGCTCGTGCAGCCGCCGCGGCACGTGCACGGTCCGTACGTTGTCCCGGAAGTAGCGCTTGATCTCGCCGACCACCGTGGGCATGGCGAACGTGGGGAACTGGACGCCGCGTTCCGGGTCGAAGCGGTCGATGGCGTTGATCAGGCCGATGGTGCCGACCTGGACCACGTCCTCCATCGGCTCGTTGCGGCTGCGGAAACGGGCCGCCGCGTAGCGTACGAGCGGCAGGTTCGCCTCGATCAGCGCGGTGCGCACCCTGTGGTGCTCCGTGGTGCCGGGTTCGAGGCCCTTGAGGCGGCCGAACAGGACCTGGGTCAGTGCCCGGGTGTCGGCGCCCCGGGTCCTGGCGGGCGCGGCGGGGTCGGGGGTCTCGGTCTGGATGTCGTCCGTCTGGACGTTCTGGGGCGGGACTTGAGGCGCTGTACTGGCCGGCACGGTGTCGCCACCCCTTTGCGGTCAACTACGGTCAACTCATCCGTCAAAAGCGGTCATAGCATCACAAGACATGTCCACTGTGTGCAAGCACCGCATGGATCCGTGTTGGGGGTGTTGGGGTTTAAACATGACGAAAAGCCCCTCCCCGCACGGGGAGGGGCCGGTGGGGCCGGAGATCCGAAAGAGTCAGAAGGGGTAGTCGGCGATCACCCAAGTGGCGAACGCGCGCCACTGTCCGGCCGCGGCCTGGTGGTCGGGGTGCTCGATGTACCGCAGGAGCGCGTCCTCGTCGGCCACCGCCGAGTTGATGGCGAAGTCGTAGGCGATCGGCCGGTCGGTGATGTTCCAGGCGCACTCCCAGAACTCCAGCTCGGGGATCTTCCCGCCCAGCTCCCGGAAGGCCTCCGCGCCCGCGACGACCCGCGGGTCGTCCCGCTCGACGCCGTCGTTCAGCTTGAACAGGACCAGGTGGCGGATCATGGTGGTTCTCCTACTTCACGAGCTCGGACATGAAGTCTCCGACGCCCTGGGCGGCGCTCGAAACACCCTCGAACCCTATTTGAACGAGGTCGGCGCTCCGCTCCGGAGAGGTGATGATCGTGTACAGCACGAAGACCACAATCATGTAGAGCGCGATCTTCCTCGCTTGCACCACAGCCCCGCCCCTCCCCTTCGATCACCTGTGCAGTCGGGTGATTCTAGCCGCACGAACGGCCGTATCCGCTGGCCGTTCGCGATCACTGATGTGGCTTTTAGGGTCCAAGGACCCGTCGATTCGGGTCCTTTGTCGGCAGGCGCGGCTTACGGCAGGAGGGAGTATGGGCAGTGGGTCCGCCGTACCGGCAGGAATGCGCGGACCCAGGAACGGGACCTCCACGAGGTTCCCACCGCGTGCTTCCCCCCTGACCGCGGCGGAGACCTCCGGTCCCCGTTCTCACCGGGGGAAGCGGCTTGTCCCCCCGATGCCGCTTCCCCCGACCTCACGTACGAAGGGCCCGGCGCACAGCGCCGGGCCCTTCGTGCCGTCCGTCCGGGTCAGTCCTTCTTCAGGCCGACCGTGCCGGGGGCGGAACCGTCGCGGGGCGCCGGGACGGTGGCGGCGGTGACCACCGCGGCGTCCTCGGCGGCCAGGCGTTCCATGCCGCTCGTCGTCTTGAGGGGCTTCTCCTTGATGAAGAGCACCGCGACGAGTCCGAGGAAGGCGAACGGGGTGGCGATGAGGAAGAGGTCGCCGGTCGCGACGCCGTAGGCGTGCTCGACGATGTTCTTCAACGGCTCGGGCAGCGTGGTCATGTCGGGCACGGCACTGCTGTGTCCGCCGCCGGTCGCCGGGATGCCGTTCTCCGCGAGCCCCTTGGTCATCTCGCTGGCCACCCGGTTGGCGAGGATCGCGCCGAGCACGCTGGTGCCGATGGTGCCGCCGAGGCTGCGGAAGAAGGACAGCACCGAGGTCGCCGCGCCCAGCTCGTGCGCCGGGACGTCGTTCTGCGCGGCGAGCACGAGGTTCTGCATCAGCATGCCGACGCCGATGCCCATGAAGGCCATGTAGACGCTGAGCAGACCGAAGTGCGTGTCCGCGTCGATGGTCGAGAGCAGGCCGAGGCCGGCCGTCATGACGACGCCACCCGCGACGAGGTAGATCTTCCACTTGCCGGTGGCGGAGATGATCTGCCCGGCGACGGTCGAGGAGACCAGCAGACCACCGATGAGCGGGAGGCTCATGAGGCCCGCGACGGTCGGGGACTTGCCCAGCGAGATCTGGAAGTACTGGGAGAGGAACACGGTCCCGGCGAACATCGCGATACCGACGAAGAAGCTCGCCAGGGTCGTGAGCGACACCGTGCGGTTGCGGAAGATGTCCAGCGGGATGATCGGCTCCGCGGCCCTGGACTCGACGAAGACCGCCGCCACCAGGAACACCACGCCGGTGGTGACCAGCGCGGCCGTCTGCCAGGACGCCCAGTCGAAGCTGTTGCCCGCGAGCGACGTCCAGATCAGCAGCGCGCAGACACCGGCGACGATCAGGAAGGCGCCCAGCCAGTCGATCCTGACCTGACGGCGCACGGTCGGCAGCTTCAGGGTGCGCTGCAGCAGCACGATCCCGGCCAGTGCGAACGGCACACCGATGAAGAAGCACCAGCGCCAGCCGAGCCAGGAGGTGTCCACGAGGACACCGCCGATCAGCGGTCCGGCGACCGTGCCCACGGCGAACACCGCGCCGAAGATGCCGGCGTACTTGCCGAGCCGGCGGGGCGGGATGATGGCGGCCATCACGATCTGGGCCAGCGCCGTCAGACCACCGGCGCCGATGCCCTGGATGACGCGGCTGATGATCAGGGTCACGACGTCCTGGGAGAAGCCGGCCACGAGGGAACCGACCACGAACAGACCGAGTGAGAGCTGGAGCAGCAGCTTCTGGTTGAACAGGTCGGCGAGCTTGCCCCAGAGCGGCACGGTGGCCGTCATCGCGAGCAGTTCGGAGGTCACGACCCAGGTGTACGAGGACTGGCTCGCACCGAGGTCGGCGATGATCCTCGGCAGGGCGTTGGCGACGACCGTGCCCGCGAGGATGGCGACGAACATGCCCGCCATCAGGCCGGACATCGCCTGCAGTATCTGACGGTTGGACATGGAGGTGGGCGCCTGCTCGGGCGCCTCGGTTGCGGTCACGGTGTCCTTCTTCGGTTCTGTGGCTGAGCAGGATCGGTGGCGCGTGGGGCTCACCGGAGGCCGGACGGACTACGCCGACGGCCGCGGGAGGCCTTGCGCCAGCTGGGCGAAGACCTCCTGGAAGGTGTTCGCGAGTACGTTCTCGCCGGGGTGGTCGCACCAGTGCTCGATGGCGACCCGCAGGGCGGTCTGGGTGACGGCGGCGAGCAGGCGGGCGAAGAGATCGGTGCCGGAGGGCCCCTCCGTGCCCGGCCGCGTGGCGTCGAGCCAGTCGGTGATGGCGACGGCCAGAGCCCGTTCCTCGGCCACGTGGGCCTTGAGGCCGCGGTGGATGAGGTGCGGTGACCGCTGGAGCACCTTGGACTGGAGGGCCCACAGCTCCTGACGGGCCTCGAACCCGTCCAGCTCGGTGACGAGGGCCTCGCGCACGACGTCGAGCGGCGGCCGGTCGGCGGGAGCGCGGCGCACGGACTCCCTGATCCGCTCGCCCACCTCGTCGTCGACCAGGACGAACGCGTCGTCGTGGCTGGGGAAGTAGTTGAAGAACGTACGCGGTGAGACGCCTGCGGCCTCGCTGATGGCCTCGACGGTGACGTTCTCGACCCCGTGCTCGGCGGCGAGCCGCACGGCGGCCTCGGCAAGGGCCCTGCGCGTGGCCTGCTTCTTGCGCTCCCGAAGCCCGGGTGCGGATGTCCTCGTCTTCGGCACAACGTGCATAGTAGGCAAAGATGCACAGCCTGCAAAATTATTTAGGGCGGGGTTGAAGGCCCCGAAAGCCGCCCGGAACGCAGTGAAGGGACCGACCCTGACGGGTCGGTCCCTTCATCTCGCTGCGGTAGCGGAGGGATTTGAACCCTCGGTGAGTTTCCCCACACTCGCTTTCGAGGCGAGCTCCTTCGGCCGCTCGGACACGCTACCGAGAGAGAGCTTAGACCATGCCGGCCCCTGGTCCGAAATCCGATTCCCGGAGAGGGCCGCGAGCGCCCTCCGGGTGCCCTCAGCGTTCCCGGAAGAACGCCGTCAGCAGGTCCGCGCAGAGGTCCTCCAGGACGCCGTGGATCACCTCGGGCCGATGGTTCAGCCTGCGGTCGCGTACGACGTCCCAGAGCGAACCCGCCGCGCCGGCCTTCTCGTCCCGGGCCCCGTAGACCACCCGGGCGACCCGGGACTGGACGAGCGCGCCCGCGCACATCGTGCAGGGCTCCAGGGTGACGACCAGGGTGCAGCCGGTCAGCCGCCAGGATCCGAGGGCGGCGGCGGCACGGCGCAGGGCGAGCACCTCGGCGTGCGCCGTCGGGTCGTGGGACGCCTCGCGCTCGTTGTGGCCCGTGGCGAGCAGGGCGCCGTCCGGGCCCAGCACGACGGCGCCGACCGGCACATCGCCGGCCGACGCCGCCTGCGCGGCCTCGTCGAGGGCCTGGCGCATGGGTGCCTGCCACGGGTCCCGAACGGGGTCGGGGGGAGGCGGTGAGGAGGGGGTGGGTGGTGGAGCGGTCACCCGCGGACCCTAACGGACGGACTCCAGGACCTCGGATGCCCCGAGCGCGTCCGCGATCTCCACGAGTGCGTCGGTGCGCAGGGTCAGCAGATCCTTCTCGGACAGCCCGAGGTCCGCGAGGAGCCCGAGATCGCCGAGCGGCCCCGCCGGTACGGCGTCGGGGTCGTGGTCCAGGTCGGTTTCGGTGACGGCGTCGCGGGCGCTGCCGGCATCGGACGGGGTCTCGTCGGGCTCGTCGCCCTCCGTACCGTCGAGGTCGACGAGTTCCTCGAGTGCGGCGATCTCGTCCTCGGCCCCCGGTTCACGGCCGAGCAGTTCGTCGGTGAGCAGGATCTCCCCGTACGAGGAGCGGGCGGCGGCGGACGCGTCCGACACGTAGATACGGGGGTCCTCCTCACCGTCCACCCGGACGACGCCGAACCAGGCGTCCTCCTGCTCGATGTAGACCAGGACCGTGTCCTCGTCCACCGAGGCCTCATGGGCCAGATCCGTCAGGTCGGACAGGGTCTCCACGTCGTCGAGCTCCGTATCGCTCGCTTCCCACCCGTCTTCGGTGCGCGCGAGCAGTGCGGCGAAGTACACCGTGACTCTCCCACTGGTCTTAGGCGATTCGGTCCGACGGGAGGGCAGTCGGTCGTCCGGCTGCTCTGGGCCCCGCCCAATCGGCATCGTGGCAGAAACGAGCGCGATGCGAGACCTCTTCGACCGTTGCGTCGGCATCAGTTACCCGAGTGCGTGTCCGCCGTTTGTGCTCCAGCGGCGCCTAGGGAGGGTGGTCCGGCCGCCCCCGGGGACGGCCTCACCAGCGGAACGTCCGCATGCGCATCTGTTGGCGCATACGGGCCGCCCGGGCCCGGCGCGGCTGCACGCGGTCGCGCAACTGCTTCGCCTCGTGGAGCTCACGGAGGAACTGCGCCCTGCGTCTCCGGCGCGCCGCTTCACTCTCCTGCGCGTCCGGCACATCGTCCGGAGCGTCGGGCAGGTCGCGCGCGTCGCGTCCGGCCTGCCGCTGATTCCGCTGCTCCCCGTCGGGCAATCCACACACCACCCCAAGCCTGGGTCCGTATGGACCCACCTTCCCTCCGAACAGCTGCTTGATGCCAGTGCAGACTGGCGGGAAGCCCGGCCGGGGCCCGGTTACTGTTGACGGCATGCGGATCCACGTCGTCGACCACCCGCTGGTGGCGCACAAACTCACCACACTGCGCGACAAGCGCACCGACTCCCCGACCTTCCGGCGGCTCGCCGACGAGCTGGTCACCCTCCTCGCGTACGAGGCCACCAGGGATGTGCGGACCGAGCAGGTCGACATCGAGACCCCGGTGACGCCCACGACCGGTGTGAAGCTGTCGCATCCGCGCCCGCTGGTCGTCCCGATCCTGCGCGCCGGGCTCGGCATGCTGGACGGCATGGTGCGGCTGCTCCCCACCGCCGAGGTCGGCTTCCTGGGCATGATCCGCAACGAGGAGACGCTCCAGGCGGAGACGTACGCCACGCGGATGCCCGAGGACCTCTCCGGCCGTCAGGTCTACGTCCTGGACCCGATGCTGGCCACCGGCGGCACCCTCGTCGCGGCCATCCGTGAGCTGATCAAGCGTGGTGCGGACGACGTCACCGCGGTCGTGCTGCTCGCGGCGCCCGAGGGTGTCGAGGTCATGGAGCGCGAGCTGGCCGGCACGCCGGTCACGGTCGTCACCGCCTCGGTGGACGAGCGGCTCAACGAGAACGGCTACATCGTGCCGGGACTCGGTGACGCCGGTGACCGCATGTACGGCACCGCCGACTGACCGGGAGCCTTCCCGTCGGCCGGCCCGGGAGATCCCGGCCCGGTTCCGCCGCCCCGCGCCCGTCCTGAGGCCTCAGCAGGAGGACGGTGCCGGGGCGGGCTTCGTGAGGGCCGTGAGCGCCGTCGCCGCCGCCGCGGGGGTGCTGAACGCCTTGAACTTCGTACCGATGATCAGATCGACGTCGGCCGTCCTGCGGGCGTCGGTCTTCTGTGCGGCCCCCGGCAGCTGTGTGGCGAGCACCGGGAAGGAGCCGTTCATGGCCGCCGGGCCGCCGAGCAGCATGCCGGCGCCGGGCACCTTCTTGTCGTAGGCGGCCGGGGCGTTGTCCACCTTGCCGATGGCGAAGCCGCGCTTCTTCAACTCGTCCGCGGCGGCCTTGGCCAGCCCGCTGCGGGGCGTCGCGTTGTAGATGTTGACCTTGATCGCGGCCGGCTTCGGGAGAACCTTCGCGGCGGCCGTGGCGCTCGGGGAGGGGCAGACCTTCGGGCGGTCCGCCGCGTTGGCCTGCTTGTTGCCGCCGGTGAAGACGTCGACGATCTGGAGTGTGCCCCAGCCGGCCAGCCCGAGGGCCACCACGGCGGCGGTCACCGAGAGGACCAGCTTGCGGCGATGGCGGGGGCGGCGCATGCGGGGATACGTGTTACCCGTGATGCGGTACTTTCCGCCCATGCCGGGAGGGGTCAGCATGCTCATGGGCGCAGCGTAGTGCGACCTGGTGATGATGCCTACTAAACGATCAACCTATGGCACCCGTACGAGCATAAAAGCACCCGAAAGGCCCGAAATGCTCCACGGGTGGGAGTGGCGGGTTCAGCCCATCTCGAGCACGCGTGCGTGCAGCACCTGGCGCTGCTGCAGGGCGGCCCGCACGGCACGGTGCAGCCCGTCCTCGAGGTAGAGGTCGCCCTGCCACTTCACGACGTGGGCGAACAGGTCGCCGTAGAACGTGGAGTCCTCGGCGAGCAGGGTCTCGAGGTCGAGCTGGCCCTTGGTGGTCACCAGCTGGTCCAGGCGGACCGGACGCGGCGCGACATCCGCCCACTGTCGGGTGCTTTCCCGGCCGTGGTCGGGATATGGCCGACCATTTCCGATGCGCTTGAAGATCACACGGAAAGCCTACCGGGCAAGGGGCTCTTGGCGCAGCCGGGGAACAGACTGCGCCGCTCACCAAAACGTGATGTACCGGCATCAAGCGTCGCGCGCTCCGTCATGTCGGTGAGGCAGGTGCGTGAGGGTGCGCCGGATTGCCGCGCGGCGGCCTCCCGGTCGCGGCCGGCCGTCCGCGGAGCACCGGGCGCGGCTACCCGGTGACGCCGTGAGGGTGCCCCTCCCGCGGCACGCCGCCGCCGCGGGGCTCGCCGGTGGCGGGCGCCGCCGGAGCGCGTCGGGGCAGGGAGCCCAGGTCGTAGGCGTAGGTGCCCGCCAGGTGGGCGATCACGTCGATGTTGGTGTCGAAGTGCCCCGTGCCGATGTTGTCCAGGTCGTCGCACGCCGCGTGGTAGCAGGGGTCGTACGCGACACCGGCCTTTCCGCCGTACGTCTCGGCCTCGGCGGCCGTCTTGATGCCCTCGGCGCCCGTGTCCGTCCCGCCGGACGGGATCCCCGCCTCGATGAACGGCCCGTAGTCGGAGCGCCCGGTGAAGTCCGTGCCGGTGTGCGGCTTGCCCTCGCCGTCCAGGAACGCGTTGATGTCACGCTCCAGCAGGTCGGAGCCGGCGGGGCCCGGCCCTTCGCCCTCACCGTCCGAGTCGTCGCCGTCGAGGACGAACTGCGCCCCGTTCGGGGAGGCGATCATGTCGAAGTTGAGGTAGAGCGCGATTTTCTCGCGCTGTGCCGCCGGGAGTTGCGCGAGGTACGCCTCCGAGCCGAGCAGGCCGTTCTCCTCCGCCGACCACCAGGCGAACCGCAGCTTGTTGGCAGGGGTACGGCCGGACCCGGCCAGCTTCAGGGCGACTTCGAGCAGCCCGGCCGCGCCCGACCCGTTGTCGTTGATGCCGGGGCCGTCGGTGACGGAGTCGAGGTGCGCCCCGAGCATGACCGTCCTCGCGGCGTCACCTTCGGCGGTCTCGGCGACGACGTTGTGGGTGGTGCGCTCCTCGCGGAACTCACGGATCTCCAGGGAGACCTTCACCTCGCCCTTCGCGAGGTCCGCCACGAGCTTCTTCCCCTCGTCCTGGGTGACTCCGCCGGTGGGGATCTTTCCCGCCTCCGCGTCGCCGAGGGTGCCGGAGAGGGCCCCTTCGGTGTTGTTCCAGATCACCGCGCCGGTCGCGCCCGCCGCCGCCGCGGCCGCCTGCTTCTGGGCGAAGGAGCAGCCGCCCCGCTTGATGAGGGCGATCCTGCCGGTGAAGCCGTCCGGTGCGTAGTCGGCAGCCTCGCAGCCGGTGGTGTCGTCGGCGGGGACGGCGGCGAGGGCGGCGGTGATGCCGCCCTCGCCGGTGGAGGCCGTGTACGTCATCGCCCGGATCGAGACCTCACGCGGTGCGGGGGAGACCACGGAGAACTTCTCGGCGCGGGTCTCGGTGTAGACGAAGTCGAAGGCCTGCCGTTCGACCCGGTACCCGGCCTTCCGGAGCAGCTGTCGGACGTACGCGGCGGAGGCGTCGTATCCGGGTGAGCCGGCCGCGCGGTGGCCCTCCGCCTCGTCGGCGATGGCCTGGAACCGTTCCAGGTGCCGGTGGGCGTCCTCGGCGGACGAGCGGTCGACCAGGTGCCGTGAGAGCGCGGCGGCGTTCTCCGCCGGATCGGGCGGCGCCTGGCCGGGGTCCGGGGACGCGGCGAGGAGGAGCGGTGCTGTCAGGGCGGTGGCGGCGACGACGGCCACGGCTCTGCGACGGGTCGCGTACACGGGTGTCCTTCCGGTGCGAACGGTGGTGGGCAGGGCCTGGAGCGCCGGGCCGGCACGGTCATGCGGACCGGGACGCCGCCCTGGCCGCCGCCTTCGCCTGCTGCTTGTAAGCCCGCACCTCGGCGAGCGAGTCGGGGCCGGTGATGTCGGCGACCGAGCGGTGCGAGCCCTCTTCGCCGTACGCCCCGGCGGCCTCCCGCCAGCCCGTCGGACGTACGCCGAACTGCTTGCCCAGCAGGGCCAGGAAGATCTGCGCCTTCTGGGCGCCGAAACCGGGCAGCGCCTGGAGCCGTTCCAGCAGCTCGGCCCCGGTCGAGGCATCCGCCCAGACCGCTTCCGCCCGCCCCTCGTACTCGGCCACCAGGTGCCGGCAGAGCTGCTGGACCCGCTTGGCCATGGAACCCGGATACCGGTGCAGTGCCGGCTTCTCCGTGAACAGCGCGGTGAAGGCGTCCGGGTCGTACGCGGCGATCTTCCGGGCGTCCAGATCCTCCGACCCCATGCGCTGCGCCAGCGTGTACGGGCCGGTGAACGCCCACTCCATGGGGACCTGCTGGTCCAGCAGCATGCCGACGAGGGCGGCCAGTGGGCTGCGGCCCAGCAGTTCGTCCGCGGCGGGCTCCTGGGCGATCCGTACGCTGCGGGCCTTGCCGCCGTCGCTCTTGGTCATGTCTTCGATGATTCCGAGAGAGCGGGGGATCGGCGACTCGGTGCGACGCTCCGCGGTGCCCCGCCCACCCGGCGGGCGGCGGTGGCGGACGGTCGGCACGCATCCGCAGACGGCGGCCCTCGGGTGCGCTGAGCGTGTGGTCCGCCGCCCGCCGCCAGGCGGAGCGCGCCGCTTCGACTTCTCTACTCCGGGCCGGCCGCGACTTCGCCGTCGTCGATCGGCCGGATCAGGACCGGGTGGACGGGTGTGCCCTCGGGCTGCGGACACCGGGCGACGCGCGCGGCGATCTCGGTGACCCTCTCCAGACTCTCGCAGTCGAGCACCCAGTACCCGGCGATCTGCTCCTTCGTCTCCCCGTACGGGCCGTCCGTGATCACGGGCCGGCCGTCGGGGCCGGCCAGCACCGCACGCGTCCTGGCGGGCTCGACCAGGCCGTTGGCGTCGACCATCTCACCGGACTCGGCCAGATCGTTGTTGATGCTCTCCATGAAGGCGAACATCTCCTGCATGTCCTTCTTGCTCCAGGCAGGGCTCCCGCCGGACGACTCGCCGCTCATGGCCGCGTAGTCGGCCTGTGAACCCTGGACCATCACGAGGTACTTCATCGTCGCTCCTCGGCTCTCGCTCGTCGCCCCTTGCGGGCGACCTCCACAGAGGACGTCGAAGCCCGTGAGGGGTTCTCGCCACCACGCGGGAGGATTTCCGAAATCACTCCGCCGCGCGGGCCGGAAAGCGGCCCCCGTAGAGTTCGGCTGCCTTGTCCGACCAACCCCGAGGTGCCGGCCGTGTCCCCCGCATCACCCCTTCCCGCCGTCCCGGCGCCCGCGTCCGCCGTGAGCGTCGTGGGGATAGGTGCCGACGGCTGGGCGGGCCTGCCGGAGACCGCGCGCGCGGTGCTCCTGGACGCCGAGGTCCTGATCGGCGGTGAGCGCCAGCTGGGTCTGCTCCCGCCGGAGTGCGGGGGCCGGCGCGTGCCCTGGCCCTCGCCCCTGCGGCCCGCCGTGCAGCCGCTGCTCGCGGCGCACGCGGACAGCAGGACCGCCGTGCTGGCCAGCGGCGACCCCATGTTCTACGGCATCGGCCGGGCGCTCACCGAGGAGCTGGGCGCCGACGCGCTCCGCGTGCTGCCGCACCCGTCCTCGGTGTCGTACGCCTGCGCCCGGCTCGGCTGGCCCGTGGAGGACACCGAGACGGTCACTCTGGTCGGCCGCCCCACGGCCCGGCTGACGCGAGCGCTGCACGACGGTCGCCGGCTGCTGGTGCTCTCCGCGGACGCCACCACGCCCGCCGCGGTCGCCGCACTGCTCCGGGACCGAGGCTTCGGGCCCAGCCGGATCCGGGTGCTGGAACAGCTCGGCTCGGAGGCGGAGGACTGCCTGGACGGCACTGCCGACGCCTGGGAGCACCCGCCCGGGGACCCGCTCAACGTCATCGCGGTGGACTGCCGGAGCACCCCCGGCGCGCTGCGCCTCGGAGCGGTGCCCGGTCTGCCCGACGAGGCGTACGAACACGACGGCCAGCTCACCAAACGCCATGTCCGCGCGGCCACACTCGGTGTGCTCGCACCCGCCCCCGGAGAACTCCTGTGGGACGTCGGCGGCGGTTCCGGTTCGATCGCGGCCGAATGGATGCGGGCCCACCCCTCCTGCCGGGCCGTCACCGTCGAACGCGATCCGGAACGGGCACGGCGCATCGCCCGCAACGCGGACCGGCTCGGGGTCCCCGGGCTGCGCGTGGTCACCGGTCGCGCACCGGACGCCCTGGCCGGACTGCCGGTGCCGGACGCCGTGTTCATCGGGGGCGGGCTGACCGCACCCGGGCTGCTCGACGCCTGCTGGGAGGCGCTGCCCCCGGGCGGTCGCCTCGTCGCCAACACGGTCACGCTGGAGTCGGAGGCGCTGCTCGCCGAGTGGTACAAGCGGCTCGGCGGTCAGCTGGTCCGCCTCGCGGTGGCCCACGCCGTACCCGTAGGCACGTTCACCGGGTGGCGTCAGGCCATGCCCGTCACCCAGTGGTCCGTACAGAAAACCTCGCACGCTCCAGGAGACGACAGATGACCGTGTACTTCATCGGCGCGGGTCCCGGCGCCGCCGACCTGATCACGGTGCGCGGCGCCCGCGTCCTCGCCGCCAGTCCGGTCTGCCTGTACGCGGGCAGCCTGGTCCCCCGTGAACTGCTCGCCGAATGCCCTTCGGACGCCCGGCTCGTGGACACAGCCCTGCTGGACATCGACCAGATCACCGCCGAGCTGGTGCGGGCCCACGGAGAGGGCCAGGACGTCGCCCGGCTGCACTCCGGCGACCCCTCGGTCTTCAGCGCCGTGAACGAGCAGATGCGCCGGCTCGACGAGGCGGGCGTGCCCTACGAGGTGGTCCCCGGGGTCCCCGCCTTCGCGGCGGCGGCAGCGGCGCTCAAGCGGGAGCTGACGGTGCCCACGGTCGGTCAGACCGTGATCCTCACCCGGATCGCCCAGCGGGCCACGGCGATGCCCGAGGGCGAGGACCTGGCCACCCTGGGCCGCAGCGGTGCGCTGATCGTGCTGCACCTCGCCGCGCGGTACGTGGACCGGGTGGTCGACGAACTGCTGCCGCACTACGGGGCCGAGTGCCCGACCGCCGTGGTCGCCATGGCCTCGCGCCCGGACGAGATCATCCTGCGCGGCACGCTGGACTCCATCGCGGAGCAGGTGAAATCGGCAGGGGTGATCCGGACGGCTGTGATCATGGTCGGCCGGACCCTGGGAGCGGAGCAGTTCCGCGACAGCCATCTGTACTCCCCGGCGCGCGACCGCCACACCTGCTGACGACGGCGCGGCGGATGCCGGTCCCTGGGCGGGCGGGCGCGACGGACACCGTCGCGCCCGCCCCTGCTCAGCGCGGGTCGCTGCGCCCCACGACGGCGCCCGCCCGGTCGATGCAGATGACGTCCACCGCGACCGGAGCTCCCCGCAGCACCGACAGCGCCTCGTCCCGTGCCGCCACCGCGACCAGGTCGCCCAGCGGGACGCCTGCCGCCATGCACAACTGCAGAGCGGCGAGGCCGGTGTTGGCGACCTCGATCTCGGCCGCCAGCTCCTCGCTCGCGCCCCCCTGACGTGCCAGCCGCGCCAGGAACGGCTTGTCCACCTGGGAACGGCCCGAGTGAAGGTCCAGATGTCCGGCGGCCAGTTTGGACAGCTTGGCGAACCCGCCGCAGATGGTCAGCCGCTCCACCGGATGCCGCCGCACGTACTTCAGCACGGCGCCCGCGAAGTCACCCATGTCCAGCAGGGCGATCTCCGGCAGCCCGTACTCGGCCACCACCGTCTTCTCCGAGGTCGAGCCCGTGCACCCCGCGACATGCCGGTGTCCGGCCGCGAGCGCCACGTCCACCCCGCGGCGGATCGAGTCGATCCAGGCCGAGCAGGAGTAGGGCACCACGATGCCCGTCGTGCCCAGGATCGAGATTCCGCCCAGGATGCCCAGGCGAATGTTCCACGTGAAACGTGCGATCTCCTCACCGTCGTCCACCGAGACCGTGATCTCGACGTCGCCGGTGCCACCGTGTTCCGCCGCCACCCGCGCGATGTGATCCCGCATCATCTGGCGGGGAACGGGGTTGATCGCGGGCTCTCCGACCTCGAGCGGGAGCCCGGGGAGTGTCACCGTTCCCACGCCGGGCCCCGCCTTGAACACCACCCCGGACCCCGCGGGCAGCAGCCGTACGGTGGACCGCACCAGGGCGCCGTGGGTGACGTCCGGATCGTCGCCCGCGTCCTTGACCACGCCTGCCGTGGCCCGTCCGTCGCCGAGCTCCTCCACCGCCAGCGCGAAGGCGGGGGTCTGGCCCTTGGGCAGGGTGATGGTCACCGGGTCGGGGAACTCGCCGGTCAGCAGCGCGGTGTACGCGGCCGTGGTCGCCGCCGTCGCGCAGGCCCCGGTCGTCCATCCCGGCCGCAGACCGGTGTGCTTGAGTTGGGCGGTGCGCCCGCCCTGCGCCTCACTGCTCATGGATGGACCGATCGGATGCCCTTGCACGTACTCGTCCTCGGCGGCACGACGGAGGCCCGCAGAGTGGCGGAGTCCCTGGTGGCCCTCGACGGGGTCCGGGTGACCAGCTCACTCGCCGGTCGCGTCGCCCAGCCGAAGCTGCCGCCGGGCGAGGTGCGCGTCGGTGGCTTCGGTGGAGCCGAAGGCATGGCCGATTGGCTCCGCGCACACCCTGTGGATGCGGTCATCGACGCCACCCATCCCTTCGCCGGCACGATCAGTTTCAACGCGGCCGCTGCCGCTGCCGCTGTCCATGTTCCCCTGCTGGCCCTCCGGCGGCCCGGCTGGGTGCCCGTGGAGGGCGACCGGTGGCACGTCACCGACTCCCTCGCGGGTGCGGCGGAGCTGCTGCCCGGGCTCGGGTCGCGCGTCTTCCTCACCACCGGGCGCATGGGGCTGGCGGCGTTCGCCGCCCTGGACGCGCTGTGGTTCCTGATGCGTTCGGTGGACGCCCCCGAGGCTCCGTACCCCGTGCGGATGGAGGTCCTGCTCGACCGGGGTCCGTTCTCGCTCGAAGGCGAGAGGGAGCTGATCCGGCGACACCGTATCGACGTCCTGGTCACGAAGGACAGTGGCGGTGACGCGACCGCACCGAAGCTGACAGCCGCCCGCGAGGCGGGGATTCCCGTGGTGGTGGTCGGACGGCCACCGGTCCCGCCGGGCGTTCCGGTGGCCGGGACGCCGGAGGAGGCCCTCGCCCTGCTGAGGACCGTCACCAGCGGTTGAAGGCGCGGAGGGCCCGGGCCGCGCCGGCTCTCACCGGCCGGAGCCCCCGTGCCGGCGGAGCGCGCGTGCTCCGCCGGCACGGGGCCCGGGACTGTCAGTGGTCGCGACTAGCGTCGTCCGCAGATCCACTGACCGCCGACCCGGGCGTGACGCGCCATCAGGAGACCTCCATGCAAGCGACGTTCGCAGACTTCTCCGCCACGCCGGCCGGTGTGTCCAACGCGGGGATCAGGTACCGCCACTGTCACAAGGCCTCGTCGCACCTGGTGATGGGCGCCGACGCGAGCACCGAGCTGGAATTCGAGATCGACGACGAGGAGCGGATCGCCGAGGCGACGCTGAAGGTGACCGCGCTGGTCTCCAAGCTGGGCGGGTCTCCGGGGTACGCCCCGGTCGACGTCCTGGTGAACGGGAAGGCCCTCGTGCAGGGGTTCACCGTGCCCGGCGGCGGTGACCTGCCGCAGGACAACGTGCTCGCGGTCCCTGGCGACCTGCTGCGTCAGGGCACCAACACGCTGGAGATACGCACCGGTGCCGACGCGCGGAGCATGTTCTGGCTCTACCGCGTCACCCTCGACTCCGTGTACGAGCGTGGCCGCTCGGAGCGCGCGATGGCCACCGAGGCGGCCCGTGACACGGTCTTCACCTACACCACGGAGCGCCGCCTGCCGTTCACCTCGACCTGGCGGCCCGGCCCCCCGCTGCTGTTCCACGTGGACCGGGGCGAGCAGTCGCTGCCCGCCCAGCTGGGGTGGCGGGGGCAGGACGGCGCGGAGTCGGCGATCAGTTTCCAGTCGAACATGTCCGACTTCCACGGCCATCACCGGGCCGCCGACGGCACACTCGCCGAGTTCCGCGGCCGTGTCATAGCGCGTGGGACGTTCCCGGAGGGGACCGAAGGCCTCCGCGTGCACCGTTTCCTCACCGAGGAGGGATGGGGCGGTGCCTGGCACTCCTCCGGAGAGCTGAGGCTTCTGGTGGAGGACGGCTCCGGGCCCGTCGAGCGTGTGACCTGGCGTGACCAGCGGGGCAACTCCGGGACGGCCGCGCTGTGCGTCGCCGACGGGCTTCCGGGAGCCGCGCAGGACGTCACCGGCCAGGCGACGGTCGTCGAGGTCAGCGACGAGTTCGAGGAGGCCGGGGAGGTCGCGGTGAACCTGCTGCGGGACTCACGGGAGAAGTGGCTGGCGGGGGAGTGCGAGGCGACCGTGGAATTCGCCTTCGACCGGCCCACCACCCTCACCGGCTACACGCTGGTGTCCGCCAACGACTTCCCGGACCGCGATCCCCGGGACTGGACCCTGTCCGGCTCGCAGGACGGCGTCCACTGGACGGAGCTGGACTCCCGGACCGGCCAGGGCTTCGGCAGGCGCTTCGAGAGCAGGAGTTTCGGGATCGGCGCCGCCCCGGCGCCCTTCTCCCGCTACCGCCTCGACATCACGGGCAACGGGGGCGCCCACGAGACACAGCTCTCCGGTGTGCGGTTCGCGGGGTTCGCCGCGGATCACTTCAGCGGTTACTACCAGCGGCACGACGAAGGCCCCATCGGTTACCGGGGCACGGCCGTCGCCGTCCGGGGCGACGTCGCGGCGGGCGAACGGACGGCGCGGCTCGCCGTGGAACTGGAGCGGGCGGCCCGCAGCCTGGCCGAGGCGGCCAGGTCCATCGGCAAGCTGGCCGAGCAGGTCCGGGAGCGCTGATCCGGACGCCGCCCGGCGGCCGCCCCGGGGACCGGGCCCGTCCCGGTCCCCGGCCGCGTCAGTCCTCCGGGTAGCGGCGCGGCGTCCAGACGATCTGACGGTCACCGCCCCGGTGCACCCACCGGGTCTGCGAGGAGCCGACGATGAGGATCGTCCGCATGTCGACCTCGGCCGGGTCCAGGTCGCCCAGCCGCACCGTCCGTACGCTCTCCGCCGGGCCTCCGACGTCACGGCCGAGCACCACGGGCGTGTCCGGGGAGCGGTGCTCCAGCAGCAGGTCACGGGCCTTTCCGACCTGCCATGTCCGGCTGCGTGAGCCGGGGTTGTACAGCGCCATGACCAGGTCCGCGGTGGCTGCCGCGCGCAGCCGTCCGGCGACGACCTCCCAGGGCTTGAGCCGGTCCGAGAGCGAGATGGTGGCGTAGTCGTGGCCCAGCGGCGCACCCGCCCTGGCGGCGGCGGCGTTGGCCGCGGTCACCCCCGGCAGCACCCGCACCGCGACGTCCGCGTAGGTCTCCTGCGAGGCCACCTCCAGGACGGCCGTGGCCATCGCGAAGACCCCGGGGTCGCCCCCGGACACCACGGCGACACGGTGTCCGCGGCGTGCCAGGTCGAGGGCGAACTCCGCGCGCTCGGACTCCACCTTGTTGTCGGACCCGTGACGCCGCTGACCGGGGCGGACGGGCACCCGGTCCAGGTACGTCGTGTAGCCGACCACGTCGTCGGCGGCGGCCAGCGCCCCCCGGGTCTCGGGCGTCAGCCACAGCGGTCCGGCCGGCCCCGTGCCGACCACGACGACCTCACCGCGGCCGGGGACCGGCTCGGGCCGGGGCGCGTCGATCCGGCTCGGCAGCACGGCGACGGCGAAGTACGGAACGGTGTCCGCGTCGGTGTCGGCGAGGTCGCCGGTCCGCTCGCCGGCCATGGTGGCACGCTCGACGTACCGCGCCTCGGGGAGCCGCCCGGACGCCTCGAACGCCCGGCGCACGGCGGGGAACGTCCGCCCCAGCTTCATCACCACGGCCGAGTCGGTGGCCGCCAGACGTGCCGTCAGCTCCTCCTCCGGCAGCGTGCCCGGCAGGATCGTCAGCACCTCCTCGGCCTCGACGAGCGGGGTGCCGAGGCGGGCCGCGGCGGCACTGACCGACGTGACTCCCGGGATGACCTCGGTCTCGTAACGGTCCGCGAGCCGCTTGTGCATGTGCTGGTACGAGCCGTAGAAGAGCGGGTCGCCCTCCGCGAGCACGGCGACGGTGCGCCCGGCGTCGAGGTGGACCGCGAGGCGTGCGGCCGCCTCGGCGTAGAACTCGTCCAGCGCGCCCCGGTAGCCGCCGGGGTGGTCCGTGGTCTCCGTCGTGACGGGGTAGACCAGCGCCTCCTCGATGTGATCGGCGCGGATGTACTGCGCCGCGATCGAGCGGGCGATGGAGCGGCCGTGCCGGGCGGAGTGATAGGCGACGACATCGGCCTCGCCGATGATCTGCACCGCCCGCACGGTCATCAGGGCCGGGTCGCCCGGGCCGAGGCCGACGCCGTACAGCCGTCCCGCGCCGCCTGTCTGCTGCTGCTCGGGCACGCTCACTCCTCCTCGCTCGCGATCGCGTTGAGGGCGGCGGCGGCGATCGCGCTGCCCCCGCGCCGCCCCCGCACGACGAGGTGCTCGAGCCCGGACGGATGGGAGGCCAGGGCCTCCTTGGACTCGGCGGCCCCGATGAAGCCGACGGGCACACCGATGACGGCGGCGGGGCGCGGGGCGCCCTCCTCGATCATCTCCAGCAGCCGGAACAGGGCGGTGGGCGCGTTGCCGACCGCGACGACCGCACCCTCCATCCGGTCCCGCCACAGCTCCAGGGCGGCCGCGCTGCGCGTGGTGCCCAGCTCGGCGGCCAGTCCGGGAACGGCCGGGTCGGACAGGGTGCAGATCACCTCGTTGTCCGCGGGCAGCCGCTTGCGGGTGACACCGCTGGCGACCATGGCCACGTCGCACAGGATCGGTGCGCCGGAGCGCAGGGCCGCGCGGGCGTCGGCCACCGCGTCCGGCGAGAAGGCGAGATCGCGTACGAGGTCGACCATGCCGCAGGCGTGGATCATGCGGACGGCGACCTGACTCACGTCGGCGGGCAGCCCTGCCAGATCCGCCTCCGCGCGGATGGTGGCGAACGACTGGCGGTAGATCGCCGGTCCGTCCTTCTCGTACTGATGCACAGTGCCGTCGCTTTCTTCAGTCTTCCTCGCCGAACAGTTCGAAGAGGGCCGGACAGGGGGTCGTGCGTGAGGATCAGGTGCGTGCGCCGCGGGCCTTCGCCACGGCGGCGCCCAGCGCCACCGGGTCGTTCCGTACCGTCGCCGTCCCGCTGACGAGGTCGCCCTGCCTGTGGGAGATCCGGTGTCCGCCGGGGGTGGCCACCACGTCGATCCACTCCCCGTGCGGATGGCCGCAGCGGCGTTCGCACCCCGACCAGTACACAGGGAGCCGTCCGGCCGGTCCGACGGCGGCCCCCGCCTCGGCCCGCACGTCGGCCAGCGACTTGGCACAGCCCGGCCGGCCGATGCAGGCCCCGACCCCGGCCCACGGGGAGCCGGGCCCGGTGATCAAGCCGGCCTCGGCGAGGCCGGCCGACAGGGCCTCCGACCGGCCGGGGCGGATACCGGTGACGACGATTCCGCGCCACGGGGTGAGGCGCAGTTCCCCGGCGCCCGACAGCAGCCGCCACTGGGCCGGGACCAGCCGTCCCAGCGGTACACCGACGGACAGGGCGGCGGACTCGCGGCTGCCGCCCGGTACGGGACCGTGGGGCGGCGGCAGCACGTCGACGGCGCGGGGGCGGTGGTCCGTCGTGACGGTGGTCCCCGTCCGCCGCAGCCGGCGGGCGACCTCGGCCGGCAACGCCGCCGCGGTGACGTCCGGCAGGTCCTTCACACGCCAGGCGCCGGTGTCCCGGGCGGAGTCGAGGAAGGCCTCCGCCGCGGTCAGCGCCGCCGGGGGGCCGTCGGCGCGGGGCACGCGGAGGACCTCGTCGCCGTGCCCGACGCGCAGCAGGGCGTCTCCGTCGTGGCCCAGCAGGGTGAGGTCCGCGCCGAGGGCGTCCACATCGCCGCGGCCGTCGTCGAGCGCGAACAGGAAACGTCCGGAAAGCGCCGTCGTGTGTGTGCTTCCGCACAGGAGACGGTCGAGGTCGGTCAGCCAGGGTCTGACGTCGACGGAACCGAGGCCGTCGAGCCCGGACAGCGGGGACGCGACGACGTTGCGTACGCGTTCATGCCGCGGGGAGGGGAGCAGTCCGGCCTCGTCCAGCAGTCCGGCCAGCTCGGCACCGCAGTCCGGTGCGAGCCCGCGCAGCTGAACGTTTCCGCGTGAGGTGAGATGCAGCTCACCGTCGCCGAGGCGCTCGGCGGCCTGCCCCAGCGTCTCGGCCTGGCGGGGTGTCAGCACCCCGCCGGGTATGCGGATCCGCGCCAGCGCGCCGTCGTCCGCCCGGTGCAGTCGCAGTGCGCCGGGGCAGGCGTCACCGCTGCCCCGGGCACCGGCATCGCCCGGCGAACGGGACGGAAGGGGGGTGGCGGACATGGCGGCGAGCATACCGACCGTGACCGTGACACATCCCTGCGGTCACTGTGACCTACGGGACACCGGCCACGGCCGGGGCGGGGCCGTCTGGTCAGGACCCCCCTCCTCCCGCCTACTATGCCTAGCGGCGGTCCGTGGGGTCCGCCACCGCCGTACGGCGGTGAGGGAGGAAGCCCGGTGAGATTCCGGCGCGGTCCCGCCACTGTGAGCCCGGCCCCCCGGCCGAGCGAGTCAGGAACTCCCTTTCCCAGGCTCTCGGTCCCGCCGAGCAGCCGATCCGACACTGCCCGGGGCGTGGACACCCCGAGGAGGGCTGACGCCGCATGATCCTGCTCCTGTCGACGTCCGACACCGACCTGCTGAGCGCCCGTGCCGCGCAGGGACCGGTCAGCTACCGCTACGCCAACCCCTCCCGGCTCTCCCTCGACGCCCTCCCGCAGCTGCTGGAGGGGACCGACCTCGTCGTCGTACGCCTCCTGGGCGGTGTCCGCGCGTGGCAGGAAGGGCTGGACCAGGTACTGGCCACCGGCCGGCCCGTCGTCGTGCTGACAGGTGAACAGGCCCCCGACGCCCAGCTGATGGCCGCGTCGACCGTGCCCGTCGGCATCGCCGCCGAGGCGCACGCCTACCTCGCGCACGGCGGCCCCGCCAACCTGGAGCAGCTCGCCCGCTTCCTGTCCGACACCGTCCTGCTCACCGGCCACGGCTTCGAGCCGCCCGCCCCGGCGCCCGCGTGGGGCCCGCTGGAGCGGACCGCCCGGGACGTCACCGGGCCGACCGTCGCGGTGCTCTACTACCGCGCCCACCACATGAGCGGGAACACCGCGTTCGTGGAGGCGCTCTGCGCGGCCGTGGAGGACGCGGGGGCCCGCCCCCTCCCGCTGTACGTCGCCTCCCTCCGGTCGCCCGAACCCGAGCTCATCGACGAACTCCGGGCCGCGGACGCCATAGTGACCACCGTCCTCGCGGCGGGCGGCACCAAACCCGCCACGGCGTCGGCCGGCGGCGACGACGAGTCCTGGGACGCGGGTGCCCTCACCGGCCTCGACGTCCCGGTGCTCCAGGCGCTCTGCCTCACCAGCCCGCGCGCCGCCTGGGAGGAGAACGACGAGGGCGTCTCCCCGCTGGACGCGGCCACCCAGATCGCCGTGCCGGAGTTCGACGGGCGCCTGATCACCGTGCCGTTCTCCTTCAAGGAGATCGACGAGGACGGCCTGCCCGCGTACGTCGCCGACGCCGAGCGCGCCGCCCGCGTCGCCGGGATCGCCGTACGGCACGCGAGGCTCCGTCACATCCCCGCCGCCGAGAAGCGGATCGCGCTCGTCCTGTCCGCCTACCCGACCAAGCACTCCCGCATCGGCAACGCGGTCGGCCTCGACACCCCCGCCAGCGCCGTCGCCCTGCTGCGCAGGCTCCGCGAGGAGGGCTACGACTTCGGGCCCGAGGAAGAGATCCCGGGCCTGGTCTCCGGTGACGGCGACGAGCTGATCTACGCGCTCATCGAGGCCGGCGGCCACGACCAGGAGTGGCTCACCGAGGAGCAGTTGGCCCGCAACCCGGTCAGGATCCCCGCCGCCGACTACCGCCGCTGGTACGCCACGCTTCCCGCCGAACTGCGCGAGGCCGTGGAGGAGCACTGGGGCCCGGCCCCCGGCGAGATGTTCGTCGACCGGTCCCGCAACCCCGAGGGCGACATCGTGCTCGCGGCCCTGCGCCGCGGCAACCTGCTCATCCTCATCCAGCCGCCGCGCGGCTTCGGCGAGAACCCGATCGCGATCTACCACGATCCGGACCTGCCGCCCTCGCACCACTACCTGGCCGCGTACCGCTGGATCGCCGCGTCCGCCGAGGACAACGGATTCGGCGCGGACGCGATGATCCACCTCGGCAAGCACGGCAACCTGGAGTGGCTGCCCGGGAAGAACGCCGGTCTCTCCGCCGCCTGCGGTCCCGACGCAGCGCTGGGCGACCTGCCCCTGGTCTACCCGTTCCTGGTCAACGACCCGGGCGAGGGCACCCAGGCCAAGCGCCGGGTGCACGCGACGCTGGTCGACCACCTCGTGCCGCCGATGGCACGCGCCGACAGCTACGGCGACATCGCCCGCCTCGAACAACTCCTGGACGAGCACGCACAGATCGCCGCGATGGACCCGGCCAAGCTGCCGGCCGTCCGCGCCCAGATCTGGACCCTGATCCAGGCGGCGAAGCTCGACCACGACCTGGGCCTGGAGGGCCGGCCCGAGGACGAGGGCTTCGACGAGTTCATCATGCATCTCGACGGCTGGCTCTGTGAGATCAAGGACGTCCAGATCCGCGACGGTCTGCACGTCCTGGGTGGCGCCCCCGCCGGCAAGGACCGCGTGAACCTGGTCCTCGCCGTCCTGCGCGCCCGTCAGATCTGGGGCGGCACGGCCTCGCTGCCCGGTCTGCGCGAGGCGCTCGGCCTGGACGAGTCGGCGGCCACCCGTACCGCGGCCGACGAGACCGAGGAGAAGGCCCGCGCGCTGGTCCAGGCGATGGACGACGCGGACTGGGACCCGGCGGCCGTCGCCGCCGTGGCCGCGGGGCACCCGCAGGCCGTGGCCGACATCCTCGACTTCGCCGCCCGCGAGGTCGTGCCCCGCCTCGCCGCGACGACCGACGAGCTCGACCACGCGGTCCACGCGCTGAAGGGCGGTTTCGTCCCGGCGGGTCCGTCCGGGTCCCCGCTCCGCGGCCTGGTCAACGTCCTGCCGACCGGCCGCAACTTCTACTCCGTCGACCCCAAGGCGGTGCCCTCCCGGCTCGCCTGGGAGACCGGTCAGGCCCTCGCCGACTCGCTCCTGGAGCGCTACCGCGCCGACAACGGCGACTGGCCGACCTCCGTCGGCCTCTCCCTGTGGGGCACCAGCGCGATGCGCACCGCGGGTGACGACATCGCCGAGGCGTTCGCCCTGCTCGGCGTCCGCCCCGTCTGGGACGACGCCTCGCGGCGGGTCACCGGCCTGGAGGCGATCCCGTACGAGGAACTGGGGCGCCCGCGCATCGACGTCACGCTGCGCATCTCCGGCTTCTTCCGGGACGCCTTCCCGCACACGATCGGCCTCCTCGACGACGCCGTACGCCTGGCGGCCTCGCTCGACGAGCCGGCCGAGCGGAACTTCGTACGCGCCCACACCCAGGCCGACCTCGCCGAACACGGCGACGAGCGGCGTGCCACCACCCGGATCTTCGGCTCCCGGCCCGGTACGTACGGCGCCGGGCTGCTCCAGCTCATCGACTCGCGCGACTGGCGCACCGACGCCGATCTCGCCGAGGTGTACACGGTGTGGGGCGGGTACGCCTACGGCCGTGAGCTGGACGGGCGTCCGGCCCGGGACGAGATGGAGACCGCGTACAAGCGGATCGCGGTGGCGGCGAAGAACACCGACACCCGCGAGCACGACATCGCGGACTCGGACGACTACTTCCAGTACCACGGCGGCATGGTCGCGACCGTGCGCGCGCTGAAGGGCACCGCCCCCGAGGCGTACATCGGGGACTCGACCCGCCCCGAGACGGTCCGCACGCGCACCCTGGTCGAGGAGACGTCCCGGGTCTTCCGCGCCCGGGTGGTCAACCCGAAGTGGATCGAGGCGATGCGCCGCCACGGCTACAAGGGCGCCTTCGAACTGGCCGCGACGGTCGACTACCTCTTCGGGTACGACGCGACGACGGGCGTGGTCGCGGACTGGATGTACGACAAGCTCACCGAGACGTACGTCCTGGACCCCACGAACCGCGAATTCCTCCAGCAGGCCAATCCGTGGGCCCTCCACGGCATCACGGAACGCCTCCTGGAGGCGGAGTCCCGGGGGATGTGGGAGAAGCCCGACCCGGCGGTGCTCCAGGCGCTCCGCCAGGTGTTCCTGGAGACCGAGGGCGAGCTGGAGGGCGAGGACTGAGCGGTGGCGGGCGCACCGGCCGGGAAGCCCGCCGGCCGGTGCGCCGCCGCCCTGTCTTGCCTGCCTCCTGCGGCGGGTCCAAGCTTGTGGGATGGGTGACCGAGCGGGCCACGCGCCCATGAACTCTGTCCAGCAGGCGTTCCGCCTGCTGGAAGCGGTGGCGGCGCACGAGCGTGGAGTGTCCGAGGAGCGGCTGGCGCGGGAGGCCGGGCTGCCGGTGGAGGCGGCCGTGCGGGCGCTCCGGGCCCTCACGAAGGACGGGTATCTGCGCAGGCTCGAGGACGGCGGGTTCGTGCTGGGCGACAACCCGGGCGTGGACCCGGGGGGCGACCACTCCGCGCAGGCCCTGATGAACCGGATCCGCCCGGCCCTCGCCTCGCTCCGGGACGACCTGTCGGCCGCCGCCTACCTCACCTTCTACGAGGAGGGAGAGATCAGGATCGCCGAGATCGTCGACGGCCCGCAGACACCCAAGGTCGACCTCTGGGTGGGGTTCAAGGACGCGGGACACGCGACGGCGCTCGGGAAATGCGTACTGCGGGAGCTGGACGACGACGCCAGGGCCGAGTACCTCTCGCGGCACACGCTCGCCGATCTCACTCCCCGCACGATCACGCACCGGGAGGAGCTGCTCAGGCAGCTCGAATCGTCGCTTCCGGCGCCGGTGGTCATGGACCGCGAGGAGTACGACCTCGGCACGGTGTGCATCGCGGTTCCCGTGTACAACGGCGCCACGCTCGGCTCGCTCGGCGTCTCGTTCCGGGCGGACCGGATGTACCGGACCAGTCAGTTCCGCGCGAGCCTGCTGTCGTCGGCGGACCGCGTGACCAGGCGCCTCTCCCTCGGGGGCTGACGCACGTCAGGTGTTACGCGGGCCCGCCCGGCCTCCGCGAGCGCCTGCGGACCGCCGCCTCCCGGGGCCGCGCCTACGAGCCGGGCCCGCCCCCGGCCACGGCCTTGAGTTCGTCCAGCAGCTCCCTCATCACGGGCGCCATCCCGCGTTCCTCGGAATCCTCGAGCCAGCGTTCGAAGCCGACCTTGAAGACGGCGATCCCCGCCTCGGCGGTCAGGCTCGCGGCCGGCTCCGGCACACCCCGTCGGCGCAGCGTCCCGGCGAGTGCGGCCGACAGCGACGCGAGCTTGATCAGCTCGCGTTCCCGGAGTTCCGCGTTCGCCGTGATAACGGCCTGACGCTTCCGCGCGTACGCGCGCCGGCCCTCGAACATCTCGGAGACCGCGTCGAGGCCCACGGCCAGCACCGGACGCGTGATCACCGAACGGGACAGGCCGATGATCGACGGCTCCCCGACCTCGGTACGGGCGGCCACGGCGGAGGCGGTGCTCGCCCTCGCCCCGCGCGACGTCCGCGCCTGTGTGGTGCGGCTCTCCCCCACCTGCCACGGCGAGGGCGACCACGGCTTCCTGGCGAGCCTGGTCGCCATGGCGCGCGCCCACGGAGTCTCCGGCTACCTCGGCGACGGCGCCAACCGCTGGCCGGCGGTCCACCGCCTGGACGCCGCTCGGCTGTTCCGGCTGGCCGTCGAGAAGGCGCCCGCCGGCTCGGTGCTGCACGGCGTCGCGGAGGAGGGCGTCGCGATCCGTGACGTCGCCGAGGTGATCGGCCGCCACCTCGGCGTGCCCGTGTCCTCGGTGGCCCCGGAGGACGCGGCCGGGCACTTCTCCTGGCTGGGCGGGTTCCTCGGGCTCGACGCCCCGGCCTCGCACACCCTGACGGGCGAACTGCTGGACTGGCAGCCGGTACACCCGGGCCTGATCGAGGACCTCGACAAGGGCCACTACTTCGCCGCTCCCGCCGCCTGAGCGGGCCGGCCGCCCGAGCTGCGGTGCGGGGCCGTCCTCCGGGCCGGTCCCGCACGGGCGAGGCCGGGCCCTCGGCCTGGCGGTCGCCCGGTGAGGCACGCCCCCGACGGGACCGTCCCGCCCGGCCCCGGTGCCGCGCCCCCTGACCGGTCAGGAATCGAGAAGCGCGTGACGCGCGGCCGCCATAGCTTCGTCACATGGCTTCCATCGCATCCGTCACCCTCGAGGTGGCCGACCCCACCGCCGCCGAACACTTCTACGCCGCCGCCTTCGGCCTGGGCCCCGAGCTCCGCGTGAGGGCCTCGGAGGCGCCGACGACGGGCTTCCGCGGCTTCACGCTGTCACTCACCGTCTCCCAGCCGTCCACGGTCGACTCCCTCGTCGACTCCGCGCTCGCGGCGGGTGCCTCGTCGGTGAAGCCGGTCAAGAAGTCCTTCTGGGGCTACGGAGGCGTCGTCCAGGCACCCGACGGGACGCTCTGGAAGATCGCCACCTCGGCCAAGAAGGACAAGGGTCCGGCCACCCGGGAGATCGACCGCTTCGTACTCCTCCTGGGAGCCGAGGACGTGCTCGCGAGCAAGCAGTTCTACGTCGACCGGGGCTTCACCGTGGGGAAGAGCTTCGGCCGGAAGTACGTCGAGTTCGACACCCCGTCGAGCCCCGTCACGCTGGCCCTCTACGGCCGTCGCGCCCTGGCCAAGGACGCCGGGGTGCCGCCGGACGGCACCGGATCGCACCGGATCGTGCTCGACAGCGACAACGGCCCCTTCTCCGACCCGGACGGCTTCGAGTGGGAGAAGCCGTCGCACTGACACACCCCGCAGCCGTCGCCCCGCCCCCGCCCGATGAGCGGAACGCACCCGGCGGGGGGAGCGACGTGGCACGATCGCACACGTGACGAGCAGACCGTCCGAGTCCCAGAACCTGCGTGACCTGGCGCTGCTGCGCCGGGTCCGCGACCGAATGGACCGGGAGTACGCCCAGCCCCTGGACGTCGAGGCGCTGGCCCGGGGGGTGAACATGTCGGCAGGGCACCTCAGCCGCCGGTTCCGGGCCGCCTACGGCGAGTCGCCGTACGGCTATCTGATGACGCGGCGCATCGAACGGGCCATGGCACTGCTGCGCAGGGGGGACCTCAGCGTCACCGACGTCTGCTTCGCGGTCGGCTGTTCGTCCCTGGGCACCTTCAGCACCCGCTTCACGGAGCTGGTCGGTATGCCGCCCAGTACGTACCGGCGCCGGGCGGTGAGCGGGACGGCGGGACTGCCGGCGTGCGTGGCGAAACAGGTGACCAGACCGGTCAGGAATCGAGAAGCCCGCGCCGCCGGACCGCCGCTAGCGTGACCTGCATGGACATCACCATTCACACGAGCGTCCTCCCGCACGACGACCCGGACGCCGCACTGGCCTTCTACCGCGACACCCTCGGATTCGAGGTCCGCAAGGACGTCGGGTCCGGCGCGATGCGCTGGATCACGGTCGGCCCCGCCGGTCAGCCCGGCACGTCGATCCTGCTGGCGCCGCCGGCCGTGGACCCCGGCATCACCGAGGACGAACGCCGCACCGTCGCCGAGATGATGGCCAAGGGCACCTACGGCTGGATCCTCCTGGCGACCCCGGACCTCGACGGCACCTTCGAGAAGGTGCAGGCAGGCGACGCCGAGGTCGTCCAGGAACCGACCGAGCAGCCGTACGGTGTCCGCGACTGCGCCTTCCGCGACCCCGCCGGCAACCTGATCCGCATCCAGGAACTGCGCTGAGCCCCCGGCCCCCTCCGCAGCCCGACCGGCTGCGGAGGGGGCCGTCCGGGCCCGGTCAGTCGGAAGCCGTTCCGGTGGGCGTCGTGGACCGCTCGATCAGGCCGTTGACCGTCTGGTCGCCGTGCGAGTCCATGGGCGTGGAGTAGTCGCCGACGGCCCAGAACTCGCCGGAGGCCCCGGCCGGCGCCAGATCGTAGAAGGTGTACGAGGGCCACCGGGTGTCCCCGTCGGGAGCCGGGGCCCCTGCCCCCTTGGTCCAGGTGGTGCCGTCGAAGTGCCAGAAGACCGCTTCGGACACGGCTGGTTCGGCCTGGTCGTTGCCCGTGACCCAGAGGCCGCCCCGCCCGTCGGGAGCGATCGCGTGGAGGTACAGGTCGGAGAGGCCTCCCGTGATGTCCTCCCAGGCGGTGCCGTTCCAGTGCGCGACGCTCGGCACCGGCGAGGCGCCGTCCGGGGCGTCGGCCCACCCGGCGACGTAGACGTCGTCCGGGGCCACGGCGGTGATCTTCGCGGTGTCCGTGCCGGTGCGTACGGGAGGCTGGTCCATCAGCGTCCAGGTCTCGCCGTCCCAGTGGTACGTCACCGGGTGGCCGCCCTTCACCGGGTACCGCATCCCGGTGGCGTAGGCGTCGTCCGCCGAGAGCGCGTCGATGTCCCTGATGTCGACGCCGGCCGGCAGCGCGAAGGTCTGCCATGCGCCGTCCGCGTAGGTGTAGAGCGCGTTGCCGCCCTTGAAGAGGCGGCCGGCGACGGCGTCGAGCGGCACCTCGGGCCAGGAGTCGTCCGCGGGGCCGGCCGCGGTGACGCTGTTCCAGCGCTCGCCGTCGTAGTGCACGAGGGCCTGGCTCCGCCCCACCGTGCCGTAGGCCCAGACGTCGTCGGCCGACACGGCGCTGACGGACGACCACTGCCAGACGTCCGGAAGCCCCGGAGCGGTGTCCTCGCTCCACTGCTCGCCGTCCCAGCGCATGATGACGCCGTAGCCGTCCTTGCGGCCGACCGCCCAGGCGAGATCGTCGTCGACCGAGGACACGGACATCAGGGATCCGGCCGGGCTGTTGCCGGAGAGGGAGACCTCCCAGCCGGAGACCTCGGCCGCACCGGCACCGCCGGCCATGAGAAGGGCGGAGGCGAGAGCGAGTGAGACGGCCGCGGTGCGCGTGAGGTGCCGTACATGCATCGGTGAGCGGTCCTTTGCGGTGAGAGAGCTTCCCCGGACGCCGACGAGGCCCGTGGCCGGCCGGCTAGGGACCAGACTTCCGGCGGCACCCGATGGTTGTAGGGGCCCGCGACCGGATGCGCACCTCCGGGGGACGGCTCACCCGACGACCGAACTGCCCCTGTCAGACGTTGGATCGCGAGGAAACCGGGCGGCCTTCTCCGCATCGGAAACCGAAGCGGATATTCCGGCCGTCGACCGCTACGATCCGCGCATGACCGGCACCCCGACGTGGCCCCTGCTCGGTGGGAGCGGTCGCGTCGGACGCGGCGGTCCACGCCTGGGACATCGCCGTGGCGACCGGCGGGCCCTCGCCGCTCACCGACGAACCGGCACGCCGTCCCGCTCCGGCGGCAGAGGAACTGGTCGAGCCGCTCCGGGGGTTCGCCCACGGCCCCGCCGTCGAGGCGGCTCCGGGTGTGGGTGACGCGACCGCGCTCCTCGACCACCTCGGGCGCGACGCGGGCCGGCGGCCGGGGAACTGACGGGTCCGGTGGGCCCTCGTTCGCCGGATGACCCGAACGTCCGGGCGTGGGAACGGGAGTTGGCCCCGCCTCGATCGTCGACGCATCATCACGTGGCGGATACGAAAGCGCCACGGAATCCACAACTCGCTTCACAATTCCTCCACTTACTGCAACGCTGCTCCGTCCGGAACCAGAACCAGTAGATGGAGCGCCTCACATGGCTGAAATCCAGCCCACCACCACCTCCGGCCCGAGTGCCGCCGCCCAGGCCGGAGGGGTGGTCGCGACCGGAACGCCCGGTACGGTCGGGCTGCCCGGACTGGCCATGAAGCGCCGCGGGCCCGTGGCGGTGTGGCTCGGTCTGCCGCTCGTCACGCTCGGGATCTACCAGCTGGTCTGGTACTACAAGATCCACAAGGAGCTGCAGCAGTTCGACCGGCGCCAGACCCTCAACCCCGGCGGAAGCGTGCTGGTCCTGATCTTCCTCGGATGGACCCTGATCGCTCCGCTGATCTCCTTCCGCAACACCGGCAGGGCCATAGCGGACGCCCAGCGGGCGGCCGGCCTGCAGGTGACGTGCAGCCCCGCCACCAGCATGTGGCTGGTCTTCGTCTTCGGCCTGAACACCTGGTACATGCAGCGCCAGCTCAACCTGGTCACCGACGCCTACCCGGGCGTCTCGGAGGGCACCCAGGTCCCCCTCGCCGCCTGAGAGGCCTGAACCCCGGGGCGGCCCCGCGAAGCGTCGCGGGGCCCCGGGGTGGTCCTGAGGCCCTGGCCCTCGCACCGTCCGGCAAGCGGCGAGCAGCGGTCAGCGGTTGGTCAACGTCGAAGGGCCCCACCGCAAGCGGTGGGGCCCTTCGACGTATTGCCCGGTGAGAGCAATGGCGGAGGATACGAGATTCGAACTCGTGAGGGGTTGCCCCCAACACGCTTTCCAAGCGTGCGCCCTAGGCCACTAGGCGAATCCTCCGCGGCAAACAATACAAGACGTTGGAGGGTGCTCGCGAACACGTTCCCCGGAGATCGTTCCGGACCGTCCTCCGGGGAGGGTCGGGCGGGGGAGCGGGTGGACGGCAGGGGGCTGGGATCGGTTAAGGTGGGCGTCAGCCCCTCACGTGGCGCTATCTGACTGAACTCCCCCAGGGCCGGAAGGCAGCAAGGGTAGGTTGGCTCTGGCGGGTGCGTGGGGGGCCCTTGCGTGTCCGGGGTGGGTCTCCCGCCGGGCGCGCGGTCCGGGGCGGGACCGGTTGTCGGTGCGCCCCGATAACCTCGTAGGTGTGTCGTCCCTTGCGCTCTACCGCCGCTATCGCCCCGAGTCCTTCGCCGAGGTCATCGGTCAGGAGCATGTCACTGACCCGTTGCAGCAGGCCCTGCGGAACAACCGGGTCAACCACGCGTACCTCTTCAGCGGGCCGCGCGGCTGTGGAAAGACGACCAGTGCGCGCATCCTCGCCCGCTGCCTGAACTGCGAGCAGGGCCCGACACCCACCCCCTGCGGGGAGTGCCAGTCCTGCCAGGACCTCGCGCGCAACGGGCCGGGTTCGATCGACGTCATCGAGATCGACGCCGCGTCGCACGGTGGCGTGGACGATGCCCGTGACCTGCGGGAAAAGGCCTTTTTCGGCCCTGCGTCGAGCCGGTACAAGATCTACATCATCGACGAGGCCCACATGGTCACCCCGGCAGGGTTCAACGCCCTGCTGAAGGTGGTCGAGGAGCCGCCGGAGCACCTCAAGTTCATCTTCGCGACCACCGAGCCCGAGAAGGTCATCGGCACGATCCGGTCGCGTACGCACCACTACCCCTTCCGGCTGGTCCCGCCCGGGACGCTGCGCGGTTATCTCGCCGAGGTGTGCGGCAAGGAAGGCAGCGTCGTCGAGGACGGCGTGCTGCCGCTCGTGGTGCGGGCGGGTGCGGGATCCGTGCGTGACTCGATGTCCGTGATGGACCAGCTGCTGGCCGGCGCGGGCGACGACGGTGTGACATACGCCATGGCGACCTCGCTCCTCGGCTACACGGACGGATCCCTGCTGGACTCCGTCGTCGATGCCTTCGCCGCGGGTGACGGGGCGGCGGCCTTCGAGGTCGTGGACCGGGTGATCGAGGGCGGCAACGACCCCCGGCGCTTCGTCGCGGACCTGCTTGAGCGGCTGCGCGACCTGGTGATCCTGGCCGCCGTGCCGGACGCGGGGGACAAGGGGCTCATCGACGCGCCGGCCGACGTGGTGGAGCGGATGCAGGCCCAGGCGTCCGTCTTCGGCGCCGCGGAGCTGAGCCGCGCCGCCGATCTGGTCAACGAGGGGCTCACGGAGATGCGCGGGGCGACCTCGCCCCGGCTCCAGGTGGAGCTGATCTGCGCCCGGGTGCTGCTGCCCGGCGCCTTCGACGACGAGCGTTCGCTCCAGGCCCGGCTGGACCGGCTGGAGCGCGGAGCCTCCTTCGCCGCGGCCGGGTCCGGCCCCGCCATGGGGTACGTGCCGGGGCCGGAGGCCCATGGAGCCGGTGTCGGGATGCCCGCCGGAGGCGCCGGCGGCGTCGGAGGCCCCGCCGCTGCCCGGGCCGCGGAGGCGGCGGCAGCCCCGGAATTCCAGCAGCCCCAGCCCCAGCAGCAGCCCCAGCAGCCCCAACCCCAGCAGGCGGTCCCGCAGGAAGCGGCCCAGCCCCAGCCCCCGCAGGCGCCGGCACCGGCAGGCCAGCGCCCCGGCGCCTGGCCCTCGGCGGCCGGTGCGGGCAGTGGCGTGGCCGGTCCCGGGAGTGGCGCGGCCGGTGCGGAACCGGCGCGCAGGCCGGGAGGCTGGCCGACCGCCTCCGCACCCGGTGGCGGCGTACCGCAGACCTCCGCGCCCGCCGTGGCCTCCGCCCCCGCTGCCCCGGCTCCCGCCCCAGCCGCGCAGGCTCCCGCCCCCGGCGGCCAGAGCATGGCGCAGGGTGCGGCCCAGGTACGGAACATGTGGCCGGACATCCTCGACGCGGTGAAGAACCGACGCCGGTTCACCTGGATCCTGCTCAGCCAGAACGCCCAGGTCACCGGCTTCGACGGCAGCACCCTGCAGATCGGCTTCCTCAACGCCGGTGCTCGTGACACCTTCACGAGCAGCGGCAGTGAAGAGGTGCTCAAGCAGGCCCTCGCCGAGCAGTTCAACGCCAAGTGGCGCGTCGACGCCGTCGTCGACCCGTCGGGAGGCGGCGGCCAGGCCCCGCAGACCGGCGGCGGTGGGGGCAGGCCCCCGGCCGCTCCGTACCAGCCCGCACCCGCGCCTCCGCCCCCGGCTCCGTCGTACGAGTCCCGGCCTGCCGCCCCTGAGCCGGCCCCGCAGCCCGCTCAGCAGCCCCCACCGCGGCAGTCCGGCCGGCCCGAGCCCTCTTCGTACGAGCGCGCCCCCGAGCCGTCGCGGGCCGTCGCGCCCGAGGACGACACCGCCGAGGCGGACGACCCCGACCTGGTCGACTCCGCGCTCTCCGGTCATGACCTGATCGTCCGTGAGCTGGGTGCCACGGTCGTCGAGGAGTTCACCAACGAATAGGGGCCCGAGCCCCGGGAGCCGGGAGCCGACCCGAGCCCTGGGAGCCGGCCCGAGTCCCGGGCGCCGATCGTGCCCTTCCCACCGGCCGTCCCTGCCGTCCCTGCCGGCCCGCGGGCTGTCCACGGAGCGGCGCCCGTCGAGGCCCCCGGCCACCGGCGGCTAGGCTGCACCCCGTGAAGGTCCTCGTCATCGGCGGCGGCGCCCGCGAACACGCCCTGTGCCGCTCTCTGTCCCTCGACCCCGATGTCACCGCTCTGTACTGCGCCCCCGGCAACGCCGGTATCGCAGAGGTGGCCGAACTGCACCCGGTCGACGCACTCGACGGTGACGCCGTCGCGCGCCTCGCCACCGAGCTGGGCGCCGAGCTGGTGGTCGTCGGCCCGGAGGCGCCGCTCGTCGCCGGTGTCGCCGACGCCGTGCGCGCGGCCGGCATCCCCTGCTTCGGCCCCTCGCGCGAGGCCGCCCTGCTGGAGGGCTCCAAGGCGTTCGCCAAGGACGTCATGGCCGGGGCCAACGTCCCGACCGCCCGTAGCTACGTCTGCACGACGCCCGCCGAGATCGACGAGGCCCTGGACGCCTTCGGCGCTCCGTACGTCGTCAAGGACGACGGTCTCGCGGCCGGCAAGGGCGTCGTCGTCACGGACGACGTCGAAGCCGCGCGTGCCCACGCCCTGGCCTGCGACCGCGTGGTCATCGAGGAGTTCCTCGACGGCCCCGAGGTGAGCCTCTTCGCGATCACCGACGGCACCACGGTGCTGCCCCTCCAGCCCGCCCAGGACTTCAAGCGCGCCCTCGACGGCGACGAGGGCCCGAACACCGGTGGCATGGGCGCCTACTCCCCGCTTCCGTGGGCGGATCCGAAGCTGGTCGACGAGGTCATGCAGACCGTCCTGCAGCCGACCGTCGACGAGCTGCGCCGACGCGGTACGCCGTTCTCCGGACTGCTGTACGCCGGTCTCGCCATCACCTCGCGCGGTGTGCGGGTCATCGAGTTCAACGCCCGCTTCGGTGACCCCGAGACCCAGGTGGTCCTGGCCCGGCTGAAGACGCCGCTCGCGGGGGTCCTGCTCGGTTCCGCCAACGGCACCCTGGACCTCGTACCCGCGCTGAACTGGCGTGACGACGCCGCCGTCACCGTGGTCATCGCCTCGCACAACTACCCCGGCACGCCCCGCACGGGAGACCCGATCGAGGGCCTCGCCGATGTGGTGGAGAAGGATGCGCCGGACGCCTTCGTCCTGCACGCCGGCACCCGGCAGGACGGCGACGCCGTCCTCAGCGCCGGAGGCCGCGTGCTCTCCGTCACGGCGACCGGCAAGGACCTCACGCAGGCCCGGGAGCGTGCCTACACCGCCGTCGGCCGGATCCGGCTCGACGGCTCCCAGCACCGCACGGACATCGCCCGCAAGGCCGCCGAAGAGGCCTGAGGCCCGAGCCCGCTCGACCCACCGCGGTGTCCGGCCCCGCCGGTCTGTCCGCCGCCCCTGTGCCCGGCCCTCCACGGAGGTGCCGGGCACAGGCGCGTCCGGGGCGGCCCGCACGCCGGACGAAGAGGCCGTTCCCGCGCCCGTCCGTGGCCAGTCCCACGAGTGCCGGGGCCCGCCCCTGCCCCCGTGCCCGGAACCGCAACGTCCCGGGACCACGTGCCCGGGACCGCCCCCGGGCCGCAGAAGGGGGCCGCGGTACCACCGAACGGCTGGACAGCGGCCCGTCAGCAGCTTTGACCAAAGCCATTCCATCGGGTGACGACTCGGCCATCCGGATGACGCCCGCCGAGGCCCCAACTAGGGTGCGGCGCAAGCGTTCGGGCACTTGGCCCACCGACATTGCGATGTCGGTGACGGGTGCCACAGTGGGGGAGTGACCAACACCGTCGCGGGGGCAGAGGGGGTGACCTACGACCGTGTCCGGTACCGGTTCGGTTGAGGAGCTGGGTGCGCACGCAGCGCGGGCCAGGGCCGTGGCTCTTTTGCGCATCCGCAGCAGAGCCACAGCCCTGGCGATCCTGCCGGCGGCCGCCTCGGTCGTGCTGCTCGTCGCGGTGGCCCAGGGGCACATCGGTCCAGGCGTCTGGTCCACGGTCAGCTGGGCGGTGACGGCCTGCGCCGTCGTGGTCCTGCTCGTCGCCGCCGCGGTCGCCCTGGCCGTGTCGCGGGCGAGGCCGGCGGTCAGTCCGACCGTGCCCCTCACCGAGGCCGCGGCCCCCGACCTCTACCGCCTGGTCCGGGACCTGGCCGACCGGCTGGACGTCCCCGCGCCGTCGGCCATAGAGCTCACCCCGGACTGCGACAGCTGGCTGGAGGACCGTACGCACCCCGCCGCCCGGCCGCCGGTGAAGGACGTCGCGGGGCAGCCCGGGATCAGGCGGGGCCGTCGGATCCCGGCGGCCCCCGTCCTGGTGATCGGGTCCCCCTTCCTGTGGTGGATGAGGGTCGCCGAGCTGCGCGCGGTCCTCGCCCCGGTCGTGGCGGGCACCGGGCCTTCCGCCCACCCGGACATAGCCGCCGCCCGTCGCTTCGTCCGCGGCCTCGACGCCGCTGTCGCCGACGCCGCCCTGCCCGGGCAGGGATTCGTACGCAGGATCCCCACGGCCTTCGTCGGGTGGATCGCCAAGGTGCTGCTGCGCGGCTGCCGCGGGCACGCGGCGGAGATGGAGCGCTGCGTCGCCGCCGCCGCGTCGGGGCGCGCCCACGAGGTGGACTACGGGCTGCGGATCGCCGCCCAGGAGCAGGTCGGCCTCGCCTACGCGGGCTGGGACCGCCTGCTGACCAGGGTCGCGCTGCCGGCCTGGCGGATGGGGCGCTGGCCCTCCCGGCTCGACGCGGGCGTCGTCTCCGCGCTCACGGAGCTGTCGAGGCGCGACCGGCTGGCGGAGGGCTTCACCTCCCGGCTGGGTGAGCGCCCCGCCTGCGATCTGATCGAGGAGCCGGGCGCGGCCGACGAGGCCGCCTCGCTGCTCGCGGCCCGGCTCTTCCACGGAGGGCCCGCCGAGCCCGGTCCCGGCTGGTCCCCGGTCGACTGGCAGCAGTATCCGGACGAGGTCGTGGACCGGAAATGGCGTACGGAGGCCGCGCGTCTGCACCGGGTGCTCGACGCCATGGGGGTGGCGGCCAGTGTGTCCGTAGGGAGCCCGGGAGCGCCGGGGGCCGACGGCGTCCCCACGCTCGCCCGGGTGATCGGCCACCTCGCGGCGCCGGGCGCCGACAGCGAGGCGCTGGCGGCCGGGATCGGCGCCGCCGTCGCCCGCGAGGAGGAGCGGACGGCACCGAGGCCCGGGACCGGCGTCGCGGCGGACGGCGTGCCGGCTGCGGCGGGAACCGACCCCCTCGACCTCTGGGGGTCCGTCCCGCTCCCGCTCTTCCCCCTCCAGCCCCCTCGTACGGGCGCGGAGCTGCTCGCCGACCACGTCGTGGCGATGGTCTGCTGCGCCGCCGTGGACACGGCGGGGGCCGCACCCGGGCTCGACTGGCTCGACGGTCCCGCGCTGCTGGTCGACGGCGGTCGCAGGTCGGACCTCGGCGCCCCGGTGCTCAGCCTCGTCGAGGACGGGGACGCGGAGCCGCTGCTCTCCTGGCTCAGCGCGGTCGGCGTGCGGACCGACAAACCCGTACGCCTGGGCTGAGAGGTGCGCGTGGGCGGAAAGTGCACCTGAGGTGCACGGTCGTCCGTCCACTTAGGTGGCGAAATGCGTCAGATGTCCCGGCAATACCCGGAAGATCGGGCTTCGTTCACATCAATTAGCGACGAACGGTGACGGAGTGCGTGCGTAATGTGATGTGCTGGGTTCGCGTCGGTAGGCGGCGCACCGGAGGTTTCGGGGGACGAGGGAGGGGAGCGGGATGGGGGCGGAGCATATCCGGCGCTGGGAATCGGGTGCCCTCGCGCATGCCGTGAGCGACCCTTTCGGACAGGGCCCGCTGCCTTGGCTGCGCGGCAGTGAGAACTACTTCGACGACACCGGCCAGGTCGTCCCCTGGTACGCCGACGCCGCCCTGGGCCGCAGCGGCACCGGAGGCGGCACGCGCGCGGCCGACGACGTCCGCCAGCAGATCAAGGGCTTCGCCTCACCCGGGGCGGCGGCGCCCGGCGAGGCGATCGACTTCCACATCACCGTGGACCCGCCCCAGCAGTTCTCCGTCGACATCTACCGCATCGGACACTATGCGGGCGACGGCGCCGCGAAGATCACCACCAGCCCGCGGCTCTCCGGCATCGTCCAGCCGGCGCCGATGGCCGTGGAGCGCACGGTCTCCTGTCACCACTGGTGGCTCTCCTGGCGGCTGCAGATCCCGGCCTACTGGTCGGTCGGCGCCTACGTCGCCGTGCTCACCACCGCCGACGGCCACCGCTCGCACGTCCCCTTCACGGTCCGCGACGACCACCCGGCGGACCTGCTGCTCCTCCTCCCCGACGTCACCTGGCAGGCCTACAACCTCTACCCGGAGGACGGCCGCACCGGCGCGAGCCTCTACCACGCGTGGGACGAGCAGGGCAGGCTGCTGGGCGAGGAGGACGCCGCGGTCACCGTCTCCTTCGACCGCCCCTACGCGGGCGCCGGCCTGCCTCTGCACGTCGGCCACGCCTACGACTTCATCCGCTGGGCCGAGCGCTACGGCTACGACCTCGCGTACGCCGACGCCCGTGACCTGCACGCCGGCCGGGTCGACCCCGGCCGGTACCGGGGCCTGGTCTTCCCCGGACACGACGAGTACTGGTCGGTGCCGATGCGCCGTACCACCGAGCTCGCCCGGGACACGGGCACCTCGCTCGTCTTCCTCTCGGCGAACACCATGTACTGGCAGGTCGGCCTCGGTCCGTCGCCCTCGGGTGTCCCCGACCGTCTGCTCACCTGCCGCAAGCGCCGAGGGCCGGGGAAGTCCGCGCTGTGGCGTGAGATCGACCGCCCCGAGCAGCAACTGTTGGGCATCCAGTACGTGGGCCGGGTCCCCGAACCCCACCCCCTGGTCGTGCGGAACGCGAGCCACTGGCTCTGGGAGGCCACGGGCGCGGCCGAGGGCGACGAGATCGACGGACTGGTCGCCGGAGAGGCCGACCGCTACTTCCCGCGCACGACGCTCCCCGAGCACGAGAGCCGCATGCTTCTCGCGCACTCCCCCTACGCCGACGGCGACGGCGCGACCCGGCACCAGGAGACCTCGCTGTACCGCGCCCCGTCGGGCGCGCTCGTCTTCGCGTCGGGCACGTTCGCGTGGTCCCCGGCCCTGGACCGACCCGGCCACGTGGACCCCCGCATCCAGCGGGCCACGGCCAATCTCCTCGACCGGATCTGCAAGAGGGACTGAGCGGGCGCGTACGCGGACACGGAGGCGGAGGGCCGGGAGTCGCCCGTCCGCAGTGCGACCCCTGGCGCCGCGGACCTTTCGCATGCGGGACAATCGGAACCACTCCTGGATCAACCTACGCGGAGGCAGCGTGTCCGGTTTCGTAGAAAAGCCCGAGCCCGTGCAGGTGCCGGGTCTCACCCATCTGCACACCGGCAAGGTGCGCGACCTGTACCGGAACGAGGCGGGCGACCTCGTGATGGTCGCCAGCGACCGCATCTCCGCCTACGACTGGGTCCTGCCCACCGAGATCCCGGACAAGGGCCGCGTGCTCACCCAGCTGTCGCTGTGGTGGTTCGACCAGCTCGCCGATCTCGTCCCCAACCACGTGCTGTCGGCGGAGCTCCCCGCCGGGGCACCCGCCGACTGGGCCGGCCGCACCCTGATCTGCCGTTCGCTGCGGATGGTCCAGGTCGAGTGCGTGGCGCGGGGTTACCTCGCGGGCTCCGGCCTGGCCGAGTACGACGCCGACCGGACGGTGTGCGGCATCGGTCTGCCCGAGGGGCTCGTCGACGGCTCCGAGCTCCCGGGGCCGATCTTCACCCCGGCCACGAAGGCCGCGGTCGGCGATCACGACGAGAACGTCTCGTACGAGGAGGTCGCCCGCGAGGTCGGCCCCGAGACGGCGGCCCTGCTGCGACGCACGACGCTGGACGTCTACAGCCGCGCCCGGGACATCGCCCGGGAGCGCGGGATCATCCTCGCCGACACGAAGTTCGAGTTCGGCTTCGCGCCCACCGAGGACGGCGGCGAGGAGCTGATCCTCGCGGACGAGGTGCTGACGCCGGACTCCTCCCGCTTCTGGCCGGCCGAGATCTGGGAGCCGGGCAAGGCGCAGCCCTCCTACGACAAGCAGTTCGTGCGTGACTGGCTGACCTCGCCGGCCTCCGGCTGGGACCGGCACGGCGAGCAGCCGCCCCCGCCGCTGCCGCAGGCCATCGTGGACGCGACCCGGGCCAAGTACCTGGAGGCGTACGAACTCCTGACGGGCCTGAACTGGTCGGACCGGGAGCGGTGACAGCAGAAGGCCCCGGTCACGAGGACCGGGGCCTTCTTCATGGAGCGGACGACCAGGTTCGAACTGGCGACCTCAACCTTGGCAAGGTTGCGCTCTACCAACTGAGCTACGTCCGCAAGCGCCGCAGCGCGATGCCTACTATACCCAACCTCTCTCCCCCGAGAGACCCACTGGTGCGTGAGGGAGCTCCGTACCGGGTCCGAAGACGGCCGCAGGCAGGTGGCTGCGCACCGTTCCGCGCCACCCGACGTCGGCTTCGCGGCGGCGCCCCGTCCTCTGCCGGCGCCCACGCCTCGGCCCTCGCACGGTCCGACAAGGGCCCCTGGCGAGGGTCGCGTCCGCCGCCAACCAGGTTTCCACGTAACGGTTTCCGGCGTGCACCGTACGGACGATCCCGGTCGGCCGCCGCGCGCCGACCGTCCGACTGACGAGCGCCCGGACACCGCCCACGGCACGCGCTTCGGACATCCCCGGCCGGCCGTGACCCGTCATGACCGTGGCCCGGCGGCAGGGCGGTCCGGTCCGCAGGGATGTGGCGACCTTCACACCGTCCGTGCCCGGCGCCTCCGGGCCGAGGGCGGCGACCGCGTCAGTCCTTCTCCTGGGGAGAGGGCTCGGTGCTCCGCGGCGAGGGCAGCGGGATCGCCGCGGTCAGACGGAAGAGGCCCTCGCCCGTCGGCCCCGCCTCCAGCGAGCCGCCGACCGCTGCCAGTCGTTCCCGGAGGCCGTGGAGCCCCGAGCCGCCGCCGGAGACCACGGCCGTGCCCGGCGGCGCACCGTCGTTCTCCACCACCAGACGGGCGCTGTCCGGCGCGGTCTCCAGCCGGATGGCGCACCGCTGCGGATTGCCGTGCCGCAGCACGTTGGTGGCGGCCTCCCGCACGGCCCAGCCGAGCGCCGACTGCACGGGAGCGGGCAGCCGCCCGCCGTCGCCCTGGACGGCGCACTCGATTCCGGCTGCCCGCAAGACCCCCCGGGCTCCCAGCAGTTCTGTCCGGAGGTCAGCCTTCCGGTACCCCCGTACGACGTCGCGGACCTCCTGCTGGGAGGTGCGCGCGATGCGCTGGACCTCCACCATCTGGTCCATGGCCGCGGGCTGTCCGCGCTGCGCCAGCTCCACGGCGAGTTCGCTCTTCAGCGCGATCACCGCCAGGTTCCGGCCCAGGACGTCATGCATGTCCCGCCCGAACCGCAGCCGCTCCTCGGCGACGGCCAGCCGCGTCTTCACCTCCTGGGCGTCGCGGAGCCGGGACATCACGCCCAGCGACCACGCGGAGATCCGCACGGTCACCGCGATCAGCCCGATGGTGAAGGTCATCCCCAGGAGGGTCTGGGCCACGAAGGCTCCGCTGCCGCCGGCCAGCGCGGCGCCTCCGCCCGCACCCGCCGCCACGGCGGTCAGGGCCACGGGGGACATCCACAAGGGAGTGATCAGGACGAGGGAGGTGCCGAACGGCAGGACCGCCGCGGACAGGGCCAGCGGCAGCTCGGGAAACTCCTCGGGGCCGGTGTGGGCGCCGAGGCCGAGCAGTCCCGCGATGCTCGCCAGCATCAGGGCGGCCCCGAGTGCGGCCGGCCTCCGGTCCACGGGCCGGTGGCCCAGATAGCTCTCCAGGCCACGAGCCACCAGCGGAGTCGCGCAGAATCCCTGGGCGAGCCCGATCAGGACCGTTCCGGCGATCAGGGCGACGGGGGCGTCGGATGCCCGCACGGGGCGCGTCAGGGGCAGCAGCACCTGCGGCACGATCGACATCCACACCAAGCAGTGGAGGGTGCCGCGCGTGTAGAGGTCCATCTTGTCGAACCCGTCACGCCGCTGCCATCGGTGCACCTGTGCCCGTACCCACACGGTCGCGCTCCCCCCTCGTCCCGGCCGGACCTCCCGGCCCAGGACCTCCGCCGGATCACGGTCGCGACCCCTGCGCAGTGTCATCACCGCGCATGACACACGTCATGCGCCGATATCCGGAAACGCCAAAGGCCCCGGTCGAAATCGACCGGGGCCTTTGAATCAAGAGCGGACGACCAGGTTCGAACTGGCGACCTCAACCTTGGCAAGGTTGCGCTCTACCAACTGAGCTACGTCCGCATTGCCGCCACTCGGCTTTCACCGGTGGAGCGCTCACTACTCTACCTGATCCACTGAGTGGTCCGGTAAGGCGGTGCAGAGCGGGTGACAGGAATTGCACACTGCGCCTTCCTCCTGGAAGGAGGATGTTCTACTACTGAACTACACCCGCACGCTGCGTCGGACCCGGCTTTTCGGCCTTGCCCTTCGGCGTGCTCCAGACTCTAGCCGACCTGCAGGGGTGTTGTGCAAGTCGGCTCCCCGGGGCATCCCTCGGGCGGGAGGCGGGCCATTGAGCGGAACGGAACATTCCGGGCGGAGGTCTCAACTGGCGGCGTCGAACGCCTCGTAGACCTTCTTGGGGATCCGGCCGCGCGCCGGCACCTCCATCCGGTGCGAGCGGGCCCAGGCGCGCACGGCCGCGGGATCCGGTGCCAGCGACGTGTGGTGGTACGAGACCGGGGCCCCGCCTCGCTTGCCGGTATTTGTCTGCTTTCGGCCGGCCGCCACGTACGGAGCCAGCGTCGTACGCAGTTTCTTTGCATTGGCGGGATTGAGGTCGATCTCGTACGACTTCCCGTCCAGGGCGAAGGTGACCGTTTCCGCCGCTTCTCCCCCGTCGATGTCGTCGGAGAGCGTAACCACTACGCGCTGAGCCACGGATATCGGTCCTTTCCTTCGGCATCGTCGCGCCTGACATGCGTCGATGCCGGCCTTCCGGCGGCTGGGCGGATACGGATCGACTGCTGTCGACTGTTCCGGGGCAATCGTGCTTTCCCGCGTATTCATTTGTACAGCGGTGGGAGCCGCATTGTGAAGCCCGGCCAATTACATCCGCGTGTTGCCGTCGTGTGTCCGCGTGCAATCCGGATGAAGATTTTTTCCCAGGATTTTCCCTGGGCGGCGTTGCCGCCGATATCTCGCCGTGATCAGGGCGAGGCGATATCTACCCGCGTAGAATTTCTGGCCAGGTACGCTGAGTGGACCCGCGGGGATCTGGGGAACCCCTCGGAGACACAGCCGCACCACACCACCGGGAGTGCCAGTGGCACGCGTCGTAGTCGACGTCATGCTCAAGCCGGAGATCCTCGACCCGCAGGGACAGGCTGTGCAGCGCGCACTGCCCCGTCTCGGCTTCGACGGAATCGCGGACGTTCGTCAGGGAAAGCGTTTCGAGCTCGAGGTCGAGGGGCCGGTCGACGACGCCGCCCTCGCCCGCATTAACGAGATCGCCGAGACCTTCCTCGCCAACACGGTCATCGAGGACTTCACCGTCACGGTGGAGGAGGAGAAGTGACCACCCGTATCGGAGTCGTCACTTTTCCCGGCACGCTCGACGACCAGGACAGCCTGCGGGCCGTGCGGATCGCGGGTGCCGAACCCGTATCCCTCTGGCACCGCGACAAGGACCTCCACCAGGTCGACGCGGTCATCCTGGCGGGCGGATTCAGTTACGGCGACTATCTGCGCGCCGGCGCCATCTCGCGTTTCTCGCCGGTGATGGAGACCGTCATCGAGCAGGCGAAGGCCGGTCTGCCGGTCCTCGGTATCTGCAACGGTTTCCAGATCCTGACCGAGGCACACCTGCTGCCCGGGGCGATGCTGCGCAACAACCACCTCCACTTCATCTGCCGCGACCAGAAGCTGCGGGTGGAGAACGCGGAGACGGCCTGGACCTCGGACTACACGGCGGGCCAGGAGATCTCCGTACCGCTGAAGAACGTGGACGGCCGGTACACCGCCGACGAGCGCACGCTCGACGAGCTGGAGGCCGAGGGCCGCGTCGCCTTCCGTTACGCCGACGTCAATCCGAACGGCTCGCTGCGCGACATCGCCGGCATCACCAACGCCGCGGGCAACATCGTCGGTCTGATGCCGCACCCGGAGCACGCCGTCGAACCTCTGATCGGCACCGGTCGCACCGACGGCCTGGGTTTCTTCACCTCGATCATCAAGAAGCTGGTCAACGCATGAGCCTGGACACGGTCAAGCACGCGGCCGAAACCCCGGACGCCGGACAGCCCTGGAAGGAGCTCGGCCTCAAGGAGGACGAGTACGCCCGGATCCGCGAGATCCTGGGCCGCCGTCCCACCGGCGCCGAGCTCGCCATGTACTCCGTGATGTGGTCGGAACACTGCTCCTACAAGAGCAGCAAGGTCCACCTCAAGCAGTTCGGCGAGAAGGTCCCCGCCAACGACGCGATGCTCGTCGGCATCGGCGAGAACGCCGGTGTGGTCGACGTCGGCCAGGGTTACGCGGTCACCTTCAAGGTCGAGTCGCACAACCACCCCTCGTACATCGAGCCCTACCAGGGCGCGGCCACCGGCGTCGGCGGCATCGTCCGCGACATCCTCGCCATGGGCGCCCGCCCGATCGCGGTCGTCGACCCGCTGCGCTTCGGTGCGGCCGACCACCCCGACACCCGCCGCGTCCTGCCGGGCATCGTCGCGGGCATCGGCGGTTACGGAAACTGCCTGGGCCTGCCGAACATCGGCGGCGAGGTCGTCTTCGACGCCTGCTACCAGGGCAACCCGCTCGTCAACGCCGGCTGCATCGGCGTGATGAAGCACGAGGACATCCACCTGGCGCAGGCCTCCGGCCCCGGCAACAAGGTGATCCTCTACGGCGCCCGCACGGGTGGCGACGGCATCGGCGGCGTCTCCGTGCTCGCCTCGGAGACCTTCGACGACACCAAGCCCGCCAAGCGGCCCGCCGTCCAGGTCGGCGACCCGTTCCAGGAGAAGCTCCTCATCGAGTGCACCCTGGAGATCTTCAAGGAGAAGCTGGTCGCGGGCATCCAGGACCTCGGCGGTGCCGGGCTCTCCTGCGCCACCAGCGAGCTGGCCTCCGCGGGTTCCGGCGGTATGCGCGTCGAGCTGGACACCGTGCCGCTGCGCGACTCCTCCCTCTCGCCCGAGGAAATCCTCATGAGCGAGTCGCAGGAGCGCATGTGCGCGATCGTCGAACCGCAGCACGTGGACCGCTTCATGGAGATCTGCGAGAAGTGGGACGTCATCGCCACCGTCATCGGTGAGGTGACCGAGGGCTCGCAGCTGGAGATCTTCTGGCACGGCGAGCAGATCGTCGACGTACCGCCGCGGTCCGTGGCCCACGAGGGCCCGACCTACCACCGGCCGTTCGCCCGGCCGTCCTGGCAGGACGCGCTCCAGGCGGACGACGCCGGGGCGCTGGCCCGTCCGGCGAACGGCGCGGAGCTGCGCGAGCAGGTCCTGAAGCTGGTCGGCTCCCCGAACCAGGCCTCCAAGTCCTGGATCACCGACCAGTACGACCGCTTCGTGCAGGGCAACACGGTGCTCGCGATGCCCGAGGACGCCGGCATGGTCCGGATCGACGAGAAGTCGAACCTGGGCGTGGCCATGGCGACCGACGGCAACGGCCGCTACGCCAAGCTCGACCCGTACACGGGCGCGCAGTTGGCGCTCGCGGAGTCCTACCGCAACGTCGCCGCTTCCGGTGCCAAGCCGCTGGCCATCTCCGACTGCCTGAACTTCGGCTCGCCCGAGGACCCGGACGTCATGTGGCAGTTCGCCGAGGCCACCCGCGGGCTTGCCGACGGCTGCCTGGAGCTGGGCACCCCGGTCACCGGCGGCAACGTGTCGCTGTACAACCAGACCGGTGAGACGGCGATCCACCCGACGCCCGTCGTGGCCGTCCTCGGTGTGATCGACGACGTCACCCGGCGCACCCCGGTCGCGTTCGCCGAGGAGGGCCAGCTGCTCTACCTCCTGGGCGACACCCATGAGGAGTTCGGCGGCTCGGCCTGGTCCGAGGTCGTCCACCAGCACCTCGGCGGGATGCCGCCGAAGGTCGACCTGGGCCGCGAGAAGCTGCTCGGCGAGATCCTGATCTCGGGTTCCCGCGACGGCATGATCGACGCGGCGCACGACCTGTCCGACGGCGGTCTGATCCAGGCGGTCACCGAGTCCTGCCTGCGCGGCGGGAAGGGTGCCCGGCTGGTCGTCCCCGACGGCCTGGACGCGTTCACCTTCCTGTTCTCGGAGTCGGCCGGCCGTGCGGTCGTCTCGATTCCGCGCAGCGAGGAACTCCGCTTCAACGACATGTGCGGCGCGCGGGGTCTTCCCGTCGCCCGGATCGGTGTCGTGGACGGCGACGAGATCGAGATCCAGGGCGAGTTCAGCATCCCGCTGAGCGAGCTGCGCACGGCGCACGAAGGGACCCTGGAGGGTCTGTTCGCCTGATTTCCGCCCGTACCGAAGCCCCCGTCCGGGTCGACCGGACGGGGGCTTCGGCGTTCTCCCACGAAACAGTTGAGTGATGTTACGTAATTACGTAAGGTTGGGTCCTGTGAAGCTTGAGGAGCGCGTCGCCGAGCTGGAGCGCCGCCTCGCGGTGCTGGAGCGGGCGGCGGAGGGCGACAGGCCCGGTCTGGACGACGGTGACTTCTGGGCGCTGGACGGGCTCAAGGAGCAGCTCGAACAGGTCGGGGAGGCCGCCGCCGACGGCGGGGTGCTGTTCACGGGTGCGGTGAGGCTCCCGGCCGGTGAGCACTACGAGTGGCAGTACGGCGCCCTCACCGGAGGGCTGCTCGGCACCGAGGAGGAGCGCCCCGACTGGGCGGAGGCCGCCGAGCCGCTGGCCGCGCTGGGCCACCCCGTCCGGCTGCGGCTGCTCCGCGAGATCCTCGGCGGCTGCCGCACGGCCGCCGAGCTGGCCGGACTGGACGACATGGGTACGACAGGCCAGATCTACCACCATCTGCGCCTGCTGACCGGCGCGGGCTGGCTGCATACGACGGGGCGCGGGCGCTACGAGGTGCCGGGTTCCCGCGTGGTGCCGTTGCTGGTGGTGCTCACGGCCGCCCGCCCCTGACTCCCGCCCGCCGGAGCCCAGCGACCCCGTGTCCTGGGGGTGTTTTCGGTGTGCCCCGTGACAGTGCGACCTCGGTGGCCGAGGAGGCCGTCGGCAGTGACTGATAGCTTGCGGGGCGCCAGGCCAGGCCGAGTTGACGGGGGTCGATGATGGACGACGGCACGCGCGCCGAAGCGGATGTCCCGCCGGGCCGGGGGCGTCTGCGAGGGGCTCTGAACACGGTGTTCGTGCTGGTCGCCGTGGCGGGGATCGGTCTCAGCCTCTGGGCGCTCGTCAGCGATGTGCTCGACCTGCGCACGCGGGCCGAGAGCCGTGAGCGCATAGAGGAGGGGTGCGGCGGTCTCGTCGACCCCGACCGGGTGCTCGCTCTGAACGGGGGCGTCGACCAGGTGGCACTCTCCGACCGCCACCGCATCAGCACCGAGCGGACCGACAGCAGCTGTGTCGTCTACCGGGTGGGCGAACCGAGGTCGGCGTACGGGCGCTTCTCGCTCGACCTCACCCTGTACCCGGCCAACCCCAACGCCGACGAGCACCAGGTGGACGCGGAGCACGAGCCCTTCGACTACTTCACCGCCGAGGACAGGGACGACGTCACCGCCGCCGCGCAGTACACGCTGCCGCATCCGCTGGGGGACGGCGGGCTGGGGGAGTACGACGCCGACACGGTGACGGTCAGGGCCCTCTGCGCCGACGGGGGCGGGGTCTCCTCCGTCAGGGCCGAGGTCACCGCCCTGTACGACGGACCCGTCACGTCCGGCGACCGCCGCGAGCTCGCCGCTCTGGGACGCCAGGCGGCGGAGCGGGCCGCGGCGGAGACGGGCTGCCGGGCCGAGATCCCCGCCGTGCCCTCCGCGCTCCCCGAGCCGAGGACCACCCTCGTCGCCGCCGCGGAGGCGGGCGGCACCTGTGCCTGGTACGGACGGCACACCGCCGCCCACGGACAGGGCGAGCTCCCCGACCGGGCGCTCGCCGCGCCGGCCGGAAAGGCCGGCGCCCACGACTCCTGCCTGCTGGCGATGAGCCCGGAGGGGACCGAGAGGATCTGGCCGGCCTACGAGAAGAGCCACCCGGACAGCGCTGATCTCGACAGGATGCTGACCCTGCGTCCGCTGTGGATGCAGACGGACACCCTGGTGGGTGACGGCACCAGGGGGCTGCGGAGCAGTGCGGTGAACAGGACCCCGGTCCTGCCCGGGACCGCGGGATCGGCCGACGGCATCTGGTGGGCCTCCTCCGTCTGCGACGGCAGGCCGGCCCTGCACCTGATGCACGTCTCCTTCCCGTACGACGACATCCTCCGGGACCGGCTGGAGCCCCTGTTCCGTGCCTACGTCGAGGACGCCACCACGCGCCGGGGCTGCACCGGTGTCACCTTCCCCGCCGCCTCGGCCTTCGCCGGGCCCTGAACCTCCGTGCGCGGGGCCCCTGTCACAGGCGCCCGTTAGTCTCGCCTCCATGCCCCCGGCCAAGAAGCGCCCGCGCGCCTACGACCTCAGCCGGACCCGTACGGCGGTCCTGGCACAGTTCGCCCACGTACGGGCCGCGGTTCGCGCCCTGACGCCCGGGCAGTTGTCCGGTCCGTCCGGGCTGGGGGAGTGGACCGTACGGGACCTCGCGGCGCACGTGACCACGGTGCTGGAACGGACCAGCGGAGAGCTGGAGCGTCCGGAGCCGTCCGGTGGCACACCGCAGCTCACCCTGCTGGAGTGGCCCGCCTCCACGGCAGTGCAGGCCGAGGGGATCGCGGACGACGCCAGGGCCCTGGCCGCGGCACGGCCCCGGCTCGACGCGCTCTACGAGGAGACGGCCGAACGGTTCGCCCGGCTCGTCGCCGACGTCCCGGGCGAGCGGCTCGTCACGACTCGTGCGGGCACCATGCGGCTCGGCGACTTCCTGGTCACCCGGACCGTCGAACTCGTCGTGCACAGCGACGATCTCCACCGGGCGACGGGCCTGGACGTCCCGTACGACCGCCAGGCGCTCGCCGCCTGCACCCGGCTGCTCGCCGACGCGCTCGCCGACAAGGCGCCCGGTGGCTCGGTCGAGGTGCGCGTCCCGCCCTTCGCCGTCGTGCAGTGCATCGGGGGTCCCAAGCACACCCGGGGCACCCCGCCCAATGTCGTCGAGACGGATCCGCTCACCTGGCTCCGGCTGGCGACCGGGCGTACCCGGTGGGCGGAGGCGGTCGAGGACGCGCTGGTCAGCGCCAGCGGCGAGCGGGCCGACCTCGCCCCGCTGCTCCCGCTGACGGGCTGAACGGAACCGGATCGGCCGGTCGTTCCGTCCCATGGCCATGCGCACACAACGTATGCCTGTCAGCGCCCTTGCCGTCCTGACCGCCTTCACCCTCGCCGCCTGTGGTACGGAGTCGGGCTCCGGAGCGGGATCCGGGGACTCCGGGGACGGCAGCGGCACCGTACGCACCGAACCGGCCGTGACCGGTGTCCACTGGAACGTGTCGTCCCTGACCGCCGGCGGAACGAAGACCGCCGCACCCGAGGGCACCCACATCGAGATCGACTCCGAGGGCAAGGCCACGGGCAGCCTCGGCTGCAACCGGTTCACCGCCGATGTCCGCCTCGACGGCGACAAGGTCACCGTCGGGCGGAGCACCAGCACCGGGATGGCCTGCGCGAAGGAGGCCCAGCAGTTCGAGACCGCGATGGGCAAGGCCTTCCAGGGCGAGCTCACGGCCGCCGTGGCGGGGAAGGGCCAGGCGAGGACCCTGACCCTGACCACCGCGCGGGGCGACTCCATCGCCCTCACCGCCGAGCCCCCGGCCCCGCTCACCGGCACCGCCTGGAAGGTCACCGGACTCGTGTCCGGCAGCGCCGCCTCCTCCGTGCCGGCCGGCACGGAGGACAAGGCACACCTCACCTTCGGCGAGGACGGTTCGGTGGAGGGGAACCTCGGCTGCAACTCCTTCCACGGCAAGGCGACGGTCTCCGGCTCCACGATCACCTTCGGTCCGCTCGCCTCCACCCGGAAGATGTGCCCCGGCCCGGAGATGAAGCTGGAACGGGCGCTGCTCGGTGTACTGAAGGGGAAGACGTCGTACGAGATCGATCACCGTTCCCTGTCCATCGAGGCGAAGAGCGGCGAAGGTCTGGACGCGTCGGCCCCGGCCGCCAAGGGCTGATCCCGCGGGCGCCTCCGATCCGCCGGGGCGTCACGTGGAGCACCGGGGGACCGGGGGCGAGCGGTTTCAGGGGGTGGTGGGGTACGGGAGCAGACCCGCGTCCGTCCTCTCCCAGGAGGCCCGCAGCTCGGCCAGCCGCTCCGGCTCGGCCTTCGCGCGGTCGGCCTGTTCACGCAGGTCGTCGGCCAGGTTGAACAACTGGTCGGTCCCGCTCCTCCCCCGGTAGTACTTCCAGTCCCCGCGTCGCAGCGCCCGCTCGCCGCGCACCCGCCAGAACAGGTCGCGTTCTCCCGGCGTCTCGCCCCGCAGCAGGTATCCGGCGAGGCTCACACCGTCCAGCGGGTGCGCGGGGTCGGGCCGCGCCCCGCCGAGCTCCAGCAGGGTCGCCGTCCAGTCGGGTGAGAAGACCGGGAGGTCGCTGACCTGGTTCGCCTCGATGCGTGCCGGCCAGCGCAGCACCGAGGGGACCCGGATTCCGCCCTCCTGGAGGGAGCTCTTGTTGCCGGACAGCGGCCAGTTGTAGGAGAAGCGCTCACCGCCGTTGTCGCTGGCGAAGAAGACGAGGGTGTCCTCCTCCTGCCCCGACCGCTTCAGGGCCCGCAGCACCTCGCCGACCGAGCGGTCCAGGTCCTCGACCATCTGCGTGTACTTCTCGACGGAGCCCGCGTCGGCGTTCCGGAGGGCGGACCTGTCACCGGCCTTGATCCGGCGGACGATCTCGGCACCGGCCTCCGTGTCGCCGTCGGCGATCCACGGCCAGTGCGGGGTGGTGAAGTTCAGGTTGAGCAGCCACGGCCGGTCGTGGTCGCGCCGTACGTACTCGCTCGCCCGCTCCGTCAGCACCTGGGTGTAGTACCGCAGGTCCTTGTACTCGGCATCCCCTTCGTACAGGTCGTACTCGCCGGCCAGGCCGAGCTTGGAGTAGTACTCCAGGGCTCCGCCGAAGTTGCCGAAGAACTCGTCCCAGCCCGATCTGGTCGGGCTGTGGTCGGGCAGGTACCCGCAGTGCCACTTGCCGATCAGGGCGGTCGAGTAGCCGGCTCCGCGCAGCAGGGACGCCAGCGTCGGATGGGTCGGATCCAGACCCACCGACCTGTCCGCGATGGGCTCGGCCAGCCCGCCCTTCGTACGCCCGGGGTAGCGGCCCGTGTAGAGGCTGAAGCGGGTGGGCGAGCAGGTGGCGGAGCCGGAGTAGGCGTCCGTGAACCGCACGCCCTGGCGCCCGAGCCGGTCCAGGTGGGGGGTGCGGATGTGCGGTGCCCCGTAGGAGGAGAGATCCGCCCAGCCGAGGTCGTCGCCGAGGATGAACAGGATGTTGGGACGGCGTGCGTGCTTTCCGCGGGCGGCACGGAACGGGCGCTCCCGCGTCACCTCGTCGGGGGACCTCCCGGAAGCGGCGGCTGTCCGCGTCCCGACGGCCGCGGTGGCGGCGGTCGCCCCCACGGCGGTGGTGAAGGCACGGCGGCTCAGCGGCGGACCGATCGGATCATTCGAATCTACATTCGAATTGCGAGAGGGCATGAGGTCTCCTGGGCGGGCGGGCCTCGAGCGCCGTGCGGACGGCGCGGCGCGAGGGGGATGGGTGGGGCCGGCCCCGTCGGTCCGAGGTGCACAGGGGGACGCACCCGGTCACGAAGGGGGGGAGGAGGAGATGCGGACGTGCGCGCGTGCCGGATTCCGGGGCGGAGGCCCTGCGGGATGTTCCGGGAGGCGGCGGTCAGGCGCAGCGACAGAGAGCGCTCGCGACACGTCCCAGATCGACGTGGCGGCGCTCCACGAGCGTGACCGTACGGTCACCGGGGGGCTGCATGGGGAAGGAGCCTGCCAACGGGGCATGGGCCTGTCAACGGTGGTCTCGGACTGCGGACAACCGGCCCCGCGTGCCTCCGGATCCGCCCCGAAGGCCTCCGGAGCCGACGTGGTCGCGATGCGGGCCGGCCGGCCCGGCCGGACCGAACGGGGCCGGCGGGAACCCGCTGAGCGCCCCGCGAGGGCCTTCGCAGGGGTCCGGCGGTGTGAGGCTCGCCACGAAACGAGCGTTCGGCCACGCCCCGCCCACGGGGTCGGCCCGGCTCACCGAGGGCCACGGCCGGGGCGATTCCGGTGCGGGGGTGCCTACTTGCCGGACCGGCCGGTAACCGCCCGTCATCCCGGGCATCGGCGGCCCGGAGGCCTTCCGCGCCGACGCGCGCCCTCCGCCCATGATCACCCGCAGTGACCGTCCGACCTCGGCCCGGGCCGTCGCGGGGAGCGCTCCCTCGCCCCGTCACGGGTGCCGGCCGGGCTGTCACCCAATTCGGACCGGTGGTCGATCTCCCCTACACTCGGTGGCGTGCCTCGTGGTGATGGACGACTCAACCACGACCTGCTCCCCGGAGAGAAAGGCCCCCAGGACGCTTGCGGCGTCTTCGGTGTCTGGGCTCCGGGTGAAGAGGTCGCCAAGCTCACCTATTTCGGACTGTATGCCCTGCAGCACCGTGGACAGGAGTCCGCGGGCATCGCAGTGAGCAACGGGTCCCAGATCCTGGTCTTCAAGGACATGGGACTGGTCTCGCAGGTCTTCGACGAAACGTCTCTGGGATCGCTCCAGGGCCATATCGCGGTCGGTCATGCCCGCTACTCCACCACCGGTGCCTCGGTGTGGGAGAACGCGCAGCCGACATTCCGTGCCACCGCGCACGGCTCGATCGCCCTGGGTCACAACGGCAACCTGGTCAACACGGCCCAGCTCGCCGAGATGGTCGCCGACCTTCCTCGCAAGGACGGCCGTGCCACCCAGGTCGCGGCGACGAACGACACCGATCTGGTGACCGCTCTGCTCGCCGGCCAGAGAGACGACGACGACAAGCCGCTCACCATCGAGGAGGCCGCCGCCAAGGTGCTTCCCGAGGTCAAGGGCGCCTTCTCGCTCGTCTTCATGGACGAGCACACGCTCTACGCGGCCCGTGACCCGCAGGGCATCCGCCCGCTGGTCCTCGGCCGCCTCGAGCGTGGCTGGGTGGTGGCCTCCGAGTCCGCCGCCCTGGACATCTGCGGTGCCAGCTACGTCCGCGAGATCGAGCCGGGCGAGCTCGTCGCCATCGACGAGAACGGCCTGCGCACCTCCCGCTTCGCAGAAGCGAAGCCCAAGGGCTGTGTCTTCGAGTACGTCTACCTGGCCCGCCCCGACACCGACATCGCCGGTCGGAACGTCTATCTCTCGCGTGTGGAGATGGGCCGGAAGCTGGCGGCCGAGGCCCCCGTCGACGCCGATCTGGTCATAGCGACGCCGGAATCGGGGACCCCCGCGGCCATCGGTTACGCGGAGGCGAGCGGAATTCCGTTCGGATCCGGTCTGGTCAAGAACGCCTACGTCGGCCGGACCTTCATCCAGCCCTCGCAGACCATTCGCCAGCTGGGCATCCGGCTGAAGCTCAATCCCCTCAAGGAAGTCATCAAGGGCAAGCGCCTGGTGGTCGTCGACGACTCGATCGTCCGCGGCAACACCCAGCGCGCCCTGGTGAGGATGCTCCGTGAGGCGGGTGCCGCCGAGATCCACATCCGGATCTCCTCCCCGCCCGTGAAGTGGCCCTGCTTCTTCGGCATCGACTTCGCGACGCGTGCCGAGCTGATCGCCAACGGCATGTCCGTGGACGAGATCGGCACCTCCATGGGGGCCGACTCCCTCGCGTACATCTCGCTCGACGCGATGGTCGAGGCGACGACGATCGCCAAGCCGAACCTGTGCCGCGCCTGCTTCGACGGCGAATACCCGATGGAGCTCCCGGACCCGGAACTGCTCGGCAAGCAGCTGCTGGAGACCGAGCTGGCGGCCGGCCCCGCCGCGACCGCGGCGGCGGACGCGCTGCGTCGTCCGTGACCCGGACCGACCGGCTGCCTCCCCACCAGCCCCGTATTCCCACACGAAAGATCCCGGGCCATGTCTGAGACAACAGGTGCTTCCTACGCTGCGGCGGGCGTCGACATCGAAGCCGGTGACCGCGCCGTCGAGCTGATGAAGGAGTGGGTGAAGAAGACGCAGCGCCCCGAGGTCGCGGGCCTCGGCGGCCTCGGCGGTTTCGCCGGCCTCTTCGACGCCTCGGCACTCAAGCGTTACGAGCGCCCGCTGCTCGCCTCCGCCACCGACGGCGTCGGCACGAAGGTCGACCTGGCCCGGCAGATGGGCGTCTACGACACCATCGGGCACGACCTCGTCGGCATGGTGGTCGACGACCTGGTCGTCTGCGGCGCGGAGCCGCTCTTCATGACCGACTACATCTGCGTGGGCAAGGTGCACCCCGAGCGTGTCGCGGCCATCGTGAAGGGCATCGCCGAGGGCTGCGTCCTCGCCGGCTGCGCCCTGGTCGGCGGAGAGACGGCCGAGCACCCGGGCCTGCTGGGTCCGGACGACTTCGACGTCGCGGGTGCCGGTACCGGTGTGGTCGAAGCCGACCTCCTGCTGGGCCCGGACCGTATCCGTAAGGGTGACGCCGTGATCGCCATGGCGTCGTCCGGTCTTCACTCGAACGGGTACTCGCTCGTGCGCCACGTGGTCTTCGACCGGGCCGGGTGGACCCTGGACCGGCAGGTCGAGGAGTTCGGCAGGACGCTCGGCGAGGAGCTCCTGGAGCCCACCAGGATCTACTCCCTGGACTGCCTGGCACTGACCCGCACGACCGAGGTGCACGGCTTCAGCCATGTCACCGGCGGTGGTCTGGCCAACAACCTGGCCCGGGTGATCCCGGACGCCCTGCACGCCACGGTCGACCGTTCCACGTGGACGCCCGGCGCCGTGTTCGACCTGGTCGGCAAGGCCGGACAGGTCGAACAGCTGGAGCTGGAGAAGACGCTCAACATGGGCGTCGGCATGATCGCCGTCGTCCCCGCCGACTCGGTGGACGCGGCCCTGACGACGCTGGCCGACCGGGGTGTCGACTCCTGGGTCGCCGGTGAGATCACCGAGCGCGGCGACCACACCACGGGCGCCGAGCTGACCGGCAGCTACGCACGGTAGGACGCCAAGACCGCCGGTCCGGCACACCACCGGACCGGCGGAAACGCGACGCGGGGGCGTCGCGCGGGCGCCCCGGGTCCGGACAACACAGAACCCGGTCCGGGCGGGCCCGGACCGGGTTCTGTGTCAGCGCGAGGTCAAGCGCCGCGGCGCTGTGACGACGGACCGGACTGGTCGTCCTCGTCCGCGTCCTCGTCGTCGTTGTACAGATCCGCGTACTGTGCGTACGGGTCATCTTCCTCGTCGTCGTCCTCGAACGGCTCGGCGTTCGGTGGTTGACTCGAAGGCGATGCGCCCAGCTCATTGGCCAGACGCGACAGGTCAGTCCCGCCGCTGCTGTACTTCAGCTGGCGGGCGACCTTGGTCTGCTTGGCCTTTGCCCGGCCGCGCCCCATGGCTCGACCCCCTCGGTGACGGGGCTCGACGGCCCCAGAGTCTTGACACGCGTTCATGTTTCAGGACGGACTCCCAGCTGAGAGACCGCGCCCGTGGCTTTAACGGTACCTGCTTCCTTGGCCATACGGTACGCCGCCCGCATCACGTGCCGCTGCGCAGGACCGAAGAGGAGCCCGTCCTCGCTGGTCAACCCTGATTTTAACCTCTTGTGGACGGGCGACCCGCCGACCGGAGTGAGTCTTGTCTCCTTACGGGCCGTCGGCCGCCTCCCGCCCGTGCCGGCCCCCGCCACGGGGCTCGCTCACAGCTCGGTGACGGGTACCGGACATCTCGGCGACGTGTCAGGGGCGACGGGCATCCGCCATCCGCTGCTCCGCGATCCGGTCGGCCGCCGCAGCCGGCGGAATCCCATCAGCCTTCGCACGTGCGAATATGGCCAGCGTGGTGTCGAAGATCTTCGTCGCCTTCGCCTTGCACCGGTCGAAGTCGAAACCGTTCAGTTCGTCGGCGACCTGGATGACGCCACCGGCGTTCACCACGTAGTCCGGTGCGTACAGAACCGATCGGTCGGCCAGGTCCTTCTCGACGCCCGGGTGGGCGAGCTGGTTGTTGGCCGCGCCGCACACCACCTTGGCGGTGAGCACCGGCACGGTCTCGTCGTTCAGCGCGCCGCCGAGCGCGCACGGGGCGTAGATGTCGAGCCCCTCGGTGCGGATCAGGGCGTCGGTGTCTGCGGCGACGGAGACCTCGGGGTGCAGGTCGGTGATCCTGCGTACCGACTCCTCGCGCACGTCCGTCACGACGACCTCGGCACCGTCGCTCAGCAGGTGCTGGACCAGGTGGTGGCCGACCTTGCCCACGCCCGCGACACCGACCTTGCGACCGCGCAGTGTCGGGTCTCCCCAGAGGTGCTGGGCGGAGGCCCGCATCCCCTGGAAGACGCCGAACGCGGTGAGGACGGAGGAGTCGCCGGCGCCGCCGTTCTCGGGGGAGCGGCCGGTGGTCCAGCGGCACTCACGGGCGACCACGTCCATGTCGGCGACGTAGGTGCCGACATCACAGGCGGTCACGTAGCGTCCGCCGAGGGAGGCCACGAACCGGCCGTAGGCCAGGAGCAGTTCCTCGGTCTTGACCAGGGCGGGGTCGCCGATGATCACGGCCTTGCCGCCACCGTGGTCGAGACCGGCCATGGCGTTCTTGTAGGACATGCCGCGCGACAGGTTCAGCGCGTCCGCGACGGCCTCCTCCTCGGAGGCGTAGGGGTAGAAGCGGGTCCCGCCGAGGGCCGGGCCCAGGGCGGTGGAGTGGAGGGCGATCACGGCCTTGAGACCGCTGGCGCGGTCCTGGCAGATCACGACCTGCTCGTGGCCGCCCTGATCCGAGTGGAACAGGGTGCGGAGCACGTCGACGGGCACGCCGGTCACATCGGTCACTGTGGTGACTCCCAAGTACGAAGCGGCGGAAGACCCTCCTGAAGGTGGGGAGGGTCCCGGACCGACCGGCACCCGGCCGGTCGACTGGGCAAGAGCGTAAGTCCTCGTGACGGGTAGATCTGTTCCCCTCCCCGGCATCACCCCCCTGTGGAGTACGGCCGTGACACGATCTACCGCATGTCGGTGGTGTCTTCGGTGCTCGTCCCTTACGCGTCCTACCTGCGGGTGTACGAGCCGCTCGCCGCCTTCGGTGAACCCGAGCGGGGTCACTGGACGCGCTACGCCCGGCGCGTGGACCTCCCCACGGCCCAGGACGAACTGCGCGGCTCGCTGGCCGGCCTGGTCCCCACCCCTCCGGTGGCGGTTCCGGTGCACGAGAGCGGGGACGCCTTCGTCGCGGTGGTCGACGGGGCGATCGTCGTCTGCCCGTGGCGGACCCGGATGCGCGGGTGGCTGGCAATGAGTGAACTGGGGGGTCTGTTTCCAGCCACTGTGCTGGACGCGGTGCTGCCTCCGGTGGTGCGGGGCCAGGCGACGGCGGACTACGAACGGTGGGCCGAGCGGAACCCCGACGCACGCCCCTGGATCCGGACCACGGTGTGGCACGTGCCGGTGCGCTGGTTCGTGCTGTTCGACGACGAGGAACGGGAGTGCGTGACCGACGGTGGCGCGGAGGGCCGGATGCTGCGCTACCGGACCCCGATGGTGCAGGCACGGCGCAGGCTGGCCAGAGCGCTGCGGACCCTGCGGGAGACCGTGGACGAAGGGCCGCTGACCGAGGGGCTGGTGGAGGTCGGGCGCTGGCTGGAGGAGTTCCACCCGCGCGCCATGGTCGAGTTGGACTACGGCGGCCTGGTGCACGCCCTGAGCTCCGAGCGGCTCGCGGGTGACCGGTCGGCCGCGGACGTGGCCGAGGGCATCGCGGCGCTGCGTTCCGGGGACCACGACGCGGCGGGTGTCGCCTACGGGCGTCTCGCCGAACGATGGCGAGCGGTACGCGACCTACAATCCTCCAACTAGCCCGAAGCGGTGCCAATGGCGACGCATCGGAGCATAGAGGTGCTATCAGCAGGGAAGAGACATCCTGTGAGGTGTCCGACATCCAGCGGCACCGAGGGAGTCCGGCGGAGGTGAACGGAGATGTCCTGAGGGCAACTGACGGGCCGTGAACCAGAGCCAGGTGTGACGCGTGTGACAGGCGGGGCGAGAATCGGTAGTTGGGGCGTTGGGACCTACGTCCCGAACCGGGCCTTTGCCTCAAGCGTGACGGACAGCACTAACGGGGCCCTTGCGCCCTTCCCTACTCCTCATGCCAAAATAGGACAAGGAGTCCGGGGAGGACTCTGTCCGTCCAACTATGGGCGGAATGCTCAGCATTGCACGCTATGGGGGGTCTGATGACTTCTGGTGACTCCTGATTGTCCTGTGACTGATCGTTACTGGGGCGTGACTGTCCGCTATGGCATGGTCCATCGGCTTCCGTCGCTGATGAACACCTGGGAGGGCAATTCCATCGGTTTGGCCGACGTGGCTGGACGGATGGTGTAGTTGTAGTGCCGAGGACAAGCCGTTCGTCCTATAACCGACTCGGCCCGCGTCCGCCATTTCGGGCAACGCGGGTCAAGGTGCAGAATTTAGAGGAAAGAACCGAGAAGGTTCGGTTCTCCCGAGGAGGCCGCTCATGACCGCTCGCACCCCTGATGCCGAGCCGCTGCTGACCCCGGCTGAGGTCGCCACGATGTTCCGCGTGGACCCGAAGACGGTCACCCGTTGGGCGAAGGCTGGCAAGCTCACGTCCATCCGTACGCTCGGTGGACATCGCCGGTACCGCGAGGCAGAGGTCCGCGCACTGCTTGCGGGTATTCCGCAGCAGCGCAGCGAGGCCTGACACACCCCTGTCGCCGCAGCCACAACAGGGCGCCGAAGGGTCCCCCAACCCCCGGTGATCCCACCCATAGCTCCACACGACGGGTGCCCGCCCCAACGGGCTCCATGCCTGTGACATGCGGGTACGTCGTTCGATCGCGCTGGACTCCGCCGGGTCCAGCGCGATCTTTTTGTGTCCGGTGGGGAGTTCCGGACGGCATCCCGCCGATGCCCGCTGCGGGACCGGAGTCGCCTGGACGGTTCGCGTGGCCGCCCGAACCTCCCGACGGGTCGGTTTGCCGGGAGGGCGCGTGCGACTGTGGGCGGGGTTGTTCGGGCCTGTTCGCCCGGGTCCCTGACGTCGTGGGCCGGCTCGGGTGGAACGGTCCGGGATGTACTTCCGGGGCAGTGCAATTGCACATATTAAATTCGCCAGTTGTAGGAAGCGCGTAAAGTACCACCTGCGAAAAAATGTTTCGGTGACTCGCGTCACACCGGCGTGGTGCTGCCACCTATGAGCCTGTCACCGCACGGGGGCGGCTGGCTGCGGCAGATGGTCATGTCGCGGGGGGACTTTCGTCCCCGGGGTAAGGGTCGGGATGCCCCCGGGGGCCGTCCCCGGCGGGGTCCGGGCGGAGATCCTCGGCGGGCCCGGAGTCGGCCGTCCGGGGCCGGGTGGTGACGGGTGGGGCCCCGACGGCCCCCGCAGGGGCTCCGGAGGCCGTGTGCGGAGCCGGCGGCGGGTCGGCCGCATCGCCGGACTCCTCGGGCCTGTGCGGCTCCTGTGGGGCCGTCAGGGGCTCCATGGCGAGCCGCAGCAGGCGGTGGCAGATCGGACAGTGGCGGGTGAGGTGGCGGTAGCCGGAGGCGGCCGCCAGGTGGGCGCGCAGCAGCGCGCGGGTCTCGTGCCTTTCCGTGGGCGCAGGCATGCGTGCGGCCTCCCCGTGGACCCGGCCGCCCGGCGTCGAGGGAAACAGGGGCGGACTCCGTCCTTACGGAGTTACCCGCGCCGGGAGCGCGACGTCAAGACGCGCGAAAGCCCGGATCCAGGGGATCCGGGCTTTCGTCTACTGCGGTCCTGACGGGATTTGAACCCGCGGCCTCCACCTTGACAGGGTGGCGAGCACTCCAAACTGCTCCACAGGACCTTGTTTTCGCTGCCTGCCTTGCGGCCTGCTGCGAAGCAAGACTGTACAGGAGGTCCGGCTGCCAGGTCGAACTCACTCGGAGTGCGGGTTCCGTTACAGCCCGGCGGGAGGTCCGCTCACGGTGCGGCCGCGTCGATCGCCTTCACGATCCGCTTGTCCGAGACGGGCTGCGCGGTGCCCAGCGCGTGCGCGAAGTAGCTCACGCGCAGCTCCTCGATCATCCAGCGGATGTCCAGCACCGCCTTGGGCACGGGCCGCCCCTGCGGGAGCTGTTCGAGCAGCCAGGCGTATTCGTCCTGCATCTCGTGGACCTTCTCCATGCGCGTGGTGTCGCGCTGGACGTTCGTCGGCATCTGCTGGAGCCGGCGGTCCTCGGCGACCAGATAGCGCATCAGGTCGGGCAGCCTGGGCAGCCCGGTCGCGGTGACGAACCCGGGAGGGACGAGGCGGGCCAGGTGGTCCCGCACGTCGGTGACGTTGTTGATCAGGACCAGGCTGTTCGTCGCCTTCAGCCGCCGCTCGCACGCCTGCCAGGCCGCCAGGATCTGCTGCACCTGCCCGATCGTGCGGACCGTGAGGTCCACGAGGTCGGCGCGGACCTTGTCGTACAGCTTCCGGAACGACGCCTCGTCCCAGGCAGGGCCGCCGTGGGCGGCGATCAGCCGGTCGGCCGCCGCCGTCGCGCAGTCGTCGAACAGCGCCTGGATGGAGCCGTGCGGATTGCGGGACAGTGCCAGCTTCTGCTGATTGGTGAGCTTGTCCGAGGCGAACTTGGCGGGGTTCACCGGGATGTTCAGCAGGATCAGCCTGCGGGTGCCGCGCCACATCGCCTGCTGCTGTTCGGCCTCCGTGTCGAAGAGCCGTACGGCGACGGTCGTTCCCTGGTCGACGAGTGCCGGGTACGCCTTCACCGGCTGACCGGCGCGGCGGGTCTCGAAGACGCGGTTCAGGGTGCCGATCGTCCAGTCGGTGAGGCCCGAACGCTCGATGGACTCCCCGGAGGGCCCCGCGGTGGCCGCGGCGGCCTTGGAGAGGGCCTGGCGGGCCTTGGGGCGCAGCTGGACCTTCAGCGCCTCCAGGTCCTTGTCCTCGGCGACCTTGCGGCGCCGCTCGTCGGTGACCCGGAAAGTGATCTTCAGGTGGTCCGGCACCCGGGAGAGGTCGAAGTCGTCCGCCGTGACCGGTACGCCGACCATCCGCTGGAGTTCACGGGCGAGCGTGAGCGGAAGCGGCTCCTGGAGGGGGACGGCGCGGTCGAGGAACTTCGTCGCGTAGTTCGGGGCCGGGACGTAGTGCCGGCGGATCGGCTTGGGCAGCGAGCGGATGAGCTCGGTGACCACCTCTTCGCGCAGGCCCGGGATCTGCCAGTCGAAGCCCTCGGAGGTGACCTGGTTGAGGACCTGGAGCGGGATGTGGACGGTGACACCGTCGGCGTCCGCGCCCGGCTCGAACTGGTAGGTCACCCGGAATTTGAGCTTCCCCTGGCGCCAGGAGTCGGGGTAGTCGTCCTTGGTGACGGCCCCGGCCTTCTCGTTGATGAGCATGGAGCGCTCGAAGTCGAGCGCGTCGGGCTCGTCCCGGCGCTTGTGCTTCCACCAGGAGTCGAAGTGCGCCCCCGAGACGACGTGCTCCGGGATCCGCCGGTCGTAGAAGTCGAAGAGCGTCTCGTCGTCCACGAGGATGTCGCGGCGCCGGGCCCGGTGCTCCAGCTCCTCGACCTCACCCAGCAGTTTGCGGTTGTCGTGGAAGAACTGGTGGTGCGTGCGCCAGTCACCCTCGACCAGGGCGTTGCGGATGAACAGGTCGCGCGACGCCTCCTGGTCGATGCGGCCGAAATTGATCTTGCGCTGGGCGACGATCGGTACGCCGTAGAGCGTGACCCGCTCGTACGCCATGACCGCGGCCTGGTCCTTCTCCCAGTGCGGCTCGCTGTAGGTGCGCTTCAGCAGGTGCTGGGCGAGCGGCTCGATCCACTCCGGTTCGACCTTCGCGTTGACGCGCGCCCACAGCCGGGACGTCTCGACCAGCTCGGCCGACATCACGAAGCGGGGCTGCTTCTTGAACAGCGCGGAGCCAGGGAAGATCGCGAACTTCGCGCTGCGGGCACCCAGGTACTCGTTCTTCTCGGTGTCCTTCAGCCCGATGTGCGACAGGAGGCCGGCCAGCAGCGAGGTGTGCACCGCCTGCTCCGGGACGCCCTCGTCACCCTTGGGCTCCTCGACGGTGATGCCCATCTGCTTGGCGACCGTGCGCAGCTGGGCGTAGATGTCCTGCCACTCGCGGATCCGCAGGAAGTTGAGGTACTCCTGCTTGCACATCCGGCGGAAGCTGGAGGAGCCGCGCTCTTTCTGCTGCTCACGGATGTAGCGCCACAGGTTCAGGAACGCCAGGAAGTCCGACGTCTCGTCCTTGAAGCGGGCGTGGTTCTGGTCGGCCTGGGTCTGCTTCTCCGAGGGACGCTCGCGCGGGTCCTGGATGGAGAGCGCCGCCGCGATGACCATGACCTCGCGGGCACAGCCGTTCTTGTCGGCCTCGAGGACCATGCGGGCCAGGCGCGGGTCCACCGGCAGCTGGGAGAGCTTGCGGCCGAGCGGGGTCAGCCGCTGCCCCCGCTTCCCCTCCTCGGGGGACTTCTCCGCCGTCTCCAGCGCGCCGAGCTCCTGGAGCAGCTGCACGCCGTCCCGGATGTTCCTGTGGTCCGGCGGGTCGATGAAGGGGAACTTCTCGATGTCGCCGAGGCCGGCCGCGGTCATCTGGAGGATGACGGAGGCGAGGTTGGTCCGCAGGATCTCCGGATCGGTGAACTCCGGGCGGGTCAGGAAGTCGTCCTCGGAGTACAGCCGGATGCAGATGCCGTCCGACGTACGGCCGCAGCGGCCCTTGCGCTGGTTGGCGCTGGCCTGCGAGATCCGCTCGATCGGCAGCCGCTGGACCTTGGTGCGGTGGCTGTAGCGGGAGATGCGTGCGTTGCCCGGGTCGATCACGTACTTGATGCCGGGGACGGTCAGCGAGGTCTCCGCGACGTTCGTCGCCAGGACGATCCGGCGCCCCGTGTGGCGCTGGAACACGCGGTGCTGCTCGGCGTGCGAGAGGCGCGCGTAGAGGGGGAGCACCTCGGTGTGTCTGAGGTTGCGCTTGTTCAGGGCGTCCGCGGTGTCGCGGATCTCCCGCTCGCCCGAGAGGAAGACCAGGACGTCGCCGGGGGCCTCGTGGTCCAGTTCGTCCACTGCGTCGCAGATGGCGGTGATCTGGTCGCGGTCGGAGTCCGCGGTGTCGTCGTCGGCCCCTTCCAGCAGAGGCCGGTAGCGCACCTCCACCGGATACGTCCGGCCGCTGACCTCCACGATCGGGGCCTCGCCGAAGTGCTTGGCGAAGCGTTCCGGGTCGATGGTCGCCGAGGTGATGACGACCTTCAGGTCGGGGCGCTTGGGCAGCAGCCGGGCCAGGTACCCCAGCAGGAAGTCGATGTTCAGCGACCGCTCGTGGGCCTCGTCGATGATGATCGTGTCGTAGGCGAGGAGCTCGCGGTCCGTCTGGATCTCGGCGAGCAGGATGCCGTCCGTCATCAGCTTCACGAAGGTCGCGTCCGGATTCACCTGATCGGTGAACCGCACCTTCCAGCCGACCGCCTCGCCCAGCGGGGTCTTCAGCTCGTCCGCGACTCGCTCGGCGACCGTGCGCGCCGCGATCCGGCGGGGCTGGGTGTGCCCGATCATGCCCCGGACGCCGCGCCCCAGCTCCATGCAGATCTTGGGGATCTGCGTGGTCTTGCCCGAGCCCGTCTCACCGGCGACGATCACGACCTGGTGGTCGCGTATCGCCTCCAGGATCTCGTCCTTCTTCTGGCTGACCGGCAGCTGCTCCGGGTACGACAGCGCGGGCATCCGCGCGGAGCGCCCCGCGAGCCGCTCGGATGCCTTCGCGGCCTCGGCGGAGATCTCGTCCAGAACGGACTGGCGGGCCTCCGGCTTACGGATGCGCCGGGCACCCTCGAGACGGCGGCCGAGCCTGTGCGCGTCGCGGAGCGAGAGCTGCCCGAGCTGGGACTGGAGATCGGCGAAGGAAGTAGACATACGGACACCAGGATCTCACCCGCGCGTGAGGAGTGGCGAACGTATTTCGGTCCGGGCCTCGTCACACCGCTCTCGGTGGACCCGACCCTCCGGCCGGCGCGGTCACCGAGAGGGAGTGATCGATCGCAGCGCGTAGCATTCCGTCAGCTGATCATCCGTCCCCCGTGCACGGAGCGCCGCATGCCCACACCCCCTCGCCCCTCGCCCGCCGCGAAGAAGCCCGCCGCGAAGAAGCCCTCCTCGAAGAAGCCGGTGATCTTCGGCGCCGTCGTCGTGCTCGCGGCTGGACTTCTCGGCTTCGTCTCCTACCGGGCGACCGCCCCGGACGGATCCGCCTCGGGCACCCCGGCCGCCGTCACGGCCACCGAGGAGGACCCCGACGTCTACCGGGAACTGGCCGGACTCGCCCGACGCGACGCGGGCGACAAGCAGGCGCAGGGCCGCACCGACGCCCCTGTCGTCCTCATCGAGTACGCCGACTTCCAGTGCGGCTACTGCGGGAAGTTCGCCCGGGACACCGAACCCGAACTGATCAAGAGATACGTCGGCGACGGCACCCTGCGCATCGAGTGGCGCAACTTCCCGATCTTCGGCGACGCGTCCGAGGCCGCCGCCCGGGCCTCCTGGGCGGCGGGCCGGCAGGGCCGGTTCTGGGCCTTCCACCGGGCCGCGTACGCCGAGGACGCCAAGGAGAAGGGCTTCGGGAAGGACCGCCTCAGGGCCCTCGCCCGGCAGGCCGGGGTGAAGGACCTCGACCGCTTCACCCGTGACGCCGGCAGCGCGGCGGCCACCGAAGCGGTCGGCGTCGACCGGCAGGAGGCGTACAGGATCGGCGCCACGTCCACCCCCTCCTTCCTCGTCAACGGCCGCCCCCTGGCCGGCGCCCAGCCCACGGCCGTCTTCACCCAGGCCATCGAGGCCGCCGCGGCCGAGGAAGCGAATGTGGGCAACGCCGGGGACCCGGCGAAGTGATGCCGGACATCGGCTACTTCGCGGCCCTGCTCGGCGGTCTGCTCGCCCTGGTCAGCCCGTGCAGCGCCCTGCTGCTCCCGGCCTTCTTCGCGTACTCCGTCGGCTCCGCCTCACGGCTCCTGGCCCGCACGGGCGTCTTCTACGCCGGGCTCGCCACCACCCTCGTCCCGCTCGGCGCCGCGGGTTCGTACGCCGGGCGGCTCTTCTACGGGCACCGTGACGCGCTCGTCCTCGGCGCGGGCTGGCTGATCATCGGGCTCGGTCTCGCCCAGATCGCCGGACTGGGCTTCGCGTCCCGGAGGATCGCGGCACTCAGCGGCCGGATCCGGCCCACGACCGCCGTCTCCGTCTACGCCCTGGGCGCGGTCTACGGACTGGCGGGCTTCTGCGCGGGCCCGAGCCTCGGGAGTGTCCTCACGGTGGCGGCCGTCAGCGGCAGTCCCCTCTACGGCGGACTGCTGCTCGCCGTCTACGCCTTGGGCATGGCCGCTCCGCTGTTCGTGCTCGCCCTGCTCTGGGAACGCTTCGACCTCGGCCACCGGGCCTGGCTGCGCGGCAGGCCGCTGCGCCTCGGCCGCTTCGTGACGCACAGCACCTCGCTGGTCTCCGGCCTCTTCTTCATCGGACTCGGGGCGCTGTTCCTCGTGTACGACGGGACGACCGCGCTGCCCGGACTCCTGGACGTGGACGAGTCGTTCGCCGTCGAGCAGTGGGCCCGGCGGGTCGGGGAGCGGGTGCCGGACCCGGCGGCCCTGGCAGCGGGGGTGGCGGCCGTGCTGCTCGGACTGACCGTGCACACGGTCCGGCGACGCCGGTCCGGCCGGGCGGAAGCCGGCTGAGCAGGGCCGAGGCGGACACGACGAAGGCCCCGTCCTGGGGACGGGGCCTTCGGGTGGTGGCTGGGGCCGGGATCGAACCGGCGACCTATCGCTTTTCAGGCGATCGCTCGTACCAACTGAGCTACCCAGCCACGCAGCTCATACGGGCTGCAGCGGTCCTGACGGGATTTGAACCCGCGGCCTCCACCTTGACAGGGTGGCGAGCACTCCAAACTGCTCCACAGGACCTAGCTAATGTGCGAGACAAGTCTCGCACACGGTAAAGCGTGCCCCCAACGGGATTCGAACCCGTGCTACCGCCTTGAAAGGGCGGCGTCCTGGGCCACTAGACGATGAGGGCTAAGGGCCCACCTGCGCGCTTTCCAGCGCGTCGGGGACGTGAGAAGCATATGGGATGCGGGGAGGTATCGCCAAAACGGTTTGGCCTCCCCTCCGGATCGGGCCGGGGTTCGCGGGCCTGATCCGGACGAGAGGCCTTACGGCGAGGGCGTCGGGACGCTCGGGGAGGGGGACGGGCTCTTCAGGTTCTCCTCCGGGAGATGGCGGCTCACCTCTGCCGTCGTGAGGCCGAGACCGCCGAGGGTGATCTCGTCCCAGGCCTGCAGATGCCGGGTGGGGCGGTCCAGGTAGAGCACCGAGGCGCGTACCTTCTCGGGCTTCTGGTTCTGTACGGCGCGCAGGCCGCCGCCGCCCGTGGAGCCCTCGACCTTCAGCCGCGTACCGAACGGCAGCAGTTGGTTGACCCGGTGGTGCACATGGCCGGCCAGGACCAGCGGAACCGTTCCGTCCGTCTCCCGCGCCGCGTTCGGGTCGTGCGCCACGGCGATGTCCACCGGAGTGCCCGCCCGCTTCTGGTCGCGCAGGGCCGAGGCGAGGCGCATGCCGGCCAGCTGCTCGGAGGCCTTGCCGCCGGTCGGACGCGAGCGGTCCGGGGTGAACTGCGGGTCGCCGGTCCCCGCGATCCTCAGCCCGGCCAGGCTCACCGCGTCGCCCTCGTCCAGGACGTAGGCGTTCCTCGTCTTCGCCAGATAGGCCTGGGTCTGCTTCGAGTCGTGGTTGCCCCTGACCCAGACATAGGGCGCGCCGAGGTTGCGGACCGGGTCCAGGAAGCCGTTCTCGGCGGCCGTGCCGTGGTCCATCGTGTCGCCGGAGTCGATGATCACGTCGATCTCGTACTGCTCGACGAGCGAGGCGATGATGTGCCAGGCGGCCGGGTTGAGATGGATGTCGGAGACGTGCAGGACGCGGATGGTCGCGGGGTCCGGCTGGTACACGGGCAGCGTGGACGTGGCGTCGTACAGCTTGGTGACGTTGGTGACCAGGCGGGCGAGTTCCTGCTGGTAGACGTCGAACTCGGTGACGATCGAGCGGGCGTCGCCGACGACCGACGGGGCGCTGGACAGGAGCCCGGAGAACTTCGGCTCCAGGACGGACTTCGGGTTCCAGGTGGCGTACGCGCTGACGCCCGAGGCGGCCAGCAGCACCAGGGCGAGGCCACCGGCGGCCAGGGCGCGGCGCGGGCGCCGGTAGACGACGAGGCCGAGGGCGGTGGCGCCGGAGACCACGGCCACGCAGGAGCGGACGGCGAGCTCGCGGGTGCCGGAGGCGACGTCGCCGGTGACCTCGTCCTGCAGACCGGAGAGGCGTTCGGGGTGCTTGACCAGGGCCTGCGAGCGCTCCGGGTCCAGCTGGTCCACGTCCACGTCCAGACGGACCGGGGCGTGGTGGGATTCCAGTTCCAGGGCGCCGAGCGGTGACACGTTGATCTTGGTCCCGCCGCTCACCGAGGGCCGCAGGGTCATGGTGGTGTCCATGGGCCCCACCGGCGTACGCACACTGCCGACGACCAGCAGCCCGAGCCAGGCGCCCAGCACGACCACCGCCAGCAGGCCGAGCGCGCGCTTCCAGGGGTGCGGGGTCGGGGCGAGCCCTCCGACGGTCGCGGCGGCGCGCGGACGGGAGCGGAAGAGGCGGCGGACACGGACGGCTGCGGCGTGGAACGGGCGTGCCATTGGGCGCGTATGCCCCGTTCGGGCGGTGGACATGCGGGGCCGCGGGGAGGCGTGGGCCGGGCGGGTGGCCCACGGGCCGGGTGCGGCCCGCCCCTCCCGGATCCGCGTACGTGACAATGGCGGTGTGCTGGAGATGACGCGCGAGGAGTTCGAAGAGCTGGTGAGCCTGGCTCTTGACCGTGTCCCGCCGGAGCTGATGCGGCTGATGGACAACGTCGCGGTGTTCGTGGAGGAGGAGCCGGAGGACCCGGAGGACCGGGAGCTCCTCGGCCTCTACGAGGGGACGCCGCTCACCGAGCGCGGCGAGTGGTACGCCGGGGTGCTGCCCGACCGGATCACCATCTACCGGGGGCCGACGCTGCGGATGTGCGAGACCCGCGAGGACGTGGTCGCCGAGACCGAGATCACCGTGGTCCACGAGATCGCCCACCACTTCGGCATCGACGACGAGCGGCTCCACGAGCTGGGGTACGGGTGAGCACCCAGGACCCGCCGCCCCACCGGCCGTCCGTCGACCCGGACGTCGACCTGTCCGTGCCCGCGCAGCGTGCCGAGACCGCGGGTTCCGGCCGGTGGCGGGTCCTGGCGGTGATCGCCGCGGGCGGCGCCCTGGGATCGGCGGCGCGGTACGCGGCCTCGCTCGCCTGGCCGGCGGCCGAGGGCGGTTTCCCCTGGGCGGTCTTCACCGTCAACGTGACGGGCTGCGCCCTGATCGGTGTGCTGATGGTGCTGGTCGCGGAGCGGGGCACGGTCACGCACCCCCTGGTGCGGCCGTTCCTGGGGGTCGGGGTGCTCGGCGGGTTCACCACGTTCTCGACGTACGCCGCCGACGTGTCGAAGCTGCTGGCCAGTCAGGAAGTGGTGACGGCCATGGGGTACGCGGCGGGCACGGCCGTGGTGGCGCTCGCCGCGGTGTGGGGTGCGGCCGTGCTCACCCGGGCGGTCGTGGACGGACGGCGGAGGGCGTCGTGAACTGGCTGCTGGTCGTCCTCGGGGGCGCCGTCGGGGCGCCGCTGCGCTATCTGACGGACCGTGCGGTGCAGGCGCGGCACGGCGCAGGGCTGCCGTACGTCTTCCCGTGGGGGACGTTCACGGTGAACGCGGCCGGCAGCCTGCTGCTCGGTGTGCTGACCGGCGCCACGGTGTCCGCCCCTGTCCACGCGTTGCTGGGGACGGGCCTGTGCGGGGCGCTGACGACGTATTCGACGTTCTCGTACGAGACGCTGCGGCTGGCCGAGGAGGGCCGCGGCTTCCTCGCCGGGGCGAACGTGCTGGCATCCCTGCTGGTGGGGCTCGGGGCGGTCTTCCTCGGGGCGGAACTGGCCGGGGGCTTCTGAGCCGTCCGGGAGGGCGGTCGGGGAGGGCGGTCCGGGATACCGGGGCGTGTCCGGGCGTGTCCCCGGTGGGGGCATGGGAGTTGGACACATCGCTCCCGCGTTCCCGCCCTTCCTCTCCTCCCCGGAGGTCCACCCGTGCGCCAGTTGTCCGCCCGCGTCCGCTGGGCAGCCGTCACCGCGCTGACGGTCGCCGCGTCCACAGGCTGTGTGAGCGTCGGCGACGACGCCGGGAAGCCCGCCCCTTCGCGTTCCGCCGACCGCAAGGGCGCGTCCGCCCTGCCGGACGGGGACACCGTGTCCGGCACCGGCAGGTCCGGCTCCGGCGGTGGCCGCGCCGAGGCGCAGTCCGACCGGGGAGCGTCGCGCAAGCCGGATGCGAAGGCCTCGGGCCGTGGCCCGTCGGCGGAACCGGGCAGGGCGGTGCCGGTGCCCGCCGGCCCCGGTACCCCGGAGCCCTCCCGGGGCGGCCCCCTGCCCACCCCGGAGCCGAGCGCCCCGGGCCCGGGTGAGCCGCCGCCCCCGCCGGTCGTCCCCGAGGAGCCCCCGGCCTCGCCCGAGCCGGAGCCCTCGTCGCCGCCGGAGCAGCCCTCGGCCTCGCCGGCGGCGCAGACCCACACGGACGCGGCGGGGATGCCGGAGCGGGTCGGGACGTGGCCCACTCCGCGGGTGTCACCGCAGGTCGCACCGGTGTGAGGGGGGTCGGTTTGCGCGATGGGGGGGAGGGTGCGTATGGTAGTAGATCGCTTGATCCCATTGCCCGGCGCCGACACAGAAGAGCGCCGTGTGGCGCGTACTCTCCCTTGCCGTGGCTGGACCGCATTGAGGCGGTCGAAATTGCGAAAACACGGAGTTACGGGCGCGTGCCGAGACTCCGGAAGGTTTCGCATTTCGCATGTCAATTTCCAGTTCTGACCACACCGTCATGCCCGAGAACGACGTCGAGAACATCGAGGTCGTCGAGGCCGCCGAAGCCGTAGTGGCCCAGGCCGACGAGACCCCCGTCGCGGACACCTCCGCCGCGGACACCGCCGAAGAGGCCGCGGAGGACGCCGAGCCGAGCGTCACCTTCGCCGATCTCGGACTGCCCGAGGGCGTCGTCCGCAAGCTCGCGCAGAACGGTGTGACCACCCCCTTCCCGATCCAGGCCGCGACCATCCCGGACGCCCTGGCCGGCAAGGACATCCTGGGCCGTGGCCGCACCGGCTCCGGCAAGACGCTCTCCTTCGGTCTGCCGACCCTGGCCGCACTGGCCGGCGGGCACACCGAGAAGAAGAAGCCCCGCGCGATCATCCTCACGCCGACCCGTGAGCTCGCCATGCAGGTCGCGGACGCGCTGCAGCCCTACGGCGACGTGCTCGGCCTGAAGATGAAGGTCGTCTGCGGCGGTACGTCGATGGGCAACCAGATCTACGCGCTGGAGCGCGGTGTCGACGTCCTCGTCGCCACCCCGGGCCGGCTGCGCGACATCATCAACCGTGGCGCCTGCTCCCTGGAGAACGTCCAGGTCGCGGTCCTCGACGAGGCCGACCAGATGTCGGACCTGGGCTTCCTGCCCGAGGTCACCGAGCTGCTCGACCAGATCCCCGGTGGCGGCCAGCGCATGCTCTTCTCCGCCACGATGGAGAACGAGATCGGCACGCTCGTCAAGCGCTACCTGAGCAACCCGGTCACCCACGAGGTCGACAGCGCGCAGGGCAACGTCTCGACCATGTCGCACCACGTCCTCGTCGTGAAGCCGAAGGACAAGGCGCCGGTCACGGCCGCGATCGCCGCCCGCAAGGGCCGCACGATCATCTTCGTCCGCACCCAGCTGGGCGCCGACCGCATCGCCGAGCAGCTCATCGAGTCCGGCGTGAAGGCCGACGCGCTGCACGGCGGCATGACGCAGGGCGCCCGTACCCGCGTCCTCGAGGACTTCAAGAAGGGCTACGTCAACGCCCTGGTCGCCACCGACGTCGCCGCCCGCGGCATCCACGTCGACGGCATCGACCTCGTCCTGAACGTGGACCCGGCCGGCGACCACAAGGACTACCTGCACCGCTCGGGCCGTACCGCGCGTGCCGGCCGCTCCGGTGTCGTCGTCTCGCTGGCGCTTCCGCACCAGCGCCGCCAGATCTTCCGCCTGATGGAGGACGCGGGCGTCGACGCCTCGCGCCACATCGTGCAGGGCGCGGGCGTCTTCGAGCCCGAGGTCGCCGAGATCACGGGCGCCCGTTCGCTGACCGAGGTCCAGGCCGACTCCGCGAACAACGCGGCCAAGCAGGCCGAGCGTGAGGCCGCCGACCTCACCAAGCAGCTGGAGCGCGTCCAGCGCCGTGCCGTCGAGCTGCGCGAGGAGGCCGACCGTCTGGTCGCCCGTGCCGCCCGCGAGCGGGGCGACGACCCGGAGGCGGCGGTGGCGGAGGTCGCTGCCGAGGCCGAGGCCGCGCTCGTCGCCGCTTCCGTCCCCGAACAGCCGGCCGCACGCGAGGACCGTCGCGACGACCGGGGTAACTACGCCCGTCGTGACGACCGTGGCGACCGCCGTGACGACCGTGGCGGCTACCGCGGCGGCAACGACCGCGTCGGTGAGCGCAGCGGCCGTCCCTCCGGTGGCAGCGGCTACCGCGGCAGCAACGACCGTCCGTCGTTCCGCAGCAGCGGCGACCGTCGTGACGACCGTCCGTCCGGTGGCTTCCGCTCCGGTGGCGGCGACCGTCGTGACGACCGTGGCGGCCGTTCCTTCGAGCGTCGTCGCACGGTCGTCGTGACGACCACCGCGGTGGCACCGGCACGGGTACCGGCACCGGCACCTTCGGCCGCCGTGACGACAAGCCGCGCTGGAAGCGCAACGGCTGAGTCCGGCTGACCGACTGAGCGGTCCTCGGGGCCCGTACGGCACTTCGGTGCGGTACGGGCCCCGAGGCGTTTCCGGCGAGCCCCCGAGGGCATCGCTGGGGGCATGACAAACGACGAAGCGGTGGCCGCCGAGCCACCACCGGACGCCCTCCAGGGCCCGCCGGCCGCCCTCTCCGACGAGCAGCGGCTGGCCGAACTCGGCTACACCCAGGTGCTCGCGCGCCGGATGTCCGCCTTCTCCAACTACGCGGTCTCCTTCACGATCATCTCGGTTCTCTCCGGCTGTCTGACGCTGTACCTCTTCGGCATGAACACCGGCGGGCCCGCCGTCATCACCTGGGGCTGGATCGGCGTCGGGCTGATGACGCTGTTCGTCGGGCTGGCCATGGCGGAGATCTGCTCGGCGTACCCGACGTCCGCGGGGCTCTACTTCTGGGCCCACCGCCTCGCCCCGCCGCGCTCGGCGGCCGCCTGGGCCTGGTTCGCCGGCTGGTTCAACGTGCTCGGACAGGTCGCCGTCACCGCCGGCATCGACTTCGGGGCGGCGTCGTTCCTCGGGGCGTACCTGAACCTCCAGTTCGGCTTCGAGGTCACCCCCGGCCGGACGATCCTGCTCTTCGCGGCGATCCTGGTCCTCCACGGTCTGCTGAACACCTTCGGTGTCGGCATCGTCGCCTTCCTCAACAACGTCAGCGTGTGGTGGCACGTGGTCGGGGTCGCCGTCATCGTGGGCGCGCTCACCTTCGTGCCGGACTCGCACCGGTCGGCGTCGTACGTCTTCACCGAGTTCGTCAACAACACCGGCTGGGGCAGCGGCTTCTACGTCGTGATGATCGGCCTGCTGATGGCGCAGTACACCTTCACCGGGTACGACGCGTCCGCCCATATGACGGAGGAGACCCACGACGCCGCCGTGGCGGGCCCGCGCGGCATCGTGCAGTCCATCTGGACGTCCTGGATCGCCGGGTTCGTGCTCCTGCTGGGCTTCACCTTCGCCATCCAGTCGTACGACGGCGCCCTGAACTCCCCGACCGGTGCCCCGCCCGCCCAGATCCTGCTGGACGCGCTCGGCGCCACCACGGGCAAGCTCCTGCTGCTCGTCGTGATCGGGGCCCAGCTCTTCTGCGGCATGGCCTCCGTGACCGCCAACAGCCGCATGATCTACGCCTTCTCGCGCGACGGGGCGCTGCCCTTCTCCCGGGTCTGGCACACGGTCAGCCCCCGCACCCGCACGCCCGTCGCGGCGGTCTGGCTGGCCGCTCTCGGCGCCCTGGCCCTCGGCCTGCCGTACCTGATCAACGTCACGGCGTACGCCGCGGTGACCTCCATCGCGGTCATCGGCCTCTACATCGCCTACGTCATCCCCACCCTGCTCAGACTGCTGCGCGGTGACGACTTCGTCCGGGGCCCCTGGCACCTGGGCCGCTGGTCCCGGCCCGTCGGGATCGTCGCGGTGACCTGGGTCGGAGTGATCACGGTGCTCTTCATGCTGCCCCAGGTGTCCCCGGTCACCTGGGAGAGCTTCAACTACGCGCCGCTGGCCGTGCTGGTGGTGCTCGGCTTCGCCGCCGTGTGGTGGCTGGTCTCGGCCCGCCACTGGTTCCTCAAGCCGACCGCGGCCGATCACAAGCGCACGATCCCGGACGAATCCGCGGACTGACCGGCCCCATCCCGCCCACGACAGGGCCCGGCACCGATACCCGATCGGCTGCCGGGCCCGGGGCAGCTATGCTCGGGGGGTGATCGATCCGGGGCCGTTAGCTCAATTGGTCAGAGCAGCGGACTTTTAATCCGTTGGTTGTGGGTTCGAGTCCCACACGGCCTACCGACCGCAGGGCGCGGGGATGACCCCCCGACCTGCGACTGAGCGCCCCGTCCGGCCGAAGCCGGGCGGGGCGCTCAGTCGTGTCCGGACGGGGCGCGTCGGCGGGTGTGGCCCGTGCCCCGAGCCGTCCGTGCCTCGCCACCACGGTGAGGGGATCCGGTCAGCCGATCGTCCGCAGCACCAGCCGCACCACGGTCATGAGGCCTCGCCCGATCCAGCCGAGCAGCCCCAGTTCCGCGGCCAGTTCGGCGGCATCCACGGCCGTCTCCGCCCGGTCCGCGGATTCGGAACGGCACCGGGGGCAGGAGCGGGGTCGGCGGCGCTTCCGCGCCCCGCACTTCTCGCACTTCGCCATGGCCTCACGCCTCGTTCGCGCGGGCGCCGTGGTCGGCGCCCGGGTATCGGTCGATGATGCTTGCTCAGGCGGTGGCGGTGCGTGCGGTCCGGCCGCGCAGCCAGCGGTACGCGGCACCGAGCGCCAGCGCCTGGACGACGGCTCCGACGGCGACGCCCGCGAAGGCCAGGGAGCCGGGGAGGGCCGTGAACAGCATAGAGGTCGGGGCGGTCACGATGAACAGCCAGACCCCGGCGAGACTGGCGTCCGCCCGCTCGACGAGAAGCGCGTCCAGCACGACCCACACGCCGACTGCGGCCACGGCGGCCAGGTAGCCCAGGGCGACGGGGTTCAGCAGGTGGTGACGAAGGGACTGGGGCAGGGTACGCGGCGAGGCAGCCATGTCTAACTCCGATGTGAGGAAACCGTGTTGCTCGGTGTGAGACACACGATGCCGTCGGGGCGGCGGCTGCGGCATGAGTACTCATACCCATGTTCGTATGGTGACGCCCTGCTCGGTCTCATCGGGTGCTTCGGCCTCACCGGGTAGGTAGCGGTCGTCCCGTCTCAGCGTGCGAACTTCGCGACGGCCGCAGGGGTGACGGGGGTGAAGAAGTTGACCAGGTTGCCGTCCGGGTCCCGGAACAGCAGCGAGCGGTTGCCCCACGGCATCGTGGTGGGCTCCGCCACGACCTCGGTGACGTAGCCGGTGAGATCGCGGTGCACGCGGTCCACGTCGTCGACGAGGAACTCGGTGATCACGCTGTGGTTCTCCGCCGGGCGGGCGGAGCCGGGGGCGAAGAGGGGGACGGTGCGGGTGCTCGCGATCGCCAGGGTGGCGGCGGGCGTCCTGAGTTCGGCGAAGTCGTCGTTGGCCCACTCCGCCCGCACCTGAGTGACGTGCTCGTAGAACGCGACGAGGCGTGCGACGTCACTGGTGATGATGCGGATCGAGACGAAGTTCATGAGGGTCTCCCCGGTCGTGCCGGCGTTCGTGCCGGCGTCGCGCCGGTGGTGTACCGGCGTCGTGCACCTCGGAGGCTAGGAGAGATAGTGGACAGTATTCGTCCTGTAAGCGGTCCTAGGCTTGTGTCCATGACCCGACCCGCCGGACGTGTGCTGACCCTCCTGGAGCTGCTGCAGTCGGGCGGCACCCGCACGGTGGCCGAGCTCGCCGACCGGCTCGGCGTCGACGGGCGGACCGTGCGGCGGTACGTGGAGCAGCTGATCGACCTCGATGTGCCCGTGGAGTCGGTGCGGGGCCGGTACGGCGGGTACAGGCTCGGCGCCGGGTACCGCCTGCCGCCCCTCATGCTGAGTGACGACGAGGCGCTGGCCGTGCTGCTCGGCCTCGTGGCGGGCCGCCGGGCGGCGCCGACGGGGGCGGGGCACACGGCGAGCGAGACGGCGTCCGCCAAGATCCGGCGCGTGCTGCCCGGGCATCTCGCCGGCCGGCTCGACGCGCTTCTCGAATCCCTGGCCTTCACGGACGGCCCCGGTGAGGCAGCCGTCCCGGACACCGGGGTCCTGCTCACGATCGCCGACGCGGTGCGTCACGGCCGGCCGGTCTCGATGAGATACACCGGCGGCGACGGCCGGCGCGGTGAACGCACCCTGCACGCCTACGGGATCGTCGCCCACGCGGGCCGGTGGTACGTCACCGGCAGGGACGCCGGGATCGGCGAGGACCGGACCTTCCGGCTAGACCGCATCACCGATGCGCGGGCTCTCCCCGGATCGTTCGAGGTGCCCGCGGGTACCGATCCTGCCGCGCGCCTGCTGTCGGGGTTCGCCACGGCCGGGTACCGGCACGAGGTGACCCTGCGGATCCAGGGAACGGCCGAGCAGATCAGGGCCCGCCTTCCCGCAGCCGTCGCGATCCTGGAGGCGGAGGAAGGGCCCGCGGCCGACGGTGACCCGACGCCCGGACGCTGGTGGCGTGTCGGTGTCCGGGCGGAGCGGCTCGACTGGCTGCCCCCGGTGCTGGCCGCGCTCGACCGGCCCTTCGTCATCGAGCGCCCCGACGAACTGCGCGACCTCGTCGCCGCGCTCGCCGACCGCCTCGCGTCGTCCGCCCGCCGGAACCCGTGAGGAACGCGGCGCCCTCCGGCCGCCGGCTCAGGGGCGCGGCCAGGGGCGGCCGCCGATGCGCTCGATGTCGGAGTTGAAACGCCGCAGGTAGCCGGCGAAGGCGGAGATGTCCTCGTCGGCCCAGTCGGCCATGACGCGCTCCAGGGAGCTGACCATGCCCTCGCGTTCCGCGTCGAGGGTCCTCGCCCCCTCCTCCGTGATGCGGAACTTGCGGGCCATGCCGCCGTCCGGATCGGGGATGCGCTCCACGAAGCCGGCGCGCATGACCGCGGCGGTCTGCCGGTTGAGGGTGGACACGTCGAGGTCGAAGGCCTCGCTGAGCTCACCGACGGACATGGGGCCCTGCACGCGGATACGGCTGAGCAGGACGTACGCGCTGCGCTCCAGGAGGCCGTCCTTGCGGCGTCCCTTTCTGTGGGTCAGCAGGCCGTGCCGGCTGAGCAGCATCTGCTCGTACTCGACCTCATGCGTTGCCCTCTTCATCGCGGGCACCTCCTGCTTCCTGCCGGGCGGGCCGGTGTGTCGTCGTGCCGTGGTGCGTGCCGACTTCATCGTATGTTTGCCAAGACTTGCATAAACCACATGACATGCATGATGCAATGCATGTGTACGATACCAATCCTCCATCGAACCGACCGGATAGCCGAGGACCCGAGATATGGACACGTCCCAGCCCACAGCCCGCACAGGCGGTGTGATCACGACGCTGGCGCTGGCCGGCACCGTCGCCGCCGTGATGCAGACGCTGGTGACCCCGCTGATCGCGGAGCTGCCGCGGATCCTGGACACCTCGTCCTCGAACGCCGCCTGGGTGGTCACGGTCACCCTCCTGGTCGCGGGTGTGTGCGTGCCGGTCACCGGCCGGCTCGGTGACCTCCTCGGCAAGCGCCGCATGCTGCTGGCCTGCGCGGTTCCGCTGATCGTCGGGTCCGTCGTCTGCGCACTGGCCTCCTCCGTGGTGCCGATGATCGTCGGGCGTGGTCTTCAGGGCATGGGCATGGGCATGGTGCCGCTGGGTATCGCGCTCCTGCGTGACGTGGTGCCCTACGAGAAGCTCAGCGGCTCCATCGCCCTCGTCAGCGCCTCCATGGGCATCGGCGGCGCCCTCGGCCTGCCGATCTCCGCGGCCGTAGCCGAGTACGCCAGCTGGCGCGTGCTGTTCTGGGGTTCCGCGGTCCTGGCCGTGATGATCGCCGTGCTCATCTACGTCTTCGTCCCGGACGTCCCGGCCGGGGCCAAGGGGCAGCGCTTCGACGCCCCCGGCGCGATCGGGCTCGCCATCGGCCTGGTGTCCCTCCTGCTGGCGATCTCCAAGGGCGCCGACTGGGGCTGGGGTTCGGGCACCACGCTCGGCCTGTTCGCGGTCGCGGTCGTGGCGCTCGGCACCTGGGGCTTCTACGAGCTGCGTACCCGTGACCCGCTCGTCGACCTGCGGACCACCGCCCGGCCGCGTGTGCTGCTCACCAACATCTCGTCGATCCTGGTCGGCGTCGGCATGTACTCCTTCATGCTCATCGCCCCGCAGCTGCTGCAGTTCCCCGAGGCCACGGGGTACGGCCTGGGGCAGTCGATGCTGGCCGCGGGCCTCTGGATGGCCCCCGGCGGCGTGATGATGATGATCGTCTCCCCGCTCGGCGGGAAGCTGATCAACGCACGCGGCCCCAAGATCGCCCTCGTGCTCGGTGCCCTCGTGATCTCCCTCGGCTACGGCCTCTCGCTCTTCCTGATGGGCTCCGCCTGGGGCCTCATGGTCGTCGGAATCGTCATCAACAGCGGCGTCGGCCTGGCCTACGGCGCGATGCCCGCCCTGATCATGAGCTCCGTCCCGCTCTCGGAGACCGCCGCGGCCAACGGCTTCAACACCCTGATGCGTTCGCTGGGCACCACCATCGGCTCGGCGGTCATCGGCGTAGTGCTGGCGCAGATGACCATGAACCTCGGCGGCTTCTCGCTCGCCTCCGAGGACGGGTTCCGCGTCGGCCTGATGATCGGCTGCGGGGTCGCCCTCGTCGCCGCCGCGGTCGCCGCGCTGATCCCGGGCCTCGTCCGTCCGGCCGCCGACGGCGACCGGACCGGGCCCTCCACGACGGACAAGGTCACCGTCGAAGCCTGACCGCGACAGCCGGGAGCGCCCCGGTCGTCGGAACGCGCGTTCCGACGACCGGGGCGCTCCCGCGTTCCCGGCCCCGAGAAGTTTCTGCTGCACGGGCATTGACCGGGGGAGTGGGCCGATTTACGTTCTTCGCGTTGCCCTTCGTATGTCATATATGAGACGCGATATGAGAGCCGAGCGCCCCATGCAGCCAGCCCCGAGCCCTCTTGCCCGGCGCCCCCGTCACCGCGGGAGACGCTGAGGCTCCCACCCGTCCGCCCCCGTCCGCCCGTCCCCCCTGACTCGCGCCGGCCCACCGGTTTCCTCCGGCTCCGCAGGACCGCCGGAGCACTTGCTTCCCCGAAGCACCTCCACCCCGCACGGTTCACGCCGCGGCGCCCTGCTGCCCGGCGTCCCGCCGGTGAGCACTCAGAGAAGAGAGCAGACCATGATCAAGCCCCGCAACAGCCGTCTCGCCGCAGCGATCTCCCTGGTGTCCGCCCTGGCCCTCACCGCCACCGCCTGCGGCGACGACGGGAGCGGCATGACCGGCGCGAAGGGTGCCGAGGGCCCGGGAACCGGGAAGATCGTGTTCTGGGACGAGAACGGCGGCGTCCGCACGGCGATCTGGAAGGAGATCATCGCCGACTTCGAGAAGGCCAACCCGGACATCGACGTGCAGTACGTGGGCATCGCCTCCACCGAGGCCCAGTCCAAGTACGACACCGCCATCCAGGGCGGCGGCCTGCCGGACGTCGGGGGCGTGGGCGCCGCGATGGTTGCCGGGATCACCGCGCAGGACGCCCTGGAGCCGCTCGACGACCGGATCGCGGAGAGCTCCCTCAAGGGCAAGCTCAACGATGCGATGGTCGAGAACGTGCGCAGCGCCGCCGGCCGGGACGAGCTGTACACGGTGCCGATCTCCGCCACCAACGGCGTCCTGTACTACCGGACGGACCTGTTCGAGAAGGCCGGGCTCGACGAGCCGGACACCTGGGACGAGTTCTACGGGGCCGCCGCGAAGCTGACGGACAAGAAGAAGAACCAGTTCGGCTACACCATCCGCGGCGGCCCGGGTTCCATCGCCCAGGCACTGGACGCGATGTACGGGCAGTCCGGCATCGACTCGTTCTGGGACGAGTCAGGGACGAGGACGACGGTCAACGACCCGAAGAACGTCGCGGCGCTGGAGAAGTACGTCGGGCTGTACAAGAAGTCCACCCCGGAGGCCGACCTCAACAACGACTTCACCAAGATGGTCGCCCAGTTCGACTCCGGCGGCATCGCCATGCTCAACCACAACCTGGGCTCCTACCAGGACCACGTGAGTTCGCTCGGTACCGACAAGTTCCGTGGCATCCCGCAGCCGGAACTCGCCGACGGGACCCGGGTGATGGTCTCCAACCCGGTCTCGGGCCTCGGTCTGCTCAAGTCGTCCGAGAACAAGGCGGCGGCCTGGAAGTTCATCGAGTTCGCCGCGTCCCACGCCTCGAACTCCAAGTTCAGCGAGTCCGCCGGCCTGATCCCGGCGAACAAGGAAGCGGCCGAGGACCCCTGGCTCGACAAGGCCGAGACCACGAAGCTCGGCGCCGAGGCGCTGTTCTCGGGCAACACCAAGATCGTCCAGCTCCCCTACTACCTGCCGGACTGGAACACCTTGTCCAAGGCCGACAGCGAGCCGGGCTTCCAGAAGGTGATGCTCGGCAAGACGAGTGCCAAGGACTTCCTGGACACGCTCGCCGAGAACCTCGACGAGGCCCAGGCGGAGTGGAAGGAACAGCAGCAGGGCTGATCCGGGGCGGGGCCTGGACCCTAGTCCAGGCCCTCCTCCCGCAGTTGGTACATCAGGAGGAACGTCCGGTAGGTCTCCGAGGACACGTCCAGGCACACGTCCGGCCGGTTGGTCCACGTGGAGAGGTTGTCGAGGGCCCGCCGGCAGGCGGCCTCGGTCTCCGTCCTGGACGGGATGTTCGAGATGAACGCGGCGATCAGCAGGACCACTGCGAGGACGACCACGCCGATACGGATGCGCATGGTCTCCCAACGACCGGCCGGCCGGGCCGGTCACTCGGGGCAGGTCACGGGCTCCCGGATCACTCCGACTCGTCGGTGAACGGCGGCAGGTCGGGCTCGATGAACAGGCCCGCGTACTGCGGCGAGGGCAGCGGGGCCGCGGCGCCCGTGTCGACGGTGGTGGTCGCGCTGTCGGCGTGCCGCTGGATCGTGCGGGAGGGCATGTCGGTCATGTCGGCTGTCCTGTACGTAGGTGTGGTGAGAGCCCCGTGACCGAGCCGCCGCGTCGATGCCGCGCCGGTCCCGACCGGTACGGCGACGATGTGCCGCTACCGGTCCCGCGCCGCTCCGGGGGCGTCCGGATCATCTGTGCGGCGGTGTATGCAGACTGTAACCCTCCCGGCACGGCTTTCCGCAGGTATTCCGGGCCCGGCGTCATGTCAGTGCGGCGGCGCGGGCTCGATGTTCTGGTTTGCGTGGAACAGGTTGTGCGGATCGTACGTCCGCTTGGCCTCGGAGAGCCGGTCGTAATGGCCCCGGTAGGTGGCCTTGACCCGGTCCTGGGACTCGTCGGTGCCGATGAAGTTCACGTAGCCGCCGCCCATGGAGTGCGGGTGCAGCGCTTCCCAGTAGCCGACGGCCCACTCCCGCAGCGCCGCCGCGTTGGCCGGGTCGGGGTCGATGCCGGCGATGACGCCGGACCAGTGTGCGTCGCGGTAGGCCCACGCGGTGTCGTCCGGGCCGACACGGCCCGCGGCCCCGTCGACCGGGTACAGGTGCATGGTCGACAGGCCGGTGGGGAGCCTCTCGGCGAAGGAGGCGTGCACGTCGACGGCGTCGTCCGTGATCCGGTCGAAGAAGTCGCCCCGCCAGTACCACTGGAGGCCGGCCGGCATCAGCGCGTCGAACATGCTCTGCAGGGCCGGGTAGGGCATCGGCGTCGTGAAGTGGAAGGCGGGCGTACCGGGTTCGTTCACGACGGCGAGGGTCTCGCCCAGCGCTTCCGGGTCCGCCGTCGAGGACCAGACGACCCCGCACATCTTCCGGCCGTGGATCTCCTCGGGGAAGGGCGGGCCCGGCGGGACCGTCAGCGAGGCGAAGAAGCCGTAGAGGTCGTCCGGCGCCTGCGGCAGGAAGTCGCGGTACCAGCGGATGACGTCGTGGAAGAGCTCCAGGGGCCACAGGGTGACGGCGACACCCACCGTGTCCACGGGGTGCAGCTCGAAGTCGAAGGACGTGACGACGCCGAAGTTGCCGCCGCCGCCCCGGAGCGCCCAGAACAGGTCGGAGTGCTCACTCGGGTTGGCCGAGACGAAGGTGCCGTCGGCCAGGACCACGTCCGCGGAGACCAGGTTGTCCACGGAGAGGCCGTACTTGCGGGTCAGGTAGCCGTGTCCGCCACCGAGGGTGAGCCCGCCGATCCCAGTCGTGGACATGATCCCCGCCGGGGTGGCGAGTCCGAACGCGTGGGTGGCGTGGTCGAAGTCACCCAGCGTCGCACCTCCGTCGGCCTGGGCGGTCTGGGTGGCCGGGTCGACCCGCACGCCGCGCATGGGGGAGAGGTCCAGGGTGACCGCGCCGTCGGAGAGGCCCAGTCCGGGGCCGCTGTGTCCACCGCCCCGGACCGCCACGTCCAGGTCGTTCGCGCGGATGAACTTCACGGCCTCGATGACGTCCGCCGTGTCGCGGCACATGACCACGGCCGACGGTTTCTTGTCGATCATGGCGTTGTAGACCGTACGGGCCTGCCCGTACGCCTGGTCGTCCGGGCCGATGACCGGTCCGCGCAGAGCGGTTCGCATCGTCTCGAGGAGGGCGCCGTCCATGATCGTCTCCTAGCGCGCACATGCGTCCGGGCCTGCTCCTGTACCACCCGTCGCGGAGGGGTTCACCGGTCGGCGCCGGCACCCGGGGGCGCCGGGCGGACGGGACGGACGCCGAAAAGTTCTCACGTCCAGCGTCCCGCCGCTCCGGGGGCGGCGCAATCGCGGAGCGCCGCCTCGGGTCGGGCGTGGCGCGGCCGGGGAGGCCGGGGCCGGGCGGGATGCCGGATCCGGGGATGTGGAAACTCCCGTGGGCGCGCCGCTCCGTGATCCAACTCCTCCTGCATCAAACTCTGTTGGAGTTGCGATCTACTCGGTTCGACTCTTCCGGGGAGAAGGGTGCGGGGGTGCGGCGGCCAAACATGGTCGGAGCACCCTCCTGGATGACGTAGAGTTGTACTCACAACGACGCGGGGTGGAGCAGCTCGGTAGCTCGCTGGGCTCATAACCCAGAGGTCGCAGGTTCAAATCCTGTCCCCGCTACTGAAGACAGAGGCCTGCGTGAAGATCTAGCGTTTCCGGCATGGAGTGGTCCATACAGGAAATCGCCCGGCGGGCCGGCACCACGAGCCGGACCCTGCGGCACTACGGAGACGTCGGTCTCCTCGAGCCGAGCCGCAAGGGCGCCAACGGCTACCGCTATTACGACCAGGAGGCCCTGGTCCGGCTCCAGCGCATCCTGCTGCTGCGGGAACTGGGGCTCCCGCTGCCCGCGATCAAGGACGTCCTGGAGGGCCAGCGGGACACCGCGACGGCTCTTCGGACCCATCTGCGCCTGCTGGAGCAGGAACGGGAGCGCATCGGGCGGCAGATCGCCTCGGTGCGGACCACTCTGCGCAGGACCGAGGAAGGGGAGGAACTCATGGCCGAGGAAGTGTTCGACGGATTCGACCACACGGCGTACGAGGAGGAGGTCACCGAGCGTTGGGGCCGGGAGGCGTACGAGCGGAGCGGCCGGTGGTGGCGCGGGCTGAGCGAGGCCGAACGCGCCCGCTTCCAGGGCGTGCACGAGGAGATCGCCCGGGACTACGGGGTGGCCAGGGCCGCCGGTCTGGAACCCGGCGGCGAGGAGGCGCAGGACATCGCGCGGCGGCACTGCGCGTGGCTGTCGGCGACGGCCGAGGTGACCCGCGCCTATGTGACCGGGCTCGGGGAGATGTACGTCGCCGATCCGCGCTTCGGGAGGAACTACGATCGCCACGGGGACGGAACCGCCGTCTTCGTACGGGATGCACTGACGATCTACGCGCAGCACCGGCTCTCCGACTGACCCCCGGAGAACCAGGCTCCGGGCGCGCTCGTCCCTTCGGCCCATGACGCGTCGCCCTTCGGCGCGGCTCCGGACGGCCGGGTCGGGGCGCGATACCGTCCGCAGCCGTGGGTGGAGCGGGCAGGAGTACACAGGTGGGGAAGCGGGACGGGCGGCGTAGGGACGTGGGCGGGGGCTCCCGTTCCCGGCGGTTCGTGCGTGCGCTGCCCGCCCTGATGATCTGTGCCGGCGTGGCCTTCGACCTCGGGACGCCGGCCGAGGTCACCGCGGTCCCCCTCTTCACCGCGGCTCCGCTGATCGCCGCCCCGTTCTTCTCGCTGGCCGGCACCGTCAGGGTCGGCGTGGCCGCCGTCCTCGTCGTATTCGTCCTCCGGTCGTCCGACGGCGCGCTCGCCGGGGTCGTGTCGATCACGGACCTGCTGACCCTGGTGACCGTCGTCGCGCTCTCCCTCGTCATCAACCGCGTCGTGCGCCGTGGGAACGAGCAGCTGGCCTCGGCGAGGGTCATCGCGGAGACCGCCATGCGCGCGGTCCTGCCGACGCCCGAGGACCGGATCGGAGGGCTGGAGGTCGCGGCACGGTACGAGGCGGCCCAGGCGGACGAGTTCGTCGGCGGTGACCTGTTCGCCGCCGCGGACACCCCGTACGGGGTGCGACTGGTCGTCGGGGACGTCCGGGGCAAGGGCCTGGACGCCGTGGCGGCGGTGGCCGTCGTGATCGGGGCGTTCCGGGAGGCCGCCGAGCAGGAGAGGTCGCTGGAGGGGGTCGCCCAGCGGCTGGAGCGGGCGCTGGCCCGGGAGGGCTCGCGGCGGGGCGGGCTCGACTCGATGGAGGGTTTCGTCACCGCGGTGCTGGCGGAGATCCCGGTCGGCTCGGACACCCTGAAGGTCATCAACCGCGGCCACCCCGAGCCGCTCGTGCTCCACCCCGACGGTTCGCTCGACGTGCTGGTGCCGACCGAGCCCGCCCTGCCGCTCGGGATGGGGCTCGGAGCGTGGCCCGACCGGGCCGACGAGTGGACGCTGCCGGCCGGGGCGATGTTCCTGGCGTTCACCGACGGGCTCTCCGAGGCGCGGGACGTGAAGGGGGCGTTCTACGACCCGGCGGACCGGCTTCGTGGCCGGCTCTTCCCGGGGCCCGAGGAACTGCTGTCCGCGCTCACGGACGACGTACGGCTGCACACGGGTGGCCGGTCGACGGACGACCTGGCGCTCCTCGCGGTCGCCCGCCCGGCGAGGGGTCAGCAGGGGCGCCGGACCACCGTGAAGATCGTGCGACGGGACAGTGAATGAACGGTCACCACCGTCGGTAGTCGAAGGACCCCGCTCCGCATAACATTTGACGTACCGTCAGAAACTGACGGCTGGAATATGCGCGTTCAACTCGCCCTTTTGCGCCCGATTGACCCCTGTAAGTCCAGGCCGGGGGCGTCAATGATCTATGGGAACAGCTTGGAATCGGGCCCGTGTGTCTATTAACGTTCGATAACGCAGCGCGGTTGTACCTGCCGTCGCAAGAGGCGGCACCGTGCGCAGCGCCGAATTCCGCAAGGGAACCGGGGAACCACCTACATGGGGTGAATCGGACACCTGTGTCTCGCGAGAGACGAAGGGGTCCGTAGGAGACCTTCCTGCTCCGAACCCGTCAGCTAACCCGGTAGGCGAGAAGGAAGGAAAGGAGTGCGCCCACGTGGCGTCCAACCAGCCTGCCCCCGAGGCCCCGTCACCCTTCAGGTCCGACAGCTTCGGAGACGAGGGCAGGACGTGGGAGGAATGGAACCCCACCGAGGAGTCCATCCGTCCCGTACGCGGCCGGCATCGCGTAGCCAAGCAGCGCGGCCTCGCCCGTAGCTCCACCGTCCTCGGCGTCGGGGTCATCGCGGCCGTCGGTGCGGGTGGCATGGCCACCGCGCAGAGCAAGCCGCCGGTCTCCATCTCTCTTCCCGATTCCATCGCGGACAATCTTCCTGACGCCAAGTCCCTGCCCGGCGTGGGCGCGTTCATGTCCGGCGACTCCGACTCGGACCACGAGACGGTCGCCGCTTCCTCCCCGCTCACCACCGCGGGCATCACCGCGGCCGAGGCCGAGGGAGGCGCCACCGACGCGGGTGAGGCGCTGCGCGCCCGCATCCTCCAGCAGGCCGAGCAGCAGCAGGCCGGAGCCGACGCCGAGGCCAAGGCCGCCCAGGAGAAGGCGGCGGCCGAGGCGGCCGCGGCCCAGGCGGCGAAGCAGCAGAGCGTGGCCGAGGCCGAGGCCGCCGCGAAGAAGAAGGCGGCGGAAGAAGCGGCGGAGAAGAAGGCGGAGGCCGAGCGCCTCGCCAAGCTCGCCGCCAGCTACGCCGTACCGACCTCGTCGTACTACATCAGCTCGACCTTCGGCCAGGCCGGTTCGATGTGGTCCTCCGGGCACCACACCGGGCTGGACTTCGCGGCCCCGACCGGGACCCCGGTCAAGGCCGTGCACAGCGGCACGGTGAAGTCGGCCGGCTACTCCGGTTCGTACGGCTACCGCACGGTCCTGGAGCTCGACGACGGCACCGAGATCTGGTACTGCCACCAGTCCTCGATGGACGTGTCCGCCGGGCAGAAGGTCACCACCGGCCAGACCATCGGCCGGGTCGGCGCCACCGGCAACGTGACGGGTGCCCACCTGCACCTCGAGGTCCACACCGCGGACGGCACGGGCATCGACCCGATGGCCTGGCTCCGCGGCAAGGGCCTCACGATCTGATCCCACGCGCCGGCGACCGGCGCGGCAGAACCCCGGCGGCCCTGACGCACGACCCCCCGACGTCAGGGCCGTCGGCCTGTCCGGGGCCGTGGCGGCCGGGAGCGGGCGGCGGTGGCCGGGCACGCCGCCAGCGGAACGGAATAGTTGCCTCCGCCAGCTGGTTGTTCCTGGGCATGACGTCTTTGCGCCCGCTCGGTTCATCGAGCCTTCAGGTCTTTCCCCTCGCCCTCGGCGGCAACGTCTTCGGCTGGACCGCCGACGAGGAGCGGACGTTCGCCGTCCTCGACGCGTACGTCGCGGCCGGCGGCAACTTCATCGACACCGCCGACTCCTACTCCGCCTGGATCCCGGGCAACGAGGGTGGTGAGTCGGAGACCCTCATCGGCAAGTGGCTGGCGGCCCGTTCCCGCCGCGACGACGTCGTCATCGCCACCAAGGTCGGCGCCCACCCCTCGTACAAGGGGCTCTCGCCCACCACGATCAAGGCGGCGGCCGAGGCGTCCCTGCGCCGGCTCGGCACCGACCACATCGATCTGTACTACACGCACTTCGACGACGAGAGCGTCCCCGTCGAGGAGATTGTCACCGCGCTCGACCAGCTGGTGAAGGCGGGGACCGTGCGCGAGATCGCCGCCTCCAACATCAGCGCCGAGCGGCTCCGGGCCTCCCTGGAATTCTCCGAGCGCGAGGGCCTGGCCCGCTACGTCGCGCTCCAGCCGCACTACAACCTCGTCTCGCGCGACACCTACGAGGGCGCCCTCCAGGACACGGCGGCCGCCGCCGGTCTCGCCGCGGTCCCGTACTTCGCGCTCGCCGCGGGCTTCCTCACCGGCAAGTACCGGCCGGGGACGACCGTCGAGAGCGCGCGGGCCGAGGGCGCCGGCAAGCACCTGGAGACCGAGCGAGGCCGCAAGGTGCTCGCCGCGCTCGACCGGATCGCCCAGGAGCACGACGCCGAGATCGCCACGGTCGCCCTCGCCTGGCTGACCTCCCGGCCGACCGTCACCGCGCCCATCGCCTCCGCGCGTACCGTCGAACAGCTGCCCGCGCTGGTGGCGGTGGCAGGCCTCCGGCTGAGTGAGCAGGAGCTCGCGGAGCTGACCGAGGCATCCGCCTGAAACCACCCGCGGGACGACCTCAGGCGGGCGGCGGGGTCCGCCGCCCGCCGTCGTCCATGTACGGGTTGGGTCCGCCGTAATGCCGGTGCGGCGCGGGGAGCTGCTGCGGCTGCGGGGGCGGACCGCCGCGGGGGTACTGCCGGGGAAACGGGGGCGGTACGGGCGGCCGGTGGGCGCGCAGCCGGCCGGCCGCATGGGCCGCGTACGTCAGGGCCGGTCCCGCGATCTCCCGGCGCTGCCAGAGGTGGTGCAGCAACTCCTGCTCGCGCAGGGCGAAGTCCTTGCCCGCCCCGTCGTGGCGCGCCCTCCGGCGCAGCATGGCCAGGGACGTCGCGAACGACTCGTACTCGGCGACGGCACGGGCCGCCGCCTTGCCCCGGGCGCGGTCGGGGTGGCCGTTCCAGTGCCTGGCCATGTCACGCGCCATGCCCCGCGCCCGCATCGAGGCCAGCGCGAGCGGCTCTGCGGGGGCCAGCCAGCCGGCCGCCGCGTACACCGGCAGCTCGGTGGAGAGCGTGCGCAGCTCCCGCTGGCGCGACCAGATCGCCAGCCAGGTCACCAGACCGAAGGACGGCATCATGAAGACGCCGTACACCAGGTAGAAGCCGTACGGGCCGAACGCCGACGAGCCGTTCCACAGGGCGTGCATGCCCATGGCGAGGACGAGCCCCACCAGGGGCAGGACGACGCGGCGTACCCGGTGGCGTGCCCCGCCGAGCGCGGCGATGCCGAAGCCGATGCCGGAGAGCACGGTGAACAGGGGATGCGCGAACGGCGACATCACCACGCGGACGAAGAACGTCCCGGCGGTCACCGAGGCGAAGCCCGTGGTGCCGAGCTGCTGGTCCTCACCGAAGGCGTTGCCCAGGTAGAGGATGTTCTCGGTGAAGGCGAAACCGGTCGCGGTGAAACCGGCGACCACGATGCCGTCGACGATCCCGCCGAACTGCCGTCTGCGGAAGAGGAAGATCAGCAGGACCGCGATGGCCTTCGCGCTCTCCTCGACCACCGGCGCGACGAGCGTGGCCCCGAGCGTGTCGGCGCTCGCCGGATCCGCGGTCGCCGTCGCTATCCACCGGGTCGCGAAGGAGTTGGCGATGATGGCCACGAGCGCCGCGGCGCACGCACCCCAGGAGAAGGCGAACAGCAGATTCCGCCATGGCCCCGGTTCGACCCGGTCCAGCCAGCGGAACGCCGCCATCAACAGCGGCACGGGCAGCACCGCCAGCCCCAGACCCACCAGGAAGCCCTCGGTGCCCGTCTGCTGACGTACCAGCGCCAGGATCACCAGACCGCACAGGGCGAGCACCGTGATCACCGCACCGGCACGGAACGCCTTGCTGCGCCAAACCATGCCGACGCGGCGGGGCCGGTAACGCCACTGGCCTCGCTCCGGGACGGCGCCCAGGAACTCGTCGAGCTGCTGCCCTTCGAGAACCGGGACGGCCGGCTGCTGGTGCTGCACGGACCCCTCGGACATCCGACGACCCTAACGAGGGCGACTGACACCTGGCCACGCAGCCGGGGCCGGGGCGCCGGCCCATGGCCGATCAGCGACGGGTGAACAGCACGTCGTGCACGACGTGCCCCTTGTCCAGGCCCTGCCCCTCGAAGCGGGTCAGCGGCCGGAACGCGGGCCGCGGCGCATAGCCACCGTCCGCCTGGGTGTTCTCGAACAGGGGGTGCGCCGACAGGACTTCCAGCATCTGCTCCGCGTACGGCTCCCAGTCCGTGGCGCAGTGGACGAGCGCGCCCGGCTTCAGCCGCTGCGCCACCAGGTCGAGGAACTCCGTCTGGATCAGCCGCCGCTTGTGGTGCCGCTTCTTGGGCCACGGGTCGGGGAAGTACACCCGGAGCCCGTCCAGAGCGGCCGGTTCCAGCATCTCGCGGAGCAGGATGATCGCGTCGCCGTTGGCGACACGGACGTTGGAGACCCCCGCCCGGTCCGCGAGGCCCAGCAGGTTGCCCTGGCCGGGCGTGTGCACGTCGACGGCCAGGATGCCGGTGTCCGGGTCCTCGGCCGCCATCTGGGCCGTCGCCTCGCCCATGCCGAAACCGATCTCCAGGACCACCGGGAGACCGTCGAACAGTGTGGGGAGGTCGAGGACACCGCGGCCGTCGATGTCCAGGCCCCACTTGGGCCACAGACGCTGGAGCGCGTCCTCCTGGCCGGCGGTCACCCGGCTGCGGCGCGGCTGGAAGCTGCGGATCCGGCGCTCGTGGTGCGAGCCCGCCGGATCGGCCGCCGGACCACCGGGGAAGCGGGGTTCCTGGCGCAGTCTCCGCTGGCGCTCGAAGGAGGCCGCACGGCGCGCCGCCGCGTCCGCCTCGGCGTCGGTGGCTGCCTCCGCGCCGGAGGGGTCCGGTGCGGCGTCGAGGCCGGGGCCGGGCGCGGAGTCCGGCGCCGAGCCGGGCGTCTCCGGGGCGGGGCCGGGCGTCTCTGGGGTGGGGTTCAGGGGCTCAGACACAATGACCCGATTCTACGGCGGGAGGCGTCCACCCCGTCGCGCGAGCCCGCAGCAGGGCCCGTCGCGCCACCTCCCTCCCGATGGGCAGGGACGCGGTGGCCGCGGGGGACGGGGCGTTCAGTACGTGCACCGTGTGCGGGGCGTCCCGGATCAGGAAGTCGTCCACCAGGGTGCCGTCGCGCAGGACCGCCTGGGCCCTCACACCGGCCGGAGAGGGCCGCAGGTCGGCCTCCGTCACCTCGGGCAGCAGACGCCGCACGGCCCGGGTGAACGCGCTCTTCGACAGCGATCTGTGCATCTCGCCCGCCCCGTACCGCCAGTGGCGCCGGGCGATCCGCCAGGAGCCGGGCCAGGCCAGGGTGGCGGCCAACTCGCCCGGACGGACGACGGTGCGGTCGTATCCCTCGCGTGCCAGCGCCGGCACGGCGTTCGGTCCGACGTGGACCGAGCCGTCGACCCCCCGCGTCAGGTGCACCCCGAGGAAGGGGAACGCGGGGTCGGGCACCGGATAGACGAGGCCGCGCACCAGCTCGGGTCTGGCCAGCTCGTAGTACTCCCCGCGGAAGGGCACGATGCGTGCCCCCGGCTCGTCGCCCGCGAGCAGCGCGACCCGGTCACTGTGCAGTCCCGCGCAGTTGACCAGCACGCGGGCCCTGACCACCTGGCCGTCGGCCGTGCGCACCGCGACACCCCAGGGACGCCGGTCGACGGCGACGACCTCCGCGCCGTAACGGATCTGCCCGCCGGACACGGTCACCTCGGACGCGAACCGGACGGCCACCGCGGTGAAGTCGCACACCCCCGTGGTGCCCACCCGGATCGCCGCCAGGCCGCGCACGTGCGGCTCGTACTCCGTGATCTGGGCGGGTCCGAGCTCCCGGACCGGCAGGCCGTGCGCCCGGCCGCGCTGCACCAGCGCGTGCAGCCGGGGGAGCTCCGCCCGGCCGGTCGCGACGATCAGCTTCCCCGTCACCGCGTGGTCGATCCCGTGCTCCACGCAGAAGTCCACCAGCTCGGCGGCGCCCCGCACCGCGTAGCGCGCCTTGAGCGAGCCCGGGGCGTAGTAGATGCCGCTGTGGATCACCCCGCTGTTGCGCCCGGTCTGGTGCCGGGCCGGGCCCCACTCCTTCTCCAGCACCGTGACCCTGGTGCCGGGCGCGGTGCGCGTGAGCGCGTACGCGGTCGACAGACCGACGATTCCGCCACCGATCACCAGCACATCGCAGTCGTACGCCGCGTGCGTCATCATCACGCCACCTCCCACCCCGATAGTGCACTGACCCACTGACAACGCGCTCAAACCAGGGAGGGCGCCAGCGTGGCGAAACGTTTCGCACCCGGATCCGGCGAAACCGGGGCGTACCGGTGGCGCCGGGGCCGACCGCGATTCAGGCGGGGGAGACGAGGAGGGGCCGGGCGCGCTCCCGCAGCTCGGCCACCCGGGGCTCGTCCCCGTACGGCTCGAGGCGGTGCAGCAGGTCGCGCACGTACTCCGTGGTGCGCGCGGAGGAGATCCGTCCCGCCACCTCCACGGCCCGGGTCCCCGCCGCGCAGGCCGCGTCGAGGTTGCCCGACTCCAGCTCGGCCACCGCGGACACGACGAGCCGCAGTCCGTGCGACCGGACGAACTCGTCGGTGGGTTTCGACAGGGCCTGTTCGGTGAAGCGACGCACCTGGCGGGGCGCCTTGAGGTCGCGGTAGCACTCGGCGGCGTCGGCGGCGAATCTGTCGTACGAGTAGAACCCGAGCCACGTCGGGTCGGAGTCACCGGTCCGGGAGCGCTCCAGCCAGCTCTCGGCGGCTCTGAGCGCGGCCCCCGCGGCCGGTGCGTCGCCGGCCTTGGCATGGGCGCGCGCCTCCACGAGCCGGAAGAAGCTCATGGTCCGTGCGGTGGCCAGCCCGCGGTTGCGTTCGACCGCGGCCTGGGCGAGATCCACGCCCTCGTCGGCGAAGCCCCGGTAGGTCGCCTGAAGAGACATCGACGCCAGCACGTAACCGCCCAGCGGTACGTCGGCGGCGGCGCGGGCCAGGCGCAGCGCCTGGATGTAGTAGCGCTGCGCGGCCTCCTGCTGGCCGGTGTCGAAGGCCATCCACCCGGCTAGCCTGGTCAGCTCGGCGGAGGCGCCGAAGAGCGCCCGGCCCACCTCGTCGCTGTAGGAGCCCAGCAGCAGTGGTGCGGCGTCGACGCGTAAGCACTCCGGAACCATGGAGGAACGCCAGTCGCCCCCTCCGTACTTGGAGTCCCACCTGCGCGCGTCCTGAGCGGCCTCGCGCAGCTTGGTCACATCGCTGTGGCCCACGCGCAGGAGCGTGCCGTCGGCCGCACCCGTGGTGTCCGGACCCGGCTGGACGGGAATCTGCGCCCCGGGTGCGCCCTCGGGGGCGAGGAGCGAGGCCTGGGCGGCCGCCGGGGCCCGTGCCACCGACGGGTCGGCGGGGGTTATGAGCCACCGGGACGCGGGGGTCGCATAGGCGCTCACCGCGAAGGAGCCCGCCAGTGACTGCCAGATTCCGCCGCCGCCCCGGCGGCCCGCGAGATCCAGCCGGTACAGATCGGTCGCCGACCGCACCGCCTCACCCACGTCGCGGGGGAAGGCGAGGCCGACCTCCGGCGCCGGATCGGCGTCGGCGAGCCCGATCTCGTGCAGCGGCACGGGACGGCCGAGTTTGGCCCCTATCGCCGCCGCGATCAGATGCGGCGCCGCGCCCTGCGGCACCATGCCCTTGGCGACCCACCGGGCCACCGACGTCTTGTCGTAACGAAGGGTCAGACCCCGCTGCGCCCCGAGGTCGTTGACCCGCCGGGCGAGCCCGGCGTTGCTGATTCCCGCGAGGGCGAGAACCGTGCCGAGCTTCTCGTTCGGCCCGCGTTGCTCCCTGGACATAGCCACCCCTCGACACACAGACGGCTGCCGCGTCACCGTCGGGCGCGCGGCATTCGTACCGTGTTCTCCCCAGCTACGGTCCCGGGCACTCCGGCCGCACACGCATTTGGCCAGGCCCCGTGGAATATGCCGCCCTGCCGAGAACATCGGTAAACCCAGCGTAGTTCGCCGCATCCCCACCGTTAAGGGGCAGACCTCCGTATGGCGGGAATGTTGTCCGTGCGGCGCGAGGCGCGGAGGTGTCGTGCTCCTGATGTGTGGCCGTGCGCCCGGCCGTGCGCTCTGCCCCGGCCGAATCGCAAGCGCTTCGATGGGTCCTGCGTGGGTCGGCCCGCCGAACTGGACTCGGCGGGCTGGGGGAGACCGCCGCTCCAATCCCCGCGGGCGGCGAACCGGTCCGGGAGGTGATGACACCTCCCGGACTGTGCGCCGCACGGGCGGGGATTCGGTAGGGCGGACGTGCGGACCGGCGCACCGGGGGGATGCGCCGGCCCGCACGCCGCGGCACCGGACGGATGGACCGCGGGGCGCTCCGGCGGTCCCGGGGGAGGGCCCCGCCGACGGTCCGGGGGACGTGGCGGCGGGCGTGCCGCGCGAGCTGTCGAAGGCGAAACGCGCGGTTCCCCGGCGATCGGAAAATGGCTGGATAGCGCCGGTCGGACGGGGTGTGGCGAGGCCGCCCGACTATGGCCGGATTACACGGGTTCCGCGGCTCGGCCGGGGCAGGGACCACCTCAGGGGCCGATCGCCGTAACTCGCCGAAGATCCCGTTCTGTTGCGAGGGCGCCCACGGAGCCGTGGCCAGGCCTTTGCCAGGGGCGCATGCGCATCCTGTGTGCGCCGCCCGTACCCCCTCCCGGGCGCCGTTGTCGTGGCAGCATGTCCCGCGACGGCGTTCCCGTGTCCTGGCGCGCCGGTTCGTCCACAGCCTGTGGAGGCGGCGATGCGTTGGTTGGTGGGGTGGAGCAGTATCGCCGCGAGCTTCGGCACCGTGGGCGCGGTCGGCCACCACGGGGAGGGACGCACCGTGCACCCGGTCGGCTCCCAACTCCTGTGGGGCGACCCGGATCCGCTCTGGGCCGTGGGCGACTGGAGACCTGACGAGATCCGCGTCGTCACGGTCGCGACATCCGAGGGGGCGCCCACCACCCGCCTCGCCGTCCTCGGCTGCTGCGGGGCCACCGACGAGCAGCTCCGCGTCGGGCTGCTGGCCGCCCGCGGCGGGGCACTGCGCCATCTCACCGCCTGGCCCGGCAGTTACACGGCGGTCGTACAGATCGGCCGCCGCATCACCGTGGCCGGGGACCTCGCCGGTGCGCGCCCCGTCTTCCACACGCCCTGGGCCAACGGCACCGCCTATGCCACCGCGGCCCTCCCGCTCGCCGACCTCATCGAGGCGCAGCTGGACATCGGTCACCTCGCCGCATTGCTGGCCTGCCCCGAGACCCCCGAGGCGCTGGGCGACGGCACCCCCTACGCCGGGGTCAAGCGGATCCCGCCCGGGCACGCGCTGATCCTCCGGGAGGGCTCCCGCGAGATCACCGGATACGAGGCGGTGGCCTCGCTCGCCGTCGCCGCCCCCCAGGCCGACCCGGTGAGCGCGGTCGAAGGCGTACGCGACGCGCTCGTCGAAGCCGTACGCGCGCGGCTCACGGCCCCGCGCCACGCTCCGGAGACCCTGCCGCCCGACCCGGGGCCCGTGCCCGGCATGGGTCCCGCCGAACGCCGTGCGGCCCGGGGGGCGCCCGTCCCCGGTATCGGCGCCGACCTCTCCGGCGGCAGCGCCTCCGCCACTCTCGCGCTGCTCGCCTCGGGACTGCCCGGGCTGCCGGGCACCGTGCTCGGCCACGGGACGGGCGCGGGCGAACGCCTGCTGGCCGTCACGTTCAACGACCTCTCCGCACCGGGCCGCGAGGACGAGATGGAGCGGGCCAGGGCCATCGCCGCCAACCCCCGTCTGCACCACGTGGTCGTGGCGGCCGGCGAGGAGGCGCTGCCCTACGCGTCACTGGAGAGCGGCCCGCTCACCGACGAACCCGCCCCCTCCCTGGTCGTCGCCGAACGCCACCGCCGCCGGCTGTCCGCGGGCAGCGCGGACCACTTCGTCGGCCACGGCGCACGGCAGGTCCTGGACGCGCACCCGGCACGGCTGGCCGACCTCCTCATGGACCGGCGCAGACGTCACCTCCTGCGGCCCGTCGCCGCGCTCGCCCGGGCCGAAGGCCCCTCCACCCACTCCCTGTTCGTCCCGCTGGCCGTCTACCGGGCGGCCCGTCGGCTGGCCCGTACGTCCTACCGCACCGGGCTGGAGACGGCCGCGTCCCTGCTGCCCGACGCCAACCGGGACGCCCCCGACCTCGACACCCCGGCCGATGCCTCGCTCGCCTCCCTCGCCTGGTCACGGCCGGGGCCTGCCGCCCGGTGGCTCACCGGGGAGGCCCTCGCGGAGGTATCGGTCCGTCTCCAGGAGGCGGCACTCCGGCCGGCCTTCGTCCAGCGCCCCGGAGAGGCGAGGGCCCGCGCCGCACTCGCCCGGCACGCGGCGGACCAGCGGATCCTGGAACAGGCGGCGGAGATCCGCAGCCAGCGCCTGCACGCCCCGTACCTCGACAACCAGGTCGTCCGGGCGGCCCGCGCCCTCCCGGAGTCGCTACGGGTCCAGCCGGGGGCCCGGGCCGCGATCCTGCGCCGGGTCCTCGCGGGCGCCGGTATCCACGACCTGCCGCCCGGCTGGGGCACCCCGTCGCAGGCCACCTCCACCGCGGCCGGGCGCATCGGCCTGCGTACCGCCCTGCCCGAACTGATCGCCCTCTTCGACGCCCCGCTGCTCGCCGACGCGGGCCTGGTCGAGGCCCGCGTCGTCCGCAAGGCGCTGCGCGCGGCCTCCGAGGGCGAACCCCTCCCCCTGGACGGCCTGGCCGAGCTGGCCTCCACGGAACTGTGGCTCCGCCGCCTCGTCACCCGCCGGGGCACCTGCTGGACCGGCACGGCGGCCCCACGGCAACGCGCCGTCGCGGGCGTCGTCGTCCCGGCCCGCCGCACCCTCCAGCCGTAGCCGCCGGGCCGACGGGCCCGTCGCGGAGCGCCAGGGGGCGCGGCCTGACACCCCAGGACGTGATCGGGCTCCTGACCGGCGTCACCCGGGAGTTCAGCGGCAGCTGATGCGCGACTCGGCCCAGTCCGCCAGTGCGACGTCGCCGAGCGGGCCCGAGGGCTCCACGACGAGCCGGATCGTCCGCAGGCCCTCGATGCCGACGCTCAACGGCACCGCAGGCTCACCGCCTCGCACCACGGGGGACTGCCACAGCCGTGCGCCCTCCCCGTCGTACACGGAGAAACGCACGGCACCGAGTCCCAGCGTCAGGTCGTCGACCCCGACCAGCGCGTCGTAGCGGGCGCACGTCCGGTTGAGCTGGACGGTGACGGACGAGCGGGAGGGCGCGGTGACCCCGTGGGCGTACGTCGTCGAGGCGATCGACAGCCCGCCGCGCTGCCAGAACACACCGCTGCTCCGGCCGAGCAGGATCTCGGGACCGGTGTGGTCACCCGTGAGGGAGTACGCGAGCTCGTTGACCTGGTAGACCTCCGGCGCGGGCTCCTTGGGGGCGGGCGGCGGCGTGGGGCTCGGTGTGGGTGTGGGTGTGGGTGTCGGCGGGGCCTCGGGCGGGGTGGGCTCGGGGGTGGGTTCCGGTGCCGGCGGCTTCGGCGTGGGCGTCGGCGCCGGTGCCGGCTCCGCCGCGGGCGGTGCCTCGGACGTCGGTGACGCGGGCGGGGCCGGCGGCTGCGGGGCCGGTTCCGGTTCCGGCGGCGGAGGCGTGGGGACCACGGGCGCCGTGACCGGCGGTTTGGCGACCGGCTTCTGCTCCGGCGCCGGCCGGTCCTCGCCGACCAGGGCCCATACGAGACCGGCGGCGGCCGCCACGGCGACGGCGGCGGCGATCCCGGCTTTCAGCGGTGCGCCGAGCCCTTCCGACGCCGCGGCTCCGCCGGCCGCCGAGCCCCCTCCGGAGGACGCGCCGCCCGTGGCCGCCGCGGCGGCTCCGGCACCCGCCGCCCCCATGGCGCCGCCCGCCACGACACCGGCCGCCTTGACCGCGTAACCCGCCGCGAACCAGCCGATGACGGCGACCGGGAGCAGAGCCGGGATGCCGGCGTTCACGCGGTCCAGCTCACCGGCGGCGACCCGGCACCGCGCGCACGTGTCGAGATGTTTGCGCAGCCCGCGTTCGGCCCGGGTCCGCAGACCGCCCCGGGCATGGGCGCCGAGCCGGTCGGCGTACTGCGCGCAGTCGCCACCCGCCGTCAGCGACCGGCTCACATGGGCCTGCAGATAGGCCTGCTTGAGCCCTTCACGCGCCCGGACGGCCAGGACCGCCGTGGCGTTGGCCGTCAGCCCGAACAACGGGGCGACCTCGCTCGGCGACTCCTCCTCCACGGTGGTGTGCCAGAGCACGGCCTGCCAGCGTTCCGGCAGGCTGCGGAACGCCTGCATGGCCATCGACCGGTCCGCCTCGTGCATGGCCAGCACGTCGGCGCCGAGATCGAGGGTGTCGGTCTCCGACAACTCGGCGGAGCGGGTGGCCTGCGCGGCGAACACCGCGAAGTCGTCGACCAGGTGTTCGCGCTTCGCGCTCCTGGTCCACGCGGCCGCGACGTGCCGGACAGCCGTCATGAGGTAGGCCCGGACGGCCTCCTGAGGCCCCTTTCCGCCGCGCACCGCCTGCAGGGTCCGGGCGAACACCTCCGCCGTCAGGTCGTCGGCGGTGTGCGCGTCCCGGCAACAGGTGCCGGCGTAGCGGCGCACGGCCGCCGAGTGGCGCCGGAACAGCTCCTCGTACGCCCGGTCGTCCCCCGCACGCATGCCCTCGATCAACTGGGCGTCGGAGGGGCCGAGATCGGCGGACCCCGCGCGTCCCTCACGCTGGAGCGGAACCGCGTGGGCCGAGTCCGTCTTCGCGCCGGTCTTCTGTTGCGTCCCGCCGTCGGTGGACGCCGCCGGCCAGGGTCCGGGCAGCACCGTGCCGCCCTCGATACCGTCGGCCGGCTCTTCCTGCTGCGCCTCACCGCTCATCGCGGAAGCCCCCGTAGACACCCTCGGACCCGAATACGGGGACAGAGTGCCACAGAGCCGTGCCGCGACGAACCCCGAGCACCGGCAACCACTCGTCCGGGGTGTCTTCCCCCGTCCGGGGGGCGTGACGTCACCCGCACGGGGAAGGAGCAACGCCCCCCGGCCGTACGGGTGTCCGGCCGGCGGGGGGTGTCCCACCGGCCGCGGCACCGGTGTGCGGAGCACGTGACCGCCGCGGCGGTCACACGGGGCGGGAGCGGAGACCCTCCAGCAGGATGTCGAGCAGCCGGGCCGAAGCGGCGGCCTGCTGAGCGGGATCCGGCAGGGCCGGCGCCGCCGTGGCGATGACCAGCAGCACATCGGCCACCGTCACATCGCTCCGGAGCTCACCCGACTCGCAGGCCCGGTCCACCAGCCTGCCCACGACCTCGAGCAGTTCGGCCGCTCCCGGATCGCCCTCGAAACCCTCCTCGGTGGCCGGGTGCCGGGTGTCGAGGAGCGGACCGGTCTGTTCGGCACCCTGCCTCTGATGCGGGACGCGCGTCTCATCGTCCGCGGTCCCCCAACCCGCTGCCGGCGGCTGCTCGTCCCGCTCGGTCCTGACGCGCAGCACCTGCGGCGGCAGCAGCCGCCCCGCGCCCGAAGCCACCGAGGTCCGCAGGAAGCGGGAGAGCGCCGACCAGGGCTCCTCCTCCTGGCCGAGGGCCGACCGGGCCTGGTCGGTCAGCCGTGCGGTCTCCTCCTCGGCTATCCGGCGCACCAGCACGTCCTTGCTCGGGAAGCGCCGGTAGACCGTACCGACGCCGACCCGGGCGCGGCGCGCCACGTCCTCCATCGGTGCGCCGTATCCCAGCTCGCCGAACACCTCCCGCGCGGCGCGCAGGACGTGTTCGAGATTGCGCTGTGCGTCCACGCGGAGCGGTGCCGAACGGGCGGCGCCGCCCGTCACTCCGGCCGCCACGGTCCCTACCGTGCCGACCGCACTCAGCCGCCCACGGTCCTCGACCGAAGCGGCGACAGCGCTCGGCCCCTGCAAATCCTGAATGTGCATTGCTTCCCCCGGTTATGACGTCTCCCCCCGGAGACTTCCCCACCCGTGTCTCTCGGGGTGTGGACCTCAGTCCGGATCCGACACCCCGACGGGGTACGAACATAGTTGAGCCCGGGTCAATTCAGAAGGGGGTTGTTCCGCACGGAGCGCCCCCCGATCGGAGCAAGGACCGGCCTGACCCTGATCCGACCCCTTCGGGCCGACCCGGCCGCCACCCTTGACCTGCGCAGCTCCGGGGCAGGAGAGGGGCGGCGGGCCACCGGATGATCGAAGTGCTCCGGTCACACAATTCGTCAGGCCTGTGGACAAACGCAGGACTCCGTTGCGTCATGGGATGGTGATGGGACCAGATTCCCGGGGAGCGCTCCCCGGCACCCGGCCAAGTGTGCGCATTCTCGTCGTCGGCGGCGGCTACGTCGGGATGTACACCGCCCTGCGTCTCCAGCGGAAGCTGAGGCAGAGACTGAGAAACGGTGAGGCCGAGATCGTGGTGGTCACGCCCGAGCCCTACATGACGTACCAGCCGTTCCTGCCCGAGGCCGCCGCCGGTTCGATCTCGCCGCGTCATGTCGTCGTGCCGCTGCGCCGGGTCCTCAAGCACTGCAAGATCGTCATCGGCGAGGCGGAACGCGTCGACCACGCCAAGCGCACGGCGACGGTCACCACGCTCGCCACGGGCGAGGACGGTACGGGCGCCCTCGAGATCCCCTACGACGAGATCGTCCTCGCCCCCGGATCCGTGTCACGCACCCTTCCGGTCCCCGGACTCGCCGAATTCGGCATCGGCTTCAAGACCGTCGAGGAGGCCATCGGCCTGCGCAACCACGTCATCGAGCAGATGGACATCGCCTCCGCCACCCGGGACCCGGCCGTCCGCGACGCGGCCCTCACCTTCGTCTTCGTCGGCGGCGGGTACGCGGGCGTGGAGGCACTCGCGGAGCTCGAGGACATGGCCCGCTACACCTCGCGGTACTACCACAACATCAAGCCCTCCGACCTGCGGTGGATCCTGGTCGAGGCGACCGGGCGCATCCTGCCCGAGGTCGGCGAGGCGATGGGCGGATACGCCGTCAGGGAACTGCGGGGCCGCAACATCGACGTACGGCTCGACACCCGGCTGGACAGCTGCGAGGGCCGGATCGCCGTGCTCAGCGACGGCTCACGCTTCCCGACCCGCACCCTGGTGTGGACCGCGGGCGTCAAACCCGCGCCGGTACTCGCCTCCACCGACCTCCCCCTCACGGACCGGGGCCGGCTCCGCTGCACCGCCACGCTCTCGGTCGACGGCGTCGAACACGCCTGGGCCGCCGGCGACGCGGCGGCCGTCCCGGACCTCACCTCGTCCGAGCCGGGCACCGAGACCGCGCCCAACGCCCAGCACGCGGTGCGCCAGGCCAAGGTCCTCGCCGACAACATCGTGGCCACGCTCGCCGGCCGGCCGGCCGAGGACTACCGGCACTCCTACGCCGGGTCCGTCGCCTCCCTGGGCCTGCACAAGGGCGTCGCGCACGTCTACGGACGCAAGCTCAAGGGCTATCCGGCCTGGCTGATGCACCGCGTCTACCACCTCAGCCGCGTCCCCACGTTCAACCGGAAGGCACGTGTCCTCGCCGAATGGACCCTGGCCGGGCTCTTCAAACGGGAGATCGTCTCCCTCGGCTCGCTCGAACACCCGCGCGCCGAGTTCGCCCTCGCCGCACGTGGAGACGTGCATCCAGGGCCTGTCGGGGACGCGCCGCCGAAGGACGAGAGGCCCCCGGACACGTCGGATTGAGCCACGGCACACGGCGTGCCGGCAGGCCCGGTGAACGGCATTGATTCAGCCGATGGACCGACTGCCGTAGGTCAACTGTCAGTACGGTCGGTCACACTGGACGTGTGACCATAGGTGGGCTCACACCTGCACAGAGTCACCCGGCAGGCAGTCACCTACAGTGACCGGCAGCGACGACCGACAGCACCGACAGGCCAGGCAGCGCGTTCCCGGAAGCCCGGCCCCGGAACCCCGGACCGGAATGACGACCGGCAGGGGGGACCGGCCCCCCGGACCAGCAGAAGAAGAAGCTCGCCCGAGCGGACCAGACCGACACACGAGGCCAGAAATTCCGTGAACTTCACGCGCTGGAGCGCCCGCTTTCCCGGAACGCAGCGCCGAGCCGCCGCGCGGGACGACCACAGTTCCGTGCCCGCCGCCCGCGCCGAGTCCGTAAGGCCGAGGACCGCGGCCGGGGCGGCGGACGACACTTCGGAAGACTCCGCCCAGGGCCCGTCGCCGGAGGCGCTGTCGGCCGGCGAACTCCTCGGTCGGCTCCCCGCCCCGGTCGCCCTGCTCCACGGCCCCGAGCACCGCATCACCTACGTCAACGCCGCCTACACGTCGGCCTTCGGCCCACGTCCCTCCGGCGTGCCCGCGGCCGAGGCCATGCCCGAGCTCGCCGAGCTCAGCCTGCTGCCCCTCATGGACCAGGTCCTCCGCAGCGGCACGCCCCGCACGGTCAAGTCCCGCAAGGTCGTGGCCGGTAACTCCTACACGGTGACCTGCACCCCCGTGGCCACCGGCGACCCGGACGGACCGGACGGGGAAGCGGGTGTCCTCGTCTACGCCACCGATGTCACCGACCACGCCGAGGCGGCGGAGCGGCTCCGCGCCAGCGAGCGCCGCCACCGCGAGACGGCCGTCACCCTCCAGCGTTCCCTGCTTCCGCAGGACCTCGAACAGCCGGACGACCTGCGTATCGCCGCCACGTACCAGCCGGGCGGCACGGACGCCGCGGTCGGCGGCGACTGGTACGACGTCATCACCCTGGGCGCCGGCCGTACCGCGCTCGTCATCGGCGACGTGATGGGGCGCGGGGTGCGGGCCGCCGCCGTCATGGGGCAGCTGCGTACCGCCGTCCGCGCCTACGCCCGCCTCGACCTGCCGCCGCACGAGGTGCTCCAGCTCCTCGACGTCCTGGCCGCCGAGATCGACGCCAGCCAGATCGCCACCTGCGCCTACGCCGTCCACGACCCCAACGAGGGACATCTCGTCTACGCCTCCGCCGGGCACCTCCCGATCCTCGTGTGCGACGAGGACGGCACGGTCCACCGCGCCGAGGACCCGACCGGGCCGCCGCTCGGTACGGGCGGCTGGGTCCACACCTCCGGGACGATCCCCCTGCCACCCGGTTCCACGGCCGTCCTCTACACGGACGGCCTGGTCGAACGCCGCAGTGAGGACATCGACGAGGGCGTCGCCGCGCTGGAGCGCGCCCTGTCCGGGGCCAAGGGATCTCCGCAGGTGGTCTGCGACCGGCTCATCCGGTCCCTGGGCGTCACCGCGGAGCACGACGACGACGTGGCGGTGCTCGTGGTCCAGCACCCCGCCCGCACGGGTGCGAGCGCGGAGCTGTTCCACAACGCCTCGCTCGAACTGCTCGGGGGCATCGAGGCGGCCCCCAGGGCCCGCGCCTTCGCCACGGGCGTCCTGGCGTCCTGGCGTTTCCCCATGGAGCTCTGCGACCTGGGGGTGCTGGCCGCGAGCGAGCTCGTGGCGAACTCCCTGCAGCACGGCACACCGCCCATGCGCCTGGGGCTGCGCCGGACCGACCGCCGCCTGATCATCGAGGTGACGGACGGGGACGACCACCTGCCGCGCCGTCGCCGCGCGGAACCCGCGGACGAGGCGGGACGCGGCATCTCCATCGTCGCGACCATCGCCACGTCCTGGGGCAGCCGCCGCACCCCGGGCGGCGGCAAGGCGGTCTGGTGCGAGTTCGCGCTTCCCGGCTGAGCCCGCCCGGCGCGCGGGGGTAGGGGCCGGGCCCGCCCGGCGAGGGGCGGTGGGACCGAGAGCCGCCTCAGTGCACGACGGTAGGAGCGGTGACCGGCTCGTTCCCCGGCACCGACACGGCGACCACGCGCGACGGCGCCGCCGCGAGCGAGGGCTTGTCCTGCACGGGGCTGAGGTGGCGCCCCAGCCTCAGCGCCAGCACGCTGATGCCCAGCGAGAACAGCACGAAGGTGACGATGTACGGCCCGTGCAGTGACGCCCCCATCGGCCCGCCCACGGCAGGCCCGACGGCCAGCGCGAGCTGCTTCACCAGCGCGAACGCCGAGTTGTACTGACCGACCATGGACTCCGGCGCCAGGTCCGCCACCAGCGGTGCCACCGTCGGCGAGAGCATGGCCTCCCCCAGCCCGAAGAGGGCGTACGTGGAGATCATCGCCGCCGTCGCCATGGTCTGGCTGCCGTGCCCGAGACCCGCGTACCCGGCCACGATCCAGGCGAAGGCCCAGATCAGACCCACCCACGCGATGACCCGGCTGCGACTGCGTCGTTCCACGAGCCTGAGCACGACGAACTGCGCGACGACGATGACCGCCGTGTTGGCGGCCAGCGCGACACCCAGGGTCGACGGGTCGATGCCGGCGGCCTCGGTGCCGTAGGCGGCGAGGCCCGACTCGAACTGCCCGTAGCAGGCGAAGAAGATCACGAAGCCCAGCACGCACAGCTGCACCATCGCCCGGTGGGAGAGCAGCACACGCAGTCCGGCCTTGGGCGCCGCGCCGTCGGCGGGCACCGTCCCGGCCAGGGAGGGGGCGCGCGGCATGCGCACCGTGGCCGCGACAACGCCGAGCACCACGAACATCGCCGCCTCGATGAGGAACAGCAGGGTGAAGCTCGAAGGGCGGTCGACGTCCACGAGCTGCCCGCCGACCAGGCCACCGATGCCGAGTCCGAGGTTCTGCAGGAAGAACTGCATGGCGAAGGCACGGGTGCGGGTGGCGGCGCTCGAGCACCACACCAGCATGGTGGCCAGTGCCGGCTGCATGACCGCGGTACCCGCGCCGAGGACGGCGGCCGACAGCACCGCGGACGTCACGCCGTCCGAGACACCCAGGGCACAGGCGCCCACAGCGGCGGCCCCGGCGGCGATGATCAGCACGGGCAAGGGCCCGCGCCGGTCGATGGCCCGGCCCGTGAACGGCAGCACGGCCAGCGCCGCCATCGCGAAGACGGCCAGCACGACGCCTGCCGTACCGGCACCGAGATCCCGTACCTGCGCCACGTAGACGTACAGATACGGGACGGTGAATCCGAGTCCGAACGCGCTCAGCGCGCTCCCCAGCTGGATCCGCCGCAGCGCTGCGCCCATCTCCCTGGTCACACTCACCTACCTCAAGAACACGAAGAACCTTCAAGTACACAGACTCATAGACTTTAGCACTAAAGTTAGAGAGTGAACTCTTCAGCCTGAAGGACTTCGACGGTGATGTGGAGCGTGCGATACTGCCCGCCATGTCTGACACCACCGAGCAGCCCGAGCTCCAGGAGCCGAGCCTCGACGAGCAGATCGCCGCCTACCAGCGGGAGTTCCGGGATCTCGACCCCCAGGTCGAGCAGATCGTCTCCGCGCTGGGCAGGCTGAACCGCCGGATGAACGTCGCCTACGGCAGGCAGGTCGCCACCCTCGGCATCAGCAACGCCGAGTGGGAAGTCCTCAAGACCCTCGTCCTTTCCGGCACTCCCTACCGGCTGGGTCCGGGCGAGCTCGCGAAGCGTCTCGGGCTCACCCCTGCCGCGATGACCCACCGCATCGACCGCATGGCGGGCGAGGGCCTGGTCACCCGTGACCGGGACGAGAACAACCGGGTGCGCGTCATCGTCGAGCTGACGGACGAGGGGCGGACGAAGTGGCTCGAGGCGATGCGGATGGCGACCACTTTCGAGGAGGACCTGCTCCAGGACCTCTCGGGCGACGAGCGCGGAGCCCTGGGCGAGATCCTGATCCGACTCCTGCGCCGCGTGGAACACGAGCAGCCGGATGCCGGCGGCCGGCTCACCGACCTGGGGTGAAGGGTCCGGAACCGGGCCGGGGGCGGTTCCTGGAACGGGGGGAGAAGCAGGGAAGGGCGGGGTTGACACGCCCCCCTCGCATCCGTAAGGTTCTTCGAGTTGTCCCGGAGCCACCATGGTCCGGCGGCAGCCGATCCCGCCGCTCAAGCGGCAAACAAACTCTGTACGACCTCCCACCGGGGAAAATTTCGGCATGCCGAAATTCAATTCGCCGACTCGATTATGAGTCGCCGGGAGAATCCGCTAGAGTTTGAGACGTCGGAACGGCCCAACAGCCGGGAAGACGAGCCCCGCTGACTGGGAATCAGGCCCGAAAGGATCTGATAGAGTCGGACTCGCCGGAAAGGGAAACGCGAGAGCGAAGAACTGGAAAGCGAAACAAGCAGTAACCCGCTTCGACCGGGAATCGGACACGAAAGAGTCTGATAGAGTCGGAAACGCAAGAACGAAGGGAAG
>NZ_JNYQ01000003.1 GCF_000717245.1 Kitasatospora papulosa
TAGCCACCCGCTACGACAAAACCCGCGAATCCTACGAAGCAGCACTCACCATCGCGTCACTCCTGATGTGGATATGACCCTTTGAAGACAGGCCCTAGGTCGATGAACTGCGCTGTCCAAGATCAGACACGCTTTGACCTTAACGAGCAGCGATGACCCAAAAAGACCGATGATCACAACAATGTGATCACATGGGATTCCGTCGTGTCCGCAGACACGGTTCGTCGCCGCGCCGCAGGAGCAAACCCCACCGAGCGGGCCGCACCGGCCGAACTGCCGTGCAGGGCGAGCGCGTCGGCTGCTGATCCGCGCGGCCGGGTCGCGCTGCCCGCGCCAGCGGGGCCGGCTGCGGGAAAAGCGCGGCGACGCTGAACGGACGGCGGGGCGGTGCGCGAGGTGTCCGAAGCGGCGGCACCGTGGGCAGCCGCCGACCGCGCCGGTCGGGGAAGCCGCCGCCTCCCGGTGCGGGGGGGGCGATGCCCCCGCTCCCCCGGCCGATGGAGGGCGGGACGGCGGGGCGCGGCGGAAGGCGTCCACCCGGCCGGAGACCGCGTGGTTGCGGGGGCCGCCACATCCGCACCGGTTCCGCACCAATTCATCACGAGCATGCCCGTGGCACGTGCCTGGGCATGCGATCGAAGGGATGATTCGCCCTATAGGCAGGCAATACCGCCGGACTCGCACCGCACGGAAGCGATCAGCAACGCTCACCAAATCCCCCAAATCGATGACATTGCCGAATAGCCGTCAGGTGCCCAAAAAGGAACAGATCCGCTCACGATCCGATCAGCCCGTGATGATACGATCACCGAGCTTGCCAAGCGGTACTCAACCCGCTATGGCATCACAGGAAAGTCAGCGCATCGGCCCAGAAATCCGCCATCCCCCGGGGGAGACCTATGCCATCGGCCACGCCAGTCAGGGCCGTCCGCCCAGGCGAGCACGCGCGACCGATCCCGCATATTTGTGGCTGCAGCACACCTGTGACCGGGGACGTACTCGACAGCACCCGCCAGACATTGAGTATCCGGTGGCCCAGTCGCCCGAAGAGAGCCTTATGACGCAATACCTCCAGGATCCAATTTTTTGGGTTCTGCTCGCAGGCATTCTTGTCGCAATTATCGCGATATCGCGCGACAGGAAGAGGATATCCGAGCTACGCAGAGAGAAAGAGGATCTGAAGACTCACTACGCGAATCTCGAAAACCACTACGCCGAGGCCGTCGAAGAGGCCAAGGACCGGGCCGAGGAAGCGACGAAGACCGCACTGAAGTCGGCCATGCGTACGCTCCAGGGCCTTGCCGGCGAACAGCAGTTGGCGATCACGAAGCTGCAGGAGAAGTACGGGGAACTCCATATTCTCCAGGACCTCCTCGACATCAGCCACATGAACTCGCAGTTCGCCCGGCGCGCGCAGTCCATCGCCGTGCTCTGCGACGGCTGGCTCGGCAGGCAGCGCTCCGCCGCATCGCTCTACGACGTGGTCAGGAGCGCGAAGGGCCGTATCCGCTACTTCACCCGTGTGGAGATCCGGGCCCAGACGAACTTCGCGATCGCCAGCCGCGCCGTCGAACCGGTCGCGCTGACCCTGGCCGAACTGCTGGACAACGCGACCAGCTACTCCGCGCCGGAAACGATGATCGAGATCAACATCCGCCCCGTACCCAAGGGCGTCTGCATCATCGTCGACGATGCCGGCGTCGGTATGAACGAGGAGGAGAAGGACCGGGCCGCGAAGCTCCTTTCGGGCGAGAACTCCCCCGGCGTCTCGGGGCTGGGGAATCCGCCGCAGTTCGGGTTCACCGTGATCGGCGTTCTCGCCGCCCGGTACGGCTTCACCGTGTCCGTGGACTCGACCTCCCCGTACGGCGGCGTGCGAGCGGTCCTGCTGCTCCCGGAGGATCTCCTCACGACCATCCAGGCGCCCGAGCCCGAGCCTCAGCCCGAGCCACAGCCCAAGGAGTTCCCCACGGTGGCCGCACCCCGCTCGATGCCGCCCGAGGAGAGCCCGGTGGCACCCTCGACGACCCTCGGCGGTCTGCCCAAACGCCGGCGCAGAGGCGCGATGTCCATCGTGCCCGCCGTCGACTCACCGGACGTGCCGGTTCGTTCCAGCGAACAGACCGCTTCGGTCATGGGCGCGTTCCAGCGTGGAACACAGTCCGGCCGCAGTTCCACCAACGCAAGCAGCGAAGGGCCTGAGACTCAGTGAATTACGACCTGTCATGGATGCTTGACAGCGCCCTGGAAGTGCCCGCGGCGCAGCACGCCCTTCTCGTGTCTGCCGACGGTCTACTCATGGCGCGCTCGAAGGACGTCGGCAAGGACCAGGCCGACACCATTGCCGCCGCCATGAGCGGAATCCAGTCGCTGAGCCGGACGGTGGTCGACTTCTGCGGCACACCGGCGAGCCGGCACCGGCAGTGGCGCCAGACCCTGGTGGAGTTCGACCACGGCTGGGTCTTCCTCATCTCCGCCGGCGAGGGCGCCTATCTCGCGGTTTCCGCGACGCCCGACGTCGACATGGCCGAGATCACGTTCCGCATGCAGCAGCTCGTCGGACAGCTCGGCAAAGCCCTCACCACGCCCCCTCGCGAGATTGCCGACACCAAGGCATGACAACACCGGACGAGCCGGAACAGGAACAGCCCGCCACCCCCTTAGTCCCGGCCTATGTCATCACCAACGGACGCAGTCTCCTGGACGACGACACGCTCTCGCTGATCACTCTGGTGACGACCGCTCAGGACGCACCGGCCGTACAGCATCTCGACCCCGAGAAACGGCGCCTTCTGGAGCTGTGCTCCGGCGGACACCTGTCGGTGGCCGAGATCGCCGGGCACACCCAGTTCCCGGTCGGCGTGGTCAAGATTCTGCTGTCCGACCTCACCCAGGGCGGGTACCTCGTCACACGGGCCCCGATCCCCGCCGCGAAGCTTGTCGACCGGAACATATTGGAGCAGGTGCTGCATGGCCTTCAAGCCCGATTCGGATGAGAGCGTCTATCTCCGGGAGTCGGTTCAGACCGCAGCGAAGATTCTGGTGGTCGGGCACTTCGCCGTGGGCAAGACCACGTTCATAGGAACCATGTCCGAGATCCCGCCGCTGCGCACCGAAGAGGTCATGACGCGGGCGGGCGAGGGGATCGACGACCTCAAGGGCACGACCGGCAAGACCACGACCACGGTCGCGATGGACTTCGGCCGGCTCACGCTCAGCGAGGAGCTGGTGCTCTACCTCTTCGGGACACCGGGGCAGCAGCGATTCGTACAGGTCTGGGAGGACATCTCACGCGGTGCGCTCGGGGCACTGGTGCTGGTGGACCCGGAGCGCCTCGACGAGTCCTTCCCCGTGATGGACCTGGTCGAGCACTACGGGATTCCGTACACCATCGCCGTGAACCGCTTCGGTGACCGCCCCGACCACGCGGACGAGGAGATCCGGGAGGCACTCGACCTGCTGCCCGAGACGCCTCTTGTCAGTTGCGACGCCCGCGACCAGCGTTCCTCGGCGAACGCACTGATCACGCTCGTCCGCTACCTCCAGTCACGCCTCAACTAGGAGCTCGACCCCCATGCAATCCCCCTCGGACTTCTCCGCCCCGCCACCGGGCTGCCCCGCACACGGCAACGGCGGGAACGCGAGCGTTCCCCTGTACGGCCCCGAGTTCGCCGCCGACCCGGACGGCTTCTACGAGTACCTGCGGACGTTCGGCCCCGCCGCGCCCGTCGAGCTGTCTCCCGGTGTGCACGCCTCGCTGGTCACCGACTACGCGGCGGCGCTGCACGTCCTGCAGAATCCGGAGACCTTCGTCCGGGACGCCCGCCGCTGGCGCGCGCTCAACGCGGGCGAGATCCCCCTGGACAGCGCGATCGTCCCCATGATGTTGTACCGGCCGAACTCGCTCTACTCCGACGGCGCGGCGCACATGAGGCACCGCCAGGTCGTGACCGAGACGTTCGCCCGGATCGACACGCACCGGCTGAGCCGGCACGTGGACCGGGTCGCCGACTACCTCATCAGCGAGTTCAACGGCCGCGGCCGGGTGGATCTGGTCGCCGACTACGCCCAGCTGGTACCGCTGCTGGTCTTCAACGAGCTCTTCGGCTGCCCCGCGGAGCTGGGCGACCAGCTGGTCTTCAGCATCTCCTGCCTGATGGACGGCGTCGAAGCGGACAAGGCCATCACGCTGCTGACCGAGACGCTGATGGAGCTCATCGCGCTGAAGCGTGCCCAGCCCGGTGACGACGTCACCTCCTGGCTCATGCAGCACCCGGGCCGGCTGACGGACGAGGAACTGATCTCCGAGATCATGACGCTGATCGGAGGCGGCGCCGAGCCCACCCAGAACCTCATAGGCAACGCGCTGCGGCTCCTGCTGTCCGACGAGAAGTACGCGGGCGACCAGTACGGCGCGAGCCTGCTGGTCGAGGACGCCATCAACGACGTGCTCTGGAACAACCCGCCCATAGCCAACTGGGCCGGCCACTACCCGGTGCACGACGTCGAGCTCTCCGGGACGAAGCTGAACGCCGGGGACCCCGTCCTCATCAGCTTCGCGGCCGCCAACAGCGACCCGAGCCTCTCGACGAGCCGTCAGACGCTCAGCAAGCGGGCCCACCTGGCCTGGGGCGCGGGGCCGCACGCGTGCCCCGCCAAGGACCCGGCGCTGCTGATCTCGATCCTGACGATCGAGAAGCTCCTCAACAAACTGCCGGACATCGAGCTGAGCGTCCCGGTCGAATCGCTGACGTGGCGTCCGGGCCCGCTGCACCGCGCGCTGACCTCGCTGCCCGCCCGGTTCACCCCGGTACGCAGGGAGGGTTCGGCCGCCGCACGCTTCTCGGCCGATACCCGTTCCGCTCCGGCGAATCCGGCAGGCGAACAACAGGGACACGCCCGAAAGGGAACTTTCTGGAGCGGCTTCCTCTCCTGGTGGAAGGGGTGACATCCACCACACCAACTAGGTGATCGCAGTCGCATGGGCGTTCCGTCCGAGGGGTAGTCAGGGCTGGATACCTTACGTGATCCTTTGAGAGAAAGATTCTCGTGGAACCCACCCTGCCGACCGCGACCGTCGACCGCCGCACCGTGGCCTCTCTTTTCTCCCGGCTGCGTACCGGGAAAGGCCAGTCGAATCCCCGGCCCCTCTACGCGGAACTGAGGGCGCTCGGGGATATCTTCCCCTCCCCCTGGGGCGGACATCTCGTCACCTCGTACGCGCTCTGCGACGAGGTCATGCGGAGCAGAACGTGGAGGGTGCCCGATACCGAGTGGAGGGCCGGTCAGGCCAATGCTGCGCGTTGGAACACTCCGGCCTCGCTCCAAACGGCGAAATCACTTCCCATGCTCAATCCGCCCCATCATACGAAGGTGCGGCGTTCGGCGGGCAGCATGTTCGACCGAGCAAAGCTGGCGGAAATAGAGATTTCGATAGCGAAGAACGTCGAGAAGGTGCTCGACGTTTTCGAGGGCGAGTTGCTCAAGGGGCCTGCGGACTTCACTTCCCTGGTCGCCGAGGAGTTGCCCGTCCGAGCCATAGGGGAATGGCTGAATCTTCCGGCAGGTGACTATTCCGTGCTCAGGTCCCTGACCAACGACCAGACCCTCAGCCAGGAATTCTTCCCCTCGCCCAGCCAACTCGCGCGGGCGGACGCAGCGGCCCGCGGGCTCCAGGAGTACTTCACCGCACTGGTGCGGGAGCGCCGCGCGAGGCCGGGGGACGACCCGGTCTCCTCGTGGATAGCGACCTGGGACACGCTGGAACCGGACCGGGAGAAGGCCGACGCCGAGGCCCACTCCATGGCGGTCTTCGTGATCGTCGCCGCCCTGGAGACCACGGAGCACCTGCTGTCCGGCATGGTCCGGCTACTGCTGGAACACCCCGAGCAGCTGGAACGGCTGCGCACCCACCCCGAGTACATCCCGCACGTGGTCGACGAGACCCTGCGCTACGACCCGGCGATCCACGCGATCAGCAGGACGGCTCCGCACGACATCACGCTGGGCGGCGCCCTGGTCCGCGAGGGCGAGATGGTGCAGTTGATGGTGGGAGCGGCCCAGCACGATCCGCGGCAGTACGAGAATCCCGAGGACTTCGACGTCCGCCGCAAGCCGCCGCATTTCGGTTTCGGCAGTGGAATCCACTACTGCCTCGGTGCGCCTCTGGCCCGGCTGGAGGGCAGCCTGCTGCTGGCCTCGATACTCAGGCGGCTGCCCCGGCTCCGGATCAGCGAACCGCCCGCCTGGGAGCCTCGGGTCTCGTTCCGCCGGCTCAACCACCTCATGGTGACACCGGCCTGAACCGGGCCCCGCGCCGAAGAGAAGAACCGTTTCACCGCACTCCAGCTCCAGAAACCGTACGTCAGGAATCAAGAAAAATGATCGATGACCTCAAGGCCCTGCACGTCGAGCACGACGACGCGGTGGTGAGAGTCCGGCTGAACAGTCCCGAGACCGGAAACGCGATATCCGGACTGCTCCTGGACGAACTCCTCGCCGTCCTAGGCGCGCTGGACGACCATCCCACCACCCGTGTCCTGGTCCTCTCCGGCGCGGGCAGCGACTTCTGCCTCGGCGGGGACCGCACCGAATTCCCCTCCCTGCTCTCTCCGGAGACCGGCAACGCGAGCATGCGTGCGCTCGCCAACAAGGCGCGCCGGATGTGCGACCTGCTGGCGAACACCGGAGTCGTCACCATCGCACGGCTGCACGGCGGCGTCGTAGGGGCGGGACTGGGACTCGCGGTCTTCTGCGACCTGCGCGTCGGAGCAGACACCAGCCATTACCGGATCCCGGAGCTGGGCCTTGGTGTTCCACCGGCCTGGGGCGGGATCACCGCCCGGATGCTGTACGAGACGGGTGCCGCCCGGATTCGGGAGCTGCTGCTCACGGCCGACCGGTTCGACGCCGACCGGGCCGCGGAACTGGCCATCCTGCACAAGGTCGTTCCGGAGGAGCAGCTCGACGCCACCGTCGACCGCTGGATCAAGCCACTGCTGCGCCGCTCCCCTTCGGCCCTGCGCAGCACGAAGGCCATGCTGAACTCCTACGCCGGAGCCCACCGCCTCGGCGAGGCCACGCTGTTCGACGCCGAGCTGCTGACCGCCTCCGTCGCCGCGGCCCAGGCCGCCCGGCGCCGCTGACCCCGCCCCTCGTCGGTCCCGCCCCTTGTCGGTCCCGCCCCTCGTCGGTCCCGACGAGGGGCCGGTCAGGCGGGGGACGGCGACGCGGCCCCTACCCGGCACATCTGGTCTTCCCTGGCCACGGGCGCACCGACGACACCGCCACCGGACGGTCCGTCGGCGGTGGGCCGGCCTGCACCGCGAGGTCAGGTCGTCGAACCCCGCTGGGGACGAGTTCCGTTGATGGCCACCCGCTGGCCGTAGCGGCCGTGGGGGAAGTAGTCCCAGACCGCGTGGTGCTGTACGCAGCGGTTGTCCCAGAAGACCAGGGTGCGCGGCTGCCAGCGGATCCGGCACTGGAGCAGAGGTGTGCGGGCTATGTGGGCGTAGAGCATCTGAAGGAGCGCATCGCTCTCCGGCCTCGCGAGCTGGGTGATGTGGGAGGTGTAGGGGCCGTTGACGAAGAGCAGCTTGCGTCCGGTCTCCGGGTGCAGGACGACCACGGGATGCTCGGTACGGGGGATGTCGTAGTCCGCCGGCGGGGTCTGTCCGGCGGTGGCCCAGGGCAGGGCGCCGTCGTGCAGGGCGCTGAGCCCGTCCAGGAAGGACCTCATGGCCGGGGAGAGGAGTTCGTAAGCCAGGTGCATGTTGGCGAACAGGGTGTCTCCACCGCTGCCCCCCTCGGGGATCTCCGTGATGTACAGCATGGAGCCGAGCGAGGGGTCGGTGTCGGCAGTGCCGTCGGCGTGCCAGCCGTTGCCCGCGATGGCCCGGGACTCCTTCGTGGCCCTGATCTCCAGGATGTGCGGGTCCGAACCCTCGGCGGCGAGCGCCACAGGGTGCAGCTCACCGAAGCGGGCGGCGAACCGCTTGTGCTGCTCGGGGGTGATGTCCTGGTCGCGGAAGACCAGCACATGGTGGGCGAGGAACGCGTGTACGAGTTCCTTTTCCTGCCGGTCCGTCAGTTCCTGTGACAGATCGAGGCCCGTCACCTCGGCACCCAGTACCGGGGTGACGGGGGTGACGGAGATCGTCTCGTACGGTTCGGCCGGACGGGTCGTCAGGCGTTCGACCGCCTGGAGTGCGTACTCCTCCATGGAAGGAACCTCTTCTGCTCGTGCGCGATGTCACTCGTGCGCGCTGTGTCGGGTGAGTCGGTGGTGGTCAGCGTGGGGCCGGGAGTCCCTCGTCGGTGTCGGTCCGGTGCCCGTGTCCGGCCTCTCCACGCGGTGCCGCGTCCTGCAGGATGACGGCGGCTATGGACTCCACATGGGGTGCGGCGACGAGGGTGTAGTGGTCCGCGTCGATTCGGTGGGCGCGGACCGGGGACGGGAGATGGGCCTCCCACTCCTCGGTGGGCACCGGCTCCGGCGCGAGGGACGGCACGTCGGGGACGGTACGTTCCGCGATCCACAGGGAGCTCGGGGTGCGGCTCAGGCGTGGCAGCCGGTGGCCGGCCATGGCCGACAGGTTGGCACGGCAGCACCGGGCCAGCTGTTCGGCGTATTCACGTCCGCTCCCGCTCAGCCCGCCCGCGCGGTTGCCGCCCAGTTCGCGGACGAAGACGGCGTCCACCTGCCGGTCGTCGTAGGCCGCGACCGCCGCGCCCGCCCCGGGCGGCGGCGGGTCCAGCAGGTACAGGCCGGCGGCAGGCAGGTCGTGCTCCTCCGCGAGAGCGGCCATCGACAGGGCCATCCAGGCGCCGAAGGACCAGCCGGCCAGGAGAAGCCGGCCACCGGATCCGGACTGTTCGGCCCGGACCGCCTCCAGGTAGCGTGCGGCACGGTCGGCGAGGGGCTCGGCGGGCCGGTCCGGGGCGGTGCGCAGTGCCGGGTCCGCGATGAGGCATACGGTGAGCCGGTCCCCCAGCGCGGACACGAGCGGGCGGTAGGCCTGGATGTCACCGCCGACCGGATGGACGAGACAGAGCACGTCCGAACCGTCGACGCCCCGCTGCCACACCTCGACCTGCACCGGAGCATCCGAGGTGGTGGGACGTGCGTCGCGTGCGGCGGCGTCGATGAGGCCGGAGATCTCCGCCACGCTGACCCGGTGGCTGAAACGGGAGAGGTCGAGGTCCACGCCGAAGCGCTGCTCTATCCGGTCCGCCAGTTCCAGCATCATCAGGGAGTCCGCGCCGAGGTCGTACAGCGACGCGTCGGTCGCCACGTCGTCCACCCCGAGCAGCGGGGCCACGATGTCGACGAGTTGCGCGACGCGGTCGTGGCCGGGCGTCGGCCGTGCCGCTTCGGTGGGAGGGTGGGGCGTCTCCTCGGAGGTGGTCGCGGGGCGTTCGTAGAAGCTCCGTGCCTGGGCGAGGTCGGTGGTGTTGACCATGAGGTGCGGGAGTTGCAGCCGCATGGCCTGCTCGAACACGGCGGCACCCTCGTCGGATGTCAGGCCGGTCAGCAGGTGTCTTTGGTGCTGTCCGTCGTGGCCGAGCGCGCTCAGCGCCATACCGGTGTCGCGCCAGACGTCCCAGCCGATGCCCATGCGGACCGTTCGGCTCGTGCCGTCGTCGCCCCCGTACTGGGCGAACGCGTCCAGGCAACCGTTGGCCGCGGCGTAGTCGAACTGTCCGACGCCGCCGAACAGGGAGGCCATGGACGAGCAGTAGACGGCGTGGCCGGGGTGGTGCGATGCGATGAGCCGCTCCATGAGCAGGGCGCCACGGAGTTTGGCCTCCGTGCCCCGGCGGGCGGTTTCCGCGTGGCGCAGCGCGAGCAGCCCACCGGCGGCCGTTCCGGCCGCGTGCACGATGCCGGCCAGGCCTCCTCCCAGGTGGGGTGCCAGGCGATCCGCGAGGTCGGCGGGCTCCTCCAGGGCGAGGTCCGCGCGCACCAGGGTGATCCGGTCTCGCGATGGTTCCAGGGCCGGAGGGAGCAGGGCGTGGCGGGACAGCAGGACGACACGGTTCTCCGGGTGCCGCAGGATCCGGGCGGCCAGGACGGCGCCGATGCCCCCGGTGCCGCCGAGGACCAGGTGGGTGCCGATGCTCCGTGCCCCTGTTTCGCGACCGCGTTCCGTGTCGCTCCGGGGCGTCGCCGGGGCCGCCACGGGGTGGACGCCGCGGTGCCACCAGAAGGAGTCGCGCAGAGCGACGGCGGCCGTCTCCGCCGGGGCGTCGAGAAGGAGGTCGGGCAGGAACGCGGCCCACGGGGCGGGGTCGGGGCCGGGCAGGTCGATCCAGTTCATCTCCGTGCCGAGCTCCTGTCGGGGCACCTGCGTCGCCGCCGTCAGCAGACCCGCCTCGGGCCGCCGCACCGGACCGGTGACCGGCTGGGCCCCGCAGGACAGCAACCACACGCGGGGCCGGTCGCGGCCGTGTGTCCGCACGACGTCGGCGACGGCCCGGGACAGGGCGGCGACGGTGTCGAGGCAGGCCCACCGGGCGGTGTCGAGCGACTCCTCGCCGATGTCCCCGTCGATGGCGAGGGGCAGTGCGTGCAGCCAGTCGACCGCGGTGCCCGCCGGGCCGGGTGCGCCCGCCTCGAGCAGTACGGCCGCCAGGTGCCCGGTGTCCGAGGGGTCCGCCTCGTAGCGGTCGTCGTCGATCCGTACGAGGTCCTTGCCCGGAAGCAGCCACACCACCCGCGTGTACCGCCGCTCCAGTTCCGCCCATGCCGTCGGGTGGGTCCGCTCGTCGGCGACGATCACGGCGGTCCGTGTCGGTGCCGACACGTCGGTCCGTGCCCTGCGGAGCCGGGTCCACTGCGGCTGGTGCGTCCACCGGTCGGCCGGGAGCCGCTGCGGGTCCGGGGTCCGGCCCGGCACCGGTGTCGGTGTGCGCGGAGCGGGGACGTCCGCCGATGTCCGTGCCGTCGGTCCCGTGCGCGGGAAGTCGTAGTCCGCCAGGTCGAACGCGGGCGGCGGGAAGTCCCAGGGGGCGGAGGCCGGACCGGGCGTCCAGTCGACGGTGTGGCCGGCGGTCCAGGCCGTGGCCGGCTCCAGCGCGTCGATGCCCGAGGCCGGAACGCCGCTCGGTGACACCGGGTCGGCCGGCGGTACGAGTGCGCGCAGCCACGCGACGGCCGATTCGGGGTCCTCGCACATGACGGCGGCCCGGTACGCCCGTACGGGACGGCCCGCCTGGAGGTGGCGCAACACCTGTGCGTAGTCGCCAGGGCCGGCGCTGAGGTGGGCGGCGATCCGGCGGGCGTCCTCGATCAGGGCGGCGGGTGAGTCGGCGGACAGGACGAGGCAGGGCGTCGGTGGCCGGAGAGGCTGGTCGCGAGGCCGCGGTGCCGTGTCCGTGCCGTCCGGACTCTCCACCAGCAGATGGGCGTTGGTACCGCCGATGCCGAAGCTGCTGACGCCCGCGACGCGTGGCGCCGTGGAGGGCCAGGGCTGCGCGGTCACCGGTATCCGGAACGGACCCGCGTCGACGGCCGGGTTGAGACGGTCGAAGTCGACGGTCGGCGGGATGGTGCCGTGGTGGACGGCGAGCACCGCCCGCACCAGCCCCACCACACCCGCGGCCGCGCCCAGGTGCCCGATCTGGCTCTTGACGGAGGACAGGGCGAGACCCGCGTCGTCGGCCAGCTCGTAACCGGCGCGCAGGGCGGCGGCTTCGATCGGGTCGCCCAGCCGGGTTCCGGTTCCGTGGGCCTCCACGTAGCCGACCTCGACGGCCGTACGACCGCTGCGGCGCAGGGCGGTGCTCACCGCGGCCCGCTGTCCGGCCAACGAGGGAGCGCTGTAACTCATCTTGTCGGCACCGTCGTTGTTGACGGCGGAGCCCGTGATCACCGCGTAGACGGTGTCGCCGTCGCGGCGCGCCGCGGCGAGCGGCTTGAGGACGACGACGCCCACACCGCTGGCGCCCACGGTGCCGGCGGCGTCCGCGCTGAAGGGCCGGCAGTGGCCGTCCGGGGAGAAGATGCGGTTCGGCCGGTGGATGTACCCGTCCGTCAGCTCACGGTCCACGAGGACGCCGCCGACGAGCATCACGTCGGCGTCGTCCTGTCGCAGCAGCCCGGCGGCGAGGTGGACGCCGACGAGGGAGCTGGAGCAGGCCGACTGGACGGTGAGCGCCGGCCCCCGCAGGCCGAGGTGGTACGCGGCCCGGGTGGACAGGAAGTCCTTCTCGTGGTGCAGGGCGAGCCGGAAGGAGTCGGGCAGTGTCGCGGGATCGGCCTCCCTCAGCAGGCTCTGGAAGTAGGTGTTCTCGCCGCACGCGGCGACGAGGCCGACCCGCCCGGCTCCGGCGTCGGCGATGCCCGCGTGTGCGAGGGCCTGCACGCAGGCCATCAGCAGGTGCCGCTGTTGCGGGTCCATGAGCCGGGCCTCGTGCGGACTGATGCCGAAGTGGCCCGGGTCGAAGGCCAGGAGCCCGTCCATCTGGCTGCGGGCCCCGACCAGTCCGTCGGCGGCGGGGAAGTCCTCGATGCCGCGTCCGCCGGAGGTGACCAGGTCCCAGAACGCGGCCAGGTCGGCGGCGCCGGGCAGGCGGACGGCCATACCGATGACGGCGACCGGTTCGTTGCCCCCGGCGGGAGGTGTGCGGCCGGTGTCCGGGGCGGCCTCGGGGAGGTCCGGGCCGGAGGCGGCGGGTGCGGAGGCTGCGGGGGGTGTCCCGGCGCCGGCCGCCTGGGCGGCTCTCTCCTCGATGAGGCGCGCCAGGGAGTGGATCGTGACGTGCTCGAACAGCTCCGGAACGCCGAAGTGCAGATCGCCCTCGCCCGCGCAGCGCAGTTGGAAGCGCATGAGGTCCAGGCTGGTGGCTCCCGCGTCGAAGAACCGCTGCCGCGCACCGGGGTTCCGGCCGGTCACCGACCGGAACAGGTCGGTGAGCCGTTGTTCCATCTCGGTGAGCACAGGGGCGGCGCCCCCGCCGGGGCGCAGGTCGTGCCCGGAGGCGGACAGGGCCGCCTGGCGGTCCACTTTTCCACTGGGCGTGCGCGGCAGCCGGGGCAGGCGACGGAAGCGGCTGATGCGGACGTGGGACGGGAGCATCGCGCTCAGGTGGCGGTCGAGCGCGTCGGCGTCGGGGTCCTGGTCGGCCTGGAGGCAGGCCACGAGGGAGCCGTGCGTCTCTGTGACGACCGCGTTGGTCACCCCGGGGTACTGGAGCAGCGCGGCTTCGACGGCGCCCAGTTCCAGCCGGTGTCCACTGATCTTGACCTGGGTGTCGGTCCGTCCCGCGTAGTGCAGCAGGCCCTCGCGGTCGAAGCGGGCGAGGTCGCCGCTGCGGTAGAAGGTGCCCGCCTCGGGGTCGTCCACGAAGCGGGTGCGGTTGAGTTCGGTGTCGCCCAGGTAGCAGCGCCCGGCCATGGGGCCGCCGAGCCAGAGGTGGCCGGTCGCTCCGGGCGGAACGGCGTGGCCGTCCTCGTCCACCACGCGGAGCAGGGCGCCCGAGACGGGCCGTCCGATCGCCGGCCGCAGTGGCCATCGGGCGGGGTCGCCGTCCAGTCGGAGGCCGCTGACCACGTGTGTCTCGGTGGGGCCGTAGTGGTTGAAGAGCCGCGCGGAGGGCATCGCGGCGAACCATCGGCGGATCGCGTCCGTACACACCAACTGCTCGCCCGCGGTGATGACATCCCGTAGCCGGGAAGGATGGCGGCCGGTCCGCACTCCGTGCTCCGCGAGGAGTTGCAGGGCGACGTAGGGGAGGAAGAGCCGCTCGACGCCCGCGCTCTCCAACCGGTCCAGGAGGGTGGGCATGTCCTGCCGCCAGGCGGGGTCGACCAGGCGGAGCAAGCCCCCGGAGCACAGGGTGGTGAAGATCTCCTGGAAGGAGACGTCGAAGGACAGCATGGAGAACTGCTGGGTGACGGCGGGAGCGGTCAGTCCGCCGTGTTCGCGCTGCCAGGTCAGGAGGTTGCACAGCGTACGGTCGGGCACCTGCACGCCCTTGGGTGTCCCGGTGGAGCCCGAGGTGAACAGGGTGTACAGGGGGCGCAGCGCCCGGTGTCCTGGCGAGGGCTTCGCGGCAGGGGGGTCCGCCGGGCACACCAGGGGGTGGCGGGGCAGGTCCGCGGGTGCGAGGGCGTCGAGCGCGTCGGCACGGTCCGGTGGCACCAGGACGCACACCGGCGCGGCCTGGGCGAGAACCTGGCGCAGCAGGGACGGCGGGTACGACGGGTCCAGCGGCACGGCGGTCAGGTTGAGCCGGGCGGCGGTAAGGAGCGACACCACGTGCTCGACCGAGGGCTCCAGGTAGAGGGCGACGGCCGCCGGTGCTGCCGGATCGGCGGGCAGATAGGCGCGCAGGTCCTCCGCCAGCACGGCTGCCCGTGCGTCGAGTTCGGCGTAGCTGAGGGTGGTGTCAGCCGTCGCCACCGCCGGGGCGTCAGGGGTACGGCGCGCCTGGCGCTCGAAACCCTCGGCCACGGTGGCGAACTCAGGTTCGGACGCGGGACCTCGGCCGTGCTCGGGGAGCGTGCGGCGGTACGGTGCCACCAGTCGGCGCAGGGAGATGTCGGCTCCGTCGGCCATCCTGTCGACGGCCTGCCCGAGGAGGCGGGCGGCGGCCCGTACCTCATTCTCGTCGACGTCCTCGCGGTACTCCCACAGGCAGTCGAGTCCGGAGGCGTGCTCGACGACAGAGAGGGTGATCCTGCACTTGGCTCCGAGCGGGGCCGGCCAGAGCGGGCCGACGGTGCAGCCGGGAAGCCGCAGGGCCGAGAAGTCGGTGTTCTCCTGGACGAAGAGGTAGTCGAAGAGTTCGCCCCGGGAGCCGGCCGGCCGGTCCGCCACCACGTCGGCGAGCAGCACCTCCTGTCCTCGCAGGACCTCTTCGGACGTCGCCGCGTGGCGGTCCAGCAGGAGACGCAGCGGGGCCTCGGGCTCCATGTCCAGCGGCAGCAGCACGGTGTTCGCCAGCATGCCGACCGTGTCCGCGAACTCGGGCCGGGGCCGGTTCGCCACCGGTGCGGCCACGAGTGGCCGGGTCTGGCCGGTCACGCCGTAGAGGCTCCACACGTATGCGGACAGCAGTAGTTGGAAGCGGGTGCGGCCCTGCTCGGCGGCGAGCCGGTCGAGCGCGCCGCGCCGGACCGTGTCCAGGGTGGTGCGCAGCAGGCGGGCGGAGGGCCTGGAGGGTGCGCGGGACACCGCGGCGGCGGGCGCGGTCTCGGCGTCCTGCTCGTAGTACGCGCGCAGACGGGTGCGCCGTTCGTCGTAGGCGGGGCTCGCGCGCCAGGCCCGTTGCCAGTGCGCGAACTGCGCGACGGTCGTGGCCGGGCCCGGGGCGGCCGGGGATTCCGCGCCCTCGCACGCCGCTCCGTACGCCTCGGTGAGGTCGCCGAGGATGATGCCGAGCGAGCAGCCGTCCACGGCGATGTGGTGCAGGTGCAGCAGGAGGGTTCCCCCGTGGGCGGCGCCTGAAGCCGCGCCGTCGCCGCGCTCCGGGCCGTCCGTGTCCGGCTCGGCGGACGGCAGCCAGGTGGCACGGCACATGTACGGGGAGCGCAGGTCGAAGCGGTGGGCGAAGAAGCGGGAGGCCGAGTCCTGCCACGGCTCGTCGGCGTCGGCCTCGCACGGCTGCCACGGGTCGTAGGGGGCTTCCACCTCCTGCAGCAGTCCCTGCGCGGTGGGGACCAGGCGGGTGCGCAGCGATGTGTGGCGCTCCACCACCGTCCGCACCGCCCGCCGGAGCGCGGGGAGGCGTACGGTCCCGCGCACCTCGAAGGCGAGCGGGACGTCGTAGGCGGCGTCCTCGGGGTCGCGTTCGTACTGGAGCCACAGGCGCTCCTGCTCGCTGGTGGCGGGCGAGGTGGGGCCCGGGGCGGCGGTCGGTACGGGCGGGTGGATGTCACCGGCGGCGTCCGGGGCGTGCACGGCGTCCGCGATGGCGGCGAAGTCGGCCCGCAGCACGAGGTCCTGGGGAAGGTCCACACCGAACCGACGCTGGATGTCGAACCGCAGGCGCAGCGCCTTGAGCGAGTCGCCGCCGCTCGATGTCAGCCGGTCGGAGGGACGCAGCCCTGCGATCCCGAGCACGTCGGCGGCGAGGTCGAGAATCTCCCGCTGGGCGGCGGTCGCCACCTGGTCGTCACGGTGTCCGCCACGCCAGGGCTCCTGGGTGCCGGCGGTGCCGAGCAGGGCGACCTCGTCCGTCTTCCCGTTGGCGCTGAGAGGGATCCGCTCGACCAGGTATGTGCGGTGGGGACGCATGTACGCCGGAAGGGTGTCGGCGAGGTGCCGTTCGTAGGCCTCGTAGGAGAGTTCGTCTTCCGCTACGCCGCCTTCCAGCACGAGGAACGCCAGCAGTTCGTGCTGGTCGGCGTCCTCGCGCCGGGTGCACACGTGGGCCTGGCACACGGCGGGATGGGCCAGCAGGTTGCGTTCCACCTCCCCCGGCTCGATGCGGAAACCACGCACCTTGACCTGGCGGTCGGCGCGGCCGAGGTGGGTGAGGCGGCCCTCGTCGTCCGCCCGTACGAGGTCGCCCGTGCGGTACCAGCGTTCCTCGCCGCCGTCCTCCCGTGGCAGGAGGACGAAGCGCCGCTCGGTCTCCTCGGGAAGGTTGCGGTAGCCGAGGGCCAGCGCCTCGCCCGTGAGCAGGAGTTCGGCCGTCTCGCCGGGTTCGGCGATGCGCCCGTCGGAGGTGCGCAGGAGGAGTCCGGTGCCGGGCAGCGCGGTGCCGATGGGGACCGCGTCACCGGTGAACTCCCTGGGGACGGGATGGCACAGGGCGAACGTGGTGGCCTCGGTGGGTCCGTACGCGTTGAACAGGACCGTGCCGCTGTCCGGGTTGTTCTCGTACCAGCGCCGTACGACGTGGGCGTTGAGCTGTTCGCCCCCGATCAGTACCCGTCCGACGGTGGTGAAGCAGTCGGGCACCGCCGCCACGACGGTGTTGAACAGGGACACGGTGATGAACATCGTGTCGATGCCCAGGTCGCGGAGGGCCGTGGCGAACAGCGGAGGGCTCTGCACCACCTCGTCGTGGAGCACCACACAGACGCCGCCGGTCAGGAGCGGTGTCCAGACCTCGAAGCTGAGTGCGTCGAAGGCGGGGTTGGACAGGCAGCCGAAGCGGCTGCTCCGCCCTTGCGTCACGTACCGCGCTCCGGCCAGCCTGAGTACGCCCGCGTCGGTGACCTCGACGCCCTTGGGCAGGCCCGTGGTCCCCGACGTGTAGAAGACGAAGGCCGCCTCGCCGGCGGGGTCCTGCCGCGGCTCGGCGGGCGGCGACGCGTCGGCGGGCTCGTCCTCTCCCGCCATCAGCAGGTCCGCGTCGAGCGCCGGGAGGGAGGCCGGCAGGTCGATTCCGTCCGCAGCGCGATGGACGGCCGCCACGGCACCCGAGTCCTCGAGTACGTGCCGGCGGCGCCGGTCGGGGCTGAGACGGTCCAGCGGCACGACGGTCGCCCCGGCACGGCGGATGCCGAGCATGACGCAGACGAGCTGCCACGACCGGGGAAGGCACACGGCGACCGCCTGCCCCGGGCGTACACCGGCGGCACGCAGGGCTGACGCCACCCGGCCGCTGAGGCGGTCGAGTCCGGCGTAGTCGACGACGACCGCTCCGTCCTCGACGGCAGGTGCGCCGGGAGTGTGCCGGGCGCGGGCGAGCACGGCCTCGGCCAGGCTCGGGTTCGGCGGGAGCGAAGGGAGAGCCGGGGCACCGGCCGACGGGAGGAGGTGGTCGCGCATCACGCCTCCCGGGCCGGGAGAGCGTCACCGGTGACCGGCAGGGCCGTGTGGTGCGCGAGCTCGGCGGCGATGATGTCCGCCACCTGTGGGACCTCGGCGCTTTCCAGTATCTCCCAGTGGTCGCAGTCCATGGTCTCGATCCGGAGCCCGGCGCAACGGCGACGCCAGAAGTCGCGCACCTCCGCGTGGAAGGGGGTGTCCTCCAGCCCCGGCACCGCCTGGGCGAGGACGACCCGTGCACCGGAGGTGGCGGGGACGTGGTCCCGGGCGGTCATCCGGTTGTGGTTGTAGATCTGGAAGTACCGCTCCACCTGGGCGTCCTCGATACCGGGGTACATGCCGTTGAACCGCACCAGCTTGTCGCGGAACTCGGCCATGTCCACGGGGGCGACGGCTTCGCGGGCGGCCGGGTCGTCGGTGGCCTGGGTGTCGAGCAGGACGACGCTGACGTCGGTGCGGCCGCCGAGGGCGAGTCGGCGTCCCATCTCGTGGGCGACGAGCCCGCCGTAGGACAGGCCGGTCAGCACGATCGGCCCCGGACCCAGCGGCTCCAGGAGCCGTAGGTACGTCTCGGCCATCGCCTCGACGTTCGGCAGGTGGCTCTCCCCCTCGTTCAGCCCCGGGGACTGGATGCCGTGCAGGGCCACCGAGTCGGGCAGCAGTCCGGCCAGCGGCAGATAGCAGAAGGCCGTGCCTCCGGCGGGGTGTACGCAGATCACCCGCGCGCCCGTGCCGCCCCGGAACTCGATGACGTTGCCCGTGGCGCCGGGGGTCCCTCCCTCGCGCAGTACCGCGCCGAGGGCCTCGATGGTCGGCCGGAGGATGATCTCGGCCACCGGCATGGAGCGGCCGAAGGTTTCGGAGACACGGTGGGCCATCTTGATCGCGGACAGGGAGGTGCCGCCCCTCTCGAAGAAGTCGTCGCTGATGCCTATGTCCGGGGCGAGCAGGATCTCTCCCCATATCCGGTACAGCTCGTGCTCTATGTGGTCGCGCGGGCTGGCCGCGTTGACCCCGTGGGACGTCCGGGAGCGTGCGAGTTCGAGCAGCGCCTCCCGGTCGAGTTTGCCGCTGCGGTTGAGCGGGAGGGCCGGCAGGTCCACGAAGACGGCAGGGACCATGTAGTCGGGCAGCAGGCGGGAGAGCTCGGTGCGCCAGTCCTGGGTGGTGCGCTGTACCGCCTCGCCCCGCCCGACACAGCCCACGAGCCGGGGCTGCCCCTCCGTGTCCGGGTCGACCAGGACGACCGCTTCCCGGACCCCGGGCAGTGTGCCCAGCGCGGCCTCGATCTCGGCCGGCTCGATCCGGAAGCCGCGCAGCTTCACCTGGTCGTCGGCGCGGCCGGCGTAATGGGCCTGGCCGTCGGGGAGGCGGCGGGCGAGGTCACCGGTGCGGTAGACGCGTTCGCCGGGCAGGAACGGGTCGGGCAGGAAGCGTTCCTCGGTGAGGTCGGGGCGGTTGAGGTAGCCCCGGGCGAGGCAGTCACCGCCGAGGTAGACCTCGCCGACCACGCCGGGCGGGACCGGTCGCAGGTCCGCGTCGAGCACGTACAGACGGGTGTTGCCGAGCGGGCGCCCCACGGGGCACTGCCGCTCCAGCGGGCCGGGCTCGTAGTAGGCGGTGCTGTAGAGCGTCGTCTCGGTGGGTCCGTAGCCGAAGCAGATCCGCAGGCCGGGCAGGTGCCGGGTCAGGCGGTGCAGGGCGGCCTCGGTGAGCGACTCGACGCCGGTGAGCAGGGTACGCAGCCGGAGTCCGGCCAGCCGCAGCGCGGGGTCCTCGTCGATCCACTTCACGTAGGCGGGCGGCAGGAAGGCCTGGGTGATGCCGTGCTCGCCCATCCACGTCATGAGGGACGCCGGGTCGCCGCGCAGTTCCTCGGGGACGATGTGGAGCGTTCCCCCGGTGATCAGTGGGAGCAGCAGTTCGTGGACCGAGGCGTCGAACCCGATGCTCGACCAGGCGGAGCCGGGCTCGCCGGGGCCGGACCCCATGCGGGACTGCCAGTTGGCGAACAGGTTGAGCACGCTGCGGTGCTCCACCGCGACGCCCTTGGGCCGTCCGGTGGAACCGGAGGTGAAGATCACGTAGGCGAGGCGGTCCGGGGTGTGGCCGATGCCGCCCGGCGCCCGCTCGCCGGTTCCCTCGGCCTCGACGGCCGCCAGGTCCAGCCACCCGCCCGGGCGTCCGTCGCCGACACCGTCGCTCAGCACCACCGGGCAGGCCGCGTCCTCGATCATGGCGGCGAGCCGCTCGTAAGGCTGCCCGGGGTCGAGAGGGAGGTAGGCGGCACCAGCCTTGAGGATGCCGAGGATGCCGACGGCCAGTGCGGTGGTGCGGCTGACATGCAGGCCCACCACGTCGCTGGGCCCCACGGAGCGGGCGGTGAGAGCGTGGGCGAGGCGGTCGGCGCGACGGTCGAGGGCCGCGTAGTCCAAGGTACCGTCCCGACCCACGACGGCGGTGTGGTGCGGCCGCGCGCGCACCTGATCCTCGAACAGCTCCACGAGCCCGGTGGCCGCCAGGACGGACTTCGGCGTCACCGAGCCCTCGGGGGCGTGCGGTGAGAGCTCCAGGACGCTGCCGGTGGCATCCCAGTCGCGCAGCAGGCGCAACTGCTCCTCGTCTTCCATCAGCTCCAGCGCCCCGATGGTCCGCTCCGGCGCGCGGGCCATGTCCCGGAGCAGGTGTTCGAGGTGTCGGGCCCAGCGCTGCGCCGTCGCCCGGTCGTAGAGGGAGGTCGCGTAGTCCAGGTGGCCGGTGACGCGGTCCCCGGCGTCGACCGCCACCAGCGACAGTTCGAAACGCGCGGGAGCATGGCCGATCGGAAGGGGCCGCACCTGCACTCCGGGCAGGTCGAGGAGGTCGTGCCGGTCCGGCTGCCAGGCGAACATCGTCTGGAAGAGGGGCGTGTGGGCGGCGCTGCGAGGCGGGTTGACCAGTTCCACCATGCGCTCGAAAGGCAGGTCCTGGTTCCTGAGCGCCTCGCGTACGACGGCGCGGGTGCGCGTCAGCGCCTCGGCCGCTGTGGGTGAGCCGGACAGGTCGACCCGTAGGGGCAGCGAGTTGACGAGGAAGCCGATCAGGTCCGCGGCGGCGGGCCCTCGGCGATTGGCGACCGGGCTGCCGACAACGATGTCTTCGCGTCCGGAGAGCCGGGAGAGCAGGATCGCCCACCCGGTCAGGACGGTCACGAAGAGCGTGGCGCCGTGCCTGCGTGCCATGGCTCGCAGCGCGTCGGTGGTCGCCGCGTCGACCGCGAACTCGACCCGGCCGCCCTCGTAGGCCTGCTCGGCGGGGCGCGTGCGGTCGGCGGGCAGCTCCAGCACGGCGGGGGCGCCCGCGAGCACGCCTTGCCAGTAGGACTCCTGGGCGGACAGAGCACCGTCGGTGACGGCGTCGTGCTGAACCTGCGCGTGGTCGGCGTACTGCACGTCGAGCGGAGGCAGCGGGTCGGTGTCACCGGATGTCCGGGCCGCGTAGAGGCGGCCGAGCTCTCGCATCATGACGCCCATCGAATGTCCGTCGTAGACGGTGTGATGGAACGTCAGCAGGAGGATCTGGCTCCCCTCCCCCAGAGTGACCAGGGTTCCGCGTCCCAGCGGTCCGACGGCAAGGTCGAAGGGGGTGCCGGCCTCCTCCGCCCTGAGCGCTTCGAGGCGCGCCTCGGGGTCAGCGCTGTCCGTGAGGTCGACGAGAGCCAGGGAGAAACCGGCGCCGGGCGGGTCGATGTGCTGCCACACCTCCCCCTCGCTCTCCACCAGGCGTGTCCGGAGCGCTTCATGACGCTCTGTCAGCATGTCGAGGCAGTGGGCCAGGGCGTCGCGGTCGAGCGGCCCGTCGAGCCGGAAGGCGAGCGGTTCGTTGTACGCGGCGTTCCCGCTGGGGAGCTGGGCCAGGAACCAGAGGCGCTTCTGGGCGAACGAGGCCGGCCTGACAGCCGCCGGGACACCGGAATCGCGTGGCCCGACCGGCTCCGGAGCCGTCGGCGAGGGGGGAGTGACATGGCGTGAGGCGTGTGGCACCGGGGGGCTGCCTTCCCGACTGTGTACGTGCGTGACGGTGGGACCGCGCGGCCCCGCGCCTCGCTGCGTGGTGTGAGCACGGGCCGCGGAGCCGCTGGCGCACGGGATCGACCACATGCCGACCGTGTCGCGCGCGCTACCCGGCCCGCACCGGCCTCACGACCGAACAGAAGCGATCAAGGCTGCCGTCCCGCGATGATTGATCATGCCGATCCGGCCTGTCAACAGTTCCCCGGCGGGCCGGGAGGACGGAGATACGGTCGCTTGGGCGGCTTGTCCTGTCCCGGGGCATCCGTGGTCTCCGCCCCGGGTGTCGGTGGTCCGGCCGAGCACGTTCCCCCGACCGAGCCGCCGATCCGCGCGCCTGCCGCGCGCCGGGCGACACCCACGTCAGATGCTGCTCCTACCGCTCCCCCGGGCGAGGAGCAGCCGACCACCGGTGGCACACAAGGCCCGAGACCCGCCTGCCTCCCCGCCCCGGCCTGTGCGCGCCGGTCGAACCGCGTCGGCTCGCCAGGATCCTCACCGCCCTGACGACGGGGCGCAGCGGTCCCCCCGGGACCCGCGCACAAACGTGCTCACAGGTGATCTCGCCGGCGCGGGTTGCGTCGCACGAGCGAGACGTTCAAGGCGGTGGCGAAGAGGCACCAGGCGGCGTAGGGGGTGAGGGCGGCGGCAGCGGCACGGTCGGTGGCCGCCATGCGGCGGATGAGGTGCACGTTGCTGACATCCAGCAGCAAGGTGCCGGCCAGCCCGGCCTGCGGGCTCCTGCGGCGGAAGAACAGTTGGTTCCACGCCGCGTTCAACACCAGGTTCACTCCCACGCCGGCCGCCAAGCGGGAACGCTCGGAGCCCCGGGCACGGCTGAGCCCTCGGCCGGCGGCCCACGCCACAGACGCGTAGAGCGGCGTCCACACCACGCCGAATGCCCAGGACGGCGGCTGCCACTGTGGCTTGTCCAGCGCCTTGTACCAGGCGCTGTCCGCGTCGACGGCCCGTGCGCCCACGACCGCCGTCGCGGCCACGGCCGCCGCGGCGGCAGCGTAACTCTTCCACTTCCGGTGCGTTCCCGGCTTCGAACTCTCGCTGGTGCTCTTCACGGAAGGACGTATGCCCGGAATCAGAGCAGTTCCACACCCCTGTCACCGACCGGGGTATGTGCCGCTGCGCGAAGGACGGAGCTCGTCCCCGTCAGCAGCGAGAGACCGGGCAAGGAGAGCTCGCGTGTGACGCCGGGGGTCGGCAGCTCCGATTCCGAGCAGACGTCAGGCCGCGTTCCTTTCGATCGCGGCGGGCATGCTGACCGTGATCTCGTCGCCCAGTCGCTCGAATTCGCGGCGCAGGAAGGGGTCGGCGAGTCGCGCCAGGCCGTGGAACCGGATCGTCGCGCGGTAGGTGATGACCGTGGAATCCCCCTCGGTCCGGAAGCTCAGGTCGTCGCGTGAGGTGGCGGTCTTGTTCGTGCCGACGAAGACCACATGGTCATCCGTCAGCGTGACCAAGCGGTACGTGAGTTCCGTGCGCCGGCCTCGGAACTCGGAGACGTTGTGCCACTGAGCGCCTTCGACCGGCGGGCCGCTGTCGATGCGGTCGCATTCCTGCGTCCCGGGGTCCCAGTCGACCGCATGGGAGAAATCGGCCAGATAGCGCACGACCTCAGCCAACGGGCGCCGGACGGTGACCTGTCGTTCCACATGGACCATGGGGACTTCCTTCTTCACGCCTGCCGAGCACGGGGATGGGGGTGATCACGACAAAGCTACAGGTGCGGCCGCACCCGGCGGACCGCCCCCGACGAGGTTCGAGCCCGGACCCGACGGCCGAAGCTGACCCGACTGCCCCGTCGAAGGAGTGCAGGCTGTCGCCCGGTGCGCCCGGTCGAAGGCGGCGCGCACGGACCTTCGGCCGCTGGAGCGGGTGAGGACAGGGGGACGTAAGGCAGCCCTCCTGGGCACGAGGGGCCGGCTCACCGGCAGCACGATGTTCTCCTGCCAGGCGCAGCAAGGACCGGCCGGACGCGCGGGACGACCACGCGTCCGAGAACGCCCGCGGGCTTTCCACCGAAAGCGGTGACGCATACCGGTGGAGCGGGAGGGCACACGGCAGGACACATCAACCTGGGAGACCTTCATGGTGATCGTTGGCATTGTCGCTGTCTGTGTGGTTCTGGCCGTTCTTGCCTTCTTCGTGCCTCGGCTGTCCCGCCACCCCGAACGCGGGACCCAGCGAACCCTCGGGGCCGGCTCGCGCGCCGGGGGCAAGGCTCCTGGGGTGCTCGGCCGCCTCTTCAGCAAGCCGTTCCGAAGCAGCTCCAAGGCCGTGGGCAGCAGCGGCTCCGCCGGGCGTCGGGCCCGCAGCCGCATGCCGTTCTGACACGTTGTCGGCTCCGGCCACGACACGGACCGCGGGTGACGCGAAGCGTCCCTCTTCGAAGGCGGTAACCGGTTCGGCCCCGTAGTCGGGCGGGAGGTCCCGCCCGACTACGGGGCCGAACTGCACTCCGCACGGCGGAAGGTGGCGCAACGATGCGCCGCGGTGGCAGGGTACGCGCCGTTCCCCGCCGGGGCCGGGCCGGCAACGGCCGGCGCCCCGGTCGTCACAGGTTCACCGGTTCGGTGGTGCCGTTCGGTGCGATGCCCGCAACGTTTTCCGACACGCTTCGGAAAAACGTTGCGGGCCGCTGTCGATCCGGCCACGTCCCGTTCGACGTGATGATGTGCGGCCCTTCGCCGCACGATGGCACGACAGAACGAACGAGGACACACGTGGATCAGCTGCTGAGAGTGATGAACTTCAACGTCTCGAGTGACGGCATCGGTGCCGGTGAGCACCAGAGTCTCGAGCGGCCGTTCGGCCTGGACAGCCCGGAGAGGCTCTTCGCCTGGGCGGGGGCCACGGCGAGCTGGCCCATGCGTACGGACCCTGGGGGGAGCAGGGGCCTCGACGACTACTTCACCCGGGACTTCGCGCGCGACATCGGCGCCGAGATCATGGGCCGCAACAAGTTCGGGCCTCACCGGGGTCCCTGGCAGGACCATGACTGGCGCGGCTGGTGGGGTGACGAGCCCCCGTTCCGGACCCCCGTGTACGTCATGACCCACCACACGCGTCCGTCGTTCACGCTCGCAGACACCACCTTTCACTTCGTCGACGCCGACCCGGCCACGGTCCTGGATCGGGCGCGGGGGGCGGCGCAGGGAAAGGACGTGCGGCTCGGTGGTGGGGTCACCACCGTCCGGCAGTTCCTTGAAGCAGACCTCGTCGACACCCTGCATGTGGCGGTCTCGCCGGTAGAGCTCGGTTCCGGGCTACGCCTCTGGGAGTCCCCCGACGAGTTGCTCGACCGGTTCCACCTGGAGGTCGTGCCCAGCCCGAGTGGCGTGATGCACCACCTGTTCTGGAGAAGGTGACGCGAGGGCCCCGTTCTATCGAGCTGCGGGCTGCGGGTGCACCGGTACAGAGGACGCGTATCCGCAGCCCGGCGAAATCCCAGGCCGCCGGCAGCGGCCCCCTTCCTCCGCCTGACCGCGGACGCCTATCGGCCCACGAGCGCGGTCGGTGTGCACCCGCATCGCACCCGTGATCAGCCTGCTTCGGTCAGGGCCGCGCGTCCGGCGGCAAGGATCTCCTCGGAGAGCGGGGACCCCTTGGTGGCCCGGGACAGGACCAGCGCACCGAACAGGGTGCACAGGCGGACGATGCCGTCCTGGTCGTCGTCGGCCAGGAAATCGGCGAAGTCGGCCACACCCTCCGCGTAGACGTGACGGGCCTCACTCCCGCCGCCCTCGCGGGCGATGTCCGTGGCGAGCGCGGCGACCGGGCAGCCGTCCGCCGGGGCGTCGCGGTGCTCGTCGGAGAGGTAGGTGTCGATCAGCGCCTGCCGGGCGGCGGCGTGCTGTCCGTGGTGCCGCTCGAGTCCGGCGCTGTGGCGCCGGGCGAGCTCGGCGAAGGCGTGGGCGGTCGCCTCGTCGACGAGCGCCTCCTTGGAGGCGAACTGCTTGTAGAAGGCACCGTGGGTCAGACCGGCCGCCTTCATCAGGTCGGCGACGCTGACCTGCATGCCCTGCTCCCTGAACAGTCGGGATGCGGTGTCCACCACCCGCCTGCGGTTCTCCTCCGCCTGCGCCTGCGATACGCGGCCCATGACCATCTCCCATTTGGATGTCGACTGGCATCTATCATAGACCCGTGTTTAGATTATGTACGTAATCTAATGAACTGCGGGTGGCGGACGGCGCCCGCCACGGCCAGGAGCTGACATGGAACTCAAGAACGCGGTCGCAGTCGTCACCGGTGCCAACCGGGGTCTCGGGCGGCATCTGGCCGTCCAGCTCGTCGGGCGCGGCGCGAAGGTGTACGGCGCGGTCCGACGCCCCGAGACGATGGAGGTGCCGGGCGTCATCCCGCTGCAGCTGGATGTCTTGGACGAGGTCTCGGTCCAGGAGGCCGCGCGTGCGGCGTCCGACGCGACGCTGCTGATCAACAACGCGGGCATCTCCACGGGCGCGACGCTGATGCGAGGCGACATGGCCGAGGTGCGGCGGGAGATGGAGACCAACTTCTTCGGCCCGCTCACCGCCACTCGCGCCTTCGCCCCCGTCATCGAGGGCAATGGCGGCGGCGCCGTACTCAACGTCCTGTCCGCCCTGTCCTGGTTCCACCCGGCCGCCCTCGGCTCCTACTCCGCCTCCAAGGCCGCCGCCTGGGCACTGACCGGCGCCACCCGCGACGAGCTGGCGCCTCGCGGCATCGCCGTCTCGGCGCTGCACGTCGGCTACATGGACACCGACATGGCCGCCGACGTACCCGCCGACCAGAAGGTCGCCGCCGCCGACGTCGCGGCCCAGGCCCTGCACGGGATCGAGACCGGGCTGCCCGAGATCCTCGCCGACGAGACAAGCCGATATGTCAAGCAGGGCCTGTCCGCGGCACCCCGGCCGAACGCGGGCTGACGAGGGCGTCCTGCTCAAGGTCCACGCGACGGGAGGTGAACGCGCTGGGCCTGGGCCCGCAAAGAAGATTTCACGCGTCCAAGAGCCCGGCGAAGCTCGCGCGCGGACCGGGACTGCCTGCGAGCCTGCCTCCCGCGATGCACGGAGCCGGCGGGCTTCCGGCGCACCCGGGCGACGCCGTGCGCAGGGTGAGCCCGGCGAAGGGCGTGTTCCGCCGCGCGGGCCGGCCCCCGGGAGGGACCGGATCCGCCGGGTCGAGCACACCGATCACCCCGGACCGCCGCCGTGGCGGTCCGGGGCGTCATGGCGCTTCCCTCAGGTGCGCGTCCACCGCTGGTTGCTGCCGCCCGAGCAGGAGTAGAGCTGGATGAGGGTGCCGTTCGTGGTGCTGCCCCCCACGGCGTCGAGACAGAGGCCGGACTGGACACCGACAATGGAACCGTCGGAGTTCAGGCGCCACTTCTGGTTGTCGCCACCCCAGCAGCTGTAGATCTGGACTTTGGTGCCGTTGCCGGTGCCGGCGGCGTCCAGGCACTTGTTGCCGTAGACCTTGAGTTCGCCGGCACCGCTGAGGGCCCACTGCTGGTTGGCGGCGTTGCCGCAGTCCCAGAGCTGGAGCTGGATACCGTCGGCGGTGCTGCTGTCGGGTACGTCGAGACAGCGCCCGGAACCGGCGCCCTTGATCTGTCCGGAGCCCTCGGGCGGTGTGGTGGAGCCTCCACCGTTGAGTGCGGCGAGGACGGTGGTGTAGGCGGCCTTCTTGCTGCCGTCACCATTGAACAGCAGCGGCGTGTCCTGCGACCGCCAGGAGTCGGTGTCGCGCACACCCCAGACGGTGATGCCGAGGCAGCGCGGTACGGCGAGGCAGTCGTTGGTCACGTTGGCGTAGGTCGAGGCCGAGGCGCCCTGGATGTCGAGTTCGGTGACGGCCACGTCGACGCCGAGGGCGGCGAAGTTCTGCAAGGTGGTCCGGAAGTTGCTGTTGTAGGGGCTGCCGCTGTTGAAGTGCGCCTGGAACCCGACGCAGTCGATCGGCACGCCGCGCTGCTTGAAGTCCCGGACCATGGAGTACATGGCCTGGGTCTTGGCCCAGGTCCAGTTCTCGACGTTGTAGTCGTTGTAGCAGAGCTTGGCCGCGGGGTCGGCGGCGCGCGCGGCGCGGAAGGCGACCTCGATCCAGTCGTTGCCGCTCCGTTGCAGGTTGGAGTCCCGCCGTGCGCCCGAACTTCCGTCGGCGAAGGCCTCGTTCACGACGTCCCACTGAACGATCTTGCCCTTGTAGTGGGCCATCACGCCGTTGATGTGGTCGGTCATCGCCTGGCGCAGCGCGCTGCCGCTGAGGTTCTGCATCCAGCCGGGCTGCTGGGAGTGCCAGGCCAGGGTGTGGCCACGCACCTGCTTGCCGTTCTGCACCGCCCAGTTGTAGACGCGGTCGGCGGAGCTGAAATTGAACTGGCCCCGCTGCGGTTCGGTGGCGTCGATCTTCATCTCGTTCTCGGCCGTCACCATGTTGAACTCGCGGCCCGCGATCGTGGTGTACGCGGAGTCGCCCAGCTTGCCGGAGGCGATGGCGGTGCCGAAGTAGCGGCCGCTCTGCTTCGCCGCGGCGCCGAGCGTGCTCTCGGCGGCGTGGGCGGAGGGCGGCACGACCAGTGCGGCGACCACTCCGAGGCTGCCGACGAGCAGCGCTAAGAGAAGATCGTGGATCTTCCGCCGGATCGGCGCTTTGGGGACGGTGCAGGAACCCATCACTGTGCCTCCAGGATTGAGATCGGGAGAGGGCCGAGACGCAGGGAATGCGCCACCCTTCCCCGGTGGACAGACGGACACCACAGGCCGGACCGGACGGAATCAGCCGCCCACGCCACCCCGGATGTCCGAAATCTCGAACCGCGGCCGGTTTCTCAGACAGGATGGTGGGCTTATTGACGGTGGATCGTCAATACAACTGCAGAAGTTTCTTTCAGTAACTCGAAATTTTCGACACCAGGAAAGCGGGCTGCGAGGCGGTCGGGCAACCCGGCCAACAGTCCGTCCAGAGCCGCCAACTGGGCATTCATCAGATCAGGACGTCGCCCAGGTCGAGCGCGGCAGCCCGTCACAACAGTGGGAGCGAGGCCTTTTGTGGGCAGATCGGCGCCAGGTCTTGACCGAACGGCCTCACATTCCTAGCTTGTGGCGTCACAGCATCCGAGGACTTTCCGAAACATTTCGAGACTGTCCCCTCCTCATGCGATCCGCTGCCCATGAGATCGCCCCGGCCCGCTACTGCCATAAGGAGCCTCCCTGATGTGGTTTCACCCCCCGTCCCGAGTCAGCCCGACGCGCTTACTCGCCCTGCTTGCGCCTTTGCTGCTCGTGGCCGCCTTCCTCGGGGCCCAGCCGGCCGCCGCGGCGCCCGTGGACCCCGGCACCTCGTACGTGCTGGTCAACCGCGGCAGCGGCAAAGCGCTGGACGTCTACAACATGGCGACCGATGACGGCGCCCGCATCACCCAGTGGACCAGGAACGACCAGACCCAGCAGCAGTGGCAGTTCGTCGACTCCGGGGACGGCTATTACCGCATCAAGTCACGGCACTCCGGCAAGGTCCTCGACGTCCACAACTGGTCCACCGCGAACGGCGGCTCGATCGTCCAGTGGACCGACCTACTCAGCACCAACCAGCAGTGGCGGCTGGCCGACAGCTCGGACGGCTACGTCCGGTTCATCTCGCGCCACAGCGGCAAGGCCCTCGAAGTGCAGGGCGCTTCCACCGCCGACAACGCAAACATCGTCCAGTACGACGACTGGGGAGGCGCCAACCAGCAGTGGCAGCTGGTCAAGGCCGGCGGCGACAGCTCCGGCTCGTGCGATCTTCCGTCCGCCTACCGATGGACGTCGACGGGGGCGCTGGCGCAACCCAAGCAGGGTTGGGTCTCGCTCAAGGACTTCACCGTGGCCCCTTACAACGGCAGGCAGCTCGTCTATGCCACGACGCACGACACGGGGACGAGCTGGGGGTCGATGAACTTCGGGCTGTTCACCAACTGGTCGGAGATGGCCTCGGCCGGCCAGAACACGATGTCGGCCTCCACCGTCGCGCCCTCGCTCTTCTACTTCGCGCCCAAGAACATCTGGGTGCTCACCTACCAGTGGGGCGGAAGCGCGTTCTCCTACCGGACGTCGAGCGACCCCACCAACCCGAACGGCTGGTCGTCACCGCAGGTGCTCTTCTCCGGAAGCATTTCCGACTCCAAAACAGGGCCCATCGACCAGACGATCATCGGTGACGGGACGAACATGTACCTGTTCTTCGCCGGTGACAACGGCAAGATCTACCGGGCCTCCATGCCGATCGTGAACTTCCCGGGCAGCTTCGGCGCGACATCGACCGTGGTCATGAGCGATACGACGAACAACTTGTTCGAGGCCCCGCAGGTGTACAAACTCCAGGGTCAGAACCGCTACCTCATGATCGTCGAGGCGATCGGCTCGCAGGGCCGCTTCTTCCGCTCGTTCACAGCAACCAGCCTCAGCGGCTCGTGGACGCCTCAGGCCGCGACCGAGAGCAACCCCTTCGCCGGCAAGACCAACAGTGGCGCCACCTGGACCAATGACATCAGCCACGGCGAACTGCTCCGCACCAACGCCGATCAGACGATGACCGTCGATCCCTGCAATCTGCAGTTGCTCTACCAAGGGCGGAGCCCCAACTCCGGCGGTGACTACGGCCTTCTCCCCTACCGTCCGGGTCTGCTGACACTGCAGCGCTGACGGGACGTCACCAGTCCGGCTCCGATACGGAGACCGACGGGCGGGCACGGCGCAAAGCCGAGTCCGCCCGTCGGTGTCAGGCCACGGGGGCACCAAGCATCGCGGACGCCTGCTGCAACGGGTCGAGAACCTGACTGCGTGCCGGGGCCGGGGCTGAGCCGGGGCAGGTGAAGCCGAGCTGTCTCATGGCCCGCAGGACTTCCCCTGCGCTGAAGTCACGGCGATCCTGGCGCGTGATGACCTGGCCGACCTGTTTGACGGGGTAGGTGCGCCGACCGATGATTACGGACTCGCCGACAGCGTGCTCGGGCTTGACGCCTCTCATCGCTTCCAGGACACCGCTCCTGGTGAGGTCGAACGGGAAGCGGGCGATGACACAACGCATGATGCCTCACAGGGGAGAGAAAGGAGAGGAAGCTGTTCTGCCGCCGAGACGGCTCAGCGGGCCAAGGCCAGGACGCCCAAGGCACTGCCGTGCTCGTCGACCACAGGCAGGGCGTCAACCCGGCTGTGGCGCATCACGTGCCCGGCTTCGGCCATGGTGGTCACCGGCGAGGTGAACGGCCCGCGCTCCTCGAGGATGTCCCGCAGCTGAACCCTGTCCGAATACGACGAGCCGTCACGGGCTGCTGTGAGCTGAGCCCGGGCGACCAGTCCGGTACACAGGCCGCTGTCGTCACAGACAAGCAGATGCCCGGTACGGGCAGCGGCCATGACGGACAAGGCCACCTCGACGGTCATGTCGTCACAGACCTGCGGTCCAGCGGTGTCCATGAGGTCGGCCACCGTGCCGTGCACGGCGATGGAAGTCGTCGGGCGGGGGTGTGTCTGAACCAACGTCAAAAGGTGCCTCCTGCAGAGATGGGTCGGCTTCCTGATCACGAAATTCTCATGCGATCGCGTCAAGGGCGAACTTCCACGGAACCACCAAGAAATTCCCCCACGCATTACATTACAGAGAACACAAGGAACAGACCTGCCGGGAATGTGGGAATGGTCTACGTGCCGTGAAGTCCGATGCGGGACGACGGTGGCGGAAAATCGAGTCGCACGCCACGTGAAATCCGGATGTCGACCGGCTTCGACTCCGGAGATTCACGGCCCCTCGACGGGACAAAGGGGACGCTCAGGGGAGAGCGGTGCGGGATACACCCGATAGCTGGGGCCCACACCCCACGGGGTGTGGGCCCCAGCTACGAAGTACGCGACAGCGTCAGGCCGGAACGATGTTCTCGGCCATCGGACCCTTCGGCCCCTGCGTGACGTCGAAATTGACCTTCTGGCCTTCGAATAGCTCAGGAAGGCTCTGGGCTGCGATGTTCGAGAAATGGGCGAACACCTCAGCACCGTCACCGTCCTGCTCGATGAAGCCGAAACCCTTGGCTGCGTTGAACCACTTCACGGTACCTGATGACATAGCACGTCTCCTTCGGGGCAGTGCGCCGGGATCCCGATCGCAGGTATCCGGGTCGCCGCGATGATGCCCCAACCGGAAAAATGACCGGCAGTAAAAGCGCTTCCAGAGGCCGAGATTTCCGGCGAAGGCGCTTGAAGTTCGGGAACCACAACTGCAACTGAGATCGACAGTAGCACGAGGTCACGGATTCTGTACGGAAAATAATTCCTCTCTGTTGCTGGCCACAGAAACGCTCCCCCACGCGGCGCGTCGAACCCTCATCTCACGGCCACAGATATTGACTTGTCCTGAGCGGAGCGTTTCGGAAGAACAGTGCGGGTCACGGTCGGAGGGGCCGATGCTCCCGGTCCGGCCGTGCGGTCGGCGTCGGCCCCTCCGGGACGGAGGTGACTCCCGGGGCACGGCAGCCGCACCCTCGACCGGTGCATGCCCATGGGTGGCGTCGCGGTGGCGATTCACCGACGCGCCCGGCGATCCGGGTGCCCAGGGAACGGCGGCAGGGCGTTCCGGCGTCGCGCCCTGCCGCCGTCACCGGCCCTTGCGGGGCCGGCCCGCCACCTGCACCCTTCCGTGCCGGTGGCGGTGTCCAACGGGTCACTCAGCTGGGGAGGACCCGTTTCTGGTTGGCTCCGGTGCCGCACGTCCACAGATGGAGCCTGGTACGGTCCGCCGAGGACACGCCCTCCGCGTCGAGACACTTTCCGGACTGCGGGTTCCGCAGCGTCCCGTCAGCCCCGGGTGCCCATATCTGCGCCCCGGACCCGTTGCATCCGTAGAGCTGCACCTTGGTGCCGTTCGCCGTGCCACCACCGCTGACGTCCATGCACTTGCCCAGCGCCCGCAGTGTCCGGTCCGCGGCGACCGTCCACCTCTGCGCCGCCGTCCCGTTGCACGTGTACAACTGGATCTGTGTCCCGTCCGCCGACGCGGCCCCTGCCACATCCACGCACTTGCCGCCGATCCCTGTGACCGCGCCCTCCCGGGGGCCGGGGGAAACGCTCAGTTCCTTCATCCGGACGTTCCGGAAGGACACGTCGTCACCGTCTCCGTGGTTCTGAAGGCCGATGTGGCCCTGCTGGAGGCTGCGGGCGGGGTCGGTGTTGGTGAAGTCGTTGATCCGGTGGCCGTTGAGGAACACCTGGAGGCGTTCGCCTTCGACCCGTAGCTCGTAGGTGTTCCACTCCCCCGGTGGGTTCAGGGCCGCGTCACGGGCGGGGAGGTCGGCGGACTTGAAGCCGTAGACGGAGCCGGTGGTGCGGTCGGGGGTGTCGGTGGCGTCGATCTGGATCTCGTAGCCGTGGTCGACGGCCGACCAGGGGTCCTCGGAGGCGGGGAAGCCCACGAAGACACCGGAGTTGTCGTCGCCGGCCTGGCGCCAGTCGAGTTTCAGGGAGTATGCCGAGTACTCCTTCGCCTGGTACCAGAGGAGACCGAGGCCGCCGCGCGAGGTCAGGGTGGCGTCGGATTCCGCGAACGAGCCCGGACCGGCCTGCTTCCAGCCGGTGGTGCCCGACGTCCCGTAGAGCGGGGTGTAGCCGGTCTCGGGCCTGCAGTCGGCTTCGGTCAGTTCGGCCGCCCAGCGGATGCCGCCGAGCAGATGGCGGCGGAAGGCCGGGTCACCGTACGACTCCTCGGTGTGGCCTCCGCCCGTGTAGAAGGCGCGCCCGCCGGCGTAGTCCTTGCACCAGGCGATGGGGTGGTCGCCTCCCATGCTGCCGCCGCTGTAGCTGGTCTCGTCGAGCGAGGCCAGGACGTGGGCCGACGTTCGGGGGTTGGTGCGGTAGTCGTACCACTCGTCGGTCCTCTGCCAGACCGGACCGAGGTGGGCGGTGGCGTCGTGGGCCCGGTCCTCCACCTTGATGCGGGCGGGCTGGACGGCAGGGTGGGACTGGAACAGGGCGCCGGCCAGGCCGGCGTACCAGCTCCAGTCGTACTCGGTGTCGGCCGCCGCGTGCACGCCGACATAGCCGCCTCCCGCCGCCATGTATCCCTCGAAGGCGGTCTGCTGGGTGGGGTCGAGGACGTCGCCGGTGGTGGAGAGGAAGACGACGGCTTCGTAACCGGCGAGGTTCGAGGGGGTGAAGGCGGCGGGGTCCTCGGTCGCCGTGACGGTGAAGTTGTTCGCCGCGCCCAGCTCGCGCAGGGCGGTGACACCTTCGTCGATGGAGGAGTGGCGGAAGCCGGCGGTCCTGGAGAAGACCAGTACGTCGTACGCGGGATCGGCGGCGGTCTGCGCACCGGCGGACACCCGTGGTGCGAGGGCGGAGGGCTCCGACGCCGCGGCCGCGGCCGTCGCGGGCAGGGCGGCGACGCCGAGCAGGCCGCAGGCGGCCCAGCGGGCGAGGCGTACGAGAGGTCCGGCAGGTCGTCGGCTCATGGCAGGATCCACTTCTGGTTGGCGCCGGTCCCGCAGGTCCACAGGTGGAGCCTGGTGCGGTCCGCGGAGGAGACGCCCTCGGCGTCGAGGCACTTGCCGGACGCCGGGTTCTTCAGGGTCCCGTCGGCCTGCGGGGTCCACTTCTGGGCCCCGGAGCCGTTGCATCCGTAGAGCTGGATCTTGGTGCCGTCCGCCGTGCCGGCTCCGCTGACGTCCATGCACCTGCCGAGGGCCCGCAGGGTGTCGTCGGTGCCGACCGTCCACTTCTGGGCGGCCGTCCCGTTGCAGGAGTAGAGCTGGATCTGTGTCCCGTCCGCCGTGGCCCCTCCGGCCACGTCGACGCACTTGCCGCCGATACCGGTGACGGCTCCTTCGCGGGGTGCGGCTCCGGACGTGGTGACGGTGAACTCGTCCACGTCGAAGAGTGCCCCGCTGCCGCCCTTGAATACGAGGTGGAGCGTGGTGGTGCCGGCCGGCCGGTCGGTCAGGTTCGCGGAGACGTCGCGGAACGTCTCCCAGCCGCCCGTGACCGGAACCGCCACGGATCCGAGCAGGGCTCCGGTGGGCGAGCCGGCGCGTACTTCGAGGGTGCCGCCGGCGCCCGCCGAGGAGACGCGGGCGGTCAGCGCGGTGGCGTTGTCGAGGGCGTAGGGCTTGAAGGAAATCCAGTCCCCGTTCTCGATGTTGCCCACGGTCCTGCCGCCCCGGGCCGCCGCGTGGCTGATGACGGACACCCCGGCGGAGCCTCCGTAGTGCTCGGCCTGGCGGTGGCTTGGCTGGCTGATGTGCTCGTCGTGCGTGGTCAGGGCGGGCTGTCCGTTCGCGCCCTTGTCGGTGTACTCGGCGTCCCAGACACCGAAGATGTTGGCGTTGGGATCGTGCTCCCCGTCGGCGATGGTCTGCACGGTGCCGGAGCATCCGGTGGCCGAGGTCTGCGGATGGCCGTGGCTGTCGTGGCCGATGATGAAGGTCACCTTGACCTTCGAGCAGTCGACGGTGCCGTCCTCCGGGTCGGTGACGGTCACCCGGAACGGCACCGCCGCACCCGGGTCGATGATCCTGCCGTCGAGGGGCAGTTCCAGCTTCACCGTGGGTGCCGTGTTGCCGACCGTCACGGCCACCGAGGCGGTCGCCGTCCGGCCGGTGCCGTCGGAGACGGTCAGCTCGGCCGTGTACTGCCCGTCCGCCGTGTAGGTGTGCGACGGGCCGGCCGCCGTGGATGTGCCTCCGTCACCGAATTTCCAGGCATAGGTCAGCGGGTCGCCGTCGGGATCGGAGGTTCCCGCGGAGGAGAAGCGCACGGTGAGCGGGGACGTGCCCGAGGTGCGGTCGGCCGATGCCTGGGCGAGCGGGGACCGCCCTCCGGTGACGTTCTCGATGCGGTAGACCGCGCTGTTCTCGTCCCCGTTGAAGTAGCCGGTGCCGTAGTCGAGCACGTACAGCGCGCCGTCGGGCCCGAAGGCCATGTCCATGACCTGGGTGCCCTGCCATGGGAACGCGTTGACGGACTGTACGGTGCCGTCCCCGGCCTGCTCGATACGCTTGATCCACTTGCGGCCGAACTCACCCGCGAAGAAGTCTCCGTCGAAGCTCTCGGGGAATTTGACGGGTGAGGTGGAGGCCGCGTCGTAACGGTAGACCGGACCGCCCATCGGGGACTCCGATCCGCTGCCGAACTCCGGGACGGAACCGCCGTCGTACGGGATCCACGCGGGCTGGGCCGCGGGGAGGTCGGTCAGCCCGGTGTTGTTCGGCGAGGTGTTCCGGGGCGCCGAGCAGGAGAAGGCGGCGCCGGAGGCCGAGGTGGCGAAGTTGTAGTCGGCGTAGGCGTCGTTCCTGCCGGTGCAGTAGGGCCATCCGTAGTTCCCGGCCTTGGTGATCCGGTTGAACTCGACCTGTCCGGCGGGGCCGCGTGCCGCACTCGCGGTGCCCGCGTCGGGACCGTAGTCACCGAGGTAGACCACGCCGGTGGGTTTGTCGACGGTCATCCGGAAGGGGTTGCGGAAGCCCATGGCGTAGATCTCGGGCCGGGTCCTCGCGGTGCCGGGGGCGAAGAGGTTACCCGCGGGCACGGTGTAGCTCCCGTCGGCGCCGACCTTGATCCTCAGCACTTTGCCGCGCAGGTCGTTGGTGTTGCCCGCCGAGCGCTGGGCGTCGTAGGCGGGGTTGCGGGTCGGCCGCTCGTCGATGGGGGTGTAACCGTCGGAGGCGAAGGGATTGCTGTCGTCGCCGGTGGACAGGTACAGGTTTCCCTGGGCGTCGAAGTCGATGTCTCCGCCGACATGGCAGCACAGCCCCCGGCTGGCGGGAACGTCCAGGACCTTCTTCTCAGTGGCGGTGTCCAGGGTCCCGTCCGTCCTCAGTACGAATCGGGAGAGCCGGTTGACGCCGTCAAAGGGCGCGAAGTCGGCTGTCGAGCCGTTCGCGGGTGCGTCTCCGGCGGGCGTGGAAAGCTGCGGAGCGTAGTAGAGGTAGACGAACCGGTTCGTGGTGAAGCCCGGATCGACTCCGACGCCCTGGAGGCCCTCCTCGTCGTGCGTGTAGACGTTCAGCCTGCCGGCGACCTTGGTGGTGCCGGCCGCGTCGGTCAGGCGCAGGGTTCCGTCCCTCGATGTGTGCAGGACGGACCGGTCGGGCAGGACGGCGAGCGTCATCGGTTCGCCCGTCTCAGCCACCCCTTTGGCGAGGGTGACCTGCTGGAACTCGGCTGCTGCGGGGGCTGCTCCGGCCGGTTCCTGCTGAGCGCCGAGGGCACCCGCGGCAGCGAGCAGGGTACTGGCTAGCGCCGCGAGGGGCCGGTTGAGTCTCCTGTGCACGCGCATCCTCCGTGGGTCAACGGGGCTGGGTGGTCTCGCACAGGCGCGCGCCGTCGCGCCGGGGACACGGACGCCGGGGAAGGGAGGCGCACGGGCCCTTCTAGTCAGGTACAGGTCAGGAAGGTAATGGCTTTTTCGCCGACTAGAAACCCCTTTGGCACCTCAGGTCCGAACTTTTATCCGTGGGGGGACAAAGTGCCTGCGTCCGTGGTCGACCGGCCGCGCGGGCGGGGAGCGGAACCGGGGTCGGCCGGGGCAGGGCCACGTCTTCGGCGCGTCGGGGCGTCCTGCACCCGCGAGCCGGGCAGCGGGACGTCGTCTCGCTGACCGCAGCGCTCGGAAAGGGCCGTCGGCCCGCCGCACAGGCAGAGGTTTCGCTCCGGCACCGACCGGCGCAGGCTGCCACCACCGGGGAACGCACCGGCATACAGCGTGCGGTCAGCCCGCCGGTCCGAGCGTGAGGACGTGTCCGCACCTGGGTTCCCTCGCCGTGGGGAGGATGCGCATGCGGCGCAGCAGATCGCGGGTGGCGCGAAGGGTGAGGGTGCTGCGCCAGGTGATACCGGGGTGGAGGGACCGAAGGTGTGACAGGGCACGCGTCCCGAGCCCGGTGGAGTGCAGCCGGCCGTCGATGTCCACGCCGCTGATCACACCCTCGCCGCAGGCGGTGCAGATCCGGTAGCGGATCTGGCCGACGACCTTGCGGACGTGGACGAGGAGCAGACACTCCTCCCCGGGTCCGGCTTCACCGGGGACCTGGGCGGAGAGGAACTCGATGCCACGGTAGGCGAAGATCCTCAGGCGCAGTCGCCTGCCGAACACCGGCCGGCGTCCGTGTCGGGCTCTGCGCGAGGGCGCCTTACGGACGGAGCGGACGGGGAGACCCATGGGACGTGCGTGCTCTCCGGACATGGGCCTCGTGTGCCCGCCCGTCCGCCTCCCACTCCTCACGCTCCTCACGCCTCACCCGCGTCCGGTCCTCGTGTATACGTCGCGGCGAGGGCAGCGGGGGCCGGCCGGCGTATGCGGACGCGCCGGCTGACAGCATCACGCGGGCGACGGGTCGCTCCACACATCTGACGATGCGTGCGGGCCGCTCACCGCCGGAGCGGCGTGACCGCGGTGGAGGTGCGGCTGCCGCAGGCCTGCGCGGTCCGGCGAGGCGGGCCCCAGGTCCAGAGATGAATATGCCGGAAAAGGGGTCCTGCGGTCGCGGTCACGGGTTCCCCGCGTCGTCGGGCCGCGTGACAGACGGGTCAGCAGCGGTGAATGTTGACAGTAAATCAATTCTGTACGACAAACGTTGCCTTGTGGCCATTAAGCGGAGGGCCGTCTTGCCGCCCGCCTCGCCGCCCTGGTGTGATGAACCATTCGGACCGGCAGGACTGGGAGCGTCGGCATTCGTGGGGTGGCAGCAGACGCCGCTCCAAGGCCCGCTGGAGGGAAAGTTACATGGGCGAGGACGCAGGGGAACACAGAGTGCGGTTCCGGATTCTGGGCTCGTTCGAATGCTGGGACGGGACGGAACGCGTACGGGTGGGCGGCCCGGTGCACGAGAAGGTTCTGGTGACTCTCCTGCTGGAACCCCAGCGTGTGCTTCCCGTCTTCCGCCTGGTGGAGGCCGTGTGGGACGAGAACGCGCCCGCGACCGCCGCCCACCAGGTACGTAAGGCTGTGGCAGAGCTCCGTCAGCGCATCCCCGACGGACGCAATCTGATCGTCACCGAGGGGCCGGGCTACCGGGCACTCACCACGCCTGACCAGGTGGACCTCAGCCGGTTCACCGAGGGACTGAAACAGGCCAGAGAAGCCACGGCCGCGGGACGGAGCGCGTTCGCCGCCACGGCACTCCGTGAGGCGCTCGACCTGTGGCGGGGACCGCTGCTGTCGGGCAGCGGCGGATCGGTGCTCTCGGCCGCCTCCGCAGCCCTGGAGGAACGGCGCCTTTCGGCTGTCGAGCAACTCTTCGACTTACGGCTCAGTTCAGGGGAGAACAGCGAACTCGTCGGCGAGATAAGAGAGTTCATCGACTCGCATCCACTACGTGAAACTCTGCGCGGCCAACTGATGCTGGCCCTCTTCCGGTCCGGCCGCCAGGCTGAGGCGCTCGAGGAGTTCGCCAAGGTCCGCGAGTTCCTGATCGACGAACTCGGCATCGGCCCCGGTGACTCACTCAGCGAACTGCACAACGCCATACTGCGCAACAGCCCGGATCTCGCGGCTCCACCGCAGGCCGCCCCGGCTGCGTTCGCCCCGGAGGACAAGCCTTCCACCCTCCCCTACGACCTGCGCGACTTCACCGGCCGGGAGGCGGAGGTCCGCGAACTGCTCGGGTTCGTGGAGGAGGCGCCAGGCACGGGACCTCTGATCATCGCCATCGACGGCATGGGGGGCAGCGGCAAGACGTCCCTCGCGGTACGGGCCGCTCATCAGCTCGCCGACAGCTACCCCGATGCCCAGCTCCACCTCGACCTGCGCGGGTTCACACCGAGCGGACAGCCCCTCAGCGCGGGCGCCGCAGCCGAGGCCCTTCTCCGGACTCTGGGCGTGCCGGGCGACCGGATCCCGGACGACGCCGAGGGGCGCATCGCCCTGTGGCGCCGCACCATGAGCGCCCACCGCATGATCCTGCTGCTCGACAACGCCCTGGACGAGTCCCAGGTGAGGCCGCTCCTCAGCTCGCCGACAGAAACCCTCGTACTGGTCACCAGCCGCAGCCTCCTCGCGGATCTCGACGCCGCGCACACCATCTCGCTCGGTGTCATGCCGCCCGGCGACAGCGTCGCCCTCGTCGAGGGCGTCCTCGGCCGCACCCGCACCCGCGCCGAACCGGAAGCCGTCGCACAACTGGCCGAGCTCTGCGGCCATCTCCCGCTTGCCCTGCGCATCGCCGCCGCCCGGCTGCGGAAGCGTCCCCGATGGACCGTCCGCTACCTCGTCGACCGGCTCCGCGACGACGCCCACAGGCTGGCCGAGCTCAACTCGGGCGAGCGCAGCGTCGAGGTGACCTTGAGGCTCTCGTACGAGGGTCTGGCCGCCGAGACCCGGGAAGCGTTCAGGATGCTGGGCCAGCATCCGGGGACCGAGATCGACGTGTACGCGGCCGGCGCACTGCTGGACAAGGGCACCCGGGAGGCGGAGGGGGTGCTGGAGTACCTCCTGGACATGCATCTGCTCCAGCAGCACGAGACCGGTCGTTACACCTTCCACGACTTGGTCCGGAGCTTCGCCCAGAACCTCTCGCGCGGCAGTGCGGGTGCCGGCTCCGGCGGGGCGGGCGGGGGCGGAGGTGACGAGGAGGCCGCGCAGGCAGTGCGCCGGCTTCTCGACTTCGCCCTGGCCGCCACGGACGCCGCCTGCGACATGCTTTTCCCCGGGCGTGTCCGGATAGGCCGCCCCGAACACCTGTCGCCCGCAGAACTGCCCCCGCTCAACACCCCTGACCAAGCCCGGGAGTGGCTGGAGAGGGAGCAGGACTCGCTGCTGGCCGCCGTCTCCCTCGCATACCGCTGGGAGCTGGACAGCCACGTCGGACTGCTCGCCGCCAACGTTGTCTTTCCACTCGACCTTCGTGGTCGCCTGGAGGAATTCCGCGAGCTGAGCCGCACCGCGATCTCCGCTTCCCGCCGAGTGGACGACCCGGCCCTGTTGCGGCTGAGCCTGTCCAACCTGGCCGTGGCCTGCTGGAAGCTCGGCCGCTTCGAGGAGGGCATAGAGTCGGCGGAGGAGGCGTTCGGGCTGGCTGTCGCTCTCGCCGACCGGCGCGGTGAAGCCAAGGACACCGGCGTCCTGGGCCTCCTGCTCGGCGCACTGGGCAGGTACCACGAAGCACTCCCCCGGCTGGAACAGTCCATCACCATCAAACGGGAGCTCGGGGCGGAGCGTGCCGAGGCCGAATCACTGACCAACCTGAGCAACCTGTACTCCGAGTGGAGGCGATTCCCCGAGGCGGTGGAGGCGGCCACCCGTGCGGTGACACTCTCGCGCAGCATCGGTTCCGTCGACAAGGAAGTCGAGGGGCTCATGGATCTGGCGGTCGCCCGCTTGGGCCTGGGCGAGATCGAGGCGGCCGCCGATCTGCTGGGCCGTGCCCGCAAACTGGCGGTGGACGTCATGTCGCCCGCCGACATGTCCTTGGTGCTCGCTCTGTCCGCGGAAGCCGCCGACCGGCTCGGCGAGAGCAAGCTCGCCGGCGAATGGGCGGAATCGGCAATGCAGCTGGGGGACCTGAGCGGCGCGCCGATGCGTGAGGCCGCGGTCGGCAACATCATCGGGCGGCTGCACGCCCGCAACGGCCGCTACTCCTTGTCCCTGGACCTGCACCGGTACGCCCAGGAGGCGGCATCCGGGATCGGCTACCGGGTGGAGGAGGCGCACGCGCTCGCCGGAGTCGCGCACGCTCTGGAGGAACTCGGCGAACACGATGAGGCTCAGGCCCGTCTCCGGACGGCGAACGAAGCGTTCGAGGCCATGGGGATTCCTGCGGACCTGGCGCCCTGACGCCCTGGCGAGTCCGATGCTGAGCGGGACCGGCCGCTCGGAACCGTTCCTGGCGGTCACATCCCCGACGCCAGGAGCGCGGTGTCCCAGCTCTTGATCCAGGCGGCACCGGTCTGTCCGCGGGAGGCCGAGGCTGCGTCGAGACGCAGCTCAGGCCTCGGCTCTCGGACCTCGGTTCTCAGGCGGCGAAGTTGGGGCCCTCGCCGCTGGACGAGGGAGCCACGTTGGGGCCCTCACCGTCCGACACCGGAACCACGTTCGGCCCCTCACCATCCGACACCGGAACCACGTTCGGCCCCTCACCATCCGACACCGGAACCACGTTCGGCCCCTCACCATCCGATGCCAGGGCCACGTTCGGCCCCTCACCATCCGACACCGGAACCACGTTCGGCCCCTCACCATCCGATGCCAGGGCCACGTTGGAGCCCTCACCATCCGACACCGGGACCACGTTGGGGCCCTCACCATCCGACACCAGAGCCACGTTCGGGCCTTCACCCGAGTCGAAGACGAAGGCTTCGACGCTGGTGCCGCCGTGCAGGAGCAGGTGCGCAGCGGCCTCGGAACCGATCTGGGAACCGCTCGTCGAACTCGTCAGGTCACCGGACCCGCCGCTGACCGAGAGGACGATCGCCGTAAGGATTCCCGCCGTCGCGAGCACCGAGTTCCGCATCTGAATCCCGCCTTCTGAAGTGGTTCTGCCTGGGCTTTCCTTCTGACAGGAATGACATTCGCGTGTCCCGCTCCCGGGTCGTTCCGCTTCGGCTACCTGTTGCCGGACGCGGGCCGGGAACGCAGCGGGAAAGCCTCTGCGAAGGCCCGAGACCTGTTGCCGGTCGCGCTCCCGGAGGCGGGGAGCCAGGAGTGAGGGGCGCGTGTGAGTGGTCTGTCGAGTGGTCCGCGCCCAAGGGAATCCCGCGGCATCCGGCTCAGCGGCCTGTGTCTCAGGAGCCGGGCCGGCCATCATGCGGGGCGGCTCCGCCCTCAGGCTCCGCGGCAGCGCGTGTGCAGGGCAGGGACGTGTGGGGGCGTCGGTATCAAGGGGAGCGTCGGGCGTGCGTCGAGGCTCCGTCCGCTGCGGCAGGCGCATCGCGGTCCTACCTCGCCGCAGGGGTGTTCAGCCGGTCCCGGCCGGCCGCCCAACGCAGAAAGCTCGGCCGGGATGGCCCGGCCGAGCTTTCTGCGACGGATCCTCACGGCCCGGCCGGCACGATCACGTGGGGCGAGGCACTTCGGTGAGCGGCCGGTCAGGCAGGCCCTTCACCGGCCGCAAGGAGACCGGCGGAGGCCTGGCAGTCGAGGACAGCGTCCCTGCGGGCGGCCAGTTCGGCAGGGGTGAGGGCGGTGAGGAGGGCGTACCCGTCCCGCACCTCCCGTACCTCCGGCAGTGCCGTGCCGTGGTCCGGCGCGTCGGACGGGCCGGGCGACGGGACGGCGGCGGCGCAGCCCACCATCACGGGCGCGTCCAGGGGGATGCCCGAGAGGGCGCGGACGAGTTCACGTTCCGCCATGAGTCCGGTTGTCAGTTCGATCAGCCGGGAGGCGGGCCAGCTCGCCTGGCGTGGAAGTGATTCGACGACGCGCGGCCCCTCGTCGGTACGGGCGACGCGGGTGAAGGCGTACCCGAACTCGTACCCGGCCAGATCCAGGAGGCCCGTGGCCAGGGCCCGGATCTCCGCTTCCTCCTGCCGGGTGAGGGGCGCGGGGAAGGTGTGGACAGGCGCACCGCGAAGATCCGTGCCGGCGGTCGCGTCACCGGTGACCGGATCGGGCACGGAACCTGCGCAGGTCGCCTCCTTCCCCGTGTAACGCAGTTCGACGATGCCGGTGACCCGGTGCATCCCCTCCACCGTCAGCGTCTCGACGCCGTATTCGATGTCGTACGGCGGTGGTGTGTCCCCCGGCCCGGTGGGCAGGGCCAGCGCTTCCCACTGGGGCCCGCTGCGCGTCAGCAGGCCCCTGATCTGTGATGCGTCGGCGAGCAGCCGTGCGGAGGCGGCCGGGTTCGGCGACACGCCGAGACGTTCCGCCGTCTCCAGTACGGCGGGCAGGGTGCTCGCGTTTCCGCAGGCGATCAACATGCCCACCTGGTGGGTACGGACGGTCTCCACCAGGTGGTCGCGCAGCTGGTCATCCGTGAACCCGGTCGTCTCGGCGATCGTGACGACGGGGAATCCGGCCTCCTTCGCCTCAGCCACCAGCTTGGGCGTCGGACAGACGAGGAGCAGAGGCCTCGGGTCGGAGGACCCGAGGCCGACGGACGCTGTCATGGCTTCTGTCCCCCGGCGTCCTGCGGGGCGGGCGGAACGGTCGCGTAGGTCGAGGGACGTTCCGCGGCGGGCGTGGGGGCGGGCTCGTCGGCAGGGCCGGGAACGAGCTCGTCGGCGAGCCGGCCGCCCTTCCCCCAGTGGTCGGGGTCCACGTCGCGCACGATGACGGTGACGGCGTCCTCGGGGCATCCCGCTATACGGGATACGCAGGCGGTCAGCTCACCGACCAGTTCCTGACGTCGGGCACGGTCGTTGCCTTTCCACCAGTCAACGGAAATCACAGGCACGGGGAGCTCCTCTGCTCGCGGTGAACCACTTGGCGGGCGTGGCCGGCGCACCGGCTCACGGTCGCCGGTGCGCCGATGCGCAACCGGGTGGTGCTCAGGTGAGTGTGGGAGCAGCCGTTCCCGAATGTTTCCCGCCACGTTCCCTTCTTGTTCCGTCGAGGGCTCCGGCGGCCCCGGGAGACGGGAACGTGCCGGACTCCGAGGGACGGGAACGTGCCGGGACTCCGGCGGGAAGGCCGCCCGGCAGGCTCTGTTCCAGTCAAGAGGCCCACCCCGCCACTGGAGCCACGATGAGCCTGTTCAGTCCGACGAAAGCGGAGTCGAATCCGCCCTCCGGCCCCGCGTCCAGCACCGTCAGCGCCGGGGCCTCCGGAACGGCGTGGGCCACCCCCGCGTCCGCCACACCCCGTCTGCTGTCCGCCCTCCGCGAGGATCTCGGTGTCGTCGTGGCACGCGACCCGTCCGTGCGGGGCAAGAAGGAAGCCATTCTCCACCCGGCGCTCACCGCGTTGTGGGCGCACAGGATCGCCCACCGCATGCACGGCCGCGGTCTGCGGATCCCGGCGCGGCTGCTGGCCCGGTGGGCCCGCAGGGTGACCGCCGTGGAGATCCATCCCGGCGCCGTCCTCGGCCGTCGGGTCTTCATCGACCACGGTGCCGGGGTGGTGATCGGCGAGACCGCCGTGGTCGGCGACGACGTGACGATGTACCACCAGGTCACCCTTGGCGCGGTCGGCTGGTGGAGCGACAACAAGCGGCCCGAGGGCGACCGTCGTCACCCCGTCGTCGGGAGTGGCGTGATCCTCGGCGCCAACTCCACCGTCCTGGGGCCGGTGACCGTCGGTGACCGTGCGGTGATCGGCGCCCAGGCCCTCGTCAACAAGGACGTACCCCGCGGTGCCCGGGTGCTCGCGCCCACCGCCGTCATCAAGGAGCCCGGCCGCCGGCCGGAGCTGATGGAGGACGTCTTCACCGTCATCGCCTCCTCCGGTTCCTGGTGACCCGCCCCAAGTCCCTGCCGACCGACTCCCCCGATTGCGAGAGATGAGAACCGTGCCCACCATCACACAGGCCCCCTCGGCCCACACCGCCCCCGCCCGCCCGGCCGTCGCCTCGCGTATCGAGGAACTCGTGGGCTCGACCCCGCTGCTGGAGCTGCGTCTGCGTGACCTGGCGCCCGGAGCGCGGGTGCTGGCGAAGCTGGAGTTCGCCAACCCGATGTCGTCCAGCAAGGACCGTGCCGCCCTCTACATGATGCGCGCCGCGGAGAGGCGCGGCGCACTGCTGCCGGGCGGTACCGTCATCGAGGCCACCTCCGGGAACACCGGGATCTCGCTGGCCGCGTTCGCCGCCTCCCGCGGCTACCGCTGTGTCATCGTGCTCCCGGACAACGCCACGACCGAGCGGGTCAAGCTGCTGCGCGCGTTCGGAGCGGAGATAGTCCAGACGCCGAGCGCGCTGGGCTACCCGGGGGCGATCGCCGAGGCGGAGCGGCTGCACGCGGCCACGCCGGGTTCCTGGTTCCCGTGCCAGCACGAGAACCAGGACAACGTCCGGGCGCACTACGAGACCACCGGCCCCGAGATCCACTCCGCCGTGGCGGCCACCGGCAGCCGTATCGCGGCCTTCGTGTGTGCGGTCGGCACCGGGGGCACGCTCACCGGCATCGCCCGCCACCTCAAGGAGCAGGATCCGGACGTGCGGGTGATAGCCGTCGAACCGGAGAAGTCGCCGATCCTGTCCCAGGGGTACGCGGGCCAGCACCGGATCCCGGGGCTCAACGGCGGTTTCGTCGCCGAAACGACCGATGTCTCGCTGATCGACGAGGTCCTGACGGTGTCCGACGAGGACGCCCTGGTGACGGCCCGCCGACTCGCGATCAGCCAGGGGCTGTTCGCCGGCGTCTCTTCCGGTGCCGCCGCCTATGCCTCCGAGGTGGTCGCCCGCAGGCCCGAGCTGACCGGAAGCGTCGTGGTCACGCTGCTGCCCGACACGGGAGAGCGTTACCTGAGCATGTGGGAGAGCTGAGCATGAGTCACGCGATGTTCCGTGCGTACGCGGACGCGGTGAAGGCGGAGATCGGAACCGCCACGACCACGCGTTTCATCGCACTCGCCGAGACCACCGACGGGCGGTTCGGGCTCTTCCACCACTCGATGCTGCCGGGTGCCGGCGGCGCCGACCCGCACTACCACTCGCGGATCTCCGAGTCCTTCTACGTGCTGACGGGTGAGGTGCGTCTGCACGACGGCACCGGCTGGCGCACGGCGAGAGCGGGTGACTTCCTGCACGTCCCGGAGAACGCCGTGCACGGCTTCCGCAACGAGAGCGACTCGCTCGTCGAGATGCTGATCATCTTCACTCCCGCCGAGCACCGTGAGGGGTACTTCGAGGGTCTGGCCGGTCTTCTCGCCGACGGGAACCGCCCGTCGCGCGAGGAGATGGTCGCCCTGATGGAGAAGTACGACCAGTTCGAGGTCGATGCCCCCGACACGGATCACGACCACCCGCACGGGAACGACCCCTCGCACACTCACGGCCCGGACGGCACCCACCACCACCCGGTCCCGCACCATCACCACTGACCGACGGGCGTCATTCGCCCTGTCCCTCCGAGGAGAACACCGCATGAATCTCGTCAACTGGGGCCGTTTCGGCCTGCTGGCCGCCCTCTGGGGCTGCAGCTTCGCCTTCATCAAGATGTCCCTGGAGGCCTTCGCACCCCTCCAGCTCGCCTCGGGCCGGCTGATCGTCGGCGCCCTGGTCGTCCTCGGCATGCTCGCCCTGAAGCGGCTGACCCTGCCCTCCCGGAAGCTGTGGGGCCACATCGCCGTGGCCTCCGTCTTCGGTAACGTCATCCCCTTCACGCTCTTCGCGATCGGTGAGCAGCACACCACCGCGACCATCGCCGGGGTGATCCAGGGGGCGACCCCCCTCATCACCATGGGTGTCGCCGCTCTCGCGCTCTCCGAGGAAAGGCCGACGACCCGCAAGGTGGCCGGACTGGTCGGAGGGTTCATCGGACTGATCGTGGTCGTCGGACCGTGGAACACGGACGGTTTCGGCACGCTCGGCGGGCAGCTCGCCTGTGTGGGCGCCGCGGCCAGCTATGCCGTCAGCTTCGTCTACATCCGCCGCTTCATCGGTCCCCACAAGCTGCCGGCGCTCTCGGTGACCGCGGCCCAGCTGAGCGCGGCAGCCGTCATCACCGTGGTGGTCACCACGTTCATGACCGGATGGACGCTGCACGGCGACCTCACCGCCAAGCCCCTGCTCTCCCTGCTGGTCCTCGGCGCCGCCTCCACCGGTATCGCGTTCGCCCTGCTCAACCGTCTGATCGCGGACGCGGGTCCGACGACGGCCTCGGGTGTGAACTATCTCGTGCCGGTGTTCTCCGTGATCGTCGGAGTGCTGGCCCTGGGCGAACCGCTGACCTGGAACGTGCCGGTGGGCGGCATCGTCGTGATCGCCGCGCTCGCCGTCGCGGAGGGGCGCTTCTCCGCTCTGCCGTGGCGTGCGAAGCCGGCACCGAAGACACCGGTCGCGGCAGCTCGTGTCCCGGAGAAGGCCTGCCCGTAGACACAGCGCGGCACACCACACCGAGCCGGGGCCGGCGCGGACACCCATGAGGGGTGCCCGCGCCGGCCCCGTTGTGCGTGGACCTCCACCCGAGGATCCTCAACTCCCTTGTTTTACATGGGTGTTGAGACCTCCTTGAGGGTCCTCGCGATACGGGGTGGTTCCCGGTCATCTCCTTCTCCCCGGTAGCGAAGCGGGAGTACGGCGGGACCGGCCGGAGCGAGCCTGAGGTCACAGGACGAGGACGGGTCCATCCCTCCCGGTCCTCCTCCCTTCCCCTCCCCCCCTTCAAGGAGCTCTTCGCATGACGCGCACATCCTTCTCGGGAACCCTCGCAGCGTCCCCTCTCGGGGATGCCAGGATCGTCACGGCCGCCGAGTTCGAGTTCACCCGGATCGCCGGCCGGCGCACCACGATCGCCACTCCGGTGAGCCCGGCCGCGGGCGCCACGCACGTCACTCTGCACGTCGTGCGCGTCGCGGCCGGCGAGTCCTTCAGCCCGGACGGGAGCGTCGGGGAGGAGAACACCGCAGTCGTCTTCGACGGTCGGGGCACCGCGACGGTCGGGTCGCGCAGTCACCCGGTCGAGCGCGCCCACGCCGTGTACGCGCCCACCGGGCAGGCTCTGAGTCTCACCGCCGACGCGGAGGGGCTGACCGTCTACGTCTGGCGCACGCCGCTCACGGCGGGCCGCCGGCCCGGTACGGACCCCGAGCCCTTCTCCACCCTCTGGGACGAGACCACCCAGCTGCGCGGCTTCGGCGGCACCGGCCAGATAGCTCCCGACTCCGACCGCGCCACCATGAACTTCGTCTTCTGGCCGGGCAACGGCAGCAGCCAGCTCTGCCTGCACTGCGGCATCCAGCAGCCGGGCCAGACGTTCAACGTGCATCTGCACCCCGACAGCGACGAGGCGTTCATCGCCTTCGAGGGCATCGGCCAGATGTACCTCCGCGACCGCTGGATCGACGTCGCCGCCGGGGACGTCCTGTACGCGGCGCCCGGCGTCCTGCACGGAGCGCGCAACCCGCACACCGGTCCCGACGCCAGGCGCTTCGTGACCTGCGGCGGTCCCAGCCCGTACGACCCGGCGCTCTATTCCGCCGCCGGCCTCTCCTCCGACGTCAGGTGATCTGAGTCATGTGCCGAATCCACGGATCCTTCCACGCCCGTACCACCGCCCAGGAGATGCGCGACGTCGCCGCCCTCCAGCATCACGGAGGGCCCGACGCCCAGTCCTTCGCCCAGCACTCCGGCTGGGCGCTCGGCAACAACAGGCTGTCGATCATGGACCCCGAAGGAGGTGCCCAGCCGTACCGGCTCGGTGACATCACCGTCGTCTTCAACGGCGAGCTCTACAACCACGACCGGTTGCGCACCGAACTCATCAGGCAGGGCTTCCACTTCGAGGACCGGTGCGACGGATCGATTCTGCCGGCGCTCTACCTCACGTACGGCGAGCGGTTCGCCGAGCAGCTCGACGGCATGTTCTCCGTGGCCGTCATGGACCTCAGGGGTGCCCCGCGGCTGGTCATCGCCACCGACGCCTCCGGGATGAAGCCGCTCTACTACCACTGGGAGGAGCGCAGCGGCCGCTTCCACTTCGCCTCGGAGCTCCCCGCCCTCCTCGGCTTCACGGACGTACGCCCGTACGAGGACGACCTGGGTCTGCACACCTACCTGGCGGCGAAGACGCCCTTCGGCCGGCGGACCATGTTCGAGGGCATCGAAGTCCTTCCGCCGGCCGCCACCGCGGTCGTGACCCGGGAGGACGGGCTGCGTCTCACGACCCGGAGGATGGGCTACGAGTCCGCTCCGCCGGTCGACGAGGAGCGCAGCCTCGCCCGGGCCGGCGAGGAACTGCGCGAGCTGCTCTCCCGGGAGGTGTCCCGGCTGCTGATCGCCGACGCGCCGGTCGCCGCCATCACCTCCGGCGGGCTCGACTCCAGCCTGGTCACGGCGCTCGCCGCTCGCACCCTGCACGACCGGGGGGCGTCCGGCGCCCTGCACACCTTCAACATCGCCTACACGGGGAACTGGCCCGGGGACGAGCGCGCCTTCGCCGCGGAGGTCTCCCGGCACACGGGCACCGTCCACCACCAGGTGGAGATCGACCCGTCAACCTTCCCCGACCTGATGGGCGACGTCGTACGCCATCTCGGCCAGCCCAACGCCGATCCGATCACCCTCAGCACCTTCTCGCTCTTCCGGGCGGTCCGCGACGCGGGGTTCAAGGTCGCCCTCACCGGCGACGCCGCCGACGAACTCTTCGGCGGGTACGCGCGAATGACGCAGGCGGTCGCCGCACCCGAGGGGACCGACTGGGCCGGCGCCTATCTCGACCACCTTGCCGCCGTTCCCCGCGCCCTGCGGGAGGAGCTGTACACGGCCGAGTACGCCGACCGAGTCCTCGCGTCCGGTGGCTCGGCCATGCCGCCGGGTCTCACCGACATCCTCGAGCACGGCACGGGCAGCAGGCTCCAGCGCATCTCCCGGATCGAGCAGCGCTACCGGCTTCCCGCCTACCACCTGCGAAGGGTCGACCACCTGTCCATGGCGAGCTCCGTGGAGGCCAGGCTGCCGTTCTGCCAGCCGAGTGTGGTGCGCTTCGCAGCGACGCTGCCCGACCGGCACCGCACGGTCCCCGGTGTCGGCGTCAAGCGCGCGCTGTACCGCGCAGCCGACGGGCTGCTGCCCGAGAGCGTGCTGAACCGGCCGAAGCAGCCGTTCACCCTGCCGATCACGGCGATGCTGGCCCCGGGCCAGCGGCTGTGGGCGATGGCCCGCGACGTCCTGTCCCCGCAGGCACTGCGCTCGGACGGACGGCTGCGGTACGAGGTTGTCGACGCCCTCTTCACCGAGCAGGCCGAACGGCCCTCCGACAACGCGTCGCTGGCGCTCTGGGCGCTGATGTCGCACCAGATGTGGCGGAGCGAGTTCCTCGGCAGGCCTGCCGGGCAGCCGACCCCGCGCACGCGCGAGCTGGCGGGAGCTGCCGGATGAACGTCTCCCTCGCCCGAGCACACGGCGCACCCTGCCCGACCGCGGTCCTGGACGGCCGTGCGTTTCCCGAATCCGAACCCCAGCTGCTGGACGCGCTGGCCGACCTGCGGGCCGAGCTGTCGGTGCAGGGCGCCGGCGATGTGCTCAAGAACGCCATCGTGCGCCCTTCCCGCCACCCGCTGTTCGACCTCGACTACCGGTTCGTGCAGTCCCTTCCGGACAGTCACGACAGTTTCGACCTGCGTGGATCGTGCGGTCACTCGATCCTGGCCGCTGTCGAGGCGGCTGCCCGCACCGGCATGATCCAGCCGCTGGTACCGGGCTGCCGGGTCCGGGTCAACGTGCTCAACAACGGCGACAACGTGGTCTGCGAGACGGAGGAGACCTCCGACGGCGGCACCCGGTTCACCGCACATTTCCTGTGCTCGCCGCCGCTGAGGATGCCGGAGCTGCTCATGACGGGCGACCCGGTGACCGCTGTCCCCTTCGACGGGAGCATCGTCCCCGTCTCGCTGGTGTCGATGGGGAATCCGTACGCCTTCGTGGACGCCTCGCACCTCGGGGTGAGCGGGCCCGGGGCGCTGTTCGCGGACGACCCCCTGCTGTTCGACGCCATGAGGCGGCTGCGTGTCGCGGTCTGCGAATCACTGGGCTGGGACACCTTCGGGGCGTTCCCGAAGATCGCGGCGCTGCTGCCGCAGGAGGGCGGTGGACTGTACGTACGCGCCGTGTCCGTACCGTCCTGGCACCCCACGGTCGCTCTCACCGGTGCGATCTGCCTGGGTGCGGCCGCCGGCATCGAGGGAACGGTGCCCTGGTCCCTGTCCGGGCGGAAGGCCGCCCAGGACACCGACGCACTGCTGCCGGTCCGCACTCCGGGCGGCTCCGTGCGGGTGGCCGCCCACTCGACGTACGGCTCCGACGGGGAGCACAGGCTCGCCTGGGTGTCCGTCGCCGAGAAGCAGGTCGAGTACCGGGGGCTGCTGCCACGTCTGCGGCGCCCGGCCCCGCAGAAAGCATTCGCCGCACCCCTCGCTTCCGTACGCCCCTCGTCCGACCACGTTTCCGAGGAGACCCCGTGGGTTCCGTTGACAGCCTGACCCCCCTGCGCGGGAGCACGTCCGCGCGGACCCTGACCGATTCGTACACCGTTGGTCCGTTCCCGGCGACCGGCCACCGCCGGGCCCCGAGGCCCGAGCCCGTCCGGGTCACCGCACTGGTCCCCTCCCCCGAGGTCCTGGAACGACTGGCGGCCTGCGCCGAGGCTGCCGACGTCAGCGGTGAGCCGGACAGGGACGCCGTCCAGGTGCTCCGCGAAAGCGGACTGCTGGCGCTCGTCGTCCCCAAGTCGCACGGCGGGGCCGGCGCCGACGCGGTGGCACTCAACACGTGCGTCGAGCAGGTCGCCTCGGTGAACGCGTCCGCCGCGATCATGCTCTTCCAGCACTGCGCCGTCACCAGCCGGATCGTCGAGAACGGCACACCCGCCCAGCACCGCGACCTGCTTCCCAAGCTGGCCGCTGGCCGGTGGCTCGCCGCCTCCGCGTGGTCGGAGAGCGGAGCCGGGGCGGACAAGAAGAACCTCGCCACCCAGGCCCGCCGCACTCCTGACGGGGAATGGATCCTCGACGGTGCGAAGTCCTTCACCACCAGCGCGGGCCTCGCGGACGTGTATCTCGTCCTGGCACAGTCACGGGACGACTCCCCCGGACCGGACGGCGCTGCACAGGACACCGGGTACGGGGCCGCCGGGCAGACGTTCTTCCTCGTCCCCGGAGGACATCCCGGTCTGCTGCCCGACACGTCGATGCGGCTGTCCGGAATGCGCGGATCCGCCACCGGCTTCGTATCGGTGCGGGAGTGCCGCGTCCCGGACTCGGCACGACTCGGCGCGCCGGGCGTCGCCGCTTCGATCATCGCCCGGGTCCGCAACAGCGGCGCCTCGCTCGGCGCGGTCGCCGTGGGCGTCGCCCAGGCCGCACTCGACGCGGCGCACGCACACGCCGGGCGTCGCGGACTCTATGCCCATCAGGCGGTCCGTCACCGCCTGGTGGACCTGGCGACCCAGGTCGAGTCCGCCCGCGCGGTGGTGGAGCGGGCGGGACGGCGAACCGCTGCCGACCCCGGTATGGCGACGCTCCACTCCAAGCTGGCCGCCTCCGAGGCCGCCGAGCGCGTGGTGGCCGACGTCGCCCGCTTCCTCGGCTCGGCCGGATACGTCGAGACGCACCCGATCAACCGGTTCGGGCGCGATGCCCGTGCCGTCGCCCTGATGGGACCGACCAACGACCTCTGCAAGGAACTGGTGAGTCTGCCGTGGAACCGTTGAAAACCTCCTCGTTCTCCCGTACGTCCCCGTCCCCGGCCTCCCCCCGGGCGTCCGCCGCGGAGGCGGACCTGGTGGTGGAGGGTGGCCGGCTCGTCACCCCCGAAGGCGTGACGGAAGGCAGCGTCGTCGTCCGTGACGGCCGGATCGCGGCCCTCGTCGCACCTGGCGGCCCGCTTCCCGCCGGGCCGCGGCTGGACGCCCGGGGCCGGTACGTCCTGCCCGGTCTCATCGACTCGCACGTGCACTTCCGCACCCCCGGTCTGGAGCACAAGGAGACCTGGGAGAACGGCAGCCGGGCGGCCCTCGCGGGCGGCGTCACCACGGTGATGGACATGCCCAACACCCGTCCCCCGTCGCTGGACACGGCGTCGCTCCGAGCGAAGGCGGCCCTGATAGCCGGCCGCTCCTACGTGGACCACCGCTTCCACATGGGAGCGGATCCCGATCACCCCGAGGTCCTCGCGCACCTGGACCCCGCGGTCGCGACCTCGGCGAAGGCCTTCATGGCCGGGCACCACACCGCGCCCGTGGTCTTCCGCGAGGCGCACCAACTGGAGGCGGCCTTCGCCTCCGCCGCGCGCGGCGGCGTCCGCCTCGTGCTGCACGCGGAGGACCAGCACGTCTTCGATCTGCTCGACTCCCGTGGCGGCGACCCCGACACGTACGCCGGCTACGAACCCCACCGGCCCCGCTCCGGGGCGATCGTCGCCGTCGCCAAGGTGGTCCAGCTGGCCCGTACCCACGGCACCAAGGTGCACATTCTCCACGTGTCGTCGGCCGAGGAGACCGACCTGCTGGTCGCCGCTGCGGGCGAGGGACTCCCGATCAGCTTCGAAGTGACCGGGCACCACCTGTCGTTCACCGATCACGACACCGCCCGTCGCGGTCCCCGCACCAGGCTGTCCCCCGCGATCCGCGCGCCGCGTGACCGTGAGCGGCTCTGGCAGGCGGTGCTCGGCGGGGAGGCTTCCACCATCGGCAGCGATCATGCTCCGCACACCGTCGAGGAGAAGAACCGGCCGCCGGCGGAGGCGCCCCCGGGGCTGCCCGGTGTCCAGGAGCTCGCGGTCTCCGTCTGGACGGGGATGCTCGCCCGGGGGATGGAGCCCGACACCGCGGCCGCCCACCTCGCGCGGCTGATGGGGACGGGACCCGCGGATCTGTTCGATCTGGCGGGCAAGGGGAGACTGACGGTCGGTGCCGACGCAGATCTGGCGCTCCTCGACCCGAGCGAGCGGTGGCAGATGTCCGCGGCCCACGTGGAGTCCCTGTGCGGCTGGTCGGCCTACGAGGGATGGATGTTCACCGGACGGTTCACCACGGTGGTGAGGGCCGGGCGGGTCGCCTGGGACCTGGCCCGCGGAACCGTGGGGGAACCCGTCGGCCGTTGGCTTCCCGGGCCTGCCCTGCCTGCTCAGGATCATCTTCGTACGGAGACCCCGGCCGTGCAGGCACGGGAACTGGAAGGAGCTGTCCGATGAGCGCCACGAGCCTGCTGGCACAGTCCGCGCCGGATACGGCAGAACTGTCCGCCCCGTCCCACGGACTGCCGAACGCCTCCGTCCGTCCGGCCCCGGTGCTGTCCAGCCCGCCGATGTCCGGTGACATACCCGCCGACGAGTTCCGTGCCGCGATGGCCTCACTCGCCGCCCCTGTCACGGTGGTGACGTGCTACGACGAGTACGGCAACCCTCGGGGGCTCACGGCGAGCGCGGTGTCCTCACTGTCGCTGGACCCCCCGCTGATCCTGGTCTGCCTGGACCGGGGCTCACGCACCCATGACGTGCTCGTCGCGGCGAACGCCTTCACGCTCCATCTGCTCGGCCCGGAGAACGAGAACCTGGCCCGCACGTTCGCGGGACCCACCGACCAGCGGTTCGAGAACGTCCGGCTGGCGTCCGGCCCGACCTCACGCCACGCACCCCAACTGGCCGACAGTGCGCTGCGGCTGACCTGTGCACGGCACGACACGATCGAGGCGGGTGACCACACGATCCTCGTGGGCCGGGTGGCCGCGTCGGACTGCATGGGCCGGCCGGCCGGAGGCCTGGTCTGGCACCACAGGGGCTTCGCCCACGCGAAACCGGTGGCCGGCCGCTGAACCATCGGTCCTCATCGTGAAGGAGATCCGTGTCCCCGAGGCTCCTGCGCTCCCGGATCGGCGCGACATGCGAGAACGGCTGACAGACCGAGGCCAGGATCTGCTGATGTTCTCGCCTCGCGGGCGGCCCGCCACCGGAATGCCGGTGGCGGGCCGCCCGCGGGCGTGGCGCGTCCGCCGGAGGCGACGACGGCTCAGCTGCCGCAGGCGCAGCCTGCGGCAGCCGGCGCGTCCTCTTTCGTCTCCGGCTGACCGCCGGCACAGCAGGTGTCGCCGCCGAGGACGACGCTCTTGCCGAGCTGGTCGGCGTCAGCCTTGACCACGTAGACCTCCCACGGCTCCTTTCCAGGTCCATGGACCCACACCTTGTCCTGGAGGGCGTAACAGCAGGAGGTGTCGTTCTCCTCGAACGTGGCGAGTCCGGCGTCCTTGAGACGGGTGGTGGCGGCAGTGACCTCCTCGGTGGACTCGACCTCGACGCCGAGGTGGTCGAGCCGGGTTTCCTGTCCGGGCTCGCCCTCGATCAGGACGAGCTTGAGCGGCGGAGCGGTGATCGCGAAGTTCGCGTAGCCGGGGCGCCGCTTGGCGGGTTCGACCCCGAACAGCTGGGAGTAGAAAGTGATCGACGCTTCGAGGTCGGCGACGTTGAGCGCGAGCTGGGCACGTGACATGACGGTCTCCTCGAACTAATTGCATTGATGCCTTTCGATTCAAGCTTGCATCTTGGATCGAAGAACGTCAACATAGAGGCATGTCGAAACAAGAGTGTGTGGTGCTGGGCCAGGACGGCGCCGACGGCTGCTGCCCCGGCCTGCTGACCGCCCCCCTGGACGAGGACCGGGCCGAGACGCTGGCGAAGGTGTTCAAGGCGCTGGGCGACCCGGTGCGACTGCGGCTTCTGTCGATGATCGCCTCGCGTGCGGGCGGGGAGGTCTGCGTCTGCGACCTCACCCCGGCCTTCGACCTTTCGCAGCCGACGATCTCCCACCACCTGAAGCTGCTGAAGCAGGCCGGCCTGATCGACTCGGAGCGGCGCGGGACGTGGGTGTACTACAGGCTGCTGCCCGAGACGACCGACCAGCTGGCCGCGATCCTCACGCGGCCCGCCGGAGCGCCTGCGACCGAGCCTGCGGGAGCCGCCTCGTGAGCACCGGGCCCGCAGGCCGGCTGTCGTTCCTGGACCGGTTCCTCGCTGTCTGGATCCTGGCCGCCATGGCAGCCGGGCTCGGTCTCGGCCGCATGGTTCCGGGGCTGGGGGACGCGCTCGCGGAGGTCACCGTCACCGGGGTGTCGCTGCCGATCGCACTCGGGTTGCTGGTGATGATGTACCCGGTGCTGGCGAAGGTGCGTTACGACCGGCTCGACACCGTCACCCGCGACCGGCGCCTCCTGATCCCGTCGCTGGTGCTGAACTGGGTCGTCGGCCCGGCACTGATGTTCGCGCTCGCCTGGGTCTTCCTGCCTGATCTGCCCGAGTACCGCACCGGTCTGATCATCGTCGGCCTGGCCCGCTGCATCGCCATGGTCATCATCTGGAACGACCTCGCCTGCGGCGACCGCGAAGCAGCCGCCGTCCTGGTGGCACTGAACTCGGTGTTCCAGGTGCTCGCGTTCTCCGCGCTGGGCTGGTTCTACCTCGGTGTGCTGCCCGGCTGGCTGGGGCTGGAGCAGACAGCGATGAACGTGTCGGTGTGGGAGATCACCCGTTCCGTGCTGATCTTCCTCGGCATCCCGCTGCTGGCCGGGTTCCTCACCCGCCTCCTGGGCGAGAAGGCCAAGGGGCGCACCTGGTACGAGACGAAGCTGATCCCGCGCATCGGGCCCTTCGCCCTGTACGGACTGCTGTTCACCATCGTGGTGCTCTTCGCCTTGCAGGGAGACGCCATCACCTCGAAGCCGCTCGACGTCGTACGGATCGCGCTGCCGCTGCTGGCGTACTTCGCCGTGATGTGGGCCGGGTCCATGGCGGTCGGTCGCATGGCCGGGCTGGACCACCCCCGGGCGACCACGCTGGCGTTCACCGCCGCCGGAAACAACTTCGAGTTGGCTATCGCGGTCGCCGTCGCCACCTTCGGCGCCACCTCCGGCCAGGCCCTCGCCGGAGTCGTCGGCCCCCTCATCGAGGTACCGGTCCTCATCGGCCTGGTCCACGTCGCCCTCGCCGCCCGCCGCTTCTTCCCTCGGACCGCAGCGACAGCCGCGACGGTCGCAACTCCGGAAGGTTCCGCCCATGTCTGATTCCGCGCCGTCCGTGCTGTTCGTGTGCGTCCACAACGCCGGGCGCTCGCAGATGGCCGCCGCCTTCCTCACCCGTCTCTCCGGGGGCCGCGTCGAGGTCCGCTCCGCCGGGTCGGCGCCGGCCGACGCCGTGAACCCGGTCGCCGTACGAGCGATGGCGGAGCGCGGCATCGACCTGTCCGAGGAGACACCCAAGGTGCTGACCGTCGAAGCCGTCCAGGCCTCCGACGTCGTCGTCACGATGGGCTGCGGCGACACGTGCCCCGTCTTTCCCGGTAAGAGGTACCTCGACTGGTCACTGGACGACCCCGCCGGTCAGGGCGTCGAGGCCGTCCGGCCGATCCGCGACGAGATCGAACGGCGCGTCCGGGCCCTGCTCGCCGAGCTGCTGCCCGCGAGCGCCTGACGTCCCGCCGGCCGCGGCGGTGTCCGCGCGGGGAGCCCGTTCGCAGCGGCCCTCGACCGCGCCCTCCGGGGACACAGGGAATGCCGGCCCCGGCAGCCAGGAGACGGATCAGCTCGTCGAGCGGCAGCGCGAAGTCCGTGTGGCGGCATGTCACCACGCCCGGGGCGCGGGCGGACGGGCCGTCATGTCATCACGTCCGAGGCGTGGGCGGACGGGCCGTCATGTCGCCGCGCCGGCACTGTCCTGCGAGACGTCTTCCTCGGGCTGCGGCTTCAGGACGCCTCGGCCACGCGTCCGGTCGATCTGGCGCCATTCCGGCCGCAGGCCGGCCAGGTTCGTGGTGAGGACGTACGCGGCACCACAGGCGAGCAGCACCGGCACGAGTCCGACAGCGGTCACCGCCGCGCCTGCGAGCAGCCCGCCGAGGGGGATACCGGCCCAGGCCAGCGAGTCGCCGAGCGCGTTGACCCGGCCCAGCATGCGACGCGGCACCCGCTCGACGAGGACGGCGCCCAGCACCGGATTGACGAAGCCGGCGCCGAACCCGCTGACCGCGAAGACGGCGAGTACGACCCCCAGGGGCGCATCGAGGGCGAGGATCAGGAACCTCGGCGCTCCGGCCAGCAGAAACCCGGTGAGGACGACCGTACGGCGCCGCAGCCGGTGTGCGACCGTCGCGGCGATCAGGCTCCCGCCGACTCCCGCGGCCCCCATCACGCTGCCCATCAGACCGATCGCCGCCGGTCCGTTGCCGGACTCCTTGACCCACACGGGTACCAGCACGGAGGAGATCGCCGCGTCCAGCAGGTTGGTGATGCCGACCATGACGATGACGGTGAGCAGGAGTGGTTCGCCGCGCAGGAAGGTGAAGCCCTCGCCGAACCGCTTCCAGTAGCCCGGTTCGCTCCTTTCCGCCGGCGAGGGGGGTTCCTCGGCCGCGTGCCCCATGCCGCGGGGCAGCGCGAGTCCGATGATCGCCGATCCGAGGACGAAGAGCCCCGCGTCGACGGCGAGTGCCGTCAGGGGGCCGAGCAGCGCCACCAGGGATCCGCCGGCCGCCAGGCCGACGGTGGAGGCGAGCCGGTCGGTCACACCGGACAGGCCGGTGGCCCGCTCCAGCGGTACCCCGCCGCGCTCCGCCGCTTCGGGGACCATCACCTCCTTGGCCAGGTCACCAGGTCCCCGGGCCGCGCCGATCAATGCGACCAGAACCAGCAGAAGAGGAAAGGACAGCAGGTCCAGGGAGTGGAGCAGGGGGACCGCCACGGCGGCACTCGCACTGGCCAGATCGGTGGTCCAGGAGACGACCCGGGGGCCGATCCGGTCCACCAGCGGTCCGGTGAACGCCTTGACCACCACGTAGGGGGTCATCTCACAGAAGGCGACCAGTCCCGTCTGGGTGGCGCTGCCGGTGGTGACGAGGACGAACCAAGGCACTGCCACCACGGAGATCCGCGTGCCGGTCAACGACACGGCCATGGCCGCCAGCACTCCGCCGAGCGGCCGTAAGGACCTCTTGCCCGGTATGTCGCCGGCTTCCGGGACCTCGCCGGTCATGCCGTCGGCCCTCGTTGCGCGTCGCTGGGGCCGGAAGGGAGCGACGAGGTGGCAGAGGCGTCCAGTTCGGGCAGGATCTGCGTGATCACGGCCACCCGTTCGGCTCCTTCGGGGGCACTCGCCGCCGTCTCCGGTGAGTCCCGCCGGTAGCGCGCGACGACGTCCGCCAGCTCCTGGTAGAGGGCACCGGCTTCCTCGGGTGTGAGCCGCAGGGCCCAGTCGCTCATGTCGAAGGTGTTCCGCCATGCGCGGGGCATCGTCTGAAGCCCGTTCAGGGTCTGCTGGGTGCGCAGGGTGTAAATGGCGGCAACGGACTGCTGGTAGGCCAGTGCCGCCTCGGGCTCCTGCTCGGCCAGCTCCGGATCGTTGAACCAGGTGGTCCGGTGCACGGACCGCCACCAGCGCTCCCGCGCGTTGCCCCGTTCGGTGTCCTCCTCGACGAAACCCGCGGCACCGAGCTGCCGAAGGTGATAGCTGGCCGTACCGGAGTTCACGCCCAGCCGCTCCGCGAGGCGGGTGGCCGTCGAGGGGCCGTACTTCCTCAGCAGCCCGACCAGTTGCACGCGTACCGGGTGCGCCAGGGCACGCAGGCCCTTGGCGTCCAGGACGACCGAGTCCTCTTCCACGTTCGGGTCGTCCGACCTCTCCACAGCATCAGTCATGCGACTCAGAGTAGACCGCAAAGAGTTCTTCGCAAAGATGTATTCGCGAAGAACTCTTTGCGCTTCAGGTCGCCCGCATGGCGGTTCCGCCTCCGGGCGGCGCCGCCTCGACCGGCCCCGCAGCTCCCTGGAGGTAGTTACTTGGCTAGCCACACAATCGGTGCTAGCTTTTATGTGGCTGGCCACACAAGTGGTCGGAGCACCACCCCGCATGAGGAGACCACAGTCATGAAGGCCATTGTTTTCGACGCGTTCGGCGGCACCGAGGTCCTGCACGAGGCAGAGATCGGGATTCCGCAGCCCGGCCCCGGCCAGGTCCGTGTGCGCGTGCGAGCGGTCGGCGTCAACCCGGTGGACGGCAAGATCCGCTCCGGTGCCATGGAGGCCATCTTCCCCACCACCCTGCCCGCGGTGCCCGGCGGGGAGATCGCCGGGGTGGTCGACGCCGTCGGCGAGGACGTCGACCAACTGACGGTGGGAGACGAGGTCCTGGGCTGGTCCGACACCGGTTCCTACGCTCAGTACGCCCTGGCACAGGCCACCGTCCTCGCACCCAAGCCTGCCGGCCTGGACTGGGCGAACGCCGCCGCCCTGCCCGTGGCGAGCGACGGCGCCGAACGCGTACTGGACCTGCTCGACGTCACCGCCGGTGAGACGCTGCTGATCCACGGGGCGTCCGGCGCGCTCGGCACCATCGCCGTCCAGCTCGCCGTCGCACGCGGTGCCCGCGTCATCGGCACCGCCGGCCCGGCCAACCAGGAATACGTCACCTCGCTCGGCGCGACCGCGCTGGTCTACGGGGACAACCTCGTCCAGCGGGTCAGCAAGCTCGCCCCCGAAGGGGTGGACGCCGTCTTCGACGCCGCCGGGAAGGGCGCACTGGAGGACTCCATCACCCTGCGCGGCGGCACCACCCGTATCGTCACCACCGCCGACTTCCGCGCCGGTGAGCTCGGCATCATCTTCGCCGAGGGCCCGCAGCGCCGCTCCGCCGCACGGCTGGCCGAACTGGCCGAGGAGGCCGCCGACGGCACACTGGTGACCACGCTCAGCGCCACCTACCCGCTGGCAGAAGCAGCCAAGGCACAGCAGGCCAGCGATGCCGGCCACAACCGCGGGAAGATCGTCCTCACCGTCGACTGACCGGTCACGCCCACTCCCACGACGAGGAAAAGCAATGTCCGACACCACCCCCGCCAAACTGCCGAACACGGCGCGCGAGGGGCGGCTGAGCTACGCCGTCTTCCAGCTCGCCCGCGCCCACCGCAGCCACGCCGCCGCCATGCTGCGCGCCCTGAACCTGCACCCGGGACAGGAACTTCTGTTGATGCAGCTCTTCGACCAGGACGGCCAGACGCAGGCGGAACTGCTCGAGCGCGTCGGCCTCGACCACTCCACCGTCTCCAAGTCACTGCGCCGCATGCAGGAGGCCGGACTGCTCACCCGGGAACCGGCTCCGCACGACCGGCGCGTCATGGTGGTCAGCCTCACCGCGGCCGGCCTGGCCCTTCAGGAGCCCATCACCGACATGTGGCGCACCCTGGAGCAGATCTCCGTACGCGACCTGACTCCCGACCAGGTCGAAATGTTCACCACGTGCGCGACCGCCATCGAGAAGTCGCTCAGGGACAACAGCGGGCACACACCTTCCAGATGAGGCGCGCTCCTGGCCTCCCGAACAGCAGGCCTCCGACGTCCGGTGAAAGGACAGCAGGTCAGCCCGCAAGGACCGTCGAAGAGGGCGCCCTCATGACCCGGGGGCCCACTTCGAGGTCACAACAGCCCCTTCCTTGCTTGTTTCTGATTGAAAGGCAGCTTCTTTGAGCATCTATTGACATGACCGCGCTCATTCCATCAAAGTCATCCTCGCCAGTGACGCCCGGTCGCGGATCAGAGGAGCTCCTGCATGCCTGGAATCCCCGCAGTCTCACGCCGTCTACTCCTGGGAGGGGCCCTGGCTACCGGGGCGGTGGCTGTCGGCGCCGGTCCCGCCCAGGCGAAGTCCGCCGCCCAGGGCTCGGCGCTCCCCTCTCCGTCGCCCCGGCGCGGCAAGGGCCAGCGGCCGATGTTCGACGTCCCGTTCGACATCCACGAGACGGTCCGTGTCGGCGTGATCGGCATCGGCAACCGCGGGAGCGGCATGGGCGAGGGCTGGGCCGTCGTGCCTGGCTGCCGGGTCACCGCCGTCTGCGACATACGTGAGAGCCGCGCGAAGGCGCTTGCCGACCGCATCGTCGCCCTGGGAAAGCCCCGCCCGGCGGAGTACGGCGGCTCCACGGACGCGTACACCACGATGCTGAAGCGCGACGACATCGACCTCGTCTACATCGCCACGCCTTGGGAGTTCCACCACCGGCAGAGCAGGGACGCGCTGTTGGCGGGCAAGCATGTCGTCGTCGAACTCCCCGTCGCCACGGAGCTCGACGAGCTGTGGGACCTGGTCGACACCTCCGAGCGCACACGCCGGCATCTGATGCTCTCGGAGAACTGCTCCTACGGCCGCAACGAACTGGCGATGCTGAAGATGGCCCACGAAGGGCTGTTCGGCGACGTCACGAACGGACACGGCGGCTATCTGCACGACCTGCGGGACCTTCTGTTCTCCGACACGTACTACACCGATTCCTGGCGCCGCAAGTGGCACACCCGCAGCACCGCCTCCTTCTACGCGATGCACGGACTGGCGCCGGTCGCCGCCGCGATGGACATCAACCGCGGGGACCGCATGACCGTGCTGCGGGCCACCGCCACCGAGCCCAAGGGCCTCGCGGACTACCGGGAGCGGTTCATCGACAGGTCCCACCCCTCGTGGAAGGAGACCTATGTCAACGGCGACCTGGTCACCTGTCTGATCGACACCGCCAAGGGCCGCGTCATCAGGGCCGAGCACGACGTCAGCTCGCCCCGGCCGTACAGCAGGATCAACAGCCTGGCCGGTAGCCGAGGCATCTTCGAGGACTACGCGGGAACGTCGTCGACCGGCGGACGGATCTACGTGGAGCCGGACCACAGCGGGCACTCCTGGCGCGACTTCGACTCCTACCGAAAGGAGTTCGACCACTGGCTGTGGAGGAAGATCGGCGACGACGCGGCGAACAACGGCGGTCACGGCGGCATGGACTACGTGCTGCAGTGGCGCACCGTCCAGCTGATGCGCGCCGGTCTCGTGCCCGACATCGACGTCTACGACTCGGCGGCCTGGTGCTCACCCGTACCGCTGAGCGTCAAGTCCCTCGCCGCGGGCGGACGTCCGGTGGAGATCCCCGACTTCACCCGCGGCTCCTGGGTGAACCTGCGCATGGGTCTGGACTCCCGTGAGACGGACATGCCTCCCGTCGCCTGAGCCCTCGTCCGTGCCGACCCGCAGAAGGAGCAGTCCATGAGAACCGTCAGACCTCTCAGATTCCTCGGGGCCACAGCGCTGGCGACGTTGGTCATGATCACCTTTGCGCCCGTCGCGGCCGGCGCCGGGCCTGCGCCCGAGCCCTCCGCCCCACGGACCGAGGTGTCGGTGTCGTCCGTCGACCTCGACGGTCCGGCCGTCTCGACGGTGAAGGTGACCGTCAAGAACACCGGACCACAGCGGATGCGGTCGCTGAAGGTGTCGTTCGCGGGACCCGTCGGCTGGGCCGTCCAGCCGGCCCTCACCAGCGTCCCCGGCACCTTCGGGGTGGGCGCCACCACCGCCGCGGAGTTCCGGGTACAGGTACCCGGGAAGCGCGAGGGATTCACTCTGCGGACCTTCACCGCGACGGCCACGTACGCCGGCGGCGACGGTGCGGGCTCAGCGACCGCCACTCGGACCGAGACGAACGGCGCCCCGCTCGCGAACCTCGCGGCGGCCTACAACAACGTGGGCATCACCGACGAGGGCGAGACCGGGCCGGGCGACTACGACGGCGAGGGCAACAGCTTCTCCGCCCAGAAGCTGGCCGCCGCAGGCCTGGAGCCGAGCGGCCGGGTCGAGGCACTGGGCGCCGAGCTGGAGTGGCCTGGAGTGTCGCCGGGCGCCAAGGACAACGTCGCGGGCGCCGGCCAGGCGATCGCGCTGAGCGGCCGGGGCGGCAAACTGGTCTTCCTCGGTTCGGGCGTGACCGGCGGGGCCACCGGCACGGCTACCGTGTACTACACCGACGGCTCAAGCACCAGCGGCTCGTTCGGCTTCCCCAACTGGTCGTTCGACCCGGCAGACGCCCACGGCGCGACGTTGGTGGCCTCCACGGACGGCCGCAACCGGCCGGACGGTTACGGGAACGCAGGCATCGCCTACCGGGTCTTCGCCCACTCGGTCGCGCTGGACGCGACGAAGCAGGTCGAGTTCGTGGTACTCCCGTCCAACCGGAACGTCCACATCTTCGACATGGCCATCGCCTCCTGACACACGGGAGAGGCGAAGCTCCGGACAAGCCGGCGGCCACCCTTGACGGGCCGCCGGCTTGGACCTCGTCGAGCCCGGCACCAGCGGACAGGAGCGAGGGGCCGGTCACGCCCTCGCGCGGGCGCGTCCAAGGCGGAGGGCCGAAACGAGGAAGAAGACACCGCCGAGGAAGGCGTAGCCGGCGAGGCTGTCCAGGGATGCGCCGCCCTTGTCCGCCTGCGCCACGAACGAGGCTCCGGCGAGTGTGGAGATGAACCCGCTGGCGATCATCGCCCACTGCCCGCCGAGCCGGCGCCGGGCCGCGCCGACGACGAGCTGGACGATGCCCGCGGTGACGGCCCAGGCACCCCATACCCGAAGGACGGCGGGGACGCCCGAGGCGGCGGCGAGCGCCAGGCCGATGACGGTCAGGGCGCTGAGCGCGACGTTCACATACAGGCCGCGCGCGGACCGGCCGTCCTCCCGGGCGGACCTGATGTCGATGACCGCGCACGCCACGTCGAACAGCGGGTAGATCACCAGCAGGGTGACGGTCGACGCGCCCAGCGTATCCGCCCCTGCGAACAGGAGCCCGGCCCACACCGCGGCGAACGCGAAACGCAGCATGTACAACTTGCGCAGGGCGGCGGCGGCGCCGGCGCCGGGAGCGGTAACGACCAGGGTGTCCATGGGGGTTCCTTTCGAGGGAAGCATGTCGTCGTCGGTCGTGCCGTCGTGGGCCCACCCGCCACTCAGGCGGGCGTGACCGTGCTGGAGCGGCAAGGCGAGGGGCCTGACCAACCGACGAGGGAGAACGTTCGGTCTCGTTGAGCATTGAACGGGGAGCCTCGGGGGTTGTCAAGACCGAACGTTCTCCCTCTCTCGTCGGGTACCCTTGCCGCATGAGTGAGGGCACGGGAGTCGGCAGCACGTCAGCGGCGCGGGCGCGACTGCTCGCCACGGCGACCAGAATCTTCTACGCGGAGGGCATCCACTCCGTCGGCGTCGACCGCATCATCGCGGAGGCGCAGGTCACGCGCGCCACGCTGTACCGCCACTTCACCGGCAAGGAGGAGCTTGTCCTCGCCTACCTCGACCAGGCCGACCGCGGGATCCGGGCAGGGGTCGAGGCCGCGCGCGCAGGTGAGCAGTCAGCGGCCGACGAGGTCAGGGCTGTCGGCCGGTTCATCACCGGAAGCATCGAAAGCCCCCAGTTCCGGGGCTGCGCCTTCCTGAACGCGACGGCGGAGTACCCCGACCCCACCCACCCCATCCACCAGGCTGTCCTGACCCACCGCCAGTGGTTCCTTGACACCGTCACCGGGTTGCTGGCACAGATCGGTGACTCGCCCGCCGCCGAGGCGGGCCGGCACCTCGTCATGCTCCGGGACGGCGCCATGGCCGCCGGCTGCCTCTTCGACCCGGAACTGATCTCCGAGACCTTCCTGCTGGGCGTCGAGGGAATCCTGCGGACGCGCGGCGCCTGAGGAGGAGTGCCCTGCCCGGTCCATGAGGCCGCGGCCCGCAGCCCTCACCGGCAAGCGGGAGAATGGCGGCATGACACCACCTCCGACGATCACCCTCGCGCACGGGGACATCACCGAGCAGCACGCCGACGTCCTGGTCAACGCCGCCAACTCGTCACTCCTCGGTGGCGGCGGGGTCGACGGTGCGATCCACCGGCGAGGCGGACCCGAGATCCTGGCCGCATGCCGCGCCCTGCGGGCTTCGCACTACGGCAAGGGGCTGCAGACCGGGCAGGCCGTGGCGACGACAGCCGGCCGCCTGCACGCGGAGTACGTCGTTCACACCGTGGGCCCGGTCTGGTCGCACACGGAGGACCGATCGGCGTTGCTGGCCTCCTGCTACCGGGAGTCCCTGCGAGTGGCGGCGGACCTGGGAGCCCGGACCGTGGCGTTTCCGGCGATCTCGACCGGCATCTACGGCTGGCCGCTCGACGACGGAGCGCGCATCGCCGTGCGTACGGTCCGCGAGGCTGCGCACCCGCCCGTCACCGAGGTCCGTTTCGTCCTCTTCGACGAGGAGGCGTACGCCCGGTTCGCCGAAGCGCTGCGCACATAGGCGGGAGCCCTCCCACACTGGACCGTCAGCTTCGCCGACGCGCCCTGTTCGTTCCGGCGTCGCTGCCTCGCGGACCCAGCGGCTGCGCCCGCATCGCCCACTGACCGGACGTCAGGCGGCCACGGTCGTGGTGGTCACCGGGTCACGGGTCACGATGTAGCAGGAGGCCGTCGCGGCGCCGCCGACGCCCCAGCCGTCCTCCTCGGGCCACGTGTACCAGTACTCGTCCTCGTCGGCCGACTCACGCCGCCACTCGCGGGGGGCCGCGAGGTGGTCCCGTCGGCATGCCTCGCCCGCCTTCCGCTGAGCCATGTCGTCGCCGGGGTATTCGGTGCCCAGGCGCGCATGGGCGAACACACGGACGTCATGGGGCTGGGTGCAGGGCACAGCGACCACCATGTCGACCGTGCGGTTCCCGGTCGCCAGGTCAGCACACGACCCCCTCTTCAGATCACCGACCGCCCTGACGGCGGTCTTGGCGTCGAGGGCCGGTTCCGACGGGGCGGGCATGACCGGCGGGGAGTCGCCCTGCTTGTTCAACGTCATCACCGCGTGAAGCCCGGTCATCTCCGCCAGAGCGCTGTCCTTCCTGTCGAGCAGTTCGGTGAAGTCGGCCTCGGCACGGGTGATGTGCCCGTCGGCGTCCACAGCGAGGCCGAGCGTCACGGGGGTGTCCGTGCCGCTGGGGTCGATGTTGCTGGTGAGCTCGGCCTGCAGGTCCCGGGAGAACATGCGCAGTGCGTTGTACGCGGTGAGCTTCGCCTCGTAGGTGCGGCCGCCCTCCGCGTCCTCGGCGTGCTTGACGTCCTGGGCACCGCTCACGATCTCGAGCAAGGTGCCGCCGAAGGCGGACTCGGAGCCCCGCAGCGCGTTGACCGAGGCCTCACCACCGAAGGCTTCCAGAGTGCCCCCGTACGTCAGCCAGTAGCCTGCCTCACCCGCGCGCAGTCGCACGGCGTCACGGTCCACGGCTATCCGGGTCCGGGCCGGGGCATGCCCTGGGCCCAGCCGGACGCCCAGCAGCGCGTCCTTGGCCGGTTCCGGCAGGTCCGGTGCCAGCGACCACTCGATGGAACCAGCCGCACGGCCTTCGGCGAAGTCGACGCGGCCGGCAGACCGCTGGACCGTGTCCCCCGAGGGGGATCCGAACGTCAGGGTCTGGGTGAAACGAGCGCTCCGGCTGTCCTGGGTCTCGAGCAGGGCCTGACGGGGCTGCTGTCCGACCGGTGCGTCGAAGACGGGGTGAGCGGGCCGCTGGTCAGCGGGGCTGCCCGAACAGGCGGTCAGAACGAGGGTGGGCACGACGACGGCGCACAGGAGGCGAAGCTGGCTTCTGATCACGCAGGTTCGACCACGGAGGCCGCCTCCCGGTTGCGCTCCCCCGCATCACGGTATGGTCACCCGTCCCCCGCCGGTCAGGGCGTGAGGAGCGAGGCGGCGCGCTGTAGCTCCGGCACGTCGGGGTGCCACTCACGGACGACCGGCAGGCACGGGGCGGGAGTGCACACTCACGGCATATCCGCATCCGGCTCGATAGGGCTCCCCGCCCCACGTGGCGTAGCGCTGTCGCAGGATCAGACCGGCCTGGGCGCACCAGTGGTCGAAGTCCGTCAGCGTCAGCGGCGGTTCCGGCAGCGGCAGGTGCGCCGCGTCCAGTCCCATGCCCGTGACCAGGAGACCACCAGGCTTCAGCAAGGCGGCCAGCTGACGGATGACGGCTGATTCCGTGCCGGGGGCCAGCAGGGGGATGACGTTTCCGGCGGCAAGCACCAGGTCGAACTCCGGTTCCAGGCCGAGGGCGTCCAGGCGGGCCAGGTCACCGAGGAGCCACTCCTGCGCAGGAGCGTCGCGGCGCGCGACCGCGAGCATCGAGGAGTCGATGTCCACACCGGTGCAGTGGTAGCCGAGCTCGGCGAGCCGAATCGCGATACGGCCGGTGCCGCAGCCCGCGTCGAGTACCCGCCCGCCCGGCCGCAGCAGCGTGGTGCAGAAGGCGGCCTCGCCGTGGACGTCGTGGCCCGAGCGGACGAGTCGCGCGAAACGCTGGGCGTACTCCTCCCCCGCCTGCCCCCCGGTCAGCTCCGCCCAGCGGTCCTGTTGCCCAGTCATGTTCGGCTTGCCTTCCGGTCGGCCTCGTCCGACGGGGACGAGGACGGTGTCATCACCATGCGGCGCGGGCCCGCCGCAGTCGCGCGGCACAGTGAACAGCGCGCAGCGGCAGAAGGCAAGGAACAGCCCCTTCGGTGTCACGACGGATGAGTACGATCGCCTGTACCGGTCCCCGAAACATGAGCGGTCGCCCGCCGCGCGCGGCGCCGGAGAGGTGGACGCATGCGCCGACTGCTGCTGCTCGCCACACTGTTGTCGTTCTCCCTCGGCTGCGGGGTGGTGCCGTCCCCCGAGGAGGAGGCGACGGACGCCGCACGGGAGGCGGCAAGGAAGGTGGGCGAGCGGATGTACGGTCAGAGCCCTCGCACGGCGGAGGAGATCGGGCGCTCCGCTGCCGGGATCGACGGGGTGGAGGTTCTGCGACTGACGGGCACCTCGACGCGCGACAAGGACGGCGTCGACGTGGTCGTCCGCACCTCCGGTTCGGCGTACGAAGGATGGCTGGCGCCCGAAGAGGTCACCGTGCGGCGCTGTTTCACGATACGGGTGTCGGGGACGTCGGAGTGGGGCGAGGACCCCCGTGACGTGGACTGCCCGGACAGCCCTCCGCTGGCCTTCGCCCCGCCACCCGAACCGCCACGGCTCCCGCACGAGGAACTCCGCGCGAGACTCCCCCGGGTCCCCGAGGGCGGCCGGGTGGACGAGGCCGAGGTACGCCGCGCCCTCGCCGGCCTGGACCTCCATCCGGCCATCCGCAGCGAGGTGAAGACGGAGGGCGGCCAGGTCGGCGTCCTCCTCTCCGTCAAGGGCAACGGCGTCGACGCGCAGGACTGCCTGCTCGCCCGGGTGGGCCCCGGCGACACGGAGGTGTGGGTGCCGCCGCGGATGCAGCGGATGCCGGGAGAAGGCGGCTGCTTCGTCGCCGCCGCCCTGGCTCCACAGCCGCAGTAGTCGCAGTGAACGAGGAGCAGTGACCAACCTGCGGAGTCGAAGCCCCTGGTCGGGATCTCGGTCCGGGCGGACGACTTCACTGATTCCTCACCACCGTTCCTCGATCCAGGTTAGCCTGACCTAAGTAGTCGAGGGGCCACGGGCTCGGCGCCGAACACGTCACCGGTGTACCCGGATCCGGTCGGCGGTCACTCCTGACGAACCGGGCAACACACCTGGCACCCATAAGAGTTCCGCCCGACACAGGGCCTGGCATCGAGCGAGCGTGGAATGAGCGGAACAGGGATACGGATGAGGCCACTCGGTGCCGTAAGAGCCGCGATCAAGGTCGCGGACCTCGAGGATCCACCGATGGTGGAACAACTGGACCTCGAGCGGCTCCGGGGCAGGGTCGTCGTGATCAAGTTCGGCGGCCACGCCATGGTGAACCAGGAACTGAAGCAGACCTTCGCGCAGGATGTCGTGACACTGCGGCGCGCCGGTCTGCTCCCGGTGGTCGTGCACGGCGGCGGTCCGCAGATAAGCGCGATGCTGGAACGCCTCGACCTCGACGTCCACTTCGAGGCGGGTCTGAGGGTGACGACTCCGGAAGTGATGGATGTCGTACGCATGGTGTTGACGGGGCGGGTCCAGCGTGAGCTCGTGGGCCTGATCAACGCGCACGGCCCCTTCGCCGTGGGGCTGTCGGGTGAGGACGCGCACACCATGACCGCCGTACGTCGAACGGCGTGGGTGAACGGCGAGCCCGTGGACATCGGTCTGGTCGGCGAAGTCGTCGACGTGAACCCGCAGACCGTCCGGGCGCTGCTGGAGCAGGACCGCGTTCCCGTCGTCTCCCCCGTGGCGCGCGGGGCGGACGGACAGGTCTACAACATCAACGCCGATCTGGCGGCGGCGGCCTTGGCGGTCGCTCTCGATGCGGAGAAGCTGGTGATGCTGACGGACGTCGAGGGGCTGTACGCGAACTGGCCGCACAGCACCGAGCTGGTCCGGCGGATCACGGCCGACGAGATCGAGAAGCTACTGCCGGAGTTGGCGAGTGGCATGCTCCCGAAGATGGACGGCTGTCTGAGGGCCGTTCGTGCGGGTGTCCGCAGCGCGCACATCCTGGACGGCCGTGTACCGAACGCGACCCTGCGGGGCATGACGTCCGGCGAGGCTCCGGGAACGACCGTGGTCCCGGACCAGGGATCCCGACCGGGATGACGTGCGGCAGTGGGCCCACGGTACGGAAGCCGGTCGGCCTGGAGGGGAATGACCTCTGCTCCGGTCCGGCCGGGCCGGGGGGCGCGGACGCCGTGCCGCCCCGGAGTTCGGGCATGTCGACGGGCGCTCGGCATCGCTGACGTGAAGTGGAGTGAGGCGGAGTACCTCGACTGCCTGCGGTCCGAGCGTCGTGGCTACGCATGGGTGATGCGACACCATGGAGGGCTGACGCCGTCGCAGGCGCGCGCAGCCGCCCTGGAGCGCTACCCGTACGAGCCGGACGACGCCCCGTTCCGCGGGCTCGTCTTTCACGACGAGGCCTGGCATTGGGCGATGTCCGTCATTCATGGCGATCGGTACATGGTGGAACTTCCCGGACTGGCCCAGCCGTCGGTCGAGTACCGGGCCCTGGAATGAACCTCGCGCCCGGGCGCGGGTTCCGCTTCTCCGGCGGACGCCCCTGATCGAGCCGGTGGTCACCGCCTGGACGGGCCGGGACCGCTGAGCCCGCACCCCCTCCCCGGGGCGTCCGTGACAGGCGGGAAGACCCGAAGCGCGTGGACGCGCGCCCGGCCCCGGGCGCCTGCGGCACCGCGGACCCGCGAATCGAAGCTGTCGGCCTCCGCTTGGCGCGCCCGGGCCCCCGGCGCAGGGCCCCGCGATCCGCCTTCCGCCCGGCGCCCCGCGGCCGGAAGGACGAACTCCCGTCCCCACCTGATTCCGCAAAGACCCTGGCGTTCGCACATCACCTGTGCTCCCCTGATGACACAGAGATGCCTCTTGTGTTTCATTGTTCCACTGTGCGGAGCGACGGCAGCGGGACTCGAGGAGGGGTTCGAGGCGGTGGGCGGGATCGACCGGCGCTTCGTGCTTCTCCGTCAGCACGCCATGTTCAGCGGTTCGCGGTTCGCGTCTTCCCGGTTCTCATCGATCAGGAATCACGAAGGAGTTCGGAGCAATGGACGGATTCAGCAGGCGCAGGATGTTGATGACGGGCGGTGCTCTGGGGGCCGTCGGGGCGTTAGGGGCGGCTTCGCCGGCCCTCGCCCGGCCTCTGTGGACGTGGTCACCCAGCGCGTCGGTGGCGGGCACGGGCGTGGGCGTCGATCCGGAGTACGTCTGGGACGAGGAGGCCGACCCGGTACTCGCCGCAGTCATCGACCGCGGGGAGGTGCCCGCGGTCAACGCGCTGCTGAAACAGTGGACGCGGAACGACCAGGCGCTGCCCGGCGGACTCCCGGGAGACCTGCGGGAGTTCATGGAGCATGCGCGCGGGATGCCGTCCTGGGCGGACAAGGCAGCACTCGACCACGGTGCCCAGTTCAGCAAGACCAAGGGGATCTACGTCGGAGCCCTGTACGGCCTCGGCAGTGGACTGATGAGCACCGCCATACCCAGGGAGTCGCGCGCCGTCTACTACTCCAAGGGCGGCGCGGACATGAAGGACCGCATCGCCAAGACCGCACGGCTCGGGTACGACATCGGAGACCTGGACGCCTATCTGCCGCACGGCTCGATGATCGTGACCGCCGTCAAGACACGGATGGTGCACGCGGCGGTGCGCCACCTGCTGCCGCAGTCCCCGGCCTGGTCGCAGACCAGCGGCGGCCAGAAGATCCCGATCAGCCAGGCCGACATCATGGTCACCTGGCACAGCCTGGCCACTTTCGTCATGCGCAAGATGAAGCAGTGGGGCGTCCGGGTCAACACCGCCGACGCGGAGGCGTACCTTCACGTGTGGCAGGTCAGTGCGCACATGCTCGGCGTCAGCGACGAGTACATCCCCGCGACCTGGGACGCGGCCAACGCGCAGTCGAAGCAGGTCCTCGACCCGATCCTCGCCCACACGCCCGAGGGGGAGGCGCTGACAGAGGTCCTCCTCGGCATCGTGGCCGAGCTCGACGCCGGCCTCACCCGCCCCCTGATCGGCGCGTTCTCCAGGTACACACTCGGCGGCGAGGTCGGCGACATGATCGGACTGGCCAAGCAGCCGGTCCTGGAACGGCTGATCGCGACGGCCTGGCCCCTGCTCGTGGCCTTCCGCGAAGGTCTGATACCTCTTCCCGCCGTGCCGGCGGTCCTCTGGACACTCGAGGAAGCGCTCCGTAAGTTCGTCCTGCTCTTCCTCTCCGAGGGCCGGCGCATCGCCATCGACATCCCGGACGTCAACCGCCCGTCCTGAACCGTCCGGACGTCGGAGGCCGCCGCAGCCGGCCGCCCTCCACCGCCAGGGGCGGTTCCGCACCGCCCCTGGCCGTCGCCCGCCCGCCATCCCACCCGGAGCCGAAGCCCACACATGAAGCCCTCGACGCGAACGCACCGCAGCGGGACGACACGCGTCCTCCGCCGAACCCCGGGTCACGTGACTCCGCAGAGGCACGAGCGAAGGAGCGCAGCCGATGCCCGGCGCTGACCGTCCGGCCCCGCCGTCCTCCGGAAGCCCTGCTCTGGGCAGGCGACGTTTCCTGGGATACGTACTGGCCGCGCCGACCCTGGTGACGGCCGCCGAACTCGCCCCCGCAGAACCGGCAAGGGCCGAAAGCGCTGCGGCCGACATCCCTTCCGCGGACGTCACGGAGCTGGTCGACCTCAACGACGTCATGTCCGCGGCGGCCCTGCCGACCTCCGGTCTGATCACGGTCCAGGTGCACACGGACGAGACGGTGTCCTTCGCGTTGCCGCGGGCCGAGGTGGGACAGGGCATCACCACCTCCACGGCCATGCTGATCGCCGAGGAGATGGACGTACCTCTAGCCAACGTGCGGGTCACCCTGGCCGACGCGCGGCCGGAACTCGTCTTCAACCAGCTCACCGGCGGATCCAACACCACCATCGCGACCTACACCCCGGTGCGGGTCGCAGCCGCCGTCGCACGCGGCCGACTGCTCGAAGCCGCGGCGGTCGCGCTCGACAGCGCCGTCACGGAGCTCACCATCAGAGCGGGGGTGATCACCGGGCGCGCGGGCAGGAGCACCACCGTCGGCGCACTGGCCGAGAAAGCCGCGGCCCTGCGCACCCAGCGGGTCAGCACCGCACTCAAGCAATCCGATCGTTTCACCGTCATCGGTACGCCGCAGGGCCGCATCGACGCCCTCGACGCGGTCACCGGGCGCAAGAAGTTCACCATGGACCTCGACGTCCCGGGCGCCGCGCCCACCATGGTGTGCCGCCCGCCGACGATCAACGGACGGGTGGGGTCAGTGGCCAACGCCGACGAGGTCCGGGCCATGCCGGGCGTCACCGACGTCGTCGCGATCACCACCGGGGTGGCCGTGCGGGCCCGGACCTTCGGGCAGTGCATCGACGCCGTGCGCGCTCTCCGCGTGTCATGGAAGCCGGGCAGCGCGGAGGGCAAGTCCGACGAGACCGTACGCCGGGAACTGGCGGCCGCCGAACTCCCGCTCGGACTGCCGCCACTGACACCGAGCGTGGAAGGCAGATTCACCTTCCACTTCCGCAGCAACAGTGCGCTGGAGACCAACTGCGCCATCGCCGACGTGCGGTCCGACCGCGCCGAGGTCTGGTCCAGCCTCAAGGCACCGATCGTCGCGAAGGAGGCGATCGCGGCGCGGCTCGGCCTGCCGCTCGGCGCCGTGACGGTCCATGTCACCGAAGGGGGCGGGTCCTTCGGCCGCAAGCTCTTCTTCGACGCCGCACTGGAAGCGGTCGAGGTTTCCCGGAAGACGGGGAAACCGGTCAAGCTCATGTGGCATCGCGCAGACGACTCCCGCCAGGGCCGCACCCATCCCATGGCCACGTCCCGCGTCCGTATCGCCCACGTCGGGGACACCGTCCTGAGCTACAAGCAACGGCACACCAGCGTAGCCACCGACCTCGGCCACGGCTTCGGTGAGATCCTCACCGCCATGGCAGCGAGACTGCCGGTGGCCGACCTCGGATTCTCGGAGACCTTCTTCCAGCTCTCCCAGTCGATGCCGTACGACTTCGGAGTCAGCAGCCGGCTCCTGAACGAGACCGACAAGGGCTTCAACACGGGCAGTATGCGCAACGTCTACTCACCCGATGTCACCTGCGCCCGGGAACTCATGATCGACAAGCTGGCGTCGAAGACGGGAAAGGACCCCTACCGGTTCCGCCGTGACTCCCTCAAGGACGAGCGGTCCAGGGCCGTGCTGGAGAAGGTCGCCGAGGTCGGGCGCTGGGGCAGGGTGATGCCGGACGGCACGGCGCAGGGCATCGCCTTCCACTCCGAGTACCACTCGGCCAGCGCGGTCCTGGTGGAGATCGACTGTCGGCCCGGAACCGTCGGCCGCCCCGTCCGCGACGGGGTGACGGGGCCACGCGTCACCAAGGTCGTCCTGGCCGTCGACGCCGGTCTCACCGTCAACCCACGCGGGCTCGAGGCTCAGATGATGGGCTGCGCCATGGACGGCATCGCCCTGGCGCTGACCTCCAGTCTGCACCTGCGCGACGGGTACTTCCTGGAAGCGAGCTGGGACAACTACTTCTACACCCGGCAGTGGAACACACCGCCCGAGCTGGACATCGTCATCATGCCTGACACCACGGGGAAGCCCGGCGGAGCGGGAGAGCTGGGCGTCGCCGCCTCGATGGCCGCGGTCGCCTGCGCCTACGGCCGGGCGACCGGGACGATGCCGACCACGTTCCCGGTCAACCACGGCACCCTCTCCTTCGAACCCAAACCGACCACCCCGCCGGTCCCCCAGTCACCGACCGACGGCCTGGACCACGCCTACTGACGTAAGGATCCCTCCGTGCCCGAGCAGACATTCCGCCTCAACGGCGAACAGGTCACCGTGGACATCGGCGACGACGTACGTCTGTTGTGGGTGCTGCGCGACGTCCTGGGTGTCACCGGCCCCAAGTACGGCTGCGGCATCAACGTGTGCAAGGCGTGCACCAGCCACCTCAACGGCAGGGCGGTGAATCCGTGCGCGATCCCGGTGGGAGAGCTGACACCGACCGACGAGGTGACGACGATCGAAGGGCTCGCGGACACGGTGTCCGCGGACCTGCACCCGATGCAGCAGGCATGGATCGACCAGGATGTCGCCCAGTGCGGCTACTGCCAGCCAGGTCAGATCATGGCGGCGGTCGCGGTCGTGCGCAGGGCGGCGGAGGAAGGCCGCGAGGTGACCGACGCCGACCTCGACGGCATCCGCAACATCTGTCGCTGCGGCACGTACGTCCGCATTCGTGAAGCCATCCGAGCCGGCGCCGAGAACATGTGACGGTGTCGGGGTGCCGTGCCCGGCCGCCCGCTCCGGTGTTCTCACGAACGCGTCTCCCCCGCCGGTGGGGTCCCGATCGTGACCGGAAGCCCACGCGGCTTCTCCCTGTGTCCGCCGCTCAAGCCCGGCGCAGTGCGGAGCGGCCCGCGAAGCGCGCCGAGTCGCCCAGTTCCTCCTCGATCCGGATCAACTGGTTGTACTTCGCCGTTCGGTCGGAGCGGGAGAGCGACCCTGTCTTGATCTGACCGCAGCCCGTCGCCACCGCCAGATCCGCGATGGTGGTGTCCTCCGTCTCCCCGGAGCGGTGCGACATGACAGCAGTCCAGCCCGCCTCATGGGCCAGGGACACCGCTCCCAGCGCCTCGGTCAGCGTCCCGATCTGGTTGACCTTGACCAGGACCGCGTTGCCCACGCCCGTGCGGATACCTTCGCGCAAGAGTGTCGCGTCGGTGCAGAACACGTCGTCACCGACGAGCTGGCAGCGGTCACCGACGCGGGCGGTCAGCTCGCGCCAGCCGTCCAGGTCGTCCTCGGCCATCGGGTCCTCGATGGAGACGACCGGGTAGGCGTCGACAAGGTGGGCCAGGTAGTCCGCCTGCTCGGAGGGAGTACGGCGCAGCCCCTCGCCCGCGTAGACGTACACCCCGTCCCGGTAGAACTCCGACGAGGCAGGGTCCATGGCCAGGCCGATGTCCGTGCCGGGGCGGTAGCCGGTCCGCTCGATGGCGGTCATCACGAAGTCGAGCGCCTCCTCGGCCGTACGCAGTGCGGGTGCGAACCCGCCCTCGTCGCCGACGCCCGTGGAATGGCCGGCGGCCCGCAGGTCACGGCGCAGTGTGTGGAAGACCTCGCTGCCCATGCGGACGGCTTCGGCGAAGGTGTCCGCACCGACGGGCGCGATCATGAACTCCTGGAAGTCCAGTGGATTGTCGGCGTGGGCGCCGCCGTTGACGATGTTCATCATCGGCAGCGGCAGGAGGTTCGCCTCTCCACCTCCGAGGTGGCGGTGGAGAGGCAGGCGGTGTGCCGCCGCGGCGGCCTTGGCAGCGGCGAGGGAGACTCCGAGAATCGCGTTCGCCCCGAGCCGGGACTTCGTCGTGGTGCCGTCGAGGGCGATCAGCGCGGCGTCCAGGCCCGTCTGATCGGCACCGTCCCTGCCCCGGACTGCCGCCGCGATCTCTCCGTTGACGTGGGCCACCGCACGGTCGACGCCTTGACCGTGCCAGCGCCCGGTGTCACCGTCGCGCAGTTCCACGGCTTCCCGGGCCCCGGTGGAGGCTCCGGAGGGGACGGCCGCACGCCCCAGGGACCCGTCAGCCAGTACGACGTCGACCTCGACCGTGGGGTTGCCCCGGCTGTCGATGATCCGGCGGGCGGTGACGGTCTCGATCGAGCGGTCGACGGTTCCGACTGCGGCTGCGGCTGCGGCTGCGGCTGCGGCTGCGGCTGCGGACATGGGAGTTCCTTCCCTGGTTCGTGTGCCGTGACTCCGGCTGCGACAACGCTGGCGCTGAGCCCGACGACGAAAACTCTACAGCAATGCTGATCAGTTTGGCTGTACAGCATTGCTGTGCAGACCGGCCGCACAGTCGTGCTGACCACCGGGGTAAAGTGCCCTATGCCCACCTCGGAAGCCGCCGCCCTCGCCGCTGAACTGCGCACAGCGATGGGCAAGCTGACCCGACGCGTCAGACACGAGGACCGCATCCCGCTGGGCCAGGTGGCCGTGCTCGGCGCACTGGACCGCGACGGCGCAATGACCACCAGCGACCTCGCCGCCGATCAGCGCGTGCGCCCCCAGTCGATGGCCCGTGCGGTGGGGCTGCTCATGGAACAGAACCTGATCACACGCCGGGCCCATCCGACGGACGGCCGCAAGTCACTGGTCGAACTGACGGACGCCGGCCGGGCGGCCCTCGAAGCGGAGCGTGGCCGCAGGGCAGGCTGGCTCGCGCAGGCCATCGAGGCCGAACTCACCGATCAGGAGCGGGCGCTGCTCACGCAGAGCGCCGCCCTGCTGGAGCGGCTCGCCACCCGCTAGTGCCGTAACGGGAACGTCGGCGTCCGTCACTCGTCGCTCTGCCGGAAGGCGCAGACCCCGGGGCCTCGCGCGCGGTGGCACAGCCCGGCCGGTCACGCACGGTCCCGGTGCCCGGGCCTCCCCCGGTGCGACGCGACCGAGGACGAGCCGATCCCTCCTCACGGGAACCCGGGCCGCGCCGACGATCGCCACGGCCTCCGGAAGAGCGCACTCCTGTCCTTCCCGTCTCGTCCATACGGGTCGCCTGACTCACCCCTTCGGCACAGTCACACAGCGTTCCGACGACGGGGCGGGGAAGGTGGGCCTGCCGAGGACGCCAGCAGGACCGCGGCGAGTGTGACGGCGGGACGAGCAGAGCAGAAGCGAAGGGCAGGTCATTCATGCCGGGACCGAGACGACAGCCGCGCGTTCCCCGGCGCCGGAGTGACCGGGGGGGCGACGGACCAGATGGTGCGGACGCTGCTGCGGCGTCGCAAGAAGGTCCTGGCCGCCGAGGATGTGACGGTCACCGATCCGCCCAAGGTGCGCCGCGCCGTGACGGCAGCGGCCCTCGGCAACACCATGGAATGGTTCGACTTCGGTGTCTACGCCTATCTCGCGGGCACCCTCGGCAAGGTCTTCTTCCCGTCGAGTTCGCCGGGCGCGCAGGTGGTGTCGACGTTCGCGACGTTCGCCGCCGCCTTCCTCGTGCGCCCGCTCGGAGGGCTGGTCTTCGGTCCGCTGGGTGACCGGGTGGGGCGCCAGAAGGTGCTCGCGGTCACCATGATCATGATGGCGGCGAGCACGTTCGCGGTCGGTTTCCTCCCTTCCTACGCCACCATCGGCTTCGCCGCCCCCCTGCTCCTGCTGGTGTGCCGTCTGGTTCAGGGTTTCTCCACCGGCGGCGAGTACGCGGGCGCCACCACGTACATCGCGGAGTACGCGCCGGACAAGCGACGGGGCTTCCTCGGCAGCTGGCTGGACTTCGGTACCTTCGTGGGCTACTCGCTGGGTTCCGGCCTGGTCACCGTACTGACCGCGACGATCGGCACGGAGGGACTGACGGACTGGGGGTGGCGCATCCCATTCTTCGTCGCGGGGCCGCTCGGTCTGATCGGTCTCTACATGCGGCTGAAACTGGAGGAGACTCCTGTGTTCCAGCGCGAGGAGGAGGCGCAGGCCGAAGCCCTGTCCGAGGGCGACCCGGTCGAACAGGCCCGTCAGTCCGGTAAGGGACGGCTGAAGGAGATCTTCACCAAGCACTGGCAGGCAGTCCTCATCTGCATGGGTCTGGTACTGCTCTACAACGTCACGAACTACATGGTGACCTCCTACCTGCCGACGTACATGTCCGGGACGCTCGGCGAACCGGAGACGAGTTCTCAGCTCCTGGTCCTCGGGACCATGCTGCTCGTGGTCCTGACGATCACAGCGGTCGGCAGGTCATCGGACCGGTGGGGCCGGCGGCCGGTCTTCATGGCCGGGAGCGCGGCGCTCATCGTGTTCGCGATCCCGGCCTTCCTGCTCATCCGGGAAGGCGGCATCCTGCTGCCGGCGATCGGGTGCGGCATCCTCGGACTGCTCCTGGTCTGCTTCGCGGGGACGTCCGCCTCCACGCTTCCGGCGCTGTTCCCGACACGCATCCGCTACGGCGCTCTGTCGATCGCCTTCAACATCTCCGTTTCGCTGTTCGGCGGGACCACCCCGCTGTTCGCCTCCGCGCTCGTGGAGGCGACGGGCAACGACATGGTCCCCGCCTACTACCTGATGGTCGCCGGTGTCATCGGACTCATCTCGTCCTTCTTCCTGCACGAGACCGCCGGCAAGCCGCTGCGCGGTTCGGGACCCATGGTGGAGACCCCGGAACAAGCACGTGCGCTCGTGGCACGTAGCAGGACACGAGCGGGGCGGCAGGCACGCGACGTGTGGATCCGGATGCGGCATCCGTGGAGCAGGGACGAGCACAAGAGCTGACGGCGCTCCGCTCAGGGGGGGGCTGTCGCCGTGACCGGCGCCCCGCTGTCGGAACCTGACCTCTTCAGGTTGGCTTCAGGTTGGGGTCGCTAGCGTGGCCCGCATGATCGACAGTGGCGCGACCCGATGGGTGACCGACCTGATGAGCACCCTCGGGGCACCGGGCGCCGGGCTGGCCATCGCGTTGGAGAACATCTTCCCGCCGCTGCCCAGCGAGGTCATCCTCCCGCTGGCGGGATTCACCGCGAGCGCCGGGGGGATGGGGCTCTACGCCGCCCTGGTGTGGACGACCATCGGATCGGTCGTCGGAGCGCTCGCACTGTACGGCATCGGGGCCGCCCTGGGGCGCGACCGGATGGTCGCCCTCGCGACCAAGGTTCCGCTGGTGAAGGTCGCCGACATCGAGAAGACGGAGGCGTGGTTCGAACGCCATGGGACGAAAGCGGTCTTCTTCGGCCGGATGATCCCGGTGTTCCGCAGCCTGATCTCGATTCCGGCGGGCGTCGAGCGCATGCCCCTTCCCGTCTTCCTCACGCTGACCACGCTGGGTAGCGCACTGTGGAACACGGCCTTCGTCCTGGCCGGATTCTTCCTCGGCGAGCGCTGGGAGGTGGTCTCCGAGTACGTTTCCGCCTACTCCAAGGTCGTCCTCGGGGCGGCCGCCCTCGCTCTCCTCGTCCTCGTCGGGACACGGGTCTTCCGGATGGCCGGTTCGCGGAAGGCGGGCGACCGGGCGTCCGGCCGATAGCTGTCGGCCGACGGCCGGGCGCCGCAGGAAGACGTGGCGTACGCACCGGGCGTCTGCGCCCTGGGGAGCAAGGGCCCGAGCCAGGACTGAGGCGGCCGCACCTCGCGCGGGTCCGGGCCGCCTCCGTCCGTACGCTCACACGCCTTCGGCAGTCCTACTTGCCGTGGTGCTTGCCCTTGGCGTCGCTGTGGTGCTCCCCCTTGCCGTCTTCGTGGGCACGGTCGAAGTCGCCGTTGGCGCAGGTGTTGCCGAAGCTCGGGTTCAGCAGACCGATGATGTTCAGCGAGTTGCCACAGACGTTGATCGGAACGTGGACAGGGACCTGGACGACGTTGCCGGAGAGGACTCCGGGCGAGCCGTGGGCAAAGCCTTCCGCACCTGCGTCAGCGCTGGCCACGCCCGCGCCGCCGAACGCCATGGCACCTGCAGCCACGGTCATGACTACCGCACTTCCCAGCTTGAACATGAGGTCTCCGCAGATCGAGTGCCGTCGCTCGGACGCGACGGCTGCGTTTCACCATGCGGATTCAGCCTCGCCCAAGCCATCGACGCGCCATTCCCCGTGTCCCGTGTCGCCTGAACGGAGGGCTTCAGGGCTGGTCCGGGGTGACTGCGGGTGGTATCGGAATACCCCCAGGGGGTATAACGTTCTCACTCTGTGGAAGCACGGATACGGGTCCACACTGGACAGAAGTGGGGATGATGGTCATGGATCACAGCACGCACCACGCCGGTCACGCGCACGACCTCGCCACCGATCAGCACCACGCCGAACCTCATCGGCACGCGCCGAAGGCATCCTGGCCCATGGCGGCGAAGGCGACACTGCACTGCCTCACGGGGTGCGCGATCGGTGAGATCCTCGGCATGGTCGTCGGCACCGCCCTGATGTGGGGCAACGTCGCGACCATGGTTCTGGCGATCGCGCTCGCCTTCGTGTTCGGCTATTCGTTCACATTGCTCGCCGTCCGGCGGGCGGGCCTCGACCTCAGGACTGCGATCAAGGTCGCCCTCGCTGCCGACACCGTGTCCATCGCCGTGATGGAACTCATCGACAACGGCATCATCGCCCTGGTCCCCGGCGCGATGGACGCGCAGCTGTCGGACGGGCTTTTCTGGTCGGCACTTCTGGGCAGCCTCGCCGTCGCCTTCCTCGTCACGACACCGGTGAACAAGTGGATGATCGGACGGGGCAGGGGGCACGCCGTCGTCCACGCCTACCACTGACCACCGCTTTCGGCCGGTCGGGCCCGGGCAGCCCGAGGCGGGCCGGTTCAGAGACGGATGACGACGAGGGCGATGTCGTCGGCGGCACCCCCCGCGACACCGAGACGGTCCAGCAGCGCGTCGGCCAGCCGGTTGGGGGAGAGAGAGCCTTCCTGGGTGAGGGCTGTGCTCAGGCGGGCAAGGCCGACGTCGATGTCCTCGTCGCGGCGCTCGATGAGGCCGTCGGTGTACATCACGAGCGTGTCCCCGCGGGTGTAGGGCAGCCCCGCCTGTGGACGGGGCACGTGGTGGGGGCGGGCGCCGAGCGGCGGATCGGTCGCCTGGTCCAGCAGTTCGCAGGACCCGTCGCAGTGGCGGAGCACCGGCGGCGGGTGTCCGGCACTGCTGTACATGATCAGTTCACTGCGCGTGTCGATGAGCACCTTGACGGCGGTCGCGGCCGTCGCGCCGTCCAGGGAGCGGGCGTAGAGACCGAGCACCTCCAGAGCCTGGGCGGGACTGGGGATGGCGCGGATGACCGCGCTCAGGGCACTGCGGAGCATGCCCATGACGGCGGCGGCGTGCAGGCCGTGGCCGACGACGTCACCGACTGCGGCGGCGTAGCGGTCCGGTGGCAGGTCGACGACGTCGTACCAGTCTCCGCACACGTTCAGCGACGTCGTCGCCGGACGGTAGCGCACGGCGATGTTGTCGTCGTGCCGGTCCAGGTCGGGGACGGTGAGCATGGCTTCCTGCAGGGTGACGGCCACCTGTCGTTCGCGGGCATGGGCCGAACGCAGCTCCCGGTTCAGCCGGTAGAGCTCATCGGCGCGCGCGTACAGCTCGGCCGCCATGCCCTTCTCCCGCTCGGTGAACTCCTCGGTGAGCTGGCGTGCGTGGCGTGAATGGACGAACTCCGTTACGTTCTCGGCCCGTTGAACGATCCACTTCACCGTGCCGCCGGACCCGGTGATCGGCGTGTGGATGGAGGACCACCAGCGCTCCTCGAACCCGCCCGGCTGGTCGGGTGCGGGGATGTCGTACCTCTGCAGCACCAGAGTGTCCGGTTCCCCGGTGTCCAGAACCCGGTGCAGTGACCTCTTCATGTTCTGTTCCGCGTCACCGGGGGCCCCGGGTCGCTCAGGCAGGGCGTCGAAGAAGTACTTGCCGACCAGCTGCCCCCTGGTCTGCCGGGTGGTGTGCAGATACGCCGCGTTGACGTACGCGATCGTCAAGTCCGTGTCGAGAATCAGATACGGGCTCGGTGTGGCGTCGAAGAAAGCTCCGAAGTTGATGTCGGCCGTCATCACGCGCTCTCCACGGTCCGGGAGAGAGACCTCTGACCATTCCAATCTACGCGGGATCCACCGGCCGGGCTCGGGATCGGGATCGGGACGGAGTCCACGAGCTCTGGCGCCACGCCACGACGCTGCCGGGGCCTCCGAGCCCGGTGCGGCGCAGGGCGGCCTCCGCGTCACGTGCTGCATCAGCTCTCACCCGGCGAGCTCAGCCCTGCCCGCGCCCGGAATCCCGGGCGTCTCACGAGTGCGTCGGCACCAGTCCGCAGACGCCACACAGGAGCGGCGGATCCTGTGGTGCGAGGCCCACCGCCGTCAGTCCTGCAGCGCGAAGAAGCGCATCGGTGAGTTCGGCTTGAATCCGATGCGCGGGTAGACGGGCGCACCGGCGGCCGTGGCATGAAGGGTGGCGCGCCGGAGGCCTGTCGCCCGCCCCCCTTCGAACAGCGCCTTCCGTGTGACCGCCTCGCCGTAGCCGCGGCGCTCCCACTCCGGGTCGGTGGCGACGAGGACGACGAACAGGCGGCCGTCCGCCTCCACGGTCGCGGCGCACGTCACCGGCTCACCGTCACGCAGACCCAGGTAGGCGTACACGCCGTCCTTCCACAGGGCGGAGCCGACGAGCCCGTCACGGCCGTCCTCCGGAGGGAAACCGTAGGCACGGGAGTTGAGGTCCGCGTAGGCGCGCAGGTGTTCGTCGGTACGCACACGGACGAACGTCAGGTCCCGGTGGGCCGGTTCGCCGATGGGCAGCAGATCCCCGGCCATCCCGGTGCCGGCGAACGCGTACTGGAGGCCGGCCCGCTCCGCGGCCGGGTCCAGAGCGACCCGCGCAGCCTCGTCGAGGAGCTCTTCGAAGACCCAGAGGAAACCGGCATGCGTCTTCGAACGCATGATGTCCGCCGCCTCGTGCAGCCGGCGTCGCGTGACCCTCGCGTCCGCGCCGACTTCGGTCAGCGTGACGCAGTTCCAGAAGGCGAACCGGCAGTCGGCCCAGCGGACGGCGAGGCCGGGCAGATCACGCACATCCGCGTTGTCATCCCGGTCGAGCACCATGGCACGCCAGACCACGGCGAGTTGCTCCATGGACTCGATCGGCTCCGCACGATCCGTCACGACGACTCCTGAAGTTGTTCGAATGCGCGCGGAAGTGCGTTCCGCTCCGCAACCCCCCTCTGAGGCAGTGGATGCTAAGCACCCGTGTCCGAGCCCATGGAACATCTCGGCCATGTCGGTGTCCCCCGGCGTCCGGCACCTGCGGAACGGAGGCCGGGCAGGAGACGTGGTTTTGCGAGCCTCGGCCGCCGTAGGTGACCGGCCGGGAAAGCCGAGATCGGCAGGCCCCGGTTCTTCGCCGGGGCCTGCCGCTGCCGGTTGAACGTCTCCCCGTCGACAGGAGCGTCGGTCAGTTCGTGTAGACCTCCGCGCGGTCGACGCTGATGAACGAGGCGCCCGACCGGTCGCCGTGCTCACCGGTGACCCGGATCCTCAGGGTGTGGCGACCGTTCGGGAGCTTGGGGCTGAGATACTGCAGCGTCTCGCCCGTACGGGGGGACCCGTAGTAGTCGAGGCGTTGTTCCGGACCGCCGTCGACACTGAGGGCCGCGATGCCGTTGCCGGTGTCACGGACGGACAACAGGGCGATGCGGGTGCCGGTGAACGTGTACGTCGCGGTGTTGCCCGCCCTGTCGGTCCAGTGGTCATCGCTCCAGAAGCACTGGGCCGCGCATCCGGTCCCTGAGTTCCACGTGCCCGTGTAGGTGACGGTCCCGTCGCCACTCGACCGTCCGTCGTCGTTGATCCAGTAGTTGCCGGATCCGGGGTCGCCGGAGGGCACGTTCTGAGTGGCTCCGAGCGCGAGGGGGCGACCGAAGTCGGGGCTGCCGTCCGCCTTCCACGTGAACTTCTGTGCGCGGGTGGTGCGGTTGGAGTAGGTGTAGTCGGACGTCGTTTTCGCGTGGTAGACGATCCAGTCCTCGGTGCCGTCTGGTGAGCGGAAGAAGGCGTGGTGCCCCGGCCCGTACACGCCCCGGTCATCGGCTCGGGAGAACACCGGCCCCGGGTGCTGGGTCCAGTTGCCGGGCACGAGGGGGTCGGATCCCGACGGCAGGGACATCATCTGGATCTGGTAGTCCGGCTTGCCCGTGTCGCAGGCGGAGTACGTCATCCAGGTCCGGCCGTTCCGGTACAGGAACTCCGGCCCCTCACGGACCTCCGGGCAGCCTCCGGCGCCGTCGACGGCGACCGCGTTGCCGGAGACGGTGTAGGGGTTGGACATCGGGGCGATGTTGAGGCCGTTGTGCTGGTACTGGTTGATCCCGCTGTAGGCCAGGTAGAGGCGGCCGTTGTGCTGCAGGATCCCGGCGTCGATGGCGAAGTCGTTCGCGTGGTTGGGTGGCGCCAGCTTGGCCTTGAAGTGGTACGGGCCGGCCGGATCGTCCCGGTCGGACTCCAGGACGTACAGGCGATGGTGGTCGTCCACGCCGTCGTCGGCCGTGTAGTAGAGGTACCAGCGGTCGCCGAACCGGTAGAACTCCGGCGCCCAGATGTTGCGGTTGCGGGAGGGATCGGAATCGGTCCAGACCGTGACCGGGTCCGAGGTGAGCAGGGTACTCAGCGAGGGCGAACGCCACATCCGGATGCTGTCGCCCTGGGTGGCGGTCAGGTAGTACATCCCGTTCCAGTGCGTCATGAACGGGTCGGGGCCGGTGTTCAGCGGATTGCGGAACGTACCGGCTGCCGCGACCCGCGCTGCGGAACCCGATTCCGCGTCACCCGCCAACGCGGCGGGCGCACCGCTCAGCAGGCCGGTCAACAGGGCGAGGAAAGCGACCAGCACGGCGGCGCAACGGCGGACGGCCGGGCAGCTCGACGACGCACGGGAGGCGCGCATGGATGGCTCCTTAGGACGGGAGAAGCTCGTTCCAGCTGGGGGGCGCTACTCAATTACAACGATGTAACCGCGAGGAAACCGTAGGGAAGGCTTCTGGCGGTGTCAACGGTGGGCGGTCTCCGAGACGCACTGAGGAAGGGAGGTCCCGCGCGTCGTACCCGCGTATGCCGCACGTCGTGCGCCTCGGGCGGTCGGGTGCCGATCGCGGGACGGACCGCGTTCGCACCGTTCAGCGAGGGGCCTCGGACATGAAATCCGCGACCAGCTCCGCCGGATTGGCCTCCGAGGTCAGCGTGAACATCGCGTCCGGGTCGAACATGTCGTACAGGATCACCGGGACGGGCCGTCCCAGCGCCTCCATGATCCGTCCGCTCCCGTGGAGGCGCCGAGCCACCCCGACGCACACCTCGTAGAACCATTCCACCAGCAGCTCGTCGCGGCCGTCCGGCTCGTCGTCGTCCTCGTACCAGAACCCCCGGGATTCCGCCTCCCGCCGGTGTGCGGCCGCGCCGGCGGGATCACGTCCGACCTCCCGCACCCCCTCCAGCCCCGTCGCGGGGAACGACGCGTAACTCCATCGCGCCTCCCAGGAGTCCGACGCGAGGGCGGCGTGCTCCGCGGCGTACGCCTCGGTGGTGTATCCGACCGCCACGTACGGGAACCTGGGGTCCTGATCGACACTGTCGATCCGGAAGGTCACCGCGTAGATCCCGTCGCCGGCCGGAAACCCTCCGACGACCTCGTCCGTGATCCGCTCCACGTGTTCCTGAAATTCCATGTGCCGCTCCACGATCGTCTCCTCCCCTGCACTCCCGACCGCTCAACTCGCGGGGGTGCGCTCATCGTTCCGGTACAGCTCGATGGCCAGGGCAACAGCGGCGTGGGTGGCGGGGTGGGCGTCCTGGCGGCGCCACATGAGGTGGACCGGCACGGGATCCGCGTCGCGCACAGGACGGTAGGTGATGCCGTCGCGGCGGTACTGAACGGCGGTGGCCTGGGGCGTCACGCCGACGCAGCGCCCGGTGGCGATGGCGGCGAGCCAGTCGTCGATGTCATGGGTGTACTCCACGACGGGCTGTGCGGTGCCGGACCACAGATTCATCGTGGTGGTGCCGGTGCGACGGTCGATGGCGAGGGTGCGGGTGGCGATCTCGTCGATACGGACGCTGCGGCGGCGGGCCCAGGGATCGTCGGATGCAAGAGCGACGACGCGCCGCTCGTGGCCGACGAGCGCGTGCGACCAGGACTTCAGATCGAGAGGAGCACGGATGACGGCGATGTCGCACAGCCCCTCGGCGAGGCCACCGGTGGGGGCGTTGTGCCGGATGAGCCGGAGCTCCGTCCCGGGGTGGCTGCGGTGCCAGCGGCGCTGGAACTCCGTGGTGTGGCGGCCGAAGGCGGACCAGGCGTGGCCGATGTGCAGCCGGGCGTGCCCGGCGGCCGCGGCGGTGACGAGTTCGTCGGCACCGGAGAGCAGGAGCCTGGCGCGGGCGAGCACCTGCACTCCCGCGGGTGTGGGCGCGACCGCCCGGCTGGTGCGGTGCAGCAGGCGGACACCGAGGATCTTCTCGAGGGCGAGCAGGTTACGGGAGACGGCGGCCTGGGAGATGCCCAGCTCGATCGCGGCATCGGTGAAGCTGCCGGCGTCCATGACGGCCGTCAGACAGCGCAGGTGCCTCAGCTCCAGTCCCGCCAAGGCTCCTCGATGCGTATCCATACGCCCAGCGTATCGACAGCGCCATTGATGCATTTTGCGCATGGTGCTGGATCCCGCACCGTGAGCGCATGGTGCTGAGAACTTCTGGGAGCGCCGCCGGCCGGGCTGCTGCCGCTGTCGACGAGACGTCGTCCGCTCGGCGAGCAGGCCGCCTCGGCGGAGTGGCGTTGATGGTGGGCAGCGGGCTGTCCAACCAGGTCGGGGCGTCCGTGGCGGCACTGGCCTTCCCGGTGATCGGACCGGTGGGGGTCGTCGCGGTACGCCAGTGGGTGGCGGCCGGGCTTCTCTGGGCGGCAGGCAGACCGCGTCTGCGGTCGTACACCTCAGCACAATGGCGACCGGTGCTGGGACTGGCGCTGGTGTTCGCCACGATGAACCTGTCCCTCTACACGGCCATCGACCGTATCGGGCTCGGACTGGCGGTCACCCTGGAGTTCCTCGGTCCACTGGCGGTGGCCCTCGCCGGATCCCGTAGGCGGACGGACGCCCTGTGCGCCCTCGCGGCAGCCGGCGCGGTCGTCGTACTGGCCCGCCCCTCCCCGTCCACGGACTACCTCGGCATCGGCCTGGCCCTGCTCGCCGCGGTGTGCTGGGGCTGCTACATCCTGCTGAACCGGACCGTGGGCAGACGCCTGCCCGGTATGGAGGGCTCGGCGGCGGCCGCAGCCGTCTCAGGCGCGCTCTACATTCCCGTAGGAGCCGTCGCGCTCTGGCGGAATCCCCCCGATCCTGCGGCTCTCGGCTGCGCTCTGGCCGCCGGACTGCTGTCGTCAGCTGTTCCGTTCCTTGCCGATCTGCTCGCACTGCGCCGTGTCCCGGCGCACTTCTTCGGCGTGTTCATGAGCGTCAACCCGGTCCTCGCCGCGGTTGTGGGCCTGGTCGTGCTGGACCAGCATCTCGCCCCCACCTCCTGGGCGGCGGTCATGGTGATCGTCGGTGCGAACACCGTCGCCCTCACCGTGTCAGCCCCCACCGTGAGGAACGGAAGGAGGACGAGGGCCGGATGAGTTGTCGGACCGCGCGCGGCGGCTCGGGACCTCGGGCCGACCGGGTGGCGGTGAGTCAGGCACGGCTGTCAGGAGGCAGCGGGAACGGGTCCGCCGGGCCGGAATCGCTCCACACCCACGATGTGCCGCACCTTGGTCGGATGTACGATCACCGCCACCCGCCGCTCCACGGGCATGGTCCACTCGAACCGCTCACTGCCGAGGTACTTCCGGGCCAGCCGGTCCATGCGGTCGTGCGCCTCCTCGCCCTCGACGAAGCGGGCCACCTCGCCACTGATCTGAACACGATCGAAGGGATCGACGGCGTCTCCTCTGCGAGCCGACGCCGGGCCGTATCCCCTACAGCGGCTGGTCGGCGTCGAGTTCGCCGACGCCGTCTTCCCACCGTCGGCGCCGCTCCGTGAGGGATTCCTCCCACCACGGAGTACCGCGCTCACCGAGCGCCACCTTCGCCGTGTGCACCCGGCGCCGGGCCCGCTTCTCGGCAGCGGTGTCGTCCTTCCGCCGTGAAGCGGCTACCGCGCGTCGTGCCGCCATGAGGTGGCGACGCAGACGGGCTGCGACGTCCTCGGGGATCTCCGGGTCCGTCGCCCGCCACTTCCGGCCCTTCACCACGATGTAGCGCCCATCGGGAGTCCGCTCCGGCTGCGCAGGTGAATCCATACGGCTCATGCTGCCTCACCGGGAGGCGGGTACGGGCTGCGCCGGGCGGTTCCAGCTCAGCCTGAATCCTTCGGGCCGGACTCACCCGCATCGCCTGCATGGCATCACACGGCTCAAGATTGACGCCATATGGCGCCACTTAGTGCCAATCGGCGCCATCTCGGACGCCACCTACTGCCTGAACCAGAGCGAGACACACCTCACCTGAACGAAAACCCGCCCATCCCAGCAGGTCAAGAGGGTTTCTATGCACGGAGGCCGAGAGATGGGGGCATGTCGGTTGCGTGTGGCACCACAGTGGTGCCATTATGGCGTCATGGATCTCACGCCGTATGTCAACACCCTCCGCCGCGAACTCGCGGTGGCCGCCGAAGCCGGTGGCGACGAAGCCCGCGAGCTGGCGGAGAGGCTCACCGCCCCCCTGGAGTCGGCGGCCCGGCTGACCATGCTCAACGTGCTTTCCGCCGCGACGGACGAGATCACCCGTGAACTCGCACCCGGCTCGGTCGACGTACGGCTGCGAGGCCTCGACCCCGACTTCGTGGTGACACTCCCGCCCACCGACGGCGGCGCCCCCACGGAGCCGTCCACGTCCGCCGGGCCGTCGTCGCCCCCCGCCCCGGCCGACGGCGACGAAGGAGGCACCGCCCGCGTCAACCTGCGCCTGCCGGCTCACCTGAAGGCCCGCGCCGAGGAGGCGGCGGCCCGCGAGGGCCTGTCGGTCAACGCGTGGCTGGTACGCGCCGTGTCGTACGCGGTCGACGGAGGCGCACGACCACGCGCGACGGAGAAGTCCAGGAGCGTCGGACAGAGCTTCACGGGCTGGGTGCGCTGACCGCACCCGGCCCCACGTCTGCTTCACCCACTTCACGTCCCACAGCGGGGACGCCCTGAGAACCCAAGAGGACGGGACAGCCATGCCTTCTTTCGACACTCCCGAACCGATCTCGGCCACGGCCCACATGGAGGCCGGGTCCCTCCAGTTCACCGCGAGCGACAGTCGCACGACGGTCGTCGAGGTGCGGCCCCGTGATCCGCGGAAGGACCTGGACGTGCGGACGGCCGAGCAGACCGAGGTCACCTGTGCGAACGGTGCACTGACAGTCAGGACACCCAAGTCGAGCCTGTTCGGTCTCGGCCGTACCGGCGTCGTCGACGTGACGGTCGAACTGCCCACGGGTTCCCGCGTCGACGCGACCGGAGCATGGGCCCAGGTGCTCGGCGAAGGCCGGCTCGGCGAGGTCCGCGTGAAGACGTCGTCCGGCGACGTACGCCTGGACACCACCGGCCCCCTGCGCCTGACCGCGTCGCACGGGTCGATCACCGTGGACCGCGTCGAGGGCAGGGCCGAGATCACCACGAGTTCCGGCAGCATGCGCGTCGGCCTCCTCGACGGCCCCGCCGTGCTGAAGAACTCGCACGGCAGCACGACCGTCGGCTCCGCCACCGGCGAACTGCGGGTGAGCGGCGCCAACGGCGACATCGAGATCCGCCGGGCCGAGGACTCCGTCACGGCGACCACGGCCCACGGCACGCTACGCGTGGACAGCGTGTGCCGCGGCACGGTCCAGCTGGAGACCAATCACGGGGCCATCGACATCGGCGTCCGGGAGGGCACCGCCGCCTGGCTCGACGCCAGCTCCGGCCGCGGCCAGGTACGCAACGCCCTGACTTCGTCGGACACTCCGGGGGAGACCGAGGACACCGTCAAGATCCGCGCCCGCACCCGCTGGGGCAACATCGACGTCCGCCGCGCCCACGGCTGAGCAGGGCAGGCCGACTCACCCACTCCCCCCACCACTTCCACCTTCGCCGGGAAGGCACCATGTCCCCATCTGTCATGCCCACATCCAATTCCGCCGACGTTCTCCGGTCTCCGGCCGCCGTCTCCGCCATCGGGCTGCGCAAGTCCTACGGCGACAGGACCGTCCTGGACGGCATCGATCTGCGTGTTCCCGCCGGGTCCGTGTTCGCGTTGCTCGGCCCGAACGGCGCCGGCAAGACCACCGCCGTGAAGATCCTCTCCACCCTCGTCTCGGCCGACGGCGGACAGGCACAGGTCGCCGGTCACAACCTCGCCACCGACCCGCAGGCCGCACGGGCGGCGATCGGGGTCACCGGGCAGTTCTCCGCCGTGGACGGGCTGATCACGGGCGAGGAGAACATGCTCCTGATGGCCGACCTGCACCGCCTGCCCAAGGCCGAGGGGCGGTGGGTCGCCGCCGAACTCCTCGAACGATTCGACCTCACCGACGCCGCGAAGAAACCCGCCTCCGCCTACTCCGGCGGCATGAAACGCCGCCTCGACATCGCCATGACCCTGGTCGGCGACCCCCGCATCATCTTCCTCGACGAACCCACCACCGGCCCCAGCGACGGCAGCCAGCGCGACCTGCGCACCATCCTCGACCGCCTCGACACCGCCGGCATCGACGCCGACGAACTCACCGTCCACACCCCCGACCTCGACGACGTGTTCTTCGCCCTCACCGGCCCCGCTACCGTCCCCGCCCAGACCTAGGAGGAGGTCCGATGAGCGCCTTCACCCTCTCCGTGCGCGACTCCCACACGATGCTGCGCCGCAACCTCCTGCACGCCCGCCGCTATCCCTCCCTGACGCTGAATCTTCTGCTCACACCTGTCATGCTCCTGCTGCTCTTCGTCTACGTCTTCGGCGACGTGATGAGTGCGGGTCTGGGAGGCGGCGGGGCGGACCGTGACGAGTACATCGCGTATCTGGTCCCCGGCATCCTGCTGATGACCGTCGGCTCCACCGTGGTGGGCACCGCAGTCTCCGTCTCCACGGACATGAACGAGGGCATCATCGCCCGCTTCCGCACCATGGCCATCCGCAGGGAGTCGGTTCTCGTCGGGCACGTCCTGGGCAGCGTGCTGCAGTGCGTGATGAGCGTGGTACTCGTCGGCGTGGTCTCGGTGGCCATCGGGTTCCGGGCCACCGAGGCCACCGCGCTGGAGTGGGTCGCGGCGTTCGGGTTGCTCACGCTGTTCGCCCTGGCGCTGACCTGGATCGCGGTCGGCATGGGTCTGTCCAGCCCCAACGCCGAGGCGGCGAGCAACAACGCCCTCCCGATGATCTTCCTGCCGCTGATCTCCAGCACGTTCGTCCCGATCGACGCGATGCCCGGCTGGTTCCAGCCGATCGCCGAGTACCAGCCCTTCACCCCCGCCATCGAAACCCTCCGCGGGCTGCTCCTGGGCAGCGAGATCGGCCACAACGGCTGGCTCGCTCTCGCCTGGTGCCTGGGACTGGCCGTGCTCGGCCACCTCTGGTCCACGTCGCTCTTCGGCCGCGACCCCGAGTAGCGGGCCAGCTACGGGCCGGCCGGTCGAGCGCCCGCCGCGATTTGTCCCGTCCGCTCCGGTCGGACGGCGGCGTACACCACCGGCACGCCGTTGTACGCCGCCCTGTTCGTTGCCGGGGACGCACGGCCCGAGCTGCTCAGACGGCGCGCTCCATGCACACGAGTCGGCTCCGACCGTCCCACGACTCGGTGGCGGTGAAACCGAGCCGCTCGTACAGGGCGATGGCGTCCGTCCGCCACTGCCAGACCGACAGGCACACCGTTTCGACCCCGAGGTCCGCAGCGTGCGACAGAGCCGCGGTGACCAAGCCGGACGCGATGCCCTTCCCACGGAGCTCAGGAACCGTCCAGAGCCTCTTGACCTCGCACCGCCCGCCGACGGCAGCGGTCACCACCAGACAGCCGACAGCGGCGTCCCCGTTCAGCGCCAGCAGCACGACATCGTCGGCGAACGCGCCGTCCGGGTCCAGGACCTCTGCCCGGTAGCGCTCCGGCAGCCGGTCCACGTCAGCGACGGCCGCGCCCTTCTCCGCCTGCGTCCGCAGGTGGTAGGCCGCCAGCAGGACAGCGAGTCCATCCTGATCGCGGGGGCCCTGCGCCGGCCGGCGGACGAAGGAGATGTCACGTCGATCAGTCATCCGACCAGCATCACATGTGCAGCGGACCTGCCCCCGGGGCAGGTCCGCTGCACACGGCGGGCGCGGCAAGCCGCAGACTCATTCCTGCCTTCCGACGGCAGGCCACTGCGGCGCACGGAATCCGCGCCGCGGAGACGTCAGCCCGTCGACTCGTCCGGCGCCGGATGTTCCGGGTGTACTCCGGCCTGGCGAGCGGCGTCGCGGCCTGATCCGGCCTCGTCGGGGTCGGGCACGTCCCCGTCGGGCTCGGAATCCGGGTCCGCCGCACCGGGCGGGACGATCACGTCGAGGGCGTCCTCGCCCTCCTGTACCTGCTGGTCCGGCATGTCGGCGGGTATCGGCGGCGGGCTGGCCTCCGCCCCTGTGTAGGCGGTTCCCTGGGGCCTGCGGTCGGTCATGTCGTAGCTCCCGTCGGTGCGCGCCCCTCCTGGTACGGGGCGAGCCGGTGTCGCACGTCGCGTACCCCCTGCGCCCGGAGCGACGCAGGGTGCACCGCCACGACCTGCGGTGTGTGACCTGCGACCGAGGGTGAGTGGCGGGTCCGTCCCGGCCGCCTTCTCCAGCCTGCCACTCCCCCACAGGTCCGGCCCGCTCGGAGCGAGGGGAGGCGGTGAGCCGTACGGAACCCTGCGGGCTCCGGGCAGGGTTCCGGCCGTTCGTCCGTAGCCGGCCGGCACGGGGAAGTCCCCGCCGCTCAGTCGAGACAGAACTCGTTGCCCTCGATGTCGTGCATCCGGATGCACGACTCGTTCTCCTCGTTGGCGGGCATCACCTGCTCGCACACGGCGCCGAGCGCGACCAGTCGCGCGCACTCGGCCTGAAGCGTGGCGAGGCGCTCCTCACCCACGAGCCCGGCACCCGCTCGCACATCGAGATGGACCCGGTTCTTGACGACCTTTCCTTCGGGAACGCGCTGGAAATACAGCCGCGGGCCCACGCCCGAGGGGTCACTGCACGAGAACGACGCCCCCTGCTGCTCCGTGGGCAGCGTGCGGTGGTAGTCGTCCCAGGTCGCGAACCCGTCCGGTGGCCGCGGTACGACGTAACCCAACACCTCGCACCAGAAACGTGCGACGCGCTCGGGTTCCGCGCAGTCGAAGGTGACTTGGACCTGCTTGATCGACGCCATCGGGTCACCATAGCGGGGGGCTCGGCACACGTCTCAGGAGTTTTTCCGACGACACAGCGGTCTCCGGTGCGCCACACGATCCCGAAACGGAGGGCTCGACATCCGCCAGTCGCCGGACGATCCGGCCCCGGCGTTCAGCTCGCGCCGCCGCCTGGCGCCCCGGCCGCCGGCGCGCGTCGGACGGGCATCATCGTGTCCACCTCGTCCTGTGAGAGATGTTCGAGTATCAGCCGGTCAACCAGGGCCGGCTTCTCCAGGGGGACGAGGTGGGACGCACCGGGGACGACTGCCAACTGGGCACCTGGGACCGCACGGTACAGCGCGGTCGTGTGCTCCAGCGTCATCATGTCGTCGTCGCCGACCATGACGAGCAGGGGGGCCTCGACCCGCATGAGGTCCTCGGTGGTGAGCGTCGGCTGGGTGCGCCACATTTCGATCATCTTCGCCGCGACCACCGGCCAGTGGCCGGCGCCGTCCGGCGAATCCGCCTCGTACATCTCCCGGAACAGCGCGAGGTCGGGCCCCTCCGGAGTCATCGCGTCGAGCATCGCGGGTTCGACGAAGCACTCGGACGACGGCCGGAAGTTCGCTCCGATCGCCACGACCCTGCGTACGAGGTCGGGCCGGGCGATGGCCATGAGCAGCGCGACGACACCTCCGTCGCTCCACCCCACCAGATGTGCCGGTCCTTCCACGACCCTCTCCACGAAGGCCAGCATGTCTTCGGCCATGTCCCGGTAGGAGAGTGGCCCCGCGACGTCGGGAGTGTGCCCGTGCGCACGCCGCTCGGGCAGGAGTACCTGATAGGCGGCGGCGAGGTCGGCGCGCTGCGCGCCCCACGTGGCGTTGGTACAGAAGCCACCGTGCAGCAGGACCAGCGGCTCGCCGCTTCCGTCGGTTTCGTACCACGTCCTGACACCGGGAAGGTCCACGTAGTCACCCATGCCCCAGTCCTCTCCGGACCACAAGCCCTCTCAGGTCAGTGTGCGCCGCGCCCAGGAGGCCCGCCAGACGGATCGAGGACCGCGGTCGCCCGTCGCGCCCGCGCCCCGGGCGAGCATCACGGACGTAGCTCACGGCTTCGGCCGGGTGGAAGGCACCACGCCTCGACACGCGCTCTGTGGGCGTGCGCCAGGCGCTCCGCGCCGTCACCGCACGGGGGGGGCAGCCGACTCCCCTTGTCTCCCTCGGCTTCCCGATACATTCTGATCTGCCACCGGTCCGTGCGAGGCCGGGGACGCTCGCAAGGGACAGAGGAGTGCGGTGGGGGTACGCAAGGGGGTCGCCGAGTTCCTGATGGAGACGGTCGGGGAAGTGGTCGCCGAGATGCTTCTCGGCGTGCTCGCCTGTGCTCTGGTCCTCGGGCTGGGTCTCGGTCTCTACCTGAGCTGGTCGTTCAGCCCTCGGTCCACGGTCGTCGGCCTGGGGGGTGCTGAGCCTCTTGTTCGCCCACGGAGGCTGGAGGACGTACCGCGACACTGCGGAGGGACGTCGTCGTCGAGGAGTCGCCGCCATGACCACGGCCTTCTTCACACTGACCGCGACCACGGCGGTCTTCCTTCTGTTCTACGGCACGGGCTGCGACTGCCTGTGAACGTGCCGGTGTCCGTACCTTCCTCGCGGCAGGGACACCGGACGTGTGTGGCCGCTCCGGCATGTCCGGAGCGGCCACACGACGCGGTTCCACCCGGCGTCCGGGGCGGTGCGGGTCAGTGGGCGGAGACGACGCCCGACAGTTCGTTGGTGCTCTTCGGCAGGGTCACCGAGGCGAGTTTCTTGCCGCTGTCGATGTCGATGGCGTGCAGGGCGCTCTTGTCCGGTTCGGAGACGTACGCGGTGTGGTCGCGGACGAAGAGGGTCGGACGGGCCTGCTGCCAGTCGAGCGGCTCCTGCCACTTGCCGACCGCGGGCATCTTCTTCTCGACCTTGCCGGTGTCCGGATCGATGACGTGGATGGAGCCGTCGGTGCCGAGGACGAGGGCTTCGCCGTGCGGGCCACGGGCGAGCGAGCGGAACGAGTAGCTGGTTCCCAGGTCGACGAGGCGGATCTTCGAGGTCTCCGTGTCGATCAGGGAGACCCTGGTCGGCCGTTCCAGTTCGGCCTCGGGGTCGGTCTTGTAGTCGCCGAGGAGAACCGGGGACTCCTCGCTGCCGGCCTGGTTGCCGATCCGCCCGTAGTCGTCGGGGGCATCGACCTTGGTGAAGCTTCCGTCCTTGTAGATCAGTACGCCGTCCTCACAGCCGACGGCGACCGCCTCTCCCTGGGCCGCCGCCTCGCCGTGGACGCCGGGGCAGTTCTCGTTACGCGCGGTCTCCTTGTCGTTCTTGTCCAGGACCAGGGCTCCGGTGCGCTTCTCCTCGGTGCCCAGGGTGCTGAGGAGTTCACCGTTGCTCAGTTCGATGGCGACGCCGTGGTGGGCCTCGGCCGAGGTGTAGGTGCGGCCTGCCGGCTTCTTCCCTCCGCCCAGCTCGGCGGGATCGAAGACGTCGACCTGTCCGGTGCCGTCGGTGAAGAGGACGGTCTTCCCGGCGTGCCGGACGACATGGCCGGGCTTGGCGCCCTCGTACTCGATGTCGGTGAGGGCCTTCCCGGTGGCGTTCAGCACGCGGAAGCCCTTGTCGGTGGACACGACGACGTGGTCGGCGTCCCCCGCGGGATTGACGCGGTTGAAGCCGGGCAGTTCGATCGTCTCGGCGAGCTCGAGGCTCTTGCCGTCGAGGATGTACAGGCCGCCGTCGAAGGTGGCGACGAGGGGGTTGCCGACCGGGTCGGCCGATCCGGCACTCGGCGCGTCCTTCGCCTTCGCCGTGGACGAGGAGGTGGTCTCCCCGCCGCAGGCCGTCAGGACCGTGGACACCGCCAGGGCGAGTGCCGCTCCGGTGAGGGTTCTGTTGCGTATCGCCTTGTTCATCGGTTTGCTTCCTTTTCTGGCCGCGGGGTCGCGGCCGTGGTGCGGAACGAGCTCGGTGACGCCGTTCTCCGCGGGGGCAGGGTGTGTTTAGCCGCCGGCCAGGCTGTCGGTGATGGCAGTGGTGTTGGCGCGCATCATCTGCAGGTAGGTGCCTGCGCCGGCGTCCTTCCGGGTCAGCGACTCCGAATACAGCTCGACGACGCTCACCTGGCCGCCGAGTTCCGTGCGCAGCACCTGGGCGAGCTTGTCGGGCTGGGAGGAGTCGGCGAAGACGGTCCGCACTCCGGCCTCCTCCATGGCCCGGGTGAGCGCGCGCAGGTCGGACGAGCTGGGGGAGGCGAGAGTCGTGCCGCTGGGAACGACCGCTCCGATCACGCGGAAGCCGAAGCGGTCGGCGAGATAGCCGAAGACGTGGTGGTTGGTGACCAGGGCGCGCTCGTCCTCGGGGATCAGGGCGAAGGACTTCTCCATCCAGGTGGTGAGGTCCGCCAGCTGCTTCTCGTAGCGTGCGGCGTTGGCGCGTATCGCCTGCTCGTCCACACCGCCGACGTGCTCGACGACCTGGTCGGCGATCAGCCCGGACGCCTTGCGTACCCGATCCGGGTCGGTCCAGAAGTGGGGGTCCGGTTGGCCTGCCTCCTCCTCCGGGCCTCCGTCGTCTCCCGCGTGGAAGGTGAGCGGGTCGACGGCCTTGCCGGCCTCGAAGGTGGCCACCCCGGACTCGCGTGCGGCGTCCACGTGACGCAGTACGTTCTCCTCCAGGCCCAGGCCGTTGAAGACCACGAGGTCCGCGCGTTCCAACTCGGCGGCCTGCACGGCCGACAGACCGAAGGAGTGCGGGTCCGCGTCGGGCTTCATCAGCACGGTGACCTCGGCCTCGTCGCCGACGATCTGGCGTGTGATGTCGCCGAGGATGTTCGTCGTGACGACGATGCGGGGCTGGTCGCCATCGGTGGTGCATGCTGTTCCCGCAGCGACTGTCGTCAGGGCGATCAGGCCCATGAGCAGGCTCCGCAGCCGCGCCACCCGGACCCTCGCGCGCTTGCCGGCGCCCGACTCCGCCGTGGTGGTCATCGGCCTGTCTCCGTCATCAGACGCGGTTCGATGTCCACGTCGAAGGTGCGCGCGACGCGCAGGTCGTCGTTGTAGTCGATCTCGTACACGCGTTTGCCTTTGGGGTCGTTGACGTAGGCGCGGCTGCGGTCGACCTCGATCGTGGGCCCGCTCGTGCTCGTGCCGGTCCGCTGGGATCCGGTCAGCAGCGGCTCGGTGCGGGCGACCTCCTCGCCGGTGTCGATGTCGTAGCCGTGCAGCGCTCCGTCGGTCTCCAGGACGAGCAGCGCAGTACCCTCCCCCGCGGTGCCCGTAGCGACGACGGGGCCGGTGCTCACCCGTTTCCATGCACGGTCGGTGACGTCCAGTACCCAGACGGCCCGGTCGCCGGCCGGGGCTGTGAGGGTGTCGCTGCCGGGGCGATGGCGGAACGCGGTGGCACGCTCCGCCGCGGGTACGTCGCGGCCGTACGGGATCCTGTCGGCGGTGAGGACACCGTCCTTCTCGCCCACGACCAGGGCGCCGTCCGCGCATCCGAGAACCACTCCGCGCCGGGTGACGGCATCGCCTCGTGGCTCGTCGCACTCGGCGTCCGGTGACGCGACGGGCCGTCCCGCACGGTCGTACGCCGAGACCTTCGCCGTACCGTCCCGCTCCACGAGGGCCAGCAGGTGCTCCGCGTACGGTATGACGGCTCCGGTGTGCGGCCCGGGAAGTGTGCGGATCGAGCTGATGCTCCCCTTCTCCAGTTCCGTACGTTCGTAGAGTCCCGTCCGGCCGTCCTTGTCGGTGGCCGCGGTCACCGCGGCGTCACTGCGGATCTGCGCGCCCGCGCCCGCAGGGAGAACGCCGATGTCACGTATCGCCGCGCGGTAGTAGTGCACGTGGTCGCCGTGGTCCACCGTCCACGCGCCGCTGTCGAGCACGTGTGTGCCCCGGGCGGTGTGGAAGAAGCCGAAGCGGCCGTCCGTGTCCAGCTGTTCGGCGCCGGCCACCTGAGCCGTCGAGCGCACCTTTCCGGTGATGAGGTCGAGCACCCGGCTGTCACCGGTGCCGGGGTCGTTGAGCAGCAGACGGGACTGCTGCTCGGCGGCTTCCTTCGCTCCTTCGACGTACCCGTGCGGAGTGGTGGCGGAGGAGTTCTTCTGCGGGGCGGGGGCGTCGGAGTGCTTCCCCGCACAACTCGTGGTGAGCAGCGCGGTGAGGGCCAGGGCGGCCGAGGCCCACGGAGTGACGTTTCTTCGGACGGTCGGGGCGATCGCCACAGCTTTCCTTCAGTCGGCTTTCGGGAGGGTGGAGTTGGCGGGGCTCGTGCGGCGGTGGCGCAGGCCGGATGCCAGGTGGGAGACGAAGAACAGGCTCACCGCGAGGGCCGCGACGGTCGCTCCGGCGGCGGTGCTCAGGTGCCAGGACACCAGCAGTCCGCCGAAGGTGGCGGTGGTGCCGACGAGTGCGGAGAGCAGCATGACTCCGCGGACGCTCTGCGCCCAGGGCAGGGCCGCCGCCGGCGGGGCGATGAGGAGTCCCAGGACCAGCAGCGTCCCCACGATGTGGAACGAGGCGACGATCGCGAGGCCCAGGAGTGCGAGCAGTACGGCGTGCGCGAGGCGCGGGCGCAGTCCCAGGGTGCGGGCCTTGCGCGGGTCGAACGCCAGGGCGAGGAAGGCCCGGTGGCCGAGGACCGAGACGGCCGTCGCCACCAGCAGAGCCACCCCCAGCAGGACGAGGTCCTGCTCCCCGACGGCGAGGACGTCACCGAACAGGAAGCCGGTCAGATCAACGGCGAAGGACTGTGATCGCGACACGATGATGACGCCGAGCGAGAGCATCCCGACGAACAACAGGCCGATGCCGGTGTCCTGGGAGATCCTCGGAGTGCGGCCGAGCGCGGTCACCCCCGCCGTCATCACCACGGCGCTCGCCACCGCACCGACGAGCAGGTTGCCGCCGAACAGGGCGGCCAACGCGACTCCCGGCAGCAGCCCGTGGGACATCGCGTCCCCGAGAAAGGCCATGCCGCGGAGCACGACCCAGGTCCCGGCCAGCGCACAGATGGCGGACACCAGGATTCCGCCCCACAGGGCGCGCTGCACAAAGGTCACCTCGAACGGTGCCGTCAACCAGTCCATGCCGCGACACTACAATGAAAATCATGTTCAACAAACATCACCCCTCACCCTCCGACCTCCCGGACCGGACGGCACGCGTGCACTTCACCGAGCTGTGCGCCGGCTATCCGGGACGGCCGGTCCTCCACGAACTCAGTGCAGCCATACCGTCATTGGCTACGACGGCACTCGTCGGGCCGAACGGCAGCGGGAAGTCGACACTGCTCGGCGTGATGGCCGGTGTGATCGAGCCGACATCGGGACATCTCCGCCACACCGGCTCCCGGCCACCGGCCTTCGTCCCGCAACGCGGCGCCGTGGGCGACACCCTGCCCCTGACCGTCCGGCAGACCGTGGAGATGGGACGCTGGGGCGAACGGGGCCTCTGGCGCCGGTTGACCCGGCGGGACCGCGCCGCGGTGGACACCGCTCTCGACCGGCTGGGCATAGGGGAGATCGCCACCCGGCAGCTCGGCGAACTGTCGGGCGGCCAGCGCCAACGGGCCCTGATCGCACAGGGGTTGGCGCAGGAGTCGGACCTGCTGCTTCTGGACGAGCCGACCACGGGACTCGACCCGGAGGCCAGGGCCCGGATCACGGCGGTCCTCACCCAGCTGGTCACCGACGGAGTGACGGTCGTCCAGGCGACGCACGACCTGGGGGCCGCACGCTCGGCGGACGCCTGCCTCCTCCTGCGTGACGGCCGCCTGACGGGACAGGGCCACCCCGAGGACGTCCTCACCGAGTCGGCGCTCGCCCAGGTCTGGCAGCCGGCCTGACACCTCCCTGCGCCTCGCCGCCCGGCAGGGCGGCTTCGCGGTGCGTCGGGCGGCAGGCGACGGCCAGCCCCGGCACATGAAGGATGTACAGGCGACCGGCAGACCGCACCAGGCGACGGGACCGACCCGCCTCCGTCGGGCCAACCCCTCCCATGACGCGCGTTCCGGCCCCACCCGCTCTTGGGCCGGAACACGCGACGGAAGCCGAGAAGTCCCAGCTCGGACGGGGCCCCAGCCCCTCCTCATCACCACTGCCACCGCCCGGTCGCGCACGGATCCCACGCCGGCCACAGGGCCCGGAATCGGCCGAAGCGGGCTACTGCGGAGACGATCGAGTGAATCGCCACGACACAGCGCAGCAACGTCCCAAATCTGGCTAAAAAGGATCCAGTCAGTGAACGCGCATTCGCTCGAATGGAGGGCGATCCATACTGGAAGGCTCACAGTGGGAACGCTGAACAAGCTGGAGCGGCGCTTCGAGGCCTGGGTCAACGGCGCCTTCGCCAAAGCTTTCAAGTCTGCGGTGCAGCCCCTGGAGTTCGTCGGCGCGCTCCGACGCGAGTGCGATGTCAACGCCCGGATCTGGAGTCATGACCGTACCGTCGCCCCCAACGGTTTCGTCATCGAGCTCAACACCGATGATCATGCCCTGCACAGCGCGTGCCTGGTGGTGCTCGGCGAGGAACTGGTCGAGCAGGTGCGCGCGTACGCAGAGTCGCAGCACTACTCCTTCATGGGCCCGCTGAAGGTGCAGTTGCAGTGTGCGGACGATCTGGCGACCGGACGGTACCGGGTCCGGAGTCGCATCGAGATCCCGCCGGATGTCCAGCGGGCCATGGACGCCGCCGAACACCGCGCACTGTCCGTGCGCGAGTGGGGAGGCCACGGGCAGGCCATGACCTGGAGGCAACCGCCGCGCTCTGCGATCAGGCAGAAGCAAGTACTGACCGTAGAACAGTTCATAGAGCATGAATTGTCGATCGACAACAACGGCATGCTGGTCCGAAGACGCTTCCGCCCCGGCGCCGAGCCGTCGCACCTTCGAGTTGTGAAGGACCTCGGGACCAAGGGAGCCGACGCTCCTGAACTCCTTTCGTCCAGACACCTCAGCCCGGCCCGCCCCCAGGGTCTGCGACGCCCCGAAAGCCCCGTGCCCGGTGCCGTCAGGCCCAGGGATACAGGTGCCGATACCCAGCAATGCCTTCCTGTCGGTCGGCCACAGCTGTCTGCGCCCGATATCGGGAGCCGCCCTCGCGAAGAAGCGTCTCGGCAACCGGAACCACAAGGTAGATCGGCCGTCGAACCATCCCGCCACCGACGCGCCGGGACCATTCCCATGAGCTCTTCAGGATCATCGAAAGGACTGAACAGTATGACTAATGACCGTGACATCAGCGCTGGAAGCCACGCTCCCGAGCGGGAGGAGGGATGCGCGGACGACCTCGGAGGCCACATGCCTCCGGAGCGGTACGGGGCGGGCGAGCCCCAGACGTCCGCGTCGCGTGAGTCCCGGCCGCTGGTACGGTCCACCGATGCGCTGACGCCAGGTGAATTCGCCACGCAGCCTTCCGCCGACGGGGTCGGCGCCGCCCATCCGGGCGCGGCACCTCTGTCGCGCCCGTACACCGGGGCGACACAGCCGTCACGGTTCTCCGCCGGCCCGCAGACGAACCACCGGCCCGCTCCGGCGTATGCCCCCGCCCCGCCCGGGTTCCCCGGGCACGGCAGCGCTTTGGGTCACAGCTCCTCGGTCGAGCTCTCGTCCGACCGGCTCCTGCGCAACAAGGCCGGTGTCCGTGGCAACCTGAAGAAGCTGCGCATCGGCGGAAGGAACGCCGAACGGGTACGACAGGAGAAGCTGGCCGTCCTGCACACACCCGTGATGGACTGCTACAAGATCGCCGTCATCAGCCTGAAGGGCGGAGTCGGCAAGACCACCACCACGACAGCCCTGGGCGCGACGCTCGCCTCGGAGCGGCAGGACCGGGTCGTGGCGATCGACGCGAACCCGGACGCGGGCACACTCAGCCGTCGGGTGCGCCGGGAGACGAACGCGACCATCCGTGACCTGGTCGCCGACCTCCCGAACCTGCCCAACTACATGGCGGTACGCCGCTACACGTCCCAGTCCCCGAGCGGGCTGGAGGTTCTCGCCAACGACGTGGACCCCGCCCTCTCCACCTCCTTCAACGACGAGGACTACCGCAAGGTCGTCGACTGCCTCGGGCAGCACTACCCGATCATCCTCACGGACTCCGGAACCGGGCTGCTCCACAGCGCCATGGGCGGCGTGCTGGCCCTTGCGGACCAGCTGATCGTCGTGGCCACCTCCAGCGTGGACGGCGCCGCCAGTGCGAGCACCACGCTGGACTGGCTCAACGCCCATGGCTACGCGGACCTGGTCCAGCGGAGCATCACCGTGGTGTCCGAACCGCGCAGGACCAGCAAGATCGTCAAGCTGGACGACGTGGTGGCCCATTTCCGGGCACGCTGCCGGGGGGTGGTGGTCGTCCCCTTCGACGAGCACCTCTCGGCGGGGGCGGAGATCGACCTGGACAGGATGAAGCCCCAGACCCGCGAGGCCTACTTCAACCTGGCGACACTCGTGGCCGCGGACTTCCACCGCACCCAGCACGAACCCGCGGGCTGGCCCGCGATCCCGCACGCCGGGTACACCTCGGCCAGCGTCTTCTCGGCTCCTGTCTGGGGCTGACGACCACGCGTCGGGCTGTGAGCCGCCCCGACGAGGAGGCGGTCAGGACGGAGACGGACCGCCGGCGAGGGGCCGCCCGGGTTTCCTCACCTACCGCACCGCGCGGTCGCCGGCCCGTGGGGGTGTGGCGGGCGCGCCGCCGGAGCGCATCCGGGCATCCTCACGGCGGGCCTACGGCCGGAATTCCACGGCAGCGGTGTCCTGCCGAGCCGGCCGCAGGCGCCGCTCCGCGGAAGGAGGCGGCCGAGCCGAAACCTCCGATGGCCCCCTCGTCCATGTTTGGCTACGTTGATACCGGTTACTGGTACGGCGATGTTTGGAGAGCGGGGAGACACCGGTCGGCGTGAGTGGCCCGCACAGAGGTCCACGCCCGGTCTCGACGTCGACGAGCCGCCCCGTGTCCATGACCCCGACCCACCTTCCGCACCCACACCCCACGACGAAGGGGAACGAAAGTGACCAGCGCATCGCAACAGCCGACCACGTCCGACGCCGGCATCCCTGTCGAGAGCGACGAACACTCGCTCACCGTCGGTCCAGCCGGTCCCATCCTGCTCCAGGACTCCTACCTGATCGAGCAGATGGCTCAGTTCAACCGTGAACGGATTCCCGAGCGTCAGCCGCACGCCAAGGGCAGCGGTGCCTTCGGCCACTTCGAGGTGACCGGGGACGTCAGCGGTTACACCAAGGCCGCGCTCTTCCAGCCCGGCACCAAGACCGACCTGGTCATTCGGTTCTCCACCGTCGCCGGTGAGCGCGGCAGCCCGGACACCTGGCGTGACCCGCGCGGCTTCGCGGTGAAGTTCTACACCAGCGAAGGCAACTACGACATGGTGGGCAACAACACCCCCGTGTTCTTCGTGAAGGACCCGATGAAGTTCCAGCACTTCATCCGGTCCCAGAAGCGCCGCGCGGACAGCAACCTGCGCGACCACGACATGCAGTGGGACTTCTGGACCCTCTCGCCCGAGTCGGCCCACCAGGTCACGTGGCTGATGGGCGACCGAGGTATCCCGCGCAGCTGGCGCCACATGAACGGCTACACCTCCCACACGTACATGTGGATCAACGCGCAGGGCGAGCGCTTCTGGGTGAAGTACCACTTCAAGACCGACCAGGGCATCGAGACGTTCACCCAGCACGAGGGTGACCAGATGGCGTCGGCCGACACCGACTACCACACGCGTGACCTCTTCGAGCACATCCGTGACGGCGACTACCCGAGCTGGACGCTCCACGTCCAGGTCATGCCCTACGGGGACGCGGTGGACTACCGGTTCAACCCGTTCGACCTGACGAAGGTGTGGCCGCACGGCGACTACCCGCTGATCAAGGTCGGGAAGATGACGCTGGACCGCAACCCCACGGACAACCACGCGGAGATCGAGCAGGCGGCCTTCCAGCCGAACAACCTGGTCCCCGGTATCGGCCCGAGCCCGGACCGCATGCTGCTGGCCCGGCTGTTCTCGTACGCGGACGCCCACCGCTACCGCATCGGGGCGAACTACCAGCAGCTCCCCGTCAACGCGCCCGTCGTGCCGGTGAACACGTACTCCAAGGACGGAGCGATGGCGTACCGGAAGACGGCCGACCCCGTCTACGCGCCGAACTCCAAGGGCGGTCCGGCTGCCGACACCGCCCGCTACGGCTCCCCGCCGAGCTGGTACGCCGACGGGGACATCACCCGGGCGGCGTACGTCGACCACGCGGAGGACGACGACTGGGGCCAGGCCGGCACCCTGGTGCGCGAGGTCCTGGACGACGCGGCTCGGGACCGTCTGGTGGACAACGTCGTCGGGCACCTGCTCAACGGCGTTACCGAGCCGGTGCTGCTCCGCGCGTTCGAGTACTGGTCGAACATCGACAAGACGATCGGGAAGCGGATCGAGCAGGGAGTTCGCTCCAAGGCGGGAGAGAAGGACCCCAAGGCCTCGGAGCAGAGCAATCCCGCACGCCGCTCCATGCAGGGCAAGGCCTGATCGCTGTACCTACCGCGTCACGCGGCAGCGGCAACCTGCGGGCCCCCGCCCTCCGCGTCCCGGCCGAACACCGGGGCGCGGAGGGCGGCATGCTGTCCTTTGCGGGACACCACGGGCAGGCTGGCGTCCACCAGCAGGCACACGAATACGAGGGGGCCGTTCATGACCACGGCGAAGGACCTGTTCATCATCGCCCTGCATCTGGGGTCGCCGGACCGTCCGGTGGGGCAGGGAGACCTGTCGCTCGCGCTGGCGGGCGCCGAGCTCGTCGATCTCGTCACGGCGGGTGCCGTCTCCCTGGACGGCGACCGCATCGTCCCTGACCGCGGGCCGACGGCGGACGATCGTCTCCTGGCCGAGGCCGCGGCGGCGCTGGAAGGACAGACTCCGTACGAACGGGTCGAGGACTGGCTGTGGCGTCGGGGACGCGATCTGGCCGACTCGTACCAAGCGGCACTCGAAGAGGACGGTGAACTGCGGCCGGGCCGCCGAGGCCTGTTCCCGTCCGGAGCCGACCGGGTGGAACCGGCCGACACCCCCTCCCGCCGGCAGGCTCTCGACCGCTGGGAGGTCGAGGAGCCCGTCCTGGTCGCACTCGCGTCCGCAGCGGGTGTTCCCGGCTCGCGACCGGAGGATGCGCCGGGTTCCGGGGACGAGGCCGTGACGACCGTGCTTCTCGCGGTCGGGGACGCGGTGATGGAACTGGAGGCCGTACGGCAGCGGCGGGCCATCGAGAACGCCGCGTTCGCGAATGTCTGGCGCGGGCCGTGACCGGAAACGGACGCGGCCGGCACGCCGTGGGTGGCGGGAGCGCCGCCCGCCCACGGCGTTGCGCGTTGCCCCGCGGGGCCGTCGGCACACCGGCCTCGGGATTCCTTCGTCGGCTTGGCCTAGCGGGCCCCTTGACCCTCCGGGGCCTCTCCGGCCCCGACGATGTGGGTCAGCGCCTCGGCGACGGTGGGAAGGACGGGCATCAGCTCACCGACTCCCGTCACGTCCAGCAGCCTCCTGAGGTGCGGGGGCGCCCCGACGAGCGAGAGGGACCCGTGCCGGTCCTTCGCGTAGCGGAGGATGCCGATCATCGTGTTGAGGCCGGAGGAATCACAGAATCGTACGGGCGCCATGTCGAGGACCACGTGTGGTCTGCCTCGTCTGATCAGTTCCAGTGCCGTCGTCCGCAGGGCCGGGACGCTGTCCACGTCGATCTCGCCCTCGACGGTGAGGACCGCGATCGAGTCCGCCGGGTGCCGGACTGTGAGGGTGAGGGGCTGGTTCGGTGTCATGGATATCAGTACTCCTGGCCGGGGAGCGGGTGCCGTCGTGGCGGAACGACGGTGACCGCCGGATGATCACGCATCGGATGCCGCATGCGGAACCGTACCTGATGACAACTGTTGCCATGCGACAACATAATCGGTTCGGGCGTGACGCTCGGAAGCCTGTGGCGGGCGGGGGTACGATAGGCGGGGCCATGCGTGTGTGTCCCGGAATCTTTGTCCTGGCTTTCCGTACGAGCACATCGGATGTCCGGCCGCCTCGCTCGGTCCGGTGGCCGGACGGACGAGTGAGGCAATGCCGAATCGGAGTGTCATCAAAATGGGCCTGAACCCCGAAGCCGACCAGCGGTCCCGGGAAGCGGCCCGAGAGGGTTCCGAATTCGTCGAACTCCTCGAAGTCCTCTGGGAACACGGTCGTGACGCCGTGCCGACCGGCCCGGTCTCCCCCTCCCAACTCCGCGTCCTGTACACCTTGGACCGCGAGGAGGGCATCAATCTGCGGATGCTCGCCGAGGCCCTGGGGTCGGCGTCACCCTCGGTCAGCAGGCTGTGCGACCGGCTGCAGGCCACCGGATTCGTGGAGCGCGCCCCCAGCCCGGTGAGCCGCCGCGAGCTGGAACTCCGGCTGACCAGCCACGGCAAGGCGTACCTCGTCGACCTGCGCACACGCCGGGAGGAGATCCTGATGGCCACCATCGACGCCATGCCCGCCAAGGCGCGGCGCTCGCTCCTCGAAGGACTCAGAGCCTTCCGCGGCGCTGCCGCGGGACAGCAGGACAGCGACGGAGCGAGACCCTTGCGGTCGACCGGGTGAAGACAGGCCCGGTCGGCCCGCCTCCTCACTCGGACGCGTCTCCGCCGGATGTCTGCCGGCCGAACCAGTCCAAGCAGACGACCAGAGCGTCGTCGTCCAGCGGTGCGGAGCCCCGGTGGTCCCGCAGGTCGCGGAGCACCGCCAGCGGCACCTGCTCGGACGGCAGGAACCGGTGTGCGGAGAGCGACCGCGCGAGCGCCCGCTGCCCGTAGAGCTCCCCCGCGCCCGAAGCGCTGTCGTAGACCCCGTCGCTGCCGATCAGCAGCCGGTCACCGGGCTCGACGCGCAGACGCTGTGCGACGTACTCCGTCTCCTCGAACATGCCCAGCGGGAGCTGCGCCTCGAAGTGGACCGGATCGACCGTCCGGCCCCTGAGCCGCCACATCCGGGGAGACCCCGCGTCGACAGCTTCGACCTCCCCCGTGGCCAGGTCGAACCGCAGCAGGAGGACCGCCGCGTGCAGCGCGCCTCGGTGCTGCGTATAGACGGCCTGGTCGGCGAGGCTGGCCTGGCCGGGAAGGTCGAGGCCGGCCCGCCGGGCGTTCCGCAGCGAGTTGACGACGAGATTGGTCAGCAGGGCCGCCTCCATCCCCTTGCCCATGCCGTTGGTCACGGTGAGCGTGAGGTGGTGGGCCGACACCGACCAGTCGAAGTTGTCGCCGAAGATCGCGTACGCGGGCTCCAGATGGGCGCCCAGCCGGAATTCAGGACGGGCCACGGAACGGCCGGGCAGCAACTGCCACTGCATCTCGGCGGCCAGGGTGAGCCGTGTGGCACGGCGGGCGAGGAGGTAGAGGTCGGTGTCCCGCTCGGCCACCAGGATCTCGTGGCCGAGCGCCTCGCAGATCTGCTGCATGTCCGCCAGATCCGACTGGGAGCAGCCGCTCTCCGGCAGGGTGACGGTCAGGACACCGAGCCGGTCGCCGCGCACCGTGACCGGGAGGTGAGCGGTCACCGGTCCCGGCCTGGTCCGCTTCTCCACGAACGGCTCCTGGGCACCGAAAGCCCTGCCCTGCGGGCTGTCGTGCACGTGCACCGGCTCGGCGATCGGAATCTCGGACACCATCTGCAGTGTGGTCATGCCGTAGTCGGCGAGCCTCAACGCCACACTCTCCACGTGGAACCGCTCCCGCAGAGCCGCCGAGACGACATCGAGGAGCCGGTGGGGGGCTGCCTTGCGCAGCTCCCGCTCGACCGCAGCGAATCTGTCCACGTGATCCTGTTTCTCGTCGTGCTGCACCGAAACCCGGACCGCCTTCGGGACCCGGCCCCCGGCCTCCAGCGTACGGGGCCTGTACCCGATCCAGCACGGCGTCCCCCGAAGGTCGCGCCGGTGGACGGCAGTGCTCATCTTACGATGTCCAGGGGCAACTGTTTCCACGCAGCAAGAAAATTTGGCCTCCCCGTGCATAGGGCTTCCGAGGCAGGGCAGGGGCTGGTCTGAAGAGCGCACTCAGCACCAGGGAGGGTGGGAACAGTGATCGCTGAACAGACTGCCGGAACCGTAAGGAACGATGGGGTGCCGGCTTCCGGTGCCGCATCGGAACACATAGGTGAGCTGCCCTGGATCGAGGATGCGGGCAAGATCACGCCGAAGGACGCCCGCGCTCTGTCGACACTTTTCTTCGAGCGCCTGCAGGTCCTCGAAGAGGGAACGCACGAGTACCAGTACGCGCGCAACACCCTGGTCGAGATGAACATCTCTCTCGTCCGCTTCGCAGCGCGCCGCTTCCGCAACCGGGGCAGCGGCGACATGGAGGACATCACCCAGGTCGGGACCATCGGCCTCATCAAGGCCATCGACCGGTTCGAACTCTCGCGGGAGGTCGAATTCGCCACCTTTGCCGTCCCTTACATCGTCGGTGAGATCAAGCGGTTCTTCCGCGACACCACCTGGGCCGTCCACGTCCCCCGCAGACTGCAGGAGCTCCGCGTGGAGCTGGCCAAGGCCAAGGACGAACTCGCCGTCCGCCTGGACCGTGATCCGACGGTGAAGGAACTGGCCGCGCACCTGGACCGCACGGAGGACGAGGTGATCGAGGGCATCATCGCGTCGAACGGCTACACGGCCGGTTCGCTCGACATGCCCACGGACACCGGCGAGACGACGGGGACGGCGTCCCGGACGTTCGCCGACATCCTGGGCGAACCGGACTCCGCGATGGAAACGGTGGAGAACCTGCACGCCCTGGCTCCTCTTCTGGAGCAGCTCGACGACCGTGAGCGGCGGCTCATCGAGATGCGGTTCGGTCAGGAGATGACACAGTCCCAGATCGGCGCGGAGCTCGACGTGTCCCAGATGCACGTCTCCCGTCTGCTCACACGCACCCTGGGCAAGCTCCGCGCGGGGATGCTGGCCTGACCGTCCGGGCCCTCCTTGCACGTGGAGCGCGGCGGGTGTCGCGGCCCCCGGCCGCCGCGCTGCCGCCGTCCGGCTTGTCGGCGCCGTGCGCCGCCGACAAGCCTGTGTCGCGCTCCCCCACCGATCGGAACCGCCCTGTGGGCGGGCACGCACCCATGCGTGCCCGCCCACAGGCGTCTTCACGTCTCTGACGAGGTTCCCCTGCGGAGTCAGTACCCGCAGGGGAACCGGGGCGTCGCGGCGGCGTCAGCCGGTCGGAAGGTGTTCGCGCACGGCTCCGGCTGCCGACCGGACGTCGTGCGCCTTGTCCGCCACCGCGTTGCCCACCGCGTTGCCCGTCCTGCGGACGCTGCGGGCACCGACGCTGGCCGCGGCCCGTGAGCGGTAGGCCAGGGAGGGCTTGCCATGGGTGTCGGCCGCCGCGATCAACAGCCCCCCGAGCAAGGAGAGGTTCTTGGTGAACTGGACACGCTGACGTGCCCGTTCCTCGGGGTCCTGCGCCTTCCACCAGGCGTGCCCGGCCAGGGTGGTGGGCACCAGCGACGCCGCCAGTGCGAGCGCGGAGGCGCGCGGGAAGCGACCCGCCGCGAGCAGCACTCCGGCTCCGACCTGCACTGCGCTATTGATCCGTACGAGTCGCACCGTGTCGTCCGGGAGCTGCGGAACGCGCATCGAGACGGGCCGGGCCACCGGCTCGGCCGCACCGGCCACGGCGTGAGGATCTCGAAGCGTGCGGATCCCGCCGGAGATGAAGACGGATGCGAGCAGTGGACGCGCGACTTTCCTCAGGATTGCCATGCTCCGCAGGTTCCCGGCTTCGCTCCCGGCACGCGTCCCGCTTTCTCACGGGTTGCTGCGGCGCCCAGTTGCGGAACAGCCGGCGGACGGGCCGGGGCCGTATCGCATGTCGGCCTGCGTTGGTCCTCCGGTTCCCCGCCGTGCAATGCTGAACGGCACGTGGATCGTGGCGGCAAGCGGAAGAAAGTGCAGGGTGAGGGCAGTGCGGCGGCGGGGCGGGGCCATGATGTGGGATCGGTTCGCGGCGTCAGACCCGGGGTTGCTGCGGCTCACCGCAGGGCTGCGTACCGTCGCGGCGATCGGCCTCACGCTGGCGGTCCTGGCGGTGCTCGGCACCGACGTGACACTCATGGTCGCCGGTGCGATGACCGCGATGACGGCGACCTTCGCGATCAAGGACACGCTCGTCCGGGACCAGGCGGTCACCCTCGCCCTGGGCCTGCCGGTGGCTCTCGGCGCCGCGGCGCTGAGTGCGCTGTTGACCTCTCAGGTCGTCGCGGGCGACCTCTTCTTCGTCGCGCTCATCTTCGGCGCCGTCTACTGCCGTCGGTTCGGTGAACGAGGAACGGCACTCGGTCTCATCGGTTTTCAGATCTACTTCCTCTGCCTGTTCGTCGGCGCCTCGACGTCTGCCCTGCCGGCGCTCTGCGTGGCTCTGCTCATCGGATTCGGCTGCAGTGCGGTGGTCCGGTTCGCCGTGGTCCCGGAGACACCCAGGCGCGTCCTGACACGACTGCGCGATGCCTTCCGGACGCGAGTCGCCCAGCTCGTCTCGCTGCAGATCGAACTGCTCGACGCCGGACCCGAGCAGTTGGAGAAGGTGCTCGACGAGATGCGGCGGAGCACCGCGCGGCTGCACGAAGCCGCCCTGATGATCCAGGGCCGCCTGGAGGAGGGCACACCGGACGCGGACAAGGCCGCGCTGCTGCAACGACGCGTCGCGGACGCCGAGATCTCCACGGAGCGGCTCGGCATGCTGCTGCTCAACGCACGGAGCGCCGAGCGTGCGGACACCCTCACTCTGCATCTGCCGCACGCTCCCGTGCCGCTCACCGGGGACTGGCGGCCGTCCGAGGACGACGCGACCATAGCCCTGCGCCGGGATCTCAAGGCGCTGCACCTCCTGGTGGACCGGCCCGCGACGAGCGACGGGGGGACAGCCGTCGCGCACATACGCAACCGGCTGCTCGGTTACCGGGACGAGGAGAAGCTTCCCCCCGCCCCCGCGGGGATCCAGGACGCCTTCCGTGGCATCGGTGAGGCGGCTCGCTCCGTCCTGGGTCTGCGGCTGGCGCTGGACGGGCCGCAGGACGAGTCCGACGACTCGCCGGCGACCACCCGGTCCCGCGAGGAGTTCGACGCGGAGGACATCGCCCTCGCCTCCTCGTCCGAGAAGCCCACCGACGACGACCGCACAGGTCTGCAGCGCCCCACCACACGGGCCGCCTTCCAGGTCTCGGTGGGCTCGGTCCTGGCGATCATCGGCGGTGAGCTCCTGTCCACCCAGCGCTGGTACTGGGCCGTTCTGACGTGCTGGGTGGTCTTCCTCAACACCGCCTCCACCGGCGAGATCCTGGTCAAGGGCTACCGCCGGCTCATCGGCACCCTCCTGGGCGCGGTGGCCGGTGTCGCGCTGGCCGGACTGGTCGGGGACCACACCTGGGTCGCGTTCGCGCTGGTCCTCCTCTTCATCTTCGCGATGTTCTTCACCGCTCCCCTGTCCTACGCGGTCATGTCCTTCTTCGTGACGGCCATGCTGGGCCTGCTCTACACCCTGCTGAACTCCTACAGTTTCGACGTGCTGGTACTGCGCATCGAGGAGACCGCGATCGGCGCCGCCTGCGGGGTCATCGCCGCCGTGCTGGTGCTGCCGGTGCACACGGACCGACGTACGGACGAACTGCTGGGGACCGTCCTCGACAAGCTGGGGGATGTCGCCTCGGCCGCGGTGGAGCAGCTCAGCGGTGGACCGTCGTCCGACCTGCTCGGCAAGGCCCGCGCGCTGGACACGGCGCTGGACGAACTGCGTGACTCGACGAACCCGTTGACCTACCCGATCACCCCGTTGCGCGGCCGGCGGCAGACCGTGCGCTATCTGGTGGCCCTGCTGGAGACGTGTGCGTACCACGCGCGCTCGCTCGCGGCGACCGCCGAGCTCGTGCCGCACAGCAGGACCGTCGCAGCCGATCCCCGTCTGCACCGGGCCGGGCAGCGCATCGCGCACAACATCGAGGTACTCGCGGCCCATGTCGGCGACCAGGACGTCGGGGGCGAGGTCCGAGCGGCTGCCAGTATCGCCTCCACGCTACGCGACGACGGGTCCGGGACCCCGCCGTCCGGTACCGTGACGTTCCGCGTACTGCGCCACCTGCAGCGGCTCGACGAAGGAGTGGTCGGGCTCGCACGCCCGCTGGACGTACCCGTCGCGGAGCGTGCAGGGGAGAAGGCGGTACGCGGCTGAGGCGAGGAGCGACAGTTCCGAGCCGGCGCTTCTCTTCAGGGACGGGACGGCACGCACCCCAGGTGCGCGCCGTCCCGCACGGAGGAGGACGCCGCCGGTCAGTCCTGCTTCTGCTCGGCGGAGTCGCTTCTCAGGTGCACAGCCATCAGCACAGGGCTGGGTCGCACCGTTGCACGCGCGACGGGCCACACCTCCTGGCCCGAGAGAGGCTCGAAGCGTACGCGCCGGATGATCGTGGCGACGGCGGTAAGCAGCTCGGTGAGAGCGAACCGGTCGCCGATGCACTTGTGCTTGCCCGCCCCGAACGGGAGGAAGGCCCCCGGCATGAACGCTTCACCCTGCGCCTCGTCCAGCCAGCGGTCGGGGTCGAAGGTGAGAGGCTCGGGGAACAGTTCGGGGTCGCGGTGCAGGGCGTGCTGGCAGTAGGCGAGTTCGGTGCCGGCGGGGACCGACCATGCCCCCAGCCGTGTCCGGGTAGCGGTGCGTCGCGTGACGAGCCAGCCCGTGTGGTGCAACCGCAGCGTTTCCCGGACGACACGGTCGAGGTAGGGCAGACGGGGCAGATCCTCGAACGTGATGGGGCGGTCTCCGATGACCGCGTCGAGTTCGTCCAGGACCGCGCGTTCGATCTCGGTGTCGCGCGTGATCTCGTGCAACGCCCAGGCCAGTACTGATGCTGTGGTCTCGGTTCCTGCCACGGCCAGAGTGAGAATCTCCGAACTGATCTGTTGCCCGGTGAGCGGCTCACCGGTCTCCTCGTCCGTGGCCTGGAGCAGCAGGGACAACATGTCGCCGGTGTCCTGTCCCGCCTCCTGGAGCTCGGCCACGGCGTGGTTGATGGTCGCCCTGACGGCGTCCCGGGCGGCGTTGAAACGGCGGCTGAAGGGGAGGGGCAGGCGTTCCACCCAGTCGGGCAGCATGACGCGGGCGCCGACGCCGTTCATGACCACGGACAGGTCGTCGCGCAGTCGACGGAACGTCGCTTCGTCCAGGCTGCCGGCGAAGATGGTCTTGGCGAGCATGTCGAGGGACAGTGCGACCATGGCCTCGCGGACGTCCAGTTGATGACCTGGTATCCAGGTGTCGACGGCGGCGTTGGTCTCGGCACGCATGATGTCGACGTAACGGGCGATCTCCGGGCGGCCGAACGCCGGCTGGAGCTGGCGTCGTCGGCGCACGTGGTTCTGGCCCGCCGCAGTGACGACGGAATCACCGAGCAGCTGGCCCATCTTCTCGAAGAAGCGGCCTTTGTCGAGGCTGGGGCCGGGGTCGATCAGCATGGTGCGGATGAGCGCGGGATCCTGGACGATCAGAGTGCGGGTGCCGGGCTGGAGCGTGATCTCGACCAGCGGGCCGTAGTTGGTTCGCAATGAGGCGATGAAGCCGAGTTTGTCGCGTATGAGCTGTATCGCGTGACCCAGGAGCGGAACTGATCCTGCTGCTCTGGGTATGGGGGGAGGCGTTACGAGCGTCACGGGTGCATGCCACCTTTCAAGCCGATCTTGGCGCTTCATGGCTTCCCTGATCGCTCCGGCCGGCAAGCAGCTTCTCCACGTGGTCCATGCCACGTGTCGAGGTGTTTCGCCGATTGCCACACGGGAACGCCCGCTCCCGAGCAGCACCGTCCGGTCGGCGCGTCCGGAACCGACGGACGAAAAACGGAGAAGTGGTGCCCGTGGCGTTTGAAAGTGTCGGAGCGGTAAAGACGACGCGTTGACAGTACGTGCATACGACGCGGTACGACGCGGCAGGAGACGCATCATGGGCATCATCGCTTGGATCTTCATCGGACTGCTCGCAGGCCTCATCGCCAAGGCGCTGATGCCGGGCAAGGACCCCGGCGGCATCATCATCACCATGCTGATCGGTATCGCGGGCGGCCTTCTCGGGGGCTGGCTCGGGAAGGTGATCTTCGGCGTCGACTCCATCGACGGCTTCTTCGACCTCTCCACATGGGTCGCCGCCATCGTCGGTTCGATCATCCTGCTCGCCCTCTACCGACTGGTCACGGGAAACCGCCGCCACGCCTGACGCAGGAACCTTCGAACCTGGCACCGCACGCCGGTCGGCTCCCCTCCCCGGGGGGGAACCGACCGGCGTTTTCGCGCCGATCCGTCCGGCTTCGCCGAATCGCTCGCACCCCGTGAGCATCGGTCCTCACGGAGCGGCGGAGGCGGCCGCGCCGGTGGAGTCGGCCTGGTCGACGGGTGCCGGCGCGGTGCCGGGGTCCGTCGCCAGCACCACCAGGTGGTCCTCGGCGTTCCAGACCCGCCGTTCGTACTTCGGCGGGTTGAGCCGGACCCCCTGCGTGGCGGCATCGGTGCGCGACTCGTGACCGATGTAGCCGATCGCGCATTCGCCCCGGTCGCGTGCTGCGGCGACGAGGGTGGCGAAGGTGGCTTCGGCGTCCTGGAGGACGTACCTGCCGGCGGGTCGTAGGGACACGCCGGCGCCCTCGGGGGAGAACAACTCGTCGAAGACGGGTGCCAGATGACGGTTCTGTGCGATCTGCGCCATCAGAAGGCCCGTCAGCTTCCCACTGACGATCACGTCGGAACCCTTGTTGACGGACGCCAGGGGGCGGTTGCGGTCCTCCACGAGTTCGGTGACCAGGCGGACCTCGTGTCCGGTGCGTTCCTCAAGCAGCCGCAGGGCCAGCAAGGTGACCAGGGTCCAGTCGTCGGGACGGTCCGGTCCTTCCCCCTGGTCCGGGCCCAGGACGACCAGCCCGTCGTACGGACTGACGTCGAGCCCGAGAAGCGTCTCGGGCCGTGACAGCGCCGCGGACCGGAAACGCACGTCCGCCCCGCTCCTCTTCGTGTCCTCCGGCTCGGGTTGCCTCGGGCCGGGTACGGCGCTGTCGGTGATCACGTCCAGGACGGATCCAGGAGGGGCCGTACGCCGCAACTGGCCGACGACGAGCGGTGCCGTCCGGTTCCAGCCGAGCAGCAGCAACCTGGTCGGGCGGTCGGGTTCGGACGGGGCCGAGACGATCACCGACGGGTCGACGAGGTGGCGGCAGGACTCCACCCGTGTGCTGGTGTCGTCGCGAGCCAGCACGATGAGGCGGCTTCCCGGCACGACGACGGTGTCGGCCGGCGGGTTGAGCAGCGTACGGCCCTCGGGCGTGAGCAGCCCGACCACGCAGGAGTTCGGGTGGCCCAACAAGGTGGCGCCGAAGGAGTCCAGATGGAACGCCGTGCCGTCGGCGAGGTGGAACTCGTCGCCCGCGAAGTCGAGAAGGTCACCGAGGACGACCGACAGACCTGGTCGGCCGACGCACTGCGCGATCAGCCGGGCCGTCACCGTGTCGGTCTCCAGCACCGTGCCGCGCGGGCCGGCGGCGAGCCGCGCAGGGGCCCGGTACCGGTCGTCGCGGACCGCTGCGAGTACCGGCGGCCCGTACGCGCCCTCACCGAGCACCGCGCGCAGAGCCAGCAGGATGCGCAGTACCTCGGCGTCGCCCGTCGGTTCCGCCGACGGCAGCACCACGACGGTCCTTGCCGTCCGCGGGCTGACGAGCGCGAGCACCTCCGGGTCGCCGGCGGGACCACTGCGGCAGATGATCAGACCGCGTGCGGCAGGGGGGACGCGGGCGGTCAGCAGCCGCTCCATCTCGACCTTGTCCCGGTCCGCGAGGAGCACGATGGCCTGCGGCCGGTGCGGGGCCTGGGCGGCGACCAACTCGCTGACCACCGTGGTCACCTGGTCCGACCAGCCGAGCACGACGACGTGGTCCTGCTCCAGCACCGTGGACCGTCCGCGGCTCAGCTCGGCCATCCGCTCGGCCAGGCCCGTCGTGATCACTCCGACCAGGGTCGACACGCACAGCAGGGCGACCAGCCCGAGCACGGCCGAGAGCACCAGTCGGAGCGGTGTGCCGGATGCCGCCCCCAGACGCAGCGTCTCCGCACTGGTCCGCCACGCCGCGGTGAGTCTCCCCGACAACGACCTGGGCGATCCGGGATCCGTCCACACCAGCAACGTACTCACCGGCAGGACGACAGCCAGGCACGTGATCACGAGCCAGCCCATCAGGGTGCCGGTGGAACGGGCCAGCGTGCGGTCGAACAGGTAGCCCGCCCTGTCCCGCAGCGACACCCGTGGCCGTTCCTTCGCTGTTTCCACTGCCCCAACTCCCCTCGTACGCCGCCGCGCCCCTCGGTGGGTACGCCGCGACTGTCCCCCCACGCACAGTGCTGACCGGTGATCGGTGACACGCGGGGTTCGGAGCCCGGTTCATCCTTTCGTGCGGGTGAACCGGGCCGGGAAGCAGCGGGGGGAAGCGAGTTCCCGTCCGGGCGGGAACTCGTTGCATGGGAGCGGACACAAAGGGCAGACGCAGTGCACACAGGCCCGCGGACGGGCCTGAAACGGAGGTCACGGTGCTGTCCCACAGACTGGAACGCGATGTACTCGTCATCACGATCGAAGAGGACCCGGGGGTCAGCGGGCGTGCCGGGCTGGCGACGGAGATCACGGAACTCGTCCATGCCTACCGGACATCACCCGTGCTGCTCGTCATCGACCGGGCGGCGAGCACGCCCGCTACCGCCAGCGCCGTCCTGCGCGCCCACCGGCAGGTCGGCGAACTGAACACGCTGTTGTCGGTCGCCACCCAGGATGCCGCCACCCGGCGCCTCCTGGAGGACAACGCCGACACCTGCGGGTCAAGGCTGGTCGTGCATACGCACGTTGACGTCGCGCTCGACACGGCGTACGTCTCCGCCGCCTGAGCGCACGCTCCCGGTGTGCGCCGGACAGCCGCACGCAGAGGTCCACGAGGGCCCTGTGTCAACCGTAGAGAACCGGATCCCCTCGGAACGGGGCTCCGCTGCCTGAGGAGGCTCCGCGACCCATGAGTGCATCGGTCAAGACAAAGTCCAGGTCCAGGGTCTACCTGTCGCTCGGCACCACGGCTTTCGGCATGCTGAGCGTGGTGAAGCAGGCCCAGCTCGCACGCAAGGAGCACGACACCCTCCGCCTGGTGGACGCCGTGATATGCACGGCCAAGACGGTGACGGGCCTCGCGGTCCTCTACCGCGAGCTCAAGAACCTGGGCGACGAAGACGTCCTGCTCGGCTGAGTGATGACGGCTCCCGGCCGAGGCACGGTCGTCGGACGCGGGCTCTACCCCGCCGACGGATCCTGGCGCGCCACGCGGTAGCGGAGGTGGACCACCCGTGAGTGGAAGGTGCGGGTCTCCACGAGTTCGAGATCCACCCGGCGCTCGCCCCGCGGAAAGAACGGAATGCCGCCGCCCACCAGTACCGGGTGTACCGTCACCCGGTACTCGTCGATCAGGTCCGAGGCGGCCGCTTCGGCGGCGAGAGCCGCTCCCCCGATCGCGATGTCCCCCTCCCCCGGCTCGGCGCGCAGGCGCTCGATCTCCTCCACGAGACCGACGGAGGCCAGGCGGGCGTTGCCCCGCACCTCTGACAACGTGGTGGAGAAGACCACCTTGGGCAGCGGATTCCAGAGCGCCGCCCACTCGAGCTCGGTGGCGTCGAGCGACGAATCCTGCCCGGCGGTCTCCCAGTAGAGCATCGTCTCGTAGAGCCGTCGGCCCAGCAGATGGACGTCGACCTCACGGATCTCGTCGATGAAGAAACGAAAGACTTCCTCGTCCGGCACCGTCCAGTCGAAGCCGCCGTCCGGGCCGACGATGTAGCCGTCGAGCGACGCGTTCATCGAATAGACCACGCTGCGCATCGGAAGTCCTCCTCGGTGACGGGTTCGACATTACGACTGCCGAACCCCGCAGGACTCATCGCGACTCGCCGGACTCCGGAGGCGAGTCACGTGGCCCGGCGCCTGTCCCGGGGCCGGACCCTCGTCGTGCGTGAGGGCTTCAGCCGGTGGCGAGTTCCATCAGGACACCTCACACCGGCATCGCCTCCGGCCGGCTGCGTGCCCGCGCCGTCCGCCCGTCGCCACTCGGCTCGACGGGACGCCGGGGCCCCGGCCAGGGGACCGTGGGCCGGGGCCCCGGCGTCCCGGTGCGTCAGTTCAGTGCGACGGGGGGCGGCGTGCCGTAGAAGGTGAGTGGCGGCCAGCCCTTGGACTGGGCCAGCGCCGACAGCGCCTGCGCCACCTCCAGCGGAGTGATGTCCTGCGCGGACGGATAGCCGTTCGGCTTGTCCACGCGGATCTTGAAGGTCAGGTCCATCATCAGGTCGCTCTCGGCCATACTCGCGTCCGCCCGGAAATCCGTCCCCTCCATGAACTCGGGCGTTGTCGTCGTCGCCGCCTCGTCCCTTTCCGCGGCATCGGCAGCAGCTGCGGTGGACGCGAACACCGCTCCTGCAGCGGCCGTCCCCGAGTAACCCAGCAGCTTGCGTCGGGATATGTCCGACACGATCCCTCCCCCTGTCGATCTCCCGGCCACCCGGGAGCCGAGCTCGATCATATGAACGAAGGATCTGTCGCGAAGGAACTTCGCGGTCATTTCCTCGGCAGGTACCGGAGCCCACCGCTCCGGCTGCGGTGGGGGCACCCCCGCCACACGCCGGAGCAGGCATCCCGGACCCGCAGGCCCCGAGACGGTGGCCGCGCGGCTCCGAGGGGCGTGCGGCCGCTTCCGGGCGAGTGCCACAGCGCGCGCGACCCGGTGGTGCCGCATAGCGTGGAGGGGCCAGGGCCCCCGAGGCCGATGACGCGCACGGGGCGGAAACCTGTGAAGCCCGAACTCAACTACAGATCGTTGTTCGCAGCGACGCCCAGCCCCTATCTGGTGCTGGCGGCGGATCTCGTGATCGTCGACGTCAACACGGCATATCTGCGGGCGACCCGCCGCACCTGGGACGACCTGGTCGGCCAGCACGTCTTCGATGCGTTTCCCGACAACCTCGCCGACCCGAACGCCGACTGGGTGCACAACGTGGAGGCGTCGTTCGGGCGGGTGCTGGCGACCGGCAGGGCGGACGTCCTGGCCATGCAGAGGTACGACATCCCCGTGGTCGCCCGGCCGGGGATGTTCGAGGAGCGCTGGTGGTCGACCGTGAACACGCCCGTCCTCGACCCGGACGGCCGTGTCGCGTGGATCATCCACCGGGTGGAGGACGTGACCGCGTTCGTGCGGGCCCGCCGGACCTCCAACCGCGGATCGGGCGAGCAGCTGACCGAGCGGGAGGAGGGCATGGAGGCCGAACTGTACATCCGGGCCCGTGAACTGCAGCGTCTGAACGAGGAACTGCGGGCTGCGCACGGGCGGGAGCGGGAGGTCGCGGTGACGTTGCAGGAGTCGATGCTGCACTCACCGGACCTGGCTCGCCACAAGGACGTCGCGGTGCGGTACCTGCCCGCGATCGGCTCCCTGAACGTGTGCGGCGACTGGTACGACACGGTCGACCTGGCCGACGGACGGTTCACCGTGGCCGTCGGTGACGTCGTCGGTCACGGGCTGGAAGCGGCCACCGTGATGGGTATGCTCCGGAGCGCGCTGTCCGCGGCCAGCCGGGCGGTGACCGGGCCCGCGCAGGCCCTCGAGGTGCTGGGCATGTACGCCCGCTCCGTCGACGGCGCACTCGCGACAACCGCGGTCACGGTGCTCGTCGACGTCCGGTCGAAGCTGTTGGTCTACTCCAGCGCGGGACACCTTCCGCCGGCGCTGCTGCACGGCGACGGCACGTACGAGCTCCTCGAGAACGCCACCGATCCTCCCCTGGGCGCGCGCCCCGAGCACGTGCCGCGCCCACAGGCCAGTGCGGCCTATCGCGGTGGCGACACGCTGATCCTGTACACCGACGGGCTGATCGAGCGCCGTGAGGAGGACATCGACACCAGTCTGGACCTGCTCAGGAAGGCGCTGGTCGGCATGACCGACCTCTCTCCTGACCGGCTGGCGGACACCCTGCTGGCGCGGCTCGGCGTCGCCGGGGGCGGCGACGACGACATCGCCCTGGTCGTCGTGCGGCTCTGAGAGGTTCCGGACCGGAGTGTCCGGACAGCCGCGGAAGGTGCGAGCGGGCTGCCCGGAGCCGGCGAGCCGTGCCGGGGTACCGGGTGGTCGTGGTCCGCCGCCGTACACGGCGGACCGGCCGGACGCGGAACGGTCAGACGGGGACGACCGCCCCGGTCCGCATCCAGCCCCGTCCGTCCGCCGCCGCGTCCGTGGCGACCAGCACGTAGCCGTACTCGTTCCAGGACGCGCCCTCACAGGTCGACGCGCCGACGATGTCACCCGCGTACTTGGTCTTGACGACGACGCTGTTCGGATTCGGGTTCTCGTACACTCCTGCGGTCGGCCAGACGACTTTGTACTGGCAACCCGCCTGCGCCGAGGCGTCGGCGACCGGGCCGCCGAGGAGCACCCCCGCGAAGCCGAGCACAGGGGCCAGGACGGCGGCGGCAAGACGGTTCATGCGCATGATGGGGAGCGCTCCCGGGGAGTCGACGGCATGTCAGGCACATGATGACAGGCTCGGAGTACGTCCGGGCGACAGGCTGCGGCAGGTGCCGCGGACCGGTCCCGCACGGGACTCCGCGAACGCCGCCCGGGTCAGCCTCCGTGAACGGTGAGCCGGTAGCCCTCGGGGCCGGTGAACGAGAACACCGGGCCGAACGGGCTGTCCTGCAACGGTCCGACATCCTCCGTTCCCGCCGCCACCAACTGCTCGCGCAGCATCGTGGCGTCGGTGGTCCGCAGCCACAGCGCCACGCCCGTGCCGGGAGACGTGACACCGTCCAGATCGACCCCGGGAAGCGGCTCACGGACGGCGAACGGGATCGGCGAGGTGGCGAACACGACCGCGTGGGCCGGCGCGGCGGGGGCACGCCGCAGCCCGAGCCGCTCCTCGAAGAACGCGGCTGCGGCGGGCACGTCCTTGACCTGCAGGGCGATGAAGTCGGGGCCTTCGACGGTGGCGGTCACGGGGTCTCCTCGATAGGGCGCCGGCACGGGACGCACCGGCGAGGCATGTCAGGACTTTGACATGAGTGACTGTAGGCATCGCGTGACCGGCATGTCAAAATGCTGACATGGAAGATCGCGAGACCGTACCTCCGCCCCATCCCGCGCAGGACATCACCGAGCACGTGGGATACCGCCTCAAGAAGGCAGCCGCCGCCCTGCGCGGGGCCATGGACAGGGCCCTGCGCGAACACGACCTGACCGTCCCGCAGTACTCCTGTCTGGAATTCCTCGACGAACACCCCGGAATGTCCAACGCCGATCTGGCGCGCGGCACCTTCGTCACCCGCCAGTCCGCCAATGTCGTCCTGCGCGGCCTCAAGGACGCCGGCCTCATCACCCAGGCGACCAGCACCGACCACGGCAGGGCCCTGCCCATCCACCTCACGACGGCAGGGCAGCAGCACCTGCACGCGGCCCGCGGTGCGGTCTACGCCATCGAGGAGCGCATGATCGGAAACATCCCCGCGCGGCGGCTGACCACCCTTCTGGCCGACCTCGACTCCATGACGGAGGCACTCGACGGGTGAACGCCCCGGAGACGAAAGCCGGTCGCCGTCGGCCTGCCCGGATCACGGCCCGGCCGACGGGCGACACCGGCGGAGGCCGCCGATCCGAGCCCGCTCGCTCCACGGCTCCTCGCAGGCGTCGCCGTTCCCTGGTACCGGTGCCCCGTCAGGCCAGCGCCGGCTCGCGTTCCGTACCGGCGGTCACCCGGGGGGCGGACGGGACTTCCCGCCAGTAACCGCAGAAGTAGATCCGCTCCTTGTCGACCCCTCGCTCGTTCACCAGATAGCGCCGCACGGACGTGGCAAGGGCGGACTCGCCGGCCACCCAGACGTACGGCGTACCGGGCGGGAAGGCCAGGCCGCGCAGCGCCTCCACCGTTCGGGATCCGCGAGCGCCGTGAGCGTTCGAGCGGTACAGCCAGTTCACCTCCCCGGCCAGGCTCAGCACGTCCTGGTCGTCCTGGACCTCGAGAAACGCGTGAACCGGGGTACGGGCTCCTTCGAGCATGGACGCGATCGCGGGCATGGCCGTCTCGTCACCGATGAGGAGCTGCCAGTCCGCGTCGCCCGCCCGGTAGCGCGCTCCGTCACTGAGGACACCGATCCTGTCGCCCGGCGCCGCGGTACCGGCCCAGGCCGAAGCCGGCCCGCTGTCCCCGTGCAGCGCGAAATCGATGTCGATACGCCGACGGGCGTGGTCGATGCGGCGCACCGTGTAGTTGCGGACCACCGGACGCCGGTCGGCCGGCATCGCCTGCAGTTCGGCCCACCAGTCCGAACCGGTCGGCAGGGGCAGATCATCGCCGACCGGAAGGAAGAGCCGGACCAGGTGGTCGGGGCCGACGTAGTCGAAATCGCCCACGTCGTCACCGGTCAGCGTGATCCGGACCATGCGCGGCGCGAGTCGGCGCACCTCGGTGACCGTCACGTACATGGGCCGCTGAGGTGGCACCGGACGGACTGCAAGCGATTCGGACATCGAAGGACCACTCCCCACAAACAAGCGACACCGTAATTAGGTTAGGTTTAGCTTAGTTGCAAAGATCCGAACCGCCACACCGCCCCCGGGCCGTCGATGCCGCCCCGGAGGACGCAGCGCCACCTGTGGGGCCACGGACGGAATCCGACCGGTCCACCGCGCGGGACCGGACCTCCTGTGGCGGGAACGTGCCCGCGAGCGAAGCGCCTTGGGCCGGAGCCTGTTGCCGCCGACGCGTTGCGCGTACCCTCCCACCAGCCGCCGGCGTGGGCGGGTACGGGCCGCGGGGAGAGCTTCCGTTCTCCAGGTGTACGGCGTGGTGTCACGAACCCACCCCCCTCCGGTACCCCGGGACCGCTGTCCTTGGGTCGCCCCTGATCCCCCCCACCACCCAGAGGTCGCCACCCATGACAGAGCTCGACCGTCGCAGGTTCCTGCAGATAGCCGGAGGCACCGCCGCCTTCACGATGCTGAACGAGAGCATCGCGAGGGCCACCGCCATCGCGGCACAAGGCAGCACGGGAACGATCCAGGACATCGAGCACATCGTCGTCCTCATGCAGGAGAACCGTTCCTTCGACCATTACTTCGGGTCACTGAAGGGGGTACGCGGCTTCGGGGATCCGAGGCCGGTGCTCCAGGACAACGGCAGGTCCGTCTTCCACCAGTCGAACGGCACGAAGGACGTCCTGCCCTTCAACCCGCAGGTGGCCGACCTCGGGATGCAGTTCCTGGAAGGGCTCGACCACGACTGGGCCGGCGGCCACCAGGCCTACAACAACGGAAAGTACGACAGATGGGTACCGGCCAAGACGGCCACGACCATGTCGTACATGACGCGGAACGACATCCCGTTCCACTACGCCCTCGCCGACGCGTTCACCGTGTGCGACGCCTACCACTGCTCGTTCATCGGAGCCACCGATCCCAACCGGTACTACCTCTGGTCCGGACACACCGGAAACGACGGCACGGGCGGCGGCCCCGTGCTCGGCAACCAGGAAGCCGGTTACAGCTGGAAGACCTACCCCGAGCGACTGGAGTCCGCCGGGATCTCGTGGAAGGTCTACCAGGACGTCGGCGACGGTCTGAACGCGGCCGGGTCCTGGGGCTGGATCAACGACGCCTTCCGCGGCAACTACGGCGACAACTCCCTGCTCTACTTCAACAGCTACCGCAACGCCCAGCCCGGCAGCGCCCTGTACGAGAAGGCCCGCACCGGCACCGACGTCAAGGCGGGCGGCACGTACTTCGACAAGCTGCGCGCGGACGTGACCCGCGGGACGCTCCCCAAGATCTCCTGGATCGCCGCACCCGAGGCCTTCAGCGAGCACTCCAACTGGCCCACGAACTTCGGTGCCTGGTACATCTCCCAGGTCCTGGACGCGCTCACGGCGAACCCGGCGGTGTGGGCGAAGACCGCCCTGTTCCTCACCTACGACGAAAACGACGGCTTCTTCGACCACGTGGTCCCGCCGTACCCGCCGGCTTCCTCGGCGTGGGGACTGTCCACGGCGGACGTGTCCAAGGACCTGTATCCGGGGGGCGGGAACTACGCGGCCGGCCCGTACGGGCTCGGCCCCCGCGTGCCGATGATCGTCGTCTCGCCGTGGAGCAAGGGCGGCTACGTCTGCTCCGAGACCTTCGACCACACCTCGGTGATCCGCTTCATGGAGAAGCGCTTCGGAGTCCGGGAGCCCAACATCTCGCCCTGGCGCCGCGCCGTCTGCGGGGACCTGACCTCCGCCTTCGAGTTCGGCCGCGCGGACGCGGCTCCCCCGGTCCTCCCCTCGACCGCCGGATACACGCCGCCGGACAGGAACCGCCATCCGTCCTACCACCCGACCCCGCCGCCCACGGGCGCACTCCCCAGGCAGGAGGCGGGCTCCAAGCCGACCCGCGCCCTCGGCTACAGCCCGTACGTGGACGGCCGGGCCACCGTCTCCACCGGGAAGTTCACCCTGACCTTCGCCGGCGGCCCGACCCTGGGCGCCCACTTCCACAGCACCTCGGGCAACCGCACGGACGGCCCTTGGCCCTACACGGTCGAGGCGGGCAAGACCCTCTCGGACACCTGGAGCACCAGCAGCTCCACCGGTAACCGGATCGACCTGACGGTCTGGGGCCCCAACGGCTTCCTGCGCACCTGGCGTGGCCCGGTGAAGACGGGCGGGCCCGAAGTCACCGCCCGCCATGTGAGCACGAGCGGCAACCTGACGCTCAGCATGACCAATTCCGCCTCGACCGCCGTCAACCTGACGGTGACCAACACCTACGGTGGAGCGCCCCAGACGTTCAAGGTCAATCCCGGTGCGACCGTGACCCACACGGTCGATCTGCGGGCCGGCGCCCGCTGGTACGACGTCGAGGTCGTCTCCGACGCGGACCCCGCCTTCCTGCGCCGGTTCGCCGGGCACGTGGAGAACGGCTTTCCGGGCGTCTCCGACCCCGCGCTCAGGACACTCTGAGACGACGGTACCGGCGGTGCGTCCCGCCCTTCGCCGGGCGGGACGCACCGCCGGCCAGGACGCGCGCTGCGCGGCGGCGCACGCCTGGGTCGGCCTGGGCCGCATCGTCTACGTGGCGTCGTCCCGGCAGCTGAGCCAGTGGCTGGCCGACTGGGGCGTACCCCCTCCCCCGGTCAGGGCGCTGCCGATCAACGAGGTGGCGCCGGGCGTGCCCGCCGACGGCCCTGTGCCCGAGCTGGTGGACGAGGTACGGGAACTGCACCACCGCCTCCATCACGGTGACGCCCACTGAGGAAGTCCGGCGCGCCGTCCCCCGTGGAACGCGGCGGAGACGCGCCGGGGTCACGGACGGCCGAGCTGCACTCTGGCGCACCCGTCCACCGTGCCGCGTGACCGCGAACCCCACAACACCCCCACATCCGGGCCGGATCGCAGCGCCGCGGCCAAGCGGGACGGATCGTCAAGTCCCGGCTACACGGCGTGCGATGAGGGTAAAGAAGTCCCCCACGTGTCGACATTCCTCCTGTGAAGATTGCGTAGATCACAGGACGATTACTAAGGTCAGCCATCGAACCTTCGCGCGATTGCTCACCTATCCGGGGTGGCTGCGAAGGAACCGCCGAGTCCGTGACCTGCACGGAGCCGGGGATCCGTTCGTCGTCCCCCACGACCCGGCAGGCGGGCTCGAGAACGAAGGAGCTCGCCATCGTGGCGTCCCACCGCCGTCCCAAACAGCCGAGCCGCGCCCGGGTGACCGTGCTCACCGCGACCGCCGCCGCGGCCGTGGCCCTGACCTCCCAGGCGGCCCACGCCGACCCGAAGCCGACCAAGAGCGAGGTCAAGGCGAAGGCTGCTCTCCTCGGACCCGGACAGCTTCCTGGACCAGGCATCCGCGCTCGACCAGCTGACGGCCAAGCAGGCCGAGTCGCTCCAGAAGATCCAGGCGAAGCAGCGCACCCTCGCGCAGCAGCGCACGGAGGCGCAGGGCTCGGCGACGAGGCCCCGGCATCGGCGCTCGGCGCCGCCGCCCTCCAGGCTGCGAGCACCCGGGTCGGCATGCCGTACGTCCGTACAGCGACCGGTCCCGGCTCCTTCGACTGCTCGGGTCTGACCCAGTGGGCCTACGCGCAGGCCGGCGCCGACATCACCCGGACCACGTTCACGCAGATCAACCAGGGCACCCGCATCGCGCGCAGTCAACTCAAGCCGGGCGACCTGGTGTTCTTCAGCAACACCTCGCACGTGGGCCTCTACGCCGGCAACAACACCGTGCTGCACGCCCCGTACCCGGGCGCCTATGTCCGCTACGAGTCGATGGGTACCGTCGGCTCCTACGAGGCCGCTGTACGCATCTGACGTCGCTCCCACACCGGAGGTCCTGGGCATCGGCGCCCTTCGACGGCGCCGAGGACACCCGCGGCGTACGCCGGCGGCTGCTCAGGACCTGTGCGACCGCGCTCAGCCTGCCTGATCGCTGATGGTCCGGCCGTGACGACACCCGGCCGGATCAGGTCGATCCGCCGCTCAGTCGTGAGCGCGAAGGGTGACGGCGGGGGTCACACCGTAGTGCCGCCGGTAGGCGGCGGCGAAGCGTCCGACGTGCGGAAAGCCCCATGCCGCCGCGATCCGCGTCACGCTGGAGACGTGCGGGTCGGCCTTCACCAGATCGACGTGGGCCCGGGTGAGCCGGACGTGGCGCAGGTGGCCCAGGGGCGTCGTGTCGGTGTGTCTGCTGAAGGCGTACTGCACGGCGCGGGGGGTGACGAACGCGGCGGCCGCGATGTCCGCCAGACCGATGGTGCGGTGCGCGTTCTCCTCGATGAAGGCCTTCGCCCTGCGGAGGGTCTCGGTGTGCGCGTCACGGCTGTCGGTGCGGTGGTCCTCCTCCTGGGCCGTGATGCTGGGCAGCGCGCTCAGAGTCACCGCTGCCAGGTGCTGGACGGCGGTGGCGACGACGAGGCCCTCGACGGCCGGGCCGGTGAGCACCTGGTCCCGGAGGAAGGCGACGGTGCTGCCCAGGCGCCGGTTGGCGGCCGCGTCCACCGGGCGTTGGCCGGTGAGCCGAACCGGTCCGTCGGAGTTCGCGCCCGCGGCGGCAACGCGGTCGAGCAGGGCGGGGTCGAACATGGTGATGGTGTAGCGGGCCGAGTGGAGGGCACCGGTGTAGGGGCGGTCAGGAGGGGCGATGAGGAAGGTCTCCCCGGGGCCGTAGACGTCGTTCCGACCGTCCGTGGTGTCCACCATGCTGCCCTTGTGCACGGTGATCAGGCAGATCGCGTCCAGCTGGTCGGCGTCGTAGGTCATGGTGTAGCCGAAGTCGAGTCGATCGACGACAAGCCCTTCGGCCGCGTTGCGGACTATGCGGGTCCTCGTGTCCTGCGGCCGTCCGCCGATCCTCATGGGTGTGTAGGCCCGCGACAGAAACGCCTCGGTCGCCTCCAGGCTCCCGCTGTCGAAACGCTCCGTCTCCAACTTCCCCTCCACCCGCGGCTGCGGAGCCCGGTGCGGGTCCCCGACTCACGGTACGCCGTCCGGTTCCGGGCAGGCGACGAGCGGCGGCGCCGAAAGACCGGGACCACCGCGCCATCACACGGCTCGTGCTGCGGCTTCACGGGGCACGCCGTGTCTGTGATGCCTCCCCCCTTCTCACGGAGCTCACTCGGAGAAGGTCAGGAAACGAACCGTCGAAGCCTCTGTCGCGAAACCCTGACGGGACCAGCCCGGGTGAGGGGTGTTGCTGACCGGGGCGTGGGCACCCCGAGGATCCGAGGGGGGCCGTCAGCGAGCAACCGATCATGGCCGTCGTACGGCTACGGAAGGAGGGCGGCGATGCTCACGGTGCACAGGACTCGGCACCACAACGGCGGGGCTGAGCTCACCGCGTACCGGGAGGCGTACACAGGAGGTGAATGGCAGCTGTACGTGGCGGGAGAGTTCGACGAGGCCACCACCGGCCCACTGGCCGATGTGCTCGACGACGCCTGCCGGCAGCGGGCCTGGCGCATCGTGATCGACTGCTCGGCCGTCACCTTTGCCGACGTCGCCTTCCTGCGTGCGCTGTTGACCCCTCACGCTCACGACATCCAGGTCGTGCTGGCCTCGCCGTCGACGGCCGTGCGGCGGCTGCTTCAGGCCACAGGAACCGTCAACCGCTTTCCCGTGACGAGACGCGCCTGGTCCACACCGACCCGATGATCCGGAACCCCCTCCCCCTTCTGCGCCATGCCGCTCATGACACCTCGCGGGCGGCCGAGCGGCAAGCGCGGTTCCTGCATGGCAGACGCCCTCGCCACTCGACCCCGCAACCGGACGCCGTGGGGCGGCCCGGATCCCCCTGTCCCGACCGTGTCTCCCCGTCCAGGCAGCTCTCTGACGCTCGGTCAGGATGGGGACTTGTTCGCGAAGACCCAGCGGTTGCCCTCCAGTGCGTCGTTCGGCTCGGGTAGGGGGCCGCGTCCGTGCCGACGGGTGAAGTCGAAGGGGGTGTGGACCGATGTGGACCAGCCCCTGCCCTCCAGGTCTCCTGCGGAGTCGGGCCGTGGTCCACCGTCGAACAGGTTGAGCAGGTCGATGCCGAGTTGCTGCTCCGTGGAGGTGTAGAGCGGACTCTCGCGGTATTCCAGCAGGTCCTTCTCGAGCTTCACCTCGTAGGCCAGTGCGCTTCCTCCCGTACTCAACCGGTCGACCGTGTCGATGAGATAGGTCTCGGCGGTGATGGGCAGGTAGAACAGCAGCCCCTCCGCCAGCCATACGCTCGGGGCGGCCGGGTCGAAGCCGGCGTCGGTCAGCGCGGTGACCCAGTCGGCGCGCAGATCGATCGGGATCGGGACGCGCGCCGCCTTCGACGTTGCCGACAGTCCGTCGAGTACGTCGTGCTTGAAATCCAGCACTCCCGGCTTGTCGATCTCGAAGATCACGCAGCCGGCCGGCCAGTCGAGCCGGAACGCCCGTGCGTCCAGACCCGCGCCGAGCAGCACCACTTGGCGAGGGGCTCCGGCGTGCACCGCCTGGAGGAGGAAGTCGTCGAGGACGCGCGTACGCAGACCGAAGTACCGAGCGAAACGCCCCCACAGCGGGTTCGCGTCACCGTCCGGGACCTGTTGGATGCGGACCGGCCAGTCCGCGGACGCCGGTGCGGCGCGCACGAAGTGTTCGGCGTAGATGTCGCGTGCCAGGCTGTCGTGGCGGTGGGTCTCGATCGCCCGTGAGGCGGCGACCAGGAGGGCGGTGAGCCCGATGCCCCCTGCCACGCCCTCCAGATCCGTGTTCCGACGAACCGTGTCGACCATGTGCTCTCCTTCTGTGCGAAAAATGGGACGCGGGGCCGCCGCGCGTGCCGGATCCGCGGTCGGCCCGCGAGCTGCGGCCCTGGGGGCCGTTCCTCGGCCCCTCCCTCACGGGATCAGGACGGGCTTGACCACCCGGCCGGCGTCGCAGTCACGCTCGGCCTCGTTGATGTCGGCGAGCGGGTAGGTACGGATCAGTTGGTCGAAGGGGAACTTCCCGGCCCGCCACAGTTCCGTCAGCCGCGGAATCAGCAGTCCCGGGACCGCGTCTCCCTCGCAGATGTGGGAGATCTTCCGGCCTCGGTCCAGTGAGCCCGGCCGGAGCGGGAGCGGTGTGCGTATCCGTGCGACCAGACCGAGATGGCCGGTCGGGCGCAGGGCCTGGAGCGCGTCGTTGATCATCTCGGGTGAGCCCGTGGTGTCGAGTGCGTACCGCGTGCCGCCGTCGGTGAGCCGCCGGATGCGATCGGGCAGGTCGGCCGTCGAGGCGTGCAGGGGAATCGCACTGAACCGCTCGGCGGTGGCCAGCCGTTCGGGATGCCGGTCGACGGCCACGGTCACCGCTCCGGCGGCGGTGGCCGCCATCACCGCGGCAAGGCCCACCGCTCCGGCGCCGAACACGGCCACGGTGTCGCCGGGACCGGCACCGAAGGAGTGGAGAACGGCTCCGGCCCCGGTGAGGAAGCCGCAACCGAGCGGCCCCAGCAGCTCCACCGGCAGGGCGGGATCGACCCGGACGGCGTTGCGTGCGCTGACCATGGCGTACTCGGCGAACGAGGACTGGCCGAACCATCGGGGGGCCAGTTCACCCCCGGTCGCGTCGGTGAACCGTGCGGCGTTCTCCTTCCGTCCCCCGAAGAGGTTGAGCGAGGCGAAGGAGTCGCAGTAGGCCGGTGCCGCGCCCATGCAGTTGCGGCAGCGACCGCACGAGTCGAAGCTCAGCACGACGTGGTCGCCGGTGCTCAGACCGGTGTCCGGGCCGCCCGTCCCCACCACCACCCCTGCGCCCTCATGACCGAGCACGGCGGGAAGCGGTGTGCGGCCCGCCGAGCTCCGGACCGCGAGGTCGGTCCGGCACATCCCGCAGCCCGCGATCCTGACCAGGATCTCGCCGTCGGCCGGTTCCTCGTGCAGGGCCACCTCCTCGACCGCGAAGGGCTTCCCGTAGGAGCGCAGTACCGCCGCCTCGAACCTCTTCGTCATGCCTCCTCCGGACGGTCCGGACGGTGCACGACGAAGGGCCTGAGATTGCCGTAGAGACCCCAGGGGCCTCCCGCGACGCCGACACCGCTCTCCTTGACACCCGCGAAGGGCTGGGCGAGGGAGAGTTCGGCGTGATGGTTGATCCAGGCCGTCCCGCACTCCAGCCGGTCGGCGATCGCCTCGGCCCGGTCGAGGTCGGTGCCCCAGACCGAGCCGCCCAGCCCGAAACCGGTGCCGTTGGCCGCTTCGACGGCCTCGTCGACGCTGGTGTACGGCAGCACCGGCAGCACCGGGCCGAACTGCTCCTCCGTCACCACACGGCTGGTGGACGGGACATCGGCCAGGATGGTGGGAGCGAAGAAGTAACCCGGCCGGTCCAGGCGGTGCCCGCCCGCCGCCGCTCGGGCGCCGTCCGACAGTGCCTGGGCCGTGTACCGCTCGACCCGGGCCAGCTGGTCGGCGTTGTTCACCGGCCCGAGCTCCGAGACGGGGTCGAGGCCGGATCCGACGACCACGGTCCTCGCGCGATGCGCGAGGGCTTCGACCACCCGGGAGTAGATCCGGGCCGGGGCGTAGACGCGCTTGACCGCCATGCACACCTGTCCGCAGTTGCGGAAAGCGGCCCAGAACAGCCGGTCCGCGACGCGTTCCACGTCCACGTCCTCCAGCAGGACGGCGGCGTCGTTCCCGCCCAGCTCCACGGTCGCGCGGGTGAGTGAGGCCGCCGCGCTCTTCGCGACGGCCCGTCCGGTGGGGATCGAGCCGGTGAACGTCACATGGCGGATCCCCGGGTGGGAGGCGAGACGGGCGCCGAGGGGTTCGCCCCCGGTGACGATCGTCAGTACGTCCTCGGGGAGGGCGCTGGACAGGACCGACCCCAGCAGCCGTGTGGCGAGGGGGGTGCAGGGCGAAGGTTTGAGGACCACCGTGTTGCCCGCGGCGAGCGCGGGCGCGAACTTCGCCGAGGCGAGTTGGAGGGGAAAGTTCCACGGAACGATGGCGGCGACCGGGCCGAGCGGGCGCCAGCGGATCTCGCTGCGTACCGGCCGCCCGTCCGTGATGGGCTGTGAGCCGGGGTCCAGCTCGGCGAAATAGCGCAGACGGGCCGCCGTCCGGGCGACCTCCGCGTACGACTCGGACAGGGGCTTGCCCTGTTCACGGGTGAGCAGGGGGGCCAGGTCGGCCCCGGCGGCCTCGACGTCGTCGGCTGCCGCGAGCAGCGCACCGGTGCGGGTGGCGGGGTCCGACCGCCACTCGCGCCAGGCGACGTGCGCCGCGTCGACGACGGCGTCCAGCGTGTCCGGGTCGTGGTCGGGGGCCTCGTCGAAGGGCTCGCCCGTCGCGGGGTCGAGCACGTCGAAGCACTCGGCACGGCCCCCGGGCGCGCGGGTGGGTTGTCGCGTCGGCATGCCGGGTGATCAGCTCGCGGTCGCCGCGTACGCGCGGGCATGCCGGTCCATCTCCGCCCGGAAGGCTGCCACCAGCTGCGGCTGGATCCTTCCGGTGGTCCGGTCTCCGCGTTCGCAGACCGCTCCGCGCACTCCCACGATGTCCGTGCCGATGCCGGTCAGCGTCGCGAGGTCCTCCTCCTTGATGCTGCCGGCCAGGGCGGCGAGCAGATCGGCCTCGTGGGCCAGCCGGACGAACTCCGCGCAGGCGTCGGGCGGTACGTGGTCGAACAGCCGGGTGCCGTCCTTGACCGCGGTGTCGAGCATGGCCGCGTCGGAGCCGGAGAGCCTGGCGATGTCGGGCAGTGCGAGCGGGTTGACGCAGCCGATCCGGTGGGCGTCCGCGTAGCCCGAGGCGACGACGAACGCGTCCGGACGGTAGTCCTTCACGGCGCGGACGACCCCGCGCATGACCTCGACGGCCTGTTCGGGCGTCGTGCACCCGTAGAGGCCGACCTTGATGTACGTAGCACCCGACACAGCCGCTCCGAGCGCGGCCTGGGCCACCGTGCCCGGCTTGTACGGGACGTCTCCCACGGTGGCGGACACCGGCTTGTCCGCCGGGACGGCGGCGCGGATGTCTCTGATGACCCACGGGTAGTTCGCGCCGAGCGAGCCCTCGTCGGGCTTCTTGACATCGACGATGTCGAGGTGTTCGGCGGCCTTCGCGCAGTCGAGTGCTTCCTCGACGCTGTCAGGAGAGATGAGCAGCAACAACGTGGGTTCCTTCCACCGTAGTTCCACCTGCCGGGGACAGGTGTGCGGAGTCGCTCGGATCACGTGCGGTGTGCTCATCATCGCTGCGGCCCGGAGGGCCCGGGCAGGGCGCGCGGAGTACCGCACGGATCACTGCCGTACCGCGCCCACGCCCCTTCCGGCGCGCCGTCCACGCCGGTTCGCAGCAGTCACGCGGAGCGGGCCGTCCGGCCGGCCCGGCAGGCGGTTCGCCGGGGGGCTGGGTACTCACCGGGCCGTGTTCACCGGGATGCAGGTCGCTGCGTGGGGTGCGGAGGGGGACGCTCCTGGCCGCGCTCGATGTCGTGCTCGCGCAGTGGTCCCACGCGCAGACCGAGTCGTCGGCACTCGGCGAGCAGGACGGGCAGTGCGTCCAGCGTGGCCCTCCACGCGCCCGGCGCGCTCCACCGGTCCGCGTCGTGCAGCAGCACGGTGCCTCCGCCGGTCAGGTCCTTCAGGACCGATGCCGTCACGGAGCGGGCGTCGGCTCGCGCCGTCCAGTCCTGGCCCCATGCCGACCAGAGCACCGGCCGGAGTCGCGCGCGACGTGCTGCCGCCAGCCGGCCGCCGGTGAGGATGCCGTAGGGCGGCCGGTACCACTGCGGGCCCGACCCGCAGATCTGCCGGACCGCGTCGGCGGCCAGGCCCACCTCCCGTACGTCGCGCAGGGGCGCCGGGAACCAGGGCCGGTCGTGGTGCCAGCCGTGCACCGCGACCTCGTGTCCTGCCGCCACGAGGGCCCGGCCGAGGGCGGGATGGCGGATCAGCGACGCGCCGACGAGGAAGAAGGTTGCCCGTACCCGGTGCTCCGCCAGGACGCGCAGGAAGTGCGGGGTGCTGTCCGGGTCAGGTCCGTCGTCGAACGTCAGTGCCACGTGGTCGGGGCGGCCCCTGCCGTCCAACGAGGGGCTGAGGATCTTCCGTACGGGCGGCAGCCACGTCGCGGCGGGGCCGACGTGCCACGCGGCAGCCGCTCCCAGGGCTCCCGCCAGCACGCCCGCGCCGACGGAGCCGGGGTGTCTCACCATCGTTGGGCCTCCTCGCCCGAGACCAGGGGGGACCTGCTCAGCTGTACGCAGGCGAACGCGACGAGGCCGAGCGACGCCGCTTCCGGCAGCGCCCGCCAGCCGAGGTCGACCCGTTCCTCGAACAGTGAGATTCCCAGGATCACGCTCAACAGGGAGTCGCCGAGAGTCAGGGCCGGCTGGGACGCGGCCAGGGAACCGGCCCGCAACGTGGCCTGCAGCATCAGGAACGAGCCGAGGCCGACCCCTGCGGCCGTGTAGATCTGCCACCGGGTGAAGACGTCCCCGGCACCGCCGGAGACGAGGCCGAGGGTGTCCTTGATCAGTGCCGCGGTGAAGGCGAAGCCGATGGCGGTGACCGATCCCAGCACCGCCGCGCGCGCCGCCCCGCGCAGTCTCCTGCCCACCACGACCAGCAGGATCGACACGGCAAGGGCGGGAACGGCACTGATCAGCCACCTCTTCGGCGGGACGGTCTCCGTGCCGCCGGTCGGACCGGCCAGCAGGAGGAAGGCGGCCAGCCCCAGCGCCATCCCGAGGAACGCCGCCCAGGTCCGGCCGCCCGGCGGCCACCGGAAGACGACAGCGGCCAGTACGAGCGTGAACAGCAGCTCGGTCGTCATAACCGGCTGCACCACCGCCAGCGGTCCCGTCGCCAGGGCCAGGGCCTGCGCCGCCCCGGAGAGGGCCAGGAGCCCCGCCCCCCAGCGCCAGGCGGGGCGGCGTACGAAGCCGAACCGTCCGCCCGCCGTGTCGGCCAGGTCGGCCGCCGCGGCGTGGCGCTGCAGTACGGAGGCCGCCGCGTTGCCCAGCGCGGCGAGCAGTGCCATGACGACGGAGAGGATGATCATGTCCTGCGCCCTCCGCGACCGTGTCGGTGTCGAGGGGCCCGGTCAGCCAAAGCGTGTGGCCAGCCGGCGAAAGAGGTGTGGGGCCAGACCCTGGACCAGGCCGGGGGCTCCCAGCCAGCGCGGCACGGTGATCTCGCCCCGCCTCCCGGTCAGGGCTTCCTCGACCGCGGCGGCGACGCGCCCGGCGGGCACCGGCCGCGGCCAGGAGCGGGTGTAAGGGGTGCGCCGGTGCGCGAAGAACGGGGTGTCGACGGGGCCGGGCTGGACCAGGCAGACATGGACGCCTGTGCCCCGGAGTTCGTAGCGCAGGCTCTCCGCGAAGGGGATCAGGGCGCCCTTCGTGGCCGCGTACGCCGCCTCGCCCCGTACGCCGAACCGGCCGGCGACGGAGCCGAGCAGGACCAGCCGGCCCGATCCGCGCGTGACCATGTGCGGCAGCACCAGGTTGACGAGATGGAGCACGGCACCGACGTTGACGCTGACCAGACGGTTCACCACGGCGGGTGTCATGTCGGTGTAGGCACCCGCCCACCCGAGCCCCGCGGCGGCGACGAGCGCGTCGATCCGGTCAACGCGTGCCAGAGCGGCCTCGGCCAGTTTCCGGCAGCCCTCCGGAGTGGCCAGGTCCATCGGCAGCGCGACACCGCCGGTGCGGTCGGCGACCGCACCGAGCCGCTCCTCGTCCCGCCCGTTGAGCAGCAGCTCCCATCGGCCGCCCGCCGAGAGCCGGGAGGCGACCGCGGCACCGATGCCGGACGAGGCGCCCGTGATCAGCACGACCCGCCGCCGGCCCGGGGCGGGGCGGCCGCCCGCGCACGACGGCGCCTCATCGGCTCCGGCCGCCGGACTGCTGCGTGGTGCTGGGCTCGCGCGCATGGGCCTTCCGTCCTCCGTGGCCACCGGCCACGCGGGGCTCCGTTCCGAGCCCGGGTGCACCGGACCGTACGCAGTCATCCTTCGGTGCAACGGGTGCACCGGCAAACGCGCGTGACCGCACTGGGCTAACGGCTCACCCGGTCCGTGTCTGGCACACGGGCCGCCGTGCGGGGAACATACGGGAATGAGCAGGTTTCTGATCATCAGTGCGAGCATGGGCGCGGGTCACGACGCCGTCGCTTCCGAACTGGCGGGACGCCTGAGGACCGACGGTCACCAGGCCTCCTGCGTGGACCTCCTGAGCCTGCTCCCCCACGGTGCCGGCCGTGGGCTTCGCGCCGCGTACCGCACGGCACTCCGCCGCTGCCCCTGGGCCTACCAGACGGTCTATTCGAAGCTCTTCCAGGACCGCGGGCGCGGCGGTGGCGGAGACGGCCGGCCGACGGCCGCCGCCCCGCTGGCAGCGGCACTCGCGCCACGCCTGCGCCGCGTCGTCGACCGGTGGCGCCCGGACGCCCTCGTCTCCACCTTCCATCAGGCCGCCCAGGCGACAGGGCGGTTGCGGGCGGCCCATGGCGGTGACTGTCCACCGAGCACCGTCGTGGTCACCGACTTCGCCGTGCACCGGCAGTGGCTCCACCCGGACAACAGCCTCTATCTGTGCGTGACCGATGCCGCCGCGGCACGCGTCACGGCCGCGACCGGACGCCCGGCGAAGGTGTGCGGCCCGGTCGTACCGGCGGCCTTCACCGCCGAGGGCCGGCAGGCTCCCGGGCGGCAGCCGTCCCGCTGGGGTACCGAGCTGGCACGGATCGGACCCGGCCGGCCGGTGGTGCTGGTGTCCGCCGGTGCCTGGGGAGTCGGCCGGGGGCTCACCGCCACCGCGCGCCTGCTCGCCGACGCGGGCCACCTGCCGGTGCTGCTGTGCGGCAACGACGAAAGGCTGCGGGCCGACGCCGCGAGGCTCCCCGGCGTGCTGCCGCTGGGCTGGATCGACGATCTGCCCGACCTGATGGCCGCTTCGAGCGCCCTGGTCGACAACGCGGCGGGGCAGACCGCGGTGCAGGCCCTCGCCGCCGGGGTGCCGGTCGTCGGATACCGTCCGATCCCCGGTCACGGCGTGGAGGGCGTGCGCGAGATGGCCGAGGCGGGTATCTCCGAGTACGCCGCCGGCGATGCCGCGCTGCTCGGCGCGCTGGACCGGCTGGCGCGTCCCGGCCCAGGCCGGGAACGCCGGATCGCCGCCGGCCGGGCCGTGTTCGTGGGCGACGCCGCCCGGCTCGTGGCCTGTTGACCGAGCCCCTCCATCACACGATGGAGGAGGCCGCTCCTCCTGCCCGTTCACTCCGGCACGCCCGGTCCGTCCCGGCACGCGAACGGGGCGAGGGAGCGCACCACATGCTGTGCCTACGATGTCGCCCGTGACGCAGAACGATGACGAACTGGACAGCCTCGTACGCAAACGGATCCGCGCTCTGCGCGTGGCCCAGGGCTGGTCGCTGGAGGAACTGGCCGGCCGTGCGCACATCGGTCAGTCCACGCTCTCCCGCATCGAGAACGGCCGGCGGCGCCTCGCGCTGGATCAGTTGGTGACCCTCGCTCGTGCGCTGGACACGTCGCTGGACCAGTTGGTCGAGACGGCTTCCGACGATGTAGTCACCAGCCCGACGATCGACGCGGCCCACGGCCTGATGCGCTGGGCGGTCAAAGGAGACCCGGGCATGAGCGTCGTGCGCCAGCGTATGACGGAGCCGCCGCCGGACAATCCCGCGCGCATGCGCGCGCATCCCGGCCGGGAATGGCTCGTCGTCCTGTCCGGTACCGCGGTCCTCATGCTGGGGCATCGCCGCTTCCGTGTGGAGACCGACCAGGCCGCGGAGTTCCCCACCATGCTTCCGCACGCCATCGGCGCGGAGGGCGGCCCCTGCGAGATCCTGGGGATCTTCGACCGCGACGCCCGCCGCGGCCATCAGCGTGAGGAGGACCGCCCCGGTGGTGAGGAGCGCCGCGCGTCGAACGGCTCCCGCTCGTGACCACCTCCGCGGCGGGCGTCATGCGTGTTCGGCACACCTGACGGTCATCCACTTGCGTATTCAGCAACTTATTGTGCTCCTGGCGCATGGCCCGCCTAGCGTGAGGGCATGACCCACGGACACCCGCACTCCCCCGGCCACCACGCCCACCACCCTGACCACGCCGCCGACCCGGGCGGCCAGGCGGAGATCCTCGACCTGGACGCCGAAGTCCTCGCCGAACACACCGCCTCCATCACCGCATGGCTGCCCGTCGAGGCGTCCCCGCGGGAAATCGTGGACCTGGGCTGCGGAACGGGCGCGGGCACCTTCGCTCTCCTGGCCCGTTTCCCCGAGGCGCACGTCACGGCGGTCGACTCATCCGCCGAGCACCTGCAGCGGCTGAGGGAGAAGGCCGGCGCCGATGGGGTGGAGGGCCGTGTGCGCACGGTGCGGGCCGATCTCGACGCCGCCGACTGGCCCGATCTGGGAACACCCGGGCTCATCTGGGCCTCCGCCTCGATGCACCACATGGCCGAGCCCGACCGCACACTGCGCCAGGTCCACGACGTGCTCGCACCCGACGGCCTGTTCGCCGTCGTCGAGCTGGCCGGTTTCCCCCGTTTCCTGCCTCCGGACGCGCCCGAGGAGCGGCCCGGTCTCGAGGAGCGCTGTCACACCGCGACCGACCACCTCCACGCGGAGCACGTGCCACACCGTGGTGCCGACTGGGGACCGATGCTGACCGCCGCCGGCTTCACCGTCGAAGGCGCGCGCACCGTCGAGGTGGACATCGAAGGAGCCCGCACCGAGGCGATCCCCCGCTATGCCCTGGGCACCCTGCAGCGCATCCGCGGTGCCGCCGCAGAATCGCTCTCGCCCGAGGACCTGGCCGCCCTCGACCAGCTCCTCGACACCGACGGCCCTCGAAGCATCCTGCGCCGCACCGACCTGAGCGTGCGCACGGAGCGGAAGGTCTGGGCCGCACGCCGCGGGGCGTGAGCGGAGCGGCGGTGGTGACGCCGCTCCGTCCGGAGGCGCCGCCCGGCCGTACGTGGGTCCGCGAGCGCATACTGGGCCCATGGACTCGTCCACTGGTGCCGCACCCGGCCTGCGGGAACGGCTCGGCAGCGCGGTCTTCGCCCGGGTAGCCGGCCCCGCGGGGCCGGAGAACCGCGCCCGCATCCACGGAACACCCGGCCCCCGCTGGTTCGGCCCCGACCGGCCGATCAGGACCGTCCACGGCGACGCGTCCATGTTCATCGGTGGTCTTCGGGCGCTCCTCCTCCAGTCCCTGCACCCGCTGGCGATGGCGGCCGTGGAGGCCCATTCCGGTTACCGCGGCGATCCCTGGGGCCGGCTCCAGCGCACCAGCACCTTCCTCGCCGTGACCACGTACGGGACAGCGGACCACGCACAGCAGGCGGTCGACCGGGTTCGTGCCGTGCACGGCACGGTGCGCGGAACGACCCCCGCGGGCGAGCCCTACGACGCCTCCGATCCCCACCTTCTCGGCTGGGTGCACGTGGCCGAGGTCGAGAGCTTCCTGCTCGCCCACCGGCGCTTCGGTGCCGAGCCGCTCGACGCCGCCGGCTACGACGGTTACGTCGCCGACACCGCACATGTGGCGGAGGCCCTCGGCGTCATCGATCCTCCGCGCAGCCGGGCGGAGCTCGTCGCCCGGCTCGGTTCGTACCGTGCTGAACTGCGCTCCACGAGAGAGGCGCGCGAGGCGGCACGCTTCATCCTGCTGCACCCGCCCCTGCCCTGGGCCGCCCGCGCACCCTATGCGGTCCTCGCCGCGAACTCGGTGGCCGCTCTCCCCCGCTGGGCCCGTACGTCGCTGGATCTGCCCCGGCTGTCCGGCGTGGGCGAGGCATGCGTGACCCCGACCGGGCGGGCTCTGACCACCGCGATCCGCTGGGCGATGGCTCCTGCACGTCAAGCGTCCCGATCCGCGGCACCGGGCTGAGACGCCGGCCCGGGGGGTGTTCACGGTCGACCCCTTGCGTCGACCGCTGAGAGCCGCCGCACAGCGCGCGCCCGGTCTCCTCACAGCACCTGGTGGTACCAGCACCGGTGCACCACCGGCTCCACGCACAGCACCGCGGCGCCCGCGATCGCACCGACCAGCAGGGACGACCAGCCCCCGCCGTTGAGCACCGCACCGAGACAGGCGGCCACCACGGCCGGCGGACGCAGCAGGGTCAGCGGGCCGAGGCCGACGACCATGGCGAGGGTGCCGGCACGGAAGGGCAGCACGAAGTAGGCGGCGAGCGAGAGCAGCACGGCGGTGGCGTAGACGGCGAGGGGGAGCAGGTAGCCGACACCGCCGGCAGTGAGGGTGCCGTAGGTCCGGGCCTGGTCCGGCGCGGCCAGCAGCACGACGCCCGCGGTCAGCACGGGGGCGAGGAGAAGGGCGCACCCGACGGCCAGCCCGCGCAGCGCGGCACGCATGATCGACCGGTGTTTACGGATGCGCGCGTCGCGACCGGCGTAGGCACGGAAGCCGCTGAACGCGGCGTCAGCCATCCCCAGGAGCAGGAGCGGCACTGCGGGCGTCACCGGGTGGCCCCGGCGAGATGCTCGGGACCGGCCAGACGGCGCGCGGCCCGCCCGAGGGCCAGCCGGAAGGGCGCCTCCAGCGGCGGACGCACCCCGATGACCGGACGCAACGTGGTGCAGAACGGGTTCGCCACGCTCCGCGGTTCGTAGAGCAGGGGCCGGATGCCGGGCACATCGGCGGCGCGCAGCAGCGTCTCGTCGCTGTGTGCGCGCTGCGCGGAGACCACGCCGTCGTGGCGGCCGAGGGGATGGCGCATCCGGGCGCGGTGGAAGATCCAGGCGCCGATGGGCGCGAGGCCGGTCGCGGCGATGTCGAAGTGGCAGAAGGCCTGTGCCGGTGAGGCGGCCTGGGCCTGGAAGAACGTGGCCAGGTCGGGACCGCGGAAGTGGTGGAGGACGCCCGTGGACACGTAGACGGTCGCCGCCTCGGGCAGGGCGAAGGCATTGCCGTGGACGAAGGCGCAGTCGAGCTCCTCCGCGCGGGCGAGACGGCCGGCCTCGCCCACCAGGGAGGCGTCGAGGTCGACCCCCATCAGCTCGACGTCCGTGCCGAGGGCGTTGGTGGAGGCCAGCCGGCGGATCAGGTAGCCGAGGCCGCAGCCGATGTCCACGAGGCGGAAGGGCCCGTGCTGTCCGGTGGTCGTGCGGATCGCGGCGAAGAGCGGACCGAGTACGTGAACCAGGCGATCGGCCATGCGGAGCTCCTCGTTCAGGCGTTGCAGTTCCGTGTGCACGCTGATGAGGAGTCGGTCCACGGCGAGTGGGTCGAGTATGCCGTCGGCGTCCACGGGCAGGCCGGCGACGAGCGCGGCCGCGCGTGCGTCGCCGCTCCCGCGAAGCTGTCGGATCACCTCGGCCCGCCGGACGGGGAGCCGGCGGCCGGTGCGCGGATCCACGGCGGTGATCAGATCGGATATCTCGAGTCGAGGCACGAGGCAGTACCCTACGGTCCGCCGGTGCGTCACCCGCGGACGGGCCGTGGCCACCGGTTCAGTCGACGGAGTCCCGGACCGCCGGGGAGGACCGTGCCGGCAAGGGCGCCGCCGGGAACCGGCCCCTGTGGCGCTCCTCGGCGGGCACGGCCGCCGTCCCTGACGCGCCTTCCGTACCCTGGGGGCATGCGTATGCGCCCGACCCTGAGCTGGACCCCTACCGAAGACGTGTCGCCGGGCACCACGGATCTGGGACCGGTCACCGAGGCCCTGAGCGCCGGTGACGTGCTCGTCCTCAGCGGGGCGGGCATCTCCACGGAGTCGGGCATCCCCGACTACCGGGGCGAGGGCGGGAGCCTCGGCCGGCACACGCCCATGACGTACCAGGACTTCACCTCCAGCCCCCAGGCCCGGCGCCGTTACTGGGCCCGCAGCCACCTCGGCTGGCGCACCTTCGGCCGCGCCCGCCCCAACGCGGGCCACCGGGCCGTGACCGCGTTCGGGCGGGAGGGCATGCTCTCCGGCGTGATCACCCAGAACGTCGACGGTCTGCACCAGGCTGCCGGCAGCGAGGGTGTCGTGGAACTCCACGGGAGCCTGGACCGGGTCGTCTGCCTCACCTGCGGCGACTTCAGTCTCCGCCGTGAACTGGCCCGACGGCTGGAGGAGGCCAATCCGGGCTTCCGGCCGGTGGCCACGGCGATCAATCCGGACGGCGACGCCGACCTCACCGACGAACAGGTCGGGGACTTCCATGTGCTGCCCTGCACGGTCTGCGGAGGCGTCCTCAAACCGGACGTGGTCTTCTTCGGCGAGACCGTGCCCGCGCGACGGGTCGAGCAGTGCCGCGAACTGGTCCGCGGGGCGGCGTCACTGCTGGTCCTGGGGTCGTCGCTGACCGTCATGTCCGGGCTCCGGTTCGTCCGCCAGGCGGCTCAGGACGGCAAGCCGGTGCTGATCGTCAACCGCGACGTGACCCGGGGCGACCGGCACGCCGTCACCCGCATCGCGCTCCCGCTGGGCACCGCCCTGGCCACCGTGGCCGGACGGCTGGGTATCCCCGTCGAGGACGGCGGGGCGGCACGGCCTGTGTGAGGCGGCGCCGGGGACGCAGACACCCTGGCCTCCCGCGGGTCACCGGACCGAAGGACGTCGGCGCGTGGCCCAGAACTCGTCGGCGGTGATGCCCAGCAGCACCGAGTCGTGGTACCCGCCCGCGAAGTACTCGTGCTGGCGAAGCCGTCCTTCCTCGACGAATCCCAGCCTGCGGTAGAGGGCGAGGGACGCCTCGTTGAAGGCATGGACCTCCACCTCACACTTGTTGAGGCGCTGCTCCCCGAACATGTAGGTGAGGATCAGCTCGGTGGCCTCGGTCGCGTAGCCCTTCCCGCGGTGGTCACGGGACACCTCGATGCCCGTCCTGAACCGTCCGGCTCGGTTGTCGGTCTCCCCGACGGTCACGGACCCCGCGAAGACACGTTCGGCCAGCGCCTCGATCACCAGCCGAAACGCTTCGCCGCCAGGAGGCCGCCCGGCGCGGTCAGCGGTCCAGGACCTGTAGCTCTCGTCGGAGCGCGGAGGCTCGACCTGGTCGGCCGCGCGCGCGTCGACGGTGTTCCGGGCCAGGTCCCGGAATCCCTTCCAGTCCTCCGGCTCGACTCCACGGAGGCGCACCTTGGCGCCGGTCCACATGTCGTTCATGGAGCCACTCTCCCAGGTCGGACACGGGTAACGGCGGCCGTGCTCGCGGCAGGGCCGTCCCGGGAGAGCGGCGCCGGTCACCCGGTCCGGCCCTCCCACTCATCCGAGGCCACTTTACCCAGCCGAAACCTCTGAAATACCTCAGATTTGTTTTCGCCAGGCTCACCGCGCTGCCAGAATCACAGGGTTCCTGATCATGCGCCTTCGAGCCATCGCCGGATGCCCACCCCCCACGGGCCCGGCCGGGACCGACCATCTCCCCCCTCACAAAGGCGACCCCCCTACATGAGTGACGGCAGCATCAAGGCAGCCGATCAGCTCGGCGCCGGCACGCCGGCGACGACTTCCCCCCACGTGGACGCCGGTGACGCCGGTTACAGCAAGGACCTCAAGTCCCGCCACATCAACATGATCGCCATCGGCGGCGCGATCGGCACCGGGCTCTTCCTGGGCGCGGGCGGCCGCCTCGCCGACGCCGGTCCCTCCCTCGCCATCGCGTACGCCGTCTGCGGTGTCTTCGCGTTCTTCGTCGTGCGTGCGCTGGGTGAGCTGATCCTCTACCGCCCGTCCTCCGGCGCCTTCGTGTCCTACGCCCGTGAGTTCATGGGCGAGAAGGGCGCCTTCGCGGCCGGCTGGCTCTACTTCCTCAACTGGTCGACCACAGCGATCGCGGACATCACGGCGGCGGCGACGTACGCCCACTTCTGGGGCATGTTCAGCGACATCCCCCAGTGGGTCCTCGCGCTGATCGCCCTGGCCGTGGTGCTCACGGCCAACCTCATCTCGGTGAAGTACTTCGGCGAGATGGAGTTCTGGTTCGCGATCATCAAGGTGGCGGCACTCGTCGCCTTCATGCTGGTCGGCATCTTCCTCGTCGTCACCCAGCATCCGGTGGACGGCCACACCCCCGGGCTGAGCACGGTCTCGGACACCGGCGTCTTTCCTGTCGGCACGCTTCCGATGCTGCTCGTGATCCAGGGCGTCGTCTTCGCCTACGCCTCGGTCGAGCTGTGCGGCGTCGCCGCCGGTGAGACGGAGAACCCCGAGAAGATCATGCCCCGCGCGATCAACTCCATCATGTGGCGGGTCGGGCTGTTCTACGTGGGCTCGGTGGTCCTGCTCGCGATGCTGCTTCCCTACACCGCGTACTCCGGGGACCAGAGTCCGTTCGTCACCGTCATGGACAAGCTCGGGGTGCCGGGCGCGGCCGGCGTGATGAATCTGGTCGTGCTCACGGCCGCCCTGTCCAGCCTGAACTCCGGCCTCTACTCCACCGGCCGCATCCTGCGCTCCATGGCGCTCTCGGGTTCCGCGCCCCGCTTCACCGGGCTGATGAACAAGGGGCAGGTGCCCTACGGCGGCATTCTGCTGACCGCGGGCTTCGGGGTGCTGGGCGTCGGGCTGAACTACGTGGTGCCCGGCCAGGCGTTCGAGATCGTGCTGAACTTCGCGTCCATCGGGATCCTCGGCACCTGGGGCATGATCATGCTCTGCTCCCTGGCCTTCTGGTACCGGTCGCAGGACGGCCGGGCCACCAGGCCCGCCTACCGCCTGCCGTGGGCCCCGTACACACAGATCGTCACCCTGCTGTTCCTCGTGGGCGTGGTCTTCCTGATGTGGTGGGGCGGCGGGGTCGGCAGGACCACCGTGACCCTCGTGCCACTGATCGCCGCGGCGCTGGTGGGTGGCTGGTTCCTCGTCCGGGGACGGGTGCGCGAGATGGCACGGGCCAGGCAGGACGCCTGAACCCTTCCCGTACCGGCCCGCAGCGGAAGCGCCGGTCGACCATGGTGGCCCCCACCCTCCGGTGGGGGCCACACGCATGTGTTCAGCCGGCCCCGACGAGCGAGTAAGGACGTCGTCCGCGCACGCGTTACGCGACGTTCTCCCGGCACACCCTCCAGCCGGCGCCGCCGAGCGGTGGGAAAGGACGTCTAACGGTCGACGGCCCGGGGGGCGAGGCCGTCGGCGACCAGGCCTTCGAGCACCGCCTGCCCCAGGGCGTGCACAGCCGACTGGGGCCGGACCATCACGGTGAACTCCTTGATCAGGCCCGCCTCGTCGAACTGGAGCAGGTCGATTCCGTGGATCTCCTTGCCGTTCACCGTGGCCCGGAAGACCAGGATCGCCGACCGGGCCGCCTCACCGTCGCCGCTGGTCTCCGCCGTGCCCTCGAAGTCTCCGACGTAGCGGAAGTCCTCGAAGGTGCGCAGCAGGACCCCGAAGAGTCCCAGCACCATGGGCCTGCCCTCGAAGGGCGTGAACTTCACGGGGCTGTAGAGACGGATGTCCTCCGCGAACAGCGCTCCGAGCGCTTCGAGTTCACCCTTCTCCACGGCTTCGCGGAAGCGTTCGGCAGTCTCCATGGCCTCTCCCATTACTCAAGAATATGACTAATCAGTTTGTTGAGTATGATGCAGCGGAGAACGAGGAAAGGGAAGGGTCGATGGCCTTGCGGCATGCGGTGCTCGCGGCACTGCTGGACGGCGAGTACAGCGGATACCAGTTGGCGAAGGCCTTCGACATCGGCGTCGCGAACTTCTGGCACGCCCTGCCGCAGCAGCTGTACGCCGAGCTGGCCAAGCTGGAGAAGGAAGGGCTGGTCTCCGGGCGGCAGGTGGTCCAGGAGACCCGGCCGAACAAGCGGCTGTTCCGGGTCACCGACGCCGGCCGCGCCGAGCTGGAGGCGTTCGCCGAAACCGCGGCCAAGCCCTCGTTCATCCGCGACGACCTGCTGGTGAAGGTCCAGGTCGCCGACCGCGTTGGCACAGCGTCGGTGATCGGACAACTCGAGGAGCGGGCGTCCGCGGCCGAGGCCAAGATCGAACTCCTCGGCGCGCTGCTCCGTCAACTGCGCGGCGACGTCGACGAGGAGGAATTCCTCCTCCGGGGCGCACGGATCGGGCCGTACCTCACATGCCTGCGAGGCCTGGCCTTCGAGCAGGAGCACCTGACCTGGTGCCTCCGGATCGCAGGCATCCTCAGGGAAAGGCAGTCGAACCATGCCGAACGGTGAGTACCTGCGCTACGTCGCCCTGGGCGACAGCCAGACCGAAGGGCTCGGCGACGGGGACGACACCGTCGGCCTGCGCGGCTTCGCCGACCGGCTCGCCGAACACCTCGCCGCCGGCGGCTCGGAGATCCTGTACGCCAACCTCGCGGTACGCGGCCGCCTCGCCGGCCAGGTCCGAGCCGAACAGCTGGGGCCCGCCCTGGCCCTGCGGCCCGACCTGGCGACCGTGGTCGCCGGGGTCAACGACGTGCTCCGGCCCCGCTTCGACGCCGCGGAGGTGACCGGGCACCTGGAGGAGATGTTCGCCGCGCTCACGCGGACCGGGGCCCATGTCGTGACGCTGACCTTCCCCGACGTGTCGAGGATCGTGCCGCTCGCCCGGCCGGTCAGGCCCCGGCTCCTGGATCTCAACGACCGCATCCGTGCCGCGGCCGGCCGCCACGGGGTCACGGTCGTCGAGACGGGCCGATCGGCGGTCGCGACCGATCCACGGCTATGGGGTGCGGACCGCCTTCACGCCAGCCCTCTCGGCCATGAGCGGATCGCCGCGGCCACCGCACACACCATCGGCCTGCCGGGAAGCGACGACGCCTGGTCACTTCCCCTGCCGCCGCAGACCGTTCCCACGGGCTGGCGGACGGCGGGAGCCGAGCTGCGCTGGGCGGCCGCGTTCCTCGGCCCGTGGCTCGGACGCCGCCTGCGCGCCCGGTCCTCGGGTGACGGACGCACCGCGAAACGCCCCCAGTTGCTGCCCATGACCGTCCTGTCCCCCTCGGCGGAGGACAGGGGTCAGCGGGAACTCTCGTAGGGCCGACGACATCGCGCCCCGGGAGCCGTGCCGCCGATTCCGAACCCGTGCGGGCCCACGCCGATCGTCCGATGCCTTCCCGGGCCGGCGCCCGGAGTTCCGGCGGGCCGGCACGCGGCCGTCGCCGGGCCGCGTACGGCTCGGCAACGGCCTGGCGGTCACCTCACGCGGATGCCTGCCCGGTGGGCAGGCCGTGCGCCAGGAGAAACTCCGTCGCCCGGGCGATGGCCTCGGTGGAGGTGGCGTGGACGGCCTCGGACTCCTCCTGCTGCTGGTCCGCGGCGGAGGCCGCGAACCACCAGGAATCGGAGTCCGGGTCGTGGTGGATGAGAGCGGAGCCCCCCGCGTACTGGAGAGGGATGGACTGACCCGCGGTCCTCTTCGCCACCGCGTGAGGCCACTTGAGACGGGCGGACTGGCGCTTGATGCCGCCCCAGGCCGCGCCCAGCTGCGCGTAGCTCGCCCCGCTGCGGCCGGCGACGGTGGCGGCACTCTCCGCCAGCCGGTCGACGGACTGCTTGGTCTCGTAGAGCGCCCGGAGCAGCGCCAGCTGCACATCGGGCGCCGCCATGAGCGCGGGATCGAAGTCCTGGCCTGCGGCGCGGTAGGCCTGTGCCCGTGTCGAGATCCGCCGGGCGAGCGCCCGGACCGCATCGAGCACCTTGTCGTCCATGGAGAACGCGTCGTCGTCGGTGGGCTCGATCCAGGCGGGTTCCACCTGGGTCATGACGGTCGCCCAGAAGGTCTCGTCGTCCTTGCCGGGGGTCGGAATGCCTGTCACATCATCCATGCGACAAGCGTACCTGCCAGGAAATCTGACGACAAGCAAAACTGTCACAAGCAGGAATCGGCAGTCGTCCCTGTCACGCGTTCGACGTCCTGCGGCACGTCGGGGGCGTCGATGGACGAGCCCGGTCGACCCGGCGCCGCTCGGTACGCGGATACCATCGCGGTACCGCTGTCGCCCTTGCTCGAGAAGGTACTGTGCACGATGGATCATGACGCTCGTTTGTTCCTGCTGTCCGACGGAGCTCCCCGGATCGGAGCCGCTCTCGGCGCAGTCGGTCCCCTGGCCTGTTCGGAAACACCCGCAGTTCACGCATGGTTGCAAGCTCACGGGGTCCCGGCCACGTCCGAGCGGGTCAGGATCCTTCCCGCGGACGCCGAGATCCTCATCCCGGAAGACGCCGAAAGTCTGCCCGTCCCACTGAGCGAGGATGAAGCGCTGCGCGTCCACCGGGAGAGCGCGCCGCAATCCATCGCGGACCTCGAAGCCGAACTTCACGGTTTCCGGGAGACCACCCAGGACTGGGAGGCCCTCGTCCAGCGCGCGCTGACCGCCGGCGTTCCAGCACCGCGCATCGTCCAGCTCACCGGCCTCACTCCGCAGCAAGTCGGTGGCCTGATCCAGGCGTAGAAGCCGTCGCCGTACCGATCATGGAGCTGTCGGTCGAACGGGAGCCCCGGTCGGGTGGTGGCGCGGGCCCTGCCCGGCGTGACGGCAGGGCCTGGCGGACGTAGGGGGGAAATCCGGAGGAGCGGGCGGCCGCACGCTGTTACGGTCGGGCGCCATGAGCTGGCTCCCCGATGACTTCGTGCACCCCGTGCTGGTCCCCCTGCCGGGCGGTGGCCATCACCTGCGCCCGATCCGGGAGGCGGACACCCCGCTCGACCACCCGGCTGTGATGGGTTCGCGCGAGAGGCTGTGGACCATCTTCGGCCCGGCCTGGGGCTGGCCCGCGGCCACCATGACCTACGAGGCCGACCGGGCCGACCTGTTGCGGCACGAGCAGGAGATCGCCGCGCACGAGTCCTTCAACTACGCGCTGTTCGACGCGGCGGAGACGGCCCTGCTCGGCTGCGTCTACATCGACCCGCCGGAGAGGGCCGGCGCCGACGGCGAGATCGCCTGGTGGGTGGTGGACGAGCTGGTGGGCAGCAAGGTCGAGCAGGCCCTCGACGCGCTGGTGCCGCGGTGGATCGCCGCCGACTGGCCCTTCGAGCAGCCGCGTTTCCCCGGCCGCGAGATGTCCTGGTCGGACTGGCTCGCCCTGCCACAGCATCCCGGGACGTAAAGGACCTTCGTGCACCGCGGACTCACGGGGACCACCGGCGCCGCACGGTGAGACCCGACGCGGCCCGGGGATCCGGCCGGATCGCACTCACGGGCGGCAGCGCCGGTGGTCCGACGCGTCCTCCGTCCCTCCACGCGCCGCTCGGAGTACGTGGTCGGCCGGGTGCGGAGACACGGCTCGGGACGTTCCTCAACGGCCGCGAGACCGCCGGAAGAGCGCCCTGAGACGGATGGGTCACAGCATGGTCGGCTGTGAGCTGACGGCGCCCCGTGGGCGCACCTGTCCGCTCGCACCGGATGAGCGCCGATGGCGCGGACAGAGAGTGAACCCCCATGCCAAGACCCAGAGGCGGCTTCCGCCTCGCAACGGTGGTACCCGCCGTGCTGGCCGGACTGCTGGCCGGCACCCTGCAGGCGGCGGCGGCTCCTGCGCCCCCCGGCCCCGAGCCGGCCTCGTCCGGCGCCGCGTCCGACACCCCCTGGAGCGGATCACGGGGCGCCGACGCGCCCGAGCGGCGGCCCGACGCCGCGGAGGCCGGCATACCGGAGAAGAAGCGTGACGCCACGCTCGGCCCGGGCTGGCGTACCTCGCACGACCGGATGTGGACGACCACCGGGGACGCACGGGGCATGCACCTGCTGGTCGCCGACGAACGGTCAGGGTACGCCTGGCGGACGGCAGCCACCCTCGCCGAGCCCGGTTTCGACACCGACGCCTGGATCGGCAACGCCTGCGTGACCGCTTCCGGCAAGCGGGCCGTGGTCGTCTACGCGCCCCGGACATTCACCAACAAGGCGGAGCTCTTCTCCCGCGGCGCGTTCGCGGCCGTGGTCGACCTCACGACGGGTGACGTCACCAAGCTTCGGCGTCAGGTCAGTCTGGCTTACTACAACCCCGGCTGCGGCGCCGGTGAGGAAGCCGTCCTCACGCAGAGCGGTGGCGAGGACAAGTCGTCCACCCGGCTCCTGCGCGTCGACGCCGCGACCGGCAAGGTCGCCGAGCCCGTCGAGGTGACGGGACAGCTCACGTCCGCCGTACCGGCGGGTGGCGGACGGATCGTGGCGGCCGACACCTCCCGGATCGTCTCCGTCGCCGCCGACGGCCGGCGCTCGACGCTGGCCGCGACCGATGCCGTGCCCTTCCGGCTCACCCCCGACCAGGACGGCGGACTCACCTTCCTGGACCGCTCCGGTGACCGGGCCACCGCACGGCACCTGACCGCGGGACAGCTGAAATCCCCCGCCTCCCGGCGCACGGCCTCGCCGCTCGGGCACGGCAAGCTCGACGCCGTCGACGTGACCCGTTCCGCCGACGGCCGGGTGTACCTCAGCGGTACCGCGCGGAAGGGCGTCACCGGTGCCCTTCCCAAGGCCGTCCGGCTGCTCGACGCGCCCCCGGGAGCCCGGGTGTCCACCACGGGCCGGGCCGTCATCACCAGCGCGGCCTGGACGGACGGCAAGGACTCACGGGTAACGGCCGAGGCCGCGGCGGATCCCCGTCCCGTCACGCTCGGTGTCAGCCTCCCCGCCCGCGGCCGTACGATGACCTTCGTCGTCGACCCCGCCGCGGTCGTCGGCTCCGACGCCGGTCAGGGCGTCGCGCCCACGCCCGGCCTCGGCACGGGCACCGGCACGGCGAAGAAGGGCCAGGCGACGAGCAGCCTCGCCGCGGCCACCTCGCCGAGCGATCCGGTCGAGGACGAACGGTACTGCTCCGTCCCGCGCAACGATCCCCGCAACCAGGCGATGCAGCCCAAGCCGCGTCAGGTGGAATGGGCCGTCGACCAGGCCATCATGGGCACGTTGAACGCGAAGGCCTCACGTCCCGCCAACTGGAAGAACCTCGGGATGCCGGCGTACGCGCCGCAGACACTCTTCCCGAAGAGGACACTCGTCGAGGGCGATCACGTACCGGCGCAGGTGATGCTCGGCGTCACGGCCCAGGAATCCAACATGTGGCAGGCGGCCCGCTTCGCCGTCCCGGGCGTCACCGCCAACCCGCTCATCGGCAACTACTACGGGCTGGAGATCTACAACAGCAGCAGCGCCGACGACTGGGACATCAACTGGGCCGAGGCCGACTGCGGTTACGGCATCACGCAGGTCACCGACCACATGCGCCTCGCCGGGAAGGAGAAGGGCCCCTCCGACACCGCCTGGGCCTATCAGACACAGCGTGCCGTCGCCCTGGACTACGTGGTGAACGTCGCGGCCGGCCTGCAGATCCTCACCGACAAGTGGAACCAGACCCGCGGCGCCGGAATGAAGATCAACAACGGTGACGCGACCAAGATCGAGAACTGGTTCTTCGCACTCTGGGCCTACAACTCGGGCTTCTACCCGCAGGCCGACAGCAGCAAGAACGGCGGCGCCTGGGGCGTGGGATGGGCCAACAACCCGGCGAACCCGGAGTACCCCGCCAACCGCGCCTCCTTCATGGACACCTCGTACGCGGACGCCGCCCACCCGCAGGACTGGCCCTACCCGGAAAAGGTGATCGGCTTCGCCGGCCACCCGCCGGAGCTGCTGGAGGCCCCCAACACGCCCGTCTCCGCCTACCGTCCGGCCTGGTGGAACGGTGATGTCGTCACCGCCCCGCTCAACCGCGCCAACGCCAAGCCGCCCGTCAACCAGTTCTGCGACGCGAGCAACACCTGCGAGCCGGGCAAGTCGTACACCCCGAACGCCCCCGAGGTGGCGGGCGCCAAGGCCGGCCCCTGCGCTCACAAGAACGCCTCCGGCCAGTACGACCTGAAGTGCTGGTACCACCAGAGCACCACCTGGAAGAGCGACTGCTCCTACTCCTGCGGCAACGAACTCGTCCGCTTCAACAGCACCTACGACGAACAGGCCGACGGGACTCCGTACCCGCCCAACTGCTCCACGGCGGGCCTCCCGTCGGGTGCCCTCGTCATCGACGACCTTCCGGACGGCACACCGTCCGTCCGGCCGGGCTGCACCACACCCACCAGCAATCAGGGCAACTTCGCGCTGAACTTCGCCGCCGACTCCAAGGGCCTCTACCCCTCGAAGATCGACTTCCACCAGCTGGGAGCCGGCTACGGCGGCCACTTCTCGTTCGCCCACACCCGCCAGGCGAGCGCCGAGGGCGGCAAGATGAAGGTCACCGGCACCTGGACGCTCAACAAGACGCTCAGCCAGCCGGCCCGCGTCCTGGTCCACCTGCCCGACCACGGGGCACAGACCCAGCTCGCCCAGTACGACGTCACCACCAAGACCGGTGTGCGCTCCCGCATCGTCCGGCAGCCGGGCAACGGCAACCGATGGGTCTCCATCGGCGCCTTCATGTTCGACAACGTCCCCAAGGTCACGCTCAGTTCGGTGACGTCCGACGGCACCGGTGACGACGACATCGCCTACGACGCCGTCGCCTTCGTACCCATCACGGGCACCTACGTCGAGCGCAGCGTCGACGCCGTGGCCCTCTTCGACGAGGACCAGAACCTCGACACCTCCGCCCCGGCGTCCTGGATCGGCGGGCCGCTCACCAGCCGTCAGAACCTCTACGACTGGGCCATGGACCTCACGGGCCGCATCACCTCCCTGCCCTCGTGCACGGCGGGTCCCACCACCGGGTGCGCGATGCCCGCGACGAAGAGCGCCATGACGGCCTGGCGCTCCCAGGTGACAGCCGCGGGAACCGACCCGGTCAACCACCCCGACGGCACCAGCCAGGGCACCTGGGTGGGGTTCGCCAACCCGTACACCGACCGGCCGACCAGTTCCACCAAGCCCACCAGGTTCGACACCGACGACAACTCGTACAAGATCCGCTCGCGGACGACCGTCTCGTTCGTCAAGGACGCCGCCGGCACCGTCATCCCGGGCAGTGAGTACGTCGACTACGGAAACCGCACAGGCAACACGCACCTGCCCAAGTTCATGCTGGACACGTTCTCCGCGCTCGCCACGGACTACGGCATCGCCAGGCCCGACCTGCGCTACTCGGTGAAGAACCTCAACCAGCACGACAACAAGAGCCACGCCGCCGACCCACTGGCGACCGGTGTCCTGCCGGGGCGTTCCTACGCGTTCGCCGGCAAGAAGCCGACCGTGGTGAAGGACGACGACACCCCGGTCGAGACCGGAGGCACCTGCGTCGCCACGCTCTACGCCTCGGGCGGCTCCATCGGGTACCGGCCCATGCTGAGCGCGGACGCGCCCAAGCAGAACATCGACAGCTGGCAGAAGAAGGCCGACGGCGACAGCCGGGTGCCGGACGCCGTAGCCGACCTGGCGAGCGGCATCTGGTCCAACTTCTTCCAGACGGAACTGCTCTCCCCCCTGGTCGGCACGGCCTTCGGCCAGGCACCGCCCATCTGGCAGGAGCTCAGCCTGAAGGTCTGCGCGGACGGATCGGTGCGAAAGGTGAGCGGGCGGCCCTACCTGCGCTCCAGCCACATGCCCGACCAGTACCTCTACGTGGACGGCAAGGCCATGAACCTGGACGGCGGCGCCGGTGGTGCGGCGCCGGTCATCAAGGGTGACTTCCAGGACTTCAGCAAGATCCCCGACCCGAACCAGGACTATCCGCTGTGGCCGAACCCGTACGGTCCGTGCAACTTCGGCACCGACCAGAGCGGTAACCCCTGGGACATCACGGCACCGGCATCGGCCGGGACCGACCCCTCCCCGGCGCACTTCTGCCTCGACAAGAGCATTCCGCTCGACGCCGGGTACAGCAGCTACTGACCGCGGGTCCTCCCGTGGGACCCTTGTCCACGACCGGCCGGCCGCGATCGCGCGGCCGGCCGGCCCCTTTTCCCGTCTGGAGACCGTCCGGCACATGGGACTCATCCTGCTCGTCCTGTTCATCGCCCTGGCCTGGTTCCTGCTCGCGCTGCTCCCGCTGCCCCGCCGCACCCCCAGGCTGGTCTTCACCACCGCCCATCTGGCCGCCACCGTGGCTCTGACGGTGGCGGCGGACCGGTCCTCGCCCGGTCAGCCCGCCCTGTGGGTGCTGCTCTTCGGCCCAGGAGGGCTGACCTCTCTGACGCGTCTGTGCGGGGCGGTCGCGGGAGGGGTACGGACGAGGCGGGCCAAGGACGCGCCGCCGGACTGACCGGTACGCCGTACCGGCCGTTGCGGAGGCCGCACGTGCGGCAGCGGCCGCCCCGGTGCCGGCCCGCCGCGGTTCCTAGTTGCGGACCAGCAGGACGAGGGCGGCGAGCACGGCCGCGAGCAGGACGCCGGCCACTCCGTACACGAGCCGGTGTGCGCGCAGACCGGGCAGGAAGCGGTCCACCGCGATCCGGCCGGGCCCGGTGAGAGCGAGTCCGGCGGCTCCGGCCAGCAGCAGCACCTCGAACTCGACGCCGGCGGGAGCGAAGAATCCGCCACCCCACTTGACGGCCAGCGCGTTGATCATCGTGCCCAGGACCGCCGCGCCGGCCAGCGGTGTGAGAATCCCGAGCACGAGACCGAGTCCGCCCAGGGTCTCGCTGAGACCGGCGATCACGGCCATCGTCCGCCCGGCGGGGTATCCGCTCTGGGCGAAGAACTGGCCGGTGCCGTCGAGCCCTCCGCCTCCGAACCAACCGAACAGCTTCTGCGCGCCGTGTGCGGCCACGGTCAGTCCGAGGACGACACGGACAAGCAGCAGACCGGCGTCATACGCGTGCGGCGACGCGCCCTCGGAGGCGGTCGAGGAGGACGTGACGGAGCGGTTGAGGACGGAAGTCATCGGCACAGATCCCTAACGAGGTGAACTTGAACTTTCAAGCGACATCTCGACCCTAACCGATGCGTGAAGTTTCAACAATTTGCCCGGCCGGGTCGCCGGGGACCACCGCCAGAAGGGCCGTACACCCTGCGGCCCCGCGCGGCGGGACGCGGCACGACCGGCTGAGTGGCCGTGCACACGGCCGGCTCCCGCTCGGCCGCTCCCGGCCCTAGGATCGGGGCATGAGCAGAACCGACCGTGCCGTCAGGATGGTCGCGGCATCACCGGCGGCCGTCTACGAGGCACTCCTCGACCGGGAGTCGTTGGAGGCCTGGCTGCCTCCGGAGGGCATGCGCGGGCGGGTCGAGCGCTGGGATCCCCGGACCGGCGGCGGGTTCCGGATGGCGCTCACCTACGTGGACCCCGCCGGCGCTCCCGGCAAGACCACGGACGCGACGGACGTCGTCGACATCGGCTTCGCCGAGCTGGTGCCCTCGGAGCGGGTGGTCCAGCGAGCGGTGTTCGAGGCCGACGACCCGGCGTACGCGGGCACGATGACGATGACCTGGCACCTCGTCGGCAGCGACGAGGGTACGGAGGTGACCGTCACCGCGGTGGACGTACCACCCGGCATCGGCCAGGCGGACCACGAAGCGGGCATCGCCTCCTCGCTGGCGAACCTGGCCTCGTACGTCGAAGCCCCGCACTGACCCTGGCCGGCGTGGCCCGACGCGGTCAGGCCCTGACCTCCGTCGTCTCGGCGCCGGGAATTCCCTTGTCCCACCAGTGTCCGTAGCGCCGCTGGACGCCGTTCGAGCAGGAGCCGGCGGTCCAAGGTGGCCAGGGCGAGCTGCCGTGCGGATCAGATGCGTCGTCGTGCCCCGTAATCTTCCGGCATGGCTACTGTCGCGCTGGCCGTCACCGACGGCATGCTGCCTTTCGAGCGGTCCCTGGCGTGCGAGGTCTTCGGAGCGGACATGACCGGCTCGGCGGCCTCCTGGTACCGCCTCTCGGTCTGCGGGCCCGACGCCGTACGGGTCGGCCGCTTCCGGCTGGAACCCGATCAGGGTCTCGACCACCTCCGGCGCGCCGACACGGTGATCGTGCCGGGGTGGGCCGACGTCGACACGGATCCGCCGGCCGAGCTGGTCGACGCGGTACGCGCGGCTCACGACGCGGGCACCCGCGTGGCGTCCCTCTGCACGGGTGCCTTCGTGCTCGCCGCCGCCGGTCTGCTGGACGGCAGGCGGGCGACCACGCACTGGGCCCACACGCAGGAGCTGGCCAGGCGCCACCCCCGCGTGACGGTGGACCCGGACGTCCTCTACGTGGACGACGGGAGCGTGCTGACCTCCGCCGGCAAGGCCGCCGCGATGGACCTGTGCCTGCACCTCGTACGCCTCGACCACGGCTCCTCGGTCGCCAACACCCTCGCCCGGCGGCTCGTCGTGCCGCCGCACCGGGACGGCGGTCAGGCCCAGTTCGTCACCACGCCCGTCCCCGCCCCGGACAACCACCCGCTCGCCGAGCTCTTCCCGTGGGTGGCCCGACGCCTGGACCACCCACTCACCGTCGAGGACATGGCCCGCCGGGCACGGATGAGTTCGCGCAACCTGAGCCGCCACTTCAGGACGGTGACCGGCACGACCCCGCTGCAATGGCTGCTCACGCAACGGATACGCCACGCACAGGAGTTACTGGAGACCACGGACGACACACTGGACGCCATCGCGGCCAACACCGGCATGGGCACCGCCGCGACGCTGCGCCGGCATTTCAACCGCACGGTCGGTGTTCCCCCCCGACACCTACCGCCGGACCTTCCGTCCGCACCGCCCGGCCCCGGACGGAGGCCGAGTGCCCCTCTCCCCCATCTCCGGAGGAGACCTCGGCCCCCTGCCGTAGCCGTGGGTGCGCTCCCAGGCCACTGCTCCGTACCGGACCACGACCATGACAGCGGGTGCAGCCGGGACGGCAAGCTGCTGCCCGCGCGCCGCTGTTGCGAGCTCACCGCACCTGGTCACGGCGGGTATGACGGCCGTAGCCGCAATCGGATCGGTGTGCCACGGTGGCGGACATGGAGGGGAATGAGCACGCCCACGCGCCCGGCCACCCGCACTCACCCGACCACCGCCAGGGACACGGTCACACCCACGTGGAGGACGAGCACCGGCACCGGTCAGCCGGAGCACGGCTGAAGCGACTGCGCCACGGTCTCGCCCACGCGGTGGCACCGCACAGCCACGAAGCGGCCGACAAGGTCGACACGGCGATGGAAAGCTCCCGCGAGGGAATGCGCACACTGTGGATCTCCCTCGCCGTTCTGGGTGCGACCACCGCCGTGCAGGCACTGATCGTCGCCCTGTCCGGTTCGGTGGCTCTGCTCGGTGACACGATCCACAACGCCACGGACGCGCTGACCGCCGTCCCGCTCGGCATGGCATTCCTGCTGGGACGCCGGGCGGCCAACCGGCGCTACACCTACGGCTACGGACGTGCCGAAGACCTCGCCGGCATCCTCGTCGTGGCCGCCATCGCCGCCTCCGCGGTCCTGGCCGCCTGGGTGGCGTTCGACCGTCTGCTCGCCCCCCGTGACATCACGCATCTGTGGGCCGTCTCCGCCGCCGGACTCACGGGCTTCGTCGGCAACGAATGGGTCGCCCGGTACCGCATCCGCACCGGGAGGAAGATCGGTTCGGCCGCCCTCGTCGCCGACGGGCTGCACGCCCGCACCGACGGATTCACCTCGCTGGCCGTACTCCTCGGATCCGGCGGAGCGGCCCTCGGGTGGCGGACGGCCGATCCGGTCGTCGGGCTGGTCATCACCGCCGCGATCCTGTTCGTCCTCAAGGACGCCGCCCGCGAGGTGTACCACCGTCTGATGGACTCCGTCGACCCCGTTCTGGTCGCCACTGCGGAGAGCGCGCTGCGGAGCGTGGACGGGGTGATCGGCATCGGACCGGTACGGATGCGGTGGATCGGCCACGCCCTCCGGGCCGAGGCCGACATCGTGGTCCCCGCGCATCTGACGGTCGTCCAGGCACATGAACTGGCAGTCGCGGCCGAACACGCGTTGATCCACACGGTTCCGCGCCTGACCGCCGCGACCATCCACACCGATCACACCGCGCTCGCACACCACGGCGACCGTCCCGGGCCGACCCTCGCACTGGAATGACGGCGGACACCGGCCTCGTTCCTTGCGTCTGACGCGGAGCGACGGGAAGCTGTGCGGCGACGACACCGGCCTGGTCGCCCACAGGGGACGTCGGGGGACGCGGAGAGAGGGAGATGGTCCATGTCGGCACAGTCAGCGGAGCAGCGGCCCACGGCCGAACTCGACGCCCGTTACAGCTCGGCGCTCCATCCGCGCCCCGGTGCCGCGGACGTGACCGCCACCCGCTGGAGCGAGGCCGAGCAACAGCTGGAGCGGGCCGAGATCTTCTGGGTGTCCACCGTGCGGCCCGACGGCAGGGTGCACGTCACTCCCGTGATCGCCGCCTGGCACGACGGGGTGATGTACTTCTCCACCGGCCCGCAGGAGCAGAAGGCGAAGAATCTCGCCCGTGACGGGCACTGCGCGCTGACCACCGGAAGGAACTCGCTCACCGAAGGACTGGACATCGTCGTCGAGGGCGAGGCGGAGCGGATTGCCGACCCGGCGGTGATCGAGGAGGTGATCACGGCGTACGAGGCGAAGTACGGCCCGCACATCACCTCACCCGACGGCACCTTCCACGGGATCGGAGACGCGTTCCGGAGCGGGGACGCGGTGGTCTTCGCGGTGACTCCGTCGACCGCGTACGGCTTCGGCCGCGACGACGGGGTGTACAGCCACACCCGTTGGTCCTTCTGAGCCCGTCGGTCGCGGTTGCGCACCACGGGGGCCGAGACGGTGAGGCACAGCGCCGGCGGGAGAGGCGCCGACCGAGCGGTCCGGGAGGATCCGTCGGCCCGGACCGGGCCGGCTCGCTCCCTCTCAGACCTTCCCCTGGGCGGCCGCGCGCTTCTGGCGTTTCCCGAGGGGCGCCTGCGAAAGGTCCTCCGCACTGCTCCTGAGGTTCTTGTAGCCGTAGCCTCGCTCGCCCAGCCAGGCCTTCGCCGCGGCCTCGGCGCGTTCGGTGGCCTCCAGGATGTCCTCCTCCTCGTCCCCCGAGTCCGAGAAACGGAAGGTGAAGGCCGACCGTGCGGTCGCGTCGTAGGAGAGGTGCCCCTCGGGGGTGAAGGCCGCCCGCAGGACGTCGTGCTCCGCAGCATGACTCAGGAGCTCGGCACGCTGATCGGCGCCCAGCCCGTCGAACACGCCACGGACCGTGATCCGGAAGGTACGAGTACTCATCCCGCGACCCTAGACACCGGGGCCGCTCCCGATCCACCGTATTTTCGTGCGGCGCGCCTCGTCGGGACCAGGCGGGAGGGCCGCTACGAATTCCATGACCTGAGCACGGCCCCGCTATGGCAGATCACCGAGCGGCGGCTCGTGCCCGACGCACCCCGGACCGGAGAAGAGCGCCCCATGAGGATCCATCTGACCAGCGTCTTCGTCGACGACCAGGCGAAGGCCCTGCACTTCTACACCGAGATCCTCGGCTTCGCGAAGAAGCACGACGTCCCGCTGGGCGGGAAGGCCCGGTGGCTGACCGTCGTCTCAACGGAGGAACCCGACGGCACCGAACTCCTCCTGGAGCCCGCCGGGCACCCGGCTGCGGCGACCTACCGCGACGCGCTGGTGGAGGACGGCATCCCGCTCGCCCAGTTCGCCGTCGACGACGTGCAGGCGGAGTACGAGCGTCTCAGCGGGCTCGGTGTCCGTTTCACCCAGGAGCCCCTGGAGAGGGGTCCCGTGACGACCGCGGTCTTCGACGACACCTGTGGAAACCTGATTCAGATCGCCTCGCAGTAGGTGTTCGGCTTCCCGGCCCGCGAGCGCCGTGGTGGGTCAGCGGGCGGCGCCGTGGATGACCGTGAGGGCGTGCTCCCGCGCCCGCTCGCTCAGGATGTCGTCCAGTTCGTCGAAGAGCGCACCCGCGGTGTTCCCCTTCCAGTCGTCCGGGAGCAGTGCGAGGGGGATGCCGGGGTCACGGTAGGGCAGCCGGCGCCACTCGGTGAGCATCGGGACATAGGCCCGGAACGCCTCCCGCGGAGTGGCCCGGGCCCAGGAGGACGGGTCGGCGAGCGGGCTGTGCCGGCGGAGGAAGTCCGCGTACATCTCGGCGAGCTCGTCCAGGTCCCACCAGGTGCTGACCTTGGAGCGCAGGTCTCCGAACGCGAGGTGATCCGCGCGGAAGATGTCCACGTAGCCGGTGAGCCGACGGCTCTCCAGCGTTCGCCGTGTCTCGGTGCCCAGATTTCCCGGGGCGATCCATGCTCCGGGGGCGGCGGTGCCGAAGCCCAGCCGGGTCAGGCTGGTGCGGAGTTCGTGGCGCTTCTCGCGCTCGGTCTCGGGGACGGAGAACACGACCAGGAGCCAGCCGTCCTCCACCGTGGCCCGCGCGCGCTCGAAGATCCGCACGTCGCCCTCGGCGAGGGTGCGGAGTGTGGAGTCGGCGAGGGAGTAGCCCGCCGTGCTCCCGTGCCGCACACTTTCCAGGATGCCGCGGCGCTTCATGCGCGAGACGGAGGACCGCACCGCGGGCGCTTCCACGCCCAGGTCGGACATGATGCGCACGAGGGACGCCACCGAGAGCCAGTTGGCCTCACCCCGCGCGTAGAGCCCGAACAGGGTGGTGATCAGTGGGCCGTGCCGGGTCTCGCGGTTCGCCGCACCGGGAGTGTCCGATCGGGTTGCCGCCGTCATGTCCGCACCGTGTCCCCGTAGCCGAGCCGTTCTCGAATCCCTCAGCGTAAGGGATGCCGTGCGCGGCCCGGCCGGGCGGATCCGGTGCTCGGACCGAGGCGGACCTCATGCCTGTCAGCCGCGCAGGAGGGTGTGGAGCCGGGCGGCCTGGCGCGTCAGGTGATCGCGTTCGGCGAGGTCGTGGGCTTTCCCGGCCGCCACGGCGTACAGACGCGCCGCGGCCGTCAGGTCGCCGTCGCGCTCGTGGAGGTACGCCGCCACCGCGTCGTAGCGGGGCAGGGAGTCGTCCAGGGCCGCGAGCGCCGCCAGACCCGCGCGCGGCCCGTCGGCCTCGCCGACGGCCACGGCGCGGTTGAGCCCGATCACCGGGCTGTCCGTGAGAAGCAGGAGTTCGTCGTACCACTCGACGATCTGCACCCAGTCGGTCTCCTCGGCGGTGGGCGCGTCGGCGTGGAGGGCGGCGACGGCTGCCTGGGCCTGGAACTCCCCCAGCCGGTCCCGGGCCAGGGCGGCCTGCAGGATGTGGACACCCTCGGCGATCGCACCGGTGTCCCACCTCGTACGGTCCTGCTCGGCGAGCGGCACCAGGCTCCCGTCGGGAGCGGTCCTGGCGGCGCGCCGGGCATGGTGCAGGAGCATCAGCGCGAGCAGCCCGGACACCTCGGGGTGGTCGATCGACGAGGCGAGCTGCCGGGTGAGCCGGATGGCCTCGGCCGCGAGGTCGACATCCCCGGAATAGCCCTCGTTGAAGACCAGGTAGAGGACGCGCAGCACGGTGGCGACGTCGCCGTGCCGGTCGAACCGCACGCCGGACACGGTGCGCTTGGCCCGGCTGATGCGCTGCGCCATGGTGGCCTCGGGCACGAGGTAGGCCTGAGCGATCTGCCGGGTGGTCAGACCGCCCACGGCGCGCAGGGTGAGTGCGACCGCGGACGACGGCGTCAGCGACGGGTGGGCGCACAGGAAGTAGAGGTTGAGCGTGTCGTCGGCTGCGGGCGCCGGACCGGGCGGCGGCTCCTCGTCGGCGAGGTCCTCGCGCCGGCGCCGGGCGGCGTCCGCCCGGGCCGCGTCGAGGAATCTGCGCCAGGCCACGGTGACCAGCCAGCCCTTGGGGTCCCGTGGCGGGTCGGCCGGCCACACGCGGACCGCCTCGACCAGTGCGTCCTGGAGGGCGTCCTCGGCCGCCGCGAAGTCGGCTCCGCGGCGGACGAGAATTCCGAGCACACTCGGCGTGAGGCTCCGGATCCGGGCCTCGTCCACCCCTGCGCTCATTCCGTGACGGTGGGCGGGGTGCCCAGGAACGGACGCAGCTCGAGCCACTCGTGGATCGGCTTCCCGCCCGCACCCGGCGCGGCGGACAGTTCCCCGGCGAGTTCGACGGCGCGCTCGTAGCTGTCGACGTCGATCACCATCCAGCCGGCGATGAGGTCCTTCGTCTCGGCGAACGGCCCGTCCGTGACCGGCGGGCGCCCCTCGCCGTCGTACCGGACGAACGTGCCCTCCTGGGAGAGCGCCTGGCCGTCGACGTACTCGCCGGTGCCCTCGAGCCGGGTGGCGAAGTCCCGCATGTATGTCATGTGCGCCGAGATCTCCTCGGGCGTCCACCGGTCCATCGATACGTCGTTGACCGGAGCCGGTGCGCCTCGGTAGTGCTTGAGCAGAAGGTACTTGGCCATCGGTTTGCTCCTCCGTGCGGTGCGGCCCGTCGTGGTCGCGTTCACTGCGGGGACGGAGCCGCATGCCGTTTCTCGACATCGTGGACCGAAATATCTGACCGAAGTATTTCGCTCCCCCGGTCCTGTCGGGTCATGCACGGCGATTCCACCCCGCGTGTCCGAGCGCGGTCGCCTGCCGCGGGGCCGGGCAGGTGCCCGGCCCCGCACCGCATCCGGAGAAAAATGCGAAAAAATTATTGCGCAACAAATCTTTCCTATCTACGGTGAGCGCATGCCCGAGAAGCGCGAGCCCGAACAGATCACCGACCTGAGCCGGTTGAAGGCCTTCACCAACCCCCTGCGTATGCAGCTCTACCGACTGCTGTACGCGGCGGGCACCGCGACCGCCTCCCAGCTGGCCGAACAGGTCGACCAGGCCCCCTCGCTGGTCAGCTATCACCTCCGCAAGCTGGCCGAGCACGGATTCGTGCACGAGGCGAACGGGCGGGGCACCGACGGCCGGGAGCGTTGGTGGCAGGTGGCGACCGAGGAGGGATGGGGCTTCCGCAGCTCGGACTTCGCGGACACACCCGAGGGTGCGGCCGTCACCGGCGCTCTGGCCCGGGGCATCTTCGAGACCCGCGTGTCCCACTACCGCACCTATCTGGACCAGTCGGCCGCCTGGGGCAAGGCGTGGACCGATGCCGCGTTCAGCTCCGAGTGGCTTCTCGACCTGACCCCCGCCGAACTCGCCGAGATGAGTGAGGAGTTCACCGCGGTGGCCCGGCGCTGGCGGGATCGCGGCGAGGAAGCCAAGAAGGCCGGGGCCACGGAGGACCGCGAACACGTGTCCGTGCACCTCCACAGCTTCCCGTTCCGGCCATGACGCCGCCCGCCGCCCACGCGCAGGAGCCCCGTATGACAACGACCGACCACAGCATGCCCGGACACGCCACCCGGCCGGCCCACCGTGACGGCAACGTGCTGCGGTGGCTCACCGCGCACACCGCCTCGCTCGTCGGCGACAGCGTGTACTTCGTCGCCCTCGGCTGGTCGGCCCAGAAGGCCGCCGGGCCCGCCGAAGTCGGACTCGTCATGGCCGCGGGAGCTCTGCCACGGGCGTTACTGATGCTCGTCGGGGGCGTGGTGGCGGACCGGTTCGACCCGCGCCGCGTGATCCTCGGCAGCGACGTGCTGCGCTGCCTCCTCATCCTGTCGGTGGCCGCCGGCATCGCTCTGACCGCACCGGCTCTGTGGATTCTGGTCGCGGTGGCGCTCGTCTTCGGCGCCGTGGACGCGCTGTTCGTACCCGCGATCGGGGCTCTCCCGCCGAGGATCACCAGCCCCGACCAGTTGGCCCGTGTCACCGGCATGCGTTCCCTGTCGATGCGCCTCAGCCAGATCGCGGGCCCGCCGATCGGCGGCCTGGCCATGGGGCTGGGAGGCGCGGCAGCCGCGTTCACCGTGGCCGGTCTGCTGTTCGCGCTGTCCGTGCCGTTCCTGTGGACGACGCGCGTACGCCCCCTCGAGAGGAGCGAGGGGGAACAGCCGGAAAGCGGCACCGCTCGTCAGGACCTGCTGGAAGGGCTGCGCTACATCCGCCGCCACCGCCTCGTCGGTCCGCTCGTCGTGGCCGGCGCCCTTTGCGAACTCGGGCTCATCAGCACCCTGAACGTCGGCATGGTCCTCCTCAACGCGGAGCGCGGCTGGGGGCCTTCCGGCTACGGCTGGATCGTGAGCGGCTTCGGTGCGGGGGCGGTTGCCGGTGCCGCGCTGCTCACCGTCGCCGGCTGGCTGCCCCGTGCCGGCCTCGCGCTGGCCGGCACGCTGCTCGTCTGTTCCGCGGGAGCCGTCTCCGTCGCGCTGGTGCCTTCCCTGTGGATGGCGGTGGTCATGGCCCTGGTCACCGGGTCGTGCGCGGGCGTGTTCGGCGGTCTGAACAACGCGCTCGTCCAGACCGCGACCGCTCCCGCCTACCTCGGCCGGGTCACCTCCGTCGTCATGCTCGCCATGGTCGGTCTCGCCCCGCTCAGCTATCCGCTGGTCGGCGCCGCCATCGGCGCCTGGGGCAGCGCCCCGGTGTTCGTCGGCTGCGGTGCCTTCGCCTGCCTGGGCGTGGCCGTCATTCTGACGTCCGGGGCGATCCGGAGCGCAGAACTCCCCCGTCCGCCTCGACGGGGGGCCGAGGAGCGGCCGGTCCCGTCCCAGGAGCACGGCGCGCGGCACGACAGTGCCGGCTGGGAACACACGCCCAGCGGCGCCGCCGAGAACGCTCAGCAGGGCGGCGGAGCGGAGCAACAGGTGCAGGACGGCCTCGGGACGCGCCTCACGACGAGGACGAGGACGGACGGGACCCTCGGCTGAGGGCAGCTCAGGTCACCGGCGGCGCGTCTCCAGGTCCCGTGCGCGACGGCCCGACGCGGGAACCATCCGCACGACCCCGCGTACGACGCTGTCGATCAGGTCGTCCGTGGGAGCGTCGCTGCCGTGCGTCAGAAGTCGCGCGAGGGTACGCACCAGCGCGGGTGAGGCCATGACGCGCCGGTTGAGGAGCGGCCGGTAGCCGTAGCGGGCGAACACCAGATCCGCGACGGTGTTGCCGAGTCGGTAGTAACGCCCCCAGCGGCGGTTCACCTCGCTCGCGTACTGGTGCAGAGCCTGCTCACGCCCGGGACCCTCCGGGCGGTGCAGGGCGAGGGCGACGGTCTCGGCGGCGACCTCACCCGCCTCCATGGCCTGGACGATGCCCTCACCGCTCCACGGACTGACCATGCCCCCGCTGTCGCCGACCAGGAGCAGACCGCGGCCGTACTGGGGCCTCCGGTTGAACCCCATGGGCAGGGCGGCGCTCCGCAGGGGCGATTCGGCGTTCTCCTCCCGCAGTTCCCAGTGCGCGGGCATGCGGGCCATCCACCGGTCCATGGTGGCCCGCAGGTCGACCGTCCCGTGGCCGCGGTGCGGCAGCGCGCCCAGGCCGACGTTCACCCGGCCGTCGCCGAGCGGGAAGATCCATCCGTATCCCGGCAGATCACGTCCGGTCCGGGAGCAGCGCAGATCGGCCCAGAGCTCGAGGTAGGGGTCGCGCGTACGGGCCTCGCTGCGGTAGTAGCGCCGGGCAGCCGTGGCCATCGGTTTGCCGCGGTCCCGCTCCAGGCCCATGGCCAGGGCTGTGCGGGCGGAGGCACCGTCGGCGGCGATCACCACGGGGGCACGGTAGGTCCTCGGCTGCTTGTCAGCTCCCGTGACGGCGCTGACACCGACGATACGGCCGGCCCGGTCGGTCAGGGGGCCCGTCGCCCTGGTCTCCAGGCACAGCCGCGCCCCGGCGGCCACGGCGTGGCGGGCCAGGATGTCGTCGAAGTCGTGCCGTGACCGGGTGAGTCCGAAATCCGGGTGACTGCCCGAGCGCGGCCAGTCGATGTGTACCTGACGGCCGCCGCACACCCACCGCATGCCTTTGGTACGCATCCAGCCCGGAGCGTCGATGTCGACTCCCATACGGACCAGTTGCTGCACGCCTCGTGGGGTGAGGCCGTCGCCGCACACCTTGTCCCGGGGGAAGGTGCCCTTCTCGAGGAGCAGTATGTCCACTCCGGCCCTCGCCAGGTGCAGCGCCGCGGCCGAACCCGCCGGGCCCGCCCCCACCACGATCACCTGCGCCTGATGGTCGCCGTTACCCACACCCTCGTCTGACTCCACGTCCTGGCTCCTCGATGAGACGGGCGGCCGGCGGTCCGGTGCGGCACCGGGATCGCGATCGGTCCGGCAGACCCGGCTCCGGGTCTGCGCACGGAGCACCTACCCGGTGGGAGCCGGGCGCATCCTCCCGCTGCCGGTGGCGAAGACGTGACCGGATGTGTGATGTGGCCCCGGCCGCGTGCGTACGACCCGCTTCGACCGCAGAGGGCAACTCACCGACGCCGTCCGTCGCGCGCACCGGACCGTGAACGCCGACCAGGCCCCGGGATCGTGCTCCCCGGGGCCTGGGTGATCTCGACCTACACCGTCAGGCGGTCGTGATGTTCTCCGCCTGCGGGCCCTTCTGGCCCTGGGTGACGTCGAAGGTGACGGCCTGGCCTTCCTGGAGCTCACGGAAGCCGGTGGCGTTGATGGCGGAGTAGTGCGCGAAGACGTCCGGCCCGCCGCCGTCCTGCTGGATGAAGCCGAAACCCTTTTCGGCGTTGAACCACTTGACGGTTCCGCTGGCCATGCTCGTGCCTTCCCGTTGAGATCCGGATCCGCACCACGCGGTCCCGGAGGCGCCGTGGTCCGCACCGAACAGCACAACGCCCGCACCGAAGCGCGGGCTGGTACGGCGAACCACGGCATCTGGCAGTGACGCTACATGGCGAAACCGGCCCCCACCAGAGAGCAACGACGGGATGTGTGGGACTTGTGCGCTCGACTCACTCCTACGCAGGGCACGGGCAGTACGTGATCCACTGACACCGTGTCCGATTCGCTCACCTCTGGGGACCGGCACACCGTCGGCTGTGAACGGCCCCTACCGGGCCCGAGGGCCGGAACATGGCCAATCCGCACTACCGCCGCCCCGCCTTCGTCGGTGTCGGTAGCATCAACCGCCCTACCTGTTTCAGACACAACGACCGAAGGACGAGGACTGCATGTCCGAAAACACACCTACATCCGGCATCAGCGCGGACTACGCGCAGCGGATCACGGATGACCTCGCGGCGAACCGGAGCGAGCAGGACCGGGCGCGTGCCGAGCTGACCCGTCTGCAGGACGAGCTCGTCCAGCTGGAGGAGGGTGAGCAGATCCTGGTCAAGATGCAAGAGGTGCTGGGTGCCGCCGAGACGCCTGCCCCGCGCAAGGGCAAGGCCCGCAAGGCGTCGGTGTCCGTGCCCGCCGCGCGGCGGGCCAAGAGCGGGGCTGCGGCCGGAAAGGCGGGGAGTGCCCCGAAGGCCCGCGCGCGTGCCGGGCAGAAGGCCCCTGCCGGGAGGAACGCCGCGTCCAAGGCGGCCGGCGAGCCGACCTGGCGCGAACTGGTCACCGGGTATCTCGCGGACCAGAGGGAACCGAAGTCCGCCGCCGAGGTGGCCGCGGCACTGACCGAGGCTCACCCCCAGCGCACGACCCAGGTCACCGTCGTGCGGAACACCCTCGAGCAGGGTGTCGCACATGGGCTGCTCGAGCGCTCCAAGCAAGGACGTTCCGTCTACTACAGCCCCGTCCCGGCCGCGGACGTCGAGACGGCCGCCGGAACGCCGGCCAAGTAGCCGAAGCCCGTCGCCAGGTGGACGACGCCGCCCACGGGCCGGCCGTCACGGCATTCCCGTAGGGGCTGTCGCGGCCGGCCGGGCCCCGTTCAGGCGTTTCCTCGTCAAGGCGGTGCTCAGGGGCATCACCCGCCCTGGTCCGACCGGGTCCTCCCGTAGGAAACCCGTCCGGGCGCGGGACGTTCCGGAAGGCCTGCGGCACGTCAGTGGCGTGGCGCCGGGTAGGCCTTCGGCAGCGGCATGCCCCGCGCGGCCATGATGCCCCGGACGCGGTCCGGGTAGTCGGTGATGATCCCGTCGACCCCCATGTCCAGGAGGGCCTCGATGGTGGCGGGGTCGTCGCAGGTCCAGGGGATGACCTTCAGTCCGCGTCGGTGCGCGTCGCGGATCATCTTCCTGTCCGGGTAGAAACGGAAGCCCGGGTCCGTGACCGTGCCGTTCTGCGGGAAGCCGTAGTTCGGGGAGAGTGCGGTCACGCCGCGAACGGCGGCGGCGGCCCTCACGAAGTCTCCGTCGTGGTCGTCGACGTCGATCCCGCCGAGCCAGGGGGAGGCTCCGGGCTTCCCCACCTGGAGGAAGTCGAAGTTGGTCAGCGCCACCAGGGGGTAGTGCGGCGCGAGTCGGTGCATCTCCTTCAACGCCCCCCAGTCGAAGGACTGGACGGAGACCTGGTCCTCGATGCCGGAGCGGTGGATCTCCTCGTAGACGCGGCGGACGAAAAGCTCGCGTGGCGCTGTCTGTTCGGGAGCCCCGGCCTCCACCTTCGTCTCGATGTTGAGCTTGAGCCTCTTCGCTCCGTAGGCCCTCACCAGCCCCAGGACGTCCTTGAGTTCGACCATGCGGAAGCCCTCGGCCCGCTCCTGCTCCGGGAAGCCGGGCAACTGCTGGTATCCGCAGTCCATGGTCCTGATCTGGACGAGCGTCAGGTCCTTGATGTACTTGCCGACGTACGGGTACATCGGATCGTCCGACGCCGACGGGCCGGTGTCCCTGCACTTCTGCGCGCTGACCTGACGGTCATGGGTCACCACCACTCGCCGGTCCTTCGTGATCTGGGTGTCCAGCTCGAGGGTGCTGACACCCAGACGTATGGCCTTGCCGAAGCCCTCGAGGGAGGACTCCGTGGTCAGGCCGAGGCCGCCACGATGGGCCTGGAGGTCGAAAGCGGCCCGGTGAACAGGCTGGTGCCGGTGGGGCGCCACGGCCGCGTGCGCGGTCGCCGGGACGGCGAGGACGGGAAGAAGGGCCAAACCGGCGATTACGCGCCTCAAGGACATGAGTGCCTCGTCTGTCACGTCGAGCAGGACACCGGGAAGCCAACCCCGGGCACACGGCCCGCACGGAGACCCACGGTAAGCACCTCGTGAACGCCGGCGAAAGGCCGGCGCGTGTGAGGAGCCCCGCTCAGGCGGTCGTGCCCGGGCCCGATGCGGCCCGGTGACCTCGGACGAACCATGTTGACATCCGCACACGGCGTGCCGGAAGGTGCTGCCCGGACGACTGGGGTGGGGCGGAAGTGGAACGTCAGAGGTATGTGGAGCGGTGTTCGGAACTGTTCGCCGTGGGCGGCTTCGCCGCCGTACGGGAGACGGCCGAGGCAGGACTGGACGAGTACGGGCCGGATCCGGTTCTTCTCCGATGGCTCGGCCAGGCCCATGCCGCGGAGGACGAGGACGATCACGACCGAGAGGCCGAAACCGCCTACCGCAAGGGCCTCGCCCTGGCGCCGCACGATCTCGGGCTGCTGGTGTCGTACATGGAGCTGTGTCTGCGTTCGGACTCCTTCGACCACCCGTCGCGCGCACGCCGTGCGGTCGAGTTGCAGAAACGCGTCGAAGAGCTGGCTCCGCCCGGGTTCACCCGAGCGCGAGCGCGTGGACGACGCGACGGGCTGGGCCGGGAGAGGCTACTGGGACGACCTGATGGCCGGTGCGGCACTCGGGCGGGCTCAGCGGGCGGCCACGGAGGAACGGAGCGTGCTGGTCACCGATGCGCTGCGGCGCGACGCACGCGGCGAATCCCGGGAGGAGGCCGGGGAGGATCTCGACACGGCCGCGGTCGCCGCCGCGGTCGAGTTGTTGCAGGGGGCCCGCAACGCCCCGCTGCGTCTGCTCCTCGCCCACCGCGTGGCGGCGTACGTTCTGACGTTCGCCTTGTCGTTCGGGCTGAACAAGGCGCTGGTGTGGAGCGGAGCCCTGGAATTCAGTCTGTGGGGCTGGCTGTTGTACGTACCCCTGTTCGCCGCCGAGGCGAAGCTCCGCCGGGCGGAGCGCATCGGCAAGGAGCGTGTCGTGGCACGCGTGCAGGCACGGCACCAGGCGGCGGACACCGTGTGACCGGTTCTCCCGGGCAGGCGTCCGCGGATGCCGTGGCCGGCGGCGCCCGGTCGCCCGCGTCCCGCGAGCACGGGGCCTCACCGTGCTCGCCGTCCGCTGCCGTTCGGATGAACCCGCGTCCGGCCGGGAATAGCGGGGACGGTACGTGGTTGGCCTCGACATGACTTCTGAGAAACACGGGACATTCGGACGGATCGGCATCTGGAGCAGCGCCCTGCACGGGTCGCGGACGGACGACGCGGGCAGGGGGGCGATCGCGGAAGCCGTCGCCGAACTCGAGGAGATGAAGTACGGCACCCTCTGGATCGGAGGGAGCCCTTCGGTCGAGGACGCGGCAGCGGTCCTCGGCGCCACCCGCGCGGTCACCGTGGCGACCGGCATCCTGAGCATCTGGGACCACTCCGCCGAGGACGTGGCGGCGAGGGTCGCCGCGATCGATGCGAGCGCGCGGGGACGGTTCGTACTCGGTCTGGGCGTCAGCCACGGCCCGATGGTGCCCCAGTACGCGAAGCCCTACAGCGCGATGGTCGCCTACCTCGACGCTCTCGACGCGGCGACACCGCCGGTGGACTCCGGGCACCGGGTCCTCGCGGCGCTCGGTCCGCGGATGCTGAAGCTCGCCACCGACCGGGCGTCGGGCGCCCACCCCTATCTCGTCACCGCCGAGCACACCGCGGAGGCACGCGCCGCGCTCGGACCCGACGCGCTGCTCGCCCCTGAGCTGTCGGTGGTCCTCGACACCGACGTCGAGAGGGCCCGCACGACCGCACGGAACATGTTGTCCATGTACCTCCGGCTTCCCAACTACACCGACAACCTGCTGCGCCTGGGATTCACCCAGAGTGATTTCGACGGGGGCGGCAGTGCCCGTCTTCTCGACGCCCTCTTCGCCCTGGGTGACACCGCGCGTGTCAGGGCCCGGGCCCTTGAGTACCTCGATGCCGGGGCCGATCACGTGGCCCTGCAGATCCTGACCGCCGACGAGGGCGGCGGCGGCCTGCCCCGGACCGAGTGGCGTGAGCTCGCCGGGGCGTTCGCCGACGAGTTGTAGAGCCCGCTCCGTCCTAGGCCGCTATCCGAGCTCGATGGTGGTGGCGGCGTAGATGCCGGGCAGGTCGATCTCGGGTACGCCCCCCGTGTACATCCGGGCGCACTCGAAGTTCGGTTCGAGCCCCAGACGTTCCACCAGTCTGATCGCCGCTCCGTTCGCATCGGGCACGTCCAGGGTCACCGGCTCGCCCTGCTGAGCTGCCGACAGGCCGTTCAGCAGGGCGAGTGCGACGTCGTCGGAGGCGGCGTGGAGCGGTCCGACACGTGCCCCGGTCCCGGCCGGTCGCACGGCCCCGAACCCCCTCAGTTCGCCGTCCCGCAGGGCCACCAGAGCGGTGTGGCCGGGTGTTGCGACCCACAACGAGAGGAAGGCGTCACGAGGCCCGGGGAAGAATCGGCGGTCGTAGGACGCCAGCGTTCCGAAGGGAACGGTTCCGGCGTCGACGAGCGTGATGTCTCCGGGGGCCTCCTCCGCGTGCGGCACTCCCGCGTACCGCACGTGGTTCCAGGCGGTCCGGAATCCCGACCTGCGGTAGTTGTCCTGCTGTTCGACCACGCCGTCGAGGCCCACGTTCCGGCCTTCGAGGTGCTTCATGGCCGCCCGCCACGCCTGGATCCCGTAGCCCTGACCGCGGACCGGGGGCTTCGCGATGTAGAAGCCGATGAACCCGTACCCCGCTCCGTACCGTACGGCGGAGACGGAGGTGACGGGTTCGGCGTCCAGCTTGCCCAGGAGGAACCCGTGCGGGTCGGCGGCGTGGAAAGGGAGCCGGTCCCCTCTCCCCGGGTTCCATCCCTCGTCCTCGGCCCACCGCAGGAAGATCGTCATCTCGCGGATTCCGGCGGTCGTGATCGCGTACTCACCCATGCCTCTCTTCTACTCGGTGTTCCGGCCGGTTCGGCGGATCGACGACGCGGATCCACCGGCTGCCGAGGTGCAAGGTGCTCGCGTTCCGTACGTCCCGGCTGCGACGACGCACGTCATGCCGACCCACAGCGTTCCCGGAGGAGGCCGACTCCCTCGCCCTCCAGTTCCCCGAGGTACGAGGCACGACCGGCCATGGCCATCACCAGAGCCGTGGTGGTGCCGGACACGAGTGGTCCGGAACCGGCGGTGAAGGGGCCGTCGGACGCGACGAGCCGGAGCCCACGGACGCGTCGCTTGGCGGGAAGCACGAGGTCCGAGCTCCGGTAGTGGTCGGCGACCCGGGTGACCGTCTCGATCGGGTGGTCGCGGTGGATCCCCAGCGGGCGCCGGATGTCCTCCGCGTGCACGATCGACTCTCCGAGCATGGCGACGACAGGGAGCGGCGGCTTCGTCGTGCTCGGCACGATGCTCCGGAACCGCTGCAGCGTCTCGGCCGGTGACGCCCCCAGGTGCTCCGCCAGCCGCATGGCCACCTGCCGGTCGAAGTCGAACCGGCATCGGATCACACCGGCCATCCATCGCACCGCGTTGAGGCTCGCCGCCGCGGTGAGGTGCGCCAGCACCTCTCGCACCGTCAGTTCGCTGCACAGTGAGGGGGTCGACCACTGCGCGTCGGACAGGCGGGAGAGGTCGGACGCCAGTGCCGCTCGCTCGGAGCGGATCAGGGACCAGGTTCCGCCGGCGCCAGGGCCGTTTTCCGCCACCGGTGTCGAATCGGTCGTCAAGGCATGTCTCCTGTCACAGATGTTCTGGGCGACGCCCTGGGCAGGAGCAGGCCGAGCCCCGTCAGGACGACAGAGGTGGAGACTGTGTCCGCACGGGAAAGTCATCGGCCTCGTGGGACGCATCAGCCGTGGAGACGCAACACGGCCGTGGAGCGCACGCTGGGAACATCGGGTCACAGGTCTCCGCGCATACAGACCCTCGGCCATCGGTCGAGACCGTGAGCGGCTTCCTGACGTCGGATCTCACGGAGCTCCGGGCCGGGCGCGTGGTCGTCGAGCGGCGGATCTAGGCAGCGCGTTCAGAAGGGCGCGTTCCACGCGACATCCGCGAGAAGGGCGAGCTCGTCGATGCTCGCGGGGCGGATGCGCATGAGGCCGTTCTCGTCGGATCGTGCTGGCGCGTGCCGACGGTGGTGCGGAGGGGCGGACTCACGCTCTGTGGGGAGCCCGCGCAGATGAACATGGAGCGATCGGGGCCGGACGGATGCTTCAGGCCCCTCCACGCGTGCCCGGCCGGAATGCCGCCTCCGCGGCGGTTCCGGCCGGGCACGCGAGGGTCATCGTCGGCCGATTCTGCGACCGTTTCCGATACCGGCCACGTGCAGGGCCAACAGGATCAGGCCGATCAGCATGACGTTCGTCGAAGAGAAGACGTCGTTCGTCGCTATCTCGGCCGCGTTGATCAGAAAAGCGATGAAAAACAGAACTGCCGCAGCAATACCCAACATGAGGTGGCTCCTTTCGCCGTTGGAACGCATGTGCCCCCGGATGCTCGCGTCAGACCTGGAACAGCGCGCCGGTAACGGCGTGTTCGGCAGAGAGACGACGCCATCGGATCGGCAGTGGTGGCCGCACGTCCGGTGCGGGACCTGATGCGCCTGTGCCTGCTGCCGGGCGCGGCGGTCCAGACAGTGCGACGGGCCCGGGGAAAGGTGTTGCGGAGCCGGCGCGTCGATCGACATGCTCACTTCCGTGAACCCCTCGCGTGAAGCAGTCGATTTCGGCGTCTCCGTCCGCCTCCACGTCCGCGACCTGCTGGCACGGGACCTGCCCGCGTGTACCTGGTCGGGCTCCGCCACGCATCTGCGGCATGTGGAGCAGGAGTTGGTGCGCGCCACGGCCGGAGAGGTGGACTACCTGGCCGTGTGCACCGCCGCGGATCTGCCGGTGGCGATCGGCGGAGTCGACTACCGGGTCTCCGAGGGGGCCGGAACCCTGTGGCAGCTCGCCGTGCTCCCCGCGCTGCAGGGGCACGGTCTGGGAACGCTGCTGATCCGGGCGGCCGAACAGAGGATCAGGGACCGCGGCCTGGGCAGGGCGGAACTTGCTGTGGAGGAGGACAACCCGCGGGCCCGCGCCCTGTACGAGCGACTGGGTTACGTCGCCCACGGCCGCGCACCGGACGCCTGGGACGCCGAAGGGCCCGACGGAGCGGTCCGTCGCTACGAGACGATGTGCGTGCTCATGCGGAGGGACGTGTGAGTTGCTCGGCCCCGGGCATGGCGGACCTCGCTCACCTGCTCTCCCGGAGCAGCTTGCGTCGTTCGCCGCGCTTGGGATGACGGACGGTCACTCCCCCCATCCCGCAGGTCCCTGTCAGGCGGATCAGGGGTGAACCCGGGAGCTTCTCCGGGGTCGTCCTGTCCCGCAGACCGGCCAGCGCGGGGTCGACCTGATCCGATTCCACCGCCCAGCCGTCGGGGACCACGATCTCGACACCACCGACCTGTCCGTCCACCTCGATCTCGACCACGCGCAGCCGGCACTCGACCCGCGTGAAGTCGATCCTCACACCGCCCATGCCGCCGTACGCCCGGATCTGCTCGGGCACGCGCCAGGATCCCCCCTTGACCGCACCCGCCATGCCGCCTTTGAGCAGCAGCGGCTGAGCGGGCTGCACGGCGGACACCAAGTCGGCTGTGAGCGGCGCCAGTTCGACGAGGGTCCGTGCCGACAGGGCCACTTCCAGCCGGGTGCCGAGTTCGTCGAGGTCGATGCGGCCGTCGGCCGCCGCGTCCTGCAACTCGGCCACCACCGCTTCGCGGTCGGCGTCGGAGGCGCGCAGGGGAACGGGATGCGAGGGCTCGGCACTCATGGGCCGATGATATCGAGCACGTCGGCCACGTGGGCCGCGAACGCCCGCCCACCGCCTGCGAGATGCGCCCCGGGGGCTCTCCGTAGGACGGTCGAGGGGCTGGCCCCCGGGCCGGGACGCAGGCCTGCCTCATGGGCACCCGGGCGCGACCCGACCACGCTTGACCCATGACGAACTGGATGCGCAGGACTCTCATTCCGACGCTCTGTGCCACCGCCGTTGCCGCCGCGATGACCGCCACCCCGCCGGTCGCCCTCGCGGCCGGCGCGGGGAGCACGCCCGTGCCCCACCTCGACTGGCAACCGTGCGCCCTGCCCCCGGGCACCACCGGACCCGCCGGTCAGGAGTGCGCGATCCTGCCGGTCCCCCTCGACCACCTCCGGCCCGGCGGACGCACCGTCCCCGTCGCTGTCACGCGGCTGCTCAGCGACCGGCCGGAGAACCGGCGCGGAACCCTCGTGGTGATCCCGGGTGGTCCCGGATCGTCCGGAGTCCAGCGGCTGGCGCAGAAGGGGGCGGTGTTGCAGGAGGAACTGAAGGGCGCCTACGACCTCGTCAGTCTCGATCCGCGCGGAGTCGGCGGCAGTGTCAAGGCTCGCTGCGGCATTCCGGCGGCGGATCGCCGCCTGGTCACCCTGCGGTCGTGGCCCACGCCGGGCGGCGGGACCACGGAGAGCGCCGAGCGGTCCCGCCGGACGGCAGGGTCGTGTGCCGCGAACGGGGGCGCGGTGCTACGGTCGTTCACGACGAGGAACGAGGCCCGCGACATCGACCTCTTCCGGCAGGCTCTGGGCGAGCGCGAGGTCTCGGTCTGGGGTACCTCGTACGGTGCCTACGTGGCGGCCGTGTACGACCGGACGCACCCCGGCAGCGTCGACCGCGTGGTCCTCGACAGCACCGGGGACCCTGATCCGTCGCGGGTGGCCCGGGGGTGGCTCGAGAACATGTCGCGCGGTGCGGCCGACCGCTTCGCGGACTTCGCGGCCTGGTCGGCGGACCCCGCGCGCGAGGCGGAGGGACTGCGGCTGGCCGCGCGGGCCGAGGACGTCGAGCCGCTGTTCCTCGCGTTGGCCGGGGAGCTGGACGGCGCTCCACGCGACTCGGGGACGCCCGGCGTGCCGCTGACCGGCAACGGGCTGAGGCAGGCGCTGCAGAACGCCCTCTACAGCGACCGGTCGTTCCCGGGGATGGCCCGTCTGATCCTGGAGGCCGGGGACCCGCAGGCCCTCCCGTCCCTGCCGCCGGACCTCGCCCAGGTCATCCCCGACGAGGACGCGTCACTCATGGTCTCGACCATCTGCAACGACGTGCGCTGGCCCGCTCCCGGCTCCGGGTACGCGCGACGGGTGGCCGCCGACCGGGCGCGGTATCCGTTGACGGCCGGGATGCCCGTCAACGTCACCCCGTGCGCCTTCTGGAAGGACGCCCCGGCCGAGGAGCCCGCCCGGATCACCGACGAGGGGCCGTCGGACATCCTCATGGTGCAGAGCCTGCGCGATCCCGCGACCCCGTACGCCGGCGCGCTCAAGATGCGTGCGGCGCTCGGTGCCCGAGCCAGGATGGTCACCGTCGGCCAGGGCGGGCACGGGATGTATCTGGGTAACGGCAACGAATGCGGCGACCGCGCCGTGACCCGCTTCCTCACCACCGGGCACCGCCCCGCCCATTGCGTGAACTGACCCGGCTCCTCTGTGATCCGGTCCGTCAGCGCCGCACGACAGCCGGCCCCGGCGGGGGCGGCGCGCTCACAGCCCCACGGGAGGCGGACGGCTCACGGGCTGTCCGCCTCCCAGGCCCAGCGCTTCGGGTCGCCTTCCACGGGCCCGTACACGGCGCTTCCTCCCGCCCCGAACTTTCCGAGCTCCGTGCCGAGCGCGGCACCCGACGCGAGGCGCTCGCCGGGCCAGCCGGTCACATCCAGGAGGAGCCCGTCCAGCGGGCCGGCCACCAGCTCCACGTAGACGCGCCCGGGGCGGGGCCCCGGATCGGGGTCGTCGTGGTCGGCGCCGTAGACGCGGCGCCTCATCAGTTCGTCCATGCCTCCAGCATCACAGTCGCCACTGACAGTCCCCGCGGTCGGCGGCGGCTCCGGTCCGTCACCCGCGTGCGGGCGGGCGCCAGACCGTGAAGTCGCTGATCCGGAAGTGGCTGGTGACCGTCCGGAACGCGAAGTGCCGGCTGGTGTACGGCTCAGGATCCCGGTGGTCGAACACCAGGCGCCCGTTGTTCCACCACTGCACGGTCGAACCGTCCGAGACGATCCGGACCCGGTTGGGCTCGCCGGCCCTCAGCAGGGGTTCCGTGTGGTCGAGCAGGAGTGGACGGTTGCCGGCCTCACCGACGTACCGTCGCAACCGGGAGGTGGTGTTGGAGTTGGCGCCGTAGCCGACGTAGGTTCCACTTCGGAGCCGTGCGGAACTCGCGGTTCGCGGCGCGGGCGCTACGTCGTGCCGCCCGTGCGGTGTGGCAGCGTGGAGGCGCACCCTCCGGACCACACCGTGTGGTTCAGCACCACAGGGAGGGCAGCGGTCAGCAGAGGAGAGAACATGTCGAAGCCGCCCCTTCCCGATGCCGCGGTCACCATGCTGCGCAAGCCCAACCCGGCTGTGATCGCGACCCTCCGTTCGGACGGGCAGCCGGTGTCCACGGCCACCTGGTACCTCTGGGACGACGGCCGGGTGCTGGTCAACATGGACGAGGGCCGCAAGCGCCTCGACCATGTGCGCCGGGACTCCCGCGTCACCCTGACGGTGCTCGACGACTCCGACTGGTACACCCATGTGACGCTGATCGGGCGTGTCGTCGAGATCAGCGACGACGAGGGCCTGGCCGGCATCGACCGGCTGTCACAGCAGTACCTCGGCCGGCCCTATGCGGAGCGTGACCGCGGCCGGGTGAACGCCTGGATCGAGATCGACCGCTGGCACGGCTGGGGCGGCTTCCGGGACAGCTCCCAGGCGGCGACCTGATTCTCCCGGCCGGACTTCGGCGCACGACCCGGTCGACGGCGCGTCAGGGCGTCGCGCCGTGTCCGGTCGGCGCACGACGAACGCGTCAGTCACCGGCCGGGGGCTGACGGCATCCGGTGCACGGCAGTCGTCCTCACCGCCTGTCGGGACGGGCGGCGCGTCGTCCGGCGACGGCACCCGGGAGCGCGCGGGCCGATCCGACACCGGCGTCCAGGTCGACGTCATCCTCCAGCGGTGCCGTCACGGTTCCTGGACCGTCGCTCCACCCGATCTCCCGGAACAGGATTCGACGCCGTTTCATGGAACCGATCCACTGAGACAGAACCTGGACATGCACGCGATCATTTCAAGATCGCCTCGGCTCTAGTGTCGTCGGTGTCAGCAGGAAGTACCGCAACCGACAGCCGCTGGAGATCAAGATGCGCTCGCGTTCCGCCCGTCTCGCCGTCGCCGCCGCGGCGGTGGCCGCCCTCGCCGCCACCGCCACCGCCTGCGGACCCGAGGACACCACGGACACGAGCAGTTCCGCGGCCTCCTCCGCCACCACCGCCCCCTCTGCCGGTGAAGGCGGCGACGCCCCTTCCACCAGCGGCAGCACGGCGAGTGGCGACAAGTCCAGTGGATCCGGCTCCAGCGGATCCAGCGACAAGAGCGGCTCCGGCGGCAGCGGGGACAAGAGCGGTTACGGGCAGTCCTGCGGTACCAACGACCTGGAGTTCACGGTCACCGCGGAGTCCCAGGCCGGCGGGTACTACCTCGTCACCGCCAAGGCCAAGTCCGGCATCACCTGCTACCTGGACGTCAACACCCCGAGCGTCTCCTTCGGTTCCGGTGCCGACGGCGTCGCCTCCCCCGTCGGGCAGGGCGGCGAGGACCCCATCGAACTCACCGGCTCCGCCGTGGCGTACACCGGAATCAACCCCAAGACCACGAACACCGACGGCGGCAAGGAATTCGAGAACGTCATCATCGCCGTCACGGAGGACGACCCCGACCCCGCCGAGCTCGAGCTCCCCGACACGGCCACCGTCGACAAGCCCATCGTCACCAACTGGTCCACCAAGCGCAACGAGACCGTCCCCCGCATCGTCTGACGAACCGGTTCGCAGCGCCCGGAACACGAGGGCACCCGGGCGATCGGGGTGCGGCACGGTGTTCATTTCGACTCGAGCCGCCCCAGGGGGTGCGAACCATCCATGAGGACCGCCTTCGCCGACTCCCAGTCGGAGTGGTCGGTCCCGGTGACATGGCGCAGGTAGGCGAGGGTGACCTGCTGGACGAAAGCGACGCGGCCGGGGTCCTCGTCGGTGGTCTCCGCCGCCTCGTAGCCGGAGATGCCCCCGAGGGAGTGCTGACCGCCGTGGACCGTCAGCAGGCTCTTGCCGCCGGGGCTGAGGGTGTACGGGTCGGTCGTCCAGGACGGCCCCCGGGTGGAGAGCGGGAGTTCGTCCTCGTCCCCGGCGACGACGAGGCAGGGTGCGGTCACGTGGGCGAAGTCCTGGCCGCGCAGCCAGGGAGCGTGCTCCAGGGCGAAGGGGGTCAGCTCGTCGCCTCCCTTGCCGGCCGTGGCCAGCTGGACAGCGGCCATGACGCGGTGGTCCGACATGTCCCACGTGGTTCCGGTTACCGGGTCGGTCACACGCAGGCCGACGAGGATGCCGGCGGTCTGGCCGCCGAAGGAGTGCCCTGCCGCGACGACACGGCTGTGATCCACCCGGCCGGCCAGTCCGGGCACGGACGCCTCCAGGACGTCGAGGTCGTCGAGGATCCGCCGCATGTCCTGGACGCGGTAGCGCCACAGGTGCGGCCTGCGGGGGTCGTCGCGCGCGACGACGTCGAGGCGCCGGGAGTCGAGGTGGGTGGCCCGGATCACCACGAAGCCGTGGGATGCCCAGTGGTCGACCAGTGGTGCGTAGCCGTCCAGGTTCGATCCGAACCCGTGCGCGAACAGCACGATCGGCAGACGGGTTCCGGTCACCGGGGCGGAGACGCGTACGTGCAGGTCCTCGCCGCGCCGGGGCGCGGGCAGTATGAGGGGTCCGACCGACACGGTCGGGGTGGAGGCGGGACCGGTGAGACCGGTCGTCCTGTACGTGGTCATGGTTGGCTCTCTTCCGGATGCGATGCGGTCAGGCTCTGTCCCGGTGGCGGACGCGTTCGTACGCACCGGTGCGATCCTGTGCGGGCCGGCGACCGGACCGGAGAGAGTCCCCCGGCCCGGCGCACGTCGGTTACGCTAGAACCTGACGTTGACGTCAGAGTCAAGTAGCTCGACGGAGGCCATGGAGGAGGCACGATCCGCATCGGTGAACTCGCCGCCCGTACCGGCGTCAGTGTCCGGGCCCTGCGCTACTACGAGGAGCAGGACCTGCTCGACGCGGAGCGCAGCCCGAGCGGCCAGCGGCACTACCCCGAGAGCGCTGTGGACCAGGTCCAGCTGATCCAGCAGCTGTACGCCGCCGGGCTGTCCAGCAGGACGATCGTCGAGCTCATGCCATCCGTGGTCGGGGGCCGCGCCACTCCCGCGCTGCTCGATCGCCTGGCGGAGGAGCGCGAGCTCGTCGAACGGCGCGTCACCGACCTCGTCCATGCCCGGGCCCGACTCGACTCGGTGATCGCGGATACCACCAGCAACATGCGCACCGGTGCCTCCTGTGGGCGAGGGGCCACCGCCTGACACCCGTCCCTCGTGATCACGGTGGTCGACGGCCGGGCCGGACGACGGCTCCCCTGCTGACACCGCCGGGGTTCTCCGAGCAGCGGGGGCCGGCCGGCCGGCCCACCGACGCGGTGAACGGTCGAAGTTCGGAAGCCGGCTGGCGTTTCGGGGTGCGCCGCACCGCCTCCGTGGGTGACGGTGGAAGTCCTTCGGAGTGCGCCGTGGCCTCTGCCGCCGGGGCCGCTCCGAGGGCAGGGAATCCGGCCTGGAACCGGCACTGCTGAGGAGGCTTCATGAACTGGACACTCGAGGTGGTCCCGGTCCCCGTCACCGACATGGACCGGGCGAAGGCGTTCTACACCGAGAAGGTGGGCTTCAAACTGGACCTGGACGACGAGGTGGCACCGGGCGTGCGCATCATCCAGATGACCCCGCCGGGGTCGCGGTGCTCGATCGCCCTCCTGCAGGGGATGCCGCCGTTCCCCGGAGAGCGCGCGATGGCTCCGGGCGCACTCCAGGGCCTCCAGGTCTGCGTGACGGACATCGAGGCCGCCCGCGAGGAGCTGACGGGCCGGGGCGTGGACGTCTCCCCGATCCGGCACGTGGGCGCGACGGGCTGGGAGGAGGGCAAGGGGGACACCTGGAATTCGTTCATGTCCTTCACCGATCCGGACGGCAACGGGTGGATGGTTCAGGAAGCCCCTTCGGAGCTGTCCGCCCGCTGACCCTCGGCCCGCCGGCACGACCGCCGCGGTCGGCGGTGGCCGATCGCCGTGCTCAGTGCTTCAGGCTCGACATCAGGTCACGCATGTCACTGATCATGGCAGCCTGGTACGGGGCCGGGTCAGGGACATCCGGTTCGTCACCGGCCCCGTCGTCGCCGTGGCCGTCGCTCTCGTAGAGCGTGGTCGCGGTGAGGCTGAGTGAGAGGACCGCTCCGCCCTCCAGCACGCGGAGCTCCGTGTCACCCTCGTCCCTGGTCAGCAGATACGCCTTGTCGCCGAGGACGGGTACGGTCTCCAGCTTCGCCTCCGGTTCGAACCCGAGGTCCGTCACCCGGCGCTGCGCCTCGAACTCGACCCCGGGATCGGTCTCCTTGTGCAGTGCGACGGCTATGCCGACGGTGTACTCGATGGACCAGCCGCCCTCGGCCGACTCCTCCCCTGCCCGGGAACGAAGAGGAATGTAGCACTGGATCCGGTCGAGGGCGGCATGCTGCAGCAGCCCTGTTCCGAGATCTCGGTCGGCCGTCCTCGGTGCGATCGCCGCGCCGAGAGACTTCAACCGCAGGGACGGACAAGGGTCCTGGTCGAGCCGGTACCCGTGCATGTCCGGACGCCGGTCGCCCGGTCCGTGGACCGACAGCGCCGCCGTCCAGAGGACCGACGCCATGGCCATACCGCCCAGACCCCACAGCCATGGCTTTCGGTGACGAGGTCCCCCTGCGGCATCTTGGGCGAAACCGTCCATCACCTCGCGGGTACCGGCCGCGCCGAGCTCCCCTGCCATCTCCGGCTCGGAAATCATTGCACCTCCTCAAGCCGCGCCTCCCGGCCCCTCATGGTAGACGCGGCGTCCCTTGTGCGGCCGGGCGGACCGATGCTGTGGTGTCGCCCGGCCCGGGGAGATCAGGCGTAGGGATCGAAGGGGATTCCGGCAGGACGGGCCTTCTCCAGGTGGGCGCCGAAATTCCCGTCCTTGAGGCCGAAGACCGCGCTGCCGAAGTTCGCCTGCACCAGCTTGTCCCGCAGGCCGGCGGGGTAGCCGTTCCACCCGACGAGGGTGGGGAACCGCCAGTCGTGGTAGTGGTTCTCCGGCGGTTCGTCGTTCGAGTTGGCGGGGCGGAAGCAGTGGGTTCCGATTCCGTCCTTGTGGTACACGACCTTGGGATGGGTTCCGTCCCATCTGATCTGGTCGCGGTTGTAGATGTCGAAGTCTCCGTGGGCGGAGGTGGACACGTAGCGGGCCTCGTTGTTCTGGATCCAGACGACGACGTGCTCCCAGTCGTGCCGGTGCCCGCCGAGACCGCTGCCGGCCACCGCCTGGTCCTTCTCGAAGTAGAGCCCGTACATCACCGCGCACCAGCCGTTGTTGCACAGGGAACGGGAGTAGCCGTTCGTGTTGTCCAGATCAACGGCGTCACGGCAGCTGCCGTTGACCGCACCTGTGGTGTTGAGGCCGGGAGCGATGGTTCCGTCGGGGCCGATCGCCGGCGTCGGATAGCAGCCGTCCGTGTCGTAGTCGAACGCCGGCTGATAGGCCTGCTCCATGGCGTCCGCGGAGGCGGGCAAGGCCGCCGGCGGGGCGGCGAACGCGCTGCCGGCGGTGGCGACGACCAGAGCGACGGCACTGGTGACGACGAGTATGCCCTTGCGGATCGGGGCGCTGCTTCTCACTGAGTCCTCCCGGTGGGCGCGTGTCTGTGGGGGGGGCACGCGGCTACGCCTGGCATGCCCATCGCAATCACTTTGAACCCTGTGAACGAACGCCTGCTGAAGTCGAGTTGGCGAAAGCACGCCGGTGGAAGTGACGTCAGCCGACGGGTGGGCAGGGCCTCGCGGGCAGCTGTCCGCGCTCAGCGCCCGCGGGCGGCAGCGGGGGCGGCCGCACCTGCCGTCCCCGCCTGCGCGGCCTTGCCCGGGCGCAGGGTCCACGGCACCGGGTCGGTGTTCGTCAGCCACCCCTCGGCGATCAGCCGGCGGATCACGTGGATCCGCAGTTCCCGGGACATCTTTCCCCAGCCGAGCGCCTTGCACAGCTGCTTGACGGAAGGCCCATGGCCGTGCGCCGCACGGAACGCGGCGGCGGCCTCGGCCGCCGCGGGCCCCTGGTCGGGATACTTGGCAGCCCAGACACCGTAGGCAGTGCGCGCCTTCTCGCCGAACTGGGCGGGAAGGGCCTTGCGCATGAACGCCTCCGACACCCTGGCCGTGGACAGCGCGCACTCGGGGCAGCCCTCGACGGTCTCGACATGGCGTCGCAGGGCCACGCTCGCCCGATCCTTCCACTCCTGCCAGCTGGGCCCTTCCTCCTCCGGCTCGTCACGCGCGCCGGGCCGGACATCCGGCAGGGGCCGCATCCCCGCCAGATGACGCACCGCGTCGGCCAGCAGGTACCTCTCACCGTCGAACTCCCGCAGGAAGCCCTTCTCGAGCAGCTCCGGCAGGGCGGCCCGGCAGTGGTCCGGGAGGTGGGCGGGCAGCGCGCCGTGCTCATCGGCAGGTCCGTGGGCCGCCAGGAACAGCGCGGCCAGCCGAGCCGCCGTCGAGGTCTTCTTGACCGGCTTGGCCGACAGGGTCCTGACGGTCCAGCCCGACACCCGTGAACGCATCACCTTGCCGAAGGGAAGCCGTGCGTCCGGCCGGCCCGCGAGGTCCGGCACGGTCACGCCCACGGGGGTCACCATGTCTCCGCCGAGCAGCGCCTCGTGCCCCTGCCAGCCGAGGGACGCGAAGGCGGTGACCGCTCCCTCCGGGTCGGCCAGGCGGAGGGTGCGCACATCCTGGCCGGTCAGGTTGCCGACACCGGACCGTGCGGCCCGGATGGCGACGACGGTCGCGAGGAGCTGCGCGTCGGCCGTCGTCAGCGGCAGCGCGCTCACGTAGACCAGGAGCGCGCGTGCGGCCTCTCCCTGGTGGGGCGTCAGCAGGAAAGGCTTCGGGGCCACCACCGGTACGGCCGGGGCGAAGGGTGCGTTGAGGGATGAGGACACGCCCTGCACAACGCGCGCGGAGACACGAGGTCACCGTCCGCGCCGATGTATGTCCGAAAGCGATCGTCGGTGAACGATATGAACGCAAACGCGAGGCCTCTGGCCAACGGCCCTGGCGTGACTAGCATCAGCCGCCATGCACGTGAGCGAGTACGCGACCGGAACTGTCATGACCGCTTCTCCCCCGAGGCGGCGTCCACGCGGAAGGCTGTCCGCCGTGGCGGTCGGGGGTGCCGCGGGGATTCTCGCGGGCTGCCTCGTCAGCCCCGCGCAGGCCGCGACGGCGGAGGAAGCACCGGCCGCCGTCGCCTGCCCGGCGGACCTGGCGGAGAAGGCGACGTGCTACTCGGGCCAGGACTCCCACGGCGCCCACTACACCGTCGCCGTTCCCCGGTCGTGGAACGAAACACTGGTCCTGCACGCCCACGGTGGACCCGGCCTGGGCGAGGAGTCGGACCCGGAGCGCAGCGGCGACGACCTGGAGCGCTGGTCGGTGATGGTCGACCAGGGTTACGCGTGGGCCGGATCGGCCTACCGCCGGGGCGGATACGGGACGAGGATGGCGGCCTCGGACACGGAGAATCTGCGCCGGCTGTTCACCGAGAGGTTCGGGCGCCCGAGCACCACACTGATCCACGGGCAGTCCTGGGGCGGCAACGTGGCCGCGAAGACGATCGAGATGTACGGCTCGGGCGCCGACTCGCCCTACGACGGCGCCCTGCTCACCAACGGTGTCCTGGCGGGTGGTTCGCGCGGATACGACTACCGGGTGGACCTGCGCGTCGTCTACCAGTACTACTGCCGGAACCACCCGCGCCCGACCGAGCCGGCGTACCCCCTGTGGATGGGACTCCGTGAGGACTCGGCGATGACGGGTGCGGGGCTGCGCGCCAGGCTCCAGGAGTGCACGGGGTACAGCTCCCCGCCCGCCGACCGGACAGCTCTCCAGCAGCGGAACCTCGACGACATCCTGGCGGTCACGAGGATTCCCGAGCGGACACTCGAGTCGCACCTCACCTTCGCCACCTTCACGTTCCGCGACCTCGTGCGCCGCGTCGGGCTGCGCAGCCCCTTCGGCAACAGGCACGTGCGCTACCGGGGGTCGCACGACGACGCGGCGCTCAACGCGGGGGTCGAACGGTTCGACGCAGACCCGGCGGCCCGACGAAACCTGTCCTACGACAGCGATCTGACCGGCGCGGTCTCCGTCCCTGTACTCACCCTGCACGCCATCGACGACCCCACCGCCTTCGTCGAGCACGAGTCGGCGTATCTCGACAGCCTGGAAGGAGCCCACCGCGACCGGCACCTCCTGCAGACCTTCACCCAGGAGAGCGAGCACAGCGGGCTGAGCGCGGCGGAGTACGCGGGCGCCGTCTCGGCGTTGTCCGGGTGGGTCCGCACGGGGCACAAGCCCACGGCCGCGTCCGTCGCGTCCTCCTGTCCCGCCTTCGACGCGGTGTACCGGACCGGGTGCTTCTTCCGGCCCGGCTACCGTCCCTCCGCCTACGCCTCGCGGGTGAACCCACGTCCCGGAGCCACCCACTGGCCCGCGATGACCCGCGCCCAGGAGTGGCGGTGGAGCCGCCTCGGGGACGTCGGCATCGCGCCCTGACCGCTGCCCTGACGGTGCGTCCAGAGGTCGGGCCCTGGCACTGCCCGCACCGGGGGGGGGCCGGCCGAGCCGCACGGGCTCCGCGGCTCGGTATCGTCACCGCATGGCCGTCCTCGAACGTCTCCGTCCCGATCACGCTCCCGCGCTTCTCGCCTTCGAGCGGGAGAACCGTGCGTACTTCGCCGCCTCGATCCCGGACCGGGGGGACGACTACTTCTCCGGATTCGACGTGCGTCACGCCGGGCTACTCACCGACCAGGCGGCGGGAATGCTGCACTTCCACGTTCTGGCGGACGACGACGGGACGGTGCTGGGGCGCGTCAACCTCGTCGACGTCGCCGACGGCTCGGCGTCACTGGGGTACCGGATCGCGGAGCGGGCCGCCGGACGAGGGCTGGCCACGTCGGGAGTGCGCCAGGTGTGCGCGCTGGCCGTCGCCGACTACGGCCTGACCTCCCTCCGGGCCATGACGACGCTGGACAACACGGGGTCGAGGGCCGTCCTGGCCCGGACGGGATTCGTGGAGGCGGGCCGGACCACTCTGTCCGGGAGGCCGGGCCTGCACTTCACCCGTCGTCTGACGGACGCGGACCGCTGACCCGCTCCCCCGCGTACCGCACACACCGGTGGCGCACCGCGATGCGGTGCGCCACCGGAGACCTCTTCGCGGGTGATCAGTCGTTGTCGACCTGCTCGTCCGTGATGGTGCCCTTGGCGGCGTCGATGTCGAAGGTCGTCTTGTTCCAGTCCTTGGAGACCACGTCGACCTGCCAGACCAGAACGTTGCTGTCGTTCTCGTCGAGGCCCATCGAGGTGACCCAGCCCGGCTGCTTGTCCGTGGCGACCTTGGCCGCCTGCTGGGGTGTCTGCGTCGCCTTCGAGAGCTGGTCCGCCAGCTTCTGCTTGTCGGCGTCGCTCTGGTCGGCCTCCGGTGCGGAGTCGATGACGTCCCCGGACACCGCGTCGATGGTCACCTTGTGAGCGGTGCCGTCCTTCTCCGCGACCTCCGCGATCCACTTCGGACTCGTGGAGCTTCCGCTCGGGCTCGGGCTGCCGCTCGGGCTCGCGCTGGCCTCGGGGCTCGCGCTGGCGGAGCTGCCGGACGGGCTCGGACTGCCGGAGGCGTCGTCCTCGTCGTCGAGGCCCTCCAGGTCCAGGTCGGTCAGCTTGCCGCCCGACACCTCACCGACAGCCGTCGTGGCGGCCGAGTCGAAGGTGACCTTGACGGTCGACAGCAGGTCCTTGCGCTCGGTCTGGTCCTCGGTCAGCTTCGCCGTTCCGGAGGGGCTGCCGGAAGGGCTGGTGGTCTGGTTCGGAAGGACCTTCGCAGCCTCGGAGGTCTCCGCGGCGGTGTCGTCACCGCTGTTCTGACCACAACCGGTCACAAGGGCGGCGGCGAGAGCGACGGCGCACAGGGCGCCGCCGGCGACACGGAGCCGGTGGGTGCGCGGGGAAACGGTCTGGTTTCGACGGGGCTCAAATCTCATGCTTGGATGCCTAGCCGCCTCCGTGAACAGTCATGTTGTCCGACAGGGGGGTGTCACCCGTTCGACGGCACCGTCCGCCCATTCGGCGTGTCGCGCGGCCGGGAGGCTCCGGACGTGCGGACGGCGCCGGTTCGGCAGAACCGGCGCCGTCCACGGGAGCGCGCGTCCTCAGGCGGTCAGCTGCACGTCTGCGGGGCCGGGCGACGCCGCCGACGGCACGGCGTGCAGCCGGGCCGCCGCGGCGGCCAGGGCGTCGGGCACGGCCCTCGTCCCCGTGGTGACGCAGAGTGTGTAGGAGACGTCCTCGAGTTGACGCCTGCTCTCAGGAGTGCCGAGCCGTGCATGGGTGCTTCGCAGGGTCTCGTAGCGCGTGACGAGATTTCGCAGCGTTGCGGGATTGGCCATCAGCACGGCAGTTCCTCTCCACAGGGCGGCCGGGAGCCCGTGGGCCCCGCGCCGACGAAGTCCGATCGCGCCGGCGGTGCCGCCTGGCGTCACGGCCCGGCCGTGCGAAGTGGTCAGCACGCGTCCGGTCCCTTGCACACGATGGTCGCCCCGCCTCACCCATTCCGCATCCCCAGACACGCACGGTCACCTGCCCGTTCCCTGAGCGCCGCGCGCTCCGCTGGGAAACAATGGAGATGACGGGCGAGCGGCCACTGCCGCGCCCGGTCGGGAGGTCGGTCATGGATTACCCGGAGAGTTACGAACTCATCTTCCAGGCGGGCGGCGCCGAGGACGACGTGGTCGTCGTCCATCTCACGGCACGGTCCGGAGCCGGCGGGTACCCGGTCTACGCGGACGAGACCGGAATCGTGCGTGCCGAGATCAGCGAGCGCGGCGAGGTGCGTATGCAGGCGAGCGGGGGCCATCAGGTCCTGGGAGCACCGCTGCTCGCCCGGCCGCTGGGCCCGCCCGCGTCCAACCGCGGCACCGCCTGAACGCCCAAGATCGGAGCAGCCACCACAACTGAAGTCCGTTCATGCCCACTCTTCGCCCGAATGTGTTTACTTTCCTGACGCGCGACCGTAGTGTGCCCGTGAAACCACAGACTCGGGCACGAAACGGATCCGTAACCACATGTACGCACCGGAGCGACAGCAAGAGATCCTCCGCATCGCCGGCGAGAGCGGGCGTGTCGATGTGCCGTCCCTGGCCGAACAGTTCCAGGTGACCGCGGAGACGGTACGGCGTGATCTCAAGGCTCTCGACAGGGCGGGGCTCCTCCGCAGGGTGCACGGTGGTGCGATCCCGGCCGGGCGGCTCGGATTCGAACCCGATCTCGCCGAGCGCGACACCGTGGCCGCCGACGAGAAGGACCGCATCGCTGCCGCGGCCCTCGCCGAACTCCCGGCCGAGGGCAACGTCATCATCGATGCGGGCACGACGACCGTCAGACTGGCGGCCGCCGTGCCGATCGACTCGCGGATCACCGTGGTCACCCATGCCCTGCCGGTGGCCGCCCGCCTCGCCGACCACCCGGGGATCGCGTTGCACCTGGTGGGCGGCAGGGTCCGGCACCGCACCCGGGCCGCCGTGGACGCCTGGGCGCTGAGCGCGTACGCCGAGATCAACGCGGATGTCGTCTTCCTCGCCACGAACGGCTTCTCCCCCGAGGCCGGACTGACCACCCCCGATCTGGCCGAGGCCGCGGTCAAGCGTGCCGTGATCGCGGCTGCCCGCAGAGTGGTGCTCCTCGCCGACTCGGGCAAGTCCGGTCAGGAGCACTTCGCGCGCTTCGGCGACCTTTCCCACGTAGACCTGCTGATCACCGATACGGGGCTGAGCCCCGAGGACGCCCGGGCCATCGAGAGCCGGGGCACGGAAGTGGTACGCGCATGATCCTGACCGTCACCCCCAATCCGAGCCTGGACCGCACATACGAACTGCCGGGGCTCACGCGTGGCGCCGTCCTGCGCGCCACCGCGGACCGCGTCGACCCCGGGGGCAAGGGCGTCAACGTCTCCCGGGCGGTCGCCGCGGCCGGCCACCGCACCGTCGCCGTCGCGCCGTTGGGCGGGCCCGAGGGCGCGCTGCTGGCCCGGCTGCTCGGTGAACACGGCATCGAGGCCGCAGGCGTGCAGATCGCCGGCAGCACCCGTGTCAACGTCACGCTCGTCGAACCCGACGGCACTCTCACCAAGGTCAACGCGGCGGGGCCGGAGATCACCCGGGCCGAGGCCGGACGTCTGCTGGACACGGTGCGGGCCCGCTCGGCCGGCGCGGACTGGATCGCCTGCTGCGGGAGCCTGCCGCGTGGGCTGTCACCGCAGTGGTACGCCGAGCTGGTGGCCCGCAGCCACGGTGCCGGTGTCCGGATCGCTCTGGACACCTCCGGCGCCGCGCTCGTCGCCGCGCTGCGTGAACGGCCCGATGTGATCAAGCCGAACACCCAGGAGCTCGCCGAGGCGGTCGGCCGGCCGCTCACCACGGTCGGCGACGCGCTGAAGGCCGCGCAGGAGCTGCGCGAGCTCGGCGCGCGTGCGGTGCTCGCCTCCCTGGGTGCGGTCGGGCAGCTGCTGGTGGAGTCCTCGGGAGCCCACTTCGCCGGCGCCCGGGTCGATGCCGTCCGGAGCGATGTCGGCGCGGGCGACGCCTCGCTCGCGGGATTCCTGTCCGCGGGCGGGACCGGTCCGGGTGCCCTCGCCTCCGCCGTGGCGCACGGCGCCGCCGCCGTGCAGCTGCCCGGAAGCGCCATGCCGACGCCCGCCGACCTCGACCTGTCCGCCGTGGTCACCACCGCGGACGTCCCGGTGGACCTGGCCCTTCCCGTGCCGGCCCCATGACCGCACCACCCCTGTCCGGCCGAACGACTGCCCCGTACCCCCGCACCCGTCCCCGGACGGTCCACGAGCAAGGAGCCCCGCGATGAGTGAGCTGATCACCGCGGAACTGGTCGATCTCGACCTGTCCGCCGAGACGAAGAGCGAAGCCGCCCGTTCACTGGCAGAGCGGATGGTCTCGGCCGGCCGTGTCACCGATCTCGACGGCTTCCTCGCCGACGTGGCGGCCCGCGAGGCCCAGATGCCGACCGGTCTGGACGGCGGCATCGGCATCCCGCACTGCCGGAGCGAACATGTCGCCGCGCCGACGCTGGCCTTCGGCCGGAGCCGGAGGGGCATCGACTTCGGTGCCGCGGACGGTCCGGCGGACCTCGTCTTCCTGATAGCCGCGCCCGCGGGTGCGGACGACGACCACCTCACCATCCTGTCGAGCCTCGCACGGCGGCTCATGGATCCCGGCTTCACCGACGCGCTGCGGGCGGAGGCCGATCCCGCCGTGGCGGCGGCACTGGTCCGCGGCGAGGAGGCGCCCGCGACGGCTCCGGAGCCCGCGGAGGCCGCGACGGAGAAGACCGCGACGGTGGAGCGGACCGCCGCGAAGCCCTTCCGCATCGTCGCGGTGACCTCCTGCCCGACCGGTATCGCGCACACGTACATGGCCGCCGAGTCCCTGGAAGCGGCCGCACGGGCCCAGGGGGTGGTGCTGGACGTCGAGACGCAGGGATCGGCGGGGTTCGAACGTCTGGACCCGGCGGTGATCGCCGCGGCAGACGCCGTCATCTGGGCGCACGACGTCGATGTACGGGAGAAGGGGCGCTTCGGCGGCAAGCCGGTCGTCGACACCGGGGTGAAAGCGGGCATCAACCGGCCGGCCGAGCTCATCGCCGAGGCCCGGGCCAAGGCGGAGCGGGGCGAGATCAGCGGGATCGCCGAGGACGGTGCCGGGCCGGCCGAAGGTACGGGCGGCCCGTCGGGACCCTCCGGACACTTCGGTGTCCGTCTGCGGACCTACCTGATGTCCGGCGTCAGCTACATGGTTCCGTTCGTCGCGGCCGGCGGACTTCTCATCGCCCTGTCCTTCGCGATCGGCGGCTACGAGATCGCCGGTGCGAAGTCGGTGGCCGACCACTTCGTCTGGGGTGAGTCCGCCAGCTGGGCGGCGCTGCTCAACCAGATCGGCACCGCCGCGTTCGGCTTCCTGGTCCCGGTGCTGGCGGGGTACATCGCCTACGGGATGGCCGACCGTCCCGCGCTCGTTCCGGGATTCGTCGGCGGCGCCATCGCGCTCGCCATCGACGCGGGCTTCCTCGGAGGTCTCGTCGCGGGTCTGCTGGCCGGTGCCGCGGTGATGGCGATCCAGCGGGTGAAGGTGCACCCCACGCTGCGCGGCATCATGCCGGTGCTGGTGATCCCCCTGCTCGCGTCGATCGCAGTGGGCTTCCTGATGTTCATCGTGGTCGGTAAGCCGATCGCCTCCCTGCAGAACGCTCTGACCGACTGGCTGAACGGGCTGTCGGGCTCCAACGCGGTCATCCTCGGCGTCGTCCTCGGCCTGATGATGTGCTTCGACATGGGCGGGCCGCTGAACAAGGTGGCCTACGCCTTCGCGGTCGGCGGTCTGGCCGATCCGACGCCCGGCAGTCTCAAGGTCATGGCCGCCGTGATGGCTGCCGGCATGGTGCCGCCGCTGGCGATGGCGCTCGCCACGACGCTGCGCCGCAGTCTGTTCACCCGCACCGAGCGGGAGAACGGCCGGGCGGCGTGGGTGCTGGGCGCCTCGTTCATCACCGAGGGCGCGATTCCCTTCGCCGCGGCGGACCCCCTGCGGGTGATCCCGTCCGTGATGGCCGGAGGGGCGGTCACCGGCGCCCTGTCCATGGCGTTCGGCTGCACTCTCCGCGCCCCGCACGGCGGCGTGTTCGTCGTCCCGCTCATCGGCGAGCCGTTCCTGTACGTGCTGGCGATCGCCGTCGGCACCGCCGTGTCCACCGCTCTGGTCGTCGTACTCAAGGGCATGCGGCGAACCCCCGGCTCCGGTGCTCCCGCCGACGACGGTCCGGCCGTCGCCGTGGCCGCCTGAGCCCACCTCCCGCCCGGACCCCAGATCCCCTGGAACCAGGAGTGAACCCGTGTACCAGCGCACCGTTTCCGTCGGCTCCCGCAGCGGCCTGCACGCCCGTCCCGCCTCTCTCTTCGTCCAGGCCGCCATGCGGCAGCCGGTCGCCGTCACCGTCGGACGTGAGGGCGACGCCCCGGTGGACGCCCGGAGCATGCTGTCGGTGCTCGCGCTGGCGGCCCGGCACGGCGACCTCCTGGTGCTGTCGGCCGTCGGTGACAGCGCTCCGGACGCCGTCGAGGAACTGGCCGGCCTGCTGTCCCAGGACCTCGACGGCAAGGACTGAGATGACGGACACCTGGGATCCGGCGGGCGCGGGCGTCCTGCGGCTGCCGACGGGCCGGCTGATCCGCGGGCGCGGTCTGCGACACCCGCTCCCCCCGGGACCTGAGCCGACCCTCGCGGTCCATCTGCTGGGATGTCCCCCGCCGTCGGTGACCTGGGAGTCCGTGTGGCTGCGCTGGCCCGACTTCCGCCTGCCCGCCGACCGTGCCACGGCGCGCGCGGTACTGACGGAGGCCTGGAACAGGGCTCCGGTCGAGCGGGTCGAGGTGGCCTGCTCGGGGGGCAGGGGACGCACGGGCACGGCACTGGCCTGCCTGGCCGTGCTGGACGGGGTTCCGGCGGCGGAAGCGGTCGCCTACGTCCGCCGGAACTACCACCCCAGGGCCGTGGAGACGCCCTGGCAGCGTCGTTACGTGGTGCGCTTCGCGGCAGCCTGAACGGATGCCGCGAAGGCGGGGCGGATCAGGCCAGCGAGTGCGGAGCAGGAACCGTGGCTCCGCCGCCGGCGCGTACCGCCTCCACGACGCTCTGGTGGAGAGATCTGCTTTCCTCCTCCGATCGGCACGGCACCGGACTGCCGGCCAGTGTGAACCAGTCCGAAGCACCGCTGTACTGCACGGCTACCTCGGCCTGCCTCTCGGTCCACGTCGTGTGCACGGTCAGATCACCGCTCACGACACCTACCTCTTCGGTGCGCACTCCGCCGGTTCCCGCGAAGACACCGAGGGTGGTCCACGATGCCCAGTTCATGACGCGTCGCCTTTCGGGACAGTGACAAGCCTGTCAAGCGGACTTGTCTTGAGTATGGCACCGGGCACCATCACTCGCACGGGTGTGCCCGTGAGTATCCGTCCGGTGACGTCGGGATCCCGGGTCAGGGGTGCATCGACGCACCCTTGAGGATCTTGTCCACGCCGTTCCGCGGCCCGTGGACGGCCAGGCCCACCAGGTCCATGCTGTCCCGGGGCACCGCCCGTACCGCTGCCCGGTTGGCCTTGTCGTGTCCGGTCGCGAAGAGGTCCGAGGTGAAGACCGCCAGGGTCGCGCCACGGCCGACCGCCCTGCCGTGCGCGGTCGACAGGAGCTCCTTGGACCCGGTGAACACGAGGACGGGCTGCCGGAACATGGGCAGGTACGGGGTGTCGTCGGCGTCGGCGTACGGTTCGCCGATCAACTCGGGCACCTCTGTTCCCAGACCGCTGACCAGGAAGGCGGTGACGTTGAGGCGCTGCCAGGTCTCGAGGTCGTCGCGGAGCAGCACGGCGATCTTGGTGTCGAAGCGTACGGGTGCGTTGTCGTCGGTCATGGCCACGAGTCTGCCGAGCCCGCCCACCTGCCGTCTTGTACGAAGTTTGCACGTGCCGGTGCGTCCACGGGGCTCTTGTAGGCTCTGCCCATGGGTGCACGTCCGGACATCACCGCGTGGCGTCCGGATGTCGAGGGGATCGACGAGGTCTTCCACGCGCACTTCGCCGACCACGCCTACCCCATGCACACGCATGACGCGTGGACGCTCCTCATCGTGGACGAGGGCCTGGTCCGCTACGACCTGGACCGCCACGAGCACGGGGCGCCCAGCTCGGTGGTGACGCTGCTGCCTCCGCACGTCCCGCACAACGGTGTCGCGGCCACTCCGGGAGGGTTCCGCAAGCGCGTCCTGTATCTGGACACCGGGCAGATCGGCGCGGACCTCGTGGGGCGCGCGGTCGACCGGCCCGTCCTGCGGGACCCTCGTCTGCGTCACCGTGTGGACCAGCTGCACCGGACGCTCGCACGTCCCGGGGACGAGCTGGAGGCGCAGAGCCGTCTCGCTCTCGTCTCCGAGCGTCTCGACCGGCATCTGCGCGACGAACCCGCGGCCCCCCAGGCTCACGACCGCCGGATCGCGTACGCGCTCCGGGATCTGCTCGACGCGCGCTTCGTGGAGGGCCTGACGCTCCGCGAGGCGGCGGAGAAGCTGCACAGCCATCACACGCACCTGGTGCGCGCTTTCAGCCGCGAGTTCGGCATGGCGCCGCACCAGTACCTGACAGGGCGGCGCGTGGATCTGGCACGGCGCCTGCTGCTCGGCGGCATGCGCGTGCCGGAGGTCGCGGCCTCGGCCGGCTTCTACGACCAGTCCCACTTCTCCCGGCACTTCAAGCGCGTGGTCGGCACGAGCCCCGGCCACTACGCGCGCACCGGAGTCGCGGCCTTCACACGCTCCTAACGGCGCTCCAGCGCGCCCCGGACGAACGCGGCCTGCCCCGCGTGCTGCAGGTCGTCGGCGACGACGCTGACCAGCCGCACGCCGAGGGTCACCGGCGGCGACCAGGCGTCGTCCACGACCCGGTCGAGGGAGCGGCCGTCCAGGTCCCGGACGAAGGCGAGAGTGTGCTCGTGCACGGCGTCGAAGTAGCCGAGGAGGAGGTCCGCCGATCCGACCTTCACGGACCCGGCCTGTGTGCTGTTGTGGCCGTAGCCGGTCGAGCCCTCCTCCAGGGGGAGCTCGAAGCGGGACGCCCACTCCTCGGCGAACCACAGCTGTTCGGTGCCCGCCGCGTCGGCGATGTGGTCGTCCTGGACCCGTGTGAGGTGCCACACGAGCCAGGCGATGGAGTTCGCGTCGTCGTCGAGCCGGGCGTTGAGGTCCTCGGGCGGGAGGCCCTCGACCGCGGCGTGTACCGCTTCATGAATGCGTTCGAACGCATCGACGAGAATGCCTGAACTGTTCATATGCCCACCCTCCCCGGTCCGCCGACAGGGCCCCGGCTGCGACACGCTGACGGAGCGGCCGCACGGGTGCGGCCGCTCCGTCAGCGGCGTGTCGGCATCCACCGGGGCGTCGTGAAGGGGTCAGCGCGGCGGATCGGCGTAGCGGACCGTGACCCTCTCGAATCCGAGGGAGCCCAGCAGGCCCTGGAGCATGGAGGTGGTGTTCTTCTCGGCGCGCTTCGTCAGCCCGCTCTCCTCGGCCGCCTTCCCGATGTGCTTGGCGGCGAGTTTGTTGACCGCCTGCTCGCTCCCGGGGTTGTCGGAGAAGAAGTCGCCGAGCCGGTCCAGGATGCCGCGCTGCTTGGACACGGCGTAGGAGCGGTCCGGATCCAGTGCGGGCTTTCCCAGCACCGCGTGGGGCAGCACGAGTTCGGCAGTGGTCCGGTCCTCGTTCACGGTCACCCCGTCGGCCCCGACGTCGCCGAGGTCGACGGACGCTCCGACGGTGCCCGCGCCGACGTACAGCGTCCGGGTGCCCCGGATCGCGTCGGGCAGGTACTTCGCGTCCTTCTCCAGGTCGACGACGACCTGGAAGTTCCCGGACGCGGCCTCGTACGCACTCATGTCCTGGATGGACTTGAGCACGGCGGGGCCGGAGCGGTCCGTGGTCTTCTCCTCGAAGAGGTCACCGAGCCCTGGCAGCAGGCTCAGCCGGGAGCCGAGGAACAGCAGGACCAGCGCCGCGGCGCATACCCCGGCGAACGGCAGACACCCTCGCATGCGGCCGCGACGGTGCGGTGCGCTGCCCTGACCGGGGTCACCGGTGCTGTCTGTCCTTACGTCAGTGGACGTCATTCCTTCCGTGTGACCCGGTCGGGCGATTTCAGTCCGCCCGGGGACCGAATACGTCAGATCCTTTACGGGCGAGGGGTGTTGGCCCGTCGTCGCCGAACGTCCTCGCCTGCGGACCGGACGCGCGAGCGGGGTCCCGGCCGCCGGCTGGACGGCCGGCGGCCGGGACCCCTGGGTGCCGGGCGGTCTCACTCCAGAAGGTCGGCGTACGCCCCCAGAGCCAGTGCCACGTCGGTCTGCGCCCAGAACCGGTGGTAGGTGAAGACCGGGGCGGCGCCGCCGTCCAGGTATGCCTGCACCTTCGGCCAGTTCGGGTCGTCCTTGTAGAACGACCGGATGGAGAGGAACGTCGAGTTCTTGTCGACGGTGTCCCCGTTGGGCATGGCGCCCGTCCAGCCGCTGGGGACGTACACCGGGTCGTCGAACCGGTTGTAGTCGGCACGTGTCTCCGGCACCGCGACACCGGCGTCGTCCTGGTAGTGGCTCCACATGCCGTCGAGCAGCCCCTTGGCCGTGGCCTTCGCCGCCGCGTCACCGGACTTCGCGGCGTAGTAGGTCAGCGTCCTGGCGTACGCACCGGCCACTCCCACGTCGTTGGTGTAGTCGGCGACCGTCACGTGGAGCCCGGAGTTGGCGCCGGGGCTCGACGCGTTCCATGTGTCGGGGGCGCCGGACCACTTGAGGGTGGACGGCATGAGGTAGGTGCCGTCCGGATTGATGGTCGTCTCCGACAGCGCCCAGTCGACCCACTTGTCGAGTACGGCCTTGGCCTGGGCGTCGCCCGACTCGTGGTAGTACTCGGCGACGCGCTCCATGGACCACGCCTGGAACCCGAACCACTGGTTGGACGGCGGGTCGTGGTAGACGGGCTTCTCGTCGTAGTACATGCCGTGGAAGGTGGGTGTACCGGCCGGGGGCTGGGAGTAACTGCCCTTCCAGCTGTTGGTCGCGCCGCCCGCGATGGCCCCCTCGTCGGACTGGAGCCACTGGTAGAAGTCCATCTGCCGGTCCAGGCTCTTGGCCCAGTCCTGCTGACCCGTGGCCGACTTGGGCTTGAGGTCCGCGACCGAGCTCAGCGCGTAGGCGGCCATAGGGTTCTGGTAGCCGCCGTGGGCGTGGCTGGATCCGATGCGCCAGGACCAGCCCGCCGAGGTGTCGGTGGCGCCGCCCCAGGCGTAGTACCAGGACATCAGGTAGTGAGCGCTGTCCTTGCCACTGCCGGCGGGGCAGGTGGTCGGGCCGACGCAGTTGCCGACCTTCTTGAAGTACTTGTCGAACATGGAGTAGCGGAGATAGTCACCCATCTTCGCCGCCTTGCCGACGGTCGCCGAGACCTCGCTCGACTTGCCCTGCTCCTTGGCCCAGACGTCGGCCCAGTAGGCCGCCTGCACGGCTCGGGCGTCCGCGTCCGGGGCGTTCGTGAACTTCCACTGCTTGGCGTAGGAGGCGTCCCCGGTGAACAGGTCGAGGTAGCCGTTCTTCCCGCCGTAGGTGAAGTTGTCGCAGGTCGGGTGGGTGACGGTCTCCCAGACCGACTCCTGCGAACCGCGCTGGAAGGTGTTGATGTACGACGGTCCGGTCGCGTTGGGGCCGGCCGAGCACTTGCCGGGTGTGTTCCCGTACCCGTAGACGTTGTCGACATCCTGGATCCAGTGCATCCCGTAGATGTCGTCGGTGCCGTACGCGCTCTTCAGTTCGCCCGCGATCGGGTCCGAGCCGGAGGTGGCCGACCCGTCGAGGACGGCGGGGTACTGGTTCGGTGTGTCGTGCTCGGGCGCGTAGGTGGCGGGCTTCGAGGCGTTGTAGAAGGAGTTCGTGGGCTGGTCGGCGTGGGTGGGGATCATGTACTTCTCCATGGTGGCCCACGCACCGTTGAACTTCGTCCAGTCCCCGGTGATCTTCCCGTACATCGCCTGGAGCCAGATCAGATAGCTGTACGCCTCCGACGTCGTCTCGTGGCCCTGGTCGGGAGCCTCCACGATCAGCGTCTCCACGGAGTGGTAGGGGATGCCCTCCGAGGAGAAGTAGCCGTTCGCCGGGTCGGTGATCTTCCCGTAGAGGTCGAGGAACCGTGCGTCGTAGTCCTTGGCGGCGGCGAGCTGGGTGACGGTGACCTCGGCCTTGCTGTGGCCGGGGGCCGTCACCGTGAAGGTCGCGGCTCCCGTGCCGGACGCGGCGGCGGCCACGGTGACCTTCTGCGGCGTGGACCAGTTCGACGGCGTGAATGTCAGACTCGCGCCGCCGGCGACGCTGAGTCCGGTGTTGCCCGCGGTGCGGGCCACCGTCGCGGTGACGCTGGCCGAGGGCGCGGTGGACAAGGACACGTTGAAGGTCCCGGACTTGCCCTGCTGTACGCCGAGTTGCGCGGGGGTCGCGACGACGGCGGGGCCGGCGACGACCGTGATGCCCGCGGGGGTGGACTCCGCCGACGCGCCGAGGCTGTCGTAGGCCCTCGCGTACACCGAGTGCGCACCGGCGGCGAGCCCCTGGGCGCTGTAGGTGTAGGGAGAGGTGGTGTCGGTACCCAGGAGGGTCGTGTTGTCGTAGAACTCGACCTTGCTGATCCCGGCCCCGTCCGCGGCTGCCGCGGTGGCTGCCAGCGGAACGGCGTTCCCGGCGGAGAAGACGGCGCCCGCCGCCGGACTCGTGAGGACGGTGATCGGCGGCTGATGGGCACCGACGCAGGCGGTGCCGTTGACCGCGAAGGAGGTGGGAGCGGCGTTGGTGCCGCTGTAGGAGAACTGCGCACCCGTCGTGACGGCGGCGCCTGCGGCGATGGAGCCGTTCCAGGCGGCGTTCTTGACGGTGATGTTCTTGCCCGACTGGGACCAGGTCCCGTTCCAGCCGTTGGTCAGCTGCTGGTTGCCGGCGTACGCGTAGGTCAGGGTCCATCCCGCGATCGCGGCGGTGCTTCTGTTGGTGACGGTGAGTTCGGTGCTGAAGCCCGAACCCCAGTCGTTCGCCTTGTAGTCGACACTGCACTGGACGGCGGCGGCCTGGGCGGGCGTACCGGCTGCGGCGGTCATTCCCAGAGGGAGGGCCAGCGCGGCCACCAATGCGGTCATCAAGCGTCGGTTTCCGGCTCCGGTTCTACCCGGTCTTCTCGGTAACCACGTTCTTCGTGCGCGTACCGATGGCATGCGCGGTACCTCCTCGCGGCTCGGCGACATGGGGGGCGTGCGGAGTTGAGCACAAGCCTTGAACCAGTGGGAGCGCTCCCAGCATGGGGAGGAGGAAAAAGAGAGTCAAGAGACTTGAAGAGTCGAATTATTTCGATGACAAGAGATGGGAACTGGTGTGTTGACCGACACCACTTGACGCTCTAACGTCAAGCCACACCAGTGGGAGCGGTTCCACCAGTCGACGTGCCGTAGGGGGCACGCCCGGTCTGCAAGGAGTCGCTCATGTGTCATCTCCCGCACGTGTCGCACCTGTTCAGACCGCTCCTCGGAGTGGTGCCCGACATGGCCGGCAGCACTTTCCCGGCCATGCGCACGGCTTCCGGATCCGTCCACGTACGCACGGTGCCCGAACAGCACCACACACGGCTGCGACGGCGGATCTCCGGGAACGGGCACCGCGGTCGGCGAGGGCACGAACAGGACACAGGCGAACGGTGCGGGTTCCGCGGCGGCCTTTAGGCCTCCGGTACGGAACCGGGCCACGCGCCCGCTCCGTCCAGGCTCGACAGCACTCTCCGCACCATGGATCCGACCGGCTCCACAGGTCCGCCGGATCCCCCGTCCCTCGTGGACCGATCACCGGGAGCGGTCGTCCGAGCGACGAGCTCGACGACCGCGCTGTCCCCCATCCCCTGAGCGAGGAGTACCTGCTTGGCCCGATGACCACAGACCCGCGACAGTCGACGACGCCCCTGTGGGCAGAGGTACACGGCACCGGCCACAAGGAAGGGCGGGCACGCGGACCAGCCCGCCACCCGGTGGCGCCCACACGGACGCGCGCCATCCGTGAGGACCGAGGACGCCCGCGTCCCCGGCCTCATGGACCGGACCGGAATCCCCGCACGGACGGACCTGGAACACCTGGGACCACTCCACGGCCCCGGCCTTGATCAGCGACCACGACGGTTACCCCCACCCCGTACGGATCGGGCTGCGCGACGTTCGCGCGCCCTCTACAGCTGAGGAAACGGAATACGCATGAGCCGCACGAGCCGCACCAACCTGCGCCGATCCCGCATGGCGCTCATAGCCGCGGGAGCCCTCGTCGCCGCAGCCGCGGGCTCCGCCGCCGCGGTGGCGCCCTTCGGAGCCACTGCCGCAGCGGCGGCGGGCTGCACGGTCGACTACAAGATCCAGAACCAGTGGAACGGCGGTCTCACCGCTGCGGTGAGTGTCACCAACAACGGTGCCGCCCTCTCCAGCTGGCAGTTGCAGTGGTCGTTCGCCGGCAGTGAGCAGATCAGTCAGGGCTGGAACGCCACCGTCTCGCAGAGCGGCGCCGCCGTGACCGCGAAGAGCCTCTCCTACAACGGCGCTCTCGCCACCGGCGGCTCCGCCTCCTTCGGCTTCAACGCGTCCGGCAACGGCAACAGCACCGTCCCCGCGACCTTCAAGCTGAACGGAGTCACCTGCAACGGCGACTCGACGGGTCCGACCGACCCGCCGGACCCGACCGATCCGCCGACCGATCCTCCTGCGGGCAGCAAGGTGAACAACCCCTACGCGGGCGCCAAGGTCTACGTGAACCCGGAATGGTCCGCGAACGCGGCTGCCGAGCCGGGCGGCAGCCGGGTCGCGAACCAGCCGACGGGTGTCTGGCTCGACCGCATCGCCGCGATCGAGGGAGCGAACGGCGGGATGGGTCTGCGCGACCACCTCGACGCGGCCCTGGCGCAGAAGGGCTCCGGCGAGCTCGTCGTCCAGCTCGTCATCTACAACCTGCCCGGACGCGACTGTTCGGCGCTCGCCTCCAACGGTGAGCTCGGCCCCACCGAGATCGGACGCTACAAGACGGAGTACATCGACCCCATCGCGGCGATCCTGGCCGACTCGAAGTACGCCGGCCTGCGCATCGTCACCACTGTCGAGATCGACTCCCTGCCGAACCTCGTGACCAACGCGGGTGGCCGCCCCACGGCCACCCCCGCCTGTGACGTCATGAAGGCCAACGGCAACTACGTCAAGGGGGTCGGCTACGCGCTCAACAAGCTCGGAGACGCCGGCAACGTCTACAACTACATCGACGCCGGGCACCACGGCTGGATCGGCTGGGACGACAACTTCGGTGCCTCCGCCGATGTCTTCCACCAGGCCGCGACCGCCGAGGGCGCGACCGTCGACGACGTCCAGGGCTTCATCACCAACACGGCCAACTACAGCGCCTTGAAGGAGACCAACTTCAAGATCGAGGACTCCGTCAACGGGACCTCGGTGCGCCAGTCGAAGTGGGTCGACTGGAACCGCTACACGGATGAGCTCTCGTTCGCGCAGGCCTTCCGGACCAAGCTGGTCTCGGTCGGCTTCAAGTCGGACATCGGCATGCTCATCGACACCTCGCGCAACGGGTGGGGCGGGGCGGCCCGGCCGACCGGTCCGGGTGCCACCACCAGCGTCGACACCTACGTGGACGGCGGCCGTAACGACCGGCGCATCCACCTCGGCAACTGGTGCAACCAGGCAGGGGCCGGGCTCGGCGAGCGGCCGAAGGCCGCCCCGGAGGCCGGCATCGACGCGTACGTCTGGATGAAGCCCCCGGGGGAGTCGGACGGGTCCAGCAAGGAGATCCCGAACACCGAGGGCAAGGGATTCGACCGGATGTGCGACCCGACGTACACGGGCAACGCGCGTAACAACAACAACATGTCCGGGGCCCTGGGCGACGCCCCGATCTCCGGGAAGTGGTTCTCCGCCCAGTTCCAGGAGCTCATGAAGAACGCCTACCCGGCGCTCTAGGCTCCGCGTCGTCGGGCCCCGGGCGCTCCCCCGCCCGGGCCCTCCCGGCGACCGCGCCACCTGTCGAACAGAGCGCGTCCGCGAGCCATCTGCGCGGACGCGCTCCGGCGTGCCACCGGTTCGCCTGCGGGCTTCGCCTTGCTCGCGGTCTTCGACGTTCCGGCTGTCTTCGTCCCCGCAGCGGGCTTCGCCTTGGCGCCGGCCTTCGTCGTGCCGGCCTTCGTCCCGGTGTCGGCCTTCGCCTTTGTCACGGGCTTCGCGGCCGTGCCGGGCTTCGACCACCAGCCCTGCCTCGCCTTGTCGCCCGGCTCGGCCCCTGCCGGGGAACGCGGCGCGTTCTTCGCCGCCTCGGCCGCGGGCCGTTCGTCGGAGAGCGCGTGGTAGTGGTGACTGAGGCGCCGCCCCAGAATCGCGTACCCGAGGAGCGCTCCGGCGGTGTTGAGGATGACGTCGTCGACGTCGAAGGCCCGTCCCGCCACGAGCGCGCCCTGCACGAGTTCGACGACGGCGATGACCAGGACGGTCAGCACCGTCATCCGGATCATCCGCAGACGGCGCGGCACCAGGATCGGAAGCAGGACGCCGAACGGCGCGCCCAGCAACAGATTTCCGCCCGCCTGCTTGCAGGCGGCGAGGAAGGTGTAGTCCTCCGCGTACTGCCGCAGGGAGCGCCCCGGCCTCAAATTGGACGTCACGATGTCCTCCGACGCCGGTGACGGCGTGAGCGTCACCTTCGCCAGGACGACGGAGAACGCCACCAGTGCCACGAATGCCGCGGCCAGAACTGCCGCACGCAGCAGCCGTCGTCCCAAACTTCTGCGTCGTGCACTACGATCCGCCTCTGCTGTCATGGCGGAACGGATGCCCCCAACCCTGTCCGCCACACCCGGTATCGGGTGCGACGATGGGCGCATGAACGCACAGGAGAAGGACGAACTGCTGGCGCAGGCCGTGAGGCTGCGCGAAGAGGGACATCCCGAACAGGCCCGGGAACGTCTTCTCTCCCTCACTGCGGCGTTCCCCGAGGCCGTGGACGTCGCCTATCAGACCGCCTGGGTCCACGATGTGCTGGGTCTGGAGGCGGAGGCGGTCCCCTATTACGAGCGGAGTCTGCAGGACGACGGACTCGGGGAGGAGGACCGCAGGGGTGCGCTGCTGGGGCTCGGCAGCACCTACCGCGTCCTGGGCAGGTTCGGGCAGGCCGTCGAGACGCTCCGGCAGGGGGTGTCGGAGTTCCCGGACGACGGGGCGCTGCAGACCTTCCTGGCCATGGCGCTGTTCAACACGGGGGAGCACCACGAGGCCACGCAGCTCCTGTTGCGACTGGTCGCGGCGACCAGCGACAGTCCACACGTGCAGCGGTACCGGCCCGCCATCGAGCACTACGCGGCGGATCTCACCCGGACCATGTGAGGCGCAGGCCGTCCGGGAGCGGCGCCGCGCCTCCCGCTTCTCGAGCGCGGGCCGCCCGGATCCCGCCCGCGGCGGGCCAGGAGACAGAAAGAAGCCCCGGCCGGATCGGGGGAATCCAGCCGGGGCGGCTCGTGTGCGGAGGCGAAGGGCGACTGGTGTCAGGCCGTTCACCCCCACGTGTAGATGAACGATAAACCACCGTCCACCGTTCCCGGAAATCGCCCCACCAGATGTGATCCACGCCACGTTCGCGCAGGCCGGAGCGGCTCCGACGGCAGACGGGACACGGCTACGCCGACAGTCAGCGGGTCTCGCGGAACACGACGTGGCGGCCCGCGGCAGGGTCGAACTTCCTCAGCTCCAGCCGGTCGGGGTCGTTGCGCCGATTCTTCCGCGTCGCATAGGTGTGGCCGGTTCCGGCCGTGGACCGGAGCAGGACGACAGGCCTGGTCTCACTGCGGGCCATGGGACCTCCAGACGGGATCCGACCCCGTTCCCGGAACTGGGAATGGGTGTCGTTTTCACTTCTGGTCGGCACAACACGCACAGGTGCGCAGCCATTCCCTCGGCAGGGGGACTCCCTCTCGTCCCGCGCGACCAGACCCCGAACACCCGGCCGACGAACCTTCGACCGCACCATCGGAAACCTTCCGCACCCTCTCCGACCCACGGCGACGGACGCCGTCGATCCGTGAGCCCGCACCACCCCGCATGCGCCCTGCTCCCGAGCCATGTGCGTCGCACGGAATGGCGCGCGCGGGCGCGCGCCGGGCCGCATGCGCCGGTGTACTTGCGTCAACCAGCCGCCAGGGGCAAGGGTGTTCGGCGGACCCCCGCCCCACCCCGCCGACGGCATATGCCAGAAGCAAGAACGTATCGAGTGTTGCCAAAGCCCTTACGGGGCCTTCGAGCCTGTGCAACAGTCGTGTTCGGTCCACCCCCACGAACCGGCCGTACCGCCTGTATCGGAGTACCAGATGCCGTCCCATCTGTTTGCGGACCCCCCCGCCCCACAACCGCCCGAGCGGGACGCCGTCGACGCCCTGATCAACCGGACCCGGCTGCTGCGCGGCGATGTGGACGCGGTACGGCGCGACGCCTCCGTCATCGACGACGACGATCCCCAGCTGCGCTGGCAGCGGGCACTCTGCGACCTCGCCGTCCATCAGCTGGACGACCTCGGCGAGAATCTGGGACAGCTGCGGGACGGCATCCCCGACATGCCTGCCGCCGAGCCCCCGGGAGACGGGCCCGCCCGGACGCCGGCCGGGCCGTCGACGGGCTCCTTGTTGAGCCGAGTGGGAAGCGCGGAGTGGAACCTGCTCACCGACGAGGTCAGCTGGTCCGACGAGCTCTGTCAGATCTTCGGCAGGGCTCCGGGCGTCGGAGGCCTGTCCCTCGACGAGCTGCCGTCGGTGCTCCTCGCCGAGGACCAGCCCCTCCTGACGTCCATGGTGACCGACTGCCTGGTGGACGGCCGGCCGATAGACGGCGAATTCCGGATCCTGCTGCCCGACGGCGACATGCGGACGCTGCACATGATGGGCGAACCCGTTCTCGACACGGACGGCTGCACCGCGTCGATGTGGGCGGTCCTGCGCGACGTCAGCACACTGCGTCGCGGCGCACACCTGGTGGGCAGGACCCAGGACACCCTGCGGCACCAGGAACAGATGGCCCGGGCCGAACACCGGATGGCGGCGGAGCTGCAGGAGGCCGTGCTGCCGTCGTGGCGCGGCTCGCTGCCGATACCGGGCCGGGGGGCGAGCGGTCTGGACATCGCCGCCCGTTATCTGCCGTCGGGGTCGGGTGAACTGATCGGCGGTGACTGGTACGACGCGCTGCCGCTCCCGGACGGCAGGACGCTGTTCACCGTCGGGGGCCTCACCGGCCGCGGTATCCCGGCGACCTCGGCCATGACGATGCTGCTCGGAGCGCTGCGCGGCACGGCCTTGGCAGGTATCGACCCGGGGCCGGCGATGGGTCATCTGAACCAGCTGATCGAGTGCTCGGCCCAGCCTGCTCTGGGCAGCGCCGTGTGCTGCCGCTTCGATCCCGCGACCAGGACTCTCGTGTGGGCGCAGGCAGGGCACCCCGCGCCGCTGCTCTTCCGCAACGGAGTGGGGTGTCCTCTGCCCGCACCGGACGGGGTTCTGCTCGGTGCGACCTCCGGAGTCACCTACGAGCAGGACCGGATGGACCTGCTGCCGGGCGATGTGCTCGTGCTCCACACCGACGGTCTGACGCCTCGCGCCGATCGGAGCGCCGGTCCGGACGTGCTTCTGCGGCTGGCGCCCCGGTTCGCGCAGGCGCGGACCGCAGAGGAGTGCGTGCGCATGCTGGTGGAGCAGCTCGGTACGGACGAACGAGTGGACGATGCTTGCGTGTTGGTGGCCCGCGTCGAGGCATGACCGGGTCCTGCCGGCCACATAAAGGCCTTTGATCCGGTCCTACAGGGGCTTCCTGAGCGCGTGATGCCCTGAGATGTACTCGGCGGGGCCTGTCCGAACCCTCGGCAGCCGGTGCGACGGACCTGACGAAGAGAGCGGGTCAGATCCTCGAGCCTCTGGCCTTCTTGTCGGACGTACGCGGCGGCAGAACGCGTTCGATCTCCTCGCGCAGGTCCTCGATCCTGGCGTACCCCGCGAACTGGCCGGTGAGCCGGTACATCTCCCGCAGCCGGTCCCAGGTCCGGTGCGAGGACGTCTCGCCCATCGACACCAGGGCCAGCCGTGCGTAGCGGTCGGCCTGTTCGGGGTCGTCGGCGATGAAGCACGCCGAGGCGAGCGAGATGTAGTCGAAGATCTTGGACCGCTGGCGGCCGTTCACCCTCAGATCCAGCGCCTGCTTGGCGTGCCGCTGGGCCGTGGAGGCAGCGGCGGGGTCGTGTTCGGCCAGCGTCCGGTAGGCGAGAGCCTGCATCCCGTGCATGTCCGCATCGTCGAACATCTGCATCCAACTCGGCGGCGGTACATCGCCCTTGTCCGACACGAAGAGCTCCTCGGCCTCGCCGAGCGTGCGCTTCATGGCCTGCCCGTGGCCCATCGCCGCCTGTGCCCAGGCCTCGATGGTGTGCAGCATCGCCCGGGTACGCGGCAGGGTCTCCTCCCCGGATCCGGTTCTGGCGAGCTTCATCAGGTCCAGGGCGTCGTCCGGCCGGCCCAGGTGGACCATCTGACGAGCGGCGCGGGAGAGCGCCTCACCGGCGCGCGGCCGGTCGCCGCCTTCGCGCGCCGCGTGCGCGGCGATCACGAAGTACTTCTGGGCGGTGGGTTCGAGGCCGACGTCGTGGGACATCCAGCCGGCGAGGACAGCGAGGTTGGCGGCGACACCCCAGAGGCGGCGCTGCAGGTGCTCGGGGTGGCGGTAGGCGAGCATGCCGCCCACTTCGTTGAGCTGGCCCACGACGGCCTTGCGCTGGAGTCCGCCGCCTCTGGAGGCGTCCCAGGCGCGGAACACCTCGACCGAGCGCTCGAGTGCCTCGATCTCCTCGGAGCCGATGGGCGCGGCCTCGTACAGGTCGAAGCCGGCGTTGTCGGCGTACAGGGGGTCGTGGAGGCGGGTGGCCCGGGCCGCCGGAGCGGGCTCGGAGTGCAGCCAGTCGTGCATGGCGCCGGTGATGGCTGAGCCGGCGGCGAGCGCGGCGCCCGCGCTGACCAATCCGCGTCGGTTGAGCATGAGGTCCATTCCCGTGAATTCGGTGAGGACCGCTGCCGTCCGTTCGGGCGCCCACGGCAAGCCGTCGGGATTGTCTTCGGTCCCGGCCTTTCGCCGTTTCCCCACACGCCCGCGCCGGCCGAACCCGAGGTCCTCGATGGTCACGACACGGCCGAGTCGCTCGGTGAACAGAGCCGCCAGCACTTCCGGCACGGGATCACGGGGGGACTCCCCCATGTCGATCCAGCGCCGCACCCGCGAGGTGTCGGTGGCCAGCTGGAGGTGGCCCATGGCCGCCGCCTGCCTGTTCACCATTCTCGCCAGTTCGCCTTTGGACCAGCCGGCCAGGCCGAACAGGTCGGACAGGCGGGTGTTGGGTTCTCCGGTCACGTCAAGCCCCCAGGTTCTCGGCTGACTTGACCCTAGCCCCCAGGCGGATGCCGGGCGAATATTCGCCAGGGTTCGCCAGGGGTCGCTAGATGTTGTGCCACCCGCACGCCGGTGTCAGGTAGGAACGCGCCACCCCGCCCGGCAGCCCTAGGTACTCCCCAGGGTGCCGAACGGCCGCCGGCCGGGGCGGCGCACGCAACTTGTCGGCGCACGAAGGGATCTGTCTAGCCCATGTACACAGCATCGTCCTCCGTGTCCGCCCCGCCCCGGCCGCTTCGTCCTCTGGGCGCGGGCGGCGGGCCGTATCTCGCCCCCCGCGCCGCGCCACAGGCGTCCGCCCCGGGCCGGACCCGGCGGGCGGCGGGGCCGGGCTCCCAACCGCTCAGCGGAAGACTGGACCTGTCCGGTGCCCAGGGCGCGCAGCTCCGGATGGCCATCGCCTCGGTGCACCGCATCTGCCCTGAGTTCAATCCGGTGCAGGTGCTGCGGCGGAGCGGGCGCTCGGTGCTCATCGTGGGCACCACCGGCCGCGCGACCGCGGTGGCGAAGTGCTTACTCGACCACTCCCCCGCGTGGACCGAGCGGTTCCGGCACGAAATAGCTGCATACCGTGCCTTCGTCAGGCACCGTCCGCCGGTCCGCGTGCCTCGGCTCATCGCCGCGGACCCGGAGAACTGCACCCTGGTGATCGAGCGGATGCCCGGCCGTGTCGCCGCGCTGACGAGGCATCCGGCGGAGGCGCCGCCCCGCGCCGACCTACGCGCCGTTCTCGGAGCGATCAGTCAGGTCAACGCCTGGAGGCCGCCGGCCGGCCTCTTCGACGCGCCCCTCGACTACGCCGCGCGCATCGCGCGCTATCACGAGCTGGGACTCTTCACCGACCGTGATCTGGGTGACCTGCAGAAGCTGCTGCACGGTCTGGCCCACGCGGGCGGACGGCAGGGGATGGGCCAGTTCTGCCACGGCGACGCCCTCCTCTCGAACATCCTGCTACCGCCCACCGGGCCAGTGCTCGTCGACTGGGAGCACGCCGGCTGGTATCTGCCCGGATACGACCTGGCGACACTCTGGACCGTGCTCGGGGACGCGCCCGCGTCGCGACGCCAGATCAGCCAGCTGGCGCAGGCATCGGGCGCCGCGGCCCGTGACGCCTTCCTGGTCAACCTCATGATCGTGCTGACGCGGGAGATCCGTACGTACGAGACGGCTGTCCAGCGCGCCATGCGCGACGGCGCTCCGGCCGGGGCCGGCCAGGGGCGGCAGGGCGTGCTGTCCTCCGGGGAGGAACAGCGGCTGCTGCTGCGCAGGCTGCACGACGACTGCGCCATGGCCAGGCGGGCCGTGCGCGCGGCGGTGGGCACACGCTGACCACGTCGGCTCGACCGGCCTGACGAACGGGGGAAGCGCGCTGCGGGACCGATGCCGACACATGGGTCCCGCAGCGCGCCGTTCTCCGTCTCAGCCCTCGTTGTCAGCCCTCGTTCATGAGCCGGCTCGGACCACGTCCACGTCGGATGCCTTGACGAAGCCGATGCGGTGGCCGATCTGGACCGTCACGTACTTCTGCGCACCACCGAAGTACGTGTGGTCGTACGGCTTCGAGGCGTCGATCGTCGGTGCGTAGTAGTAGCCGGTGGGCGCCTCGCCGCCGCCGGGGAAGGCCTGACCCGCCTTGATGGTGTAGACGAGCGGCGTGCCCACGGTCGGCTTGACGAAGTCCGTGGGGTACTCGGCCTTCTCGGGGTAGGCGACGCCGTACACCGGCACTTCGGACGTGCCCGGCTTCGGCCGCACCACACTGCCGCGGGTCGGGGTGGTGACCCTGGTACCGGGCGGAGTGCTGAACCAAGCCTTCTCCCCGTACCACCAGATCGCCGTCCAGCCGGGTACCCGGTCGGCGACGACGGCCTGCTGGGTCGCACTGATCTTGCTGCCCCAGTCAGCGGCGCAGTTCGTCCCCGGCGAGCCGTCCGGGTGCAGCCCCGGGTCGGAGAAGAGAGGCGCGTCCGCCGACGGCTCCGTGTGCAGAGGGACCGCGCTGCTCCCCTGCCGGGGAAGGTCGACGTTCTTCTCGCAGTCGCGGAACTCCTGCTGGTTCCTCGCGAAGTCCGCGCTGACGGTGACCAGTTCGCTGCGCTTCGGGGCGCTGGGCGCGGTGGGCGCGCCGAGCAGCGCCATGAAGCGGTTCCAGTCCCAGTAGGGTCCCGGGTCCCAGTGCATGTTCTTCGTTCCGGCGGCGCTGGTGGGCGGCACACCGTCGTGCCCGAGGATGTGCTGCCGGTCGAGCGGGATATCGTACTTCGCGGCCAGGTACCGCACCAGGCGCGCGGTCGACCGGTACATCTCGGAGGTGTACCACGTGGCACCCTCCGCTGCGACGCCCTCCTGCTCGATGCCGATGGAGTGGGTGTTGAGGTACCAGTTGCCCGCCTGCCAGGCGACGTCCTTGTTCTTCACCATCTGTGTGACGTGGCCGTCCGCCGAGCGCACCACGTAGTGGGCGGACGTCTGGTTGGCCGGGTTCTGGAAGATCTTCAGGGTGGTGTCGTAGTCGACCTCGGTGTCGTGCAGGACGATGAACTTGACGGCGTTGCTGTCGGGGCGGTTCGCCGTGTCGTAGTTGCCGTAGGTGTCCTTGTCTTCCGGATCTCCGGTCTGCTGGTAGGCCGCGGGGACCCAGTCGCAGGCCAGGGACCGCGGGCATTCCGGTCGTACGGTGTCCGCGCCGGCTGCGGCCGGGGAGAGGAGCGCCACGCTCAGCGCCCCGGCCGCGGTCAGTGCGAGCGCGAGTCTCATCCTCTGCTTCGACGTCATGACAACCCTTCTTGGGCCAGGGGCGGGAGAGCGTTCACCTGTCGGCGTCCCCGCGTTCATCGGTCGGCGCACACTCTGTGGCGGGAGGTGTTGGTGAGTCAAGAGTGCAGTGTGCCGTGGACCTGAGCTTGTGTGACTATTCCGCGCTGCGCGTGCCCCGGATGGCCGAGGGGTAGTGCTGGCGCCGACAGGACGGGTCCGCGTGGACCGCACGGAGTTCTCGGAAAGGCCGGACGCACATGGCACAGCCCTTCTCACTGCCGGAGTTCTACGTGCCGTATCCGGCGCGTCTCAACCCTCACCTGGACGCGGCCCGCAGCCACACCCGGGAGTGGGCGCGCGGGATGGGGATGCTGGAGGGGTCCGGAATCTGGGAGGAGAAGGACCTCGAGTCCCACGACTACGCGCTGCTCTGCGCGTACACCCATCCCGACTGCTCGTCCGAGGCGCTGTCCCTGGTCACCGACTGGTATGTGTGGGTCTTCTTCTTCGACGACCATTTCCTGGAGCTCTTCAAACGCACTCCGGACAGGGAGGGCGGCAGGAAGTACCTCGACCGGCTGCCCGCCTTCATGCCGATGGAGAGGGGTGCGGCGACACCCGAGCCGGCCAATCCGGTGGAGGCGGGACTGGCCGACCTGTGGACGAGGACCGTTCCGGCGATGTCGGACGCCTGGCGGGCCCGGTTCGCGGAGTCGACGGCGAACCTGCTCAACGAGTCCTTGTGGGAGCTCTCGAACATCAACGAGGGCAGGATCGCGAATCCGGTCGAGTACATCGAGATGCGGCGCAAGGTGGGCGGGGCCCCCTGGTCGGCGGGCCTGGTGGAGTACGCGGCGAACGCGGAGGTTCCCGCCTCGCTGGCGGACGCCCGTCCGCTGCGGGTGCTGCGGGACGCGTTCTCCGACGGGGTCCATCTGCGCAACGACCTCTTCTCCTACCAGCGTGAGGTCGAGGACGAGGGCGAGAACAGCAACGGCGTGCTGGTCCTGGAGAGGTTCCTCGACTGCTCGACCCAGGAGGCGGCGGACGCCGTCAACGATCTGCTGACCTCACGTCTCCACCAGTTCGAGAACACCGCCCTGACCGAACTGCCCCCGCTCTGCGCGGAGAAGGGCCTCGGCCCGGACGAGACGGCCGCCGTTCTCGCGTACGTCAAGGGTCTTCAGGACTGGCAGTCCGGCGGGCACGAGTGGCACATGCGCTCCAGCCGGTACATGAACGGCGGGCCCTCGGCCACCGGGACCACGTCCGGCTTCGGGATGGCCGCCGCGTCCGTCCGCCTCACGCCCCGCTCGGAGTCGGCTCGGCTCAGGAGCCTGACCCATGTCCCGTACAGGCACGTCGGCCCGTCACTGCTGCCGGACTTCGAGATGCCTTTCACCACCACGCTGAGCCCCCATCTCGGCGGGGCACGGGTGCGGATCGTGGAGTGGTCACGGCGGATGGGGCTGCTGGAGGCGCAGCCGGGGGTACCGGGTTCGTACATCTGGGACGAGGCCCGGCTGATCGCCACGGACCTGCCGCTGTGCGCGGCAGGCCTGCACCCCGACGCGACACCGGAGGAACTGGACCTGTCGTCGGGCTGGCTGACCTGGGGGACGTACGGCGACGACTGGTTCCCTGTGGTGCACGGCCGGTCCCGCGATCTGGCGGGGGCACGCGTCGCCAACGAGCGGCTGTCGCTGTTCATGCCGCTCGACGGGGCCTCCGCGCCCGAGCCGGCCAACGCGCTGGAACGGGGGCTGGCCGATCTGTGGAGGCGGACGGCGGCACCGATGGACGGCGCGGCGCGGCGCATGTTCCGGGCCGCCGTGGAATCGATGACGGCGAGCTGGCTGTGGGAGCTGGCGAACCAGGCGCAGAACCGGATCCCCGACCCGGTCGACTACATGGAGATGCGCCGCGCCACGTTCGGTTCGGACCTCACGATGAGCCTGTGCCGGCTGGGCCACGGCAGGAAGGTGCCGGACGAGGTCTACCGCAGTGGTCCGCTGCGGTCACTGGAGAACGCGGCGGCCGACTACGCGTGTCTGATGAACGACCTGTTCTCCTACCAGAAGGAGATCGAGTACGAGGGTGAGGTGCACAACGGCGTCCTGGTCGTGCAGAACTTCTTCGGGGTGGACTACCCGACGGGGGTGGCGATCGTGCACGACCTCATGAAGGGGCGGATGGAGCAGTTCCAGCATGTGGCCGAGCACGAACTTCCCCTTCTCTGCGAAGAGTTCGGCCTGGACACGGAGGCGCGGGAGACACTGTCGGGCTATGTGCGGGAGCTCCGGCACTGGCTGGCGGGAATCCTGATCTGGCACCGGGGCTGCAGGCGCTACCGCGAGGAGGACCTGCGGCGGGGAAGCGGCGCCCCGTGGCACCTCGGCGGGCCCACGGGGTTGGGGACGTCGGCCGCCCAGGTGATCCGGCTGCTGACGGAGCAGGGACGTTTCAGCCCTGCTGGAAGAGTTCGGCGGGCAGCGGTTTGAGCAGTGCGTACAGGTCGTCGGTGATGGGCCGGTCCCAGCTGGCGATGGTGACGAGCACACCGTCGCTCCGGTCGAACTGCACGCAGGAGATCCGGCTCTCGGAGAGCTTGATGCGGCGCACGATCAGCAGGCTGTCGCCCTGCATGACCGGCACGTCCTCCGTGTCCGTCACCTCGACCGGCTCGTCGTTCTCGAGGGCGAGGAGCAGCTGGGCGACCTCGAAGGGGACCTGGCCCTCCTCGGTCTCGCGGGCCGGTGAACCCTCGGGGAGATTCCCGATGATCATCGCGGGGCCGCGGCCGCCGAACAGGTCGTAGCGCAGGAACACGCCCTGGCAGCTCCCGTCGGGAGCGGGGAGCAGACCGGCGCCGAGGTTGCCGGGCCAGTCCCCCGGGTCCATGGCCAGGACGTCGAAGTCCGGGCCCGCGGGTGTGGCGGCGCTACGGCGGCGGAGGAAGGACATGGGGCCATGTTACGTGTCCCGGCTCACCTCGCGGAGCCGGGCACTGCTACCCGGACTCCGCCGCCAGCGCTTCGAGCACCCGGACCGCCTCGGTCGCACGCGCGTGCGGCACGAACAGGTGGTCGTGGTGGTATCCGGCGACCACGTTGCAGCTGATCCCGGCGTCCGTGAGGGCGAGGGAGACCGCTGCGGTGAGTCCGACGGCGTCGAGCGCGGAGTGCACACGCAGAGTGATCCAGCCGGCGACGAACCCGTACGGCAGCCCCGCCGCCACGGCCTGCGCCTCGGGCACCACGAGCGTCGTCCCCTCCCGCTCGGAGACGGTGACCACGGGGGTGACACCGGGTGGCAACTCTCCGGCGGGCAGGGTCGCGTAGACGTAGCGGCCGGGCCTCAGCTCGGGCCGCATGCCGTGCAGCAGTACTCGAAGATCGCGCTCGCCCGTCATGGGACCACGCTACGGCCACCCGGACGCACCCGCGCCCCGGCCGGAACGCACGCGCGGGTAAGCCATTCAGGCACGCCATGTGTCCATACGCTCACCTTGCGTGGCACCGGTGGTTGTTCGCCCATAGCTTCGGCTCATGAGGAAAAGACACATGAAATGCCTGGCGGGGATCACCCTCTCCACGGCCACCGCCCTGGGTCTCGCCGCCGTCCCCTCCAGCGCGGCCGGACCGGGTGATCTCGTGGTGCGCCCGGGCGACTCCATCCAGAGAGCGGTGGACGCCGCCCGCCCGGGTGACACCATCGTCGTCCTGCCCGGTACCTACCGTGAGAGCGTCCTGATCACCAAGCCCGGCCTGACCCTGCTCGGCACCCGTGGCCGCACGGTCGTCGCGCCGCCGGCGGCCGACGGCGCCAAGGCCGCCAACGCGTGCGCCACCGGTGGGAACGGCATCTGCGTCATCGGGACCAAGGGCCACACCGTCGACGACGTCAGCATCCGCTCGCTGACCGTCTCGGGCTTCGACAAGAGCGGCATCTGGGCGTCCTGGACCGACGGACTCAGCGTCCGCAAGGTCACCGCCCGGAGCAACGGCACCTGGGGCATCGCCCAGGAGCGTTCGACCCGTGGTGACTTCCGGCGCAACACCGCCACCGGGAACGGGGACGCGGGGATCTTCATCGCCAACTCGGTCAGCGAGGAGGGCGGGGCGACCGACACCGGAGGGACGCTCGTCCTGGACAACTCGGTGAGCGGCAACCGCATCGGCGTGACGGCCCGCCGGGTGAGGAACCTCGTCATCGACGGCAACCTGCTGACGGGCAACTGCAGCGGGGTCTTCGTCGTCGGGGACGAGTCCAAGCCGGCGGCAGGGGCGATGACGATCAGCGGCAACCGGATCCTCGAGAACAACAAGTTCTGTGCGGCGACCCCTCGGCTGTCCGCGATCCAGGGATCCGGCATCGTCCTGACGGGCAGCGAGGCCACGGACGTACGTTCCAACATCATCCGGGACAACGTCGGCTCGACCCCGCTCTCCGGCGGCATCCTGCTGTTCAAGAGCTTCGCGGGCGCTCTCAACACCGACAACACCATCAGCCGCAACCTCGTGGAGGGCAACAAGCCGGCCGACCTCGCCGACCGCGACACCTCGGGCACCGGCAACACCTTCGTCAGCAACACCTGCGGGACGTCCGTCCCGGCCGGGATGTGTGCCGGATGACGGCGCCGCGCCGCACAAGGAGGAACGAGACGGTATGACCACCGTGAGCCCCACCCCCGACACCACACCTGTGGCGACCGCCCTCGGCACACCGCAGGTCTCCGCCACCCACAACCCGCCGCCGTCCATGCGGCTCCGGGAGCTCGCGTTCGGAGCGGCCGTGGCCGGGGCCGTCCGCGCGGCGGCCAGGCTGGGCGTGGCCGACGCGCTGGGCGAGACTCCGGCCTCGGCCGCGGAGCTCGCCCTGGTCGTGGACGCCGAGCCCGTGCCTCTGCGGCGCCTGATGCGCGCGCTGTGCTGCTACGGGATCTTCAGTGAGACCGCGGACGGCACGTTCACGCACACGGAGATGTCCCGGCTGCTGCGCGAGGACGACCCGAACAGTCTTCGCTACATCTCCCTGTGGTGCACGGAGCCCTGGACCTGGGAGGTCTGGCCGCGGCTCGACGACGCGGTGCGCTCCGGCACGACCGTCTTCCCGGAGACGTTCGGCAAGGGCTTCTTCGAGTACCTCCACCAGGACGCCGGCGAGTCCGCCCAGGTGTTCAACCGGGCCATGACCACGTCCAGCGTGCAGTCGGCGCAGGACGTCGCGGACCTCCTGGACCTCACCGGGGTGACCTCGGTCGCCGACATCGGTGGCGGCCAGGGACACGTCCTCGCGAGCCTGCTGGAGAAGCACCCCTCGGTCCACGGGACCCTCCTGGACCTGCCGGGCGTCGTGGCCCGCGCGGACGCCAGGCTGCGGGACGGTGGCAAGCTGGCCGACCGTGTGCGGATCGTGCCCGGTGACTGCCGCGAGGACATCCCCTTCGAGGTGGATCTCTACATCATCAAGAACATCCTCGAATGGGACGACGAGAGCACCCGCAGGACGCTGCGCAACGTGGTCGCCGCCGCCCGTCCCGGTGCCCGTGTGGTGATCATCGAGAACCTCGTCGACGACACCCCGTCGATGAGGTTCACCACGGCCATGGACCTGCTGCTCCTGCTCAACGTCGGGGGCGCCAAGCACACCCGGGAGAGTCTGGTCGGGCGGATGTCCGACGCGGGCCTGCGGGTGGGCGAGGTCCACCCCGTCAACGCGTACCTGCACGCGTTCGAGTGCACCGTGCCGTAGCGCCTCGCTCCGGCGCACGGAGATCGCCCCGGGTCCGGCACCTGAGTGCCGGACCCGGGGCGATCATCGTGTGTCAGGCGGAGCTGTCGCTCTCCCACCGGTAGAACTGCTGCGCCATCGCGTCCTTCGGACCGCGCCAGGTCTGCGGGTCGTAGGGGCTCACGAAGGAGGTGAGCCGGTCGCTGATGGCCTTGAACTCCGGGTGCTCCATCACCTTGGCGATCTCCGGGCCCGGGGGCCTGTCGGATTCGATCAGGTGCAGGTACACGTCGCCGAACTGGAACAGCGTGCGCCGGTTGACGCCGACGAGGTGCGGGAGATCGGTGTTGTCCGAGGCCTCGAACAGCTTCGCGATGTCCGGCGCGGACTCGGGTGCCATCCGGGCGACGATCAGTGCGTGGTGCATCTGGCTGCCTTTCGGGGCATCAGTTGGCGGGGACCGAGGCGGAGCGGCGTTCCCGGTCCCGCTGCTCGATCTTGTCGCGGATGAGCTCCAGCTGGACGCGCGAGTTGCGGTTGATGTTGTCGGTCATCCACGCGTCGTCGACCGGCGCGTCGGGCCGCATCGCGAAGTCCTGGCGCCAGTGCATGCGCGTGCCGCCCGGGACCTCCGAGTACTCCCACCGGATGTCCATGTGCTGGAAGGGACCGGGCTCGACCCTCCGTGCGCGGACGTTGCGGCCCTGACGGTCCGTGGTGCGCTCGGAGACCCAGCTCCAGACCTTGCCGTTGTCGTCGGGGTGCATGGTGAGCCGGAAGGTCGTCTTCTGGCCCTCCCGCTTCATCACCTCGACGGCCGCGTACTCGCTGAACAGCTGCGGCCAGTTCTCGAGATCGTTCGTCATGTCCCAGACGAGGTCCAGGGGCGCGGCGATGGTGATCTCGTTCTCGGTGTGTCCGGACACGTCAGACTCCTGTCACTGGGGTGTTGTTCACGAGGTCGAGGAACTCGCCCGGCGTCCTGCAGCGGTCGGCGTCGGCCGGCAGGGGGCGCCCGAAGCGGTTCTCGAGCGCGGCCACGATGCCGAGCAGGCCGAGCGAGTCCAGGCCGTACTCGTCGAAGGCCGAGCCGGGGCGGGCGGCCATCTCGGACGGGTCCACGGTGAGGCCGGCGCCGTTCTTCATGAGCACGGCCAGCTCTTCGTAGGTCAGTTGATCGTTCATGAGGGACTGCTCCTTCTCACACTGGGTTGTCGGTGGGTCGCCGCAGCACCAGGGCCGCGTTCGAACCCATGAGGCCTCGGCTCAGCACGAGCGCCGTCCGCAGTTCGGCGGGGCGTGCGCGCCCGGTGACGACGTCGAGGTCGTGGCACACCTCGAAGACGTTGGGCGTCGGCGGGATCAGGCCGTGCTCCATGGCGAGCACCGCGGCGGCCGTGTCGAGCACGGGTGCGCCGCAGTAGGCGCGGCCGGTCCCGGTCTTCGGGGCCGTCACGGGGACACGGCGCCCATGCGCGCCGAGGGCGTCGGCGATCGCCAAGGCCTCGGCGCGGTCCGCGGAGGGCACGCCCATCGCGTCCGCGAAGACGACGTCGATCTCCTCAGGCGCGCAGTCCGCCTCGCGGAGCGCCCCTTCGATCGCCCGGGCGAGTCCCGCGCGGGACTCCTCCCAGCGGGCCGCACCGGTGAAGGTGGCGGCGTGACCGGCCAGTTCGGCGCGGGCCTTGGCACCGCGTGCGCGGGCCGCCGTCTCCTCCTCCACCACCAGCATGGCTCCCCCCTCGGCCGGGACGAACCCGCAGGCGTCCGCGGTGAACGGCCGGTAGGCGCGGGTGGGTTCGTCACAGAGGCTGAGGTCTGAGTAGCCGAGCTGGCAGACGACGGAGTACGGGGCGAGCGGTGCCTCGGCCGCGCCCACGACGACGGCGTCCGTGCCCCGCCGGATGGAACGTCCGGCGTGCATGAGCGCGTCGAGGCCGCCGGCCTCGTCGCTGGCCACGACGGCGCACGGCCCCTTGAAGCCGCCCCGGATCGATATCTGGCCCGTGCTGGCCGCGTAGAACCAGGCGATGGACTGGTAGGGGCCGACGTACCGTGAGCCCTCGCCCCACAGCCGTTGCAGCTCGCGCTGGCCGAACTCACCGCCGCCGGATCCGGCGGCGGTGACCACGCCCACCTTGAACGGCGCGCCCTCGTAGTCCGCGCGTCCCAGGCGTGCGTCGTCCAGGGCGAGGTCGGCCGCGGCCATCGCGTAGTGCGTGAAGCGGTCGGTCTGGACCAGGAAGCGCTCCTCGATGAACGCGACCGGATCGAAGTCCCTGACCTCGCCCGCGACCCTCAGCGGGAGGTTCTCGCAGCCCTCGCGGGACACGCGGTCGAGGACGCTGACACCTTCCTGGGTCTGTTTCCAGAAGGCACCGGCGCCGGTCCCGTTGGGGGCGACGACTCCGATCCCCGTGATGACGGAGCTGCGGCGTGCCGGACTTGCCGGGCCGTTCATGGGGTCCTCCCGCCTGATCGGGTCATGGCGACGGCGGACTGGAACCCGCCGAAGCCGCTGCCGACCGAGAGCACGCTGCGCAGCTTGAGGGGCCGTGCGGTGCGCGGTACGTAGTCGAGATCGCACTCGGGGTCGGCGGTCTCGTAGTTGGCCGTCGGCGGCACCGTCTGGTGCTCGAGGGCCAGGACGCAGGCGGCGATCTCGATCGCTCCGATGGCGCCCAGCGAGTGGCCGACCATCGACTTGATCGAACTCATCGGCACCTTGTACGCGTGTGCGCCCAGGGCCCGCTTCACCGCCGCGGTCTCGTGCCGGTCGTTCTGCTTGGTGCCCGAACCGTGCGCGTTGACGTAGTCGACCTGCGATCCGTCGATCCGGGCGTGGGCGAGGGCGGTGTTGATGGCCTCGGCCATCTCCAGTCCTTCGCTGGTCAGCCCGGTCATGTGGTAGGCGTTGCCGAAGGTGGCGTAGCCCGATATCTCGCAGTAGACCGTCGCCCCGCGTGCGCGGGCGTGCTCCAGCTCCTCGAGGATGAGGACGGCGCCGCCCTCGCCCATGACGAAGCCGTCCCGGCGGGCGTCGAACGGCCTGGAGGCGTGCTCCGGATCGTCGTTGTTCGCCGAGGTCGCCTTGATCGCGTCGAAGCAGGCCACCGTGATCGGGGTGATCGGCGTGTCGGAAGCCCCGGCGACGCAGACGTCCACCCGGCCCTCCTCGACGGAGTGGAAGGCGTAGCCGATCGCGTCGAGGCCGGAGGTGCAGCCGGTCGAGACCGTCTGCACGGGACCGTGCGCCCCGACCTCCTCCGCGACCGCGGAGGCGAGGGTACTCGGAGCGAAAGCCCGTTGGAGATGGGCTCCCGCCGGCCTGTGGTCGACGTCCCAGCGTGCGCCGCTGCCGCTGACGGCGACGTAGTCGTGCTCCAGCCGGGTGGTGCCGCCGACCGCGGTCCCGAGGGAGACCCCGATGCGCCAGGGGTCCTCCTTCTCGAGGTCGAGGCCGGCGTCGCCCAGCGCCTCCCTGGCCGCCACCAGGGCGAACTGGATGTAGCGGTCCGAGCGGGCGATCAGGTCGGCGTCCAGGCCGTGGGCGACGGGATCGAAGTCGCACTCCGCGGCGATGCGCGAACGGAACTGGGCCGGGTCGAAGAGTGTGATGCCGCGTGTGGCGGTACGGCCGTTGGCGAGCAGGTCCCAGAACGCCGGGACTCCGATGCCCCCGGGGGCGACGACGCCGACCCCGGTCACGGCCACACGACGCCGGGTCACGAGGCAGCCCCCGTTCGTTCTGGCGGCGCGTAGCCGTCACGGGAGTCCGTGGTCTCGGTGACCTCGGTGTCCACGTGCCCGAGTTCGGGGCGCGGGGCGAGCGGGCCGAGGTGGAAGACCATGCGCGCCTCCACGTCACCCACGTTGCGGAAGCGGTGGCGCACGTGCGGCGGGATCAGCAGACCCTGGTCGCGCCGCATGGCGAGCGTCTCCCCGTCCAGGTCGACTTCGAGGAGTCCGTCCACGACGTACACGAACTCCTCGGAGTACGGGTGGTAGTGCTCACCGATGCGGTCACCGGGTTCGACGATGGCCAGCCCCATGAAACCGCTGGTGGCGCCCACGGCCGTGGGGGTGAGCAGGGCGCGCAGGTCGCCTCCGCGCCTGCGGTTGGGCTGAGTCTCGCTGAGGTCCACGATGCGAGGCCGGTGGGTGGTCATGGCTGTTCTCCTCCAGGCACGTTGTGCGGTGTGGGGGCGGCACGGGGTGGCCCCGCCGCCGGTGACGCGTCAGGACTCGGTGGCCCGACGGTCGGTGATCAGGTTCATCTCGGCCTGCGCGAGGAAGCGCGAGGCCTCCTGGTCGGTCGTCGGCATGCCGTTCGCACCGCCGTCGAGCAGCCGGCCCAGCATGGCCGCCTTGCGGGGTCCGCCGATGCCGAGGGCCTGCGTCGGCTCCGCGCCGAGCGGGCCGTTCACTTCGAGGAGCCGCACCACGACGTCGTCGCGCTGGAAGATCGTGCTGCTCTCGATGGGACTCGAGGCGTCGTCGGCCGCCTCCTCGTCCTGGCCGGCGAGCAGCCTGGCCAGTGCCATGCCACAGCCTTCCTTGGCCTGGTAGAACAGCGAGTGCCGCTCCACGTCCTCGGGGGCGTGACGCCCCGCCTTCACGTGGTGGACGGTCGGGAGCGCCGCACGGGTGAAGAACATCCGGGCGGAATCGGGGTCGCTGAGGTCGCGGTCCTGCTCCAGGTACGGGTTGATGGCCTCCTCGACGGCCCTGACCTCGGGCTGACGGGAGACGTGGCGGAGCGCCGCCATGAGGTCTCCTTCGACCTCGACCGCGCGCACGACACGGTTGCCGTGCATGAAGAGCGAGGTACGGCGCAGCCGGGTGTTCTCGTCGACGCGCGCCTGGGGCGAGTCGTAGTCGGCGAGGATCTTCGCGACCATCTCCTCCGTGCCCGGCTTCACCGTGAAGGTGAGTGCGTGCCGTACGACGCCGTCACCGAGACGCGGTGCGGCCTGGAGGCCGCCCTTGGCCCTCTCCGAGGTGCTCTCGAAGGCGGCGCCGGTCTCCCGCAGGACGCTGAAGCGCAGGGAGCGGGTGTCGCGGACGCAGTTGTGCAGCGGCTGCACCGTGGCCACGTGCTCCTCGCTGTTCACCCAGGCGAGGAACGGCGGCGCGCTCTCCCACTCACTGGTGATGAGCCACTGCGAAGGATTCTCGATGGACTGGCACAGCTGGTCACTGATGTGTCCGGGGATCGAGGCCACCTGGTTGCGCATGTGCTCGTACGCTTCGAGGAACTCGTTCTGAGCACCGTCGTACAGGTCCATCATCAATATGACCCGGAGCCTCGATCCGTCGAAGGCCGACTGGGATATGCGTTCCGAGACGTTCGCCATGGTGCGCTCTCCTTCGGGACAGTGCGGCGGCCACATCCTGTGGCCCCTCGTCATCCGTCGTTTCGGTGGGGGCTGCGCAGTTCCTGCACGTCGGCGTGAGGTACTCCTCCGCGGCACGGACATCGCTCCCGCGACTGATCGTGGAACGCTGGTACGGGCGGCGCGAGATTTATGAACCGTTCAGGTGAGGAGTCGTCCGAAGTCCGGCCGAGGGCTCCGCGCGAGGGCATGGACACTGCATCCGTCACGCGTCCGAGCTGGAGCAACAGATGAACGAGAACGCCGACCTCCGCGTACCGGTCCTCATCGTGGGCGGGTCCCTGGTGGGCCTGTCCACTTCCCTCTTCCTGAGCCGGCTCGGAGTACGCCACCTGCTGGTCGAGAAGCACAGCAGCACCTCGACGCACCCCCGAGGACGCGGGAACAACGTCCGCACGATGGAGGTGTTCCGTACCGCGGGTGCGGAGCGGCTGATCCGCGACGCCGCGTCCGTCCTGGCGGACAACCACGGCATCCTCCAGGCCGGGTCGCTGACCGGGGACGACCAGGAGTGGCTGTTCAAGGAGATCGACCCGGGCGGCGGGCTGGCCAGGTTCAGCCCGAGCGGCTGGTGCCTGTGCAGCCAGAACGACCTGGAGCCGGTACTGGTGACCCATGCCCGTGCCCAGGGGAGCGAGCTGCGCTTCTCCACGGAGCTGCTGTCCTTCGAGCAGGGCGCGGACGGGGTCACCGCCGTGGTGAAGGACCGGGAGACCGGGGAGCACACCACGGTGCGGGCCGACTACCTCGTGGCCGCCGACGGGCCCCGCAGCCCGGTGCGGGAGCGGTTGGGTATCGGTCAGACGGGTCCGGGCGACCTCTTCCACAACGTGAGCATCACGTTCCGCTCCCGTCGGCTCGCGTCCGTGGTGGGCGACCGGCGGTTCATCGTCTGCTATCTGACCAACCCGGAGGCCGACGGGGCGCTGCTGCCGGTGGACAACGTGGAGCGCTGGGTGTTCCACGCGCCGTGGCAGCCCGACCGGGGCGAGAAGCTGGAGGACTTCACCGACGAGCGGTGCGCGGAGCACATCCGCAAGGCGGTCGGAGCCCCCGACCTGGACGTCGAGATCACGGGCAAGGCTCCGTGGCACGCGGCCGAGCGGGTCGCCGAGCGGTACGGCTCCGGCCGGGTCTTCCTGGCGGGCGACTCGGCGCACGAGATGTCACCCACCGGGGCGTTCGGCTCCAACACCGGTATCCAGGACGCGCACAACCTGGCGTGGAAGCTGGCCGCTGTGCTCGACGAGGCGGCGGGTCCGGGGCTGCTCCGGACCTACGAGGCGGAACGACTGCCGGTGGCGCGGGCCACGAGCGCGCGTGCGTCGGCCCGTTCGAGCGAGCACAGTCACCCGGGATACGCCGGCACGCCCGGCCCGGGCGGCGGCCGCAAGGGCGGCATGCTCACGGTCGCGCTCGGATACCGCTATGTGCGGGGTGCCGTACTCGGTGTCGACCCGGACCTCCCGGTGGTCCCCGAGGGCATGGGTCTGACGGGCGAACCCGGCACACGGGCACCTCACATGTGGCTCGGCCGTGACGGTGGGCGCGTGTCGACCCTGGACCTGTACGAGAAGTCGTTCGTCCTGCTGTGCGACGCCCGGTACCAGGAGTGGCGTCCGGCGGCGGAGGCGGTGGCGAAGCGCCTCTCGGTCCCCCTGCGTGCCTTCGGCATCGGTTCAGTGCCGGGTGCGGACCTGAAGCCCGAGGGCGGGGCGGACTGGGCGGCCGCCCACGGGACGTCGGACGAGGGAGCCGTCCTGGTGCGCCCGGACGGTTTCGTGGCCTGGCGCTCCGAGGGCGCCGCGGCGGACCCGGAGGCGACGTTGTACGAGGTCATGATGACCCTGCTCCACCGCGACTGAAGCGACGGACACGCGGTGGGCCCCGCGGGGGCCCGCCGTGCTCGTCAGCCGATCCCGAACGCCTCGAGGGCGGCGAGGAAGGCCTTCGGGTTGTCGGTGTGCACCAGGTGGCCGGCGTCGACGGAGGCGAACCGCCCTCCGGGTATCTGCCGGGCCGTCCACTCCAGCTGGACCTGGTCGACGTGGCTGCGGGAGCCTCCGACGACGAGCGTGGGAGCTGTGATCTCGCCCAGGCGCTCCCGCGCTCCCGGGTCCGGGTCGTTCAGCTGGGCGTCGATGGACGCCACGACCTGCCAGTCGAATCCGAGCTCCTCCGACGGCCGCTCGGCCGGCGGGCGGGGCGGGTCGAGCGGGAGCAGGAGTGGTGCGTCCTCGACCACCAGTGCCCCGATCAGCGCCGGGTGCCGTTCGGCGAGCAGGAGCGCCGCCACGCCACCCATGGAGTGTCCGATCACGGTGGCGCCGGAGAGGTTGCGGGCCTCCAGGAAGGCGTGCAGGTCGTCGCGGAAGAACTCGAAGGAGTAACGGCCCGGCCAGTCGCTGAGGCCGTGTCCCCGGAAGTCGAGCGCGTACACCCGGTGACGGGCCGCGAGCTGCTCGGCGATCTCCGTCCAGTCCAGGCTGCTCCCGCCCCGCCCGTGCGCGAGCACGACGGGCGGTGCGGAGGGATCGCCCCAGGTCCGGTAGGCGAGACGGGTCCCTCCCGCCTGGACGCTGCTGACGCCGGGGTCGAGGAAGGCGGCGACCGCGCGGACGAAGTCACCGGGGCCGTCCATCCACGGGAAGTGGCCGGCACCGCGCTGTACGACGAACTCCGCGTGGGGAAAGAGTGCGGCGAGCTCCGCCGCTCGGTCGGGGGTGGGGCCGCCGTCGTACTCCCCCGCGAGGACGAGCACGGGCACCTGCAGTTCCCGGAGCGCGGCGACCGCGGAGGAGGCGAGGTCCACACCGCTCGCGGGATAGTAGAGCGAACCAGCGACGGCGTTCCGCTGCGCGGGGGATTCCGCGGCGTGCGCCTGTGCGGCGGCGTCCCAGCGCCCGTACATGAACGGCCTGATGCCGGCCCAGGTGTCGGGGGTGGCACGTCCGGCCTGGATCTCGTCGAGCGCGGCCCTGGCCTCGGCGTACCAGGGTTCGCGGGCGCGTAGCGCGGCGGCGTCGCGCCGGTCCTGGTCGGTGGCGGGGAGACCCAGGGTCGCCGCCGCCGGGGTGACCAGGGTGAGGGAGCGCAGCCGCTGCGGATGCGTCGCGGCGTAGAGCGCCGCGAGTTCCCCGGCGGCGGAGTGGCCGAGCACGTCGGCCCGGTCGATGCCGAGGTGCGCGCGGAGAGCCTCGACGTCGTCGACGAGGCGGTCGATCCGGTAGGTCGACGTGTCCTCGGGAACAGCTGATTCCCCGGTGCCCCTCAGGTCGAGCAGCACGAGCTGCCGCACCCGGGACAGGCCGCCGAGGTCGCCGAAGTAGCGGGCGGCCCGCATGGGGCCGCCGGGCAGGCAGATCAGAGGTTCTCCCTCGCCGACCAGACGGTAGGCGAGTTCGGTTCCGTCGTACGAGCTGAAGATCGGCATGGGTGTCATCCAAACAGGCCGAACGGCCCGGGGCGGGTGCGTACGCCCACAGCGAAGCACTCGACCGTGCTCCCCGCCAGGAGCCGGGCGGCCGTCGGGCCCGCCCCGCACGCGGGCTCGGGGTTCCGGCGACGGTCGCGGTGGCCGTCGCGCCTCGGCGGGGAGAACGCAGGACGGCGGCCGGACCGTCACCCCGGGCCCACCGAGCGCGGTCTCCGAACAGGAGTTTTCCACAGGCCACGCCTTCCCCCTTGCCAGAACCCCCGGCCTCCTGAATTACTGCTCCCAGGAGGCGACCGAATGGTCGGTCGCCGTTCGCCGAGGGGATGATCCGTATGACCGCGGTGCTGGACGCCGGCGAGCGGCTCGGCCGCGCCGAGCTCGAGTCCCTGCAGTTGGAGCGCCTCCGGGCCACCCTGCGGCACGCCTACGAGAACGTCGGCTTCTACCGTGCGGCCTTCGAGAAGGCGGGGCTGCGCCCCGAGGACTGCCGGACACTCGCCGACCTCTCCCGCTTCCCGTTCACGGTCAAGTCCGACCTGCGCGACAACTACCCGTTCGGGATGTTCGCCGTTCCCGAGGACCGGGTGAGGCGCATCCACGCCTCCAGCGGAACGACCGGCCGTCCGACGGTCGTCGGGTACACCGACCGTGACCTGGACACCTGGGCGGACGTGGTCGCCCGGTCGATCAGGGCGGCGGGTGGCCGCCCCGGCCACAAGGTTCACGTGGCCTACGGATACGGCCTGTTCACCGGAGGTCTCGGCGCTCACTACGGAGCGGAACGCCTCGGATGCACCGTCATCCCGGCTTCCGGGGGAATGACGGCGCGCCAGGTCCAGCTGATCCAGGACTTCCGCCCCGAGATCATCATGATCACGCCCTCGTACATGCTGACCCTGCTGGACGAATTCGAGCGCCAGGGCGTCGATCCCCGTACGACGTCGCTGAAGGTCGGCATCTTCGGCGCCGAGCCCTGGACGGAGCGGATGCGAGCGGAGATCGAGGAGCGGTTCGCCATCGACGCGGTCGACATATACGGGCTATCCGAGGTGATGGGCCCCGGGGTCGCTCAGGAGTGCGTCGAGACCAAGGACGGACTGCACATCTGGGAGGACCATTTCTACCCGGAGGTCGTCGACCCGTTCACCGGCGAGGTACTGCCGGACGGCGAGGAGGGAGAGCTGGTCTTCACCTCGCTCACCAAGGAGGCCATGCCGGTGATCCGCTACCGGACCCGGGACCTGACCCGGCTCCTGCCGGGCACCGCACGCGTCTTCCGGCGGATGGAGAAGGTCACCGGACGCAGCGACGACATGGTGATCCTGCGCGGGGTGAACCTCTTCCCCACCCAGATCGAGGAAATCGTGCTGCGGACCGCGGGAGTGGCCCCGCACTTCCAGCTGCGGCTGACACGGGAGGGCCGGCTGGACGCGCTGACCGTACGCGCGGAGGCGCGGACCGGTGCGACGACGGCCGAGCGCGAGGCCGCCGCCCTGTCCATCGCGGCGGCGGTCAAGGACGGGGTCGGTGTGAGCGTCGGCGTCGAGATCGTCGATCCGGAGACGCTGGAGCGGTCGGTCGGGAAGATCAGGCGGATCGTCGACCTGCGGAAGGGCGGCTGACGCACCCCCAGGGCTCCGGCGCGGGCCGGCGTGATCAGCGCGAGGCGGTCATGGCGGCGAAGACCACGACGTTGTCCTGGTAGCCCGCCTTCCTGTCGTAGTCGCCTCCGCAGGTGATCACCCGGAGTTCGGGACGCGTCGAGGGGCCGTAGACCTTACGGTCCGGGAAGGCCTTCTTGCCGTAGACCTCGACGGCGTAGACCGTGAATACGGCGGTGCGTCCGTCGGCCCGGACGATCTCGACGGTGGCGCCCTTGCGCACGGCCCCCAGCCGCTGGAAGACGCCGGGGCCCAGACTGGTGTCCACGTGCCCGGCCGTGACGGCGGTGCCCACGGCGCCGGGCACCGTTCCTCCGGCGTACCAGCCCGCGAGCACGGGGTTGTTGTCGGGTGGCGGTACCAGGGCCCCCGCCGCGTTCAGAGCGAGCTTCATCATCGGCGCGTCCACCTTGATCGCCGGGATCCGCAGCCGAAGGGGGGTGGAGGGCGCGAGCGGCTTCACGGCGGGGCGGCCGGGTGCCGGACTATCGAGGACGCTGCCGGCCGGACCGTCCGCACGGGGCCCTGCAGGTGCGGGACCCGCCGGCCAGGGACGCAGAGGAGCCGGACGGACCTGCGGCAACGACAGGGGCGCGGGTGTCACGGAGGACCGGCTGACATAGGAGGGCGGACCGGGTACGGGACGTCCGTGGGCCAGGTAGGCGAGCGCCCGCGCGGGCTCCACCGGGTCGGCGGTGATCCCTGCCGGGGCGACGGGAGCCGCGGTCCCGGCAGCCGGTGGCGGGGGCGGCCGGTCGTCGCGCGTCCCGCTGATCACCAGTGCCATGCCGGCCACCAGCGCCCAGACAAGGTGTCTGACCGCGGGAAACTGCTGGGCCGACGTGCTGGTCGTGCGCCCGGTGTCCATCGCGTGTGCCTCTGCTTCGCAGGGGGTGGGATCGGTGCGTCCGCGGGCCTGGGCCGGAACGGCACTCCGGGCCCGCGGACCGGTCTCGTACGGTCAGGAGCGGGTCCCGGTGGTCCGGCGGCGCAGTCTGACCACTCCCCCGGCCGCCGCTGCCGCGAGCAGGACGCTGCCTGCGACGAGCTGTGGGCCCTGGCCGGCGGGCGCGCCGAAGCCGGCGTCGACGCCACCGCTGGGTGTGCGTTCGACGATCCGGTAGGTGTCCGTGATCTTGACCCGCGGCGGGCACTTCACGGTCACGGTGTCGGTGCCCGGCCGGGTCCCCGCCGGAATGTCGAACGCACCGACGAGTACGCCCTCCCTGTCACCTTCGAAGAGGTGGAAGGCGCCTCCTGCCTCCGATGTGCCCTTCCCGTAGGTCTCCTTGCCGCACGCTCTGGTGCTGACGGTGACCTGGGAGCCCGGTGAGGCCTTCGCCGGGCTGATGCGGATGGTCTGTTCGCCGGACGGGTCAGCCGCCGCTCCGGCTACCGGAGCCGCCAGCGCGAGCGAGCCCACGGCCAGACAGATGACCGCACCGATGCGTGTGTTGCGCATGTGCTTCCTCCAACGGGAGCAGGGTCCGGCCGTCTGCGCGGCACCTCTGCTGTGCTCCGCCCCCGAGGCAACCGACAGTCCGTCACCCGCGCAACACGAGTCCCCGACCCCCTCTCACCCGGCCAGGCTCGAGGCACCGCCGCGCGGCAGCCGTTCACGCAGGTCACCCGATCCCGGAGGGGAATTGAGGACGGATCACGCCAGGACTGCGAACGGGGTACGCCTGCCGTGGACGCTCACACCGCGGCCGGTGCTGTGCGACCGCGGCTGCGACGTCCCGGGACGGGGTGTCGGTCAGTCGGACCGCGGAGCCGCCCGGCCGCCGGGGCCTGGACCCCCGGCGGCGTCGGAGTCGGAGTCGGCGAACCGGTCCCGCAGCTCGCGCTTGAGGATCTTGCCGCTGGCGTTGCGTGGGAGTTCGCCGACGAACAGGACCCGCTTCGGGGCCTTGAAGTGGGCCAGCTCCCCTCGGGCGTGCTCGATGAGCTCCGCTTCCGAGGCCTCGCCCCGGAGGACGACGACCGCGGTGACGGCCTCGATCCAGCGCGCGTCCGGCAGTCCCACCACCGCGACCTCGGCCACCGCGGGGTGGGTGTAGAGGGCATCCTCAACCTGCCGGGAGGCGACGAGCACACCGCCCGAGTTGATGACGTCCTTCACCCGGTCGACCACGGTGAAGTAGCCCTCCGGGTCGCGTACGGCGAGGTCACCCGAGTGGAACCAGCCGTCGCGGAACGCCTCGGCGCTCTCCTCGGGCTTGTCCCAGTAGCCCTGGCACAGTTGCGGGGAGCGGTAGACGACTTCACCGGCCGTGCCGTCGGGCACTTCCTTGCCGTGCTCGTCGACCACCTTCGCGTCGACGAAGAGCACGGGCCTGCCACAGGAGTCCATCCGCCCCTCGTGCTCGTCCGGACCGAGCACGGTGGCGAGGGGACCGACCTCGCTCTGGCCGAAACAGTTGTAGAACGCAAGCTCGGGCAGCCGCGCACGCAGACGTTCCAGGACGGGCACGGGCATGATCGACGCCCCGTAGTACGCCTTGCGCAGGGCGGACAGCTCACGGGTGGCGAACTCCGGGTGGTTGGCGAGACCGATCCAGACGGTCGGTGGCGCGAAGAGACTGTCCGCCTGCCCCGCTTCGACGAGGTCGAAGATCCGTCCGGCGTCCGGGGCGTCGAGAATGGTGTTCTCGGCACCCACCGCGAGGTACGGCAGCAGGAACACGTGCATCTGCGCGGAGTGGTACAGCGGCAACGAGTGCACCGGCAGGTCGGTGGCGCGCAGGTCGAGTGCAGTGAGGGCGCTGACGTACTCGTGGACCAGGGCGCCGTGCGTCATCATCGCGCCCTTGGGCTGGGCCGTGGTGCCGGAGGTGTAGAGGAGTTGGACGAGGTCGTCGGCGCCCGGTTCCCGTTCCGGTGAGAACGGCCGGGGGGTGGCGAGTTCATCGAGCAGGGAGCCGGGTGCGTCGCGCAGCGGACGGACGGCGTGATGGGACGGGACGCGCGGTGCGAGGGCCGGGTCGGTGAGGACGAGTGCGCTGCCGGACTGACGGAGGATGTACGCCAGGTCCTCGCCGGTCAGGTTCTGATTGACCGGCACATGGACCAGTCCGGCCCGGGCGCAGGCCAGGTAGGCGATGAGGTACACGTCGGAGTTGTGGGCGTAGGAGGCCACCCGGTCACCGGGCCGCAGTCCGTGGGCGGTGGTCAGCACCGCGGCCGCGGTACCGACCGCCTCGTCGAGCGCCGCGTAGGTCCAGGTCCGCTCCGCGTACCGTACGGCGGTGCGCCCGGGAGTGCGCCGTGCGCTGCGCGTCACGACTCCGTCTACTGTGCTGCTCCGTACACCTGTCATGGCGTGATCCTGGGTGGCGGGTGGTCGCGGGTCAAGGGCCCGGAACTCCTGTGTCGGCACGCCCTGCCGGGCCGGCGGGTCCGGCGGGACGCGGCAGCGGAGGTCATGGTCCTGGCGTCGGACACCGCGGGCGAGCGCAGCCGGATCGCCCAGGATCACGGCCGCGGGGGTCCAGGCCGGCGGCCTCCTCGGCCTCCCGCGCCGCAACAGCCCCGAAGGTCTCGCTCTGTCCGGCGCCTTGAGAACTGACTTGCCGTCATTTTCTTTGTGCCGCCAAGGGTCCCACGGGTGGCCGCGGTACCAGTAGCCTCTCCTTCGGCAGGAAGTTTCATCACCGTACGAAGTTTCGAAAGTTATTTTCGCGCAGGCGCTTTCGACGTGAGGGGAAGGGATTCCGGATGGCCGGTGACGTGTCGGGACGGGGAATGAGCCGCCGGGGGCTGAGCGGCGGGATACTGGCGCTGGGCGGAGCACTCGCTCTCGCGCCGATCCCCTTCGCGGGAGCCGCCGGAGCGGCGGCCGGCGTCGAGCGGGGTACGGGGTCGCCGGGCGGCGGAACTCCGGGCGCGGCAACGGGAACCGGGACGGGTATGGGAGCAGGGCAGGGAGGGCGGACGCTGCGCCGTGGACCGGCCGAGCGTGCCGGGCTGTTGCCGGACCAGCTCGACCTGCTCGTCGCCGACGCGGAGAAGTACCTCGCCGACTCCCCCGCTCACCCCTGGTACGCGGGAGCCGTCCTGCTCGCGGGGCGGGGCGGCACGGTGGCCCTGCACCGGCCGATCGGGCAGGCGGTCCGCTATGCGGCGTACGACGAGACCACCGACACGGGGGTCGAGCTTCCGCCGGACCAGCAGATCGCGATGGCCGAGGACACCGTCTTCGACCTGGCCTCGGTGTCCAAGCTGTTCACCTCGATCCTCGCCGTGCAGCAGATCGAGCGGGGCGCGCTGGAGCTGGAGGCGCCGGTCGTGTCCTACCTCCCCGACTTCGGCGGGGGCGGCAAGCAGGACATCACGGTACGTCAGCTCCTCACGCACACATCCGGCTTCCGGGCCTGGATCCCGCTCTACAAGGAGCCGACCCGAGAGGGAAAGCTACGGCTGCTCTGGGACGAGGTCCCGGCCTCGCCTCCCGGGACGAAGTACCTCTACTCCGACCTCAACCTGATCTCGCTGCAGCTGATCCTGGAGAAGATCACCGGCCGCACCCAGGACACCCTGCTCCGCGACGAGATCACCGCTCCGCTCGGGATGCGCCGCACCCGGTACAACCCGCCCGCCTCATGGAAGCCGAAGATCGCGGCGACCGAGGACGCCCGGCTGCCCTGGTCGGGACTGGAGCGCGGGCTGGTCTGGGGAGAGGTCCACGACGAGAACGCGTACAGCCTGGGCGGGGTGGCCGGTCACGCGGGCGTCTTCTCGTGCGCCTGGGATCTGGCCGTGCTCGCCCGCACGTTGCTCAACGGGGGCGTCTACGGCAGGTCCCGGATCCTGGCCGAGGAATCCGTGGAACTCCTGTTCACCGACTTCAACACCGCGTTCCCCGGCGACGAGCACGGACTGGGCTTCGAGCTGTACCAGCACTGGTACATGGGCGCGATGGCCACTCCGCGCACGGCGGGGCACACCGGCTTCACCGGCACGAGCCTGGTCCTCGATCCGACGACCGACTCGTTCCTGATCGTGCTGGGCAACTCCGTCCACCCGGTGCGCACCTGGCGTTCGGGCAGTGCTCCGCGCGTGGCGACGGCCAACCGGATGGCGCGCGCGGTGCCGGTCCGCCCGTTCCGGGGACGTACCGCCTGGTTCTCCGGGATGGCGAACGCCACCTCCGCGACACTCGCGCTGCCCGCGCTCCGCCTCGTCGCCGCACGTCCGACCCTGACCTTCGCCCTCTGGTGGGACACCGAACCGGCCTCGGACCTGCTCCGGCTGGAGGCCTCGTCGGACTCCGGGGCGACCTGGCGGCCCGTCCCCTTCACCTCGGCACCGGCACAGGAGGGCGGCACCGGGAAGCCCCTGCCGCATCCGGACGGCTCGGTCTCGGGCTGGTCGGGGCGCGTGTGGCACCGGGGCGAGGCCGACCTGAACACCTGGCGGGGCACGGAGGTCCGGCTCCGCTGGCGGTACGTCACCGACCAGTTGTACGTCGGGCGCGGCGTCTACGTGGACGACGTACGGGTCGAGGACGGCGGGCGGACGCTCTTCGACGGCAACAGAACCGGCGACGCCCGGCGCATCGAGGCGACCGGCTGGACCGTTTCCGCCGATTGAGCGGCTCAGGCTGGTTGGATGACCGGCATGAACGGAACCCAGTCCATAGACAGCCCGTGGGGCGTGTCGGTGTTCGGAGCGGCGAGTGTGGACGCCGCCCCCGACCTGGCACGCCTCCGCGTCGCGATATCGCAGACGAAGAACAAGCCGGGCGACGCGTTCGCCGCCACGCGGACCGGGGTGAACCGGATCCGTGAGGTGCTGCGCGGGCACGGGGTGCCGGAGACGGCCGTGTCCACCTCGAGGCTGAACCTGGCGTCCCAGTGGAGCTACGGCAACGAACGCACCTTCCTGGGCTACGAGTGCACCGCGTCCTTCGTGATCGAACTGCGCGAGCTGGACATCCTGGAGGCGGTGCTCGTCGACGTCGTGGACGCCGGGGCCAACGAGGTCAAGGGCGTCGAGTTCGACGTACGCACGAAGAGGGAACTGCGCGCCCGTGCCCGCACGGCGGCCGTGGCCGCGGCCCGGGAGAAGGCCGCGCTGTACGCGGAGGCGGCCGGGGTGCACCTCGGGCCCGTGATCCACATCAAGGACGTCGACGCCGAACAGATGCAGGGCTACCGCAGCCACAGCGGTAACCACGGCGGCGGCGGAGAAGGCGACCTGACGCCCGGCAGGGTGACCGTCTCCGCCGGAGTCGTCCTCGGCCTCTCACTCGTCGGCGGCTGAGGCCGCGCACACCACGGCGCGGCGGGCGGCGCGGGCCTCCGCCGTGGTCCGCGATACCCGTCGCGCCCGTCACGCCCGGAGAGATCCCGAAACTTTCGCCCTGCCGCCCCGTCCGTCTTCGCCGCGCCCGAGTCTCACCGGAGGAGCCTTCGGACACCTCACCCGGAATGTCCGGGAAGGACCGTCGTACCACCAGGCACGATAGGCAACTCCCCTCAGATGAGCGCCAGTTGGCTCGGAAATCTTTCGGAAACACTGCGTTGACGCGACTTCCCACCGAGCGCATACTCTCCCTCACTCCCCTTGTTCCACAGCTCGTCTTCCCGTCGGCCGGTACGCCCTTCCCCGTGCGTCCGCCGACGGTTACACAGCACCTCGAACGGTCCGAATCCCCCCGCCCGGGCACCGCGTTCGAACTGCCCGGCAACCGGAAGAAGAGGCTGGAATCGTGATGGCTCAGAATCCCCCGGTCGGCGGCCGCACCCGTCGGCGTCCACAGGCCCGCGCCCGGTGCGCCCTGTCACTCCTCACCGCGGGCGTCCTCGCCGCGGCAGGTGTCGTGGCACTCGCGGGCACCGCCCAAGCCGCCGGCGCCCTCGGTGACGCCGCGGCTGCCAAGGGACGCTACTTCGGCGCGGCGGTCGCCGCGAACCACCTCGGTGAAGCGGCGTACGCATCCACGCTGGACGCCCAGTTCGGCTCGGTCACACCCGAGAACGAGATGAAGTGGGACGCGGTCGAGAGCTCCCGCAACTCGTTCAGTTTCTCGGCGGCGGACCGGATCGTCAGCCACGCCCAGAGCAAGGGGATGAAGGTCAGGGGCCACACCCTCGTGTGGCACTCCCAGCTTCCCGGGTGGGTGAGCCCTCTGGCCGCCACCGACCTCCGCTCGGCGATGAACAACCACATCACCCAGGTGATGACCCACTACAAGGGCAAGATCCATTCGTGGGACGTGGTGAACGAGGCCTTCCAGGACGGCGGCAGCGGGGCCCGGCGCAGCTCTCCGTTCCAGGACAAGCTCGGCAACGGCTTCATCGAGGAGGCGTTCCGGACCGCACGTACGGTCGATGCCGGCGCGAAGCTCTGCTACAACGACTACAACACCGACGGGCAGAACGCGAAGAGCAACGCTGTGTACGAGATGGTGAAGGACTTCAAGCAGCGCGGTGTCCCCATCGACTGCGTGGGGTTCCAGTCGCACTTCAACAGCAACTCGCCCGTCCCCTCCGACTTCCAGGCCAACCTGCAGCGGTTCGCCGATCTCGGAGTCGACGTACAGATCACCGAACTGGACATCGAGGGCTCCGGTTCGGCCCAGGCGGCGAACTACACCAAGGTGGTCAACGCCTGCCTGGCGGTCACCCGGTGCACGGGCATCACGGTCTGGGGTGTCACGGACAAGTACTCGTGGCGCAGCGGCGGGACCCCGCTGCTCTTCGACGGTGACTACAACAAGAAGCCGGCCTACGACGCGGTGCTCGCCGCGCTCGGCGGTTCCGGCGGAGGCGGTGACGACGGCGGGGAGGGCGGCGACGGCGCCTGCACGGCGACGTACACCCGGACCTCGACGTGGAACGGCGGATACAACGGCCAGGTCACCGTCAAGGCGGGCGGTTCGGGCATCACCGGATGGGCGGTTCCGGTGACCGTCGCGTCGCCCCAGAAGGTCTCCGCCGTCTGGAACGGCACACCCACCACGACGGGCGACGTGATGACGGTGAGGCATTCCTGGAACGGAACCCTGGCGGCGGGAGCCTCGACGACCTTCGGATTCACCGTCCAGACCAACGGCGGCACGTCGGCACCCGTCGTGGGTGCCTGCACCGCTTCCTGAACAGTCCCGTACGACGGTCCCGGAGGCGGCGCCGAGTACGACCTGCCGCACAAGCCCGGGACGCTGCACGGGGTGTTCGGACGGCAGGACGGGCGGTCACCGGCCCAGCGCCGCCATGGCGGCGTTGTGGCCGGGCACCCCGCTGACACCGCCGCCGCGGACCGCACCGGCCCCGCAGAGCAGGACGTTGGCGTGCGCGGTCTCCACGCCCCAGCGGCCCGTCTCCCCCGTGGCGTACGGGAAGGACAGGTCCCGGTGGAAGATGTGGCCGCCGGGCAGCCTCAGTTCCCGTTCCAGATCCACGGGGGTCTTCGCCTCGATGCACGGCCTGCCGTCGCCGTCGAGGGCGAGGCAGTCCGTGATCGGTTCCTCCAGGTGGGCGTCAAGTTCGGCCAGGGTCGCTCCGAGCAGCGCGTCGCGTGTCGTCCCGTTGTCGGCCGCGAAGAGCCGGGCGGGGGTGTGGAGCCCGAACAGGGTGAGGGTCTGGTAGCCGCGGGACGCGAGGCCGGGGCCGAGGATCGACGGGTCGGTCAGCGAGTGGCAGTAGATCTCGGAGGGCGGGGCGGTGGGCGGACGTCCGGCAGCCGCCTCGCGGTAGGCGGTGGCCAGTTGTCCGTATCCCTCGGCGATGTGAAAGGTGCCGGCGAAGGCCCGGTGCGGGTCGACGGATCGGTGGCGCAGCTTCGGCAGCCGCGTGAGCAGCATGTTCACCTTGAGCTGTGCGCCTTCGGCCGGTGCGGGCGGCTCGTCACCGAGGAGCGCTGCCAGCGCCTGCGGCGACGCGTTGACGAGGACCCTGCGCGCGCCCACCACACGCTCCCCGTCGGGTGAGCGGACGGTGACCTCGGCGCGGGTGCCGTCCGTCTCGATGCGGGTCGCCTCGTGCAGGACGCGGATCTCGGCGCCCGCGGCGCGTGCCGCGTCGGCCAGGGCGTCGGTGAGCGCGCCCATGCCGCCGACGGGGACGTCCCAGTCCCCCGTGGAGTTGCCGATCACGTGGTAGAGGAAGCAGCGGTTCTGGATCAGGGACGGGTCGTGGGCGTCCGCGAAGGTTCCGATCAGCGCGTCGGTGAGGACGACACCGCGTACGAGGTCGTCGGCGAAGTTCTCCTCGACGGCGACACCGATGGGTTCCTCGAACAGAGCCCGCCAGGCGTCCGCGTCGTCGAGACGTGCCCGCAGGTCCTCGCGGGACGGCAGAGGCTCGGTGAGCGTCGGGAACACCCGCTCGGCGACCCGTCGCGTCATTCCTTGGAAACGCTGCCATGCCTCGTACTCGCGGCCGTCACCGGTGAGCGCCGCGAAGGATTCCCGGGTGCCCTCACCGCCGACCAGCAGCCCGGTGGACCGGCCGCCGCGCACGGCCGGGGTGTACGAGGAGACGGTGCGCTTGCGGACGGCGAAGCCGAGGCCGAGTTCCTGGACGATCTTCTGCGGGAGGAGCGAGACGAGGTAGGAGTAGCGGGAGAGCCGGGCGTCGATCCCGTCGAAGGGCCGGGTCGAGACGGCCGCTCCCCCGGTGGCGCCGAGACGCTCCAGGACCAGGACGCTCTGTCCGGCGCGGGCGAGGTAGGCGGCGGCGACCAGGCCGTTGTGGCCGCCGCCGACGACGACCGCGTCGTAGGAGTCGTGTGCGGGCGTAGCGGCTGAGGGCGTCTCGTCTGCGGACATGCTCCTTCGTAACACGCGCGGCGCGTCCCCGGACAGGGTGCGGGACCGTGGCGGACCGCGCGTGCGCGGGGACGCGGTAATCCGCTGGTCGGTGCGCCCAGGCCTGTGGGAGGGTGCCCGCAGCCGCTCCCGAAACACCCCGCCGCAGGAGAGTCCATGAGTGTCCCCGCCCGTCTGACACCGCTGCTCGACCAGTTCGACTGGGCCTGCGAGCGCCTCGGGAACCGGTTGGCAGGGCCCTTCGTGGACAGCGGCAACGGCACGGAGGTGGCGGCCCCGGCGCTGACCGACGAGGAGTACCTGTGGGAGCCGGTGCCCGACTGCTGGTCGGTCCGTCGGCGCGTCGCGGGCCCCGGCCCGGGCGCCACGTTCCTGACGGGTGCGGGCGCCTGGGGACGTGACACGGCGCCGTTCCCGCATCCCACACCGCCGCCCTTCACCACGCTGGCATGGCGGCTGAGTCATCTCGCCGAGATGCTGGCCCTGCGTGCCGATCACACCGCGGGCGGCCACAGCATGACCCGCGAGGACTACCGGGTGGCGGGTGACGCGGCGGAGGCACTCGCGGACTTCGCCGCCTCCGCCGCCGCGTGGCGGGCGGCGCTGGCCGGAGCCGACGACGCGGCGCTCGACACGGTCGGGTACTGCACCTACCCCTACGGCAGTGATCCGGAGGATGCCTTCCTGAGCACCGTGTGGTGGGTCAACCAGGAAGTGCTGCACCACGGGGCCGAGATCGCGCTGCTGCGGGACCTCTACCGGGCACGGCGCGGCCAGGCCTGACGGCCGGTGGGACGGTGGGCCCCGTGGCTCAGTGCGGTGGTACCCCGCGCTGTCGGCGCAGGTCGGCGACCCTGCGGTGGACCGCCACCGCCTCCGTTCCCCGGCCGAGCTGTTCGAGGCAGTGTGCCTCGTCGTTGCGGCCGGCGAGGGTGTCGGGGTGGTCCGGGCCGAGGGTGCGTTCGCGGATCTCGGCGATCGCACGGTAGTCGCCGAGCGCGTCGGTCCAGCGGCCGAGCCAGCCCAGCCCGACGGCCACCTCCCGGCGGCTGACGAGCGTGTCGGGGTGGCCGGGGCCCAGGGTGCGCTCCCGGAGGGCGCAGACCTCACGGGACTCGGCCAGCGCCTCGTCCCAGCGCGACAGCCGGCCCAGGTTCACTCCCACGCCGTGCCGGGCACGCAGCGTCTCGGGGTCGAGGGGGCCACCGATCCGGGTGCGGTCCTCGACCAGGGTGCGGTAGAGCTCCAGGGCCTCCGCGCTGCGGCCCAGGCGTCCCAGGCTGATGCCCACCTCGTAGCGCGCGGACAGGGTGTCGGGGTGGTCGGCGCCGAGCGTGCCGGCGCGTGCGCGCGCGACCTCCCGGTAGGTCTCCAGGGCATCGGCCCAGCGCTCCAGCCGCCCGAGTGCGTAGGCCACTTCGTACAAGGTGACCAGGGTGTCCGGGTGCGCCGGGCCGAGCACGCGGCCGCGGGCGTCCGCGACCTCGCGGGCCATGCGGTACGAGTCCTCCAGGCGGCCCAGTCTGCTGAGGTTGAAGGCGAGGTTGTGACGGCAGCGCAGGGTGTCGGGATGGTCCGGCCCCATGGAGCGCTCCCGCGAGGCGAGTACCGCGGCGTAGATCTGGTGCGCCTCGAAGTGCCGGTCGAGCTGGCCGAGGACGTAGGCCGCCTCCTGCCGGGCCGCGAGGGTCTCGGGGTGGTCGGGACCCAGGGTGCGTGCGCGGCCCTCGGCGACCCGGCCGAACTCGCGCAGGGCGTCGGCGGTGTGTCCGGTGCGGCTGAGGGTGAATCCGATCTCGTACCTGCTGGCGAGGGTGTCGGGGTGGTCGGGGCCGAGCGCTTGTTCGCGCTCGGTGGCGACGGCCCGGTGGACGTCACCCGCTTCCTCCCAGTGCCCCAGGCGCCCGAGGTCGAGTCCGGCTCTGTGCCGGCCGTCCGGGGTGGCGGGCGGGCCGGGAGAGGGAGCGGGACCGCCCGAGCCCTCCGGCGTGAGGCCGCCGGCGAGGGCCTGCCCCGTCCCCGTGGTCCAGGCGGCGGTGAGCGCGGTGGCGTGCTCGACGGCCGCCGTCGCGGAGGCCCCGGCACCGACGGCCTTGTGACCGGTGGTCATGTCGCGGGTCCAGGAGGGCAGTCCGGGCTCCCCCGCTCCGGGAGTCGCCACGGGGACGGGCGGGGCGGGACGGGCCTGTCCGGCCTGCGGCTGCTCGCCGGTGCGCCCGAGCGCGATGCGCTGCCGGAGGTCACCCGCGTCGGCCGGCCGCTCGTCCGGGGTCTTGGCCAGGAGTTCCAGGACGACCTCGTCGAAGAACCTGGGGAGTTCCGCGCGGTGGGTGCGTGGCGGCTCGGGGACGGTGTCGCGGTGGCCGACGAGCACGGACCAGGAGTCCTCCATGTCGAACGGCGGCACACCCGTGGCGATCTCGTACAGCACACAGCCCAGGGAGTAGAGGTCGCTGCGGTGGTCGACCTCGCCGCCGCTGATCTGCTCGGGCGACATGTAGTGCGGGGTGCCCATGGCGATGCCGGTCCCCGTGAGGCGGGAGGTGAAGCCGATGTCGTGGCCGAGCCGCGCGATGCCGAAGTCGCAGAGCTTCACCGCGCCGTCGTCGAGCCGCATGATGTTGGCGGGCTTGAGGTCCCGGTGCACGATGCCCTGCCGGTGGGTGTAGCCGAGGGCGTCCGCGACCTGTTCGGCGATGTCGACGACCTCCGCGACCGGCAACGGGTGCTGCTTGTTGTCCTCCAGGAGCTGGCTGAGGTTACGTCCCTCCAGGAGCTCCATGACGAGGTAGAGGACCCCGTCCGACTCACCGAAGTCGTGGACGACGGTGACCCCGCGGTGCTGGAGCGCCGCGGCCACCCTGGCCTCGCGGCGGAACCGCTCGCGCAGTACGCGGGTGAAGGCCTCGTCGTGCTGAGGCCCCACGGGCTTCAGGCACTTGACCGCCACGTGCCGGCCCAACGACTCGTCGCGCGCACGCCACACCTCGCCCATGCCTCCGCGCCCGATCAGATCGAGCAGCTGGTACCGGCTCTGGATCAGCCTTCTGTCCGTCATCGCCTGTCGTCGCCCCCGTTCGATCCGCTTCCCGCTGCTCCTGCGCCCGCCCCGGCCCGTCCAGTATGGCTGCCCGTCTGCGCCGTTCACACGGGGCCGGGCCGCCGTCGGTTCCGGCGACGCTCGGGCGGCGGTCCGCCACCGGCGGGGACGGCCGCCGGGCCGGCAGGATCATGACTCGTAGGATGGCGTTCCGGCGCGGTCGGGTGCGCACCGCGACCGCGCGTGTTCCGGGAGGGGGTGGGCTGTGCCCAGGTGGGGACTGGTCGTCGAGCAGAACCTCGGGTACGGCAGGCAGGGCCGGATGTGGTCGGTCGGCGTGATCGGCCACGTGGAGGGCAGCCGCGAGGAGGCGCTCGCGGCCCTCCGGGTCCGGGCCGAGCGTTTCGAGCCGGTGCATCCCTCCAACCCGAAGGGCCGGGCGCTGTACCGGGAGGCGGACGGATTCCTGCTGGTCGTCGAGGGGGTCTGGCAGCCCTGGCACTGCCGCTTCACGGTGGCCGAGCAGCTGTACGACAGCGCGGCCCCCGAGCCGGTCCGGGCGCCATCCGCTGCGGAGCCGGAGCCGGCGGAGCCCACGGACGCCACTCCCCGCGCGCACGAACCCGGACCAGGTCCCGGCCCTCCACCCGCCTGGGACGCCGGGGTGCCCGAGGTGCCGTCCTGGCTGGGCCGGGACGGCCTCCCCTGACGCGGGTCAGCGCTTGACGGCCCGCAGGACGACGAATTTCGGGTCACCGGCGACGGTCACGCAGTTGCCGAAGATCCGGCGGAGTTGAGTGTGGTAGCCGAGGTGCCGGTTGCCGACGACCCACAGCTCGCCGCCCTGGCGCAGGGCTGCACGCGCCCCGTAAAACATGTTCCGGGCCGTGGCGTCGGTGACCGCCTGGTGCGAGTGGAACGGCGGGTTGCTGAGGACCAGGTCCACGCTCGCCGGGGGCACTCCTGCCGTCCCGTCACCGACCAGGAACTCGGCCTCGGCGTCCGGCCCGGTGTTGTCGCGGAACGTCGCTTCGGCGGAGGCGACGGCCTGGTACGACTCGTCGGTGAAGACGACGGACGCGTCGGGGTTGGCCAGCGCGGCGGCCGTACCCACCACACCGTTCCCGCAGCCGAGGTCGACGACCCTGTCGGGCCCGGTCCGCTCCGGCAGGTGCTTCAGGAAGAAGCGGGTGCCGATGTCGAGGCGTTCGGCGCAGAAGATCCCGGCGTGGTTGGTGACCGTACGGCCCGAGAGCACCCCGATGTCGCCGGGCAGTTCGTAGCGGTACGGCCAGGGGCTGGGGGTCCTGGGCAGTGCGGGGTCCGGGGTGGAGAAGATGAGCCGCGCCTTCTTCACCGCGAGGGAGGTGCGGGTGGGCCCGATGATCCGCTCGAACAGCTTGAGGGTGGAGGTGTGGATCTCCTTCACCATGCCGGTACCGATGACGACGGTCCCGGCGTGCACGGCGGGCGCGAGCCGGTGGAGCTGGTCCTCCAGGAGGGCGAGGCTCTTGGGCACCCGCACGAGCAGCAGGTCGATCCGGGCCGGCGGGGTGTCGCGTACGGACAGGACCTGTACGGAGTCGGGGTCGGCGCCGTTGCGCGCCAGGTTGGCCCGGGTGGCCTGCCGCGCGAGGTACGAATCGGTGATCTGGACCGGGCGACGGGCGGCCAGCGCGGTGGTGAGGGCACCCCAGCGGTCGCCGACCACGGCCACGGTGCCGGACGGACGGACCGGCTCGCTCCCGTCCTCTCCCCCCAGCCGCCGCAGCAGGTACTCGTCGGCGGCGTCCCACGCACGGAGGGGGTCGCGCGGGTTCTCGGGATAGCGGGCGAGATCGAATTCGCCCTGTGACGTCGTCAAACGGTTCATATTGCGTTCAGGCTAGCCGAGGGGCGGGAGGCGCCTCGCACGCTCCCGCCCCCGGCGCTCCGCGTCGGTTCTACGGGAGCCGCTTGTCCATGGCCGAGCGGCCTTCCTCCGACAGCCTGCGCCGTGCCCACTCCAGGCTCTCGGGTGTCAGGTCACGCCCGGAGGCGAGTACCAGATCCTCCGCGGTGGGCTGATCGTTGCCGCCGGTGTGCAGCAGACGGTCCGGGGTCACACCCCGTGCGTCCCGCGCGGACACGGATAGGGATTCGGACTCTTCGCTCATACCGCCTCCTCGTCCTTGCGGCAATTCTCGCGCCCGACGGGCATCCGCGCATCCGAAGTCCGGGAGGGGGGTCCGATCAGCTGTCACTTGACTTGCACATGATAAATACGCAACGTTCACACGACCGGCACCGTGCGTGTGGAAGGCTCCCGGTCCAACAGCCGACACCCGGCCCTCACGACACCGTTCCGCCACCCCGGAGAGGACACCCCACATGTCCAGTCGTCGCCGTTTCTACGCGCGTCCACTGATCGCGACCGCCGCCTCGATCGTCGTGCTCACCGGCATCGCGTCCGCCGCACCCGCCGCCACCCCCGCGACGCCGCCGGCCGCCACCCTCGACGACACGTACTACCAGAACGCCCTCGGCAAGACGGGCACCGCGCTCAAGAGCTCGCTGCACACGATCATCAGCGACCAGACCAAGCTCTCCTACAGCCAGGTCTGGGACGCCCTCAAGGCCACGGACCAGGACCCGGCGAACTCGTCCAACGTGATCCTGCTGTACACCGGCCGCTCCCAGTCCAAGAGCGGGAACGGCGGCGATGTCGGCGACTGGAACCGGGAACACGTCTGGGCGAAGTCCCACGGCGACTTCGGCACCGCGACCGGTCCCGGCACGGACATCCACCACCTGCGCCCCGAGGACGTGCAGGTGAACTCCATCCGCGGCAACAAGGACTTCGACAACGGCGGCAGCGCCGTGTCGGGGGCGCCCGGCAACTACACCGACGGCGACTCCTTCGAGCCGCGCGACGCGGTCAAGGGGGACGTGGCCCGGATGATCCTCTACATGGCGGTGCGGTACGAGGGCGACGACGCCTTCGCCGACCTGGAGCCGAACGACCGCGTGAGCAACGGGTCGGCCCCGAACATCGGGCGGCTGTCCGTACTCAAGCAGTGGAGCCAGGAGGACCCGCCGGACAGCTTCGAGAAGAACCGCAACCAGGTCATATTCGACCGGTTCCAGCACAACCGGAACCCGTTCATCGACCACCCCGAGTGGGTCGAGGCCATCTGGTAGGGGCTCAGCCTGGACCGGCCAGGACCCGCGCGCACTGCTCGGCGGCCTCCTCCCGGGAGCCGAAGCGCGGCAGGTCCTGGCCGGTCCGCTCGCGGAGCAGGTCCGGGGGACCCAGCCGGTCGCCCGGATCGACGACGGCCGCACGCCTGCCCTCCCGCGCGAGCCGGGAGAGGCCGGCGTGCAGCAGCACGAGGGCGTCGGAGTCGGCGCCGGTCACCTCCCGCAGGTCGAGCACCACGGGCCCGCCGTCCTCCGAGCCCGACTCGTCGAGCGCGTACAGCACACGCTCCGCCGCGGTGAAGTCGAGTGCGCCCTGGGCTGCGACGACACCCACGCGTTCGTGGAGAGCGCGTGCGAGCCGGCCGGTCGGTGCCGAGGGGAGCACGTCGGCGGTGGTGACCAGGGTGACGGTGGAGCCGGGAAGGGCCGGGTTCCTCATGAGGTGGAGCCCGAGACGTTCCGAGAGCGCGCCGAGCGCCGCGTGGCCGCGTACCGAGGTGCCCGACGCGTCCAGGAGCGGGCTGTAGGCGGCCAGACCGAAGCGGGCCGGCCCGGCGGCGAGCAGGCCGCCGGAGACCCCGCTCTTGGCGGGCAGCCCGACCCTGAGCAGCCAGTCGCCGGAGGAGTCGTACATTCCGCAGGTCGCCATGACGGCGAGGACCTGGGCCGCGACCTCGGGGGAGACGACCCGCTCCCCGGTGACCGGATTGACACCGCCGTAGGCCAGGGTCGCCGCCATCACGGCGAGATCGACGGCCGTGGCCCGCACCGCGCACTGCCGGAAGTAGGTGTCCACCGCCTGCACCGGGTCGACGGGCAGGCTTCCCGTGCTGCGGATCAGGTAGGCGAGCGCCCGATTGCGGTCCCCGGTGGCCGCCTCGGAGCCGTGGACGTCCTCGTCGACGTCCAGCTTCCGCCCGGCGAACCGGCTCAGACAGCTCAGGATGCGGCCGAACGCGGGTTCCTCGCGGCTGTCGGGGACCAGGGCGGTGGTCACGATGGCGCCCGCGTTGACCATCGCGTTGGCAGGCCGTCCGGTACCGGGTTCCAGGCTGATGGCGTTGAACGCCTCGCCGCTCGGTTCGGCGCCCACCCAACGGCTCACCTCGTCGAGGCCGAGCGCGGCCAGCGCGAGGGCGTAGACGAAGGGCTTGGACACCGACTGCAGGGTGAAGGGGGTGTCCGCCGCCCCGGCGCTGTAGGCGTGCCCGTCCATGCTCACGAGGGCGAGCCCGAAGTCGTCGGGATCCGACCTGGTCAACTCGGGGATGTAGTCGGCCTGTCGGCCCTCGTCCACGCCGGCGAAGCGTGCGTGGAGTTCGCGGAGCGCGTCCGTCACGGCCTCGGAGGCGCTCACCGGAGGCCGGCCGGGCGCCGCACGGGCCCCGGGCCGGGCAGCCCCTCCGCCGTGCCCTCGGGTCCGGCGGCGGTCCGCGAATCCGGCGGGGCGGACGTGGACATCGCATACACCTCCAGAGGGAGACGAATAATTCGCCCATATTAGGATCAAAAGGTATGAATTGACTCGTCGAACGACCGCTCCGCACCAGGGGGCGGCCCCAGCACCGCGGACCCCGAACCCCCGGGAGGGAACGATGGACACGGACGCGCTGACGCCCGGCCTGCTGCAGGAACTCCGGGCCACCAGGCCCTATCCGGCCCTGTCCCTGACGATGCCGACCCACCGCCGTGCGCCGGACAACGCCCAGGACGCCGTGCGGCTGCGCAACCTCGTGGCCGAGGCCGGCAACCGGCTGGACGCCGACCCCCGGGTGACCCACGAGGCCCGGGCCGCGGTGAAGGCACAGCTGGACCGTGCGGTGGCCGAGGTGGACCAGCGCCGCGCCCTGGAGTCCCTCGTGATCTTCGCCGACGCCGACGAGTACCAGATCTGGCAGCTTCCGCGCACCGCGCCCGAACGAGTGGTCCTCAGCGACAGTTACCTCACCCGCAACCTGGTCGCGGCAAAGGCGGGGGCGCAGTTGTTCTGGGTGCTCAGCCTGTCCGCCGAGCACGCCTCCCTGTTCTCCGGCACGAGCGAGGGCCTGCGTCCCGAGCACAGGAACGGTTTCCCGCTCACGGCCCCGCACGAGGAGCCGAACCCGCAGCGCAAGGAGCAGATCGGGGACACCCCGAGCACCTACAGCAGCGAGGACGCCCGCAACTTCCTGCGCTCGGTCGACGAACAGCTGCGCGCGGTCCTGGCGGCCGATCCGCGTCCGCTCTTCCTGGTGGGCCTCGCACCGGCCCTCTCCCTGCTCGACGAGGTGGGCGAGAGCGCGAAGCAGGCCGTGGGCCGGGTCGCCAAGGGGACGACGGCGGACACGACGGCTCCCGAGCTGCTCAAGGAGCTGGGCCCGGCGCTGGAGGACTGGCGCGAGAAGACCGCCTCACGGATCCGGGACAGGCTGGACAAGGCCCACAGCAGCCGCTCGTTCGCCGGCGGACTCGACGAGGTGTGGCTGGCCGTACGGGAGGGCCGTGCGGGCCTGGTCGCGGTCGAGGAGCACTTCGACGAGACGGTGAGGATCACCGACGGCCACCTGGAGCCGGTGGGCACGGAGGCCACGCCGTCCGAGGACGGACAGATCCGCGAGGACATCGTCGACGAACTGGTCGAAGCGGCACTGGACAAGGGCTGCGAGGTCGCCGTCGTCGCGGACGACTCCCTCGCGCACCACGGCAGGCTCGCGGCGGTCCTGCGTTTCTGATCGCGTGTCCTTGCGTGGGGATTATGTGAATATTGTCTAGATTTGGCGCTCCGCAGTCGATCCCACCACGTCGATCTCCCCGATCGCGTCGGACACGGAGGAGAGCCAGTCATGGACCGACTCAGGCGCGCGTCGGCGGCAGCCCTGCTCACAGCGGTGGCGCTGACCGGAGCGGTGGGCGGAGCCGCGGCTTCGTCCGGTGTCCCCGCACCGCCGTCCGGGAAGCGCGCGCAGGACCTGGCCGAGCGGCCGGCCGTCTCCGCCTACGCGACCGCGCGCAGCGTCGCGGCCTGGGAGGAGTTCCGTATCCACGGCGCGGCCCGGAACATCACGTCCGGCACCCCGGTCACGCTGCAGCAGAGGCAGGGCGAGCGATGGGTGACGCTGCCCGCCACGATCAGGACCACCAGGAGTGGCGAGTACAGCATGCGTGTGAAGCTGGGCATCACGGGCGAGAACGCCCTCCGGATCGTCGGAGGCGGGGCCGTGTCCCCCGTCGTCCGCACCACCGTGACGGCGGTCGTGACCCCCGCGGTACCGGCGGCCTCGCCCACCACCGTGCGCTGAGCGTCCGACGCCCCGCACACTCCGGCCGGCCCGCTTCCTGCGGGCCGGCCGGAGTGCGTCGTCGGCTGTTCAGCCCTCCCAGGCCCAGTCGGCGACCTCGGGCATGTCCGTGCCGTGTTCCCGGATCCAGGCGTGGTGCCGGGTGCGGGCGTCCGACATCGCCTGCCGTACGGCGACGGCACGGACCCCCAGCCCGGGCACCCGGTCGAGCACGTCCATGACCAGCCGGTAGCGGTCCAGGTCGTTGCGGACCACCATGTCGAACGGCGTGGTCGTGGTCCCCTCCTCCTTGTAGCCGCGCACATGGAGATGGGCGTGCCCCGCGCGCCGGTACGCGAGACGGTGCACCAGCCAGGGGTAGCCGTGGTAGGCGAAGATCACCGGCCTGTCCCGGGTGAAGACGGCGTCGTACTCCGCGTCGGGCATGCCGTGCGGGTGCTCCTCGTGCGGCAGCAGCCGGGTCATGTCGACCACGTTGACCACACGCACGGCGAGCTCCGGAAGATGACGGCGCAGCAGTCCGGCCGCGGCCATCGTCTCCAGGGTGGGTACGTCGCCGGCACAGGCCAGCACCACGTCGGGTTCGCGGCTGCCGTCCTCGGTCCCGGCCCATTCCCAGACCCCGGCCCCCCGGGCGCAGTGCGCGCGTGCCTCGTCGAGGGTGAGCCAGTCGAAGCCGGGCTGCTTCCCGGCGACGATCACGTTGACGTAGTCACGGCTGCGCAGCACGTGATCGGCGGTGGACAGCAGAGTGTTGGCGTCCGGCGGCATGTAGACCCGGACGACTTCGGGACTCTTGTTGAGGATGTGGTCGACGAAGCCGGGGTCCTGGTGCGAGAAGCCGTTGTGGTCCTGACGCCAGACGTGCGAGGTGAGGAGGTAGTTCAGCGAGGCGACGGGTGCGCGCCAGTGCAGCCGCCGCGACGTGCGGAGCCACTTGATGTGCTGGTTGACCATCGAGTCGACGATATGGGCGAAGGCCTCGTACGAGGAGAACAGGCCGTGCCGGCCGGTGAGGAGATAACCCTCCAGCCAGCCCTGGCACAGGTGTTCCGACAGGACTTCCATCACCCTGCCGTCACGGGCCAGATGTTCGTCGGTCGGAAGGACCTCCGCCTGCCAGGCCTTTCCGGTGGCCTCGTAGAGCGCGCCGAGGCGGTTGGACTCGGTCTCGTCGGGCCCGACCACCCGGAAGTTCCTGCGGTCGGCGGTGGCCGCCATGACGTCCTCGAGCAGTCCGCCCAGGATCCGGGTGGGCTCGTGCAGGACGGTCCCCGGCCTGTCGACCCGCACCGCGTGGTTCTCGAGGGGCGGGAGCGGAAGGTCGCGCAGGAGCAGCCCGCCGTTGGCGTACGGTGTCGCCCCGAGCCGGGCGGTCCCCTCGGGAACGCATTCCAGGACCTGGGCGGTGGGCCTGCCCTCGGAGTCGAAGAGTTCCTCGGGGCGGTAGGAGCGCATCCACTCCTCGAGCTGACGCAGGTGATCGGGATTGTCCCGGACCCCGGGCAGCGGCACCTGGTGGGCCCGCCAGGTGTTCTCGACGGGGAGCCCGTCCACCTCCTCCGGGCCGGTCCAGCCCTTGGGGGTGCGCAGCACGATCATGGGCCAGCGGGGACGCGCGGACGCGCCTTCGGAGCGCGCCGCGCGCTGGTACCCGTCGATGCGGTCCACGGCGAGGTCCATGGCGGCGGCCAGCGCGCGGTGGACGACGGCCGGCTCGTCCCCCTCGACGTACACGGGATCGTGGCCGTATCCGCGCAGGAGTGCGTCGAGTTCGTCCTCGGGCAGCCGGGCCAGCACCGTGGGGTTCGCGATCTTGTACCCGTTGAGGTGCAGGACGGGCAGGACCGCGCCGTCGTGCACGGGGTCCAGGAACTTGTTGGAGTGCCAGGACGCGGCCAACGGTCCCGTCTCCGCCTCTCCGTCGCCGACCACACAGGCGACCAGCAGCTCGGGGTGGTCGAAGGCGGCGCCGTAGGCATGGGTCAGCGCGTACCCCAGCTCGCCGCCCTCATGGATGGACCCGGGGGTCTCCGGTGCGACATGGCTGGGAACACCGCCGGGGAAGGAGAACTGCTTGAACAGCGCGCCCATCCCGGCACGGTCGCGGCTGACATCGGGGTACGTCTCGGAGTAACTGCCCTCCAGCCACGAGTTGGCGAGGACGGCGGGGCCGCCGTGGCCGGGCCCCCAGACGCACATCGCCCGGCGCTTCCGGGTCCGGACGATCCGGTTCAGATGGGTGTGGACCAGGTTCAGTCCGGGTGAGGTGCCCCAGTGGCCGAGCAGTCGCGGCTTGATGTGCTCGGGGGCCAGCGGCTCCTCCAGGAGGGGGTTGGCCATCAGATAGATCTGGCCGACCGCCAGGTAGTTGGCGGCACGCCAGTGCGCGTCCAGTGCCGCGATCTCAGCGTCGGAGGGGGCGGAGGCCCCGGACGGCGTTCGGGCGTCGGTCATGAGGCGTCTCCCTGGAGCAGTCGCGTGGGGCGGATCTAGCGGGCGTCCGAGCCGGGCCCGTACCAGACGGTGGTGGCGTTGCAGAACTCGCGGATGCCGTGCCCGGCCAGCTCCCGGCCGTACCCGGAGCGCTTCACCCCGCCGAACGGCAGGGCCGGGTGGGAGGCGGTCATACCGTTGAAGAAGACCCCGCCGGCCTCCACGTCGCGCACACAGCGTTCCATCTCGTCCTCGTCCCGCGTCCAGACGTTGGAACTGAGCCCGAACGGGGTGTCGTTGGCGAGTTCCACGGCCTCGTCGAGGTCGGCCACCCGGTAGAGCGTCGCCACTGGTCCGAAGGTCTCCTCGCGGTGGATGCGCATGGCCGGGGTGATCCCGGTGAGGACCGTGGGCTCGTAGAACCAGCCACGGTCGAGGCCGTCGGGGCGTCGGCCCCCGCACAGCGCCGTCGCGCCCTTGCCGAGGGCGTCGTGGACGAGTTCCTCCAGGTCGGTGCGGCCTTGCTCGCTGGAGAGCGGGCCCACGTCGGTGGACTCCTCCAGAGGGTCCCCGACGGTGAGGGCGCGCATCCCCGCGGTGAAGCGTTCGGCGAACGCGTCGTAGACGTCCGCGTGGACGATGAACCGCTTGGCGGCGATGCAGGACTGCCCGTTGTTCTGGACGCGGGCGGTCACCGCCGTGTCGGCGGCCTTCTCGACGTCGGCGGACGGCAGGACGACGAAGGGGTCGCTGCCGCCCAGTTCCAGCACGGTCTTCTTCACCTCGTCCCCCGCGACGGAGGCGACGGCCCGGCCGGCCGGTTCGCTGCCGGTGAGGGTCGCGGCGGCGACCCTGGGGTCGCGCAGGACGGCTTCGACGGCGCCCGAGCCGACGAGCAGGGTCTGGAAGCAGCCCTCGGGGAATCCCGCCCTGGTGAAGAGGTCCTCGATGTAGAGGGCGGTCTGCGGGACGTTCGACGCGTGCTTGAGCAGGCCGGTGTTGCCGGCCATGAGCGCGGGCGCGGCGAAGCGCATGACCTGCCAGAGCGGGAAGTTCCAGGGCATGACGGCGAGCACCACACCCAGCGGCCGGTAGTGCACCCGTGCGCGGGAGGCACCGGAGTCCTTGACGTCGGTGTCGTCGGGGTGTTCGTCGGCCAGCAGCCGTTCGGCGTTGGCCGCGTACCAGCGCATGGCCTTGGCGCACTTGGCGGCTTCCGCGCGGGCGGCCTTGACCGGCTTGCCCATCTCGGTCGTCATGGTGCGGGCGATGTCCCGCTGGTCCTCGTCGAGGAGATCGGCGGCCCTGTTCAGCAGCCGGGCGCGCTCGGCGAAGTCCGTGGTGCGGTAGTGCTGGAAGGCGCGATGGGCCGCGGCGACCCTGCGCTCGGTGCCCTGCTCGTCCAGTGCGTCGAACGTCCTGAGCGTCTCGCCGTTCGCGGGATTCACCGTCGCGATGGGCATGGCTGTGCCTCCTTGCGTTGTCCTTCGACCGTTGCGCGCCACGCATCGGCGCGCAACGCGACCTCTCACGCACGCGTACCCGGCCGGTGCGGATCATGCGTGCCACAGGCACACCGTCCACGCCGGCCGGGTCGGCACCGGGCTGTGCGTCACACGAGTTCGGCCAACGGGCCGCTCTCGGCGACGGGGCCGCTCCCGCTGACCGGGCCTTCGACGAACGTGCGGCCGCCGGGCAGAGGCGCCGGCGGGAGCAGCCCGGTGGTGCACGGACTCTCCGCGTAGCGCGTGAACCACACGGCCTTGCCGTCGGTGGTCCGGCAGGTGCCCCAGCTGTCGCTCAGGGCCATGACGCGGCTCAGACCGCCGCCGCCACCGTCCCGCAGCCGGGGCATCCGGGAATCCTCGTCGGACACGGACACCGTCAGGTGCCGGCCGGTCCAGCGGAGTTCGAGGACGCACCGGTGTCCCTCGCCGACGTGTCGCTGGACGTTCGTCAGGAGCTCCTCGGCCGCCCGGCACACCGGCCGGACGTGCAGTTCGAGACTCCAGTGACGAAGGTGTGCGGCGACTATGCGCCGCAACTGGGAAATGCGCTCTGCCGACACCTGCAGTTCGACCAGGTAGTGCCGGTCGAGTGGAACGGTCATCGTTGAGGCTCCTCACCACGAGGCTCACGTGCTTCACCCCGTTCGACCCGACGACCCCCGAACACGAAGCGTGAGCAGTAATCACTTCTCGGTCACTCATCAGAGTGACGCCGGGGGGCCGGTCGTGCAACCGAGGAATCCCCCGGCGGGTGTCACGGCAGGTAGGGCAGCAGTTTGTCCGGGGTCAGCGGGAGGGTGCGAAGCCGGGCGCCGGTGGCGTGGCGCACGGCGTTGCCGAGGGCGGCCGCGGTGCCGACGATGCCGATCTCGCCGATGCCCTTGCTGCCCATGGGGTTGAGGTGGGGGTCGTCCTCGTCGATCCAGTGCGCCTGGATGTCGGGGACGTCCGCGCAGGACGGCACGTGGTAGGAGGCCAGGTCGCTCTCGGTGAAGTCGCCGAAGGCCGGGTCCATGGTGCTTCCCTCGGTGAGGGCCATGCCGAGGCCCATGACCATGCCGCCGATGAACTGGGACCGTGCCGTGCGGGAGTTGAGGATCCGTCCGGCGGCGTACATCCCCAGGAGCCGGCGCACCCGCACCTCACCGGTGAGGGAGTCGACCGCCACCTCGGCGAAGTGGGCACCGAAGGCGTGCCGTGCGTACGGGGATTCCTGGGCCGTCTCGTCGCCGGTGTCGGCGGTGACGGTGAGGCCGTCCGGCGGCAGCGGGCCGGTGTGCTCGGCGAGCCGCCGCACCAGGGCGGTGGCGGCCTTGTGCACCGCCGAGCCCCAGGAAGCGGTGCCCGAGGAGCCGCCCGCGACGGACGCGGTGGGCAGATCACTGCTGCCGACGTCGACCTGGACGTTCTCCGGGTCCGTGCCCAGGACCGAGGCGGCGATCTGCGCCAGGACGGTGCGGGCGCCGGTGCCGATGTCGGTGGCGTTGACCCGGACGCGGTACGAGCCGTCCGGGGCCGCCTGCGCGGAGGCCGCCGACCTGGAAACGAGGACGGGGTACGTCGCCGAGGCGACCCCCGTGCCCAGCAGCCAGGGCCCCTCCTCGCGGGCGGCGGGCCGGGGGTCCCGGTCGTTCCAGCCGAAGCGTGCCGCACCCTGCGTCAGACAGGCGGCGAGGTTGCGGCTGCTGAAGGGGCGTCCGCTGTCGGGTTCGGCCTGCGGTTCGTTGCGCAGCCTCAGTTCGACCGGATCGATACCGAGGGCGCAGGCGAGTTCGTCCATGGCCGATTCCAGCGCGTACATGCCCGAGGCCTCCCCCGGTGCGCGCATCCAGGACGGGCTGGGCACGTCGAGTGCCGCCACGCGGTGTTCCGTGCGGCTGTGGGGCGAGGCGTACATGACGCGGGCGGGAACGGCGGCCTGTTCGACGAACTCCTTGATCCGCGAGGTCTGGGTGACGATCTCGTGGGAGACGCTGGACAGGACACCGTCACGGTCCGCTCCCAGGCGCACCCGCTGCAGGGTCGGCGCCCGGTGACCGACGATCGCCGCCATGTACCGTCGCGGCAGCGCGAGCTGGACCGGGCGGCCGGTGTGCCGTGCGGCCATCGCGGCGAGGACGGACTGGGGGCGCGGGGTGCCCTTGGAGCCGAAGCCGCCGCCGACGTGTTCGGAGACCACGGTGATCCGGTTCCGGTCGAGTCCCAGGGCCGTGGCGAGGCTGTTGCGCACGGCGGTCGATCCCTGGCTGGAGTCGTGGACGGTCAGGTGTCCGTCGGACCACCTGGCGGTGGAGGCGTGCGGTTCCATGGGGTGGTTGTGCAGCCCGTGCAGGGTGTAGGTCGCGTCGATCCGCACGGGGGCGGCTTCGAAGGCGCGCATGGCGTCACCGCGTTCGCGCAGGCCCGGGTGGCCGCCGTTCGCCTCCTCGGGGATGTACAGCCCCGGGTGGTCCCCGGTGAGGACGACGTCGTGTCCGGTGGTCGTGTACTCGGCGTGCACGGCGGACGCGCCGGCCCTGGCGGCTTCCAGGCTCTCCGCCAGCACGAGGGCGACGGGCCAGCCCCGGTGCGGCACCCGGTCGTCCTGGAGCACGGCGAGGATCGGGTCGTCGGGCTCCTTCAGCCTCGGCGCGTTGTCGTGGGTCAGGACGGTGTGCACCCCGGGTACGGCGAGCGCGTCGGCGGTACGGATCGCGGTGACACGGCCGGTGGGGACGGTGGCGGGCACGATCCAGCCGTACAGGCAGTCCGCCGAGGTGTGCTCGGCGGCGTAGCGGGCGGTGCCGGTGACCTTGTCCCGGCCCTCGCGGCGGACTACGGGCGCTCCCAGCACCCGGGTGGAGTCGCTCATGGCGGAAGTCCTCGGTTCGTCGGGGGTGTGCGGTCCGGCCGATCAGGCGGGTACGGCGCGGGAGGTGAGTTCGACGAGGGCGCCGACGGCCATCCGGCGCGCGAGGTCGACCTTGAAGGCGTTGTCGCGCAGGGGCCTGGCCGCTTCGAGTTCCCCGTCCACCGCACGGGCGAAGGCGTCCTCGGCCGGCGGGGCACCGCGCAGCAGGTCCTCGGCGACCCGGGCACGCCAGGGCCGGTGCGCCACCCCGCCGAAGGCGAGCGAGACACGGTCCACGCGGCCGTCGCGCACGCTCAGGACGGCTGCGACGGAGACCAGGGCGAAGGCGTACGAGGCACGGTCCCGGGCCTTGCGGTAGAGGGAGACGGCGCCGTCGGAAGGCGGGGGCAGCACCACCCCGGTGATCAGTTCGCCGGGGCGGATCACCGTGTCCTGGTCGGGGTTGTCGCCGGGCAGCCGGTGGAAGTCGGTCACGGGCACCGTCCGCTCGCCCTCGGGGCCGTGCAACTGGACGGTGGCGTCGAGGGCCGCGAGGGCGACCGCCATGTCCGAGGGGTTCGTGGCGACGCAGTCCTGCGAGTGGCCCAGCACCGCGAGATCCCGGTGCGCCCCCTCGCGGGCCGGGCAGCCCGATCCGGGGGCGCGCTTGTTGCAGGGCTTGGAGACGTCCTGGAAGTACGGGCAGCGGGTGCGCTGGAGCAGGTTGCCCCCGGTGGTGGCGGTGTTGCGGAGCTGCCCGGACGCACCGGCCAGCAGGGCCTGCGACAGGGCGGGGTAGGCGCCACGCACGTCGGGGTGGGCGGCGAGGTCGCTGTTGCGCACCGTCGCGCCGATGCGGAGACCGCCGTCGTCGGTCCTGGTGATCCGGTCCAGCGGCAGCCGGCTCACGTCGACGAGCAGGCCGGGCGACTCCACCCCGAGCTTCATCAGGTCGACGAGGTTGGTGCCGCCTCCGAGGAAGCGCGCGCCGGGATGTCCGGCACCGGCGCGGACGGCCTCGGCCACGGAGGCGGGACGCAGGTAGGCGAAGGGTTTCACGGGGCCACGTCCTCGATCGCGTCGACGATGTGCGGGTAGGCGCCGCACCTGCAGAGGTTGCCGCTCATCCGCTCGCGGATCTCGTCGGCGTCGAGCGGGACCGGGCCTCCGGCGGTGAGCGCGGTCGGCGAGGTCACGTGGGAGGGGAAGCCGTCCCGGGCCTCACCGAGCATTCCGGCCGCGGAGCAGATCTGGCCCGGGGTGCAGTAGCCGCACTGGAGCGCGTCCCTCTCCAGGAATGCCGACTGCAGCGGGTGGAGCCGGTCCCCCTCGGCGAGTCCCTCGACGGTGGTGATGTGGGCGTCCTCCTGCGCCACGGCCAGCAGCAGGCAGCTGTTGGCGCGCCGGCCGTCGACGAGTACGGTGCAGGCCCCGCACTGACCGTGGTCGCAGCCCTTCTTGGCTCCGGTGAGACCCAGGTGCTCCCTCAGCGCGTCCAGCACCGTGGTGCGGTGGTCGAGCGTCAGGTCCCGGGCTGTGCCGTTGACGTACAGGGTGAAGGTGGAGCGGTCGTCGAGAGGCGGCGTCCGGGCCGCTCCCGCGTCGGTGGTCCCCTGGGTGCCGTCCATGTGCGCGTACCTTCCGGGTTCGGTGGTGGTGTCGTCAGACCGGCCGGTGGCTCTCCAGGCGCAGGCGGATCTCCTGTTCCTGGTCGCCCGCCGCCGTTCCGACGAGCCGCACGGAGAAGGCGTCGGCCAGCTGCTTCCGGAGACGGTCGACGGCCCAATAGCCCCCCTGCGCCTCGACCATCACCGGTACGGAGAGCCGGGCGGGCGCGGGCGCGGCCTTCGTCTCGGAGACGTCGACGGTCGCCGTCCACACGGTGGGGCGCGTGTCCGACGCGTCCTCGGGGGTGTCGGACGCCGGGCGGTCGGAGACGAACGAGCGGCGCAGGACGTCGAACACGGTGCGTGCGTCCTCCTTCGGACAGCCGGTGACCGCCACCACGACGTCGCCGCTCTCCTGGTGCTCCTGTGCTGCTTCCTGCGTGCTGTTCAACGTGCGTTCCTTTCACTGACAGCGCGGTGCGCGCTGTTCGGCGGCCTCTCTCCGGGGCCGGCCTCGCGTTCCCTCCAGCGGGTCCGGGTCCTCACTCCAGGCTCGCCCCACCGCTCCGTGTCGGCGACACGAGCCGCCGTCGGGGCAGCCGGGGACGTCGGGCGATGGGATATCTCGTACCCGGTGAGTGGCGGGGACACGTGCGACAGCGCCGCGTGCGCACGGCGTGCTACAGCTCACGCAGTGCGGGCAGGAGTGTGGTCCTGGCCCATTCGATGAAGGGCCGCTGGTGGGCGCCTCCGATCTGGACGAGCGCGACCTCGGTGAATCCCGCCTCACGGTAGGGGCGGACCGCCTCCACGAAGGCGTCGACGTCCGAGCCGCACGGGATCGACCCGGTGATGTCGTCCTTGCGGACGAATGCGGTCGCCTGGTCGAACGCGGAGGGCCCCGGCAGCTCCGAGTTGACCTTCCAGCCGCCGAGCGACCAGCGGAACTGGTCGTGGGCACGGGCGATCGCGGCGTCCCGGTCGGTGTCGTAGCAGACGGGCACCTGTCCCACCCGGGGCTTCCCCGTCCCCCCGTGCCGGTCGAACGCGTTCAGGAGGTCCCCCTTGGGCTCGGTCGCGATGACCAGATCGCCCAGGGTGCCGGCGAGTTCGCAGGACCGCTCCCCGGAGACCGCGATTCCGATGGGAACCCGCTGCTCGGGCAGGTCCCAGAGCTTCGCGTTCTCCACGTCGAAGTGGGTGCCGTGGTGGGTGACGTAGCCGCCGTCGAAGAGCGCGCGGATGATGTGCACGGCCTCCTCGAGCATCTCCAGCCGGACGTTCGGCGCGGGCCACCCCGCACCGACGACGTGTTCGTTGAGGTTCTCCCCCGAGCCGAGACCGAGGCGGAACCGGCCCTCCGCGAGCAGTTGGAGTGTGGCCGCCTTCTGCGCGGTCACGGCCGGGTGGTAGCGGGTGGTCGGGCAGGTCACGTACGTCATGAGCGGGATCCGGGAAGTGGCCTGCGCCGCGGCGCCCAGGACGGACCATGCGTAGGGCGCGTGCCCCTGGGCAGCCAACCAGGGAGAGTAGTGGTCGGAGATGACCGAGAAGTCGAAGCCGGCTTCCTCCGCCGCGACCACGTCCCCCACAAGGGCCCGGGGTCCCGCTTGCTCGGTCATCATCGTGTAGCCGATTTGCACCATACGAAACACATTTACCGTGACATCGCCATAAAACATGAATTCATGTCAATGGCTGTCTGTGATCGATTCCCCGGGGTATGCGCCATGCATGGACGTAACGAACCGAGCATGGGAACCGCTCGCCGGCACCGTGGCGGCCGGCGGGCCGGGCGCAGTGGGTGTGGTCATCGGCATCATCGGCCTGTTCGTGGTGGTCGTGCTGATCGGAGGCTTCTGGTTCGGGATGAGGCGCCGCGACAAGGAGTCGCGCCCGCCCCGCCCGGACGAGCAGCCGCAGCGTCCGGACCACCGGACGGAGATCCGGGAGAGCGGCCGGCACAGCTCGGACCACTTTCCCGAGAACGGCCGCGCTCTCTCGCCGTACGAACTCAGCGACCGCGGTAACGAGGTGATCCCGCCGCCGGAGGACGAGCACCGGCGTGACTGACCCACGAGCGCGCCGCCAGACGTATGGACACGAGTCCGGGCCCCTCGTCGAGCGGGCCCGGACTCGTTCCTGGGCGGCGTCACCTTTCGCCTTCGATCGGAGAAACATGGAACCGGGGGGCATATGAAGCGGCCGGAGTCGGACCGCAAGACCCGCGTCACCATTCTGGTGGCGCTCGCCGCCAACCTCGTCATCGCCGCGGCAAAGGGGGTGGGGGGCCTCCTCTCGGGTTCACCCGCCCTCCTGTCCGAAGCTGCCCACTCCGTGGCGGACAGCGTGAACGAGGTCTTCCTGCTGGCCGCTCTCCGGCGCAGCCGCCGCCCGCCGGACGCACGTCACCCCTTCGGCTACGGCAAGGAGCGCTACTTCTGGTCGTTGCTCGCGGCTGTCGGGATCTTCGTCGTCGGCGGCTGCTTCTCGTTCTTCCAGGGCTTCGAGGCGCTCGGCAGCCACGAGCAGCAGTCGCACGAGGGCTACACGGTGGGTCTGATCGTCCTCGGGGTCGCCCTGCTGGCGGAGGGAGCGTCGCTGGTGCGTGCGCTGCTGCAGCTCCGCGGCGCGAAGGACGCCGCCCGCGACCCCGCGTTGCGGACCGTGATCGCCGAGGACAGCACGGCCGTGCTGGGTGTGGTGCTGGCCATGGCGGGGATGGTGCTGCACATGGTGACCGGGAACGTCGTGTGGGAGGCGTCGGCCTCCCTGGGGATCGGCCTGCTCCTGGTCTACGTCGCCTTCCGGCTCGGCAAGGACGCCCGCGACCGGCTCATCGGGGAATCCGCGGATCCCGGGATGCGCCGGGGGGTCGAGGAACTCCTCGCCTCCCAGGACGAGATCGACAACGTGGCGGCGCTGTTCACCATGGGCCTCGGCCTCGACTCGGTGCTGGTGGCGGCCAGGATCGATCTGGCACCCGGCATCGACAGCGAGGAGGTCGAGCGGGTCGCCGTCCGGATCAAGCGCTCGATAGCCGGCTCCTGGCCGGAGGCAGAGCACGTCTTCCTCGACATCACGAACGCCCCGCCCCGGGGCGGGGCGTGATCGCCGCCGTCGCGTGTTGCGGGAGTCGCCGGGGCGCATGAGGCTGGTCCTGGCCGCGCGGTGCGGAAGAAGTCGTGCCGCAGTACCGATAGGGCAGTGGACCATGACTCCTGGCGATCCGCGGACTGTGCCGGAACCGGCGGTGCTGAGCGGCGCGAGCGCCCCGTGCTGGGTCCATCTGGTGACCCGGGACCTCGGGGACGCCCAGCTCTTCTACGGCGCCGTTCTCGGGTGGACGTTCCGCGCCGGACCGCTGGGCAGGGACTTCGTGATGGCGCGGTCCGACGGAGTGCCGGTGGCCGGTATCGGCGCGGTCGCGTCCGCCTACCAGGTGGCCGTGGCCTGGATGCCGTACTTCTCGGTCCGGGACGCCGACGTCGTCGCGGCTCGTATCCGTGAACGCAGCGGCACCGTGGCGGTGGGGCCGCTGACGGTGGGACAGGGCCGGGCGGTCCTTGCCGCCGACCGGGACGGCGCGTCCTTCGGCGTCTGGGAGTGGACGGGACGCGCGGCCACGCTGGCGCCGTCCGGGAACCGGGCGCACGCCTGGCTCAGGCTGCGCACCAGGGACGCCTTCGACGCCGCGATCTTCTACGGCGAGGTCCTCGGCTGGGCGAGCGGGGAGCCCGGGGGCTGCGACATCGCCTATGTGCGGGAGGAAGTGCTCGTACGCTGCAACGGACGCCCGCTGGCCCGTATCAGCTCCGGCGCCGTGGAAGCGGCTCCGGATCCGCAGGTGCGCCCGCACTGGCAGGTGCAGTTCCCGGTGGCGGACGTGGACGCGACGGTCCTCGCCGCCGAGCGGCACGGCGGCACGCTCATGGAGCGGCGCGCGGTGCGGCGCGGCGGCGAGGCGACCCTGCGGGACCCGGACGGCGGACTCTTCACCGTGACGGACGTACGCAGCCCGGCGACCGTGGACGAGGGCTGACGGTGGTCAGGACCTGGGCCCGGAGTCGTCGGCGTCCCGGGCGTCCTCCCCGTCGGCCGGCCCACCGCCGTCGCCCCGGGCGATGGCCCACAGCGGGAACACGAACCAGCAGACCAGGAACCAGAGGGCCATTCCACCCACCAGCCAGAGTGCGGTCACGTTGTGCAGCGCCACGCGCAGGATGAGGAGCAGCGTGCTGCACATCGTGCAGAAGAGCAGCACGAGCCCCAGCTTCGTCAGGCGTGAGGCCCAGGTCACGGTCTGCGGCTTCATCCGGCGTCCGGTGAGGAGCCGGTGGTAGGACACGGGGCCTATCAGCGCGGCCGCGGTCGCCGAGCCGAGCATCACGGTCACGACGTAGATGTTCCGGTCGACGTCGGACAGGTCCGCGAAGCGGGGCTGGAAAACGACCGCGAGAAGGAAGCCGAAGAGAATCTGGACGCCGGTCTGCGCGACCCGGAGTTCCTGGAGCAACTCGCCCCACTGCCGGTCCGCCCGCTCCTCCTCGGTCTCCCGCCGTCCGCTGCGCGGGTCCAATCCGGCCGGATCTCCTCCGTCCCGGTCTCTTCCGGCTCCATCACTGCCCGCGGGTATCTGTCCCATGGTGCCTCCCCACCTCGTCGAGGTGGTACTGGTGCCCCGCGGAGCCCCGGTGATTCCTGGGCTCCCGACGTCGTCGGCAGCCGCGGGACAGCCCACCCGCCGGTCTCCTCATGGTGGCAGCCACCGGGGAAAGCACCACACCGGCGGCCGGATGTCGACACCGACCAAGGGCCAAACCTCGACGCACCGTGACAACTCGCTTAAGATCGAGGTACGGCATCGCGCGTCGGTCACCGGCCGGGTGAGGCGTGGAGGTAGCCCGTGAGATGCCCGTTGGAGGCATTCCACAGTGTCGGTCGAGCTGAACCACACCATCATCCACAGCCGGGACAACCGCGAGTCCGCGGAGTTCCTGGCACATCTTCTGGGTCTGACCATCGGTACCGAATGGGGACCCTTCATCCCCGTCGTCCTCGCGAACGGCGTCACGCTGGACTTCGCGACCGTTCCCGCCGGATCGATCACGGTGCAGCACTACGCGTTCCTCATCTCGGAGGCGGAGTTCGACACGGCCTTCGGCCGCATCGAGGAGCAGGGGATCGACTACTACGCGGATCCCCACCGCAGGCACCCCGGCGAGATCAACCACAACGACGGCGGACGCGGGGTGTACTTCCCGGATCCCAGCGGTCACGGGATGGAGCTCATCACCCGTCCGTACGGCGGCTGGTCGTAGCGGTTCCCGCACCGGCGCGGAGGGCCCGGCCGTGATCCCCGATCACGGCCGGGCCCTCCGGCTCAGGGGCCGGCGTCGACCGGAAGCAGCAGTTCGGGCCGGTCCCACATCACCGCGGGCGGACGGGCCGCTACGGTTCCGGTGCGCTCGGCGCCCACGCTGCGGTAGAACCCCTCGGCCGGAGGGTGCGCGACCACGCGCACGGCGGTGAGGCCGGCTCGGCGTGCCTGTCCGAGGAGATGGCCGACGAGGAGCCTCCCGATACCCCTCCCCTGGGCCGCGTCGGCGACGAACATCAGGTCGAGCTCCGGCGGGGACAGCACCAGCGCGTAGAAGCCGAGCACCAGGCCGTCGTCGTCCACGGCCACATGGACGTCGTGCGCCTCGATGTAGTCGGGACCCACCTTGTACCCCTGGACCATGGGGGCATAGGGGCCCTCGTAGGCGCCCGACGTGGTGACCAGCCGGGTGAGCCGCCTGGCGTCGCGCGCGACGGCCCGTCTGACCCGGACCCCGCCGCGCCGGTCCGTCGTGCTCGATCTCATCGGTCGAGTATCACGCATGCGGGGAGACGGGGCACGCACGGGCGAGGCCTCGCGGATCCGCCGGTCCGCCCGGGTCCCGGAGGCGACCCCCGCGGTTCCGCGCTCGGTCACCACGCGCCCCTCGGGCCACTCGTGAGGGACGGCGCCGATTCCGGTGGAACACCGTCCGGTCCGGCCATTTCCAGGTTGCCGGCGGCCTTCCTGCATGAACGGCGTGGAGGGGGTTACACGCCTGATGCACGCGGCCCGGCCCCCTACACCGAACCGGGCCCGCATTGGAAGGAGTTGACGAGAGTGGAACAGCACGACGCACCGACCGCGAGCCGACGGGAGCGTCGGCCATGACGATCGTGGTGATCATCGTCGCCGTCGTCCTGGTGGCAGCCGTCGCCGCTTTCCTCCTTCGCGGGCGTGGGACCGGCGGACGAGGACTGCAGCGCCGCTTCGGCCCCGAGTACGACCGGACGGTCGCCCGTCACGACGGCGACACCAAGGCGGCCGAGCACGAGCTCTCCGAGCGTGTGAAGGCACACGGCTCCCTCTCCGAGCGGCCTCTGCGGCCGGAGGCCCGCGAGGCGTACAGCCGCCGCTGGGCCGAGGTCCAGGAACGCTTCATCGACTCCCCCAGGGACGCGATCGTCGAGGCGGACGCACTGCTCGCCCAACTGGCGCACGACCGGGGCTTCCCGGACGGCGACAGCTTCCAGGAGCAGACGGACGCCCTCTCGGTCCACCACGCCGAGCAGGTCGACGGCTACCGCAGGGTGCACACCGCCGTGCGTGGCCAGGGCGGCACCGAGGAGATGCGGAAGGCCCTGATCGAGTCCCGGGCCCTCTTCGACGTACTCCTCGCGGACTCACCGAACGAGTCGGCCACGACGGACCGGCACGACGAGTCGGTCCGCACGGACCGGCATCAGGCGAAAGGCAGTGCAGCATGAACGACCACACCGAGCGCACGACGAAGCCCCTTCTCGGCACCGAGCCCCGTCAGGGCGCCCCGGCGGCGAACGCCCCCGAGCGGACGCCCGTGACCACCCCCGGCAGGACCCCGGAGGCAGCGGGCTCGGTCGATCCGGGAAACAGAAAGGGCCTGGACCGCAAGCTCGGCGGCGCTGACGACGCCGGCGTACCGCCCGCCCCGCGAACGGCCCCCACGGCCACCCATGCCGAGCGGCCCGGCCGTCGGGAGGCCACAGGCACCGGCTCGCCCCTGGTCCCCCGGGGTGACCAGGACAAGCTGTCGCAGCGCATGCAGCACGCGGTGACCGACTTCGTCGAGAGCCCGCGACGGGCCGTCGAGGAGGCGGAGAGCACGTTCGACCAGATCGTCTCCGGCCTGACCGAGGCCCTGGCCGAGCGCAAGCGCGTCCTGCGTGCGAGCTGGCACGATCAGGACACCGAAGCCCAGACGGAGGAGCTCCGTGTGGCGCTTCAGCACTACCGCGACCTCAGCGAGCATCTGCTGAAGATCTGAGCGTCGCCGTACGGCGCATGGGCCCGGTGGCACGTCCGCGGACGTGCCACCGGGCCCATGCGCGTTCCGGGCCGGCGGTCAGGCGGGGACGGCCAGGTCGGCGCGCAGCCGCTCGGCCACCGCCGGGGGAAGACGCAGCGCCTTGGCGAGGTAGCCGTCGAGCCCGCCCCAGCGCTCGTCCATCGCGTCGAGGGCCGCCTCGAGATACCGCGGCCGGGCTTCGACGACCGCGGACGCGATGCCCGGGTCCCCGCCCTCGTCGAGGAAACGGCGTACCGCGGGTCCGAAGGCGGTGGGCACCGCACGGTTCACCGCGAGGAACTCCGCCCGGACGGCCTCACGGGACGCACCCGCCATCATGAGCAGCAGGGCGGCGGCCCACCCGGTCCGGTCCTTGCCGGTCGCGCAGTGGAAGAGCAGCGGCCTCGCCCGGGGATCGGACGCGGTGTCGAGGAAGGCGCGGTAGGCGGCCGCTGCCCCCGGGGAGAGGACCATCTTCCGATACGTCTGCGCGAAGAGCTCCTCCGCTCTCCCCCCGCCGAGCAGAGCGGCTGCTCCGACCGGGTCACCGAGCAGCGCCTTGAGACGGGCGGGCGTGACCCCCGGGTCGTCGCCGAGCACGTCGGCGACGAAGAGCCGCGCGCCCGCCGGGAGGCGGTCCGGCGCCCATCGGCGCTCGTCCGCGGTCCGCAGGTCGACGACGGTCCGGATGCCGAGTGCCGCCACCGCCCTGTCGTGGTCGGCGTCGAAGTCGCTCAGCTGCCCGGAGCGCAGGAGGATTCCCTGGCGCAGGCGGCGGTGGCGCCCCAGGGCGATTCCGCCCAGATCGCGCAGATTGACGATGGTCGTGGCGGGGACGGCCCGGGCGGTCTGCACGATGAACTGCCTCTTTCCCGACAGACTGCAGGTCGGAATCAACGTCGCACGGCGTGCGCATATCGACAAAGGGAACGTGAGGTACGGGCGTCGGCCGGTGCGGGTCAGTCCGCGAGGATCCGTGTCTTCTGCGCCGAGAATTCCTCGTCGGTGAGGATGCCCCGCTGCTTCAGGTCCGCGAGCCTCTCGAGGAGCGTGATGACGTCGTCGCCGCCGTCCGCCGGGACCTTCTCGTGCGCCAGGAGCCGGCCGCCCGCCTCCTCGGCCACCCGGGTGAGGGGTACCGACCAGAGGTCCTCCCACACGATCAGCGCGGCAGCGCTCCCCTCGTGCAGGCCTTCGAGCGCACCGAGCTCGGTGATCCGGGGCAGCCCGGCCGGCCGGTCGTCCGGCGGGTCGAAGGGGACGAGCCCCTGCGGGTCCATCTCACCCCGCTCGACCTGCTCGACGGCTCCGCCTGTTGCTCTGCGAGCGAAGGCGAGGTCGAGGATGCGGACCGCCTCGGACGCGACGGCGTCGGCCAGCACGGGCGCGATCGCGTCGGCGAAGCGGCCGCCGGGAAAGGTGACGACGAGGTACTCCACGGGTCCCACGGCCACGATGCGTCCTTCCCCTGAGGTGGTGGATCGACTGAGGTGGTGGATCGACAGCAGCATAACTTCGGGCAATCGGTGACGCACTGTGAGAAGTACTGACAGAAGCGATATGAGCGTGGCAGCCGCCTCCCCGTTGCGGCCCTGCGACCGGTCAGGAATGAAGAAGCGAGGGCCCTCCGCCGCCCAGTAGCGTCGACCGCATGCCTGTCGCCCCTTCATCCCGCCCCTTCAGCGCCGACGAGCGCGACGAGGTCACGGCCTCCCCGCGGGGCGTCCTCGGCGCGGCGGGGCGCGACGGTCCCTCCGGCACCGTGCGGCGCCGCGGCCCGCCCCGCACATGATTCAGCCCCGGCCGACACCGCAGTTCTGATAGACAACGACCGTTGCCGCCACCGCGCAGGCGACACCGACGGCAGCCGCCGCGTAACAGATGGGGAATCGACGAGCATGGCCACGAGGACGGACACGCGGGCGCCCGCGCCGCAGGCTTCCGACAGCCACGACCTGATCCGCGTGCACGGCGCACGCGTGAACAATCTCAAGGACGTCAGCGTCGAGATCCCGAAGCGCCGGCTGACCGTGTTCACGGGGGTCTCCGGCTCAGGCAAGAGCTCACTGGTGTTCAGCACGATCGCCGCCGAGTCGCAGCGGATGATCAACGAGACCTACAGCGCCTTCGTCCAGGGCTTCATGCCGACGCTGGCACGGCCCGAGGTCGACGTGCTCGAAGGACTGACAACGGCGATCATCGTCGACCAGCAGCGACTGGGCGCCGACCCGCGCTCCACGGTCGGTACCGTCACCGACGCCAACGCGATGCTGCGCATCCTCTTCTCCCGTCTCGGTGAACCGCACATCGGTCCCCCCGGCGCCTACGCCTTCAACGTGCCCTCGGTCAGGGCCAGCGGAGCGATCACCGTCGAGCGCGGCAACAAGAAGACCGTGAAGGCGACCTTCGACCGGACGGGCGGCATGTGCCCGCGCTGCGAGGGCCGGGGCACGGTCTCCGACATCGACCTCACCCAGCTCTACGACGACTCCAAATCCCTTTCCGAGGGCGCCTTCACCATCCCCGGCTGGAAGTCGGACAGTCAGTGGACCGTGCAGGTGTACGCCCAGTCGGGCTTCGTCGACCCGGACAAGCCGATCCGCCGGTACACCAGGAAGGAGCTCCAGGACTTCCTGTACGGGGAGCCGGTCAAGGTGAAGGTCAACGGGGTCAACCTCACCTACGAGGGCCTGATCCCCAAGATCCAGAAGTCCTTCCTGTCCAAGGACAAGGAGGCGATGCAGCCGCACATCCGGGCGTTCGTGGAGCGGGCGGTCACCTTCACCACCTGTCCCGAGTGCGAGGGGACCCGGCTCAGCGAGGGTGCCAGATCCTCGAAGATCGACCGGATCAGCATCGCCGACGCCTGCGCGATGCAGATCAGCGATCTGGCCGCCTGGGTCCGCGGTCTGGACGAACCGTCCGTGGCACCGCTGCTCACCGCGCTGGGCGGGACACTCGACTCCTTCGTGGAGATCGGCCTCGGCTACCTCTCGCTCGACCGGCCGTCGGGCACGCTCTCGGGCGGCGAGGCGCAGCGCGTCAAGATGATCCGGCACCTCGGCTCCTCGCTCACCGACGTCACCTACGTCTTCGACGAACCGACCATCGGCCTGCACCCGCATGACATCCAGCGGATGAACGGCCTGCTGCTGCGGCTGCGCGACAAGGGCAACACGGTGCTGGTCGTGGAGCACAAGCCGGAGACCATCGTGATCGCCGACCACATCGTCGACCTCGGCCCCGGGGCGGGTTCCGCGGGCGGCACGGTCTGCTTCGAAGGCACCGTCGAGGGGCTGCGGGCCGGGGACACCGTCACCGGCCGGCACTTCGACGACCGGGCCGCCGTCAAGAAGACCGTGCGCGAGCCCACCGGTGTGCTGGAGATCCGCGGCGCGCACACGCACAACCTGCGCGACGTGGACGTCGACGTGCCGCTCGGGGTGCTGACCGTGGTCACGGGTGTGGCCGGCTCCGGCAAGAGCTCGCTCGTGCACGGGTCGATCCCGCCCGGCGAGAACGTCGTGTCGGTCGACCAGGGCGCGATCCGCGGCTCGCGGCGCAGCAATCCGGCGACGTACACGGGGCTCCTCGACCCGATCCGCAAGGCCTTCGCGAAGGCCAACGACGTGAAGCCGGCCCTGTTCAGCGCCAACTCCGAAGGCGCGTGCCCCGGTTGCAACGGGGCGGGCGTCGTCTACTCCGATCTGGCGATGATGGCCGGTGTCGCCTCGACGTGCGACGAGTGCGAGGGTAAGCGGTTCCAGCCCGCCGTGCTGGAGTACCGCTTCGCCGGCCGTGACATCAGCGAGGTGCTCGCGATGTCGGTGACCGAGGCCGAGGAGTTCTTCGGCACGGGCGAGGGGCGTGTCCCCGCCGCGCACCGCGTCCTCGGCCGGCTCTCCGACGTGGGACTCGGCTACCTCAGCCTGGGCCAGCCGCTCACCACGCTGTCCGGCGGCGAGCGGCAGCGGCTGAAGCTGGCCACCCACATGGCGGAGAAGGGCGGCGTGTACGTCCTCGACGAACCGACCGCGGGCCTCCACCTCGCCGATGTCCAGCAGTTGCTCGGCCTGCTCGACCGGATCGTCGACTCCGGCACGTCGGTCGTCGTCGTCGAGCATCATCAGGCGGTCATGGCACACGCCGACTGGATCATCGACCTCGGGCCCGGAGCCGGTCACGACGGAGGCCGGATCGTCTTCGAGGGCACGCCTGCCGACCTCGTCGCCGGCCGCGCCACCCTCACCGGCGAGCACCTCGCTGCCTACGTCGGCGCCTGAGAGGGGCTGCCCGGCGCCCGTCCTCCGCGCGCGCCGGGCTCCGCCCTCCCCCTCACGGCCCGAGGACAAGGCCCGCCCACCCGGGAGATCCCGCACATTTCGGAGAGTGCAAGGTCACAGCCAGTTGCCCTGCTGCGCTCCAGAGTGCTGACCTAGCATCTGAGCATGACGGTCCTGCCTGCTGACGGGTTTTCTCCGGCCGCCGAGTTCACCGACCCTTCCCACGATCAGTGGCAGAGCCTCGTCGAAGGCGTGCTGCGCAGGTCGGGCAAGGACGTCGCGGGCGCGGCAGCAGAGGAAGCACTGTCCACCTCGATCGAGGACGGACTCACGGTCCGCCCTCTGTACACCTCCGCCGACGCGTCACCGGACCCCGGTCTTCCCGGCTTCGCCCCCTTCACCCGGGGCAGCAGGGCCACGGGGAACACCACGGACGGCTGGGACGTGCGCCAGCGTCACGAACTGGCCGATCCCGTACGCCTGAACGAGGCCCTGCTCGGCGACCTGGAGAACGGTGTCACGTCGCTCTGGCTGGCTGTCGGCGGGCCCGGTGGTGTTCCGGTCCAGGGCCTCGCCCGGGCGTTGGAGGGTGTCCACCTCGACCTGGCTCCCCTGGTGCTCGACGCGGGGGCCGATCCCGACCCCGCCGTACGGGAGTTGCTGGGTCTGTACGAGGCCCGGGGACTCTCGAAGGAGGCCGCGCGCGGCAGCCTCGGGGTGGATCCGCTCGGTCAGGCTGCCCGTACGGGTGCGGAGCCGGAGCTCGGCACCGCCGTCGACTGGGCGCTCCTGTGCTCCCGCCTGTACCCGGGGCTGCGCGCCCTGGCCGTGGACGCGCTGCCCTACCACGACGCGGGCGGCTCGGCGTCCGAGGAGCTGGCGCTCTCGCTGGCGACGGGCGTCGCCTACCTCCGGGAGCTCACGGCGGCCGGGCTCTCCGTCGAGGAGGCCTGCGCACAGCTGGAGTTCCGGTACGCGGCGACGGCCGACCAGTTCCTGACCATCGCCAAGCTGCGTGCGGCCCGGCGGCTGTGGGCCCGGGTAGCGGAGGTCTGCGGGGCTCCGGACGCCGGTGCGCAGCGCCAGCACGCCGTGACGTCGTCGGTGATGATGACGCGCCGTGACCCCTGGGTGAACATGCTGCGGACGACCCTGGCCTGTCTGGGCGCCGGCGTCGGCGGGGCCGAGTCGGTCACCGTGCTGCCGTTCGACCACGCGCTCGGGCTTCCGGACGCGTTCGCCCGGCGGATCGCCCGCAACACCTCGACGATCCTGATGGAGGAGTCCCACCTGGCCCGGGTGACGGACCCGGCGGGCGGGTCCTGGTACGTCGAGCGGCTGACCGACGAACTCGCCTCGTCCGCCTGGGCGTTCTTCCAGGAGATCGAGCGGGCCGGCGGTCAGGCCGGCGCGCTGCGGTCGGGCATGGTCCAGGAGCGGCTCGCGGCCACCTGGGCGGCCCGGAGCAAGGACCTGGCGCGCCGTAAGGAACCGGTCACCGGGGTCAGCGAGTTCCCGGCACTCGACGAGCGGCCGGTCGAGCGCGAGACCGCACCGGCGGGGCCGGCCCGCGGCGGGCTGCCCACGGTCCGGCGCGACGAAGCCTTCGAGACGCTTCGGGCCAGGTCGGACGCGCATCTCGCGGCCACGGGCAGCCGCCCGAAGGTGTTCCTCGCCGCTCTCGGTCCCGCCTCGGTGCACACGGCCCGTGCCTCCTTCGCGGCGAATCTCTTCCTGTCCGGCGGCATCGAGCCCGTCCACGAGCCGGCTTCCGTGGACGCGTCGACCGCCGCCGCGGCCTTCGCCGCCAGCGGCGCGGGCATCGCCTGCCTGTGCTCGACCGAGGCCCTGTACGCCGAACAGGCCGACGACGTCGCCGCGGCCCTGCGGGCGGCCGGCGCCGAGCAGGTCTTCCTGGCCGGTCGCCCCGCCGAGTACGCGGGCGCCGACGTCCACGTCTTCGCCGGATGCGACGTGGTCGCCGTTCTCTCCTCCGAACTCGACCGCATGGGAGTGGCGTGATGCAGACCCCTGAGACGACCGGGACCGACGTGCCCGTGGTGCCGGACTTCTCCGACGTGCCCCTGGCGGGAGACGCTCCCGCCGAGGTGTCCGAGGAGCGGTGGCGCACCGCGGTCAAGGAGTCGGCCGGCCGGTCCGAGGACGAGCTGCTCTGGGAGACCCCGGAGGGCATCGAGGTCAAGCCGCTCTACACCGGCAGGGATCTGGAAGGGCTCGACTCCCTCGGTACGTACCCGGGCATCGCGCCGTATCTGCGCGGGCCGTACCCGACGATGTACGTGAACCAGCCCTGGACGATCCGTCAGTACGCCGGGTTCTCCACAGCCGAGGAGTCCAACGCCTTCTACCGGCGGAACCTCGCGGCCGGGCAGAAGGGGCTGTCGATCGCGTTCGACCTGCCCACCCACCGCGGCTACGACAGCGACCACCCCCGGGTGACGGGTGACGTCGGCATGGCGGGTGTGGCGATCGACTCGATCTACGACATGCGCCAGCTCTTCGACGGCATCCCGCTGGACCGGATGTCGGTGTCGATGACGATGAACGGCGCGGTGCTTCCCGTGCTCGCCCTCTACATCGTCGCCGCGGAGGAGCAGGGGGTCGCACCCGAGAAGCTGGCCGGGACCATCCAGAACGACATCCTCAAGGAGTTCATGGTCCGCAACACCTACATCTATCCGCCCGCCCCCTCGATGCGGATCATCTCCGACATCTTCGCGTTCACCTCGCAGAAGATGCCCCGCTACAACTCCATCTCCATCTCGGGTTACCACATCCAGGAAGCCGGGGCCACGGCCGACCTGGAGCTCGCCTACACCCTTGCCGACGGGGTGGAGTACCTGCGGGCCGGGCAGGCCGCGGGCCTCGACGTGGACGCGTTCGCCCCGCGCCTCTCCTTCTTCTGGGCGATCGGCATGAACTTCTTCATGGAGATCGCGAAGCTGCGGGCCGCGCGCCTGCTGTGGGCGAAGATGGTCCGGGAGTTCGGCCCGAAGAACGCCAAGTCGCTCTCCCTGCGCACCCATTCGCAGACGTCCGGGTGGTCCTTGACGGCGCAGGACGTGTTCAACAACGTGACGCGCACCTGCGTCGAGGCGATGGCGGCGACCCAGGGGCACACCCAGTCGCTGCACACCAACGCGCTCGACGAGGCGCTCGCCCTCCCGACGGACTTCTCGGCCCGGATCGCCCGCAACACCCAGCTGCTGCTCCAGCAGGAGTCCGGCACCTGCCGGGTCATCGACCCCTGGGGAGGCAGTGCGTACGTCGAGAGGCTGACGCACGACCTGGCGAGGCGGGCCTGGCAGCACATCGAGGAGGTCGAGGCGGCCGGCGGGATGGCCAAGGCCATCGACGCGGGCATCCCGAAGCTCCGGATCGAGGAGGCGGCGGCCCGGACGCAGGCGCGGATCGACGCCGGGCGCCAGCCCGTCATCGGGGTGAACAAGTACCGGGTGGAGACCGACGAGGAGATCGACGTGCTCAAGGTCGACAACACCTCCGTGCGCGCCCAGCAGATCGAGAAGCTGCGCCGGCTGCGTGAGGAGCGCGACGAATCGGCCTGCCAGGACGCGCTGGCCGCCCTGACCGCCGCGGCGGAGCGGGACCCCGGGCCGGGTCTCGAGGGCAACCTCCTGGCGCTGGCGGTCGACGCCGCCCGGGCGATGGCGACGGTGGGGGAGATCTCGGACGCGCTGGAGAAGGTGTACGGCAGGCACGCGGGCCAGATCCGTACGATCTCCGGGGTGTACCGCAAAGAGGCAGGAGAGTCCCCGTCCGTGGACCGCACACGCGCTCTGGTCGACGACTTCGAGGAGGCGGAGGGGCGGCGTCCGCGCATCCTCGTCGCCAAGATGGGCCAGGACGGGCACGACCGCGGTCAGAAGGTCATCGCGACGGCCTTCGCGGACCTGGGTTTCGACGTCGACGTCGGCCCGCTGTTCCAGACGCCGGGTGAGGTAGCCCGGCAGGCGGTCGAGGCGGACGTGCACATCGTGGGCGTCTCGTCGCTGGCCGCCGGTCACCTCACGCTGGTGCCGGCACTGCGTGAGGAACTGGCCGCGGAGGGCCGGGAGGACATCATGATCGTGGTGGGAGGGGTGATCCCGCCGGCGGACGTCGACGCGCTGCACGAGGCGGGTGCCGCCGCGGTGTTCCCGCCCGGCACGGTGATCCCGGACGCCGCCCACGACCTGGTCACGCGGCTCGGTGCCGCGCTCGGCCACGAGCTGTGAGCCGCTGACGGATGGCGCGACACACCGAGATCGACATCGGCGCCTACACCGAGGGCGTGCTCGGCGGGAAGCGGGCGTTCGTGGCCCGCGCGATCACTCTCGTCGAGTCGACCCGTCCCGACCACCGGGTGCAGGCGCAGCGGTTGCTGAGTGAGCTGCTGCCCCATTCCGGGCGGGCGCGGCGCATCGGGATCAGCGGGGTTCCTGGGGTGGGCAAGTCCACCTTCATCGACGCCCTCGGCACCCTGCTCACGGGGCTCGGGCACCGGGTCGCGGTGCTTGCCGTGGACCCGTCGTCCAGCCGTACGGGCGGTTCGATCCTGGGCGACAAGACCCGGATGGAGCGGCTGGCCGTGGACACGAGGGCGTTCGTACGCCCCTCCCCCACCGCGGGGACGCTCGGCGGGGTGGCCAAGGCGACCCGCGAGTCCGTCGTGGTGATGGAGGCGGCCGGCTACGACGTGGTGCTGGTGGAGACCGTGGGCGTGGGGCAGTCGGAGACGGCGGTCGCCAACATGGTCGACACCTTCCTGCTGCTCACCCTGGCCCGTACGGGCGACCAGCTGCAGGGCATCAAGAAGGGTGTCCTGGAGCTGGCCGACGCCATCGCGGTCAACAAGGCCGACGGCCCGCACGAACGCGACGCCCGCGCGGCGGCGCGTGAACTGGCGGGAGCGCTACGGCTGATGCACCCGGTGGACGCGGCCTGGACTCCCCCGGTGCTGACGTGCAGCGCCAGGGAGTCGACCGGGCTGGACGCCCTGTGGGAACGGCTGGAACAGCACCGTACGCTCCTCGAGTCCACCGGGCGGCTGGCGGCCAAGCGCCGCGAGCAGCAGGTGGACTGGACCTGGGCGATGGTCCGCGACGAGCTGCTGGACGGCCTGCGCAGCCATCCGGCGGTACGCACCCTGACCCCGGAGCTCGAACAACAGGTACGCGCAGGCGAGTTGACGGCCACGCTGGCCGCCGAGCAGATCCTGAGGGCATTTCGCGGCGAACGCTGAGGACAGACCGGGCGGGGGCCGTACGCCGTCCCCGCCCGGTCCCGGCGGAACGGGGCGCACCGCACGCGGTGACGCGCCCCGCCTCTTCCCGTTCGCCACATCGCGTGGTACGGTGCGAGCAGCACACGTGAACGCCCGGTTCGGGCGCCGGTGCTTCCCCTTCGCTGTTACGCCCGTCCTCGACGACCGGCGATCAGCTTCTCGCATCACCTTTTCCGTCCGGTCCGGGCTTCTCGTGCCCGTCGTACGAGGCGTGATCACACCGCCTCGCCTTCGCCGGACCCCTCACGCGCCATGTCCGCGAAAGGACCACACCATGACCAGCACACTCGAACGTCCCGTCACCTCCCAGGATCAGCCCGTCCGTACCCTCGGTGTCCTCGACACCGGGGCCGGCGGACACGGCGTGCTGCACGCCGACGGGGCCCGTCCCTCCTCACGCGACGTCCAGGTGCCGCCCGCGCTGATCCGGCGGTACGGCCTGCGCAGGGGCGACCTCGTCGAAGGGACCTGTGAGCGCCCTCGCGCCCTGTCCGGGGTGGACACCGTCAACGGCCGCCCCGCTCACACGCTCCGGGGCCGGCCGCATTTCCGCGATCTGACGCCCCTGCACCCCAGGGAGCGACTGCGCCTGGAGCGCCCGGAGGGCGGCCCGGCCCCGCGGATCATCGACCTCCTGGCACCGGTGGGCAAGGGCCAGCGCGGCCTGATCGTCGCGCCGCCGAAGACCGGGAAGACCGTCCTGCTGCAGCAGATCGCCGCGTCGGTCGCAGAGAACCACCCCGAGTGCCATCTGATGGTGGTGCTCCTGGACGAACGCCCGGAGGAGGGCACGGACATGCGCCGTTCGGTGCGGGGAGAGGTCTACTCCTCGACGTTCGACCGGCCAGCAAAGGAGCACGTCGCGCTCGCGGACCTCGCGGTGGAACGTGCCAAGCGCCTGGTCGAGCAGGGCCGGGACGTGGTCGTCCTGCTGGACTCCCTGACCCGGCTGTGCCGCGTTCACAACAACAGCGCCGGCGCCGGCGGACGGACGCTGAGCGGCGGCGTCGACGCGGCGGCGCTCATGGGGCCCAAGAAGCTGTTCGGGGCGGCACGGCTCGCCGAGGAGGGCGGATCGCTCACCATCCTGGCGACCGTGCTCGTGGAGACCGGTTCCCGCGCCGACGACTACTTCTTCGAGGAACTGAAGAGCACCGGCAACATGGAGCTCCGTCTCGACCGGGCACTGGCCGACCGGCGGGTCTTCCCCGCGGTCGACGTCACGCCGTCCGGCACCCGCCGCGAGGAACTCCTGCTGCCCCCGGCCGACCTGGCCGCCGTGCGCGGCCTACGGCGTGCCCTGCGCACGAGGGACGCCCAGGCCACGCTGGAGGCGTTGCTGGACAGGATCCGCAGGACTCCCGACAACGCCGCCTTCCTCCAGCAGGTCAGGCACACCGTGCCCGACGCCTGAGCGGCCTGGGGCCTGCCCGCCTCCCGTGTCCGGCGGTGCCGGACACGGGAGGGGGATGCTCAGCCCGCGGCGCCGAGTGCGTCGGAGACCAGGGCGCGTGCCTCGTCCTGGACCTCTGCCAGGTGCTCGGCCCCCTGGAAGCTCTCCGCGTACACCTTGTAGACGTCCTCCGTGCCCGAGGGGCGCGCGGCGAACCACGCGCTGTCGGTGCACACCTTGAGTCCTCCGAGGGCCGCGCCGTTGCCGGGCGCCTCCGTGAGCACGGCCGTGATCGGTTCGCCGGCCAGCGTGCCGGCCCTGACCTGTTCAGGGGAGAGCCGGGCCAGTACCGCCTTCTCCTCACGGGTCGCCGGGGCGTCGACCCGGGCGTAGGCCGGATCCCCGAACCTGGCGGTGAGTTCACCGTAGTGCTGCGAGGGGGTGGAGCCGGTGACGGCGGTGATCTCCGAGGCGAGCAGCGCGAGCAGGATTCCGTCCTTGTCGGTGGTCCACACCCGGCCGTCGCGGCGCAGGAAGGACGCCCCCGCGGACTCCTCGCCGCCGAACCCCAGTGTTCCGTCGTAGAGACCGTCGACGAACCACTTGAAGCCGACCGGGACCTCGACCAACCGCCGTCCCAGATCGGCGGCGACGCGGTCGATCATGGAGGAGGAGACCAGGGTCTTGCCGATGCCCGCGGCGGCGGGCCATCCCTCACGGTGCGCGTAGAGGTACCGGATCGCGACGGCGAGGTAGTGGTTGGGGTTCATCAGTCCGCCGTCCGGCGTGACGATGCCGTGCCGGTCGGCGTCGGCGTCGTTACCGGTGGCGACGGTGTAGGCGTCGCGGCGCTCGATCAAGGAGGCCATGGCGTACGGCGAGGAGCAGTCCATGCGGATCCTGCCGTCCCAGTCCAGCGTCATGAAACGCCAGGTGGGGTCGGCGAGCGGGTTGACCACGGTGAGGTCGAGCCGGTGGCGCTCGGCGATGCGCCCCCAGTAGGCGACCGAGGCGCCGCCGAGCGGGTCGGCACCGATCCGGATCCCCGCATCGCGTACGGCGTCCAGGTCGAGGACCGCGGGGAGGTCGTCGACGTAACCGGTCAGGAAGTCGTGCCGTCCGGTGGTCTCCGCGGCGAGCGCCCGGGCGTAGGGGATCCTCCGGACCTCCTTCAGCCCTCCCTCGATCAGGGCGTTGGCCCGGTCCTGGATCCAGGAGGTGGCGTCCGAACCGGCCGGACCGCCGTGCGGCGGGTTGTACTTGAAACCGCCGTCGGCGGGCGGGTTGTGCGAGGGCGTGACCACGATGCCGTCGGCGAGGCCGCCCGTGCGGTCACGGTTGTACGTCAGGATCGCGTGCGAGACGGCCGGGGTGGGGGTGTAGCCGTCGTCGCTGTCGATGAGGACGGTGGCGCCGTTGGCGGCCAGCACCTCCACGGCCGTGATCCGGGCGGGCTCGGACAGTGCGTGGGTGTCGGCGCCGAGGAACAGCGGGCCGTCGGTGCCCTGGCGCTCCCGGTAGTCACAGATCGCCTGGGTGGTGGCGGCGATGTGGTCCTCGTTGAAGGCTGCCGCGAGCGCCGATCCACGGTGCCCAGAGGTTCCGAAGGCCACGCGCTGGCCGGGCTCGGCCGGGTCGGGTCGGACCGTGTAGTACGCCGTCACCAGCCGTGCCACATCCACCAGGTCTCCGGGCTGCGCCGGCTGACCGGCCCGTTCGTGAACCATCGTTTCTCCTCTGTACTCATCGGCCGTTCGCGGACCGCCACGGGGCGGACGATCATCACGAGTCGTACCCGATACTGCCCCTTCGGCCCCCCGCGCGGGTACACCGCCCGGTCGGCGCCGGTCCGGTGCGCTGCGGACACCACGGCCGCGCCGGCGTGTTCGGCGGATTCGTGCGGAACACGTACGCACGCAGAGGGGCCGGGAAATACCGCCCGGACGACCGGAACAGCCCCGGCCTGACATTCGGCCGCGCAACTCGCCGGTGAATGCGGCGCATTTACCGTTCGCCGGATACGCGGCCCCGGGAATGCACAGAGACATACAGTCCGGCCATCATGCGCCACAGCTGCGGGCAAGGGGAGACATTGCCGACTGACACGCCGCACGATTCAGGGAACCTCTGGTCGGCGGCCTGTGGGGCGTCAATCCATGTGGACACGAGCACGAATCTGCGTGTTTTCCCACCCACGGTCTGCAACAGTGCGTTTCGGTTTACCGTTCTACTCATTTGATCTCCGCCGCCAAATTCCTTGCCGCCGGTGTTCACCCGAACCGGCTCTTCGGGGGCATATGAAAGAGAGCCATGTGTGCTGCAGAAGAGTTGCACCGACAGAAGTCGGCTGACAGTCCTTCATCTGGTCCAGCCGGTGGAGGGCGGCGTCGCACGGGTCGTGACCGACCTGGTCACGGCGCAGGTACGGGCAGGGCTCCGTCCCGTCGTCGCCTGCCCTCCGGACGGGACGCTGGCCGCCGGGGCGTCCACCGCCGGAGCCCGGGTGTGCGCGTGGCCCGCTGAGCGGGCCCCGGGTCCGGGGCTGGGACGGGAGGTGGCCGGCGCGCTCGGGCTGATCCGCGCGTGCGCTCCCGACCTGATCCACGCGCACAGCGCCAAGGCGGGACTCGCCGGACGTCTGGCCGTACGCGGCCGGGTTCCGACCGTCTTCCAGCCGCACGCCTGGTCGTTCGAGGCCCTGGAGGGCAGGGCGGCCCGACTGGCCGTGGCATGGGAGCGGTTCGGCGCCCGGTGGAGCGACCGCATCCTCTGTGTCAGCGAGTCCGAGCGCGGGGCCGGACAGCGCGCCGGCATCACGGCACGCTGGTCGGTGATCCACAACGGCATCGATCTCGGCCGCTTCCACCCCGGCGGTGAGGACGCGCGGACGGCTGCCCGGGCCGCCCTCCCCCTCCTCGACGGCGTTCCGGCAGACGTGCCGCTCGCCGTGTGCGTGGGACGCCTGAGCAGGCAGAAGGGCCAGGACGTACTGCTCCGGGCCTGGCGGACAACAGCGGCGACCGGTGCGCGGCTGGTTCTGGTGGGTGACGGACCGTACGGGGACGAACTGCGGCGCGCCGCACCCGCCGACGTGCTGTTCGCGGGTGCCACCGCGGATGTGCGGCCCTGGATCCACGCGGCTGACCTCCTGGTCCTCCCCTCCCGCTGGGAGGGGATGGCGCTGGCTCCCCTCGAGGCCATGGCCTGCGGCGTCCCCGTCCTGCTGACCGACGTCGCCGGGGCCAGGGAGAGCCTGCCGCCCGGGCACCTGCCCCACTGTCTCGTCCCGCCCGACGACCCACCGGCCCTCGCGACGGCGCTGACCGCGCTGCTGGGCGACCCGGCGCTCCGGTCGGAGCTGGGCCGCACGGCGCAGCACCGCACACGGTCGGTCTTCGACGTGTCGAGGACCGCCGGCGCGGTCCTGAATCTCTACGAGGAACTTGTCGGCCAGTCCCACTCCACGACGAGGAAGCGCACCGAGCGATGACGACGGAGAGTGCACCTGTCCCCCGGGCCGCCCAGGCGACCGCCGTACGGCGTGCGGCGACCGCGGTCCGGCCGCCCCGCAGCGGCGGGGAGGACGCCACGGCCCCACGGTCCGCCGTACGCGCGCCCCGGCGGCGCGCCCCGGCGGCGCTGATGGCCGCCGACGTCCTCGCGCTCGGCGTGGCGGTGGCCGTGGTCGCGCCGGGGCTGTGGCCGCCGGCCGTCGTCCTCGTACAGGCCGCCGTCCAGCTGCTTCTGCACGCGTACCGGGGTCTCTACCGGCCGGAGCTCTCACCGTCCGTCCTGGCCGATCTGCCCGCGCTGGCGTGGCTGGCCGTCGTGCAGTGGTACGTCGTGGCCGAGGCGGTGACGCTCGACGACCCGCGCGATGCCGTGGGTTGGACGGTCCTGGGCTGTGCGGCCGTCATCCAGACCCTGGTGGGCTGCAGTGCCCGCGCGGTCGTCCACAGGGTCCGGCTGTGGTCGGCCGCCCGCAGTCCTCGCTCGGCCCTGGTGGTCGGCGAGGGTCCGGTCGGCGACCGCGTCATCGCCGTGCTGCAGGAACACCGGCGGTACGGGATGCGGCCGGTCGGCAGGGTGGCCGGCTCCGGCACGGGAGCGGAGGAGACGCCGGGACGGGTGGCGCTGCCCGTCCTCTCGTCGGTGCAGGACGCGGGCCGGGCGGTCGTCCAGAACTCCGTCCGGCATGCCGTGTTCACGGTCGCGCCGGAGACGGCGCCGGACGGGGCGGAACTCCTCTCCCTGTTCAGACGGCACGGCTGCCAGGTGTGGCTGATCACCGATCAGGGCGCGGTCGCGCAGGTCCGGCCGACGGGCAGACCGGACCATGTCTGGGGTTTCGCGGCGCAGTCGCTGTCCGCCGGATCCCGACGGCCTTTGGCGCACCGGGTGAAGCGGGCCATGGACGCGGTGCTGGCCGGACTCGCCCTGGTCGTGGCGTCGCCGGTGCTGGCCGTCTGCGCGCTCGCCGTCCGCGTGTCCGACGGCCCCGGTGTCATCTTCCGCCAGGAGCGGATCGGTGAACACGGGCGGCCGTTCGTCCTGCTCAAGTTCCGCACCCTGCGGCCCGCCGACGCCCACGAGTCGGCCACCCGGTGGAACGTGTCGGAGGACCGGCGTATGAGCCGGGTCGGCAGGTTGCTGCGCAGGACGTCGCTCGACGAGCTGCCACAGCTGTGGAACGTCGTACGGGGCGACATGAGCCTGGTCGGTCCACGGCCCGAACGCCCGTATTTCGTGCAGCAGTTCAGCCGCATTCACCCCGGCTACCGGGCCCGCCACCGGATGCCCGTCGGGATCACGGGGCTGGCGCAGGTGAACGGCCTGCGCGGCGACACCTCCATCGAGGACCGCGCCCGCTTCGACAACAGGTACATCGACACGTGGTCGCTGTGGCAGGACCTGTGCGTGCTGGCGCGCACGGCCGGCTCGGTGTTCCGGCTCGGAGGCAGCTGACCCGTGGCACTCACCGTGAGCGCGGCGCCTGCCGTACCCGCCGTCGAGGAGGAGGAGCGCCCTCCCGGGTGGGCCCACCGGTGGCAGGTACTGCCGCTGATCGCGACGGTCCTGCTCGTGGCCCTGCCGGGCGACGGCGCCGGGACCGTGTACGGCGTACCGGCGGCGGATCTGCTCTCGGGCGTGGCCGTCCTCGTCTGCGCGGGCCTTCTGCTCCACCTGCGGCGCCGTCCCCTCACCCCGGCAGCGGCGGTGGTGCTGGGCCTGCCGGCCGTGGGCCTCGCCCTGGCCACGGTCACCGCCGCGGACCCGGTGGCGGCGCTGCCCGGCTTCGTCCGGTACCTGCAGATCTTCGTGCTGGTGCCGGCCGCCGTCCTTCTGCTGGTCAGGGACGCCCAGGGGTTCCGTGCCGTCGCGGGCGCGCTCGTCCTGCTGGCGCTCGTCCAGGGTGCCACGGGTGTCCACCAGTACGTCACCGGCTCCGGCGCCTCCTACATGGGCGAGGACGTCCGCGCGGTCGGTACGTTCGGCCCCGGTGACGTGATGGGGATGGCCACGGTGGTCGGCTACGGCCTGGTCGCGGCCACGGCGTACGCGCTCCGCCCGGCCGCCGGCACCCCTCGCCGGTTGCGGCTGTGGGCTCCCGTGACCGCCGCATTGCTGGTGGTCCCGCTCGCGCTGTCCTTCAGCCGGGGGGCGTGGATCGCGACGGCGGCCGGGGCCCTCGCCGTGATCGCGCTGACCGGCCTGCGACAGGCCGTCCGTGCCCTGGCCGTGCTGGGCGCCGCCGGAGTCGTCCTGGTCGGTGGTCTCGGCGTCGGGTCCGAGATGATCTCGCAGCGGCTGACCAGCATCACCGAGGTGACCAGCGCCCCGGACCGGTCGGTCAACGACCGCTACACCATGTGGGCCGCCGCGGCAGGCATGTGGCGCGAGCACCCCGCCACGGGCGTCGGACTCAAGGGCTTCCCGGCGCACCGGGACGGGCACGCCTCGATCGGGCTCTCCGCCGGGAGTGACACGGCGGGGGCCGGCCAGGAGTTCCGCAGGCAGCCCCTGCTCTCCCCCCACAACATGTACCTGCTGGTGCTCAGCGAGCAGGGACTCATCGGCTTCACCGCGCTGGTGGGCTCGTGGGCGGCTCTCCTGGCCGGCGGGGTGCGCAGGCTGGTCCTCGCCCGGGCCACGGGGGCCGCGGCCGTCGACTGCGGTCTCGCGGCTGTCGGGCTGATGACCTGGCAGACCGTCGACTTCCTGTACGCGGACATCGGCGGTCCCTCCACCGTCCTGACCGGCGTCGTGCTCGGCCTCGCCGCGTGGTGGGCGCTCGGCGGCACGGAGAGGACGGCCGACGCGTGAGCGGGACGGCCACGGATCCGGATCCGGGGACGACGGCGGACAAGCTGTCCACGCCCGGTGCGCGGACGCGGCCGGGGCGTCTCCTCGCGCGGGCGGCGGGCGGCGCGGCGGGACTGACCGTGGTCGCCGCCCTGCTGGGGCTCGTCCGGGACCAGGCGATCGCCCGGCTCTTCGGCGCCAGTCATGCCAGTGACGCCTTCCTGATCGCGTGGACGGTCCCGGAGATGGCCGCCACTCTGCTGATCGAGGACGGCATGGCGCTGCTGCTCGTCCCGGCGTTCAGCCTGGCGCTGACCCGCCGGGCCGAAGGCGGCCATGTGCAGGACCCGGTCCGTACCCTCGTGGCCGACACCCTCCCCCGGCTGTCCGCCGCGCTCGCGTGCGCGGGCGGGCTGTTGGTCTGGGGCGCACCCTGGGCCGTCGGCGTCCTGGCGCCGGGACTGGACGACCCCCGGCTCGCCGTGGACTGCACACGTCTGACGGCCGTCACGGTGCTGACCTTCGGGATCACGGGGTACTTCAGCGCGGCGCTGCGGGCGCACGGCAGGTTCCTGGCGCCGGCCGGTGTGTACATCGCCTACAACATCGGCATCATCGGTATGACCCTGGCCCTGCACTCCGTGTGGGGGGTACGCGCCGCCGCCGCGGGTGTCGCCGTCGGGAGCCTGCTGATGGTGCTGCCCCTGCTTCCCACGTTCGTACGGCTGATGCCCGGCCGGAGCGGGAGGCGGACGGTGCGGGGAGGGGGGTCGGCCCTTCTCGGCGCGACGGTCCTGGCCCCGGTGGTCCTGTTCGTGGTGAGCCGTCAGTCGCAGGTCTTCGTGGAGCGGTTCCTCGCCTCGTCCCTGCCGGACGGTGCCATCTCCCATCTCAACTACGCCCAGAAGGTCGCGCAGCTGCCGATGGTGCTGTCCATGATGATCTGCACGGTGACCTTCCCGGTCGTCGCGCGGGCCCTGGCGGCCGGGGACCGGGAGGGAGCCAGGCGGCGGGTCGAACGCGATCTCGCCCTGGCCGGCACCGTGGTGCTGCTGGGCACGGCGGCGGTGCTCGGCTGTGCGCCCCGGATCGTCGAAGTCCTCTTCCAACGCGGTGCCTTCGATGCCGCGGACACCGCCGCCACGGCGGGTGTCATGCGGGTCTACGCGCTCGGTCTGCTCGGCCACACGCTGGTCGGCGCCCTGTGCCGTCCGTACTTCTCGGCGGGCCGGCCCACCTGGTATCCGCTCGGCGCGATGGGCGCCGGTCTCCTGGTCACCACGGCCGCCGGTCTGCTCCTGACCGGTCCGTACGGTGTCGAAGGCATCGCGGCCGCCAACGCCGTCGGGATCACCACCGCCGCCCTGCTGATGCTGCTGGGACTGGGCACGCGAGCGGTCGCCGTGCGCCCCGGGACGGTCGCGCTCTCCCTGGCCCGCCCGGTGGCGGCCGCGGCGGTCGCGGCGGCGGCGGGCCGGCTGGCCACGGACCTGGTGCCCGGTCCGGTCACGGGGCTGGCCGCCGGCTGTCTCGTCGTACCCCTGACGTTCCTGCTCACCGGCCTCGTGCTCCGGGCTCCCGAAGCCGTCCATCTGCTGGCTCTCATCCGACAGAGGTTCCCCCATGGCCGCTGACACCTCGCCACCCCGTGCCCGTACGCTCCCGGTCAGGTCCCGGCCGTGGATCCTGACCTACCACTCGGTGAGCGATCCCACGGACGACCCGTACGGCATCACCGTCTCCGCCGACCGCCTCGACGAGCAGTTGACCTGGCTGCGCCGCAGGGGGCTGACCGGTGTGGGAACCGCGGCACTGCTGCGCGCCCGAGCCGCCGGGAAGCGCGGGCTGGTCGGGCTCACGTTCGACGACGGGTACGCGGACTTCCTCGACGAGGCGCTCCCGGTGCTGCTCGCCCACGGCTGCACCGCGACGGTGTTCGTCCTGCCGGGACGGCCCGGCGGCTCCAACGACTGGGACCCTCTCGGTCCGCGCAGGCCGCTCCTGACCGAGGAGGGCGTCCGTACCGTCGCCGCCGCGGGTATGGAGATCGGCTCGCACGGGCTGCTGCACCGGGATCTGACGGAGCTGTCGGACGACGAGCTCCGGCGGGAGACCCACGGCAGCCGGGAGGAACTGCGCCGCGTCACCGGCCGGGCGCCTTCCGGTTTCTGCTATCCGTACGGAATCGCCGACCGGCGGGTGGCCGAGTCCGTGCGTGAGGCCGGATACGCCTACGGGTGCGCCCTGGTACCCGGCGCCCTCACGGGGCCGCTCGCCCTGCCCCGCACGCATGTCAGCCATGCCGACCGGGGCGCCCGGCTGCGGGCCAAGGAGGTACGGCACCGGCTGCGGTACCGCTCGGCCGGGAACGCGCACCGGGGTGAGGCCGGATGAAGGTGCTGCACGTCATCACCGGGCTGGGCGCCGGCGGGGCGGAACAGCAGTTGCGGCTGCTGCTCCGGCACCTTCCGGTGCGCTGCGACGTCGTGACGCTGACCAACCCGGGGACGGTCGCGGACGGGCTGCGGGCCGACGGCGTACACGTCCGGAACCTGGGGATGAGGGGCAACCGGGACCTCGGCGCGGTGCCCCGGCTGGCGCGGCTCATCCGGCGCGGCTCCTACGACCTCGTGCACACGCACCTGTACCGCGCCTGTGTCTATGGCCGGGTCGCGGCACGCCTGGCCGGCACCACCGTCGTGGCGACGGAGCACTCGCTGGGGCGCGCGGAGATCGAAGGACGGCCGCTGACCCGGGGCACCCGTGAGCTCTATCTGCGCACCGAGCGGCTGGGGTCGGCGACGGTCGCGGTCTCCGACACCGTCGCGCGCAGGCTGCGGGACTGGGGTGTGCCGGCCGCCCGGATCCACACCGTGCCCAACGGCGTCGATGCCGCGGCCTTCGGTTTCGACAGCGGTCTGCGGCGGTGCACACGGGCCCTGCTCGGGCTCCCGGACGCGGCCTACGTGGTGGGGGGCGTGGGCCGGCTGGTTCCCGGCAAGCGCTTCGACGTGCTGATCCGTGCCGTCGCGGCGGTCCCGGACGCCTGGCTCGTCCTGGCCGGCGACGGCCCGGAAGCCGCGCCGCTGCGGGCTCTCGCCTCCCGGCTCGGGGTGACCGGACGGGTCAGGTTCCTCGGCGAGTGCGGCGGGGCGGGCAGCGCTCCCGGCGTCCCTGCGGTGCTCGGCGCGGTCGACCTGTTCGTCTCGGCGTCCCGCGAGGAGTCCTTCGGACTCGCCGTGGTCGAGGCCCTGGCCGCCGGGCTGCCCGTGGTGCACGCGGCCTGCCCCGCCGTCGAGGACCTGCCGGCGGGCCGCGTGCCGGGTACCACCCGCATCGGATCGGCCTCCGGCACGACCGGTGCCACGGCGGAGCTGGCGGCCGCCCTGCGGCACCACGTGGAGGGCGGCGCGCGCAGGCTGCCGCCGCCCTCCGCCGTGGACCACTACGACATCCGGCTGAGCAGCCGGCGCCTCATGGACGTCTACGCACAGGCCGTCGACACCGTCACCGTTCCCCCGACCGAGAGAGCACATCCATGACCGACTCGCCCGAGCAGCAGCCGACCGTCGCCGGACGGCTGCGCGCGCTCCGCCCCGCTTTCGCCCGTACCGGCCGGTGGCCCCTGCCGGCCTGCGTCCTGCTCGGAGCCGCCTGCGGATTCTCCTACGGTGTGCTCGCCCAGCCCGAGTACGCCGCCACCAGCTACGCCATGGTCACCGCGGGCAAGGACATCAACCCGGCCGCCGCCCTGGGTTACGCGCAGTCCTACGGCCGGCTGGCCACCAGTGACGCCACGCTCGCCTACGCCAAGGGCGCCGCGGGCGAGCCCGTGCGCGAACTGCGCACCCACGTGCGGTCCGAGACCTCCCCGGACTCGCCGATGATCGCCGTGACCGGGACGTCGGCCGACCGGGACCGCGCGGCGGACATCGCCAACGCGGTGACCGAGGCCGTGGTCGTCAGCAGCGGGCACGTCGCGAAGGACACGGGGGTGAAGCTGATCAAGTTCTCGCACGCCGTGCCCCCGGTCGATCCGGTCTCCCCCTCCACGCCGCTCGGTACGGCGGTCGGCGCCAGCGCGGGCGGACTGGTGGGCGGACTGGTCCTGCTGGTCCGCCCCCGCCAGGGGCGACGCGTGGTCACGGCGCAGGTGCCCGGACCCGCCCAGGGCGGCGCGGCCGGTGAAAGGGAGCTCGTGCGATGAACGACGACCGTCGTGGACGACTGACCGTCACCCTCTGCCGCGATCTCGCGGACTTCGCGGACCTGGCCGCCGAGTGGGACGCGCTGCACCGCCGCTGCCCCACCGCCACGCCCTTCCAGAGCCACGCGTGGCTCCATTCGTGGTGGCTCTCCTACGGAGTGCCCGGCCGGCTCAGGGTCGTACTGGCGCGCCGGGACGGTCGCCTGATCGGGGCGGCCCCCCTGATGCTCGTCCACCGTCCGATGCCTCTGCTGGTGCCGATGGGCGGTGCGATCTCCGACTTCTTCGACATCCTGGTGGACGGCGAGGACACCAGGGACGCGGTCACCGCGCTGGAGCGGGGGCTCCACCGGGCCGCGTCGCACACCGTGGTGGACCTGCGGGAGGTCCGTCCCGACGCCTCGGCGCACCTGCTGTTCGAGGCATGGCCGGGCGCGCGGAGCAGCCGCACCGACTCGACGTGCATGGAACTGCCCGCGGAGCCGATCGACGCCCTCATCGCGAGGATGACCGGTTCCCGGGCCCAGCGGGCACGCGCCAAGCTGCGCAGGATCGACACGTTGGGGATCGAGTGCCGCCCGGCGCCGGTCCACCGGGTGTCGGGCGCGATCGGCAACCTGCTCGCGCTGCACGAACTCCAGTGGCTGGGCAGAGGTGTCAATCCTGAGCACCTGCGGCCCCGCTTCTGCGCGCACCTGGTGCGCTCCGCCCGCCGGATGGTGCGCGACGGAGAGGCCTCGGTCAGGGAGTTCGTGCTCGACGGGGAGGTGGTGGCAGCCGATCTGTCCTACCGCTCGGCACGGCTGACCGGAGGCTACCTCTACGGTGTCCACCCCCGGCTCAGGGAGAGGAAGGTCGACGTCTCCACGATGCTGCTGCGCGAGATCGCGCGGGAGGCCTGCGACCTGGACCACGGTGTGCTGAGTCTGCTGCGCGGCTCGGAGCAGTACAAGAACCACTGGGGTCCCGTCCCGGTCGTCAACCGGCGCCTGCTGCTGGCCCGTTCGGGCCTGGAGCCGCTGCTGCGGCTGCGCGAGACGCAGCTGACCGTACGGGACCGGGCAGCCGGGGCGGTGAAGTCCCGGGTTCCCGCCGCGCGGGACTGGCGCGGCCGGCTGAGCGAACTTCCGGCGGCCGGAATGGCGTTCATCGGACGGACTTGAGCCGAGATGATGACTTTTCATCCGATCCGTTACCGTCTGTCGACTTCCGCGTTGTCAGAGCATGCCGGCCGCACTCCAGGTGGCCGGTTTCGACCCTCTCAAGGAGAACTGATGTCGCGTATCTCGAAGGTGGCCGCCGTCATGGCAGGTACCGGTGCCCTGATCGCCGGCGGTGCCGGCATGGCCACCGCCGACTCCGGAGCGGAGGCCGTGGCGGCCCACTCCCCCGGTGTCCTTTCGGGCAACGCCGTCCAGGTGCCCGTGCACATCCCGGTCAACGTGTGCGGCAACACGGTGAACGTGATCGCGCTGCTGAACCCGGCGTTCGGCAACACCTGCGCCAACGTCTCGGACCACCAGGAGGCCAAGGCGGACGAGTACGGCTACGGCCACTGATCTCCCCGAGGCACCGTCGGGCCTCCTCCCTCCGCTTCGTGCGAGGGGAGGGGGCCCGGTTCCGTTCCGGGGGACGGCCCGCGTCGTTCAGACGTACCGGTAGAGCCGTGTGTGGTCCATGAGCTGGGAGGGGGCCACGTCCCAGGGAGGCATCGGCCGGTCGAGCGGGAAGATCCGGTCCCGTTGCGGGTCGTCGGCGGGGAGCGCGCGGGCCGGCAGGTAGCGGGCGCGGGGATGCGTCTTCTGCCAGCGGGACCAGAGCAGGTCGATGAAGGCGTGGTGCAGCCAGAAGACCGGATCGTCGGGGGACGCGGCACCCGCCATCGACCCTCCGATCCAGCGGTGCACCTTGTTGTGGTTGGCGATGCCCCGGCCGCCCCTGATGCCCCAGCCCTCGATCCTGTTGCGGAAGCCGGTGGCGCTGACGCTGTTCCAGGGCGCGGTGTCGTACACCGGGTCGCCCAGCGCGCGGTCCACCTCCGCCGCGCCGGGCAGGGTGACGGGTGCGGAGGGCCGGCCGAAGTTGCGCCGCAGGAAGTGGTCGTCGGTGACCTCGGCACGGATGCGCCAGCCTCCCCGCCGGTAGGCGAACGGTCCGGTCATGACCTGCCGGTCGCCGGGCCTGCCGTTGCCGCCCAGGAAGTCCTCGGCCCAGAGGGAGGACTTCGCCGTGTTGTCCCGCGTCCAGTCCCAGTACGGGACCGACACCCGGGGATCGACCGACTGCAGCGCCTTCTCGAACTCCAGGAGGTACTGACGGTGCCAGGGGAAGAAGGACGGGGTCATGTGGGCGGGACGGGGCCTGCTCTCGCCGTCGGTGACGTAGTACTGCCGGTGCAGGGTGACGAAGTCGTCGTAACGGCCCGAGCGTTTGAGTTCCAGGATCGCGTCGACCAGGCGTTTCTTCTCGGTGCGCGTGAGGTCGCGCTGATTCTTGCGGCTGTGCACCCTCGTCCTTAGGTCTCAGATGGTGTGCGGGGAGACGGCTGACAACTGGGCGGTGCCGAGTTCGTCGACCGCCGCGCGGGCCGTCTCGAGAAGTGTCGGGAACGACTCGTAGTGGGTGACGGTGCTGAGGTAGCTTCCGTCGGCGCGCCGCATCACGTGCAGCGTCCTCCCGTCGACGCTGACGTCGGCGGCGGGAGCTGCGAAGGACGTACCGGCGTGTGCCTGCGCCCCGGCCGGCACCACGGTGGTGGCCGTGCCCCGGATCTCGCGGCCCTTGTAGAGCTCGGAGAACCGCTCGGGCCCCACGGCGTCGCGCTCCTGGCCCGGGCCTCCCGGGCCTTGGCCCTGGAGGAGGACCGGGGCCAGCGCGCCGCCGGTCCCGGCGAGCACTGCGGCGGTGAAGACGGCGCGCAGCACCGCGCGGCGGACCGGCCGCGGGGCGCCGGCCGGCTCCTCGCCGGGGCCGCTGGTCGGATTCATGGTGTGTGCCTCCCTCTCGTCCGCTCCTGCGAGAGCTCTCGCTCCAGTGGGCAACGAGACGGGGCGCGAACGGTTCTCTCATGCGCCGGACATCGCGCGACCGTGGGAATTTCACACGCCCGTCCGGCCGTGTCGGCCGCCGGGCGCCGCACGTCGGGCAACCATGGCCGTCCGAACTCCCGGAGGTTGTGCATGAACGCGCCGACGCAGGTGCCCACCGACCGCGCGCGCGGAGCGGCGGGCGCGGATCTGGCCGATCCGGCTTTCTGGCGGCTCCCCCGGACAGAGCGGCTGTCGGCGTTCGCCCGGCTGAGGGAGCTCGACGCACCGGTCCGCTTCACGCCGCGTACGGGATCGCGCACGCCGTTCCGTGTGCTGGTGAGGCACGCCGACGTACGGGCGGCCAGCCGCCGGCCGCAGGTCTTCGCCAGCGCCCCCGGGGTCACCGTTCCGGAACCGGCGCCCTGGGCCAAGGCGGTGTTCGGGAACTCCATGGTGAACATGGACGGCGCCGAGCACGCGGCGCTGCGCCGGACCATCTCGCGCGCCTTCACACCGAGGCTGCTGGCCGCCGCCGAGGAGAACATCGAGGCCGTCGCCCGTCGGCTGGTGGACGAGGTGCGCGCCGAGGGCCCGGGCGACTTCATGCGCGCGGCTCCCTCACGCATGCCGTTCGAGGTCATCTGCGACCTGATGGGCATTCCCGCGCGCCATCGGACCGCCATCGCCGCACGGATCGACCACGCCTCGCAGTACGTGGGGGTCCAGCGGCGTGGCCGCGCCCGGCTCAGGGTGCCGGGGCGGGGCCTGCGCTCCCTGGCGCGTATGCAACTGGAGATGGCGGGCATCGCCCGTGAGCGGCGCCGGTCCCCGGCCGACGACGTGATCTCGGCGCTCGTCCGGGCGGACGTCGGCGGGCAGGCCCTGTCCTCACGTCAGCTCGGCGCGTTCTTCTCGCTGCTCCTCGTCGCCGGTGTGGAGACCACCCGGAACGCGATCGCTCACGGGCTGGTCCTGCTGAGCGCCCACCCGGAGCAGCGGGCCCTCCTGGAGGCGGACTTCGACCGCCACGCCGACGGCGCGGTGGAGGAGATCGTCCGGCACTCGACCCCGATCATCCAGTTCCGGAGAACCGTGGCGGCCGAATGCGCGCTCGGGGGCCACACCTTCCTCCCGGGGGAAAAGGTCGTGCTCCTCTACGCGTCCGCGAACCGGGACGCGTCCGTATTCCGCGATCCCGATGAATTCGACATCACCCGGTCCCCGAATCCACACCTCGGATACGGCGGAGGAGGCCCCCATCACTGCCTGGGGGCACATCTGGCGAAGCTGGAGATGAAAGCCCTCTTCCGCGCAATGCTCACACGGCTGGGAGGTGTGAGGACTTCGGGCACGGCGGTGCTGGTCGACTCGAATTTCGACAACCGCGTCGGCGCCCTCCCTTTCACCTTCGGCAGAAATCACCCGAACGGCCCGCGATGAGGCCGCGTGTGTCGCGAATGGTCTATCGACGGCCGGTACCGCAGCCCATTGTTGAATCTTTCTCCTTAGGGTCGGCAAGGTCGGAGTCAGGCCGCAGTCCTAGGAGGATCCGTGCCCGTACAGCGCCGTCTCACCACATTCGGCATCGGGGCGACCGCGCTCTGTCTCCTGGTCGGCGGCGCGTTCCTCGCCGACCACGACGCCGCGGACACCCAGACCGGCAAGGGCGCCGCCCAGGGAGCTCCGGAGCCGGTCGGGACGACTGCCGTCGGCGCCTATCTGGACTACGGGCCGCAGGGCGTGCAGCGGATGGGCGAACTGTCGCGCTGGCTCGGCGGTACGGAGCTGCGGGTCGGGCACACCTATCTGCCGGGCGACCTGTGGGAGAACATCGAGGGCCGTCCCGGCTTCCTCGCCTCCTGGGCAGCCTGGCGCAAGGGCGCCGACGACCGGATGCTGGTCCTCAACACGCCGATGCTGGAACGGAACGAGGAACGCCTCTCCGACGAGGAGGTACGAAGCCTGCTCCGGGAGGGCGCACAGGGGCGGTTCGACGAGCACTTCCGCCGGCTGGCGGAGCGCCTGGTCCTGCTGGGGGTCCCGGACACGGTGATCGTCCTCGGCTGGGAGATGAACGGCACGACGTACACGCACCGTTGCGGGCCCGATCCGGTCGCGTGGAAGGCGTACTGGAATCGCATCGTCACCGCGATGCGGTCCGTCTCCGGCCAGAAGTTCCGCTTCGACTTCGCACCGAGCCGCGGCCTGGACGCGGTGCCGTGGACGGATTGCTACCCGGGCGACGACGTCGTGGACATCATCGGCATGGATTCGTACGACCAGCCTCCGGCCCGGACCTTCGACGAGCAGGTGAGTGAACCGTACGGCCTGCAGAAGCAGGTCGACTTCGCCGCCGAGCACGGCAAGCCGATCTCCTTCCCCGAGTGGGGGCTGTTCCGCAACGGGGACAACCCCGAGTACATGCGCCGCATGCTGGAGTGGATGGACCTGCACAAGCCGCTCTACCAGACCATCACGGACTACTGCCCGCACGGGGTGTGGCAGTGCGCCGACAACCCCGAGTCGTCGAAGGTGTTCCGCGAGATGCTGAGCGGGCTGCCGGACGCCCCCGGGCCCTCTGCGCCCGCTGCCGAACCGAGCGCGCCGCCGACCACGCCCGTACCGGAGGAGCCCGCGCCGACGGTACCCGAACCGGATGTGAACGACCCCGCCTGGTGCTTCACCGTCCCGCTGGGCGACTGGTTCGGCCAGTGGCTGGCCGACCGCGAGATCTGTGCGCGCGGCTGAGGGACGCGTGACCGCCCCGGTGTAAGGGGCGGGCGCGCGGACGGACCGGGGCGACCTCGTTGTTCCTGCCGGGCCGGGCCGCTCCCCTCACCAGCCCGTCCACAGCAGATGGTTGACGAGCAGGGCGACAGCGGCCTGAGCGGCAAGCCAGGCGCGCCGGTCGCCGTCCGGGAGCAGTGCGGCGGCGGGCATCAGCCAGAGGACGAAGGGCTGCCAGATGCGCTCGGTCTCCGCCTTGCTCATCCCGGACAGGTCGGCGACGGCGACGGCCAGCAGGGCGGCGAGGGTCAGAACCGCCAGCCGCTGTACACCGGTCGCGGTGCCGGAGAGCAGTCCGCGCAGCGCCGCCGGCGCGGACGCCGCCGCGCGGCGCAGACCCGCCACGGTGGCGAGCCCGGCCGCCAGTGTGGCGCAGGCGAGGTTCCCCCAGACCCAGTAGGAGAACGGGCGGACTCCGCCCGCGCCCTGGTAGTAGCGCTCCACCAGCAGGTGGTAGGCCTCCCACCAGTTGAATCCGGCCAGGGTGAAGGCCACGGGGGCGACCAGCGCGCCGAGCAGGAAGGTTCCGAGCGGGCCCACGGTGCGGGTCATGACCAGCACGGCGGCCGGCAGGACCGCGATGAGTGTCAGGCCGTAGCTGAGATAGCAGGTGAACCCGAACAGGAGGCCGGAGGCGAGTGCGGCCACTGCCGGGAACCTGACCGTACGGGTCGCGGCGAGGGCCAGCAGGGCGACCGACCAGGCCGCCACGGCGGTGAAGTAGCCGTCCGCCGACGTCCCCGTCCAGACGGCGAAGGGGGCCAGGACCAGGAACGGAGCGGCACGCCGGGCGAGGTGTTCGCCCGTCAGGGCGCGCAGGGCGACCAGCACGGCGGCTGCGGCGGAACCGCCGAGCACGATGCACCACGTCCCCGCCCAGGCGCCGCCCCCGAGCCCGATCCGGTCCAGGCCGACGAAGGTGAGGGTGGCGCCCGGCGGGTGTCCCGCGACATGGGCGGGCCAGTTGCCCGGCGGGCCGATCACGATGTGGTCGGTGAAGCCGCGCAGCGCGGCACCGATGTCGTCGAAGCGGTCGATCACCCGCAGGTACTCGTGCTTGGTGGTCAGCCGGCGCGCCACCCCCCGGTACCAGCCCTCGACGAGGGCGAGCGACAGGATCCAGGCCACCGAACCGGCCCAGCAGGTGAGGAGCAGTCTCCGCCACGGGAGCCTGGCCGCAAGCCGTGGACCGTAGGCGACCACCGCGACCGCGACTCCCAGGGCGAGCGGGGTGCCGGGGCCGACGTGCGGGTCCCAGGAAGCCAGCAGGGGCGGCCACTGGACCTGCAGGCTGCCGTCGCCCTCCTGGATCATCCATCCGACCACCGCGGCCAGGGCGACCAGCAGGGCTCCCGCCGCGGCCGATGCCAGGTCCCGCCGGCGACCGGCAGGGCGGTCGGGAACGAGGGGTTCGGAGGTGCGGAGGAAGTCACCGCGTTGCTCGGTCGTCACGCAGGCACGCTACGCATCCGGGGCGCCCGACGGGTGCTGCGACGCCCCCGCGTCACACAACTGTCAGATCGCGCGGCGGACCCGTCCGGGCGGGCGCACGGCGTCAGACTTTCGTCAGGAGTCGTTACCCCTCCGGGGCGGTCTCCCCGGCATACCGTCGGCGCATGGGCGACAGACGTCAGCGAACCGCTCCACACCTTCCTCGTGCTCCCTTCCCCCTTCCCACCGGCCCCGCCTTCTGGCGCAGCCCGGTGCGCGGGGTCCGCTTCACCGCCGTGCTCGGCGTGGTGCTGCTGGCCGGTATCACCCTGCTGTTCGTGACCGGCCTCCTCTCCTACGCGGCGTACAACCCCGACCTCGCCGCGGTGAACGACAAGACGCCGGCGAAGGGCCTGCTCGGCTTCTATCTCTTCGACTGGCCCACGGGGCCCCACTGGCTGTACAGGCTGACCCAGGGGCTGCACGTCACCGTGGGCATCGTGCTCGTGCCCGTCCTGCTGGCCAAGCTGTGGTCGGTGGTCCCGAAGCTGTTCGCCCTGCCGCCCGCACGGTCGGCCGGACACGCCCTGGAGCGTTGCTCGGTGCTGCTGCTGGTGGGCGGCGCCCTCTTCCAGTTCGTCACCGGGCTGCTCAACATCCAGTTGGAGTACCTGTTCCCCGGGTCCTTCTACCCGCTGCACTTCTACGGGGCGTGGGTCTTCTTCGCCGCGTTCCTCATCCATACGTTTCTCAAGCTCCCGCGGGCGCTGCGGGTCCTGCGCCGCGGGCTGCCCGCCGCGCAGGACGAACTGGCCTCTCCGGCCCCCGCCGCCGAGACCGTCTCCCGGCGCGGCGCCCTGGCGGTCGTGGGGGCGGGCTCACTGCTCCTCCTGGTCACGTCGGCCGGGCGGAGTTTCGACGGCGGGGTGCGGCAGACCGCGCTGCTGACCCCGCGCGGTGGCGCCGAACCGGGGACGGGGCCCAACGGCTTCCAGATCAACAAGACCGCGGCCCACGTGGGCGTCACCCCGGCGGAGACCGGGGCGGACTGGCGGCTCACGGTCGTCGGGCCGGCCGGGGAGACGCAACTGTCCCGGGCTCGATTGCTGTCCATGGGACAGCACAGCGCGGCACTGCCGATCGCCTGCGTGGAGGGCTGGTCGACGTCCGACCAGTGGTGGCGTGGGGTCCGTCTGCGTGACCTCGCCGCGCTCGCGGGCTTCCCGGAGGATCCGCCGGGAGTGCTCGTGGAGTCCCTCCAGCGCAGCGGTCCCTTCCGGTCGGTGGCGCTCAGGGACAACCAGGTGCGGGACCCGCGTTCACTCCTGGCGCTGGCGGTCAACGGCGAGGATCTCTCACCCGACCACGGGTTCCCGGCACGGGTCATCGTGCCGGCCGCCCCCGGCGTGATGAACACCAAATGGGTGAGCCGCCTGACGTTCGGAGAGCTGCGATGAGGGTTCTGCGCCGCTGGTACGGGGAGGGCCCGCTGCATCTGCTCCTGATGGTCTCCTCCTTCGCCCTCGCGGGATACGCCGGGGTACGGCTGCTCGACGGGGACACCCTCCTGATCCTCGTGTGGTTCGTGGGCGCCGCGCTGGTGCACGACCTGGTGCTGGTCCCGCTGTACTCGGCGGCGGACCGCGCCCTGCGGGTCCCCTTCTCCCGCAGCCCGGGCCTGGTGAACTTCGTACGGGTGCCCCTCCTCCTGTCCGGACTGCTCCTTCTGATGTGGTTCCCCCTGATCACCCGTCATGCCGAGCGCTACGAGCCGGCGAGCGGGATGTCTCCCGACAGGTTCCTCGGGAACTGGCTGCTGATCACGGCGGCACTGTTCGCCGTGTCGGCGTCCTGGCTCGTGGTTCGCACGGTCCGGGCCCGCCGCAGGGCGACGAAGGGGCGGCCGTCGGCCTCCCACTGACCGACGGGCTCCCAGCCCTCCGATCGCGCGTGTACGAGCAGGGCGGCCTCACCGACCCGGGCCCAGGGGAAGTGGGGTGCGGTGCCGGGCTGCTCCCGGCCGTCGTCGAGGCGTACCCGGACCCGCTCGTCCACATCGTGGGGCGCGGCCTCCGTGATCAGCAGTCCACCCGGGGCGAGCACCGTCGCGACCCGCCGGAGCAGGGCACGGGGGTCACCGCCGATCCCGATGTTGCCGTCGACGAGCAGGCCGGTTCCCCAGCGGCCCTCGTCCGGGAGCGGCTCGAACACACTGCGCCGGAGCGCCGCACCGCCGGTCCGCCGGGTGCGTCCGACGGCGGCCTCGCTGACGTCGATGCCCAGCGCCCGGTGCCCGCGTGCGGCCAGGGCGGCGACGAGCCGCCCCGGCCCGCAGCCGATGTCGATGACCGGTCCCACGCAACGGCGCAGCGCGGACAGGTCGGCGGCGTCGGCGTCCGCGCACCAGCGCTCGACGTCGAGCGGCAGCAGCCATCCGTCCTCGCCGCGGAGGAAGAGGGGGCCCCGGCCCCGGCTCAGCGCCCGCCCGTACGGGTCGGCGGCCCAGGTGGCCGCGCCCGTACCGGCCGGTGGCAGTACGGTGCTCACCGGGCCACCGCCCGCTCCAGGCGGCCGAGCGTCGCGGAGAACGCTCCGTGCGGCGCGGCGCCGGCGACGTACCGGGCGTCCTCGGCCGTGTCGACGTCGCGCAGGGGCGGCAGGTCGCGCACCGTGAGCCCCGCGTCCGTCAGGCGGGCCCGCTGGATCGCGCCCGTGTCGGGGCGGGACATCGGCACACCCCGTACGAGGCCGGGGTCCGGCACCGCAAGGCCGAGGGCCCAGAAGCCTCCGTCCTCGGCGGGTCCGAACCAGGCGTCGCAGCCGTCCCAGGCGTCCTGGGCGAGCGCCGGCGCCAGCAGGGCGGACGTGATCTGGGGGGTGTCCATCCCGATGAGGAGGGCGGGCCCGGAACAGGTGCCGAAGGCCGCCGCGATGCGTTCGTCGAGCGTGCCCGCGCACTGCGGAAGGACGTCGAAGCCCGAGGGTGTCCAGGGGCCGGGGTGTCCGTCGAGAACCAGGACGCGCCGCCGCGCGGGCAGCGTGAGGACGGTCCGCAGAGTGTCCTCGAGGGCCGCGGTGGCCAGCTCCGCGGCCTCGACGGGGCTGAAGGGCGGCGTCAGCCGGGTCTTGACCCGGCCCGGCACCGGCTCCTTGGCGATGACCAGCAGTGCCGTCACTCCCGGACACGGTGCGGGCCTGCTCATCGGGTCGCCTCCGCCCTGATGCTCCGGGGCGTGGGGTACTCCGGCTGCCGCAGCACCTCGCGCATGTCCCGCACCGCGTGCCACGTCCCCCGCCAGGTGCCGGTGACCTTGGACCTGCCCGTCCGGGGCGCGTAGGGCACGTCGGTCTCCGCGACGCGGAGTCCGGCGTCCGAGGCGCGCACCACCATCTCCAGGGGGTAGCCGCTGCGCCGGTCCGTCAGGCCGAGGGCCAGCAGCGTCTCCCTGCGCACGGCCCTCATCGGGCCGAGGTCGTGCAGGCGCAGTCCGGTGCGACGACGCACCATCCGGGACAGGGCGAAGTTGCCCGCTCTGGCGTGCGGCGGCCAGGCGCCTCTCGTCGTGGGACGTCGCCGTCCCAGGAGCAGGTCGCACCGCCCCTCGGCGACGCGGCGGACGAACCCGGTGAGCAGCCCGGGGTCGAGGGAGCCGTCGCAGTCGCAGAAACACACGTACTCGGCCTCGGCGGCGAGCAGGCCGGCGTGGCAGGCGGAGCCGAAACCGCGACGCGGTTCGTGCACGACAGTCGCGCCCAGCGAACGGGCGATCGCGGCGGAACCGTCGGTGGAGCCGTTGTCGACGACGATGGCACGCCATCCTTCCGGGACGCGGGCCAGGACGCTGGGCAGGGCCTCGGCCTCGTCGAGGCAGGGCAGGACGATGTCGGCTCGGACGGGGGCTGCGGGATCAGCCTGTGCGTAATCGGTCACGCCGGTCACCCTACGGAGCCAAATCCGTCATTTCGGTCTTCAGGTTCTTACGAAACGTGGACGTCGACCGTGTGGCGGCCGGTGAACAGCCCTTCGAACGGCGGGTGCTGCCACAGTGTCACCATGCAGAACATCTCCTCTCCTCCGGGCCCCGGGACCGTTCCACCGACCGGTGCCGGGGACGGCGTGTCGTACGGCCGCGTGCTCGTCGTGGACGACGACCCGACCGTGGCGGAGGTGGCCGCCGGATATCTCGGACGCGCCGGTTACGACGTGGGGCGGGCGGACGACGGGCCCGCGGCTCTGGAGAGCGTCGCGGCGCTGCGACCGGACCTGGTGGTGCTCGACCTGATGCTGCCGGGCGGCATGGACGGTTTCGAGGTGTGCCGCAGGATCCGCGCCCGCGGACCCGTGCCCGTCATCATGCTCACCGCGAGAGGCGACGAGGACGACAGGATCCTCGGGCTGGAGACCGGTGCCGACGACTACGTGACCAAGCCCTTCAGCCCACGCGAACTCGTGCTGCGCGTGGAGGCGGTCCTGCGCCGGTGGCGGCGGACCGAGCCCGGCCCCTCCGCCGGGATCGGCGGAGCGGGCATCGTCCTGGAGCCCCTGGCCCGGCGGGCGACCCGCGGCGGTGAGGACCTCTGCCTCACCCTCCGGGAGTTCGACCTGCTCGCGTTCTTCCTGAGGAATCCGGGCCGGGCGTACACCAGGGAGGAGCTGATGCGGGAGGTCTGGGGCTGGGACTTCGGTGACCTGTCGACGGTGACCGTCCACGTGCGGCGCCTGCGCGGCAAGGTCGAGACCGACCCGGCACGGCCCGCCCTGATCCAGACGGTCTGGGGCGTGGGATACCGCTTCGACCTGTCCGGCGCTCCCTCTGTGACGGGCTGACCGGCGTGGCCGACATCGCGCTCATCGCTCTCTTCGCCTTCCTGGGCGCGGCCGCCGCGGGCCTGCTGGGAGCGCTCGCCCTGCGTCTGCTGCGACACCGCACCCTCGTCGTGTCGCTGACGGTCGTCGCGGCCGTGGCGGTGACGGCGATGCTGGCGGGGACCCTGACGGTGGCGTGGGCCATGTTCCTGTCCCCGCACGATCTGACGGTGGTGACGACCGTGGTGGCCATGGCCGCCGTGGTCTCCCTCGTGACCGCGGTGCTGCTGGGACGCTGGGTGGCCGCCCGGAGCCGGGACCTGGCCCTGGCAGCCCGGTCCTTCGGCGACGGGGGCACCTTCGCCGCACCGGAGGGCCAGGCCACCGCGGAGCTCGCGGCCCTCACCCGGGAACTCGCGGCCACCAGCGCGAAACTGGCCGGTTCCAGGGAGCGTGAGCAGGCGCTGGAGAGGTCACGCCGCGAACTCGTCGCCTGGATCTCCCACGATCTGCGGACCCCGCTGACGGGGCTGCGTGCCATGTCCGAGGCGCTGGAGGACGGGATGGCCCCCGATTCCGGCCGCTACCTGCGGCAGATACGGACGGAGGTCGAGCGCATGAACGACATGGTCGGCGACCTGTTCGAACTCTCCCGGATCCACGCCGGGTCGCTGGCCCTGACCCCCTCCCGTGTCTCCGCCCTCGACCTGGTCGGTGACGCACTCGCCGGCGCGCATCCCCTGGCACGCGAACGCGGGGTGCGGCTGGTGGGCGGTCGGATCGACGCGGTGCCCGTGGAGGTGGACAGCAAGGAGATGAGCCGGGTCATGGCCAACCTCCTCATCAACGCGATCCGTCGCACCCCCGCCGACGGGACGGTCGCGGTCGCGGCGCGGCGGTCGCCGGAGGGCATCGTCCTCTCGGTGACGGACGCCTGCGGCGGGATCCCCGAGGAGGACCTGGCCCGGGTCTTCGACACGGGCTGGCGGGGCACGCACGCCCGTACCCCGCCGGCCGGGGCGGGTCTCGGGCTCGCCATCGTGCGGGGCATCGTCGAGGCGCACGCGGGCCGTACCGGCGTACGGAACGTGGCGGGCGGCTGCTGCTTCGAAGTCACCCTGCCCGCGGCGCGGGGAGGGTGACCCGGGAGGGCTACCCGGCGCCGCGCAGGGGTTCGGTGGCGAATTCCCTCATGCCGGTGACGAAGTCGGTCGCCGGTTTCCAGCCGAGCTCCTCGCGGAGCCGTCGCGAGTCCGCCGTCACGTGCCTCACGTCCCCGAGCCGGTACTCACCGGTCACGACGGGCGCCGGGCCGCCGTGCGCCGAGGCCAGGGCCCAGGCCATCTCACCGATGGTGTGAGGGACGCCGCTGCCCGTGTTGTAGGCGTCGAACGAGCCGGGTCCGCGCTCCCGGAGAGCCGCGAGCGCCGTCACGTTGGCCGTGGCGACGTCCCGGACGTGGACGAAGTCGCGCCGCTGGCCGCCGTCCTCGAACACCCGGGGCGACTCGCCGCGGGCCAGAGCCGAGCGGAAGAAGGACGCCACGCCGGCGTACGGCGTGTCGCGCGGCATCCCCGGCCCGTACACGTTGTGGTAGCGCAGTGCCACGGCCCGGCCGCCCGTCGCACGGGTCCAGGCGGCGGCGAGGTGTTCCTGGGCGAGCTTGGTCGCGGCGTAGACGTTGCGCGGATCGACGGGGGCGTCCTCGGTGACGAGCCCGGGCACCAGTTCCGACCGGCAGGAAGGGCACCGGGGTTCGAAACGGCCCGCGTCCAGGTCGGCCACCGACCTGGGGCCGGGGCGGACCACGCCGTGCCGGGGACAGTCGTAGCGCCCCTCGCCGTAGACCACCATGGACCCGGCCAGCACCAGATCCCGGATCCCGGCCGCCGCCATCTCCGCCAGCAGCACCGCCGTGCCGAAGTCGTTGCAGCCGACGTACTGCGGTGCGTCCGCGAAGTCCTTGCCCAGACCCACCATGGCCGCCTGGTGGCACACGGCGTCGATGCCGGTCAGCGCCCCGGCGACGGCCTCACGGTCCCGTACGTCCGCGACGACCGAACGGACACCGGGCGGGGGCGGGGGCACGGAGGCGCCGTGGGCGGACGGCAGGAGTGCGTCCAGGACCACCGGCTCGTGCCCGTCGGCGGCGAGTGTCCGGACGATCTGGGATCCGATGAACCCGGCTCCGCCGGTGACCAGTACGCGCATGGCCGCCACGCTAGGACCGGCCGGGACGGGAATCGCGGTCCGGCGCGCCCACGTCACCCGACCGTAAGAAGGTCCGGGGCCGTCCGGCGACACCCGGGCACGTCCGACACGCGTCTCCCCGACGCGTCGCTTCCGGATCACCGGTGTCTCTTCGATACTGGTGCCGTACGCAGGACCGGACCCGCACCGACGGGCGGTCGGTACCCCCGGCCGGTCGTTGCTCCCCCAGGAGGAACCCTTGCGCATGCTCATCAACGTGCCGGAGACCGTCGTCGCGGACGGACTCCGCGGAATGGCCGCCGCCCACCCGGACCTCGTGGTGGACGTGGACAACCGGGTCGTGGTCCGGCGTGACGCCCCGGTCGCCGGGAAGGTGGGGCTGGTGTCCGGGGGCGGTTCGGGACACGAGCCGCTGCACGCGGGGTTCGTCGGGCCCGGGATGCTGTCCGCGGCGTGTCCCGGGGAGGTCTTCACCTCACCGGTGCCCGATCAGATGGTGCGGGCGGCCGCCGCGGTCGACAGCGGCTCGGGCGTGCTGTTCGTCGTGAAGAACTACACCGGCGACGTGCTCAACTTCGACATGGCCGCCGAGCTCGCCGAGGACGAGGGTGTCCAGGTCGCCCGGGTCCTGGTCGACGACGACGTGGCGGTGGCGGACAGCACGTTCACGGCAGGCCGGCGCGGCACCGGGGCGACCCTGTTCGTCGAGAAGATCGCCGGTGCGCTCGCCGACGAGGGTGCGCCTCTGGAGCGGGTGGAGGCCATGGCCCGGCGCGTGAACGAGTCCGCGCGGAGCTTCGGGGTGGCGCTCAGCTCCGTCACCACTCCGGCCAAGGGGACACCGACGTTCGATCTTTCCCCGGGCGAGCTGGAGTTGGGTATCGGAATCCACGGTGAGCCCGGCCGGGAGCGCCGTCCGATGATGACGTCCGGGGAGATCGCCGACGTGGCGGTCCACGCGGTACTGGAGGATCTGCGCCCGGCCGGCCCGGTGCTGGTGCTGGTCAACGGGATGGGCGCCACGCCGCTGCTGGAGCTGTACGGATTCAATGCCGAGGTGCAGCGGGTGCTGTCCGAGCGGGGGGTGACGGTGGCTCGTACGCTGGTGGGCAACTACGTGACGTCGCTCGACATGGCAGGCTGCTCGGTGACGCTCTGCCAGGTGGACGAGGAGATGGTGCGGCTCTGGGACGCGCCGGTACAGACGCCCGCGTTGCGCTGGGGCCGGTGAACGGACTTCCCGCCGGACCCTCCACCGTACGAGGAACAGGAGATCTTGTGCTCGACACCGATTTCTTCCGTCGCTGGATGGCCGTCACCGCGGCCACCGTCGACCGTGAGGCGGACCGGCTGACCGAGCTCGACGCCGCCATCGGGGACGCCGACCACGGGAGCAACATGCGGCGCGGCTTCGCCGCCGTGAACGACGTTCTCGAGAAGGAGGACCCTCGGACGCCGGGGACGGTGCTGACGCTGGCCGGCCGCCACCTGATCTCGACGGTCGGCGGAGCGTCCGGGCCGTTGTACGGGACGCTGCTGCGCCGTACCGGGAAGGCCCTGGGTGACGCGACGGAGGTGACCACGGATCAGCTGGCCGACGCCCTCGGGGCCGGTGTCGCCGCGGTGACGCAGCTCGGAGGGGCGCAGGCCGGGGACAAGACGATGCTCGACGCGCTGCTGCCGGCCGTCGAGGTGCTCGGTACCTCGTTCGAGGCGGCCCGGGACGCGGCGCTGGCCGGTGCGCTGGAGACCGTCCCCATGCGGGCGCGCAAGGGCAGGGCGAGCTATCTCGGCGAGCGCAGCATCGGGCACCAGGACCCGGGGGCCGCCTCGTCGGCGCTGCTGGTCGGGGCGCTCGTCGAGGCCGCCGGGTCGAGCGACGGGAGCGCCGGGTGAGCGACGAGCGGCAGGTCGGGATCGTGCTGGTCTCGCACAGCGGGCCGGTGGCGGAAGCCGTCGTCGAACTGGCCAGGGGTCTGGCGGCCGGTGGTGCGACGGCGCCGATGGCGGCGGCGGGCGGCACCTCGGCCGGCGGCCTGGGGACGAGCGCGGAGCTGGTCTCCGAGGCTGCGAGAGAGGTCGACAGGGGTGCCGGGGTGGCCCTGCTCGTCGATCTCGGGAGCGCGGTGCTCACGGTGAAGTCCATGCTGGCGGAGGGCGACGAACTGCCCGACGGCGCGCGGCTGGTGGACGCCCCGTTCGTGGAGGGTGCGATCTCCGCCCTGGTGACCGCGTCGGCGGGGGGCGACCTGGACGCCGTGGAGGCAGCGGCGACGGACGCGTACGGCTACCGCAAGACCTGAGCGGTGCCACGCCGGGCACCGGTGAGCGGGATGCCCGGCGCGGTGGCGTACGCGAGGCACCGCTGGGCTCCCCGGGCCGACCCGGGGAGCCCAGCGCGAGCCGTGTGCTCAGGTCGTCAGGCGGCCGGCGCCACCTCCCCGGCCGTGATCATGATCTCCGCCCGCCGGACCACGCCGTTGACGGTCACCGCGAGTGTGACGGTGCCCGTCCGGAGCGCGGTGAGCGTGCCCGTGGCGGGGTCCAGCGTCGCGATGTGGCGCGCACGGGCGCCGTCGGGATCGCCGATGTGGATGTTCGGCGAACCGGTCCAGTCGGCGCTCAGCGGAAAGGCCGCCGGCACGGTACGTGTGCCTTGGGTGACCTGGGCGGTGACTGCCGCGCTCCGGCCCCTGACCAGCTGGGAGGGGGCTGTCAGGGTCAGGGCGTCGACGTGGGCGCGGGTCTGGACCGACACCCAGTCGGGGCCGCCCCGCCAGGGCTGCCGGCGCGCCGCCGCCTGTTCCCCGGGCAGGACCCGGTCGGCGCCGACCAGCGACCAGCCGGTGAATCCGCCCTCGTCCGCGGGGCCGGCCGGCGCCTTGCCGGCGTTCCCGTTGACCAGATACGGGACTCCGTCCACGCGTGAGGCGTCGAAGACCCCCACGTGGCTGCCGATGAAGGCAGCGCCCTTGCCCGTCGTGCGCCGGAAGTCGGCGAGCCACTGTTCGAGGAGGGCCGCCTCCTTGCGGTCGCTCAGCCGGCTTCCCTGCTGCGCGGTGGGATCGCGTGGGGGTACGTGCTCGATCAGCATCACGGCGCCGACGGATCGGTCCGTGGCCGCCGCGTCCAACTGGGCGCGCAGTTCCTTGATCTGGTCGAAGCCGCCGCTGCGGAGGCTGAGACCCGAGGTGTCGAGTGTGATGACGCGGGTCCCCTCGTGGTCGAACGTGCGCCGTGCCGGGCCGAACTCGGCGACGAAGTCGTCGATCCTGCCGCCCATCACCTCGTGGTTGCCCGGTACGTAGTACCAGGGCAGCGAGTCGCCCAGTTCCTCGTCGAGGATCTGTCGGGCGAAGGCCAGGTCGGCGGGCGAGCCCTCGTCGACGAGGTCGCCGTTGACGACCAGGAAGTCGGGCCGGGCCGCCTTGATCTCGCGCAGGGTGCGACGGGCCTGCCGGACGAGTGCGCTGTCCGGGTCCCGCGCGACGAACTGCGCGTCCGACATGACCGCGAACTGCCAGTCCCGGGCCTCGGTCACGGTGGCCGGGTCGATCAACGGGTCCGCGTTGCGGGCCTGTTCGGGCAGATCGACGGTGGGCGGCACCTGGGCGGTCAGGCCGTCGATGACGATCTCGCCGGTGTACTGCCGGGCCGCGGCGGTCTCGGCGAGGTAGAAGCGGTGCACGGTCAGGGGAGCCGGCGCACCCGGCGGCACGGTGAAGGTGACCTGACGCCAGCCGGTCCAGGTGATGTAGGTCCCGCGCAGCAGCTGGTCGGACCCCGCGGCGTCCTTCAGGTGCAGGGTGGGCCAGGCGCCGTTGCCGTCCCCCTTGATCCAGAGGGTGAACGTCTGCGGCCGGCCGGGCACGACGAGGGGCCGCGGCGGAGTCGCGTAGGCGGCGCGCGTGGCGGTCGAGCGGGTGAAGTCGTAGGTGAGCCGCAGGCCGGTGCCGGAGTGCCCGTCGGGGGTCGCGGCGAGCGAACCGTCGGCGCGGGCCTGGCTGAACGTCCATGATCCGGCGTCGTCGAAGTCCGCCGACGTCTGTTCGGTGAGGCCGACGCTCACCGCGAGGGTGGTGCTGACCCCGGCCACCGTGGCCGTGATCCGTCCCGCCCCGGAGCCGGTCAGGGACGTGACGGTGAAGGAGCCCCGGCCGTCGTCGGCGACGGCGAACCGTGTGCGGTCGTAGTCGAGGTCGATGTCCGCCGGTTCGACCGGGGCACTCGCTCCGTGCGAGTCGAGTCCCACGATGCCGAAGGTGCCGGTCGCCTTCTCGTCCGCCAGGCCGACGCGCGGGGTGGTGGGCCGGATACGGGCCAGCCGGTCGAGGACGGTGAGCCGGGTACCGCCGTGGGCTCCGGCGCGTTCGGCCCGGACGTCGGTCGCGCCGCTGCGGCGGGCGGTGAACGTTCCCCGGGCGTCGACGCTGCCGATCGCGGGGCTGACGGCACGCCAGCGCGGGGCGCCCGCGGCGGGACCGTACGTCTCGTCGTACCCGGCGGCGGTGAGCTGCCGGGTCAGTCCGGGGAAGACCCTTTCCGGATGGCCGCCGGCGACGGGGTCGTCGCCGGGCGCGGTCGCCGCCGGAGTCCGGGTCTCGACCCAGAACCCGTCGAGGCGCCCGCTGCCGTCGGGGGCGGTCAGGGCGAGGCCGTTGGGGACCGTGCGTTCGCTGCCGTCGGACGGGCTGTTCTCGACCCGCAGCGTGTCACTGCCGGGTTGACGGGCGACCAGCGTCGAGGACCCTCCTCCGTCGAGGTTGAGGGCGCTGTACGAACCGGCCCGGCGCATCATCTCGCCCAGCTCGGTGAGGGTGACGCCGCCGCTGTCGGTCTGCCGGCCGTCGACGGTGACGACCTGCATGGTCCGGCCGTCCTCGGAGAACCCGACCGCGGTACGGGGGGCCGCGGTGTTGTTGCCCTCGCCGTCGTGGTTCTGTGCCGCCCCGTCGACGACGAGCAGTTCCCGGCCTCCCACGGCGGTGCGCGGGACGGCTCCGCCGTCGGTGCGCGCCCGGTAGGCGATCTTGACGGGGTCGCCGGGTTCGAGGGCGGCCAGCAGGCCCGCCCCGGCCTCCCGGCCGACGAGGACCACCGTGTCCTCGGGCACGGGCCCCGATCCGGGGCCGTCCGACACGGAGACGACCTCGCCGTCACGCACGGCCACTTCGGCGACGGGGCGCGCGTCGTCGACGGTCGGTGCGCGGTCGGCTCCGCCCCAGGCCGACGTGTAGGCGCCCACGCCCTGGGCGGGTACGTTCGCGGCGTTGTACGCGGCCAGCGGGTGTCCGCCCGAGGGGAGGGTCAGCGTGCCCTCGAAGTACAGCTCGAGGACGCGGCCCGCGTTCCGCGGCCCGAAGCCCACCGCGCGGTTGACGCCGGTGGCCGGGGAATGGACCGTCCGCCCGTCCTTGATCCCCGGCCCCAGGGGCGCTCCGGTCTGGTTGATGTCGAAGAAGTCGGCGTTGATCGCGGCCACGGTGCGCCGGCCCTTGCCCGGGTCGTGCCCGGCGGCCATTTCGGAGACCGTGTGCCGGTCGGCGACCTTGCCCGAGGACAGGTAGTCGGCCCGCACTCCGCTGCCGTCCAGGTCGACGGAGAGGGTGTCGACCCGCAGCCATTTGTCGGACTCGAGGCGGTCGTAGGAACTCAGGCGGACGCCGGGGGCGACGGGACGGGTGGCGCGGGCGGTCTCGATGCCGTCGCCGTCCACGACGGATCTCGCGCCGCCGGCCGGGCCGCTCGCGGGCGGCGGCGCGACGGGCCGGAGAATCTCGGCGGTGGTGTACGGGCGGGGGTCCGGCGTCGGGTCGGCGGCAGCGGGGACGGCGGCCCCTGCCACCGTCGCCGCCGCGGTCGCCAGCAGCACGAGCGACCGACGGATGCCGTGAGGGATGCCTGGGGCCACAAGTCCTCCTGGTGGGGAGCTGATCGCGCGGGAAACGCGCCGTCGGCGGACAGCATGACCGGGCCGGATGGGACGCACCAGAGGGCAACGGGGACATCAGGAGGAACAGCACGCGGCAGAAGGGTGACTCCGCCGGGCCCCTACAGGGGGACACGAACGCTCCGCTGCGCCACACTTGACGACATGTCGACTGTCAGACGCAGCGCGGGTGTCCTGCTCTTCCGGGTCGTGGCCGGCGAGGACGGCCAGCCTGACGCGGAGGTCCTGATCGGCCATATGGGCGGGCCGCTGTGGGCGCGGCGCGAGACGGCGGCATGGTCGGTCCCCAAGGGCGAGTACGAGCCCGCGGAGGAGGAGCCCGCCGCCGCCGCGCGCCGGGAGTTCCAGGAGGAACTCGGGCTGCCCGTCCCCGACGGCGTCTGGGTTCCGCTGGGCGAGGCACGTCAGGCCGGCGGCAAGATCGTCACCGTCTGGGCAGTGGACGCCTGGCTCGACCCCGCCGGAGCGGTCCCGGGGACCTTCACCATGGAGTGGCCGAAGGGCTCCGGCGTGCTGCGGGAGTTCCCGGAGATGGACCGGTTCGCCTGGTGCACGCCGGACGAGGCCCTCGAACGGCTCGTGGCGGGCCAGCGGGTGTTCGTCGAGCGGTTGCGCGCCTACGTGCGCGAGGGGCGCACCCCCTCGGAGGCGTAGTCCTCCGTCACGGCGCGCCCTGCCCGGAGCCCGAGGCGTTCGCCGGTGAAGCGGCCCCGGAAGCTCCGGTCGTGCGAGACGACGACGACGGCTCCCTCGTACCGTTCGAGCGCCGCCTCCAGTTCCTCGACGAGACCGAGCGCGATGTGGTTCGTCGGCTCGTCGAGGATCAGCAGGTCCGCCGGGCGGGTCACCAGCCGGGCCAGGGCGAGCCTGCGCTGCTGCCCGACGGAGAGGGCCGCCACGGGCACGGCCAGGTCGTCCGGACGGAACAGGCCGAGGGCCAGCAGCTCGTCCTCGTACTCCTCGGGGAACCCCGGCCGGCCCGCGGCGAAGGTGGCGAGCAACGTGCGGCGGGTGGGACGGGCGGGGAGTTCCTGCGGGAGGTAGCCGATCCTGCCCCGCCGCCGGACCGTACCGGCGTCGGGCGCGAGATCACCGGCCAGCACACGCAGGAGCGTGGTCTTCCCGGCCCCGTTGGGCCCGGTGACCAGGAGCCGCCGGCCTGGCTCGACCCTCAGGGAAGGCAGGTACAGCCGTTCGCCGACGCGGACGGATTCCAGTTCGACCACGGGGACACGGCCGCCCGTGCCGTCCGACGGGCCGTCGGCCTCGGCGGCGAGAGCGAGGTCGCCGGTGAAGCGCAGCGGCCGGGGAGGCTCCGGGACGGGTGAGCGGCGCAGTTCCTCCAGCCTGGCCCGGGCGGACCGGACCTGGCCCGACAGCTTCGTCTCGTGCGACCGGCGGTGCTTGCCGAAGCCCTGCCCGGGGTCCTTCCCGGTGCTCGCGAGGCGCTGTCCGGCCCTGCTCACCAGTTCCCCGGTGCGAGCCAGGTCCTCCAGCCACTCCTGGTGCTCCCGCGCCCACCGCCGGCGCGCGGCGGCCTTGGCCGTGCGGTAGCCGTCCCAGCCGTCGCCGTAGCGGGAGACGCTCCTCAGATCGCGGTCGACCTCCAGGATCACGGTGGTGGTGCGCTCCAGGAACGCACGGTCGTGGGTGACGGCGACGAGGGTGCCCCGATGGGCACGGAGATGGTCCTCCAGCCAGCTGACGGCGGCTGCGTCGAGGTGATTGGTGGGCTCGTCGAGCAGCAGCAGTTCGGGCGCCGCGGCCAGCACGCAGGCCAGGGCCAGCCGGGACTGCTCCCCGCCGGACAGGGTGCCGAGTGCGCGGTCCCGGGTGAGGTGGCCGAGCCCGAGGCCGTGCAGCGCGGCGTCGGTCCTGGCATCCGCCTGGTAGCCGCCGCGTTCCTCGTACGCCGTCAGCAGGTCGCCGTAGGCCGCGAGCCGCGCGTCGGTGGGTTCCTCGCCGGCCATCGTCTCCTCCGCCTCGCGGATCCGGCGCTCCAGGTCGCGGAGCCCGGCGAGGGCGGCGTCGACGGCGTCCTGGACCGTGCTGCCGGGGTCGAGTGCGAGTGTCTGGGCGAGGTGGCCGCTGCCGCCCGGGAAGCTGACGGTGACGTCGCCCCCGTCCGGGACCTCGGTGCCGGCCATCAGCCGGAGCAGGGTGGACTTCCCGGAGCCGTTCTCGCCGATGACGCCCGCCTTCTCGCCGGGGCGGACGGTCAGGGACACCTGATCGAGGACGGAACGGTCGCCGTACGCCTTGGAGACGTCGTGCATGGCCAGTTGGGCGCGGGTGCGCTGAGAAGACATGGGTGCTTTCCCTGAAGTGACAGGCCCGCGGCAGCGCGCACGTCGGCGTCGTGGACGCGGGCGCGCTCGGGGGCAGGGGTGTCGGACGACCGAGCGGACCGCGGCACACGGGCGTGACCCGAGGGGTCACGCGGCGACGTTTGGCGTCGCGTGGCGGCGGCCCGGCCGCGTATCAGAGAAAGAAGTAGTACGAACCCATGGGAGTCAGTCTAACCCTGCGACGGCCGGTCGCAGGGGACGATTACGGGCCGCCCTCTCCAGACGGCCTCGCCTCCGGAAGGCTCGACACGTCCGCCCCGTCCGAGGGCCTGGTCAGGACGAGCACGGCGACGTCGTCCCGGCGCACTCCGCCCGCGAAGTTCTGCAGGTCGGCCTGGAGCGCCTCGACGACCTGGTCCGGTTCGCGGTCGGCCCACCAGCCGAGGCGCGCGTCGAAGGGGTAGAACTCCCCCGTGGCGTCGCGGGCCTCGGTCACCCCGTCGGTGCAGACGAGCAGGGCGGCGTCCGGCGGGAAGTCGATCCACTCCGCGGCCCGCGCCTCACCGCCGAGCTCGGCCATGCCCAGCGGTACGGACGTCCGGTTCAGGGTGACCACCGACGCCGCGCCGTCGTGCAGCAGCCGCGGCCACAGATGCCCGCAGTTGACGACCCGTACCCGGTCGCTTCCGTCGAACCCCAGCACCAGGGCGGTGACGAAGCGCTCGGCCTCTCCGGCCTCGGCGGTGAGGGCGTTGTGCCGGACGACCGCGTCCTCGACGGAATCGGCCACCGCGACGAGGTCGGGCTCCCGCACGGCGGCCTCCCGGAACGCTCCGAGCGCCGCGAAACCGGCTCCGATCGCGGGAAGCCCCTTGCCCTGCACGTCACCGATGATCACGCGGGTGCCGTAGGGCGACTGCACGACCTCGTAGACGTCACCGCCGACGAAGCGGTCCTCCTCGATCGGCTCGTAGAGCCCGTGGGCGCAGATCTGGCGCGTGAGGACGGGGAGCGGGCGCAGGATCTGCCGCTGGAGGGCGACGGCCGCCGTCCGCAGCCTCGCCACCTCGGTGGCGTGCCGGATGCGCGCGGCACAGGCGACGACACCGAGGGAGCTGGCGAGGGCGGTGAAGCCGAGGAGGAAGAGCACGTCCCAGAAGGCACCGGCGGCGGGGATCCTGGTCGCCACGACGACCGCCGTGACCCATGCCGCCACGGCCGTGGTCTGCCGCACCGAGCAGAAGACCGATGTGAGCGCGGGCAGCACGACCAAAAGCGGGATGACCGGGAGGTCGTCACCGGTGAAGGCGTCCAGGAGGACGACCGCGGCGGTGAGGAGGAAGAGCCACAGCGCGAGCGCCACGTTCCCGATCCGGGAGGCACCCGCTGACTCCTCACCCGTGTCCACCCCGGGCAGCGGCGTCTTGCGCGCCGCCGACGGGCGCCGGAGTCCCAGGACCACGGCATGCCTCCCGCCTGTTCGTCCCTATCGCCCCACGTGTTCCAAGCTACCCGCCCCGCGGTCCCGGGTCCTGGCGTCGGGAGCCGGCACCGGGTCCGCCGGGACCAGCGCCGACAGGAAGGCCGTCCTGCGGCGCAGGGTGAAGCCGAGGGACTCGTAGAGCCGGATGGCTGAGGTGTTCGACCCGGCGGCGTGCAGGAAGGGAGTCTCGCCCCGCTCCTTGATTCCGTGGGCCACGGCCCTGACGAGGCGGGACGCGAGCCCTTGCCCCCGGACTGACTCGTCGGTGCAGACGCCGCTGATCTCGGTCCAGCCGGGCGGGTGCAGCCGCTCCCCCGCCATCGCCACGAGAACTCCGGACCGGCGGATGCCGAGGTAGGTACCGAGCTCCACGGTGCGCGGCAGGAACGGGCCCGGGCGGGTGCGCTCGACCAGGTCCAGCATCTCCGGGACGTCGGCCGGACCGAGGAGCAGGGCCTCCGGATCGGGGGCGGCGTCCACCGTGTCGTCGACCAGCTGGACGCCCTCGGCCCGGAAGACGATCTCCCAGTCGGCGGGAGGGGGCTCACGGAAGGCGGTGAGCGTGACGGGGGAGCCGGGGCCCGCGAGAGCGGCCACATCGGCCCAGTCCTGGGCCTCGGGCGCGTCCGGCAGGGCCAGCCAGGGTGTGACGTCGGGGCTGTAGCGCAGGATGCGACCGCGCCGCTCGGCGAAGTGGGCGTGCGGGCCGGCGAGCGAGGCGCGGGCGGGGTTGTCCAGCGGATGGGGTGCGGGCTCGGGCATGGACTCTCTCACTCCGGTTGTTTCGGCGGTCGGCGACAGGGAGGGAAGGCCGGGCCACCCCGCGCCTATTCCCGCACCTCCGTACTGTTCACGAGCGTGCAATCAAGGACCCCCGGGCAGCACGTACACGCGCCTCGTCCGGCATCCCACGGCCTCGCGGTCCCGAGCACACACTCCCGTGTGCTCGGGACCGCGGACGCCGGATGCAGCGGATGTGCACCACTGCGCGGGATTCACCCCCAACGGGTCCCGGCCTGTGGCACCCTGGAGACGGCCGCCCCACCGGGCTCCCCCGTACCGGTGGGGCGGTTCTGTGCGCCCCCGTGATCCAGAGCGCCCCGGTGTGCCCCACGGAGGACGACTCCAGCGATTTCAAGCCATATCCGGCAAGAGCTCGGCTCAAATCAGCCTCCGCACGCATGAGTTGCCACCCATCGGGCACGCGCCCACACCTCAGGCCGACAATCTGAGGAGCGTGACGGGATGACCGCGCACACTGCACAAACCGCCGGCGCGGAACGAGCAGGTGCCTCCGGCGGACTCCCCTGGATCGAGGACGCCGGGCTGATCGCCCCGCGGGACGCACGAAGGCTGTCGAGGCTCTTCTTCGACCGGCTGCAGGCCCTGGACGAGGGCACCCCCGAGCACCAGTACGCACGTAACACCCTGATCGAGATGAACCTGTCCCTCGTGCGCTTCGCCGCAGGACGCTTCCGGAACCGGGGCAGCGGTGACATGGAGGACATCGTCCAGGTCGGCACCATCGGCCTGATCAAGGCCATCGACCGCTTCGACCTCGCCCGTGAGGTCGAGTTCACGTCGTTCGCCGTGCCGTACATCGTCGGGGAGATCAAACGCTTCTTCCGGGACACCACCTGGGCCGTCCATGTGCCGCGCAGGCTCCAGGAGCTCCGGGTGGACCTCGCGAAGGCCAAGGAGGCTCTGGCGGTGGAGCTCGACCGTGACCCCACGGTCCAGGAGCTCGCCGGGTACCTCGATCTCGAGGAGGAGGAGATCACCGAGGGCCTCGTCGCCGCCAACGGCTACACGGCCGGCTCGCTGGAGATGCCGGCCGACGCCGGGGACCACGCGGGCCGGACGACGGCCGGGCGCGCGTACGCCGACGTACTGGGCGAACCGGACCCCGCGATGGAGACGGTGGAGAACCTCCACGCGCTCGCACCGCTGCTCGGCGAGCTCGACGCGCGTGAGCGCCGCATCATCGACATGCGGTTCGGCCAGGAGATGACGCAGGCCCAGATCGGCGACGAGCTCGGCATCTCCCAGATGCACGTCTCCAGGCTGCTCAGCCGCATCCTGCGAAAGCTCCACGACGGCATGCTCGCGCAGGACTGACGCACGACCGACGCCGGGCCGGCTCCGTGGAACGCGGGGCCGGCCCGGCGTGTCTGTTGCGGCGGCATTGCAGCTTCGTGGCCACGTGCACGACCTGCTTCCGTCCCGCCTCGAACGGCCTCTACGGTCCGTAACCAGTACGCCGCCGCGGCGACGCCACCGTGCTCGCGCGGACCACGTCCGAACGGCGGACATCCTCCCGAACGACCGTGCGAGGTATGACATGAGCCAGCCCGTCGACTCCGTCACCGCGGGGCACACACCTGAGGATCACGACCGGCAGGACGCCGGGGCAGCCTGGTCCTTCGAGACGAAGCAGATCCACTCCGGCGCGGTGCCGGATCCGACGACAGGGGCCCGTGCGGTACCGATCTACCAGTCGACGTCCTTCGTCTTCCGGGACACCCGGCACGCGGCCGACCTCTTCTCACTGGCTGAGCCCGGCAACATCTACACCCGGATCCACAACCCCACGCAGGACGTCCTGGAGCAGCGCGTCGCCGCGCTCGAGGGCGGCGTGGCCGCCGTCGCGCTCGCGTCCGGGCAGGCGGCCGAGACCCTCGCGCTCCTGACGCTCGCGGGCGCCGGGGACCACGTGGTCTCCTCCGCCTCGCTCTACGGCGGTACGTACAACCTGTTCCGGCACACGCTCCCCCGGTTCGGCATCGAGGTCTCGTTCGTGGAGGACCCCGACGACGTCGAAGCCTGGCGGGCGGCCGTCCGGCCGGAGACCAAGGCCCTGTTCGCCGAGACGCTCGGCAATCCGCGCGGCGATGTGCTCGACATCCGGAGCGTGGCGGACGTGGCGCACGAGGCGGGAGTTCCGCTCGTCGTGGACAACACGGTGCCCACGCCCTACCTCCTGCGGCCGCTGGAGCACGGCGCGGACATCGTCATCCACTCCGCGACGAAGTTCCTCGGCGGTCACGGCACCACCATCGGCGGTGTGGTCGTGGACGGCGGCAGCTTCGACTTCGGTGCGCACGCCGAGCGGTTCTCGGACTTCCACACACCCGATCCCAGCTATCACGGGCTGCGGTACTGGCCGGATCTGGGACACGGAGCCTTCGCCGCCAAGCTGCGCGTCCAGCTGCTGCGCGACCTCGGACCCGCGCTCTCGCCGCACTCGGCCTTCCTGCTCCTCCAGGGCGTGGAGACGCTCAGCCTGCGTCTGGAGCGGCACACCTCCAACGCGCTGGCGCTGGCACGCTGGCTGGAGGGCCGCGACGAGGTCTCGGCGGTGCATTACGCCGGACTCGAGTCCAGCCCCTGGTACGACGCCGGCCGGCGCTACCTGCCGCGCGGCGCCGGCGCGGTGCTCTCCTTCGAACTGCGGGACGGGGTGGAGGCCGGAAAGAGGTTCGTGGACGCGGTGGAGCTGTTCAGCCACCTCGCCAACATCGGCGACGTGCGGAGCCTGATCATCCATCCGGCGTCCACCACCCACAGCCAGCTGACCGAGGAGGAGCTCGCGGCGACGGGCGCGACGGCGGGCCTGGTGCGGCTCTCCGTGGGCCTGGAGAACGTCGACGATCTCAAGGCCGATCTGGAGGCAGGGTTCCGCGCCGCGAAGGCGGCGTCCTGAACCGGGACACCACGCCCCCGGTGCTGCCCCTCCCGCCGGCCGCCGGAGGCCGGCGGGAGGGGGACCCGCCCGGCCGCCGTTCGTGGACCGTGTTCGACGCCCCTCTCGGGCTCGAGTGCGGGGCGGACCTGCCGGGTGTGCGGCTGGCGTACGAGACGTGGGGCCGCCTCGCACCGGACGGCGCGAACGCGGTTCTGGTCCTGCACGCGCTGACCGGGGACAGCCACGCGGCAGGCCCGGCCGGACCGGGACACCCGTCGGCCGGCTGGTGGGACGCGCTGATCGGCCCCGGCCGGGCGCTGGACACCGATCGGTGGTTCGTCGTCGCGCCGAACGTGCTGGGCGGCTGCCAGGGCAGCACGGGCCCGTCGTCACGGTTGCCCGACGGAACCCACTGGGCTGCCGGCTTCCCCCGTCTGACGGTGCGTGACCAGGTGGCGGCGGAGGCGCGGCTCGCCGACGCCCTGGGTGTCGGCCGGTGGGCCGCGGTGATCGGCGGTTCGATGGGCGGGATGCGGGCCCTCGAATGGGCGGTGAGCCGGCCCGGCCGTACGGGTTCACTGCTGGTGCTCGCCGCTCCCACGGCGTCGTCGGCCGAGCAGATCGCCTGGGGCAGCATGCAGATCGCGGCCATCCGGAACGACCCGGGCTGGCAGGGCGGCCGGTACCACGACGCGCCGCCCGGCTCGGGCCCGCACCGGGGGCTCGGGCTGGCCCGGCGGATCGCCCATGTCACCTACCGGAGCGAGGCGGAGCTGGGGACACGGTTCGGCCGACGGGCGCAGCCCGGTGAACTGCCCGCGCAGGGCGGGCGTTACCAGGTGGAGTCCTACCTCGACCACCACGCGGACAAGCTGGTGCGCCGTTTCGACGCGGGCAGTTACGTGGTGCTCACGGAAGCGATGAACGCCCACGACGTGGGCCGGGGACGCGGCGGTAGGGCGCGGGCGCTGCGCCGGGCGGGCATGCCGGCGCTGATCGTCGGCATCGACTCGGACCGGCTCTACCCACCGGCGCAGCAGGCGGAGGCGGCGGCGCTGCTGCCCGGCGCGGACCGTCTCCGGATCATCGAATCGCCCTACGGACACGACGGGTTCCTCATCGAGACCGAGCAGGTCGCAGCTCTCGTACGGGAGTTGCTGCCTCCGCCCCACCGACCGGGTCCGCCCGGCGCCGACCGCAGACCACTTCCCCTGGAGCACCCATGAGTTCCGGAACGCCCACGAGTTCCGTATCACCGTCGGAATCCTCCTACGACCGGACGCGGATGCGCCAATGGGCCCGCGGACGCGCGAGATCGGCGGGGATCGACCGCCGTGATCTGCTGAAACTCGTCGCGGCGGCCTCCGTCGCGGCCCCGCTGGTCCCGGCCGCCGCGTCCCCTGCCCACGCGGCGCAGTCGCTCGCGGGGGTGGTGAAGCCCCTGCCTCCGGAGCTGTTCACGGTGTGCGGCACCAACGCCGAGACGAACTTCTCGGCGCTGCGGGACACCGGGCTGCTCACCCCCGCCGACCGGTTCTTCGTCCGCAACCACACCGCCACGCCGGTCGTCGACGCGACGGACTGGACGCTGACGGTCTGGGGCGACGGACTGGCCGGCGGCCCGGTGGGCTTCTCGTACGAGGCGCTGCGCGCCCTCCCGGCGGTCACCCGCACCGCGTTCGTCGAGTGTGCGGGTAACGGCCGGAGCTTCTTCACCTCGCAGCAGGGCCAGCAGGTCGGCGGGACGGCGTGGACCCTGGGCGCGATCGGGACGGCGCGCTGGCGCGGGGTACGGCTGGCCGAGGTGCTGCGCCGTGCGGGCCTCGGCGGACACGCGGTCGACGTGCTGCCGCGCGGGCTGGACGCGGAGGTCGTCAGCGACGGGACGAACCTGGGCAGGGTGCGCCGGCCCCTGCCGGTGGCCAAGGCACTGGACGACGTACTGCTCGCGTACGAGATGAACGGGGAGCCGCTGCCTCCGGACCACGGGGCCCCGGTGCGGCTGATCGTCCCGTCCTGGGTGGGCATCGCGAACATCAAGTGGGTGGGTGACATCGAGGTGAGCGCGGAGCCGCTGCTGAGCCCGTGGAACACGGGCCTGTACCGGCTCTTCGGCCCCGGGTACCCGGCCGAGGGCAGCGCCCCGCTGGCCCGTCAGACGCTCAAGAGCGCCTTCGAGCTCGCACCCGGCGCGTCGTTCGCCGCCCGCCGCAGGCATCTGCTGACCGGCCGTTCCTGGTCGGGCGGCGCGCCGGTACGCTCGGTCGAGGTCAGCACCGACGGGGGCACCCGGTGGCGGCCGGCCCGGCTGCGTGACGAGTCCAGGCCGGGCAGCTGGGTCCGCTGGAGCACCGACTGGGTTCCGAGGGAGACGGGCCCGGGTGTGCTGCTCGCGCGGGCGACGGACCGCTCGGGCCGCAGCCAGCCGGCGACGACCGCACACAACACCCAGGGCTACCTCTTCGACGCGGTGGTGAGGCACCCGGTGACCGTGGTCTGAGTGGATCCCCGTTCCTGTCGGACCAGGACGGTTGGACGACGGGACGGGAAGGTCCGCGTCCCGAGGAGTGCCCACCTGACGTCTGGAATCGTCGCCGGCGAAGCCGGATGACGAAACACCGCGCAGGCGCATCGGGTGCCCCCTTATCGGCCCGAAAAACAACTGATTTCACGGACATACGCCCGGCTGTGTGGGGCACGAGGCTGTCAGCGGTTGCTGAGGGAAAAGGCAGCTCGCCCGGACGGAAGAGCCGAACGGTGCGAGCGACCACCTGAAGACCGTTCCGAATAAGCCATTTCTTTCCGTGCGAACAAAGGATATTTCCATGAGCGAGAACCTGTGGGGTTACCAGCCGACCGTCGGTCACACCGCCGGAACGGACCTGATCGGCTACAAGGTCGAGGCGACGGACGGGAGCATCGGCAAGGTCGACAAGCACTCCGACGACGTCACCTCCTCCTACCTGGTCGTCGACACCGGTGTATGGATCTTCGGCAAGCACGTCCTTCTGCCGGCGGGCACCGTGAGCCGCATCGACACCGACGACAAGAAGGTCTACGTCGACCTCACGAAGGACCAGATCAAGGACTCTCCGGAGTTCGACAAGGACAAGCACATCGGTGACGCGGACTTCCACCGCACGACCGGCGAGTACTACGGCCGCCACCGCCGGGTCTGACCTGCGCCTCGTGGACAGCGGGCGGGGCGGAACGCCTGAGGCGTTCCGCCCCGCCCGCTGTCCACGTGTTCCGAGCGAGGAAAACAAGGGCAGGTCCAGGTCCGCGCATACCCGGTCCACTCGACGCCGCCTTATGGATCGACGCGAGATTTTCGCCTTCCACTGCGATCACCGCACCGAAGGAATTCCGAGCACCCCGGAGAAGCTACGCGCGGCACGGGAACAATCTGAAATGCCCCGGCGAGCATTTCAGGAACTCCCTTCCGGGGCCTGCTGTGATGGTGCGACCCGCACCCACGGAATCGTTCTTTTCTCAGCGCGCGATCTCCGGCCCGGTTCCTGGCAATGTTTCGACGTCCACGCCAAGGATGCCGGTCCTCGCCGGTAACTCGGCCACATCGGAATGCAAGGTCATCGCTTCGTCTCCGGTCACAGGGTCGGCCCGTGACGGCCTCGCGCCGCCCCTGTTCAGCGTGCTCATCCGCCTGCTGGAGAGCCGCCGAACGACGCCACAGAAGTAGTTCTCCGCATGCGGATGCGACGCTAGCCTCGTCTCCATGGGACTCGAGTGGGAACAGCTCGTCATCGACGCCGCCGATCCGGTCGCCCTGGGCAGCTGGTGGCGTGAGGCACTCGGTTGGGTCGTGGTGAACGACTCGCCCGAGGAATACGAGATCAGGCCGGAGCTCGACCGGCTGCCCGGCCTGCTCTTCGGGACCACGCCGGAGGGAAAGACCGTCAAGAACCGCCTCCACCTGGACTTCCGCCCCGACGACCGGGACGCGGAGGTCGAACGCCTGCTGGCCCTCGGTGCCCGGCACACGGACATCGGGCAACGGAGGGACGAGCCGTGGGTCGTGCTCGCGGATCCCGAGGGGAACGAGTTCTGCGTGCTGGGAGAGCGCCCCGGGGGCTGACGGGCTGCCGCTTGATCCCCGCGGATCAGCAGGACCGTTCGGAGGCGCGGCACGCCTCTGCGCTCGCCCATCAGCTGCACCTGCCGCCACAGGGTCTCCGGACCCGGGAAGAAGCGCCGTAGGACCACCCGCGCTCCGGAAAGGGGGAAGCCGGAACTCGTACGCTTGCACGATGCACCAGGATTCCGGCCCGACCAGGCCCTCAGAACCGCTGACGACCGACGCCGTCACACGCATCGTGCTCCGTCCGATCGCCAGCCCGCTGCCACTGGGCTTCTTCGCCCTCGGCATGGGCAGTACGGTCCTGTCCTCCCTGCAGCTGGGCTGGGTACCGGCCGAACAGAGCAGCATCCTTCTGCTCCTCGTCCTCATCTTCGTCGTGCCGCTCCAACTCGTCAGCGGGATCTTCGCCTTCCTGGCCCGTGACGCGGGCGCCGGCACAGCGCTGCTGCTGCTCGGCGCCGCATGGGCGGGGACAAGCGTGACGTCCCTGGACTCCCCGCCCGGCAAGCCGGTGATGGCACAGGCCGTCTTCCTCCTCGCACTCGTCCCGTTCGTGCTCGCGCTCGCCGGGGCCGCCGCGCAGTCCAAGCCCTTGTTCGCCGTCCTGCTCACCCTCACCTCCGTTCGCTTCGCCTTCACGGGCCTCTACGAGGCGGGCCTCGGGAACGCGCTCCAGACCGCGGCGGGCTGGACCGGTCTCGGCATCGGTGTCTTCGCGCTCTACGGCGGGCTCGCCCTGCTGGTCGAGGACGGCAAACAGCGCACCGTGCTGCCGCTCTTCCGCCGCGGCAAGGCCCGCGAGTCCATCGAGGGCGACCTGCGCGAACAGCTCACCGAGGCCCAGCAGGAGGCCGGGGTCCGCCACCAGCTGTGACACCGGGCTCCGGAGGTCATCCCGTCCCGGTGGCAGCCTCGGGGCCGTCGTCGCCTCGGCCGTAGCGACGTCGAAGCACCCCTGACCGCTCGGATCGAGGTTTCCCGGCTCCGGGGATACGGTGATTGAGGATCATCCCGGCACACAGCGTCTTTTCCGGTGATCCGTCATTCGCATATCGGAAATCCCCCGTGGTACGGAGCAATCCCAGGAGGAACGATGGCCTTCCCCGAGCGCGACGCGAACGAGAACGAGGGTCCTGCGGACGGTGGAGCGGCGGGGTCTCCCGGCGTCCACGACGGAGGCGCCGACGGAGGCGCCGACGGAGGGGCCGAGGGTCCCGCGGACGGCGGAGCGGCCGGTACGCCCGGCGCCCACGACGGTGGGGCGGACGGCGGAGCGGAAGGTCCCGCGGACGGCGGAGCGGCCGGTACGCCCGGCGCCCACGACGGTGGAGCGGACGGCGGAGCCGACGGCGGCGCCGGCAGCGGCTCTTGAGCCTGTTCCGGACCCAGGTCCAGGACGTCGGCGCCCAGCGGGGCGTCGGCGTTCTGGAATCTCGCCTGACCGGACTGAGCCGGGAGGACTTCGCCCGTGACGTCTGGGCGCGGACCGCGGCGCTCACCCGGGGTGCGAGTGACTTCTCCGACGTGTTCTCCTCGGCCGCCGTGGACGAGTTGATCTCCCGCCGCGGGCTGCGTACGCCGTTCCTCCGTGTCGCCAAGGGCGGCACCACACTTCCCGAGTCGTCGTTCACCGCCCCCGCGGGCGTCGGCGCCACCATCGGCGACCAACTCGACGACACCGCTCTGTGGCGAGCGTTCGCCGACGGAGCCACGCTCGTTCTGCAGGCGCTTCACCGCACCTGGGAGCCGGTCGCCGGTCTCGTGTCCGAGCTGAGCACGGAGCTGGGCCATCCCGTGCAGGCCAACGCCTACGTCACTCCCCCACAGAACCGCGGATTCGACGCCCACTACGACGTGCACGACGTCTTCGTCCTCCAGATCGAGGGGACGAAGCGGTGGATCGTCCATGAGCCCGTACTGCCCGACCCGTTGCGCGACCAGCCATGGACCGATCACCGGCCGGCCGTGGCCGACGCGGCGGCACGGAGCACGGCTCACCTGGACACCGTGCTCGGCCCCGGGGACGTGCTCTACCTGCCGCGTGGCTGGCTGCACTCCGCCCGGGCCCAGGGTGAGGTGTCGATCCATCTCACCCTCGGTGTCCACACCTGGACCCGCTACGCCCTGGCCGAGCAGCTGGCCCGGGCCGCCCTAGCAGCGCTGCGTGACGACCCTCCGATGCGCCGATCCCTGCCTCTGGGGGCCGGTGGTCAGGACGACGAGCGGGAACTGGTCCGTGAGCGTCTCCTGGCCGCTGTGGCCGAGGCCGACCCCGGTCCGTCGTTCGAACGCGCCCGGCGGGCCGAGGGCCGCCCCGCACCGCTGGGGCCGCTGGCCCAGCTGTCGGCGTTGAACGGCCTGGGTCCGACCACACCGGTACGGCTGCGGGAGGCGCTGGAGGCACGGTTGGCAGGGACACGGCTGTTCACCCGGGTGGGCTACCTCGACCTGCCGGCATCCGATCTCGCGCCGGTGACCCGCCTGCTCGACGGCGGCATCCGTACGGCAGGCGACCTCGGGCTCGCCCTCGCCGGGCGGCTGCTGCGGGCCGGGGTGCTGCTGCCCGGGAACCGGTGACCCCGGCGGAGCGGTTCTTCTGCGCCGACGCCGCCCGGGCACGAGGAGACGTGTTCACGGGAACGGCTCCGTACGGCCGCGTCTGGGTGCTCATCGAGTACAGGCGCGGCTGGCCGGCCGACGGCTTCGACGGTCTCGACCTCGAACCTGGCGTCAAGGAACTCGTGTTCTCGGCTGCCCGGGCGAGCCGGGCCCGGGTACTCCTGGTCAGGCGCCCCGGACGCCGTCGTCCCCACGGCAGCGATCGCTGGGCGGTACTGCGCCATGACGAATCCGGTGCTCTGAGGCAGCAGTGGGGCAGTTGGCGACGGGACGACGACCTGGCCGCGATCCAGACCGCTCTGCGGTCCCCGGGGGACCGCGGCGGACCGCCCGTCGTCCTCGTCTGCGCCCACGGTCTGCACGACGCCTGTTGTGCCGTACGCGGCCGTCCCGTGGGCCAAGTCCTCAGCGAGCGCTGGCCCGACCTGGTGTGGGAATCGACGCATGTGGGCGGGGACAGGTTCGCCGCCAACGTAGTCGTCGTGCCCGATGGCGTCTACTACGGCGGGCTCGACCCCGCTTCGTCGATCACCGTGATGGAGGAACACCTGGCCGGCCGCATCCATGCCGGTCATCTCCGGGGCTACACGACCCTGCACCCGCCGCAGCAGGCAGCCGTGGCCGCGGTGCTGCGGCGCTTCGGTCCGGCCGGCCGGCACGACTACGCGATCGTCCGCACCCTTCGCGTCGAGGAGGGATGGCGCGTCAGGATCAGCGGAGGGACGTCGCACGGCAGGGTGCTGGAGGTCGAGGTCCGTGCCCGGCGCACCCCGCCGGGCCGGCTGACCTGCCGGGGCCCCGAGGGGAGTTCAGCCCTCGTCTACGAAGCGGTGTCCGTGCGTGAGGCCTGACCTGGGCGACGGAGTGGGCATGCCCGTACGGGGGTCGAAGGCCGGACCGGCGGCGTGACGCCCTGCGGCCCGACCGCCCTGCGGCCCGACCGCCCCGCGGCCCGACCGCCCCGCGGCCCGACCGGCCCGCTGCCCGGCCCCGCGGTGACCGTGACGAGTCACCCGCCGTCTGCGCTTCCCCAGGGCCCTTAGCGTCCCTGGGGCTTCACGCCCCGCCGGGGCGGCCCGCGTAGTACGTGGCGATCATGTCCTGGCCGCCGTGTCCGGCCGCCTCCGCGCGGGCGAACCGCTCGGCGGAGGCGGCGACCAGGTCGAGCGTCACCCCCGCCGCCTCGGCCGCGTCGATGATCAGCCGGGTGTCCTTGAGTGCCGTGGAAAGCGCGAAACTCGGGCTGAGATCGCCGGAGAGCACCGCCGCCGACTTGCCCTGCAGGTACGGGGTGTCCAGCGGCCCGCCCTTCATCGCGTCCAGGAAGAGCTGCGGGTCGAGGCCCAGTCCTTCGGCGAGATTGAGGCACTCCGCCACGCTGTTGACGAGGTTGACGACCCAGGTGTTGGCGACGAGCTTGAGCCGGGTGGCGGCGCCCGGTTCCTCGCCGACCCACACGGTCCGCTGCCCGATCGCCTCCAGGACGGGCTGCACGGCCGCGCGGGCACCGGACGGGCCGGAGACGAACACGGTGAGCGCGCCCTGCTCCGCCGGCTGCTTCGTGCCGGAGACCGGGGCGTCGAGGTAGACGAGTCCGTGTCCGGCGGCCCGGTGGGCCAGGTCGGTCGTCGCGTCCAGGCCGACGGTGGAGCTCTGCAGCCATACCTGCCCCGGACGCAGTCCGGACGCCGCGGCGGTGAGCGTCTGCGCCACCGACGGGCCGTCGTTCAGGGCGGTGAGGACGACGTCGGCGCCGCGTACCGCTTCGTCGGCCGTGTCGGTCACCGTGGCGCCGTCGGCGGCCAGCGGCTCGGCCCTGGACCGGGTGCGGTTCCAGACGCGGACGGGCAGCCGCTCCCTGAGCAGGCTGCGGGCCATCCCGGATCCCATGATCCCGGTGCCCAGGACCGCGACGGTCGGTCGGCCCCGGGATGCTCCGGCGGTGGGTGCGGTGGTCATGAGGGAGATTCCCTTCGTCGGTGCGGTGCGGTCCCGGGACTGCGGGGCCTCAAGCCTGCCGCAGCGCGCTCTCCAGCACGGCACGGTGCACGGCTCTGGCGAGTCGCGCGCCCCAGACCGAACGCGGTCCGGCGAACGGTTCGCCCGGATGTCCCCCGGGGTCGGGCGCGGCGACGCACACCGCGTCCGTCGGCGTGCCGGAGCAGTCGAGTCCGGCGTCGAGGAGCGCCTGGACCTTCGCCTCGGTGGCGGTGGCGACCGCGTTCACCATGGCCGCGTCCGAGAGCGCCACGGGGAGGGTGACGACGATGTTGACCGTGCCCGGAGGCTGCGGCAGGGCCGAGCCCTCGGCCGGAACGGCGGCCCATCCCCGTACGCCTAGCCCGCTCGTGACGGTCGCGGTCACCCCGCCGTCGTCGGCGGCGGTGTACGCCGTGACGTCGGCCGCAGTCATCAGCCCGGCCCCTGCGCCGTCGAGCGCCTCGGCGGCCGCGATCTCCGCGAGGTGGCGCTCGGGGTCGAGCCGGGGGTAGCCGCCGGGTACCTGGGCGTTCAGAATCCAGGCGCGCGGCCCGATCCCGCCCCCGAGTACGGCGCTGCTGCAGGCCCGCCAGCCGGGGCCCAGCCGCCAGACGAGGTGGTGCAGTCCGAGGCCGTCCTCCTGCCTGGTCAGAAGCTCGCCACGTTGCCGGGGCAGGCGGGTGCCCGGGGATCCCATGGCGCTCCCCTCGTCAGGCCCGCCGACGATCGGCTCGGGCGCGTCGATCATACGGTCGGGCCGGGACGGGGTCACCGGCGCGTCCGGGAGGGCTCTCACCCGAATGGCGTAACGCGTGTAGCGGTTCGAGAGCCCCCTGGAACGGGGCCACCGCCCCTCCCCGGTCCTTCGGGCCTCCCGGCGCCCGGGCCGGGAAGTTGCAGCGTCCAACCGGGTGAGGCGCGATGGAAGCCGGACGCGCCTTCCCTGCTGGACCCGACCGCAGGACGCGCCCGGGCGAGGAGGAATCGGCCATGGGAGCCGCTGACGGTTTCACGGATTCCGGAGAACTCGACGGTCTGACCGTCTACGACAGCGACGGGGAGAAGGTCGGCACCGTGGGGCGGGTGTACGTCGACGACGACACCGGCAAGCCCGACTGGATCACGGTAAAGACCGGCATGTTCGGCATGAAGGAGAGCTTCGTGCCGCTTGCGGGAGCCCGCCGGGTGGGCTCCGACCTGCACGTCTCGCACCCGAAGGAACGCGTCAAGGACGCTCCCCGGGTGGACGCCGACGCGCACCTCTCCGTATCGGAGGAACAGGAGCTCTACCGCCACTACGGGATGACCAGGAAGGGCACGGCCGGCGCGGGCGGTGACGCGCGCACGACGTCCGGGACCGGAACGGGAGCCATGGGCGCGGCCGGGGCAGCCGGTGCGGCCGGTGCGGCCGGCACCGCGCGCACCGGACACGCGAAGGACACCGGCACCACCACCGCCGGCATGGGCACCACCGGTGCCGGCACGGGCAGGCACCGGGACACGGAGACCTCCTCCACGTCGCGCCCGCTCGCGGGTGCCGGAGCCGAACGGTCCGCCGGCGGCACCGGCCGGGAGGAGATGGTCCGGTCCGAGGAGCAGCTCCAGGTCGGTACGGAGGAGTACGAGAGCGGGAAGGCACGCCTGCACAAGTACGTCGTGACGGAGAACGTCACACGGACCGTGCCGGTGTCCCACGAGGAGGTGCGCGTGGTGCGCGAGCCTCTGCAGCCGGGTGAGAAGGGAGCCGTGAAGGGGCGGACCGAACTCGGCGAACAGGACGTCGAAGTCACCCTGCACGCCGAACGAGCCACCGTCCGCAAGGAGGCGGTCCCCGTGGAGCGGGTCCGTCTCGAGACCAGCAAGGTCACCGAACAGAAGGAAGTGTCCGCCGAGCTCCGCAAGGAGAAGATCGACTACGCGGACGGCAAGGACATGGGCAGCGACAAGGACATGGGCGGCGAGTACGGCCAGGGACGTCGTCGCTGACCTGACCCCTCACACAGCGGCGAAAGGCCGTGCGACACCAGCGAGGGGCGGACCCGGGTGGTTCACGGGCCCGCCCTCTCGTCGTGCCCGTACCGCGCGTGCACCGCTCCTCCGGGCAGGAAGCGCACCGAAGGGCGCCCGTCCGGTCCGTCCGGTGTGACCACCGCGCGTACCCGGTAGACCTCGGCGACGAGTTCCTCCGTGATCACCTCCGAGGGCGTTCCGCCCGCCACCACCCGGCCCTCCTTCATGACGACGACCCGGTCGCAGAACATCGCGGCCAGATTGAGGTCGTGCAGCGCGACCACCGCGGTCACGGGCAGTGCGGCGATCAGGGAGAGCAGCTCCAACTGGTGCTGGATGTCGAGGTGGTTGGTGGGTTCGTCCAGCAGGAGTTCCCGCGGCTGCTGAGCGAGGGCACGGGCGATCTGCACCCGCTGGCGCTCGCCTCCGGACAAGGTGTGCCAGGACTGCGCGGCGCGGTCGGCCAGTCCGGTGCGGGCCAAGGCCCCGTGCACGGCGGCCTCGTCCTCCGGGCCGGACGCCGACCAGGGGCGCCGGTGCGGGATTCGGCCGAGCCGTACGACGTCCAGGACGCTCAGGTCGATCTGGGTGTCCGCGTGCTGGTCGACGACCGCCACGCGTCGGGCCACGGCCCGCCGTCCGGTCTCGGCGAGCGTGCGTCCGTCCAGGGTCACCACTCCCGCGCCGGGGCCGAGGACGCCGGCCATCACACGCAACAGCGTGGTCTTGCCGGAGCCGTTGGGTCCGAGGAGCCCGACCGTGGCGCCGGACGGCGGCGCGACACTCACCCCGTCGAGGACGATCCGCCCGCCCGCCTCCCGGGTGATCCGGGTGGCCCGCAGGCCGTCGCCGGGCGTTCCTTTCCGGTACGTCTCGGGGGTCATGCGCTTCTCCGGGTGCGGTGGAGGATCAGGACGAACACGGGCACGCCGATGAGGGAGGTGACCACCCCGACGGGGACCTCCTGAGGGTCGAGGACGGTCCTGGCCAGGGTGTCGACCCAGACCAGGAACACCGCTCCGGCGAGCGCGGTCACCGGCAGCAGTCTCCGGTGCCCCGAACCGGTCAGCGCCCGGGCCGCGTGCGGCAGGACGAGCCCGACGAACCCGATCGCGCCCGCCGAGCTGACGAGGGCGGCCGTCAGCAGCGCGGTCGCGCAGAGCAGCACGATCCTGGTGCGGGCCACGTGCACGCCGAGGGCGGCCGCGGCGTCCTGGCCGAAGGCGAACGCGTCGAGGGTACGGGCGTGGCCGAGGCAGATCAGGAGGGTCACGGCCAGCACGGCGGAGCACGTCCACACGTCGCCCCAGCCGACCCCGCTCAGCGAGCCGAGCAGCCAGAAGAGCACGCCCCGGGTCTGTTCGGCGTCGGCGGCCGTCATCACGACGAACGAGGTGAGCGCGGAGAAGAGCTGCATGGCCGCGACCCCGGACAGCACGACCCGGTCGGTGGATCCGCCGAGCGTGTGGCTGAGCAGCAGGACGAGGGCGAACGAGCACAGGGCCCCGACGAAGGCACCACCCGAGACGGACACCGCTCCCCCGCCGACGCCCAGGACGACGACCACGACCGCCCCGGTGGACGCCCCCGACGAGACGCCGAGGACGAAGGGGTCGGCGAGCGGGTTGCGCAGCAGCGACTGCATCACGGTGCCGCACACCGCGAGCCCGGCTCCGCACACCGCGGCGAGCAGGGTGCGGGGCATGCGCAGGTTCCAGATGATGCCGTCCCGGATCGGGGTCAGCCGTCCTTCACCCAGGCCGAGGTGCGAGGCCACCACGGACCAGACGTCCGGGACGGAGATGCGTGCGGGGCCGATCGTCACGGCCACCGCGACGGACAGGAGCAGCAGGGCGATCCCGGCGCTCCACAGGAGGCCGTCACGCAGGATCCGTGTGCCGACGGCCGTGCCCGCCGGCGGAGGCGGGTGCGTCTCCGTGTCCGGTGCGGGTTCGGTCCTCGTCACTCCGCGAGCCCGAACGAACGCAGCCCCGCCGCGACGCGCTCGACGCCTTCGACGGTCCGGATGGTCGGGTTCATGGCCTGGCCGCTGAGCAGGACGTAGCGCTTGTGGCGGACGGCGTCCAGATTCTTCGTGGCGGGGTTTGACTCCAGGAACTCGATCTTCTTCTTCGCGCTCTCGGCCGTCTGCGACTTACGGGTCAGGTCACCGATGACCAGGACGTCGGGGTTGCGGTCGGCGACCGTCTCCCAGTTGATCTGGGGCCATTCCTCGTGCGTGTCGTCGAAGACGTTCTTCGCGCCGAGCTCCCCCGTGATGATGCCGGGGGCGCCGCAGCAACCGGCCAGATAGGGCGCCTCGGCGTTGGCGAACCAGTAGAGCAGGGTCGTGTCGGAGGCGTCGACGCCGGCGGTCGCCCTTTCGATCCGTTCCCGGAGAGCGCGGATCAGTTTCTCGCCCCGCTGCGGGACGCCGAACACCTGGGCCAGGTCACGCACTTCGCCGTAGACGCCGTCCATGGTCAGTGGTGCGGTGCGGGAGCCGTCGCTGCTGCCGGCGTTGTCCTTGCCCGCGCAGTCGGTGGGTGAGAGGTACGTGGGCACACCCAGTTCCTCGAACTGGTCGCGGGACGCCACTCCGCCCTTGCCGAGGGTGGACTCGAAGGACGCGCTGACGAAGTCGGGTTCCTCCGCGAGCACCTTCTCGGAGGAGGGCTGGTTCTCCGCGAGGCGGGGCACCTTGGCCTCGTCCTTCTCCAGTCCCTTCATCACCGGATCCGTCCAGGTCGCGGTGCCGGCGAGGCGGTCGGCGAGGCCCAGGGCGAGCAGGATCTCCGTCGATCCCTGATTGAGCGAGACGGCCCGCCGCGGGGCCGCGTCGACGGTCACCGTGCGACCGCAGTTCTCCAGCGTCACGGGGAAGCCGTCGGCGGAGCGCTCCCGCGCCGCGCCGTCGGACGTGCTCCCGCCTCCGCCGCAGGCGGTCAGGAGGACAAGTCCGGCGATGAGCAGGGCGGTTCGGCGTACGGTGCTGGCTATGGGCGGCACGAGTCCCTCTGCGTCTCTGGGCTCAAGCGCGGAGCCCGGTACGGTGTTCCGCTCCCGGTGCGGAAGCGGGTGCCAGCAGGTCTTCGGACTCGGGTTCGTCCGGACGGAGCGCCTTCCCGGTGCACCCGAGGGTGTCCCAGTGGCCGTGGCCCCGCCCGTCCCCCTCACCGCTGCGCGTCAGCTCCGGATTCGCACCGGATTCCCTGACTCCACGTGGAGTGTGACTGGCGTCTGCAAGCTATCACGCGGTGTGCCGCCGGCCTCCGGGCCGTCGCCGGTCGGTGGGTGGGTGGGTGGGTGTGGTCCGCTCCCCATCCGTACCGGCGACGGCCGTCGGGCGGTTCAGCGCTTGGGGTGAACCGATTCGCCGCCGTTGCTCCGCGGTTTCCCGCCGCAGCGGGAGAGCACGGACGCGGTGCCCCAGTAGGCCAGCAGAACGGCGCGCAGACCCAGGATCTCCAGGCGCTCGCCGAACCCCGTCGCCCCTTCCTTGCCCGGGGCGCTCACCGGGCCTCCGCCGCACCGGTGTTCCAGGGGCCCTCGGGGTCGTCGTAGGCATCGGCGTAGCCCGGGCCGGCGATCGGCCAGTCGGCCAGCAGGGCCTCGGGCAGGGCGAAGGAGTCGGCGAGTTGCGGGGCGTGCGCGGCGACGGCGGCGATCAGGTCCTCGGCGTCCTCCGCCAGGGCCTCCACCTGATCACCGCTCAGGCGGCCGGCGGCCAGCAGGTCACCGCTGTTGCGGGCCAGCCACTCGACGGCGAACAGGCGCTCCAGCTCTCCCAGCCGGTCCTTCGCGGCTCCTTCGGGGAGGGCGACACGGGCCTCGGCGTAGGCCGCGGCGGCCTGCCGGTACGCATAGGCCTCGACCCCGCGCAGCGCGGGGCCGGAGGCCGCGTTCCAGCGTCCGAGGGCGTCGGCGTCGGTCGCCGACAGCACGCGCTCCCTGGCCCGGGCGAACCAGATCTCCTGGACCGAGGCAAGGAGCGTGCCGAGGAAGCGCGGATCGGCGAGGTCCCGGGTGTGCGGGGCCGGGGTGCCCGCACCGCCCGGATCGGCGGCGAAGAGCATGTCGGCGGCCGCCTTGGTGTACAGGGCGATGTTGTCGCCCTCCGCGGTGATGGCCCCCTCCACCCCCGTGACGAGTTCGGTCATGCCGTTGTTCTCCAGCAGCGCCTGGGCTCCGCAGCGTTCACGGCTCTCGACGATGACGTCGCGGGCCCGCCAGGTGATCCACGCCTTGGCGACATCGACGAGCGTCCCCGCCTCGGCCCGGCCCTCGCCGTCCGCGCAGGCCTCCCAACGCTCCTGCGCCCTGCGGTAGAGCAGGGTCATGGCGAAGACGGTGGCCATGGCCGAGGCGAGCGGCCCGTGGTGGGTCCGGTGGGCGTTGACGGGCACGGGGGGCGCGCCGCGGCTGCCGGAGATCAGCCGGTGGCCGCCGTAGCGCACGGCCACCGCGAGGGTCGCGCGGGCCGAGCCGGCCGCACAGGCGCTCATCGCGATCCGGCCGGGGGTGACCCGCCCGATCGAGGTCAGGAACCGCCGGCGCCGGTCCCCCGGCTCCGTCCTGAACATTCCCTCGGCATCTCCCTCATCACCGGACCCCAGCAGAGCGTCTCGGGCCACGAACAGGTGGTCGAACGAGGTCAGGCAGTGGTCCACGGGACTGCCCATGCGCGCGGGCAGCAGGCGCACCCGGACGCCGGGGAGCGCCTCCGCGTCGTCGGTGAGCGGCACCAGGAAGAGGCGCACCCCGTGGTCCGCGCCGTCGGCCACCAGCCGCGCCGCGACCAGTCCGCTCTTGGCCCCGCCCGCCGGGCTGGTGTTGGGCATGAACTTCTGCGCACCCGCGTTCGGTGTGTGCAGGACAAAGCCGTCCCGTTCACGGTCGTACGTCGCGGTGGTCTCCATGGCCGCCGCGTTGTTGCCGTGCGCCACCTCCGTGCAGAGGAAGGTGCCGATGCGCCGCATCGTCAGGTAGTCCGACAGATCGCGGCTGCCGACGCTGTCGTGGTCGAGGAGGCTGCCGAGGAAGAGGTTGTAGTGGATGCCCGCCACCGTGGTCAGCGCGGGGTCCACCGGGCCGAGCCAGGCGTGCAGGGCGGCCAGCGCCCGCGGGTCGGCGGCGAGCCGTGCTCCGCTGTCGAGGGCCCGGTTGAGGACCCGCAGCCGTTCGTAGGCGAGTGCCAGTCGCTCCTCGGGCGTTCCGCCGGCGGGGCGGCGGAACGGTTCTGTGCTGATCAGCCGCTGCCAGAAGCCGTGTTCGCGGCGGAACTCCGGACCGAGGAGGACGCCGGTCAGCAGGTCGGTCGTGGACGGTGGGGCGATGTCGGTAAGGGTCACGGTCATACCGAAATGAACGACCGGGGTACGGGCGAGGACACCCTGGACGCCCCTACCGCTCGGGGACGGACCCGCCCGCCAGCGCGGCGTCGAGCTCCTCGCGGTCGGGAGGCAGGGCCCCGGCCCGCGCGACGGTCACGGCGGCCGAGGCGCCGGCGTGGCGCAGCACGTCGCCGAGGACGGTGGTGTCCAGGGAGCGCAGCCCCGCGCGCCCCTCCGCTCCGAGCAGGCCGTACGAGGCCAGCGCGTGCAGGGCGCCGGACATGAAGGCGTCGCCAGCCCCCACCGTGTCCGCGATCCGGACGGGCGGCGCGCCGATGCTCACCGCCGAACCCGGCAGGAAAGCGGTCGCGCCCGCGGCGCCCTCGGTCAGCAGGACGACCGCCGGCCCGCGGCGCAGCCACCGTTCGGCCGCGTCCCGCGGTGCCTCCCCCGGGTAGAGCCATCGCAGGTCCTCGTCGCTCGCCTTGACGACGTCGCTCAGCGCGACGCAGCGTTCCGCCTGCCGCACCGCGCGGGCGTGGTCACCCATCAGCGCGGGCCGCACGTTGGGGTCGTAGCTGACGGTCGCCTGCTCCCGGAGCGACCGGACGAGGTCCAGCACCGTGCCGGCGCCGGGGTCCAGGGCGGTGGCGACGGAGCCGGTGTGGACGTGGCGGGGCGGCTCCACGCCCCGCTCCACCGGGCCGAGCGTCCAGGTGATCTCGAAGCCGTACGTGGCCCGGCCCGCGTCGTCGAGTTCGACCGTGGCGGTGGGGGTGGGCGCTACGGCCCCGTCCGTCAGCACCCGCACGCCGGCGGACGCCAGGTGGTCCTCGATCAGCCGCCCGTCGGGGTCCGGGCCCAGCTGGGTGAGCAGAGTGGTCCGCCGGCCCAGCCTGGCCAGCCCGTACGCGACGTTCGCGGGGCTGCCGCCGGGATGCGTCCGGTCCGCGGCCCCCGGCCGCCGGACGATGTCGGCGACGCATTCGCCGATGACCAGCAGGGCGGGGCTGTCGGGCATGGGGCGGATCTCCTGGACGAGGCGGGCGGGCTGCCCGCGCGGACCGCGGCTGTCACGGGACACCGTGCCCGCTGATTGTGCCCCGGACGCGGGAGCCCCGGGGGCCCGGGGCTCAGGAAGCGCCCTTGCCCCCTTCGTCGCCGTACCGCCGCTCGAACTTCGCGACCTGGCCCTCGGTGTCGACGACCCGCGCCTTGCCGGTGAAGAAGGGGTGGCTCTCGGCGGAGATCTCCACGTCGACGACCGGGTAGCTGTTGCCGTCGTCCCAGTCGATCGTCTGCTCGCTCGACGCGGTGGACCGGGTCAGGAAGGCGTACCCGGCGGATCGGTCACGGAAGACCACGGGACGGTACGACGGGTGCTTGTCCTGCTGCATCTGTGCTCCTGGAAGTACGGGGGATCTCGCGTCCCGGCTCCGGGCCAGCCTCGCCAAGGGCGGCGGCCCGCGCGATCCGGGGGCGTCCGTACGGAGCAGGGCGCCGCCGTGTACGGCTCTCAGCCTCCCGCCCCCTCCACGGCGTCCGCCACGAGGGCGAGGAAGCGCGCGTGGGCCTGCGGACTGCACAGGGGTTCCGGATTCCACGGCACGGTCCGCGCGTGCCGCCGGGCCGGCTCCCAGGCCGGGGCGGCGACCTCGTCGAGGGGGATCGCGTGGGACCGGACGTCCGTCAGGACGACGTCGGGCTCCAGGGCCGCCGCGGTCCGCCAGTCGACCGTGGCCCAGTTGACGCCCGCTCCGGCGGGCGGGGAGACCATCGTGATGCCGAGCTCGGCCAGGACCCGCAGCTCGGGCCACATCGGGGGACGGGCGGCGTACGCCTCCGCCTGGCCGGCGGGAGACAGGGCCAGCACCCTGGGTTCACCTGGCGCCGCGCGGAGCCGTTCGCGGGCGGCGTCCAAATCCTCCGCGGCGCCCGCGACCGGTGCGCCCCCGAGAGAACGGGCGAGCTCGGCGAACCGCTCGGCGACCCGGTCGAGGGTGCGCGCCTGGCCCACGTCGATCACGACGACCGGGACGCTTTCCTCGAGGTGCTTGGCGGTGTCCGGGTCAAGTCCGTAGAGCTGGCCGTGGCCGTAGCTGACGGCGACGACCAGGTCGGGCCTGCCGCGTAACAGGGTGTCCACGTCCAGGTCGTCGCCCGCGCCCCGGTAGTCCACGGAGTCCAGCGGGAGCGTGCCCGTCTTCGCGCGGTCGGGCTCCGCCCCGTCGTGGCCGGACCCGAAGATCCCCTCCGGGCGTATCCCGTAGTCCCACAGCGTCGCTCCCGCCTGGACGTACGCGAGCACCCTGGCCGGCCTGCGGCCGGCGACTGCCAGCCGGCCCCGGTCGTCCGCGAAGCTCCACGCGCTCTGCTCGGTCATGCCGCTCACCCCTCCGAACCGGCGGCCTGGGCGCTCTCCCCGGCTCGCCGTCCACTACCTGCCCAGCCCACCGGTTCCACACCCCTGGTCGAGCGCCCCAGAAAGGTGAGCGGCCCGGGGTCGGACACGTCGATCACGTGGAATCCGAGCCGGTCGTAGAAGGCCCGGGCGGGGGTGTTCGCCGTCAGCATCGACAGGTGGACGGCCTGGACGCCCTGGCGGTGCAGTGCGTCCAGGAAGGCTCCCATCAGCCGTCTGCCGTGCCCCTTGCGCTGCCACGGCGGCAGCAGGTCGATGTGCAGGTGCGCGGGGTGGCCCTCCAGCTCCGCGAGGATCATGCGCTCCGGGCGGTGGAGAAGGGCCGTCATCGCCTCGGTGGGGGTCTCCGGCTCCCCCTCGGGCTCGGGAAAGCGGTCCGTCACGCGGGGCAGCCAGATCGCACGGAAGTCGTCCACGAACCGCTTCGTGTCCGCGGTCCCCAGGACGTAGCCGACCGCGCGTCCGGAACCGTCGTCCAGGACGAAGGTCAGCTCCGGCGCGAGGTGGGCGTAGGGCTCGGCGAACAGCGCGGGCATCAGCCCGGGATCGGGGTACAGATGCGTGCTGTCGCCGCCGTTGTCGGCCGTGCGGACGCAGATCTCCGCGAGGGCCTCCCGGTCGGTGGGGCGGTAGGGACGTACGTACGCGGTCCGTTCCATCGGCCCATCCTCGCCCTTTGGGAGCGCTCCCACAAGGCTCTGGGGCCGCTCAGGGCACCGCCTGCCGGGAGTCCTCGTCCGAGCGGGCCAGTTCGACGTTGAACTGGGCGCCGGTCAGGAGCGCGAGATTGGTGAACCAGATCCAGATGAGGAAGACGACCAGGCCGGCGAGCGAGCCGTACAGACGGCTGTAGCTCCCGATGTGGGTCGCGTACAGCGCGAAGCCCGCCGAGGCCACCAGCCAGAGCGACGCGGCGAGGACCCCGCCCGGCAACCCCTGCCGCAGCCCGCGCGCGGACCGCGGACCGGTGCTGAAGAGACCCACGATGAGACAGGCGACCAGACAGAGCAGCACGGGCCACTTGAGACCGGCCCACAGCGTCTCCCCGGCCTGCGCGACCCCCAGCCGTCGGCCGAGCCAGCGCGCCAGCGGACCGGTGAGCACGAGGGCGAAGGCGCTCGCCATCAGCAGCACGAGCAGTCCGACGGCCGAGGCCACGATGATGTGGGCCTGGCGCAGCGGGGGCCGGGTGTCCTTCACGCGGTGCATGGCGTGCATCGCCCTGCGGAAGACCGCGAGGTAGCTCGACGCGGACCACACCGCGCTCACGCTGCCCGTGACCACGAGGAGCCAGACGGCGCTGCGCTCGTGGGTGGCCGCTTCCAGGGGCCGGCGCAGGGCCGCGCCGGACTCGGCCGGCGCGAAGGCCGTGATGTCGGCGATCAGAGCGTTGGTGGCGCCCGGGTTGGCCAGCCCGATGACGGAGACGGTGACGAGGAGCGCCGGGAGCAGCGCGAGGATGGCGTAGTACGTCAGGGCCGCCGCCCAGTCGGAGACGTCGTCGTTCCAGAGGGATACGGGGGTGCGGCGCAGAGCGGTGCGCCAGCGCCTGCGCGGCGCGCCCCCGGCCGGGGGCGCGGTCGGTTCCGCGACGGGTTCGTCGGTCCTGCTGGGCACGCGGATTCTCCGGGGGACGTAGGAAAGGGTGACGCGCAGGACGCCGTCACCGGTGTGCCCGGCGTCCCCGTTGTCTCCCTTTCTCTCATGCCTCGATCCCGCGGGTGTACTCCAGGTCGCCTCAGTCGTTCACGGCGGTGAGCAGCACCACCGCGTCCTCCAGGGCGAGGACGCCGTGACGCTCCTGGGGAATGGGGTGCAGTCCGCCCGCCGTGAGGTCCACGTCCCCGGAGCCGGCGGTGAGCCGGACCGAGCCGCGCAGTACCTGGAGCGACGCGGCGGGCGGTGCGTTGTGCTCGTCGAGGGCGGATCCCCCGGTGAGCGCGATCACCGTCTGCCGCAGTGGTTCCTGGCGCAGCAGCAGATGCGCGCTGCGCCCGTGCGCGTTGGCCCGGGCCGCGGCCAGGTGCTCGTCGGCGAGAGCGTTGAGGTCATCCATACGACCACTGTGCCGCAGCCCGGGTCCCTCCGCTATCGCTTCCGGCGCAGCCAGGCCGCGGTGTCGTCCGGCAGCAGGCCGGAGCCGTCGAGGGGGACGCTGGTCAGCAGGATCTCGTCGTGCTCGGGCAGCGGGGACGGGCTCCCCGAGAGGTTGACGACGCAGATCAGGCCGTGGGTGCGCGTGAACGCGAGGACGCCGGGGGCCGACGGAAGCCAGTTCAGCCGGCCGTCGGAGGTTTCGCCGGGGGTGGCGGCGAAGCCCGGCTCCGCGCGGCGCAGCCGCAGCGCCTCACGGTAGAGGGTGAGCATGGAGCCGGGGTCGGTGCCCTGCTCGTCGGCCGCGTACGAGGCCCAGGCCGCCGGCTGCGGGAGCCAGGGTTCGACGGTGGATCCGAAACCGGCGTACGGCTCACCGGCGGACCAGGGCAGCGGGACCCGGCAGCCGTCCCTGCCCGGGTCGACGCCTCCGGAGCGCAGGTACATCGGGTCCTCGATGCGGTCGCGGGGGATGTCGGCCTCCGGCAGCCCCAGTTCCTCGCCCTGGTAGAGGTAGACGGCGCCGGGCAGCGCCAGCGAGAGCAGTGCGGCCGCCCGTGCCCTGCGGGTGCCGAGTTCCAGGTCGGTGGGTGTACCGAAGACCTTGGCGGCGAAGTCGAAGCCGGTCTCCTCGCGTCCGTAGCGGGTGACGGTGCGGGTGACGTCGTGGTTGCACAGGACCCAGGTGGCGGGGGCTCCCACGGGGGCGTGCTCGGCGAGGGTGTCGTCGATGGCGGAGCGCAGCAGCCCGGGGTCCCAGGGGCAGGCCAGGAAGTTGAAGTTGAAGGCGGTGTGGAGTTCGCCGGGCCGCAGGTAGCGGGCGAAGCGCTCGGAGTCGGGGAGCCAGACCTCGCCGACGAAGATGCCGTCGTACCGGTCGGCGATGGCGCGCCACGAGCGGTAGATGTCGTGGAGTTCGTCGCGGTCGACATAGGGATGGGGATCGGTTCCCTTGACGAAGTCGGGCAGGGCGGGGTCCTTGGCGAGCAGGGCCGCCGAGTCGATCCGCACGCCCGCGACGCCCCGTTCGAACCAGAAGCGCAGGACGTCCTCGTGTTCCTGGCGGACGGCCGGGTGCGCCCAGTTGAGGTCGGGCTGGCCCTGGGCGAACAGGTGGAGGTACCACTGGCCGTCGTCGATCCTGGTCCACGGGGTGCCGCCGAACTCCGACACCCAGTCGTTGGGCGGGATCTCCCCGTTCTCACCGCGTCCCTCGCGGAAGTGGAAGAGCTCGCGCTCGGGGCTGCCGGGGGCGGCGGCAAGCGCCGCCCGGAACCAGCCGTGCCGGTCGGAGACGTGGTTGGGGACGATGTCGATGATCGTGCGGATGCCGAGCTCACGGGCTTCGGCGATGAGCTTCTCCGCCTCGGCGAGATGGCCGAAGGCGGGATCGATGACCCGGTAGTCGGCGACGTCGTAGCCGCCGTCGGCCAGCGGGGAGAGGTACCAGGGGGTGAACCACAGCGCGTCGACGCCCAGTTCGACGAGATAGGGAAGTCTGGCCCGCACCCCCGCGAGATCGCCGGTGCCGTCCCCGTCGCCGTCGGCGAAGCTGCGTACGTAGACCTGGTAGATGGCGGCGTCGCGCCACCAGGGTGCGGTGGTGGCCTCGGTCGGACGGATGGCTGCCACGTGGCGTTCCTTTCGGGCAGGTGGTACTCCGCCCCCGGCCCGGACGCGGGGCGTGCGATGGGAGGGCCGGCGGCGGAGTGCTGGTGGGAGGCGGGTGGTGCGGGACGGTGTCAGCCCTTCAGGCCGCCCGCGGTGAGACCGCTCATGATGTTGCGCTGGAAGAGCAGGAAGATCAGCAGCGTCGGGACGGACGCGATGGTGAGCGCGGCGATGAGGACGTTCTGCGGGACCCCGTTGGACAGCGAGTAGATGCCGACGTTGAGGGTCTGCTTTCCCGGGTCCGGCAGGGTGAGCATGGGCCAGAGGAAGTCCTTCCAGACCCCGACGACCGCGAAGATGGAGACGACTCCGAGGATCGGCCGGGAGATCGGCAGGACGAGGGAGCGCAGGGTGCGCAGGGGTGAGGCGCCGTCGATGGCCGCGGCATCGAGGAGTTCGCCGGGGATGGAGTCGAAGAACCGCTTCAGAAGGAAGATGTTGAAGGCGTTGGTGACCGACGGCAGCCAGATCGCCCAGGGCGAGTTGAGCAGGTTGCGCTCGAAGATCGGTACGTCGAGGACCGTGAGGTACTGCGGCACGACCAGAACGGTCGCCGGGATCATCAGGGTGGCGAGCATCATGCCGAGGATGGCCTTGCCGAGGACCGGCCGCAGCCTGGACAGCGAGTAGGCGGCGGCCACGTCCAGGACGAGCTGGAAGGCGAGTGCCCCGAACGCGTAGTAGAGGGTGTTGAGGAGCAGTCGGGCGAGGTCCATCACGGTCCACGCCTGGGAGTAGTTCTCCGTGTGGAGGGAGGAGGGGAAGGCGGTGGGCGGGCTCTGTACGACTTCCTGGGTGGTCTTCAGGCCGCCGGTGACCATCCAGTACAGCGGGCCCAGGAACACCAGGGTGAAGCCAGCGGCCACCAGGGCGAAGACGGCCCAGTAGACCAGCTTCCCCCGGGGCCTGCCGAGCTGGGCCGGTGAGATCAGGGTCCTCGGGCGGCCCTGGTCCGCGTCCCGGTGGCGGGACGTGCGTCCGCTGCCGGTTCCCCGCCGGGAGACAAGCGTGTTCGATGCCATCGTTCGTTCTCCCGTCCTAGTCTTCGCTGCTGCGGCTGAGGCGTACGTACACCGCGGAGAAGCCCGCGAGGACGACCAGCAGGAGGAGGCCGAGGGCCGCCGCTGCGCCGTAGTTGTTGAAGTTGAAGGCGTACTGGTAGATGAGGTAGACGACGGTCGTGGTGGAGCCCTCCGGTCCCGCGCCGTTGGTGAGCAGGAACGGTTCGGTGAAGACCTGCATCGTCGCGATGATCTGCATGAGCAGCAGCAGCGACAGGATGAGCCGGGTCTGCGGGACCGTGACGTGCCAGATCTTGCGGAACAGCCCGGCACCGTCGAGTTCGGCCGCCTCGTACAGCTCGCCGGGGATGCCCTGGAGGGCGGCGAGGTAGATCAGCGTGGCCCCTCCCATGTTCATCCAGGTGGAGGCGATGACGACGGAGAGCATGGAGGTACCGGGGTCCTGGAGCCACTGCTGGGCGGGCAGATGGAGGAATTCCAGGATGCGGTTGAAGAGTCCGTAGCCGGGGTCGTAGAAGTACTTGAAGAGCAGGACCGACGCGACGGGCGGCAGCATGACGGGCAGGTAGACCAGCAGGCGGAGGTATCCCTGCGCGTGCCGGAACTCGTTGAGCACGACGGCGACGACGAACGGGACCGCGAAGCCCAACAGGAGCGCCAGCACGGTGAACAGCGCGGTGTTGCGCCATGCCTGCCAGAAGGCGGGGTCGTTGAAGACGTAGCTCAGGTTGGACCAGCCGGCCCAGGTCGTCTCGCCGTCCTCGGTCTTCTGGAAGGCCAGGACGAATTCCCTGACCATGGGATACCAGGAGAAGAAGGAGAAGCAGAGGACGGCTCCGATCAGGAAGCCGTGCGCCGTGACGTTGCGGCGCACGGCGCGCACGAACTCCTCACGGGCGGGGGCGGGCCCGCCGGGCCGTGGGTGGTACCCGGGGGGCGGTGCGCTCGCCTTCCCGGTGGACAGGGTGGGGGCCGACATGGTGTCTCCTCGGTGCCGGTGCAGTCGCTCGCGGACGGACGGGGCGCGGGGCCGGGCCCGCCCGGCCCGGCCTCCGCGTGTCCGCTACTGGTGGGCCAGGATCTGGTTGACCTGCTGCTCGGCGGTGTCGAGCAGCTTGTCGATGTCGGCGTCCTTGTTGGTGAGCACGGCGGACATCGCGTTGTCGAGGATCTTGTAGATCTCCTGGGCCTTCGGCGGTTCGGCCTTGCCCTGGACGGGGTTGTCCATGAACGCCTTGAAGTTCTCGACGGGCATGGTGGCGTTGGCGGCGCGGTCGGCGTCGTCCTTCGCCTTGCTCCCGCCGGTGAAGAAGTTGGGCTGCGGGAGGCCGACGGGCAGCTTGTCGGCCTTGGTGCGGGCCCACTCGAACTGCCCCTTGCCGGGGGTCAGGTTCTTGAAGTTCAGCCAGGCGACGGCCGCCTTGATCTTGTCGGGCGAGCTGCCCTTCTTGATCATGTAGTTGTTGCCGCCGAACAGCGTGCCCTGGGCACCGGGAATCGGACCGAGCCCGAAGTTCTCATACTTCGCCCCGAGCTGCTGCACCATGTAGGCGATGTCGTCGGGCGCGGCCAGGAACATGCCGAGCTTGTCCGTGGCTATCTGCTTCTGGAGGTCGCCCCACTTCAGCAGCTGGGTCCTGCCCATGCTGTCGTCCTCCCAGCGCATGTCGTGCAACTGCTGGAGGACCTGCTTGCCCTTGTCGTCGTTGAACGCGGCCTTCCTGCCGCTCGCGTCCACGACGTCCCCGCCCAGGGCGTACTGGGTGGCGGTGAAGTGCCAGCCGCCGTTGTTGCCGGCGCTGTACTCGCCGAAGCCGGCGACGCCCTTGCCCAGTGCGGCGATCTTCCTGCTCGCCGCCCGGACCTCCTCCCAGGTCGCCGGCGGGGTGTCGGGGTCGAGACCGGCCTGCGTGAACAGCTTCCGGTTGATCATGAGGCCCATGGTGTAGTTGCTGGTCGGCAGCGCGTAGAGCTTGCCGTCCTTGCGGGCGACGTCGAACACTTGGGGCTGGATGTCCTTGAGCGCCGGGACGGAGGTGTCGTCGACGTACGCGGAGATGTCCACGGCACCGTCGTTGTCCAGCACCTGCTGGAGGTCGGTGAAGTACGCGTAGAACACGTCCGGCTGCGACCTGCCCTTGAGCATGGCCGTGAAACGCGGCGGCTCCAGACACTGTCCGGGCGTCGACTTCCCCTCGATCCTGACGTTCGGGTACTTCTTGTTGAACGTCTTGACGTCCTCGTTCCACTCGCGCAGCTCCGCGGCCTTCGCAGCCGGCGGCATGCAGTCGATCGTCAGCGTCACCTTCGTCTTCGGGTCGAGCGGTGCCGACGGATCGGACGATCCGCTGCCGGAGTCGTCGTTCCCGTCGCCGCTGCTGCTCGTGCCGCAGGAGGCAAGGGCGGTCAGGGCGAGCGCGGTGACGACGGCGGCAGCGGAGGCTCGGCGGGTACGGCGAAACCCAGCACTTCTCATCGGTGGTCCCCTTCGGGCATGAGCGCGGAAGACCCCCGGCCGGCTGTCTGCCGGGGCGCGGCACACTCAACCACCGGCAACAAGCGAGCGCAATATCTCGCGCAGTTTTCGTAAATGTTTGACAGCGCTCCGCATGTGAGGAAGCGCCGCTTACTGCCGCCGTGACCTCTTCCCGGCACACCTCTGCACGGCCCGCAGGGGGTCATCAGGGCCCTATGCGCCACTCGACGACCGGGCAGCCGCTCCCGGATACCCCCATGCGTCAACAGGTTTCAGTAGGCTCGCGCGCGCAAGAGACGTACGTCCCGCTGCAAGTGGTTACGCGAAGCGGGGTGCTCCCCGGCCCGCTTTCGGGACCGGGGAGCACCCCGCCGATTCGACGCGGCAGCTCCTACGGATTGATGTCGATCCTGAAGTTCGGGCTGGTGTTCTTCACGTCCTGCGCGTTGCCGCTGAACTTCAGCCCGTTGAACGTGACCTCGCCGACGGCAGGACCCTGCCCCGCCTCCGGCATCTCGTTGGCCCAGAGCCCGAAGCCCGACTTGGCGTCGAAGGCGTCACCGCTCTTGCGCGCCCCGGTGATCGAGATGTCGGTGAGCACGGTGTCCTTGATCGGGAACTGGGGCTGTCCGCCGACGTAGTTGGTCTGGAACATGATCCCGCTGTACGTCGGGTCGACGATGTCCACGTGCGAGATCCTGATGCCCTGGAAGACCTTGGAGGCCGAGAACAGCCAGATCCCGGGGAAGGTCTGCGTCCCCCAGAAGTGGCCGCCGGACCTGAGGACCGAGACGTTCTCGATCGCGGTCGGGCCGGTCCCGAAACCGTTCATCGGATAGCCGAAGTCCAGCGAGCTGACGGTGATCCCGGCGTACACCAGGGTGTCGGCGACGAGGATGTTGCGGAAGGTGTTGTCGTAACCGCCGTACACGGCCACGCCGGCGGCCCTCCAGGTGAGGAGGGAGGTGAGGTTCTCGTAGACGTTGTTCTTCATGTCCGAGCCCCCGGCGTCGATCGCCGAGAACAGGGCGAAGCTGTCGTCGCCCGTGGCCCGTGCCTCGTTGTTGGTCACGTGGTTGTCCGTGGACCCGTTGGTCATGTTGACGCCGTCGGCGAACATGTTCCGGATCCGGGCGTTCCTGATCGTGACGTTGTCGGTGTTGGCGCCCCAGTACAGGCACACCATGTGCTCGTTCCAGATGTTGTCGATCACGATGTCCGAGACGTTCGCGAAGTCGAACACCTTGCCCGGTCCGTCGATACGGGACGTGTAGTTGCCGAAGTACGCGAAGTCGGAGAACGACGACCCCTTCGCACTTGCCTCGGCACGGAACCCGATGTCGGTGTTGTCCTGCGTGGACGGGGCGCGGAACCGGGTGAACCAGGGGCCGGCGCCGACGACCTTCACGGCCTTGCCGTAGACCTGGAACTTGGCGGCCGTGGAATAGTCGCCGGCGGGCAGATAGACGCCCTTGAGCACGCCCGTGGTGTCCATCCGGACCTTGTCCAGGGCGTTCTGGACGTCCTGGTGGGTGAAGCCGGCGGGCACGGTGTAGGTGGCCGGGTCCGGGTTGGCCACCTGGGAGACCTGCTCCAGGCTGACGAAGTCGATCGCGTAGGTGCTGGTGTTGGCCGCGTCCTTCTGCAGACGGATCCTGCTGCCCGCCGGGACGTTCTTGCCCAGCATGACGTTCGCCTCGTCGTAGATGTGCCGGGGCGCTCCGGAGCCCGGGTCGTTGCCCGGGCCGGTCTCGTTCCCGTACAGCCAGGCGTACTTCGAGGTGAGGTCGATGGCCTTGAGGAAGGTGCCGTCCACGTAGACGTTCAGCTTCGACTCGATGCCGCCGCCGCCCGCGGAGTCCGGGATGGAGAACCGCGTCACCAGGGTGTTGGTGGGCGCCCTGGTGGTGAACTCCACGTAGTTGCCGGTGCTGTCGAGGGTGACCGCCTTGCGGCCCGATGCCTCGCCCGCGACGTCCCCGACGGTCCGGTTGGGACCGACGACTTTCGCGCCGCCTCCCGCGACGCCGTCCTCGGCCTCGTACATGTCGTACGGCATGTTGGCGCCCCGGCCCACGAAGAGCGACTCGGTGCTGGTGTTGTTCGTGCGCTTCACCGGCAGCTCGTTGGCGTCGTCGGCGAGCACCACCTTCACCGTGTACGAGCCGTTGGCCGCCGCCCAGGTGCCGAGGGAGACGGGTGCCGTCGTGGCACCGGCGGCGATGGCTCCGCTGTGCGCCCCGGTGAGGGTCTTCAGCGTGGCGCCCCTGGAGTCGAGCAGGCTCAGGGTGATGCCGTGGCTGCCGCTCGCGGAGGCCAGGGAACCCTGGTTCCTGATCGCGACCGAGAAGGTGACCGTGTCACCGTTCGACGGGGCCGACGGCGAGGTCGAGACCGAGCCCGCCACCAGGTCCGAGCTGGAGACCGGCTTCACGACCAGCGGAGCGCCGGCGGTGAAGGCGTTGTTGGTCTCGTTCTGCTCGATGATCTCGCCCGCCGGGTCGACGACCGCGCCCAGCGTGTAACTGCCCGCGTCGCGTGCGCCGAGGGAGGCGGTGACCTGGGCGGAGACGCCGGCGGCGAGTGCGCCGACCGATGCGGTGGCGACCTTGGAGCCGCCGAGCTGGAAGTCCAGCTTGCCGGCCGGGGACGCGACGGCGCCCGAGTTGCGGACGGTGGCGGACAGGGTGATGGCGTCCGACTCGACGGGGGCCGAGGGCGAGGCGCCGACCGCCGTGACCTGGAGGTCGGGGTTCGGGGCCGGGGCGCCCAGCACCTGGAACTCGGCGACCTGGCCCGCGCCGGATCCGGAGTTGGACGTGAACCTCAGCTGGACGTCGGCCACCCGCGCGGTGACCGGGATCGTCACCGTGTTGCCCGTCGCGGGACTGAACGCGTAACCCTTGGCGGCGGCCAGGCTCGTGAACGAGGTGGCGTTCTGTTCCCGTCCGAGGACCTGGATGGTCTGGGTACGCGCACCCCAGCTGCTGTCGGGGTTGAGCTTGACGACGACGCTCTCGGTGTCGGCGTCGGCACCCAGCTCGACGGTCAGGGTGTTGGGGTAACTGCCGCCCGCGCCTTCCCAGTAGGTGGTGAGCGAGTTGTCGTTGGCGTGGGCCGCGACGAACGTGTGCACCACCGAGGAGGCCGTGATCGGCTTGGAGACGGCCAGGTTGGAGGCGCCGCCCGTGGAGCCGTTGCGCGTCACGGTGTTGCTGGCGCCGGATATGTTGCCCGCCGCGTCCCTGGCCCGCACCACGTAGCTGACGGTGGCGGCCGCGGGCTGGGTGTCGGTCCAGGTGGTGACGTCGCCGGCCACGCTCCTGCGGAGCACGTTGTCGGCGAAGACGTCGTAGCCGGTGACGCCCTTGTCGTCGGACGAGGCCGTCCAGGTCAGCTTGATCTGCCCGCCGGCCTGCTCGGTGAAGGCCAGGCCGGACGGCGCGGTGGGCGCCTGCGTGTCACCGGAGTCGCCCTGCCGGGTCACGGTGTTGCTGTTGCCCGACTGGTTGCCCGCGGCGTCCCGGGCCCGTACGTGGTAGGTCACGGTCTCGCTCGCCGGGCGGGTGTCCGTGAACGTGGTGACGTCACCCGCCACGGCGGTCAGCAGCGTGTTGCCGGCGTAGATGTCGTAGCCGGTGACGCCCGTGTCGTCCGACGACGCCTTCCAGGTCAGCTTGATCTGCCCGCCGGCCTGCTCGGTGAAGGCCAGGCCGGACGGCGTGGTGGGCGCCTGCGTGTCACCGGTCGTCGGGCCGTAGACCTCCAGCTCGGAGAACTGGGCGGCGGGCTGGGCCGAGTTGGCGGTGACCAGTACGCGCACGTAGCGGGTGGTGGTCGCGTCGAGGGCGACCGTCGCGGACTGGCCGCCGGCGGCGTCGAAGGTGTGCGCCTTGGACGCGGTGAGGTCGGTGAAGTCCGTGCCGTTGGCGCTGCCCTGGATCTTCAGCGTCTGGGTCCGCTGCTCCCAGCCGTCGGGCAGCCGGAGCACCACGCGGTCGACACGGACCGAGGAGCCCAGATCGGCCTGGATCCATTGAGGAAGCGCGTTGTTCCTGCTCTCCCAGTAACTGGACCTGTTCCCGTCGTTGCCGTGGGCGGCGACGTAGGTCTCCGTGTAGCTGCTCGCGGTGAGGGTCCGGCCCGCTGCGAGGTTCGCCGACGACTCCCCGGCGGCGCGGACCTCGAGCTCGGAGAGCTGGGCGTTCCGCCAGCCGGTGTTGGCCGTGACGTTCACCCGGACGAACCGGGTCTGCGTGGCCGGGAAGGAGATCCGCACCTCGTTGGAGGTGCCGGGGCTGAAGGTGTAGGCGGCGGAACTCCTGAGCGTCGCGAAGCTGGTGCCGTCGGCGCTGCCCTGGAGCGAGAGGGTCTGCTGTCTGCTCTCCCAGCCCGCCGGGAGCTTCAGCGTGACCTCGTCGATCCGGGCGGTCGAACCGAGATCGGTCTGCACCCACTGCGGCAGCGTGCCGCCCGTCCCCTCCCAGTACGTCGCCTGGTTGCCGTCCGTCACGTTACGGGCGACGTACTCGGTGCCCGCACTGCTCGCCGCCCCGGCCCGGCCAGCGGCGATGTTGGGGCCGGCGGCCGCCGAGGCGGTGAGCGACGGCCATCCGATCATCAGAAGACTGGTCGTGACCACGGCGGAAAGGGTCCGCCATCTCCAGCGTTGGGCTCGCATAGATCCCCGATCTTCGGCCTCGGAGCGGGGTGCACCGAGGGCTGCGGCTCTGTCCGATCGACTCCGTGACAACCATTCCTGCGTACACTGAGCCGTGTTTTGCGCTTTGCGGTCAGAGAGTTGCAGAGAAGTGCGGGACCGTCCACGGTTCAGACAGAAAACGGAATTGGCGAGGAGCAGCGGCACCTACCGCAAGAGGGCTTCCTGGAAGGCCATTAAGGGCACGTGACCCCGAGCGGGGAAGCCGCGCAACGACACCGCAAGTGGTGCAATTTTTTTGCGTATAGCTGTAAGCCGATGAGAACGCGCTGTTCCCGGGCACGGCGAAGAGCGGGGCCCGCGTCCGCGGGCCCCGCTCCCATGGAACCTGCCGGCGGTCAGAGGCCGCCGGTGTGGAGGAGCCGGTCGGGCGATCCGGCGCCCAGGCCCGTCAGGACGCCCGGGGTCGCCTCCGTGGCGAGCGCGTCGGCGACGTCCTGCGGTGACGCGTCGGGGTGCTGCTCCTTGTAGAGGGCGGCGGCGCCCGCGACGTGCGGACTGGCCATGGAGGTTCCGCTCAGCGTCGTCGAGCCGCCGCCGAGCTTCGCGGACACGATGTCCACGCCGGGGGCGTAGAGCCACACACACGTGCCCCAGTTGCTGAACGTCGCCTGGCGGTCCTGGTTGTCGCTGGCGCCCACCGCGAGCACACCGTCGGCACGCGCCGGCGAGACGTCGCAGGCGTCCTGGTCCTCGTTGCCCGCCGCGACGACGGGCAGGGTGCCCTCGGCCGCGAGCGCGTCGAACGCGTCGTCGACGGCCGAGGACGCCGGTCCGCCGAGGGAGGCGTTGACCACGGCCGGCTGCTCGGCGTTCTGGGCGATCCAGTCGAGGCCGGCAATGATCCCGGCCCACGTACCCGAACCCTCGCAGTCGAGCACCCGCACCGGCACGAGGGAGGCGGCGGGGGCGACACCGTAGGTCGCACCGGCCACGGTCCCCGCCACATGGGTGCCGTGGCCGTTGCAGTCCTCACCGTCACGGCCGTCACCGATGGCGTCGTACCCGGCCCCCACCCGGCCGCCGAACTCGCTGTGCGCGGACTCGATGCCGGTGTCGAGGATGTACGCCGTCACCCCCTCACCCGTGCCGTCCACGTCGTACGTGCCGTCCAGCGGCAGATTCCGCTGGTCGATGCGGTCCTGCCCCCAGCTCCCGGCCACGGCCCGCGCCCCGCCGGCCGACTTCACCGCGGGCGGCGAGACGGAGGCCTCGCTGTTCTCCTCGACGGCCTGGACCCCCGCATCGCCGCGCACCTGCTCCAGCTGCGCGGACGTGAGCGTGGCCGCGAAACCGTGCAGGACCTTGCTGTAGGTGAAGAGGGTGCTGACGCCGAGCTGTTCGGCCATGGCGGCAGGCTTCTGCTCGGGAGCGAGGGTGACGATGTACTGACCGGGCACGGCCCGGGCCGACTTCTGCACCGGGACGAGAGTCTCGGCGGTGTCTGCGGCGGCCGTGGTGGTGCCGATCAGAGGGGCGATCAGCAGCAGGGCGGCCGGTGCCCAGTGGGCGCGCAGGCGCATGCGTTCTCCCTTGGGGTGGAGGAGCGGATCGCGGACCTGTCAGGTCCGCGAAGTGCGAACACCTGACCTTTCGTCCACATCCTCCGTGGGCCTGAGCCGCGTCAGCCGGACAGCGCAACGGCCGGGGTCCGGGCAGGCCCATTCGGCCCTATGTATGAAAGGTTTCAAACCCCCTCTCCGGCGAGCCTAGGCTCCTCTGCGTGAAGGCGTCAACGCCCCACGCAGTGGCCTTCGAACCATCAAGCCAAGGGCAGACCGCTCGCGTGACAGGTATTGACAGGAGCCCGTCAAAACTCTAACTTCTCGGAACTGAAACGATTCACAGTCGATCATCACGGAGCCGCGTTGTGATCAGCAGAAGACGACTGCTCAGCACCACCGCCGCCACCGCCGCGCTGGCCGCGGTCTCCGCCCCCGCTGCAGGTGCGACCGGAAGGTCGACGGTGACGCCGCCGGGACGGGCCCGTTTCACCGGGCCGACCGTCGAGTACGTACGCGATCCGCTGGGCCTGGACACCGCACGTCCTCGGCTGAGCTGGCCCATGGAAGCGGACGGCCCCGGGCTGAGCCAGACCGCCTACCAGGTGCGCGTGGCCACCGCTCCCGGCCGCCTGGAGGAACCCGACGTCTGGGACAGCGGCAGGGTGGAGTCCGCGCAGTCCCTGCTGGTTCCGTACGGCGGCCCCGAACAGGTCTCCCGTACGCGCTACTTCTGGTCCGTGCGGGTCTGGGACCGGAACGGCCGGGTCTCCGCGTGGAGTGCGCCGTCCTGGTGGGAGACCGGGCTGCTGGACGCCTCGGACTGGTCGGCCGGCTGGATCGCCGCACCCGCCGCGCTGACCGCGGCACCGTCCCTGGAAGCGGCCTCGTGGATCTGGTTCCCCGAGGGCGACCCCGCGGCCGACGCGCCGGCCGCCACCCGGTGGTTCCGCGGCCGGGTCGAGGTGCCGCAGGGCGTCACCCGCGCGCGTCTGGTCATGAGCGCGGACGACGGGTTCACCGCGCTGATGAACGGCGTGCGGGTCGCGCACACCGAGGCCGACGGCCCCGCCGAGAACTGGAAGCGCCCGGTCCTCGTCGACGTGACGCGGCACCTCTCCCCCGGCGTCCAGGTGATCGCGGTCTCCGCGACGAACGCCACCCCCGGCCCCGCCGGGGTGCTCGGAGCCCTGGAACTGACCACACCGGACGGTGTCGTCACGATGGTGACCGGTGCCGACTGGCGGGCCACCGACGAGGAGCCCCCGGGCGACTGGCACACCGGCGCCTACGACGACAGCGCCTGGCCCGCCGCCAAGGTGCTCGCCCGCTGGGGCTCGGGCCCCTGGGGCAAGGTGCCGGTCGCGTACTCCCCCGCCGTCCAGCTGCGCCGCGAGTTCCGGACGGGCCGCAGGAAGGTCGCGCGGGCACGGCTGTACTCGACGGCCCTCGGCCTGTACGAGGTGTCACTCAACGGCAGGACCGTGGGAGAGGACCGGCTGGCTCCGGGCTGGACCGACTACGACAAGCGGGTGCAGTACCAGACCTACGACGTCACGGGCCTGCTCGAACCGGGCGGCAACGCACTGGGAATCACCCTCGCGGCCGGCTGGTACGCCGGGAACATCGCGTGGTTCGGACCGCACCAGTACGGCGAACAGCCCGCGGCACTCGCCCAGTTGGAGGTGACGTTCACCGACGGGACGACCGAGCGCGTGGTCACGGACACCGACTGGCGGGCCGCGTCCGGGCCCGTCACGGCGGCGGACCTCATGGCGGGCGAGGAGTACGACGCCCGGCTGGAGACCGACGGCTGGACCCGTGCGGGCTTCGACGCCTCGGGCTGGCTCCCGGCCGCCCGGGCCGACGGCGTCACCGCCGCGCTCGTCGCCGAGGTGGACGGCGCCTGCCGGGTGGAGCGTGAACTGACGGTCCGCGACGTCACGGAGCCGAAGCCCGGGGTGTTCGTGTTCGACCTCGGCCAGAACATGGTGGGCACCGCCCGCCTCTCCGTGTCGGGTCCGGCCGGCACGACCGTGCGGCTGCGGCACGCCGAGGTGCTGAACCCGGACGGCACCCTCTACACGGCGAACCTGCGCACGGCGCGCGCCACCGACACGTACACGCTGAAGGGACGCGGCCACGAGACCTACGAGCCCCGCTTCACCTTCCACGGCTTCCGCTACGTCGAGGTGACGGGATACCCGGGTCCGCCGGGCCCCGACGCGATCGTGGGACGGGTCATCCACACCTCGGCGCCGTTCACCATGGACCTCACCACCGACGTGCCCATGCTGAACCAGCTGCACAGCAACATCACCTGGGGGCAGCGCGGCAACTTCCTGTCCGTCCCGACGGACACGCCGGCGCGCGACGAGCGCCTCGGGTGGACCGGTGACATCAACGTCTTCGCGCCCACCGCCACGTACACGATGGAGTCCGCGCGCTTCCTCACCAAGTGGCTGTACGACCTGCGCGACGCCCAGACCTCCGACGGAGCCTTCACCCACGTCGCCCCCGATCTGCCGGGCGTCGGCCACGGGGCCGCGGGCTGGGGCGACGCCGGGGTGACGGTGCCGTGGGCGCTGTACCAGGCGTACGGCGATGTGCGGGTGCTGGAGCAGTCCTGGGATCCGATGGTCAGGTGGCTGGAGTACCTGGAGGCACACAGCACCGGCCTGCTCCGGCCGGCCGACGGGTTCGGGGACTGGCTCAACATCGAGGACGAGACGCCCAAGGACGTCGTCGCCACGGCCTACTTCGCCCACAGCGCCGACCTGGTGGCCCGGATCGCCGCGGTGCTCGGCAAGGACCCGGCCCCGTACCGGGCACTGTTCGGCCGGGTGCGCGACGCGTTCCGGACCGCGTACGTCACCGCGGGCGGGCGGGTGAAGGGCGACACGCAGACGGCGTACGTCCTGGCCCTGTCCATGGACCTGCTGGCGCCGGACGACCGCGCGCCGGCGGCCGACCGCCTGGTCGCCCTCGTCGAGGCGAAGGACTGGCACCTGTCGACGGGGTTCCTCGGCACCCCGAGGCTGCTGCCGGTGCTCACCGACACCGGGCACACGGACGTCGCCTACCGGCTTCTGCTGCGGCGGACCTTCCCGAGCTGGGGCTATCAGATCGACCACGGCGCCACCACCATGTGGGAACGCTGGGACTCGATCCGGCCGGACGGGAGCTTCCAGGACGCGGGGATGAACTCCTTCAACCACTACGCGTACGGCTCGGTCGGGGAGTGGATGTACGCGAACATCGCGGGCATCGCCCCCGGCGCACCCGGTTTCCGGAAGGTCCTCGTGCGGCCGCGGCCGGGTGGCGGGGTGACACGTGCCGAGGGCAGGTTCGAGTCGCGGTACGGGCCGGTCACCACCCGCTGGAGGAAGGGCGCGGACGGTTTCGTGCTGGAGGTCGGGCTGCCCCCGAACACGACCGGCGAGGTGTGGGTACCGGGTGGCGGCAGGCACAGCGCCGGCCGAGGGCCCGCGGTCCATCTGCGGCAGGAGGAGGGCTGCGCGGTGTTCGCCGCGGGGCCGGGCGCGCATCGGTTCACGGCGCCCGCCTGACGGATGCCGCCCGGGTGTCCCGGGGACGGATAAGTCCCCGGGACACCCGGGCGGGGTGTCTCCTCGCTGCGGCCGGCTACGCGGATGTGTCCCGGAAGGGCGTGCCGCCCGATGCCAGGCGGAGCACGGCGACCCCCCGGGAGGGAAGGACGAGGCCGCCCCCGTCGGTCGGCGCGGGCCCGGAGAGGACCTCTCCGGCCACCGCGTCGAACGCGACGGGCTCGTCGGTACGGTTGACGAGGAACCAGTAGGCCTGCGAGCCGTCGGTCCGCACGGTCAGCTCGACCAGCCCGCGCGCCTCGGCGGGAAGCTCGCTGTGCACGCCGGCGCCGGACAGCAGAGGGCGCAGCACCTCGGGCAGTCCGTGGCGGCCGAGCCGGGTGGAGACGTACGCGGCGGAGCCGCCGCCCTGCGGGGCGCGCCTGGTGACGGCGGGGCGGCCTGCCTGGTCGCCGGTCTCGTACCGTGCGAGGACGGTGACCTCGTCGGGTGCGGTGACGTCGATGCGGTCGGTCCACAGCGTGCCGGTGAGACCGTTGTCGAGGCGTACCTCCACGTCCTCCAGGAGGGGGCCGAACTCCTCGATGCGGATGCCCAGCAGATCGCGCAGGGCTCCGGGGTACCCGCCGAGGTGGACGTGGTCGTTCTCGTCGACGACACCCGAGTAGTAGGTGGTGGCGAGGTGGCCGCCGCCGCGCACGTAGGCGTCCAGCCGGGCGGCGAGTTCCAGGGGCACCACGTTCAGGACGGGTGCGGCGACGAAGTCGTAGCCGGTGAGGTCGGCCGTGGTGGTGACGACGTCCACCCGGACCCCGAGGGCCAGGAAGGCCGAGTACCAGTCGAGCGCCTCCTGACGGTAGCGCACCAGGGAGGACGGCTGGGAGTCGCGCTCGACGGCCCACCAGGATTCCCAGTCGAACACCAGGGCCGCGCGAGCCGGTTCCCGGACGGAACCGGTGACCGGGGTGAGTGTCTCCAGCGTGCGGCCGAGGGCCGCCACGGCGCGGAACACCTCGCTGTCGGGCCCGGCGTGGGGCACCATCGCGGAGTGGTGCTTCTCGGCGCCCGCGGCGGACTGGCGCCACTGGAAGAAGCAGACGGCGTCGGCTCCGTGGGCGACGTGGACGAGCGAGTCGCGGGCCAGTTCGCCCTCGCGCTTGGCTACGTTGACGGGCTGCCAGTTGACCGCGCTCGTGGAGTGCTCCATCAGGAACCAGGGCTTGCCCTGGGCGATGGAGTGCGTGAGGGCGGCGGAGAAGGAGAGCTCGTCGAGACGCTGCGGGCCGGGGTGGGCGTAGTGGTCGTTGGAGACGAAGTCGATCTCCTCCGCCCAGTCCGGGTAGTTCATGCCCATGGTCTCGCCCATCACCATGAAGTTGGTGGTGGCGGGGATGTGCGGGGTGACGCGGCGCAGGACCTCGCGTTCGGCCCGGAGGTAGTCCTTCAGCGCGTCGGAGGAGAAGCGCTTGAAGTCGAGCTGCTGGGTCGGGTTGGCGTGGCTCGCGGCCAGTCGCGGGGGCAGGATCTGTGCCCAGTCGCCGTAGTACTGGGACCAGAAGGAGGTCGCCCAGGCCCGGTTGAGCTCGTCCAGGGTGCCGTAGCGTGCGCGCAGCCAGTCGCGGAAGGCCTGGGCCGCGTCGTCGGAGTAGTCGTAGATGTTGTGGCAGCCGAGCTCGTTGGAGATGTGCCAGGCGACCACGGCGGGGTGGTCCGCGTAGCGGGTGGCCATCACCTCGACCAGTTCCAGCGCGTACTTCCGGAAGACGGGTGAGGTGGGACGCCAGTGCTGTCGCGCGCCCTGGGAGAGGGTCTCACCGGTGCGGGTGACGGGAAGGATCTCCGGGTGCAGGGTGGTGAGCCACGGCGGCGGCGAGGCGGTGGCTGTGGCGAGGTCCACCGAGATCCCGTTGCTGTGGAGCAGATCGAGGACCTCGTCCAGCCACTCGAAGTCCCAGCGGTCCTGCGCCGGCTGCAGGCGTGCCCAGGAGAAGATGGCGACGGAGACGACGGTGACGCCGGCCTCGCGCATCAGCCGGACGTCGTCCTTCCACACCTCGCGCGGCCACTGCTCCGGGTTGTAGTCGGCCCCGTAGGCGAAGCTCGCGGGGCGGTCGTCGGAGGGCGGGCGCAGCCAGTGGCGCTCGGAGGCGGGGGTCATGAGGATCCTTTCGGATACGAGGTGCGGGTGCGGGGCGGGGCGGCTGCCCGTCGGACGGGCAGCCGCCGCGCGCCGGTTCAGGGCCGGGACGTCACTTGTTGACGGTGAAGCCCTGGTCGTTGCCGTAGGCCACGGCCGCCTTCTGCCACTGCTGCAGTCCTTCGGCCAGCGTGGTGTCGGACACGTAGGCCTTGCCGACGGAGTCGTTGAAGACGGAGTTCGCGTACACCTGGAAGGGCAGGTAGGACCAGTCCTCGGGGACCTGGCTGGCGGAGCGGGCGAAGATCTCGTTCGCCTTCTGGCCGCCGAAGTACGGGAAGGGGGTGTTGAGGAACGTCTTGGAGGACAGGTCCGCCGACGTGGCGGGGAAGGCGCCTCCCGCGATGCGGGCCTGGACGCCGTCCGCGTGGTTCGCGTACTCGTTGAAGGCGTACGCGAGGTCCTTGTTCTTGCCCGCCTTCATCAGGGCGAGGGAGCTGCCGCCGTTCTCGGAGCTGACCTCACCGCCCTTCTCGTACTGCGGGAGCATGGCCGCACGCCAGTCGCCCGAGGCCGACTCGACGCCGGAGACGAAGTTGGCGGGCATCCAGGCACCGGTGGAGAGCGTGGCGATCGTGCCGTCCGCCAGGCCCTTGTACCACTCGTCGCTCCAGCTCTCGATGGGCGCGAGGAGGTCCTCGTCGAGGAGCTTCTGCCAGACCTTGGTGAAGGCGGTGACGCCCTTGTCGGCGGCGAGGTCCACCGTCACCTCGGTGTCACGGGTCTTGAAGGGGGTACCACCGGCCTGCCAGATCATGCTGGTGGTGAACCCGGCGTCGCCGGTGTCGTTGGTGATGTACGCCTTCGGGTCCGCCTTGTGCAGGGCGCGGGCGGCCTCGAGGTACTCGTCCCAGGTGGTGGGCGTGGCGATCTGGTGCTTGTCCAGCACCTTCTTGTTGTAGAACATCGCCATCGGGCCCGAGTCCATGGGCAGGGCGTACACGGCGTCGTCGACGGTGACCGAGTTCCACGGGCCCGGCGAGTAGTCGTCCTTGAACTCGTCGGCGCCGTAGCGGCTGAGGTCCTCGAGGGACTTGCCGAGGGCGAACTGGCCCAGGGCGTAGTACTCGACCTGCGCGACGTCCGGCACACCGGATCCGGCCTGCACGGCGTTCTGCAGGGCGGTGTACTGGTCGTTGCCGGTACCGGCGTTGACCAGCTTCACCTTGACCTTGGGGTACTCCTTCTCGAAGTCGCTGACGACCTGCTTCAGCGTCGGCTCCCACGCCCACACGGTGATGGAACCGCCCTCCTTGAGGGCCGCCCGGAGATCAGATCCCCTTACGGTCTTCTCCGCTGCGGCGTCGTCGTCGGAGGAACCGCACGCGGTGAGGCTCAGCGCGGCCGCGCACAGGAGGCCGACGCCACGCATCGCGCGTCTGGTCATGGTTCTCATAATTGCTCTACTCCGTTGTGGTGTGGGTGGTGCACGAACCCTGGTACGTCCGCACGGGGGTGCGGGGACGGGGAGGGGTGGTACGCCGCGCCCGTGGAGGAACGGGGGGAACCGGTTCCGGAGCGCGGAGATCGGGTGGCCGGTGGGGCCGGGGGGTGTGTCACCCCTTGACGCTGCCCGCCGCGAGGCCGGACTGCCAGTAGCGCTGGAGCAGCAGGAAGGCGGCGATCAGGGGCACGATGGTCAGCAGGGAGCCCGTGATGACCAGGTTGAAGACCGGCTGCCCGCCCGCGGTGGAGGCCTGCTGGTTCCAGGCGTTCAGCCCCAGGGTCAGCGGGTACCAGTCCGGGTTCTTGATCATGATGACGGGCAGGAAGTAGTTGTTCCAGGTCTGCACCATGGTGAAGAGCAGCACCGTCACGATGCCCGGCGTCAGCAGTGGGAGCGCGACCTGGAAGAACGTCCGCAGTTCGCCGGAGCCGTCCACCCGGGCGGCTTCGAGGAGTTCGGTGGGGATGGCCTCGGCGGCGAACACCCACATGAGGTAGAGGCCGAACGGCGAGATGAGGGACGGGATGATGACGGCCCACGGCGTGTTGGTGAGGCCCATCTTGCTGAACATGAGGAAGGTCGGGACGGCGAGCGCGGTCGCGGGCACGGCCACGGCGCCTATGACGGTGGCGAAGACGGCCCGCTTGCCCGCGAAGTCGAACTTGGCCAGGCCGTAACCGCCGAGGACCGCGAGGAACGTCGCACCGCCGGCGCCCACGACCACGTACAGCAGGGTGTTGAGGAACCAGCGGACGAAGATGCCGTCGTCGTAGGTCAGCGTCTGCGAGATGTTGTCCCAGAGGGCGAACTCCCCGCTGAACCAGAGGCCGAAGGAGTCGAGAAGGCTCTTCTGCGTCTTGGTGGCGTTGATGACGAGCCAGGCCAGCGGCATGAGCGCGTAGACAGCGGTGAGGCCCATGAGGAGGGTGAGCACGGTGCTGCGGCGCGGCCGGGCCACCGAGTGCTTCCTGCGGGCGGCGCGACGGGGTGCCGGCGCGCGGTGGGTGCTTCGCCGGGACGTCTGATCGGCGGTGAAGGAAGGGGCGCTCATCGCTCACGCCTCCTTTCGCATGCCGCGCAGCTGGACCGCGTAGGCGATGATCATCGTGACGACTCCCATGACGAGGGAGACCGTGGCCGCGTAGTTCTGCTGCCGCCCGGAGAAGGACAGCGTGAAGGTGTAGAGGTTCGGCGTGAAGTAGGTCGTGATCGCGTTGGGCGCCAGGCTCTGCAGGATGCTGGGCTCGTTGAACAGCTGGAAGCTGCCGATCACCGAGAAGATCGTCGCGATCACCAGCGCGCCGCGGATCGCGGGGATCTTGACCGCGGTGATGACCCGCCACTCCCCCGCGCCGTCGATCTCCGCCGCCTCGTAGAGTGACTTGGGCACGACACGTAGCGCGGAGTAGAAGATCAGCATGTTGTAGCCGATGAACTCCCAGGTGACGATGTTGCCGATGCTGGCGAGCACGAGGGAGGGCGAGAGCGGGTCGGGCAGCGACACCCCGAGGGCCTCGTTGATGTTCCCGACGAGCCCGAAGCGCGTGCCGTAGATGAAGCCCCACATCAGGGTGGCGACGACGGCGGGCACGGCGTACGGCAGGAAGACGGCGATCCGGAAGAAGCTCTTGCCGTACAGCCGCCCGCTGTCGAGGGCCAGCGCGATGAGCAGGGCGAGCCCGAGCATGACGGGCACCTGCACCACGAGGAAGAGGAGTACCCGGCCGACGGCCGCCCAGAACTGCTCGTCCTCGAAGGCCCGCTGGAAGTTGTCCAGACCGACGAACGACGTCCCGCCCACCAACTGGTCGCGGAAGAAGCTCAGATACAGGGAGTAGGCGATAGGAGCCAGGAACACCAGCGCGAACACGGCCATGAACGGTCCGACGAAGACCCATCCCGCTCGCCCGCGCCGGCTGCGGGAGACTCCCGCCGGTGGGCGGCGTCCAGTGGTGATCGGCGTAACGGCCGTCATGGGTACTCCTGTTGTTCCGGCGTTGAGCATGGCCCCGGCCGGATGGAGACACCGGACATCATGGAGGCGCTGTGCTTGAGAGGACCGATGTTTACGTAAACATCCATCGGTGAGAGGATGTTCACACGGTCTCCTCCCAACGGTCAAGGCCGGATTGTCAATCACTCGGATGAGTTTCGCGGGTTTGTCCCCCATGAGCCGTGTCGTCTGGTAGGGCACATCGCGGATCAGGGCCCTCATGTCGGCGCCGACCGACCGGCAGTGGTACAAATGCCGGTGACCCGACCCCCTGGTCCCACGCGGTACGAACCCGACGCGAAGCAGCGACAGGGAGTCTCCCTACCGGGTCATCCCCCCAGGAACCCACGCGGTGCGAGGACGCCCCGCGGCCGGAAGAGCACTCCCCGCACGGTGAAAGGCTCATACGACGACGGAGGCGGACGAGTGCAGGAACACGGACGAGCCATGGTCAGACCTCCCCGCAAGGAGGCCTCCATGGCCGACGTCGCGCGTCTCGCCGGAGTCTCCTCCCAGACGGTCTCCCGCGTCTCCAACGGGCACCCGATCGTGTCCGAGGACACCCGCGAACGCGTTCTCGCCGCCATGAAGGATCTCAACTACCGCCCCAACAGCGCCGCGCGCGCGCTCAAGAGCGGGAAGTTCCGCACCCTGGGCGTCATCCTGTTCACGCTGGCCACGACGGGCAACGTCCGGACGCTGGAGGCCATTTCCGCCTCCGCGGCGGACGAGGGCTACGCCATCACCCTGCTGCCCGTCGCCACTCCCACCAGCACGAGCGTCAGAGGGGCCGTCACCCTGCTCGGCGAGCAGGTCGTGGACGGCATCATCGTGATCATGGAAGTCCGCCTGCTGGACGCCGCCATCTCGCTTCCGCCGCACACCCACGTCGTGGTGGCGGACTCCGACGCGGGCGACCGCTACAGCGTCGTGGACACCGACCAGTCCGGAGGCGCGGAGGCCGCCGTGCAGCATCTGCTCGACCTCGGCCACCGCACCGTGGTGCATGTCGCCGGTCCGCCGGAGTCGTTCGCGGCGCAGCGGCGCGCCCACGCGTGGCGGCGCACCCTGGAGAAGGCGGGACGCCCGGTCCCCGCCCAGGTGGACGGCGACTGGTCGGCGGCTTCGGGGTACACGGCGGGCCTCGCCCTGGCGGCGGACCCCACGTGCACCGCGATCTTCGCGGCGAACGACCAGATGGCACTCGGGGTCCTGCGGGCCCTGCACGAGAAGGGCAGGCGTGTACCCGAGGACGTCAGCGTGGTGGGGTTCGACGACATCCCCGATTCCGCCTCCTTCCTTCCGCCGCTGACCACCGTCCACCAGGACTTCGCCGAGGTCGGCCGGCTGTGCGTGGACGGGGTGTTGCGCCAGATCCGGGAAGAGACGACGGAGCGCGGCACCACCCTCGTCCCGACCCGTCTGGTCGTCCGGTCCAGCACGGCCCCGCCGCCGCACGGCTGAACGCGCGCCCTCGCCCGGACGGGCCCACGCACGGGCGGGTGGCCTCCTCCGTGGCAGGGTGTGCGCACCCCCTTTACGGACCTGTCATGCACCGGTAACTTCCTCGGATGCAAGAGATTGCAGAAAGGTTCTGACAGGAATTTCTGCCAGGACGCATCGCTGGCCCGAACCCCGAGGCGCGTCCGGGTTCTCCGGCGGGATCCTCGCGGCCGCTCGCGGAGCGCCCGTGCTGTGTTGGCAGCCGCGGTCCACCCGCCCGTGGCCCTCCCCTGGAGACACACGAATGAGACGTACCCCTGCCCGGCTGCTCGGGCGCCTCGCGGCGGCGGCTGTCGCCGCCACGGTGACGACGGGACTCCTGACCCCTTCACCCGGAACCCCGGCCCCGGAGTCGGCCGTGCCCGTGGCCGCCTCGGCGTCCACCGCCACCGTCTTCTACTACACGAAGACCAGGAACTGGTCCTCCTACCGCCTGCACTACGCTCCGGACGGCGGGTCCTGGACCACCGTGCCCGGTGCGGCCATGGAGGCCGCGTGCACGGACTGGGTGAAGCTGACCGTCGACCTGGGCAGCGCGTCCGGTCTGGCGGCGACGTTCAACAACGGCTCCGGCGTCTGGGACAACAACGCCGGCAAGAACTACGCCCTGGGCACGGGCGCCGTCACCGTCAAGGACGGCGTGGTGGCCCACAGCGACCCCTGCGCGGACACCGGCTCGGAGCCCGGGGAAGCCCGTACCGCCTCCGTCTACTACTCGACCGCCACGGTCGGCTGGACGACGACCAACCTCCACTACCGGCCGGCGGGCGGATCCTGGACCACCGTGCCGGGCGTGGGCATGGAGCCCGCCTGCACCGGCTGGGTGAAGAGGACGGTGGACCTCGGCACCGCCGGCTCCATGCAGGCCGCCTTCAACAACGGCAACGGCGTCTGGGACAACAACAACGGTGCCGACTACACGATCCCGGCCGGAACGACCACGGTGAGGGACAGGAAGGTCACCACCGGCGCGGCGGACCCCTGTGCCGCCCAGACCCCGGACACCCAGGCCCCCACCGCCCCGACGAAGGTGTCCGCGAGCGCGGACGGGGTGTCGGTCGTGCTGACCTGGGAACCGTCCACGGACGACCGGGGTGTGACGAGGTACCAGGTGACGCGGACCGGCGGGACCAAGGGCACGGTGGTCAGCGACGTCGGCTCCACGGTGTTCTCGGACACCGGTCTGGAGGCGAGGACGACGTACGGCTACACCGTCAGGGCCGTCGACGCGGCGGGGAACGTCTCCGCGGCGTCCGCGGCGGCCACCGCGACCACCGGGGAGAAGCCGACGGCTCCCGCCGCCGGGAAGCCGCTCGGCACCGACCCCCGCAAGGACCCCATCTACTTCGTGCTCACCGCCCGCTTCAACGACGGTGACACCACGAACAACCGGGGCGGCAGCCAGCACACCAAGTCGGGCAACGCCGCCAACGACGACCCGATGTTCCGGGGCGACTTCAAGGGCCTGGTCGACAAGCTCGACTACATCAAGGGCCTGGGTATGTCGGCCGTCTGGATCACACCCGTCGTCCTGAACCGGTCGGACTACGACTACCACGGCTACCACGGCTACGACTTCTACGAGGTGGACTCCCGGCTCGAGTCCGCCGGGGCCTCGTACCAGGACCTCATCGACGCGGCCCACGCCAAGGGCATGAAGATCTACCAGGACGTCGTCTACAACCACTCCTCCCGCTGGGGCGCGAAAGGCCTGTTCACCCCGAAGACGTACGGGGTCCGTGACGCCCAGTGGAGCTGGTACTACGACGAGCGGAACGACGGCTTCGAGTACGACGGCCTGACCGTCGAGACCAAGTCGGGGAAGTCCTACTACAACGGCGACCTGTGGTCCACGGCCGAGCCGTCCGGCAACACCTGCGTCAACTGGGGCACCCCCACCCAGTACACCTCGCCGGAGGGCTACCGGATCTACAACTGCCAGTGGCCGAGCCCCACGTCCGGCATGTTCCCCAAGGCGTACTACCACAACTGCTGGATCGGCAACTGGGAAGGTGAGGACTCCCGTTCGTGCTGGCTGCACGACGACCTCGCCGACTTCAACACCGAGAGCGCGCCCGTGCAGAACTATCTGATCGGGGCCTACGACAAGTACATCGACATGGGGGTCGACGGCTTCCGCGTCGACACCGCCGTACACATCCCCCGCACCACCTGGAACCGCCGTTTCCTGCCGGCCATCCAGGAGCGCGTCACTCAGCGGTTCGGCACCGAGGCCGCGAAGAACTTCTTCGTCTTCGGTGAGGTCGCCGCCTTCGTCAACGACAAGTGGAACCGCGGTTCGGTCAACCACTCCGCCCAGTTCTTCACATGGAAGGAGCGCAAGGAGTACAGCGCGGACGACGGGAAGGCGGCTCTCGAGATGTACGACTACGAGCAGCAGCAGGGCACCGGCTCCCAGCCGACCTCCGCCAACGCCTTCCTCGACGGCAACAACTACCACGTGCCGGACCACAGCAAGTTCTCCGGGATGAACGTCATCGACATGCGCATGCACATGAACTTCGGTGACGCGAACAACGCCTACAGCAACGGCAAGGACTCCGACGACAGTTACAACGACGCCACCTACAACGTCGTGTACGTCGACAGTCACGACTACGGCCCGAACAAGAGCAGCGAACGGTACGCGGGCGGCACGGACGCCTGGGCCGAGAACATGTCGCTGATGTGGACCTTCCGCGGCATCCCCACGCTCTACTACGGCTCGGAGATCGAGTTCCAGGCCGGAAAGAAGATCGACTGCGGGCCCACCTGCCCGCTGGCGACGACCGGCCGGGCGTACTACGGCGCGCACCTCGCCGGAGACGTCAAGGCGTCGGAGTTCGGCACCGTGGACTCGGCGACCGGCGCGGTCGCCGACACCCTGGCGAAGCCGCTGGTCAAGCACGTGCAGCGGCTCAACCAGATCCGCCGTGCGGTGCCCGCCCTGCAGATGGGGCAGTACTCCACGGAAGGCATCACCGGCTCGATGGCGTACAAGCGCCGTTACACCGACGCGGCGAGTGGCACCGACAGCTTCGCGCTGGTGACGGTCTCGGGCGGCGCCACGTACACGGGCGTGCCCAACGGCACCTACAAGGACGCCGTGACCGGTGACACCAAGGTGGTGACGGGTGGCACGCTGTCCGTCGCGGCACCGGGCAAGGGCAATCTGCGGGTGTACGTCCTCGACCTCGGCGGCAGGAACGCGGCCCCGGGGAAGATCGGTACGGCGGGTGCCTACCTGAAGTGACGCGTGGTGTGACGGGCGCGCGCCTCGCGCCCGTCACACCGGCCGTCTCTCGGCGGATCAGGACCCGAGGTGCGGGAAGCGCAGTTCGGTACGGCTGCGCGCGGTGTCGCCGGGGCGCAGCACGGTGCTGGGCAGGTCCGGACGGTTGGGTGAGTCGGGCAGGTGCTGGGTCTCCAGGCAGAGCGAGCCGTGCCGTCCGTGGCGGCGTCCGGTCCCGTCGGTGAAGGAGCCGTCGAGCTGGTTGGCGGTGTAGACCTGGATGCCGGGCTCCGTCGTCCACACCTCCATGACCCGGGCGGCGTCCGGGGCCGTGAGGCGTGCGGCGCGGCGCAGGCCGCCGCCGGAGTCCCGCAGGACCCAGCAGTGGTCGAAGCCGCCCGCGGCGCGCAGTTGCGCGTTCTCGGTGCCGAGGCGCTCACCGAGGACCTGGGGTGCGGTGAGGTCGAACGGGGTCCCGCCGACCTCGGCCGGCGGGCCCAGCGGGATACCGTCGTCGTCCACCGGCAGGTAGGAGTCGGCGTCGACCTGCAGGGTGTGGCCCAGGACGTCGTCGTGTCCGGCGAGGTCGAAGTAGGCGTGGTTGGTGAGGTTGACGACCGTGGGCCGGTCGGTGACCGAGGCGTAGTCGACCGCCAGGGTGCCCGACTCGTCGAGGGTGTACGTCACGGTCGCGTCCAGCGCTCCCGGGAAGCCCATGTCCCCGTCGGGGCTGTGCAGGGTGAGCCGCAGGGACACGCTGTCGTCGGTGCGGTCCGGGGACGCCTGCCAGACCTTGGTGTGGAAGCCGTCCGGTCCGCCGTGCAGGGCGTGGCCGCGGTCGTTGGCGGGGATGTGGTGTTCGGTCCCGTCCAGGACGAAGCGGCCGTGGGCGATGCGGTTGGCGTAGCGGCCGACGACGGCGCCGAAGTAGGGGTGCTTGCCGGTGTAGTCGTCGAGGGTGGCGAGGGACCTGACGACGGAGGCACCGGCTCCCGTGGTGTCGGGCACGGTGAGGCGGTGCAGGGACGCGCCGTAGGTCAGTACCCCGGCGCGGACACCCGTGCCGCTGTCGAGGGTCCACAGGTCGGTCCGGGTCCCCTGGACGGAGCCGAACGGGGCGCGGTGCACGGTGGGACGCGGCATCAGAGATCCTCGGTGTGGCCGGAGTCGGACCGGGACGCGGTGGATTCGCGGACGACGAGGCGGTAGCCGGGGCGTGGCCTTCGCGGTTCGGCGACGGGCCGGCCCGAGAGCTGCTCGACGAGGCTGTCGACGGCGAGGCGGGCGATGGCGTCCTTGTCCGGGGCGATGGTGGTGAGTGTGGTGGTGGTGTAGCGGCTCTCCTCGATGTCGTCGAAGCCCACGACGGCGACGTCGTCCGGGATCCGCAGGCCGCGTTCGGTGAGGGCGCGCATGGCGCCGATGGCGATGAGGTCGTTGTAGGCGAACACCGCGTCGGGCCGGTCCTCCCGGTCCAGGAGCCGCGCCATGCCGGCGGCGCCGTCCTCCCGGCCGTAGCCGTCGGTGACGACGACGAGGGATTCGTCCGGTGTGATGCCGGCGGCCGCCAGTTCCTCGCGCCAGCCCCGCAGGCGCAGGTGCGCGGGCTGGCGTTCCTGACCTGTACGGGATCCGAGGAAGGCGATCCGGCGGTTGCCCTGGGCGACGAGGTGGCGGACGGCCGCGCGGGCCGCCGCCACGTTGTCGATGGCGATGTGCTCGTACGGCGCCTCGTACTCGCGCTCGCCCAGCAGGACCAGTGGCGCCGTCTCGGTGCGCGCCATGAGGTCCTCGGTCTCCAGGTGGATGGGGCTGAGGATGAGGCCGTCGATCACATGGGACCGGAATCCCTGGCTGACCAGGAGTTCCTTCTCCCTGAGGCCTGCGGTGTGGTCGACCAGGACCGTGTAGTCGTGCCGGGCGGCGGCGTCGATGACCGCTCCGGCGAGTTCCGCGAAGTACGGGTTGCCGAATTCGGGGACAGCGAGGGCGATGATGCCGGTGCGGCCCTTGCGCAGGTGACGGGCGGTGAGGTTCGGCCGGTAGCCGAGCTCGTCGATCGCCTTCTGCACCTTGGCGCGCATGGCTGGTGTGACGTGCTGATAGTTGTTCACCACGTTCGACACGGTCTTGATGGACACGCCTGCCCGTTGCGCAACGTCCTTGAGGCTGACGCCCACGGCACTCCTTGGTTCGGCTCGGCTTGGCTGTGTGTCCGGCTCCTGCGGGCCGGTCGTCAGGTGCTTCTGCGACTGCGCGCGAGGTAGCGCTGGGCCACCACGACAACGATAAGGAAGCCGCCGCTGACCACCGACTGGTAGGAGGAGTTGAGCGAGCCGATCTGGTTGATCAGGTTCTGGATGACGGCCAGCAGGAGGACGCCCCAGAGGGTGCCGCTGATGGAACCGGCGCCTCCGACGAGGAGGGTGCCGCCGATGACGACGGCGGAGATCGCGTCGAGTTCCATGCCCACGCCGACGATGGTGACGCCGGAGGAGAGCCGGGCCGCGTTGAGGGCGCCGGCGAGGCCGGCGAGCAGGCCGCTGAGCGTGTAGACGAGGATCTTCGTGCGGGCGACGGGAAGACCCATGAGGGTGGCCGCGTCGCTGCTGCCGCCCACGGCGAAGAGGGTCTGTCCGAACGAGGTCCGCTGCAGGACGAGTCCGCCGGCCCCGAACAGCACCAGGGCGATGACGATCGGGTAGCCGAAGCCCCAGACGCTGCCCTGGCCGAGTTCACCGAAGGCGGAGTCCTTGGGCACCAGGTAGGTGGTGGCGCCTTCGTCCGTGAGGGCGAGCAGCAGGCCGCGGGCGCCCAGCAGGGTGGCGAGCGTGACGATGAAGGGCGCCATGTTCCCGCGGGCGATCAGCAGCCCGTTGAGCAGGCCGATCCCGCCGCACACCACGAGGGGGAGCAGCAGCGCCGCGAGGAATCCGTACTGCGAGGCCCAGGCGGCGAGCACTCCGCCGAGGGCGAAGACCGATCCGACGGACAGGTCGATGCCGCCGGTGATGATGACCAGCGTCATGCCGAGCGCGACCACGGCGAGGAAGGACGCCTGGATGGTCACACCGCGGGCGTTGTCCAGGGAGGCGAACGTCGGGTAGACGAACGAGGCGGCGATCACGACGGTCAGCAGGACCGCGAGGACGCCCTGGCGTTGCAGGAGTTCGGCGACGCGCAGACGGCCGGCCGACTCGGGCCCGGCGGGGCGGACCGCGGGCGTCCTGTCCGGCACGGGGGCCGGGGCGGCGGTGAAGGGCTTGGTTTCGTTCATCGGGACCGACGCTCCCGGGCGACGTAGACGGCGGCGATGATGATGGCCGCCTGGGCGATCTGTGCGGTGGAGTCGGGCAGGTCGTGCTTGACGAGCGTGGCGCGCAGGAGCTGCATGAGCAGGGCGCCCGCGACGGTGCCGAGCACCCGGACGGATCCCCCGTTGAGGGGGGTGCCGCCGACGACGACCGCCGTGATGGCGGAGAGTTCCATGAGGGTGCCGAGCGAGGACGGGTCGCTCGCGGTGAGCCTGGCGGTGGCGAGGATGCCGGCGAGCGCGGCGAGCACCCCGCAGATCACGTACACGCCGATGAGGACCCGCTTGACGGGGAGCCCGGCGAGCGCGGCGGCGGATCGGTTGCCGCCGACGGCGACGACCTGCCGGCCGAAGGTGGTGCGCTGCACCAGGAACGCCACGGCGACGGCGAGGACTCCGGCGATCCAGACGACGAGCGGAATGCCGAGGAAGGAGCCGGTGCCGAGCGACAGCAGGTCGGGGTTGACGATCTGCTTGAGCTGGCCGTCGGCCATGACGAGGGCGAGTCCGCGGCCTCCGACGAAGAGCGCGAGCGTGGCCACGATGGGCTGCAGCCCGACGAGGGAGACGAGGGCGCCGTTGACGGCTCCGACGACGGCGCCCGCCAGGAGGGAGACGACGAGCGCGGGTACGAGCCCGTAGCCGAGGTAGAGCGGGAGGAAGGCTGCGGCGAGCGCCATGGTCGAGCCGACGGAGAGGTCGACGCCCTCGGTGCCGATGACCAGGGCCATGCCCAGGGCGACGATGACGATCGGGGCGACCTGGACGAGCTGGGTACGGAAGTTGTCCGCGGTCATGAAGTGTTCGGTGAACAGCGCGTTGAAGAGCAGGACCACCGCGACGGCGACGTAGACGCCGTAGCGCTGGTACCAGGAGGGGTCGCGCAGCCGGGCCAGCGGGCTCGCGGACTTCGGGGGCTTGTCGCTCTTCGCGGGCGGGGCGACGGCGGTCTGGGTCATCGGGGGTCCTCCTGGGCGGCCGGGGCCGGGCCCGCCGGCTCCGGTGCGTGGTCGGCGAGCACTTCGAGCAGCCGGGCCTCGGCCACGTCGTCGCCCGTCAGCTCACCGGCGACGGCTCCGCCGCGCAGGACGACGATGCGGTCCGCGCCCTCGATGAGTTCCTCGATGTCGGAGGAGATGAGCAGGACGGCGAGGCCCTCGCCCGCGAGGTCGTCGATGAGGCTCTGCACCTCGGCCTTGGCTCCGACGTCGATGCCCCGGGTGGGTTCGTCGAGGAGCAGGACCTTGGGTTCCAGGCAGAGCCAGCGGGCGAGGAGGACCTTCTGCTGGTTGCCGCCGGAGAGTTCTCCGACCTTCTGCTCCGGGCTCGACGCCTTGATCCGCAGGCGCTTCATGAAGATGTCGACGATCCGGTCCTGCCTGGCGCGTGAGACGACACCGGCACGGGAGAGGCGGGGCATGGCCGCCAGCACGATGTTCTCCCGGACGGAGAGGCCGGGCACGATGCCTTCGGCCTTGCGGTCCTCGGGGAGCAGGCTGATGCCGGCCCGGATCGCGGCGGCCGGGGTGAGGCGCTTCAGGGTGGTGCCGTCGACGGTGAGTTCGCCGGCGTCCAGGGGGAGCGCCCCGGAGAGGGCCTTGGCCGTCTCGCTGCGGCCGGAGCCGAGGAGACCTCCGAGTCCGAGCACCTCTCCGCCGTGGAGCGACAGGGATATGTCGTGGAGCTGGAGCCGGCTGGAGAGGCCGGTCGCTGTGAGCACGGGTGTGCGGGCGGCATCGTGCCCCTCCGCGGCGAAGCTGGTGACACCCGAGCGCCGCACCTCGGAGAGGTCGCGGCCGAGCATCATCGAGACGAGCTGCATCCGGTCGAGGTCGGCGAGGTCGCCGGTGTGGATGTGGCATCCGTCGCGCAGGACCGTGACCCGGTCGCAGATGCGGTAGAGCTCGTCCATGCGGTGGCTGACGTAGAGGACGGCGATGCCCTTGTCCCGCAGGTTCCCGATGACCCGGAAGAGGGTCTCCACCTCGCGTGGTTCGAGCGAGGAGGTGGGCTCGTCCATGATGACGACCCGGGCGTTGACGGACACGGCCCGTGCAAGGGCGACCATCTGCTGGGTGCCGACACCGAGGGTGTGGAGGGGGCGCCGGGGGTCGACGCGTACGCCGAACCCGTCGAGCAGTTCGCTCGTCTCCCGGTGCATGCGGGCGAAGTCGATGAGCTTGAACCGGTTCCTGGGCTCGCGGCCCAGGAAGATGTTCCTGGCCACGCTCATGAGCGGGACCAGGTTGACCTCCTGGTAGATCGTGGAGATCCCGGCCTGCTGTGCCTCGAACGGCCGGGCGAACCTGACCGGTTCACCCGTCATCCGCAGTTCGCCGCCGTCCGGCCAGTACACACCGGTCAGCACCTTGATGAGGGTCGACTTGCCCGCGCCGTTCTCCCCGACCAGCGCGTGGGTCTCCCCCGCGCGCAGGGAGAAGCTGACGTCGTCGAGGGCGACGACGCCGGGGAAGCGTTTGCTCACCGAGCGGGCTTCGAGCACGGCGGAGGCCGTGTCCCCGGCCGCCTCCGGTGCCTGAGGTACTGCTTCGGGTGGTGCCATGGGTGTTTCCGGCCTTCCGCTGTCCAGGGATGAGGGCCCGGGGGCCGCCGCGGCCCGGTGCGGGTGCCACGGCGGCCGGGGCCGTTGGGTCAGGAGCGGATCAGTACGCCCCGCCGAGGGATTCCTTGGCGTTGGTCTCGTCGTAGGCGCGGTCGGTGATGATGACGTTCTCGGGGATCTCCTCGCCGCCGTAGAACTTCTGGGCGGTCGCGAAGGCGAGCGGCCCGAAGCGCGGGTTGGACTCGATCACGGCGTTGTACTCGCCGTTGACCAGGGCCTGGACGGCGTTACGGGTGCCGTCGACCGAGACGATCTTGACGTCCTTGCCAGGCTTCTTGCCTGCGGCCTTCAGCGCGGTGACGGCGCCGAGGCCCATCTCGTCGTTCTCCGCGTAGACGGCGGTGATGTCCGGCTTGGACTGGATGAGCTGCTCCATGACCTGCTGGCCCTTGTCGCGGGCGAACTCACCGGTCTGCTGGGCGACGATCTCGATACCGGGCGCCTCGGCCTTGATCTGGTCGACGAAGCCCTTGGTCCGGTCGGTGGTCACGTTGTTGCCGGAGGCGCCCAGGAGGATCGCCACCTTGCCCTTGCCGTCGGTCGCCTTGATCATGGCGTCGGCGGCGCGCTTGCCCTGCTCGACGAAGTCGGAGCCGAGGAAGGCCACATAGTCCTTGCAGGCTTCGGAGTTGACCTTGCGGTCGATGGTGAGGACGGGCACCTTCTTCGCCGCGGCGGCCTTGAGCGCCGGCTCGAGGCCGTCGGAGTTCAGCGGCGCGATGATGAGGAACTGGGCGCCCTGGGACAGCATGTCCTGGATGTCGCTGATCTGCTTGGACAGCTGCGACTGCGCGTTGGTGGTGAGCAGCTTCTTGACGCCGATCTTCGCGGCCTCGTCCTTGATCGACTGGGTCTCGGCGATGCGGAACGGGTTGGCCTCCTTCTCCGACTGGGAGAAGCCGACCACCGCGTCCTTGAGGTCGATCTTGGGCGCGCCGTAGGTCTGCAGCGAACAGCCGGGGCCGGAAGCCGCCTCGGGGGACTTGGCCGCCTGTGCTCCCTGGCTGCTGTCACCGCCCGCGTCGTTCGTGGTCTCCGACTTCGAGCAGCCGGAAACTGCCAGCGTGGCGGTGGCGGCGATCAGACAGGCCGCGGCGAGGGTACGGGATCGACGCTGGATCATCATGCGCGGGACGCTCCTTGGCGAGGTGACGGCACGCGGTTCGGCGTGCGTCGGGCATGGCGGGACGATGCGTCAGCCGCTGGGCGGCAGATGACGCTGTATCCCTCGCGACCCCGCTTCGAGCTGCGGAAACGACGGTCGTGAGGGGCTTGTGCGGCCTCTCGGCGGCTCGGTTTACAACGTTATATAGGCGAGGCGCCGCAAGCGGCAAGAGAGTTGTCGATGCGTTTCCAAAATGTGTCGGCCGGAAGCGACCCCTCCCGCACTCCCGTCCGTCGGGCGCGATCGCACCAGGTGCTGCGCCACCCCTGGACATCGACTTGACCGCGTGCTGTCATACCGCCGACATCAGTTTTCCAACGTTGAAAGCATGTTGTCGTGTCCGCGGGCCGGACGCGGCGGCCTCCTTCGCCATGCGCCGGCCCCGTCCGGGCCGGTCACCCCCTCGTCAGGCCGAGCAGATGCGGAGTCCCCACACGATGCCCCTGAACCGCAGGCAACTCATGACCGGCGCTCTGGCCACCGTCGCCGCGACCACCTCGGCCGGCCGCTGGGCCACCACCGCGACCGCGGCCGAGGGCCTGATGGCCGCGGCACGGGGTGGCCACTACTCCCCCAACGCAGCGCCGCTGCACCCCACGGCCTTCCTGAAGCTGCCTCCCGGGCGGGTGACCGCCAAGGGCTGGCTCGCCGGGCAGCTCAGGCTCCAGCTGCACGGCCTGTGCGGCCGGTACGAGGAGTTCTCGCACTTCCTCGACTTCGAGGCGTCCGGCTGGGTGCGCCCCGACCGCGGCGGCTGGGAGGAGGTCCCCTACTGGCTGCGCGGATACACGGACCTGGCCATCGTCACCGGTGACACCAAGGCACTGGCCGGCGCCCGCCGCTGGATCGACGCGATCCTCACGACCCAGCAGTCCGACGGCTTCTTCGGGCCGAAGGCCCTGCGGACCTCGCTGAACGGCGGCCCGGACTTCTGGCCCTTCCTTCCCCTCGTCCAGGCGCTGCGCTCCTGGCAGGAGTACGACGGCGACACCCGGGTCATCCCCTTCCTCAGCAGGTTCTTCCGCTACATGAACGCCCAGGGCCCCGGCGCCTTCGACACCAGCTGGATCGCCCTGCGCTGGGGCGACGGGCTGGACAGCGTCTACTGGCTGTTCAACCGCACGGGCGACACCTTCCTGCTCGACCTCGCCGACAGGATCCACCGCTACGGCGCCGACTGGGGCGACAACCTGGTCGACCCGCACAACGTCAACATCGCGCAGGGCTTCCGCGAGCCCGCCCAGTACGCCCTGCGCAGCGGATCGCGGCAGGACACCCTGGACACCTACGGGACGTACGCCAAGGCCATGGACCGGTACGGCCAGTTCCCCGGTGGCGGCTTCGCCGGGGACGAGAACGCCCGGCCGGGCCACGGGGACCCCCGGCAGGGGTTCGAGACCTGCGGGATCGTCGAGTTCATGGCGAGCCACCAGTTGCTCACCCGGATCACGGGCGACCCGCTCTGGGCGGACCGGTGCGAGGAACTGGCCTTCAACTCGCTGCCGGCGTCGCTCGACCCGTCCGGCAAGGCGATCCACTACGTCACCAGTGCCAACAGTGTCGACCTGGACGACGTGCCCAAGCGGGACCGGCAGTTCCAGAACGGCTTCGCCATGCAGGCGTACCTGCCGGGCGTCGACCAGTACCGCTGCTGCCCGCACAACTACGGCATGGGCTGGCCGTACTTCGTCGAGGAGCTCTGGCTCGCCACCCCGGACGGCGGTCTGGCCGCGGCGATGTACGCCGCCGGCGAGGTGACCGCGAAGGTGGCCGACGGCACCGAGGTCACCTTCACCGAGGAGACCGACTACCCCTTCACGGACACGGTCACGCTCTCCCTCAGGTCCCCGAAACCGCTGCGCTTCCCCCTGGTGCTGCGCGTTCCCGCCTGGTGCACCGAGCCGGACGTCCGGGTCAACGGCCAGCGGGTCACCGCCCCGGCCGGCCCCGCCTTCCTCTGCGCCTCCCCCAGCGCACGGCTGTGCGCACCTGGACCGACAACCACGGCTCGGTGAGCGTGGACCACGGGCCGCTGACCTACTCCCTGCGCATCGGGGAGTCGTACGAGCGCATCGGCGGCACCGAGCGGTTCCCGGAGTACGCCGTCCACGCCACCACCCCGTGGAACTACGGACTCGTCCTGGACGGATCGCGGCCGGCGTACTCGCTGCGCCGCCGGTCCACCGGCCGCGCCCCCGGTGACAATCCGTTCACCCTGGACGGCACCCCGCTCGTCATGACCGCCCGGGCCCGCCGGATCCCCGAGTGGAGCGCCGACGACGAGCACGTGGTGGCACCCCTCCAGCCGAGCCCCGCCCGCAGCACCGCCCCGGTCGAGGAGGTCACGCTCGTCCCGATGGGCGCGGCACGGCTGCGGATCACGTCCTTCCCGACGGTGAGCCCCGACGGGACGCCGTGGCTGGCCGACGGCTGGTACCGGATCGCCAACCGCAACTCCGGCAAGGTGCTGGGTGTGGACGGCATGTCGACCGCGAACAGCGCCCACGTCGTCCAGTTCGGCGACACCGGGACCGCGGACCACCTGTGGCGCCTCGTGGCCAACGGCGACGGCTGGTACCGCATCCGCAACCAGCACTCCGGCAAGGTGCTGGGCGTGGACCTCATGTCCACCGCGAACAGCGCCCACGTCGTCCAGTTCGACGACAACGACACCGCGGACCACCTGTGGCAGCTCGTTCCCGACGGCGGCGGCTGGTACCGCATCCGCAACCGCAACTCGGACAAGGTACTGGGCGTGGACCTGATGTCCACCGCCGACAGCGCCCACGTCGTGCAGTACGACGACAACGGAACCGCCGACCATCTCTGGCAGCTGCTCCGATGAGCAGCCGCTTCCGGTACCGCTCCCCGCACCGGCCCGGCGCGGGGAGTCCTTCCCTCCATCGAGGAGATCCGGGAATGAAGTCAGCACCCGCACCACGCCGTCGCACCTTATGGAGACGGTTCACCGCCGGCACCGGCCTGCTCGCCCTGCTCGCCACCGCGCTGGTGGGTGCGAGCACGGCTCCGGCGGCCGCGGCACCCGCGGCCTGGACACCGAAGCCGGCCCCCATGACGACGCCCTGGACCAGCCAGGTCTCCGTCGACAACCCTCTGCCCGAGTATCCGCGCCCGCAGCTCACCCGCCCCGACTGGGCGAATCTCAACGGTATCTGGGACTTCGCGGTGACCGGCCGAGACGCCGGGCAGCCGGCGTCGTTCTCCGAGCAGATAAGGGTCCCGTTCGTCGCGGAGTCCTCGCTCTCCGGCATCAAGCGGAGAATCACGGAGAACGACAAGCTCTGGTACAAGCGCACGTTCACCGTGCCGTCGAACTGGAACGGCCGCCGCGTCGTGCTCAACTTCGGCGCGTCGGACTGGCAGAGCACGGTGTGGGTCAACGGCACCCAGGTCGGCGCCCACAAGGGCGGCTTCGACTCGTTCTCGTACGACATCACGCCCCAGCTGAACGGCGGCTCGAACACGATCGTCGTCTCCGTGTACGACCCGACGCAGACCGGCGGCCAAGCCGTCGGCAAGCAGCGCATCAACGACGTGAACCCGCACGCGGGCGGCGGCATCTTCTACACCGCCGCCTCCGGGATCTGGCAGACCGTGTGGCTGGAACCCGTCGCCGCGTCGCACGTCACGCGCCTCGACATGACGCCGGACCTCGGCAACAGCACCCTGCGGGTCAAGGTCCAGGCGGCCTCGGCGGGCGGCCGGACCGCGCGGGTCACCGTCTCCAGCGGCGGCACCGTGGTGGGTACGGCCACCGGGGCCCCCGGCACCGATCTCTCCGTCTCCGTGCCGAACCCGCGGCTGTGGAGCCCGGACGACCCGTTCCTGTACGACGTACGCGCCGAACTCCTCGACGGCACGTCCGTGGTCGACACGGTGGGCAGTTACGCGGGCATGCGCTCCATCGCCGTGGCGAAGGTCGACAACATCCTGCGCCCCGTCCTCAACGGGAAGTTCGTGTTCCAGACCGGGACGCTCGACCAGGGGTACTGGCCCGACGGCATCTACACGGCGCCCACCGACGCCGCGCTGAGGTCCGATCTCCAGGCGCACAAGGACCTCGGCTTCAACATGGTCCGCAAGCACATCAAGGTGGAGCCGCAGCGCTGGTTCTACTGGGCGGACAAGCTGGGCCTCCTGGTCTGGCAGGACATGCCGGCGATGGACACCGGCAAGACGCCTGACAGCGCGGCACGGACCCAGTGGGAGGCCGAGTACCACGCGGTCATCGACCAGCACCGCAGCTCGCCGTCGCTGGTCATGTGGGTGAACCAGAACGAGGGCTGGGGCCAGTACGACCAGGCCAGGATCGCGAACGAGGTCAAGGCGTACGACCCGTCCCGGCTGGTGAACAACATGAGCGGGGTCAACTGCTGCGGATCCGTGGACGGCGGCAACGGCGACGTGATCGACAACCACGTCTACGTCGGCCCCGGCAACACGGCGCCCACCGCGACCCGGGCCGCCGTACTCGGCGAGTTCGGCGGCCTGGGGTACAAGGTCCCCGGTCACGAGTGGTTCCCTGGCGGCGGTTTCAGCTACGAGGACCAGGCGAGCGTCTCCGCGCTGAACAACCGTTTCGTCGGACTCCTGGACGCCATCAGGATCGGCCAGCTGCCGGCCGGCCTGTCCGCCTCGGTCTACACCGAGATCACCGATGTGGAGAACGAGGCGAACGGGCTGCTCACCTACGACCGTCAGGTCGTCAAGGTGGACACCGCGCGCGTGAAGGCCGCCAACCAGGCCCTCATCCAGGCGTCGAGGACCCCCGCGCCACCGGTCACGCTGCCCACCGGGCAGTACAAGTCGCTCCGGGTCACCACCCCGGGCCACACGAACAAGTACCTGCGCCACTCCGAAGCGCTCGCCTACACCGCGGTCGTCGACAGCGGCAGCAGCGCGCTGCTGAAGAACGACGCCACCTGGAAGGTCGTCACGGGCCTGGCGAACAGCAACTGCTATTCGTTCGAGTCCCGCAACTACCCCGGCGAGTACCTGCGTCACCGGGACTTCCGGGTCCGCCGGGACGCGAGCGACGGCTCGGCGCTCTTCAAGGCCGACGCCACCTGGTGCGCGCTCGCGGGTTCGGGCGGCGTCCGGTTCTCGAGCGCCAATCTGCCCGGCAGCTATCTGCGCCACATCGGCTCGGAGGTGTGGCTGGCCACTCCCGGCGGCACGCACGCCTGGGACAACGCGGCCACCTTCACCGAGGACACCACCTGGGCCGTGGACGGGCCCTGGGCTCCGTGAGGTGAGCGACCCGGGCCCGGTGGCGCCCGTCCAGGCCGGCGCCGGGCCCGGACGCGTCACGCGTCGCCCATGACCAGGCCCTCGATGGTGTGCTTCTGGACGATGGGGGTCAGTTCCTCCACCACCGGGCAGTGCAGACGGGCCCGGACCCGCCCGGGCAGGGCCGCCCAGTAGCCCTGGGTGACGGCCATGTCGTGCTGGGCGTCGTTGCCCGCCCCCGGGGCGTCGACGCCCAGCACCAGGACCGGCCGGGAGTCGGCCGAGTGGTTGGCCGTGCCCCGGTGGACCGTCAGCGCGGAACGGGCCGAGATGTCCCCGCGCCGGGGGTACTTGCGCTCCGCCAGCCCTTCGTACCGTCCGTAGGTGTCACGGGGCGGGAACATCGCGTGGCCGAAGCGGGCGTCGTCGTCCCACTGCGTGCCCGGCGCGATCTCGAAGGGGCCCATGTCCTCGCGTGTGTCCACGGCGGTGAGGTTGAAGGCGAGGGACGTCAGCCGACGGCCGTTCCGGGTCTCGTCCGGCATGGGGAAGTCCCGGTGCCAGGGCTGGTTCACCGCACCGGCCAGCGGGACGTCGAAACCCAGCTCGACCACGCGGTAATCGGGCCCCAGCACCGCCTCGCACACCCCGCGCACCCATGGATGGTCCACGAGCTCGACGAAGCCGCGCAGCTGCTCCGGATGGATCTCGACGTAGTACCGGTGGGGGCCCCGGCCCACGGCGCCGCCCTCCCGGCCGCGCGCCTCGGCGAAGGCCGTCTCGATGTCCTCGCGCATCACGTCGGCCCACTGCGGGGTGAAGGCGCCCCGGTGGGCCGTGATTCCCGCCGTGTACAGGTCGTTGACGGCCTCTTGGAAGGGCGGGGCCAGGGCGGCTCCGGGCATGGCGGTGGTCCTTTCGTCGACGGGTCACGCGTCCGGCCGGCACGGGAGGGCGCGGTGCTCCTCGTCCGCGAGCCTGCGGACGCGTCCATGTTGCAACGTTGCAAGCAACGTGGCAAGAGTGTGCGCGCACCGTGGTGGGACCGGGCTGTTACGGTGCACGGGGCACGGTCCGCCGACCGCCCCGCACCCAGGGACAGGAGCTCACCGACCGTGGCAGCGAGGCTCAAGGACGTCGCCGCTCTCGCCGGCGTGTCCGTCCGGACCGTCTCCAACGTGGTGAGCAACGCCGCACCCGTCGCGCCGGCGACGCGCGCCCGGGTCATGGCAGCGGTGGAGGAACTGGGATACCGGCCCAACCTCGCCGCCCGCAATCTCCGGCAGGGGCGCACCGGGCTCATCGGGGTGGTCGTGCCCGAGATCCACTCCCCCTATTTCGGCGCCCTGGCGGAGCTCCTCATCGACGCGGCACGGGAGCGCGGCTGGACGGTGCTCCTGGAGCGCACCGGGGGACGCCCGGACCTGGAGCGGCGTCTGCTGGACGGTTCGGAGGGGCACCAGGTCGACGGGATGATCGTCAGCCCGTGGTCGACGTCCCCGGCCGAACTGGCCTCGCTCGCGGGCGGTCTGCCTCTCGTCGTCCTGGGCGAGCTGGCGCCGGACGGCGCCATCGACCACGTGGCCCTGGACAACGTGGCGGCGGCGCGGGACGCGGCCCGCCACCTGGTCGCCGGCGGCCGCCGGCGCGTCGCGGCGATCGGCCTGCAGTCGGAGCTCGGCCACGGCACGGCCGAACTGCGCGCCGAGGGCTTCCGGCAAGGACTGCGGGAGTCCGGTCTCTCCCCGGTGGCCGAGGTGGAGGTGGCCGATCTGCACCGCGGGGAGGGCGCACGGGCCCTCCGTGAACTGCTGCGCCTGCCGGGGCGTCCCGACGCGGTCTTCTGCTTCAGCGACGAACTCGCCCTCGGCGCCCTGCGCGTGGCCGCCGAGGAAGGCGTGCGGGTTCCCGAGGACCTGGCGCTGATGGGTTTCGACGACATCGAGGACGGCCGCTTCGCAGCCCCGTCCCTGACCACGATCGCCCCGTACCGGGAGCAGATCGCCGAACGCGCGGTGCAGTGCCTGACCGAGCGCGTACTGGGCCGGTTCGAGGCACTTCCCGGCCGCCGGATCGTGGTCCCGCACCGCGTGCTGCCACGGGAGAGCACCGGCGGCCCTGTCCCCCCGGGCGCACCGGACGGACCCGGCACACCGGACGGACCGGGCCGCGGCTGAACGTCACACGGCCGGTGCGGCGGCCTCCAGCTCGGCCGCGGAGCCCGTCATGATCGTCCGCACGTGCCGGGTGATGTGCTCCAGGGGCCAGTCCCACCAGGCGGTCCGCAGCAGCCGTTCGATGTCCTCCTCCCCGTGACGACGGCGGATGAGGCGGGCCGGATTGCCGCCCACCACGCCGTAGTCGGGCACGTCGTCCACGACCACGGCACCGGAGGCGATGATCGCGCCGTTCCCGATCCGCACGCCCGGCATCACCGTCGACCGGTACCCGAACCACACGTCGTTGCCGACCACGGTGTCACCGCGACCGGGCAGACCGGTGAGGAGGTCGAAGTGCTCCGCCCACGACCCGCCCATGATCGGGAAGGGGAAGGTGGAGGCGCCGTCCATGCGGTGGTTGGCACCGTTCATGAGGAACCGCACGCCCTCGCCCAGGGCGCAGAACTTCCCGATGACCAGCTTCTCCGGCCCGTAGTGGTAGAGCACGTTACGGGTCTCGAACGCGGTCGGATCGTCGGGATCGTCGTAGTACGAGAAGTCCCCGACCTCGATCAGCGGCGAGGTGACGAGGGGTTTGAGCAGCACGACCCGTGGCTGCTCGGGCATGGGGTGCACCACGTTCGGGTCGGCCGGTACCAGTGGCATCGCTCGGTGATTCCTTTCTCCGGGTATGTCTGCCGCGGGCCGGACATCCGGTCCCGGACACGAGGCTGCCGCAGGACGACGGGCGCCGTCACGGCCGGGTGTCAGTGCACGGCACGCCGCGGCCCTCCACCTCGTCATGGTTCCTCCCGCCGCAGGGAACCGGCGGACGTCCGTACACGATCGCGGACCCCGGGATCCTGAACAAGATCGGAATGCGAAAGTATGCATGAGCCGGGCTGATGGACGAGGGGGTGCCCGTGGAGCGGCTCGAGATCGAGATCTTCCTGGCCCTGGCCGAGGAACTGCACTTCGGGCGTACGGCCGAACGGCTGGGCGTCTCGCAGAGCAGGGTGAGCCAGATCGTCAAGGGCATCGAGCGTCGCATCGGCGCCCCGCTCTTCGACCGCACCAGCCGCCGGGTCGCGCTCACCCCGCTCGGCCGTCAGTTGCGCACGGATCTCGAACCGCACCACCGCGGGATCCAGCAGGCGGTCGGCCGCGCCACGGAGACGGCGCGCGGCCTCACGGGCCGTCTGACCGTCGGTTACACGGCGGCCTGGAACGGCAGCCTTCTCCTGGAGGCCGCCGACCGGCTCCGCACACATCACCCCGAGTGCTCGGTGGACATCCTGGAGGATTCCTACGGCGCCACCCTGCGGTCACTCCGCACGGGCAGGGTCGATCTGCATCTGGCCGAACTCCCCGTCGACGAGCCGGACATCGTCGTGGGGCCCACCGTGTGCACGGCGGCCCGCGCTCTCGCGGTTCCGGCGGGCCACCCTCTGGCCTCGCGCGACACGGTGAGCCTGGAGGACCTCGCGCTGGCGCCGCTGATCAGACCCGCCGATGTCCCGCAGGTCTTCCTCGACGCGCACTTCCCACAGCACACACCCGGTGGCCGCGCTGTCCCGGACGGCCCGGTCGCCAGGAGCTGGCAGGACTTCCTCACCCTCGTAGGAGCGGGCAAGGGTGTCACTCCCACCTGCGCCCTGGCGGCCGCGTTCTACACCCGTCAGGACGTCGTCCACGTCCCGTTCCGCGACGCGCCGCCGGTCCACTACGCGCTGCTCCGGTCCACCCGGCGGGCCGACGCCAAGGTCCACGCCTTCGCCCGTATCGTCATCGGGCTCGCCGCGGCCGGGTGAGCCGCGGGCACGGGAGACGGCCGGAGCTCCCGGCGGCGCGGGCCTGTGCGCGCGCCGCCGGGAGCGGGTCCTGCCGGGGGTCTCCTTACGGCTGGTCGCCGTCGTGGAGCGCGGTCACCTCCTGGTCGGTGAGCGCCTTGTCGTACACCTTCACCTGGTCGACCGAACCGTTCCAGAAGTCGACGTTGCCGCCCGACCACTTGGCGCGGCCGACGGACAGCGCGCCGGAGCTCACGTCGGCGGTGCCGGCAGCCGCGGTGGAGGCCAGCTTTCCGTCGACGTAGAGCTTGATCTCGTCACCGCTGCGCACACCGACGAGGTGGTACCAGTGGCCGAGCTCGGGCTTGATCTCCAGCCTGGCGCGGTGGGCGCCGGGGGTGGAGAAGGCGAACGCGCCCTGCCCGTACTGCAGGTAGAACGGGTTCTCCTGGCGCCGGCCGTCCTGGCTGACGACGGTGGCGTAGTTGCCCGGAAGCGCGTCCAGCGACGCCCAGGCCGAGACGGTGTAGTCACCGGTGGTGTCGACGACCGGGCCGTCGGTCTGCGCGTACTGGCCCTCACCGTTGAACTTCAGCGCCGAGCCCTTGACCCCCGGCGCCCAGGACGTGCCCTCGGAGAGCGTGAGGTCCTTGTGGTTGGGGCCGCTGTCGGCGGCCTTCGTGCCCTTGTTCTCGTCCAGGGACCACGCACCGCCGCCCTTGATCTCGTCGCGCTCGCCCGCCGCGGCACCGGCGGCGATGACCTCCTGGTTGATCTTCCGCACCTTGGCGGGGTCGACCTTGATCTCCCGTCGGTCGTACGTCCAGAGACCGTTGAGCTCGTTCTCCAGGTCGGTCACCTGGGTGTAGATCGAGCCGGAGAGCTCGGCGCGGGCCGCGTCCAGGTAGTACGTGCGGGTGTTGTCGACGTACTTCGCCGTCAGGGCGTCCTTGTCGGCGACGCCGCTGTAGATCGCGGTGGGGGCACCCGGCCACATGTTCCCGGGCATCCGCAGGGTGAAGCCGCCGTGCTCACCGTCCATCGCCGCGCGCTTCTCGTCGGGGAAGGCCGGGTCGGTGTTGTTGTAGTCGTGGTGGTCGATGATGTCGCCCTTGCCGGAGTCACCCTTCGAGTTGCAGCAGTTGACACCGCTGTGGGCGTTGACGACGCGGGAGGGATCGGCGGCCTGGACCTTCTCGGTGATCTTGCCGGTCTCGGTGCGGTCCCACTCGCCCCAGCCCTCGTTGAAGACGATCCAGGCACCGATCGACGGGTAGTTGTGGAGCTGCTCCATCATCTCGGCACCCTGGTCGAGGAAGGCCTTCTGGCCCTTCTCGCCGGTGATGTTGCCGGAGACGAAGTCCTGCCACACCAGGAGGCCCAGCTGGTCGGCGTGGTAGTACCACCGGGCGGGCTCGACCTTGATGTGCTTGCGGACGGAGTTGAAGCCGAGGTCCTTCTGCGCCTTCAGGTCGAAGACCAGGGCCTTGTCGCTGGGCGCCGTGTTCAGACCGTCGGGGTAGAAGCCCTGGTCGAGCTGGGCGAGGGAGAAGAACGGCTTCCCGTTGAGCACCAGCTTCTGGTAGCCGCCGACCTCGGCGACGCCGAAGGAGCGCATCCCGAAGTAGCTGTCGACGGTGTCCTTGGAACGCCCGTCCTTGAGGGTGACCTCCAGGTCGTACAGGTACGGGTCGTCCGGCGTCCACAGGTGCTGCTTGGCCACCGGGAGGCTCAGTTCGCCGTTGGCCGGACCGGTGACGGTGCCGACGACCTTGCCCTTCCTGTCACGCGCCACAGCCGTGACCTTGGCGGACTTCGAGGCGCCCTCGGAATTGACCGTGACCGCGAGCCGGCCCTTGTCGATGTCCGGCGTGGTCTTCAGGGAGTCGACGGCGGCGGGCGCGACGGGCTCCATCCACACGGTCTGCCAGATGCCGGAGGAGGCGGTGTAGAAGATGCCGCTCGGGTTGGCGGACTGCTTGCCCGTGGGCTGGTCGGCCCCGGTGGTGTCGGTGACCGCGACGACCACCTCCTGGGGACCGGTGCCCTTGAGCGCGTCGGTGACGTCGGCGCTGAAGGCGGTGTAGCCGCCGGTGTGCTCGGCGACCTGCTTGCCGTTGACCCAGACCCGTGCCTGGTAGTCGACGGCACCGAAGTTGAGCTTCAGCCGCTCGTCGCTGCCCCGCTTGCCGACCGACCAGCTCTTGGGCACGGTGACGAGCTTGCGGTAGAACATGTGGTCTTCGTGGCGCTCGAGCCCGGAGAGCTGGGACTCGACGGGGTAGGGCACGGTGATGCGCTCGTCGAGCGGCTTGCCGAAGACCGGCTGCTCACCGGCGGCGGCTCCCGCGAACTCCCACTGGCCGTTGAGGTTCTTCCAGTCGTCGCGGACCTGCTGCGGCCGGGGGTACTCGGGCAGCGGGTTCTTGCGGTCGACCCTGTCGCCCCACGGGGTGGTCAGGCGGTGCGTGGAGAGGTTCTTCGCCCTGCGGCTGATCTCCGGGACGGTCTCGTCGCCGTTCTTCAGGCCGCCCTTGCCGTCGTACGCGATCCGGACCTGCTGGCCCTTCTGGACGGCGGCGCCCAGCGTGACGACGAGCGCCTTGCGGTTGTCCGGCGCCCGGACGACGGACTTCACGGGCATCGGCGTGGTGTCCGCCTCGACCGTGAGGTGGTCCTTCACCTCCTTGACGCCGCTGAGTTCGTGGTCGAAGGTCGCCTGCACCTTGAGGCCGTTCCCCGCGACGCTCAGCGCGACCGGGTAGACCTCGAAGTCGGCGGGCGGGGTGAAAGCGGACTCGGGCACGATCTGCTTGGCGAGCTTCGCGCTGGACCAGCGCAGGAACATGTTCGCCCCGCCGACGTCCTGGAACATCTCCAGCCGGAACGTGTGCTGCTCCCCGGCCTTCAGGGAGACCGGAGCGCTGGTCTGCTCCTTGTCCCAGTCCGGCACCCAGTGGTCGATGACCGGCTTGTCGTCGATGAAGAGGCGGAAGCCGTTGTCACCGATGGCGGAGAAGGTGTAGTCGCCGGTCTCGGGGGCCGCGATCTGCCCCGTCCAGCGGGCGGTCGTGTGCTCGGTCCTGCCGGTGGCCGACTCGAACGCCCCGGTCAGACCGGGGAAGTTGATCTCCGGGTCGAGCGCGGTCGCGCCGAGTTCGGCGAAGTCACGCGCGCCCGGCGCGGACATGGCGAAGTACTCGCCCTTGAGTCCGTGCGGCTCGGTGGACGGGTCGTCCTTCACGAACGCCGGTGCCGCGGCGGCCCCTTCGGCAGGAGTGGCGGCGGGAGCGGCGGCCGCGGCGGTCGGGACCAGCGTGGCCCCGACCGGAAGCAGCAGGGCCGCCGTACAGGCAAGAGTTCTGAAAAGCGTGCGGGGGCGGGCTAGTTGTCGTATCAAGGCGTCGTCCTCGTCGAAGAAGCCGAAGTGCTCCGAACCGCGAAGCACTGCACATAGTCGAACATTGAGCCACAGCCTCAAACACCTGACAACGGTCGTGCACAGAGAATTTTCAACGATAGAAAAACGAGACCTCCTCCACGCCCCACGCAGGAGGCGCGGGGCCCGGCAGCCGGCGCCGTGCCGCCCACCGGGCCCCACCGCAGGGACAGTTGGGTCACTACCGCGGAAGACCCGCAGGTCCCGTGGCCCAGGACGTGTTCGGCGCCTCGGCAAGCCGGTAGGCCAAAGAACCTCCTCGGGTGACCAGTCGCGCGTCCACCCAGGACCTGTCGACCGCCCGTCCGTCCACCGTCACCGCGTCGATGTACGGATGTGTCGCATCGGCGGCCGGGGCGCTGATCCGGATGTCCCCGCCCTGGGACCGCTCCAGCACCGCGGAGGGGAACAGCGGTGTCCCCAGCAGCATGGCGGCACTGCCCGGTGTCTGCGGGTAGAGGCCGAGCGCCGAGAAGACGTACCAGGCCGACATCGTGCCGAGGTCGTCGTTGCCGGGCAGGCCGCGCGGTCCCGTCCCGTAGACCGTGTCCACGATCTCCCGTACGGTCTCCTGGGTCTTCCAGGGCTTGCCCAGCGCGTTGTAGAGCCACGGGGCGTGGATGCCGGGCTCGTTGGTCGGGTCGTAACGCAGCGCGTCCCCGCCCTTGACCGACCAGGAGCCGTCCGCCTTGTGGAAGAAGGCGTCCAGACGCTTCGCCGCCGTCTCCCGGCCGCCCATGGCCTCGGCCAGTCCCTGCACGTCCTGGGGGACCATCCAGGTGTAGGTGGCGCTGGTGCCCTGCGCGAAGCCCTTGTCGCTGCCGGGGCTGAAGGGGGTGACCCAGGAGCCGTCGAGGTTGCGCGCCTGGATGTAGCCGGTGGTACCGGCGCCGTCCCCCGCCCCGGGGTTGAAGACGTTGCGCCACCAGAGGCCGCGCTCGTCGAAGACCGCGGCCTCCTCGTCCCGTCCGAGCAGCCGGGCCCAGCGGCCGAGCGCCGCGTCGGCGACGGCGTCCTCGAGGGTCTCGGCGGCGCCGCCCCAGCAGTGGCAGACGTCCTGGGCCGCGTAGTGGGACTCCAGGTACTGGGCGAGGTTGGGGCGCTGGCCGGTGCACTGGCCGGGGCATCCCGCGTCGGAGAGGCCGTCCGGATGGGGCACCGTGGCCTGGCGGGCCAGGGATTCGAAGGCGCCCTCGTAGTCGAAGTTGCGTACCCCCATCGCGTAGAACGTGGCGAGCGTGGCGGCGGTGGGATCGCCGGTCATCACGTGCGTCGCTCCGTTGACGTGCACCCAGCGGTCCCAGACGCCGTCGTTCTGCCGGGCGAAGTTGTAGAGCGACTGGGCGAAGTCGCCAGCGATCCTCGGTTTGAGGAGGGCGAGGAGCTGGATCTGGGCGCGGTACTGGTCCCAGCCGGAGAAGTTGCTGTACTGCGCCTTCTGACCGCGCGTGACGCGGTGCGGCTTCCCCTCCATGCCGGGGTAGCGGCCGTCCCTGTCGCTGATCAGGTTCGGCTGCATCAGCGAGTGGTAGAGCGCGGTGTAGAACGTGGTGCGCTGCGCCTCGCTGCCTCCGCCGACGCGTGCGGAGGACAGCTCCCGGTCCCAGGCGGCGGATCCTGCCCGGGCCACGTCGTCGACGCTCGCCCTCGGCGTGATCTCCTGGCGGAGGTTGGCCTCGGCTCCGGCCCGGCTGACGTAGGAGATCCCGATCCGCATACGGACGTCGTCGTCGGCCGTGGTGTGGAAGCCGACCCAGCCGCCGGAACCGCGCCCGGCGCGGTCCGCCCCGGTGGCGTACCCCTCGCCGCCGCTGCCGCTGGTGGCGCCCGGTGCGAGGGTGCCGTCACGCCAGGTGCCGGTGGTGGAGAAGGCACGGTCGAAGGAGGCGCTGAAGTAGAGCCGGTAGTAGCTCTTGCGGTTGTTGGTACCGCCGTTGGCGCGCCTGCCGCAGAAAGCACCGGTGAGCACCGAGCCGGTCACCTTGCGGTGGGCGGTGTCGATCTCGATCTCGGCGTCCTCGCTGCCGTTGAGGGAGTTGGACACCCGGAAGAGCAGGTTGGCGGGCTTGTCCGCGGGGAAGCTGAAGTCGGCCACACCCGCGCGTTCGCTCACGGCCAGGTCCGCGGTGGCTCCGGAGTCCAGTCCGACGGTGTAGCGGCCGGGCACCGCGCGCTCGTCGTCGTGGGAGAAGCCCGACGCGTAGACGGCGTCCTTGGTGTCGGCGGACGGCGAGGACGTCACGTCGCCGACGAACGGCATGATCGGCACGTCACCCGCGGCCCCGGGGTTGCACCCGGCCCCGTTGACATGGGTGAGGCTGAGCCCGCGCATCCGGGTCACCCCGTACTCGTAACCGTTGGCCGCGCCGGTGCTCGTCTGGTCGCCCGTGGTACTGGTCGGCGACCACGCCATCATGCCGTACGGGCGGACGGCGCCGGGGTAGGTGTTGCCGCCGTTCGCCGTGCCGATCATCGGGTCCACGTACGCGGTGGGGCGGGTGACGAGGGCCTCGGCCTGGGCGGCCGGCGGGGTGACGGCTCCGGCGAGCACTCCGGCGAGGACGATCGCGGCGGCCCGTGCGGCGTGACGCCGGGCCGGGGACGGTCTGGAGGGCATGTTCTCGGATACCTCCGACTGAGAGGGGGACAACGTTGTCAACACCGTCCGGACAGCGGCGTCGGCCACGTTGATCGATTCGCGGCCGAGCGTAGGTGCCCGGGGCGTGCGAGGGAATGCCGCGGACGGATCCGACCGGTGAACGAGTGGTGAACGCGGGTCGCGGCCCTTCGTCCGACGCGGGTCCCGGCCCTTCCTCCGACGTGGGGTCGGGCCGGGCGGCCGGCCGCCCCCCGCCCCTCGGCCCGGCGTCGCGTGGAGGCGGGCCACGGGGGCAAGCGGTCCTGCCGGGCTCCGGGGACAGGCACAATGCGGGGTGTGACCGATGACGACCCGTACCTGTGGCTGGAAGACCTCGAGAGCGAGGCCGCTCTCGCCTGGGTGGCCGAGCGGAACGCCGAGACGAGGGCCGCGCTGGCCGACGGGGCGGGGTTCGCCTCCCTGAAGCAGAGCCTGCGGGAGGTGCTGGACGCCTCGGACCGCATCCCCTACACGGTCCGGCGGGGCGCGTACCTCTACAACTTCTGGCAGGACGCCGGACACGTACGCGGCGTATGGCGGCGTACGGCGCTGGAGCAGTACCGCAAGGACTCCCCCGAGTGGGAGGTCCTCCTCGACGTCGACGCGCTCGCCACCTCGGAGGACGAGAAGTGGGTGTGGGCCGGCGCGCGGGTGCGCCACCCGGATCACGACCGGGCGCTGGTGCACCTGTCCCGCGACGGTGGTGACGCCACGGTGGTGCGCGAGTTCGACCTCGCCGGCCGGGCCTTCGTCCAGGACGGGTTCCAGGTGGAGGAGGCGAAGACCCGGGTCGGGTGGATCGACGCCGACACGGTCTTCCTGGGCACGGACTTCGGGCCCGGCTCGATGACCGGCGCCGGCTATCCGCGCACGGTACGCCGGTGGCGGCGCGGCACCCTGCCGGGCGAGGCCGAGCCGGTCTTCGAGGCGGAGACCACGGACGTGTCGGCCTGGGGAGCGCACGACACCACACCCGGCTTCGAACGCAGCTTCGTCGGCCGGGCGATGGACTTCTACCGCGACGAGACCTACCTCCTGGCCCCCGACGGCGCACGCATCAGGATCGACGTCCCCGACGACGCCTCCGCCTACGCCCACCGCCGCCACCTGATCGTCACCCTGAGGTCCGAGTGGCTGGGGCAGCCGGCGGGCTCCCTGCTGGCGTTCGGCTTCGACGCGTTCCTGGCGGGTGACCGCACCCCCGAGGTGCTGTTCACCCCCGACGGGCGGACGGCGCTGGCCGGGCACTCGTGGACCCGCCACCATCTGATCCTGGAGACGATGCACGACGTCAGCACCCGGATCGAGGTCCTCACCCCGGGTTCCGACGGGGCCCCCTGGGCCCGCAGGCCGCTCGCGGACGTCCCGGCACTGTCCGACGGCAGTGTCGTGGACACGGACCCGGACGTCTCCGACGAGTACTTCCTGAACGTGTCCGGCTTCCTCCAGCCCTCCACCCTGTACCACGGGCACATCGGCGGCGCGGACACCACGGACGTCCTCAAGCAGGCCCCGCCCCGCTTCGACGCCGCCGGCCTGACGGTGCGGCAGTTCTTCGCGGCTTCCCTGGACGGCACCCGGGTCCCGTACTTCGTGATCGGCCCCGACCACTCCCGCACCGGCCCGGGACCCACCCTGCTCCACGGCTACGGCGGCTTCGAGGTCTCGCTCACCCCCTTCTACGACGCGGTGGCCGGCCGCGCGTGGCTGGAGCGCGGCGGCACCCACGTCATCGCCAACATCCGGGGCGGCGGCGAGTACGGACCGCAGTGGCACCAGGCCGCGCTCCGCGCCGGACGGCCGCGTGCGTACGAGGACTTCGCGGCCGTCGCCGCCGACCTCGTCACACGGGGTGTCACCACCCCGGCGATGCTGGGCGCCGAGGGGGGCAGCAACGGCGGTCTCCTCATGGGCGCCATGCTCACCCGCTACCCGGAGCTGTTCGGTGCGGTCGTCGCCCATGTGCCGCTGCTGGACATGCTGCGTTTCCACCGGCTCCTCGCCGGGGCGTCCTGGACCGCCGAGTACGGGGACCCGGACGACGCCGCCGATCTGCCGCACCTGCGGGAGCTCTCCCCGTACCACCGGCTCACGGCGGACCGGGTCTATCCTCCGGTCCTGCTGACGACCTCCACCCGCGACGACCGCGTCCACCCCGGACACGCCCGCAAAGCGGCCGCACGGCTGCGGGAGCTCGGCCACCGCGTCCTGTTCCACGAGAACACCGGCGGCGGCCACTCGGGCGCCGGCGACAACGAACAGGCCGCCCACAACGAGGCCCTGATGTACACCTTCCTGTGGCAGCACCTCTCCCCGCCGAACCCCTGAGACCCCGGAGGGCGCGATGATCCGCTGGACGTACGCATTCCTCGACCGGCCCGCGGCGACCGTCGACCGCGCGACGGCCTTCTGGGCCTCGGTCACCGATACCCGCGCCTCCGAACCGTGGGGGGACGAGGGCGAGTTCACGTCGCTGGTCGCCGAGGGGGCCGACACCTGTCTGGTGACGCAGGCCGTGGGCGGGCCGGGCGGTGCGCACCCGGACCTCGCGGTGGAGGACATGACCGCCTTCACCGGGCGGGCGACGGAGCTCGGCGCCGTCGTCCGGGCCCGCCGGCCGGAGCTGACGGTCCTGCGCTCGCCGGCCGGCCAGCCGTTCTGTCTGGTGCCCTGGCGCGGGCAGCGGTCCGTCCCGCCGGTGGTCACCGGCCCCGGCGGGGTGCGCAGCCGGGCGGACCAGATCAGTCTGGACGTGTCACCCGACGCCTTCGACGCCGAGGTCGGTTTCTGGGTGGAGCTGACCGGCTGGGACGCGTCCCCCGGTGAGCACGCGGAGTTCCACGTACTGCGCCCGGCCCTCGGTCTGCCGGTCCATCTGATCGTCCAGCGTCTGGACGCGCCGCGTCCCGCCTCCGCCCATCTGGACGTGGCCTGCCCGGATCTGGAGGCCGGCCGGACGTGGCACGAGGCCCACGGCGCGGAGTTCGTCGGCCGGGGTGACGCCTGGCTGGTGATGCGGGATCCCTCGGGCGGCGTCTACTGCCTCACCCGGCGCGACCCGGAGACCGGCGAGTAGGGTCGCCGGTCTCCGGGGCGCCGTGGTGTCGCGACGTCCGCGCTACGGCGTGGTGATGCTCGGCCGGGACGCGGTGGGCGCCCCGCTGCCGATGGCGAAGCTGGGGTGCGGGGGCTGGTTGTAGGCCGTGTTCTGCCAGGCCAGCGCGGTCCGGTACATGGTGTCGTGCAGCAGTGTGGTGATCCTGGTGCCGGTCTCGTACGGCGTGGAGTAGATCCGCAGGGCCGTGTTGTTGCTGGTCGGCCACACGACCTCCTCGCGCCAGTCGCCGAACAGGTCGCCGGAGATCGCCGGGGTGGCCTTGGTGCCGTTGTTGGAGTGGACCGAGGCCCCGGTCAGCAGGCGGGTGTCGGACGACGTGCCGTACTTGTCGATGTGGGTGCCGTCGAGGAGTTCCCGGGTGGTGTCGCCGTCCCACCAGGACAGGAAGTTGGAGCTGGACGGCTTGCGGCTGGTGACCACGTCTCCCTTGGGGCCGCGTACACCGGAGACCGCCGAGGACCAGGACTCGGCACCGGCGCTGCCGGCCCAGATGTCGCCGGAGACCCCGCGTCCGTTGTCCCCGCTCGCCGGCGTCGACCAGAGGATCTGCCCGGTCTTCGCGTCCGCCATCCACGAGGACGGCTTCGAGCCGTCCTCGTCGACCTTGAACTCCTCCAGGCCCGCCCTGGACGGATCGAGGTCACCGACGTGCATGGCGTCGCCGTGGCCGTTCTTCGTGGTCCACAGTCCGCTGCCGTTGTCGTCCACGGCCATGGCGCCGTAGATGATCTCGTCCTTGCCGTCCCCATCGGCGTCGGCGACGGAGAGCTGGTGGTTGCCCTGGCCGTCGTAGCCCTTGCCGGAGTTCGTCGAACTGTTCGTGTCGAAGGTCCAGCGCCGAGTGAAGGCGCCGCTCCTCCAGTCCCACGCGGCGATGACGCTCCGCGTGTAGTAGCCGCGCGCCATGATCAGGGAGGGCCGGGCGCCGTCCAGATAGGCCGTGCCGGCGAGGAAGCGGTCGACCCGGTTGCCGTACGAGTCGCCCCACGAGGACACCGTGCCGCGTGCGGGGACGTAGTCGACGGTGCCCATCGCCGCACCGGTCCGTCCGTTGAACATCGTCAGGAACTCGGGCCCCGACAGGATGTATCCGGAGGAGTTGCGGTAGTCGGCGGAGGAACTGCCGATGACCTTCCCGGCACCGTCCACGCTGCCGTCGGCCGTCTTCATGGCGACCTCGGCCTGGCCGTCGCCGTCGTAGTCGTACACCTGGAACTGGGTGTAGTGGGCGCCGGAGCGGATGTTGCGGCCGAGGTCGACCCGCCAGAGCCGGGTGCCGTCGAGCTTGATCCCGTCGACGATCGTGTTGCCCGTGTAGCCGGACTGGGAGTTGTCCTTGGCGTTGGTGGGCTGCCACTTGAGGACGAAGTCGAGGGCGCCGTCTCCGTCCAGGTCCCCGACGGACGCGTCGTTGGCCTCGTAAGTGTAGGCGACACCGTCGGGCGTCGTCCCGCCCGCGGGCGGGCTGATCGGTACGTCCTTGTAGCCGGCGCGGAACTGGATCGCGTGCACGGAGTCGCCCTGTTCCACCCCGCCGACGACCGCGCGGACCGTGTAGTCGGCGGTGGCGGGCGCGCCGGAGTGGAAGTAGTTCGTCGAGGCGGTCACCGGCGAGGCGTTGACCTTGGTGCCGGCCCGGTAGACGTTGAACGCCACGTTGTCGGGGTCGGTACCCAGCCAGCGCCAGCTGACGAGGTTGCCGCTGTCGGTGTGGACGCTCACGACGCCGCGGTCCAGCGCCTCGGCCTGCCGTGCGGTGGCGGCCTGCGAGACGGGGCCGAGCGCGAGGAGCCCGCCGGCGGCGAGCAGTCCCGCGGCCAGAGCGCCGGCCAGCGCGCGGGTGCGGGAGGTACGGCGTCTGCGGCAAGGGCGGGAAGGGGGCTGGGGAAGCAGAGGCTCCACGAGAGGCACCTTCTGGCAGGGGACGGCTTACGTCCCCTCAGTTGCTGCCCGACGCGGAAAGGTTGCCGCCGGATTCCGTTCCGGTCGCGGCCGGCTTCCCCCGCCCCGCGCCGGCCGCGTGCGCCGCGGAGTGCAGCGAGCGCAGGGCGAGCAGCAGGAAGCCTATGTCGTCGAGGTAGACGGGGTCCGGCAGGAGATCGACGGGAGACACGGTGTAGATCACCGCAGCCCACACGAGCGCCTTGTTGTGCAGGGGGACGCCCGCGTCGACGAGCAGCTTCCTGGCCCGGATCACGCGGACCAGCAGGACGGCGGCGGTACCCGCCATGAGCAGGACCGCGACCGCCCCGACGACGAGCCAGACCGAGACGTCCACCGCTCACCGTCTTCTTTCGGGGCGCCCTGCGCCCGGCGCCGTCATCCGTGGCTCCTGGCCTGCTGACGGGCGCGGCGGCGCTTCAGGGCACGGCGTTCGTTCTCGTCCATGCCGCCCCACACCCCCGAGTCCTGCCCGTTCTCCAGGGCCCAGTCCAGGCACTGTTCCCGCACGGGGCAGGTACCGCAGACGGCCTTGGCCTCCTCGGCCTGGACGAGTGCCGGGCCGGTGCTGCCGATGGGGAAGAAAAGGTCGGGGTCCTCTTCGCGGCACGCCGCGTGCATGCGCCAGTTGTCCATGACTCTCACTCCTTCACACTGAACGGTCCGTCGGTCTCCGCCGGACACCACGTCGTCTCCGGGCTCCGTAGGTCCACGTGACCGTCATCCGGCGTTCGAAACCACAACAGGCCCGGCCTTCACGGTTTCCCTGCCCCACCGCCACCTTCCGGCAGCGGCGATCCCGGACGTGGAGCCGCCGCGCACGCGCCGTCCAGCCTGATGCGGTAATCCGTGACGGCGGTCGGCTCGCCGATGATGTCCGCCCTGGCACCAGGGCCCTCCAGGACCGCGCGGTCGCCGATCTCCGGGACCGGAACACGCAGCAGATGCAGGGGCGGGAGGCCGGTCATGGGGTGCGGCGGAAAGTGGAGGGGCACCACCTGCACGGTGAGGTGCTTGCGGTGTACGGCCTCCTCCAGCACCGTGCGCTGCTCGGCCATCACCACGGGGCCTCCGACCGTCGTGTGGAGAGCGGCCGCCGGGAGCAGGGCCCAGAGGGCGGCGCCGCGCTCCTCCAGCCGGCGCTGCCGCTCGGCCAGCAGTTCGATGTGCCGGTCGAGTCCGGGCGCGGGATCCGCTGTCAGGGCTTTGCGCAGAGCCGCCTCGTAGGCCGGGGTGCGCAGCAGTTCGGGGACGAGTGCGGGATGCCAGGTCCGCACGAGTGCGGCGGAGGACTCGATGCCGATGACCTCCTGCTGCCACGGCTCCATCGCGTCCCGCCACCGGTGCCACCAGCCGGGCAGGTTCGCGGCCGCGAGACCCGTCATGATCGGCTCGGCCTCCGCGGCGGGCACCGCGTAGCACTCCAGCAGAACGCGGACCTGATGGGCGTCGAGGCCGGTCTCGGCTCGCTCGATGCGCCGGACGGTCGCGGGATGGGCACCCAGTGCCACGGCGGCCGCCTGGAGGCTGACGCCCGCGCGCTCCCGCAGTATCCGCATGCGCTCCGCGAGGACGCGGTGCTCGACGGTGGGGCCGGACCGGGGCCTCATCCACCTGTCCCTTCCTCGTGCGCACGGAGAGGTGCGGATTCCGGAGCCGTGAGCTCCGATTCCGAACCATCCTGACACTCTGCCTCTTGCAAAGTATGCATTTTGCACGGAGAGTACGTACATGTCGGAAATAGTTACGTGCGCACGTCCGGCCCCGTCGGGTTCGAGCGGGCGTAGCGCACAGAGCTGGTGGATTCCCCGCCTCCCCCGGGGCGTCCCCGTCGCAAGGCACCGCGTGCAGGAAGCCATGCGGAGCTGGGGAGAGCCGGACGAGCGCGTCGAGACGGCGGCCCTGGTCGTGACCGAGCTGGTCGCGAACGCGGTGGAGCACACCGCGGGCCGGCGCATCAGGTGCCGCCTCCTGCGGACCTCCGGCCGCGTGCGCATCTGCGTGTGGAACCGCGGCAGGCGGCACGTACCGGAGCTGCCGGGTCCGCGGGACCCCGAGCCGCACGGCGGTCCCGCGGACGGGCTGCACGGCTCGGAGGGCCCCGGCCCGGTGGCCTTCGACGGACCGCACGGCACCGGCGACGGATTCAGCCTCGCCTCGGTGGCCGAGGACGGGCGGGGTCTGATGCTCGTGGACGCGCTGGCCACGCGGTGGGGCACCCGTACCAGCGTGTCCGGCCGACTCGTCTGGGCCGACGTCTGAACCGGTCGGGACCGCTCAGGCGAGGGCCGCCCGGCACTCCGGGTGACCCCAGCCGTTGGGGTTCTTGGCGATCATGTCCTTGGCCGCGTACGGCTTCCCGCAGTGGCACCGGCCGGCGAACTTGGCACGGATCGTTCCGCTGCCGGAACTCTTCCTGGCCGTGGATCCGGCGGCAGAGCCGCTCCTGGCCTCCCCCGCCCCCCGGCCCTTCGTCGAGCGGGCCGGGGCCGGCACCGGCAGGTCCGCGGTGCCGTGCGCCGTCCCCGCGGCCCGCTGGGAGACCGCGACCTCGCTCGCGGCCTGGTCGGCCACGGCGTTGAGAGGGTCGCCGCCCACCTGGTGCGCCGGCACGTAGCGGAAGGTCACGCTGCGCGTACTCAGCAGCTCGTCGATGGCGACCACCAGCTCCCGGTTGGCGACCGGCTTGCCGCCCGACGTCTTCCAGCCGTTGCGCTTCCACCCCGGGAGCCACTTGGTCACCGCGTTCATCGCGTACTGCGAGTCCATGCGCACCTCGACGGGCACGGCCGGGTCGGTCGACCTCAGCAGTTCCAGCAGAGCGGTGAGCTCGGCGACGTTGTTGGTGGCGGTGCCCAGCGGGCCCGCTTCCCACCGCTGGGGGTTGCCCTGGCCGTCGGCCACGACCCATGCCCAGGCAGCAGGTCCCGGATTGCCCTTGGATGCCCCGTCACACGCGGCGATGATGCGCTCGTCCATGCCCCCGATCATGCCAGCCCGGGAGGTCAGGGCACGATCGAGTCGATGTACCCGCCGTCCACCCGTACGGCCGCACCCGTGGTGGCGGACGCCTGCGGCGAGCTGAGGTAGACGACGAGGTTGGCGATCTCCTCGGGCTCGATGAGCCGCTGGAGCAGGGACTGGGGCCGGTGCTCGCGCATGAAGACGCGCTGGGCCTCGTCCCACGGGAGGTCCGCGCCGACGAGCTCGTGGACGAAGTCCTCGACGCCACCGGTGTGGGTGGGGCCCGCGATCACGGAGTTCACCGTCACCCCTGTCCCCGCAGCCTCCTTGGCGAAGCCTCGGGAGACCGCGAGCAGCGCGGTCTTCGACATGCCGTAGTGGATCATCTCGGCGGGGATGACGACGGCCGAGTCGCTGGCGATGTTCTGGACGCGGCCCCACCCCCGCCCGGTCATGCCGGGCAGATAGCGGCGGATCAGCCGTACGGCGCTGAGGACGTTGGTGTCGAAGTAGGTGCGCCACTCGTCGTCGGTGATGTCCAGCGGCGGCCGTGAGCCGAAGATGCCGAGGTTGTTGACGAGGATGTCCGCGGCGGGCACCGCGTCGAGGAGCTCGGCGGCTCCCTGCTCCGTGGCGAGGTCACAGGCCACGGTGAGGAGCTCGGCGGCCGGTTCGGCGGCGCGCAGCGCTCCGGCGGCGGATTCGAGCCGCTCGCGGCTGCGTCCGGTCAGCACCACGCGCGCTCCGGCACCGGCCAGCCCGGTGGCGATGGAGAGACCGATGCCCTGGGACGACCCGGTCACGACCGCGGTCCTGCCGGCAAGATCGATACGCATGGCGCGGCCCTTTCGTCCCCTGTCCGAGGTCCACCGGGTGGACCTGGTCCGTCCCCACCCTGACACTTCCCGGCGAGGGACGCCTTCCGGCGGACGCGGGACGGGGCCCCGGCCGGTGCAGACCGGCCGGGGCCCCGTGGCGTGCGTCGGAGTCTCAGAGAACGCCGGAGGCGGAGACGGCGATCTTCGCCTTGGTGGTGCCGCTCTGGGAGCCGTAGGTCTCGATCTTGCGGACGAGCGCCATGCTGTCCTCGTCGGCGACCTCGCCGAACACCACGTGCTTGCCGTCCAGCCAGGGGGTGAGGACGGTGGTGATGAAGAACTGCGACCCGTTGGTGTTCGGGCCGGCGTTGGCCATCGAGAGCAGACCCGGCTTGTTGTGCTTCAGGGTGAAGTTCTCGTCGGCGAACTTCTCGCCGTAGATGCTCTTGCCACCGGTGCCGTTGCCCCGGGTGAAGTCACCGCCCTGGAGCATGAAGTCCGGGATGACGCGGTGGAACGGCGAGCCGGCGTAACCGAAGCCGTGCTCACCGGTGGCGAGCGCGCGGAAGTTCTCCGCGGTCTTGGGGGCAACGTCGTCGAAAAGGTTGAACACGATCCGGCCCGCGGGCTGGTCGTCGATGGTGATGTCGAAATACGCCTTGATGGTCATGGGTCCATCCTGACATCACCTGCCGCTCCGCGGTGCACAGCCCCCGCCCGGCGGAGGCCGTGGGCCGCACGGGCACGGCGTACCACGGCCATGAGCCGTGGTACGCCGTTTCAGTCAGGGAGAACGCCGCGTCCCCCTATCCGTGCGGGTCAGCGGTTGCCCCGCTGACCTCCGTCGCGGTGACCGCCGTCACGGTGGTCCCCGCCGCGGTACCCGCCGTCACGGTGACCGCCGTCGCGGTACCGCCCCCAGGACTTGGAGTCGACCTTGTGCCCGCGGTTGTCACGGAGCGTGGCGGTGTCCCTGCTGTCCCACACGTAGTGGCGACGGTCCTGGTACACGTCGTGCCGGGTGTCACGGCCGACACCGGTGTGGACGCGGACGGAGGAGCGGCCGGGCAGTCGCAGGTCGAACGTGTAGGTGCGGCGGCTCTCGTCGCTGAGCGTCCAGCCACGGAGGTTGACGGCGTGGCGGCCGGTGTTGGTGACGGTCACCCACTCGGCGTTCAGGCTGCGGTTCGAGCCGTTGTCGCGGCCGGGGCTGTCGTACTGGATCTCACCCAGGACGACCGCCGAGCGCTGCGCCGGCCGGTGGTGGCCGTGGTCCCGGCCATCGGCCGTCGCCGGCAGGGCCGCTGCGGCGAGCAGGGCGCCTGAGGCGAGAACGGTGGCGGTGATCCGTCGTGCGGAACGGGACATGAAAACCCCTCATCGTGCAGGCCCGGAATGGAGTGCCGGGCGTTTTCCGACCCCGGCGTCGTGCCGGGAACGCAAACTTTGTCCCGCTTCCGAGGTGGCCGAAAGGTGCCCTGGTTCGTGTGACAAAGTGCGGACATTTCTGTCACACACGACTGCACGCGGCACGGATTGCCGCGGTCGTAGACCTGTCAACCGTTGATTGCTGCACCGACCCTTACGGGGAGCCGTTCACAGCGCCACCACATCTCGTTCACCTCGGACCCACTCCCCCGGCACACCGGGCCCGACCGCGCGGATCCGGGCAGATCCGTGTAACAGAAGCGACAGCGCTTACCTGGACAAAGGTTCCCTTACTGGCGGGAAAGGAGCTCGCGCGTTCGAGCCGTCAGCATCCATCGGGACGGAGCGATACGGGCACGCTGACCGCCGCTGGTCACCAGCGCGTTCACGGGGGACATCGGGTCCAGCGCCATCGTCCTGGCCAGCAGCACGCCGACGGCCAGCGGAAGGAGGGTCACCGCCAGCGCGGTACCGGCGCTGGCCAGGGTCTGGATGCGGGGGCGCGTCGGCGCGACGGGGAGCATGGTTCCATTCCACCGGCCGGGGCCCGTGCCGGGATCGGGTCGCGTACTCAGAGGCACTGCTCCCCGGTACTCAGTCCGGCACGCCGCCCCGCCCGTCCTCATTCCTGGGAGGGAGGGCCCCAGTGGGAGAACCGGGGCAGCCACCTCACCCGGTAATCGGGGTGTCCGGCGTACTCGGCTGCCATCTGCCGCACGACGAAACCCAGCCCCACGGCGCGCCCCGAGGCGAAGTCCTGGGCCGGGCGGTCGGTGTCCAGGGCCGAGATCTCCTCGTACTCGTCCAGGAGGACCCTGGTCGTCTCGATGCGGCGCAGGCTGCGCGCGGGGTCCTGGAAGGCGATGTGCCGGTCGTAACCTCGCGACCGTACGACGAAGGCGATACCGCTCGTGCGGTCGTGCACCTCACCGGGCGCCTCGGCCGGTGTCCGCCAGCCGTCACCGCCCGCCTCCCGCGCGATGTCCTCCTCCTCGGCGAGGCGTGCCCGCACGAAGGCCAACAGGTCCAAGTTCTCTGCCATCTGGTTCCGCATCCTTCTCCGTCACAGACCGCGGCGGTGATCCGTTCACCGCCGCGGGCCCGTTCTGCCCGACCAGCAGAGGATGCCTCACCTGCGCACCGAGGGCGCAGTCCGCACCTGGCGCGTCCGTATGACGGACATCCCCGGCGGGGGCGCCGACGGGGATGTCCGACCGGGAGCGACGGCTCTCTCCGTCGCTCCCGGCACAGCACGGCGAGGGGGCGCACCCGTGCGGGTGCGCCCCCTCGCCGTGCTGCGTGCTGCGTCAGGCGCCCGCCGGGACGGAGGGCTCCGTGCCGGCCCGGGCGCACACCGAGGCAGCGGCCTCGGAGGCGGCGGACAGCATGTCCCGCACCTCGTCCGGATCCGGTGCCGCGGTGAAGGAGCCGCGGGCGCCCAGCCGGGTCAGCAGACCGGCGGCGAACGCGTCACCCGCCCCGATCGTGTTGACGACCCGGACCGGTGTGGCCGGGACGGACACGGGTGCTCCGGCAGCGGTGTACGCCGTGCTGCCCTTCGCGCCCCGGGTGAGGACCACGAGCCGTCCCCCGGCCGCCAGCTCCCGGCAGGTGTCCTCCGGGTCGGTGCCGGGCCACAGCCGGTCCAGGTCCTCGTCGCTGGCTTTGACGACGTGGGCGAGGCGGCAGAGTTCACGCAGCGCCGCCGCGCCGTGGTCCACGCCCAGGGTGCGGTCCCGGCGGACGTTGGGGTCCACCACGAGGAGGGAGTGCCGGGCGGCCGCGAGGGCGGCCTCCCGGACGGCCGAGGCCGCGGGCTCCACGACGGCGGCGAGTCCGCCCACGTACACGGCGCCGAACCCGGCGGTCCGTGCGGACACGTCCGGCAGCCTGAACGTCGCCGTCTCCTGGAGGTGGAAGTGGTAGCCCGTTCCCCCCGAGTCCGGTTCGGCGACGGCCAGCGCGGTGGGCAGCCCGCTGCGCGCGCACAGCGACACGTCGGCCCCGGCCGCCCGCAGCCGCTCCTCGATCATCCGGGCGAAACCGTCGTCGCCCAGTCCCCCGGCGAACGAGACCGGGGTGCCGAGCCTGGCCAGTCCGACGGCGACGTTGGCGGGTGCGCCGCCGAACTGGGCCGTACGTACGCCGCCGTCCCCGGCCACCGGGACGAGGTCGACGAGCGCCTCGCCCATCACGAGGACGGCACCGGGCCCTCCCGTCACGGCTCGACCACGATCTTGCGGCCGACGCCGGCCTTGAAGCGGTCGACGGCCTGCGGGTACTGGTCCAGCGGCAACCGGTCGCTGATGAAGACCGACGGGTCCAGGATCCCGGTGGCGAAGAGGGCTGCCGCGCGTTCGTAGCTGTGCAGGACGGCCATCGAGCCGGTGATGGTGATCTCCTGGTTGTAGATGCGGTACGGCTCGATGACCGCCGTCGTCGCGTAGTCGGCGACCCCGAACTGGAGGAAGGTCCCGCCCTTGGCGACGCGTCCCAGGCCGTCCTGGATCGCGGCCGCGTTGCCCGTCGCGTCGATGACGACGTCCCAGCCGCCGGGGCGGTCCAGCTCGTCGGCCCCGGCCGCCGAGCGGGAGCAGCCGAGGAGACCGGCCGTGGCGAGGCGCTCGGGGTTGACGTCGAGGACGTCCACGCCCGCCGCCCCGGTGCGCTTGGCGAGCTCCAGCATCATGAGGCCCATGGTCCCCGAGCCGTAGATCAGCACCTCGGCGCCGAGTGTGCTGTTCAGGACGTCGTAGCCGCGGACCGCGCAGGACAGCGGCTCGATCAGGGCGGCGTCCTTGACGTCGATGTGGTCGGGCAGCTTGACGCAGTTGGCGACGGGGGCGACGGCGTACTCGGCGGCTCCGCCGGAGACGGTGACGCCGATGGCGGCCCAGCGTTCGCAGAGGTTGCCGCGTCCGTTGCGGCAGTAGCGGCACTCGTGACAGTGCAGGGAGGGGTCGACGGCGACGCGGTCGCCTACGGCCAGTTCCGTGACCTCGCTTCCGACGCCCACGATCTCCCCGGCGAACTCGTGGCCGGGGACGAGCGGCAGGGACGGTGCGAACTCGCCCTGCAGGATGTGCAGGTCGGTGCCGCACAGTCCGCAGGAGGCGACGTCCACGACGACGTCGCGCGGGCCGGGTGTGGGGTCGGGGACGGTGGTGACGGAGACCTTGCCGGGGGCTTCGACGATCGCTGCCCGCATTATTTCACTGCTCCAAGAGACAGGCCCTGGACGAGTTTGTCCTGGGCGGCGTAGCCGGCGGCGAGCACCGGCAGGGACACGACGACGGACGCGGCACACAGCTGGGCCAGGAAGAGTCCCTGGCTGGTGACGAATCCGGTGAGGAAGACGGGTGCGGTCTGGGCGACGACGCCGGTGAGCACCCGTGCGAAGAGCAGTTCGTTCCAGCTGAAGATGAAGCAGATCAGGGCGGTGGCGGCGATGCCCGGCGCGGCCATCGGCGCGACGACCCTGGCCAGGACGGTCGGCAGCCGCGCGCCGTCCACCTGGGCGGCCTCGATGACGGACACCGGTATGTCCGCGAGGAAGGACTGCATCATCCAGACCGCGATCGGCAGGTTCATCGAGGTGTAGAGCAGGACGAGGAGCCAGATGTTGTCGAGCATCCCCGCGTTCTTGGCGAACAGGTAGACGGGCAGGAGGCCCGCGACGACGGGCAGCATCTTCGTGGAGAGGAAGAAGAACATCACGTCCGTCCACTTGCGGACGCGCCGGATGGAAAGGGCGTACGCGGCCGGCAGCGCCAGCAGGAGCACCAGGACGGTGGAGAAGAAGGAGGCGCCCAGGGAGTTGAGGAGCGGCGGCCACGGGGTGACGCCGGTGTCGGCTCCGAAGAAGGCCCGGTAGCCGTCGAGGGTGAGCGGCGCGAAGAGGGAGGGCGGGTTGGTGGCGGCGTCCGACTCCGCGTGCAGCGAGGTCAGCAGCATCCACAGGGCGGGCAGACAGAAGGCGAGTCCTGCCGCCCAGGCCAGCAGGCCGAGCGCGGTGGAGCGCCGTTTGGCCCTGCGCAGGGCGCCTCGCGCGGACGGGGTCGGCGCGGGGACGGTGGCGGTGGTCATGCGCGGTTCGCCTCCTCACTGAAGAGGGACGAGACGGTCCGGAGCGCGAAGGTGGCGATGATGATCGTGCCGATCACCACGACGACTCCCGCGGCGGACGCCAGTCCGTATTCGTGGGCCTGGTAGAAGGTCTGGTAGATCGTGTACGGGAGGTTGGCCGTGCCGAGTCCGCCGGCGGTGATCGTGAACACCGCGTCGAAGTTCTGCACGATGTAGACGGCGCCGAGCAGGACGCCGAGTTCGAGGTACCGGCGCAGGTGGGGCAGGGTCAGGTAGCGGAAGGTCTGCCAGGCGCTCGCCCCGTCGAGGCGCGCCGCCTCGACGACCTCGGCGGGCCGGCTCTGGAGCCCCGCGAGCAGGATCAGCATCATGAACGGCGTCCACTGCCAGACCAGCGCGGCGATGACGGCGAGCAGGGGCATCTCCGCGATCCAGTCCGGCTGGCTCGGGGTCGTGTCGCCGAAGAGCTCACCGACCCAGCTGAGCGCGCCGTTGAGGAGTCCGTACTCCGGGTTGTACAGCGCGTGCTTCCACAGCAGCGCGGCGGAGACGGGCACGATCAGGAACGGCGTGATGAGCAGGGTGCGGACGAGGCCGCGGCCGAAGAACGCGCGGTCCAGGAGCAGCGCGAGGGCCAGTCCGAGGACCACGGTGGCGATGACCACGCCCGCGGTCAGCAGGATGGTGGTGAGGACCGATTCGCGGAGAGCGGCGTCGGTGAAGACGGACGCGTAGTTGTCCAGCCCGTTGAAGGCGCGCTTGTCGGGGTTGAGGGAGTTCCAGTCGAAGAGGGAGATCACCAGGGTCGCCACGAAGGGCAGCTGGGTGACGACGATCAGGAAGACCAGCGCGGGCAGGAGCGGGGCCCTGGTGGCCCAGGCCCGGGGGCCTGTTCGCCTGCGGTCCGGCGCGGCGGCCGGGCGGGGTGGTGACTGAGGGGTGGTGCCGACTGCTGTGGTCATCGGTACTCCTTGGCGACCTGCTCGGCCAGCTTCTGGGAGGTGGCCAGCGCCTTGTCGACGGACTGGCGGCCGGCGATGGCCGCGCTGATCTCCTGCGCGACCCGGGTGCCGAGATCGGTGAACTCGGGGATGCCGACGAACTGGATGCCGGGCACGGGACGCGGCTGGACGCCCGGGTTCTTCGGGTCGGCGCCGGAGATGGCCTGCTCGGTGACGTCCGCGAACGCGCCGGCGGCCTCGCGGTATTCGGGGTTGTCGTAGGTGGAGGCCCGTTTTCCGGCCGGTGCGTTGGACCAGCCGCTGGTCTCACCGACGAGCGACTCGTACTCCTTGCTGGAGGCCCAGGAGACGAACTTCCAGGCGTCGTCGGACTTCTTGGAGGCCTTCTGGATGCCCCAGGCCCAGGTGTAGAGCCAGCCCGAGCTCTTGGTCTCCTCGACCGGCGCGGGTACGTAGCCGATCTTCCCCTTGACCGGCGAGTCCGCCGCCTCCAGGGACCCCGCACCGGCCGTGGCGTCGTACCACATGGCGGTCTTGCCCTGGGTCATGTTGTTGAGGCACTCGGCGTACCCGGACTGCGACGCCCCGCGCTCCCCGTGTTTGCGCACGAGGTCGACGTAGAACTTCGTGGCCTTCGTGAACTCGGGCGAGGTGAGCTGCGGTTTCCAGTCCTCGGTGAACCAGGTGCCGCCCATGGTGTTGACGACGGTGGTGAGCGGTGCCATGAGTTCGCCCCAGCCGGGCAGTCCGCGCAGACAGATGCCCTTCATGCCGGGCTCGGCGCCGTCCGCCTCCGCCGCGAGGCCCGCCACCTCCGTCCAGGTGGGGTGCGGGGGCATCGTCAGGCCCTTCGCCTCGAAGACGTCCTTGCGGTACATCAGGAAGGACGACTCCCCGTAGAAGGGTTCGGCGTAGAGCTTGCCCTCGGCGGTGAGCGAGTCCCTCAGGGGTTCGAGAATGTCGTCCTGGTCGAACTCCTCGTCCTGCTCGGCGTAGGTGTCGAGCGGGTGCAGCCAGTCGTTCTTGGCGAAGAAGGGCACCTCGAAGTTGCTGATGGTGCCGACGTCGTACTGTCCGGCCTGGTTGGAGAAGTCCTGGCTGATCTTGTCGCGGACGTCGTTCTCCGGGAGCACGGTGAAGTGCACCTTGATACCGGTCTCCGCGGTGAAGTGCTCGGCGGTGAGCTTCTGCAGCTCGACCATCTGAGGGTTGTTCACCATGAGTACGTTCAGGGCGTCACCCCCTCCGAACGCGGTCCCGCCGGCTCCGGCGCAACCGGCGCCGAGAAGGGCCATGGCTGCCGTGCCCGCGACCGCACGCACGCGGGTCCCGCGGCGTCGTTGCTGGTGGGGCATAAAGTCTCCTGATCGGTCGTAGCGGCTCGTTGATCGGTGCCCGTGGTCCCCCGGTCCTCCTGACCGCTCCGGGCATGGCGGGGCCGGCCTCCGGCCCCCTTGCGGGGACGAGGCGGGGAAAGGGGCGGGTCCGGGTCAGACCCGGATCACGTTGGGGCCGAGCAGGGAGTAGCGCTGCGCCTCGGCCGAGGGCAGCCCTGTGTCGGTGACGACGGCCTCGAAGTCACCGACGCCCGCGAAGCGGCAGAAACTCACCGCTCCGAACTTCGAGTGGACCCCGGCGAAGACACGGCGCCGGGCACTGCGCATGGCCTGCGCCTTGACCTCGCCCACCGCCGGATCGGGGGTGGTCAGCCCGTACTGGCGGGAGATGCCGTTCGCCCCGACGTAGGCCAGGTCGATGACGAAGTCGGCCAGCATGCGGGTGGCCCAGTGGTCGACGGTCGCCATGGTGCTGCCGCGCAGCCGCCCGCCCAGCAGGAGCACCGAGGTCTTCTCCGCTTCCGCGAGGACCGTGGCGACGGCGAGGGACGCCGTGACCACCGTCAGCGGCCGGTCCTTGGGAAGGGCCTCGGCGATGAGCTGCGGGGTGAAGCCCTCGTCGACGAACACCGTCTCGGCGTCACCGAGCAGGTCGGCGGCGGCCTTCGCGATGCGTGACTTCTGCGGCACGTGGTGGGTGGTGCGCATGGCCAGGGTCGTCTCGAATCCCGCGCTCTCGACCGGGTAGGCGCCACCGTGCGTGCGCCGCACGAGGCCGTGCTCCTCCAGGGTGTGCAGATCGCGCCTGATGGTCTCCTTGGCGACCTCGAACCGTTCGGCGAGCCGGTTCACGTCGACCGCCCCGTCCTGCCGGGCCGTCTCGAGAATTGCCCGTCGCCGTTCCTCGGTGCCCACGACACATCCCTGCGCTAGTACGGATCCGGTGTGGTCCCGGCGTCCGTTCGGGCCCATGCGTCGTTTGTACAAGCAGGAACGGCAGTTCGACCAGCACCTTCGCGTCACGGCCTGCGCCCGTTCATGCCCGTTTCACCACGGGTTTCCGCACTGGTGGCCCGGTAAACGTCCGCGACCGGACGTACCGTCGGCGCCCGGTCGGCTCGATCTCACGCCCGTTCGGTGCCCGTACGCGGTCACCCGACCTCAGGGCTTCTAGCACGGCCGGCCCGGAAGCGCAGGAGGAACGGCCGGTAAATGTCTGATTGCATACCTCAAAAGACGATTTCGGCCAACAATCCGTGTCCCAGCCCCCTTCGGACAACCTCGGGCCCGGCAGTCGCCTCTCATGGGCAAAAGCGACTCCACCGCCCCGACGGGCACCCGGACATCGGAGAACGATGAGCACCAGAACCCCCCGCAACCGGCTGTGGCGTCCGGCGGTCGCCGCCGCCGCGGCGATCGCCGTGACCGCGGGTGTCGCCGCCGCCACACCCGACACGAGGAAGGCGGCGGTCCCCCCGCGGCTCGGCCTCGTCGCCGCGTCGGACTCGGTGACGCTCGACTCGTGGAAGGAGGAGCCCGGTGTCTACCTGGACCTCGGGACGTACCTCACCGCCTCCGGCGCGCCGCTCGAACTGCGCGTGACCCGGAAGAGCTACAAGGACCCGGTCGTGGCGACCCAGGTCATCCGCCAGGGGACCAGGACCAGGACCCGGACCCTGCCCGAGGGGCTGGTGAAGGACTTCTCGGGGCTGCCCGGCTTCATCGAGGTCACCGTCCGGGACACCGCGGGCAGGACGGTGGCGGTCCGTACCGAGTCGTTCTGCCCGAACAACGCCTCGGGCAGGGTCGACCCGGGTGCCCCGGCGACGTCGAAGTATCCCGAGAGCTGTCCCGTGAATCCCTTCACGCTCGGCTCGGTGTGGGGTGTCGAGAAGGGCTGGGCGTCCAACACCTACGCCGGCTACTACTCGGCGCCGGTCGCGCTCCCCGCCGGCAAGTACACCGCGGAGGTGTCCGTCAGCAAGCGCTACCGGGACATCTTCGGGATCAGCGACGCGCCGAAGACCGTCAAGGTGACGGTGCGCGAACGCAGTTGGGAGGAGGAGAGCCCCGCTCCCTCCCCGGCCGCCCGTTCCGCGTCCGGGCACGCGGGGCACGGGGCCGGGCACTCGGCCCACGCCGGCCACCCGGCGACCCGCCCTCCGGCCCCGGTGTCCGCGACCACCGGGGCGGGCACCTCGTACAACGTGGGGCACGGTCCCTACGCGCCCGCGCCCGCCGCTCTGCCCTGGGCTGCCGCGCGGCAGGGCCTCCGGGCCGCGGAGGGCGACGGGCGGGGACGTACGGACGGCTCCCGGCAGGCGCCCGCCGTGCGGCCGAACGCCCAGCGTCCGACGGGCAGGGCGGCCGTGCCGGACGTGCCCAAGCCCGACCTGCGCTCCCTTCCCGCCTACGGCATCACCATCGGTGCGGGTGACGGCGGGGCTCCCGGCAGGGACTACCTGGCCTTCAGCGCCAACGTGTGGAACGCGGGTCCCGCGGAGTTGGTGGTGGACGGCTTCCGCAAGCCCGGCAACGCGCTGATGGACGCCTACCAGTACTTCTACGACGCCTCGGGCAAGCAGGTCGGCTACACCCCGACCGGCACCATGGAGTGGGACCCCCGCCCGGGCCACGAGCACTGGCACTTCACCGACTTCGCGAGCTACCGGCTGCTGAAGGCCGACAAGAAGGAGACCGTGCGCAGCGGCAAGGAGGCCTTCTGCCTGGCCAACACCGACGCGGTCGACTACACGGTGAAGAACGCCAACTGGCACCCGGACAACACGGATCTCTCCACGGCCTGCGGCCAGGAGAACTCCATCTCCGTGCGGGAGGTGCTCGACGTGGGTTCCGGTGACACGTACACCCAGGACCTGCCCGGGCAGTCCTTCGACATCACCGGGCTGCCGAACGGCACCTACTTCATCCAGGTGCTGGCCAACCCGGAGAACCGGCTCAAGGAGACCGATCTCGGCAACAACAGCGCCCTGCGCAAGGTGGTTCTGGGCGGCAAGCCCGGCGCCCGCACGGTGACCGTGCCCCGGCACGACCTGGTCGACGCTCCCTGACCCACGGGCGCCTCGTCCGCGCGGCCCCCGGGACCCTCCCGGGGGCCTTCGCCGTGACACCGCCAACTGCCGCTCGCAGCACGGTTGCTGTGGCAGACTTCGCAGGTGGAGCGGCCCACCTCATCTGCAACGGAGCTCGTCATGACGTCCGGGACACCTCACCCCCCGATAGACACCAGCAGGCCCCACTCGGCGCGCGTCTACGACTCGTTGCTCGGCGGCAAGGACAACTACCCGGTCGACCAGGCCGTGGCCGAACAGCTGCCGGCCGAGGCGAAGGCCGGAGCCTTCCAGAACCGTGCCTTCATGAACCGCGCGACGGCCTGGCTGGCCGGTGAGGGGGTCGGCCAGTTCCTCGACATAGGCACGGGGATCCCGACCGCGCCGAACCTGCACCAGATCGCCCAGAGCATCGATCCGCGGGCACGGGTCGTCTACTGCGACAACGACCCGATCGTCCTGCGGCATGCCGAAGCCCTCCTGATCAGCCATCCGGAGGGGGCCACCGACTACGTGCACGCCGACGTCCTGGAGCCCGCAACGATCCTCGAGGCGGCCCGCAAGGTCCTGGACTTCGACCGCCCCATCGCCCTCTCGCTCCTGGGGCTGCTCCACTTCCTCCCCGACGACGTCGACCCGCGGGCCATCGTGCGCACGCTGGCGGCCGCCTTGGCACCCGGGAGCTACGTGGTGCTGTCCCAGGGCGCCTCGGACGTGAACCCCGAGCGCGGGGAGCAGGGCGCGGCCGAGTACGGCAAGGGCGGCATCCGGCTCGCGCTGCGCACCCGCGCCGAGTTCGCCCGCTTCTTCGACGGTCTGGACATCGTCGAGCCGGGCCTGGTGACGGCTCCCGAGTGGTTCCGCGGCACGCCTGCGCCCGAGCAGGAGCTGAGCGGCGTCTACGTCGCGGTCGCCCGTATCCCGTAGTTCCGTTCCGGCAGGGGAGGTTCTCATGGCCGATGGCCGGCAGCACGCGGCGGCCGAGGCGTTCGACGCCATCGGCGCCGACTACGAGCGGGCCTTCGCCGGCTCGCCCGCGCACCGTGGCTCCCTGGACCGGCTGCTGGCGCGGCTGAGCCCGCGCAGCAGGGTTCTGGACGTCGGCAGCGGTACCGGCCGGCCGACGGCCCACACCCTGGCGGCCGCCGGGCACGAGGTGCTGGGTGTCGACGTCTCGCCCGTCATGGTGGAACTGGCGTCGCGCCGGGTTCCCGAGGCCTCCTTCCGCTGTGCCGACATCAGGGAGCTGCCGCTGGAGGAGGAGGGTTTCGACGCGGTCTGCGTCTACTTCTCCTTGCTGCAGATGTCGCGTGACGAGCAGTCCTCGCTCGTGCGCCGCCTGGCGGGGGCGCTGAGGCCGGGCGGGCATCTGGTGCTGGCGACCGTACCGCTGGACGTGCAGGACGTGGACGCGGTCTTCATGGGCCAGGAGGTACGGGTGACGAGTTTCGGTCCCGAGGCGTTCAGGGCGATGGCCACGGGTGCCGGGCTCGACGTCGTGGACGAGGAACGGACCGTCTTCACTCCGGACGGTCCCGGAGCCGTACCCGAACCCCATCTCTTCCTGCACTGCGTCCGCGGCCCGGCGGTCTCGGAGGGCTGACCGGAGCGCACCGCGTCACAGCGGCCCGCCGGCCCCGGGCTGCAGGACCTGCTCCGTCCAGATCACCTTGCCGCCGTCGTCGGTGTAGCGGGTGCCCCAGCGTTCGGCCAGCTGGGCGACGAGGAACAGGCCCCTGCCTCCCTCGTCCATGCTGGCCGCCTGGCGCAGGTGGGGCGAGGTGCTGCTGCGGTCGGACACCTCGCAGATCAGCGTCCTGTCCCGGATCAGCCGGACGCGGATGGGTCCGGTGGCGTAGCGGATGGAGTTGGTGACCAGTTCGCTGAGGATCAGCTCGGTCGTGAACGCCTCCTCCACCAGGTTCCACTCGGTCAGCGTGCGGGAGACGTCGGAACGGACGCGGGCGACCGCCGAGGGGTCCGAGGGAACGTCCCATTCGGCCACGTTCTCCGGGGCGAGGCGGCGGGTGCGGCCGACGAGCAGCGCGACGTCGTCACGGGCCCTGGTGGGCACCAGGACGCGCAGGACGGCCTCGCAGGTCTCCTCGGGGGTCCGGTCGGGGTGCCCGGACAGGGTCCGGCGCAGCCGTTCGAGCCCTTCGTCGATGTCGCGGCGCCGGTCCTCGACGAGCCCGTCGGTGTAGAGCACCAGCCGGCTGTCCTGCGCGAGCTGTACGTCGAGGGTCTCGAAGGGCATGCCGCCGAGCCCCAGCGGCGGGCCGCCCGGCACGTCCGCGAAGACGGCCTCGCCCTCCGGGTTGACGATCACGGGCTGGAGGTGGCCGGCCCGCGCCATGGTGCAGCGCCCGGACGCCGGGTCGTAGATCGCGTAGAGGCAGGTGGCTCCGGTGACGCCGGCTCCGTCGGAGCCGTTGGCCGACTCGTCCAGGTCGATGCGGTTCACCAGTTCGTCCAGGTGCCACAGGAGCTCGTCGGGGGGCAGGTCCAGGCTGGAGAAGTTGTGCACCGCGGTGCGGAGGCGTCCCATGGTGGCGGCGGCGTGGAGCCCGTGACCGACCACGTCACCGACCACGAGGGCGACCCTGGCTCCCGGCAGCGGGATGATGTCGAACCAGTCGCCGCCGACACCGCCCAGCCCGCCGAGTCCGGCCTGTGCGGGGAGGTAGCGGTAGGCGGCGTCGATGGCGCTCTGGTCGGGGAGCCCCTGCGGCAGCAGACTGCGCTGCAGGGTGACCGCCACGTTGTGCTCGCGCGAGTAGCGGCGCGCGTTGTCCATGCTCACCGCGGCGCGGGCGACGATCTCCTCCGCGACCGACAGGTCCTCGTCCTCGAACGGCTCGGGCCGCTGCGCGCGCCAGAACATGGCCACGCCGAGGACCACGCCCCTGGCGCGTATCGGGACGGCTATCAGCGAGTGGAATCCGCACTCCACCATGCGCTCGGCCCGTTCCGGGTCCTGCTGCTGCCAGCCGGAGCGCGACGCCAGGTCGGTGTCGAGGACGGACCGGCCCCTGAGCAGACCGGCGCCGATGTCCGTGGACGGCAGGAACCGGATGACCGAGCCCAGCGGATGAAGACCGGTGTCGTCGCGGGTACCGCTGAACGCCGAACGCCGCAGGCCGTCGGTGGTCGCGCGGACGGCCGTGGGCTCCTCCCCGCGCAGCACGCCCTCGGCCAGGTCCACGGTGGCGTAGTCGGCGAACCTCACGGTGGCGAACTCCGCCAGCTCCTCGCACGTCTGTATGACGTCGAGGGCCGTACCGATCTCCGTGCCCGCGTCGTAGAGCAGCTTCAGCCTGCCGCGTGCGGTGGCGGCCTTGCCAGTGAGGGCCTGCAGCTCCGTGGTGTCCCGCAGGGTCGTGACGTTGCCGGGCGGTCCGCCGTCCCGGTCGGTGGCGCGCTGGCTGACGGCGAGGAGCCGGTCGCCCACCGAGTGGACCTCGTCGGTGGCGGTGCGTCCGGAGATCAGCAGGGTGGCGATCACCGGGTCGAGTCCCAGCTCGGCGACGGGCGTGCCCTCGACGTCCGGGCCGAGGCCCAGGAGCCGTCGTGCCTCGTCGTTGGCGAGCAGGAGCTGTCCGTCGCCACCGACGATCACCACGCCCTCCCGCACGGCGTGCAGGACGGCGTCGTGGTGCTCGTACATCCGGGTCATCTCGGTGGGGCCGAGGCCGTGTGTCTGACGGTCGAGACGCCGGGTGACGAGCGCCGTACCTCCCATGGCGAGCAGCAGTATCCCTGCGGCGGAGCCGAAGAGGAGCGGGAACTGGTCCTCGGCGACACCGCTGACCTTGCTGATGGTGATACCGGCGGACACCAGGCCCACCACTTCGCCGTTCGCGCCCCTCACGGGCACCACGGCCTGGACCAGCGGGCCGATCGTCCCGTCGATCTTCTCGGTCACGACGTGGCCGTCGAGGGCGGGTGCCAGCTCGCCGACGAACTTCTTGCCGATCCGGTCGGGCAGCGGGTGGGTGTACCGCACGCCGTTCAGGTTCAGGACGACGACGAAGTCGACGCCGGACCCCTTCCGCGCCTCCTCGGCCTTCGGCTGGAGCACGGCCGTGGGGTCGGGGCTCTTGAGCGCGGCCTCCATGCCCGGGCCGCTGGCGAAGGCCTCCGCCACGGCGACCGAGCGGTTGCGTGCCTCGCGTTCGCTGTCCGCGTGGGACTGCAGCACGAGCGCGGTCGCGGAGGCAGCGACGAGGAGCACCACGATCGCCACCTGCAGGAGGAAGACCTGACCAGCGAGGCTTCTCATGCGGAGAAACGAACGCGGGCGGCCGTAGCGTCCGGCCATGCCCCCCTTTCTACACCCTGGTCATACGCCGGGCGAGCCGTGCGCCACGACCTCCGTAGCCGCACGGACCGGGGCAGGCCCCTCAGACGCCCGCGGTCCCGCGCTCCGCCCCGCCGTCCTCGTGGGCGAGCCGGTGCGGCCACCAGACGCGCGGTCCGATGTCCAGGAAGAGGGAGGTGACCAGTACGGACCGGACGACCAGGGTGTCCAGGAGGACGCCCAGGGCCACGGCGAAGCCGATCTCCGCGAAGGCCACCACGGGAAGGGTCCCGAGTGCGGCGAAGGTGCCGGCCAGGACGAGGCCCGCCGAGGTGATGACCGCCCCGGTGGCGGCGAGCCCGGTGACCACGCCCGCGCGGGTGCCCTGGTGCAGGGCCTCCTCGCGGATCCGGGTGGTCAGGAAGATGTTGTAGTCGATGCCGAGCGCCACCAGGAACACGAACACGAAGAGCGGGAAGTCCGTGGTCTCCCCCGCGTAGTCGAACACATGGCGGAAGACGAGGGCGCTCACGCCCAGTGCGGCGGCGAAGGACAGCACCACCGTGGCGATCAGCAACAGGGGCGCCAGGAGGGCGCGCAGCACCAGCGCGAGGATGATCAGTACGACCAGCAGCACGAGGGGGATGATCAGCACGTTGTCGTGGCGGGTGGCGTGGTCCATGTCGAGGGCCGCCGCCGTGTCGCCGCCCACGAGCGCGTCCGCGCCGGCGATCGGGCGCACGGCGTTCCTGACGCGCTCGACGGTGCGTTCCGCGGCGTCGCTGTCCCCGGCGTCGGTGAGGGTGGCCTCGAAGATGGCCCTGCCCTCGTGCACGGGTCGGGTGCCGGGCGGCACGACGAGGGATCCGGGCAGCACCCCGCGGGTCCTCTCCACGGCGGCGCGCACCTGACTGCTCCGGTCCGCCGCCGCGATGACGACGAGGGGGCTGCCGGCGCCGGCCGGGAAGTAGCGTTCCTGGATCTCCTGTCCGGCGACGGAGTCCGGTGTGCCGGGGAAGGAGTCGGCGTTGCTGAGCCCGGCGGCGCGCAGCTGGACGAGCCCGAGGGACAGTGCGGCGAGCACCAGGGCGGTGCCCACCCAGATCCTGCGCGGATGGACGGCCAGCCGCTGCCCGGTCCGTGCCCAGAACCCGTGCTCGGTGGGCTCCGGCGTGCCGAAGTGCGGGACGACCGGCCAGAAGACCCAGCGTCCGAAGATCACCAGCAGCGCGGGGAGGAGGGTGAGCATGGCGATCAGCGCGATGGCCACCCCGATCGCGGCCACCGGTCCGAGGCCCCGGGTCGAGTTCATCTCGGCGGCCAGCAGGACGAGCATGCTCAGCACGACGGTGCCGCTGCTGGCCAGCACGGCGGGCCCGGCGCGGTGCAGCGCGCGGGCCATGGCCTCGTGACGGTCCTCGTGGCGGCGCAGCTCCTCGCGGTAGCGGGCGACGAGGAGCAGGGCGTAGTCCGTGCCGGCGCCGAAGACCAGCACGGTCAGGATGCCCGCGCTCTGACCGTTCACGGTGAGTCCCGCGTGTGCCGCGAGCAGATAGATGACGGCCTGCGCCGTGAGGAGCGCGGCGACGACCGAGACCACGGGGAGCACGAGCAGCGACGGGCTGCGGTACGTGATCAGCAGCATGACGATGACCACGGCGAGCGCGGCGAGGAGCAGGGTCGAGTCGATGCCCGAGAAGGCGTCGGACGAGTCGGCGGCGACCCCGCCGGGGCCCGTGATGTGGACCGTGAGCCCTCCACCGCCGTCCCCCACGATGTCCCGTACGGAGTCGACGGCGGGGCCGATCCGTTCCCAGCCCTTCTCGTCCATGGTGATCGGCACGAAGATCTGGGCGGCCGAGGGTGCGGTCCTCGTGTCGTAGAGCGGACCGCGGGTCTCCTCGCCCCGGACCCCGTGGGCACTCAGTGTCGTGAGCCGCCGCTCGTCCTCGGTGATCCGGGCGCGGTCCGCCGCCGTCAGGCCGCCCTCGCGGGCGTACACCACGATGGCGGTGATGATCTCGGGGCGGAACTCCTTGGACTCCTCCCAGACGCGCGTGGACTCGGCACTGCTGGGGAGCCAGGAGGCCGCGTCGTTGTCCTGGGCGCCCATGAGTTTCCCCGCGAGCGGTGCCGCGAGGACCAGGACGACGAGCCACAGCACCACGACGAGCCACTTGGTGCGGCGTCCGCACAGCAGCCGGGCCACTCCACGCATGCCGCTCCCGCCCCTTCGTCCTGTTCCGTGGCGGCGAGACTAAGGGCGGCGCGGGACAGGACGGGGCCACGACATGCGCCGGACGCCCGGCCGGGGGCTCCGCCGGGACCGTTGTCACTCCTCCGGGCGGGCGGGGCGGCCGAAGCGCACCGGGACCCCGGGTGAGTACAGGACGCTCGCCGGTTCGCCCACGGGTGCCGGCAGGCCCGCCGCCGTCACCAGGCTCTCGTCGCACTCCAGGAGTCGCGCGCGGTGCAGGGGCCAGCGGGGGTGTGCGTTGGGAAGGTACATCGTGCGCCCGCGCAGGGTGCTGTGCATGCCCCAGCGCGCGGTGAGGAAGTGCTCCAGCCCGCTGGGCGCCTCGATGCGTGCGCCGGCGCGCAGGACGATCCGGCTGTGGGCGCCCCGGGGCCCGGGGAGACGCCGGCTGCTGGTGTAGGTGAAGGTGTCGGCGTCGCGCCGGACCGTCATCCGGGACCATACGTAGGGCAGCCGGAACACGGTCCGGGCGACCGCCACGGGGATGAGTCTGGAGGCGTCGAGCGAGCGGAAGACGACCCCCCGCCTGCCGTGCGCGTCCCGGGAGTACAGCCGGACGTTGGTCTCGGGGAAGGTGCCCAGGTAGGGGATGCCCGGGAGGCGGAACCAGCCGATGCGGTGCATCCGGAAGGCCACGAGTCCGACGTAGGTGACTCCGTCCAGGGTGTCGGGCACGGTTCCGTCGGGCAGCAGCGGCGCCACGTCCGCGGGGTCGGCCGCCCAGTGCAGGAACGCGAGGTCCAGCCAGGACTGCGTCATCAGCGGGTTCATCGACGGGTACGGCGGGTCGGGGGTGACGGGCTGCGGTGTTCGGGGTGTGGACGGCACCCGGACAGGATGGCAGAGCGGGCGGGGCCTCCCGCGCCGGAGGGGCTACTGCAGGGCTCGCACCGCCGCGCCGAACAGCGCGGGCAGCCGGTGCGCGGCGGGCACGATCAGCCCGGCGGTCGCCGGGTGCCCCGCGGCTGCGAGCAGGGCCCCGGTCAGCAGGCGGTGCCGTCGCGTCAGCCGCTTCCACCGGGCCGGGTATGCCTCGGGCCGGCCCGCCGCGAGGCAGTCGACCGCCGCCGACGCGGTCGCCACCGCCAGGGCGATGCCCTCGCCGGTGAGCGCGTCGACGTAGCCCGCCGCGTCGCCGGCGAGCAGGACCCGTCCCGCTCCCGGTGCGCTCACGGCCCGGCGCAGGGGACCCGCGCCGCGTACGGGGCCCGTCTCCAGGCCCCGGAGGGTGCGGGCCAGCGCGGGGAAGGCGGTGAGGTGCTGCTCGTGGGAGCGCCGGTGACGGCTGAGCACCGCGACCCCCACCAGTTCCTCCCCCACCGGGGTCACGTACGCCTCGCCCTCGCGCGACCAGTGCACTTCCACGAAGTCCGTCCAGGGGGCGATCCGGTAGTGGCGGCGCAGTCCGTACCGGCGCGGTGAGGTGCGGGGGCGTTCCAGGCCGAGTGAGCGGCGGAGCGGGGAGTGGAGGCCGTCCGCGGCGACGAGCCAGCGTGCCGTCAGACCCGCCGTGGTGACGCTGTCGTCGTCCTGGCGCACCTCCGCCGCCCGCCCCGTGACGACGCGCACCCCGAGTTCCGTGGCGCGTCGGTGCAGGGCGGCGTGCAGTGCGGTGCGGCGCACTCCGAGGCCGGGGCCGCCCCGGAAGACCGCCTCCGCCCGGCGGGGGCCCTCGACGTAGCGGATGCCCCGGAGCGTGCTTCCTGCCGGGGTGACCCCCAGCGCGCGCAGAGCGGCCACCCCGCTGGGCATGATGCCCTCGCCGCAGGCCTTGTCAACGGGCAGGGGGCGGGGTTCGACCACGACGGCCTCCAGACCGGCCGTGGCGGCCCGGATCGCCGCCGCCAGTCCGGCCGGTCCGCCGCCCGCCACCAGGATGTCGATCACGCGCGCGCGTCCGCTCCGGCCAGGGCGCCGTCCTCGCAGGGGATACGCACGGCCATGAGCGCCGCGTTGGACACGGTGAACAGGACGGCGGTCACCCATGCGCCGTGGACCAGTGGCAGGGCCGCCCCTTCCGCGGCGACCGCCGCGTAGTTGGGGTGGCGCAGCCGACGGTAGGGGCCACCGGTGACCGGGGGCAGCCCGGGGACGACGATGACCCGGGTGTTCCAGCGGCGCCCCAGGGTGCGGACGCACCACCAGCGCAGTACCTGCGCCGCGGCCACCACCGCGACCATGGTCCAGCCGAGGAGCGCGTGGAAGGGCCGCCCGGCCAGCCATGTCTCGGCGAGGCAGGCGACGAGCAGCGCGGCGTGCAGGGCCACCATCGCCGGGTAGTGCCCCCGGCCGGCCTCCGTGCCGCCCCGGGCCAGGCTCCAGCGGGCGTTGCGGAGCGCGACCACGAGCTCGGCGATCCGTTCGGCGGCGACGGCCAGGACGAGGGCCGTGTACCAGATCATGCGTTCCTCCGGACTACCAGCGCAGCAGCACCAGTTCGCAGCAGAATCCGGGACCCATGGCCATCAGCAGGCCGGGTGTGCCCGGCTCGGGCCCGCGCTGTCGCATCGTGTCCCGCAGGACGTGCAGGACCGAGGACGAGGAGAGGTTGCCGGTCTCCGCCAGCGAGCAGCGGGTGATGTCCAGGGCTCCCTCGGGCAGGGAGAGCACGTCGGCGACCGCCTCCAGGACCTTGGGTCCGCCGGGGTGACTCACCCAGCGGGCGATGTCCTTGGGCTTCAGCCCGTGCTCCTCCAGGAAGGCCGTGACGTCCTCCGCGAGGTACCGGCGTACGACGTCGGGGACGGCGGGGTCGAGCACCACGGTGAAGCCCGAGCCCCGGATGTCCCAGCCCATGATGTGCTGCGTGTCCGGGTACAGGCGGCTGCGGGTGTCCACCACCTCGGGTCCGTCCACCGGCGCCGGGTGACCGGCGCCGACGAGGACCGCGGCCGCGGCTCCGTCGCCGAACAGGGCGGTCGCCACCAGGTTCGCGGCGCTCGCGTCGTCGCGTTGGAAGGTGAGGGAGCAGAGTTCGACCGAGAGCAGCACCGCGACGTGTCCGGGCCGGCCGAGCAGGTAGTCGTGCAGCCGCGCCACCCCGGCGGCCCCCGCCACGCAGCCCAGTCCGAAGACGGGGAGCCGTTTCACGTCGGGGCGCAGTCCGAGGCGTCCGACGAGCCGCGCGTCGACGGAGGGCGCCGCGATGCCGGTGACGGAGGTGAACATCAGCAGGTCGACGTCGGTGGGCCGCAGTCCCGCCTCGCGCAGGGCGCCGCGGACGGCTTCGGCGCCGAGGTCGACGGCCGCGTCGATGAACACGTCGTTGGCCGCCCCGAATCCGTCCAGCCGGCCGTAGCTCTCCAGCGGCAGCACGGTGTTCCGGGTGCGCACGCCGGCGTGCGCGTGGATCCGGTCCAGCAGCCGCCGGTCGGCTCCTTCCGGCAGACAGGTGCGCGCCACCATGTCGGTGACGGCCCGCTGGGTGTGGCGGTGCGGTGGCAGGACTCCGTGCACCGCCGCGATCCGGGTCACCCTGGCCAACGCTTCGGAGAGGTCATGGCCACATACTGCCTACAGAGCGGGGCAAATCGGAGCACATGCCACGCGCGGCTGTCGTGTCCGTACGCCCCGGGGGTCCCTACGATCGGCTCCGTGGACACCACGGACCGGCCGCCGGCACCCGCTCGCGCCCCGGGCCTGCCGCACGTGTGGGCGGGTCTCGCGCTGTCGTGCCATCCGGGTCCGGCGGCGGCGGTGACGGTCCTCGTGGCGGCTCTCGCGGTCGCCTCGGGTCCGGGGACGGGCCGTCAGGTCCTGGTCACCGCCGCCGTGCTCACCGGGCAGCTCTCGGTGGGCTGGTGCAACGACGCCTACGACGCCCTGCGGGACGCCGAGGCCGGGCGCCGGGGAAAGCCGGTCGCCCGGGGCGCGTCGGACCCGGGCACGGTGTGGGCCGCGGCCTTCGCGGCGCTGGCGCTGTGCGTGGTCCTGTCCATCGCGTGCGGTGCGGCGGCGGGTGCCGCGCATCTGACCGGGGTCGTGGCGGCGTGGGCGTACAACCTGAGGCTCAAGGAGACGCCGCTGTCCTGGCTGCCGTACGCGATCGGCTTCGGCAGCCTTCCGTGTCTGGTCGCCCTGAGCCTGCCCGGTGGCCCCTGGCCCGCGTGGTGGGCGGTGGCCGGGGGCGCGCTGCTCGGGGTGGCGGCACACCTGGGGGACGTGCTTCCGGACATCGAGGCGGATCTGCGGGCGGGTGTCCGCGGCCTCCCCCAGCGGCTGGGGGCGGCGCGCACCCGGCTGCTACTCCCGCTGCCCCTGGCCGGGGCCACCGCGGTGCTGGTCCTGGGCCCCCCGGGGGCGCCCGGCGGACCCGCCGTCGCCGTCCTCGGCGGGGTGGCGGTCTGCGCCGTGGTGGTGACGACGGTGTGCGCCGGTCCGCGGCGGGGCGGGATTTGGCGCAAGGGGGCGCTCGCGGGGACGGTCCTGGTGGCGTCGGCCGATGTGGCGCTGCTGCTTGCGCGGGGCACGGGGGTCGCCTGACGGGCCGCACGGGCGGGCCGTCAGGTGTGCCGACCGCTACTGGCCGGCGAGACCGGTGTGCGCGATGCCGCGCACGATCTGCCGCTGGAAGAACGCGAAGACGATCAGGAGCGGCAGTCCGGCGATCACGAGCGAGGCCATGATCTGGGCGTACCGCACCCCGAAGGTCGACTGGACGTTCACGAGTCCGACGGGCAGCGTCATGCCACCGGGGTCGGTGGTCACCAGGAACGGCCACAGGAAGTTGTTCCAGGTGGAGATGAAGGTGAAGATCGCCACGGCCGCCAGTACGGGCCGGGACAGCGGGATGACGATGGTCCAGAACACCCGCCAGCGACCGGCGCCGTCGACGAAGGCGGCCTCCTCCAGTTCGCGCGGTACGCCCTCGAAGAACTTGACCAGGATGAACACCATGGCGGGCACGGCGACCTGGGGCAGTATGACGCCCCAGTAGGTGTCGACCAGGCCGAGCTGGACCATCTCCCGGAACAGCGGCGCGATGAGGACCTGCGGCGGCACCATGATTCCGGCGAGCACGAGACCGTAGAGCAGCCGTCTGCCCCGGAAGTCGGTGCGGGTGAACCCGTACGCGGCCATCGCGCAGGTCACCACGGTCAGCAGGGTGGTCATGACGGAGATGTACGCGGAGTTCATGAGCCAGACCATCAGGTCGCCCGACTCCCAGACCTTGCTGTACGCGTCGAAGGTCACACGGGAGCCGGTCCAGGAGAACGGTGTCCTCGTCGTGTCGCCCTCGGGTTTCAGGGAGGTGGCCACGGCCCAGGCGAGCGGCAGGAGCCAGGCCGCGGTGAGCAGCAGGGCGACGACGAGCAGGGCGATCCTGCCGGGCGTCCAGCGCGGGCGGCGTCCCCCGGCGTCCGCGGACCGGCCGGAGCCCGGGGCGCGGCGGGTGGTGAAGGTGGCGGAACCGCTCACTTCGCGGCCTCCTCAGCTCGGCGCCGGGACAGCAGCGGCTGCACCAGGGAGACGGTCAGGATCAGGGCGAAGAAGATGTACGAGACGGCCGAGGCGTAGCCGATGCGGTAGCCCGTGAAGCCCTGCTGGTAGACGTACTGGAGGATCGGCCGGGTGGACTCGTCGGGGCCGCCGCCGGTCATGATGTAGACCTGGTCGAAGATCTTCAGCGAGGCCAGTACCTGGAGGACCACGACCAGGCCGGTGGTGCGGCGGAGCATCGGCAGGGTGATGTGCAGGAGACGCTTCCAGGTGCCCGCCCCGTCCAGTTCGGCGGCCTCGTACAGATGCGCCGGGATGGCCTGGAGGGCGGCGAGGTACAGCAGGAAGTTGAAGCCGACCGTCCACCAGACGGTCGTCGCCACGATGCTGAGCATCGCGTACCGCTCGTCGGTCAGCCAGCCGATCTCCGGTGTCAGGCCGACGGTGGCCAGCAGTTGGTCGGCGAGGCCGAAGCCGGACGGGAGGATCATGTTCAGGAAGAGCAGGCAGACGACGCCCGACGGCAGCAGGAACGGCGCGAACCAGCTGAGCCGCCACAGCCACTGGACCACGCGCAACTGGTGGGCGAGCAGGGCCAGCACGAGGCCGACGACGACAAGGGGGACGGTGGACAGGACCGTGAACCAGACGGTGTTCCACAGCGAGGACCAGACGTCCGGGTCGCGCACGGCCTCGGCGTAGTTGTCGAGGCCGACGAACTCCCCTCCGGAGCCGGTGATGTTCTCGCTGGTCAGGCTCATTCCCAGACCGGATACGAGGGGCCAGACCAGGAAGAGGGCGTACACGAGGAGGAAGGGCGCGATGAACACAAGACCGTGCTCGGTCCACTTCCTGCGCACGCCTCGGAGGGGGCGCCCCGCCGCTCCCCCGTCGGGCTTCGCCACGGAGGCCGGCGCCGCGGCGGCGGTGGAGGTCATGACGCGGCTCCCGGGAGGGGGTTGCGGGTGTCGAGAAGGTTCCGCAGCCGGGCCTTGGCCTCGGTCAGGGCGTTGCGCGGGCTGCGGGAGCCGGTGAGGACCCCCGAGAACACGGCTCCCAGCTCGATCCACAGGCGGGAGGCGGACCCGGCGAACCACGCGGGTTCGTCCAGCGCCACGTCGTCGATCACGGTGCGGTACTCGGACTGCGGCTTCAGCGCGAGGTAGGCGGGGTCGTCGAGCACCGGCAGGTACGCGGGTACGTGGCCGCCCTGGGCCCAGGCCACGGAGTGCTTCAGCATCCACGCGACGAGGGTGTGCGCCGCCTCGTTCGTCGCGCCGCCCCGGTCCCTCTGGTGCGGCAGGACGAAGGCGTGGCAGTCGGCCTGGGCGGCCGCCGTGCCGAACAGCGCGGGGATGCGGGTCATGGAGAACGGGAGGCCGGTGGTCTTGAAGGTGGTGATCTCCCATTCGCCGTTGAGGTGGAAGGCGGTCTTCCCGCCGTTGAAGACGCCGATGGACCCCGCGTAGTCGACGCGGCGCACCATCAGCCCCTCCTCGACGAGCCGGGCCAGGTACTCCAGGACACGCAGCGCCCGGGAGTCGTCGAGCGCGAGGCGCTTGCCGTCCGGGGAGAGGACCGTGCCGCCGGTCTGGGCGTAGAAGCTGGAGAAGAGCCGCCAGGGGGTGATGCAGTCGGGGCCCAGCGTCTCGGTCACCAGTCCGGGCTGCCCGGTCGCCTTCTTCGCGGCGCGCAGGGCGTCGGCGAAGTCGTCCGCGCCGCTGACCGGCCTGAGGCGGCCGCCCGACAGGAGACCGGCCTTCTCGCAGACCTCGGTCTGGTAGTAGAGGACGAAGGGATGGGTGTCGAGCGGGACGGCGAACTGCTTGCCGATCGCCTGGCCCCGGCGCCAGATGTCCTGCGGGAAGTCCTCCTCCCTCACGCCGAGTTCGGCCAGCAGATCGAGGTCGAACGGGTCGAGGAGCCTGCCGGGGGCGAAGCCCGCGAGGCGGGCGAGGTGCAGGGCGGCGAGTTCGGGAGCCCTGCCGCCGGCACCGGCCATGCCGAGCTTGGTGTAGTACGGGGCGCCCCACTGGAGGGTGGAGGCCTCCAGCGCGATGTCCGGGTGTCCGGCCCGGAAGTCGTCCAGCATGCCCTGCATGTTGACGCCGTCGCCGCCGCCGAACAGATGCCAGTACCGCAGCAGGGTCTGCCCCGGGCCCGCGGCGGTCGCGGGCGCGGCACAGCCCGACAGGGAGCCCAGGGCTCCGGCGGCGGCCAGGGCGCCTGCGCCGCCCGCGAGGGCTCGGCGCCGACTGAGGAGGGGTGGTTGCATGGCGGCTCGTCTCGACTCGTCGATGAGGTCCGGGGACGCGTGAGGAGAAGGGCGAGTGTTCGATATTTCGACCCCTGCCCGTCACTTCGGACGGGACCGTAGGCCCGGGAAAACGCGGCGTCAATGACTCGCGCTGAAATTGCGAACAATGTTCGACATGGCGAACAAGGAGCCTCTTCGAGGCCGTCCGCGCACGGAAGGAACGTGTACGCACCGGCGCACGCGAGGAGATGTCGCGGGGATCGGCACACATTTCTTACTGGGGGGTAGGCCCGCCCCGATCCTTGCTATACCTTCCGTCTAACAAGGGAGACGGAAAGGCTGCCCGGCAGTGGCCGGCACCGGCCCTTCGCCTGACGCTGCCACCTGCTCCGGTCGTCAGGACGGTTCATGACGACCCGTCACCCTCGAGGCACATGTGACAGCACCAAGGACATCGCTGACGAACCGAGGAGCCGCACCATGGCAAGCAGCACCGTTCGGCCGGACGCAGAGGACCGGCCGCCCGAGGACCACCTCACCCGCCGCCTGCTGGAATCGGCCGCCACGCTGGCCTATGACCCCGCCACCGAGGTCGACTGGGACACACCGCTGGACAAGGAGTTCCACGGCGCGAGCCCGGAGTGGAGCACCCTGTACGGCACCGCGTACTGGAGCGAGCTGACCGAGGCGCAACGCAAGGAACTGACGCGCCAGGAAGCCGCGTCCGTGGCCAGTACCGGCATCTGGTTCGAGATGATCCTGCAGCAGATGGTCCTGCGCGACGTCTACGCGAAGGACCCCACGAGCGCGGACGTCCAGTGGGCGCTCACCGAGATAGCCGAGGAGTGCCGGCACTCCATCATGTTCGCCCGCGGCGCCCAGAAGCTCGGCGCGCCCGCGTACCGGCCGCGCCGGTTCGCGGTGGAGCTGGGCAGGGCCTTCAAGACGCTCGCGTTCGGGGAGGCGGCCTACGCGGCGATCCTGGTCGCCGAGGAGGTCCTGGACGTCATGCAGCGCGACTGGATGCGGGACGAGCGGGTGGTGCCCTTCGTCCGCACCATCAACAACATCCATGTCGTCGAGGAGTCACGGCACATGAAGTTCGCCCGCGCCGAGACCCGCAGGCACCTCAGCGGCGCGGGCCCCGTGCGGCGCCGGATCAACGCCCTCGTCATCGCGATCGCGTCGTACGTCATCGTCACCAGCATGGTGAACAAGGACGTCTACACCCACGCCGGACTCGACGGGAAGCGGGCGCGGGACGAGGCGAAGGCCAACGAGCACCACAAGTCGATGATGCGCTCCAGCTGTTCGGGCCTGATGGACTTCCTGGCCTCGGCCGGGCTGCTCACCAAGCCCGCACTGGTGTTCTACAAGCGTGCCCATCTGATCTGAGCGGACGACATGACCTACGCCATCACCCAGACGTGCTGCAGCGACGCCACCTGTGTCTCGGTATGCCCCGTCAACTGCATCCACCCGACGCCGGAGGAGCCCGACTTCGGCCGGACGGAGATGCTGTACATCGACCCGAGGTCCTGCATCGACTGCGGCGCCTGCGCCGACGCGTGCCCGGTGGAGGCCGTCTTCCCCGTGGACAGCCTCCCCGCCGCGCAGGCGGAGTACGGTCCGATCAACGCGGAGTGCTTCGCCGGGCGGGAGCCCGGGCAGGACCCCGAGGGGCCGAACTTCCACGTGTGGGGGGAACCCTCCTTCGAGCGCAGCCTGCCCTCGGACTTCGCACCGCTCCGGGTCGCGGTGGTGGGCACGGGGCCGGCCGGGATGTACGCCGCCGAGGACCTGCTGCTGCACACCTCGGCCGAGGTGACACTGATCGACCGGCTGCCCGTCGCGGGCGGGCTCATCCGCTACGGCGTGGCGCCCGACCACCTGTCCACGAAGAAGGCCGGGAACACGTTCGCCAGGTTCCACTCGCATCCGAGGGTGCGGATGCACCTGGGCCTCGAAGTGGGCCGGGACGTCACCCCGGAGGAGCTCGCCGCGCACCACGACGCGGTGGTCTACGCCGTCGGAGCGCCGGAAGGCCGACGGCTCGGGATCCCCGGCGAGGACCTGCCCGGCAGCATCTGCGCCACGACGTTCGTCTCGTGGTACAACGCGCACCCGGAGGTCGCGTCGGACGCCGTGGACGTGTCCGCGGAGCGGGTCGTCGTGGTCGGCAACGGGAACGTGGCCCTCGACGCGGCACGGATCCTCGTCTCCGACCCGGAGGCGCTGGCCAGGGGCGACATCGCGCACCACGCGCTGGCGGCGCTGCGCGCCGGCTCGGTGCGCGAGGTGGTGCTGCTGGGACGGCGGGGGCCCGAGGACGCGGCGTACACCGCGTCCGAACTGCTCGCGCTCACACACCTGCAAGACGTGGACCTGGTCGTGGACGACCACGACGCGCGGACCGGCGCGGCGATCGACACCGCCGCTCCGGGCGACAGGGCCGCACTTCTGCGGGACGTGGCACGGGAGACGGTGGACTGGTCGCGCCCTCCGACGGCCGGGCGGCGCCGCATCGTGTTCCGCTTCCATTCGGCGCCCTTGGAGGCGGTCGGCGAAGGTGCCGTGGGCGCGGTCCGGGTGACGGACGGCGCGGGCCGCCCGGAAGGCGCCGACGGCAGGGAGATCCCCGCAGGACTTCTGCTGCGGGCCGTCGGCCAGCGCGGACTGCCGGTCACCGGGCTGCCGTTCGACGAGGCGACGGGCACCGTGCCGCACGAGGGCGGCCGGGTGGCGGGCCGGCCGGGGACGTACGTCGTGGGATGGATCAAGCGCGGCCCCTCCGGAGGCATCGGAGCCAACCGCGCCTGCGCCGCCGAGACCGTGGGCACGCTGCTGGACGACGCCGTGGGTGGCGCGCTGCCCGCCCCCGAGCACGGGGCGAGGGCGTTCCAGCGGCTCGCGCGGCGTCGCAACCGGCGACTCGTGGACGCCCGCGGCCTGGCGGAGATCGAGCGCGTCGAGCTGGCCCTGGGGCGGCGCGACGGCCGCCCCAGGGTGAAGCTGGCGACGGTTCCCGAGCTGCTGGCCGCCGCGAAGGGCGGTCGTCGCCGGATTCCCGGCTGAGGCGGACGGATCCGGCCCGGCCCACCGAGCACGTCGGCGGGCCGGGCTTCCGCACGTCATGGCACCGATCCATGGACGTCTCGTCAACTCCCCTGCGGGCGGCGAACATTGCAGGCTTAGGTTAGGCTTGCTTTACTGAGCTTCGTCGTTGCTGCGAGGAGAAGACGTGCGGGTCGCCATGTTCGGCTGTCAGACGTGCGGGCACCGGACCCCGCACGCCTTCCTCGACCCCGCGCACGACAGGGCGACGGCGGTGACGGACCCTCGCGGCAAGCGCGCCCGCGAGGAGACCCGGAGCGAGCCGGTCACCACCCGGGTCCGGACGGAGGACGGTGCGACGCCGGGCGCCACGCAGCAGTTCGTCCCGACGGGCGACCAGCTCGCCGGCAGGTCATGACCCCTCGCCCCCTCCCGGCCGCCGCCACGTCAGGACGAACCGTGCACCAGCAGACATCCGCGGGGGCCTCGTACGGCCCCCGGAGCGCCGGCGTGACGCCGCCGAGCGTGCTGAACCTCAACGCCTACCTCATGTACGCGACGGGCAAGGCCGCGCGCCGGAGACTCACCGACGCGCTGACGGCTCACGGCCTGCGACTGCGGCACCTGACCGTCCTGTCCATGCTGGAGGACACCGGCCCGCTGTCCAAGGGTGATCTCGCCTCGCGGCTGGACATGAACCAGAGCGACCTGACCAGGACGGTGACCGATCTGGAGAGGGCCGAGCACGTCACGTGCACCCGGGACCTCTCCGACCGCCGTCGCATCGAGGTGGCGCTGACCGCGGCGGGCCGGGGCGCCCTGGCCCGGCTCGACCACGAGGTGTCCGCCACCGAGGCGGATCTCCTCTCCCCGCTCACCCGAGAGGAACGCGACCGGTTCACCTCTCTGCTGCGCCGTGTGCACACCCACCTCGAACAGGGCCGGGAGGATCCGCCCACGCACTGAGCTCCGGAAGGAGGCCGTTCCGGCGGACCCCGCCGCTCGATCGGCGTCCGGCACGCACGGCCGGACCGCTCACCACGTCAGCACACACCCCAGGGAGCACGACCAGGGAATATTCAGTCCACAAAGCGATAAATCGACTGGGCCGAGTGCACCAAGGGCACCAACGCTTGATCAAAAGTCGGGTGTGGTTAACATATGAGCACCGCCTAGCTCGAAAGATGGACTTGTGACTGCCACCGAGGACTCGTTCACCAATTGGAAGACTCGCGAGGAGATCGCGGAGTCGATGATCCCGATCATCGGAAAGCTGCACCGGGAGCGGGACGTCACGATCCTGCTCCACAGCCGCTCGCTGGTGAACAAGTCGGTGGTCAGCATCCTCAAGACCCACCGGTTCGCACGCCAGATAGCCGGCGCGGAGCTCTCGGTGACCGAGACGCTGCCCTTCCTGCACGCGCTCACCGCGCTCGACCTCGGCCCGTCGCAGATCGACCTCGGCATCCTCGCCGAGGCGTACCGGGGCGACGACCGCGGCCTGTCGGTGGGCGACTTCACCGCTGAGGCCGTGGCCGGCGCCACGGGCGACAACAAGACGGAGCGCCGCGAGGCGCGGGACGTGGTCCTCTACGGCTTCGGCCGCATCGGCCGCCTCCTGGCCCGGCTGCTCATCGAGAAGACCGGCTCGGGCAACGGCCTGCGCCTGCGCGCCATCGTCGTACGCAAGGGCGCCGGGCAGGACATCGTGAAGCGCGCCTCCCTGCTGCGCCGCGACTCCATCCACGGCCAGTTCCAGGGCACGATCACCGTCGACGAGGCGAACAGCAGGATCATCGCCAACGGCAACGAGATCCAGGTGATCTACTCCGACGACCCGACGGCCGTGGACTACACGGCGCACGGCATCAAGAACGCCATCCTCATCGACAACACGGGCCGCTGGCGCGACCGCGAGGGCCTGTCCAGGCATCTCCGCCCCGGCATCGCGAAGGTCGTCCTGACCGCCCCGGGCAAGGGCGACGTCCCCAACATCGTGCACGGCGTCAACCAGGACACGATCAAGCCGGACGAGCAGATCATCTCCTGCGCCTCCTGCACCACCAACGCGATCGTGCCGCCGCTCAAGGCGATGGCGGACGAGTACGGCGTGCTGCGCGGCCACGTGGAGACCGTCCACTCGTTCACCAACGACCAGAACCTGCTGGACAACTACCACAACTCCGACCGCAGGGGCCGGTCGGCGCCGCTCAACATGGTCATCACCGAGACCGGTGCCGCGTCCGCCGTGACCAAGGCGCTGCCCGACCTCGACGCGAAGATCACGGGCAGCTCGATCCGCGTCCCCGTGCCGGACGTCTCGATCGCGATCCTGAACCTGCAGCTGGCGCGAGGCACCAACCGCGAGGAGGTCCTCGAATACCTTCGCAACGTGTCTCTGACCTCGCCCCTCAGGCGCCAGATCGACTTCATCACCGCTCCCGACGCGGTGTCGAGCGACTTCATCGGCTCCCGCCACGCCTCGATCGTCGATGCGGGCGCCACCAAGGTCGAGGGTGACAACGCGATCCTCTACCTCTGGTACGACAACGAGTTCGGCTACTCCTCCCAGGTCATCCGGGTGGTTCAGCACGTCTCGGGAGTCGAGTACCCGACCTACCCGGCCCCGGCCGTCTGATTCCTTCCGGCAGGCGGCTCCCCGTGCGGGGAGCCGCCTGCCGCGGGCGTCCTGCCTGCCGCGCAGCCTGCGGGACACCGGGGGCTGCTGACCCTCCCGCTCGACGGGCTGTGCCCGCTCAGGCCGGACCGGGGTCCTCGACACCCGTCAGCGGCTGTTCCGCCCAGATGGCCTTGCCCGTGCCGGTGTAGCGGGTGCCCCAGCGCTCGGTGAGGCTCGCGACGAGCAGGAGACCGCGTCCGCCCTCGTCCAACATCCGGGCGCGGCGCAGGTGCGGGGCGGTGCTGCTGCCGTCGAAGACCTCGCAGATGAGCGCGGTGTCCCGGATGAGGCGGAGCCGGATGGGATCTCCGCCGTAACGGATGGCGTTGGTGACCAGTTCGCTGACGACGAGTTCGGTGGTGAACACCGCGTCGTCCAGTCCCCAGACCGCGAGTTGGGCGGCGACACGCCTCCGGGCGTCCGCGACGACGGCCGGGTCGGACGGGAGGTCCCACGAGGTGTAGTGGTCGGCGTCCAGGCGCCGGGTGCGGGCCAGCAGCAGGGCGACGTCGTCGTTCGCGTGCTCGGGGACCAGGGTCTCCATGACGGTGTCGCCGACCTCGTCGAGGGAATGCGCGGGTCGGCCGAGCAGATCGCGCAGCTCGGCGAGCGCCTGGCCGGTGTCCCTGCCGACCGACTCGACCAAGCCGTCCGTGTACAGGGCGAGACGGCTGTCCTCGGGAAGTTCGAACTCGGCCGACTCGAAGGGGAGCCCTCCCACTCCGAGAGGTGGCCCGGGAGGCAGCCGCAGCTGTTCGGCGGAGCCGCCGGGGCGGGTGAGGACCGGCTCGGGGTGCCCGGCCCGCGCCATCGTGCAGTGTCCGGTGGCCGGGTCGTAGACGGCGTACAGGCAGGTGGCCCCGGCGACCTGCCCGCCCTCGGGGCCGTCGGCCGGCTGCTCGCGGTCGAGGGTGAGCGCCAGGTCGTCGAGCTGGGTGAGCAACTCGTCGGGGGCGAGGTCGACGTCGGCGAGCGTCCGTACGGCGGTACGGAGCCTGCCCATGGTTGCCGAGGCGTGGAGACCGTGACCGACGACGTCACCGACCACCAGCGCGACCCGTGCGCCGGACAGCGGGATGACGTCGAACCAGTCTCCTCCGATGCCCGCGCCGTCGGTGTTCGGCAGATAGCGTGCGGTGACCTCGACGGCCTTCTGCCGTGCGGCCCTTCGGGGCAGCAGACTGCGTTGCAGGGCGAGCGCGGTGGCCCTCTCGCGTGTGTAGCGGCGGGCGTTGTCCACGCAGACGGCGGCACGTGACACGAGCTCGGCCGCGAGCTGCAGATCCGCGGCACCGAACGCCCCGGGTGTGCGGTGCCGGCAGAACAGCGTGGTGCCCAGGATGACGCCGCGTGCCCGCAGCGGGACCACCATCACCGAATGGATCTTGTGGTCACGCATGCTCTGCGACCGTACGGGTTCGATCGTCCTCCAGCGGCGCAGCGCCACCTCGTCGAGAACCATGCGCGCCGGTTCTCCCTTGATCAGCGTGCGGCCCACCACGGAGTCGGAGTCGTAGGCATGGGTCTCACCGACCGCGACGATCGACTCGGGGCACCCTTCGAGGACGGAGCACTGGGCCGCCCGGTGGAAGCTGATCGAGTCACGGTTCAGCACCGAACGCGCCTCGTCGCCCGCCACCACCTCGGACAGCAGGTCCACGGTGACGAAGTCGGCGAAGTCCTCGACGGCAAGCTCCGCCAGCTCCTCGGCGGTGCGGCCCACGTCGAGGGTGCTGCCGATCCGCATACCGGCCTTGTTCAGCAGGGCCAGACGTCGGCGCGCCCAGAACTGGTCGGTGGTGTCGAGCGTCACCACGGACACTCCCTCGACCTCGCCGGCGGCGTTCCGCACGGGCGACATGGCCGCCTGCCGGATGTGTTCGCTCCCCTCCATCACGAGCTGGGTCTCGTACAGCTCGCCCTGCCCTGTCCGCAGCACCCGTTCGATGGCTTCGACGAGACCCTGCCCGCCCTCCATGTAGAGTCCGGGCTCGATCTCACCGGGCAGCAGTCCCACCAGTGACTCCGCGGGCCTGGCCACCGACTCCGCCGCGGCCCGGTTGGCCAGGGCGAGCAGCTGGTCCCGGCCGAAATAGGCCACCGGCACCGGCAGCTGGTCGAGGATCCTGCAGCGTTCCTCGTCGGACGGCCGGTAGGCGTGCTCCCGGTGCCCCTCGGTCACCTCCGAGGGCTCGCCACGGTCCGATGGCGGGACCGCACCACCCGTCCCGTCCCTGCTCATGGGCCCATCACTGGTCCTCCCCGCCTGGGCAGGTCACATACGGACATACATGCGACCTCGAATCCAGAATGCCCTGGTGTGCCCCGCCTCTCAACCGGCCCTTCTGCCGTTCACAGCCGAACGGCTCGGTCGGCGGCGACGGCGAGCGGGCCGCCCGGACCGAAGGCCAGCCGGGCGAAGCGCTCCCCCATCCGGCGGTGTGTGGCGGCGTCGGGGTGCAGTGCGTCGGGAAGTGGCAGTTCGACGGAGTCTGCTTCGCCGTAGAGCTCGCGGCCGTCGAGATAGTGCAGATTCGGGTCCTCGGCCGCCCTCTGCTCGGCGATGCGGGCGAGTTCGCCCCGGACGGTGCTCAGGGTGAGTTTCCCGGCGGCGGTCTCGGCAGGGTCACCCGCCGCGCTGAAGCTGAGCCGCCCCTCGCTCAGGGCCCGGTGGTCCGGAGCGCTGGGGCCGGGCGTGGTCTCGTGGATCGGGCACAGGATGGGCGAGACGATCAGCAGCGGTGTGACCGGGTGGCCCTCGCGGATGGTGTCGAGGAAGCCGTGGACTGCCGGGGTGAAGGCCCGCATGCGCATGGCGTCGGTGTTGACCAGGTTGATGCCGGTCTTGACGCTGATCAGATCGGCGGGCGCGTCGCGCAGGGTGCGGGCGGTGAACGGGTCGAGCAGGGCACTTCCGGCGAACCCGAGGTTGACCAGATCCACCCCGCCGAGTGCGGCGGCGAGCGCGGGCCAGGTACTGGTGGGGCCGTCGGCGTCGGAGCCGTGACTGATCGAACTGCCGTGGTGCAGCCACACCGCACGGTCCGCGGCGACGACCGGCTCCACCGGGGCGTCGGTGCGCAGGGCGACCAGCTCGGTGGTCTCGTTGTGCGGCAGCCAGATCTCGATGTCCTTCATGCCGGCGGACAGACCGCCGAAGCGGGCGGTGCCCACCGGGCCCGGCCGGGATTCGGCGGTCCCGGCGGCCATGTCGATGGTGAGGGTGTTGCCGCCGCTCACACCGGTCCGGCCCGCGAGACGGCCGTCCACCAGCAGTTCGTACACGCCGTCCGGCCGGGGTGGTGCGCCCACGTACACCCGCTTGGTGGGCAGGGTGTCCAGCTCGACGAGGGTGGCACGGGTGCGCAGGACGATCCGTACGCCGGAGGGCTGGACCTCCGCCATGGCCAGCTGGCCGTCCGTGTTCTGGGCGCGGGCACGGGCGGGCAGCCGGTGCGGCAGCAGTCCGTGTGCGGTGCGCTCCACTTCGAGCGCACCACGCAGGAGGTGTTCGGTGAGGGGGGTGGTTGTCAGCTGGGGCCGGGTGCTCATGGTCAGTCGCCTGTCCAGGTGTGCGTAGGGGATCGGGTGGTGGGGGCGCGAGCCCGGGTCAGGGCGCGGGCCAGTTCCGCAGCAGGGCGTCGAGGGCGTCCAGGACCCGGGCCCAGGTCTCCTGTGTGCCGGGGGAACTGTGGTCGAAGCTTCCGCCCGACTCCAGGCTGATGTAGCCGTGGAAGACGCTGCCCAGCAGCCGGACCGCGTGCGTGCGGTCCGGCTCCGCCAGGTCGTAGCCCCGCAGGATCGCGCGTGTCATCTGTGCGTGCCGGACGCCCGCGCTGGCGGCTGCCACCTCCGGGTCCAGCCTGAGCTGGGCTGCCGCGTACCGGCCCGGGTGCTCCCTGGCGTAGTCGCGGTAGGCGTGGGCGAAGGCCTCGAGCGCGTCCTTGCCGGCTCGCCCGGCCAGAGCCGACGCGACACGGTCGGCCATCTCCTCCAGGGCCAGCAGGGCGATCCTCGTCCTGAGGTCCTGGGAGTTCTTCAGATGCGAGTAGAGGCTCGCGTCCTTGACGCCGAACTGCCGGGCCAGCGCCGCGACGGTCACCTTGTCGAAGCCGACCTCGTCGGCCAGCTCCGCCCCGGCCCGCGTCAGGCGCTCCGCCGTGAGACCTGCTCTTGCCATGACCTCCCCTTTCGATGGGTTCGATTATGCGTTTACCTAGGAGTATTAGGCAAATTACCTAACTGCCTAAGTTTCGCGTCCGCCACCAGGCACGTCGGGCATCCCCACGGACACGGCCCGCCCTGGGGAGGTCCCCGGGCGTCCGCTCCGGCGCGAATCCGATCCCGGGCCCGAGCAGCTCCCGGCCGGCTGTCGGTACGTACCCCTCCACGGCGGCCTGACCGTTCCCCCCTCCCCCTGGGCGCACGCACGGCCGCCGGTGTCACGAAAAAGGAGTGGCCGGCGGTGACGGCCGAGTCCCGCCCCTGTTCCGCAGCGGCCGCGGCTCTGCCTCACGTACGGGCCGCGTCAAGAAATTCGACGCGCCCGTATGGAGCACGTCAACGGCACGCATCACACGGCCGACCTCGGGATTCACTTCTGTTCGGCCACCCAGGCCGAATCCACTTCATTCACTTCACACGGGAGCTCACGATGGCCGATCTGGCCTTCGTCGCCACCACGGTCGCGGTTTTCGCACTGGTGGCCCTCATTGCGAGGGGGGTGACGAAACTATGACCGCCGAGAACATGACCGGCCTGGTCGTGGCCGTCTCCCTCCTGGTCTACCTCGTCCTCGCGCTTGTGTACCCGGAGAGGTTCTGAAGCTCGACATGAGCCCCGTAACAGCTGGTGCGCTCCAATTGCTCGCACTGATATCCGCGCTCGCCCTGGCATACCGCCCGCTCGGCGACCACATGGCCCGCGTGTACTCGTCGGAAAAGCATTACCGGCCCGAGAAATGGATTTATCGCGCCGTCGGAGCCAATCCTTCGGCCCAGATGCGCTGGCCCGCGTATCTGCGCGCCGTACTGGCGTTCTCCGCGGTGAGTGTCCTTTTCCTCTACGCCCTTCAGCGCTTCCAGGGAGTCCTTCCCGGCTCGCTCGGCTTCGTGTCGATCGATCCGGACCAGGCCTTCAACACCGCGGCGTCCTTCGTGGCGAACACCAACTGGCAGTCGTACTACGGCGAACAGGCCATGGGGCACGTGGTCCAGACGGGCGGCCTGGCGGTCCAGAACTTCGTCTCGGCCGCGGTCGGGATGGCCGTGGCGGTGGCCCTCGTACGCGGGTTCTCGCGCTCCCGCACCGGCGAACTGGGCAATTTCTGGGCGGATCTGGTGCGCGGCACCGTGCGCATCCTCCTGCCGATCTCCGTGGTCGGCGCCGTCGTGCTGGTGGCGTGCGGCGTCCTCCAGAACTTCTCCGGCATCCACGAGGTCGGGCAGTTCACGGGCGGCACCCAGCAGTGGAACGGCGGCGCGGTCGCCTCGCAGGAGGTCATCAAGGAGCTGGGGACCAACGGTGGGGGGTACTTCAACGCCAACTCGGCCCACCCCTTCGAGAATCCGACTCCCTTCTCCAACCTCTTCGAGATCTTCCTGATACTCCTGATCCCGTTCGCGCTGACCCGCACCTTCGGCCGTATGACCGGGAACCTGCGCCAGGGCTACACGCTCCTCGCCACCATGGCCGCCATCTGGATCGGGTTCACCGCTCTGATGATGTGGACCGAGTTCACCCACCACGGCCCGGCACTGGAGCTGGCCGGCGGAGCGATGGAGGGCAAGGAGACCCGCTTCGGCATCGGCGGTTCCTCGATCTTCGCCGTGGCGACCACCCTCACGTCGACCGGTGCGGTCAACTCCTTCCACTCCTCGTACACCGGGTTCGGCGGCGGCATCACCATGCTCGGCATGCAACTGGGTGAGATAGCGCCCGGCGGCGTCGGTTCCGGCCTCTACGGCATGCTGATCATGGCGGTCGTCGCGGTGTTCATCGCCGGCCTGATGGTCGGCCGCACACCCGAGTACCTGGGCAGGAAGATCGGCACCCGCCAGATCAAGCTCGCGGCGTGCTACATCCTGATCACCCCGGCGCTGGTCCTCTGCTTCACGGCGGTGGCACTGGCACTGCCCACCCCGGCCGATTCGATGACCAACAGCGGTGCGCACGGATTCTCCGAGATCCTCTACGCCTACACCTCCGGGGCGAACAACAACGGCTCCGCCTTCGCCGGACTCAACGCCGACACGCAGTGGTTCAACACCACCATCGGCATCGCGATGCTGCTCGGCCGCTTCCTGCCGATCGTGTTCGTGCTGGCACTGGCCGGCTCGCTCGCGGAGCAACGGCCCGTCCCCGACACGGCGGGCACCCTGCGGACCGACAAGCCCCTCTTCGCGGGGCTGTTGGCCGGCACGATCCTCATCATCACCGGTCTGACCTACTTCCCGGCGCTGGCGCTGGGTCCGCTCGCCGAAGGGCTCGCCTCATGAGCACCCCCACCTCCACCCGTGCTCCGCACGAGGACCTGTCCGGCGTTGATACCGCGCCTCCGGGCCGTGTCGGCGGGGGCCTCTTCGACCCGAAGCAGCTGCTCAGGTCCTTCCCGGACGCGCTGCGGAAGCTCGATCCGCGTGTGATGGTCAAGTCCCCGGTCATGTTCGTGGTGCTGGTCGGGTCGGTGGTCACCACCCTGCTGGCCCTCCAGGAACCCGGTGACTGGTTCGGCTGGGCCATCGCCGCCTGGCTGTGGCTGACCACGGTGTTCGCCAATCTCGCCGAGGCGGTCGCCGAGGGCCGCGGCAAGGCCCAGGCCGACACCCTGCGCAAGGCGAAGACGGACACCGTCGCCCGCCGTCTGGAGGGCGGCGACGAGAAGGACGTACCCGGCACGGAACTGCGCGTAGGTGACCTGGTCGTCTGCGAGGCGGGCGACATCGTCCCCGGCGACGGTGACGTCGTCGAGGGCGTCGCGTCCGTCGACGAGTCGGCCATCACCGGCGAGTCCGCCCCGGTGATCCGGGAGTCCGGCGGCGACCGCAGCGCCGTGACGGGCGGCACGAAGGTGCTCTCCGACCGGATCGTCGTCAGGATCACCACCGAACCGGGCAGGACCTTCATCGACCGGATGATCGCCCTGGTCGAGGGCGCCGCCCGGCAGAAGACCCCCAACGAGATCGCGCTCAACATCCTTCTCGCCTCGCTGACCATCGTGTTCCTCCTCGCCGTCGTCACGCTCCAGCCGTTGGCGGTGTACGCCGGTGCCAGGCAGTCCCTGATCGTGCTCACCGCGCTGCTGGTCTGCCTGATCCCGACGACCATCGGCGCACTGCTCTCCGCGATCGGGATCGCGGGCATGGACCGGCTGGTCCAGCGCAACGTCCTCGCCCTGTCGGGCCGCGCGGTGGAGGCCGCGGGTGACGTCTCGACGCTGCTGCTCGACAAGACCGGCACGATCACGCTGGGAAACCGGCAGGCCGCGGCGTTCGTACCGGTGAAGGGGGTGACGGAGGAGGAGCTGGCGAACGCGGCACAGTTGTCCTCGCTGGCCGACGAGACCCCGGAGGGCCGCTCGGTCGTGGTGCTCGCGAAGGAGAGGTACGGCCTTCGCGAACGCCACCGTGGTGAGCTCGCCCGGGCCACCTGGGTGGCCTTCACGGCTCAGACCCGTATGTCGGGTGTGGACGTGGACGGCCTCAAGGCCCGCAAGGGCGCGGCCGGTTCGGTCGTCGCCTGGGTACGGGAGCGGGGCGGCGGCGTCGACGACGACGCCGGCCTCCTCGCGGACCGGATCTCGGAGGCGGGCGGGACACCGCTCCTGGTCGCCGTGGAGGACGAGGAAGGTGCCCGCGTCCTGGGCGTGATCCACCTCAAGGACGTCGTCAAGGGCGGGATGCGGGAGCGGTTCGACGAACTGCGCCGCATGGGCATCAGGACCGTCATGATCACGGGCGACAACCCCCTGACCGCCAAGGCGATCGCCGAGGAGGCGGGCGTCGACGACTTCCTGGCCGAGGCCACCCCCGAGGACAAGATGGCCCTCATCAAGCGGGAGCAGGCGGGCGGCAAGCTCGTCGCGATGACGGGCGACGGCACCAACGACGCCCCCGCGCTCGCGCAGGCGGACGTCGGCGTGGCGATGAACACCGGCACCTCGGCCGCCAAGGAGGCCGGGAACATGGTGGACCTGGATTCCGACCCGACCAAGCTCATCGAGATCGTCGGGATCGGCAAGCAGTTGCTCATCACCCGGGGGGCCCTGACCACCTTCTCCCTCGCCAACGACGTCGCGAAGTACTTCGCGATCATCCCGGCCATGTTCGCGGTGGTGTACCCGGGCCTGGACAAGCTGAACGTGATGGGGCTCGCGTCGCCGGAATCCGCGATCCTGTCCGCCGTCATCTTCAACGCCCTGATCATCGTCGCCCTCGTACCGCTCGCCCTCAAGGGGGTGCGCTACCGGCCGACCAGCGCGGACACGATGCTCCGCCGCAATCTCGGGATCTACGGACTCGGCGGCCTGGTCGCCCCGTTCATCGGGATCAAGGCCATCGATCTGCTCCTCTCCCTGATTCCCGGGCTCTCCTGAAGAAGAAACGGCTGATCCGCCATGAACAACTCCCTCAAGAACACCGCCCGACTGCTGGGGGCGGGCCTGCGTGCCCTGCTCGTCCTGAGCGTCCTCTGCGGAGTCCTCTACCCTCTCGCGGTCACGGGCGTCGCCCAGGCGTTCTTCAGCGGCAGGGCCAACGGCTCCGAGGTCGGTGACGGAACCGGGCACACCGTCGGATCGGCCCTGATCGGACAGAGGTACGACCTGCCGAAGCTGGACCCCGACGACCCGGACGAGAGCGCGAGGCCGGACCTCAAGTGGTTCCAGCCCCGTCCCTCGAACGGCCTGGGCAGCAACAGCGTGAACCCCCGGTACTCACTGATCCTCTCCGGCGCCACCAACCGCGCGGCCGACAACGCCGATCTGGTCACGTGGGTGACGGAGGCGAAGGCGGCGGTCGTGGCGGACAACTCCACCCCGGGCCACCGGGTGCGGGCCGATGACGTGCCGGCGGACGCGGTGACATCCTCCGGCTCGGGTCTGGACCCTCATATCTCCCCGGCCTACGCGAAGCTCCAGATCCACCGGGTCGCCGAGCGGAACGGCCTTCCTGTCCCGCGCGTCGCGAAACTCGTGGCCGAGCACACCGAGGGACGCACCCTCGGCTTCATGGGCGAGCCCCGGGTCAACGTCCTGGAGCTCAACATCGCGCTCAAGGAGGTGAGCGAGGGCTGACACGAGGCGGCGCGATCCACCTCCGGGCCGGCTGCGGCGGTTCCGTACGGAACCGCCGCAGCCCGCTCCCGTCGTGTCGGTCGGAGCCTCTCCGACCGACCGCATCACGTCCTCCGGGCGGAGTATCGAAACTTTCGATTCGATTCGGCACGACAGTCGAGAAGAACCGCACCTAGCATCGCGTTCACACCTCTTCGCAAACGTACGCGACGCCCACGATCTGCACTTATGCAGCGCTCCGACACCCGCCACAGAAATCGACCGTTTCGTAATCTTTGCCGAAACCATTGACACCCGGCGGTGTCGGTTCAACACTGTTCGCCGTCGACGGACATGAATCACAGGCACGGATCACCGTCGATCCGGATCCACCCGGACCCGGTATCCGGGCCGGACGCCGAGTACGACGACCGGTCACGGCCGGCCGGGGCGCACGACGCCGACGCTCGATCGCTGTCTTCACCTGTTCACGCGGCACCTGTCACACAGGGGCGTTCCGCGCTGCCCGGATCCCCCACCCGGCCTCATGAGGACGAGGAGGAGAACACGCACATGAACGACGTATCCGCACGACCGACGAGCCGCACGCACGAGCGGTTCACACGGTCCGTCCGCAACGTCGTCGCCATGGCGACGAATCGAAGGACCGACCCCATGCGCATGCGAACACGCCCTTCCTTACGACACGTGGTCACGGCACTGGCCGTCGCCGCGACGGCCGCGACGGCCACGACCGTCGTCGACACCCCGCCCTCCCACGCAGCGACGGCTGCCGCCTGCAACGGCTACGTGGGGCTCACCTTCGACGACGGCCCGTCGAGCAGCACCCCCGCCCTGCTCAACGCCCTGAAGCAGAACGGACTGCGGGCCACGATGTTCAACCAGGGCCAGTACGCCGCCTCCAACCCGGCTCAGGTGCGGGCGCAGGTGGACGCCGGTATGTGGGTCGCCAACCACAGCTACACCCATCCGCATCTGACCCAGCAGACCCAGGCACAGGTCGAATCGGAGATCTCCCGCACCCAGCAGGCCATCGCCGCAGGCGGCGGAGGCACGCCGAAACTCTTCCGGCCCCCGTACGGCGAGTCCAACGCGACGGTGCGGGCGGCAGCCGCCAAGTACGGCCTGACCCAGATCATCTGGGACGTCGACTCCCAGGACTGGAACAACGCGAGCACCGACGCGATCGTGCAGGCCAACGCACGGCTCACCGACGGCCAGATCATCCTCATGCACGACTGGCCGGCCAACACGCTCGCGGCCATCCCGCGCATCGCACAGGGACTGGCGAGCCGGGGGCTGTGTGCCGGCATGATCTCCCCGCAGACCGGCCGCGCCGTGGCTCCCGACGGGGGCGGCAGCGGTGGCGGGGGCAACGGCTGCACCGTCACGGTGACCGCCGGCCAGAGGTGGAGCGACCGCTACAACCTCAACGTCACGGTCGCGGGCTCCGGCAACTGGACCGTCACCATGCGCATCCCCACCCCCGCCAAGGTCCTCTCCACCTGGAACACCACCGCCACCTATCCCGACGCGCAGACGCTCACCGCCCAGCCCAACGGCAACGGCAACACCTGGGGCACCACCATCCAGGCCAACGGCAACTGGACCTGGCCCACCGCCACCTGCACCACCACCTGACCACCCGACAGACACACGGCCGGTGGGGGCGGTGGCACTGCCCACCGCCCCCCACCGGTTCCCGGTCGCCGCTCCCCCACCGGCCCGGCGCCCCGGCCGCCCAGCAGGCCACGCCACGCCACGGAACGTAGGTGACATCCACGGCGAAGTACCGCACCTCGACAGCGGAGTTGGCCTCTGGCGACCATCCTTGGCACGTACGTTCCCTATTCTGTTCGCAAGCCGATCAACCGCTGTCGCGCATACCCAGGAGTTCGCCATGTCCCGACCGGAGAACGATGCCTCCACCCTGCGCATCGACACCAGCAGACCCCATCCCGCCCGGATGTACGACTGGTTCCTCGGTGGCAAGGACAACTATCCGGTCGACGAGGCGATGGGCCGGCAGATGCTCGCCGCGGAGCCCGGGATCCCGGTCATGGCCAAGGTGAACCGCGCCTTCATGCACCGCGCCACCCGATGGCTGACCGGCCAGGGGATCCGGCAGTTCCTCGACATCGGCACGGGTATCCCCACGGAACCGAACCTCCACCAGGTGGCCCAGCAGGCCGCCCCCACGACCCGGGTCGTGTACTGCGACAACGACCCCATCGTCCTGGCACACGCGGAGGCCCTGCTGAAGGGCACCGAGGAGGGTGCCATCGACTACGTGGAGGCCGACGCCCGCGACGTGGACGCCATCCTCCAGCACGCGGGCAAGACGCTGGACTTCACTCAGCCCGTCGCGCTCTCGTTGATCTCGCTGCTGCACTTCGTGAGCGACGAGGACGGCGCCTACGAGCTGGTCGACCGGCTGACCGAGGTGCTCGCACCGGGCAGCCATGTGGTGATCTCCCATCTCACTGCGGACTTCCACCCGGCTGCGGCTCGCAAGGTGGACGAGATGTACAAGGCGAACACCCTCACCCTGGCGCCCCGCACCCGCGACCAGTTCGCCCGCTTCTTCGACGGGCTCGACATCGCGGAGCCCGGCATCGTGGCGGCCGAGGCGTGGCACCCCGAGCTCGGCGATCCGGTGGCGGGCCAGGACGACATCATCAGTGCCGGCTACGTGGCGGTCGGCCGCAAGCCGTAGTCCTGGGGCGGGCCTCAGGCCTGTCCCGAGGTGAGTGCCCGGCGACGGCGGTCGAGGCGCTGCCGAGCACGTCGGCGACGGCGCCCGACACCAGTTGGGCTCGTTACCCACCTGGCGAGACGGTCGGCCTGCCATCGGTGAGACACGCCGTTGTCCCACGCGGTCGCACGGCGGCCCTTGAGCCATCTGTGGCGAGGCCCGGCGGGCGGACACCTCACGCCTTGACGGCCTCCGCGATCTGCTGGGCGGCCTGCGCGGGCGTGAGGTGCGTGGTGTCGACGACCTCGGCCTCACCGTGCAGCCACGTGCGAGCCGCCTCGGCGTAGGGCTCGAGGTAGGCGAGACGGAAGGTGGAGGGACCGAGATCCGTGTCCCCCTCGATGCGCCCGCGGAGTGTGTCCTGGTCGGCGTGGAGAACGAAGTGCCGCACCGGAATCTCGTGCTGGTCGAGACCCGAGCTGATCTCGCGCCAGTACTGCTCGACCAGGACGGTCATGGGCATCACCAGAGTGCCGCCGGTGTATTCGAGCACGCGGCGGGCGGTCTCGACGACCAGCGGCCGCCAGGGTTCCCAGTCCTGGAAGTTGCCCGTCCAGGGCAGCGCCGGCTTGATGTCCATGAGGGTCTCGCCGACCTTTTCGGCGTCGAACACCCGGGAATCGGGGATCAGCTGCTGCACTAGGGCACTGGTGGTGGTCTTGCCTGCGCCGTGGGTTCCGTTGAGCCATAGGATCATGGGAACCGACGCTAGCGCCCCTGCAGGGACCGACGTCCGACAAGGCCGCGGACAAGCAGAAAACCTCGCCCCTGTCGCAACAGGAACGAGGCTTCACATGGAGCGCTGGGCAGGCCTTGCACCTGCATTTCCCCGCAGGAAGCGGGGCGTCTTTCCTTGGACGACCAACGCACAGGCAACCGCACCACCGAAGTGGCCGCGCCTTCAAGATCGACTATAGCGCAGGATCGACGGACCTCGCACCTGCCGTCGGCTTCCGCGTGTCTGCCATACCTGAGTACCCGCCGTGGCAAGTGCCGCAGAACTCGCCACAACAGGTCGTCACCACCCTGCCCCCACACCTCGAGAACTCAGTTCGGCAGTGTGCAGCGACAGAGGGCACAGTGGCCCCATGTATGAACGAGGCCTGGACCGCGACGGAACCATTGCACGCGAAGGCGCACTGGAACGGGTACCGGCACCATTCACGCCCGTCGTCGATGCGGCACGCGCTCATGTCGCCGCGACGTTCGACAGTGCGCGCCTGCACAGCGCCTATGTCTACGGCAGCATCCCTCGTGGCACCGCCACTCCCGGGGTATCCGACCTCGACCTCCAGCTCGTCCTCCATAACGAGCCCACCGTTGGCGATCGCTCCGACGCAAGAGCGATCGAAGGCGAGCTCGACCAAGCCTTTCCTCAGATCGACGGTGCCGGCATCCTGCTGACCAGCGCAAAGCACCTGCTCAGCGATGCCGAACGGCACGACGGCGGATTCTTCATCGCCTGCCTCTGCACACCGCTACTCGGCCCGGACCTCGCGGCGCAGCTTCCTCGCTACCGCCCCACGACCCTGCTCGCACGGGAGACCAACGGTGACCTCGCCCATGTGCTGCCGCGCTGGCGCGCCAAGGCCGCCGCAGCCACCACTGACGCAGATCGCCGGATCCTCAGCCGTTCCGTAGGCCGACGCACGGTCCGTACAGGTTTCACTCTGATCATGCCCAGCTGGGGCGGCTGGACCAGTGACCTCGACCAGTCCGCCGAACTCTTCGGCGGCTACTACCCCGAGCGAGCCGAGCAGATGCGCGTCGCCGCAGCCGTCGGTCGCGCACCTTCGCCCGATCCGGCGGTGCTCAGAATGCTCATCGCCGATCTCGGCCCCTGGCTTGCGGCAGAGTACGCAGCCGTGCACGGCGTGAAGGCCCTGCACGCGTGACGGGCACGTACGGCCACCGCTGACAAACCGGCGACACCGCGCTCCGGTCGCCAGCGAGCCGCTCGCGGCCAACGTGCCGTGCACACGGACCTTCATCGACAGAAGCTGTCGGTGGCCGACGCGATGCCGACACCGGAAACTCCGCCTCAAAGGATCGTCCATGGGGTTCCGGTGGAGGGAAGAGCCAGGATCCGACCGGCTTAAGGGGTGGCCGTCGAGTCGGCATGCCAACATGAATACTCTTCACGGCCATGGCCAGTGACCCAGCGGCAAGGTAGTAGTGGTCCGGGAAGTACTGGATGTGCTGGTGCCCACCGTCGTCCACCCTCGCGATCGACCGAAGTGTCAGTCAGGGCCGTCAAGCCCTGCCGGTCGCCCTCGATCACCAGAGCGCTCCGCCCCGAATCAACCTTGATGTGGACACCGGGCCGCCGGCACTCACCACCGCAACCCCCGTGGTCCCGAAAGCGCGGGGAGGTGGCCTCACCCCGTGCTCACTTCGACAACGTGAGGATTTCGGCTCCGTCGTCGGTGATGGCGATCGTGTGCTCGCTGTGCGCCGTGCGGCAACCCGTCGCGCTCCGGAGCGTCCACCCGTCGGCGTCCGTGACGAGCTGAGCGGTGTCCGCCATGACCCACGGCTCGAGCGCCAGCAGCAGTCCGGGACGCAGTTTGTATCCGCGGCCGGGCCGCCCGGTGTTCGCGACGTGCGGGTCCTGGTGCATCGTCGACCCGATGCCATGCCCCCCGAACTCGGTGTTGATCGGGTATCCCGCCTCCCCGAGAACCGTGCCGATGGCATGGGAGATGTCGCCGATCCGAGCCCCGGGCCCGGCAGCGGCGATCCCTGCGGCGAGCGCGCGTTCGGTCGCGTCGATCATCGCTACGTCCTTCGGGGACCTCGGTTCGCCCACGATGAAGCTGATGGCGGCGTCTGCGGCGACTCCCCCTTTGGAGACGGCGAGGTCGAGGGTCAGCAGATCACCGTCGGCGAGCGTGTAGTCGTGCGGCAGCCCATGGAGCACGGCGTCGTTGACAGCCGTGCAGATGTAGTGGCCGAACGGGCCTCGCCCGAAGGACGGCGCGTAGTCGACGTAGCAGGACGACGCCCCCGCCTCGACGATCATTTTCTCGGCCCACCGGTCGATGTCGAGAAGGTTCGCGCCGATCGTGCTTCGGGTCCTCAGCGTCTGCAGGATGTCACCGACCAGGGCGCCAGTGGTTTCGGCCCGGGCCAGCAGGGTGGGGTTGAGGATCTCGATCATGTGGCGCCCTTCTCATGCAACCAATAACTATACCGTCATTACTATACCGGTATTTGAATTGCATTCATGCGCAGGGCGCCGCCCACTGCCACCGCCCGGTCTCTCCGGTACGAGCGGCCGAGGCGCGAGTACTTCCGGTGGGTCATGACCGTCACGGAGCGGACGTTCCCGTCCACCGGAAGTCCCAGCTCGGCCGCTGCCACCTACCGGCCTTAGGGAGCGTCCACCAGGGTCCGCCCGGCTGCGGGTGTACGCGAGGTGAGGCCGTTCGCGTAGATGGACTGGACGCGGCTTCGTTCAGTCGCGTTCGGAACCGCGTTCTTGCATGTGATGCCGGCGCTCGACCCTGACATCAACTGACTGCACGGGCCGGGCTTGGTGTCGGGCAGGCCCAGACTGTGCCCGATCTCGTGGGCGGCGATGCGGGTCTTGTCGTGCCCCTCGGACACAGCCTGACTGCCGAGCTCCACGCGCACCTGACCGCCCGGGCGCACCGGGCCCAGCGTCGCCTGGGGCCAGCCGCTGGTCGCGACGATCTGGATCTCGGCCCGGGCGCCAGGTGCGGCTTCGACCAGTTTGACGTTGCTGACGTTCTGGTTCCACGAGGCGACCCCGGCGGCGATCGCCGCTTCCCATCCGCCTGCGCGACTGTCGTCGTAGCGGAGTGTCACCACTGCTGCCGCGCCCACCGCCGTGGCGGGCTCCGGCGTGGGCGCGGCGTGCGCCGCTGTTGCTGTGGCCAGGGCGATCGCGGCGGCGGTGCCGGCTGCCTTCAACCATAAGGAGTGCGGCATCGGTGTCCCTTCGCTGATGGGGAACTCGGGTCCACTCGGAGCCGAGAGCGGGAGAACACGCGTCGGCCAGGCGGCCGGTCGCGGGTTCTCTCCGGACCTCAGGACTATGCCCACCCCATCGCGTTTATCATGCCCCTGTCATTACTGAGAGGCCGGAAAGGGGCGTTGCTCACACGGGATCCGCGCTTCGGAGGATCCTCGGCGTCTCCCGGTCCCGCCCACGGTCAGCGCCGGAGCAAATCCGCGCTCCCCCGGCAGCGACGACCGGAGCCCAGCGCCGGACCGTGCCCTCCACGGCCCGCACAGCCTTCCCGCAGCAAGCTGCGTCGCGGCGGCATCGCGGAACATCCGCGCGCGGTACGGATGTCGCGACCTCCCGCGCGGAGCGCGACTCCGCTTCACCTGGCCAGGATCGGCAAGGGGCCGATCACGTCCGCAAAGCAGCGGTCCCGGTCACCGAGCGACGGCCCGCACCATGAGTGGCCTCCGCGAGCGGGTTCGAAGCTCGGCTGAAAGGCACGCCTTCGAGAAGACGCGGCACTCGTTGTACTGGACGAGGCCGCCACGACCGTCAGGAAGGAGCACGGTGACACGCACCGGACCACACCGCGCCGCCCGGAAGGACACGAAGAGCACGGCAGCGGAGGGCTCCGTCTCCGACGCGGAGCGCGAACTGTACGGAGGACGGCTGCGATACGACATGTCCTTCGTGCGTCACGAGGGGCCGTTGACCAGAGTGTCGTTCCGCCACATGGCGGCCGCGCTTCCGCGCATGGTGGCCCTGGTGCTGCGTACCGGCTGGCGGGCGGACCCGCGGGCGATGGCGGGCGTGGTGACCGCACAGCTCGGGCAAGGAGCGACCGCGGCATGGGGACTGGTGGCGGTCAACAGCGTTCTCACCGATCTCTTCGCTGCGGGCCCGACGGGCGAGAGGCTGCGTGAGTCCCTTCCGGCCCTGGCGTCGCTGGCCGCGGCAGCGGTGATCGCGGCTCTGCTGACGGCATGGTCGACGGCGATGTCCGGTCGGCTGGAACCCCAGGTGGAAAGGGCGGTGTCGGCGCGCTACTACAGGGCCGTCACAAGGGTGGAGCTGGAGGCGACCGAGCGCCCCGAGATCCAACGAGTCCTGGAGGCAGGCCGGTTCGGTACGGACTCGGCCCGCAGCATGCTGATGCTGTCGGTGGGGGTCGGCAACGTCCTGATCTCCATGGTGGCGGCCGCCGTCGTACTGGCGTCACTGCACTGGATGCTCCTGCCCATGCTGCTGGTCATCGCCCTGCCCAAAGGGTGGGGCGCGGTCAGCTCGGCACGCCGCGAGTACGTCTCGAAGCTGCACTGGATCGATCACCGGCGGGCCATCGCCTCCCTCCTGGGCTTCCTGACCCGCCCGCAGGCGCAAGGGGAGATCCGCGTGCACGCCGCCGGAACCAAGCTGCTGAACAGCTACGAGGAGATGGCCCACCAGACCGAGGGGGAACAGCGGCGTCTGGCCCGGGCGCAGGCCTCCACCGACCTGATCGCCGGAGGATTCGCGGGCATCGCGTCACTGGCCTGCTACGGATTGCTCTGGTGGTTGCTGGCCGACGGCTCCCTGCCTCTCGCCGTCGGCGGAACCGCGGTACTCGCGATCCGCGCGTCGACGGCGCGGCTGACCTCGCTCGTCCAGCAGGTCAACCGGCTCTACGAGGAGCTGTTGTTCCTCACGGACACGGAGGACGCCATCACCCTGGCCACGGAGAACGCCATCCCCACCACGGGTACCCCGCTGCCGTCCGGTGTCCATCAGATCCGCCTGGACCACGTGTCCTACACCTACCCCGGGGCCGACTCCCCGGCGTTGCGGGACGTCAGTCTGCGGGTGCGCCGCGGCGAGGTGACCGCGCTGGTGGGTGCGAACGGCTCCGGCAAGACCACTCTGACCAAGGTACTGTCCGGGTTGCTGCTCCCCGGGGACGGCGACGTGTGGTGGCAGGACGCCGACGGCCGCGAGCAGGTCGAACTCCGGGACGCCGACCGGGCCGACCTCTTCGCCAGGGTGGGGCTTCTCGCCCAGGACTTCCCTCGCTGGGAGATGACCGCGGCCGCGAACGTGGCCATCGGCACCGGCGACCGTGTCCGTGACATGGACCGGGTGAAGGCCGCCGCGCGATCCGCCGGTGTCCACGCACTGATCGAGAGCCTGCGCCACGGCTGGGACTCCATCGTCTTCAAGGGGTACGAGCGCGGTGTCCAGCTCTCGGGCGGCCAGTGGCAGAAGCTGGGCACGGCGCGGAGTCTGTACCGGGGGGCTCCCTTCCTGCTGGTCGACGAACCGACCTCGGCGCTCGACCCGCACGCGGAGATCGCCGCTTTCGAGGGCCTGTGGTCACTCAAGGAGGAAGGGCGGGCGGTGGTCCTCGTGACACACCGCCTGGCGGCCACGGCACACGCCGACCGCATCTATGTCCTCGACCAGGGCCAGGTGATCGAGGAAGGGACCCACGATCACCTCATGGCCCGGACCGACGGTGTCTACCGGTCGATGTTCACCGCCCAGGCCGCGCAGTACCGGACCACCTCTCCGGCCGTCCCCTCACAGCCCGGGCACACCGGAGCGCCCGACCCGGTGGAGAGCGGCCCGCAGTGAACCGCCGCTCGCTCGGTCCCGGTGGCCCGGCCGGCGAAACGCGACCGGACGTCCCCGGTCCGTTCCCCTCCTACTCCCCCTCCCCCGTCCGCCGTTCGTCGGACCGCGTCCTCCCGCGGCGCGAACACGTTCCGGCGGGGACCGAGCTCAGCCGACGGCTCGTGGCCCGGCTGCGCGCCACACATCACCCGCCCGTGCAACTCACCGACAGAAGAGGATTCGTGAACCGAGACGTACTGCCCGCTCCCGGAGCCGGGCTGCCGACAGTCACCGCGCGGCCGAGGGCCCGCGTGGCCTTTCCCTCGGATGCCGAAGGCATCATCGCGCTGAGGTCGGAACTCGTTCTCTCCGAGCCCATCGACGCGGAGCGGGCTGCCTTGTCCAGTACGCACTTGGCCCGTCGGCTCGCCTCGGGGGGAGACGCCCGCGCCCATGTCGCGGAGGCCCCTGACGGTTCGCTCGTCTCGTGCGCACTCGGCCTGATCCACCCGCTGCTCCCCGCACCGGCATGTCCGAGCGGTCTGGCCGCCCGGGTGCACGCTGTCGCCACACACCCGCGGTATCGACGCCTCGGGCTGGCCAGGGAACTGCTCTCCGCCCTTCTGGACCGCCTTCAGGCCGACGGAGCGACACTGTTCGAACTGCGTGCGGCCGAAGAGGCCACGCCGCTGTACCGGGAACTCGGGTTCGCCGCCGATCCGGCATCGATGCGGCTGACGCGGCGGGAGAACGCCGATCGACGGATCGAGGAGTCGGCCGGGCCCGTGCTGCTCCCGGTGGAGGAGTACGCGTCGACCGTGCCCAAGTCGACCGGGTCCGCATTCATCTTCTTCACCGACCAGCACGACAGGCCGGTCCAGTTGCGGGCCACCTACTCCCAGGTGCACCCCTGGCAGCTCCCGGGCGGCACGATGGATCACGGCGAACGGCCCTGGCAGACGGCGCAGCGCGAATGCCGCGAGGAGACCGGCCTCACAGTGGAGGGTCCGCCCTGCCTGCTCGCGTCGGTCTTCGGGCTTCCGGGGGACGACTGGCCGTTCAGCACCACGGGGTGTGTCTTCGACGGCGGCCGGCTCACCGACGAACAGATCCGGTCCATCGTGCTGGACCCGGACGAGCATGACGCGGTGCGGGTCCTTCCGCTGAAGGAGTGGGAACCGTTGATGCCGCCGCAGGACTTCGCTCGTCTGGACGCAGTCATGACGGCCCGGCTGACCGGCGCGGCCGCGTACTTCGACTCCTGGGACTGGGGGAAGTGATCGCCGGCCCGCGGGCGGCACAACCACCGGCAGGGTGAGCCGGCACTACCGCGCCCCCGCCGCGCTCCTGCCCCTTGCATGTCCACGACGCAGGAGCGCCGCGAGGGTCCTCCGGACACCGGACGGAAGACCGGCCGGGGGCCCCGGCCGGTCTGACATCAGCTACCGCCACGCGTCCTTCCACCCAGGCGGAGTCGGCGCTCGTTCACCTCATGAGCCGGCCAGCAGGGCCCCGAGGACCATGCCTCCGATCAGCCCTACGGCGCTGACCACGATGGCGGGCACGGCAAGCCGCTCGTGCCGGACCACCTTGGCGACGACGGCCAGTACGAGGCCGACCACACCGAAGACGATCGGCAGGAAGAGCAGCGAGATCACGCCCAGCACCATCGCGATGATGCTCAGCACGTTGCCGCTCGCGGGGCGCTGCGGTGCGCCGTGCGGCTGCTGCCCGGTCGAGTTGTCGCCGTACTGTGTCGTCATCTGCTGCTCCTTCGGGACAGTGATCCGGAGAGCTGGTCCCGCTCGGGACCGGCCCACCACTCGGATACCCCCAAGTTCCGCACAAATACAGCGACTTGATGTCTCGCATGTGAGGAGCGGGCTTGCGGGCGCCGACGGCGTCCGCCGGGAACGTCTGGGCAGCTGGAGCCGCTCATGCGGCTTGGATGAGCTCCGCCCGACCGAACAACAGGGCGTACCCAGGGAGGAGTTGGGCGAGAGTGCGGTCGAGCAGGTCGGATCCGGCGAGGTGACCGACAGTGGCGAGGACCGCCCCGGTGTCCCACCGCGCGGTAGCGGGGGTCCCGCCCGTGCGAGTGGCGAGATCCTTGACGAATCCCCACCCGGTGAGCTGTTCGGAGGCGGGGATCTGGGCGGTGAAGATGCGGGCCGCCTCGACAGGCAGCCGGGCGGCGAGGTCGACACGTTCGTCCCCTGTCAGCTGCCGGCCGAGGGCGGACAGCACGGCGTGGGTGACGGCCTCGGCTCGTTCACGCGTGGGATAGGCGCCCTCGTATCTGATCTTCTCCAGCATCTGATCGAACGTCAGGTCCGTCGTGGCACGGGTCGGTTCGTGGATGGAACGCATCGATGGTCCTTCTCGAGGGGCGGCTACCGCCTGTGGCCGGGCAAGCACCGGCAGCCGCGCAGCTGATCTTGGGGGAAGGTCGTTCAGTCAGGTGCCCCGGCCGACGGGGGACAGTCCCGGCGAATCAGGTCGTGTCCGATTCGTGACCGCTCAGGAGTGCGCCGCAGCGCGGTCCATGACGAGGGATGGTCCGCGCTGCGGCCGAGTCGCCGCCGGGCGCATACCGAGGGTGGACGGCGGGCTGGATCCGTTCACCGCCACGCGGGGCGTCGAGCGCCGGGAGGACGTACGGGGCCCCGCACTCCGGATTCCTGCGGGCAGGTGAGGACCGCCGTGTTCAGGTATCGATCTGCCTGTGGTGCGGCATGTCGCCGATGGCGATCTTGCGGGGCTTGGCCCGCTCGGCGATCGGGATCCGCAGGGTCAGCACCCCGGCGTCGTAATCGGCCCTGATGCGCTCGGTATCCAGTGTGTCGGCCAGAACCAGCTGACGGGAGAAGGCCCCCAAGGGCCGCTCGGAGAGCTCCACCTGTACGTTCTCGTCCGTCACGACGGGACGGCGCTCGGCCTTGACGGTGAGCATGTTCCGTTCGACGTCGACGTCGATCGCGTCCTTCGCGACGCCGGGCAGGTCGAGGGCGATCACGTACTCCTCGCCCTCGCGCCAGGCGTCCATGGGCATCGCCGACGGCTTGGACCATGTGCCGGAAGCGCCCGTGAGCTGCTGGGCGAGGCGGTCGAGTTCGCGGAACGGGTCAGTGCGCATCAACATTGCGAAACACCTCCACTGGTCTGGCAGAAACTGCCAATGCGCTTCGTCTGACACTGTTGTAACATGTCATCCAAGCGATGACAACTTCAATGTCACCGAAAGGTTGACACCACGAGGAGCCCCATGAACGCACTCCCCGCAGCCGGCGATCCCACCTCCTTCGCCGCGGCCTCGGCAGCCCTGCACGCCATCGATGAGGCCGTGCGCGCCGCCCGGGCACCGGCGCCCGCACCGCGTGCGGAGGACGCGGCCAGCTCCGAGCAGGCTCTGGCCGCCCTGCTCCTCCTGCGCGAACTGCGTGACCAGCTGGCGGGGTGGGAGCCCGGCCTGATCGAAGCGGCCCGCGCAGCGGGCACCAGCTGGGCCGACCTCGCCCATCCTCTCGGCGTCGCCAGCCGACAGGCAGCCGAACGCCGCTACCTGCGCGTGCGGCCCGGGACTCCCGGCGCCACAGGCGAGCAGCGCGTGCAGGCGACCCGCAACCACCGCGCCGCCGACCGCACCGTCAACACCTGGGCCCGGGACAACGCCGCGGACCTGCGACAGCTCGCCGGCCAGATCACCGCCCTGTCCGATCTCCCCGACACCACGGCCGCCCGCCTCGCCGCCGCACTCGCCGACAACGACGCGGCCGCTCTGATCGCCCCGCTGACCGACGCCCACCGGCATCTGAGGACGGGCCACCCGGACCTCGCGGCACGCATCGACACGCTCAACCGCCGCACCGACCAGCTCCGCCAGGACAGCGACGAACAGCGGACGGCCCCCTGACAGCTCCTGGCGTTCCGCCCGGTGCCGGTCACCGTCCGCTGTCGCCATGACAGCCCGGCCTCACCTCAGGTGTCGGCCGAAGAACTGGACCGCGGCGTCCGCCGCGAACTGCGGGACGCCGGTGTGCCCGCCCATGTTGGCGTGCAGTGACTTCTCCTCGGAACCGAAGGCGTCGAACAGGTCCAGGGCCGCCTGCCGGTCGTTGCCCTCGTCGTCCCACTGCAGCAGGACGTGCAGCGGAACAGTGACACGTCGGGCCTCCTCGAACATGGAGCGGGGCACGAAACTCCCGGCGTACAGGCAGGCCGCCTCGATGCGGGGCTCGACCGCCGCCAGCCGGACTCCGATGGAGATCACTCCCCCCGAGTAGCCGAACGGTCCGCCGATATCGGGTAGCGACTGAAGGGCGTCCAGGGCGGTCCGCCATTCCGGGACCGCCTTGTCGACCAGCGGGAGGATGAGGGCGTCGACGGTCCCGTCGCTCACCGGATCGCCGGCCCCGATCGCCCGGCGCAGATCGGCGCGGGCCTGATCGACCGCGGGCCAACGGGGCCGGTCGCCGCTTCCGGGAAGCTCGATGGTGGCCGTGGCGAAACCCTCCGCAGCGGAACGCAGGGCCCGGGCGACCAGTCGGGGATACATCGTGCGCAGCCCGAGGGGAGGGTGGCCGAGCAGGATCAGTGGCACCGGTGCGGAAGCGGATGCGGACGCGGGTGTCCACAGGATGCCGGGAATCCCACCGAGGGTGAACCGGCGTTCGAGAACGTTGTCGTCGAGGGGCTGCTCGGAAGTGACCTGCATGGTCGTGCCTTTCGGGAGTGCACTGGAACGGCGCTCCCGGACGACCTATCGCCTGACCGTGACCTCGGGGAGGAGCACCCATGGGGATACTGCGTTCACGGGTACCACCTCCTCGGTCTCTCGCACGGCTGCCGGAAACGTAGCAGCGGTCGCCGTGGCCCACCAGCGGTTTTCGTCGGCTCCGTGACCGGACACCGGTCGGTGGACCCTTTTTCCCTCCTCGTGGCACGGTACGGGCGGGCGGTCCCGTGACGCGCGGGACGTGCACCCCGGGCGTGCTGAGGACCGTTCCCGGCTGCCGGCGGCACGTACCCGCACGACCGTGCGGACGGATCCCGAACTCATTGTCACTGGGTCCGCCTAGAGTCTCTCTCACTCGTCACGGTGTGTCGCCGTCGACGGGTCTCATCAACGTGCCGCCGGACGGCGGCGTCGGGATCGACGGGGAGAACAGCGCATGGGGTGGGTACCGGCGGGCGACTACGAAGTCGCCCTGGAGGCGGGCAAAGTGGTGTGCCGCAACGGGAAGGGCCGACGGCTGAAGTCCGTTCCGCCCAAACTGAAGGATGATCCGGCAGTCGTCGGGCTCCAGCAGTTGACCGAGTGGCTGGAGCGGCACGAACGCCGGTGCCTGACCGACGTCGAGCAGTGGATGGTGCGTTCGCTGCCCGTCCCCACAGCAGTGCTCGCCCAGGTGTGGCCCGACCCTGCGTGGCAGACCGCGCTGCGCGACGTGGTGGTGACCGGTGTGGACGGCGGGGTCGCCGGGTTCCTGCGCGATGTCGACCCCACGCGTGGTCTCGGCCTCGTCGACCTGGACGGCGACACGGTCCGCATCACCCCGGACATCGTGAGAGTGCCTCACCCCGTCCTCCTCGACGACCTCGACGAACTCCGGGAGTTCGCGGTCGAACTGGGGGTGCGCCAGAACGTGGAGCAGTTGTTCCGCGAGGTGTGGCGCCGGCCGCGGGGACTCGCCCCGGACACCAGCTCCGTCGACACCTACGCCGGCGGAGTGTTCAAGGAACTTCGTTTCCTGCACGGCCGCGTCACCCAGCTCGGATACCGGTCGCGCGGCGGTTACGCGGTCTGCCCGGTCGTCGAGGACGGCGCCACCGCCGAGGCTCGCATCTGGATCGGCGAGCACGACGGCTACGACGAATACGGCACGGAGACGGGCCCGCTGGGCTGGACCGACCCCTCGGGACGGGCTTTGACGTCCGCCGAGGTAGGACCTGTCACCTGGTCCGAAGGCATGCGCATGGCGGCGGCGCTCTATGCGGGCCGTGACGTGCAGGACGAGGAGCAGGCGGCATGAGCACCACGACGACGAAGACGACGACGATCCAGACAACGACGACGGACACCGACGTGAACACGACCGATGCGGACACGGTGCTCCTTCCCGCCCAGGCACGCGGCGAAGGCACCTCCACCCACTCCTCCGAGGCCCGCGTGGCCGCCCTGCTGGACGCGGGCGCGGTGCTGCCGGCCGGTACCACCGGCCGGGAGGACGCCGACGCGCTGACCGCCCGCACCTACACGCACACCGCCCTCGGCGACCGCCCCGTGGTCCGGCTGGTGCCCGGCACGCTCGGCGAAGCCGAGGACCTGGCACTCGAGTTCCTCGGGCTGGCCCGGACCGACGAGACGCACGTCGTGGGTCAGGTGCGCCGCGAGACACTGGGCTTCCCGGCCTGGGCCCTGGTCAACGACCCGGCCAACGGCCACCACGCCCTGGCCCTGGTCAAGGACATCGAGCGGCTGGGCCGGCAGGCCAGGAGCCGCGCCGGAGCGGCCAAGGAGGGCTTCGACGCACTCGGCACCCGGCTCGGCCGGGCAGTGCCCCACTTCCTCCCCACCTACTACGAGCAGGTGGCGCGCCTCTTCCTCCAGGCGGAGAACACCAACTACGCCGCCTCCTTCTTCGGCAAGGCCCGCGAGGCGGAGCGGGTGCACGGACTGGTGGTGGACGAGGACCGGCAGCGGGCCGTCTTCCTGGAGTTCGCCTTCGCCGGCGCGCTCACCGTCAAGGCGCTGCGGCAGTACGTGCGCGACCTGGTGGCCCGGCTCGCACCGGCGAACGCCTGGGCACAGTTCCGCCGACTGCTGGTCGAGCGCTGCGCCGCAGGCATGCCACCGTACGCGGCGCTGCCGCAGGACGTGCGCGCTCTGGTCAAGGCAGCCGGGCTGGACCGCGAGAGCGCCGAGCGCGAGCTGGTGGCCGATCTGATCGGCTCCCCGGGAATCGTCCGCGCCCCCGCCTCGTTCTGGACGGCCTACCGCCCCGCGCTCGTCACTCTCGCGCGACGGGAGCCGTCCGTGCGCGCCCGGCTCCTCGGGTTCTTCCCGGAGACGTTCAGCGAGAGCGGCCGGGTCACCGAGGCCGAACACGACTGGCTCGTGCTTCTGGCCGATTCGGGCGCCGAGGATCTGCTGACCGCGCTTCCGGCCACCTCCGCTTCCTCGGCCGTCAGTGACCCGTCGGTCTCCCCGGCGGACTGGATCGGCCGCTGGGAGGCACACCGCCGACGCAACCGGGCCACCTCCGGCCGCAGTCGGCAGACCCTTGACCTGGTCGCCCGCATGGCGGACCGGCTGCGCGCGGACGGGCGCCCCGTCGAGCTGTTCCAGGGCCGCTGGCAGCGCACAGCCGACCTGGACCTCCTCGATCTCTGTCTGGCCTCCGGCATCCCGGTCGCCGAGCCGGACGACACGGACACGGGCGCGAGGCAGGGCCACGGCGTCCCGCTCGGCTCCTGGCTCACGGACACCGAGCCCGGCGCGCGGGATCTCACCGCCGTCGCCGGACATCCGGTCTTCCGTGCCCTGCTGAGCCGGACCGTCGGCGACCTCGGCGGACGGAGTCAGCGGCTGGACGACACCGGCATGGCGAGACTGGCGGCGCATCCGGTGCTGTCCGTGATCCTGCGGGAGTGGCTGACCGCCTGTGCCGAGGAGTACACGGCCGCACAAGGGCTCCCCGGGCTGAGGATCGCGCTCGGAAAGCTCTCGGCGTTCCGGTCCGTGGCCGCTCAGGTCGCCCCGGAGGCGGTGCGGCTCCTCGACTCCCACGATGTCGTCCCGCTGCTCGCCTCGACCCTGCGCACCGGAGTCCTCGACGAACTGGGCTGGCCCGCACTGGACGAGACGTACGCCGAACTGGCCACGGAGGCGGCCGCCACACGTCAGCGGGGCCACCGGACGGAGGGCGTCGGTGTCACCGGCGCCTGGCCGGCGCTGATCCTGAACACCTGGGAACGCGCCGTCGTCGTCGGTCCGGAAGGCGTTCTGCTGCGGCACACCCTGCGGCTGCCCCCGGCCGCCGAGCACTGGCGGCATCCTGCCTTCCGTTACACCGACGGCGAGTTGCTGGTCATCTGGTGGGAGGACGGCAAACAGCGCGGTTACTGGTCGCACCGCCCCGTCGAGGTGTTCACCGTCGCCGGTGAGCAGATCCCGCGCTGGGGTTCTTCCGGCCCCTCCGACGACGTCTGCGTGCCGCTGCCCGGCGGCGGCCGGGCCACCGGCGGAAAGGCCCTGCACGCGGGTGACACCTCCGTCCCGCCGCAGCGTGCCGTCCTCTCCGACGGCACCGGTCACTGGCGTGACGGCCACCAGGGCACGCGGCGGGTATGGCTGGAGTACGACCCCGTCAGCGGCACGCACGGCCGCGCCTCACTGCCCGCCTTCCTCCACTCCGGGGTGCGGGAGGGCACCCGGCTGCTCACCGAACACTGCCAGGTGCTGCCGCTCCAGCCCGGCCTGGAGAACACCCCCTTCGGCACGGACGGCACGGTCCTGGGCCGTTGGGTCCGCCGCACGGTGACCGAACCGGGCCTGCCCGCTCCCGCGGACGGGCACCGGACCGTCGCGGGCACCCCCGACGGCCACACGGTGACCCTGCCGGCCCCGCTGCCCGACGGCTCCCCGGTGCCGCTCGGCGCCCTCACCCTCCCCGGCGGGTCACGCCCCGTCATGGCCCTCGCCGGACGAGCGGTCGAGGCGCACCCGGCCGGCTCCGAGGGCACCGTCGGAGGCCTGTGGTCCGTCATCCCGGGCTCCATGGGGAGCGGCGTCGCCGCGGGCACCCCGTACGTCCCTCCCGTGTCCTACTGGCACGCCATGCGCCCCCGCGACGAGCAGGGCTCCGCCGCGTTGCGGAACCTGGCGGACTCCCGGGCGGAAGAGCTGTTCAAGGAGGTCACCACCGCGGTCGTCCGGCAACTGGAAGCGTCCCGTGCCGTGCAGGACTACACCGGGCCCTCGTCGCGTGAGGTGAGCCTGGAAGCCGTGGCCCGGGTTCTGCCCGAGGTGACCGACACACGGCTCCTCGCGGGAGTCACCGCGCTCGTCCGTGACGCGGTGGACAAGGCCGCCTCGGCCGCCCGCTACCTGGAACCGCCTCGGCCCGCCCCGCCGCGGGGCGCCACGCCGACACCGGACATGTTCTCCGACCGTTCGCCCGAGCACGGTGACGACACGACACTTCTGCACGCAACCGGCTGGGGGTCGGAGCGGATGTCCGGCGGCTGGTGGGGAGCGGCCGGTCGGTGGACCACGATCCGGCAGATCCTCGCCGTCAACCACGTACTCGGCGGGCAGCCGGCTTTCGGTCCGCCCGTGCCGTCCAAGGTTCCGTTCGCCCCCGTGGACGGCTGGCAGCGTGACGAACGCACTGTTCCCGCCCAGTCCATGGACTGGACCTCCCTGCTCGACAAGCTGCCCGAACTGGCCTACCGGGCAGCCTCGGCGGCCACCACGCCCGAGCACCGCGCAGGTCTCCTGGTCCTGCTCGACACGCTCGCCGAGGGCCCGCTCGCGGACCCGGCGGGCACGGTCCGGCAGGTGGAGCTCATCGAGCCGTACGGCGCGACGTCCGGGCAGGGGCGTCCCGAGGCCGTGCACCGGCTCGGCCAGGTGCTGCGCAAGGGCGCCCGCACCGTCGTGGTCCTCGCCCAGCACGGCCGTAACTCCCGGAACGACGCGGCACGCTGGCTGGCACTGGACCACGACCCCACCGGCGCCTTCGGTCCCGTTCCCGGCTTCACCCTGGACCGGGAGCACGTCCACCGGCAGGGCATCGACCGCACCCGGCTCACCCGGCTCACCACCCTGGTGAAGGAGCAGGGCCCGGCGCCCTGGCGTCCCGAAGCCGCCGAGGCCTTCCACACGGCCACCGGGATCGGGCCCCTCCAGTCCGTGGCCCTGGTGTCGGCCGCCGTCGACGAGCCGGGCGCCGAGGCGCTCGGTCTGCTCGGGGCGAAGACCCGTGCCTTCGAGGCGGCCCAGGCACGGCTGAACGCCCTGCCCCAGGCCGACCGTCAGGCCCTGGCCCAGGCGCTGCTGCCCGGGGACCCGGGCGAGCTGTGGGCCACGGGCCCGGACGTCCAGGCCGCCGCCGAGGTCTGGCGGTCACGTCTCGCCTCCCTCGTCCGTGTTCCCGAGGAACTGGACCTCGACCTGTCGGGCACCACGCCCCGCGCCGTCGATCTGGTCCTCAACCCGGCCTCCACGACCTGGCTGGGCCACGGCGTTCCCGTCGAGGACGGCACGGGGCGACCCGTCCTGCGCCGGGTGAGCGGTCACGGCTCGCTCTCCACCGCGCTGACCGCCCTGCGGACCCTCGCCTACACCGTGCCGTACGGGCACCCCCTGCGGGCGCACCTGCCCGCCGGGCTCGCGGCCCTGCGCCGCACCCTCGCCGAACCGGACCTGGTGCTGGACCTCGGGCTGGACTGGACCGAGGACGGCGGCTCGATCGGCCCCGTGATCCGGGCCGCACACCAGCTTCCGGAGTCCGGCGGCGCGGAGCCCGACGGCCTGGTCCGGGCCGGTGCGGCGCTGCTCCTCGCAGCGGGCCACGGCAACCACGAGAAACTCCTGGTCCGGCCGGCCCGTCTGGAAGGCCCCGAGGACCCGGCGTTCGGCCTGGTCGAAGGCACGGTCGCGCCGTACCGGATGAGCGAACTGGGCGCCCTGCGCATCCTGCTGGGCAAGGAGATCGACGCGCTGGTCTCGGCGGGAGCCCCCGACGGAACCCCGCACCACCCTGCCCAGGACCCGACGCACACGGTGCCGGATCTGGTGACCGAGGCCGCCGAGGCACTCGGGCTGAGCGCCGACGCCGCCGCCCTCTATCTGATGCTGCTCGCCCTGCCCGACCCGACGGACCGCAACTGCGCCCGCTGGACCGAGTGGAAGCCCGCACGGATCAAGAGGGCCCGGGCGGAGCTCGCGGCCACCGACCTCGTGGTGGAGGCCAAACGCTCCCGTGCCGGGCGCACCCTGTTCCTCCCCTGCGGCTGGCTCGAGCGCAGTGCGCCCGGTCTGCCGCTGGAGACCTGGAAGGAACGGCTGTACCCCGTGGAGGGGTACGCCCGAACCCTGCCCGGCATTCCCGTACCCGAGCTGTTCGCCACGGCCTGGGCGCGGACCAGGGGCGGCGACGCCCCCGCTTTCGAAGAACTGGAAACCCGCGCACCCCGGAAGGGCCGCCGCCGATGACGAGCGACACCACGACCACCACAGGGAGCACCCGCACGGACGGGGTCCCGGACCGGGCGACGCCCACCGCCGGTGTCTCCGGCGGGCAGAACCGCCAGGTCACCCCGCCCGAGGAGCAGTACGCCACCGAGCTGGCCTTCCTCGCCGCCCACGACTCGGGGCCCCGCCCGCCCGGCTGGCTCCTCACCCCGCGCGCCGTCGTCACCTTCGTGATGGGCAGTGCGGGCGAGGCGCTCGGCCTGCCGAAGACCGCGCGGCCCGGCGCCGGAGTGCCGCGCCGCCTGGTGATCGAGCAGAAGTTCGTCGGTGAACGGGCTCTGGTCGAACGCTGCGTGGTCACCCTGGCCGGCGAGCGCGGACTGCTGCTGGTCGGCGAACCCGGCACCGCCAAGTCCATGCTCTCCGAACTCCTGTCCGCCGCCGTCTGCGGGACCAGCGGGCTCACCGTGCAGGGCACCGCGGGCACCACGGAGGACCAGCTCAAGTACGGCTGGAACTACGCTCTGCTGCTCGCCCAGGGCCCCACCGAGCAGGCCCTGGTGCCCTCCCCGGTGCTCACCGCGATGACCCGGGGCGCCGTCGCCCGCGTCGAGGAGGTCACCCGTTGCCTCCCCGAGGTCCAGGACGCACTGGTGTCGCTGCTGTCCGAACGGCGGATCGCGGTGCCCGAACTCGCGGGAGCCGAAGGCGCCCAGGTGCACGCGGCTCCCGGGTTCACCCTCATCGCCACCGCCAACCTGCGGGACAAGGGCGTCTCGGAGATGTCGGCCGCGTTGAAGCGGCGCTTCAACTTCGAGACGGTGGGCCCGATCGGGGACATGGACGCCGAGACCGCACTCGTCCGGCGCCAGTCCCGGGCAGCCGTCGAACGCGCGGGTGCCGCCTACCAGGTGGACGAGGCTGTTCTCGAAGCGCTCGTCACCGCCTTCCGGGACCTGCGCGACGGCCGCTCGGCGGAAGGCTGGGAGGTCGAACGTCCCTCCACGGTGATGAGCACGGCCGAGGCGGTGTCCGTCGCGGGATCCCTGGGTCTGGCCACCGCCTACTTCCCGGGCGACCGCGACGTGCTCTCCCTCCTGCCCGGCCATCTGCTCGGCGTCGTACGGAAGGACGATCCCGCCGACGCGGCACGGTTGCTGGGGTACTGGGACGGTCCGGTGCGCAGGCGCGCGGAACAGGGGTCGGCGACCTGGCGTGCCCTGTGGGAGCTTCGCGCGGTACTGGAGAGCTGACGGATGATCCGGTCGACCACCCGCGACGGGGCCACTGCCCGGACGTCGCCCGCCACCGACGCGCCGCCCGGCACTGAGGTGTCGCCCGCCGGTGCGCCCCCGGGCCGCGCTGCCGGGCCCACCTCTCCGGAGGCTGCGGTCGCGGCCCTCGCCGCGACCGGCCCCGGGCTGCCGTTCCTGATCGGGGTGCGCCATCACGCGCCCTCGCTCGCGGCCGCCCTGCCGGCGCTCCTGGACGCGGCGGCCCCCGACGTCCTCCTCGTCGAGCTGCCCGCGGAGTTCCAGCCCTGGCTGGGCTGGCTCGCCCACGAGGAGACCGAGGCTCCGGTGGCGCTCGCCGCCGTGCCCGCCGACGGGACGGGGGCGGCCGGCGAACGAGGTCCCGCCTTCTATCCGTTCGCGGACTTCTCGCCCGAACTGGTCGCCCTGCGCTGGGCGGCACGGAACGGCGTCCCGGCGGTGGCCTGCGATCTGCCGCTGGCCGACCGGACCTGGGTGCGCGGCGGGCCGGATACCCCGGGGCCCGGCCCCACGCCCGCGGGGGACGGCCACGGACTGTCCGCCGCCCTGCGGTCCCGGCTCACCGGCCGCGACGGCGACGACCTGTGGGACCGGCTGGTGGAGGCACCCGCGCCTGGTTCGACGCCGGAGGCACTCCGCCGCGCAGCCCTCCTCACAGGCTGGGCGCTGCGGTACGAGGCCGAGGCGACGGGCGGCGTGGACGGCGGTGACCTGGTGCGCGAGGACTGCATGCGCGCACACGTCGCCGAGGCCCTGGCGAGCGGCCGGCGACCCGCCGTGGTGGTGGGAGCCTTCCACACCCCGGCGCTGCTGCCGTCCGCCGTCAGGGCCGCGGGGGCACCCACCTCACCCGCCCCGTGGGGGCAGGCCACGTCCGCCGCACCACGGGAGCAGAACAGAGGCGGCGGGGCGGCCGGAGCCGGGTCGGCGGAGGCGTGCACGGTCTCCCTGATCCCGTACACCTACCCGCTCCTCGACTCACGCTCCGGGTACCCGGCGGGCATCAGGGACCCGGAGTGGCAGCAGGCCGTTCTGGAGGCCGCCGGTTCCCCGTCGGCGCTGCACGAGACACTGATCCGGACCGCGGTCCGTGTCTGTACGGCCCTGCGCGAACTGGGCCATCCCTACGGCCCGGCGGACGCCCGGGAGGTCGTCCGGGTCGCCGGTGACCTGGCCCGGCTGCGTGAACTGCCCGCCCCCGGCCGTGGCGAGTTCCTGGAGGCCGTGCAGACGGTGCTCGGGCGCGGCGAGACCTACGGCACCGGCCGAGCCGTCGCCCAGGCCCTCGAACGCGTACTCGTCGGAGCCCGCACGGGACGGCCCGTACCCGCGGCTCCGCGCAGCGGCCTGGGTCCGGCCGTGGAGGCCGAGACGTCGGCACTCTCGCTCCCCGGCCCGGAGGACGCCCATGAGAGGACGCCACGTGATCTCCGGCTCGACCCGGCCCGCTCCACCCTCGACGGACGGCGGGAACTGCTCCTGCGCAGGCTGACGGTGTGCGGCATCCCCTACGCGAAGGAACAGGCGGTGACGGGAGCCGCGGGTTCGGAAGGACTGACGACCCGCTGGCAGGTGGGGTGGACCCCGGCGACGGCCGCGATGCTCACCGCGGCCGGTGCCCGGGGCGTCACCCCCGCCCAGGCGGCCGAGGGGGTGCTGCGCCGGCGGCACGCGACCGAGCGCGCGGAGGGCGGTCCCACGGCCGCCCAGGTCGTGAGGGGCCTGACGGAGGCCACCGAGTGCGGGCTCCCCTCCTTGGCCGACGAACGGCTCACGGAGCTGGCGGTCGTGCTCCCCTCCAGCGGCACCCTTCCCGAAATCCTCACCGGGCTCGACCTCCTGGACCGCATCCGCGCCGGCCACCTGCCGGGTCCGGCCGCCCCCGACGCCGCGTCCGCTGCCGGGACTTCGCCGGTTCCCGGAGCCACCGAGGGCCCGGCCGGCCCCGCCTCCCCCGCGGCCTCCGCCCGGGCTGCCCGCATCGCGCACGCGGCGGAATTGCTGACCTCGGCGGCGGTCCGTCAGGTCGACGGACTCACCGGGTCCGAGGACCCCGAGGACGCTCGCGCCCTCCTCGAACTGGCCCAGCGCGCCGACCGCGTGGGAGGCATCCGGCTCACCGCCGCCCTCGTCCGGCTGGCCGCCGACGGCACCCCGCTGATCGCCGCGGCTGCCGGGGCGGTCCGGGTGCTCACGGGCCACGAGGAGGCCGAGGCCTTCGGAGTGCGCGTCGCCTCGTGGGTGGACGGTGCTGTCGACAGCACCTCCCGGGCCACGCTCACGGCCCGCCTCATCGGCGTCCTGACAGTGGCAGGCCCGCTCCTGACCACCGGATCCGGCGCCCTGGACCCCCTGCTGCACCGTGTGGTGGAGCTGGACGACGCCGCCTTCCTGGCACGGCTGCCCGCCCTGCGCGGCGGCTTCGACACCCTCAGCCCGGCCGCACGTGACCGGCTGCTGGACACCGTCGAGGAGAGGCTCGGCGAACGGGTGGACAGCCTCGACGCAGACGACCCGGCCGCCCTGGCGGCGCGAACGGCCGCCGACCTCTCCGCCCGCGAACTGCTCACCGGCCTCGGCCTGCCGGTACCGTCCCCCGCGCACGACGACCGGTTCGCCTCACGGCCGGACCACCTCGCCGCGCCCCCGCCACCCACCACCCGGGCATCCCTCACCCCCACACCCGCCACCGGGGCGGACGCCTCCGCCGCCCCCGTGCCCGCGCGGGTCGCGGCCGGCGCCGCGCGGACCCTCGCACCCTCCGACCGATGGCGGCTCGTACTGGGGCGACGCCCCGATCGACTGCCGTCCTCCGCAGCCCGTCTGGCGACCGCGCTGGACGAGCTGTACGGGGAAGGGCGCGGCGAGGGGTCACGTGGTGGCATGCCAGGTCCTGGCCAGGGCGGCGGCCGACGTGGAGGCAGAGAGGCGTCGTTTCCCGGTGTCCGCGAGTGGTCCGAGGAACTGGCCGCGTTGTTCGGCCCGGGTGTCCGGGAGGAGGTCCTCGCCGCCGCGGCCGCGACCGGCCGGCAGGACGTCCTCACCGAGATCGACCCGGCGGCCGCCACACCCTCCGTGGAACTGCTCCGTACGGTCCTGCGCTACGCCGGCGGCCTTCCCGAGGCGCGTCTCGCTGCGCTCCGGCCTCTGGTCCGGCGGCTGGTCGACGAACTGACCCGGCAGCTCGCCACCCGGCTGCGGCCCGCGCTCACCGGCACCATGCTGGCCAGGCCCACCCGCCGCCCGGGCGGCCGACTCGACCTGGCGCGCACGCTGCGCGCCAATCTGGCCACCGCCCGCCGGACGGCGGACGGAACGGTCCAGGTCATTCCCGAGAAGCCGGTGTTCCGCAGCCGGGCCGGCCGGTCCGCCGACTGGCGTCTGATCATCGTCACGGATGTCTCCGGATCCATGGAGGCGTCCACGATCTGGTCCGCGTTGACCGCATCCGTGCTGGCCGGCGTGCCGGCCCTGAGCACCCACTTCCTCGCCTTCTCCACGGAGGTCGTGGACCTCACCGGTCATGTGCACGATCCTCTCTCCCTCCTGCTGGAGGTGAGCGTGGGCGGCGGCACACACATCGCCGCCGGGATGCGGCACGCACGCGGTCTGATCACGGTGCCCACCCGGACCCTCGTCGTCGTCATCAGCGACTTCGAGGAGGGCGCTCCACTCGGCGGACTGCTGGCCGAGGTGCGGGCCCTGGTGGCCACCGGGGCCCACGTCCTCGGGTGCGCGAGCCTCGACGACGCGGGCCGGCCCCGCTACTCGACGGGGGTCGCCGCCCAGCTCGTGGCCGCCGGTATGCCCGTGGCAGCACTCAGCCCACTCGAACTGGCCCGCTGGATAGGGGAGAAGACCGCATGACCGCCGCCCAGTTGCCCCGTGTCGCACCGGAGGTCACGGCCACCCTGGTGGAAGACCTCTCGCCCCGGCTGCGCAAGCGGCTGGACGCGGCGGTCACCAAGCTCGGCGCCCGCCCTGTGCAGCACGACGGAGACACGGTGACGATCGCGGTCGACGAGGAGACCGATCTGCGGCTGCACGCCCCGGGCGGCGTGGTGGTGACGGCTGACGCCATCACGTGCGGCTGCCTCCTCGCCCCGGCGTGCGTCCACCGCGCGGCCGCCGCCTGCGCAGCCCCCACGGCGGATCCGGCCCCGGAGCCCGCCGGACCGCAGGACGCCACCGCGGTCGAACCCGCATCACGGCCCGACGACACCGTGCAGGCGCCCGACGTGGCGAGCCCGGCCCAGCGAGCCGCGGCCGAGGCCGTGTGGTCAGCGGCCGCGGCCGTGCTGGAGGCCGGTGTCGACGGGGCCGGTGCGGTCGCCCAGGCGGCGCTCCTGCGCGCCGCTCACACCGCCCGGCTCCAGCACCTGCCGCGCGTCGCGGGCGCCGCGCTGTCCGTCGTCACGCTGCTGCGCGCGGCCCGTGCCGGGGACCCGTCCTACCGCACCGCCGGCCTCGTCACGGCCTTGGCCGACGTCCTGGGGATCGCGCACCGGATGGGCACCGCCTCAGGTACGGAACTGGCCGCCCTCAGAGGCCGGTCACGCAGGCCGTACAGCCCGGACGGCTCGCTGCGCCTGTACGGCCTGTTCACCGAACCCGTGGTCACCGGCTCGGGACACGGCGGCGTCCGCACCTGGGTCGCCGGGCCGGACGGCCGGCTTTTCACGGTCGGCGACGTGGCACCCGGCGGCGTCGGACGCGCCCTGGGCGTGGCCGACCGGGCCGTGCGCCTCGGGGAGAGCGCGCTCACCCACCGGGAACTGGGCCGGGCGGGGCTGGCGGTCTCGGGGGCGACGGTCTCGCCGGACGGCAGACTCGGCGCCGGAAAGGGCGTCAGGGCGGTCACCGCCCGGGGCGCGGCATGGACGGAACCACCGCTCGCCGCCCTGTGGGAGGTTCCCCCGTCCCAGCAGGCCGCACAAGCTCTGCGGTCCACGTCCCGCTACGCGGATCCGGATGCCGGCGGCAGCGATCTGCTCTTCCTGGACGTCGAACTTCGCGGCCTCGTGAGGGAGCCGGGCGGCGCCTGTCTGCTCGCGTCGTGCGACGGTGGTGTCACCGTCCGGCTCACGGTCGCCGACGACGACCCGGCACTGGCCCACCGGGACAACCTGATGCTGCTGGCCACGGCACCGGGGACACGGCTGCGGATCGTCGGCCGTCTGGTACCCGCGCTCCATCCCAGACTCGCTCTCCTCGCCTGCTCCCACCCCACCGGTGAGGGCACGATCGACCTCGGCCTCGACCGTCTTCGCCGCGCCGATCTCCCCGTCCCGGACGCCCGCGTGGACCCCGCCCCGCAGAAAGCCGGCGACGCCGGCGCGTACTCACCCCTGCACCTCCTGGAGCGACGCGTCGAACAGACGGTCCCGGCGGGCCGCGCCGCCCTCGGCATGCTCGGTGACGTCTCCGCCGAGACCCGCCGCCTCCGCCGGGCGGGCCTTCCCACGGCCGCCGGCCTTCTCACCGCCCTGTGCGCCTCGGCGGCCCGGCGCGAGCGCGACCGGTTCGGCCGCCTTCTCCCCGCCGACACCGACGGCTTCGCGACCCACTGGCTCGCCGCGGCCCGTTACACCTCCGCCGTGTCCGAGTCCCTGTGCGCGGCCGCCTGGGAACCGGCATGAACAGGCCACCGGGGACGACGGCCGGGGCCGCGTTCCGGAGAGGGGGCGTGCAGGACCGGGCGCTTCTCGCCGTTTCGCATGTGCGGCCCTCCCGCTCCTGGCCTACTGCACCGCCCTGGGCCTCACCCACGGCCACCTCGTCCACGCGGCGACCACGTCGGGCCCGGCCCCCACCGACCACGTGATCCGCCGTTCCCCCGTGACGATCACCGCCCACGCCCTGAACCTGAACGAACCGCCCGCCGCACTCCTGGCGCAGACGGCTGCCCTCGCCGCCAGGACGGCGACGCCTGACCACGCCTGCCTGCGCCGTCGGCCGTCCGCGCGGTCAGGCGGCCGTACCGTCGAGCAGCCTGCTGTACCGCACCCGCAGGGCCCTCTCCGTACCGGCCGCCAGGGTGACCAGGGTCAGCACCGCGTTGCACCAGGCCGGTGGACGGACCGGTGCGGTGAACGACCCGACTCGCTCGGCCACCGCGGGCACCTCGGTGATCTGTTGGGCGAGCTGTGCGGCCAACACGACCAGGGCGACGACGAGTACGGTCAGCGAGACGGTGCCGATCCCGCGGCTCAGCGCCGGATGCGCGCGGCCGAAGCGGGCGCGGCGCCCCTCGGCGGAAGCCCTGTCCGGGACGAGCAGCTCTTCCGTGCCCCCGGCGGTGACGTAGTGGCAGCGCCGCAGCCCGAAGGCGCTCAGCCGTACCTCGACGGTGCCGCCCGGGACCGGAAAGGCGGCGGGGAGCCTCGAGCGGAGGTGGTGCCGGCCGTCGAGGTACAGGTCGGCCTTGGCCTCCGCGGATGTCTGGTCCTGGCCACGCCTGACGTCCACGGCGTAGACCGACTGTCCGCCGCTGTCGTCGGGCAGGCAGAGGTAGAACAGGGAACGGTAGGGCAGTTGCCACCAGCGGAACCGTTTGAGCGGACGTCCGTCACCCGGGGTGACCCGCCGGGCGGCCCTGCGGCTTCGTATCTCCTCGAACATGTTGCGTCGCCTCCTGTACGGGCGTCGTGGTTCAGCTGGCCGGTTCCGCCGCGCAGGAGAGATCGCGCGGGCGACGTTCCCGGTGGTCAGGAACGTCGTCGTCGCGTCGTCGGCGCACGTGTTGCTGCCGTAGGGCGAACGCGGCCGACGCGGGGGCGGTGAGAGCGAGGAACAGGCTTCCGCGCATGGGGTTTCCTCCTGTGGGGGGCTTCACCGGCACGCGAACGAGTCTGTCCGGCGGACGCGGGAGAGACATCGGCCCGGCGGACCGGCCCGGCCCCGACCGCGGGCGAGGTGCTTCTTCGACCTGGGTCCTATGCGTATCGGTCCTGGGTCTGATCCGCCGGACGCACGATGTGGCGACAATGGCCTGGTGAACACGGACGTTGTGCCTCGGCTCGGGTGGTGGCAACAGGCCTGGCGGTTGACGGTGGCCGGGCTCGTGAGCCTGCCTGTCTGGCTCTCGACCGCCGCGCTGATGCGGAACGGGTCCGGCGGCCCGGGCTCCTGGATCCTCGTCGGTGATCCGCTGGTGGCCCTGGGCTGCCTGACGGTGCTCCTGTGGCGGCGGCGATGGCCCCTCGTGGTCGCCCTGGTGGTCACCGTCGCCTCGACCGTGTCGGCGCTCGCCACCGGCGCCGCGTTGCTGGCGCTGTGCTCGGTCTCCACCCGCCGTCGCCCGGTGGAGATCGGGGCCGTCGTTCTCGCCTACGTGACCGCGTCGCAGCTGGCCCTCGGGATGTACCCGGTGCAGGGTTCGGCCGAGGCGTTGTGGTGGGTCCAGATCGTGGTGCCGGCGCTGACCGCGGGGATCGCGGTGGCCGCCGGCATGGCGGTCGGAGCGCGGAGGGTCGAGGTGCGGTCGCTGCGGGAGCGGGCGGAGAGCGCGGAACGGGAGCAGAGCGCGCGGGCGGCGCAGGCACGGGCGCTGGAACGCAACCGGATCGCGCGCGAGATGCACGACGTCCTGGCGCACCGCATCTCCCTGGTCGCCATGCAGGCCGGGGTGCTCGACCACCGCGGTGACCTCTCGGCCGAGGAGAACCGCGTCCTGGTCCGGGGCATCGCCGAGGGTTCCCACCAGGCGCTGGAGGAGCTGCGGGAGGTCCTCGGCGTGCTCCGCTCCGGCCCCGGCCGCCCGGAACCGCCGCAGCCCTCCCTCGACCGGCTCCCCGACCTGGTGGCCGACGCCCGCACCTCGGGCCTCGACGTCCGGCTCACCGACGCCGTGGCGGGAACGCCGCCCGACGGCGTCGGACGGACCTGCTACCGGGTCGTCCAGGAAGCGCTGACCAACGCTGCCAAGCACGCCCCCGGCGCGGTCGTGCGCGTCACCCTCGAAGGCACCGCGGGCGGCACTCTCGGCATCGGTGTCCGGAACGGACCGGCCCCCCTGCGCACCGCACCGCCACCGGCCTCCGGCTTCGGCCTGCTGGGCCTGGGCGAACGGGTCAGCCTCGCCGGGGGCGAACTCGACCACCGTGCCACGCCCGGGGGCGGGTACGTTCTCACCGCACGACTGCCCTGGCCGGACGGCCCCGCCCACATCCACGAGAGGAGCGCATGAGTGGAAAACCGGGACGATCCCGTACGTGTCGTCGTCGTGGACGACGAGGAACTGGTGCGCATGGCCCTGCGGCTCGTCATCGACGGCGAACCGGACCTGACCGTCGTGGCGGAGGCGGCCGACGGGAACGCCGCGCTCCGCGTGGTGGACGAGCAGCGGCCCGATGTGGTGCTGATGGACGTACGGATGCCGGGGCGGGACGGTCTGGACACGGCTCGCGAGTTGCTCGCCCGGCCGGCTCCGCCACGGGTGCTGATGCTGACCACCTTCGACTCCAGCGACCTGGTCCTCGGGGCGCTGCGCGTAGGTGCGCTCGGATTCGTCCTCAAGGACACCCCGCCCTCACGCATCCTCGACGCGGTGCGAACCGTCGCGGACGGGAACCCGGTGCTGTCACCGGCGGCCACGGCGCGGGTGATCGCCGCGGCCACCGGCCCGGACTCCGCGCACGCCCGTGGGCGTCACCGTGAGGCCGCGCGCCGGCGGCTGTCCGTGCTGACCGAACGGGAGCGGGAGACCGCACGGGCCATCGCGGACGGACTGGGGAACCCGCAGATCGCGGAGCGGCTGCGCATCACCGTCGCGACGGTCAAGGCCCACACCGGCAGCCTGTTCGCGAAGCTGGCGGTCGAGAACCGGGTGCAGATCGCACTCCTGGTCCGCGACGCGGAGGACTGAGCGGGGCGCCTCCACCGACCTCACCCGTACGCCTGTCCCCCGTGGCGTCGTCACGCGCCGGGAGTACGTCTCGACACCGGCGGCCAGGGAGCGTCGAAGGGGGAAGGGGGCGCGGTACCCCGCCGGTTCATCGACGTCCTCCGAACTCCCAGTCGTGGACCTCGATGTCCGCGTACCGGTCCGGAGTCAGGACGGCGCGTGCCGTGTCCGGGTCAGGGGCCCGCAGCAGCGCCGCCGTGCCCAGCCAGGTGCCGCCGTCGTCGGACAGCAGCGGCCCGTACACGATCAGCTCGTCCTGGCCGGGCGGCGGGGTGAGGTCCGCGGCCCGGCCCTCGCCGAGGCCGAGCACCAGGTACAGGTTGCCGTCACCGCTGTCGCCGGGGCGGTCCCACATGGTGCGCCCCAGTACGTTGCGCCAACGGCGCAGCAGCACGTCCCGGTACGCACCGGCCTGGTAGTTGGGCTCGTCGAACGCGAAGGCCCGGGCAGCGGCGGGGTCGGGCAGATCGACGATGTGCACGCTCCCCGTGGGAGTTTCGCCGTCATCGGCGAAGGTCGGACCGCGAGCGATCAGCTCCTTCGCGTAGCGATCCATGTAGGCCCAATGCTCCTCAAGCAGTTCCTCGCGCAACGCGACAGAGTCCGGCCGGTCCCGGTGGTAGCAGAAGTACTCCATGAACGCAGACTCTTCCTCACCCACGGGATCGGCTCAACGGGCTTTTCGACACCGGGGCCCTGCGTCCGGCGGCTAGAAGGGCCGGTAGGTCCCGTAGCTGCCGGCGAGAGAACTCGTGGCGGCCTCGGCGACGTCGGAGCGGGGGCCGGAGACACATGAGGTGAGGAAGGCGTGCACCCGCTGCCCCGACCAGCCGGCCGCGGCGACGGCGGGCCAGAAGTAGATGCCGTCCTGCGGGGACCTGGCCTCGACGAAGTCGAGGACGTCGGTCACGGTCTCCTCGTCCAGGGCGAGCCGGAGCATGGCCACGGCCTGGAGCGCCCCACCCACGAGAACCTCGTCACCGGTGTCCAGGCACCAGCGGATCGCCTCGGCGTGCGACTCCTCCATGTGGCTCAGCCGCAGGACGGCGTCGCCCCCGGCGGTGCGAACCGCGTGGAGGGTGTCGGGCCGCACGACGAGAGTGCGCAGGTGGGGAAGGTCCGACGGGGAGCCGCACGTACCGAGCGCCATCGTCATCCGGTACTGGGTCTCCCAGGTCCGCGGATCCAGCACCTCGTTCCTCAAGGCTCGGAGGAGGGCGGGGCCCGCGGACGGGTCGGAGAGTCGCTCAAGTCGTTTCGCGGCCGAGCGGCGCCTGGCGGAACTCGGGTCCTGGAGCCGGCGGATCTCCTCCACGACGTCGACGGCCATGGCCCCTCCTCCTGGAAACGGACGTCACCGGACCCTGTTCGGCTCCTCCGGCGGTTCCGCCGGACGGCTGATCATGCCACGCCCCTCAGGAAGCGGGTGCGAGGCATCAGTCCGGAAGCGGGTGCCGGGAATCAGTCCGGTCGCCCGTCGTCAGCGCCGTGCCGGAAGCAGGAGACGACCACGACGAGCGGCCAGAACGACTGTGCGAACGTCAGGACGCGCTCCGCGGCCCCCGCCGTGTCGAGCGTGTACAGGGCAAGCAGGAACCAGGCGCCGCCGAGCCACATCAGCGCGGCCGCGGTGACGGAGGGTGCGGGGCGCAGTGCCCATGGTGCCGTCCTGTCCGAGGGCCGGGCCGTGGGACGCGGCCACGTGTCGCCCGCGGCAGCCACGACACGCCTGCGTGAGGCCCGGCGTCGCACGGCCAGGACCGGCCACACCGCGAGCAGCGAGAATCCCACCGCCACGACCACGCCGTGGGCGAACGACCCGCCGCTGGCCGGTGCCGGGAAAAGCGCCAGCAGCATCGCCGAGAGCCCTCCTCCGGCCAGCGCCGCCCGGCCGAACGGCGCGGCGGGGCGCAGTCCGGTCGCGGTGACCACGTGGCAGGCCCCCAGCGCGAGCAGCGCCGGCGTCATCACCCAGTACCCGGCGGCGCCGTCGGAGGCGAGGATGCTGATCGTGGCCGACGCGGGGTCGTAGCCGGGCCCCTGGAGGTGCGCCGAGACCGCCCAGCCACCGACGAGAAGGATGGGGGCGCACACCGAGGAGAACAGGACCCACCAGGGGACAGATCGCATCGGTGAACGGTAGAACGCCTGGCCCGGAACCGCCCGGTGCACACGCAGAAGCCCGCTGCGTACTCCGCCCATGAGCGGGTAGACGCGTGATACCGGGTCACATGACGGAGTGTGAACCGCACCGCTGGGCCTGTCCGGCCCTGTGCCCCGGCACCCCCCGTCCTGGACGTGGATCGACCCTGGAGGAGAACCCTGTGCTGACACCCAGCCCGCAGGACCTGAGAGTGGCTCTGGCCCGCTACGCCGACGCGCGGATCGAGGACGCGCGGCGCTCCACGGACGCCACCGCCCGGGCGGTGGAGGACGCCGCCTACACCCTGTGCGTGATGACCGGCACTCAGGCGGTTCCTCAGGCCCTGCACACCGCCGACACCATGCTCGGCGCGCGCCCCACCGGGTCCTCCGCACTCCGCCGTGCCACCGGCACCCGGCGGGACGACAACCTCCAGGCCGTCTGACCCGCGGCTGCGTACGGGCGCCGGCCGAGCGGCGCGGCGCCCGGCTTGCCCGCCGTCGGCCCAATCCACCGGGTGCCGGACCGGCCCCGGGACGCTGGACGGGTGGACGACACCCGAGCGGGCGGCGAGAAGAACGCGGAACGGCTGACCGCCCTGTCCGACGGCATCTTCGCGATCGCCATGACGCTGCTGGTGCTCGACGTCCGTGTGCCGCCGGACCTGACCGCGCAAGGATTCCGGGATGCCGTCCGCGGTGTCCTGCCCGATCTCGGCGCCTATGCTCTCAGCTTCATGATCCTCGCCGCCTTCTGGCGGGACCACCGCCGGATCGTGGAGCTGGTCCCGCGGTTCGAGGGACGCACGCTGAAACTCGCGCTCGTCTGGCTCGGCGCCATCGCGCTCGTCCCCTTTCCGACCTCGTTGCTGTCGGAGTACGCGTCGGAGCCCCTGGCGGTCGCCGTCTACGCGGGCGCCGTGTGCCTGACCAACCTGCTCGAACTGGCGGTGCTCCGGACGGGGCTGCACGGAAGATGGCCGTCCGATCCGGCGACGGAGAGGACGGCCCGCTTCGTGGCGACCGATCTGGGGAACACCGCCCTGGTCTTCGGCGCGACCGTCCCGCTCGCCTACGCCGTATCACCGGTGGCCGCCATGTGGTCCTGGCTGGTGCTCCTCCCGCTCAAGGTGACGCTCGGCCGGCGCTACCGCCGGGAGCAGCCTTCCTGACGCGGGGCAGCCTTCCTGACGCGGGGCGGGCGGCCGTCGGGTGGCACCGACGACCGTCGGTACCACCCGGCCTCCGGTCATCCCTGGCCGGCGGACAGCGCTTCGTAGTACGCGCCGAGTTGCCGCAGGTAGAAGAGGTCCCCGGTGTCCTGATCACGCTCGAAGCGCGGGGCGTCCTTGATCTGGTCCTTGGTGCACCCCACCCTGATCACCCGTGCGGCGTCGTCGACACCGGTCACCATGCCGGCGGGCACCACGACGCTTCTCCCGAACTTCCAGACGCCCGCGTCGATCACCAGGTGGTCGAACCCCGGTACCGGCGAGAGCCTGATCACGGTGCCCACGCTTCCGTCCGGTGCCTCCACGTCGTACCCGATGACACCCTCACCCAGCGCGCCGTCCGTGTGCTCCGGACCCGCCCAGACCGTTTCCATGGTCATGGTCACCTCCTCCTCCTGGCAGCCGGCCACTTCCGGCTGCCGGACCTTCCATATGCCCCGGCGAGCGCGGGCGATGCGGTCAGGCCCGGCCTGATACCCGGTCGGAGTCACAAAGCCATCTCGTACGCCCCCGAAAGCGCCTCGACGCGCTCCCAGACCCGCGCCGAGCGGGCCTCGTCCACGACGGGTCGGCGGATCGCCGCGACGGCCCAGTCCTGCTGCTCCCCACTGGCGGAGTCCTTGCCGTGCAGTTCGACGGCGTGCGCGGAGAAGTCGCGGACGAGCACGGAGAAGAGCTCGTCGAGCACGTCCTCGTCCAGGCCGGTGAGCCGGGCCTGTTCCAGGATCAGCTGTCCGTGGACGACCAAGGCGAAGAGCTGGCCGACGGACAGCAGGAAGTCGAGGTCACGGCTCTGCCGCTCGTCGGGCGCGATACGGGCCACGAAGTCGCACAGCGCGTCGGCCTGTTCCCGGAAGCGGGCGACGTTGGGCACCGCGGCGTACGCGTCGAAGGCCGGGCGCCAGTCGTGGAAGCGCACGGAGCCGAGGCCGCGTGCCGGTCCCTGACGGAAGAGGAACGCGTCGTCGGCGGCGTCCAGACGGGTCGCCACGGGCTCGTAGCCGGCGGGGTCCAGCAGGTGGTTGCGCATGAACTTCAGGATGAGGGCGAGGTTGACGTGGACGGTGCCCTCGAGCTTCGGCAGGCTGCGGATCTCCACGGCGGCCTGCGCGAAGTAGGTGTCCTTCTCGAAGCCCTTGGCGGCGACGACGTCCCACATCAGGTCGATGACCTTCTCGCCCTCCGTGGTCACCTTCATCTTCGTCATCGGGTTGAACAGCAGGTACCGGCGGTCGTCGGGTCCCGCCGAGCGGAAGTAGTCGACGGCGCGGTCGCTGAACAGCTTCATGCCGACGAGCCGCACGTAGGCGTCGGCGAGCTCGCGGCGCACGTGCGGGAAGGCGGTCACGGGGCGGCCGTAGAGGATGCGGTTGCGGGCGTGGGTGACGGCCTCGTACATCGCGTGCTCGCAGATGCCGATCGAGGCGGTGCAGAGGTTGAACTTGCCCACGTTGACCGTGTTGAGGGCGGCGTCGAAGGCGGCGCGTCCCGTGTGCAGGACGTCGTCGGGGCCGACCGGGTAGCCGTCGAGGCGGAACTCGCTGACGTACTTCGAGGAGTCGACGACGTTCTTCACCAGGTGGTAGGCGGGGTGGCGGCTGTCCGCGGCGAAGAAGACGTAGCCGTCGGGGCCTTCGACGTCCGTGCGGCGGCCGAAGACGGAGACGAGGCCCGCGGCGTTGCCGTTGCCTATGTAGTACTTGGATCCGGTGGCGAGGAAGCCGCCGTCGCCGTCCGGTGCCAGAAGCATGTCGGTGGAGTAGATGTCGGCACCGTGCGCCTTCTCCGACAGGCCGAAGGCGAACACCTCACCCTGGGAGAGCAGTTCGGCCGCACGGTCGCGGGCGGCGGCGTTGTCGCTCTGCCAGACCGGGCCGAGGCCGAGGATGGTCACCTGCCAGGCGTACCAGTAGTCGAGTCCGTAGAACCCGAAGATCTCGTTGAGCGCGGCGATGCGAGCGGTGTCCCAGCGTCCGTCCTCCCGGTCCGTGGCGGAGGCGGGGGTGAGGAAGGTGGCGAACAGGCCTTCCTTCGCGGAGAACTCGAGGAAGTCCCCCAGCCAGGCGCGGGACCGGTAGTCCTCGATGATCCGGCGCTTGCCGCGGCTCTCGAACCAGTCGATGGTGGCGCGCAGCAGCCTGCGGGTCTCGGTGTCGAAGTGTGCCGGGTCGTAGGTGAGCGGGTTGAAGATCAGCGGGTCGGCCATGGCGGTACGCCTTCCAGGGGTGTGCGGGCGGGAGGATGCGGGGCGGGTCAGCGGCGCGGGCCGGCCGCCCCGAGCCGATGGAGGGTGGCGAGTACGTCGTCGAGCCAGGCGACGGTCATGCGCTCGTACGCGATGCCGCCGCGCAGCACGACGTGCTGGAGCTCCTGACCGGCGTCGAGCGGCGCCGGGGCGTCCGGTCCGGTGAAGTCCCGGAGCTCCCCGGTCAGATAGTGCGCGAGCCGGTCGCTGTGCACCCGGTGGTGCCGCTCGACCTCGTCGAGCAGTGCGGCCGGGTCGTCGAAGGCCGCGCCTCGGATCTTCACGGCGAGGTCGTGGCGGAGGCTTTCCGGTTCGATCGGTTCGTGCAGCCAGCCGGAGAGCGCGGCACGGCCGGGGCCGGCGACGGAGTACTCCTTCTTGTCGGGCCTCCGCTCCTGCGGGACGTCGCGGACGTCGAGGAGGCCGTCGCCCTCCATGCGCTTGAGGACGCGATAGATCTGCTGGTGGGTGGCGGTCCAGAAGTATCCGATGGACCGCTCGAACCGCCGGGCCAGTTCATAGCCTGAGCCCGGCTGCTCCAGCAGGGAGACGAGGATCGCGTGTTCGAGCGCCATGCCTCGATCGTTCTATGCAACTGGTTGCACAGCAAGCGGCGGCGGGCGGGTGAGACGCTCCTCACCCGCCCGCCGCCCGCCGCCCGCCGCGGCGCCTCGCAGTGCCTCAGTGCTCGCCCCACGGCGAGTCGTACGTCCTCGCGAGCGCGTCCGCCTCCGCCGGAGTCAGAAGCCGCGGGGACCGCTCCCCCAGAGACAGGAGCAGGGCCGACACCTCTTCCAGTTCCACCGCCGCGTCGACGGCGCGGGCCATCGTGGGGCCGGCGAGGACGGGGCCGTGGTTCTGGAGGAGTGCCGCACGGAGCGGGAAGGGCAGCAGGGCCAGGGCCTCGGCCTGGTCCGCGTCGCCGGGCGGGGCGTACGGGATGAGGGGGGTCTGCCCCACCCGCATCACGAAGTACGGAGTCAGCGGTGGCACGGCACTCCGGGCGGACCACGGCGGGAGACAGGACACCGCGGTGGCGTTCCGGGCGTGCAGATGGACGACGGCGCGGGTGGCGTCGTCCCGCCGGTAGAAGGCGCCGTGCAAGGGGAACTCCTTCGACGGACGCGGCCCGTCGAGGTGGGTGCCGTCGAGAGCGAGCACGCTGAGCCCGTCGGGGTCGACCTCGGCGAGGTCGGCGCCGGTGGGGGTGATGAGGACACGGTCGTCGATCCGGACGCTCAGGTTGCCGGAGGAACCCGGGCTGAGCCCGAGGGCCGCCAGCCGGGCGCCGGCCGCGGCGAGTTCGGTGCGGGGGTCGCTCATGCCAGCGCGCTCCAGGCTTCCGTGAAGATGTCGGTGTCACCGAAGTTGCCCGACTTCAGGGCGAGGTCCACGGTGTGGTCCCGGCCGTGGGCCCGGCCTTCGGCACGTGCCCAGGTGACGCCGGGGGCGATGGGCGCGCCGATGGACAGGGTGCGGACCCCGAGGGCGGTGACGACGGCGCCGGAGGTCTCGCCCCCGGCGACGAGGATGCGCCGCGCGCCTGCCGCGACCAGCGCGGTGGCACAGGCGGCGAGGGCCCGTTCGACGAGTTCCGAGGCGGCGGGGCCGCCACCGGGAGCCGTCCGTTCGACGTCGCCGAGGTCGTCCACGGAGTGGAGGAGGGGCGGCTTGCCCGGCTCGTCCTCCCAGGACCGGCGTACGTAGGCGACGAGCCGGGCGACCTCGCCGGTGAAGTCGGCGCGCAGGGCGGGGATGTCGAGCTTGCGGTGCGGCAGGCGGGCACGCGCGTGCGCGACCTGGGCCCTGGTCGCCGACGAGGCGCTGCCGGAGAGGACGACGCCGGGGTCTCCCGGCCGGGACGCGGGCGTGGCGCGGGCAGCATCGGGGTGAGGGCCGGTGAGCCCGAGGGCGAGGCCCGCCGCACCGGTGACGAGGGCGAGGTGGGTGGTGGCCGCGCAGACGGTCACCAGGTCCTCGTCGGTCACGGCGTCCACGACCACGAGGGAGTCGGCAAGCTCGGGGGCGCCGAGCGCGGCGCGCAGGGTGTCGCCGCCCTGCCGGACGGTGTCGAGGCCGACGAGACGGACCGGGTGACGGGTCTGCGGGGTGAGCAGCCGGCCGAGGTGGGAGTCACGCATCGGGGTGAGCGGGTGGTGCCGCATCGGGCTCTCGTCGAGGAGTTCGTCGTGGACGAAGAGACGGCCCTTGTAGACGGTGCGGCCGGTGGCGGGGAACGCGGGCACGACCACCGTGCGGCGTTCGCCCAGCTCCTCGAGGAGTGCGTCGGTGACCGGCCCGATGTTGCCGGCGGGGGTGGAGTCGAAGGTGGAGCAGTACTTGAAGTAGAACCGCTCGCAGCCGGCCCGGCGCAGGGCGCGCAGGGCCGCGAGTGACGTGCCGACGGCCTCGTCCACGGGCGCGGTGCGCGACTTGAGGGCCACCACGACCGCGTCCGCGTCACGCACGGCCGCTCCCTCCGGGCCCTCGGAGAGGGACTCCGGGCCCACGGTGACCACGGTCCGGTGGCCCCGGGCGACGAGCATGGTGGCGAGATCGGTTGCTCCGGTGAAGTCGTCGGCGATGGCCCCGAGGGTCGGCATCGGACCTCCTTGCGTCGGTGTGCGGTGCCGGGTGAAGTCCCCGGCAGCTGAGTGTGCCTGCGTGTCCGTGTGTGAAAAAATGTTAACAGACTTTACGCAGACGATATCTGCTGGTACATCTTGTTAACACGCTCCCGTGTGGTGCTCGTGCCGTCGCCGAGACCGCGTCAGCCGGAGCCGTAGAACCGAGCCGTGCGCCCGTCTAGGAGAGCCAATGAATCTGCATCACCTGTTCGCCGGAACCGGCGACCGGACCGTGCGCTACGCACTGTCCGGAGCCGGCGGCGGCTTCGCCCGGACCCTGCTGGCGCAGACCCCGCGCATCGGTCGTCTGGCCCCTGCCGTCCTGTGCGACCGTGACGTGGAGCGGCTGCGCGGCATGCTCGTCGAGCTCGGCTACCCGGCGGACCACCTGGCCGTCTGCGCGGACGTCGCCGAGGTCGCGCGCGCCGCGGAGCAGGGGCACGTCGCCCTGGTGGCGGACGGCGCACTGCTGCCCGCGGCCCCCTGGGACATCCTGGTGGAGGCGACAGGAAGCCCTGCCGACGGCTACGCGATGGCTCGCGAGGCGCTGACGGGCGGACGCCACGTCGCCATGGTCAGCAAGGAGGTCGACTCCGTCGCCGGGCTGCACCTCGCGGATCTGGCCCGCGACAACGGCGTCGTCTACACCACGGCCGACGGCGATCAGCCCGCCAACCTCATCGCCCTAGTGACCTGGGCGGAGCTGCTGGGCCTGGACATCGTGGCGATCGGCAAGTCCAGCGAGTACGACCTCGTGTTCGATCCCGAGACCGGCTCCGTGACCCAGCTCGACACCACCGTCCCCGCTCCGGAACTGGCCGGGCTGCTCGGCCTCGGCTCCGACGTACGCGCCACGCTCGCCGCCCGTGCGGCCGCGGTGAGCGCTCTGCCCACCGGCGCCACCGCGGACTACTGCGAGATGGCGGTGGTCGCGACCGGCACCGGCTTCCGGCCGGACGTCGAGCGCCTGCACTACCCGGTCGCCCGGATCGCCGAGCTGGCCGACGTCTACTCCCTGCGCGAGGACGGCGGCGTACTGCACCGCTCCGGTGCCGTCGACGTGTTCAGCGCGCTGCGGCTGCCCGACGAGGCCTCGTTCGCCGGGGGCGTCTTCGTCGTCGTGCGGACCGGTGACCCGGTCACCTGGGAGACGCTGCGCGGCAAGGGCCACGTGGTCAGCAGGGACGGCCGTTACGCGGCGGTCTACCTGCCGTACCACCTCATGGGGGTCGAGACCCCGGTCTCGCTGCTGTCCGCGGTGCTCCACGGCCGGCCCTCCGGCGGCACCGACCCACAGGCCCACGCCGTGCTCGCGGGACGGGCCGAGCGCGACCTGCCCGCCGGCACCGTGCTGGACATGGGCGGCCACCACCACGACGTCACCGGCGTCCAGGCCGTGCTGCTGCGTGACGAGGACGCTCCCGCGGACACGGCCCCGCTGTACCTTGCCGCGCACGCGACGCTCGGACGTGACGTACCGGCCGGCGCCCTGATCACCCTCGGCGACCTCGCCGACCCGGACGCGGACCTGCTCCACGCCTGGACGTCCGGGCGTGGATCGCGCGCCACCGGCACCACTGACGCCCCCCACGCGAGCCGATGATGAGTACCGACCTCCAGAACCTCCTGCTGGGCGCCGCCGCGGTCGTCGTCCTGATCCTGCTGATCACCAAGGCCAAGCTGCACCCGTTCATGGCACTGGCGCTCTCCGCGCTCGGTCTGGGACTCGCGGCGGGCCTGGGTCCGGGCGACACCGTCGAGCACTTCCAGGACGGTTTCGGCGACGCGCTGAAGAGCACCGGTCCCACCATCGGGCTGGGCACCATACTCGGCGGCATCCTGCTGGGCTCCGGCGGAGCCGACCGGATCGCCACCGTCTTCATCGGGGCCCGCCCGGTCAAGTGGATCCCCACGGCCATCACGGCCGCGGCCCTGCTCATCGGGATGCCTCACCTCTTCGACGTCAGCTTCGTGATGCTCGTGCCGCTGGTGTACGCCGTCGCCAAGCGCACCGGTACGCATCTGCTGTACGTGGGACTGCCGCTGGCCGCCGGCCTCTACATCTCGCACGGCCTGCTCCCGCCGCACCCCTCCCCCACCCTGGCCGTCTCGGCGTACGGGGCGAACACCGGCCTGACCATTCTCTACGGTCTGATCATCGGCATCCCGATCGCCGTGATCAGCGGTCCGCTGCTCACGAAGTTCGCCTCTCGGTGGTTCGGTCCGGCCCCGGACCTGGACAAGGGCCCCATCCCCGAGTCGAGCCCCGAACCGGAGAACCGCAAGCGGCCCGCCTCCTTCACGCTCGCCCTGATCACGGTGCTGCTGCCGCCCGTCCTGATGCTGATCGGGACCGTCGGCACCGCGAACACCGCGGAGGGCTCCCTGCCCTACGCGATCTTCGAGGCGTGCGACTCCTCGGTCATGTCGCTGCTCGCCGCGGTCATCTTCGCCTTCTTCGCCCTGGGACTGCGCTCCGGCTTCGGCCTGGGCCAGCTCCAGAAGATGGCGGGCAAGGGTCTCGGGCCGGTCGGCGGGATCGTGCTGATCCTGGGCGCCGGCGGCGGTCTGAAGGCGATGCTCACCGCCACCGGGATCGACAAGCTGATCTCCGACTACGCGGTGGACTGGTCGGTCCCCCCGCTGCTGCTCGCCTGGCTGGTCGCCGCGCTGCTGCGTATCTGCCTCGGCTCCGCGACGGTGGCCACCGCCGCCGCCACCGGCATCGTCGCCCCGCTGATCGGTGCCTACCCGGGCCTCTCCCCGGAACTGCTGGTGCTGGCGACGGCGTCGGGCGCGGTGATGCTCTCGCACGTCAACGACTCCGGGTTCTGGCTGTTCAAGGAGTACTACCAGCTCTCGGTCGCCCAGACGTTCCGCACCTGGACGCTCATGCTGTCCCTGCAGTCGCTGCTCAGCCTCGGCGGAGTACTCCTGCTGAGCACGTTCGTCGGGTCCTGAACGCCGTGCCCTGTTGGGACGGCCCGGGCCCGGACGGCACAATCGAGCAGCGGCCGCGGTGGCCGCGCGAGGAAAGGTAAGAAGCAGTGGCCGACGAAGAGCAGTTGCCCCTGATCCCCGATCAACGGCGCGAGCTCCTGTTGAAGCACCTGCGGCGCGACGGGGTACTCAGCGTGCAGCAGATCACCCAGCTCTTCGGCGTCTCCCACATGACCGTCCGCCGCGACATCGCCGAACTGGAGCGCCGCGGACTGGTGTTCTCGGTGCCCGGCGGGGCCCGGATCGCCAGTCATCTCCGGAGCGAGCCCAGCTTCCAGGCCAAGTCGCTGATAGAGCAGCCGGAGAAGGAGGCCATGGCCGGGGTCGCCGCCGGGCTGGTCCAGGAGGGCATGACGGTCTACCTCGACGCGGGCACGACGCTGCTGGCCATGGTGCCGCTGCTCGCACGCCACGAGTCGCTGACGGTCGTCACCAACGACTTCACGACCGTCGACCGCCTGATGGGCTCGTCGCACCTCGACGTCATACACATCGGCGGGCAGGTGGACCCGTCCAACCGGTCGAGTGTGGGCCGGCTCGCGGCCACCACACTGCGTCAGCTCGCCCTCGACATCGCCTTCATCAGCACCAGCTCCTGGGATCTGCTGCGCGGGGTGACCACCCCGTCGGCGGCGAAGGTGGAGGTCAAGCAGGCGGCGATGGAGTGCACGGGGTCGAGTGTGCTGGTCGCGGGCTCGTCGAAGTACGGGACGTTCGGCAAGTTCCGGGTCGCGCCGCTCGGCGCGTTCGACACCATCGTCACCGACCACGGCCTCGCGGAGGCCGCCGCCGAGGGGCTGCGCGCGGGGGGCGCGGACCTGCGGCTGGCAGTCGTCTGAGCCCGCCGGCGCCGCCCCGCTCCTCCGAGGGGGAGCGGGGCGGCGCCGCGTTCAGATGGCGTCGGCCGGCGTCCCGGTGAGGCGCGCCGATTCGTCCCACAGCCTCCGGGCCGTGTCCATGTCCTGGGCGCGTGCGGACATGCGCGCGGGTCCGGGGCCGCCCCTCGTGCCTCCCAGCAGCCGGGGTCCGTAGTAGCTTCCGCCGAGCGCCGTGGGCAGGGTGGCCGCGTACAGCGTGGGCAGGGCACCGGCGGACGCGGGCTGCGTGTAGACGCGGGTGGCCCGTTCCAGCTTCGCCGCCCAGGTACGCCCGGCCAGCCGGGGACCCGCCTGTCCCAGCTCCGTCGCGGACAGGCCCGGATGGGCGGCCAGCGCGAGCACCGGCCTCCCCGCCTCGTCGGCCCGGCGCTGGAGCTCCGCGGTGAAGAGCAGATTGGCGAGCTTGGACTGGGCGTAGGCACGCCACTTGTCGTAACCCCGCGCGGCGTCGAGGTTGCCGAAGTCGATGCGGCCGATGCGGTGAGCCAGCGACGACACCGTCACCACCCTGGACATGCCGCCCGTCCCGAGGAGGGGCAGCAGGTGGTGGGTGAGGGCGAAGTGGCCGAGGTGGTTGGTCCCGAACTGCATCTCGAACCCGTCGGCCGTACGCAGCAGGGGCAGGGCCATCACTCCCGCGTTGTTGACCAGGAGATCGAGACTCCCGTCGGTCTCCTTCGCGATGTGCCCCGCCGCCTCGGCGACGGACGACAGGTCGGCCAGGTCGAGGCCGACGAGCCGGGTGTCCGATCCCGGTGCGGCGCGCCGGACCGCCTGAAGCGCCCGCGCGCCGCGCTCGGGATCACGGCAGGCGAGGATCGTCCGGGCCCCGGAACGGGCCAGGACGAGCGCGGTCACGGCGCCGATCCCGCTGTTGGCCCCGGTGACCACCGCGGTGGTGCCGGAGAGGTCGGGCATGTCGTCGAACGTCCATGAGTGCATACGTCCCGCCTCCCCCGCGAGCGGGCCCGCACACGTCTTTCAGCCACCGTCTCCTCGGGTGACCGGCGCCTCTCCCCCGGGTGTCCGGACGGGCGCGTCCCCGGTCACCCGGGTCCCCGGATGCCGGAGGGCGCACAGGTACGCGATGCCGAGCGCGAGGGCCATCCCGTAGAAGACCCACTGGTTCGCCTCGGCGAAATCCAGCCTGATCGCGTCCATCGAGTCCCGCATCAGCGTGGCGGTCCGGCCGTCCCCGGCCGGCTCCTTCGCGTCCGCGTTCCCCGTGACCGCCTCCGCGACGGACCGGGCGGCCTCGTTCGCCGGGCCCGCCGGTACGCCCTTGGACCTGAGGGTCTCCACGACCCGGCGACGTGAGGCCGAGTTCGTCGATGATGCTCGGAGCGGCGATGGCGACGATCGTCTGGTCGATGAAGGTCATCGACACGGCGAAGAGCATCGCGGCCAGGGACAGTGTCTGGTGGGCGGCCCCCTGTCCGGCCGGCGGGTCTGGGTCGGGGACCCCCGTGGTCGGCATGGTCCGAGTGTCGGCGGCGCGGGGGCACCCCGCACGTCAGGCCCGGCCCGCCGGACGGCGGTACCTCAGGCCTTCCTGACGAGCAGTCCCGCCGCGACGAGCCCCGCCAGGCCGACGTCCGTGTCGGTGTACTCGCCGCTGAGGAGGTGGTCCACGTAGGCGTCCCGCGCGAGGGTGAACGGCTCGACGAACTCCTCCGCGTCGGGGGTGGGTTCGGCGACCTTGCGGCAGTCCCGTGCCACCACCGCGTACCGCTCGTGGGTCGCGTAGGACGCCAGGTAGGTCTTCAGGACCACCTCGGCCGTCCCCGCCCGGTACCCCGTCTCCTCCAGGAGCTCCCTCGCCGCCGCGCGCAGCACGTCCTCGCCTGGCTCGATCATGCCGCCGGGCAGTTCCGCCAGCACCTTGCCGGGGCCGGGGCGGTACTGGCGCACGAGGATGCCCCGGCCCTCCTCGGTGAAGGCGACGAGGGCGACCGTCGGCGAGCCCTGCAGGATGTCCCAGTCCGACTCCTTGCCGTCGGGCTGCAGGTAGGTGCGGCACCGGACGGTGAGGTACCCGGCGGCTTCCGGACGCTCGCTCTTCAGCGTCCACGTCATCGCTTCACGACTTCCCGTCATGAACCGCATCATGTCCCGCCTTGGGCATGGCAAACGGGTGGGAACGGGCGTGCGGGCCCGCCGTCAGCCCGGGGACGCGGCCGGCGCGGTCCCCCCGTCCCGCAGGACGGGGCCGGACCCGGCAGGCGCGCGGTGGAGGGCCAGCACGGCCTGGTCGTCCTGGGGCCGTCCACCGACGTGACGGCGGACGTCGTGGATCAGCATGTCCAGGAGCTGCCCCGGCGAGAGACGGCCGCCCCGCGCGCGCCTGACGAACACGAGCGGCAGGCGGGCGACCGGATCGTAGAAACGTCCGGTGGCGTCGCGGGACTCGGTGATGCCGTCGGTGTAGCAGAGGAGCGTCGAGCCGGCCGGGAAGGGGAAGCTGTCGACCGGGGAGGACCAGGCGCCCAGGTCGCTCATCCCGAGCGGTGGTGCCTCCTCGGACGCTTCGAGGAGCGTGGCCCGGCCCTGCGCGTCCATGAGGACCGGGGGCGGGTGGCCGCGGTTGACCAGGCGCACGGTCTCCAGGTCCTGGGAGAACTCGGCGATCAGGGCCGTCGTGAAGCCCTCCTCCTGCTGCTGGCCGCCACGCCGGCCGCCCTCACGCAGCAGGGCGCGCTCCAGACGGTTCACCAGCTGGGGAAGGTCCTCGGACTCGTCGGCCGCGTACCGGAACGCGCCGAGGTCGGCACTGACGGCACTGACGGCCCCGAGGCCCTTCCCCCGTACGTCGCCGACCATGACCCGGATCCCGTACGGGGTGCTCTGCACCACGTACAGGTCCCCGCCGATCAGGGCCTCGCTCTCGGCGGGCACGTACCGCGCCTCGATGTGCAGGTCCCCCAGACGGGACGGAGGTCTCGGCAGTACGGCCCGCTGGGCGACGGCCGCGACGTGCCGAGCGCGCCGGGCACTGTCGTCCTGTCGGCGCAGTGTGCGGTGGATGAGGACGGCGAGCGCGGTGAGGGCCGCCAGGGTGAGCTGGTTGGCGATGCCCGCGCGCCAGCCGAAGGTGCCGTCGACCCGTGCGAGGAAGGCGTGGACGATCATCGAGACGAGGCCGGTCACGATGATCCCGCGGACCCCGAGGAGGGGTGCGGCGGCGACGGGCGCCGCCATCAGGAGCGGCGCGGATGTCACGTCGTGCGGGGTGACCAGGTCGACCACCACGGCCAGCACGATGAGGCCTACGGGGATCCACCGGGTTCTCAGCAGTTGCGACACCCCACCACGCTGCCCGCCGGCGCCGTCCTCCGCATCTCCGGGCCCCACCGCCCTCCGGCACACATGGCGGGGCTCCTGACGGGCACGAGTCCTCCGAGGGCGCGTGACGGGCCGGTCGTCCACCCCGTGCGATGATCTTCGGTCCGGCACGCCACCTCGCGGAACGATCGCGTGTATTGCACATGGAAGTGCTCGTACGGAGCAGCCGGTCCTCGTCCCGGGGGAACTCATGCGCCTTCAGAAGACCTACGTCGCCTTCGCCACGGCCGCGACGGCAGCCCTGACGCTCACCGCCTGCGGTGGCAGTGGCAGCGGTGACGGAACCGACGCGGCGGCATCCGCTCCCGCATCGGCATCGGCGCCCTCGTCGCCGGGTGCGTCCACCACGGACAGCTCGGGCGGTCCCCCGGCCACCGTCGGCCCGGGTTCCTCCACCGGGCCCGCGGCCACGGAAGGATCCGGCGGAGGGGAGGTGCGGGCACCGGCCTCCGCGACCTCGCCCGCCGCCGGGGCGCCGTACGGCGACATCTGCCGGACGGCGGACCTCTCCTTCAGCAGTTCGGGCGGGATGGCGGAGGGCGAGGTGCTGATCAACCTGAAGAACACCGGATCCTCGTCCTGCTCGATGCACGGTTTCCCCGGCCTCGACCTCGAGAGCGAGCAGGGGACCGTGAGTGCCGGGCGCAGCAGCGGCCGGACGATCCCGACGGTCGCTCTGGCCCCCGGGGAGGGCACCAACTTCTCCCTGCACTTCCCGCCGGACACCGGGGGCGGCTCGGGTGTCACCTTCACCTCGGCGATGGTGACACCGCCGGACGAGACCCACGCGCACCGCGTGCCCCTCGCCGTCGGCATCCCCGCGGACACAGGCTCCGGTTCCCGCATCACGGTGGATCCGGTCGGCTCGGGCAAGTAGCGGTGACACACCCTCAGGGCCTTCTCACGGGCGGCTGCTAGGGTCGCTCCGGACCTTGACCCCTCGACGAGGAGACCGGACATGGCGGGAGACGACGACATCTCCGGGTGACACCCGGACGTGTGAGCGGCCGACGGCGGATGCGACAGCACCCCTTTGCCGTCAGGCCCCTGTGTCGTTCCCCTTCACCGTGCCCGCCCGGGGCGGACGTCCGTCCGCCCCCCCCTGTCACGCGAGGTCCTGCCTGTGTCCGACGTACCCACTGCCCTGCTCGCACGCGACATCGTCCGGTCCTTCGGTACCGGCCGGGTCGTCGACGGCTTCTCCCTGACGGCGTCCCCCGGCCGTCGCATCGGACTGATCGGGGAGAACGGGGCCGGCAAGTCGACGGTGCTGCGCCTCCTGGCCGGTGCCGACCAACCGGACTCGGGCAGCATCACCCGGCCCGCCGATGTGGGCTACCTGCACCAGGAGATGCCCTTCGACGCGGCGGCCACGATCGCCGACGTGCTGGACGGCGCGCTGAGCGAGGTCCGGGAGGGGCTCGCCGAGCTCGAACGGCTCTCGGTGCGGCTGGCGCGCACCGAGGAGGAGGACCCCGGCCGTGCCGCGCTGCTCGACGCCTACGCCCGACGGCTCGAGCACGCCCAGGACGAGGAGGCGTGGGACGCCGACCGCCGGGCCGGGAGGGTGCTGGAGGGCCTGGGCCTCGGCGGGATCCCGCAGGACCGCACGCTCGGCTCCCTGTCCGGCGGCCAGCGCGGGCGGCTGGCCCTGGCCTCCCTGCTGGTCCGGCGGCCCTCGGCCCTGTTGCTGGACGAGCCGACCAACCACCTGGACGACACCGCTGCCGCGTTCCTGGAGGCGCAGGTGTGCGCTCTGCCCGGGGCGATCGTCCTGGCGAGCCACGACCGGGCGTTCCTCGACGCGGTGTGCACGGATCTGGTCGACCTCGACCCGGCGGCCGAAGGGCCGGTGCGGTACGGCGGCGACTACACCGCCTACCAGGCCGAGAAGCGCGCCGAACGGCAGCGCTGGGAACGCCGCTACGCCGAGGAGCAGGAGGAACGGGAAGCCCTGCACCGGTCGGCCGGCACGACCGCGCACCGGGTCGCTCCGGACCGCGGGCCCCGGGACAACGAGAAGATGGGCTACGGGGTCCGGGCGGGGCGCGTGCAGAGCCAGATCTCACGCCGGGTGCGCAACGCCTCCCGGAGGCTGGACGAACTGGAACGGCACCGGATCCCCGAACCGCCCCGGCCGTTGCGCTTCCGCCGCACCTCGCTCACCGGGCCGACCGCGGACGGGACGCTCGTCTCCCTCCGTGACGTGCGGGTGCCGGGGCGCCTCACCCTCGACCGCCTCGACGTGTCGGCGACCGAGCGTCTTCTCGTGACGGGTGACAACGGGGCGGGGAAGTCGACGCTGCTGGCCGTGCTCGCCGGCCGGCTCGCCGCGGACGGCGGCGTACGGCGCAAGGGCGGCCTCTCCGTCGGGCTGCTGACCCAGGACACCGTGTTCGAGCGGCCGGACCGCACGGTCCGGGACACCTACACGCAGACGCTCGGCGGTGAGCGCGCGGAAGCCGTGCCACTGAGTTCGCTGGGCCTGCTGAGCGAGGCGGACCTGGGCCGGCCGGTCGGCCACCTGTCCGTGGGCCAGCGCCGCCGCCTCGCGCTGGCCCTCCTGGTGGCGCATCCGCCCGAGTTGCTGTTGCTCGACGAGCCCACGAATCATCTGTCGCCCGCCCTGTGCGACGAGTTGGAGGCCGCCATGGGCGCGGGGCCCGGAGCCATCGTGGTGGCGGGTCACGACCGCTGGCTGCGGAGGCGGTGGCAGGGGCGTGAGCTACGCCTGTGACGCCGGCCGGAGGGTGATGCCGAGAGGCCGCGCGACAGACGAATCCTGGACAATCTGTCCGTATGTCGAGACGGGTTTGCAGAGGCCCCTGCCTGCGGCGTCTGATCGCGCCTGTGCAAAAGGAACAGATAACCCCTGATCAACCGGTGTCCGACGACAAGGCGGCGCGGCGCGCCGTCACGGTGTTCCCCGTGCTCGTACTCGTGGCGGGCGTCGCCGGTCTCGTCACTCCCGGCACGTTCGACGGCTGGACGGGATCCGTTCCGTACCTGCTGGGCATCGTCATGTTCTGCATGGGCCTGACGATGACCCCGGTCGACTTCAGGGGCGTGGCCAAACGCCCGTGGGCCGTGGCCATCGGACTGGTCGCGCACTACGTGATCATGCCGGGACTCGGCTGGGCCATCGCCCATCTGCTGGGGCTGCCGCCGCAACTGGCGGCCGGACTCATCCTGGTCGGCTGTGCGCCGAGCGGCACGGCGTCGAACGTCGTGACGTTCCTGGCCCGCGGTGACGTCGCCCTGTCGGTGTCCGTGGCAACCGTCTCGACACTGGTGGCTCCCCTGGTGACGCCGCCGCTCACGCTGCTGCTCGCGGGCGCGTACCTGCCGGTGGACGCCGGGTCGATGATCACGGACATCCTCAAGACCGTCCTGCTTCCGGTCCTCGGCGGTCTGGTCGTGCGGCTGGTCGCGGGCAAGCTGGTCGACCGGGCGCTGGGCCTCATGCCCTGGCTCTCGTCGGTGGCCGTCGCCGCGATCGTCTGCGCGGTCGTGGCGGGAAGCGCCGGTGCGATCAAGTCGGCGGCCGTGACCGTGCTGATCGCCGTCGTGCTGCACAACGGCCTCGGACTCGCGCTCGGATACGGCGCGGGCAAGATCTCGGGGCTCGGCCGGCCGGCCAGCCGCGCCATGGCCTTCGAGGTCGGTATGCAGAACTCCGGGCTGGCCGCCTCGCTGGCCACCGCGCACTTCAGCCCGCTGGCGGCGCTGCCGGCCGCGGTGTTCTCCGTGTGGCACAACATCTCGGGCGCCCTGGTCGCCGCCTGGATGTCCCACCGGTCGCGGCGCGAGGAGCCGGCGCCTCCGGTCGCCGGACCCGCGCCGAGGACCGCGGTCACCGAGGAAGCCTGACGGGCGGACCGCACCTGTCGGCGGGAGCCCTCCGTCCCACCCGCCACCGCGGGCGGGACGGAGGGCTCCCGCGTGCGGCCCCCGGGGCGACCGCTTCCGCCACGTCCGCCGGGCGGGCGGGACCGTGCGGGAAAGTACGACACAAGATGTCTTCTTTCGGGTCGAGCATGGTGCCGGAGAGCGGTGCCGGTGAAGGCATCGACCAGGACACGCGCACGGACAAGGGAACTCCATGGAACTCACGCCCGACAGCTCGGCACCGGACCTCAGCGGAAAGATCGCGCTCGTCGCGGGGGCCACACGGGGAGCCGGGCGCGGCATCGCCGTCCAGCTGGGCACGGCAGGCGCCACGGTCTACGTCACGGGCCGGACGACACGCCAGCGGCGCTCGGAGTACGACCGGCCCGAGACTATCGAGGAGACGGCCGAGCTCGTGACGGCGGCCGGCGGAACCGGCATCGCGGTGCCGACGGACCACCTGGTGCCGGAGCAGGTCCGCGCCCTGGCCGAACGCATCGACAGGGAGCAGGGCCGGCTCGACGTACTGGTCAACGACGTCTGGGGCGGTGAGCGGCTGTTCGCGTTCGACAAGCCGGTCTGGGAGCACGACCTCGACGACGGGCTGCGGCTCCTCAGGCTGGGCGTGGAGACCCACGCGATCACCAGCCACTTCGTGCTCCCGCTGTTGGTACGGCGGCCGGGCGGGCTGGTGGTCGAGATGACCGACGGGACGTCCGCGTACAACAGCACGCACTACCGCAACTCGTACTTCTACGACCTGGTCAAGAACAGCGTGCTGCGTACGGCGTTCGTGCTCGCACACGAGCTGGAGCCGCACGGCGGCACGGCGGTGGCGCTCACCCCGGGCTGGATGCGGTCGGAGATGATGCTCGACGCGTTCGGAGTCACCGAGGACAACTGGCGCGACGCGCAGGCCGCGGTGCCGCACTTCTGCATCTCGGAGAGCCCGGCGTACGTCGGACGCGCGGTCGCGGCGCTGGCCGGCGACGCCGATGTCGCGCGCCGGAACGGCCGGTCCCTCTCCAGCGGTCAGCTCGCCCAGGAGTACGGCTTCACGGACCTGGACGGCTCACGTCCGGACTGCTGGCGCTACCTGGTCGAGGTCGAGGGCGCGGGCAGGCCGGCCGACCCGGCCGGGTACCGGTGACCGCGCTGCTCCCGGGGCGGGGCGTCGGACCACGTGCGCGGTCCGACGCCCCGGCCGCTCAGGCGGGGTCGGCGGCCGTGCTCCCGATCAGGCTCTTGGGCCGCAGGTCCGTCCAGTTCCGCTCCACGTGGTCGAGGCAGGCCTGGCGCGTGTCCTCCTGGTGGGTGACGGTCCAGCCGGCGGGCACGTCGGCGAAGGCGGGCCACAGCGAGTGCTGCCCCTCGTCGTTGACGAGCACCAGATAGGTGCCGTTCTCGTCCTCGAAGGGATTACTCACCGGTGCTCCTCGACTTAGGTAAGGCTATCTTGACTTCGCTTGGTCACCATACCCGGATCGCGCCTCGTCGGCGTATGGAACGCCGTGAATTTCCCCGCGGCTGACTCGCGTCCACAGGACGGGCGTGCGTCGGGGCCGAGGCCTGCGTCCCCGACGCGGTACGCGTGGTGACGTCGCGTCAGCAGGCGTGCCAGGCCGCCTCCACCACCCGGAGGACGCCCCGTGTGCCGGGGCTCCGGGCCCCGCCCGTGTCCATCCCGCTGACTACGCGGGCCGTGCCCCGTGGCACTCAGGTAGGACCCAGGACCCATAAAGAGAGGGATTCGTGGAACCCCCGCCCGCCCCTACCGTCTTGATCAAGGGCGGCTGCCGACAGGAGTCGCCCCTGACGGTGTCGAAGACAGGCGAGACAGTGAGCGGGTGGCGCGGGTGGATCAGCGGAAACGGCCGACGGACAAGGCGTTCGCTCCCGAATACCAGGGAGCACTCGGCTCGTTGTCGGTGAACTCCTCCCTCACCGACGTGCTGGCGAAGGGGGTCGAGGAACTGCGGGCCGCCGAGCAGGCCGGGGAGCGGCGGGAGATGGCGCGCTGCGGGCTCGCCGTGGCGGAGGCGTGCAGGCGCCTGGGGCGGGTGACGGAGGCCGACTCCGCCTGGAAGGCGAGTTACCGCGCGGCACGTTCGGTCGACGACGTCGGGGCGATGGCCTGGGCGCTGTGGAGCGGCGGGACACTCGCCCGCCAGCGGGGCTCGCTGGCACTGGCCTACCGGCTGCTGCGGCTCGCGGCCGACCTCGGCGAACGCGGGGGCGACGTGGTGGTGCGCGGTTACTCGCTCGCCGGTCTCGCGGAGACGGGGCGCATCCAGGGCGACTACCAGGCGGTCGGCGAACTGCACGAGCAGCTGCTCGCCGAGGCCCGCAGGCGCGGCGAGGCGCGGCACACCGTGTGGGCGCTGGAAGGCATAGCCCAGATGCACCGCAACACCGGCTCGTACGACAGGGCGCTCGCCCTCTTCGAGGAGGCGGCGGCGACCGCGGGCCGGGCCGACGACCGGCGCGGCCGGGCCTGGGCACTGCGCGGCATCGCCGACGTGGTCTCCGTACGCGACGGCGATGTGGAGCGTGCGCTGTCGCTGCTCACGGAGGCGGAATCCCTCTGCCGTGGGATGAAGCTGTCCAGCGCTCTGGCGTACAACCACAAGATGCGCGGCAACGTCCACTACCGGGCGGGGCAGTACGCGCAGGCGCGTGACACCTACGCGCAGGCACTCGCGGAATTCCAGGAGATGAACGAGCCGAGGGGCACCGCGCTGTCACGGCTGGGGCTCGCCAAGGCGCTGGCGCGGCTCGGGCGCAACCCGGCGGAGACCGTCGTGGAACTGGCGGAACTGCGCCGGGACCTGGACCGAATAGGGCTGCGGCACGCGCGGGACATGGTCGACAAGGCGACGGCCGAGCTGGGGGTGGGCCCACTGCCCGACGTCGGGAACCCCGCGGAGCGGGCAGTGACGCGATGACCTCCCGGACGACCGTGCGCACCGGTCTCCCGTCCGGCCTCGCGGCTCACGGCAAGGCGACACCCCCGGGCACCGGCTCGCGGGAGAGCGCGGACGGCGCCCACCGCGTACTCGCCCGCTGCCGTGACCTGGTGCGCCCCTCCTTGGCCGCGGCGATCGGGCGGCTCCATCCGTGGCAGGGCGAGATGGCCGCGTTCTCGCTGGGCTGGTGCGAGGTCGGCGGGGCACCCTCCGACGGCTCACGCGAGGGCAAGGGCGTCCGCCAGGCCCTCGCCGTGCTGTGCGCCGAGGCCGCGGGGGCTCCCCCGGACAGCGCGGTGGCCGCGGCGGTGGCCGTGGAACTGGTCCACACGTTCTCGCTGCTGCACGACGACATCATGGACGGGGACGGGACCCGTCGGCAGAGGGAGACCGTCTGGAAGGCGTACGGCACCGGTCCCGCGGTGCTGGCGGGCGACGCGCTCCTCGCCCTGGCCGTGCAGACCCTCGCCGAGGCACCGGGTCCGCTCACCGCCGTGGCCGTGGGGCGCCTGTCCGAGACGCTGAGCGGTCTCGCCCGCGGCCAGGCGGAGGACCTGCTTCTCGCCGCTCGCCCCTGGACGGGGCCCGGTGCGGTGCGGACCGATGAGTACCGTGCCATGGCGGAGCTCAAGACGGGCACGCTGCTGGGCTGCGCGGCGGCGCTCGGCGGACTCCTGGGCGGGGCCCCCGAGCCCGTCGTGGCGGCGCTGGACCGGGCCGGGCGGCACCTCGGAGTGGCCTTCCAGGCCGTCGACGACCTGCTGGGCATCTGGGGCGATCCGGCGGTCACCGGCAAACCCGTGCACAGCGACCTGCGGGAGCGCAAGAAGACCTACCCCGTGCTCGCCGCCCTCGGTCGTGACGATCGCCGCTCGGCGGAGCTCGCCGGAATCCTGGACTCCCCGGTGCCGCTGGACGAGGCCGGCGCCCTGCGCGCGGCCGCGCTCGTCGAGGCGTGCGGGGGCCGTGACGCCACCCTGGAGGAAGCGCGTCACCATCTGGACGCCGCCCGCGTCTGCCTGCGGAGTGCGTCCCTCGCCCCGCGCGCGGCGGGCGAGATCGAGGTGCTGCTCGGATTCCTGCTCCGCCGCAGGATGTGACCGTGCCGGCATCAGGCGAATCGGCGGCTGTCGCGGGCGTGGGCGCCGGCACCGGCGGCGGGGTGAGGTGCGCGTATGTGCTACCCGAGGAGGGCGGCCACGGTGATCAGGGCCGGGACCGAACCCAGGGTGGACAGCAGTATGGACTCCCGGGCCAGTTGCTCGGCGACGCGGTACTGCGAGGCGTAGGTGTAGAGGTTCTGCGCGGCGGGCAGCGCCGAGGTCACGACCACGTCGAGGAGCGCCGCCCCGTGCAGGTGGAAGACGCCGGCGCCGATGCCCCAGGCGACGACCGGCTGGAACGCCGTCTTGAGGACGGCGGACAGGACGATGGCGGGACGGTTCTCGCCGCGGGCGGGGACGCCGCTGCCGCGCAGCGAGATCCCGAAGGCCAGCAGGACGGCGGGGACCGACATGTTGCCGATGAGGGTGAGGGGTTCGAGGGCGGGTGCCGGGACGGTCCACCCGGTGGCGGCGACGGCGACGCCCGACAGCGAGCCGAGGGCCATCGGGTTGCGCAGAGGCGTCGTCAGGCGCCGCAGGAGGGAGCGGGGCTCGCCCGGCCGGCTCAGGTCGAGGACGGTCAGGGCGAGGGGGGTGACGACGATCTGCTGGAACAGCAGGACGGGGGCGACGAGCGAGGCGTCACCCAGCACGTAGACGGCGATCGGGATCCCGAGGTTGCCGGCGTTGACGTAGCTGGAGCACAGTGCGCCGATGGTGAGTTGCCCCGGGCCCCAGCCCCGCAGAAGTCCCACGGCGACGAAGACGGCGGCTGCGGCCGCCGTCGCGGCCGCGGTGACCAGGAGCCGCTGCGAGAAGATGACCGACAGGTCGGCCCGCGCCAGGGTGGTGAAGAGCAGTGCGGGCGTCGCCACGTTGAAGGCGAGCCGGGTCAGGACCGTTCTGCCGTCCTCACCCAGGTGCCCTCGCCGTCCGAGGACGTAACCGACGCCGATGACGACGGCGATCACCGCGAATCCGGTGAGAACTCCCTGCATGGACTTCCTCGCTGAGCTACCCGACCACCGGGTCGGGCAGGGGCCTCGGCGCTCCCGCCCCCTTCATCGGTGCTGGTCAACGGCTTGGGCATGGGGAGTCTAACGGGACGGGGGGCAGGGACGGAGGTGCGGGGTCAAAGGGCCGCGCCGCGTCCGGCACGCGGTCATCCGCCCCCGGGTCCCTCCGTGCTCTCACGCAGCACCAGCCGGTGGGAGACCACACGGTCCTGGGGTGACTGGACGCCGCCGGACCCGGCACCGGACGCCTCCGGGCCCTGCGCCGCTTCCTCGATGCGCCGGTGGAGGAGCTCGACGGCGACGCGGGCGACCGCCGCCTTGTCGGGTGCCACCGTGCTCAGCGTCGGCACGCTGAAGCGGCCCCCCTCCACATCGTCGAAGCCGATCACCGCCACGTCCTCGGGGACGCGGAGGCCGGATTCGTACAGGGTTCGCAACGCTCCGAGGGCGAGCTGGTCGTTGAGGCAGAGCAGTGCGTCGGGCCGCTCTCCGGCGCGCAGGACCCCGGCCACCGCGCGGGCGCCGTCGGGCATCCTGAAGTCGCCCACGGGCAGCAGGGCTTCCGGGCGGTGGGGGATTCCCGCCTGGGCCAGGGCGGCCAGGTATCCACGGGTGCGCGCCTCCGCGGTCCCGAGGCCCGGCGCCTCGACGCCACCGACCGCGAGGATGTTGCGCCGCCCGAGACCGATCAGATGCTCCGTGGCCTCACGCGCCGCCTTCTCGTTGTCGATGGCCACGTGATCGGCACCCTCCTCCAGGAGCTCCCCGAGCAGCACGGTCGGGGGAGCCCCCGCCCGGTCGCTGACGTCGTCCGCCGTGAGGGCGAGCGGGCTGAGGATGATCCCGTCGACGAAGTCCGAGCCGAACCCCGCCAGCGCGGCCAGTTCGTGCTCGCGGTCCGCCCCGCTCTGGTGGATGAGCACCGTGAGGGAGAGCCGCTCCGCCTCACGGATGACGTGCCGGGCGAGCTCGGCGAAGTACGGCACGTCGAGCTCGGGTACCACGAGGGCGATGATGCCCGTCCGGCCCTTCCGCAGGTGACGCCCCGCCAGGTTCACCCGGTAGCCGAGGTGGTCGATGGCCTCGCGGACCACGCGCCGGGTCCGTTCGGAGACATGGACGTAGTCGTTGATCACGTTGGACACCGTCTTCTCCGACACCCCCGCGTGCCGTGCGACGTCCTTGATCCTGGGCCGTGCCACGCCCAACCTCCCTGGCCTCGAGCGATGCCGAGTCTATGTCCCGGCGCGACGGCGGTGGACGGAGGCTCCCGGCCGGGTTCGCGGCCGGCGCTCCGGCTCTCGTCCAGCAGTACCGCCCGAACTCTTTACAGCGAATGTACATCGATGTAAAAAAAGGTGGCCGCACTGTTTCAGCCAGCGCGGCCCACCCACCTGCCGTGTGCGGTGGACCCGCCCGTGCCGGCGGTCCACCGCCGATCCGGCATGAGCGTCCGGCCGTCGAAAGGTCCGCGATGAGTTCTTCGTCCCATCCCCGTGAGGTGCCGGCGGTGCCCGGCCCCGGCCCGGCCCCCGGCATCGGGCGCCGTCGGCTGCTGCGTTACGGAGCGGCCGGTGCGAGCGCGCTGCTCGCCACGGGTTCCCTGACCGGCTGCTCCTCGCGGGCCTCCGCCTCCGACGCCTCGGCACTGAACGTGTGGGACCTGTTCCAGGGCGGTGACGGCATGCTGATGGACGACATGATCCGGGCCGTCTCCAAGGGGTCCGACGGCTTCGACGTCGATCGCACGATCCTGGACTGGGGACCGTCGTACTACACGAAGCTCGCCATGTCGGCCGCCGGCGGACGGGCCTCCGACGTGGCGGTCCTGCATCTGTCACGGCTCGCCGGGTACGCCCCGGGCGGGCTGCTGGACCCGTTCGACCTCGATCTCCTCGCCGAGTTCGGCGTCACCGAGAAGCACTTCACGCCGGCCGTCTGGGCGCGTACGAAGCACGAAGGGGTCGTCTACGCCATCCCCCTGGACGTCCACCCGTTCATCGTGTTCTACGACCGGGACGCCGCGGACCGGGCCGGTCTCCTCGACACCGAGGGCGAACTCGCCCCCATGGGCTCACCGAAGGCCATGCTGGAAGCGGGCAAGGCGCTGGCGGAGGTGACGGGCAAGTCCGGCATCCTCTTCGGCCACGTCACCGACACGGCCCAGAACTGGCGGCAGTTCGCCGCACTCTACGCGCAGACCGGCGCCGCCTTCACCCTGCCGGACGGCGGGCCCGCCGAGATCGACACCGACGCCGCGGTGCAGGTCGTGTCGTTCATGCAGCAGCTCTTCGACGGCCGGACGAATCCCAACAACCTCGACTACAACAGTGCCCTCGCCGGGTTCCTGGGCGGTCGCGGCGGCATGGCCATGCTGGGCGAGTGGGAGCTTCCGACGCTTCGGAAGTCCGGGATACCGCTCGGGGCCGCACCCTTCCCCCAGGTGTTCGGCAAGCCGGCCGTCTACACCGACTCCCACAGCTACGTCCTGCCGCACCAGAGCAGCCCCGACCCGGCCCGCCGCAGGCAGGCGCACCGCTACGTCGCGGAGATCCTCAAGCAGAGCCTGACCTGGGCGAGCGCGGGGCACATCCCCGCCTACCAGCCCGTGCTCGCCGAACCGGCGTACGCGAAGCTCGACCCCCAGTCCTCCTACGCCGACGCGGGGAAGGTCGCGGTGCTCGACCCGCCGAACTGGTTCGCCGGCGCCGCCTCGAACTTCCAGAACCGCATGTGCCAGCCGCTCCAGTCGGCACTGCTGGGCAACACCTCCGCCGAGAAGGCGGTACGCCAGATGGTCCGCGAGGCGAACACGCTGCTGCGGCAGCCCAATCCGGTGGCCTGACCGAGCAGAAGGAGTAACCGACGTGACCACCACCACGCCCGTCGGGGCGCCCGCCCCGACCGGCGAACGGCCCCCCGTCGTGTCCCCCCGGCGCAGGACCGGCCGCCGCGGACCGGGCCCGCTCTTCGTCCTGCCCTTCGCGGTCCCCTTCGTCCTGTTCCTCGTGTGGCCCGTGCTCCAGGGCATCTGGATGAGCTTCACCGACAGTTCGCTCGCGCTGCGCGACACGTCCTTCGTCGGTCTCGACAACTACGCCGAGGCCTTCGGCGACCCGGACGTGTGGAGCAGTCTCGGCAACACCGTCCTCTTCACCGCGGCCTCCAGCGTCCCCCTGGTGCTGGTCGCACTCGCCATGGCGCTCCTGGTGCACAGCGGGCTCGCCGGGCAGTGGGTGTGGCGCCTGTCCTTCTTCGTGCCCTACCTGCTGCCGGTGACGGTGGTGACCCTCATCTGGACCTGGCTCTACCAGCCGGACGTCGGCCTCGGCAACGAACTGCTCGGGGCGCTCGGCCTCGAACCGGTCGGCTGGCTGTCCGACGAGTCCGTCGCGATGTGGTCGGTCGCCGCACTCACGGTCTGGTGGACGGTCGGCTTCAACTTCCTGCTCTACCTCGCCGCACTGCAGTCCCTGCCCACGGTCTTCGACGAGGCGGCGGCGCTCGACGGCGCGGGTGCCTGGCGCCGTCTGTGGTCCGTGACCCTTCCGCAGCTGCGCAGGACCACCGTCCTGGTCGCCATGCTCCAGATCCTCGCGTCGCTGAAGGTGTTCGACCAGATCTACATCCTCACCAAGGGCGGCCCGAACGGTTCGACCCGTCCGATCCTCGAGTACGTCTACGACGTCGGGTTCACCGGGTACCGGCTGGGCTACGCCTCCGCCGTGTCCTACGTCTTCTTCGCCCTCGTCATCGTCGTCTCGCTCGCGCAGCTCCGCCTCTTCCGCCAGGAGGACTGACCGATGTCCACCACCGCAAGCCCCGTGCGTGCCCGCCGTCTCCCGCCCCGGGAACGGCCCGGCGCCCCCATGCTCCTCGGCCACGGCCGGCTGCCGCGCGTCCTGGCCGGCACCGCACTCGTCGTCCTGGCGGCCGTCTGGCTCCTGCCGCTCGTCTGGGCGGTGGCCACCTCCGTACAGAGCGAGCAGGACGTCGCCAAGCCGGGCCTGTCCCCCTTCAAGGGCGCCTTCACCCTGGACGCCTACCAGCAGATACTCGAACGCGGGAACGTCACCGTCTGGGCGGCCAACAGCTTCCTCGTGGCCGGCCTGGTCACCCTGATCACCGTCGCGGTATCCACGCTGGCGGCCTACGGCTTCTCGCGGGGCGGCTTCCGCGGCCGTCGCCTCCTGCTCACCGTCACCGTCGCCGCGGTCATGGTCCCGCCGCAGCTCCTCGTCGTGCCGCTGTTCGAGCAGATGCTGATGTTCGACCTGGTCGACACCTACGCGGCGATGATCCTGCCCCAAGTGGTCGCGCCCATGATGGTGTTCATCCTGAAGAGGTTCTTCGACGGCGTCCCCCGGGAGCTGGAGGACGCCGCCCGGCTCGACGGCGCGTCCGAGGTCAGGGTCTTCCTGTCCGTCGTGCTGCCGCTGTCCAGGCCGATCGTGGCAGCCGTGTCGATCTTCGTGTTCATCGGCGCGTGGAACAACTTCATGTGGCCGTTCATCGTCACCAACGACCCCGGCCTGATGACGCTCCCCGTCGGACTCGCCACCGTCAAGGACGCCTTCGGCATCCAGTACGCCCAGGCCATGGCCTCGGCCCTGCTGGCGGCGCTCCCGCTGGTCGTGGTGTTCCTGCTCTTCCAGCGCCGCATCGTGAGCTCGGTGGCCACCACCGGCCTCGGCGGCGCCTGACCCGCACCTCTTCCCGTCCCTCCGTACCACCCGGGGCCGGCGCCCGCCGCCGCCCTACGACTCACTGGAGCATGTGTGCCCACTCACTCCGTACCCCGCCCGGAGTACCCGCGACCGCAGTTCGTCCGTCGCGACTGGCTCAACGTGAACGGCCTCTGGCAGTTCGAGACCGACCGGGGGGACAGCGGTCTCGAACGCGGTCTCCTCACCCGTGACCTGGACGGGCAGATCCTCGTCCCCTTCCCGCCCGAGTCCGAGCTGTCCGGCGTCGGCGACACCGACTTCCTCGAGGCCGTCTGGTACCGGCGTGTCCTCACCCTGCCGGCCGACTGGGCCGGGCGCCGGGTCCTGCTGCACTTCGGAGCGGTCGACCACGACACGACGGTCTGGGCGGACGGCACCGAGGTGGCGCGCCATCGTGGCGGCTTCACCCCGTTCACCGCCGACCTCGGCGACATCGCGGGCTCCGGGCGGGACGTCGTCGTCACCGTACGGGCCCGTGACACCCGCTCGGGCCCGCAGGCCCGTGGCAAGCAGGCGATCAAGTACGCCAATCACGACTGCAACTACACGCGTGTCACCGGCATCTGGCAGACCGTCTGGCTGGAGCCGGTCCACGAGGCACACCTGAGGCGTCCTCGGATCACCCCGGACCTGGCCGGCTCCGCCTTCCACCTGGAGCTCCCGTTGTCCGGGAACCGTCCGGGCCAGGTGGTGCGCGCGGTACTGAGCGACGACGAGGGAGAGGTGTGCAGGGCCGAGGCGCGCGCCGACCTGGACCTCGCGCCCCGCCTCCACCTCCCCGTCCCGGCGGACAGGAGGCGCGAGTGGGGTCCGGACGACCCGCACCTGTACGACCTGCGGCTCGAACTCGTCGACGAGCGCGGGGAGGTGCTCGACACGGTGGAGAGCTACGCCGGGCTGCGCGCCGTCGGCCTGCGGGGCAAGGCCGTGACCCTCAACGGGCGCCCGGTCTTCCAGCGGCTCGTCCTCGACCAGGGCTGGTACCCCGACGGGCTGATGACCGCGCCCACCGACGAGGCCCTGGTACGCGACATCGAGCTCGCCATGGAAGCCGGCTTCAACGGGGCCAGGCTCCACCAGAAGGTCTTCGAGGAGCGCTTCCTGTACCACGCGGACCGCCTCGGTTACCTGGTCTGGGGCGAGTTCGGCGACTGGGGCTGCGAGACGGGCGGTTCGTCCGGCGACAACCAGCAGCCGGACGCCTCCTACGTCGGCCAGTGGCTGGAAGCCGTGGAACGCGACTACTCGCACCCCTCGATCGTCGGCTGGTGCCCGCTCAACGAGACGTACCAGAAGCTGCACGACCGCATCACCGTGCTCGACGACGTCACACGCGCGATGTTCCTGGCCACCAAGGCCTTCGACGCCACGCGACCCGTTATCGACGCGTCCGGCTACGCCCACCGGGTCGCGGAGACAGACGTCTACGACTCCCACAGCTACGAGCAGGACCCGGAGGCCTTCCGCCGGCAGATGGCCGGCCTGGCCGAGGGCGAGCCCTTCGTCAACAGCTACGAGAACGGGGCGGCCTACTCGCAGCCCTACCGGGGGCAGCCGTACTTCGTGAGCGAGTTCGGCGGGATCTGGTGGGACCCCGAGGCCGCCGCCCAGTCCGGTGAGGACCGGACCCTGTCGTGGGGGTACGGCGAGCGGGTGCGGAACGAGGACGAGTTCCACGAACGCTTCACCGGTCTCACCGGGGTGCTGCTCCAGGACCCCGCCATGTTCGGCTACTGCTACACGCAGCTGACGGACGTCTTCCAGGAGCAGAACGGCGTCTACCGCTTCGACCGCGGCACCAAGCTCGACGTGGAACGCATCCGGGCCGCCCAGACGCGCCCGGCGGCGATCGAGGAGCGGGACGGCCGCTGACGCGGACCTGACGACGGCCGCCCCGGGCCCGCCGGGGCGGCCGTCGGACCCGCCGGACGGCCTCGTGCGGGTCCCGTCCCGAACACGGCCCCGCCTCCATGGTGGACAGGCGCACTCCCGCACCCGGAACTGTGGTGTCCCGCCACATACGCCACCGACCTGCCCCTTCCTACGGTATGGCGACACGGAAACGTCCCCGCCAACTGTCCGGAAGTGGTATCCATGGCCGCCCCAGCAACCGCTCCCCCACCCCCGTCCAACCTTCGCCGCATCGTCGCCGCGAGCCTCGTCGGGACCACGGTGGAGTGGTACGACTTCTTCCTCTACGGCTCCGCTGCCGCGCTGGTGTTCAACAAGCTGTTCTTCCCCGGGTCCGACCCGCTCGTCGGCACCCTTCTCTCCTTCCTCACCTATGCCGTGGGATTCGCCGCACGCCCCATCGGGGCCCTGGTGTTCGGGCATTACGGTGACCGGCTCGGGCGCAAGAAGCTACTGGTGCTCAGCCTGTTGATGATGGGAGGCGCGACCTTCGCCATCGGGCTCCTGCCGACGCACGCCACGATCGGTTCGGCGGCGCCCGTGCTGCTCACCGTCCTTCGCCTGGTGCAGGGGTTCGCCCTCGGTGGCGAGTGGGGCGGCGCCGTGCTGCTCGTGTCGGAGCACGGGGACGCGCAACGGCGCGGGTTCTGGGCGTCGTGGCCGCAGACCGGGGCGCCCGCGGGGCAGTTGCTCGCGACCGCCGTGCTCTCCGCCCTCACCGCGCTCCTGTCCGAGTCCGCCTTCGAGTCCTGGGGCTGGCGGATCCCCTTCCTCCTCTCCGGTGTGCTCGTGATCCTCGGACTGTGGATTCGTCTCTCCGTCGACGAGTCGCCTGTCTTCAAGGCGGCACTGGCCCAGGCCGAACAGCGCAAGGCGGCCGCCGCGCCGGCCGAGAGGATGCCCCTGGTCGCCGTCCTGCGGCATCACTGGCGGGATGTCCTGATCGCCATGGGCGCCCGGATGGCCGAGAACATCAGCTACTACGTGATCACCGCGTTCATCCTCGTGTACGCGACGACCTCCGCGGAGCTGAGCAAGCAGACCGCCCTGAACGCCGTACTCGTCGCGTCCGCCGTGCACTTCGCCGTGATCCCGCTGTGGGGGGCGCTGTCCGACCGGGTGGGGCGCAGGCCCGTCTATCTGGTCGGTGCCATCGGTGTGGCCCTGTGGATGTTCCCGTTCTTCGCGCTGATCGACAGCAGGAGCTTCGGAAGCCTGCTGCTCGCCGTCACCGTGGGACTGGTCTTCCACGGTGCCATGTACGCACCGCAGGCGGCCTTCTTCGCGGAGATGTTCGCGACCAGGATGCGCTACTCGGGAGCCTCGATCGGCGCCCAGTTCTCGTCGGTCGCCGCAGGGGCCCCGGCACCGCTCATCGCCACCGCGCTCCTCGCCGACTTCGGCAGTTCGACTCCGATCTCGCTGTACGTCATCGCCGCCTCGCTGCTCACCGTGCTGGCGATCGTCTGCGCGAAGGAGACCAGGAACCGCGACCTCACGGAGATCGAGCCGGACTCCGGCCGGGCACCGGCGGACGCCACGACGCTCCCCGCCGACGCCCGGAGCGTCTGACCCCTCATTCGCGGGCGGGCCGGGATCCGTCTCCCGGCCCGCCGACGGGGCCCTCCCCGGCGGTAAGCACCCTGTCGACCCCGGTGAGTTCGAGGAGATGGCCGAGTTCCCTGGACACGCCCACGAGCAGGACCGACGTACTCGCCGTCCGGGCCCTGCGGTGGGCGAGGAGGAGCTCCGTGAGTCCCACCGAGTCGCAGAACGAGAGCTGGGACATGTCGAGGACGAGCGGTGACTCCGCGCGCAGGGGGATCTCCTCGACGGTCCTGCGGAAACGGGCGGCGGTGAGGTGGTCGAGCACTCCCTCGAGCCGCAGGACGACCGCGCCGGAAGGACTGTGGTCGGCGGTGACTACCAGCGCGCGGTCAGGCACCGTCAGCACCCCCCGAGCACGGGTTGGACGGCCCGGTCACGGCGGGCGCGGGCCGGAGTGCGCCGGACGTCACAGGAGCCGGGCCGCCAGCAGCGCGATGTCATCCGTCTTTCCCTTTCCGAAGGTGTCGAGCAGTACGTCGCACAGCTCCCCCAGTTCCTGGGGCGCGCCTCGGAGCGTGTCGCTCAGCGCGTCCATGCTGTCGTCGAGGTCCTCCCCCGGCACCTCGATCAGCCCGTCGGTGAGCAGCAGGATCGTGGAGCCCTCCGCCACGTCATGGGGCGTCGCGGGCGGATGCGGCAGTTGCAGGCCGAGCAGCGGGCCGTGCTCCGTCAGATAGCGCGTGGAACCGTCGGTGCGTCTCAGCAGCGGTGGTATGTGGCCCGCGTTGGCGACGTGGATCCGCCGGCCGCCGGTCTCCACCAGGACGAGGCAGACGGTGACGGTGATGGAGGGGCGCAGCCGCACCAGCAGGGCGTCCAGGCGGTCCAGCAGGGTCCGGGGATCGTGCCCCTCGATGGCGTAGGCGCGTAGCGCGTGGCGTACCTCGCCCATGACCATGGCGGCCTGGAGGGAATGCCCGGCCACGTCACCGATGGCGAGCAGCAGGCCGTCGGGGGTCTGGATGGCCTCGTAGAAGTCGCCGCCGATCTCGGCGTGATCGGCGGCCGGCTCGTACCGCACCGCCATGTCCACGCCGGGCACCTGGGGAAGCCTGTCCGGCAGGAACGTGCGCTGCAGGGTCAGCACGAGGGCGTGCTCCTCGCTCTGGCTGCGCAGAGCCTCCAGGGCCAGCGCGCACGCCTGCGCCAGCTGGGACAGGAGTTCGCCGTCGTCGACCCCCGCGAGGGTCGTGGCGTCCACCGCGAGTGCCACGGGCGGGCGTCCCTGCTTCGTACGGGCGAGGACCAGCCCGACCCGCCCGGGGAACACGTCGGCCCCGCCGGACGGGTCCCCTGGGACGAGGCTCTTCCACTGCTCACCGGACAGAAGCACCATGTCCGTCCCGATGCCGTCCCCGAGAGCCGTCTCGCAGAGCAGGTCCAGGACACGCAGGTCCGCCTGCCGGACGGACGCCGCGGGCTGCTCCGGGACCACCAGGGGCTCCGTGGGGCCGGACAGGCCCGGCGGGGCAGCGGCAGCAGCGGCGAGCAGGAGTGTGCGGTTGTCGGGGCTCAGGGAGATCGCGACGGCGGGCGAGGCCATCAGAGCGGCCGCCCCCGCGGCGGCAGCGGCGGTGAAGGCCTCACCGTCCCGCGCGCCGTACACGGCGAGGGTGCTGCTGTTCAGCGCGGCCACGCGCCGCGCGAGCCGCTCGGCACGCCGCCGGGCCCGGGCGTAGCGCAGTGCGGCCGTGACGGTGGCCAGCAGTTCGTCGGGCGCGATGGGCTCGGTCAGATAGGCGTCGGCTCCACGGTGCAGGCCCTGGGCGCGGTCGCTCACCTCGACGGCCGACGCCGAGACGTGGATGACGGGCAGGGAGGCGGTGCGCGGGTCCGCCTTGATCTGCTCGCACACCTCGAACCCGCTCATGTCCGGCAGACGTACGTCCACGACGGCCAGTTCCGGCAGGTCCGCGTCGGAGGCACCGGCCAGTAGGGCCAGGCCCTCGGCCCCGTCGGCCGCCTCCACCACCGTGTGCCCGGCGCGTCGCAGCCAGCTGCCCACGATGTAACGCTTCGTGTCGTTGTCGTCGAGCACCATGACCGTCGCGACGGCGCTGTCCAGGTGCGCGTGGGTACTCACTGACCGCCGTCCTCTCCGGCTGTGCGGGGGCTGTGCGCGTCTCCGAAGGCGGAGACGAGTTGCGCGAGGGTGAGCGTGGACTTGTCGAGGACGGCTCGCGCGTGGGCCAGTCTGTCCTTGTCCAGCGCCTCGGTGGGGGCCGAGGTGACGACCACGACCGGTGTGCCGCGCAGCTCGGGGTCGTCGGCGAGTCCGGCCAGGACCGTGTAGCCGTCCATGTCCGGCATGTGTAGATCGAGGAGGACCGCGTCCGGCCGTTCGGCGCGCACGGTGGAGATCGCCAGGCCGCCTTCTCCGACCTCCACCACCCGGCCGGCCAGCTGTGCCAGGACGGGACGGACGGTGCCGCGGAACGTCTCGTCGTCGTCCACGGTGACCAGCAGCGCGAGAGCCGGGCGATGCCCGGTGTGGCCGGCGCCCGCGTCGGCGGGGGCCTGTCCGGCGGGCAGCCTGACGGTGACCCGGGTCCCCTGACCCGGGCCGCTCGTGAGTACCAGGCTTCCGCCGAGGAGCTCCGTGAGCCGCCGGGCGTAGGGCAGACCGAGGCCGGTTCCGGAACGCCCGCGCTGGTGCGGGCCGCGCACCTGGTAGAACTCCTCGAAGATCTGCTGCTGCTCCTCCTCGGGGATGCCGATTCCCGTGTCCGTCACCGTGAAGACCACGTGGTCGCCCCCGGGTCCGTCCTCGGCCTCGACCTCCAGGCTCACGGTGCCGTGCTCGGTGAACTTGAGCGCGTTGGACAGGAGGTTGCGCAGGATGCGGGTGAGCATCACCTCGTCGGTGACGAGCGGGAGGCCGGATGTGGCGACCGACAGCTCCACCTCGCCCCGCGCGCCGTATCCCTTGAGCGTTCCGCGCAGCTGGCCGAGTACGGCCCGCAGGTCGACCTGCGCCATGTGCGGTTCGAGGCGGCCCGATTCGGCCTTGGCGACGTCCAAAAGTTCGTCGACGAGCGCGAGCAGCGTGGCTCCGGAGGCGGAGATCAGGGAGACCTGTCTGCGCTGTTCCTCGTCGAGCCCGTCGGAGCCGGCGTCGTTCAGGAGCCGGGCGAGGCCCACCACGGAGTTGACCGGCGTCCGCAGTTCATGGCTGACGTTCGCCCAGAACCGGGTCTTGGCCTCGCTGGCCTCCCTCAGCTGGCGCGACTTCTCGTCCAGTTCCGCGTAGAGGGCGACGACCCCTCTGTTGGTCTCCTCCAACTCCTCGGACAGCTCGGAGTAGAGGGCTACCACTCCCCGGTTGGTCTCCTCCAGCTCCTCGTTGAGACGGCGGAGCTCCTCCTTCTGCTCCCGCGACTCCTCGAGCGCGGCGATCAGATCGCTGGTCTGGGCGCGGGCGTCCTCGAGGACGCCGCCGCCGTTGCGCTCGACGAGGAGGTCCCGTGCCCTGCGCACGCTCTCGGCGGTCTGCGCGCCCGCCGTGAGCTGCTGCTCGATCAGCAGCGTCCGGCCACCGTCCTCGTGGTGCACCTGGACCAGGCGGGAGGCGGCCCGCAGCGACTCGGCGCCGGGGCCGGGGCCGTCCCCCCAGTGGAGCGCCGCGCGCAGCACGGGCTGTGCGCCCTGTTCCGCGCTCAGGGCGACCCTCAGTTCGGACGAGCCGAGCAGATCACGGCCCAGCTCGCTCAGGGCGGTCGCCAGGCGTATCTGGTCCTGTCCCTCCGCGCCCAGGGCCTCGGCGGCCGCCTTGCCGCTGCGGCGGAGGGCGAAGACGTCCTGCTCCGTGGTGATGCGGATCGTGACGAGGTGGAGGGTGCCGTCGGCCGCGGTCGAAGTCACCAGCTTCCTTTCAGTACGGCGACGCCTGCGTCGTCCCTGCGTATGCCCGCCTCCCGGAGCAGCTGCGCCGCGGCCACCAGCGGGGTGTGCGACAGGAAGCCGGGCAGGGCGGCCGGCTGCCAGCGTTCGGTGAGCCCGTCGGAATGCATGACCACGCCGCCGTGGCGCGGGAGCTCCTGACGCACGGTACGGAGCGTCGGAAGCTGGTGGCCCACGATCCCGGGCGACGAGAGGAGGGCACGCCTCTCGTCCGTGTCCGCGTCCACGACGAAGGTGCTCACGTTGCCCACGCCGCAGAAGTGGACGCTCCTCGTCAGCGATTCGACGCGCACCACGGCGACCGCTCCCCCACGGCTTCCGCGGAGTGCCTTGTGCATGTCGGTGAGCACGCCTTCGGGGGTCTGCGACCGGCTGTCGCGGAACGCCGCCACCGCCGTCTGGGAGGCACGGTGCGCGAGAGGACCGTGGCCGAGTCCGTCACAGAACATCATGAGCAGGGCGGGCCCCTCGGTCCTGTCCGTCCGCTCCTGCACGGCCTTCGCCGGCCGTGCCCGGTCCGGCTCAGGCCGGAAACCGGTCAGCGCGGCCCATCCGAGCGGTTCCGCCGGGGATTCGCGTCCCGTCACCCGCCGCTCGGCAGGTGGCGTCGGTATGTGCTCGCGGTCGCCGACGGCGCGCGCGGCCCAGGCGTCCCCGCAGACGGACTCCCCCGTGAGGGGCCGGGTGAGTCCGGCGACGACGGGCTCACCCACGGCGGCGGAACGGCCCGCGGCGTCCTTCGTCCAGAAGCGGGCGGACATGGCCGTGCCCTTTCCGGGCAGTGAGTGCACGTCAAAGGTGTCGGCGAGGCGGACGATCGCGCCCAAGCCGATACCCAGCGTGCCCGCCGAGGACGAGCCGTCCACCAGGCACCCGGCGACATCGGCCATACCGGGCCCCTCGTCCGTCGTGACGAATTCGAGCCCGGCGTCGTGCTCCGTGCGCACGACCCGGAGCAGCAGCGCTCCGTCGACGGCGTGCTTGCGCAGATTGGAGGCGGCCTCGCTCACCGCGAGCGCGACCTCGGCGCAACGCACTTCGTCGAACCCGAGGCGCCGGGCGAGCGCCGCAGCGGCTCCCCTCGTCGACGCGGGGAGCGAGTCGTCGTCACGGAACCAGGCGATGTCCTCGGATTCCAGCAGGGGCAGGTTCAGCGGGCCCATTTGGTCACCGCAACCTGCGTGCCCCGGCCGACCTCGGTGTCGAGGGTGAAGTCGTCCACCAGCCTCCGGGCTCCGCTGAGGCCCAGGCCGAGGCCGCCGCCCGACGTCCATCCGTCGGTCAGGGCGAGGTCCAGGTCCGGGATGCCGGGGCCGGAGTCCTCGAAGACGGCCGTGACACCCACCCGGCTGTCCCGGCGGACGAGTCCGGTGCGCATGACGCCGCCGCCTCCGTACACCAGGGTGTTGCGCGCGAGTTCGCTCGCGGCGGTGACCAGTTTGGTCTGGTCGACGAGGGAGAGCTTGCACCGCTGGGCAAGGGTGCGCACCAGCTGGCGGGCTCGGACCACGTCGTCGTTCGACTCGATGGTGATCGTCTCGTGGTCTGCGTCGGGGACGGGCCGGGGCCCGCTCACGGCTTCGCCGGGGGGCGACTGTCGGGCCGGGCCAGCATGTCGAGCCCCTTCTCCAGGGTGAGAGCCGTACGGACGCCGCCGAGCGAGAGGCCCAGCTCGACGAGGGTGATGGCGACGGCGGGCCGCATGCCCACCACGACGGTCTCGGCATCCAGCATGCGCGAGATGGCGGCCGTCGTCGCCAGCATGCGGCCGACGAACGAGTCGACGATCTCCACCGCGGTGATGTCGATGACGACGCCGGACGCACCGGTCGCCACGATGCGCGCCGCGAGGTCGTCCTGCAGGTCCAGGACGGTCTGGTCCTCCAGGTCGACCTGGATGGACACCAGCAGGACGTCGCCGATCTTCAGCACGGGGACTCGCTCGGTCACGCTGCGCCTCCGGCCCGGCCGAGGTCGACGCTGTTGCGTCGCAGGGCGTGCTTGAGCGCGTCGGCGAGCGTGGCCTTGGTGACGATGTCGCCGAACTGGATGCCGAGCGCCACGATCGTCTGGGCGATCTGCGGGCGGATACCCGAGATGGTGCACTCAGCACCCATCAGCCGCGCGGCGACGACCGTCTTGAGCAGATGCTGGGCGACCTCGGTGTCGACGGCGGGGACACCGGTGATGTCGATGATCGCCTGGTCGGAACCGGTGTCCACAAGGGTCTGGAGAAGCTTCTCCATGACGACCTGGGTGCGCGCCGAGTCGAGGGTGCCCACCAGAGGGACGGCGACGACGCCCTCCCACAGCTTCACCACCGGGGTGGACAACTCCATCAGCTGCTCGGACTGGGCGCTGATGATCTCCTCGCGGGTCTTCGCGTACACCTCGAGCGTGTACAGCCCGAGCGCGTCCATGAGGCGGCTCAGCCGGAGGTAGGCCTGGATGTCCTCGGCCGACGTCTCGGTCGTGGGTTCGAGGATCTCCTTGCCTGCGAGCACGCTGACCGCGGTCTCGGTGGGCGAGAAGCCCTGGCGTGCGCGGTTCCGCGACAGCTCGCCGAGGAGGGCGCGGACTTCTGCGTACGAGTCGCCCTGCCAGTCGAATCCCCCCGTCCGGAGGCCGTCCACCAGCGCGGAGTACAGCTCCCGCAGCTCACGGTCCAGCTCCGCGACGGAGATCCGCCCCCGCAGCGTGGCCGAGACGTTCTCCAGCCAAGCGGCGCCCAGCGACTCCCGCTGCTGCGTCAGCAGCTCCACCAGGCGGGTCGATATCTCTTGCTCTGCCACCGAAGTGACCCCTTCTCTCATGCCCGTCATCACCGTTCCTGCGCAGCGTATGCCATCGCAACGACGCCCCGGACGGCTTCGCACCCGCCACGACGGCGACCATCATCACACTCGTTCCGCCCGGCCCCGAGCGGCAGCCGGGGAGCGCACGACCCGGCCCTGCGGCTCGCGTCGGACCTGCCGCCACCAGGCCTTTCGCGGGCTGTGGCAGAAGAGGAGCACGGCACCAGGAGACGGGAACGGCGGGCGCGGTGAGCGCGCTCCCTCACATCTCCTCCAGCGCGAACCCGGCGCAGAGCAGGACGAGGCCGAGGAGGAGTACGAGCACGACAGGCAGCATGAACACCCGGTGCCCCTTCACAGATACTTCACGCCTGCTCGCGGGGGGATTTTCCACCCTGGGAACCGCGCGTGACCTGATGGGGGCGGTCCGGGGGACCGCCCCGCCCGTGATTCTCCCGAGCGGGCAGGTTTACGGAGGCGCTCACGGGTGAGACGGTCCCGAGGTCGCCCAGGACACGTCAGTTCCTGAACTCCGGACGGGCACCACGGGAAGCGGTCGTTCCAGGCACCTGGGGAGGTCGCCTGAACGCCACTTCCCGCGCCCCGGCCCCGCGTGTCAGGCGTCCGGCGTGCGCGCGAACCAGGTAGGGCCGTCGGTGAGGGACTGCTTGATACGGAACAGCGAGAACTCGCTCAGCGGCGGCAGGGCGTCGACGTCGAACCACGCGACTTCCAGCGACTCGTCGTCGTTCACCCGGGCCTCGCCCCCGACCGCACGGCAGCGGAAGGTGATGTCGACGTACTGGCAGCGGTCCCCGTTGGCGTACTGCACCGGCTTCAGCGCCTGGGTGAGCACGACCCGCTCCGCGACACAGCGCACCGCCGTCTCCTCGTACACCTCGCGCTCCGCTGTCAGCGCGGGTTCCTCGCCGGGCTCCCCGATGCCACCGATGACCGACCACTTGCCGGTGTCCGACCGGCGGCCGAGCAGGACCCTGCCCGCGTCGTCGAAGACGACCGCGGTCACCCCCGGCAGCAGGAGCAGCTGGTGGCCGGCGGTGGCGCGGATGTCGCGGATGAAGTCTGGAGTGCCCATGCGAGGAGCCTACGTCCCGGCCGGAACGTCCTCCGGTGCGGCCGCCGCCGCACCCTTCCGCCCGTTCCGGGCACGCACCGACCGGGCGGTGGCCCAGCCGAGCCCGCTCAGGGCGAGCAGCGCCAGGACGCCTTCCGGCAGGGCCCCCATCCTGGTGGCGGGCGTGAGCGAGGACCGCAGGGGCACCTCGTCGACCAGCGCGTCCGGGGTGAACATCTTCGTCTTCTCCACGATCGTGCCGTCCGGCCTGATCACCGCGCTGACGCCGCTGGTGACGGGCACGACGACGGACCGCCCGTGCTCGACCGCCCGCACCTGGCTCATGGCCAGCTGCTGGTAGGTCATCTCGCTCCGTCCGAAGGTGGCGTTGTTGCTCGGCACGGCGATCAGCTGTCCGCCGTTCTTGACGGTGTCGCGCACGGCGTCGTCGAAGGCGGCCTCGTAGCAGGTCACGAGCCCGACCTTCGTGCCCGCGAGGTCGAACACACCGACCGTGCGGCCCCGGCCGAAGTCCCTCTGCACGCGGTCGACGTCCTTGCTGAAGACGCGTGCCACGGACCGCATTGGCATGTACTCGCCGAACGGCTGGATGTGCCGCTTGTCGTAGGTGTCCACGGGGCCGTTCTTCGGGTCCCACTCGATCAGTGTGTTGCGCAGCGGCCCGGTGTCGGGGGTGAGGACGGCGCCGATGACGGTGGGGGCGCCGATGGCCCGCACGGCCCGGTCGATGGCCTCGCGTGCGTCGGCGTTGCGGTACGGGTCGAGGTCCGAGGAGTTCTCCGGCCAGAGGACGAAGTCGGGCTGGGGCACCTTCCCCGCCTTCACGTCGCGGGCGAGCTGCTCGGTCCGGTTCGCGTGATTGTCCAGGACGGCCCGGCGCTGGGAGTTGAAGTCGAGTCCCAGGCGCGGCACGTTGCCCTGGACGGCGGCGACCGTGGCCGTGCCGTCCTCGGGCGAGTCGTCCACGAGCGGAAGGGCCGCCAGGGCCGTGGCGACCGGCGCGGCCACGGTGACGACGGCGGCGACGACGGCGGAGCGCGGCACGGTGCCCGCGGCACGGTGCCGGCGGACCTGCCGGACGGCCTCCAGGAGCCCGAAGCCGCACAGCACGACGGCGAACGAGAGCAGCGGGGTGCCGCCGAGTGCGGCGAGCGGGAGGAACGCGCTGTCGGCCTGGCCGAAGGCGATCTTGCCCCAGGGGAAGCCGCCGAAGGGAACGCGGGCGCGCACCGCCTCGTCGAGGGTCCAGACGGCAGCGGCCCAGACCGGCCAGTACGGCAGCCGGGAGACCGCGGCGACACCGACGCAGCCGACGGCGACGAACACCGCTTCGGCGAGTGCGAGCGCGAGCCAGGGGACGGGGCCGACCTCCTCCCCCGTCCAGTGGAGCAGCGGGAGCATGAAGCCGAGGCCCGCGAGGAGGCCGAGGCCCAGCGCCGCGCGCAGCTTGCGTGCCGAGAGGACCCAGCCCAGCAGGGCGAAGCCCGGCAGCACCAGCCACCACAGGGGCCGGGGCGGGAAGCTCGCGTAGAGCAGGGCGCCGGACAGCACGGCTGCGGCCGGCCTGGCGAGCCTCGGCCACAGCGTGCTGCTGCGGGGCGCGGGGACGGGCGGCGGTTCGACGGTGGTGATGGTGGCGCTCACCTGCCGGAGTCTACGGTGGGCCGCTGAGGGCCCGGCAGCCGCTCCGGCCCGCCGTCTCAGGGCGCCGGGGTCTTCCCGGTGGCCGTGAGGTGCAGGCGGTCGCGGATGAAACGCACGGCTGCCTCGGCGTCGTCGACGGTGACGGTGAAGGTCATGCCGTCCCCCAGCCGGAGCACCAGCGCCTCCCCGCGGCGCACGACGACGGCCGTGCCCTGTTCGGGCCGCCAGCGGTAGCCCCAGCCGCCCCACTGGCGCGGGGTGACCGTGGGGGCGAACTCCGCGCCCACCACATGGGTGAGCAGGATCCGGCGCCTGGGGAGCCCGGCGTGACCGCAGCGCACCTCGAGGGCGTCCCCGTCGACCTTGACGGCCACGTGCACGAAGGCGAGGGTCCCGAAGAGGATCAGGAGTCCGGCGGCGACACAGCCGATGACGGACATGAGCAGGGGGGCGAATCCGCCGCCCCAGGCCGAGTCGACGGCCAGTTCGATGCCGAGTGCCAGGAACGCCGCCCCCACGGCCGCGAGCAGCCACTGGAAGCGGTTGGTGGCCCGTCCCGTCCACACCGTGCTCGGGACCTGGCTCGAACCGTGCCGCGCGTTACGGGGGTGGTCCGTCATGCCCAGCAGCGTACCCACGTTCCGCGACCCGGGGAGGGGACGCGCGACCCGGCGAGGGGGCCTCACACGGTCAGACAGCGGGGCTGACGGCCTTGAGCAGCAGCCCCTCGGCGTAGGCCAGAGCGGGTACGGGGAGCTCGGCGGCGTGCCCCGCGAGGAGGACCGTGAGGGCGCCGGTCGGTTCGGCCGACGGGGCGGGAGCCGCTCCGACACGGCGCAGCGCCTGCGCGGCGACCGCGTCGGCGGAACCGTGCAGGACGAGCGGCGCCCGGCCCGGCCGGTCCCGCTCGACCGCGGCGCGGATGCGTTCGGCGACGAGTTCGTAGTGGGTGCAGCCGAGGACGACGTCCGTGACGTCCGGCGGCGTGAGGGCGGCGGCGGCCGCCACCGCACGGTCGATCCCCTGCTCGTCGGCGTGCTCGACGGCGTCGGCGAGACCCGGGCAGGGCACTTCGGTCACGTCCACGGCCCGGGCGAAGTCGTTGATCAGCCCGCGCTGGTAGGGGCTTCCCGTGGTCGCCGGCGTCGCCCAGATCGCGAAGGGGCCGCCGCCCGCGGCGGCAGGCTTGATCGCCGGCACCGTGCCGATGACGGGGAGGCCGGGCTCCAGTTCGGCCCGCAGGGTGGGCAGCGCGTGGACGGAGGCGGTGTTGCACGCGACGATCAGGGCGTCCGGGCGGTGGGCGGCGGCCGCCTGTGCCACGGCGAGGGCACGCCGGGTCACGTCCTCGGGGGTACGCGGCCCCCAGGGCATCGAGCCGGGGTCCGAGGACAGCACCAGATCGGCGTCCGGCCGCAGTCGGCGTACCGCGGCCGCTGCCGCGAGCAGGCCGATTCCCGAGTCCATGAGTGCGATCTTCACCCGGTCACCATAGTCGACAGCCCTTGCGGGGCCGCCGGTGTGGGGCACACTTCGACGGATGAGCGCCGTTGCCTGGATCGCCGTGGGTTCGCTGGTCGTGTGGGTGTGGCTGTTGCTGGGCCAGGGGTTCTTCTGGCGGACGGACCAGCGGCTCCCACGGCGCGGGGACCCGGAGCGCTGGCCCTCGGTGACCGTGGTCGTCCCCGCGCGGGACGAGGCGGAGGTGCTGCCGGTGAGCCTGCCGTCGCTGCTCGCCCAGGACTATCCCGGGCACGCGGAGATCATCCTGGTCGACGACTGCAGCGGCGACGGCACGGGTGAGCTCGCACGTGCGCTGTCCGCGCGGTGCGGGGGGCTGCCGCTGACGGTGGTGGCACCCGGTGAGCCGGAGCCCGGGTGGACGGGGAAGCTCTGGGCGCTGCGGCACGGGATGGCGCTGGCCCGGCAGGGGGAACCCGAGTTCCTGCTGCTGACGGACGCCGACATCGCCCACGAGCCGGACAGCCTGCGGGAACTCGTCGCCGCGGCCGGGACCGAGGGTGAGGACGGCTTCGACCTGGTCTCGCAGATGGCGAGGCTGCGGGTGACGAGCGTCTGGGAGCGGCTGGTGGTTCCCGCCTTCGTCTACTTCTTCGCCCAGCTCTACCCGTTCCGGCGGGTGAACGGGAAGAGGTCGCGGACCGCGGCGGCGGCGGGCGGCTGCGTCCTGCTGCGTACACGGGCCGCCGAGCGGGCGCGTGTCCCGGAGTCCATCCGTCAGGCGGTGATCGACGACGTCTCGCTGGCGCGCGCGGTCCGGCGCAGCGGCGGCCGGATCTGGCTGGGGCTCGCCGACCGGGTCGACAGTGTGCGGCCCTCTCCGCGACTGGCCGACCTGTGGCGCATGGTCGCGCGGAGTGCGTACGCGCAGCTGCGGCACAGCCCGTGGTTGCTGGCCGGCACGGTCCTGGGGCTGGGTCTGGTCTACGTCGCGCCGCCCGTCACGCTGGTCGCCGGGCTGCTGACGGGCGAGCCGGTGGCGGCGACGGCGGGCGGGGCGGCGTGGGCGGTGATGGCGGGCACCTACCTGCCCATGCTCGGGTACTACCGGCAGTCGTCGTGGCTGGCACCGCTGCTGCCCTTCACCGCCGTCCTCTACCTCCTGATGACGGTGGATTCCGCGGTGCGGCACCACCGGGGGCGGGGCGCGGCCTGGAAGGGGCGTACGTACGCCCGTCCCGAGGCCGCACCGGAGTCCTGAGCCCGGCCGCCGGCGGGGTGGCCGGGCTCGGCGGTCATTTGCGCCCGGGGGTCCAGTTCATGCCCCAGCCGTAGGCCGCGTCGATGGTCCGCTGGGGGCTCACCCCTCGCTGGGGGACGAGGTAGCGGGCCTCGCGCTGCACGGTGAGGTCCCGCCCGTCACTGGTGATCAGCGCGAGCGCGCACACGGTGGACGGGACGGTGCATTCGTCGAGGGAGAAGTCGATCGCCGCGCCGTTCTGCGGCTGCAGGGTGACCGTGGCGTGGAGATCGGCGAAGCTCCGGGCGCCCTCGTAGATGGTGACGAAGATCAGGACCCGGCGGAGCTGGTCCTTGTGGTCGAGGTTGACCGTGAGGTTCTCGCCGGTGGAGACCGCACCGGTGCGGTCGTCGCCGTCGAGGTGGATGTAGGGAGGCTGCCGGAGGGACCCGAAGGCGTTTCCGAGCGCCTGGACGACGCCCTTGCGTCCGTCGGTGAGTTCGTACAGTGCGCAGAGGTCGAGATCCAGGTCCGCGTGCACGGCGACCGCCCTGCCGAGCTTCGCGCCCCAGCCCTTGAACTGCTTGCGCACCTCCCAGTTGAGGTTGACGCGCAGCGCTCCCGACGTGCCGCCCTGTTTCGACAGCGACACCGAGGGGGCGTCCTTCGTCAGCGTGACCTTGGTCAGTCTCACGGCCTGCACGACCGGGGGCGCGGGCGGAGGTGCGGGGGCGGTCCGCGCCGCGGCCGGGGGCGCGGGCGGCTGGGGAGCCCTCCGGGGCGGAGGCGACTGCTGGGGCTCGTCGACGGAGATCCCGAAGTCCGTCGCGAGACCTTCGAGTCCGGTGTCGTACCCCTGCCCCACGGCCCTGAACTTCCAGGCTCCCTGGCGCAGGTAGAGCTCGCCGAGGATGAAGGCGGTCTCGACGGTGGCGTCGGCGGTGTCGAAGCGTGCGATCTCCGAGCCGTTCACCTGGTCCACGATCCTCACGTGGAGCCCGGTCACGCGCCCGAAGGTGCCGCCGTCCGCCGAGGCCGCGATCACGACGCGGTCGATCGCCGGCTCGATCCGGGCGAAGTCGACCGTGAGGCTGTCCGTGACGGCTCCCCCGGCCGTCCGTTTGCCCTCGTGTCGCACCGCGCCGGATCCGTGGACCGGCTGGTTGTAGAAGACGAAGTCCGCGTCGCTGCGCACCTTTCCCGACACCAGGAGGAGCGCCGAGGCGTCCACGTCGGGTGTTCCGGGTGAGGTGTGCCAGCCCAGCTCGACCCGCACGGCCCGAGCCGGCACCCCGACATTGGTTCCCTTTTGCATGGTCATGCTCGCCCCCATCACGAGTCCGGCTGCCCGGAGAGTCTTCCGCCAACCTAGTGCCCGGCCCACCGGTGAGCCCACAGTCCGGCCGTCGGGGCCCCGGCGCGGAAACACCTGCCGTCCGCAGAAGCGCTGACGATGTTTTGGCTGGTCAGATGATCAGAACCAGCATAAATCGGATGAGCCCAAGATTGGGACTCCCCAACCGGCACATCGTGGGCTTAACTTAGGTGTCATGACCTCCCCCCGCTCCACCTACGGCAGCGGCTACTACGCCACGCCGTCGTTCCCCGACACCCCGATCTACGACTCCCTGGTAGCCGAGCGGGGGACCCCTCAGATCGCACCGATCCGGGTCCCGGCCGCCTACGACACCGGGAACAGCTACCTGCCGGCCCTGCCGTCGTCGCTCCCCGCCCTGCCCGCGGCACCTTCGCAGCAGACCGGGTCCTACGGCTATCCGCAGCAGTCGGCGCAGCCGCAGTACCAGAGCGCCGGGATGCAGCAGTCGCCGATGATGCAGCCCGCGCAGCTGCAGCACGCCCCGGCGCCGTACATCCCGCAGCAGCCGTCGGCGCCCCGCGGTTACCAGCAGCCGCAGCAGCCCCAGCGGCCCGGCACGGGGTACGAGGCGATGCGCCCCGCGTCGCCCCGGCCGGCCCCCGCTCCCGCGCAGTCGCCGTACGAGGACCCGTACAACCGGCCGTACCAGAGCCGGGGGTACTGACGGGCCACGCCCGGCACGTCCGGTGACGGCTGGCAGGATGGAGGCATGGTCTCCCCCGCACTCGGCGCCGTGTTCGTTCATCCGGTCAAGTCGCTGGCCGCGGTTGCGGCGGACGAGGCCGCGGTCGAGCCGTGGGGACTCGACGGCGACCGCCGCTGGATGCTGATCGACGCCGAGAACAGGGTGGTCACCCAGCGTCAGCAGCCCCGCATGGCACAGCTGTCCGCCGAGGTGCTGCCCGGTGGCGGAGTGGCTCTGTCCGCGCCCGGGAGCCCGTCACTGGTGGTGGAGGTGCCCGGCTCCGACCGCTCCGTCGTCGCGGAGCTGCACCGGAGCAAGGTCGAGGTGACCGTGGCCGCGGAGGCCGCACACGCCTGGTTCGGCGCGCGCCTCGGTGCGGAGGTCCGGCTCGTCCATCTCGACGCGCCGTCGCACCGCAGGCCCGTCGATCCGGAGTTCGGCCGGCCCGGCGAGACGGTCTCGCTCGCCGACGGCTATCCGCTGCTCCTCACCACGAGTGCCTCGCTGGACGCGTTGAACGCATGGGTGGCCCTGGGGGATCTTCCCGGGGAGGGACCGCTGCCGATGGACCGGTTCCGGCCGAACGTGGTCGTGGACGGCACGGCACCCTGGGCCGAGGACGGCTGGAAGCGGATCGCGATCGGGGAGGTCGTCTTCCGGGTCGTGAAGCCGTGCGGTCGGTGCGTCGTCACGACCACCGACCAGCGGACGGCCGCGCGGGGCCGGGAACCGCTGCGCACACTCGCCCGCCACCGCAGGGACGGCAAGCACCTCCTCTTCGGCCAGAACATGATCCCGGAGAGCACGGGGGCGGTCCGGGTCGGGGACCCGGTGCGCGTGCTCGGCTGACCGCCGGGACCGCCCGACGGGAGAACTCGGGCGGATGCGGGGGGTGTTACGGCGTGAGGTTGCTCTCTCTTCGCCGTCCGAGGAGGCATTCGCGGCCCTGTCGGGTTATCACGGAGGGAAAGGGGGTGCAGGACGGTGCGAGCGGTTCTGGGAATCCGGCGGTGGCGGCGCAATCCTGTGTGCCGGCCCACCGACCGTCACGAGGCCTGGGTGGCGCTGACCGCGCTGCTGCTGATGCTGATCGCGGCACCGGTGCTCGGCTGGAAGGCCGGTGCGCTCACGGACGACTCCCTCCGGCGGACCGTGCGGGCGCAGCACGAGCAACGCCGTCTCACCCCGGCCGTCGTGGTCCGCGCGGCCTCCGGCACGTCCCGCTTCGCCCAGGACCCCGAGGCCGCCGTCACCGAGGACTCCATGCGGCGGTCGGTGGTCGCCGACTGGGTCGCCCCGGACGGTACGGCACGCAGGGGCACCGTGTCGACGGCGTCCACGAAGACGGCTCCCGGCACCCCGATCGACGTCTGGACGGACGACCGGGGAGACCTGGTGATGCGCCCCATGGACATCTCCGCCGCCCACACCCACGCGGTGCTCGCGGGCATCGGCGCGGCACTGCTGGCGGGCGGTCTGACGGAATCGGTCCGCAGGCTCGTCGTATGGCGGATGAGACAACGGCGGTACGCCCGGCTCGACCGCGCATGGGCCGAAGTCGGCCCCGACTGGGGCAGAACGGGTACGGGCAGCTGACATCCGGGGCGCAGGTTCCCTCTCGCACGGCTGAGTAGGGCTTTTCGGCGGCCGACCCGTCAACCCGGACCCGTCACGCGCGCTACGGTGGACCGGCCCGCCCGACTCCTCGGCAGGCGGGCGGGAGGGCTGCCGGTGGACCGGCGGCTCACGCGGACAGGTTCGAGGCAGCGCACACGGCACGAGGTGGGGGCACAGCAGCACCATGGCACAGGGCACGGTCCAGGTGACGCACACCGGCACATCGCGATGGCGGCGCCGCACGGGCGAATACGCTTCCCTCACCGCCGCCCTGGAGGCCGCAGCGGACGGTGACGTCCTCACCGTCGCCCCCGGCACCTACAGGGAGAATCTCGTCGTCCACCGCGCGGTGACGCTGCGCGGACCGGAGGGGTCAGCCGGGTCCGTACGGATCGCCCCGGCCGACGGCGTCCCGCTGACCGTCCGCGCCTCCGCCGTGATCCAGGACCTGCACGTGGAGGGCCAGGACTCCGCCGCTCCCGCGCTGCTCGTCGAGGAGGGCGCTCCCGAGCTGTCGGACCTGCGCATCGTGACGAGGTCGGCCGCCGGCATGGAGGTGCGGGGTGCGGCGCGGCCGACCGTCCGCCGTTGCACGGTGGACAACCCGGCGGGTGTGGGCATCGCCGTACTCGACGGCGCCGGCGGGGTGTTCGAGGAGTGCGAGATCGTCTCCGCCGGACAGTCCGGCGTCGCGGTGCGCGACGGCGCCCACCCGAGGCTCGAACGCTGCCGCGTGCACCACGCCTCGGGGGCGGGACTGAGCGTGACCGGGGAGGGCAGCGGCCTGGAGGCCGTGGGCTGCGAGGTGTACGAGATCAAGGGCAGCGGTGTACAGGTCACCTCCCGCGGCACCGCGCACCTCACGGACTGCAGCGTGCACCGCACGTCCGCCGACGGGGTCACCCTGGACACCGACGCGGTCGTCACTCTGGCGGACTGCGACATCCACGACATTCCGGAGAACGCGGTCGACCTGCGCTCCCGTTCGGTCCTCACCCTGACCCGATCCACCGTCCGCAGATTCGGTCGCAACGGCCTCTCGGTCTGGGACCCGGGCACCCGTGTCGACGCCAACCAGTGCGAGATCCACGACAGCACGGGCGACTATCCGGCGGTGTGGGTCAGCGACGGGGCCACGGTGATACTGGACTCGTGCCGTGTCCACGACGTGCCCGACGCCCTCTTCGTCCTCGACCGGGGTTCCCGTGCGGATGTCGTGGACAGCGACCTGTCCCAGATCCGCAACACCGCGGTCTCGGTCAGCGACGGGGCCACCGCCCAGCTCGACGACTGCCGGATCCGGGAGGCGTCCACGGGTGCCTGGTTCCGTGACCACGGCAGCGGCGGCACGCTGAACAACTGCACCATCGACGCGGCGCAGACCGGGGTCATCGTGACCAAGGGCGCGGACCCGACCATCGAGCGATGCACGGTCACCTCGCCCGCGGAGGCCGGGTTCTACGTCTCCGCCGAGGGCCGGGGAACCTTCGACAGCTGCCGGGTCACGGGAAGCGAGGGCTACGGCTTCCATGTGATGGACGGCTGCCGGTCCACGCTGACCCGCTGCCGGACGGAACGCTGCGCACGCGGCGGTTACGAGTTCCCGGACACCTCGGGCGGCGACGGACACGCGGTGGGCCCCGTGGCACAGGAGTGCACCAGCGACGAGAGCGGGCTGCGCGGCGCCACTCCCCCGGCCCCTGCGGTCCTCACCGCGACCCAGACCACACCCGGGCTGCTGGGCACGATGCCCGGCCAACGGGCCGCCGAGCCCGCCGACGTCGCCCCCTCGCCCACCGCCGAACCCGCGCGCGACGCCGCGGCCGTGCTGGGTGAACTGGACGCGCTGGTGGGCCTGGACAGCGTCAAGCGCGAGGTGCGGGCACTGACCGACATGATCGAGGTGGGCCGTCGCCGCCGGCTGGCCGGCCTGAAGGCGGCATCGGTGCGCCGGCACCTGGTCTTCACCGGCTCCCCCGGCACGGGCAAGACCACGGTGGCCCGGCTCTACGGCGAGATCCTGGCCTCGCTCGGTGTCCTGGAGCACGGCCATCTCGTGGAGGTGTCGCGTGTCGATCTGGTCGGCGAGCACATCGGCTCCACGGCCATCCGGACCCAGGAGGCGTTCGACCGGGCGCGCGGCGGGGTCCTGTTCGTCGACGAGGCGTACGCCCTGTCCCCCGAGGACTCCGGCCGCGACTTCGGCCGGGAGGCCATCGACACGCTGGTGAAGCTGATGGAGGACCACCGCGACGCCGTCGTGGTGATCGTCGCCGGGTACACGCACGAGATGGAGCGCTTCCTCACCGTCAACCCCGGTGTGGCGTCGCGTTTCTCGCGGACCATCACCTTCAGCGACTACGAGCCCGAGGAGCTGCTGCGCATCGTCGGGCAGCAGAGCGACGAGCACGAGTACAGCCTGGCGGAGGGGACGGGTGAAGCGTTGCTGAAGTACTTCACGGCGCTGCCCAAGGGCCCCGCCTTCGGTAACGGCAGAACGGCGCGTCAGACATTCGAGTCGATGGTGGAGCGGCACGCGGGACGGGTCGCCCAGCTCAGCGAGCCGAGCACGGACGACCTGACCATGCTCTACCCGGAGGACCTCCCGGCGCTGCCCTGAGCGACGCCGCCCCGGCCCTCGGCGTCCCCGCCCGCCTGCTGGGGCACGACGGGCCCGAGCCGTTCCAGGAGCGCGGCGCGCTCGACGGCGAAGACCGGGTCGGCCTGGTAGTCCGAATGCCCGAGGACCGGCTCCGGCAGCGGGTGTTCGACCGTACGTCCGTAGACCAGCGGGTCCTTGAGCGGGCCGCGGTCCACCTCGTGGCCGCCGGGCCCCTCGTCGATCAGGACGGGGCCGCCGATGGGGTCGGTCGCGCGCCAGAGGTTGCGCCAGCAGTGCACGGACCTCTGGAGTCCTTCGAGGGGGACCCGGCCGAAGTAGGCCGGGAACCACCGCCCGTAGAGCCGCTCGATCGGGGAACCGTAGGTGAGCAGCGCGACCCGGCGCCGCGCCGGGTCGGGGAGCTGCCACACCGCCGCCGCGGCGAGCACGCTGCCCTGGGAGTGTCCGGAGATGACCAGCCTGCCGCGGGTGCTGCCCGTCCACGCGCACATGCGGGAGGAGAGGTCCGGGACGGCCCGCTCGGCGTAGCAGGGCGGCGCGAAGGGGTGTGCGGCGCGCGGCCAGAACGTCCCCACGTCCCAGAGGATGCCGATGGTGCGGCGTGCGGAGACGTCACGGTAGGCACGGCGGCCCCAGGTGACGAACAGTATGACCCCGAATCCGGTCAGCCAGGATCCGGTCGACTGAGCGGTCTCGGCGAGCGATTCGACGACGGGCGCGGTGCCGTCCGCGGCGAGACCGGGGACCTCGCCGGTGAGCCAGGAGCCGGCCACCGCCCCGATGCCGAGCAGCAGGGTGGCGGCGGAGAGCAGCCCGAGGATCCCGGGGGCGGCGTCGGTGAGTGCGGCGGTGGCACGGGTGCGGGCGATCTGCCGGGTGCGTCCGGGCTGCGGGTGCTCCTCGCCGTACTCCGCCTCGATCGCGGGTCCCGTCCGGCGGGCCCGGCGCACGGTGCGGACCGCCAGCCAGAGGACCGGCGGGACCAGGAGCAGCAGGAGGACCGGGATGACGGAGGCCTGCCAGCTGAGGAGGACGGGCGGTCCCTCTATGTCGGCTCCCGCACCCATGCCGGGGGTTCCGGGGCCGTCGAGCCAGTCGGCCACCCGCTGGGCGATCCCGCCGGTCATCACGCCCCCGAGGGCGCAGGCCAGCATGGCAACCGCGGGGCCGCCGAGGCCGCCCAGGGTGGTGCGTGCCTCCGGGGCGCGCCGGTACAGGCTCAGGGCCACCGCGGCGAGCACGACGACGAGCAGACCCTGGCCGAGGGCGAGTGCCCGGAAAGCGGTCTCGCCGGGAAGGGCGCCCGTGGACACCCAGTCGGGACGTGACCAGCCCGCGTGGACGACCGCGCAGAGCAGCAGGGCGAGTGCGGCGCCGGGCAGGAAGGTGGTGACAGCCCGGTCGACCCGGTTGTCGAGACGTCGCTCGCTGCGGCCGCGGTGGCAGACGACGGTGACGGTGAGGAGTCCGCACAGGACCAGGCCCGCCTCGACCAGGTGTCCGGCCACCGCCGGTACGGGGCTCCCGGCGGCCCTGTCGTGCCGGGCCGCCGTGGTGCCGACCGCCGCCGCGACCGTGAGGAATCCGGCCGCGGTGTGCGCGGCGCGCAGCCGGGCCACGAGCCTGCGTCCGTACCAGAACCCGGGCCTGCCGAGAGCCGGTCGGACCCGCGGGGCACCGGTCGGGGCGGCCGCCTCGGTGTCCTCGTCCGCGCCGGCTTCCGCGTCCGTCTCCGTGCCGGCCGGTTCCTCCCAGGTGAGGGGGCGCTGGGACTCGTAGGCGCTCCAGGTGCGGTTGGACAGGTACCAGAGCAGGCCCACCAGCGCGGTGGGCACGAGCGCGGCGACGGCCAGGCGGCGTCCGGGCTGGGCGAACCAGCCGTCCTGCCGGGCGGACAGGAAGCCGAGCCAGGAACGCTGCGTCGAGCACGCGGGCGTCCCGGCGCACTGCCAGGCCACCAGGTCGAGGGCGACCTCGCAGGCGGCCGCCGTCAGCAGCACGGTGAGGCTGAGGGCGACGAGCCGTACCAGGACCCCGTAGAGCCGGACCGTCCGGACGTGCCCCCGGGTGGAGGGCCTCATCCAGTGCGCGAGGTTGACCACCATGAAGGGGAGCAGGAGCAGCCACAGGGCCCGCGAGCCGTTGCCCGAGGTGAGGTTGGACCAGCAGTAGGCCTCGGCGACGGGCCCGTCCCGGTGGCGTCCGGGGTGCTGTTCGGCTCCGACGTCCTCGGTGCGGCGGTACACGGCGGCCGTGGCGTCACCGGTGATCCTGGTGGTACGCGGGTCGCCGAGCATCTCCTGCGGGGTGGTTCCGCCGACACCGTGGACGAGCAGTTCCAGTGTGGGGCCGCTGCTCTGGGCGGCCTCGGCCCGGGATGCGGGAGGCAATGTGGGTGACTCGCTCTCTGCTCCGTCCGGCTCTCGGCCGGTGGGAAGGGCGGACGGGGTCTGAACTGATGCGCAGTCACCACTTTCGCGGACGGGAGGGGCTCGCCGCACCGGCTCTCACCGAATCTCCCCAGTGGGACGGTGCGCGGGCGTGCGTGGGAGGATGAGGGCGTCCCGCAGGACCGCTGCCGGACCGTGCGGACAGAGGGAAGGGCCGGGGCCGGCGTTGAGCGACAATCAGAACCTGCTCGCGGAGCAGCGGCGCGCGCTCATCCTCGACGAGGTCCGCAGGCGCGGCGGGGTCAGGGTCAACGAGCTGACCCGCAGGCTGAGCGTCTCCGACATGACCATCCGCCGGGATCTGGACGCGCTCGCCCGTCAGGGCGTCGTCGAGAAGGTGCACGGCGGAGCTGTTCCGGTCGTCGAGGCGAGCACGCACGAGCCCGGTTTCGAGGCCAAGTCGACACTGGAGCTCAGCGCCAAGGAGGACATCGCGCGGGCCGCGGCCTCGATGGCGGTGCCCGGCAGCGCGATCGCGCTCTCCGGCGGTACGACGACGTTCGCGCTGGCCCATCACCTCCTGGACGTACCGGGGCTGACGGTGGTGACGAATTCGGTGCGGGTGGCCGAGGTGTTCCACAGTGCCCAGCGTCCGACGTCGGCCGGCGGGGCGCGGGCCGGCGCGGCCGCGGTGGTCCTGACCGGCGGGGTCCGGACGCCTTCGGACTCGCTCGTGGGACCGGTGGCGGACCGCGCGATCGACTCGCTCCACTTCGACGTCCTGTTCCTCGGTGTGCACGGGATCTCGGTCGAGGCCGGTCTCTCCACGCCGAATCTCGCCGAGGCCGAGACGAACCGGCGCTTCGTGCGTGCGGCCAGGCGGGTCGTCGTGGTGGCCGACCACACCAAGTGGGGCACGGTGGGGCTGAGTTCGTTCGCGGGACTCGACGAGGTCGACGCGTTCGTCACGGACGCGGGGGTGCCCGACGCCGCGCGGCAGGAGATCGAGGAGCACCTCCCCGGCCTCGTGGTGGCGGGTGGGTCGCCGGACGAGTAGTCCGCCGCGCCGCACCCGGGTCCCGCGCTCCGCGCCCGGCGGGTGCCGTACGTCCTAGGATCGGGCTGTGGCCCTCTTCCGTATCGAACGATTCACTCCCCTTCCCGCCGCCGAGGCGTGGCGACGGGTGACCGACTGGGAGCGGCACGGCGGGACCGTTCCGCTCACCTCCGTCACCGTCCCGGCGGGCGGATCCACCGGGCCGGGGACGGTCTTCGTGGCCCGTACCGGTGTGGGGCCGCTGGGTTTCGACGACCCGATGGAAGTGGTGCGCTGGACCCCGCCAGCTGCCGGCCGGGCGGGGGTCTGCCGGCTGGAGAAGCGGGGTTCCGTGGTGCGTGGGCAGGCCTCGATCGACGTCTGCCCGACCGGCTCCGGCTCCCACGTGATCTGGGTCGAGGAGCTGCGTGTGCGCCTGCTTCCCCGCTGGGCCGACCCGTTGCTGGCGGCGGCGGGCCGGCGGGTCTTCTCCCGGGAGCTCGGCGTCCTCCTGGAGGACTGAGCGCCCCCGCAGGGGAGTTCCGGCCGGGTCAGGAAGGCCAGGTGCCGGTGGCCAGGAAGTGCTCGATCGTCCCGGTGTACGGCAGGATGTCCAGGCCCTGCTCACGCAGCCAGTCGTCCGAGTAGTACTTGTCGAGGTAGCGGTCGCCCGGGTCGCAGAAGAGCGTGACGACGCTTCCCGTGCTTCCCCTCTCCACCATCTCGGCCACGAGTCTGAACGCGCTCCACAGGCCGGTGCCGGTCGAGCCGCCCGCCTTGCGGCCGATGGCTCGTTCGAGCACCCGGACCGCGGCGACGCTGGCGGCGTCGGGCACCTTCATCATCCGGTCGATGGCCCCCGGCACGAAGCTCGGCTCCATCCGCGGCCTGCCGATGCCTTCGATGCGTGAGCCGCAGTCGGCGGTCGCCAGCTGGTCGTCGCGGGTCCATCCGTCGAAGAAGCAGGAGTTCTCCGGGTCGGGTACGCAGATCCGGGTGTCGTGCTGCATGTAGCGGACGTAACGCCCGATGGTCGCGGAGGTTCCGCCGGTTCCGGCGGTGGCCACGATCCAGGCCGGCTCGGGGTAGCGCTCCAGGCGCAGCTGCTGGTAGATGGATTCGGCGATGTTGTTGTTGCCCCGCCAGTCGGTGGCGCGTTCCGCGTAGGTGAACTGATCCATGTAGTGCCCGCCGGTCTCGGCCGCGAGGGCCGCCGACTCCTCGTACAGCCGGCGGGAGTCGTCGACGAAGTGGCACTGGCCGCCGTGGAATTCGATCAGGCGGCACTTCTCGGGGCTGGTGGTCCGGGGCATCACCGCGACGAACGGCACACCGATCAGCTTCGCGAAGTACGCCTCCGAGACGGCGGTCGAGCCGCTGGACGCCTCGATGACCGGCTTGCCGCGCCGGATCCAGCCGTTGCAGAGTCCGTAGAGGAACAACGAGCGGGCCAGCCGGTGTTTGAGACTGCCCGTCGGGTGCGTCGACTCGTCCTTCAGGTAGAGGTCGATGCCCCAGTGTTCCGGCAGCGGGAAGCGCAGGAGATGGGTGTCGGCCGAACGGTTGGCGTCCGCCTGGACCTTGCGCACGGCCTCCTTGAGCCAGGCCCGGTAGTCCGGGTCGCTCCGGTCGACGTCCACGGTGTCCATGACGTCGCCGCCGGGTGCGTGCTCACCGGTGTCCATCAGGGGTCTCCTTCGGGTGACGGCGTTCCTGCGTGAGGCACCCACGATATTCCCCCCACCTGCACAAACAATTGCTTTGGCGGTCCATAGCCCTTCCTTGGCCCAGGTGTTCGAGCTTCCCGCCCCCGGGGGCGGGAACGGATCCCGGTCCCCGCCGAAATCGGTGAGGGGGCCTGGTGCGGGGCCCTGTCCGCGGGCAGACTTGCAGAAGCCGGTACAAGGGGGGCGAAGTGGCCGAGACAGAGTTCAGTGCTGCGGATTTCGGGGCGCCGGAGTACGGGGGGCCGGAGTTCGGCGCGGCGGAGTTCCGCGCGAGCGACGTGAGAATCCAGCGGTGGGCGCGGTCGCTGACCCGAGCCGGCCAAGTGATCGTCAAGGACGGCAGGATCGTGCTGCTGACGAGCAACGGGCGGGAGATCGCCAGTGCCCCGGTGACGACCGTGAGTGCCGGGAAGCCGTGGTTCCTCGCGGCCGACTCGGCGATAGCCCGCATCAACGGGGTGCGGTACCGGCTGACCATGGGCCAGCGCAACCGCAGGCCCGGCGGGGCCGCACCGGTCCGCAGGTTCCTGGACGCACTGCGGAGTGCCGCGGTGCGGCGCATCTGACGCTGCGGTCCGTCACGGGCACCGCGAGTTGCGGAGCCCAACCCCCTGAGTCACGCTGGTCACACGTCACTGAAGGTGCACCGGCGGTGACAGCGGAAGCCGCCCCCGCCGGGAGCCACGCAGGGCGGACCACGCATGACCAGAAACAGCAGTCAGCCATCTGCTGGATCCGTTCCTTCGTCTTCTTCCGGACCTCTTTCGGGGAGTCGCAGCCGTGATCAGCGAGCCAAGCAGGCACTGCGCGGTGGAGCTCCAGGCCCTGCCGTCGCGGATCGGTCAGGTCCGCAGAATAATCTCGGCGCAACTGCGCTACTGGCATCTCGATCCTCTGATCGACCATGCAGCGCTCGGCGTCACGGAACTGCTGACCAATGTCCACCGGCACGCACAGCCGGACAAATCATGCACCGTCGAGGTGGAGCTGCTGCTCGACCGGCTGACGGTCTCCGTCCACGACCACGACCCCCGGCTGCCGACCATGGGCTTCGCCGATTCGTCCGCCACCTCCGGGCGCGGGCTGGCGATGATCGCCGCGGTCAGCGAGAGCTGGGGCGTACGACCGAGTGACGACGCGGGGAAGGTCATCTGGTTCACCCTGTCCGCGCCCTCCTCCACCACCGCCGCACTGCACCCTCTCCCGGTGTACGGGTCGACGACCGACGGCCCGTTCGGGCCGGATGCCGCCGGGCCGCTGGAGGCGTCGGCGGCCCGGACCCGGACCAGGTCGGCCGTCGTCGGCTGACGGTGCCGCGCACCGCACACGGCGCACCCGGAGCGCGTCGGTCCACCCGTGACCGGCGCGCTCCGGCCCGTCCACTCCCGGTCCGGGCGCTCCTTCGTGACTGCCGCTCCGCCCGGAGGTGCCGCTCGGTACGTCAAATCCGGGACTTCTGTACCTACTGGTATGTACAGTGCTGTCATGAGCACTCCGGAGCGGTTGATCGAGGCCACCCAGGAACTCCTGTGGGAGCGCGGCTACGTGGGTACCAGCCCCAAGGCGATCCAACAGCGGGCGGGCGCGGGCCAGGGCAGCATGTACCACCACTTCGCGGGCAAGCCCGATCTGGCGCTCGCCGCCGTCACCCGTACCGCCGCGGAGATGAGGGGGACCGCCGGGCATCTGCTGGACGGCCCCGGATCCGCGTACGAGCGGATCGAGGCCTATCTGCTGCGCGAGCGCGACGTCATGAAGGGCTGCCCGGTGGGCCGGCTGACGATGGACCCCGAGGTGATCGCCAGCGACGCGCTGCGGGCCCCGGTGGACGAGACGATCGGCTGGCTGCGGGGAAGGCTGGCCGAGATCCTCCAGGAGGGCCTGGACCGGGGCGATCTCACCCCCGGCCTGGTGCCCGGGGAGGTGGCGGCCGCCGTCGTGGCGACGGTCCAGGGTGGTTACGTCCTGGCCCGCGCGTCCGGATCGACGGCCGCCTTCGACTCCGCGGTCCGGGGACTGCTCTCCCTGCTCGCCCCCGCCGCACCGGCCGTCAAGGCCTGAGAACGGCAGGCACACAGCCCGAGGAGACGCGATGCACGCCATGCAGTACGAGATCACCCTGCCCGCCGACTACGACATGGAGATCATCCGTGAGAGGGTCGCGACCAGGGGCCACCTCCTCGACGACTTCCCCGGCCTCGGCCTGAAGGCGTACCTCGTCCGGGAACGCGGTGGGACCTCACCGGTCAACCAGTACGCCCCGCTGTACCTGTGGTCGGCCCCCGAGGGCATGACCTCCTTCCTCCGGGGCCCGGGATTCCAGGGCGTCGTCGACGACTTCGGCCGCCCCGAGGTGCAGCACTGGACCGGGCTCTCCTACCGGGAGGGGGCCTCCCCGCAGGCACCACCGCGCACGGCGGTCCGCCGGCGCGAGCGGATCGCGCACGGCGTGCGGCCGGCTGCCGCGATGGAGGCGGCGCTGGAGGAGAGCCACCGGCTGGCGGGGACCCCCGGGGCCGTCGCCACGGCGCTGGCCGTCGATCCCCGCCACTGGGAGCTGCTCCACTTCAGCCTCTGGGAGCAGGAGCCGTCGCCGGTACCGGGAGACCGCTACGAGGTGCTGCACCTGTCCGCGCCGGAACGCGGCCGGCTGGGGCAGGGGCAGCGGCGGTGACCCGGGTCCGTACGGTGCTGGGGGACGTCCCGGCCGGGGAGCTGGGGGTCTGCGACGCGCACGACCACCTCTTCATCCGCACCCCGGCGCTGCCCGGACAGGAGCTGGACGACCCGGCCGACGCGCGCGACCGGCTGCGTGAGTTCCACGAGCTGGGCGGCCGCACGGTCGTCCAGTGGACCCCGTACGGGATGGGCAGGCGGCCGGAGGACCTGGCCGCCCTGTCCCGGCAGGGCGGGACGCGGATCGTCGCCGCGACCGGGCTGCACCGCGCGGCCCACTACGCGCCGGAACTGCTCGGCCGGATCATGCCGGGGCTGGAGGATCTGTTCGTCTCGGAGATCACGGACGGGATCGGCGGCTCCGGGGTGCGAGCGGGCCTGATCAAGGTGGCCGGCGCGTTCCACGGCGTCGACGCCCACGCGCGGCGCACGATGGTGGCGGCCGCCGGCGCCCACCACCGGACGGGGGCTCCGATCGCCGTCCATCTGGAGCTGGGAACCGCCGCGACGGACGTGCTGGATCTGCTGTGCGGAGAGCTGGGGGTGGAACCGAGGCGGGTGATCCTCGGCCACCTGGGACGGTTCCCCGACGCCGTCGCGCAGCTCGACGTCGCGCGGGCGGGTGCCTTCCTCGCGTTCGACGGGCCTTCCCGGGCCCACCACGCCACGGACTGGCGGCTGCCCGAGCAGCTGGCCTCGCTCACGGAGGCCGGGTTCGGCGGGCAGGTGCTGCTCGGCGGCGACACCACGGTGCCGGAGACGCCGGGGATGCCGTACCTGTTGCGGCGTCTGCGCCCGCGTCTGGTGCGGTCCCTCGGTGACGACGCGCTGGAGGCGGTGCTCGTCGCCAATCCGGCACGGGCGTTCGCCCTGGCCGCCCCCTGAACGGGGTCGCTCGCCGACCGGCGGCCCCCTCCCCCGGCCCGCCGGTCAGGTCAGCGCGGCCAGCGGGTCGTCGAGCACGGGCTGCCAGGCCATCTCGGCTGCGCCCACCAGGCTGTTGTGGTCCAGCGTGCACGAGAGGATGGGCACGCTGCCGCTGCGGCCCCACAGACTGCGGTCGGCGACGACGGCCCGCAGCCGTTCGGGGTCGGCCTGCAGCAGATCGCGGTGCAGGCCGCCCAGGATGATGCGGTCCGGGTTGAGGATGTTGACCAGCCCGGCGAGTCCGAGGCCGAGACGGTCGATCAGTTCCTCCGCGGCGGCACGCACGTCGGAGTCCCCGTACTCCGAGCGCAGCAGGTCGCCCGACTGCTTGAGCAGGGACTCCTCGGGGCCGGGCTCCCTGCGGGCCGCGGTGAGGAAGGCGAGGGGGTCGGTCTCGACGTCGAGGCAGCCTCGTCCGCCGCAGTGGCAGGGGCGGCCCTCGGGGTTCACCGTGAGGTGCCCGACCTCCAGGGCGAGCCCCGAACTCCCGCTGTGGAGGCGGCCGTCCAGAACGAGTGCGCCGCCCACCCCCCGGTGGCCGGTGGCGACACAGAGCAGGTGCTGTGCGCCGCGCCCCGCGCCGTGGCGGTGCTCGGCCAGGGCGGCGAGGTTGACGTCGTTGGCGGTGAACGCGGGGCCGGGGATGCCCGCCGCGCGTACACAGGCGGAGAAGATCTCGCGGACCGGTGCGCCGGCAGGCCAGGCGATGTGCAGCGGATTGAGCGCCGTGCCCTCGGGTTCGGCGACGGCGGAGGGCACCGCGAGACCGGCGCCGACACAGCGGAGCCCGCTCTCGCGCAGGAGTTGGGCCCCGGCCTCGACGACCTCGCCGAGGACCTGGGCGGGATCGGCCATGACGGCGACGCAGCCGGGCGCGGTGGCCACGATCCGGCCCCCCAGCCCCACCAGCGCGGCACGGAAGCCGTCGGAGTGGACCTGGGCGGCGAGAGCCACGGGCCCGCTGTCCCGGACGGACAGCCGGTGGGACGGCCGGCCCTGCGAACCGGCCGCGGAGCCCGGACTGGAGTCGACCTTGATGAGCCCGAGGGCCTCCAGCTCCGCGGCCACCGCACCCGCCGTGGCGCGGGTGACACCGAGTTCGGAGGTCAGTACGGCACGGGTGGGGGCGCGGCCCGTGTGCACGAGCTCCAGGGCGGGCCCGAGCGCGCTGCGGCCCCTCTCCAACTTCGTCCGCGTACTGGTCGACTTGCCGTTCATGGGGGCGAGTCTCCCACGATCCGAGGGTGTCGCCGACGCTTGTGCACCCCGCACCGTTCACCTGCTCGTCACCGGGACGGCGGCCTTGCGCACACTGTCGGAGCCACCCTATGCTCACTTTGTGCCGCGCGTAAACAAACTGCGGACGACCCCGTCGGGGGAACCGGGCGAGGACGCCGCCCCGCTTCCGCCTGCCCGCCTCCGTACCGCCCTGACCGTCTTCTTCGCCCTCGACGGCTTCCTCTTCGCCGGCTGGGTGGTCCGCATCCCGGCCATCAAGCACCAGGCGGGGGCCACGGCCTTCACCCTCGGGCTCGCCCTGCTCGGCGTCTCCGCGGGCGCGGTGATCACGATGATGCTCACCGGGAGGCTCTGCCGGCGCTACGGAAGCCACACGGTCACCGTGGTCTGCGGGGTGCTGCTGTCGCTGAGCATCGCCCTTCCCGCGCAGACGGGTTCGGCCCTCACGCTCGGTCTCGTACTCCTGCTCTTCGGTGCCGCGTACGGCGGTATGAACGTGTCGATGAACAGCGCGGCCGTCGATCTGGTGATTGCTCTGCGGCGCCCGGTGATGCCGGGCTTCCACGCCGCGTTCAGCTTCGGCGGCATGGCGGGCGCGGGTCTCGGCGGTCTGGTCGCGGGCGGCCTCCCGCCCGCGACGCACCTCGCCGCCCTGACCGGCATCGGGCTCGTCGTCACCGCGGTGACCGGCCCCGTACTCCTGCGCGGTGGCCCCGCGGCGCCTCCGTCGGAGCAGCGTGCGGCGAACGGCTCCGAGCCGTCGAAGGGGATGAGCACCCGGGCACGCCGGATCGTGGTCCTGTTCGGTGTGATCGCCCTGTGCACGGCCTACGGCGAGGGGGCACTGGCCGAGTGGGGCGCACTGCACCTCGGTCAGGACCTGGACGCCTCCCCCGGCCTCGCGGCCGCCGGATACTCGCTGTTCGCGCTGACGATGGCCGTCGGCAGGCTCAGCGGCACCACACTCCTGGAACGCTTCGGTCAGACCCGCACGCTGGTGACGGGCGGGGCGACGGCGGCGGCGGGGATGCTGCTCGGCGCCCTGGCTCCGGTCCTCTGGCTCGCGCTGCTCGGCTTCGCGGTGGCCGGTCTGGGCCTGGCCAACATATTTCCCGTCGCGGTCGGCCGGGCGGGCGCGCTGGCCGGGCCCAGCGGGGTGGCCGCCGCCTCGACCCTGGGCTACGGCGGAATGCTCCTGGGGCCGCCGGTGATCGGCTTCCTGGCCGACTGGACGTCCCTCCCGGTCGCCCTCAGCACGGTGACCGTGCTCGCCGCCACTGCGGCCGTACTGGGTTACTCGGCCCGCAACGCGACGAACAACTGAGCGATTGAGTAGGCGTACCCAGGCGCCGCCGGACGCTCCGGAGCACCATGGAAGCACCAGCCATCGACGGGGAGCGGACATGAGCCACCGGGATGCGATCGCGCGGCACCTGCGCGCGTCGGCACGACTGACCTTCGGCAACACGGCCTCACGGATCTACCTCGGCCTCGTCCTCGCGGTCGCGGTGTTCGTCGCGGTGGACACGCTGTTCGTGTCCCACGACGACGCCTCGTTCGCCGGCGTCTGGCTGTTCTTCCTCGCCGCGCCGACCGTGTTCGCCTTCCTCCTCGGCAGCTCGATGGCCGGTGCGGACGCCGGAGGCCCCGCCTGGTTCGTCCATCTCGCGCTCGTGGTGTCGGTACTCGTACAGGCCTGCGCGCTCGGCGGGTTCTCCCGGCTGGTGCGGGGCCCCCACCGGGGCCGCTCGGCACATCCGCAGGGCGTCTGAAGCGGCTCCGGCACAATCGAGGCGTGGAGGTCTCCGAGCACCTGGACGCCTTCGGCGCGGAAGGCCTCGCACTCGCCTCCGCCGCCCGCGAGGCGGGGCCCGAGGCCCTGGTGCCGACTGCCCGGGCTGGCGGGTACGCGACCTGATCCGGCACACCGGCATGGTGCACCGCTGGGCGACGGGAATGGTCGTGGACGAGAGCCGCACCTGCCGCGAGGCGGCCGACGAGCCGGCGCTGGACGCGACCGGGAAGCGGTCGGGCAGCGGCGCCCGGCACGGACACCCGGCGGGCCTCGCCGCACCTCGCCCGGCGCACCGGGCCGCCCCTCTCCGGCTCACGCGTAGGTGACGGATGCGCGCGCACGAGTGCGTGGAGCACACGGATCCGGGTCGGGGAGCGGGAAGGGGTGCTTGCCGCGGAGCCGTCCCCCTGTGACACTCCGGACATGTCACGACGCACTCAGGCGGAGCGGGACGCGATGACCGTCGAGATCGGCTACGCGCTCGTCAGCGGAGCCGTGGTGGCGGTGGTGACGTTCGCCGGGATCTTCCTCCCCGCCCTGCTCATCGACCTGCCGAATGTCGCCGAACGAGTGCTGTCGCGCACCGGGGCCGCACTCGGGGCAGCGGCGTTCGTCGTCCGGGTCGTCCATGTGCTGTGGCGGTTTCCCCGAACGGCCGGGGAGCGACGTCCGCCGCCCGTCCGGCCGAGCCGCCCGGGGCGCACGAACCTCGACTCGTGAGCCGGTAGGACGCGTTGCGCCCTGGTGCGGCCACCCGGCTCGACCGGGGCGCGGCAGGACGGCGGGCAGGGTCCCGGCCGCCCCCTGTCAGCCGCTCGTGCGGCCGTCGCCTGCGGGCCGGCCGTCGAGCAGGCCCACCGAGCGCCCGAGTTCGTGAACGGAGTGCCGGAAGAACTGCTCACGGTCCTCGACGACCCGGTCGAACTGGCCGAAGAGTTCGAAGGAGATCAGCCCGGACAGCTGCGCCCACGCGGAGACGAGGGCCACCACGACAGCCGGTGGAAGGTCGGCGGCCAGGTCGGCCGCCATACGTGCGGCCTCGGGGCGCAGTCCGTCGGTCAGCGGAGGGACGGCGACACCCTCGGCGAGGTGGGCGGCGCGTACGACACCGATGAGGACCTGCCCCACACGGGAGGCGGGACCGACGGTGTCCGGCGGAGCGGTGTAGCCGGGGACGGGCGAGCCGTAGATCAGCGCGTACTCGTGGGGGTGGGCGAGTGCCCGGTCCCGTACCGCGCAGGCGACCGCCACCCAGCGGGCGGGGTGGGTCGCCGCCGCGTCACGGGCACCCGCCCAGGCCGTTTCCGCGGCCTCGCCCACGGCGTCGTAGGCGTCGACGATGAGAGCCGTCAGCAGGTCGTCCCGGCTGGGGAAGTAGCGGTAGAGCGCGGAGGAGGCCATGCCGAGCTCCCGGGCCACGGCGCGCAGGGAGAGCTTCGCGGCGCCTTCGGCCGCGAGCTGGTTCCTCGCCTCGTCCTTGATCGCCGCGGTGACTTCGACGCGGGCACGTTCCCTGGCTCCTCGCACGGTGCTCATGGTGCTCAGTCTGCCACGCACCCAGAGCACCGCACACGAAAGAGAGCAGTGCTCTTGCTTTGGCGCACCGCACTCGTGCACACTGCTCTCAAGCGAGAGCACTGCTCTCCGAACGGCGGGAGCCACCATGTCGCAGCAGCCGTACTACCTCCAGGCAGGCACCTTCGCGCAGCGGATGAACGGGGTCGTCGGATGGCTCGCCCGCCACGGCGTCAGCCTCCTCGGCTCCGCGGAGATGTCCGTCCGGGGCCGCACCAGCGGCCGGATGCAGCGCATCCCCGTGAACCCCCATCACCACGGCGGCGAACGGTACCTGGTGTCCGCCCGCGGCCACTCCCAGTGGGTCCGCAACATGCGCGTGGCCGGAGGCGGGGAGCTCAAGGTGGGCCGGAAGGTCCACACCTTCACCGCCGCGGAGATCGCGGACGACGCACAGAAGGTGCGGATCCTGCGTGCCTATCTGAAGCGCTGGGGCTGGGAGGTCAACCAGTACTTCCAGGGTGTCACGGTGAAGTCGACCGACGCCGAACTCCTGGCCGCCTGCCCCGACCACCCCGTCTTCCGGATCACGGTCGAGGGCTGACCCGCTCCGCCCCCTGACGGTCCATCGCGTGCAGCGCGCGCTGGGCCAGCGGATGCGAGCGGACCAGTTCCGCGAGCGACGTCGTGCCCCGGGTGATGCCCGCGAAGGCGTTCCAGGCGGGGCGGAAGCCCGTCAGCACCGCGTGCAGGAGCCCGGGGCGCCGCTCGAAGAGCCTGAGCATGCGCCGTCCGACGCTCATCTCCACGCCCAGCCCCGCCTTGATCGCGAACGCGTAGTTGAGTGCCTGCCGCCGTGCGTCGACGGCGTCGTGCGACTCCGCGATGCGTACCGCCCACTCACCCGCGAGCCGCCCGGACCGCAGGGCGAAGGAGATGCCCTCCCTGGTCCAGGGCTCCAGCAGCCCGGCGGCGTCGCCGCAGACCACGACCCTTCCGCGGGAGAGCGGCGAGTCCTCGCTCCGGCAACGGGTCAGATGACCGGAGGAGATCGTCGGCTCGAACCCGGCGAGGCCCAGCCGGCCCACGAAGTCCTCCAGGTACCGCTTGGTCCCGGCCCCGTCACCACGCGCCGAGATCACTCCGACGGTCAGGGTGTCGCCCTTGGGGAAGACCCATCCGTAACTCCCGGGCATCGGGCCCCAGTCGATGAGCACCCGGCCCGCCCAGTCCTCGGCGACCGTCTCCGGGACGGGGATCTCCGCCTCGAGTCCGAGGTCCACCTGGTCGAGCTTCACACCGACGTGAGCCCCTATCCGGCCCGCGCTCCCGTCCGCGCCGACGACGGCGCGTGCGAGCACCGTCTCACCGCCGGACAGCACCACGGCGACCGTGCGCCGGTCCGGCACGGCGGTGCCGTGCTGCTCGACCCGCGTCACCGTCACGCCCGTGCGCAGCTCGGCGCCCGCCTTCTGGGCCTCCTCGACCAGACCGGCGTCGAACTCCGGCCGGTTGATCAGCCCGAAGAGCATCCGCTTGGACTTGCGGGTCCGCGCCAGCTTCCCGTTGAGCGAGAAGGTGACCGCGTGGATCCGGTCCTTCAGAGGCAGTTCGAACCCGGGGGGCAGGGAATCCCGTGAGAACCCGATGATTCCGCCGCCGCAGGTCTTGTAGCGGGGGATCTCCGCCTTCTCCAGCAACAGCACCCGACGGCCTGCGACGGCCGCCGCGTACGCCGCGGAAGCTCCGGCCGGGCCCGCGCCGACCACGACGACGTCCCAGACCGAGGACTCCTGCGGTACCGACGACGACTCATCCGGCTCACGTCCGGCGTCTGCGTTCTCGCTGCTCACGATGTGCTTCTGCTCCCGATCCGACCAGTGGCCCCAACTGCTCACGGCATCCTACGGCGCGCCACGGCCGAACTCCGCTGTGGGAGGATCAGCCATGAATTCGCCGGACACACGACACCGTCACCACGGCGTCGCCTCCGGCCGCGTGAACAGCGCGCCACAGTCCTAACGTCGCACCCACGAGGAGCGTGCCCATGACCGCCCGTCCGATTTCCGAGACCGTCGCCTCGCTGATGCCCCGCGCGAAGACGGAGCTCGCCGAGCTGGTGGCCTTCCGGTCGGTGGCGGACCCCGCGCAGTTCCCCCGGAGCGAGTGCGAGGCGGCGGCCGGCTGGGTCGCCGACGCGCTGCGTGCCGAGGACTTCCAGGACGTCGCCCTGCTCGACACCCCCGACGGAACCCAGTCGGTGTACGGCTTCCTCCCCGGCCCCGCCGGGGCTCCCACGGTGCTGCTCTACGCGCACTACGACGTGCAGCCTCCGCTGGACGAGTCCGCCTGGCTCTCCCCGCCGTTCGAGCTCACCGAGCGCGACGGGCGCTGGTTCGGCCGGGGTGCCGCGGACTGCAAGGGCGGGTTCATCATGCACCTGCTCGCGCTGCGCGCCCTCAAGGCGAACGGCGGCGTCCCGGTCTCCGTCAAGGTGATCGCGGAAGGCTCCGAGGAGCAGGGCACGGGCGGCCTCGAACGCTACGCCGAGGCCCACCCGGATCTGCTGGCCGCCGACACGATCGTCATCGGCGACACCGGCAACTTCCGTGTCGGACTCCCCACCGTCACCGCCACGCTGCGGGGCATGACCATGCTGCGGGTGCAACTGGACACCCTCGAGGGGAACCTGCACTCGGGGCAGTTCGGCGGCGCCGCCCCGGACGCCCTGGCCGCGATGATCCAGCTGCTGGCGTCCCTGCGCGCGGAGGACGGCACGACGACGGTCGACGGTCTCGCGACCGACGCGGAGTGGGACGGACTGCAGTACCCGGAGGGCGAGTTCCGCACGGACGCCAAGGTGCTCGACGGTGTCGGGCTGATCGGCACGGGGACGGTCGCGGACCGCATCTGGGCGCGCCCCGCGGTCACGGTCATCGGCATCGACTGCCCGCCGGTCGTCGGCGCCACCCCGTCGCTGCAGGCGAGTGCCCGGGCCCAGATCAGCCTGCGTGTTCCGCCGGGCCAGGACGCCGCGGAAGCCACGAAGCTGCTGACCGCCCACCTGGAGTCCCACGCACCCTGGGGAGCGCGGGTCTCCGTCGAACAGGTCGGCCAGGGGCAGCCCTTCCGCGCAGACGTCACCAGCCCCGCCTACACGTCGATGGCCGAGGCCATGCGGCTCGCCTACCCGGGCGAGGAGATGCAGGCCTCCGGCATGGGCGGCTCCATCCCCCTGTGCAACACCCTGGCGGCCCTGTACCCGCAGGCGGAGATCCTGCTCATCGGGCTGAGCGAGCCCGAGGCGCAGATCCACGCCGTGAACGAGAGCGTCTCCCCCGAGGAGCTCGAACGCCTCTCAGTGACCGAGGCACTGTTCCTGCGGAACTACGCGGAGTCCAAGAAGGGCTGAGAGCCCGTGGCAGGGCTCCCGGAGTACGTGCGGAGCCGGCGTCGCCCGGAGCGGATTCCCGGGCGGCGTGCGGCCCGCCGAGGGCGGTCATGCGCGGCGGGGCGTCCGGGCCCCGGCGTGTTCCTCTGCGATCCCGGCATCTCCGGGCCGCTGGTGCCGGTCCCTGACGGGCCGGCACCGGGGGCCCGGAGAGAGGCCGTCCGGTCCGGTGAGCTGACGGACGGCGCTACGGGCCGCCCACGGGCACCCCGGCCTCCAGGTTGAGCACGGTGGACCGCTCACGGGCCCGCAGTGCCCGGCGGAGCCGCTCGAAGCGCGTCGGCGGGAGCATCCCCGCCGCCTCCTCCTCGGTGACGAACCGCCAGCCGCGCAGCTCCGACCCCGGCAGCAGCAGCGTCGCCGCCTCCTCACCGCGCAGACGGCCGCCGTCGAACAGGAAGCGGAGGCCTCCGTACGCGGGCGGCTTGGGTGCCTCCCAGTCGACCACCAGGAGCTTCGGCACCGTGTCCAGGTGGAGCCCGATCTCCTCGGCGACCTCCCGTATACCCGCCTGGGCCGGGGCCTCGCCGGGTTCCACCACGCCGCCGGGGAACTCCCAGCCGGGCTTGTAGGTGGGATCGACGAGCAGCACCCGGTCCTGCTCGTCGAAGAGCAGCACCCCCGACGCGACGGTCTCCGCCCGTGGTTCGGGTGTCTGCACTATGCCGCACTCCTTGGCCTCGCCCGTGCGCAGCGCCTCGGCGATCCGCTCGGCCGTCTCGCCCGGGGTGAGCTCGCTGGTGTCGATCGTGTGGGCGTCCTGCGACATCCACCCGAGCGCCGCCCGGTAGGGCTCGATGTGCTCGTACGCCCACTGCCGGATCCGCTCACTGTGCTCGGGATCGCCGGGGTACTCCTCACGCTCGGCGATCCGCCTCCGCAGGATCGTTTCCTCAGGTGAGAGCAGTACATGCCGCACCGGTATGCGCCGCGAGGCGAGTCCGCCGAAGATCTCGTCGCGGTAGTCCTGTCTCAGCAGCGTCATCGGGACGATGAGCACACCGGGGAGTTCGGCGAGAAGCGCCGCGGCGGTGTCGACCACGAGGCGCCGCCATATCGGCAGGTCCTGGAAGTCGGTCACCTCGGCGAGCCTCTTCTGGGGCAGCAGCCGGCGCAGCTCCGCGCCCGTCAGCCCGGGGTCGTACAAGGTGCTGTTCGGGATCAGATCGACCAGTTCGCAGGCGGCGCCGGTCTTGCCCGCACTGAACGCACCGTTGATCCAGACGATCACGGTTCCCCCTCTTCCGTAGCCCCCTGTGGCTTGCCCGCAACACCCCGCTCCGGAAACCCGCGGGGGTCATACGGTTGCGCCGGCGTGTCCGCCGGGGCGCTCGTCGGGCAGGGGGACCGGGCGGGTACGCCGCCGTGAAGACCGTGCGGGGCCGCCCTACGGGGCGGCGACCGCCCGCACGCCGTTGGAGGCACCGCGGCGGACGGTCGAGGCCGCGGCCGCCGCCCCGACCAGGCCCGCGTCGGCGCCCATCACGGCGGAGGTCACGGTGAGCCCCTGGACGAAGGAGAGCGTGGCGTAGTCGCGCAAGGACGCGCGCAGGGGTGCGAAGAGCACCTCTCCGGCGCCGGCCACTCCCCCGCCGATCACCGCGATGTCGAGGTCGGCCAGGGTCGCGGTGGCGGCGATCCCGGCTGCGAGCGCCTGGGCGGCCCGCTCGAAGGAGGCGGCCGCGACCGGGTCCCCCGCACGCGCGGCGGCGGCCACGGCGGCGGCCGTGGTGTCGCCGTCCGCACCGGGGCGCCAGCCGTTCTCCAGAGCACGGCGCGCGATGTTGGGCCCGCTGGCGATGCGTTCGACACAGCCGCGCGCACCGCAGGGGCACGGGTCGCCGTCCAGGTCCACACTGATGTGACCGATGTGACCGGCGTTGCCGGAGGGACCCGGGTGCAGCTTGCCACCGAGTACGAGACCTCCGCCGACCCCTGTGGAGACGACCATGCACAGGGCGTTGTCATAGCCGCGTGCGGCGCCCAGCCAGTGTTCGGCGGCGGTCATCGCGACCCCGTCACCGACGAGCGTGACCGGCAGTCCGCCGGTCGCCGCGGCCACCCGGTCCACCAGCGGAAACCCGCGCCAGCCAGGGACGTTCACCGGGCTCACCGTGCCGGCCGAGGCGTCCACGGGCCCCGCGCTGCCGATGCCGACCGCACGCGCGCGGTGCCACAGCGGCGAGGCGGCCAGCTCCGCCAGGACGTCGTTCACCGCACCCATCACGGCCTCGGCACCCTCGCGGGCCGGCGTCGGGCGCTGCGCCCGTACGAGGAGGGATCCGCCGCCGTCCACCAACGCCCCGGCGATCTTGGTACCGCCGATGTCGAGCGCGGCGACGAGGTCGGTATGCATCGGTGTGGACTCTCCGGAAGGCTGAGGGGCAGGACCTGCGACTTCAATCAGATGGTCCTCCTAGTCTCCATTCTCTTGACAACGTTGTCCAGGGCCTATGCTCGACGCCACAGCTCCCGGCCCCTCACCGGCACCGACGGCGAGGGGCGGAACGCCCCGTTCCCGACGACAGGACAGCGCACCGTGGCCGAGACCGCCCGCCCTTCCGAGTCCCGCTACGGCAACAGGCCGACCATGAAGGACGTGGCCGCCCGTGCCGGAGTAGGCCTCAAGACGGTCTCACGCGTGGTGAACAGCGAGCCCGGAGTGACGCCCGACACCGAGCGTCGCGTCCAGGAGGCCATCGAGGCACTCGGCTTCCGCCGCAACGACAGCGCACGCGTTCTGCGCAAGGGCCGCACCGCGTCCATCGGCCTGGTCCTGGAGGATCTCGCGGACCCCTTCTACGGCCCGTTGAGCCGTGCCGTGGAGGAGGTGGCACGCGCTCACGGGGCCCTGCTCATCAACGGTTCGAGCGCCGAGGACCCGGAGCGCGAGCAGGAGCTCGTGCTGGCGTTGTGCGCCCGCCGGGTGGACGGCCTCATCGTCATCCCGGCCGGGGACGACCACCGCTATCTGGAGCCCGAGATGAAGGCGGGGATCGCCACCGTGTTCGTCGACCGCCCGGCGGGCCGGGTCGACGCGGACATGGTCCTCTCGGACAGCTTCGGCGGGGCACGTGCCGGCGTCGCCCATCTCGTCGCGCACGGCCACCACAGGATCGGCTTCATCGGCGACCAGCCGCGCATCCACACGGCCACGGAGCGGCTGCGTGGGTACCACGCCGCCATGACCGATGCCGGAATCGCGGTCCAGGACGCCTGGGTCTCCCTCGGTCCGACCGACCCCGCCCGGGTCAGGGCCGCGGCCGAGGCGATGCTGACCGGGCCGGAGCCGGTGACCGCGCTCTTCGCGGGGAACAACCGGGTGACCGTCACCGTCGTACGCGTACTCGCCGAGTGCCCGCGCCGGATCGCCCTGGTGGGCTTCGACGACATCGAGCTGGCCGACCTGCTCGGCATCACGGTGATCTCGCAGGACGCCGCGACGGTGGGCCGCACGGCGGCGGAACATTTGTTCCGCCGCCTCGACGGCGCGGCTCACGCCCCCGCGCGGGTGGAGCTGCCGACGCGGCTGATCCCGCGCGGCTCGGGCGAGATCCCGCCCGCGTGACCGCCGCCTAAGGGGCCGTCACGGTCAGCCCGCCGCGGCGCGGGGAGGCGAACCCGTCCAGGTCGGCCCGGGTCAGACCGGTCAGTGCCTCGACCTCCGCGGTGTCCAGCGCCCCGCAGTCGATGCCCCGGAGCAGATAGCCGCTGAGCGCCTTGGCGGTGGCGGGCTCGTCCATGACGTCCCCGCCGGCCTTGGCCACGTAGGCGGCGAGCCGGGACGCGGCCTGGCCGAGGCCCTCGCGGTAGAAGCTGTAGACGGCGGCGTAGCGGGTGGGCAGATGCCCCGGGTGCATGTCCCAGCCCTGGTAGTAGGCACGGGCCAGGGCGCGGCGGGTGAGCCCGTGGTGCAGGCGCCAGGCGTCGTGGACCTGGCGGGTCGGGCCGACCGGGAGCACGTTCGTGGAGCCGTCGCAGACCCGGACACCGGTGCCCGCGGCGGCGACCTGCATGACCGCCTTGGCGTGGTCGGCCGCGGGGTGGTCACTGGCCTGGTAGGCGGGGCTGACCCCGACGCAGGCGCTGTAGTCGAACGTCCCGTAGTGCAGGCCGGTGGCGCGGCCCCGGGCGGCGTCGATCATCCGGGCGACAGCCGCGGTGCCGTCCGCGGCCAGGATGGACTGGCTGGTCTCGATCTGGATCTCGAAACCGAGGCGCCCCGCGGGCAGACCGTGCGTCTCCTCGAAGGCTTCGAGCAGCCGCACGAAAGCGGTGACCTGTTCGGGGTACGTCACCTTGGGCAGCGTCAGGACGAGGCCTTCGGGCAGGCCGCCGGCCCGCATGAGCCCGGTGAGGAAGACGTCCGTGGTGCGGATGCCCCGGTCGCGCACGGCGGCTTCCATGCACTTCATCCGGATGCCCATGTACGGGGCGGCCGTCCCGTCGGCGTACGCCTCGGCCACCAGACGTGCGGCCCGGGCCGCGGCCTCGTCCTCCTCGGCGTCGGGGCGCGGCCCGTAGCCGTCCTCGAAGTCGATGCGCAGGTCCTCGACCGGCTCGCGCTCCAGCTTGGCGCGTACGCGGTCGTGGACGGGCTCCGCGAGCTCCTGCGGGATCCCCAGGACCTCGGCGAGCGCGGAGGCGTCGGGAGCGTGCTCGTCGAGCGCCGCGAGCGCCCGGTCCCCCCACGTGCGCAGGGTGGTGGCGGTGAAGGCGTCGGCGGGCACATAGACGGTGTGGACGGGCTGGCGCGTCCCGGGATCACCCGGGTACCGGCGGGCGAGTTCGGCGTCCACCGACGCGAGGGAGGCGCCGATCTCCTGACCGACCGTGCCGGCGAGGCTCGTCGCCACCGTCTCCTGCTGACCCATGTGCGTGCCCTCCACGTATTCAGTAATTCCACTTCCCGGAATCTTTCATCCGCATAGTGAAGTTATAAGCCCCGCAGTCCCTGCGTCAATGGTGATCGGAAACAGCCCGGGGCCGCGCGGTGAGAACACCGCGCGGCCCCGGGCTTCGTACGGGCAGGACTCCTGCCGGGTCAGCCCTTGCGGGACTTGACCTCGTCGGTGAGCTGCGGGACGACGGCGAAGAGGTCGCCGACCACGCCGTAGTCGACGAGGTCGAAGATCGGCGCCTCGGCGTCCTTGTTCACCGCGACGATGGTCTTCGAGGTCTGCATACCGGCCCGGTGCTGGATCGCGCCCGAGATGCCCGAGGCGATGTACAGCTGCGGCGAGACCGACTTGCCGGTCTGACCGACCTGGTTGGTGTGCGGGTACCAGCCGGCGTCGACCGCGGCACGCGAGGCACCGACGGCCGCACCGAGCGAGTCGGCGAGGGCCTCGATGATCGCGAAGTTCTCGGCGCCGTTGACGCCGCGGCCGCCGGAGACGACGATCGCGGCCTCGGTCAGCTCCGGGCGCCCGGTCGACTCGCGCGGGGTGCGGGAGAGGACCTTGGTGCCGGTGGCCGTGGCGGAGAAGGAGACCGTGAGGGCCTCGACGGCCCCAGCGGCGGGGGCGGCCTCGACGGCGGCCGAGTTCGGCTTGACCGTGATGACCGGAGTACCCTTGGAGACACGGGACTTGGTGGTGTAGGAAGCGGCGAACGCGGACTGCGTGGCGACAGGACCCTGGTCGCCGGCCTCCAGGTCCACGGCGTCGGTGATGATGCCGGAACCGATGCGGAGCGCGAGGCGGGCGGCGATCTCCTTGGCCTCGGCCGAGGACGGCAGCAGCACCGCGGCCGGGGACACGGCGTCGTACGCGGCCTGGAGCGCGTCGACCTTCGGTACGACGAGGTAGTCGGCGAACTCCGGGGCGTCGGCGGTCAGCACCTTGACCGCGCCGTGCTCGGCGAGCGCGGCGGCGGTGTCGGCGGCGCCGTTGCCGAGGGCGACGGCGACCGGCTCGCCGATGCGGCGGGCGAGCGTCAGCAGCTCCAGGGTGGGCTTGCGGACGGCACCGTCCACGTGGTCGACATAGACGAGAACTTCAGCCATGGGACTTCAATCTCCTGCGTGCGAGGGAGTGCGGGGCGGTTGAGGGGACAGTCGGGGCTCAGATGAACTTCTGGCCCGCAAGGAACTCGGCCAGCTGCTTGCCGCCCTCGCCCTCGTCCTTGACGATCGTGCCCGCCGTGCGGGCGGGACGCTCGGCCGCGGAGTCGACCGCGGTCCAGGAGCCGCCCAGACCGACCTCGTCCGCCTCGATCTCCAGGTCCTCGAGGTCCAGGGACTCCACCGGCTTCTTCTTCGCCGCCATGATGCCCTTGAACGACGGGTAACGGGCCTCGCCCGACTGGTCGGTCACGGAGACCACGGCCGGCAGGGACGCCTCGAGCTGCTCGCTCGCGGTGTCGCCGTCGCGACGGCCCTTGACGGCGCCGCCCTCGACCGAGACCTCGGAGAGCAGCGTGACCTGCGGGACGCCGAGGCGCTCCGCGAGCAGCGCCGGGAGCACGCCCATGGTGCCGTCCGTCGAGGCCATGCCGCAGATGACCAGGTCGTAACCGGTCTTCTCCACGGCCTTGGCGAGCACCAGGGAGGTGCCGATGACGTCGGTGCCGTGCAGGTCGTCGTCCTCGACGTGGACGGCCTTGTCGGCGCCCATCGACAGCGCCTTGCGCAGCGCGTCCTTGGCGTCCTCGGGGCCCACCGTGAGCACGGTGATCTCCGCGTCGTCCGCCTCGTCGGCGATCTGCAGCGCCTGCTCGACCGCGTACTCGTCGAGCTCCGACAGCAGACCGTCGACGTCGTCACGGTCCAGGGTCAGGTCATCGGCGAAGTGCCGGTCGCCGGTGGCGTCGGGCACGTACTTCACACAGACAACGATCCTCAAGCTCACGCCGACTCTCCTACTGCATCGTCATTTCTGGGCTGCCTTGTTGCACGCAGCATAGGCGCCTCATCGGGCGGTTTCCGGTCGGGACGACCGAGCTCCCGGTCGAATATTACTCGCCAGTACACCCAGTACGTTACCCATAAGCAAGCGCTTGGAACTGTGACGTAGCCAACGGGTCCCATTCCGCCGCCGACTTGCTCGCCCTCAGTCTCGCAGAGCGGTGAAACGGCCTTGGTGGTAGACCAGCGGCCGACCGCCGCGCGAAGGGTCACCGGCCACGACCTCGGCGATCACGATGCGGTGGTCACCCGCCGGGATCCGGGCCACCACCCGGCAGACCAGCCAGGCCACCACCCCGCCGAGCAACGGCACCCCCTCGGGGCCGCTGCGCCAGTCGGTGGACGGGCCGAAGCGGTCGGCGCCGCTGCGGGCGAACGTCGCGGCGAGCTCCTGCTGGTCCTCACCGAGTATGTGCACGCCCACGTGCTCCGCCGCCTCGACCACGGGCCAGCTGGAGGACGAGGTGCCCACCCCGAAGGAGATCAGGGGCGGCTCGGCGGCGACGGAGTTGAGCGAGGTCGCGGTGAAGCCGGCCGGACGCGCGCCGGCCGCGGTGATCACGGCGACACCGGCGGCGTGCTGGCGGAAGACGGAACGCAGGAGTTCGGGCGCAGCCGACCGGACGGTGCGGAGATCAGGTGAGGCCGTCATGGAGAAGTCCTTCTGCGAGAGGCGTACGGGGTCCGCGGTTTCTTCAGACACCCGGACAGCGCGCACTCGCGTGGCGCACGAGGTCGACGTGGACCCGGCCGAAGAGAAGGAGTTCTGGCGGCATAACGTCAGACTGACGATGCGTGGCGTACACAGTCAAGTGCGTCCCGTCATGTGGGAGATGCGTCACGGTCCGTCACATCGCCTGCCCCAACGCGGCGACGACATCCACCGTACGGGGCTGCCCCGCCGCCCTGCGGATGATGCGCCCGTCGGCGTCGAGCACCAGCACCGTGGGCGTCCGGCTGATCCCGAGGCGGCGCACGAGCGTGAGATGCGCCTCGGCGTCGATCTCGATGTGCGCGACCCCCTCCACCATCCCGGCCACCTCCGCCAGCGTGCGCCTGGTGGCGCGGCACGGCTGGCAGAACGCGCTGGAGAACTGCACCAGAGTGGCCCGATCCCCCAGCTCCTCGCCGAGTTGGGCGGCACTCAGCGTGCCACCGGTCGTCCGCCCGTCCATGTCGTCCTCCCTCTCGGATCTCCGCGCAAGGGGTCAGCGCCCTGCGGCCACAGAACATTCCCGGAGGATTCACGTGACGAGAATCTCTCGCCCCGGGCCCTTTGGGGCTGGCCACGGCGTCGCACATGGGGCACGATCGCCCCAATGCCGAAAACCTACGGCTGCGTAACTTCCGCCGGGAGAACCCTCCCCAGGCATTGAAGAAGGGTCTTCATCCAGATGGCAGAACTCGTCTATCGGCCGGTCATCGGCGCCGCTCGCACGCTGTTCAAGGCGCTCGACCTGAAGATCGACACCCAGGGTTCGGAGCACATCCCGAAGACCGGTGGCGCGGTTCTGGTCAGCAACCACATCAGCTATCTGGACTTCATCTTCACCGGACTCGGCGCCCTTCCCCAGAAGCGGCTCGTCCGCTTCATGGCCAAGGATTCGGTCTTCCGCCACAAGGTGTCCGGTCCGCTGATGCGCGGAATGAAGCACATCCCCGTCGACCGCAACCAGGGCGAGGACGCCTACGCGCACGCGCTCGCCTCGTTGCGCGCGGGAGAGATCGTCGGCGTGTTCCCCGAGGCGACCATCTCGCAGTCCTTCACCTTGAAGAGTTTCAAGTCCGGCGCCGCGCGGCTGGCGCAGGAGGCCGGCGTACCGCTGATCCCGATGGCGCTGTGGGGCACCCAGCGGCTGTGGACCAAGGGGCGTCCGCGTAATTTCCGGCGCAGCCACACCCCGATCACCATCCGCGTGGGCGAGGCGGTGGAGGCACCCGCCGACCAGTACGCCGGGGCGATCACCCGCCGTCTGCGTGAGCGTGTGCAGGAGCTCCTCGAGGCCGCTCAGCGGGCCTACCCCGTGCGCCCCAAGGACGCGTCCGACACCTGGTGGGTACCGGCGCACCTCGGGGGCACGGCTCCGACGCCCGCCGAGGTGCGTGAGCACGGCTGACGCGTCCCACCGGCGGGCGGGCGGCCGAAGCGTCACACCCCGGTCCCGGTCGGCCCCGTGGGCGACCGGGACCGCGCGGGATCCACGGTGTCGCGTACGACGGCACGACGACGCGGTCGACCGGGAGCGATACGTTCCGGCCGACCGCGTGGACGTGCGGCTGCTACCGCCGCGCCATCTCCTCCTTGAGCGCCAGCACGAAGGCGTCGACGTCGTCCTCCTGGGTGTCGAAGGCGCACATCCAGCGGACGTCGCCGGCCTTCTCGTCCCAGAAGTAGAAGCGGAACCGCTTCTGCAGGCGCTCGGTGACCTCGTGGGGCAGCCGCGCGAAGACGGCGTTGGCCTGCACGGGGTGGAGGATCTCCACCCCGTCCACCGCCCGGACCCCTTCCGCGAGCCGCTGGGCCATGGCGTTGGCGTGCCGCGCGTTGCGCAGCCACAGGTCGCCGGCGAGCAGCGCCTCGAGCTGGACCGAGACGAAGCGCATCTTGGAGGCCAGTTGCATCGACAGCTTCCGCAGGTGCTTCATCGCGCGCACCGCGTCGGGGTTCAGGACGACGACGGCCTCTCCGAAGAGCGCGCCGTTCTTGGTGCCGCCGAAGGAGAGGACATCGACCCCGACCGTGTTGGTGAACGTGCGCATGGGCACGTCCAGCGACGCGGCGGCGTTGGCTATCCGGGCGCCGTCGAGGTGCACCTTCATGCCCTGCCCGTGGGCGTGGTCGCAGATGGCGCGGATCTCCGCGGGCGTGTAGACGGTGCCGAGCTCGGTGTTCTGGGTGATCGAGACGACCTGCGGCATCGCACGGTGCTCGTCGTCCCAGCCGTACGCCTCACGGTCGATGAGCTCCGGGGTGAGCTTGCCGTCCGGGGTCGGGACGGTGAGCAGCTTCAGACCGCCCACCCGCTCCGGCGCGCCGCCCTCGTCCACGTTGATGTGGGCGGACTCGGCACAGATCACGGCACCCCAGCGGTCGGTCAGCGCCTGGAGCGCCACCACGTTGGCTCCGGTGCCGTTGAAGACCGGGAAGGCCTCGGCGGTGGGGCCGAAGTGGCTGTGCATGACGCGCTGGAGGTGGCCCGTGTAGTCGTCCTCTCCGTAGGCGACCTGATGGCCGCCGTTGGCGAGGGCGACGGCCGCGAGGACCTCCGGGTGCACGCCCGCGTAGTTGTCGCTCGCGAAGCCGCGCACCTGCGGATCGTGATGGCGTCGCGCGTCGGTCCTTACGGTTGCGGGGTCAGCCACAGACGTTTTCCGTTCACTTCTCCGGCGGGCCGGTCCCAGACGCCGGCGATGGCCTCGGCCAGCTCCGTGACGTCCGTGAAGCCCGCGAACTTGGCGTTCGGGCGCTCGGCGCGCATCGCGTCGTGCACCAGAGCCTTGACGACCAGGATCGCAGCAGCCGATGTCGGACCCGCGTCGCCCCCCGCCTTGCGGAAGGCGTCGGCGAGGGCGAGCGTCCATGCCTCCGCGGCGGCCTTGGACGCGGCGTAGGCCGCGTTGCCGGCGGTGGGGTTGCTGGCCCCGGACGCGCTGATCAGCACGTACCGGCCCCGGTCACTGCGCTGGAGGACCTCCTGGAAGGCCAGCGAGGTGGACTGGACGGTACGGATCAGCAGCTTCTCCAGGAAGTCCCAGTCGGCGAGGCTGGTGTCCGCGAAGCCGGAGCCGCCCCGCCAGCCTCCGACGAGGTGGACCAGGCCGTCCACGCGGCCGAACTCCTTCTCCGTCTTAAGCGCCCACTCCCGCGCGGCAGCGGGATCCAGGAGATCGACCGTGTCGCCCGTGACGGTCGCTCCGCCGTGTGCGTACCGCGCGGCGTCGACCGCCTCCACCAGCCGCTCGGGGTTGGCGTCGGAGGCCACGACGGTCGCACCCGCCTCGGCGAGCCTCAGCAGGGTGGCTCGGCCCGCCGGCCCCGCCGCCCCGGCCACCGCGATCACCGCGCCCTCGAGCACGCCGCTGTCGGCCCTGTCCGTTCCGTTCATCGCCACCGCCTCCTCAGAACCCGCGCTCACGCAGCTGCCCGCCCGGCGTCCGCCGCGGTGATCCCCTTGGTGGAGGCGATCACATGCTTCAGCTTCTTCGAGAGCGCCTCATAGAACATGCTCAGGGGAAACTCGTCCGGAAGCACGTCGTCGACGAGCTTGCGCGGCGGCTGGTCCAGGTCCAGGGCGTCCGGGCCCTTGGCCCAGCGCGACCCCGGATGGGGTGCGAGATAGCTCGCGACCAGGTCGTACGCCGCGAACCAGTGCACGATCTTCGGCCGGTCGATGCCGTCGCGGTAGAGCTTCTCGATCTCACCGCACAGCTGGTTGGTGACCTCGGGGGCGCGGGTCCAGTCGATCTTCAGCGTGTTGTCGGTCCAGCGCACCACGTCGTGCTTGTGGAGGTAGGCGAAGAGCAGCTGACCCCCGAGGCCGTCGTAGTTGCGCACGCGCTCGCCCGTCACGGGGAAGCGGAACATCCGGTCGAAGAGCACGGCGAACTGCACGTCCCGGCCCTGGCCGAAGCCGTCGGCCTCCAGCTTCACGGCCTCCTTGAAGGCGGTGAGATCGCAGCGCAGCTCCTCCAGCCCGTACATCCAGAACGGCTGGCGCTGCTTGATCATGAAGGGGTCGAACGGGAGGTCGCCGTGGCTGTGGGTGCGGTCGTGGACCATGTCCCAGAGCACGAAGGCCTGCTCGCAGCGCTTCTGGTCGCCGAGCATCTCGCGGATGTCGTCGGGGAGGTCGAGGCCCAGCAGGTCGACTGACGCCTCGGTCACCCGGCGGAAGCGGGCGGCCTCCCGGTCGCAGAAGATCCCGCCCCAGCTGAAGCGCTCGGGCGCCTCGCGCACCGCGATGGTCTCGGGGAAGAGCACAGCCGAGTTGGTGTCGTAGCCCGAGGTGAAGTCCTCGAAGGTGATCCCGCAGAACAGGGGGTTGTCGTACCGCGTGGCCTCGAGGTCGGCGAGCCAGTCGGGCCAGACCATACGCAGCACGACGGCCTCAAGATTGCGGTCGGGGTTGCCGTTCTGCGTGTACATCGCGAACACGACGAGGTGCTGGAGGCCGTCCGCGCGGTTCGCGGCGGGCTGGAAGGCGAGGAGGGAGTCGAGGAAGTCCGGTACGCCGAAGCCGTCCGCTACCCAGCGGCGCAGGTCGGCGACGAGCGCGCGGTGGTAGGCGTCGTCGTGCGGGAGCAGCGGGGAGAGCCGCTCGACCGCGGTGACCACGCGTTCGACGACCTCCCGGGCCGTCGCGGCGGACGGTGCGCCCTCGGCGTCGAAGTCGATGGAGCCGTCCTCGGACTGCCAGGGGCGGAGCTCTTCCACGGCACTCTTGAGCACGGGCCATGCCGGGTGCTCAACGACCCGTTGGGCAGCAGCTATCGCGCCGGTGGCGTTGGCATGCTCAAGAATTTCCGTCATAGCACTTCCTTCACAGGAGAACCTTGCGTCAAGTAACCGTATCCATGCTCGGTTCCTTCGGACAAGTGGGGGGCAGAAAATTATCCTGCCACCCCTTATCTTCACCGTTATTTTTCCTGTCACACCTTCACGTGACCCCTTCTTCCGCCGGGAAGGCAGGGCGAAGGCCGTCCTGTGCTTGCGAACTGGTTCCCTGGGGGTAGGAGCCGCACGCGAGGCGAACACGACGGACGGAAGCGGGAGTGCCTTGACTTTTCTCACCATCGGTCATCGCGGGGTCATGGGCGTCGAGCCGGAGAACACGCTGCGCTCGTTCGTGCACGCCGAGCAGGCGGGCATGGACGCCGTGGAACTGGATCTCCATCTGAGCAAGGACGGCGCGCTCGCCGTGATGCACGACGCCGCGGTGGACCGGACGACGGACGGGCGGGGGCTGATCGCCGAGAAGACGATGGCGGAGCTCCGCGAGCTCGACGCGGGGCAGGGCGAGAGGGTGCCCGTCTTCGAGGAGGTGCTCGACGCCGTCGGCTCGCCCGTCCAGGCCGAGATCAAGGACGTGGCGGCCGCGCGGGCGCTCGCCGAGGTGATGCTGCGCCGCGACCTGGCCGGCAGGGTCGAGGTGTCCTCGTTCCACGACGAGGCCGTGGCCGAGATCGCTCAGCTGGTCCCGGGGGTGCGGACCGTGCTCATCGCCAGCCGCTGGGAGTCGGACGTGGTCGACCGGGCCAAGGAGGCCGGCGCGGCGACGCTCGCCCTGAACATCCGCCGCCTCACCCTCGACGTGGTCGAGCAGGCGCACGCGGAGGGCCTGAAGGTGATCGGCTGGGTGGTCAACACCCAGGACCACCTGCGCCTCGCCCGCGCACTGGGTCTGGACGGGGCGACGACCGACTACCCGGAGATCCGACGCGCCGGCCGCTTCACCGCCTGAGACGCGCGGGACCCGGTCCGCGCCACCTTCCGTCGCGCTCTACAGCTCCTTGACCAGCAGCTCGAACACGAGGTCGTCGCGCTGCGGGACACCGAAGCGCTCGTCGCCGTACGGGAAGGGTGTGAGCTCTCCCGTACGGCGGTAGCCACGTCGCTCGTACCAGGCGATCAGTTCCTCGCGGACCGAGATCACCGTCATGTGCATCTCGTCCACGCCCCAGTCCTCGCGGGCCGTGCGCTCCGCCTCGGCGATGATCACCTTGCCCAGACCGGCGCCCTGCAGCTCCGGCCGGACCGCGAACATGCCGAAGTAGGCCGCCTTTCCGCGGTGTTCGAGCTGGCAGCAGGCGACCGGCTCGCCGTCCCGCTCGGCGACGAGGACCTTGCCCGAGGGGGCCGCGAGCACCTGACGCACCCCTTCGGCGTCGGTGCGCTGTCCCTGGAGGATGTCCGCCTCGGTGGTCCATCCGGCCCGGCTCGCATCGCCGCGGTAGGCGGACTCGACGAGGCGTACCAGGGCGGGCACGTCGTCCTCGACCGCGTCGCGGAAGGTCGGTTCTACCCGTGCCGTGGCCGGTGCGATGTCCATGAGGCTCTTCTCCGATGGTGTGCTGCCGATGGTGCCGTCCCGAGACTAGCCCGCCCCTCGACCGCCCCCGCAGTCCCTGCCGCGCTCCCCCAGTACCCCAATGCGCCCCGGTAGGAGTAGCCGCCACGGGGCATCGATCACTTCGGCATGATCCGCCGTAGGGGGAGGTGCACCGTGCACGGACCGGCGCTGTCCGGCTGGCTGCTCATGGGGCTGTGCGCGGCCACCGGGGCGTACTGCCTGCTGCGGACCCGTCACGGCACCGAGCGGGAGCGCGCATCGGCCCGCGCCGAGGCGCTGATGGGGTTCGGGATGGCCGCGATGGCGGTGCCCCCGGCCCTGTTCACGCTCCCGGAGTGGACGTGGGTCGCCTACGCCGTGGTGTTCGGCGCCGCGGCCCTGCACGCGGTCGTGCGGGCGAGGCGGGGCGGCCGACATCTGCACCATGTGGTCGGCTCCCTCGCGATGGTCTACATGGCCGTGGCCATGGCGCCCAGCGCCGCACACGCCTCGGGGGGCGGCCACCTGGGCCACGGGGCACAACCCGCCGGAGGCGTCCCCGCGCTCACGGGAGTCCTCCTCGTCTACTACGCGCTGTACGTCCTGAGTTCGGCCGGACGGCTGGTCCCGACGCCGTCACCGGTCGGTGTGCCGACGGCCGGCGGCACCGCGGGCCCGGTGTGGGACGCGCGCCCGGAGCTCACGCTTGCGTGCAGGCTGACCATGGGGATAGCCATGTTCGCCATGCTGCTCACCCTGTGAGACCGACGCCCCCGCACCTCGTGTCGTACGTCACTTGCCGCGCGCGGCCATACCCCTGGACACCACGGCACTCATAGGCTGACGCCCATGTTGGTCTCCCTCGCGCTGCTGCTGCTCGGTGCACTGGCCGCCGTCGTGGCCCCGGGCCTGATGGCGAGGGCCCGATGGCCCGAGCGTGAGCCGGTCGTGGCCCTGTGGGTGTGGCAGTGCGTGGTCGCGGGCGTCCTGCTGTCGTTCGGGCTGTCCATGACCTTCAGCGCGGCTGCCGCATGGCAGGCGGTCCGCGGCCATGTCTTCGCGCCCGCGCCGCACGCCGTGGTCGAGGCGTACGCCCTCGGGGCCTACGGGCCGTGGTCGGCGGTCATCGCGGTCCTGCTCGCGCTCGGCGGAGTGTGGACGGCCGCCATGCTGGTGCGCGAGATCCACCGGGCCCGGACCCGCCGCAGGCAGCGGCGTACCGAACTGCTGGTCCGCGCCCCGCTGATGCCGGGCGAGGAAGCCGGCGGCGGACGGCTCGTGGTGCTGGAGGGCGAACGGCCCGACGCGTGGTGGCTGCCGGGCGCGGCTCCCCAACTGGTCGTCACGACAGCGGCACTCGGCCGGCTGAAGGGGCGTCAGCTCGATGCCGTGCTGGCCCACGAGCAGGGACACGCGCAGGCCCGCCACGACTGGCTCCTGCACTGCTCGGACGCGCTCGCGACGGGCTTCCCGCAGGTTCCGGTGTTCGCCGCCTTCCGGGACGAGATGCACCAGCTCGTCGAACTGGCCGCGGACGACGTGGCGTCACGGCGCTTCGGCCGTCTGACGATCGCGCTCGCCCTGGTCGAACTCAACGAGGACCGTGGTGTGTTCGGGCCCGCGCCCGCGTCCGGCGCCCAGATGCCCTTCAGGGTGAACCGCCTGCTCACGCCGGTGGAGCGGCTCACCGCGGGGCGCCGGCTGCGGCTGACCGCGGCAGCGGCCCTGGTACCGGTGGTCCCGCTGCTCGTGGCATTCGTGCCGGGACTCAGCGCTCTGGGATAGCTTCCCGCACGGCTCGTGGACGAGGATCGTCCCCATGCACTCCCCTCCCCTCCCCCCGCGGCCCCGGTCCCTCCTCCTGATCACCGGCCTCGTCGGCGCCTCCCTGTCCCTCGTCCTGCTCGTGCTGGTCACGGTCCGCTGGTCGCCCCTGATGTCGCTGGACACCACGGTGGCCGAGTCCCTGCACCGCAACGCGGTGAGCGAACCGGGGCTGGTCCACGTCAACCGGGTACTGACGGACTGGGTGTGGGACCCCTGGACCATGCGCGTCCTGACGGCGGTCGTCGTCATCGCTCTGTGGTGGCGCGGGTCACGGCTGCTCGCCGGGTGGGTGGCCGCGACCAGTCTGCTCGCCACACTCGTCCAGCAGGGGCTGAAGGCCGCCGTGGGCAGGGAGCGGCCCCGGTGGCTCGACCCGGTGGACTCGGCGCACTACGCGGCCTTCCCCTCGGGGCACGTCATGACCGCCGTGGTGACCTGTGGGCTGCTGATGTGGCTGCTGCGTCTGCACGGGGCGCAGCAGGCCGTGGTGTGGGGTGCGCTGGTGCTCGCCGTGATCTCGGTGGCCGGCGTGGCCTTCACACGCGTCTACCTGGGCGTGCACTGGTTGAGCGACGTGGTGGGCGGAGTGCTGCTGGGCGGCACCGTGGTCGCACTCTCCGTGGCCGGCTACGACGGATACGCCCGTCGCTCCCGGCGGCGGTCCGGTGACGAGGGGAGCCGCTCGTAGCTTCACCGCGGCCGACGCGTGGCTGCGCGCCGTCGGGGACACCGGGATTCCGCTGTTCGTGAAGAATTCCGGGAGAGGGTGTGAGCGATATCCCTGCGCTCGTGGGGGTCCGGCGGCCCGGCAGGGGTTTAGTTTGGTGGACATGTCCCCGTACCCGAACACGTCTGCCACCCCACGCACCGCTTCCGAGGTCAACGAACAGATCCGCACGCTCTGGCAGCGTGCGGGCGGGCTGCTGTCCCCGGAGGACGAGACGGAGTACCAGCTCCTGCTGGTGGAGTGGGCGGCTGCCTCGGGTACGAGCGTGCGGCCGGCCGCCTGAGCGACCGGTCCGCCGCGTCCGGCTGATCCCCCGCATCGCCGGAATCGGTGCTGCGGCGTGTCCTCGCCCCGCCCGCGGGTCGATGAGACGGACGTGCCCCGCCGGGTGTCGACCTCCCCGGCGGGGCACTTCTCGTCACTGCGTGCGAACCCTGGCACTCGCCGCTCGGGCGAAACCCTGGATCAGCGGTCGAAGTAGTCCGGCTGCGTCTGCACGTTGAGCTCCGGCAGCCGCACCTTCTTCGCCGGGTCGGTCCGCCGGTCGTCGAGCTTCAGGACGTCGAAGCCCTTGGCGATGTCGTTGGAGTAGATGTAGCCGTTGTAGTAGTACGCCGACCACGGGCCGGCCGTGGTGACCGCGTCCGTGGAGACCGGACCGCGCTCGAAGTAGGCGATCTCCTCGGGCTTCGAGGAGTCGGTGAAGTCCCACACGGAGACCCCGCCCTGGTACCAGGCCTGGACCATGATGTCGCGGCCCTTGACCGGGATGATCGAGCCGTTGTGCGCGACACAGACCTCGGTGTCCGCCTGCGGGCGGTCGATCTTGAAGTAGCTGCGGAAGACCAGCTTGCGGTGGTCGCCCCGGCCCTTGATGTCGTAGACGCCGTCGGCCCCGCGGTTCGGGCCGATCTCGTCGTTGCAGGTGGCCGCGCCGCCGCCGCCGAGCTCGTCGGTGAACACGACCTTGTCGGCGTCCTGGTTGAAGGTCGCGGAGTGCCAGAACGCGAAGTTCACGTTGTCCTGGACACGGTCGATGATCTTCGGGTTCTCCGGGTCCTTGATGGAGAACAGCAGACCGTCACCCATGCACGCGCCTGCCGCCAGGTCCTTCGACGGCAGAACGGTGATGTCGTGGCATCCGGTGGTCTTCGAGACGCCGGGGTTGGTCGGCGCGCCCGGGTTGCCGCCGTCCGGGAAGAGCACCGGGAAGTTGACGATCCGGGAGTCCTCGGGGGCGTTCCGCGGCACCTTGATGACGGAGATACCGTCGTGCGGCGGCTGGCAGTCCGGGAACGTCTCGTTCGGCGAGTACGACGAGACGTACACGTAGACGTTCTTGCGCTCCGGGATGATCGTGTGGGTGTGCGAACCACACGCGGTCTCGACGGCCGCGACGTACTTCGGGTTGCGCTTGTCGCTGATGTCGAAGACCTTCATGCCCTCCCAGGAGGACTTCTCCGTGGCCGGCTGGGTGGTGCTGGCACACGAGTTGTCACTGCGCGAGGAGTCGGTCGACAGGAAGAGCAGGTTCCCCGAGACCGAGATGTCGTTCTGGGAACCGGGGCACAGGACCTGGGCCACGGTCCTCGGCTTCTTCGGGTTGCGGATGTCGAAGATCCGGAAGCCGTCGTAGTTCCCGGCGTAGGCGTAGCTGCCCTGGAAGGCCAGGTCCGTGTTGAGCCCCTGGAGCGCGTCCTTGGGGACGTTCGTGAGGTGCTCGATGTTCGCGCTGTGGACGATCTCGTCCACCCCGGGTATCTCGCCGCTCTCGATGGCGGCTCTGGCTTCCGCCTGCTCACTCACGGAAACACCGCTGCGTGTGGTGGCGGTGTCGCCCGGATCGGGTGTCGCGGCCGCGGGTCCGGCCGTGAACAGCGTGGCGATGAGCCCGGCCGCGGCTGCCGCCACACCCAGACGTCTGCGCCGCACGCTGGTGGTGTGCAACGAGGTCACTGCGTCCTCCCTTGTTTCCGTTCGTCGAAGAACGGCTATCGGACCCCGGCAGTATCGTCCCTCTCATGTACACACCAACAGATGGCAACAGAGACGTAATGAAAGTTTTTGATCTTTGGCCGGTGGTAGGTGTTAGGACGGTCTGCAACACATTCATGTGCCCATGGAGGTCGCCGTGTTGATGTCCCGTCGGACCGCGCCCGCCCGCTCGGCCGCTCTCCTGGCCACGGTCGTGGCCGCTGTTCTCGCGCTGAGCGGGTGCGACGGGGGTGGCGCCGAGGCGAAGGCCGGGACGGACGAGGGCCCTGCGATCGTGGCGCCCGGCAAGCCCGGCGAGCCGGCCAGGACGCTGTCGGCCGAGGAGGCCGTCAAGGCCGCCGGGACCGACACACCCAACTCCGCCGACTTCCGCTACGCACGCATGATGATCGAACATCACGAACAGGCCCTGGTGCTGACCGCTCTCGTGCCCGGCCGGGCGGCCTCCTCGTCGGTCGAACGGCTCGCCGAGCGCATATCGGCTGCCCAGAAGCCGGAGATCGGCGCGATGGAGGGCTGGCTGAAGAACAACGGCGGGGACAAGCGCGAGGAGTCGCACGACCACTCCGCGATGCCGGGCATGGCCACCGAGCAGCAGATCGAGGAGCTGGGTGCCGCACGGGGGAAGGCCTTCGACCGGATGTTCCTCGAGCTGATGATCACGCACCACCAGGGTGCGGTCACCATGGCGACCGAGGCCCTGGCCGACGGCAACAACGTCCTGGTGGAGGAGATGGCCAACGACGTCGTCGCCCAGCAGACCGTGGAGATCGACCGGATGCGCGGGCTGATGACCTGAGACCGGGAGAACCCCGCGGGGCCGCGGTGCCGGGCCCGCGCGCCTCTGCACGCCCCGTCCCGGCGGTGCCATGCTGGAGGGAGCCTGCGGGAGGAGGTGCGCCGTGCTCCGTGTCGCCGTCGTCGGTTCGGGTCCCAGCGGGGTCTACACGGCCCAGGAGTTGCTGCGGCAGTCGCGGGTGCCCGAGGTGCGGGTGCACGTACTGGACCGGCTGCCCACGCCGTACGGTCTGGTCCGCTACGGCGTGGCCCCGGACCACGAGAAGATCAAGTCGCTGCAGAGCAGTCTCCGGACGGTCCTGGAGGACGACCGGATCACCTTCGCCGGCCATGTCGAGGCGGGCGGGGCCGGCGGGGTGTCACCCGCCCGGCTCAAGGAGCTGTACCACGCGGTGGTCTACTGCGTCGGGGCGGCGGCCGACCGGCCGCTCTCCGTTCCCGGGGAGGGGCTGCCGGGAAGTTTCTCCGCCACGGAGTTCGTCTCCTGGTACAGCGCCCACCCGGACGCGGCCGCCGGGGACTTCGCCCTCCTGGCCCGCTCCGTCGTGGTGATCGGGGTCGGCAACGTGGCGGTCGACGTCGCCCGGATGCTCGCGCGCGGTGCCGCGGAACTGCGGGGCACGGACGTGCCGCGGGCCGCTCTCGACATGCTGGGGGCGAGCCGGGTGCGGGAGGTCCACCTCGTCGGCAGGCGCGGCCCGTCGGCGGCCAGGTTCACCACCAAGGAGCTGCGCGAGCTCGGTGCGCTCCCCCGGGCACGGATCGTCGTGGACGGGGCGGAGCTGGCGCTCGACCCGGCCTACGCCGCCTCGGCGGCGGGCGCCGGGGAACCGCCGCCCGCCGTGGTGCGGCGCAACCTGGACGTGCTGCGCGGGTGGGCGGGGGCCCCGCCGCACGCGACGGCCGACGGGGAGCGCCGCATCCGCCTGCGGTTCTTCCTGCGTCCGGTCGAACTGCTGGAGAGGCAGGGCAGGGTGGCGGGGGTGCGGTTCGCACGGACGGCTCCGGACGGTTCCGGGGGCGTGCGGGACACCGGGGAGTACGAGGACATCGAGGCGCAGTTGGTCCTGCGCGCCGTGGGATACCGGGGGACGCCTCTGCCGGGGCTGCCCTTCGACCCCGTGCACGGCACCGTGCCCCATGTGGCGGGCCGGGTGGTCAGGGACGGCAGGACGTCTCCCGGGGAGTACGTCGCCGGGTGGATCAAGCGCGGCCCCACCGGGGTGATCGGTTCGAACAGGTCGTGTGCCAAGGAGACGGTCGCCTCCCTGGTCGAGGACGCGCCGCTTCTCCTCGGGCGGGAGGTCCCCGCCGATCCGCTGGCTGTTCTCCGGGACCAGGGGCTGCGGCCGGTGGAGTGGGACGGATGGCTCTCCATCGAGCGCGCGGAATCCGCACTGGGGCGCTCGCTGGGGCGCGGGCGGGTGAAGATCCCCGACTGGTCAGGGCTGCTCGACGCGGCCCGCGGCGGTCCCTGACAGCGCCACGGAGGACGCGTCGGCGCCGCCGAGGCGCCGGGCCTGCAGGTCCGCTCCGCGCAGGACGCTGTCGAGCAGGCCGGGGAAGAGCGCGTCCAGGTCCTCGGTCCGTACGCAGCTCAGTTTGGCCGTGCCCCGGTAGAACTGGGTGATGACGCCGTTCTCGCGGAGCACCCTGAAATGGTGCGTGGTGGTGGACTTGGACACCGGGAGATCGAAGTGGGAGCAGGCCTGTTCGTCGGCCGCTGCGGCCAGCTGGAGCACGATCCGCAGCCTGATGGGATCGGCCAGCGCGTGGAGCACGCCCTCGACGCGGATCTCGTCGCGCGAGGGGTGGGCGAGCACGCGAGAGGCGTTCGTCGTCACGGTGGCTCCAGTTCGGACCGGGGACTCCATTGTACGAGAGTCGTCGTAGTTTTATGGACGGGCCGCCACCACGAGCCGGACGCGAGGGCTTCCGTCAGGCCTCCGGCCGAACTCCTCCAGCGGCAGCAGCCGCACCGTGAATCCGGTCCCCACGAGGTCGTCCACCACCCCGGCGAGCGGGAAGGTGCGGTAGTACATCACGAAGGGCGGGCGCCACAGCGCGTTGCGCGCCCGCATGGCCAGGTCGAAGCCGAGCAGCGACCAGTACGCGCGGGACCCCACCGCGGGCGGGGCGCCCACCGGGAAGACGAACAGTCCGCCCGGCCGGAGCGCGGCATGGACCTGGCCGAACAGGCCGGGGCGCTCCTCCGGCAGGAAATGGCCGAACGCCCCGAAGCTGAGGGCCAGGTCGAAGGCGCGGGTGAACGGCAGGGCCAGGGCGTCCGCCCGGACCCAGTCCACCGGCGGGCCTCCGGTGGCCCCGGTGAGCCCGGCCCGGGCGACGTCGAGCATGCCGGCGCTGAAGTCGACGCCGGTCGCCCGCTCCCTGCAGAGCCCGCGCAGCACGCCGACGCCCGCCCCGGTGCCGCAGCAGACGTCCAGGCCCCGGTCGAACGGCCCGAGGGGCCGCACCGCGTCGCCGACGGCTTCGAGCACCCGGTCCGGGGTCCGGTAGGGCGTGCGGTCGAACTTCGGTGCGAGCAGGTCGTATCCCCGCATGGTCGAGGAGAGCGCCTGTACGGCCAGCTCGCGCAGCGTGGGGCCCTGAGGAGTGAACATCGCCGCTCAGCGTACCCACGGACGCCGCGTCACACCGCGTAGCCGTACGCTTCGGGCGCCCTGACGTCACCACCGAGCGCACGTGCGGCGTTGCGGGCGAAGTAGGGATCGCGCAGCAGTTCACGGCCGAGCAGGACGGCGTCGGCGCTGCCGTCCGCGAGGATCTTCTCCGCCTGAACGGGGTCGGTGATCAGCCCCACGGCGGCGACCGGGAGGCCCGTCTCCTTGCGCACGCGCTCTGCGAACGGCACCTGGTAGCCCGGCTCCACCGGGATCCGCGCCTTGGGCGCGAGCCCTCCGGTCGAGACGTCCAGCAGGTCGACGCCGTGCGCGAGCAGCTCACGTGCGAGGCGGACGGTGTCGTCGCCGGTCCATCCCTCGCGGGGATCGTCGGCGTTCTCGGTCAGCCAGTCGGTGGCGGAGATGCGGAAGAACAGGGGCAGTTCCTCGGGCCAGACCGCGCGCACGGCGTCCACGACCTCCAGCGCGAGGCGAACGCGGTTCTCGAAGGAGCCGCCGTAGGCGTCGGTGCGGTGGTTGCTGTGCGGGGAGAGGAACTGACCGATCAGATAGCCGTGCGCCCCGTGGATCTCGGCGACCCGGAATCCCGCGTCGAGCGCCCGGCGGGCCGCGTCGGCGAACTGGCGCACGACCTGCTGGATGTCCTCGGTGCTGAGCTCGTCGGGCACCGTGTGGCCCTCGTCGTATGCGAGAGGGCTCGGGGCGACGGGCTGCCAGCCCTCGGGGTGGTCGGTGGGGACGGGGCCGCCGCCCTGCCAGGGGCGACCGGTCGACGCCTTCCGCCCGGCGTGGGCGAGCTGGATGCCCGGCACGGTTCCCTGGCCTTCGAGGAAGGCGGTGATGCGACGGAAGGCGTCCACCTGGCGGTCGTTCCAGATGCCCAGGTCCGCGGCGCTGATCCGGCCCTCGGGGCTGACGGCGGTCGCCTCGACGAGCACGAGGCCGGTTCCGCCGGCGGCGCGCGACGCGTAGTGGGCGAAGTGCCAGTCGTTGGCCGCTCCCGTGTCGGGACCGGACGCCGCGGCACTGTACTGGCACATCGGCGCCATCCAGACGCGGTTGGGAACGGTCAGCGACCTCAGGACGTAGGGCTCGAACAGTGCGCTCACAAGGGGCTCCGATTCCACGGGAAGCGACGGGGCGCGACGGTCCGGCGCGCCGGACCGTCACTTCGTACGAGCATCACCGTACTACGAAAGACGCCGTACTACGACACCCGCCGTACTACGGCGTTCGTCGAACTATGAATCGGCCTGCCGCCTCCCATGGCGCAGCCTGCGCCGCAGCCGGATGGCGGCGTCGGCCTCGTACACCTGGCTCCAGCTGCGTCCGGCTCCGGATGTCCAGGTCACCTGGACGTTCGCCCCGTCCGCCCTGACCGCCTCCACCGTCATCAGCCGGTCCCCGTCCCGTACGTCGCCGCGCAGGAGGTCGCGGGCTTCGACGGTGACGGGCTCCGACTCCCGGGCGCTCTCCGCCTCGCCGGCCGCCGCGACGAGGGCCGCGGCGAGTTCCCTGGCGGCCGCCGGGGTGCAGGACCAAGCGGTGGGCGCCGAAGGACCTCCGATCAGCAGGCCGACCTGGAGAGGCCCTTCCACCGGCCCGGGAGTCACCTCCAGCGTCGCGCCGCGCCCCTCGGGGTCCCTGATCTCGATGCCCATGCCTGCCGCCTCCTCGTCCCGCCCCGGTCAGCTCGGCTCAGCTGGCCCGGAAGCTCTCCGGCGGCACCGGACCCGGATGACCGGGGCCGCCGGTGTCCACCACGAGGTTCTGGAGTACCACGGCCGGGCCGTCCCTCCGGAATCGAGGTGCGCCCGCACGGTGACCGGACCGGTCCGGCAGGCTTCCGTCACCGGGGTTCTCTTCGAAAGTTTCGGCTCCGCCCGGCACCCCTTGCGGAGAGCCGGGCGGGCCGGGGGCGCGCCGCCCCCGCGCTCACCTCCGTACGGCCGGCGCGCCGACGGAGACGTCGCACACCATGCGGCGCCGGTGGTCGACGGTCCGCTCGGGCCCGGTGAGGCGCAGTCGTACGGTGTGCTTGACGTCCGCGATGTCACTGGAGGTGGCGAAGCGCAGCTCCAGGCCACCGGGCTCGACGATCCGGCGCCCCCCGGCCCCGGTGAACGACGCCAGGTCGGCGTGGAAGCGGAATCCCACCCTGCGGGACTCCCCCGCCGCGAGCGGCACCCGGGCGTACCCGATCAGCCGGACCTCGGGGCGCGTGGTCTGGGCGACGGGGTCGTGGACGTAGAGCTGGACCACTTCGGCGCCGTCACGGTCGCCGGTGTTGCGGACCGTGATCGCGAGGTCGGTCTCCCCGTCGGTGGGCAGCTCGGCCGGCGCGTCCGCGTCGGCCTCCCAGGCGAACGAGGTGTACGAGAGCCCGTGGCCGAAGGGGTGGAGCGGGGTCGGGTCCAGGTTGCTGACCCCGTTGGCGCGGCCGAGCGGCGGCTGCAGATACGTCCACGGCTGACCGCCGGGATCCCTGGGCACGCCCAGGGGCAGACGGCCGGAGGGGTTGACCCGCCCCGAGAGCACGCCGGCGAGGGCGGGTCCGCCCTCCTCCCCGGGGAAGAACGCCTGCACACAGCCGGCCAGCCGGTCCGCCCACCCTCCGAGGGCGTACGTACGCCCCGTGAGCAGCACCAGGACCACCGGGGTCCCGGTCGCGAGCAACGCGTCCAGGAGGTCGCCCTGCAGACCGGGCAGTGCCAGGTCTGCGGCGTCGCAGCCCTCGCCGGAGGTTCCGCGGCCGAACAGTCCGGCCCGGTCCCCGAGCACGGCCACACAGACGTCCGCGCCGGCGGCCAGCGCCGCGGCGTCCTCGATCCCGGAGGCGTCCGTGCCGTCCACCTCGCAGCCCTGCGCGTGGCCGACGTCCCCGCCGGGGAACTCCTCCCGGAGTGCTTCCAGCACCGTCGGTACGACGATGCCCATGGGCGCGTCGGGGTGCTGGACCCCGACGTGGCTCGGGAAGGAGTAGCAGCCGAGCATGGCCAGCGGGTCGTCGGCGCGCGGGCCCACGACCGCGATCCGCCCGGTGCCGGCCAGCGGGAGCGCACCACCGGGGTTGGACAGCAGGACGCAGGAGCGTTCGGCGAGCAGCCGGGCCAGGGCACGGTTGCGCGGAGGGTCGAGGTCCACGGTGCCGCGCGCCCGCTCGGGGTCCACTCCGTCGAGCGCGGCGGGCAGGGTCTCCCGGTCCGGATCGAGCAGGCCGAGCTCGCACTTCTGCAGCAGGACCCTGCGCAGGGCACGGTCGACCAGCTCCTCGGCCACGAGTCCGGCACGTACGGCTGCGACCAGTTCGTCCCCGTAGCTGCGTACGGTGGGCAGCTCGACGTCCACCCCTGCCGTCAGGGCGAGGCGGGCGGCGTCGCCGCGGTTCTCGGCCACCCGGTGGAGGGTCTCCAGGAAGCCGATGCCGAAGTAGTCGGCGACGACCGTGCCGGTGAAGCCCCAGGTGTCCCTGAGGAGACCGGTGAGCAGGGCGGGGTCGGCGGCGACGGGCACTCCGTCGATCTCGGCGTACGAGTGCATCACCGAGCGGGGGCCGCCCTCGCGGACCGCCATCTCGAACGGCGGGAGGATCACGTCGGCCATCTCCCGGGCCCCGGCCCGGACCGGCGAGAGGTTGCGTGCGCCGGCCGACGCGGAGTAGCCCGCGAAGTGCTTGAGCGTGGCGACGACCCCGGAGGACTCCAGTCCGCGGACGTACGCCGTGCCGATGGTCGCGACCAGGTAGGGGTCCTCGCCGATGGTCTCCTCGACGCGGCCCCAGCGCAGGTCACGCACCACGTCCAGGACGGGGGCGAGCCCTTGGTGGACACCCACGGACCGCATGTCGCTGCCGATGCGGTGCGCCATCTCGGCGACCAGCTCCGGGTCCCAGGCCGCCCCCCAGGCGAGCGGCACCGGGTAGGCGGTGGCGCCCCAGGCGGTGAAGCCGGCCAGGCACTCCTCGTGGGCGAGCGCCGGCACGCCGAACCGGCCCGCCTCCACGATCCTGGCCTGGGCGCGGGCCAGCGAGACGGCGCCGACTCCCGGGTCCACCGGGGCGGAGCCGAACGGACGGGTGAGCTGGCCGAGTCCGCGGGTGGTGATGTCCTCGAGGTCGACCGGGTCGACCATGTCGTTCTGGTGCGGTGCGACACCGTCGCCCTCGGCATCGGCGCCCACCCAGATTCCGTACAGCTGGGCGGCCTTCTCCTCGAGCGTCATCCGGGCCGCCAGGTCGGCCACCCTCACCTCGGGGTCGAGCGAGGGGTCACGCCACGGGCCGTCGACGACGGGGGACGGATCGGACCGGCGGGCCTGCGGGGCAGGGTGGATTGCCATGGCGGCAGGGTTCCTCTCATGAGTGCTGTGGTGCGGGGCGGCGTCGGTGTGCTACTTGCCGCCCACCCCCATCAGTCCGTTGATCAGCGCCCGCCGGGCCACGAGGTACACGGCGAAGATGGGTATGACGGAGAGGACGATCGCTGCCAGTACCGCGGGGATGTTCACTCCGAACTGGCTCATGAAGTTGAACAGTCCGAGTGTCAGTACACGCCGCTCCTCCGACTGCGTGAGGATCAGCGGGAACAGGAAGCCGTTCCACGCCTGCAGCGCGGAGAAGATCGCGACGGTGCTGATCCCCGCTCTGGAGAGCGGAACCGCCAGTTGCCACAGCATGCGTACGGGCGAGGCGCCGTCGAGGGCCATCGCCTCGTACATCTCCTCGGAGACGTCACGCATCGTGCCGCTGAGCACGAGGACCGCGACGGGCATCGCGAAGGCCGCGGTGGGCAGGACGATCGCCCACAGGGTGTCGTACAGCCCCAGCTTTCCGATCATCAGGTAGAGCGGGACGATCACCGCCTGCGCCGGGATCGCCACGCCGAGCAGGAAGGTACGGAAGGCGAGGGACGAGAGGCGGCTGCGGGTGCGCACCCCCACGTAGGCCACCGGGACCGAGAGCACCAGCACGATGGCCACCGTGGCCACGGCCACGATCGCGGTGTTCCCGATCAGCGTGAGGAAGCCGCTGTCCAGCACGGTGCGGTAGTTCTCGAACGTCGGGTCCGTGGGGAGCGCCAGCGGGTCGCCGTTCAGCGCCTCGTCCTGACGCATCAGCGACGCGGAGACCAGGGTGTAGAGCGGCACCAGGACGACGAGGAGCCAGATCAGCGAGCCGAAGCCGGCCACCGGGTTGCCCAGGGGCCTGCGCCGGCGGGCCGGGCGGCCACGACGCGGGGCGGCCGGTACCGTGCGGTGCCGTGCCGCGGAGGGGCGGGTGTCGATCGACATCTCGTCACATACCTTCCCGGGTGGACCGCATGGACCCGAAGCCGCTGAGGCGGACCATGAGCAGCGAGATACTGGTGGCCACCACGACGAGTGCGGTGGCGACGGCCGCCGCGTAGCCGAGGTCGTAGGTCTGGAAGCCGGTCCGGTACATCAGGTAGGGCAGGATCGTCGTGTCCGTGCCGGGACCGCCCTTGGTCATGATGAGCACCGTGTCGAAGTAGGTCAGCGAGCCGACGATCATCAGGACGGACGAGGTCGTCATCGTGTGGCGCAGCTGCGGCAGCGTGATGTGGAGGAACTGCCGCACGAGGCCCGCGCCGTCGATCGAGGCCGCCTGGTAGAGGACTTCCGGGATCTGCCGGGCGCCCCCCTGGTAGATCAGCGTGTGGAAGGGCATGAACTGCCAGCCGCCGACGAAGGCGACCACGAGCAGGGCGCCGGTGGACGAGCCCATGACGTTGGGATCGATGCCGAGCCAGGGTCCGATCGTCCGGACCACACCGAAGTTCGGGTCGAGCAGGGCGTGGAACAGCATCGCGATCGCGGTGGTGGACAGCAGCAGCGGGATGAAGAAGATCGCGGACAGGAACGCCCGGCCGCGCTGACGGCCCGCCGCCCACACGCCCAGCAGCAGGGCCACCGGGGTCTGGAAGAGCCAGCTGATCGTGGTGAGCAGGAGGCTCAGCCAGGCGGCCTGGCCGAACTCGGAGTCCTTGAAGAGCCGGGTCCAGTTGTCCAGCCCTGTCAGGGTCGGGGAGTCGAGCCCGTCCCAGGTGCAGAAGGAGAGGTAGACGGCGATCGCCAGGGGGACGATCGCGAAGACGGCGAAGAAGAGGATGCCCGGGACGGCCCAGGCGACCGGCGGGCGGCCGACGTCGCCGACGGCCGCCTTTCCGGCTCCCCGCCTCTTCGCGACCGGAGTGGGGTGCGGCATGGTTACTTCGCGGCCTTCATCGCTTCGACGAACTGCTCGGGGGTGGTCTTGCCGGCGAACAGCTTGCTGATCTCCGTGAGCAGCGGCGTGGCGTACTGGGCTTCGAGTGCCTGGTCCCACGACAGGGTGAAGCTCGGGGCCTTCCGCACCATGTCGTACTGGTCGGTGGCGAACTGCGGGTTGGGGGAACCGCTCAGCATCGAGGCGGCGCCGGAGGTGGTGGGGACGTCACCGTTGTCGACGAGGGCCTGGGCGTAGGTCTGCGACGCCATCGTCTTCAGGAACGCGACGGCGGTGTCCTTGTGCTTGGTCCGGGCGTTGACCGACCAGTAGTTGGTGGGGTTGCCCACCACGTTCGCGGGATCCCCCACTCCGCCGGCGACCGTCGGGAAGGCGGTCCAGCCGAGGTCCTTCTTCGCGAACTCGGGAGCCTTGCCCAGCTGGGTCGAGTACTCCCACGAGCCCATGAGGTGCATGGCGGCCTTGCCCTTGTTCAGCAGGGTCGGGGCGCCGCCGTTGCCGTAGTCGACCGAGTTGAAGTTCTTGCCGAACGCGCCATCGTCGATCAGCTCCTTGACGGTCCGAGCCGTCTTGAGCACCGCCGGGTCGCCCCATCCCTGGGTGTCGCCGTCCTGGATCTTCCGGAACACCTCGGGGCCGCCGATCCGGTCCAGCAGGTACTCCATCCACATCAGTTCGGGCCACTTGTCGGACCCGCCGAGTGCGAACGGGGTGATTCCGGCGTCCTTGAAGGTCTTGATGGCGGCCTGGAGCTCCTCCCAGGTCCTGGGCGGCTCGATCTTGTGCTCGGCGAAGAGGGCCTTGTTGTAGAAGAGCATCACGGGCTGCATGCCGCGCATGGGTACCCCGTAGACCTTCCCCTCGAGACCGCCCGCGGTCATGATCGACGGGAGGAAGCCGTCCTTGAGGGTGGCGTCGTTCTCGATCGTGGACGTCAGGTCCACCAGGTCCCCGGAGTCGACGTACGGCTTGATGGAACCGCCGCCCCAGTTGAAGAAGACGTCGGGGGCGCTGGGCGAACCCATCGCGCTGCGCAGCTTGTTGACGTAGTCGGTGCCGGGGACCGACACCAGCTTCACCTTGACCTTCGAGGTCTTGTTGAAGGTGTCGACCGCGGCCTGCTGAACCTTGACGGCGTCATCCCCGTACACGTAGGCGGTGAGGGTGCCGCTGTCGCTCCCGCCGCTTCCCGATCCGCAGCCGGCCAGCACTCCGGCCATGACCATTGCCGCACCCGCCGCGGCCCATCTCGTCGTACGTGTGCCCTGAGTGAATATCCCCGACCGCATGACCGCACCCTCTGTCGAATGTTTCGGCTTGCCTTTCGAATGTTGCCGGAACCGTACGGTCGCGTTTCGGACCCGTCAAGGGGGCAGGAGCAAGGTTTTATGAACCCTGTCCACACGCGTTCCCAGGGCGTCCGGGGGGCTACGATTCATGCATGAGCCCTGCAAAGGTCCAGCCCCCACAGGAGAAGGCGTCCGTCGACGAGCCGTCGGAGAGCACCGCCACGCTGGCGGAGATCGCCCGAGCGGCCGGAGTTTCGGCTCCGACAGTTTCGAAGGTGCTGAACGGCCGCGCCGACGTCGCCCCCGGTACACGCACGAGGGTGGAGGAACTGTTGCTGCGCCACGGCTACCGCCGCAGGCGTGGCGCCTCCCAGCAGTCCCAGCTCATCGACCTGGTCTTCCACGAGCTGGACAGCGCCTGGGCCATGGAGGTCGTCCGGGGCGTCGAGAACGTCGCCAGGGAGGAGGGCCTCAGTCTGGTCCTCTCGGAGAGCGCGGGCCGGCTCACCCCCGGACAGACGTGGGTGGACGGTGTCCTGGCCCGTCGCCCGGCCGGGGTGATCCTGGTGCTCTCGGACCTCGACGCGGCCCAGCGCGCCCAGTTGACCAGCCGCTCCATCCCCTTCGTGGTCGTCGATCCGGCGGGCGACCCGGGGGACGACATCCCGTCGGTCGGGGCGGCCAACTGGCAGGGCGGGCTCGCGGCCACCCGGCATCTGACGGGACTGGGGCACCGGCGCGTCGGCATCATCGGCGGGCCGGCCCGCATGATGTGCAGCCGCGCGCGCCTGGACGGCTACCGCGCCGCCCTGGAGACCTCCGGTGTGCCGATGGATCCCGAGCTGGTCCGGGAGGGCGAGTTCAACCACGAGGACGGCTACACGGCGGCCCTGGAACTGCTGCGGCTGCCCGAACCGCCGACGGCGGTCTTCGCCGGGAACGACCTCCAGGCACTCGGTGTCTACGAGGCGGCGCGCGAGCTGGGGCTGCGCATCCCGGAGGACCTCAGCGTGGTCGGCTTCGACGACCTGCCCCTCACCCGCTGGATCGGTCCGCCCCTCACCACGGTGCGCCAGCCGCTCATAGAGATGGCGGAGACCGCGGCCCGGCTGGTCCTGGACCTCGGCCGCGGCAGGCAGCCCGCGACCACCCGCGTGGACCTGGCGACCAGCCTGGTGGTCCGCAGCAGCACCGCTCCGCCGGCACAGCGGTAGGACGCGGTATGACTCCCCGCCTGCTCACGGAACGGCTGGAGCTGACCACGTACGTCCCGGCCGACGAGGAGGAGTTCGTCGCACTGTTCCAGGACGGGCGCGTCTCCCGCTGGATGGGGGACGGTGTCTCCGCCGCGGCCGAGGACCGCGCGCTGTTCCGGCGGATCTTCACCGACGTGTACCCGCGGGAGCGGTTCGACGTATGGGCGGTGCGCCTCCGTACCGCGCCGGGGATCGTCGGTCACGCCGAGATCAAACCGACGCGGGAGTCGGGCGGTCACGAGATCGTCTACGCGCTCGCCCCCGCCCTCTGGGGCAGGGGGCTCGGCACGGAGCTCGCCACGGCTCTGGTCGGCTACGGATTCGGCCCGCTCGGCCTGCGGGCCGTGCACGCCACGGTCGCCGCGGAGAACGACGCCTCGTCGCGGCTGCTGCGCCGCATCGGCTTCCGGTGGGTGCGGGACCTCACGGAGGCCGACGGGAGCACCACCCGGCTGCTGACCCGGTCACGCGGCGAAACCGCCCCGGAGGAGGCGCCGGGCCGGTGAGTCCCCGGCCCCGCGGACGAGGCGCCCCGCACGGCCGGTACCCCGCAGCGACGGCACCGGCCCGGGCCGGTGCCGTCGCTGCGGACCGTTGTCAGTGGCGGGGTGCAGACTGACCCGTGTCCGGCACAAAGGCGTCTCGGGAGGTCCTGTCATGACCGACGTACTGCTCACCGTGGGCACCCGCAAGGGGCTCTTCCTCGGCCGCAGGCGCGGCGGGCAGTGGGAGTTCGGTGATCCGCACTTCAACGCCCAGGCGATCTACTCGATCGCGATCGACACCCGCGGCGCGACACCCCGGCTCCTGGTCGGCGGGGACAGCGCGCACTGGGGCCCGTCCGTCTTCCACTCGGACGACCTGGGCGCGAGCTGGGTGGAGCCGAAGCAACCCGCGGTGAGGTTCCCGCGGTTCACCGACGCGTCGCTGGAGCGGGTCTGGCAGCTGCACCCCGCGGGCCCGGAGGCCCCCGACGTCGTCTACGCGGGGACCGAACCGGCCGCGCTCTTCAGGTCGGACGACCGCGGCGAGTCCTTCGAGCTGGTCAGACCGCTCTGGGAGCACCCGACCCGTTCCAGGTGGGTTCCGGGCGGGGGCGGTGAGGGCCTCCACACGATCCTGACCGACCCGAGGGACGCCCGGGCGGTGACCGTGGCCGTGTCCACGGCGGGCGTGTTCCGCACCGAGGACGGCGGGGAGCGCTGGGACCCGTCCAACAAGGGCGTCTCCGCCGTGTTCCTGCCGGACCCCGATCCCGAGTTCGGCCAGTGCGTCCACAAGGTCACCCGGGACGCCGCCGACCCCGACCGTCTCTACCTGCAGAACCACTGGGGCGTGTTCCGCAGCGACGACGCCGGGAAGCGCTGGAAGGACATCGGCGCCGGCCTGCCGTCGGACTTCGGCTTCGCCGCCGCGGCGCACCCGCACCGCGCGGACACCTGCTACGTCTTCCCGATCAACGCCGACGCCGACCGCGTCCCGGCCGGCCATCGCTGCCGCGTCTACCGCACACGGGACGCGGGCGGGACCTGGGAGCCGCTGACCCGCGGCCTTCCGGACGGCGACCACTACGGCACGGTGCTGCGCGACGGACTCTGCACGGACGACGCCGACCCGGCCGGCGTCTACTTCGGCAACCGCAACGGCGAGGTGTACGCGAGCGCGGACGACGGCGACAGCTGGCAGCAGCTCCTCTCGCACCTGCCCGACGTGCTGTGCGTGCGGGCGGCGGTGATCGGCTGACGAGGCGGGGCGCAGGCCGGCCGGCGGGGCGAGCACCGCGGTCGGAGGACCGGCGCACCCGGCCCGGCCCGCCCCTCCGCGCCTCACGCCTCGGTCGGTACGCAGAGCACCGGCACGGTCGACAGGTGCAGGAGCTTGTGCGGGGTGGAGCCGAGCAGCGCCCCCCGGATCGGGCTCTCGCCCCAGCTGCCCACCACGATGACCCTGGCCCCGTACCGCGAGGCGGCTTCGATCAGGGCCTGGGCCGGGCTCAGGTCGATGACCTCGACCGTGGCGGACACGCCTGCCGCCTCGGCAGAGGCGACGCCGTGCTCCAGTCCCGCGCGCCCGGCCTGGGCGATGGCCTCGTAGTGGGCCCGGTACTCCTCGCCGGTGGGGCCGGGGGGCGCCGCTCCGTAGACGAGGACCAGCCGCTCGTCGAACGCGGCGGCCACGTCGATCGCCACCCGCAGGGCACGCGCGGCACCCGGGGACTCGTCGTAGCCGAGGACCACGGACATCTCAGGACTCCTTGCCGTGCACGAGGCCGGGGTCGACGACACCTCGGCGTTCGTGCCAGAACGACGGCGTGCGGAAGCGCAGCACGACCATGATCACCACGCCCATGAGGCTGATGCAGATACCGATGACGAGCGGTGGGCCGAGCCCGAACCAGGAGGTTCCGCTGTAGGAGTTCGCCGGGTCGGACATGTCCATGATCGACCGGACGAGCAGCCAGGTCAGCAGACCGGCGCCGACCACGGGGCCGAGGCCGATGAGGAGGAAGTTTCGCATGCTCTCCGTCAGATGGCGGCGGTAGTAGACCGCGCAGGCCACCCCCGTGAGCGCGTAGTAGAACGCGATGAGCAGGGACAGCGCGGTCAGCGAGTCGAAGAGGGCGTTCTCGCTGATCTGGCTGACGACGAGATACCAGGCGATGGCGATGGCGGCCACCCACCACGTACTCACGTCCGGTGTGCGGAACCGTGGGCTGATCCGGGCGAAGTGAGCGGGGAGCGCACGGCGCCGGGCCATGGAGAGCGCGGTGCGCGACGCGGGGATGATGGTGGTCTGCGTCGAGGCGAGCGCCGACGTCGCGACCGCGAGCAGCACGATCCAGTCCCAGCCCCCCATGACCTCGCGGGCGAGCAGGGCGAAGATGAACTCCTCCTCCCCCGCGTTCTCCGCCAGGTACGCGGTTCCGGCGAACGCGACGACCGCGAAGCCGACGGACAGGTAGGTCACCAGCAGGATGACCGTCGACCACACGCCGGCCTTCCCGGGGGCGCTCGCGGAGTCCTCGACCTCCTCGGTGAGGTTGACGGCCGACTCCCAGCCCCAGTAGATGAACACACCCAGCAGCAGACCACTCGTCAGCGCCGCGCCGCCCGCCCCGAAGGGGTTGAGCCACTCGGCCGAGGGTCTGACGGAGTCGAACGACGTCGTGCCCGCGTAGACGCGGTAGAGGGCGACGATCACGAACACCAGGAGGAACGCCACCTGGGCCAGGATCAGGACGTTCTGGACCTTGGCGGACAGCTCGGTCCCGATGACACACAGACCGGTCATCACCACGATCAGCAGCACGGTGAGCAGTTGGCGGACAAAGGTGTTCTCCGCCCAGCTGTCGAGTCCGACGGCGAGGAGCCCGAAGCTGACGGCGATGTCCGCCAGCGAGCCCACCACGAGCACACCGGTCATCGCGATCGCCCAGCCGCCGAGCCATCCGGCCCACGGCCCCATGGCCCGCGTCACCCAGGAGAACGTCGTCCCGCAGTCCTGGTCGGCCTTGTTCAGGTAGTAGAAGGCCGAGGCGATGAAGAGCATCGGCACGAAGGACGCGAAGAGGACCCCGGGTGCGTAGATGCCCACGAGGGCGACGATCGGACCGATCACCGCGGCCACGGAGTAGGCGGGGGACGTGGCGTTCAGTCCGATGACCAGCGCGTCGACGAAACCGATCGCGTCCGGCTTCAAGCTAGCCGGCGGCGCTGATCCGGCACGGTCCTCTGCCATGCTCCCTCGCTCGGGTCACAGGCCTGAAGTAAAGGCGGAATATTTCCTTCCACATGCTAGGGAGGCCGGTTCCGGTGCGCACGTCCGGTGCCGGCCGCTCCGGGCCGGACGCACGCGGCCGGCGTCACTGCTCGCGCATGCCCCACGGAGTTCCGTACTCGGTCAGCAGGTCGAGGAACGGCCGGGGAGGCATGGCCTCCGGCCCCAGCACCCCGCTGCCGCCCCAGACACCGCCGGCGAGGAGTTCGAGGGCGGCGACGGGGTTGATCGCCGTCTGCCAGACCACGGCCTGGGAGCCGTACTCGCGCATCGACCACTGGTTGTCGACCACGTGGTACAGGTAGACCTCTCGGGGCCTCCCGTCCTTGACGCCCTTCACCCAGGTGCCCGCGCACGTCTTCCCGTGCATGCGCTCCCCGAGTCCGGCCGGGTCGGGCAGACATGCCGCCACGACGTCGCGGGGCGAGACCATGACGTCGCCGGCACCGCTCTTCACCGACACCGGTTCCGTACGGTCGAGGCCCAGCTTGTGGAGTGTGCGCAGCACCCCGATGAACTCGTCGCCCAGCCCGTACTTGAACGTGACGCGCCGGGCGTCGAGCCGACGCGGGACGAGCAGCACCTCCTCGTGCTCGACGTTGACGCACTCGACGGGCCCGATGCCCTCCGGGAAGTCGAAGACCTCCGGATCACTGAAGGGCTCGGTGGTGAACCAGCCCCGCCCCTTCTCGTAGACGACCGGCGGGTTCAGGCACTCCTCGATGGTCGTCCAGATGTTGAAGGACGGCGCGAAGTCGTAGCCGTCCACCGTCAGATCGGCGCCGTCACGGATTCCGATCTCATCGATCTCGTCGAACAGGTCGTCGGAGGCGTAGCGGGCGAACACGTCCGACAGGCCGGGCTCCACCCCCATCCCGACCAGCGCGAGCCGTCCGGCGGCCTCCCAGTCGGCGGACCGGTCGAACTGCGCGTCCCCGAGTTTGACACCGCACTCCTGGTAGGGGCGGGACGGATGGGGCCGGGACAGGGACATGGCCATGTCGAGATAGTGCACGCGGTGGGCGAGGGCCGCCTCGAACAGGGGCATGACGAACCGGGGATCGGTGGCGTTGAGCAGCACGTCGCAGCGGTGCTCCTCCAGGGCGGCGCGCACGGCCGCCGGATCCGAGGCGTCCAGCCGCAGTGCGCCGAAGCGGGCGCCGCTCTCCCCGAGCGCCGCGACGGCGCTCTCCGCCCGGGCCATGTCGTAGTCGGCGACCGCCATGTAATCGAAGAAGGGGCGACGGGCCGCGATCCGGGTGATCGCCGTACCCACGCCCCCTGCGCCGACCAGGAGGACACGCATGGGACACCACTCCTCTGCTGCTTCCGCCGCGGCGACGGGGCCGCCCGGCCGGTCCGGTGGAGTGGGGACGCTAACAGCCGCGCCGCCCTGCGGTGGACGACTCGTCGGGGCGGTGTCCCGCGTCCGGTCCATCCGCGCCGGGCACCGCCACCCGTACGGACTCCCGGCCCGGGCGGTCCGGGATCGTCGCGCCGCCGGAGAAGAGGCCGGCCCCACCGGCGGGGGGGGTGCCGGTGGGGCCGGGTGCTCGCGGAGACACGGGAGGGGGTGTGCCTCAGGAGCTCGGGTCAAGGGGTCTTCTGCCCCTGGAGCGGGGACCTATGCGAGACGCCGGGCCGGGAGCCCGGGATGTGTCCGGTTCCGCGCGGCACGGGCTTGCGTCACGTTCCGCGCGGCACCGCTCACGGCAGACGCCAGTCCACCGGCTTCTCCCCCGCACGCTCCAGGTAGTCGTTGGCACGACTGAAGGGGCGCGAACCGAAGAAGCCCCGGTCCGCCGACATCGGCGACGGATGGGCGGACTCGACGGCGGGCAGATCGCCGAGGAGCGGCCGGATGTTGCGTGCGTCCCGTCCCCACAGCACCGAGACCATGGGCTTGCCCCGTGCCACCAGGGCTCGGATGGCCTGTTCGGTCACTCCCTCCCAGCCCTTGCCGCGATGGGCCGCGGGCTTGCCCGGTGCCGTGGTCAGCGCCCTGTTGAGCAGGAGCACTCCCTGCCGCGTCCACGGTGTCAGGTCCCCGTTGGACGGCCGGGGAAGACCGAGGTCGGAGTGCAGCTCCCTGAAGATGTTCTCCAGGCTGCCCGGCAGCCGCCGGACGTCGGGCGCCACCGCGAAACTGAGCCCGATGGCCATTCCCGGTGTCGGGTAAGGGTCCTGACCGACGATCAGGACACGTACGTCGTCGAAGGGCTGCTGGAAGGCGCGCAGCACGTTCGTCCCCGCCGGAACATAGGTACGGCCCGCCCCGATCTCCGCACGCAGGAAGTTGCCCATCTCGGCGATGCGGCCCGCAACGGGCTCCAACGCCTTCGCCCAGCCGGGCTCCACAAGTTCGCTCAACGGTCGCGCTGCCACGAGCGTCACTCTACCGGCCCACACGGCCCCGAGTGATCATGAGGCCCCCACCGGGCGGAACCGGGCGGTAGGGTGCCGGTCGTCGTCAGTCCCCCCACTCCCCCGGAGACCACGCATGAGGCGCGCAGGCGTTCGTCCGCCGACAACGGGACCCGTGATCCGCGTCGGCCGGGTACGGCGGTGGCTGCCGTGAGCGCCGGCAGGTTCGTCCTCGGCATCGACTCGGGCGGCTCCGGGCTGCGGGTGGCGCTCGCACCGGCGGACACGGGACGCGCGGCCTTCACCACCGTCTGCGCCGAGCCGGTGCGGACGGGTGCGGACGGCATCGACGCCGGACATCTCCTGGAACAGGTGCTGCCCGCTACCGGCGGACTGCTGGTGGAGGCCGGCCCCGGAGCGGTCGTCGACGCCGCGGCCGTCGGAGCGGCCGGAATGGCGACCCTCGGCGACCGGTTGCGGGCCGAGCTACCGAAGGCCTTCGCCGACTCGCTGGGCGTACGGCGGGTGGCCCTGGCCGCAGACGCCGTGACGGCGTACGCCGGAGCCCTGGGCGGTCGGCCCGGAGCGGTCGTCGCGGGCGGCACGGGCATGATCGCGCTCGGCACCGACCTGACCGCGTGGCGCAGGGCGGACGGCTGGGGCCACCTCCTGGGGGACAGCGGTGGCGGCGCCTGGATCGGCCGGGCCGGGCTCGATGCCGCGATGCGGGCCCACGACGGACGGCGCGGTGGTTCGCCGGCGCTGCTGGCCCGGCTCGAGGCGGTCCTCGGTCCGGCGACCGGGCTGCCGGGTCTCCTGTACCCGCGCACGGACCGCCCCGCGCTGCTGGCCTCCTTCGCCCCGGAGGTAGGGGCCTGTGCCGCCGGTGACGAGGTCGCGGCCAGGATCCTGCGGGAGGCGGCGGCGCACATCGCGGAGGCGGCGGCCGCGGTGTGCCCAGGCCCCACCGGCTCCGGTACCGACGGCTGCGAAGTAGCTCTGACCGGTGGGCTGTTCCGCATGGGCGAGCCCCTCCTCGGGCCGTTGCGCGGGGAGCTGGCCCGGCAGGTTCCGCACGCGCGCGTGGTCCCGGCGGAGAGCGACCCGCTGCACGGCGCCCTGGAGATCGCCCGGAGCCTCGCCGGCCCGGGGCTGCGACTGCCGCACCACCCGACCCTGCTGTTCGTACCGGGAGTAACGTAGGCGATTCGACCGCTCGGCTGTCGGGACAGAGCAGGCCAGTCACCATCCATGCCGCCCAACAGACATATACGGACAGATAACGCCTGACCGCCCCCTCCCCGAACAGGGGGGCACCCAAAACCAGTAGCATGCGGCGCCATGAGCACCCCCACTGGGCCCGCTTCCGGCCTGCCTGTACGAATGCCGCGACCTCGCCAGTCCGGACGGCACCGCCGCCCGGAGCCCGTGGTCGCACCTGAGGGCGCCGCCGCGCTCGTTCTCGCCCTTCCCGGTACCCCTTCCCCGGCCTCGCGCAGCCTGGCCGAGGAAGTCATCAGCATCGCCCGTTCCGAACTGCCCGGCCTGAACGCGCAGATCGGTTATCTCGACGGCGACGACGCCGAATATCCCACCCTTGCCTCCGTACTCACCCATGCCGCAGCCGAGCGCACCGCGCGCTACGAGCAGGCCACCGCCGCGGGCCGTGAGGTCGCCGAGCCCTCGGGCCCGTCCGCCGTCGTGGTGCCGCTGCTCGCCGGCCCGGACAGCGCGATGATCCGGCGGATACGGCAGACGGTCATGGACAGCGGCACACAGGCCGAGCTGACCGATGTGCTGGGTCCGCACCCGCTGCTCGCCGAGGCGCTGCACGTGCGCCTCTCGGAGGCAGGTCTGGCCCGCGCCGACCGCGCGAGGCTCTTCACCGTGGCCACCGCCGCCGACGGCATCGTGCTGGCCACGGTGGGCGGCGAGGAGGCCGTGCAGGCCGCCGGCATCACCGGAATGCTGCTGGCCGCCCGTCTCGCCGTGCCGGTGATGGCCGCGGCCCTGGACGTGGAGGGCTCGGTCGCCTCGATCGCGGCACAGCTCCAGGACTCCGGCTCCACCCAGCTCGCGCTCGCGCCGTACCTGGTGGGCCCCGAGATCGACGCCGCGCTCCTGGACGCCGCGGCCAAGGAGGCCGGCTGCGCGACCGCCGAGCCCCTCGGCGCCTACCCGGCCATCGGCAAGCTCGTCCTCTCGCTGTACGCGACGACCCTGGGGATCACCCCGGCGACTCCGCAGGGGGCGCAGGCGCACTGACGTGCGCCGCGGCCTCCGGTACGCCGACGGGGCGCGGACAGGCAGAACCTGTCCGCGCCCCGTCGGCGTACCGGAGGAAATCCGTCGTGTCCGACGCCGTCAGGCCAGGACCACGCAGGAGGCGGCCGGGACCTCGACGGACCCCGCGTGGACCGGGATGCCCGTCTCCGCGTCCACGGCGAACCAGCTGACGTTCCCCGAGTGCTCGTTGGCGGCGTACAGCCACTGGCCCGTGGGGTCGAGGGTGAGGTCGCGGGGCCAGCGTCCGCCGCAGCCCACGGCCGCCGCCAGGACGGCTTTCTCGGCCGTCTCGTCGAGGGTCAGGACCGAGATGCTGTCGTGCCCGCGGTTGGCCGTCCACAGGAACCGGCCGTCGTGCGAGACCACCACCTCCGACGGGTACGTCCGCGGGGCGTCGCCCTCGTCGTGGTCGTGCGGCAGCACCGGCGTCTCGCCGAGCGGTTCGAGGACACCCTCCGCGGCGCCCCAGCGGCACACGGTGACGGTCGGCTCCAGCTCGTTCAGGACGTACAGGTGTCCCCCGGCAGGGTGAAAGGCGAGATGGCGGGGCCCGGTACCCGGCCGGAGAGCCGTCTCGGTGTGCAGCCGCAGGGAGCCGGTGCCGGGGTCGAGGGCGCAGACACGTACGGAGTCCGTACCGAGGTCCACGCTCAGCACCCACGTCCCCGAGGGGTCGGCCAGGACCTGGTGCGCGTGCGGGCCCGACTGGCGGCCCTCGTCGGGGCCGTGCCCCTCGTGGGCCAGCCGCCCGGCGGCCGGACCGGGTGAACCGTCCTCCCGTAGAGGCAGCACGGTGACACCGCCGGAACCGTAGTTGGCCGTGAGCAGGTGACCGGCGGCGAGGGACAGATGAGTGGGACTGCTCCCGTCGACCGGCCGCACCTCACCGATCAGCCGCGGCGTGCCGTCGTCGTCCACCCCGAACGCCGCGACGGCACCGTCCGAGGTCTCGCTCACCGCGTAGAGCACGGTCGTGTCCGCCCCCGGAGCGCGGCCGACCGCGAGGAAGGACGGATCGGCCACGGCGTCCGTGGACGCGAGGAGTGACAGCGCGCCCGTGTCCCGGTCGACGGCGGCGACGGTGACACCGCGGCCGCCCGCCGACGTGAACGATCCTATGAATGCCCGCTGTGCGTGGTCGGCGCTCATCGCGCTACCCCTCTTCACGTCCGTCCCGATCTTCCCGGCCGACGGTAGCAGGCAGCGGTTTACGGGCCGGGCCGGAAACGGACGACCGGGTCAGGCGCCGACCAGCGGAGAACGCGGGGAGCTGTGCAGGGGCGCGGCAAGCTCCGCGAGCGCCCTCTCCAGACTGTGGAGGTGGGCCAGCGCGGGTTCGGCGACATGGACGGGCGCGAGGGCGCCTTCGACGGCGGCCGCCGCGCGGTACCTGCGCACCCGCGACGTCAGCGTCTCCACCGATGCCTCCACACGCCAGCAGGCGGCGGCCAGCCGGGCGTCGTGCGACGCCTCCGGGTCCGCCGCGACGGAGGCCAGCCCGCGCACCTCCCGTACGCAGACGTCGAGCAGCGCGAGAACCTGTCCGGCCCGGGCCCGGCGGGCGCGGAAGGGGCTCAGCGGATGTACGAGGGGGCCGAGCGACAGCCGCACCCGTCCGAGCAGCGCCTCCAGCTCGGCGACACGGGGGGCGGGGTCGGCGGTCGGCGAACCGGCGAGCCGGGCGGTGGCCTCGGCGGTGCAGGCGTGCACGCAGCGAAGGGCGCGCTGGATCCAGGCGTCCGTCGTGGCGTGTGTCGTGACCGGCAGGACGAGGAGCACCGCCACCGTGGCGCCGAGCGCCCCGGCGCCGGTCTCCACGAGGCGCAGCGCGAGCAGCGCCGGGTCGAGCACGCCGAGCAGCCCGTACAACGTCCCCGCCAGGACCGTCACCGAGAACATCATCCAGGTGTAGGAGACGGCGGCCGTGTAGAAGATCCCGAAGACGCCGAGCGCCACCAGGACCGCCGAGGGCAGCGCCGAGCCGTGCAGCGGCGCGATGACGAGCAGCCCGACGGGGATGCCCGCCAGCGTCCCGAGGACGCGGCGGAAACTCCGGACCAGGGTCTCGCCGCGCGACGTGGTGTTGACGAAGACCCACCAGGTGGCGCCCACGGCCCAGTACCAGCGCTCGCCGGAGAGGAACTGGCCCGCGAGCAGCGCCAGAGCCCCTCCCACCATCGCCTGGACGGCCTGCCGGGTGGTCGCCCGGGCCAGCCCGCGAGCGGCAGCCGGTGCGAGGACGGGGGCGGCGGGCAGCCGTCGCTCGTAGCACCAGAGCCCGAAGCGGACGGCGGAGGCGGCGAGCAGGGAGAGCAGGACGGCGGCGTACAGCTCGGGCAGTTGCCCCGGCAGGGTGTGGAGGAACTGCGTGATGAAGAACGCCATGAACGCGAACACCCCGAGCGAGTGACCTCGCGGCCCCCAGCGCCTGGCGTACACACCCGCGCCCATGACCGCGAGGAACGCGAGATCGCGGGCCACGGGGACATCGTGCAGCACGGCGGCGAGGGCGAGGACGGGGAGCCCCACGACCGGCAGCAGCGCCGTCGTGACCGCCTGCCCGCGCACGGTGGGATCGGTCACGGTGAAGAGGGCCAGCAGCGCCGCGAGGCCACCGGTGACGGCGCCGACGAGCGAGTGCCCGGCCAGCCCGCACACGATCACGGCCAGCCCGATACCGAGGACGGCCCTGGTCGCGTGGCGCAGCCGCAGCCACCCCGGATCCGGTGCCACGAACGCCCTCTTCAGCACAGTTTCCCGCCCCTTCACACGAAAAAGGGCGCCACGGAATCCGCAGCGCCATCGACCGTGTCATCACACCACGACGCCGACCCCTGGCTCAACAGATGCCCGCAGGACTGTGCCATTGGTACAGCGGATTCGCGCACACGCGAGCCAGGGATCGGCCAATGGCCGGGGCCGGCCGCGCGTTCCCCGCCGGGCGAGTGGGCCGCCCCGCGCGTCCGTCAGCGCCCGTACGCCGTCCGGCACAGATCGACGACCTCGGAGGACGCGACCCCCTGACCCGTCGCGCAGACGGTGCGCATGTCGTAGGTGCGCCGCGGCTGGGGCCGGAGGGGCACTCCCGCGCGGCGCGGCGGCGCGGTGCGGGCGGGAATCACGTGTCGCGGCCGGTCCCGGGCCTCCGCGCGGGCCGGCGGAACCACCGCGGCCGCCGGCCCGGCAGGGGCGCCGGAGCGCTTGCCCTTCCTCGGCTTCTTCCCGTCGGCGCGCTCCGGCTCCCCTTCCGCCTTCCCCAGGGCGTCATGGACGGCCGGGGGTGCGGAGGGCGGCGTGGACGCCTGCGCGGCGGGGGCGTTGCCCTGACGCCCGGACACCACGGGGGCGGGTCTCTGCGCCTCGGACTGGACGGAGACACAGCCGGCCGTACTCAGCAGGGCGACGAGCGCGAGGGACGCGGTCCGCAGGTTCATGCCCTGGTCAACGACGAGGGGCACGACCGGACACGTCGGCGGCCCCCGGTCGCGCGGACGCCGCCGCTCAGTCGGACAGCCCCGACCGGGCGAGGTCGAGTGCCCGGCGGATGGTGCGGGTCAAGGTGCCGTCATGCGGGCCGGCCCCCCACGCCCATTGCTCGACCGCGATGCGGAGCGCGCCGTTGAGGAGTGTCGCCTGCACCCGCGGTTCGAGGTCGTCGGGCCCGTGGCCGGTCCGCTCGGCGATGACCTCGGCGAAGACCAGCTCCGCGTCGTGGTGTACCTGGAGCCACACGGCGCGCAGTCCGGGCTCGGTACGGGTGAGCCGGACCAGGTCGCGCAAGGCCTCCGCGTCGGTGTCCGCCGAGGTGCCGGCGAGCGACGACGGCGTCCCCGCGACCGCCTCCGCCAAGGGCCGGTCCCGCGGCCACGACCGCATCAACGCGGTGACGAAGTCGAGCGCGTGGCTCAGCAGCGGGCGGACGCAGAGTTCCTTCGACGACGTGTAGCGCCACAGGGTCCGCTGCGAGATCCCCACGGCCGCCGCGATGTCGTCGGCGGTCGTCGCGGCCACCCCACGGTCGGCGAACAGGCGCACGGCCTCACGGGCGATCTCCAGCCGGGTGGCGGCCTTACGGCGTTCGGTCAGCGGAGGACGCCCGGGGCGGGGCCCGTCACCGGGCGCGCCCGCGTCGTTGGCCGAGGCAGGTTCTCGCGCCCCTGCGGCCCGCACGGTTCCCACGGCTTTCGGCCACCTTCCTTCCGGCTGCGCCCCATCGTAGTCAACCTTTTCACGTCACTCACCGCCTCTTTGGCAGAGCCCGCCATAAAAGGTAGCGTGCCTGCCCAGCCACCGAACACGAAGGAGCATCACGTGAGCGTCAACGCCAGCGGCCCGGGCCGCAGTGTCATCGTCACCGGCGCGGGATCGGGCATAGGCCGGGCGACCGCCCTGCTGTTCGCCCGGGAGGGGGCGCGCGTACTGATCGCCGACGTCGCCGACGCTGCCGCCCGGTCCGTCGCCGAGGAGGTGGAGCGGGCCGGCGGGACCGCGGTGACCGTGATCGGCGACCTCCGGGACCAGGCGGTGGTCGACCGCGTCGCGGAGACCGCGGCCGAGGAGTTCGGCGGGATCGACGTCCTCGTCAACAACGCCGGAGTCATGGACAGCATGTCGGCGGCGGCCGACACCGGCGACGACGAGTGGGAGCGCGTCATCGGCATCAACCTGACGGCTCCGTTCCGCCTGACGCGGGCCGTGCTGCCCCACATGCTCGCGGCCGGGAAGGGCGCCGTCGTCTTCACCGCTTCGGAGGCCTCGCTGAGGGGCAGCGCGGCCGGTGCCGCGTACACGGCCTCCAAGCACGGCATCGCCGGGCTGACCAAGTCGCTGGCCGTCATGTACCGGGACAAGGGCATCCGCTCCAACGCCGTCGCACCCGGCGGGACCGTCACCAACATCCGGGTCGACGCCGACCGGGGAGCCCACGGCCCGGCCGCCCTCGCCCCCTACCTGGGCAATGTCGGCTCGCCCGCACAGGCCGAGGAGCAGGCCGCTGCCATCGTCTTCCTCGCGTCCGACGCGGCGAGCAACATCAACGGGGCGATCCTTCCCGTCGACAACGGCTGGTCCGCCGTCTGAGCGCCCTCGCCGGCCGCCGTGCGGACCGGCCACGAGCAGGGGGCACGCCCGGACCGGCGGCGTACGGCACCCGCACCGGGTGCCGTACGCCGCCGTCGCCCCGGTTACAGTCGGGCGACCGATCACCGAGCCGTCAGGAGCACAGCCGGACATGGCGGTGGACGCCCTCGACACCCGCATCCTGCGGCTGCTCATCGAGCAGCCGCGTACCAGCGTGCGTGAGTACGCGCGCGTCCTCGGCGTGGCCCGTGGCACCCTCCAGGCCCGGCTGGACCGCATGGAGCGGGACGGGGTGATCACGGGGACGGGGCCCGCCCTCTCCCCCGCGGCCCTCGGCCATCCGGTGCTCGCCTTCGTGCACCTGGAGGTCACCCAGGGGCACCTGGACGAGGTCGGCGACGCGCTCGCGGCCGTACCGGAGATCATCGAGGCGTTCTCGACCACCGGCGGCGGCGATCTCCTGACCCGCGTGGTGGCCCGTGACAACGGGCACCTGGAGGATGTGATCCAGCAGCTGATCCAGCTCCCCGGCGTGGTGCGGACCCGGACCGAGGTGGCGCTGCGCGAGCGTGTCGCGTACCGGGTCCTGCCGCTGGTCGAGGCGGTGGGACGGACGGCGGGAACGCCCTGAGCGCCGTCGGGCATGCTGGGGCCATGAACACCCCGCGCCTCCCGGTACCGCCCGTCCTCTTCGATCTCGACGGCACCCTCGTCGACAGCGAGCCGAACTACTACGAGGCGGGACGCCGGCTCCTCGCCCGTCACGGCGTGAGGGACTTCAGCTGGGAGGACCACTCCCGGTTCATCGGGATCGGCACCCGGGAGACCCTCACCGTCCTGCGGGAGGAGTACCGCATCGAGGCGCCGGTGGACGAGCTGCTGGCCGGCAAGAACGCCCTCTACCTGGAGCTCGCCGGGGCCTCGACCGCCGTCTTCCCGGAGATGCGCGCCCTCGTCGAGCGGCTGCACGGGTGCGGGGTGCCGATGGCGGTGGCGTCGGGGTCGTCCAGGGCCGCGATCGCGGCCACGCTCGCGGTCACCGGGCTGGACGCGTACCTGCCCCAGTACGTCTCCGCGGAGGAGGTGGCGCACGGCAAGCCGGAACCCGACGTCTTCCTGGAGGCGGCCCGCCGGCTCGGTGTGGCTCCGGACACATGTGTGGTGCTGGAGGACGCCGTACCGGGCGTGCTGGCGGCCCACGCGGCGGGCATGCGCTGTGTCGCGATTCCGGAGCCCGAAGCGGGCGCGGACCCGGAGGTGTTCGGGAAGGCGGAGCTGCTGTTCCCGGACGGGCAGGCCGAATTCACCGCCACCGCGGTGTTCGACTGGCTCTCCACCGGGTGAGAACAGGCCGGTCCGGCACCGCCGTTGGCCGGATCGGGCGCTCCTTGCTCCGGCCGGGCGAACGGCGCTCCGGGGGACGGATATCCTGATCATGCCGCGCACCCTGACGCTGCCCACCGAGGCGATGAGCCCGACGGGGCCGCCGCCGCGGCAGTCGGAGACGGCCACAATTCGAGATTGGTGTGCACAGGTGCTGGTTGCTGGGCGGTACCGGCTGATATCCCCCATCGGCCGTGGCGGTATGGGTGAGGTGTGGCGCGCCACGGACGAAGTCCTGGGGCGGGCCGTGGCGGTGAAGCTGCTGCTGGGCGACCAGGCCGACGCCTCGTCGACCGCGCGCTTCCGCCTGGAGGCGCAGACGGCCGCGCGTCTGAGCCACCCCCACCTGGTGGCGGTGTTCGACTTCGGTTCCTGGGAGGACCGCTTCTACCTGGTGATGGAACTGGTCGAGGGCAGGAGCCTCGGGGACCTGCTGGAGGCCCAGGAGTCGGTCCACCCCGAGCAGGTCGCCCACATCGCGGGCCAGGCCGCCGCCGGTCTGGCCGCGGCGCACCGGCAGGGCATCGTCCACCGCGACATCAAGCCCGGCAACCTGATGCTGGACGCCGACGGGTCGGTGAAGATCGGGGACTTCGGCATCGCCCAGTTCGTCGACGATCCCTCGACGGCGCTGACGACGGCCGGGCACATCGTCGGCACGAGTCTGTACCTGGCCCCCGAGCGGGCTCTCGGCCGCACGGCCGATTCCGCGTCGGACATGTACTCCCTCGGCTGTGTCATCTACCAACTGCTGGCCGGCCAGCCGCCGTTCCGCTCGGACACGGCCACCGCGACGCTCTACCAGCATGTGGACACCCCTCCGGTGCCCGTCCGGCAGCGCGGGGTGGACATCTCCCCCGCCTTCGACTCGTATCTGCTCGGCCTGCTGGCCAAGAAGCCGGAGGACCGGCCGAGCGCGCAGCAGGTCTCCGACTGGTTCCGCACGGACGCCTGGCGCGGGCGGCCCGAGCCGCTTCCGCATCACGCGGCCGCCGCCCCCCGGCCCGCCGCACCGGCCGCGCGCACGCCGGCCCCGGCTCCCGGCGCTCCGGCCGGCGGGGGCTCGTCGACGTACCGGCTGCCGCAGGCCACCGGACGCAGACGGGCGGCTCCCGCGCCCCGTGCGTCCAGATCCGCGCCCCGGACGGGCACCACGCGCCGGATCAGCACGGGTGAGGCGATCAGGCGCCGCCCTCGCGTGGCGAGCGCCGTGGCCGGCACGGTCGCCTTCCTGGCGGCCGTCTATCTGGGAACGATCCTCTTCGCACCGGACACCGGAGTCGCCGACACCCCGGATCCCGGTTCCTCCCCCACGGCCGGGCTCGAGTCGCCCGCGGCCGACCCGGCGGTTGCTCCCGCCGGGGACGGCGACGAAGAGGATGACTGAGCCCCGGTTCACCAGCGGGGATGGACCTCCGCGCGGATCCGGCGGTCGTAGAGGTCGCGCACCGCGTCGAGGGTGCTCTGCGGAAGAGGCGGGAGCGCGGCGGCCGACGCGTTGGCGCGGGCCTGCTCCACCGAACGCGCACCGGGGATGACGCTGGTGACGCCCGGCTGCTGGATGATCCAGCGCAGCGCGGTCGCCGCCGGGGTGGCTCCTTCGGGGGCGAGTCCGGCGAACTCGGCGGCGGCGGCCACGCCGGTCGCGTAGTCGATACCGGAGAACGTCTCACCCTGGTCGAACGCCTCGCCGTGGCGGTTGTACGCGCGGTGGTCCTCGGGAGCGAAGACCGTGTCCGCGGTGTACCTGCCGGACAGCAGCCCCGAGGCGAGCGGGACCCGCGCGACGATGCCGACCCCCGCTTCGAGGGCGGCCGGGAGCACCTCTTCGAGCGGCTTGAGGCGGAACGGGTTCAGGATGATCTGGACGCTCGCCACCCCGGGCCTGGCGATGGCGGTGAGTGCCTCGGCGCAGGTCTCGACGCTCACGGCGTAGGCGGCGACGCGCTGTTCCGCCACGAGCGTGTCGAGGGCGTCGTACACGGCGTCCGAGGAGTAGACGGCCGTGGGCGGGCAGTGCAGCTGGACGAGGTCGAGGGTGTCGACGCCGAGATTGGCGCGCGAACGGTCGTTCCAGGTACGGAAGTTGTCGAGGACGTAGTTCTCCGGCAGCTGTTCGGCCCGGCGGCCCATCTTCGTCGCCACGAAGACGTCCGCGTCGGGCCTGTCCTTCAGGTAGCGGCCGATGAGCTGCTCGCTGCGGCCGTCGCCGTACACGTCGGCGGTGTCGAAGAAGGTGACGCCCGACTCGACGGCCGCGTCGAGGACGCCGAAGGCGTCGGCCTCCCGCACCTCGCCCCAGTCCCCGCCCAGCTGCCAGGTGCCCTGTCCTACGACCGATACGTCACGGCCGGTCCTGCCGAGTGTGCGTTGCTCCATGCGGATCATGCTACGTCGGCGGGCCGGACCGGCGGCGGTGTCCGCCGCCGGTCCGCTCCGCAGTCAGTCGCTCGTGGTCACGCGGACGTAGTCCACGACGAGTTGCTGCGGGAACGCGGTGCTGCCGTCCGGGTCGCCCGGCCAGTAGCCGCCGACGGCGAGGTTGAGGATGAGGAAGAACGGCTTGTCGAACACCCAGTCGTTCCCGTTGAGGTCCGCCGGGGTCCGCGTCTGGTAGACCGTTCCGTCGACGGACCAGGTGATGGAGTCGGGGGCCCAGTCCACGGCGAAGGTGTGGAAGTCGTCGGCGAAGGCGGCCCCGCCGGGGAGGGTGTAGCCGGCGCCGATACCGCCCGAGCCGGAGTAGCCGGGGCCGTGCAGGGTGCCGTGGACGGTGCCCGGTTCGAAGCCGACGTTCTCCATGATGTCGATCTCACCGCTGTTTGGCCAGCCGACGCTGCCGATGTCGGCGCCGAGCATCCAGAACGCGGGCCAGATGCCCTGCCCGCGCGGGATCTTCATCCTGCTCTCGACGTGCCCGTAGGTCGCGGTGAACTTGCCCGAGGTGTTGAGACGGGACGACGTGTACTCGCATGTTCCGTACCAGCACTGGTAGTTGCCGGGATTCTCCTTGCGGGCGGTGATGACCAGGTTGCCCTGGCCGTCGAGGGCGGCGTTGTCGTCGCCGGCCGTGTAGTACTGCCGTTCGTGGTTGTTGACGTTGTCGCCGGTCTCGGTGAGCCACTTGCCGCCGTCGACGGCGGACCCGGCGGGCCCGTCGAACTCGTCGGCGAAGGCCACGGCCTGCGCCGCTCGGGAGGCCGTGGAGGACGCAGCCGTGTGGGGGTCGGGTGCGGCCGAGGCTCCGGCGGGGAGTGCGGTCATGGCCAGGGAGCAGCAGAGCAGCGAGAGGGCGCCGTAGAGCGCCCTGCGGCGCATCCGCGAGGGACGGCGCGCGTCGTGGTGGGGGGAAACCACGGTCATCACATCATTTCGGGTGGGGGGATGGCGCTTCTGTGGGGGTAGTCGGCTCTCCGGGGAGTCGACGGTCATGCGCATGACAGACACGACCGAGAGGTGAACGCTCGGCGCATTCACCCCAGGCGAATCTTTCAATACTTGATTTAAGGCAGCGGTCAGAGGCCCCGTCAAGGATCTGGTCCGGACCGGGCGGCCGGCGGGTGGAAGTCCTCGCGGCGGGGAACGGACAACCCGTGCCCATCCGTCCCGAAGCGTCTCCTCCCTTCTTCTTCCTGCCGGCCCAGGCCCTGGCGGACGCCGCGGCGGCCTCCCCCACCGGCTGAGCCGCTTCCCGGCGGCGGGCCCGGGGCACGCCGCCATGCGGCCCGGCGCCTGCGGCGGCACAGTGGATAAAGGGACTGTGCGGGGATCCCCGGACCCGGTCCGGCGGGCACGCGCCGTCCGTACGCACCGGCGGAAGGACCAGTCGTGGACAGCGAGAGCACACGGCGTTTCGTGGTGCAGATCCACGACGCCCGGCGCATGCATTTCGACTTCCGGCTCGAGGTGGACGGTGTCCTGAAGTCCTGGGCGGTACCGCGTGGCCCGTCGGACAACCCCAGCGACAAACGGCTGGCCGTGCCGACGGACGACCATCCTCTGGAGTACCGCGAGTTCGAGGGAGTCATCCCGCGAAACGAGCAGGGCAGCGGGACCGTGATCGTGTGGGACCAGGGCACCTACCGCCCGACCAGCCACGACCTCGCGGGCGCCCCCGTCCCGTTCGCCGAGTCCCTGGAGACAGGACACGCGACGTTCTGGCTCGACGGGGCGAAACTGCACGGCGAATTCGCCCTCACCCGTTTCCACATCGACGACGAGGACGGGACGCGCGGCCCGGAGGCCTGGCTCCTGATCAAGGCGAACGACCGCCAGGCCGTCCACGATCGCCCGGGAACACCCGATCCGTACCATGCCCGCTCGGCCCGCACCGGCCGCACGCTGCACCAGGTCGCCGTGGCGGAGCGGGAGGGCGCGGGCTGAGGTGCGGCCACGCTCCACCGCGCGGTGGAGCGTGGCCGGCCGGGATCGCCGTCGGGTCGCCCGTCGTCCGCGCGGCCCGGAGGGGCGCTCCCCTCCGGGCCGGTGTCAGGGGCGGGCCCCGACGGCTCCGCCCTCAGGACTCCTTGACGGAGGCCAGATGGGCGAACACCACCACGTTGTCCTCGTAGTCCTTCTTCTTCTTGTCGTAGAGACCGCCACAGGTGATCAGCCGTAGCTGGGCGGTGCCCTTGTCGGCGTACACGCGGTCGTCCGGGAAGTCCGCCTTGCTGAACGTCTCGACGGAGTCGACCTGGAAGGTGGCGACGACGCCGTCGTCACGGGTGATGTCCACCGTGTTGCCCGCCTTGAGGGTGCTGAGCAGCAGGAACACGGCGGGCCCCGTCTTGGTGTCCACGTGGCCCGCCACCACCGAGGTTCCGCGCTCTCCGGGCGTGGCACCGTTCTTGAACCAGCCGGCCAGGTTCGCGTCGTCCGCCGGCGGCGCGTCCAGCCGGCCGGAAGGACCGATCGCCAGCGGCGTGAAGGGAGCGTCGACCCCGATCGACTTGATCGAGATCCGCTTCGGGTAGGACGGGGGCAGTGCGGGCGGAGCGGCGGACGCGGAGGCCGACGGGGTGGGCGCGGCAGGAGCGGACGCCGCGGGGAGGGACACCACGGAGGGGGCGGGCGGGACGCCGGCCGACGCGTCGAAGGAGTTGTAGACGAGGAGGAAGCCCAGCCCCACCGCAACGACGGGCCACAGCAGGGAACGGCCGATGGCCGGGGAGGCGGAGTCTGTTTCGGACGGCTGCGGGGCGGCCATGCTCATGCTGCCTTTCGTGTGCGGAGGCGGGTGCCGGAGGGCCGGAGCCGCACGGAGCGGGTGCTGTGCGGGAAACCGGCGCGGCCACCGCCCGGGGAAGGACGGCGGCCACGACACGATTCGTTCAGCGGTGCGGGACGCCGGTCAGGCGGCCGTGGCACCCGAGGCGTTGCGACGGCGCAGCTTGTACGCGGCGGCACCCAGCCCGCCGAGCATCAGGACCGAACCGGCGGCCAGGCCGCTGCCGGAGAGCGCCATCGCGCCACCACCGGTGTGGACACCGCCCTCGGGCTTCTCGTGCTTCCAGGTCTTCTCGCCCTCCGAGTCGCTGCCGGAGCCGGACTCCTTGTCCTCGTCCTTGTCCTTCTGCCAGTCGTCCGCCGTCACCCCGGCGAGCGCACCGCCACCGGCGTGGACGCCGCCCTCGGGCTTCTCGTGCTTCCACGAGTCCGGCTTCTCACGGTCGTCGTTGCTGCCGGATCCGGACTCCTTGTCCTCGTCCTTGTCCTTCTGCCAGTCGTCGGCCGACACGCCGGCGAGCGCACCGCCACCGGTGTGGACGCCGCCCTCGGGCTTCTCGTGCTTCCACGAGTCGGGCTTCTCACGGTCGTCGTTGCTGCTGGCGGAGGAGCCGCTGTCCTTGTTCCAGTCGTCCGCCGAGGTCACGGCGTATGCGGCGGGAACGGAGACCGCGAGGACCGCCGTGACGGCGGCCGATGCGAACAGGGTGCGGGCAGAGCGCATGGGTACGAATCCTTTCGCCACGCCCGCGCTGGCCGGCTGGTTGTCGGCTCATCGGATCACGGGTGCGACGTGATCCACCGTCAGCTGAAATCCAGGGCCGCACCACTCGGGAGGTCCGCATTCGAGCGACGGCGTGGGCCCATCGTGTGACAGGCAGCCAGTTGTCACCCGTTGGACGGCACGCCACGCCGGGAGAAGGTTTGAATGAAGATGATCATCGGTGTAGGCGGTGCTCCACGGTGCTCGTAGGATCACCGCACGAACGACATCGCACCCGAAGGCTGCTGCTCACCGGGGCGCGGGCGGTCTGACACCCCGTCCGGGCACACCGGGCCCCGGCCGGCGGGCCGGCCGGTGGACGCGCCGCGGAAGGATCAGGCGCGAAGGGCCGGGGCCCGCCCCGCCGGCTTCGGTCGGGGCGGTCGAGCACGGCATGGTGCTGCTGCCGGGCGGGGTGTTCCTGATGGGCACCGAGGACCCCGAGGGGTTCCGGGCCGACAGCGAGGGCCCGGTCCGCGAGGTACGGGTCTCCCCCTTCCACATCGACGCCCACGCCGTGAGCAACCGGGCTTCGCCGACCTACCACCTCGACGCCGCGCACGGCGAGCACGAGGTACGCGCGTCCACCAGCCGTGACGGCGTCCGCCAGTCCCCGGGCGGCACCTGGACGCTCCCGGTGCGCGGGGCGCTGAGGATCGGCCCGGTCTCCCACAACCGGTCCGGCTCGCCTGCGGAATTCGACTACGTACGGACGTACGCCGCCCCGTGAGCCCGTCCGGCATCCCCTGGAACCGCACACCGGCGGGCCTCACGTTCCGTCACCGAGGAGGACGACCGGGAGGACCCGGTCTCCTGCGCAGCCATCAGTTCTTGTCGGCAACAGGCCCTGGGGCAGCCGTTGTTGCACATCTCTTGACGCGTTCGTAACAAGGGTGGAGTATCTCGCACAGCCGGAGAGAGCGCTCTCCGGCTGTGCGCGTCGTGTACCCGCCCCACGACAGAGGAGACCCCGTGTACGCACCCCCGAACCTCCGCAGACCCCTCCCGCCGGCCGGAAGACGTGCCGGCGTGCTGGCCGTCGTCGCCGGCCTGGTGCTCTCACTCCTGGCCCTGATCCCCCAGTCCCCCGCGAGCGCCGCGCCGGCTCTCCTCTCCCAGGGGAGGACGGTCACGTCGTCCAGCCAGGAGAACGACGGCACGCCCGCCTCCGCGGCGGTCGACGGGAACAACGGGACACGCTGGTCGAGCGCCTTCTCCGATCCTCAGTGGATCAAGGTCGACCTCGGAGCCGCCGCTTCGGTGAGCCAGATCGTGCTGCGCTGGGAGGCCGCCTACTCCACGGCGTACCGGATCGAGTTCTCCTCGGACGACACCAACTGGAGCACCGCCTACTCCACCACCACCGGCCCCGGGGGCACACAGACCCTCGACGTCTCCGGGACCGCCCGCTACGTCCGGCTGACCGGCACCGCGCGGGCCACCGGATACGGGCACTCCCTCTGGGAGTTCCAGGTGTTCGGCACGACGGGCGGCGGTGATCCGCAGATCCCCGGCGGTGGCGACCTCGGCCCCAACGTGCTGGTCTTCGACCCCTCGACGCCGAACATCCAGGCCAAGGTCGACGCGATCTTCAAGCAGCAGGAGTCCGCGCAGTTCGGCACGGGGCGCTACGCCCTGATGTTCAAGCCGGGCACCTACAACAACATCAACGCCCAGATCGGCTTCTACACCTCGATCGCGGGGCTCGGCCTCAAGCCGGACGACACGACCTTCAACGGCGACGTCACCGTCGACGCCGGCTGGTTCAACGGCAACGCCACCCAGAACTTCTGGCGTTCGGCCGAGAACCTCGCCCTCAACCCCGTCAACGGCACCAACCGCTGGGCCGTCTCGCAGGCCGCCCCCTTCCGCCGCATGCACGTCAAGGGCGGACTCAACCTCGCCCCGAACGGCTACGGATGGGCCAGCGGCGGCTACATCGCCGACAGCAAGATCGACGGACAGGTCGGCCCCTACTCCCAGCAGCAGTGGTACACCCGCGACAGCTGAACGCGCGGGGCGTCTCGTGGAACGGCACCCCCCAGGGTGAGTCCGTCCCGCTGAGCCAGTTCTACGTGGTGAAGCCCGGCGCCACCGCGCAGACCATCAACGCCGCGGTCCGGCAGGGCCTGCACCTGCTGTTCACCCCCGGCGTCTATCACGTGAACGAGCCCATCGAGATCAACCGGGCGAACACCGTGGTCCTCGGTCTCGGCCTCGCCACGATCATCCCGGACAACGGCGTGACCGCGATCAAGGTCGGCGACGTCGACGGCGTCAAGCTCGCCGGACTCCTCGTGGACGCCGGTACGCAGAACTCCTCGGTGCTCGTCCAGGTGGGCCCCGAGGGTGCGGCGGCCGACCACTCGGCCAACCCGACGAGCCTCCAGGACGTGTTCGTCCGGGTCGGCGGCGCGGGGGCCGGCAAGGCGACCACCGGCATGGTGGTCAACAGCGACGACACCATCATCGACCACACGTGGCTCTGGCGCGCCGACCACGGGGACGGCGTCGGCTGGGAGACCAACCGGTCCGACTACGGACTCCGGGTGAACGGTGACGACGTACTGGCCACCGGGCTGTTCGTCGAGCACTTCAACAAGTACGACGTCCAGTGGTACGGCGAGAACGGGAAGACGATCTTCTTCCAGAACGAGAAGGCGTACGACGCCCCGAACCAGGCCGCCATCCAGAACGGCGACATCAAGGGCTACGCCGCCTACAAGGTGGGTGACTCGGTGACGACCCACGAGGGCTGGGGCATGGGCAGCTACTGCTACTTCAACGTCGACCCGACCATCCGCCAGCAGCACGGCTTCCAGGCCCCGGTGAAGCCCGGGGTGAAGTTCCACGACCTGCTCGTCGTGTCCCTGGGCGGCCAGGGCCAGTACGACCACGTCATCAACAACACCGGGTCCCCCACATCCGGTACGTCGACCATTCCGTCCCAGGTGGTGTCCTTTCCCTGAGCCGGGGTGAGATGAGCGGAGCCGGCTCGTCGGACGGCGCGGGGCCCGGCAGGAACACTCCTGCCGGGTCCCGCGTCATGTCATGCCCCGGCGCGGCGGGGGCGGTCGTGCCGCGGCGTAGAAGATCCCGCCGCCCGTGGAGGCGGATCCCCCCGCCGATGTGCCCCCGGTCGAGGAACCACCCGACGACGAGCCGCCGGTCGCACCCCCGGCGTCGATCACCATCGCGGCGGTGTCGTTGGCCGCGTTCCCGTCGAAGGGCCGGGCCCCTCCCCCGCGAAGGAGATCTTCCCGGTCGCGCACTCGACGGCCTTGTCGATCCGCAGGACGAACGGGTAGGTCTCGCCGCGCTTCTCGTACACCCACGACTGCGAGGTCCCGCAGCTGTAGTGGGCCGGTGTGACCGGGGTGCAGAAGTCGTGCGCCTTCACGACCGTGGTCCCCGGGGGGGATCCTGACGTCGACGGTCGCGACACTCCGCCCCAGGTCGCGGTAGACCCAGGCCGGGCCCTCGTTCACGAACGTCAGCGTGGCGGACGGCGACGGGTGAAGGCGTGAGTCATCGAAGTTCCCTCATGACGGCGTGCAGATGAAGAACGGCCGTCTCCGGCGCGGCACTTCCTGCTGTGGCAGACGGTTGCGACCGTCGAACGGTTGCACGCGCACACGGTTCGACTCCGATCACCACGCTCCCTTCACACCCGTCGGCGCGCCCCGGCGGGCCTTACCCGCCGGCCGGCCGGACGCCGAAAAGCCGTGCCAGGTGGGCGGGCAGCGCCGGGCCGTCGGCCGGGACGGTGCGCAGTCCGAGGTGGCCGTCAGGCCGTACGAGGAAGGCCTCACCATCCCGTGCACCGTAGGTGCGCCGGAACTCGTCGCGCGTGTCGTGGACGACGGGCAGCCCGGGAGCGGGTGCCTCCAGCCCGGGGGCGAGCACCGCACAGGCGTTCAGCAGCCCGGGCGCGGCCCGCTCGGCGGACGCCGCCACCGCGCCGAAGGCCCTCACCGGCTCCCCGTGGCCGGCGTAGAGGAGCAGGGTGTGCTCGCGTTCCCGGAGCAGGGTGAACAGCCGGACGGGGAAGGAGGCCAGTGCATAGGCGAGTCCGCCGCAGTCGGGCGCACGGTCGCCGGGGGCGGGGCCGTCGGGGGCGGAGCCGTCCGGTTCCACGATCGGACTGCCCCGGTAGCCGACGAGGAGTTGCGCCTCCCGCAGCATCGTCGTCGTGGGGTCGTCCGGGTCGGCCCGGATGCCGCTGCGCACATGGCGCAGGGTGCGCGCCACCACCTCCTCACCGATCGGGCGGCGCTCGGCGTCGTAGCTCTCCAGCAGACGCGTACCCGCGCGGCCCCGCACCGCGGCGGCCAGCTTCCACGCGAGGTTGAACGCGTCCTGTACGCCCGTGTTCATCCCCTGGGCACCCGTGGGCGGGTGGATGTGCGCGGCGTCCCCGGCCACGAAGACCCGTCCGCGGCCGTACCGGTCGACGATGCGGTGGCTGATGCGGAACACCGAGGACCAGCGCAGCGAGGAGGCGGTCGTGGGGCGGGGGGAGAGCCGGTCGAGCACCTCCTGGATGTGCTCGATGCCGGGTACCGGGCCGTGCTCGCCGCTGAGGCCGTGCGCGATGCCGTCCCCGTCCTGCCCGGCGGTACGGGACAGTTCGGGCGGGGTCGCCATCGACATCCGGTAGCGGCGGTCGCCGGGCAGCGGGATGCACACCAGGATGTCGTCCGGGTGCCCGTCGACTGAGCGCGAGGCACGGATCCCGTATCCGGCGGGCAGGTCCCAGTCGACCTCGACATCGCCCAGCATGTACTCCTGGGGCAGGGCCGCGCCTTCGAAGGAGAGGCCGAGGCCTTTGCGTACGACGCTGTGGGCGCCGTCGCAGCCCAGGAGGTAGCGGGCCGTCAGTTCCTCGGCCCCGCCAGCGGGCGGCGAGAGAAGGGCCCTGACCTCGTGGGAGTCCTGCTCGAAGGAGAGGAGTTCGGTGCCGCGTCCGACGCGCCCTCCCCTGCTCCGCAGGAGGTCCTCGAGCAGCCGCTCGGTCTCGTACTGCGGGAGGGCGGCGAAGCCGTAGGGCACCTCGGGCGGGAGTTCCAGGTCGATACGCGGGCCTTCCTCGCCGTCGACGTAGAGGATTTGCCCCTTGAGCGGGACGGCCGCCTCCAGCGCCTCACGGACCATCCCCATCCGGTCCCAGATCTCCAGGGTGCGGGGCTGGACGCCCACGGCCCGCGCGTAGGGGAGCCGCTCCGGGAGACGGTCGACGACCCGGCACGACACCCCGCGCCGGCACAGTTCGGACGCGGCCGTCAGCCCGACGGGCCCCGCCCCCGCGATCAGCACATCGACATCGGCCACGGGTACCTCCCTGGGGCGGCGCGTTCCGTCCAATGCACCACACAGGGGTCGGTATGTCCATTTCGTTCCGCTCCTGGGCCGGTGCCGGGAGAGCCGCTCCCGGCACCGGCCGGCGGGTGTCAGGAGACGGTGCAGGCCTCACCGCCCAGCGTGAAGGCGCCGGGTCCGGTGGCGGCGCCCGTCGACGTGCCGGTGAATCCGAAGCCCGCGGAGGCCCCGGGCGCGACCTTGCCGTTCCAGCCGACGTTCGTCGCGGTCACCTTCGCCCCGGTCTGCTGGTGGGTGGCGTTCCACATCTGGGTGACCTTCTGGTCCCCCGGGAAGGACCAGCCCAGCTGCCATCCGTCGTAGGCCGTGGTGCCGGTGTTGGTGAGCGTCACCTCCGCCTGGAATCCACCGGACCACTGGTTGGTGACCTTGTACGTCACCTTGCAGTCGGCGGCGGCGGGCTCCTCCGGTCCGGGGTCGGTGCCGGGGTCCGTGCCACCGCCGCCGGTGCCGGAGGACTCGCCGACCTGGATGCCCCGGCCGTTCGTGGAGACGTAGACCCTGCCGTAGACCCGTGGGTCCCCGGTGATCGCCGCGCCGGTCCAGGCCCACTGGTGCGCGTCGTCGTTGATCCGCGTCCAGGTGGTGCCCGCGTCCGTGGAACGGAAGATGCCGCGCACCCCTGCGATCTTCGCGCTGACGAAGACCGTCTGGTACGAGGCCCCGGCGGCCGCCTTGCCGAACCCGACGCTGTCGGCCTGCTGGACACCGGTGAACTTGGTGAAGCTCGTACCGGAGTCGGTGGAGCGCCAGAGGCCGTAGGCGCCCGTGGAGGCGCCGCCGGCGAGCCAGATGTCACCCTCCGAGCCGGGCAGCGCCTTGAAGCGGACGTTACCTTCGGCCGGGAGGCCGGTGGCCTTCGCGGTGAAGGTGGCTCCGCCGTCGGTCGACACGTAGAAGGTGCCGGACTTGAATCCGTAGAACTTCTTCGGGTTCTTCCGGTCGGACTCGACCGTCGCCCCCGCGGGGATTCCGGTGGAGGCGGTCCAGGAGTTGCCGTAGCCGGTGGTGCGGTGGACCGCGGCGCCTTCGGGGCTCCAGACGAAACCGCTGCCGTCCGCGGCGGCGGCGACCGTGCCCCCGCCGGTGACCCCGGAGGGTTCGGAGCCCTGGAACCAGTTGGCGCCGTTGTCGGTGGAGAAGCCGATGTGCGGTGCGGCGTCGGCGTTGCCGACCCGTACGACCGTGCCGGGGGATGCCTCCGCGAAGTCCAGGCTGGTGGTCGAGTCCAGGTTCGGCGAGGTGAACATCATCGCGGGCACCGCGTCGAGGTCCGTGTGCCGGAAGCCTCCGATGTCCCCGAGGGCGCTCAGCAGCGGCGCTCCGGAGGGCGGGCTCGCCAGGTCGTTGACGGCCGTCTCCTCCAGGCCCTTCACCATGGGCGTGACCTTGAACTGGCCGCCGGAGTCCCAGGCGGTGAGGTTCTCGGTGCCGTAGACGGTGGCGCCCGTGCCGTACATCATCCGGTTCGAGTCGAACGGGTCGATCTCCAGGGACTCCGTCATCCAGCCCAGTTTGGGCGCGGTCTCCGGCGGTGAGGGGTTCGCGCCCCAGCTGAGCCAGGGTACGGAGGAGACGTCGAGGGTGTACCGGTTCGCACGGTTGGGATAGCTCGTGAAGTCCCAGGCCTTGGTCCAGGTGGCGCCGCTGTCCGTGGAGCGGAAGATCTGGGTGTCCGGCCACCAGGAGCTGTAGGCGGTCGCCATCAGGGTGCCGGGTTTCTGCCGGTCGACGGAGAGGCCGCTGAAGCCGTAGTAAGTGTCGGCCTGCGCGACGGGGCTGACGTCGCTCCACGCGCCGGAGCGCGTGTCGTACCGCCAGACCTGGCCCTTGGCGCCGTCGTACGGGCCGCCCGTGTCACTGAGCGTCAGGTAGAGGTAGCCGGTCCCGGAGTCCAGTACGCCCTTGTGGGCGAGGTAACCGGTCGGCTGGCCGGCGATCCGGGACCAGGTGGCGCCGCCGTCCGTGGAGCGGTAGACGGTGTTCTGCTTGTCGGCGACACCGACGTAGATGTCCTTGGTGGCGCTGCCGGGGCTGCCGGAGCGCTCGTCGAAGGTCACCCACACGATGCCCTGGTTGTCGTTGCCGTACCCGCTGGTGTCGGTCGGGTCCTGCGCGTAGTTGCCGGGGTTCGGGAAGGCGGTCACCTTCGACCAGGTGACCCCCGAGTCGGTGGACCGCCACAGCCCGTTGCCGCTGGGGGCCCCGAGGTAGAGCACGGAGTTCTTGTTCGGGTCGACCGCGAGCCGCTCCCCCATCCCGCGGCCCGGCATGTTGCCGCCGAGCTTGAAGGGAAGGGTGGCCGCCTTCCAGGAGGCGCCCCGGTCCGAGGAGCGCAGGACCGCTCCGTTCGTCGGGTCCCAGCTGTTGGTGTAGGTGCCGACGGCGGCGTACACCTTGTCGGGGTCGGCGGTGTCGGAGGCGAGCCCCACCACCCCGGACCATCCCCAGCGGTCCCAGTCCACCCAGTCCAGCAACGGCTTCCACTGCTTGCCCGCCTGGTCCCAGCGGTAGGCGCCGCCGATGTCGGTGCGCGCGTAGGCGAGGTTCTTCTCGGACCGGTTGAAGACGATGCCCGGGACGAAGCCGCCACCGTCGATGCGGGCGTTCTTCCAGGTATAGGTGTCCGCCGCGAGGGACACATCGGATGCTTCGGCCGTGGCGGCACCGTCGTCCGAGCGGGCCACGGCCGGGGTTCCGGCGACCGCCAACCCGGCGGTAAGAGCAAATGCCGCCAGTAGGGCGGCGATCGGTCTGGCACTCAAGCGCACGGAAACGTCCTCTCCGAGCTGGTCCGCCGCGCAGCGGCGGTACAGGACTGACACAGAGATGGGAGCGCTCCCATAAGGCATCCCGATGGTAGCGCCGCGTGCCGCCCGAGTGAAGAGTGGTGCACCCGTTTCATCGGATGACTCACCGGCCGCCTTTCGCGACGGCCGCGAGCCCTGCCTCCCGCCGGCCGTCGCACACCCACCGGCCGGGCCCCCCGCGACGGCAGGGCAGCACACCCTCTCCACATATCCGAAGGCCAGGTGACGCACCGGGCACGGGAAACCGAAACAGGCTCCATAAATGCGCCGCCTATTCACCGGAACAGTCCGAAGAAAATAGAGAGCCGCTCATGTTTTACAGTGGCGTGAATACCGATACCTTCCGACCCGGTCTCACGACCCCGTTCACCCCGTCCCGGAATCGGGGAGCGGACGACTCAGGGAAATCTGCACACGGCGTGCGCACACCGATCACCCCACTGGACGAAGAACCGCAGGTCCACCGGCTGCGCGGGGCCGATTAGGGCTGGAGTGCCCCACTTGAGGGGCGTGAGGTCGCGACGACGCCGAATTCTTCCGGTGAAGCTCGTGAAGAAACTGCCGCCACGGAATGACCACTTCTCCACGTACGTCGGTTCCGACGGTTACCCGACTGCGGATATACCTCAGTTCGATTGGCTGCCCGAGGCAAAGACGTGCTTTGATCCTGGCCCATACGGAGGCCGCGGTACGGGTTTCCGTATTTAGGAAATTTCCATACGAAGGGCAGCGCTCATCATGAACTACACCCCCCAGGTCGAGACCGCCGAGATCTCCGACAGCGACCTCGACAACGTCTCGGGCGGCCTCGTGGGCGGCCTCGTCGGCAACGTCACGGGCACCGTCGAGGGCATCGTCCCGGTCTCCGGCGTCGTCGGCTCGGTCACCGGCCTCGTCGAGGGTGCCACCGGCGTGAACACCGGCGCGGTCACCGGCCTGGCCTCCGGCCTGACCGCCGGTCTCTGAGACACGGCAGTACCCGTCCGAGCCCCGGAACCCGTCGGTTCCGGGGCTCGGCGCCGATCGCCGACAGTGAGGGAAGAGTTCCGTGCAGTTCCGCCAACAGGCCCTTTCCAAGCTGCAGTCGCCCGAACAGCTCGATCTTCCGGTCCGGTTCGCCCGCCCGCAGGGCCTGCTCGTCCTCTGCGTCACCGTCCTCGTGATGGCCGCGGCCTGCTTCTGGGCCGTGACGGGCTCCGTCGCCAGCACCCTCGACGCGCCCGGCATCCTCACCCACGCGCGCGGCAGCTACCTCCTGCAGAGCCCGGTCGCCGGGCAGATCACCGAGGTGCTCGCCGACGAGGGCGAGACCCTGCCCCGCGACTCCCCCCTGCTCAAGGTCCGTACGGACCGGGGTGAGCGCGTCGTCCGCACGATCGACGCCGGCCGGCTCACCTCCGTGACGGCGACGATCGGCGCGGTGGTCACCACCGGCGCGGACGTGGCGAGCGTCGAACGGATCGACGGTGCCGACGATCCGCTGGTGGTCCTGTTGTACGTGTCCGGCAACAGCGCCTCCTCGGTCCCGGTGGGTGCCTCCGTCGACCTGACCGTCCAGTCCGTCCCCTCCCAGCAGTACGGCGTGCTGCGCGGCACGGTGGCAGCGGTCGGCGGGGCGACGCAGACGCAGCAGCAGATCACCCGCTTCCTCGGCGACGCGCAGCTCGGCCGGCAGTTCTCCCGGGGCGGCAGGCCGCTGGCCGTCCTGGTGAAGCTGGAGCGCTCGGACTCCACGAAGTCCGGCTACCGGTGGTCCTCGGCCGACGGCCCGCCGTACGCGATCGGCTCCATGACCCTGGCCACCGGTTCCGTCCGGCTCGCCGACCAGCGCCCGATCGATTGGCTGCTCCCGTGACCGCACCGCACCCGTCCCCCACTGCCCAGCAGCTGCCGCCCCCGGGCCGCGGCAGGCACCGGCCGGAAGGGGGCCGGCCCGGCCGGCGACGGGCGGGCGCCCCGCCGAAGGCCGGGCGGACCAGGACGGTGCGCACCCCCACGGTGCTCCAGATGGAGGCCCTGGAGTGCGGGGCCGCCTCGCTGGCCATGGTGCTCGGCCACCACGGCCGCCACGTGCCGCTGGAGGAACTGCGGATCGCCTGCGGGGTCTCGCGCGACGGGTCACGCGCCAGCAACGTGCTCAAGGCGGCGCGCGGCTACGGCCTCCAGGCCAAGGGCATGCAGATGGAGCCGGCGGCCCTCGCGGAGGTCCGCGCCCCGGCGATCCTGTTCTGGGAGTTCAACCACTACGTCGTCTACGACGGCATGGGGCGCCGCCTGGGACGGCGGGGCGTCTACATCAACGACCCCGACAAGGGGCGCCGGTTCGTGCCCACCGAGGACTTCGACACCAGCTTCACCGGAGTCGTCCTCGTCCTCGAACCGGGTGAGGACTTCCGGCGCGGCGGCCGGAAGCCCGGAGTCATGGCCGCGCTGCCGGGCCGCCTCAGGGGCACCACCGGCACGATGCTGGCCGCCCTGCTCGCCAGCCTGCTGCTGGTCGCCGTCGGGGCCACACTGCCGGCCCTGAGCCGCACCTACATCGACACGTTCATGATTGGTGAACAGACGTCGCTGCTGGGCGTGCTGTTCGCGGCGATGGGTGCCACGGTCGCCCTCACCGCCGTCCTGACATGGCTGCAGCAGGCGAATCTGCTGCGCGGGCGCATCATCTCGTCGACGCTCGGCAGCGCGCGGTTCTTCCGGCACCTGCTCAGGCTGCCGGTCACCTTCTTCTCCCAGCGCAGCCCGGCCGACCTCGTCCAGCGTCTCCAGTCCAACGACGCCGTGGCCGAGACCCTGGCCCGGGACCTCACCGCCGCGGGCGTGGACGGCATCGTCGTCCTGCTCTACGCGTTCCTGCTGTGGACCTACGATCCGCAGCTGACCGTCATCGGGGTGGGGATCGCCCTGCTCAACGTGGTCGCCATGCGCATCGTCGTGCGGCTGCGGGCCACCGGCACCCAGAAGCTGCGGGCCGACAGCGCACGGCTGACCAACACCTCGTACACCGGCCTCCAGCTGATCGAGACGATGAAGGCCACGGGCGGCGAGAACGGGTACTTCCGGCGGTGGGCCGGGCAGCACGCCACGACGCTGGATGAGCAGCAGCGCCTCGGCGTGCCGAGCGCCTGGCTGGGCGTCGTCGCTCCCGCCCTCGCGACGCTGAACAGTGCGCTGATCCTGTGGATCGGGGGGCTGCGGGCCGTCGAGGGACACCTCTCGATCGGTCTGCTCGTCGCCTTCCAGGCCCTGGTGACCCGCTTCACCGCGCCCGTGACCAGGCTCAACGGGGTGGCGGGACGGGTCCAGGACTTCGCGGCCGACGTGGCCCGGCTCAAGGACGTCGAGAACTTCCCGGTCGACCCGCTGTACTCCCGTCGCGAGCCCGCCGCGAGCACCCGGCGGCTCAAGGGCCATGTGACGCTGGAGGACATCACCTTCGGCTACAGCCCGCTCGACAAACCTCTGCTCAGCGGCTTCTCGCTGTCCGTGGGGCCGGGTCAGCAGGTGGCTCTCGTCGGAGGGTCCGGCAGCGGCAAGTCGACGGTCTCGCGGCTCATCTCGGGGCTCTACGGCCCGTGGGAGGGCACGATCCGCATCGACGGGCAGCGCCTGGAGGACATCCCCCGGGGCGCTCTGGCGGCGTCGGTGTCCTTCGTCGACCAGGACGTCTTCCTCTTCGAGGGGACGGTCCGGGACAACGTGGCGCTGTGGGACCCCTCGGTCCCGGACGAGGCCGTGACCGAGGCGCTGCGGGACGCCGCCCTGTACGACGTCGTCGCCCGCCGCCCCCGCGGCATCCACAGCCGGGTGGAGCAGGACGGCCGGAACTTCTCGGGCGGGCAGCGCCAGCGCCTGGAGATCGCCAGGGCGCTCGTGCGCCGCCCCAGCATCATGGTCCTGGACGAGGTCACCAGCGCGCTGGACGCCGAGACCGAGCGCGTCATCATCGACAACCTCAGGCGGCGGGGCTGTGCCTGCGTGGTGATCGCCCACCGGCTGAGCACGGTGCGTGACAGCGACGAGATCGTGGTGCTGGACCACGGGACCGTCGTGGAACGCGGCCGGCACGAACAACTGGTGGCCGCCGGCGGCCCCTACGCCGATCTGGTCAGGGAGCACTGACATGGCATCCGTCCATCCGCTCGCGGGCGCGGAGGCCCCGGCGCACGACCCGGTCGTCGCAGCGCTGGGAAGCCTCGGCGAGCCGGTCGACTGCACCGGGCTGCGGAGTCTGTCGCTGGAAGGGCCGCAGGTCCTGTGGCTCGTCGTGGGCGGCGCCCTGGACCTCTTCGCGGTGGACGCCGCGGAGCAGGGGCACTGGCACTTCCTGGGCCGTCTGGAGCCGGGGACCCTCGTCCTGGGCCCGGTCGAGGGCCCGCAGCACACCCTGGTCGGGCGGCCCCTCCAGGCGTGCGTGCTGCGCCGGATACCGCTGCGCGAGCTGTACCGGCCGGAGTACGACCAGGGGCCGTACGAGAACCAGTACCGCAGCCACTACGACACCGGGGACGCCACGCTCAGCCTGCTGGAGCACGCCTTCTCGCTCGGGATGGGCCGGAGTCAGCGCGTGCTGTTCGAGGCGCCGCTGGACGGGCGGACCGCCGTCGACGGCTCGGTGGGCGACGACGACGTGCTGTGGCTGCCGGTGTCGCCCGGCAGTGTGCAGTACGGTGCCGCGTTCAGCGCCGAGGCCGCGGGTGACCTGCTCGTGGACCCCGCGATGTGGCAGGGGATGGTCAACCAGCAGTACCGCCTGCTGTCGGCGTTGGACCGCTGGATCGAACAGCTGGAGCGTGCCCACGAGGACCGGACGGCCGCGGGGCTGAAGGCGGGTGAGGCCGTCCGCAGGGAGGCCGACCACGCGCTGCTGACCTCGATCGGCCGGTCCGGGCGTGGCACGTCGCCCGCGAAGGGCGCGTCGGACGACGACGCGGTGTACGTGGCGTGCCGCCTGGTGGCGCGGGACTCCGGGATCGTCCTCGCCGAGCCGGCGGCGGGGGGCGCGGTGAGCGACCGGATCGACCCGGTGGAGCGCGTCGCGGTCGCCTCGCGGATCCGCACCAGGGCGGTGCGGCTGGACGGACGCTGGTGGCGGGAGAACTCCGGCCCGCTGGTGGGCAGTAGGGCCGCGTCCGGAGCGCCGGTCGCGTTGCTCTGGCGCCGCGGCCGCTACGAGGCGGTCAACCCGCTGACGGGTCGGCGTGCCCGTGTCGACGGCTCCTGTGCCGAGGACTTCGACGAGCGCGCCGTGATGTTCTACCGGCCGCTCCCGGAGAAGCCGTTGAACAGGAGGCAGCTGCTGCGCTTCGGCCTGTTCGGCACCAGGGGCGACCTGCGGAACCTGGTGCTGGCCGGGCTCGTGACGGTCGCGCTGGGATCGCTGGTGCCGATCGCGACCGGCAGGGTGCTCGGCGTGTACGTGCCCCAGGCGCAGAACGCGCTCATCGTGCAGGTGTCACTGGCCGTCATCATCTCCGGTGTCGTCTCGGCGGCGTTCATGCTGCTGCAGAACCTCACGATCCTGCGCATGGAGGGGCGGATCGAGAGCACGCTCCAGCCCGCGGTGTGGGACCGGCTGCTGCGGCTGCCGACGAAGTTCTTCACCTCGCGGTCCACCGGGGAGCTGGCGAGCGCGGCGATGGGGGTGAGTGCCATCCGCCGGGTGCTGTCCGGCACCGGTCCCGTGGTGGTGCAGGCGGGCACGCTCGGGGTGATGAACCTGGGTCTGCTGCTCTGGTTCAGCGTTCCGCTGGCGCTGACCGCCGTCGCGATGCTGGTGGTCATAGCCGGGGTGTTCCTGACCATGGGCATGTGGGAGCTCCGCTGGCAGCGGCGTCTGGTCGAACTCGGGAACAAGCTGAACAACCAGGCGTTCCAGACCCTGCGGGGGCTGCCCAAGCTACGGGTCGCCGCGGCGGAGAGCTTCGCGTACGGGGCGTGGGCGTCGGAGTTCGCCCGCAGCCGTGAGCTGCAGAAGCGGGCGGGCCGGATCAAGAACATGACGACGGTCCTCAACGCCGTGTATCTGCCGCTCTGTTCGCTGATCGTCTTCGTCCTGCTGGCCGGCCCGGCGCGGGGTTCCCTGACCGCCGGTGAGTTCCTGACCTTCAACACGTCCGTGACGATGCTGCTGACCGCGGTCACCCAGCTCACCGGGGCGTTCGTGTCCGCCGCCGCCGTGCTGCCGATGTTCGAGCAGATCAAGCCGGTGCTCGACGAGGCGCCCGAGGTGCGTGGCACCAGCACGCAGCCGGGGACGCTGTCCGGGGAGATCGAGGCCAGAGGAGTGTCCTTCCGGTACTCCGACGACGGGCCCGTCGTCCTCGACGAGGTGTCACTCAGTGTGCGTCCGGGCGAGTTCGTCGCGATCGTGGGGCCCAGTGGATGCGGGAAGTCGACGCTGCTGAGGCTGCTCATCGGCTTCGACGAACCGGTCTCCGGGAGTGTCCTGTACGACGGTCAGGACCTGACGGCCCTCGACCAGGCGGCCGTGCGCCGCCAGTGCGGGGTCGTCCTGCAGAACGCCCAGCCGCTCTCCGGATCGATCCTGGACTGCATCTGCGGAGCCGAGGTCTTCACCCAGGAGGAGGCGTGGGAGGCAGCCGCCATGGCGGGGCTGGCCGAAGACATCAAGCGGATGCCGATGGGGCTGCACACCATGATCTCGGGGGGCGGCTCGATCTCCGGGGGCCAGCGCCAGCGGCTGATGATCGCCCAGGCGCTCGTCCGGCGTCCCCGCATCCTGTTCTTCGACGAGGCCACCAGCGCGCTCGACAACGAGACCCAGCGCACGGTGATCGAGAGCACCCGGTCCCTGCGTGCCACCCGGGTCGTGATCGCACACCGGCTGTCCACCGTCCTGGACGCCGACCGGGTGATCGTCATGGCGGACGGCCGTGTCGTGCAGGAGGGGCCGCCCGCCGATCTCCTCGCGGACACGGGCGGTCAGCTCCACGCGCTGGTGCGGCGTCAGATGGGTTAGGGAACCGGTTCGCTCCGGTGCGGACCGCGTGGGTGGCCTACGACCGTCGTCCGCCCGGCCTCGGGGGTTCCACGGCGTCGCGGATGCTGGCGCGTGCCGCCGCGGCGACGGCTTCGGCGGTGATGCCGAACTCCTCGTACAGCCGCTCGTAGTCGGCGGACGCGCCGTAGTGCTCCAGGCTGACGATCCGGCCGGCGTCGCCGACGACCTCCCGCCAGCCCTGGCCGACCGCGGCCTCCACACTGACGCGGGCGCGCACGTCCGGCGGCAGCACCTCGTCCTGGTAGGCCGGCGGCTGCTCGGCGAACCATTCGCGGCAGGGCATCGACACCACCCGGACGGAGAGCCCCTCGTCGGTCAGCGTCTTCCGGGCGGCGAGGGCGATGTGGACCTCGGACCCCGTCGCCACGAGGATGACGTCGGGAGTGTTTCCGGAGGCCTCGACCAGGACGTAGGCGCCGCGTGCCGCTCCTTCGGCAGAGGAGTGGACGCCGTCGGCGCGGTCCAAAACCGGAAGGTTCTGCCTGGTCAGGACGAGGCCGGCGGGGCGGTCGCGGTGCTCCAGGATCGTCCGCCAGCAGGTGGTGGTCTCGTTGGCGTCCCCGGGGCGTACGACGTCGAGTCCGGGAATCGCGCGCAGCGCCGCGAGGTGTTCCACGGGCTGGTGGGTGGGGCCGTCCTCGCCCAGTCCGATCGAGTCGTGGGTCCACACGTAGGTGGCGGGGAGCTTCATCAGGGCGGCGAGGCGGACGGCGGGGCGCATGTAGTCGCTGAACGTGAGGAACGTGCCGCCGTACGGGCGGGTCAGGCTCTGCAGGGCGATGCCGTTGAGCACGGCGCCCATCGCGTGCTCACGGATACCGAAGTGCAGGGTCCGGCCGTAGGGGCCTCCCCCGAACTCGGCCGTCTGCCGGTCCGCGGGGACGAAGGAGGGTTCGCCGTCCATGGTCGTGTTGTTGCTGCCCGCGAGGTCGGCGGAGCCGCCCCACAGTTCGGGCAGGACCGGCGCGAGGGCGGTGAGCACCTGGCCGGAGGCCTTGCGGGTGGCCATGCCCTTCGTGTCCGCGGGGAAGTCCGGCAGGGCCTCGGTCCATCCTTCGGGCAGTTCCTGCTCCCGCAGCCGGTCGAGCAGCGCCGCCCGGTCCGGGTTGGCGGTGCGCCACTCCTCGTAGGTCCGCTGCCAGCGGTTCCGGGCGTCCCTGCCCCGTTCCCCGACGGCCCGGGTGTGGGTGAGGACCTCCTCCTCCACGGGGAAGTACGCATCGGGGTCGAAGCCCAGGAGCCGCTTGGTGCCCGCGACCTCCTCGTCCCCCAGGGCCGCCCCGTGCGCCTTTCCGGTGTTCCTCTTCGTGGGGGCGGGCCAGCCGATGATCGTGCGCAGCATGATGAGTGAGGGCCGGGACTGTTCCGCCTTCGCCGCCTCGATCGCGGCGAGCAGGGCGTCGACGTCCTCGACGTAGTCGCCGGTACGGGTCCAGTCCACGGTCTGCACGTGCCATCCGTACGCGGCGAAGCGGGCCGGGACGTCCTCGCTGAAGGAGATGTCGGTGTCGTCCTCGATGGAGATGTGGTTGGAGTCGTAGAACACCACGAGGTTACCCAGTTGCTGATGACCGGCCAGGGACGCCGCCTCGGACGCGACGCCCTCCATCATGTCGCCGTCGGACGTCAGCACGTAGACGCGGTGGTCGAAGGGGCTGGTGCCCGGCGCGGCGTCCGGGTCGAGCAGGCCCCTCTCCCGGCGGGCGGCCATCGCCATCCCGACGGAGGCTCCCATCCCCTGGCCGAGCGGACCGGTGGTGATCTCGACCCCGCGGGTGTGCCGGTACTCCGGGTGGCCCGGGGTCGCGGAGTCCCAGGTGCGCAGTGCCTTCAGGTCCTCCATCTCCAGGCCGTAGCCGGCCAGGTAGAGCTGGATGTAGAGGGTGAGGCTGCTGTGGCCGCAGGAGAGGACGAAGCGGTCCCTGCCCAGCCACTGGTCGTCGGCGGGGTCGTGCCGCATGACCTGCTGGAACAGCAGGTAGGCGAGCGGCGCCAGGCTCATCGCCGTGCCGGGGTGTCCGTTGCCGGTCCTCTGGACCGCGTCGGCGGCGAGCACCCGAACGGTGTCCACCGCGCGCAGGTCCAGGTCGCTCCACCCCGCCCGTACGGCCACGGGCAGCGCGAGCCCGGGGTCGCGGGACGCGGTGCTGCCGGAAGAGGATCGCTCGGGCGCCATGGTGTTGTCTCCCTCGGATGTCGCTTCTCGGTTCGACGGAGCCGGTGCGTGCGGCTCGCCACCCCTCGCATCCTCTGTTCCCCCGCCGCCCTCCGCACCCGGAGCGGGCCCGGCGGTGCCGTGGGTGCCGACGCCCGCGGGGCGGGGGCCGTCGTGCGCGGGGGACGCCGACGCGTGTGCCCTGCCGACGGGTCGCCTACCCCGGCGCGGGCGGGGCAGGCCGCTCCGTCGTGGGCCGTGCGGACGAGCCGTCGTGGGCGGGGAGGCAGGAGCCCCTCACATTCCGGGATGCCCGGCCCACCGGGCGGCGGATGTGGCACAGTCGTGCAGGTGGATGAGCTGCGGCCTCAGGACCCCTCGCGCATAGGCACCTATCACCTGCTCGCCCGCCTCGGCGCCGGAGGGATGGGGCAGGTCTTCCTCGCCCGCTCCCCCGGTGGGCGGCTGGTGGCGGTGAAGGAGATCCGGGACGAGATCAGCGACCACCCGGAGGCCCTGGCCCGGTTCAGGCGGGAGGCCGCCACCGTGGAGGCCGTGCGCAGCGCCTGGACCGCCCAGCTGATCGAGGCGTCGCTCGACGCCCCGCCCTACTGGCTGGCGACCGAGTACGTGGCGGGTCCCACCCTGCGCGAGGCGGTCCGGGAGGGCGGCCCGTTCCCGCCGGACAGCGCCCTGAAGCTGCTCGCCGCGCTGGCCGAGGGCCTGGCGGCCGTCCACGCGCACGGGGTGACCCACCGGGACCTGAAGCCGCAGAACGTGATCCTGTCGCCGCAGGGGCCGCAGCTGATCGACTTCGGCATCGCGCGGGGGGTCGGGCGGACGGTGCTCACACGGGACGGGACGGCGCCGGGCACTCCCGGGTTCGCCGCCCCCGAGGTGGTCCTGCGCAACGAGGTGGGCCCCGCCGCCGACGTGTTCGCACTGGGAGCCACGCTCGCGTACACGGTGACGGGCAGACCTCCCTTCGGTTCCGGGGACGCGGCGACGGTGAGTTACCGGGCCGTGCACGAGGACATCGACCTGGACGGCGTCCGCCCCTCGCTCGCCACGCTGATCCGGGAGTGCGCCGCCAAGGATCCGGCGGACCGGCCGGCCCTCGCGGCCGTGATCGCGCGGTGCGCGGTGGATTCCGCGCTCGCGACGGACTCCTTCTACCGTGCGCTGTCCCGGCCCGGCGTCACAGCCGCGGAGGACGACGAGGAGACCGCCCCGTCGCCCGCCGACGCGGTCGTCCCCACGCGCCCGGGCGGACGCACCCCGGGCGACGGGACGGCCGTGGCCGCGGGCCCGTCCGGTACCACCCCGTACGACGAACCCGACCGCCCGGCACGCAAGGCACATCGGGGCCGCCGGGGGGCTCTCGGACTCGCGGTGGCCGTGGCCGTGCTGGCCTCCTCGGCGACGGCTTGGCTGCTCTCGGACCGGCCGCCGGACGGTGGGGCCGGGGCGAGGCCGACGGAGGCCGGGGAGATCTCCGGCCGGCCCGTCACCACCGCGCCTGCCGCGGGGCCGCCGGACCACATCGTGAGCGACGAGAAGGCGCGGGAGCGGTGGACCCTGGCCGAGGATCCCGCGCAGGCGGCCCAGGGCATCGGCTCCTGCGGCCTCTCCGATCTGGCCACGGGCTCGCTTCCGGTGGATCTGCAGTCGTCCGTCTCGCACACCACGGGCTCGGACACCGCACGGGTGGAACTGCGCCCGGGGAACTCGGGGAAGGGGAAGCGCCCCGCGCCCTACCTCGTGGCCGTGGGTGTCCGTCCGCCGCACGGGATCGATCCCGCCACGGGCCGTCCCGCCAGGTCCGCGGGCGGAGGCGTCGGCTTCACCGGCAGGCCCGTCGACATCTTCTCCCGGTGGTCCTCCGGCGGAACCCTCACCTTCCGGTACCCCGACGACTTCCGCGCCCACCTCGACGGCCGGACCGTCGACGCCGTGCCCGTGGGTGACGACCCGGGCGACTGGACCGTGGTGCTGTACCACGTGGGGGACGGACCCGAGGAGATCACACCCGTCGTCTGCAACGGCTTCCACGCCTGAGAGGGGCGGTCCTAGGGTGCCGGCTCCGGAGCTCGACATCCGACGAACTTGTTCGTTACGAACATGTTCGTTAAGGTCGAGGGGTGACCCCGCGAACCCCCTCACCCCGCAGCCGCCGCGACCGCCCCGCGAAGCCGGCCCTCACCCACGACGCCATCGTCGCCGCCGCGGTGCGGCTCATGGCCGCAGAGGGCCTGCAGCGCGTCACCATGCGCCGGCTGGCCCAGGAACTCGACACCGGGCCCGCGTCGCTGTACGTGTACGTCGCCGGAACGGCCGAACTGCACGCCGCGATCCTCGAGGATCTGCTCGGGGAGGTCGATCTCGCGTCCGCGGCCGGCGACGGCGACTGGCGGGACCGGCTGGCGCAGGTGCTCCTGTCGTACACCCGCGTCCTGTTCGACCATCCCGGCCTCGCGCACTCCGCGCTCGTCGCCCGGCCCTCCGGACCGCACTACCTGGCCCTGGTCGAGACGATCCTGGCCCTCCTGCACCAGGGCGGCGTGCCCGACGGGCAGGCGGCCTGGGGGGTGGACGTCCTCCTTCAGGTGGCCACCGCCACGGCCGCCGAGCAGTCCGCGCGCTCGGGCGATCCCGACGCGGAGAAGGACCACGACGCGCTCGTCGAGGCGCTGGGGCAGGCGCCCTCCCGGACCTACCCGCGCATCGCGGCGCTCGGCGCCGACCTGAGCTCCGGCACCCCGCAGCAGCGTCTGGCCTGGATCTTCCGTGCGGTCGTCAACGGGACGGCCGGCACCCCCCGGAGCACCGGCTGAGGCGGCGCGCACAGGGGACCGCACCCCGTACACCACCGGAACGGCAGAGAGCGAAGGCAGCACCATGACCACCCCCAAGCAGCACCACCCCGTGACCGTCGTCGGCGCAGGCCTCGGAGGCCTGGTCCTCGCCCGCGTCCTCCACCGCCACGGAATCGAGGCAGCGGTCCTCGACCTGGAGGCCGGCCGCGACGCACGCACCCAGGGCGGGATGCTCGACATCCACGAGGAGACCGGGCAGGCGGCCCTGCGCGCCGCGGGGCTGTACGACGGGTTCCGGGCCCGGGTCCACCCCGGTGGCGAGGCCCTCCGTGTACTCGACAAGCAGGCCCGCGTACTCCTGGAGCAGAAGGACGACGGCGACAGCGGGCGTCCCGAGATCGACCGGGGCGACCTGCGCGACCTCCTGCTCGACTCCCTGCCCGAGGGCACCGTCCGCTGGGGCTCCAAGGTCACGGGTGCCGAACCGCTCGGCGGCGGACGCCATCGCGTGACGCTCGCGGACGGCAGCACCTTCACCACCGGACTGCTCGTCGGGGCGGACGGCGCCTGGTCGAGGATCCGGCCGCTCCTCTCGGAGGCACGGCCCGCCTACACCGGTATCTCCTTCGTCGAGCTGGACCTTCTCGACGCCGACGCCCGTCACCCCGAATGCGCCGAGCTGATCGGTGGCGGCATGTTCTTCGCCCTCGGCGACCACAAAGGTTTCCTGGCCCACCGCGAGACGGACGGGAGCCTGCACGTCTACACGGCGCTGCGCACCGAGGAGGACTGGCTGTCCACCGTCGACTTCACCGATGCGGAGGGCTCCAGGGCCGCGCTGCTGGAGCGGTTCGCCTCCTGGGCGCCGGCCCTGCGCAGGCTGATCACCGAGGCCGACGGTCCGCTGACCCCCCGGCTCATCCACGCGCTGCCGGTGAGCCATCGCTGGCGGCGCGTCCCGGGTGTCACCCTGCTCGGCGACGCCGCGCACCTGATGTCCCCGTTCGCCGGGGAGGGAGCCAACCTCGCCATGATCGACGGCGCCGAGCTGGGGCAGGCCCTCGCCGCCCATCCGGGAGACACCGAGGCCGCCCTGGCCGCGTACGAGGCGGCCCTGTTCCCACGGAGCGAGCGGACCGCTCTGGAGACCGCCCGGGGACAGGAGACCCTGTTCCACGACCGGGCACCGCAGACACTCGTCGACATGTTCTCCTCCTTCGCGGCGTAGGCGGGCCCACCCTGCCGGAGGGCACTGCCGGGCGCACGTGCCGGGTGCCGGCCCCGGGCCGGCACCCGGCGTCTCGCCCCACGCGCACGCGGACCTCGTGTCCGTGTCCCGGCCCGGCATCACGGCCGACCTCACGGCGGCCGGTCCCTCCCGAGCGGCGGAACGGGCGTGCCGGATGAATGATGAACAGATGCTGTGGTGCCGCGGGAGCCGTCCGGCCACCTTCGCCGTGCGAAGGGGGGCCAGGCTCCGATCACGAGGCGGACACGGCGGGCGCACGACCTGCCGGACCGCCGTCCCCGCGGCGGTACGGGTACCGCCCGTCCGCTTCGAGCCGCCCGCTGCCGCCTCCCGGGACACGGCGCCGGGGCGTCCGGCCGGAGACGGCCGGCACCGGGGAACGGCGAGGGCCGACCGATGAGGTCCGAGGACGGCCTGCTGGAGATCGGCTTCATGCGCACGGTGTTCGACAGCCTGGGTGCGGGGGTGCTCGTCACCGACACCACCGGCCGGCTCACCGCGTGCAACCCGCGCGCCGCACAGTTGCTCGGGCGGCCGCGTGACCAGATGCTCGGCCACGACCTGCACGATCTGATACACCGCCGACGGGACGGCGGCACCGTCCCGCGGAGCGAGTGCGGACTGATGGCCGTACTGGACAGCGACGTCCCGGCCGAGGGGACCGACGAACTCTTCCTGCGCGGGGACGGCAGCCTGGTACCCGTCATCTGGGCGGCGACTCCGCTGCGGCACGAAGGACGTTCCGAGGGCGCCGTGGTCGTCTTCCACGATTTCAGCCTGCACCGGGACGCCGCCGAGCAGACCGCGGCCTACCTCGCCGCCCTGGAGGGGCTCACCGCCCGGCTGACGATGGTGGCGGAGGTCTCGACCGTCCTCATCTCCGCATCGGACACACCGCAGATGCTGCACAGGCTGGCCGGGCTGCTCGTCCCCGACATGGGTGACTGGGCGGCGGTCGATCTGCGTACGTCGGAGCAGACGGGCGAGATGCGACGCGTCGTGGTCCGTACCTCCGGCGACCAGCGCGCGGCCGACGCGCTCACGGGGCTGTTGCCGCCCCTGCCCGAGTCCACCCGCTCCGCGGCGATCCAGGCGCTGCGGAGCGCCGAGCCCGTCGTGCTGGACGCGGAGGCCCTCGCGGAGCAGCCGGACAGTCCACTGGCCCGCGCCCACCGCGATCTGTTCGAGCGGCTCGGCGGCAGCTGCGCCGTCGTGGTGCCCCTGCACACCCGGCGGAAGGTCTTCGGCGCCCTGACCGTGGCCCGTGTCGACCCGGCGGCCTCCTACACGGAGGCCGAGGTCTTCGTACTCTCCGACCTCGCACGCCGCGCGGGCCTCGTCATGGAGGCCGCCGAGCTGTTCGAGCAGCAGCGCCACGTGGCCGAGACCATGCAGCGCCAGCTCCTCACCCCGCTGCCCCAGGTGGACCACCTCACCATGGCGGCCCGCTACCGGCCCGCCGAGAGCGCCGCCGAGATCGGCGGGGACTGGTACGACTCCTTCCTCCTCAGCGACGGTGTGCTGACGATGGTCATCGGTGACGTCGTCGGCCACGACCTCAAGGCCGCGGCCCACATGGCCGAGGTCCGCAACATGCTGCGCGCCCTGGCCTGGGACCGGACGGAACCGCCCAGTCTGATCATCCGCCGCCTGGACGAGGCCATGACCCATACCAGCGACGCCCCGATGGCCACCTGCGTCTTCGCCCGCATCGAGGGACCGGAGGGCGGCCCCCGGCAGCTCCGATGGGTCAACGCCGGTCACCCTCCACCCCTCCTGGTCACGGCCGACGGACGGACAAGCTTTCTCGAGGCGGGTCACGGACCGCTCCTCGGTCTGAGCTCGGCCCTGCACCTGGGACTCGGATGGCCCGACGCCCGGGCGGACCTCCCGCCCCGGTCGACCCTGCTCCTCTACACCGACGGACTCGTCGAGAGCCGCACGCGTGACATCGAGGCGGGGCTGGACTCCCTGCGCAGGCATGCCTCGGCCCTGGCCGACCGCGACATCGAGGACTTCCTCGACGAACTCCTGGACCGCATCGACCCCAGCGGTGACGACGTCGCACTTCTGGCGCTGCGCGTCCCGCAGACCGGCGTCGGTGACGACGAGGCACCGCCGCAGCACGCGCACAACCCGGCCGCACCCGGCCGCGGGGCACCGGGCTCCCGTGTCGAGGACACCCCCGTCAGGGACACCTCCGAACCTTCCTGACGCACACGACGGTCCGTTCGGCAAGGGCCGGGCACACCGGTGATGCGGGGCCGGGCCGCACTGATTCCGCACCCGTCCCTGGAAGGGTCGTCGGTGAGCGAACGACCGCCCCGCGGGACGGGGGCACGACTCAGGGGGAAGTCCCATGCACCGCAAGCGCTCGCCGCCGCAGTCCTGCCCGCCGCAGCACTGACCGGGGCACTCTGCCCGGCCGCCGCACCCCATGATGTTTCGTCAGTGCGATATCGAACATCGATGGGACATCCGGCAGAGGACTGAAACGTATCAAGGGCGGCGTGTCCGGAACGGTGCCCGGGCGCGACGCATGGCCCGAGGGCGCTGAAAACCGTGCCCGGACGGGCGTGAAAGTGCCTGCGGAGCACGATGTTCACTGTGGTAAAAACGGACGATGTCAGAGGAGAACCCTGCCGAGGGAGACCACCGGAGGGCGTCGATCGTCACCGCGCTCCGGGAGGGGGTGCGCCGCGTCGACGACCTGGCGCGCGCCTGCGGCGTCAGCACGATGACCATCCGGCGTGACCTGCGGGTGCTGGAGCAGCGCAACGAGATCCGCCGGGTCCGTGGCGGAGCCGTTCCGGTGGACGCCTGGACGTTCGGCCACCGTCGCGGGCGGTCCACCGCGGCCAAGGACGTGATCGCCGCCAAACTGCGGCCTCTCCTCCCGGACAGGGGCGGCGTCGGCTTCGACGGTTCGACGACCGTGCACAGCCTCGCCCGGCTGCTGAAGGAGCGCCCGGCGAACGACCTGACGGCGGTCACGACCGGCTTCGAGACCTTCCACGAGCTGTCGGGAACGCCTGGCTGCAGGGCCTACGCCACGGGCGGGACTGCGGACCTGCACACCGGAAGCCTGGTGGGACCGCTGGCGGAGGTGACGCTCCGGCAGTTCGCCCTGCACACGTGCTTCCTGTCCGCGACGTGTCTGGACGACTCCATCGGGTCGACCGAGTTCACCGCGGACGAGGCAGCGGTGAAACGCGCGCTGACGGCCGTCTCCCGGCGGACCGTCCTGGCCGTCGACTCCTCGAAGCTGGGCCGCAGCGCCGTGGCCAAGTGCCTGTCCCTGGACGAGATCGACATCCTGGTGACGGACCTGGACCCACTGGACGAGAGGCTCGATCCGTACCGGGGACTCGTCGATCTCCTATGAGGTGGAACGAGCCGGCGGGTCCGCCCTGCCGGACCTCACGGACTCACCGCGACTCCTGGCCCGTACGCCGTCGGGGCGTGCGGGCCAGGAGCCCGGTCCTCCCTACCTCCGGGCGGACGCCCGGCCGGCGCCGCCGTGGACGACGAACTGCGATCCGGGTTCGACCACGACGTCACCGTCGCCCGAACCGGTGATGGTGACGTCGGTCGGCGTCGCGCCGCCCCGGGCTCCTCCGTGGGCCGGGATCCCGGCCCCGTTGACGGAGTCGGCGATGCGGACGTTCGATATCTGCGCCCCCGGCACGGAGCCGCCTCCCGATTTCGGACCGCGCCGCACCGGCGCGGTCCGCCGTCCGCCCGGTGGAACACCCGGCCTCGTCACACGGCCGTCACGCCGGGCCTTGCCCGACCGCCGCACCTCCGGCGCCGCGCATGACGAGAGGGAGGAAGAGCAGGTCCACCACTTCCTCCAGATCCGCTTCGGAAGGCGTGCGGTGGACCATGAGGAGGTCGTGCAGGACCAGGACGACCGGGAGCCCGACCAGCCGGTCGGGGAGGCGGACGGACGGGTCGATCTCGCCGCGACCGGCGGCCCGCTCCAGGACCGTACGCATCCAGTCACCACCCGGGCCCCGGCTGCGGGAGGCCAGGTACGCCGACAGGTCCGTGTCCCGTCCGTGCTCGGCGGCGAGCACCTGCCGAACGGGCGCGAGGCCGGCCATCTGCCGGACGACGAAACCCAGCAGGGCGAGCACGTCGCCGCGCAGTTCCCCGGTGTCGGGCGGATCGTCCGGCACGGGGGGCGCCTTCCGCCGCAGAGCGGCCAGGGCGAGTTCCCGCTTCGTCGGCCAGCGGCGGTAGAGCACGGCGCGACTGGTGCCGGCGCGGGAGGCCACCGCCTCATAGGTCAGCTCTTCATAGCCCCGGGTGATACGGATCATCGCCGAGGACCTGCACTGCAACGCGATCCGTGTCGTCGGCGACGATCCCGACCGGATCGACGTGGCCGCGCGGTGCGCGGCGGCAGCCGGACTGCGGGTCTGGTACTCACCGTTCCCCTGCGAGATGACGAACCGGCAGATGCTGCCCTTCTTCGTGGACTGCGCCGAGCGGGCCGAACGACTCCGCCAGGACGGCGCGGACGTCGTCCTCGTCACGGGCTGCGAGCTGAGTCTCTTCGCCCGGGGATACCTGCCGGGCGACACGTTCGCGGAACGCGTCCCTGTCCTCGCCGGCCCCGGCCGGGAGGCGGCCCTCCAAGGCGTCCCCGACCGGGTGAACGCCTTTCTCGGCGAGGTCGTCGATGCGGTACGACCCGTCTTCGGAGGCCTCGTGACCTACGCCTCCAACCCCCTGGACGGCGTGGACTGGAGCCCGTTCGACATCGTGGGCCTCGACGCCTTCCGCGGTCTGCGCAACGCCGCCACCTACCGCGAGGACCTGCGCAGGGAGTTCGCCCACGGCAAGCCCGTGGCGATCCTGGAGGTCGGCTGCTGCACGTTCCGCGGGGCTGGCGACTACGGCGGCGCAGGGTGGTACGTGGCCATGGAGCCGGACGGCGTCACACTCAAGTCCGGCCTCGTGCGCGACGAGGGCGAGCAGGTCCGCTACATCGACGACCTCATGCCCGTCTTCGACCAGGAGGGTGTCGACTCCGTCTTCTGGTTCAGCTTCATCGCCGGCCGCAGCCCCCATCGCACACAGGGCGGCCCGGATCTGGACATGGCCTCCTACAGCATCGTCAAGCTCCTGGACGAGAAGCACGGCATCCCCTCGCCAGCGCGCGCCTACCCGGACCTGCCGTGGGAACCGAAGGAGGCATTCCACGCGCTTGCCGGCCGGTACGCCGCCCTCAAATAACGGGACACCGCTACCCCGTCCCCACCGGGGGACGGGGCAGCGAGCGGCACGGGACCCCGGGAGCACCCGAGCCCCGGGATCCCGCCGCCACCGCACACCTGACATCCGCGCACCGAGGGTGCGTCAGCCGGAGGCCGCGCGCCCCTCCGCCCGGAACCGGGCGGTCACCAGGACGACTTGGTCACGCCCGGCAGAAGACCGGCGTGCGCCTGCTCGCGCATCCGGACCCGGGAGAGCCCGAACTTCCGCAGATGCCCTCGGGGCCGCCCGTCCACGGCATCCCTGTTGCGGACGCGCGTGGCACTGGCGTCGCGCGGCTGGCGCCGCAACTCCTCGGCGGCCGACCGCCGTTCCCGCTCACTCGTGCGCGGGTTGCGCATGATCTCCTTCAGCTCCGCGCGCCGCGCCGCGTACCGCGCGACCGTCACCCTGCGCTTCTCGTTCTGCGCGATCTTGCTCTTCTTCGCCATCAGACCTTCACCCCTCGCGCCCTGATACGCGCCACCGCCGCCTCGATGCCGATGGCGTCGATCGTCCTGACGGCCCTGGCGCTGAGTGTCAGCCGCACATACCTGCCCTCACCGGGCAGCCAGTAGCGCTTGCGCTGCACGTTCGGGTCGAACCGGCGCGGGGTGCGCCGGTGGGAGTGGGAGATCTTGTTGCCGAATCCCGGCCGGGAGCCGGTCAGTTGGCAATGGGCGGACATGGAAGTACCTGCCTCTCGTCGACATCTGGCCCCCGTATTGAAAATGGAAACCATTGCCATATAGTAGCGGCATGGCCCGCAACGAAGTACGCCCGATCATCAAGCTCCGCTCCACCGCGGGAACGGGCTACACCTACGTCACCCGCAAGAACCGGCGGAACGATCCCGACCGCCTGGTACTGCGCAAGTTCGATCCGCTCGTACGTCGCCACGTCGACTTCCGCGAGGAGCGCTGACCCCCGCTCCGTCCACACCGCCCCGATCCAGGAGGAACGCACCATGAAGCCAGGAATCCACCCCGCGTACGGACCCGTCGTGTTCCGCGACAAGGCCGCCGGCCATGCCTTCCTCACGCGCTCCACGCTCCGCGGTGAGCGCACCGTCGAGTGGGAGGACGCCCGCACCTACCCGGTGGTGGACGTCGAGATCTCATCCGCGAGCCACCCCTTCTACACCGGCACCGCACGCGTCCTGGACACGGCAGGACGCGTGGAACGGTTCGAACGCCGCTACGGCCGTCGCGAGGAACGGTGATGGAGCACACCCGCACGCTGCCCGTGGTCCTCGTCGGCGGGCTTCACTCCGACGCCCGCCGCGAGGTGGTCGAAGGGCTGCTCCGCCAGGTGCCCCGAAGCGTCGCGCTGCACCACGACCTGAGCACCGCGGGCGGCGGCATCGTCCTGCGGACGGTCCGCGACGCCTCCGGCGAACTGGCGCGGGGCGAGACACCCCTCGTGAACGACTGCGCGTGCTGCGCCCTGAGGGAGGATCTGCTCCCCGAACTCGAGCGGCTCGCGGCCGGAGGCCTCACCGGGCTCGCCGTCGTCGAACTCTGGGACTCCGTCGAGCCGAGGTCGATGGCCGAGGTCATCGCCGCTCACGGCCACGGGTGGGCGGAGGTGACCGGCGTGATCGCCGCCGTCGACCCCGCACTCGTCCTGCCCTGCCTGAGCAACGGCGACGACCTGGCGGAGGCGGGGCTGGCGGCGGCGCCGACCGATCAGCGCACGGTCGGCGACACCTGGGCCCGCCAGCTGGAGTACGCCTCCGTCGTCGCCCTCGTCGACAGCCCGGACGCCGACGACCAGGACCGGGCGCTCGTACGGCAGTTGCACCCGACCGCGCCCCGGGTCCCGGCCGGTACGGAGGCCCTCGCCGAACTCGCCCTGGCCGGCTTCGACGTGGAGGCGGCCGGCGCCGCCCAGCACCCCTCCTGCGCCCTCCTTCCCCAGGAGGCGGAGGAGGCCGGTGTCAGCACCCTGGTATGGCGGGCTCACCGCCCCTTCCACCCCGGGCGCCTCTTCGACGCGCTGGAGGACCTGAGCTGCGCCGCCGCCCGCAGCCGCGGCCGCTTCTGGCTCGCCGACCGGCCTGACACCCTGTTGTCCTGGGATGCCGCGGGCGGGGCACTCTGCGTCGAGAGCACCGGCCCCTGGCTCGCGTCACTGCCGGACGCCGCCTGGGACATGGTCCCGCCGTTCCGCCGCGCCGCCGCCGCACTCGACTGGCACCCCGAGGTCGGGGACCGCTGCCAGCACCTGGTGTTCGTCTCCCCCGCCCTCGACCGGCGAGGCCTCACCGCACTGCTCGATTCCTGCCTGCTCACCGACGCCGAGTACCGGGCCGGAAGCGAGGCGTGGAAGAGGCTGCCGACCGCCTTCGGCCCCCTGCTCGACCCGATCCACTGACCACCGACCCACCTCCTCCGAGGAGAGCACCGATGCCACGCCGCCAGGAGAGCCCGCTCAAGGCCCGCCCCAACCCTCTGGACACCGCCGGAATCATCTACCTCGACTACAAGGACACCGATCTGCTGCGGAAGTTCGTCTCGGACCGCGGGAAGATCCGCAGCCGCAGGGTCACACGGATCACCGCGCGGCAGCAGCGCCAGGTCGCCACCGCCGTCAAGAACGCCCGGGAGATGGCGCTGCTGCCGTACTCCGCCCGCACGTGACCGGCCCCGGACGGGGTCGCGCCGCCGTCCCGTCCGGGGGTCCGCGGACCGACGGCACTCCCCGGCCCGAGCGAAGGGCACGGCCGGGCGACTGCGGGAACTGACGGAGGGACACCTCGAACATCCGTCGGGCGGGGTGCCGCACTACCCCGAATCCTCCCAATGGGTTAGGTTAGGCATACCTAAGTAACGGTAATGAGGTCTCCCCGCCCGCTCCTCTGGAGAAATTGGATGCGCCTTTCCCACTCCCGCGTCACCCAGCCCACCCCCGCCGAACGCGTGCTGGCGATCCTGACCGCGGCCCACTCGATGACGGTGGTGAGCGACGGGCTCAAACCCGTCGAGGTACACCGGCTCGACGGGACGGCCGCGATCGGCCACATCCATCTGCACGAACCGTCCGAGCCCGGCGCCGCCCCGTCGGCCGAACGCATCCCCGTCCGGCTGGAGTTCACGGACATCGCGCCGACCCCCGTGCGCGAGCGCACGCGCGCCCGCGTCACGGTCACGGGCCTGCTGTCGGCCCCGTACAGCACGGAAGCCACGGAGAGCACGTGCATGGAGTTCGGCCAGGCGGTCTTCGAGGACCACAGGGGTCGCGCTTTCGTCACGCTGGAGACGCTCCAGGAGACGGCGCCCGACCCGATCGCCACCAGCGAGGCGGCGATGCTGACCCATCTCGTGGACGCACACGGCGAACTCGTCCCCCTGCTGCTGCGCCTGGCGCAACCTCAGCCGGACAAGGGCGTGACGCGCGTCCTCCCGCTGGCGATGGACCGTTACGGCGTGACCCTGCGGCTGGAGTACCCCGGCACGCACCGCGATGTGCGGCTGCCGTTCGCGAAGCGCGTGGCCCGTCTCGACCAGGCGGGACCGCAGATCCACGCCCTGCTCGCGGCCGCCCGCCGCGCGTCCCACCGCAATCAGCTGCTGGCCTGACCAGGGCGGCATCGGGCGGGATGCGAGGGATGCGCAGTGTTCGTAGTCCCGGTTCCGGAGCGGCGCCGTCTCGCTCCACGATCCAGCCCCTTGTCACCGGCCTCCGAACGCGTCCGGGGGGCGGCTCACGCCACCCCCCGGGACACACCGGCACGTTCTCAGCTCTGAGGACGGCTGCCGTGGTTCGCGCCGTTCTTGCGGCGGGCCTTCTTCTTACGACGTCGCTTCGAGGACATCGAACCTCCTGATTCGGCAGTTTCTGCAGACTATGCACCGGATTGTCGAGTCCGGCGATCACTGGGCCCCTTACCCACCGGCGCGGCGGCAAACACCCGGCATGCATACAGCCGGGTGGCGTACGTCACGGCAGGCGACGGCCCCTTCACCGCGTGCGTCAGCGCCTCCGCACCGGGTCCGGTTCGCGCTCCGGTACCCATGGACAGCCGCCGACCTGCTGTGATGTGATCCCTGCGGCGGAGCAGCCCTGTCCGGCGCCGCTCATCGGGCAATCCCCAGGTGCGCCGCGGGAGGGCGACCCACCTCCTCGTCCTGCCCCCGCCACTTCGATCACCCGTGGGTCCACGCGTCGCCACGGCGAGCGCCCGGGTCCGTCCCCCCATGCTCGAAAGTTCGGAACACATGCAGAAGACCAAAGCCGCGCTCTGGGAATTCCTCCAGGGACTCGGCAAGACGTTCATGCTCCCGGTGGCCCTGCTCGCGTTCTGCGGCATCATGCTGGGCATCGGCTCCTCGCTCTCCAGCGAGGCCGTCACCGACGGCCTGCCCTTCCTGAAGGCCGAGGGCTTCCACCTCGTATTCACCTGGATGGCCAACACGGGACTGGTCGCCTTCACGTTCCTGCCCGTCCTCTTCGCGATGGCGATTCCGCTCGGCCTCGCCCGGGAGGACAAGGGGGTGGCCGCGTTCTCGGGTTTCGTCGGCTTCGCCGCCATGAACCTCGCGGTGAACTTCTACCTCACCGCCCGGGGTGTCGACCTCGAGGACGAGAAAGCGATCGAGCACTACGGCATAGCCGACGTGCTCGGTGTCCAGTCCATCGATACGGGACTCCTCGGAGCCGTGGCCGTTGGCATCGTTGTCAGCCTTCTCCACCAGCGCTTTCGTACGCAGCGCATGCCTGACGCCCTGGCCTTCTTCGGGGGGCTGCGCTTCGTCCCGATCATCTCCGCCCTCGTCCTCAGCGTGCTCGGTCTGCTCATTCCGCTGGTGTGGCCGGCCTTCAACGGCTGGATCACGGCCGTGGGCCGGGGCATCGGGCACACCGGGGTCTTCGGGCCGTTCTTCTTCGGCATGGGGGAGGTGCTGCTGCGGCCGATCGGGCTGCACCACATCCTCGTGGCCATGTTCCGCTTCACCGACGTCGGTGGTTCGGGTGCCGTCTGCGGGGACGACGTCTCCGGCGCCCTGAACATGTTCTACGCGCACCTCGACTGCGCGGGCGCGCCGAACGCCGCCGTGACCGACGCGACGCACTTCCTCTCCCAGGGCAAGATGGCGGCCTACCTGGGCGGCCTCCCCGGGGCGGCGCTCGCGATGTACCACTGCGCGAACAGGAGGATGCGCCCGGAGATCAAGGCTCTGCTCGTCTCGGGTGTGGTGGCCTGCGTGGTCGGCGGCATCACGGAACCGCTGGAGTTCCTGTTCCTGTTCGTCGCGCCGTGGCTGTACGCCGTCCACGCGGTGCTGGTGGGGCTCGGCTTCCTCACGGCGGCCGTGCTCGGCGTCTTCATCGGGAACACCGACGGCAACGTGATCGACTGGCTGGTCTTCGGCGTTCTCCAGGGTTCGTCGACCAAGTGGTACCTGGTGCCGGTGATCGCCGCCGTGTGGTTCGCCGTGTACTACTTCCTTTTCCGCTGGGCGATCAGGCGATTCGACCTCAGAACTCCCGGCCGTGACCAGGAGCCCGAGCAGGACACCGGGGACGAGGAGGGCCCCGCCCCGGACGCGGAGAAGGCACCTGCCCGCGAGCTGGTCGCCGGGAAGTACGACGCCGTGGCCATCCTCGACGCGATCGGGGGCGCCGCCAACATCAGGTCCCTGGACAACTGCATCACGCGTCTGCGCATGACCGTCGAGGACGCGGAACTGGTGGACGGGGCACGGCTGAAGAAGCTGGGAGCGGTGGGCGTGATCAAGCTCGACGGCCACACCGTGCAGGTCGTCATCGGACCTCAGGTCCAGTCGGTGAAGGACGCCATCGCCACCATGATCCCGGTGGGCTGACCATGTCCTCCCCCCTTCCCGCCGGTACCGCTCCGGCCGACCCCTACGGCTTCGGTGTCCCCGTGGACCGTCGCGGCACCTGGTGCACGCAGTGGGACTACGTCGAGGACCGCTTCGGAGTACCGGACCTGCTGCCGTTCACCATCTCCGACATGGACTTCGAGACCGCCCCGGAGGTCATGGCCGCGCTCCGGGGCCGCCTGGACCACGGCGTGCTGGGCTACTCGCGGTGGCGCCAGGACGACTTCCTCTCGGCGATCGTCCACTGGTACGCGACACGGCACGCGACGGCCGTAGACCCCGGGTCGGTCGTCTACGCGCCCTCCGTCGTCTACCAGCTGTCGCAGCTGCTCCGGCTGTGGTCGGAGCCCGGCGACGGTGTGGTGGCCCACACCCCCATGTACGACGCGTTCCCCACGACCGTGGCGGCCCACGGACGCCGGCTCCGGTCGTGCCCGCTCGACGACTGGGCGGAGCTGGAGCGGCTGCTGGCGCTTCCCGACACGGCGGTACTGCTGCTGTGTTCTCCCCACAATCCGACGGGCAGGGTCTGGTCCGCGGACGAGCTGGACCGGATGGCGCGGCTGTGCGCACGGTACGACGTCGCCGTCATCAGCGACGAGATCCACGCGGATCTGGCGCACGCCCCGCACGTCCATCGCCCCTGGGCCCTGCACGGGGACGGAGGCCGGTGGGCAGTCATCACGTCGGCGTCCAAGTCGTTCAACATCCCCGCACTGACCGGTAGTTACGGAATCATCGGCGATCCGGCATCACGCGACGCCTATCTGAGGCAGCTCAAGGAGGCGGACGGGCTCTCCTCCCCCGCCGTGCTGTCCCTGGTCGGGCACATCGCCGCGTACCGGGAGGGGGCGCCCTGGCTGGACGCCTTGCGCGCGTACCTCGCCGGCAACCTCCAGGCCGTCGCCGACCGCCTGGAGCGGGCGTTCCCGCAGCTCGGCTGGGAACCTCCCCAGGCGGGGTACCTCGCCTGGATCGATCTGCGGCCGCTCGGCGTCGAGGACGACGCGTTGCAGCGCGAGCTCGTCGAGGTGGAGAAGGTGGCCGTCATGCCGGGATCTGCCTACGGCTCGCCCGGTCGGGTCCGGCTCAATGTCGGGTGCCCACGGTCCAAGGCGGAGCGGGGGGTCGACGCGCTGGTGCGTGCGCTGTCCCGACTCCGCTGAAAGACGGCGGCCCCGGCCGGGGCAGGTGCCCGCCTCGGCCGGCCGTGCCCGGCAGCCGGCTCCCGGCCCGGTCCGATCGCCGGTTCCCCGTCAGTGTCCGGCGGCCGCCTTCACCAACGCGACGGCGACGCCGATCACCGCGTCGGCCAGACCGGCGAGCACCGCCAGGAGCACGCCACCTCCCATGCGCAGCCCTCCCGCGCAGCCCCACGCGAAGAGCGAGGCGATGCCCACACCGGCCGCCGTCGTCAGCGCGGCGGACAGGGAGAGGACGTCCAGGGCGGCCAGGGTGATCATCACAGCCGGGCCCGCCGCGCAGGAGAGCAGTGGGCTGCTGACGTAGAGCATGCGGCGGAGGTCGTGGCCGGTGGCGAAGTGGCGGTGGACCGTGCGGTGCGCCTGCTGATCGGCGACGAACGCGGCGAGCCACAGCCCCAGAGCGGTCGTCAGGACCGTGGCCAGGGCGCCCGTGGTTCCCACCTCGCCCAGGGACAGGCCGACCACGACGGCGATCATCGTGATGGTCGCGTAGATGCGCTCCTTGAGCCGGTCCACCAGCGCGCCCTCGGCCCGCTCGGGCGGCGGCCCCGTCACCCGGTCGTCGGCCATCCGGTCTCCCTCGCTCGTCACGGGACGGCGGACGTCCCGCGTTCCGTCCGGCACCGCGGCAGGCCCACGCAGCGAGCACCGAGGACACGGCCACCAGCATGCCTTGCGGCCCCCCGAAATTCCGGAACCCCTGCGCGCGGACCGCGTCGCCGCGGTCGGCGGGGCCTGTCGCCCGGGGCACGGCCGGCCGGACGGCGGTGCGCCTGGACACCGGAGCGAGGCGCTGAATTTCCGTCCGTCGTCGGCCGGTCTGAAAGGGGTGAAGGCGGGTAGACGGGCCGATGGACGAGCTGCGTGGTGCGGCTGATGTGACGGGGGATGTGTCATGGGACTGCTGACGACAACGCACGGGACCGAACAGGACAGGCCGGGTTCCGGCACGGCTGTCGTGGCGGACAGCGCCGCGTACGACATGGACTCGGAGCAGATCTCCTGTGCCCGTGACTTCGTCAGGGGATTCCTGTCCGACGCGCGTGCGCGGCACGGTGTGGACGTACCGGCGCGGTCCATGGACATCGCGCAGCTGGTGGTGAGCGAGCTGGCCACGAACGTCTGCAAGTACGCGCCGGGACCGTGCCTGCTGGATCTCGAGGTGGACGGCGGTCTGCTGGGCATCACGATGTGGGACTCGGGCGCCGTGCTCCCCTCCGCGCTGGGGGCCGACCCCAGCCGTGCGGGCCAGCACGGCCTGGAGATCGTCCTCGCGGTGTGCCAGAGCTTCCAGGTCCGCCGCGAGCCCGTGGGCAAGCGCGTCCGCGTGCAGATCTCGCTGCTCGAAGGACGGGACGCCGGACCGGCCGGCCCTACGCCCTGGTGACGTCCGGGGGCTCCTCTCCTCCCGTCCGTTCGGCGGGTGGCACCTCAGAACCGGGCGCCCGGGCGGGGAACCGTGGAACGTGTGAAGTCGCCCGAAATCCCCCCGACCGGTCTTCCGAGAGGAACAACCGCCGACACGCTGCTGCCACGGGGGTGCTCAGCCTCCGGTCACGGTCCTCATGCCGGTGGCCGCCCGGCCCGTCACGGTCTCCGCGTCGGCGCCGGCCTTGTCGAGGAGCTCCGTCATGGCGGCGTGCGCCCGGTCCGGGTCGGCGTCCCGGACGGCGTCCAGGACCGCCCGGTGGCTGGGCACGGGATCGTCGTCCTGCCGGTGTGTGTGCACGAGAAGGTCCCGCTCGCGGAGCCCGGGCTCCAGCAGGAGGTCGAACCGGGCCAGCAGATCGTTCCCCGTCGCCCTGAAGAGCGCGCGGTGGAAGGCCGTGTCCGCCCCGGCCGCCGCTCCGGCGTCCCCCTCGGTACGGCCCATGGCCTCCAGGGCCTCCTCCAGGGCGACGAGGTCCCGCTCGCTCCTGCGCGCGGCGGCGTGCCTGGCCACGGCCGGCTCGATGATGGCGCGCACCTCGGCGAGGTCACCGAGCAGCTTCGCACCGTGGCCGCCCGCCACCCGCCAGCGGATCACGTCGGCGTCGAGGAAGTTCCACTCGCGCTCGGACTGGACGAAGGTGCCGCGCTTCTGGCGGGAGTCGATGAGCCCTTTGCCGGCGAGGACCTTCAGGGACTCCCGCATCACGGTGAGGCTGATGTCCATCTCCTCGGCGACGGACCGCACGTCGATGGTGTCACCCTGCGCGATCCGCCCCGAGACGATCCGGTAGCCCAGCGCCTCCACGACCTGACCGTGGATGCCCCTGCCGGCGTAGGCCGCCATGGCCCGCCTCCTCGTCCTGGTGAAGCCGTGCGGGCGTTGCACACGGCGGCGTCATGGGGACCCACCACGCCCTGCCGGGAAGCGGACCCGGGTGTCCGGCTCCCCGGGCGCCGGGGAGCGCGGTGCGAAGCCACACCATTCAAGCACCAGGACAGGGGACGACCGGTGTCCGCACGGTCGTTCCGGTTGCCCGGGCCGGCTCCCGGCTCAGCGGATCGCGGTGCCGGGCGCGGCTGCCAGCAGACCGAGTTCGTCACGGCGCGGCAGTCCCTCCCAGTCGCCGTCCGAGGCGACGGCGAACGCGCCGAGCGTGTTCGCGCGGGCGAGCCGTTCCGCGGGCGGGAGCCCGTCGAGCAGGCCGGACAGATATCCGGCGCAGAAGGCGTCCCCCGCTCCCACCGTGTCGCGTACGGGGACGCGCAGGGCGGCTACGGCGTGCCGGGCGCCCCGGCGGTCGCGGAACGCGGCGCCCTCTCCCCCTCGTTTGACGACCACCTCGCGCACCCCGGCCTCCAGGAGCGCGTCCACGGCGCGTTCCTCGGCGTCGGCGGACTCGGTGAACGCGTCGCCGACCACCGGGAGTTCGTCGCCCGAAGCGATCAGGACGGTGACGTACGGCAGCAGCGGCCGAAGCGCGCTGCCCGCCTCGTCGGCCGTCCAGAGCCGCTGCCGGTGGTTGACGTCGAGCGCGACGGTCCATCCGTGCGCGTGGGCGTGGGCGGCTGCCGCGCCCACCGCCTCCAGCGGGCCGGGGCCGAGCGCACCGGTGATGCCGGTCAGGTGGAGCACCCGGGCACCGTCGCCCAGGGCGGGCTCGATGTCGGCGGGGGTGAGCAGCGAGGCCGCCGACCCGTCGCGCCAGTAGTGCACCCGTACGAGGTCCGCGACGCGCTGTTCACGGAGCATCGCTCCGGTGGGGGCGGTGGCCCGGACGGCGGCCCGGGTGATGTCGACGCCTTCCGCGCGGAGGGTGCGCAGGACGAGGCGGCCGGGTTCGTCGTCCCCGACGAGACCGGCCCAGGCGGCGCGGTGCCCCAGCCGGGCGAGGCCGATGGCGACGTTCGACTCGGCGCCGGCGACGGTGGTGCGGGCCTGTGCGCCGACCGCCAGGGAGCCGGGCAGCTGGGCGGCGAGCATGGTCTCGCCGAACGTCAGCACGTCGACGGGGACGGGCGTCCGCCCGGGGGCGGTGCTCACACGTCCTCCCGGGTGCCTGCCGAGCACAGGGCGACGAAGCCGCGGGCGCGTTGGCGGAGGGCGGCGAGGTCCCCGCCGTGCGCGGCGTCTCCGACGAGCGGCGATCCGACACCCACCGCGACGGCCCCGTGGGCGAGGTACCGCTCGGCCCCGGCGAGGTCGACTCCGCCCACGGGGACGATCGGCATGTCGGGGAAGGGGTCGCGCAGGGCCTTGAGGTAGGCGGGCCCGCCGAGCGAGGCGGGGAACAGCTTGACGGCGTCGGCGCCGGCGCGGCGGGCGGCGACGGCCTCCGTCGGGGTGAGCGCGCCGGCCAGCACGGGCAGCCCCGCCCGGACCGAGGCGGTCACGGACTCGGTGAGCGCGGGGGTGACCATCCAGCCGGCCCCGGCTTCGTGGGCGCGTGCGACGTCCTCCTCGGTCAGTACGGTGCCGGCGCCGATGAGGGTTCCGGGGCCCACCTCGGCGGCGGCGCGCCGTATGACCCCGAGGGCGTCGGTGGTGTTGAGGGAGACCTCCACGAGGGCCACGCCCTCCTCGGCGAGGGTCAGGACGGTGCGCAGCGCGGCATCGGGGTCCTGGCCACGCACGATGGCGGCCAGACGGGTGCGCCGGAGCACGTCGGCGAAGGTGTCGCTGTCCGGAGGGGACAGAGGGTGCATGTGATTCACGTCCCATGGGAGTTGCTCTGCGGGTCGGGCCGGGTCACCGTGCGGTGGCCGGGCCGGGTTCACCATTCGGCGAAGGATCCGTCGGCGTGACGCCAGATCGGGTTGTGCCAGTCCTCGACGGTGTCGTCGGCGGCGCGGACCGCGCGTTCGTCCACGTCGATTCCGAGGCCGGGCGCCGTGCTCCGCAGGAAGTGCCCTTCGTGGAAGTCCAGCGGCGTCGGGTCGGCCAGGTAGTCCAGCGGTCCGGCACCGACGTTGTAGTGGATGCCGATGCTCTGTTCCTGGATCAGGAAGTTCGGGGTGCTGAAGGCGACCTGGAGGCTGGCCGCGAGCGAGACCGGCCCCAGCGGGCAGTGCGGCGCGAGGAGCACGTCGAAGGTCTCGGCGAGCGAGGCGATCCGGCGGACCTCGGAGATCCCTCCCGCGTGGGACAGGTCGGGCTGGATGACCGCCACTCCGGCCGTGAGCGCGGGCAGCACGTCGGTGCGCGAGAAGAGCCGCTCCCCCGTGGCCAGCGGCACGGGCGATCCCGCGACCAGGTCGCGCAGCCGGTGGGTGTACTCGGGCAGCACGGGTTCCTCGACGAACAGCGGGTTGTACGGGGCGAGATGCGGCAGGATCTTGGCGGCGTTGGGCGCCGTGAACCGGCCGTGGAAGTCGACGGCGAAGTCCCGGTCGTCGCCGAGCGCCTCCCGCGCGGCGGCGGCACGGGAGACGACCTCAGCGATGTCGCGGGTGGTGGCCAGCCGGTTCATCCGCCCGGAGGCGTTCATCTTCACCGCGGTGAATCCGGCCTCGACCTGCTCCCGCACCGCCTCGGCGATCTGGGTGGGCTCGTCGCCGCCGACCCAGGTGTAGGCCCGCACCCGGTCGCGCACCGGTCCGCCGAGCAACTGGTGCACGGGGGCTCCGTACACCTTGCCCGCGATGTCCCAGAGCGCCTGGTCGAGTCCGGACACCGCGCTGGAGAGGACCGGACCGCCGCGGTAGAACGAGCCTTTGGTCATGGTCTGCCAGTGGTCCTCGATCCGCAGCGGATCCTGCCCGACGAGGAGTTCGGAGAGTTCGTGCACGGCGGTACGGACCGTGGCGGCGCGTCCCTCGACCACCGGCTCACCCCAGCCGACGACACCGTCGTCCGTCTCGACGCGGCACAACAGCCAGCGGGGCGGCACCGCGAAGGTCTCGATGCGGCTGATCTTCATGTGACTCTCCGGCGACGGTGACGAAGGAGGGCGGCCGGACGACGGCCGGCGGGCACCCTGGGGCACTCACCCACGTTATTAAATATGAATTATTACCGTGCGCCAAGGGGTCCGGGTCCCGCCCCGCGGAACGCCGGACCGCGGCCGCACGCGAAAAGGCGCGGTTCCACCCCTGGCAGGGGTGGAACCGCGCCGTGTGCTGCCGGTGCTCAGTAGGCGGAGTCGACGTTGTCGATGGAGCCGTACTTGTCGGCGGCGTAGTTGGCCGCCGCGGTGATGTTGGCGACCGGGTCGGTGAGGCTCTTGGCGGTACCGTCCACGTGGTACGCGTCGAAGGTCGGCTGGATCACCTGGAGCAGCCCCTTGGAGGGTGTGCCCTTCTGGGCGTTGACGTCCCAGCCGTTGGACGCGTGGGGGTCGCCGCCGGACTCACGCATGATGTTGCGGTGCAGCCCCTCATAGGTGCCGGGGATCCCCTCGGCCTTCATGATCTTGAGGGACTTCCGGATCCAGCGGTCCAGGTCGCCCGAGTCGGTGCTGCTGCCCGCCTTGTGCGCCTTCTCCGCCATGGTGTGCGCCTGCGCGGAGAGCCCGGCCGCGGACGCGGCCGCACCGTGCGAGGCCGGCTCGGCGGCGTGCGCGGGGGACGGGGCGAGGGTCAGGGCCGCTGCTGCGGCTCCGGCGGCACACAGTCCGGATACGGAGAACCTGCGGATCCGGGCGGTGCGGGCGGCGGGCGTCAGGTACTGGGCGGACGTACGGATGGAAGCACTCCTTGCGAAGGGGTCAGGGACGCCACGGAGCTGCGGGGACCGGACGTGCGCGGCGAGATCCGTGCGTACGGATCGTGCGGCGCGCCGGCCGCCCCGGAACGGCTGCTCCCGTGGACTCGATCCATGGTTAGCGGCACGCCGCGGCAAGGGCAACGGCCGGCCTTACTACACCTCCCCGTAGACCGGGCCGTACGGATTCGTCGGGGCGGTCAGGCACGGCCCGGCGCCCTACTACCGCACCTCGCGTGTGACCTGCGCCCTATGGGTGGGCTCACAGGCACCGGCCGGTTCCGGGCGGACGGAGGATGGACGCGGGGCCGCCCGGGACCTCGGCCGGGCCCCACCGGCGGGCCGCCGGGGCTTCTCCGGCGCGCTGCCGTCGACGGACCGGACGCCGGAAGGTCAGACCGGCAGCCGCGGCACGCTCTCGATCAGACGGCGCGTGTAGGGGTGCCCGGGTTCGCCGAGCACCTGGGAGGTGGCTCCCTGCTCGACGATCCTGCCGCGTTCGAGCACGGCGGTCCGCTCGCACAGCGAGGCCACGACCGACAGGTCGTGGGAGACCATGACCAGCGTCAGACCACGCTCCTGCTTCAGCTCGGCCAGCAGGTCGACGACCTTCACCCGGGTGGTGACGTCGAGTGCGCTGACCGGTTCGTCGGCCAGGAGGACGCGGGGGTCGCAGACCGTCGCGCGGGCGATGGCGATGCGCTGGCGCTGCCCTCCGGAGAACTCGTGCGGGTAGCGGTCGACGGCGTCGGCCTGGAGACCGACGCGTTCCAGCGCGGCGGCCACCTTGGGCGCGGCCGTGGAGCGGCTGTCGAGACCGAGGGAGCGCAGGGGTTCCGCGACGATCGCGCCGACCCGGCGGCTGGGGTCGAGCGAGGAGTACGGGTCCTGGAAGACGCACTGCACGCTGCGCCGGAAGCGGCGCATCTGTTCACGGTCGCGCGGGTTGAGGCCGGCCCCGTCGAAGCGGACGGCGCCGGCGGTGGGGCGGGCCAGGCCCAGCAGCAGCCGCAGCAGCGTCGTCTTGCCCGCGCCGGACTCACCGACCAGTGCGAGGCTCTCCCCCGCCTCGACGGCCAGCGACACGTCCGCGACCACGTCGGCCGCGGTCCCCCGGTAACGCACGGCGGCGTCCTTCAGCTCCAGCACGGGCGTCATGGCGCGCTCCTCAGGTCCAGGGCGGACTCCAGTTTCCGGGCGCTGGCGACCAGGGCCCGGGTGTACGTCTCACGTGGGGCGCGCACGATGTCGTGGACCACGCCCTGCTCCACGGCCCGGCCGTCCTTCATGACCAGCACCCGGTCGGTGACCCGGGACACGACGGCAAGGTCGTGGCTGACGAACAGCACGGCCATCTCCCGCTCCCTGACCAGGCCGTCGATCAGCTCCAGCATCTCGGCCTGCACCGACACGTCGAGTGCGGTGGTGGGCTCGTCGGCGATGAGCAGCTTCGGCTCGCAGGCCAGCGCCATCGCGAGCGCGACCCGCTGGCGCTGTCCGCCGGAGACCTCGTGGGCGAAGGCCCGGGCGATGCGGTCGGGCTCGGGCAGCCGTACCTGTTCGAGGGCCTGGTGGACGGCCCCGCGAAGGTGCTTGCCCGTGAGGCCCGTGCGGCGGGCGAGGGGCTCGGCGATCTGCCGGCCGAGCCGCATCAGCGGGTCCAGCGCGGTCAGCGGCTCCTGGAAGACGACCGCCGCGTCCCGTCCGCGGACGCCGGTCAGGCTCCTCTCGGCGGCTCCCACCATCTGGGTACCGGCGAGTTCGACGCTGCCGGACGAGGTCATGCCGTCGGGCAGCAGCCCGAGGACCGCGAGGGTCGTCAGGGACTTGCCGGAGCCGGACTCGCCGATGAGGCCGAGCCGTTCACCGCCGGCGACCGTGAAGGACAGGTCGTCGACCAGGATCCGCCCGTCGTCGGTCCTTACGGTCAGTCCGCGTACGTCGAGGAGAGTCACGCGCGCCTCCGCCGGGTGGCCGGGTCGAGGGTGTCACGCAGGCCGTCGGCGATGAGGTTCACGCCGATGACGAGCAGTACGAGCAGGATGCCGGGCGCGAGCGCACCGGCCGGCGCCGTGGTGAAGGTCGCCTGGGCCTCCTGGAGCATGCGGCCCCAGGAGGCGTTGGGCGGCGGTGCGCCGAGGCCGAGGTAGGACAGCCCGGCCTCGGCGAGCACGGCGAGGCCGAACTGCAGCGCGAGGTTGACCACCAGCGTGGGCCAGATGTTGGGCAGGACGTGGGAGAGGACCGTGCGCGGCCAGGAGGTGCCGGAGGTACGGGCGGCCGTGATGTAGTCCTGCGCCAGGACCCGCTTGACCAGGATGCGCACCAGGCGGGCCACGACCGCGCTCTGCGCCAGGCCGATGGCCAGGACCGCAGAGCCGAGGGTCGCCGAGCGTGCGGCGACGATGAGCATGGCGAGCAGCAGGGTCGGGAAGGCGATCAGGATGTCGAGGAACGCCGAGAGCGTGTCGTCGATCCAGCCCTGGGCGTAAGCGGCGAGAACGCCCAGGGTGATCCCGACGGCGGCGGCGATGAGTACCGACCCGAGCCCCGCCTCGACGGCGATGCGGGAGCCCGTCATCACCTGGGTGAACAGGTCGCGTCCGAGCTTGTCGGTGCCGAGGAGGTGGCCGTCGCCGGGCCCGGCGAGCCGTCCGCCGGAGGTGTCGTCGGCGTCGTAGGGCAGCCAGAAGAGCGACACCGCGGCCAGCAGCGCGATGAGCCCGGCGAGGACGCAGCCGACGACGAGGGTGACGGAGCGTCGCGAGCGTCGCTTCGTCGGGGTGAACAGGTCCGTCCCGGTCATCGGGAACCTCCCGAGAGCCGGCCGCGCAGCCGCGGGTCGATGATCCGCTGGACCAGGTCGGCGACGAAGCCGATCACCAGCACCGCGAGGGTGGACACGAACAGCACCCCCTGGATGACCGGGTAGTCGTGCTGCGCGATGCCGGTGGCGAGCATCGAGCCGAGGCCCGGCAGCGCGTAGACCGACTCCACGACGACGGCACCGAGCAGTGTGGAGGCGAGTTCGATGCCGAGGACGGAGATCACCGGCACGGAGGCGTTGCGCAGCCCGTGCCGCCGCATGGCGCCGCCGAAGGACGAGCCGAGGGCGCGCGCGGTCCGCAGGTAGTCGCTGCCGAGGACGTCGAGCGTGGCGGAGCGGACGTAACGGATCAGGGACGCGCTCATCACGAGGGCGATGGTCACGACCGGCAGGACGAGGGACCGGACCGCCTCGGCCGGGTCGTCCCAGCCGTCCTGCGGGAAGCCGCCGGAGGGCAGCCAGCCGGCGTTCAGCGCGAACACCGCGATGAGGATCATGCCGAGCCAGAACACGGGTATCGCGATGCCCAGTTGGGACACCCCACTGAGCAGCGTGCCGTACCAGGTGTGCCGCTTGTGGGCGGCTGTGAACCCGGCGGGGACCGCGATCAGGACGGCCAGCACGAAGGCGGCCAGGGTGAGCGGCACGGTGACGTCCAGCCGGGCGGCGACCTCGGGGCCCACCGGCAGCGAGCTGACGAACGAGGTTCCGAGGTCGCCGCTCGCCAGCTGCCCGATCCAGTGGGTGAACTGTTCGGGCAGCGGGCGGTCGGAGCCGATGGCGTGCCGGGCCGCGGCTATCTGCTCGGGACTGGCACCGACCGAGGTGAGCGCGTTGGCCGGGTCGCCCGGCAGCATGCGCAGCAGCACGAACAGCACCACGCTCGCCAGCGCCAGCGACACGGCGAGGAAGGCCAGGCGGCGCACCAGGTAGCGCGCCATCAGCCCTTCTTCTTGATGTCGTAGGCGAAGAACTGCGAGTTCAGCCCGTTGAGGGGGTAGCCGGAGAGCTTGTCGTTCGCGACGACGATCTGCGGGTAGAGGTACAGCCAGTCACTCGCCGCGTCCTCGGCGGTCTGCCGGTTGACCTTCTTCAGCAGCTCCGTCTGGCCGGCGGTGCTGGAGGCTTCCTCCGCCTGCTCGACCCACCGGGTGACCTGCGGGTTGTCGTAGCCCCAGTAGAAGTCGGGGTTGCCGTACCAGACCAGGTCGCGGTCGTTGACGTGCTCCTGGAGCGTGGCCGAGAAGTCGTGGTTCTTGTAGACCTTCGTGTACCACTCGTCAGGGGTGATGGTGTTGATCTTGACGGTGATCCCGACCTTGGCGAGCTGGGACTTGATGAAGGTCGCGGCCGTCGGGTGCGGGTCGTAGTTGGGGGTGTCGAGCGTGAAGCTGAAGCCCTTGGCGTAACCGGCCTCGGACAGCAGCTTCTTGGCCTTCGTCACGTCGTAGGCGTTGACGTCGGTCAGGTCCTCGTACCAGGGGTCGGTGGGCGGGACCATCGAGCCGATCTGCTTGCCGTAGCCGCCCCAGACGGACTCCAGGAGCTTCTTGTCGTCGATGGCGGCGGACACGGCCTGGCGCACCTTGACGTCGGTGAAGGGCTTGGCCTTGTCGTTGAACGCCAGCAGCAGCTTGGTCGTGGAGTTGCCGTCGTTGACCTTGTACGCGCCGTTGCTCTTGAACTGCTCCAGCGCGTCGGGCGACTGCTCGCTGGTGACGACGTCCACGGCGTTGGTGAGCAGGGCGTTGTTGAGCGCCGACGCGTCCTTGTAGTAGTGGAAGACGACCTGCTTGTTGGCGGCGGCGTCCCCCCAGTAGTCCGCGAAACGGTTCAGGCTCAGGGCGGAACCGCGGGTCCACTTGTTCAGGGTGTACGGGCCGGTGCCGTCCTCGGTCGTCTTCAGGTCCTTGGCCTGGGAGTTGATGATCCAGACGTAGGAGAGGTTGTAGACGAAGGAGATCGACTTCTTGGACAGCGTGATCTTCACGGTCCGCTTGTCGGGGGTGGCGATGTCCTTGACGACTTCGAGGTTGCCCTTGCGGGCGGACTGGGAGTCGTCGGCGAGGACCTTCTCCAGGCTGTACTTGACGTCCTCGCTGGTGAGTTCCTTGCCGCTGTGGAACTTCACGCCGTCGCGCAGGGTGAAGGTGTAGGTCAGGCCGTCGGCGCCGGTCTCGTAGTCCTGGGCGAGGAGCTTCTCGACCTCACCGTCGTCGGTGAGTCTGAACAGGCCTTCGTAGACGTTGCCGTTGAGGGCCTCGGTGACGCCCTGCCCGCCACCCGCGGTGTTGTCGAGGTTCTGCGGCTCGTAGAGGGAGCCGATGTTGACGACCGCGTCCTTGTCCCAGGTGCCGCCCGAGGCGCTGGTGCCGCCGGAGCCGCCGCAGGCGGTCAGGGCCACGGCGAGAGCGGCGACGGTGGCGGTGCCGAACAGGACGTTCTTCTTGGTGCTCATGGATCAGGGCTCTTTCGGTGCGGGGAGCTGCGGGGTGATCAGTGCTGGGCGTCGAAGCCGTCGCGGAAGACGGGGAGCTTCTCGCCTGCCTCGACGGGCAGGTGGAAACGGTTCTGCCGCGGCGGCATCGGACAGTTGTACTGATCGGAGAATCCGCAGGGCGGCACGAAGGCCCGGTTGAAGTCGAGGACGACCCGGCTCTCGTCGTCCGTGCGCCGCACGAAGAGGAAGCGGCCGGCCCCGTACGTGGTGTCACCGTTGGTGGGGTCCCCGAAGACGAGCAGCAGGGTGCCGTCGTCGTCGAAGGCGCTGAGCGTGTACGCGCGGCCGTCGACGGTGAGCGTGATGTCGCCCGGGACGACCAGGTCGCGGCTGCCGCCGTTGTCCCGGATGTGCTCGAAGGCGATACGCCGGGCGCCGGGAACGGGGGTGTAGGAGGCTTCCAGGACCCAGGCGGGGTCGTACGGGAAGGCGTCCACCCGGTCGAAATGGCGGATGGCGGGCGCGTCGGCGTCCCAGAGGCGCAGGCCGTGCTCGGGCTCGCCGGTGACCAGGTCGGTGCGCCGGAGCGTGGTCACCGTCACGGTGCCGGGTCGGCCGGCGCGCGCTTCCTCCACGTCCGGCTCCTCACCCGCCGGCGCCCAGCGGGTCTCGACCAGGGCGAGGTTGCCGGTCGGTGACGTGAGCGCGCGGTGACGCTCGGCACGCCAGGCGTCCCACTCCTCCGCCGGGTCTACGGGTGCGCGGTCGGGGGACGTGTGGGACACGGCAGTACTCATTCGTCTCGGCGAGGGCGGCCTTCACAGCCCGCGTACGCAGGGCGTGAATAAGTGGCCAAAGCATCACCTTTATTGACCATAAGCACATCTAATGTCAAACGTACGTATCACATGGTGAGACGCACTTCTCGGAAGGACGCGGTGCCGCCCGGGCCTGGAGCGACTCGGGCCGGACATCGCGGCACCGGGGCGGACGGAAGGGAGCACCCGCTCCTCGCGGGTGCGAGGAGCGGGTGCTCCCTCGGAGGGGTGCCATCCCTGTCGGGCGCCCGGGCGTCGTCGCCGGTGGGCCTACCTGACCGGGGTGAAGTCGCGGGCGCCGATGAAGTCGGGCCTGCGGACGGGGGCCGCGAAGGGCTCCTGGGCGGTGTTGTCGACGCTGTTGAAGACGATGAAG
>NZ_JNYQ01000004.1 GCF_000717245.1 Kitasatospora papulosa
AACAGCGGCCTCCCGTTCGTCATCGCCCTCAACGGCTTCGACGGACACCAGCCCTACACACCCGACGAAGTACGCGAAGCACTCCAGATCGGCCCGGACACCCCGATACTCACGACGGACGCCCGCCACCGCGCGGACGCCAAGAGCGCGCTGATCACCCTGGTCGAGCACGCACTGATGGCCCGGCTGCGCTGACAGTCCGTCGCACGGCGAAGGCCCCGTACTCCTCGAAGGAGTACGGGGCCTTTTCGTCCTCACGGGCCCTGGCCGGGCCCGGGTGCCGGTTCTCAGCCCTGCCAGCTGTGCGGGGCGCGGAAGCCGGGCGTGCGCTCGAGGCGGCGCCATCCGGCGGTGCTGCGGCCCCGGTGGGCGGGCGCGTCGGGCTGGGCGGCGGCGCGGGCGAGCAGGACCGCGGTGATGGCGGCGAGCTCCTCGGGGCCGGCCTGGCCCTTCTCGACGCGCAGGACCGAATCGGCGGGAGTGACGCTCATGGATGTCTCCGTCTTCTGGGGCAGGTGGTCGCGGAACGTGGGCGGTCGGCCGGGGCCGCCGCCGCGGCTGCGACTACTGCGGGGGGTTGCCGTGCTTGCGGGACGGCAGGTCGGCGTGCTTGTTGCGGAGCATCGCGAGCGAGGCGATCAGCACCTCGCGCGTCTCGGCGGGGTCGATGACGTCGTCGACCAGGCCGCGCTCGGCCGCGTAGTAGGGGTGCATCAGCTCGGCCTTGTACTCCTTGACCATGCGGGCCCGCATGGCTTCGGGGTCCTCGGCGTCGGCGATCTGACGGCGGAAGATGACGTTGGCGGCGCCCTCGGCGCCCATCACGGCGATCTCGTTGGTGGGCCAGGCGTACGTGAGGTCGGCACCGATGGACTGGCTGTCCATGACGATGTACGCACCTCCGTAGGCCTTGCGCAGGATCAGCGAGATCCTCGGCACGGTGGCGTTGCAGTAGGCGTAGAGCAGCTTCGCGCCGTGCCGGATGATCCCACCGTGCTCCTGGTCGACGCCGGGCAGGAAGCCGGGTACGTCCAGAAGAGTGATGATGGGGATGTTGAAGGCGTCACACATCTGGACGAATCGCGCGGCCTTCTCGGACGCCTCGATGTCCAGGACACCCGCCAGGGCCTGCGGCTGGTTGGCCACGATGCCGACGACCTGGCCGTCGAGCCGGGCCAGCGCGCAGACGATGTTGCGGGCCCAGCGCTCGTGGACCTCGAGGAAGTCGCCGTCGTCGACGAGCTCCTCGATGACCTTGTGCATGTCGTAGGGGCGGTTGCCGTCGGCCGGGACCAGGTCCAGCAGGACGTCGCCGCGCCGGTCGGCGGGGTCGTCGCTCGGCACGACGGGCGGGTTCTCGCGGTTGTTGGAGGGCAGCATCCCGATCAGGTAGCGGACCTCGGCGATGCAGGTCTCCTCGTCGTCGTACGCGAAGTGCGCGACGCCCGAGGTCTCGGCGTGCACGTCCGCGCCGCCGAGGCCGTTCTGGGTGATCTCCTCGCCGGTGACCGCCTTGACGACGTCCGGTCCGGTGATGAACATCTGCGAGGTCTCACGGACCATGAACACGAAGTCGGTCAGCGCCGGGCTGTAGGCCGCGCCGCCCGCACACGGGCCGAGCATCACACTGATCTGCGGGATGACTCCGGAGGCCCTGGTGTTGCGCTGGAAGATCCCGCCGTAGCCGGCGAGCGCCGAGACGCCCTCCTGGATACGGGCGCCGGCGCCGTCGTTCAGCGAGACCAGCGGGGCACCGGCCGAGATGGCCATGTCCATGATCTTGTGGATCTTCGTGGCGTGGGCCTCGCCCAGCGCCCCTCCGAAGATCCGGAAGTCGTGCGCGTAGACGAAGACCGTCCGGCCCTCGACCGTGCCCCAGCCGGTGATGACACCGTCGGTGTACGGCTTCTTGGCCTCCAGGCCGAAGCCGGTCGCCCGGTGGCGGCGCAGCTGCTCGACCTCCTTGAACGATCCCTCGTCCAGCAGCAGCGCGATGCGCTCACGCGCCGTGAGCTTGCCCTTGGCGTGCTGCGCCTCGGTCGCCCGGTCGCTCGGTCCACGCCGGGCCTGCTCACGCAGCGCCAGCAGTTCGGCCACCCGGCCACGCGTGTCGCTCGGCTCGCCCGGGATTTCGTCCACAACGGTCATACGTCGACCCTACGAACCCGATCCAGAAAACCCTGCCGTTCACTCCGGACAGTCTCCTGCCCCGTTTCCTGGTGGCACCTGACAGAAGCCGGGCATCATGCAGCCCATCTGCCAGCTCACAGGGCCTGCGCGTTGTGGATCCCCAACAAAGCCGTAGCTGTGTTCCCGGCCACACAGGGCACGCACGCCACGCCGTGGATCCACCGGAGCGGACGACCGGGCCCACCGCGACGGCGGGATCCGCTCCGCGTTCCGGGCCCGGCGGCGGAGAAGCATCCGAAGGACCGGGGTGGACAGTACCCGTCCGGCGGCCGACGGGACGGAGCGGGTCCACCCGGTGCCCGCGCGCCGGGAGCCCCGGGCACCTTCACCTCCTGTTCACTCCCCGCATGCGACGATCGACCAGGAGTGGCCAAAACCCTTTACGAGGCGTCGAGTTGTGAAGAACGGCAACTTGATGAGAGCGCTCTCAGTCATAACTCTTGACGGTCGCCGCACCCGTGGCGAGAGTGTTCCGCACCGCAGGCAGTCCCCCCAACGCCCCACCTCCCCGCACACCATCCCCCTGACTCCTGCCTGCGCCCCCCACATCTCGGGAGTTCCTTCGTGATTTCGCGCAGAATGTTCCTGACGGGCGCCGCCGCGTCCGCGACCGCGCTCAGCTACCCGCTCTGGGGCTCCGCACTGAGTCCGCGCACGTCGGCGGCCGCCGCGACCTGCGAACTGGCCCTGGAGAACAAGTCGTTGCCCGGCACGGTGCACGCGTACGTCACCGGCCACGAGCAGGGCACTGACCGCTGGGTGCTGCTGCGCCCCGACGGCAGTGTCTACCGCCCCGACTCGCCCGGCGCCCCGCAGACCCCACTGCCGGTGGACTGCGCGATCCCCCTGAAGGGCGCAGGTGCCGGGCCCGTCGTCATGACCCTGCCCCAGATGTACGGGGCGCGCGTCTACTTCGTCCGCGACGACAAGCTGGACTTCTACCTCAACCCGGGCCCGTCCCTCGTCGAGCCGGCCTTCGCGACGCCCACCGACCCGAACTACGGCAGGACCTGGTCGTTCTGCGAGTTCACCTTCAACCCGCAGCAGTTGTACGCGAACATCAGCTACGTCGACCTGGTGACGGCGCTGCCGATCGGGCTGACCCTGGAGGGCGACTCCACGCACTCCGTCGCCCCGCTCCCGGACGGCGCGGTCCAGCGCATCGCCGACGACCTCACCGCCCAGGCGGCGTCGGACGGGCAGCCCTGGGACAAGCTGGTCACCCGCGGCTCGGACGGCCAGGTGCTCCGGGTCGTCTCACCGCAGAACCTGATGGCGCCGTTCTTCGACCGGCCGGACCAGATGCCCTTCCGGGACCTGTTCACCGCGCAGATCGACGAGGTCTGGGAGAAGTACCGTTCCACCGACCTGCGCATCGACCTGCAGGGCGGCCGGGGCACGCTGTCGGGCCGGGTCAGCGGTGACACGCTCACCTTCGAGGGTGGCCACACCTTCGTGAAGCCGACGTCGAAGGACATCTTCACCTGCAACCACGGGCCCTTCGCGAACGACCCGGCCGACTCCGACGACAAGAAGGCGCTGCTGGCACGGATCGCGGCGGGTTTCAACCGTTCGATCATGCTCAGCCACCCGCAGCAGCCCAACGGCACCACGGTGGCGGACTACTACAAGGGCGGGGTGACCAACCACTGGTCGCGGGTCGTCCACGCGAACTCCCCGATCGGCTACGCGTTCCCCTACGACGACGTACGCCCGGACGGAGAGCCCGACGTGTCGGGGGCGGCCCACGACGGCAACCCCCGGCGCTTCACGGTGAGCGTGGGCTCCTGACCCGCCCGTGACACCGTGCCCGCCCGCCGCCGGTCCGCGGCGGGCGGGCACAGCCGCGTGCACCCGTGCGGCCCACCCCGGCCTGCGCCGCGGGCCCCCGGGGCCGATCGTTGACAGATGTCCTCCCTCGGTGAGACCCCGGTCGGCGCCCCCGGTGAGCGGGTCCTCCTCCACGGCCTGCGGCTGATCGACGGCACCGGCCGCCCTCCGGTGCCGGACGCCGCCCTGCTGATCGAGGGTAAGGTCATCGGCTGGGCCGGCGACGCGGCACGGCTTCCCGCGGACCTCGGACCGGTGCGACGCCTGGACCTGGCGGGCCGGACCCTCTGCCCCGGCTTCATCGACACCCATGTGCACTTCGCCCTGCCGGGACCTGCCGGAAATCCGCTCCAGGGCCTGTACGAGCTGCCGAGCTACCGCACCCTGAAGGTCCTGGACCGCTTGCGCACCACCCTGGAGAACGGGGTCACCACCGCCAGGGACCTGATGGGGCTGGACGCGGGGTTCCGGCAGGCCGTGGCGGAGCGGAGGATCCCCGGCCCCAGGCTGCTGGTCTCGGTTACCATGCTCAGCCAGCGGGCGGGGCACGCGGACTTCACCCTCGCCGGCGGGATCGACGGGCTCGCCGTCGCCGTCACCTTTCCCGAGAGCCCCCGGAGCCTGGTCGGTTCCGTCGACGACATGCGGGCGCGGGTGCGCGACCTGGTCGCGGCGGGGGCCGACTGCATCAAACTCGCCACCAGCGGCGGCGTCACCTCCCCGCACGACCGGCCCGAGTGGCTGGGGCTGCGCCCGGAGATGATCTCGGCGGCCGTCGAGGAGGCCCGCGCCTACGGCGGTCTGCCGGTCGCGGCGCACGCCATCGGGCGTCCCGGCATCGAGGCCGCCGTCCTCGCGGGCGTGAGCAGCATCGAGCACGGCTACGCCCTGGACGAGGCGCTGCGGGCGGAGATGGTGGAACGGGGCCAGTTCCTGGTGCCGACGCTGCTGGAGACGACCCAGGACCTGGATCCGGCGCGCACCTCCCCCTCGGCGTACGAGAAGGGGGTGCGCTGGCACCGGATCGCCCAGGAGTCGGTGGCCCTGTCCGCCGCCGCGGGGGTCAGGATCGCGATGGGGACCGACAGCGGGCTGGCCGTCGGCCACGGCAGGAACCTCCAGGAGCTGGGACTGCTGGTCGGCGTCGCCGGACTGTCGCCCATGGCGGCGATCGTGGCCGCGACCGGCGACGCGGCGCGGCTGTGCGGCGTCGACGACGTCACGGGCACCCTGGAGGCGGGCAAGGCGGCCGACCTGGTGGTCACGGACGTCGACCCCCTGTCCGACATCGCCTCGCTGGGCGATCCCGCCCACATCCTGGCCGTGGTGAAGGAGGGGCGGATCGCCGTCGACCGCGGCGGCGTCCTCGGCGAAGGCGTCCTGCCGGCGCTCTGCCCCTGAACCGGTGCAGCGGGGAGGCCGCGGATCCACAGGTCCGCGGGAGCGTAGGAGCACTGAGGTGCCCCCGTCCGGAACCGGGTCCGGGTGGGCGGGGGCACCTCGTCGCGCGGAGCGCGGGCGGTCCGGTGTGGCCGGATCTCGCCGTGCGGTCAGCAGCCGCCGCAGTTGTAGTACGTCACGTCCCAGTGGTTGCCCTCGTCGGCGTAGACGTTCCCGGAGCCCGACTTGTACTGCGGGGCGCCGTCGCCGCGCAGGCCGATGTAACTGAACGTGCCCTTCACGTAGTTCGTCAGGCAGGTGGTCTTGGCGAAGTCGAGCTTGTAGCCGTTCCAGTGCGAGTACGTGCCGCTCGCGTGCCCCGTCTCCGTGCCTCCGGTGATGTTGAGCGCGCAGCCCGTGGCGCTCTTCAGCGTCTGGGCTCCCTGGGCGCTGGTCAGGTTCAGCTGGTCGAAGGACGTGCAGGTGGAGACGTTGCGGTTGGAGCAGCCTCCCGAGGAGGACCAGGTGATGCCCGAGGAGGAGAAGCGGGAGGTCGCCTGGGAGTGGGTCAGCTTGGTGACGGCGTGCGCCTCGGTGGCGCCGCCGCCGAGGACGCCGACGCCGGGCGCGAAGAGCGCACCGAGGACGAGGGCGAGTGCGGTGAGGGCCGAGCGGACTCTGGGGCGGGTCAGCATGGGGGGATGTCCTCCTGCTCATGACAATTACGGGCAGGGAGATAGTGCCCCAGCTCTACGCGCGTCCGCCAGGGTGCGGCGGGGCGCCGCACGACTCCCCCGCGACTTTCGGACCGGCCTGGACCCTTGATGTTGAACTTTGAACAAAAAGGGTCTACAGTCAATCTCGTTGAAGGTTAAACCAAACGTTCGGCGGTCCACTCTTCGGAACGCGCCGGAACACGTCCCCGAGGAGGAGCCATGGCTCTGTTCAACCGCAAGAACAACACCCCCTCCACCACCGCGACCCTCGCCGTGGACCCGGCGCTGGCCGCGCTGACCGGCACGTACACGATCGACCCGGCGCACAGCAGCATCGGTTTCACCGTGCGCCACGCCATGGTCACCAACGTGCGCGGCTCGTTCGGCGAGCACGAGGGCACGCTGGTCCTGGACGGCTCCGCCCCCTCCAACTCCTCCGCTTCCATCGACGTCAAGATCGCCAGCGTGGACACCGGCATCGCCGACCGGGACGGCCACCTGGTCAGCGGCGACTTCTTCGACGCCGAGAAGTTCCCCCTCATGTCTTTCCGCTCGACGCAGGCCGAGCAGCTCGGCGGCGACACCTACCGTGTCACCGGCGACCTCACGATCAAGGACGTCACCCGTCCGCTCTCCATCGACCTGGAGTTCAACGGTTCGGCGACCGACGTCTACGGCAACGAGCGCGTGGGCTTCGAGGGAAGCACCGACATCCTGCGCTCCGACTGGGGCCTGACCTGGAACGCCGCTCTGGAGACCGGCGGCGTGATGGTCAGCGACAAGGTGAAGCTGAACTTCGACATCTCCGCGATCAAGGCCTCCCCGCAGGCCTGACCCTCCGGAACCGAGCGCGCCCGCCGGTCCTTCCCTTCGGGGGAGGACGGCGGGTGCTCGGCGTTCCCGGCCGGGGCCGGCACACGTCAGCCGGTACGGCGCACCTTCAGCGCGTTGTCCGTACGCGTGGTGGGGTTGCCCTCGGGGTCGTTCTGGACGCGTTCGTGCTCCTCGCTGAGCAGCACCTCCCACTCCCCCTCCGGGAGTTCGAGGGAGGCGAGCACCTCGTCCGTCGTCGGCAGCTCCATGTCCGGGTGGTCGTGATCCCAGGAGGGGAAGCCGGCGTGCCCGACGACGAGCAGCACACCGCCGGGCGCGACCGCCAAGGCCGCCCGTCGCAGGATCCGCTCGCGGGGCAGGTCCCCCATGGAGTGCAGGAACTGGGCGGAGACCAGGTCGTACTCCCCTTCGGGGAACGAGGCCCCCAGGTCGTGCCACTGCCAGTCGATCCGGTCCGCGACATCCGCCTCGGCCGCGTGGACCGCCGCGCGTTCCAGTGCGACGCGCGAGATGTCGGTGGCCGTCACCTTCCAGCCCCACCGGGCGAGCCAGACCGCGTCGGCGCCTTCCCCGCAGCCAAGGTCCAGGGCGCGGCCGGGCGTGAGGCCCTCCACCTCGCGGACGAGGACGACGTTGGGGTTGCCGCTCCAGATCCGGTCGCTCTCGCGGTACCGGTCGTCCCACATCTCCGCGTCGGTCCGGGTGCTGTCGGTGGTCATCGAATCTCCTGAAGTCCGTGACGGCGGTCCCCGAGCACACGCTCGGTGACCAGGCGCTCGGCCTCGGCCGAGAAGGGTGCGCGGCGGGCGTCGACCGCGCGGCGGGTGTCCTCGGTGACGAGGTCCATGTTGATCATCGACGCGGCCTTGAGCCCGGCGGCCGCGGCTCCGACGACCTGCTCCATGAGGTTGGCGACGTTGCCGGCCACCCACACGCCGGGCACGTCGGTGGCTCCCGAGGGGTCCGCCGCGATGTAGCTGCCGACGACGTGGTCGCCCATCAGCATCTCGCTGGGCGCCAGACCGAGGCTCTCCAGCACCGCCGACCGTGCGGTGAAGCGGGGCTGGACGACCACCGCCTCGCGCGGAATGACCGTCCCCCCGGCCAGCCGTACCCCGGTGAGCCGGTCGTCGGCCACCTCCAGTCCGGTCACCGTGCCGTCCACCACGGAGATGCCACGGGCGGCGAGCTGCTCGTACTCCTCGTCACCGAAATCGGCCTGTTCGTGGCGGAACAGCACCACGTCGTCGGTCCACTGCCGCCAGAGCAGGGCCTGGTGGACGGCCATGGGGCTGAGCGCCAGAATCCCGACCGGCCGGTCCCGCACCTCGTAGCCGTGGCAGTACGGACAGTGCAGCACCTCCTTGCCCCAGCGCTCGGTGAGGCCGTCCACCGGGGGCAGCTCGTCGACGATTCCCGTGGTCACGAGCAGCCGACGAGCCTCGGTCACTCCCCCGTCCGCCTGTACGACACGGAATCCGCCGTCCGGCAGCCGCGTGGCCGAGACGACCTCGCCGCGGACGGTCTCGGCGCCGTAGTCCGCCGCCTCGGCCCGGCCGATGGCCAGCAGCTCCAGGGGCGGGATGCCCTCCCGGCCCAGGTAGTTGTGGGCGTGGGACGCGGGCGCGTTGCGCGGACTGCCGGCGTCGACCACCAGCACGGAACGCCGCGCCCTGGCCAGTGCCAGGGCACCGCTCAGCCCTGCCGCTCCACCGCCGATCACCACGACGTCGTACCGCTGGTTCAGCTCGCTCATGCGGATCACCTCCTGTTACGGAAGATGGTGCGCGCGAGCCCCTGGTTCGACAAGTTTGCTTGCCGATACGGCAAACTCACACCAGGCGCCCTCCCGGGGTTCCGCTCCGCTGCCGTACCCCTCGATCCGAAGCGCACCCCTCGACCTCCCCCCCCACACGCCCAGGCCCGGACGCCGGGCCGGCCGCCCCGCACCTACAAGGGCCAACTGCCATATTCCAGAAGCCATTTGGAGCGAGAAAACACAACTTCGACATGGTCCGCGAAGGCAGCTACCTTCACCTGGTCCTCGGCCACCGAGCAGGGTCCGCACCAGGCCCCGACCAGGGAGACACGCATGCCCCAGCTTGCTCTGTACACGTTCGGCGTCCTGAAATCCCCCCTGTCCGACGCCGCACCCCTCACGCGCGAGTTCTACGACATCGGCGAGGCCGTCTACCGGAAGTTCAGTCAGCACCCCGGATTCGTGGCGCGCGCCGAAGCGGTGAACGGTGGCCGGGGCGAACTCTTCGGGGCGGACTGGGGTGCGTGGGGAGAGTTCGCCGTGCCGGCCTGGTACGACAAGGGCCGCACGGCGGAGACCACCGCCCTGGCCACGACCCTCTCGCTCTGGACCGGCCTGCGCCCCGCCTTCGACGCCGTCTACACCGGTCTGCACCGTGGGGCGCTGAACAGGCGCTACGACTGGTTCGAGCGGACGGGAAACCCGAACTACGTGTTCTGGTGGGTCTCCGACGGCGTGATACCCACCTGGCAGGACGGGGTTTCCCGGCTGCGGCATCTCCAGGACCACGGCGCCGCGCCGCACGCCTTCACCTTCCACGACCCGTTCACCCCGGACGGAACTCCCGTCAGGGGAAAGGAAGTCGGGCCGAGGAGCGACCGGGTTCACCGGCGGGAAAGCCTTGTTCAGGGAAATGACGACCGAGGCGGATCGACCGTGACGCCACGCCCGCCCACAGAGATTTCGGCCGGCACCGAGGACAATTCCGGACCCCGGATCCCTGACGGGTCCATCGGCGACGACGGTATGGACGTCGGCGTTACCACCGGCCGGGGTTCCGGAACCGGCGACAGTTCAGGAATCGGCGCCAGTTCCGAAACCGGTGGAAGTTCCAGCACCGGAATTTCCACCGGTGAACGGGAATCGATCGATATCCGCAGGGCCACCGTGACCGGCGGCTCGTAGGTCCTCGGTGGCCGCTCCGGCACGGACCGCGAAACGCCCTGGCGTGACCGGTCGGCGCCGTGCGGGTCCGGAGAGGGGGATGCTGGGTGGGGGCGCGTCCGAGTCGCACGGCTGACGGGGAACCGGTCGGCCGGGGCGGCACGGGGAGCCGAGGACTCGGACCTGCTCTCCGGAGGCCGGCCGTCCGGCCGGTCGAAGGGACCGGCGGGCACGGCCGCGCCCACCACCGCGAGGGTCACCGCCGCCGAGGTCGCCCCCGTGGACTGGGCGAGACCCGTACGAGGGAACCTGCGTACGCACATCCACACGGCCGCGGCCACCGCGAGGGTCGCGGCCAAGGCGTCGCGCACGGACCGTCTGGCCCTGGCCAGCAGTGACTCGGTCGCGCGGTAACTCAGCCCCATCGTCCGGGCCACCTGTCCGACGTCGAGGTCCTGCGCCTGGAGCCGTAGCGCCTGTGCCTGGCGGGCGGGGAGCAGTTCCGTGGTGCGGTCGGCCAGCCATCGGGCCTCCGCCCGGTCGCACGCGCCCTCCTCGACCGGGAAGGACTCCGCCGGGGCGGCGGACAGGACCGCGCTCAGCTCCCGGTCCCGGGCGACCTCGCGGTGCCGGTCGGCGCACGCGCGTACGGTCGCTCGCCTGAGCCACGAACGCACCCGTCCGTACGGGACGTCAGGGTCCTCCACGGCACGGATCATCGCTTCGTGGACCGCGTCCTCGGCCTCCTCGGCGCTCGACGAGCGGCTGCGCGCGATCTCCAGCAGTTCGTCGCGGTGACGCCAGACGAGCTCCCACCGGTTGCCCGGGCCGCCTGCCCGGCGGGCGGTACGCGGGTCGCTCACGTTCAAGGCCTCCGGTCCGTGGTTTCAGGTCCGTGGGTCCGGTGCACGTCGGCCATGGTGCCCGACGGCCCGTACGCCCCGGCGACCTGGCAGGTCAGGCGACGGGGCGTACGGGCTCGGCGTCGGATCAGACCGAGAGCGTGGCGGCGGAGCCGAGCCCGGCGACACCGAGCACGGTGGCGCCGAGGGCGCCCGAGACGCTGCCCGAGAGCAGGTCGGCGTCGACCCCACCCGCGACACCACCGACGAGAGGCACCTCGACGGAGGCAGCGCCGACGATGCCACCGGACACGACGTCCAGGTCCGCGTCGGAGATTTCCTGGGTCTGTATCTGGGGGGTGGAGCTCATGAGATGGATTCCCTTCGCAGCAATGCAGAATGACGGGGCCGAATCCGCAGTGGGGAATGGCCTTCGCCGCTGTCGTGGTCGCATCCACCGGGTGGAGTTCCGTCGTCCGCCCGGAGGCGTCGGAATTCCCTGCGGCTTTCGCGATGTGAGGGATGTAAGCACGCGAGGACGTGACGAAGCCACCCTCCAGCTCTTTCGCCTGCGGTTATCCGACACCGAGGAGCAGAAGCGGTCACATCGCCCTCCGGACCGGTACATCTTCTTCACCCGTCCGACCGACGGATGTCCCGCGGACCGAATCCTTGATCCGCCGCGAAAGGGACATAGTCGGCTGCGGACGAGAGGGAACCGGGCCGCGCGCGGAGAGCGGCGGGGCGGATCCCGCAGCCTGCGCACACCGTGTGCAGATCCGTCGCAGAAGGCCGGGTCCCGGCCGGCGCGGGCTCCGGCGCCCGGTCCCGGACCACTCTTCGTCGAATGACTGTCGAATCTCTGTACGCGCATCGGCCCACCGGTGTACGGTCTCGGCCCGACAGACCTTGGGAGCGCTCCCACTCCTGATTCCGCTTCGCATGAGGAGGAACACCATGAAACGCCTGTTCGCCTTACTGGCGGCCTTCGCGACCGTCCTGGGCCTGATGGGGGCGTTCGGCCCCCAGGCCGTGGCCGCCAACGGCTGCAAGGTCGAGTACACGGTCGCCAGCCAGTGGCAGGGCGGCTTCCAGGCCGGAGTGAAGGTCACCAATCTGGGAGCCCCCGTCAGCGGATGGACGCTCCGCTTCACCATGCCGGACGCCGGGCAGAGGGTCGCCCAGGGCTGGAACGCCACCTGGTCGCAGTCCGGTTCGGCGGTCAGCGCCGTCGCTGTCGACTGGAACCGCACGCTGGCCACGGGCGCGGCGGCCGACCTGGGCTTCTCCGGCACCCTCACGGGCGCCAACCCGAAGCCCACGGCGTTCACCCTCAACGGCGTCGCCTGCACAGGCTCCGTCGACGAGCCCACCCCCGACCCCGACCCCGTCGCCGGCACTCCTGTGGAGGTCAACGGTCAACTCCACGTCTGCGGCGTGAACCTGTGCAACCAGTACAACCGCCCCGTGCAGCTGCGGGGCATGAGCACGCACGGCATCCAGTGGTTCGACCAGTGCTACGGCGCCGCGTCCCTGGACGCGCTGGCGAACGACTGGAAGTCGGACCTGCTGCGCATCTCCATGTACGTACAGGAGGACGGCTACGAGACCGACCCGGCGGGCTTCACCAACCGCGTGAACGCGCTCGTCGACATGGCCGAGGCCCGCGGCATGTACGCGTTGATCGACTTCCACACCCTGACGCCGGGCGACCCGAACTACAACCTCGCCCGCGCCAAGACGTTCTTCGCGGCCGTCGCCGCCCGCAACGCCGGCAAGAAGAACGTGATCTACGAGATCACCAACGAGCCCAACGGCGTGAGCTGGTCGGCCGTCAAGAGCTACGCCGAGCAGGTCATCCCGGTCGTCCGGGCCGCCGACCCGGACGGCGTCGTCGTCGTCGGCACCCGCGGCTGGTCCTCGCTGGGCGTGTCGGACGGCTCCGACGAGAACGAGGTCGTGAACAACCCCGTCAACGCCACCAACCTCATGTACGCGTTCCACTTCTACGCCGCGAGCCACAAGGACTCCTACCGCTCCACACTGAGCCGGGCGGCCTCGCGGCTCCCGCTCTTCGTGACGGAGTTCGGCACGGTGAGCGCCACCGGCGGCGGCGCGATGGACGTGGCGAGCACCACGGCCTGGCTGAACCTGCTCGACCAGCTGAAGATCAGTTACGCGAACTGGACCTATTCCGACGCTCCCGAGAGCAGCGCCGCGCTCCGCCCCGGTACGTGCGGCGGCGGCGACTACAGCAGCAGCGGCGTGCTCACGGAGTCCGGAGCTCTCCTGAAGGCCCGCATCAGTACGCCCGACAGCTTCCCCACCAGCTGACCCGCCGCCAGGGCTCCGGCCGGGACCCACGGCCGGAGCCCTGGCCGGGGCCGTGCCGGAGCCCTGGCCAGGGCCCGGCAGGGGCTTCCACCCCGGATGGCATAGTGATCCTCATCGCGACGGTCGAGTGGGGGAGAGCCGGGTCTGTGAAGATCGCTCGCTGGTTGGTGCCGGTCATTGCCGTGGGCGTGGTGACGCCGTTATCCATCGGGATCGGGACCCTGTTACTGGGCTCCGACGACAGCGAGGCGGCCGGCGGGGACGTCCCCGCGTCGGTGGGCACCGAGCTGAAGGCGGGCGACGTGGGTGTTCCCGTCATGTACGCGAAGCTCATACGCGACGCGGCGGACGACTGCGACGACAAGCTGCTCACCGCGCCCGTGCTGGCCGCACAGCTGAAGCGGGAGAGCAACTTCAACGCGAGGGCCAGATCGCTCGCGACCGACGAGCCGGCGGACGACGGGGGCTCGCTGACGGACCCGCGGAGCGCGGAACAGCGGGCCGAGGACGGGAATGCGGGCGGGAAGCCCGCCGAGGAAGGCCTCTCGGGCGACGAACCCGCCTCCGCCTCCGGCTCCGGCTCCGAGGACGCTTCCCCGGGCGGTGAGTTGCCCGACGTGGCGCAGGCCGAACGGCCCGTCACCAGGGGCATCGCGCAGTTCACCGACGCCGACTGGGCGGCCGAGGGCGTCGACGGCAACAACGACGGCGTCAAGGACGTCCTGGACCCGGCGGACGCCATACCGGCGCAGGGCAAGAAGATGTGCGCACTCCTGCGGACCGCCAAGGAGCGTCCCGGCTACCGGGGCACCCCTCTGGAACTGGCTCTGGCCGGCTACCGCCTCGGCTGGAGGACGGTCGAGGAGTACGGGGGTCTGCCGCGGGCGAGCGGGGCGGACGGGGAGACGTACGACTACGTCAAGGCCGTCATGAAGTCCTACCCGAAGATGGTCGTCCCGGTCGGCGGCGTGTCCGGCGGCTGGACCCTTCCCGTCGACGGTCCGGCCGGCACCCCGTACCACCAGCGGGGCTCCTCGTGGTCCACCGGTCTCCACACCGGGGTCGACTTCGTGGTCCCCACCGGAACGCCGGTCAAGGCCATCGGGCCCGGCGAGGTCGTCACGGCCGGGCCCGGCGGGGACTACGGCGACCAGGTCGTCATCCGGCACGAGGACGGCACGTTCAGCCAGTACGCCCACCTCTCCGAGGTGAAGGCGGTCGTCGGCCAGAGCGTCCAGGGCGGCACCCTGATCGGCTGGTCCGGCGAGACCGGTAACGCCAGCGGGCCGCATCTGCACTTCGAGGTCCGCACCGGCCCCGCGTTCGGGTCCGACCTCTCCCCCGTCCCGTATCTGCGGGCCAAGGGCCTGATCCTCTGAGGACGCGGAGCTTCGCGCGGGACACGCGTCCGCCCCCTCGACACCGGGCTCCGGGGAGCCCGTCGAGGGGGCGGACGCGTACGGACGACCTCTAGGTTCCGCTGGTCGTGGCGCGGGTGAAGAACTCGATCTCGGCGATCGAGACCTGCTTGTCGGCGCCCACGTTGAACGCGGAGCGGATGATGAACCGTACGCTGACGACGTTCTGCGCCCGGAACTTCCGCTGCTGAGGGCCGCTCACCTGGTCGAGCTTGAGGTGGCGCGTGGTCTTCTTCCCGTCGGCCGTGGTGACGACCGCGTCCATACGGTGCGGCAGCGCGGCCTCGGAGAGGTCGGAGGGCTTGGTGGAGATGCCGGACGTGATGAGGATGTCCAGCAGCCGCGTGGGTTCCTGGAAGCGCGCCTCGACCCACTCACCCTCGCCGGACTGCGAGACGCCCGGACCCCACCAACTGTTGTTGATCTTGTCGAAGAGGGCCTTCGGCGGGTGGTCCTTGAAGGAGCGTGACGCGTCGGCGGCGTCCGGGCTGATCTGGGCCCGCTTCGCGAAGTGGTCGCGTGCGGCGTTCCACGCCGTGCTCACGTTGAACGCCGCGTAGATCACCAGCCCGAGCGCGAGGCCGTACGCGAGCCAGGTGAAGATGCGGCCGATGCCCCGGCGCAGCCTCGGGCGTTCGCCCGCCCACGGTGTCGGGCCGTTGCCGAAGTCCCGCATCCGGCGCCACCAGGGGCGCCGGGCCTCGGGGACGCCGGGGCGCTCCGCGAGGGACATGCCGCAGCGTCGGCAGAAGTGACGGTCGGGGCGGTTGCCGACCTCGCACCAGGGGCACGGGGGGCCCGTCTCGTCGGCCGGTTCCCCGCTGGGGGCCTGGACCCGGGGGCGGGCCGCCGCGGGCATGCCGGGGAGGACCGGGGCCACGTCCGGTGCCGGTTCGGGGGCGCGCTGGTCGGCGACGGGAACGAGCAGTGCCCTGGCCCGCGCGCTCGCGTCCGGGCCCGGGTCCGGGCCCGTGGTCGCGGGAGCGGCCTGCGGGGTGGGCTGCGTGGCGGAGATCACCGGGATCGAGGTGAGGGTGTCGTCGTCCTCCTCGGGCACCGCCGGCGTCGGATCGGCACGTACGGGTTCGCGCACCGGGTCCGTGTCCCCGGCACCGGGCTCCGTGCCGGCCCGCGCGACCGGCGCAGGCCCGGTGCCCGGGTCGCCCGGGGTATCGGCGCCGGGCTGCCGTCCCGCCGCGCCGGCCCCCCGTTCCCGCGTGCTCGGCGTCCAGCTCAGTACCGCGCCGCAGTCGTCGCAGAAGGACTGTCCCGGCGTGGTCGGCGTGCCGCACTCGGCACAGTGACGTGTCCGGTCCCCCGTGTCTCCGGTGGTGGCGGAGGAAGACGGCGTGGAGGGGGAGGCCTGGTGACTGGTCACCTGTCGGAAGTCCTTTCGGCGGCGGTCACATGGACCGTATAAGGCATATGGGCGGGGCGAGCTGCCGCTACGAGGCGCTCCAGCCGGTGCTCGGCGGCGGGGCCCGGCTCCGGCAGCCGTACGGTGACGTGCAGATGCGGGCGGGGCTCGCCGGGAACCGGGCCCAGGGGCCTCGCGTCCCAGGCGGCCGCGCCGCTCTCGGTGATCTCCGGCTCCACGCCGAAGGCGAGCCGTACCGCCTCGGCCAGTCCGCGCCGGGTGCCGCGGATGCGGTGCAGCCGTACGGCGGCGGTCACCGCGGCGCGCAGCGCGGCCGTCTCCTCCGTGTCCTGCGGGAACCCGGAGGACGAAGCGGTGAGCGGGGCTTTCGTGACGGGGTCGTCGGCGTGGCCCGCCGTGTCCGGTGCCTCGGTCTCCGCGCCCACCCAGCTGCCGAGCCAGCGGGTGAAGTCCGCCGGTGCGAGCGACGGGGTGAAGTAGGCGTCCAGGCAGTCGAGCACGTTGTGGAGCGGCGCGAGGACCTCGTCGATACCTCCGACGAAGCGCTGGGCGAGGTCGTCGTCGGCGAAGACCGCCGGCAGCATGACGCCGAGCGGTGCCGAGGAGGCGAGTCCGTCGACGGAGCCGCGTGTGCTCCCGCCCGTGGTCACGAGGCGTCCCCGATCACCCGGACGCGGTGGTCGAACGAGAAGACGAGCGCGGGTGCTTCGAGATCGATCCGCTCCGTGGGGTCGCCGCGCTTCCCGCTGAGCGGGTCGGCGGGATGCAGCAGCACCTCGTCCACCAGCTCGACGCCGGGGACCCGTTGCAGCACCGCGAACACCTCGCCCGCCTGGACGGGGCGGCCGAAGGGCCATCCCGTGCCGTGCGCGCCGCCGGTCAGCGGGTCGAGGTGGCGGTACAGGGCGTCGTGCGCATCCCGCCTGACCCGGTCGGTGTCGGTGCCGCGGAAGGCGTGCACCGTCGCGACGACCGTCACCCCCTGGTAGAACGGCGGCCCGACCGCGAGCCGGGTGCCGATCAGTCGCCGCTCGTCCAGGTACCGGGTGATGCGACCCAGCAGGTCGTCCCCGGGGACGAGTTGCTCGAAGCGCAGCCGGCCGCCCGGGTCCGACACGGCCTGCGGGACGACCAGCACCCGCACGGCGTGCGCGCCGTGCTCGTCCGGCTCGGCGGCGAGGCAGGTGATGCGCGCGGTCTCGGGTGCGGCGCGGCGCGCGAGTTCCTCGTAGTCCCGCAGGGTCACGGCGCGGTCCTGCGCGCTCAGCGCGATGGGCGCCCTGCGCTTCGCCTCCTCGACGGTCTCCCCGTCGACCCCGCCGCGCGCCGCCTCCCGGTTGACGACGTCGGAGACGTACGGAACGGAGTCGCGGAGCACCTGGATGGCGCCCCTGGCGACGTTGCCGGCCTTTCCGCCGCCCGTGCGGTAGCGGCGGGCCCGGATCGGTGCGCCCTTGGGCGGTACCGCCCCGTACTGACGCAGGGTGCCGTCCGGTTCGCGGACGGACGGGCCGAAGGCGATCTCGCCGGTGGTCGCGTCCAGGGTGATGTGCCGGTCGTCGGGGCCCGAGGCGGCGAAGTGGCCGACCGTCTCCCAGTCGACCCAGCCGTCGCGCTCGGCGACCTGGAGGAGCAGCGGCTGCGCGTCGCCGACGACGGGGCTGTTGGCCAGCCGCAGCCGGTGTCCGGGCAGTCCGGTGGACTCCCCGAGCGCTTCGTCCCGCACGGTCTCGGCGTGTACGACGCCGGTGGTGCCGCCGATGCTGAACGCCTCGGCGGAGCGGATGGTGGGCGAGGTGGTGAAGAAGGGCTGGCCCGGTTCCGGCTCGGTGACCCGGCAGCGCAGCCAGCCCGCCTCGCGTCGCCCGGTGCGGGAGAGCGCGTGGCCGGCGGGGACGTGCAGCACGACCTCGCCGGGGCGGTTGAGTCCGCCGGTGGTGTCCCGGTCGACGTCGCAGACGGCCCAGCCGTCGGCGGTCCACGCCTCCCAGGCGAGCGGCGGCTGCCTGGGGTCGACGCCGACGCCGTCCACCTGGCTGTCGAGCTCCAGGACGACCACGCACTCCGGCACGGCGGCGCTGAGCCCGAACAGCATGCGGTCCCCGGGGCGCGGAGCCTCCGTGAAGCAGTTGACGTCCTTGGACTCGGCGAGGTCCGAGGTGCGGTCGACCGCTTCCTGACCGGTCGGCTGGACCACGAGGTACGACAACTCGCACGGGATCACGGTGAGTTCGCGCTCGGTGGCGAAGACCACCGCGTCCTCGGTCTGGGTGCGGACCGTGGCGACCTCGGTACCCGTCGCCAGCACGACGGGCTGCTGCTGCGGCGCCGACAGCCAGAACGTGACGTCGGCGCGCGCCGCGGACGGCGGGAAGAGCGTGATCCCGATGAGGTCCAGGAACGCGAGGTGGTTCTTCTCGGGCACCCGGTTGAGCCGGTACACGATCTGGTCGGCCATGTGGGCGACCGTCTCGACGAGGGTCACGCCCGGGTCGGAGACGTTGTGGTCGGTCCACTCGGGGGCGCGCTGCTGGATGTAGCGCTTGGCGTCGTCGACGAACTGCTGGAAGCGCCGGTCGTCGAGGTTGGGGGAGGGCAGGGCCATCAGCGGTCGCTTCCAAAGTGCTCGTCGGGGGTGCCGGACCCCTCGGGCCCGTCGTGGGAGGGGATCACGTAGAACGGGAAGACCAGACTGCGCGGGTTGTTGGTGCCGGTGATCGAGTAGCGGACGTCGATGAAGAGGACACCCTCCTCCGCGCCGGCCGTCACCGCGACGTCGTCCACCTCGATGCGCGGTTCCCAGCGGTCCAGGCAGCTGTGCACCTCGTGCTGGATCCGGCCGGCGGTGGCCTCGTTGACGGGGGCGAAGACCATGTCGTGGATGGCGCAGCCGAACTCGGGGCGCATCGGCCGCTCACCGGGGGCCGTGGAGAGGACGAGGCGGATGGCCTCCTCGACCTCGCGTTCCCCGCTGACCAGGGCGATGCCGCCGGTGGGGCTGATCCGCATCGGGAAGGCCCATCCGGAGCCGACGAATCGTTCAGCCATCAGATGCCTCCCACCGTCAGCACCGGCTTCATCTTGGACAGGACCAGGGGAGCGTTCAGGCCGATCTCCAGACCGGAGTTGATCTTCAGGGCGAGTCCTGCGGTCAGCGTCATGGCGGCACCGGCCGACACGCTCAGCGCGCTCGCGTTCACGGACGTGGTGCCCGCCTGCACCGACAGGGCGCTGGAGTTGATGTTCATGGGTCCGCCGCTGCGGATCGTCATGGAGCCCACCGCGTTCAGCGAGAGGTTGCCGCCCGCGTTGATGGCCACGGCTCCGGTCCCCCTGATGGAGACCTTCCCCTTGCTGTCCACGACGATCTCGGTCTTCGTCCGGTCCAGGTTGATGGTGAGCCGGTTGTCACCGGTGGAGAGCCGCACCCCGCGCTTGAGGCCGACACTCTGGTCGAGCAGGTCGAGCCGGTTGTTGCTGCGGTCCGACACGGTGCGGCGGGTGACCTTGCCGCGCGTCGGGTCGTACACCGGCACGTCGACGGGGTCCGGCTTGTCGACGCCGTTGTAGAGGCCGCCGATGACGTACGGGTGGTCCAGGGCGCCGCGGTCGAACGCCACCAGCACCTCGTCGTCGACGTCCGGGGAGATCATGCTGCCGCCCTTGACCCCGCCGAACTGCACGGTCCGGGTCCAGTCGCTGACGTACATGTCGTCCAGCCACGGGAACTTCAGCTTGACCCTGCCCTGCCTCAGCGGGTCCTTGATGTCGGTGACCAGGGCGTTGGCGACGCTCGGCAGCCCCGCGGAGCCCGCCCCGCCGCCTCCGGAGGTGAGCCCGAACAACGAGCGCCACTGACGTCCGCTGACGTTCAGGAACGTCTCGTAGTGCTCCTGGTCACCGAAGGTGTGGCGGGCCGCCGTCACCGTGTACTTGCCCTGGAACGGCTTGCCGACGTCCTTCAGGGTGACGGCGACCCCGGGGCGCAGTTCGGTGTTGCCCCGGGCCGTGATCTCCACCTCGGCGAAGGAGGACGTCACGTCGTCCGCGACGGCGTCGGCGGCGTGCTTGACCTCGTCCAGCTTGTCGTAGGGCGTGTCGGTCACGACGAGTTCGGCCTTGCCGAACGTCTTGGACACCTCGGAGGGTGTCGTACCGATGGCGAAGCCCGTGTTGTCCAGAGCGGGTGCCTTGGAGACGAGAGGCTGCTTGGTCGTGACGTTCCAGCCTCGCGCCTCGACCGCGGTCACCTGGTCGGCCGAGGTCACCGCCGCGCGGCAGCGCAGGATCTCCTCGCCGCCCTTCAGCAGGAGGGCGCTCTGCGAGCTCGGCATGCTCTCCGGAGGAGCCGATGCCGCCTGCTGCCGCTTGACGAACTGGAACCGGCCCTTCGAGTTGATGGACATCACCATCTCGTTCTCGTCCGCGAGCCTCTGGACGAAGTCCCAGTCGGTGACGTTGGCCTGGCTGATGAACTCGTACTGCCCCTTGGTCCGTTGGGTCTTCCCCAGGGGAATGCCGCTCTTGCGCGCCAGCTCGACAGCGATCTCGGTGGCGGTCTTGTTCCTGTACGCCGCGACCCTGCGCTGCCGGAGCATGCGGTGGCCCTTGTCGTAGCCGCGGATGACGGTGAACGTCCCGGTGCGGTCGTAGTCGGTCTCCAGCGCCGTGACCTCACCGGTGATCAGCGGCGTGCCCTTGCCGTCGGACATGGGCGTGATCACCACGGGCGCGCCGATCTCGACGTTCAGCTTGGCGAGGATGTCCTTCTTGTCGTCACGGAAGGTGAGATGGAACGCTCCGGGCACTCCAGCGCCGAAGTCGACCCGGCCCGCCACCAGTTTGGTGTTCTCCGGGGACTTGAGCTTCGTGCCGGCGATCTGCACCGTGAGGATGTTGGAGAAACCGATGTCGGGCATCAGACGCCGACCTCTTCAGCGGCAGGGAGCATCAGTTCGGTACCGGGCGTCAGCATCTTCGGGTCGTCGATGTCGTTGGCCTCGGCGATCGTGCGCCACACCGTGGCGTCCCCGTACTCGCGCCACGCGAGGAGCGGAAGCGTGTCGCCGGCCACGACCCGGTGCACCCGGCGGGTGGTGAGCGCGCCGGAGGTGGGGTTCTGGCCGAGGGTGCTGCTCGGGATCTCGTGCAGGTTGACCTGGCAGACGGCCCGGATCGGCATTCCGTTGGTGTTGAAGAGGGTGTACTGGGCCTCCACGGAGCTGACGTACGCGTTGAAGCGGGCCGTGGAAAATGCCCCCCACTCGAAGACCACCCACGGGGTCGACGGCTGGTTCGCCGCGATGCTCGCCGTGGTCGTCTCGCAGCAGGAGAAGAGGGCTTCGACCTTCTTGCGCACGTCGTTGCTGTCCGGGTCGTCGGAGCGGTCGAGGAAGATCTCCACCGTCATCTCCCGGGGCTCGGGCCCCATGAACTCCGGTACCGCCCCGTCACGTACGGCGGCGGTGGGCGTGGTCTTCCACTGGGCCCTGCGGGTCAGCGACAACTGGGACGGGTTGAAGTCGAAGTTGAACGTCTTCATGAGCGCACCCGGACTGGTGCTGCTGCCGATCGGCGGCTGGTGGATGGCGAGCGTCGCCCGCACCAGGCTGTCGCCGATACCGAAACTGGAGAGGTTCATCGGCTACGCCTCCCCCGCGTCGGTGAATCCGTGATGCGCGATCTCCAGGACCTCGGTGGCCACGGCGGGGCTCGCCGGGTCGAAGGAAGGACCGCGCCAGCTCACGGGGAGTACGTCGATCAGCCCCCACTGGGCGACCATCGAGCCGTCCGCGCGCAGCGCCGCGATCTGTCCGGTGGGCCGGGTCACCCCCGTGGTGACGGAGGAGATCCACTCCGCCACCTTCGCCGTCTCCTCGGTGAGGGGCCGGGTCAGCGTGATGTTGGAGAAGGTGACACGGGAGGGCAGCTGCCAGACGAAGCCGTTGTTGCCGCCCTCCTGCCGCTGCTCGATCTCGACCTGGGAGGAGAGCCCTTCGCAACCGTTGAAGTTGCCCAGGCTCTCACCGTCGATGGTGAGGTTGAAGAAGATGGTGGAGCCTGCGTCGAGTTCCTGGGGCATCGGGTGGGGCCTTCCTGCGGTTCCACGTGCGGTCGGGGGCTGGGGTTCCGACGGGGTTCCGCCGGGATGGGACGTACGGGCGTTCTCGCGGGGCCGGTCAGTGGCGTGGGTCGCGCAGCTTGCCGATCCGCTCGCGGTCGAGCCGTAGCTCGGCGCGCAGCATCCGGGTCATCGGCCCGATCAGCCTGTGGACCAGCTCCGCCACCTGGTCCTCCTTCAGGTCACGCGGTTTCAACTGGCTCGTCACCGAGGGCGCAGGCTTGTCCGCGGCGCTGGAGCCGCTGCTGCTCCGCTGCACCGCGACCGACGTGGCGCGGGGCGGCGAGGTCACGCGCGCGGGGGCGGGCGCGGGCGCGGGTGTACGGACCGGGGGCGGGGGCGCGATCGGGGGCTGGGGAGGCCGGGCGGCCTGGGCCTCGGGCGCCCGCTGCACGGGAAGCGCGGCAGCCGGAACGGACCGGGCCGGCGCCAGGGACACGACGGGACTCCGGACGGGCCGGGCCACGGGGGCGGAGGCGACCGGAGCAGCCGGGGCGGCCGGTGTGCGGGGCGTGTGCCCGGATGCGGGCGGGAGCGCGGGGGCGGGCGCGGCTGTGGGCATGTGCCCAGGTGCGAGCGCGTGTCCGGGTGCGCTCGTGTGCCCGGGTGTGAGCGTGCGCGCGGGTGTGGGGCCGGCGGGGTTGTACGTCGACGGCGTACGAGCGATCCCGGTGGGGGCGGACGGCACCGACACGGAGACGCCCCGGTCGCGAGGTGCCGACGGCGGCGCGCCCCCGTGGCGGGGCGTGGCCACGGAGCGCTGGACGACCGGGGACCGAGGTGCCGGCGCGGACAGGGGCACGGCGCGTGGGACGACGGGGGCGGGGGCGGGCGCGTCCTTGGAACGGTGCCCCTCGTGACCGGGTCCTGCGGGCGCGGACGCCGTGGTGGGAACGGCGACGGGGCGTGCGGGGGCGGGTGTGGGACGAGCGGGGGCGGGTGTGGGACGGGCGGGAGCCGGTGCGGGGCGTGCGGGGGCGGGGGCCACTCCGCTACGAGCAGGGGCAGCCGCAGGACGGGCGGGGGCCGGTGCGGGGGCGGGGACCACGGCGCTACGAGCGGGGGCCGGTGCCGGCGCGGGGGCAGGGGTGCGAGGAATCGGACGCGCGGCAGTGGACGACGGCGACGGCGACGGCGACGGCGCAGTGGAACGCTGCACCGCGGGCCGGCGCTGAGCTTCGCCGGCGCCGTTGTTCCCGGGGGCCGCACTTGACGTGGGACCGGTCCGGACGCGGTGCAGGCGCACGGGGGCCGGGACGCTCCTGGGCGTCGGCGCGGGGGCCGGCGTCTGCGAAGGCCGTGGCACGGCGCCACGGACGCCCGGGAGCGCGGGTGCCCCGGGCGCGGCGGCCCGCTGCACCGCGACAGGAGAGGCTCCGGCCGCAGGCGCGGGGCCGGCTCGTCGGGTGACGGCTGCCGGCGCACCGGCCGCCACCGCGGCAGGTGCCGCGGGCCCCGTCCCCACCGGCTGCGGCGTGAGGCCCGCAGCCGTCACCGGCCGCGACGAACCCACCAGCGGGGCGACCGGCAGGGACCGCGACACCGGAGGCACGTCGGTCGACGTCAGCGGGGCGTCAGCGGGGCCGAGGGACACGGCGGGCGACCGCAACACGGACGGCAGGGCACTCGCCGGGGCCACGGGGGTCCCGGGGGCCGCAACGGAGGTGGTGGCGGGGGCAGGAGCTGGGGCTGGGGTGGTGGTGGCCCGGGCGGTAGGTCGGGGAGGGCGCGGGAGCGAGGCCCCGGGAGCGTTCCGGGGAGAGCCCTGGGGTGCGTTCCGGGGCGGGTCGTGGGGTGCGTTCCGGGGCTGGGGCGACCGCTGCACAGACAGCGCACCGCCAGGGCGGCCGGGGCCGGGGCCGGGTACGGATGCGTCGTACCCGGTGGCCTGAACCGGCCCCCGCTCCACGGCACCAGGGCCGTGCCCGGACACGGAACCGGGACCGGGCACGGAGGGCGCCGCTGGGTGCGTCGAACCGGTAGCGATATCGGACGCACCTGCTGGAACGGCCGGTTGCCTGACGGCGGGGGCGGAACCGGAAGTGCCGAAATCGCTGAGGGATCCGGTCCGGGTGCTCGGCGACGCACCGGTCGCCGGTGCACGCTGCACGCGGGGGGCCCGGCCGGGGGCCGGGGCACCCGGCCGCCGGCGCACCGCGGGGGCGGGCCCGGGGGCGACCGCCTGACTGCCGACAGGCCTGCTCGACGGAGCGCCCAACACCGGCCGGACGACCGGACGGGACTCGGGCGTACGGGGTGCGGGTGTATCTGTCCCGGAGGTGGCGGCCGGGCGTGCGGCAGGCACCGGTGCGGCCGCCGGTGTCCTGCGCGCCGGCGGTGTCACACCGTTCCCGTCGGCGGACGCCGCCGGACGCCCCGACGTCACTCCGCCCCCGGAAGGGCCCGGGGGCGGGACTCCGGGTGCTGCCGGACCTTGCGACGACGGCCGCCCGAGGGGGCCGTCCGTGCCACGGCCACGCTGCTCCGGCGCGGTCCGCGGTGTCCGTGGGGTCGGGGGAACGACCGGCCCTGACGACGGGGGCCCGAGCGGCGAGCGGCGGACCGGCGCGGTTCCCGCGGGTCCGGTCGTCCGGACGGGAGCGCTCACCCCGCGTCGTTGTACGGGGAGTGAGGACGAGGACGAGGGTGTGGGAGCGGGAGCGGGAGGCGTCCGGCCCGGCGGGGGCGCCGCCGCAGGCCCCCCTGCCGGACCCGGTCGCCGGGGAGCCGAAGGCTCGGTGCGCGCGGAGCCGCTGCTGGGTCCGCCCTGCTTTGCCTCCGAGCGCTGGACGCGAACAGCCGGTGCCGGGGCCGGAATCGGAGCCGGAGCTGTGACCGGGGCCGAGGGCGGGGCAGCCTTGGGAGCCGAGGTCGGGGCCGCGGTCGGGGCCGCGGTCGGGGCCGGGGCTGGGGCCGGGGCCGCAGAGGACCGCAAGGGGCTGGGAGGCGCAGTTCGGGGCGTAGGCGCCGAAGAAGGGGTGGCGGGCGTAGAGGAAGAGGGCGCGGACGCCGCGGACGCGGGCGCAGACGAAGCCGCGGACGCGGGCGCCGAAGGCGAGGGCGCGGTACCCGCCCCGCTCGCCGCGGACGCGGGCGCCGTCCTGCTCGGCACCGCTGCGGGAAGTGCCCTGCGCTGCACCGTGTTCGGCGCGGAGGCCCGTGTCAGCGCGGAGGGCGCGGGTCGCCTCCGGGGTTGTACGGGAGCGACTCGCGGCCCCTGGGCGCGCTGGACCGAAGGGCCCTGCCAAGCGCCCCGGGGGCCCTGACCGACGGTCCCACCGCCAACGCCACCGTCAACGGCGGCGGCGCCCGCATCCGCGCCGCCCTCGGGGGCAGCGGCCGGCAGGGAGAGCCTGGGCTCGTCGAGGCGTGCGGGCCCAGGCCCGGGGGGGTACGACTGGGTGTCCTTGATCAGGCCGGTCGGAGCATCGGCGAGCACGGCGTGCGAGAGCGTCCCCGAGAAGGACGGGTTCTGCCACGCGGTCAGCGAACCCCCGAACTCCGAGGATGCGACCGTCTGCTTCGCCGGCGTCAGGGTCACGAGCCGGATCGGCGGCAGACCGGCCCATTCCCGCCCTCGGACGGGGGCCGCGGTGGTGCCGGCGGCGTCGCGGGTGGGCGGCTCGGGGGTGGGGGCCGGTACCGTACCGCCCCCGCCCTCGTTCCGCTCCGGGCCGCCGCCCTGCTGGTCAGCGCCTCGTCCACGGCCCTTGAGCCGGTCGAATATCCCCATCACCGCTCCGTAGCAGCACGCGTCACCAGCGTGGCGATCTGTTCGGCGTACCGCCGCCGCTCACGGTGTTCCAGGTCCAGAATGTCGTCGAGGTTCCAGTGGAAGTGGTAGGCGATGTACGCGATCTCCTCATGGATACGGTCGGTCGCGTACGTCACGATTCCCCCAGGCGGCTCCCGCCGAGCTCGACCTCGAACGGCTGCTCGCAGTGCGGGCAGGTCACGCCGGCCCTGGTGTGGCCCTCGGCGTTGACCTGACGGTAGAAGTCCTGGAGGAAGGCGAGGTCGGAGGCGAACATGTTCTCCACCACCCCGTCGTGCATGTGTGCCACGGTGCCCAACTGGGTGATGACCCGGCCGAGCAGGACCACCGAGAGGTACGCGGGGTTCTCCTGCACCCGCATGTCCCGCAGCGGGATCAGCTCGTCCCGGGCGGTCGCCAGTCGCATGACCCCCTCGCGGTGCACCGTGCCCATGTCGTCCACGTATCCGCGCGGCAGCTCGAACGCGAACTCGGTCCGCAACTGCTGCCGTACGGGCTGTGCTTCCGCCGGGGCGACGGCCGGGGCCGCCACGTCCGCGGGAGCGGACGTGGCGGCAGCGGCGTCGGTGGCGGGCCTGGCAGGTCCGCGGCGCATTACTCGGTGACCAGCTCTTCGTAGACGATCGTGACGGTCTCGGTCATCACGGAGGCCTCGCCGGCCGTGGCCGCCGCGCCCATCACCTTGGTGCACCAGGCGTTGCGCAGGTGCTGACGGCGGACCGGGTTGTACTGGTAGTCCATGTAGATGATGCTCGCGTTCTTGCGCGCCGAGCCCATGTCGCCGCGCAGCGAGGCGTTGATCCACTCGTTGAACGCGGTGGACTGCTCCATGCCGCGCGTGACGGTGGTCTCACCGGCCTTCTTCACGCCGGGCATCTTCTTGGTGATCGGCTGGCCGTTCGCCGAGACCTGCTGGTACTCGATGACGTCCTGTTCCATTCCCACCTCGCCCACGGCGTGGAGGTACTCGACCATGACTCCGTCGATCTGGAGGCCGAAGTTGTGGGTAGTGAGGGCGTCACCCTGGGAGAGACTCATGAAAAGCCGTTCCTTCTACTGAGGCTGGGACCTGTGGCTGTACGCGAAGTCGATCGGGGGCCGGAGGCTGTGACGTCTACTCCTCCAGCTCGCCGCTGCCGCCGGAGAACTGGGCCAGCCGGAAGATCACGAACTCGGCGGGCTTGACCGGCGAGACGCCGATCTGGCAGATGACGCGTCCCAGGTCCACCGACTCCGGCGGGTTGGTCTCGGCGTCGCACTTCACGTAGTAGGCGTCCTCCGGCGTGGCGCCGAACAGTGCGCCGCTGCGCCACTCCGTCACCAGGAACGCGGAGATGTTCCGCCTGATCCGGGCCCACAGGGCCTGGTCGTTCGGCTCGAACACCACCCACTGCGTGCCGTTGAGGATCGACTCCTCCAGGTAGTTGAAGTACCTGCGGACGTTGAGGTAACGCCAGGCCGGGTCGGAGGACAGGGTGCGCGCACCCCAGACGCGGATGCCGCGGCCGGGGAAGGTGCGGATGCAGTTGACGCCGATCGGGTTGAGCAGGTCCTGCTCGCCCCGGGTGATCTGCATCTCCAGGTCGACGGCGCCGCGTACGACCTCGTTGGCGGGGGCCTTGTGCACGCCGCGCTCGGAGTCGTTGCGGGCCCAGATGCCGGCGACGTGACCGCTCGGCGGGATCAGCCGGGTCTGGCCGCCCGCGGGGTCGAAGACCTTGATCCACGGGTAGTAGAGAGCCGCGTACTTGGAGTCGTAGTTGGACGTCTCCTGACGCCACACCCGGATCTGCCGGGCGTTGAGGCCGGGCGGCGGGTCGATGATGGCCAGCCGGTCGCCCATGAGCTCGCAGTGGGCGATCAGACCGAGCTGTACGGCCTTCACGGCCTCCAGGTCGATCGCGCCGCGCTGGTAGGCGGCCATCAGGTCGGGGACGGCGACCATGGAGATCTCGTCCACCGCTTCGAGACCGCCGAAGCCGGTGCGGTCCGAGGAGTCGCCCAGGTACTCGGCGATGCCGACCGACTCACCCTCGGAGGCGTCCGGGACGGCGGGGGCCTGCGCGGCGGCAGGCACGTCGAGCGCGACCGTCTGGTTGTCGGGGCGGGCCAGCTGCGAGGCCGCGGCCCCCTCCTGCACGGAGATCAGCTTGGAGCGTTCCTTGACCTGGGTCACCACGTAGTTGCGGGCACTCTTCTTCGCCGAGACGTCGAAGGTCTCGACGGCCTTCGCGCCGTCCTTGACGACCAGCCGGAAACGCTCGGCGGGGCCCTCGCCCTCCGCGTCCGTGACCTCGACGCTGAGGGTGCCGCTCTCGCCGGGCGCGACGGCCGACACCTTGAACGTGCCCAGAGCCGCGGGCTCCCCGGCCGTCAGAGCGGCGGGCGCCGCCGCACCGCCGGCGACGGCCGTCCGGCCACGCTGTCCGCCGACCGCGTCGGTGCCCTCGCCCGGTGCCCCGGCCACTCCGCCGGGCGCCCCGCCCACGCGGACCACGTAGGCGGCGGATCCGCCGTTGTTGAAGAACCCGTACACCGAGTGGGCCAGGAAGTAGCCGTCGGTGAACTCACCGAAGGAGGCGACGTACTGGGTCCAGTTGGTGACCAGCGTCGGCTCGTTCAGAGGTCCGTCGGGCGCCAGCCCGACGAATGCGGCCACCGAGGTGCCGACCCCCTCGATCGGACGAGAGCCGCTCGCCACCTCTTCCACGTACACGCCCGGCGACAGGTATGACGGCATGCTCTGCTCTCCTCGGGGTACCGATACAAGACCAGGCTCACCCTCGCCGCACGGTCGCACGCGCGTAAACGTCCTCCGGTGCCGTGTCGAGGGCACCTGTCGTGCCCTCAGGGGCAACCGGGCTCCGGCCACCGGGTGTTCTCGCGCCACCAGGGCCACCGAGGGGACACGGCGTACGGCACCGGGCCCCGCGTGGCGGAGTACGGCGCGGGGGCACGGCCCGGCGCCCCTCGGCCGGAGTCGCGCACGAAGGGCCGCGGGGGCAGCGGGCGTTACCTTTCGGGCAGTGGCACTACCCGGCCGCCTCTGACATCGCCCTTCCCGCGCGCAGTAGCGTCCGTCGGGTGACCACCTGGACATCTCTGGAACCCGCCTCGACCACGGTCGACCCGGGCAGCAGCACCACCGTGCGACTGCGTCTGCGCAACACCGGCGACGTCGTCGACGAGTACCGCTTCGAGCCGGTCGGCGACGTCGCGCCGTACGTCTCGGTGGAACCGCCGTCGATCAGGCTCTTTCCAGGTACCACCGGGGTCGTGGAGCTGACCTTCGCCCCGCCCAGAACCCCGGACGCGACCGCTGGGCCGCACCCGTACGGTGTGCGCATCCTGCCCACCGAGCACCCCGAGACCACCACGGTCGCGGAGGGCAACGTCACCTTCACCACTTTCATGGAGGTGCGGGCCGAGCTGGTCCCGCAGACCGTCAAGGGTCGTTTCAGGGGCCGGCCCAAGCTGGCCGTCGACAACCTCGGCAACACCCCGCTCACGGCGTCGATCGGCGGCGGCGACAAGGCCAGCGACGACCTCTCGTACGAGATCGTCCCGTCCAACGTCCAGATCCAGCCCGGCCGTGCCGCCTTCGTCGACGCGACGCTCAAGCCCCGGCAGATCACCTGGGTGGGGCAGAAGCAGGAGCGGCCCTACGAACTGTCCGTGCGCCGCTCGGGGTTCGAGCCTCTTCCGGTGAACGGGACGTACGTGCAGCGCAGCCTGCTGCCGATGTGGATGATGACCACGCTCAGTCTGCTGCTGGCCCTTACCATCACCGGCCTCGTGCTGTGGTTCACCTACAAGGCTCCGGTACGCACCCTCGCGCTGCCGAAGATGGAACAGGCGGCGGCGACCGCCCTGCCGGAGGAGCCGCCGGAGCAGCCGGCCCCGAAGCCCAAGGAGGAGCCCGAGCCCTCCGAGGAGCCGGAGGCCTCGGGCGGCGGAGGCGGAGGCGGAGGCGGGGAGGAGAAGCCGGAAGAGGAGGAGGAGAAGGTCGAGCGGGGCCCGCTCCCCATCACGTCGGAGGACAAGCCGAACCTCTTCGTGCAGTTCGCGCAGGTACGCCTCGTCGCGGGGGCGGGGGGCTGCAAGCTGACCGCCGCGCACACGGTGGGCAAGCTGGACGACGCCACCCAGAAGGCGCTGAAGTGCTTCCAGGAGTCCAACGACTCGAAGTACGGGGCCTTCAGCCAGCTGGGGAAGAACGACGGGCTCGGCAACCTGGGCCGCTCCACGATGACGGCGCTCCTGGCGTCCCACTTCGTCGCCGCCAAGACGGTGCCGCTGGACGCGGACGTGGCCAGCCCCGAGGTTCCGTGGGTGCGTAACGTCCTGCTCTGGGGCACGCAGGCCGAGATCGACGACGGCGACCTGGCGATCACCGTCGCGTGCACGAAGGCCAACATCGACTACCTGCGCGGTCAGGGCCAGCTCAAGGAGCAGCCGTCACAGGGCCTCTTCAACAGGATCAAGGAGTACCAGGGCCTGTTCGTGGCCGAGAAGACCGGGGTCATGGACGAGACGACGCTCAACAAGACGAAGCTGGGCTGGATCAACGGGCAGGACGCGCCGGGCACGGTGGTGGCCAAGGACTGGCTGCCCGCACCGATGGAGTAGCCGTCGCGGACGGCGCCCCCGCGGGCCCGTGGCCTACCGTCCTGGTAGGCCACGGGCCCGCGGCGCGACCGGGTCACCAGGACGCGTCGTCCAGGACCAGCCGGCCCGCCTTGCGGTACTCGCGCTGGGCGCCCGCCAGCAGATCGTCCGTCGACACGCCGTCGCCGCGCCCCGCCGCCGCGTACGCGGCCGTCACGACGGCGCTGCGGATGGAGCCGCCGGCCAGCTCGAAGTCCGCCGCGCAGGACGCCGGATCGACGTCGTCGGCGCACGGGACGTGGGCGAGGCTGTGCCGCCAGAGCGCGAGGCGCTGCTCCTCGTCGGGGAAGGGGAAGTCGACCACCAGGTCCAGCCGTCGCGTGAAGGCGTCGTCGATGTTCGAGCGCAGGTTGGTGGTGAGCAGGGCGATGCCGTCGAACGACTCCAGGCGCTGGAGGAGGTAGGCGCTCTCCATGTTCGCGTGGCGGTCGTTGGAGCTGCTGACCTCGGAACGCTTGCCGAAGACCGCGTCCGCCTCGTCGAAGAGCAGCACCGCGTCCGTACGGTCGGCCTCGGTGAAGATCCGCTCCAGGTTCTTCTCGGTCTCACCGACGTACTTGTCCACCACCGACGGCAGCTGTACGACGTAGAGATCGAGGCCGAGTTCACCCGCCACCACCTCGGCGGAGAGCGTCTTCCCGGTACCGGAGTCGCCGGCGAAGAGCGCGACCACGCCCCGGCCGCGTCCGCCGCCCGCGCTCAGCCGCCAGTCGCCGAGCACGCGGTCGCGGTGCTGGGCGCGCAGGACCAGTTCCCGCAGCTGTGCCAGCGGCCCCTCGGGGAGGACGAGATCGTTCCAGCCGACGTCGGGCCGGATGCGGCGGGCATGCCGTTCCAGGCCCGACGCGGACTGCTGCCGGGCGGCGAGCCGCAGGTGGGCGGCGGAGAGCGGCGTGCCGTGGAACGCGGCCAGTTCCCGCGCCGCGCGGGACGCACGGTCGATGCCGCCGGGTCCGAGCCGGTAGGCGGCGACGACCGGGGCCAGGTCGAAATCCGGCTCCTCGGGGCCTAGAGCCGCCCGCCAGGCGTCGAGGTCGCCGGCCCGCCGGCGGGGCGCGTCGAGCACGATCGGGTCGCGTCCCGTGTCGCACCACTGCGGGTCGTACGGGCGGGGGTCCGTGAACAGCACGGGGACGTCGTTCACCGCGAGGGCCCGGATCAGTTCCTCCGGCCTCTCGGGCAGCGAGGTCACCACGATCGCGCGGCCCGTCAGCCGGGCCTCGCGGAGCAGCTCCCGGTAGGGCGGGTGCTCCCCCGCCGCGCGTTCGACCGGTGCGTGTTCCTCGGGGCGGTGCTCCCCCCGGCGTTCCGCCGGGACGAGGTGCAGGGCGGGCAGACCGGCCGCGCCCAGGGCGGCGGTGGCGAAGGCGAGCCCGTCGCCGTCGCGGTGCTCCCGCAGGTAGACCGTGAGCGGGTGCGCCGACAGTTCCCCGGCCAGCCTCCGTGCCAGCGGGCCGGTGGTGTCCTGCGCGTCCTCCGCGTTCTGTTCCGCTGGGAGGTACGGGAGCAGGCGTACGGTCCCGCCCAGCGCGGGGTCCGGGGTGTCGTCCCCGAGGAGATGGGCCAGGACCCGGTCGGGGACGCGCAAGGAGCGGCTGAGGAACGGGCGTTCGGGTTCCTCGACCTCGAGCAGCCCGCGCGCGATCAGCCGTGCGGCGGGATGGAACCGGGACCGTCCCGCGGCGGAGTGCGTGGGCACCCCGCACAGGTCGAGCGCGAGCGCGACGGTCGCCCGGCGGCGCGTGACGTCGTCGTTGAGGTAGGCGTACAGCGACTCGAACGTGCGGTCCAGGTCGGGGGCCAGCGCGATCAGCAGGATCTGGGTGTCGAGGGGGCTCAGGCGCAGCCAGTGGGCGAGCCAGTGGAGACGGTCGTCGTCGGCCGGCTCCTCCGCCGGGTCCGGCTCCCCCGCGCCGGCCGGTTCCTTCGCGCGGTCCGGGGTGTCCGCCGTGTCCGGGCCGGGGGAAGGTGCCGTGTCCGGGCCCGGGGAAGGTGCCGTGTCCTGGGCCCCGCCGAACAGGAGGTGGCGTACCGCGTCGTCCGTCAGATACATCCCGCGCATCGGATCGTCGGCCGTCGGGTCGGTGGCGCTGCGGTGCTCGACGAGGTCGGCCACCCGCTCACGCAGCCTCGCCAGCCGTTCGAGCAGCGGGGAGGAGGAGTCACTCACTTCCGCTCCTCCTGGAGGGTTCCCGTCGTGCCGTGCTTCTTCCCGAAGGCTTCCTTGGCGGCCTGGACGCTCTCCGCGTCGTGGTACCGCGTGGCGCCGTCGTCGGGCGGGCCGTCCGCCCCGCGGATCTGGACGCCGAGGCCCTCCGTGACGGGCGGGCCGACCTGGTATTCGGGGTACGCGAGGAAGGGTGCGGTGATGACCACGTCCAGCGAGGGCTTGAGTTCACCGCCGAGCGCGGACCAGATGTCCGCGAGGGAGCGCGCCTCGGTGTGCAGTCCCGCGACGGTCAGCGGGACGGAGAGGCCGAGCCCGGCGAGTGTGCCGGTCAGGTCCTCCGGGGGGAGGATCTCCTTGGGCAGCAGCGTGTGCAGCACGGCGGAGAGCATCCGGTGTTCGTCCTGCGGGCGCTTGGTCCAGGCCGTGACGAGGTACGAGAGCCGGAACCAGCGTGGTGGCTGGTGCTGCTTGAGCGTGATGCCCTGCTCGTCACGGAGGGACATCTTGCCGCGCTGGCGCCGTTTGGTGTCCTCGCGGATGTCGTAGAGATACGCGTCGATGGTCGGGGCGTTGCGCCGGGCCGCCCAGTCGCGCGTAGGGGCGTCGAAGGTGATTTCGACGTCGGAGCCGGCGAAGGCGCCGCGGACGAGCAGCCCTCGCAGGATGTCATCCACCTCGTGGATCACGGTCGCCCTGCCCTTCACGGTCGCCGTCACGGGCGCTCGTCGGCGAACGGACCGTCACGGAACGACCTGTCATGTATCGACCTGTCGTGGGTCGCCCCGGCATCGCGCCCGGCCGAACCGTCGGTGGTCCGTACGGTCTTGGGCGCTCCGGCACGGAGCGCCCCACTCCATCGTCGCCGTACGGCCGTCCGGCCCGCGAGGCACCGCGGGGACGATCACGGGGCACCTCCGCTGCCCTCGTGGCGCCCAACTCCTGTACCCGGGGCCCTTGCCGCGGCCGACAGCCCGTCAGATGTAGCCTTCCCGCAAGGCATATGCCACGGCATGGGCACGGTTGCGAAGCTGCAGCCGGGTCGTCAGACCGTGCATCACGTTCTTGACCGTGCGTTCGGAGTAGGACAGTTTGCTGGCAATCTCCCCGGTATCCATCCCCTCGGCCACCAGCCTGAGCACATCGACCTCGCGTGGTGCCAGGCCGGACGCCGTGGCACCCGACATGCTGGTGGTCCCGCGCTGCAGCGTGCCGACCTGGGCTATCAGCCGTCCCAGCAGGTCCGACGGCAGGTCACCGTCGCCCCGGGAGGCCGCGAGGACCGCTCGGAGCAGGCGGTGGCCGGTGGCCTCGCGCCGCCAGACGATCGCACCGACGCCGTACTCGATCACCTGGAGCAGTTCCGCCTCGCGGATCAGGCTCGTGACGAGGACGGCCTTGGTGCCGTCGGCGCGTGTCAGCCGCCTCAGCCGGGTCAGCGTGGGTTCGTCCAGCGCCTCGGCCAGCAGGACCGCGACCGTGCCCGGCCGCCCCGCGCCCTCCTCGAACAGTTCCACCTCGGAGTGCCGGCGCAGCTGGCTGACCGCTCCGTCCATGGAGAGCGGGTCCGACGCGTGGACCTCCACGGGGATCCTGACGGGAGTTCGGACAACCATGCCTGTACGTCCTCGTGTTACGCCTCAACGGGACAACCCGTTCCTGCCTTTCCCATCCTTCCTGCGCGGACCGGACGAGAACAACGTGGCTCACCACGAGACCGACCACGAGATCGGCGGCACGTCCTGATGACGGCGTTAGCGAGTCAGCCACCGCCCTGCCCGCCGGCGGGCCAGGGCCCCGCCTCCGTCGCACTGCTGGAACGCGGGTCCGCGCTGGAACTGCTTGCCGCGGAGGCCGGCCGGGCCGTGGCCGGGTCCGGACGGATGGTCCTGTTGCGCGCACCCACCGGTACGGGCCGCAGCGCCCTGCTGGAGGCCGCCGCCGAACTGGGGGTGAGGCTGGGCATGCGGGTCCTGCGGGCCCATGCCTCCGCCGAGAGCTCCGCCGTCCCGCTCGCGCTCGTCAGTCAGCTCCTCGATCCGGCGCACGAGATGGGCGGCGTCCACGAGGACACCCCGGGGAGCCCGCGCCCCCTCGGTCACGCGTCCCGCCTGTGGCAGATGCTGCGCGCGCACGCGGCGGCGTCGCCCCTGCTGGTCGCCGTCGACGACGCGCACCTCGCCGATCAGGCCTCCCTCCGCTGGCTGACCGAGGGGGCGCGGCGGCTGACCGGGTTGCCGGTCCTCGTCGTGGTGACCGAGCGCGGGCAGTACGACATCGCCGCGCCGGCTCCGGGCCTCGCGTTCTCCCTGCCGCCCGCCGTGGTGCGGGTGCACGCGATGGGCCCGTTGAGCCGTGGCGCCGCCGAGGAGTTCGTACGCGGCACCCTGGGCCCGGACACCGGGGACGCCTGGGTGGACGGCTGCGTGCGGGCGAGCGGCGGGAATCCGCTGCTGCTGCGCGCCCTGCTGGACGATCTGCGGACGGTCTTCCCGCACGGGGGCCGGGCCGCCTCCGGAGGCGGCCCGGAGCCGGTGCTGCCGGAGGACTGCGCCGAGCTCTACCCGGGGGCGTTCGTCGCGGCGGTCTCCTGGTGGCTGAGGTGCGCGGGCACCGGAAGCACCGCGGTGGCCCGCGCGCTCGCCGAACTGGAGGCCTCCGCACAGTACGACGAGGAGGGGCACGGGGCCGTGGGCGGTTCCGGGGCCCACGGCGCCCGGCCGGATCCCGAGCACGAAGTCCACGGCCCGGGCGACGAGTTCACCGACTTCCTCTCCGAGCTGACACGCGCCGACCCCGACCGCGTCGGAGGCTGGGTCACCGCGATGATCCGGCTCGGACTGCTGCGCCGGGCCCCCGGCGGCGTTCCGCGCTTCGCGCACCCCCTGTTGCGCGGAGCGGTCCTCGACGGCTGGCCTCGCTCGCAGCGGCAGGCGCTGCACCTCCGTGCGGCCGAGCTGCGCCAACGCCGCGGCCACGGGGTCGAGGCGGTGGCCGGACATCTGCTGCGCACCACTCCCGGTGGCACGGCGCGCGTCGCCAAGGCCCTGCTGGACGCGGCAGCCGACGCGTCCAGGGCAGGCAGGACCGGCGCCGCCGCGCACTACCTGCGCCGCGCGCTGGACGAACCGCTGCCGCCCGATCGCCGGGCCGCCGTACTCACGGAACTGGGCGAACTGGAGTTCGGCACCTTACGGACGGGTGGGATACCCCGCCTGGCCGAGGCGCTGCGCCTTCGGCAGGAGCCCAGGGAGCGGGTGCTGGCGGCGGTCAGTCTGGGCAACGCCCTGGCCCATCGGGGCAAGCCGCGTGCCGCACTCGACGTCCTGCGCGAGCTCGGGCCGTTGGACGGGGAGCCCGTCCTCGCCCGCACGATCGAGACGGCCTCGGCGTTCTTCTCGGACCACGACCACGAGATCCGGCGGGCCGTCTACACCCGGCTGCGCGAGCGCGCCGAGCGCTCGCCGGAATGGATCAGCCCGGCGCTGCGTGCCCTGCTGATCCGGTACGAGTCGACGGCCGGGCTGCTGTCCGCCGAGTCGGCCGTGCGGCAGGTACGGCGGCTGCTGACCATGCCGGAGGATCCCCTTCTTCGGCCCTATCTGCTGAGTACGGCTGCGGCCGTGGCCCAGTGGGCCGACGCGACGGACGACGCCGAACGCCTCGTCAGGAGCGGGCTGACCGAGCACTGGGTGTCGCCGCTGCACCCCGTCCACCGGTCGCTGCTCAACACACGGGTGGACACCGCCGCCGCGCGAGGCCGTCACCGGTGGGTGCTGGAGGAGACCGCCGGAAGGCTCCGGACGCCGGACGGCTCGTCCCGCGTCGGTGCGAACAACTTCCTGGCCCACCGCGTCCTCGCACTCGTCGAGTGCGGTCGTCCCGCGGAGGCCGAACGGCTCGTCGCCGGGGTCGACGTCTCCGAAGCACAGGACGGCTGGGAGCAGAATCGATTCCTCTATGCGCGGGGTGTACTGCGTGCGTCGGCGGGCGATCCGGCGGGCGCCCTCGCCGACTTCCTGGAGTGCGGCAGGCGTCAGACCGGCAGGGACGTGCTGAGCCCGGTCGTCACCCCGTGGCGCTCGGCCGCCGCCGAGTGCCATCTCGTGCTGGGCGGTACACCGGAGGCCCTCGCGCTCGCCGAGGAGGAGAGCCGGTACGCCGCCGTGTGGGACACCCCCCGGGTCCGGGGCCGTGCCCTGCGCGTACTCGGCGCGGCCACCGGCGGCCGGCGCGGTCTCGAACTCACCGCCGAGGCCGTCGACGTCCTGCGCGGCACGTCGCTCGACGTCGAGCTGATCCCCGCGCTCCTCACCCACGGGCTCCAGCTCACGGCAGCCGGACAGCCCCGCAGCGCGCGTCCGCTGCTCCGGGAGGCCGCGACGGCGGCCGAACGGCTGGGCGCGGTCCGGCTGTCGGGCCGCGCGGAACTGGCCCTGCGCGCGAGCGGCGCCCGTCGCAGGACCACCTCCCTCACGGGCAGCGGTTCACTGACCGCCGGCGAACGCCGCGTCGCGACGCTGGCCGCCGACGGACGGACGAACGCGGAGATCGCGGAACTGCTCCACCTGGCACGCCGCACCGTGGAGACCCATCTGACCAGCACCTACCGGAAGCTCGGGATACGGCGCAGGGCGGATCTCCCCGAAGCCCTGAACAGCGTTACGGACAAAGCCACTTGACGACTCGTTCGCTCGGGGGCCGGGGGCCTGGCCCGTCCGCCCGGCAGGGCGTCGCAGCCGGGCCGCGGGCGTTGCCCCCGCGGTCCTCCCGCGCACCCGCCCGCACCCTGGATCCTGCCCTCCCGGCCCTCCCGTCGCCCGTAGGAGACGGGTGACCATGTCTGATCAGGCGTTTCGTGGCGAGGAGTAGCGTGCGCGCGTACAGAGCACAGGCCGATCATGCCCATGGCCGGGAGAGCGGTCGTCGCGCGGAGGTGCTGCCCACCTTCGCGCAACGCGTTCTGGCTCTCCAGCGCTCGGCGGGAAACGCGGTCGTGGCCAGGGCCGTCGAGGAGGAACGGCACGAGCACGGAGCCGCGTGCGGCCACGAGACCACCGGACAGCCCCTCGTCGAGAACCCGTCCGCGCAGCCGTCGTCCGTGGTCGATGCCGTCCGCTCGCCGGGCCGTCCGCTGGACCCGCGCATCATGGAGAAGGCGGAGCAGGGCTACGGCATGTCCTTCCGTCACGTGCGGGTGCACAGCGACCCGACCGCCCAGCGCTCCGCCTCGGCCTTCGGCGCCCGCGCCTACACCACCGGCCATGACATCGTCGTCGGCCCCCAGGGCGCGGACGACGAGACGATGTTCCACGAGCTCGACCACGTGCGCCAGCAGTCCCTGGGCCCCGTCGCGGGGACGGACAACGGGTCGGGGGTGGCGGTCTCCAGCCAGGGCGATCCCTTCGAGCGCAGTGCGTCGGCGAACGGCCGGAGGATGGCCCAGGGAGGCATGCCCGACCTGTCGGGTCCCGGTTCCGGCGCTTCGGCGACGGCCACGACCGCCGGGAGCGGGGGCCTCACGGTGGCGCGCATGCCGTCCGGCGGCGGCCGGAGGATGCACAAGAAGGACCGCGGCCAGATGTTCGAGATCATGGGCGCCCGCGGCCCGCTCATCGCCCGGTACGTCAGGTCCCAGCCGGACGGTACGGAGGTCTTCGACACCTCGCAGGGAGAGCGCATAGCGGTGTACCCCACCGACATCATGGGCCCCCGGGCCACGGTGGGCGGCCTCCACCCGGAGGGCCGGACGCGCCCGCCCGAGCAGAATCTGCGCGACCGGGACCAGATCCTCCTGTCCGAGGCCGACCTGTCCGGGGCGCGGGCGCGGGTGCGCCGGGACCCGGCCCAGGCACACAGGATGGCCGCCACCACCTACGAGGAACGGCCCGACTACGAGGAGTACGAGAACAACCGCGAGGATCTGCGGCGCCTCGGTGTTCCCGTCCTCAACAACGTCGACCTGAGCCGGCCCGAGGCTGCGGAACGCTTCCGTGACGTCGGTCCGAACGCCAACATGCACTTCCAGATGCCGCGCGTGCCACGGGGAACCCGCGGCTACTCCACCCAGGAGCTCATCAGGGACACCGGCCGGCTTCCCGGACGCGCGGGCCGCGACGACGTGACGGTCAGCGTCACGACACCACACCCCTCCAGGTACTCGAAGTCCGGGACGCACAACGGCTTCTACGGCCTGGAGAACCGGAAGGCCGTGCCGGAGGGCATGAGGCTCGCCGGTGAGCACTCCGACGACGACGCGGACCTGGAGGAGTACGGCTACGGCCACCGGCAGTCCACGAAGGACGTGGGTGCCGCCGTGGCCGACCGCCGGAAGACCTACCGCATGGAGCCGGACCGGCGCAGCAACAGCCCCGAGGAGGATCCTGATCCTTCGTACCGCAGCCGGAGCAAGAGCCGCAGCAAGAGCAAGAGCCGCGCTCCGGCCCCCCCGCGCCGCCGCAAGTCGTCCAGGCCGCCTCTGACTACGACAGGCCGCCGTCACACCGCGGCCCCCGTCAACTACGCGGCGGTGGAGGACGAGGACGAGATCTTCGGCAGTCAGCAGGCCGAGAGCAGTAGTCACCGTCACCGCCGGAGCAGCCGCGCCCCCAGTTACGTCGTGGAATCCGCCGACGAGGGGCCGTCCCGACGCAGGAGCCGGAGCCGCCGGCCGGTGGACCTGGGGCCGTTCGAGCCCGAACCCGAGCGGGAGCGCAGCCGCAGCCGCCAGCGCAGGTCCAGCCGGGCACCCGCGGGCACGTCGGCCGGCCGGCCGATCGACATCGACGACGCCGTCCAGTACGGCGCGGGCCCCATCGAACTCGAACCCCGTCGGGAGCGCAGCCGCAGCCGTCGCCGCAGGTCCAGCCGGGCACCCGCGGGCACGTCGGCCGGCCGGCCGATCGACATCGACGACGCCGTCCAGTACGGCGCGGGCCCCATCGAACTCACGACGACAACCCGTTCGCTCCCGCGCCCCGGGACTACAGCCGCCGGTGAGGGCCGCCTCGTGCCGCAGGGCCGGTCCCGCAGGGGAACGGGGGAAGTCGGTGGTCGCCCCCATGGACGGCCCGGCTCCGGGAAGGCGAGCCGGTATGAGTTCAGGAACCTTCACGCGAGGACGGCGGCCGGCCGCGCTGTTGATGGCCGTACCCCTCGTCGCGGCATGCGGCGGCGGGGACCCCGACGGGCGACTCGACGCGGGACCACCGGAGTTGGCCCGTGGACAGCGTCTGGTGGTCACCACCGGGGACGGCGTGCGGCTGCGGCCCTCCGACGACGGCCGGGCCGTCACCGATCCGCGGATCGTGAGCCGGTGGTCGCACCGGGAGGACACCTGGACGCTGGACCTGTCCTGCCGGGACCACGACGAGCGGTGCCCCCGCATGCCGGCGGTCGACGTCCCGGACGGCGTCCCCGTCTCCGTCACCGCGCGGAACGCGGGCATCGACGCGGCCGGCCTGTCGGCGGGGCTTGATCTGACCACCGTCAACGGGGACATCACGGTGAACCGGTCCGGCGGGGACGACGCCACCGTCCGTTTCGTCACACGTAACGGATCCGTCCGCGCGAGCGGCCTGCGCTCCGGGGAGTTGCGGGCCGCGACGGTCAACGGCGACGTCAGCCTGGGCAGCGCGACCTCGCCCACGCGCCTGACCGCCACGACCGAGAACGGTTCGGTGCGCGTGACGCTGCCCTCCGGCACCCCCTCCTACGACGTCACCGCCACCACACAGAACGGCCGGACCTCGGTGACCGTCCCCACCGACACGCAGAACGCGCGGCACAGCATGACCCTCGGCAGCGTCAACGGGGACGTCACCGCCGCCCAGGGCTGACGGAGCGGGTCTACGGGTGCTCCCCCGGCCCGTCCGGGTTCGAGGCCAGGCGGGTGGGCGAGAGGGCCGTGTCCTCCTCGCCCGCCTCCAGCAGGGTGGCGGCGGCGCCGACGATGAGGGGGTCCGGTTCCCCCACGGCGTCGGCGTCCTTCGCCGCGTAGTCGATGCGCGCGAGGAGGCTGCGCATCGCCTCCAGACGGGCCCTGCGCTTGTCGTTGCTCTTCACGACGGTCCACGGCGCGTGACCGGTGTCGGTGGCACGGAACATGTGGATCTTCGCCGTGGTGTAGTCGTCCCAGCGGTCGAGCGAGTCGATGTCCGTGGGCGAGAGCTTCCACTGCCGCACCGGGTCGACCTGGCGGATGGCGAAGCGCGTGCGCTGTTCGGCACGGGAGACGGAGAACCAGAACTTCACGACGATGATCCCGTCGTCGACGAGCATCCGCTCGAAGTCGGGGCACTGCCTGAGGAAGAGCTCGTACTCGGGCGGGGTGCAGAAGCCCATGACGCGTTCGACTCCGGCCCGGTTGTACCAGGAACGGTCGAAGAAGACGAGCTCGCCGGGCGCCGGCAGGTGGGCGACGTACCTCTGGAAGTACCACTGGCCCCGCTCACGGTCCGTGGGCTTGTCCAGGGCGACGATGCGGGCGCCACGGGGGTTGAGGCGTTCGGTGAAGCGCTGGATGGTGCCGCCCTTGCCGGCCGCGTCACGCCCCTCGCAGACCACGACGACGCGCGCGCCGGTGTCCTTGGTCCACCGCTGCAGCTTGAGCATCTCGATCTGCAGGATGCGCTTGATCCGCTCGTACTCCCTGCGGCGGATCTTGCGGTCGTACGGGTAGTTCTCCCGCCAGGTCTTTATGGGCCTGCCGTCCTCGTCCAGCAGGATCGGCTGCTCCGGCCTGCTGGTGTCGACGGTCAGGCCGTGCAGGAGTTCCTTCTCCACCCGGTCACGATTCACCATACAAAGCCTGTCACCTCATCGCGCCCGTGCAAACCGGAGGCAGGGGCGCGATGAGGGATGCGGGGCGGACTACTTCATCTTCTCCGCGAAGAGCGGGACGACCTTCCCCAGCGCGTAGCCGGTGGAGAGCACCGAGTCGGTGGCGAACGCCGTGCTGATGCGCTTGTCGTCGAAGACGAGGGAATGACCGGCCTTCACCGACGGGACCGCCTGGTACAGCGGGTCGTCGCTGATGTCGGTGGCCGGGATGCCGATGGGGGCCATGACCGTCAGGTCGGCGTCCAGCAGGTCCAGGTTCTCCTTGGAGACGGAGACCGAGAAGCCCTTACCGGCCTTGGCCTCGATCGCCGGGTTGTTCTCGAAGCCGAGGCGCTCGACGAAGTCGACCCGGCCGGTGCCGGAGACGTACGCGCCGTAGCCCTCGGAGGTGCGGGAGCCGAGGGTGATCGTGCTGCCCTTGAACTCGGGGTGGGCCTTCACGGCGGCGGCGAACTTCGCCTCGGTGCCGGCGATCAGCTTCTCGCCTTTCTCCGGGACGCCCATGGCGGCGGCGACCATCTCGGTCTGCTTCTCCCAGGAGAGCTTGTACTGTTCGCCCCCCTCGGGCACACCGACGGTCGGAGCGATCTTGCTGAGCGTGTCGTACCGCGTCCGGTCCCCGCTGGACTTCGTGTCGAGGATGAGGTCGGGCCGGAGCGCCGCGATCTTCTCGTACTCGGGCTCCAGGGTGCCGATCAGCTGCGGGCTCTTGTCGTACTTGCCCTCGGCCCACGGCCCGACGCCCTCGCCGCCGAACGCCAGCCAGTCGCTCGCCCCGACGGGCTGACCGCCGAGCGCGAGCACCGTCTCGGCGTCGCCCCAGCCGAGCGCGACGATGCGCTGAGGGGCCTTGTCGACGGTGATCTCGCCGAACTTCGTCGCGACCTTCGCAGGGAAGCCGCCCTCGGCTGCCTTTCCGGAGGCGGAGGAGCCGGAACCGGCGGTGTCGCCGGAGGAGCCGCAGGCGGCCAGGCCGACGAGGAGGGCCGCGACGGCTCCGGCCATCAGGACCGGGGTGCGACGGGTGCGGCGGACGCGGCGGACACGTGGAGCGGAATCGTTCATGTCAGTTAGGTTAGCCTAACCTAATTCATGAGCGGGCGGCGGGGTGGACGCCCGCTTCCCTCACGTGGTGGCGGCCCAGCGGCACCACCATCGGCGTGCCGGACGCCGGGTCCTCCATGACCGAGCAGCGCATCCCGAACACCTCACCGACCAGCGGCTCCGTCACGATGTCCGAGGGCCGGCCCTCGGCGACGATCCGCCCGTCCTTCATGGCGATCATGTGGTCGGCGTAACGGCAGGCCAGGTTCAGGTCGTGCAGCACCGCCACCATGGTGACGCCGTGCTCGTGGTTCAGGTCGGTGAGCAGGTCCAGGACGTCCAACTGGTGGCTGGCGTCCAGGAAGGTGGTCGGCTCGTCCAGCAGCAGGATGTCCGTGCGCTGCGAGAGCGCCATGGCGATCCACACCCGCTGGCGCTGCCCGCCCGAGAGCTCGTCCACCGGCCGGTCGGCGAGGTCCAGCGTGCCGGTGGAGAGCAGCGCCCGGGCGACCGCCTCGTTGTCCTCGGCGGCCCAGCGCCGGAACCAGCCCTGGTGCGGATAGCGGCCGCGCCCCACGAGGTCGGAGACCGTGATGCCCTCCGGGGCGGACGGGCTCTGCGGCAGGATGCCGAGCACCGCGGCGACCTCCTTCGTCGGCATGTCCTGGATGCTCCGGCCGTCCAGCAGGACGGCGCCCTCCGAGGGTGCGAGCAGCCGCGCCATCGCCCGCAGCAGGGTCGACTTCCCGCAGGCGTTCGGGCCCACGATGACGGTGATCCGCCCCGGCGGGACGGTCACGTCCAGCCCGGAGACGATCTCCCGGTCGCCGTAGCCGAGGCGGACGCCCCTGGCCCGGAGAGTGTGCTCGGCCACGGCGCGGCCCGCCTTTCCTGTCGTCGGTCGTCTCTCGTGCGTCCCGGACGCCCTCGGGTCAGCCACTGCTGCCCCCGCGGTTGGCGCGCGCCAGGAGCAGCAGCAGGTAGGGGGCGCCGATGATGCTGGTGACGACGCCCACCGGCAGCTGGACCGACGGCAGCAGGTGCTGGGCACCGAGGTCGGCGACCAGGACGATCAGGGCTCCCGTCAGCGCGGCGTGGGGCAGGGCGGCGCCTCGGCCCGGAACCAGCCGGCGGGCGATCGGCCCGGCGACGAAGGCCACGAAGCCGACGGGCCCCGCCGCCGCGGTCGCGACGCCCGCGAGGGCGGTCGCGCAGCCGAGCAGCGCCAGCCGGGCGGGCTCGACCCGGGTCCCGAGACCCGCCGCCGCGTCGTCCCCGAGCCGCAGCGGGCCCAGCGCGCGGGCGGCGAGCATGGTGAGCGGGACGAGCGCGGCGAGGGCGGTCAGCAGCGGCCAGACCTGGCCCCAGGAGCGTCCGTTGAGGGTGCCCGTCAGCCAGAGGTACGCCTCCTGCGCGTCGGCGGTGTCGGAGCGTGCCATGACGTACCAGACCACGCTGCTCAGTCCGGTGCCGAAGCCGACGCCGATCAGGACGAGGCGCTGGCCGGCGACGCCCTGGCGCCAGGCGAGCAGATAGATCGCCGCGCCGGCGGCCACCGCCCCGGACAGGGCGCTCCCGGACAGGGCGAGGCCGCTGACCTGGAAGAGCAGCGACGCGGTGACCGCGACCGCGCTCGCTCCGGCGCTGATCCCGATGACGTCGGGGCTGGCGAGCGGATTGCGCAGCAGGGACTGGAATACGGCGCCGGAGAGCCCGAAGCCGACGCCGACGAGGACCGCCAGGAGAGCGCGGGGCAGGCGGAGTTCGAGCACGACGAACCGGGAACCGCCGTCACCGCCCCCGAACAGGGTGTCCACCACCGTGCGGAGCGGCAGCACCATGTCGCCGAGACTCAGGGAGACGGCGAACACCGTCGCCACAGCGGCCAGCAGCCCTCCCGCCACCACCACGGAACGTCGCCGTCCCCTGCCGCGCACCCGTGCCACCGTGCGCACGGCGTCCGCGAGCCGGGGGTCTGGGGCCTCCCGGAGCCGGGTGCCGGTCACAGTTCCACCTGCTTCCTGCGCCGGACGAGCCAGATGAAGGGGACGCAGCCGATCGCGGCGGTGACCACGCCCACCTGGACCTCGCCCGGCGGGGCGACGACCCGGCCGACGATGTCGGCGACGAGCAGCATGACCGGGGCGAGCACCATGCTGTACGGGAGCACCCAGCGGTAGTCGGGGCCCGTGATCAGCCGGGCGGCATGCGGAACGGCGAGACCGACGAAGCCGATCGGGCCCGCGACGACGGTCGCCGAGCCGCACAGCAGCACCACGGCGAGCGCCGAGACCAGCCGGGCCGTGCCGACGCGCTGGCCGAGGCCGCGGGCCAGGTCGTCGCCGAGGGAGAGGGCGTTGAGCTGCGGGCCGAGCAGCAGCGCGAGGACGGCTCCGGCCACCACGAACGGGGACACCTGCCACAGCACGTCCGCGTCCCTGGCGGTGAGCGCGCCGAGCTGCCAGAAGCGGAAGCGGTCGTAACTCTCGCGGTCCTGGAGGAGGACCGCGCTGGTGACGGACGTGAGCACGGCGCTCGTCGCCGCTCCGGCCAGCGCGAGTTTCACCGGGGTGGCGCCCTCGCGGCCGAGCGAGCCGACGCCGTACACGAGGAGGGCGGCCAGGAGCGCGCCGAGGAAGCCGAACCAGATGTACTGGGTGGCGGCCGTGAGACCGAAGAAGCTGATGGAGCACACCACGGCGACCGAGGCGCCCGCGTTGACGCCGAGGAGCTGGGGGTCGGCGAGCGGATTGCGGGCGACGCCCTGCATCACCGTGCCCGCCAGGCCGAGCGCCGCGCCGGCCAGCAGTCCGGCCACGGTGCGGGGGACGCGCACCTCCTGGACGATGAGCTGGCCCTTGACCCCGAGGTCGGGGTGGAACACGCCGTCCAGCACGTCGGCGAGGGCCACGTCCCCCGAGCCGACGGCGAGGCTCGCCAGCACCGTCAGGAGCAGGACGGCCACGGCGACGAGCAGGCCGAGGGCCAGCACGGGACGGCTGCGCACACGGCGGCGTCCGGGGGCCGCCTCCGTCGGTTCCTTCGTCGCCCGGAGAGCCGGGCCGCTCACAGCCGGTGCACCCGAGGCGGCGACATGCGGTCGTGCACTGTTCCTCACCCTTGCTTGTCGCCCCCGGGACGGGGCGCACCGGCGAGCATAAGTAAGGTTAGCCTAACAGTGCCAGGTCAGCGATCCGCTGCAGTGCCCCGCAAGGTTCGGAGAACCCCTTGTCGAACGCCGCGCCCGTGGCAGCCCCCGCCGACGCGCCCTCCCCCGCCGGCGACCCCCTGGCCGGGGCGGTGCCCCTGCGGGACGCGGAGCAGCTGCGCGAGATCCTCGGCACGCCCTGGCCGCTCGTGATCGACAAGGTCCACGACGAGCTCACGGAGGACGACCTGGACCTGCTGGCCCGTGCCCCGTTCTGTGCCGTCTCGACGTCCGACGCCGCCGGCAACTGCGACACCTCCCCGCGCGGCGGCGAACCGGGCTTCACCCGGGTCCTGGACTCCCGGACCCTCGTGATGCCCGATCTGCCGGGCAACCGCCGCGGTGACAGCTTCCACAACATCCTGGCCAACCCGCACGTCGGCCTGCTGTACCTGATACCCGGCGCGATGACCGTGCTGCGGATCAACGGGCGGGCCCGCATCCTCACGGACGCGCCCCTCTTCGACGAGATGACGGTGAAGGGCCGGCGCCCCGACCTGGCGCTGGTCGTGGACATCGACGAGATCTATCTGCACTGCCCGGCGTCCCTGAAGCGCTCGGGGATGTGGGCGCCGAAGACGTGGGAGGGCACGGGCGGCACGGCCCGGTAGCACCTCCTCAGAAGCCGCCGCCCCCGAAGTCGCCGCCGCCCCCGAAGCCACCGCCGCCGAACCCTCCGCCGTCGCCGAACCCGCCTCCGCCGAAGCCGGAGGAGTCGAAGTCGGAGCCGGAGACGTCGCCGCCGCCCCAGTCGCCGCCTCCGCCTCCGCCGAAGTCGCCGCCGCCGTACTCCGCCGCGTACGCCGGGGTGGAGAGCATCGAGCCGAGCATGGTGCCGACCAGCAGGCCCGGGAGCAGGCCGCCGCCGAAGTAGCCCCCGGCCCAGGGGCCGTACGCCGGGCCCGCCTCCCAGTAGGGGCGCCGGCGCCCGTCGCCGACGTCGACGGTGCGGCTCATGGGGTCCTCGCCCTCGCGCAGCCGGACCTCGTCGGCGCCGCAGACGGGGACCTCGCGGGCCGCCCCGCCGGACGGCGTCCACCGGACGTCCGCCACCGAGGGGCCGTGCCGCGGGTCGAAGAAGCAGGGCGGACGGCGTGCCGGCAGCGGGCGGCCCGTGCGGCGGGCCTCCAGGACGGCGAGCGAGAAGCGGCCGTCCTCCAGCGCCTGGGTGACTCCGCGGACGTCGGAGGGGTGGCGGGCGTTGCCCATCCGGGACTTGGCGTCCTCGTACGAGTCGAGAGCGCGCTCGTAGTCGATGCGCATCGCGTCGTCGGCGCCCTTCTCCCCGGGATGGAAGTCCAGCCGGTCCAGGGTCTCGCCGTACGCGGTGATGTCCTCGTCGACGACGACCCGGAGCCTCTCCAGTGCGGCCCGTTCCTCCTCCTCCCTGCGCGTCCGGTTGCGGCGGGCGACCGCGAACGCGGTGCCTCCGCCCAGCAGGACCAGGCCTCCCAGGACGACCAGACCGGTGACCGGGGCCCCGTTCGCGGAGCCGTCACCGCCGCTGCCGCCGGACCAGGAGGCCGGGGCGCTGCCCTTGGCCTGCTCGACGGCCCGGTCGACGAAGGCGTTGAGCTGGGGTACGGCGTCCGTGTCCGTGCCGGGCGCCTTCACGGCGGTGACGAGGTTGTCGACGGCACGGACCGGCATCACCTGCGGGTCGGCGCCCGCGTCGAAGCCGTCGCCGAGGCGGACCGCGTAGACGCCGGTGACCCCGGTGTCCGTGCGCAGGTTCTGCAGGAGGTTCTCCGGCGGGTACTGGGAGGTCGCCGGGAGCACGGCCACGAAGACCGGTTTGTCGGCGTCCTTGATCTTCTTCTCCAGGGCGGCCTCCTGGGACGCCGAGAGCTGTCCGGCCGCCGCCGGGTCGACGTACACGGGGCCCTGGCGCAGGGCGCTCGCCGCGTCGCCGATCGTGGAGGGGGCGGCCTGGGCAGCGGGGGTCGTCGCCAGCACAGCCGCCGAAAGTATCAGCAGCAGGCAGGCCCACAGGGGAGCGAACAGCCTCTTCCGCATACTCCGAAAGTAACCCGGACGGGCGACGAGTGCGTCGCCCGCCCGGGTTCCGTTTCCGCATTTACACGGCGCGGTACGCCGTCCGCAGCTTGGCCACCGCACCGGTGAGATCGCCGGTGAGCAGCAGGTGGTCGGCCTCGGCGAACGGCTTGGACACCGCCGCGGTCAGCTTTCCGCCGGTCCGCTGCTGGACCAGGAGCCTGGCCCGGTCCACGATCTCCTTGCCCGCAGCCGTCCTCCCGAGACCCGCGCGTTCGGCGAGCTGCGCGGCGACGGCGAGAGCGGTGAGCGTGGCCTCGCCGCCCGAGGGGGCCTTCCTCAGGGTGGTCAGTCCCCAGCCGTACGGGAACTGCGGGTCGTACGTCGCGTCGCCGACGTTGACCGGCAGCTGCGACTCGGACTTCGGCCAGGTCACCGGGAGCTGCCCGGTGAAGGCCCGCTTGCCGTAGAGGACGTCGGCGACGCCGTCGCCCTCGGTGCCCGGCAGCCAGGAGGCGACCAGGGCGTCGATGTCGCCGAGGCGGTCCCCGACGAGCTGGGGACGGCCGGAGACGACGAGGACCGCGCACTTCATCGCGGCGCAGACCGTGTCGACGGCCGCCTTGTCGGCATCGGTGAGCTCCAGGTCGTGCCCGTTGCCGACGTCCCCGACGCCCTCGGCGTACGGCTTCTCGCCGACGACCACGACTCCGGCGTCGTAGCCCTCGGTCGGGGCGGAGGCGTCCTTGGAGAAGGTGGCGGACGAGGTGTTCTTCTCGATGCCCTTCAGGATCGTCGTGCCCGGGGTGGTGGCACCGGAGGCGCCCTGCCAGCTGATGGTCCAGCCACCTGCCTGGTTGCCGAGGTCGTCGGCGTTGGAACCGGCGACGTAGACCTTCTGCGACGGCTTCAGCGGGAGCACCGAGCCGTCGTTCTTCAGCAGGACCTGGGACTTGGCGGCCGCCTCACGGGCGACCGCGCGGTGCTCGGCCGAGCCGACCTTGTCCAGGTTCGAGGTGTCGGCGTACGGCTTCTCGAAGAGTCCGAGGCGGAACTTCTGGGTGAGGATCCGCGCGACGGCGTCGTCGATGCGGGCCTGGCTGATCCGGCCCGCGGTGACCTCGGCCTGGAGCGTCCTGGTGAAGTCCTGGTACGCGGTCGGGACCATGATCATGTCCAGTCCGGCGTTGACCGAGGTGCGGACGTCGCTCGCGTAGTCACCGGGGATCTGGTCGATGGCCTGCCAGTCGCTGATGACGAAGCCCTCGAAGCCCATCCGGTCCTTGAGGACGCCGTTGATCATCTCGGCGTTGGCGTGCATCTTCACCGGCCCGGCGTCGTCGCCGAGGACGTCCAGCGACGAGTAGGACGGCATGACCGTGCCGACGCCGCGCTTCACGGACTCGGCGAACGGCGCGAGGTGGACGGCTTCGAGTTCCTGCCGGGTGACCTTCGTGACGCCCTGGTCGATGGTGTACGACCCCGTGGTGGAGGAGCCGAACTCCGTGCCGCCGTCGCCGACGAAGTGCTTGGCGCTGGCCAGCACCTTGTCGTTGCGGGCCAGGTCCTTGCCCGACGGGCTGCCCTGCATGCCGGTGATGACCGTCTCCATGGCCTCGACCAGGGCGGGGTCCTCGCCGTACGCCTCGTAGGACCGGCCCCAGCGCTCGTCGCGGGTGACGCACACGCAGGGCGCGAAGTCCCACGGGATGCCGGTGGCGCGCACCTCGTTCGCGGTGACGGCTCCGGTCCTCTCCGCGAGCTTCGGGTCGCGGCCCGCGCCGATGCCGATGTTGTGCGGCATGATCGTCGAGCCGATGACGTTGTTGTGGCCGTGCACCGCGTCCACGCCGTAGATCAGCGGGATCTGGAAGCGGGTGGCCTGCGCGCGCAGCTGGTAGGCGTCGACCATCTTCGCCCAGGCCGCCGCCGTGTTCGGGGTCGGCACCGAGCCTCCGCCGGAGAGCAGGGAGCCGAGGTCGTAGGCGGCGATGTCGCCCTGCGACTTCAGCGCGTTGCGCTCGGCCTGCGTCATCTGGCCGGCCTTCTCCGCCGGGGACATCCGGGCCAGCAGGTCGGCGACGCGCTGCTTCACGGGCAGCTTCGCGTTCTGGTAGGGCAGCCCGTGGGCGTCGATGACGACCAGCGGGTTCTCCTTGGGCGCCTTGGCCCCGGTGACGGTGAGCTCCAGCGGGATCGTCTCCGCGGACTCGGCCCCCTTGTCCTTGGTGGTGGCCACGGTCACGGTGTGCGTGGTGCCGGACGCGGTCCCCGCGGGGAAGGTGTGGGTGCCGGTGACCGGGGTGTAGTCCTTGCCAGCCCCGGCGGTGCCGCCCTTGGTCGTGTACGCGACCGTGACGGGCTCCTCGGTGGGGACCGAGCCGGTGGTGGCGACGGAGATCCTGATGTCCGCCCGGCCGCCCTCCTTGACCGTGTGCACGGCCGAGTCGACGACGACGCTGGACTTCAGGGCCGGGTCGGCCTTCCCGTACAGCTCGACGGCGTCCATGGCGAAGGAGCCGGGGGCGCCGGGCGGGAGGGTGAGCGCGTAGCCCCACATCTCGTTCAGGCCGAGGACCTGGTCGATGCCGCCGACGGGCTGGTAGTCGGCCCGGTAGACGAAGTCCGCGAAGGGGATCTCGACCTGGTGCCAGCCCTCCCAGTCGTCGGTGAAGGAGGTGGTCCACAGCTCGGAGGCGCCGCCGTTGGCTCCGCCGTCCTTGATCTCGAAGTTGATCCGCTTGCCCGAACCGGGCGGCAGCGGCGCCTTGTTCTGCCCGTACCACCAGAAGCGGATGCCCTTGTGGGCGGTCCAGTCCTTCGGGGGCTGGTCGACGGCGAACTCATGGCTGAGCCCGCCCCAGGCGCTGATGTCGTAGGTGCCCTGGAGCACCTTGCCGCCCTCGGGGGCGTCGGCGCGCTCCTCGAACGTCAGGGCGGGGTGGTCGTCCGCGTCGCCGCCCCAGGTGAACAGGGAGTCCGCGGGCGGGTTGCCGAACGGGACCTCGCCCTCGAAGCGGTCGACGAGGACCGGTGCGGGGTCCTCGGTGCCGGCCGCCGCGCTGGGGACGGCCCCGGCGAGCAGTGAGGCGAGGACGGTGGCGGCGGCGAGCGCGGCCGTGGCCGGTCTCGCGCGGTGACGTGGGCGGTGGTGCGGCATGCTGGGCATCTACGGCTCTTCTCTGGTCCGGTGACAGGTCGGCACGTCAGTCGGTGCGGGCGTTCCGGGTGAGCTGGATCGTGTCGCGGTACCACTTGGCGCTGTCCTTGAGCGTCCGCAGCTGGGTGTCGTAGTCGACGCGGACGATGCCGAACCGCTTGTCGTAGCCGTAGGCCCACTCGAAGTTGTCCATGAGGGACCAGGCGAAGTAGCCGCGGACGTCGGCGCCCTGCCGGCGGGCCTCGGCCACGGCCTCGATGTGGTCGGCGAGATAGGCGGTGCGGTCGGAGTCGGGGACGGACCCGTCGGCGGCGACGGTGTCGTCGAAGGCGGCCCCGTTCTCCGTGATCACGGTGGGCAGCGCGTAGTCACGCTGGAGCCGCAGCAGCAGGTCGGTGAGCTCGGTGGGGGTGATCTCCCAGTCCATGGCGGTGCGGGGCAGGTCGCGTTCCACGCCGCGCACGACGGGGAGGCCGTCGGCGTCGGTCGGCGATCCGTCCTCGGTCACCCCGGAGAACAGGGCGCCGCGGTAGAAGTTGACGCCGAGGACGTCGAGGGGGGTGGCGATGGCGGCCAGGTCGCCTTCCCGGACGGGCAGTTCGATGCCCTGGGCCGCGAGGTCGTCGACGACGTCCTCGGGGTAGCGGCCGTGGACGAGGGGGTCGAGGTAGAGACGGGTGCCCATGCCGTCGGCGCGGCGGCAGGCCTCCCGGTCGGCGTCGCTGCCGGTCTCCGGGGTGGCGGTGCCGAGGTTGAGGGTGATGCCGAGTTCCAGCGGGTCGCTGCCCGCCGCCTCCCGCATCTGCCGGGCGGCCAGCCCGTGGCCCAGGAGCAGGTGGTGGACGGCGCCCATGGCGTCGCCCATGTCGGTGCGGCCCGGGGCGTGCGCGCCGTAGGCGTAGCCGAGCATCGCCGAGCACCACGGCTCGTTGAGGGTCGTCCAGTGCTCGACCCGGTCGCCGAGCGCCTCGTAGGCGAGCATGGCGTAGTCCGCGAACCGCAGGGCGGTGTCACGGGCCGGCCAGCCGCCCGCGTCCTCCAGCTCCTGCGGCAGGTCCCAGTGGTAGAGCGTGACCCAGGGGGTGACACCCCGCCCCTGGAGCTCGTCGACCAGCCGCTTGTAGAAGTCGAGGCCCTTGGCGTTGGCGGGGCCCCGGCCGCCCGGCTGGATGCGCGGCCAGGCGAGCGAGAAGCGGTACGTGTCGACGCCGAGGCCCGCGATCAGCTCCACGTCCTCGGGCATCCGGTGGTAGTGGTCGCACGCGACGTCGCCGTGCTCCGCGTGGTGCACGGCACCGGGCACACGGCAGAAGGTGTCCCAGATCGACGGGGTCCGGCCGTCCTCGGAGGCGGCGCCCTCGATCTGGTACGAGGAGGTCGCGACGCCCCAGCGGAAGCCGGCGGGGAGTCCCTGGACGGCAACGGGCTGCAGGCTGCTGCGGGGCGTGACGAGGTTCATGGGTCTCCGTGACTCCTGTGCTGTGGGGTGTGATGAGCGACCGGTGGCCGGTCAGTGGTGCAGCCAGCAGGCGACCTCGCGGCCCTGGCCCGCGTCCGGTGCGGCGAGGACCGGGACCCGCTGGGAGCAGGGCTCGAAGGCCTTGCCGCAGCGGGGGTGGAAGGCGCAGCCCGCGGGCATCGCCGAGAGGTGCGGGGGCGAGCCGGGGATGCCGGTGAGCTCGCGCCGGGGGCCGTGCAGTGCGGGGAAGGAGTGCAGCAGGCCGTCGCTGTAGGGGTGCCGGGGGTCGGCGTAGATCTCGGCGGCGCCCGCCTGCTCCACGATCCGGCCGCCGTACATGATCGCGATGCGGTCGGAGAACTCGATCAGCAGGGAGATGTCGTGGGTGATGAACACGACCGAGAAGGAGAGCCGCTCCCTGAGCTCGACGAGCTTGCGCAGGATCTGGCGCTGCATCACGACGTCCAGGGCCGTGGTGGGTTCGTCCATGATGACGATCTCGGGCTCCAGCGCGAGCGCCATCGCGATCATCACGCGCTGGCGCATCCCGCCGGAGAGCTGGTGAGGGTAGGCGGCGAGCCGGTCGGCGGAGATGCCGACGAGGTTGAGCAGTTCCTCGGCGCGCGCCGTCCGCTCGGCCTTGCGCATGCCGGGGCGGTGCGCCCTGAGGACGTCGGTGAGCTGGCTGTGGACGGTGTGCACCGGGTTGAGGGAGTTCATGGCTCCCTGGAACACGATGGACAGCTCCTGCCAGCGGAAGGCACGCAGTTCGTCCGGGGTGAGCGAGAGGATGTCGACGGGTTCGGCGCCGGGCCGGTGGTAGCGGACGTCGCCGCCGGTGATCACACCGGGCGGGGAGAGCAGCCGGGTGACCGCGTACGCCAGGGTGGACTTGCCCGAGCCCGACTCTCCTGCCAGGCCCAGGACCTCACCGCGGTGCAGGGTGAGGTCGATGTCCCGCAGCGCGTGGACGCCGCTCGTGCCGGTGCCGTAGTCGACGTTGAGGCCGCTGATGGTGAGGATCGGCTCGCCGGTCATTCGGACTGCTCCTTGCTGCGCGTGCCGGGGACTCCGGACTGCGTGGGCGTGCCCGTACGGGCCACGGGGGTGAAGCCGACCCGCATCCGGACCTTCCGCGAGGCGCCGCTCGCGGTCCGCAGCCTCGGGTTGACGAACTCGTCGATGCCGAAGTTGATCAGCGCCAGGGCGGTGCCCAGGAGGGCGATGCACAGGCCGGCGGGGACGAACCACCACCAGGCGCCCTGGGCCAGGGCCTGGTTGGACTGGGCCCAGAAGAGGACGGTGCCCCAGTTCCAGTGGGAGATGTCGGCGACACCGATGAAGGCGAGGGTGATCTCCGAGAGGATCGCGAAGATGACGGTGCCGACGAAACCGGACGCGATGACGGCGGTGAGGTTCGGCATCACCTCGAAGATGATGATCCGCCAGGTCGACTCGCCGGTGGCACGGGCCGCCTCCACGTAGTCGCGGCGCCTGAGGGACAGGGTCTGGGCGCGCAGCACGCGTGAGCCCCAGGCCCAGGAGGTGAGGGCGATGACGGAGGCGATCACCAGGTCCGTGGTGTTCTCGACGAAGCTGGCGATGATGATGATCAGCGGCAGTCCGGGGATGACCAGGAAGACGTTCGAGAACATCGACAGGATCTCGTCGGCCGCACCGCCGAGGAATCCGGCGCTGACCCCGATGAGCACGGACAGCACCGTGGCCAGGAACCCGGCGATGAAGCCGACCAGGAGCACGCCCCTGGTGCCGACCAGGATCTGGGAGAGCACGTCCTGACCGGTGTGGGTGGTGCCGAACCAGTGGTCGGCGGAGGGCGGCTGGAGCAGTTGGTCGCTCATCGCGTCGGGGTCGTACGGGGCGATCCAGGGCCCGATGACGGCGATGAGGGCGAAGAACGCGAGGATCAGCAGCCCCGTGCGGGTCTTCCCGCCGCGCAGGAAGCGGAGTCTGGCCCGGCCGGCCGGGGCGGGGGCGGGGACCTCGTCCAGGGCGGCGGGGTCGGTGGCGGCGACGGACATGGTGTCAGGCCTCCTTGCGGGTGCGGGGGTCGAGGAGGGCGTACGCCATGTCGGCGAGGAGGTTCGCGGCGAGCACCGAGAGCGTGATGATCAGGAAGACGCCCTGCATCAGCGGGTAGTCCTTCGCCCCGACGGCCTGGAGGAGCTGGAAGCCGATTCCGGGGTAGTTGAAGACCATCTCGACGAGCAGGGTGCCGCTGACGATGAAGCCCAGGGAGAGCGCGAAGGCGGAGATGTTGGGCAGGACCGCGTTGCGGGCGGCGTAGGCGAACATCACCCTCCGCTCGGAGAGCCCCTTGGCCTGCGCCACCATGACGTAGTCCTCGGAGGAGACGGTCACCATCATGTTGCGCATGCCGAGGATCCAGCCGGCGACCGCGCTGAGCACGATCGTCACCCCGGGCAGCACCCCGTGGTAGAGGGCGCTGGAGATGAACGGCCAGTCGAAGGCCGGGACCAGGGAGTTGTCGTAGCCGCCCTCGAAGGGGAACAGCGGCCACTTCACCGCGAACACCGCGATGGCGATGAGGCCGAGCCAGAAGTAGGGCACGGACGAGATGAAGGTGGTGACGGGCAGCAGCCCGTCCAGCCAGGAGCCGCGCCGCCAGCCGCTGTAGACGCCGATCCCGGTGCCGAGCAGGAAGCTGATGAGCGTGGTGATGCCGACGAGGGCCAGCGTCCAGGGCAGCGCCTGGGAGATGACCTCGCCGACCGGGGTCGGGAAGAAGGTGAACGAGAGTCCGAGGTCGCCGTCGAGGAGGTGCGCCCAGTAGTCGGTGTACTGCGCCCAGAGCGACTTGTTCTCGTCGAGCCCGAACAGCGCCTTCAGGGAGGCGATCGCGGTGGTGTCGAGCTGGCCCTGGTACCGGCTCATCAGGGCCTCGACGGGATCGCCCGGCATCAGGCGGGGGATCAGGAAGTTGATGGTGATCGCGGCCCACGCGGTGACCGCGTAGAAGGCGAGGCGCTGGAGGACGTACTTCACTTCGCCGCCTCCTTCTCGGGCGCGTCCGCGGCCTGGACGGTCGCGCCGTCGTACAGCCAGCAGGCCGCCCACTGGCCGTCGGCCAGGTCGAAGCGCGGCGGGAGTGCGGTACGGCAGCGCTCCATGGCCTTGGGGCAGCGGGGGTGGAAGCGGCACCCGGCCGGCGGGGTGATCAGGGAGGGCGGCTCGCCGCTCCCGGTCTCCCCCTGGTCGGCCTCGTCCGCGACCCGGTCCGGGTCGGGCGCCGAGGCGATGAGCAGCTGGGTGTAGGGGTGTGCGGGGTGCTGGGTGACGGTCTCGCTGTCACCGCCCTCGACGATGCGGCCGGCGTACATCACCAGGGTGGTGTCGGCGAAGTAGCGTGCGGACGCGATGTCGTGGGTGATGTAGAGGATCGCGAGGCTCAGCCGCTCCTTGAGGTCGCGGAGCAGGTTGAGGACGCCGAGCCGGATCGACACGTCGAGCATCGAGACCGGTTCGTCGGCCAGCAGGACCTGGGGGTCGGCGCCGAGCGCGCGCGCTATCGCGACGCGCTGGCGCTGCCCTCCCGACAGCTCGTGCGGGAACTTGTCCAGGAACTGATGAGGAGGAGTCAGCTGGACGCGTTCCAGCAGGGCGGCCAGGTTCGTCTCCAGTTCCGCGTCCCCGCTGCCCGCCCGGCCGTGGATCCTGAGGGCGCGGGTCAGGTGGTAGCGCACGGTGTGCACCGGGTTGAGCGAGGCGAACGGGTCCTGGAAGATCAGCTGGACCTGCTTGACGTACGTACGGAAGGACCGGCCACGCCCGGCCTTCACCGCCGTGCCGCCCATGCGGATCTCACCCGCGGTGAGCGGGTACAGCTGGGCGAGCAGCCGTGCGACGGTGGACTTGCCGGAGCCCGACTCCCCCACCAGGGCCGTGACGGTGCCGCGCCGGAGCTCCAGCGTGACGTCGTCGACGGCGTGGACGGTGCGGTGCCTGCGGGCGACGAGGTCGCCGGCGGTGCGCCGCACGGGGAAGTGCTTGGTGACTCCGCGTGCTTCCAGCACCACATCGGTTCCGGTGCGCACGTCTGCGGACTGTTCGGTGGTCATGGCCGGTTCCCTGTACTTACTTGGCGGGCTCGAGGTTCAGCACGACTTCCAGCGCGTCGGGCTGGGTGTGCTGCGGTGCTGCGTACGGGTCCTCCGCGGTGGGCCAGCCCTTCCAGTTCTTCGTGGAGTACTCGGCACCGATCGGGGCCGCGGCCGTCGGGATGACCGGCGCCTGCTCGACCATGATCTTCTGGAGCGTGTTCATCGCCTTGGTGCGCGCGGCGTCGTCGGTGGCGTTGGCGTACTCCTTGAGCGCGGCGGTGGCCTCGGGGCTCTTGAAGCGGCCGAAGTTGCCGAGCTGGGAGGTCTTGCCGACGGGCTGGAGGATCGCCCCGTCCATGATGTTCTGGTACATGTCGTAGGGCGTGGCGCCGCTGTTGGTCCAGTGCAGGGTGGCGTCGAAGTTGCCGGTGGCCACGTCGGTGCCCCAGGCCTCGGCGGTCTGCGTCTTGACCTTGGCCGCGATGCCGATCTGCTTGATGTTGTCCTTGATGATGGACAGCCCGGTGATGTAGTCGTTCCAGCCGGCCGGGTCGGTGAAGGTCAGCTCGACCGGCTTGCCGCTGGGGTCCTTGAGGACGCCGCCGCTGAGCTTGAACCCGGCGTCCATGAGGAGCGCCTTGGCACCGTCCACGTCGGGCTTGGTGGTCGCGTTCTTGTACTCCGGCGCGAGGAAGGGCGCACCGGCGGGCAGCGGGATGCCGGTGGGGTTGCTGATCTCCGGGTAGAGCGTCGCCTGGGCCTGCACGTGGATCGCCTTGCGGTCGACGACCATGGCCATCGCCTTGCGCAGGGCCGGGTTGTCGAACGGCTTGCGGGCGGTGTTGAACCACAGGCCGTGGATGCCGAGGCCGGAGGGGAACCACAGCTTGTGGTTCTTGGCGTCCTTGGCGATGTACAGCTGCTTGTAGTTCGGCATGAAGACGAACGACCATTCGAGCTTGCCGTTCGCCAGAGCGGTGGTCGCCGCGCTGTTGTCGTTGTACGCGGTGTAGCGCAGCTCCTTGACCTTGGTCTCGCCCTTCCAGTAGGTGGGCGTGGCGGTCAGGGTGGTCGTCTGCGGGGTGAAGGTCTTCAGCTTGTACGGTCCGGAGCCGACCGGGGTGCGGTTGGGCCAGGTCTCCGGGTTCTCGACCTTCTCCCAGACGTGCTTGGGCACGACGAAGGTCGTGATGATCTTGTTCTGGTTGACGAACTGCGATTCCTTGAAGGTCAGGACGACCTTCTCGCCCTCGACCGCGATCCCGTCGTACGGGATGCCGTTGCCGTTGAGCGCCGGGTGCTTCTTCAGCAGCTCGAAGGTGAACGCGACGTCCGCCGCGGTCAGCGGCTTGCCGTCGGCCCACTTGGCCCGCTTGTCGAGCGTGAAGGTGAGCTTGGTGAAGTTCGACTCCCAGTCCCAGGCGGTGGCCAGCCACGGGTCCGCCTTGTCGGTGGGGCGGATCTGGTTCGTCATCGCCAGCGGCTCGTAGATCATGAAGCGGTAGCCCAGGGTGGCGCCCGCCGAGGTCGCGAGGAACGGGTTGCTGTTGTTCGTCTGCGGCCCGTCCGGCTTGCCGAGGGTCAGGACGCCCGAGGCGCCCGCACCTCCGCCCTTGTTGGCGCCCGAGTTGGCGGACGAGCAGCCTGCGGCGAGCGCGACCACGGCGGTGGCGACTGAGAGCGCTCTCAGGGTGTGACGGCGACGTACGGACATGGCGACTCCAGGAGGACTGCGGGTCTGGGAGATCCGGTGGCGGGCAGCGCTCGACGCGCCGGGTGCGGGTGGTGCGGGTGCCGGTGGCGGCGGGTTCGGGGATGCGGACGGGTGACCGGCGGGGCCGGGTCCGTTACGGCGCCGAGTGGCGCACGACCAGTTCGGTGGGCAGCACGACCGGCCGCTCCGGTGCGGCGGTGCCGCCGAGACGGGAGAGCAGCAGGCGGGCGGCCGCCTCGCCCATCTGGCGGGTGGGCTGGTGCACGGTGGTGAGCGGCGGCTCGGTGTGTTCCGCCATCGGGATGTCGTCGAAGCCGACCACCGCGACGTCGTCGGGTACGCGGCGGCCGGCGGCTCTCAGGGCGCGCAGCACCCCCGCCGCGCTGATGTCGTTGTGGGCGAACACGGAGTCGAACTCCACTCCCTGTGCGAGGAGTTGTTCCACGACGAGGCGCCCCCTGCGTTCGGTGAAGTCCCCGTCGACGACCAGTTCGGTGGGCAGGACCGAACGGAAGCCCGCGAGCCGGTCACGTACGCAGCCGAAGTGCCGGGGGCCGGTGACGACCAGGGGTCTGGTGCGGCCGGCGTCCCGCAGATGGCGGGCGGCGGACGCGCCCCCCTCGTGGTTGGTGGTCACGACGGAGGGGAATTCCGGGTGATGCCCCCGGTCGTCGATCAGGACGATCGGCAGACCGGACCGGTGCAGTTCGGTGAGGTGGTCGAGCGTGTTCTCCGGTTCGACGACGACGAGCCCGTCGAAGGCGCGCGCGGACACCTGGGTGGTGAAGCGCTCGACGGACTCCGCGCCCCGGTTGCAGGTGAAGAGCAACAGACCGTGGTCGGCGGCCTCGACGGTGTCGACGACCCCCTGGAGCACCTCCCCCATCCACGGCCAGGTCAGCGAGGGCACCAGCATCCCGACCGTGCGGCTGCTCCCGCGGGCCAGCCCGACGGCACCCGAGCTGGGCACGTAGCCGAGGTTCGCGATCACTTCACGAACGCGGGCGGCCGTCGAACCGTCCACTTCGCCCTTGAGGTTGATGACCCGCGACACGGTCGTCTTGCTGACGCCGGCCTCACGGGCGACATCGGCGATGGTGACACGCAACGGGCCTCCAGGGACAAGGCAGGACAGGGTGACGGGAACGGCCTTCGGTACCGGTTCCGCAACCGGTACCGGAACCGGTACCGGCGTTGCGGCTGGAGTTAACCGCGCCGGAACAGGGCCGTCAATACTTCACACCGAGATTGGTCCGTACCCATGAGCGAAGCCGGTCCACAAGCCCTTTCGTTCACTTCTTGAACAACGCAACCCCTTGACGTGAGCACGCAAGGGCAGTTCACTCACGGGTCGTTCGACGGCACGTCCCCCACGCCCCTGCCGAGAAAGGCAGCAGCCATGATCCGGACAAGCAGAACGGCGAGCGTCCTCGTCGCCACGGCGCTCGCGACCGCGGGACTGGCCGGGCTCTCCCCGGGCACCGCGCAGGCCGCCGGTGAGACCGTGAACATCGTGCTGACCACCACGGACGACTCCGGCGGCCGTCACGTCACCCGCGGCCTCCAGGCCCAGACGCCGGTCGCCTTCGGTGCCGGGAACGGCGGCTCGGGCACGAACATCACCGTCGACGAGAACACCCGCTACCAGACCTTCACCGGAGGCGGCGCCTCGTTCACGGACACGGCGGCCTGGCTGATGAAGGGCAGCGGGGCCCTGAGCCAGGCCACCCGCGACGCGACGATGAAGAAGCTCTTCTCACCGACGGAGGGCATCGGATTGTCCTTCGTACGCAATCCGATGGGCGGATCGGACCTCGCGCGATTCGGTTACACCTACGACGACATGCCCGCCGGGCAGACGGACCCGAATCTCGCGAACTTCTCGATCGCACATGATCTCCAGGACGTCCTGCCGCTCACGAAGCAGGCCGAGCAGCTCAACCCCGCGCTGACGACGGTGGCCTCCCCGTGGACGGCACCGGCCTGGATGAAGGACAACGGGCAGCTGAACGGCGGCTGGCTGAAGGCCGAGAACTACGGCGCCTACGCGAACTACTTCGTGAAGTACCTCCAGGCGTGGCGGGACCAGGGCGTCCCGGTCGACTACGTCACCGCCCAGAACGAACCCACCTGCTGCTCCGGCTACCCGTCGATGAGCTGGAACGGCTCGGGTCTCGCCTACTTCACCAAGAGCGAGCTGCTGCCGAAGCTCCGGTCGGCGGGCCTGGCCACCAAGGTGCTGACGCACGACTGGAACTGGGACAGCTACGACGCCTACGCCGCCCCCACCGTCGACGACCCGGCCGTGCGCGACCACCCGAACTTCGGCGGGGTCGCCTGGCACGGCTACGGCGGTGACGTCGCGAAGCAGACGGCCGTCCACGACCGGTACCCGCAGCTGGACGCCTTCCAGACCGAGCACTCGGGCGGCACCTGGATCGCCGACCAGCAGCGCGAGGACATGCTGAACATCATCGACTACACCCGCAACTGGGCGAAGTCGGTGACCAAGTGGTCGCTCGCCGTCGACCAGAACCGCGGCCCCCACAACGGCGGTTGCGGCACCTGCGACGGGCTGGTCACCGTGCACAACGGGGACAGCAGGCACGGCCAGGTCGACTACACGATCGAGTACTACACGATGGGCCACCTGACGAAGTACGTCCGACCCGGCGCCGCCCGCATCGCGTCGACGGGCAGCTCCGCCGTGCCCAACGTGGCATGGCGCAACCCCGACGGCTCGAAGGCCCTCATCGCCTACAACGGGTCGGCCTCCGCCCAGCAGGTCACCGTCAACTGGGGCGGGCAGAAGTTCACCTACTCCCTGCCGGGCCGCACCTCGGCGACGTTCACCTGGTCGGGCACCCAGTCGGGCTCCTCCGGCAGCACCGGCGCCCTCACCGGGAACGGCGGCAAGTGCCTCGACGCCACGGGCCACAGCGGCTCGGACGGCACGCCGGTGCAGATCTGGGACTGCACCGGCGCGGCCAACCAGAAGTGGACGGTGTCCGGCGACGGCTCGGTCAAGGTGCTCGGCGCCTGCCTGGACGTGACGTCGGGCTCGACGGCGGACGGAGCGAAGGTCCAGCTGTACACCTGCAACGGGTCGGGCGCGCAACGCTGGACGTACGACTCCTCGACGGGGGACCTCGTCAACACGGCCGCGGACAAGTGCCTGGACGTGGCCGACCGGTCCACCGCCGACGGGGCCCGTGTCCAGATATGGACGTGCACCGGCGCGGCCAACCAGAAGTGGCGGCTGCGGTAACAGGCGGATCCTCGCGGCGTGATCGGGCGGTGGCTGCCCGGCGGGGCGGCCACCGCCGGCGCGGCCCCGGCCCGGCGGCCGGGCGCCCCGCCTCGCGCCGTGCGCCTCGCACCCCCGGCGGGAGGTGCTTCCCCTAGTCGGTGGGCTCGACGCCGGCCCGCAGCAGGCCGTAGGTGTACGCGTCCTCCAGTGCCTGCCAGGACGCGGCGATGACGTTCTCGGCCACACCGACCGTCGCCCAGTCACCCGATCCGTCGCCCGTGGTGATCAGCACCCGGGTGGTGGACTCGGTGCCGGTGCGGCCTTCCAGGATGCGGACCTTGTAGTCGACCAGCTCCAGCTTGGCGAGCTGCGGGTAGATCCGCTCCAGACCGACGCGCAGCGCCCGGTCCAGGGCGTTGACGGGGCCGTTGCCCTCGGCGGTGGCGACGATCCGCTCGCCCTTGGCCCAGAGCTTCACGGTCGCCTCGTTGGCGTGGGTGCCGTCGGGACGGTCCTCGACGATGGCCCGCCAGGACTCGACGCGGAAGTAGCGGCGGGGCCTGCCCTCGACCTCGGCGCGCAGCAGCAGTTCGAAGGAGGCGTCGGCCGCCTCGTAGGTGTAACCCTTGAGTTCGCGCTCCTTGACCCGCTCGACAACCCGGCCGACGAGTGCGCGGTCGTCCCCCAGGTCGATGCCGAGCTCCTTGCCCTTGAGCTCGATGGAGGCGCGGCCCGCCATGTCGGACACCAGCATCCGCATGGTGTTGCCGACGCGTTCCGGGTCGATGTGCTGGTAGAGGTCGGGGTCGACCTTGATCGCGGAGGCGTGCAGTCCGGCCTTGTGGGCGAAGGCGGAGACACCGACGTACGGCTGGTGGGTGGAGGGCGTCAGGTTGACGACCTCGGCGATGGCGTGGGAGATACGGGTCATCTCGGCGAGCGCGCCCTCGTGCAGGACGGTCTTGCCGTACTTGAGTTCCAGCGCGGCGACGACGGGGAAGAGGTTCGCGTTGCCGACCCGCTCTCCGTAGCCGTTGGCCGTGCACTGCACATGGGTGGCGCCGGCGTCCACGGCGGCCAGGGTGTTGGCGACGGCGCAGCCCGTGTCGTCCTGGGCGTGGATGCCGATGCGGGCGCCGGTGTCGGCGAGGACGGTGGAGACGACGGCCTGGACCTGGGCGGGGAGCATCCCGCCGTTGGTGTCGCAGAGGATGACCACGTCGGCGCCGGCCTCGTGGGCGGTGCGCACGACCGACTTGGCGTACTCGGCGTCGGTGCGGTAACCGTCGAAGAAGTGCTCGCAGTCGACGAAGACCCGGCGGCCCTGCTCCCGGAGGTGGGTGACGGTGTCGCGGACCATCTCCAGGTTCTCGTCCAGGGTGGTGCGCAGGGCCAGTTCGACGTGCCGGTCGTGGGACTTGGCGACCAGTGTGATCACCGGGGCGCCGGAGTCCAGGAGCGCCTGGACCTGCGGGTCCTCGGAGGCCTTGCCGCCGGCCCTGCGGGTCGCGCCGAACGCGACGAGCTGGGCGTGCTCGAAGTCGATCTCCTGCCGGGCGCGGGCGAAGAACTCGGTGTCACGGGGGTTGGCGCCGGGCCAGCCGCCCTCGATGAAGCCCACGCCGAAGTCGTCCAGATGCCGGGCAATGGTCAGCTTGTCCGCGACCGTCAGGTTGATGCCTTCACGCTGCGCACCGTCGCGCAGGGTGGTGTCGAAGACATGGAAGGTGTCGTCGGGGGCTGTGGCCTTGGTGGTCATGCTGATCTGACTCCTGTCGGGTGAGCGGATCCGGACGAATCGGCTCCACTTGCCCCCATCCTCTCGCGTGCCTCGCTCCGGCCGTGGTGGGGGACGGAAAACGAAAAAACCCCTCGCGGGTGCGAGAGGTCTGCGCGCGGGTCTGGGGCACGATGTCCGTTCCGTACGTGGTGGTACGGGACGGTCACTGCGGACCGGCGCGCCTGCTGCCGATAATCATGGCGGACGAGGACACGCACGCAGTCTGGCACAACGGCGCCACCCGCACCGGCCCGTCTCAGAATCCGGGCGCGACGTCCGCCGCCGGCGTACCGGCTCCGGGCGGCGTGAGCGTCTCGTCCACGTACGTGCGCAGCTGGTCCAGGACCTGCTGCCGCCCGGTGCCGGGGATGCCGACGGTGACGTGCACGCTGAAGCCGTCCATCAGGGCCCGCAGCCGGGTCGCGGTCCGGCCGGCGCCGACGGTCCGGAACTCCCCGGCGGCGATGCCGTCGGTCAGCAGCTCCGTGAGGTCACCCTGCCAGGCGTCCTCGATGGCGGCCTGCCGGGCGCGGGCGTCGTCGTCGGCGTCCTGCGAGCGGTTCCAGACCTCCAGCCGGAGCGTCCAGTGCGGGTCGCGGTGGCCGTCGGTGACGTAGAGCGCGATGCAGGCGTCGAGCCGTTCGCGTGCGGTGCCGGGCCCGGCGAGCAGGGCCCGGCGTTCGGTGCCGAGCCGCGCCTCGCTCCATTCGAGGGTCTGCAGCAGCAGCTCGTCCTTGGTCCGGAAGTAGTACAGGAGGTGCCCGCTGCTCATCCCGACCTCGCGGCCGAGCCCCGCCATGGTGAGCCCGTCGAGCCCGCGCTCGGCGACGGTGCCCATGACGGCGGCGAGCACGTCCTCCCGGGGCGGGGCGATGTTGCGACGGCGAGGGGTACGGGGCACGGTCTCAGATCCTGGGCTGCTGCTGCGTGATGCGGTGGATGCCTCCACCACCGGCAAAGATCGTACGGGCGTCGACGGGGGTCACCGCTGCCCCGGGCCAGGTGCGCTCGTACGGGGCTGCTTCGGGCGGCATGCGGAAGGTCGTGGCGGTCCTGGAGGAAGCAGAGGCGGTTGACCGCATCTCCTGGTTGGAGCGGCACTCCGACCAGCTTGTGAGCGGCGCTCAGAAATCGGTCCGGGGCCGGGGACGACGAAGGCCGCGCCCCCGGCGGGGCGCGGCCTTCGTGGCGTGACCGGTCTGCGGCGCGGACCGGCCGGGGACTAGCCGAGCTCGTGCATCCAGCCGTGGGTGTCCTCGGCGATGCCGCGCTGGATGTCGAGCAGACGCTCACGCAGCTTCAGCGTGACCTCGCCGGGGGTGCCGTCGCCCTGGGTCCACTCGCCGTCCGCGGACTTCACGGTGCCGACGGGCGTGATGACGGCGGCGGTGCCGCAGGCGAAGACCTCGGTGAGGGTGCCGTTCTCGGTGTCGGCGCGCCACTGGTCGATGGAGACGCGCCCCTCCTCGGAGGTGTAACCGAGGTCGCGCGCGACGGTGAGGAGGGAGTCACGGGTGACGCCGGCGAGCAGCGAGCCGGTGAGGGAGGGCGTGACGATGCGCTTGCTGCCGTCCTCCTGCCCGTACACGAAGTAGAGGTTCATGCCGCCCAGCTCCTCGACCCACTTGTGCTCGACGGCGTCGAGGTAGGCGACCTGGTCGCAGCCCTGCGCGGCTGCCTCGGCCTGGGCGAGGAGGGAGGCGGCGTAGTTGCCGCCCGTCTTGGCGTCGCCCATGCCGCCGGGGACGGCGCGGACCCGGTCCTGGGAGAGCCAGATGGAGACCGGCTTCACTCCACCGGGGAAGTAGGCGCCGGCCGGGGAGGCGATGACGAGGAAGAGGTACTCGTTGGCCGGGCGGACACCGAGACCCACCTCCGCGGCGATCATGAACGGACGCAGATAGAGGGACTCCTCGCCGCCGTGCGCCGGGACCCAGGCCTGGTCCTGCTGGACCAGGACGTCGCACGCCTCGATGAACGTCTCGACGGGCAGCTCCGGCATCGCGAGCCGGGCGGCGGACCGCTGGAAGCGGGCGGCGTTGGCCTCGGGGCGGAAGGTGGCCACCGTGCCGTCGGGCTGCCGGTACGCCTTGAGTCCCTCGAAGATCTCCTGCGCGTAGTGCAGGGTCATGTTCGCGGGGTCCATGGACAGCGGCCCGTACGGCACGAGCTGGGCGTCGTGCCAGCCGCGGCCCTCGGTCCAGCGGATCGTCACCATGTGGTCGGTGAAGTGGCGGCCGAAGCCGGGGCTGGTCAGGATCGCCTCGCGCTCCGCGTCGGACAGCGGGTTGGAGGAGGGCTTGAGCTCGATCGTGGGCGTCGTCATGAGTGCGTGTCCTTCACCGGTCTTGTGTGTGATGGACCGCGCTCACGCCCGCTCCCGCCCGGTCTTCACCGGGCGAGTTGTAGGACGTCCGAGCTCTGCCGCGAGCCGCGGTCCCGCGTTCGATTATCTCCCGGGGGCGGCCCTGCACGAAATGACGTGATTGCGGCGACGTTCACGGTGACGCTGTCGCGACGCGGGAACGCGGTCCTGAGGTCGATGGTGGCACCCGGGGACCGCATGGAGAAGCCGCCGGGTGCGGTTGCGACCCGGCGGCTTCGAAGTGGAGACGTCGGGTCAGCTCGCTACGCGTACCGCGAGCGCGTCGCCGATCTCGTCGGTGGTGCGCGTCTGCTTGCCGTCACGCTCCGCGAGGTCGGCGGAGACGGCCTCCTCGATGCGCGCGGCCTCGGTCTCGTAGCCGAGGTGGCGCAGCAGGAGGGCGACGGAGAGGATCGTGGCGGTCGGGTCGGCCTTGCCCTGGCCCGCGATGTCGGGCGCGGTGCCGTGCACCGGCTCGAACATGGACGGGAAGGCACCCGTCGGGTTGATGTTGCCGGACGCGGCCAGGCCGATGCCGCCGGTCACGGCAGCGGCGAGGTCGGTGAGGATGTCACCGAAGAGGTTGTCGGTGACGATGACGTCGAAGCGCTCCGGCTGCGTGACGAAGAAGATCGTCGCGGCGTCGACGTGCAGGTAGTCGGTGGTGACCTCGGGGAACTCGGCCGCGACCTTGTCGAAGGTGTTCTTCCACAGGTGGCCCGCGTACACGAGGACGTTGTTCTTGTGGACCAGCGTCAGCTTCTTGCGCGGGCGGGCGGCGGCACGCGCGAAGGCGTCACGCACGACACGCTCGACACCGTGGGCGGTGTTGACGCTGACCTCGGTGGCGATCTCGTGCTCGGTGCCCGTGCGCAGGGAACCGCCGTTGCCCGTGTACGGGCCCTCGGTGCCTTCGCGGACGACGACGAAGTCGATCTCGGGACGCCCGGCCAGCGGTGTCGCGGTGTTCGGGAAGAGCTTCGACGGCCTCAGGTTGATGAAGTGGTCGAAGGCGAAGCGCAGCTTCAGCAGGAGTCCCCGCTCCAGCACGCCCGACGGCACGGACGGGTCGCCGATGGCGCCGAGCAGGATGGCGTCGTGCCCCTTGAGGGCTTCGAGCTCCGCGTCGGGGAGGGTCTCACCGGTGCGGTGCCATCGCCGGGCGCCGAGGTCGTACTCCTTGGTCTCCAGCTTCACATCCTGCGGGAGAACAGCGTTGAGAACCTTGAGGCCCTGGGTGACGACCTCCTGGCCGATACCGTCGCCGGGGATCACTGCGAGATCGATGCTGCGAGACATGACGGGAACCCTAACCTTCCGTCCCACCCCATGACATTCGACGTCCACGATACGGACAGGGTGGATTGCCGTACGGGACGCTCGCCATGAGGCGGGACCGCGCCGTCAGTGGCCCGTCGAACCGCCGTTGTCCCTGCGGTCGAGAGCCCGCTGGAGGGCTGCGGCGGCGTTCGTGCGCTCCGACTCCGCGGAGCGGGGGGTACGGCGGACGCGGCGGACAGTGGTCTCGGCCATGGGGGGTCAACTCCTTGAGATCGCGTGGATTTCGGGATCAGGACATCGCGCGGTGGATGTCAGGATCAGGATTCGAAGCGCTCGAAAGGGCGGGGAGCGGATGCCGCAGGGGTTGCCTGCGTCGGGCACGCGCGCTCACACCGGTCGCTGGATCAGCGATTCGTTCGGCTCCTACAAAGCTAGGACAGCTCGGCCCATCTGTCTCTACAGATACTCGGACTTCCTACTATCTGAGACGGCGCGGCGGGAGACCCGCCGCCCGTACGGAGGTTCCGTCGCGTCCGGCGGGCCTCGGGCCCGGTCCCTGACCTCAGAGATCCACCGTGAGCTGGGCCTCGATGTGCGCGCGCAGGACGGCCGCCATGTCGGTGGCGCCGTCACCGAGCAGCCACTGCACCTGGAGCCCGTCCATGAGGGCGATCAGCTGCCTGCCCGCGGCGTCGGGAGCGATCCCGGCCCGCAGCGCGCCTTCCAGGCGGGCCTGCTCGTAGGCGGTCCGGGCGCCCGCCACCGAGTTCTCGTAGCGGCGCACGAAGTACTTGTGGGCCGGGTGGTCGGCGGCCGTCGCCTCGGCGGAGACCACCGAGAACAGCTCGACGATCCCGCGCCGCCCGGAGTTCAGCGCGGCCAGTTCGACGAACCGCCGCAGACGTCCGACCCCCGTCGTGCCACCGAGTCCGAGCCATTCGTCGTCCACGTCGTCACGGCGTTCGAGCACCGCCAGCAGCAGGGCCTCCTTGGTCGGGAAGTGGTGCAGCAGGCCGGTGTGCGAGATGCCGCACCGGGTCGCGATCACCCGCAGCGAGGCGCCCCGGTAGCCCGCCTCGCCGAACAGGGCCATGGCCTGGTCGAGGATCTCCCGCCGCTTCGCGCGGCCCTTCGCGTAGCCACGAGGCGCTTCGGCCGTCACTCGCCACTCTCCCGGTCCGCCGCCGTCGGTCCGGCCGGCACGTCGGTGCGTCTGGTTCCCGTTCGGCCCCACGGGGGAGGCCCCTCGCGGGATTCGCCCCGGAGGTTCCCGGATTCCCGAAGATACTTACCAGCTGGTCGGTATTGACTCTATGGTGAAGGCGAACCGTGTCGCGAAAGGACCCCCCGTGTCCCCCTCCCTGCCCTATCTCGACCCCACGCTCCCCGTCGCCGAGCGGGTCGACGACCTCCTCGGTCGCATGACCCTGGCCGAGAAGACCGGTCAGATGCTCCAGCTCAACGCCAAGGACGGGGTACGCCACGCCATCGAGGACCTGCACGCGGGTTCGATCCTGCACGCCTCCCCCGAGCGGGTCGTCGAAGCGGCGGCCCTGACGGAGCGGACCCGGCTGCGCATCCCGCTGCTGGTCGCGGAGGACTGCATCCACGGCCACTCCTTCTGGGAGGGGGCCACGATCTACCCCACGCAGCTCGGCCTGGCCGCGACCTGGGACCCGGAGCTCGTACGGCGCGTCGCCCGGGCCACCGCCGTCGAGGTCGCCGCGACGGGGGTCCACTGGACGTTCTCGCCGGTGCTCTGCATCACCCGGGACCTGCGCTGGGGCCGGGTCAGCGAGACGTTCGGCGAAGACCCCTTCCTGATCGGCGAACTGGCCTCGGCCATGGTCCGCGGCTACCAGGGCGACGGCCTGGACGACCCGACGGCCGTCCTGGCGTGCGCCAAGCACTTCGCGGGCTACTCCGAGACGCAGGGCGGCCGGGACGCCAGCGAGGCCGACATCTCCCGTCGCAAGCTGCGCTCCTGGTTCCTGCCCCCGTTCGAGCGGGTCGCCCGCGAGGGCTGCCGCACGTTCATGCTCGGCTACCAGTCGATGGACGGGGTGCCGATCACCGTCAACGACTGGCTGCTCAACGAGGTGCTGCGCGGCGAGTGGGGCTACACCGGCACGCTGGTCACCGACTGGGACAACGTCGGGCGCATGGTGTGGGAGCAGCGGATCTACGCCGACGACACCCAGGCCGCCGCGGCGGCGGTCCGGGCGGGCAACGACATGGTGATGACGACCCCCCAGTTCTTCGAGGGCGCGCAGAACGCCGTCGCCGAGGGCACGCTGGACGAGACGGAGATCGACGCGGCGGTACGGCGCGTCCTCACCCTCAAGTTCGAGCTCGGCCTGTTCGAGAACCCCCGCCACCCCGACGCCGCCCGGCAGGCCGAGGTCATCGGCAGCGCCGGCCACGCCGTGCTGAATCTGGAGGCCGCCCGCCGCTCGCTGGTCCTGCTCACCAACGACGGCACCCTCCCGCTGGCCGGCGGGTTCGTGGCGGGCGAGGACGGGCGCGCCGTCGCCGGGGCGGGGGCGGCACCGCGCACGGTCGCCGTCATCGGGCCCAACGCCGACGACGCGCAGACCCAGCTGGGCGACTGGGCCGGTTCCTCCGGCCAGGCCGACTGGCTGCCGGACGGGCAACCCCGCGCCATGATCCGTACCGTGCTCGACGGCTTCCGCGCGCATGTCCCGGCCGGGTGGGACGTCACCTACGCCCGTGGGGCCGAGATCCTCTCCGTGGGTCCCGACCCGGAGGGGGAGTTCTTCCCGGACGGGCAGCCCCGCCCGGACGTCGTCGTCCCCGCGGAGCCCTCCGAGGCCCTGATCGCCGAGGCCGTCGCCGCGGCCGAGGCCGCCGACCACGTCGTCGCCGTGGTCGGCGACCGTATCGAGCTGGTCGGTGAGGGGAAGTCCACCGCCACGCTGGAGCTCGTCGGCGACCAGGTCGCGCTGCTCGACGCCCTCGCCGCGACCGGCAAGCCGCTGGTCGTCGTGGTGATCAGCTCGAAGCCCCTGGTCCTCCCGCCGTCCGCACTCGGCGCGGCCGCGGTCGTCCACGCCTTCAACCCCGGCATGCAGGGCGGCCGGGCGGTGGCCGAGGTCCTGCTGGGCCTCGTCGAGCCGTCGGGCCGGCTGCCCGTGTCCTTCGCCAGGCACGCGGGTCAGCAGCCGACGTACTACAACCAGATCCGCGGTCAGCACGGCTCCCGGTACGCCGACCTCACCCAGCGTCCGGCCTTCGTGTTCGGCGAGGGCCTGAGCTACACGACCGTCGCGTACTCCGGTCTCGAGGTGCTCACGGCGGACGTCGGGGAGAGCGACACGCTCCGGGCACGCGTCACCGTGCACAACACGGGCGACCGGCCGGCCCTGGAGACCGTGCAGGTGTACATCAGCGACACCGTGACGTCCGTGACCTGGGCCGAGAAGGAGCTCAAGGGCTACCGCCAGGTGACGCTCGCCCCGGGCGAGGAGCGCGAGGTGCTGCTGGACCTGCCCGTCTCCGAGTGCACCCTCGTGGACGCGGCGGGCCGGCGGGTCGTCGAGCCCGGCGCCTTCGAACTGCTCGTCGGCCCGTCCTCGGACGACGGCGCCCTCCTGCGGGCGGGGTTCACCGTCAAGGCCTGAGACCGCGGGCCGGACCATGGAAACCGCCCCCCGGCCGGCGGGGGGAGCCGGTCGGGAGGCGGAGTGCGTGCGGGGCGCCCGGTGGGGGCGCCCCGGGGGCGTCAGCCCTGGTGCGGGTAGGTGTACTCGGTCGGCGGGACCAGCGTCTCCTTGATGGCGCGGGTCAGCGTCCAGCGCTGCAGGTTCTGCGGGGCGCCCGCCTTGTCGTTGGTACCGGAGCCACGGCCGCCGCCGAAGGGCTGCTGGCCGACGACGGCACCGGTCGACTTGTCGTTGATGTAGAAGTTGCCCGCGGCGTAGCGCAGCTTGTCCATCGTGTACGCGGCCGCCGCACGGTCGTTGGAGATGACGGCGCCGGTGAGCGCGTAGTCGGAGACCGACTCCATCTGCTCCAGCATGGCGTCGTACTTCTCGTCCTCGTAGACGTGGACGGCGAGGATCGGGCCGAAGTACTCGGTGGTGAAGACCTCGTTGGCCGGGTCGTCGCACACGATGACGGTCGGGCGGACGAAGTAGCCGACGGAGTCGTCGTACGTACCGCCGGCGACGATCGTGCAGGTCGGGTCGGCGGCGGCGCGGTCGATCGCGGCCTTGTTCTTCGCGAAGGAACGCGCGTCGATGACGGCGCCCATGAAGTGCGACAGGTCGGTGACGTCGCCCATGGTGATGCCGTCGACCTCGGCCGCGAACTCCTCCTTGAAACCGGAGTTCCAGATGGAGGCCGGGACGTAGGCGCGCGAGGACGCGGAGCACTTCTGGCCCTGGTACTCGAAGGAGCCGCGGGTCAGCGCGGTCTTCAGGACCGCACGGTCGGCGCTCGGGTGCGCGACGACGAAGTCCTTGCCGCCGGTCTCGCCGACGAGCCGCGGGTAGGTGCGGTAGTTGGCGATGTTGTTGCCGACCGTCTTCCACAGGTGCTGGAAGGTGGGGGTCGAGCCGGTGAAGTGGACACCGGCCAGGTCGCGGTGGTTCAGCGCGACCTCGGAGACGGCGATGCCGTCACCGGTGACCAGGTTGATGACGCCCTTGGGCAGCCCGGCCTCCTCCAGGAGCTGCATGAGCAGCACGGCGGCGTGGGTCTGCGTCGGGGACGGCTTCCACACCACGACGTTGCCCATGAGGGCGGGCGCGGTGGGCAGGTTGGCCGCGATCGCGGAGAAGTTGAACGGCGTGATCGCGTAGACGAAGCCCTCGAGCGGGCGGTGGTCCATGCGGTTCCAGACGCCCGGGGAGTTCGCCGGGGGCTGCTCGGCGAGGATCTGCCGGGCGTAGTGCACGTTGAAGCGCCAGAAGTCGACGAGCTCGCAGGGGCAGTCGATCTCCGCCTGCTGCGCGGTCTTGCCCTGGCCGAGCATCGTGGAGGCGGCCAGCGTCTCGCGCCAGGGGCCGGAGAGCAGCTCGGCGGCGCGCAGGATGATGGCCGCGCGGTCGTCGAAGGACATGGCCCGCCAGGCCGGAGCGGCGGCGAGGGCCGCGTCCACGGCGTCCTGGGCGTCCTGCTCGGTGGCACCGGCGAAGGTGCCGATGACGGCCTTGTGGTTGTGCGGCTGCACGACGTCGACCCGCTCGCCGCCGCCCATGCGCTTCTCGCCGCCGATGGTCATCGGCAGGTCGATCGGGTTCTCGGCGAGCTCCTTGAGCTTCGCCTCCAGACGGGCGCGCTCCGCGGTGCCGGGGGCGTAGGAGTGGACCGGCTCGTTGACCGGCGCGGGGACCTGGGTGACAGCGTCCATGAGTGCCTTGTCTCCTTGGTTGAGGTGGGTGGTCGGCCGGGCGGGTCAGCCCTGGTTCAGCCTGGTGCGGCGCTGCGGTTCCGGACCGTGGGGGTCCGTCCCCGGGTTCGGCGTCCGGTTCAGCCCCTGGTGAGGACGGAGCGGCCGAAGAACAGGAGGTTGGCCGGCTTCTCCGCGAGCCGGCGCATGAAGTAGCCGTACCAGTCGGTGCCGTACGCCGTGTAGACGCGCATCCGGTGGCCCTCGGCCGCGAGCCGGACGTGCTCCTCGCTGCGGATGCCGTACAGCATCTGGAACTCGTACTCGTCCAGTTTGCGCCCGGCCTGGCGTGCGAGCTCCTGGCCGATGGCGATGAGACGGGGATCGTGCGAGCCGATCATCGGGTAGCCCTCGCCCTGCATCAGCGTCTTCAGGATGCGGACGTACGCCTTGTCGATCTCCGGCTTGCTCTGGTACGCGACGGAGGCGGGCTCCTTGTAGGCGCCCTTCACCAGGCGGACCCGGCTGCCCGCGGCGGCGAGACGGCGGGCGTCGGCCTCGGTGCGGAACAGGTAGGACTGGATCACGCAGCCGGTCTGCGGGAAGTCCTTCCGCAGCTCCTCGTGGATGGCGAACATGGAGTCGAGGGTGGTGTGGTCCTCGGCGTCCAGCGTGACCGTGGTGCCGATCGCGGCGGCGGCCTCGACGACGGGGCGGACGTTGGCGAGGGCCAGGTCGTGGCCGTTCTCGAGGGCCTGGCCGAACATCGACAGCTTGACTGACATCTCGGCCCGGGCGCCGAGCCCCAGCTCCTTGAGACGGCCGATCAGCTCGAGGTAGGCGTCGCGCGCGGCGGCGGCCTGCTCGGGGGTGGTGATGTCCTCGCCGACGACGTCCAGGGTGACCTCGAGGCCCTTGTCCGCGGCGTCCCGGACGACCGGGACGACCTGGTCGACGCTCTCACCGGCGATGAACCGGTCGACGACCTGCTTGGTGCCCGGCGCTGCCGAGATGAAACGACGCATTGTGTCGCTGCGTGACGCGGCGAGAATCACGGGACCCAGCACGGGGCACCTCCACGGAGTACGAACGAGGCCGTACCGGTACGGATGTGAACGGACCGGGACGGCACGGAGAACCACTGTGAAATCTAGGTACCCCCGCCCGCGCGTGCCATCGACAGCTGTCACGCATCCGTGCACTGGATCTCAGACATATGTCTGAAGGGGTGCGAGAATGGCCGGGTGAAGGGCGATTACCAGGAGCTGGTCGACGAGATCTCCGCGCTGCTCAACGCCCCCGCGACCCTGGAGAACCGAGATTTCGGCCTGGTCGCCTTCGGGGCCCACGACAGCGACGACGACACGGCGATGGACCCCGTCCGTACGCGCTCGATCCTCACCCGGCGCTCCACCCCCGCGGTCCGCGCCTGGTTCGAGGGCTTCGGCATCACCCGGGCGACGGGCCCGGTCCGCATCCCCGCCGCCCCGGAGGCCGGGGTCTTCCGGGACCGCGTCTGCCTCCCGGTACGCCATCGGGGTGTCGTCCTGGGCTACGTGTGGCTGCTGGACGCCGACCCGGGGCCGACCGACGGACAGCTGGCGGCGGCGATGGACGTCGCGGCCCGGATCGGCGCCCTGCTCGCCGACGAGGAGCGGGCCGGCACGGACCTCTCCCGGGAGTTCGGCGCGGTACTCGTCGCGGTGAGCGGCTGGCAGCGCGACATGACGGTGTCCGCGCTGCGCGAGGCTCTCGGCGCCGACGCGGACGGCCTGCACGTGCTGGTGTGCGTCACCCCGTGGGAGGGCGAGGCCCCGTCCGCGCGCACGGTCCCCTCGGCGGCGGCCCTCGCCACGGTGGCCGGCCCCGGTGCCCGGACCCTGGCCGCCCTGGTCCGGCTGCGCTCCCCCGAGGCGCTCGACCCGGCGACGACGGCGGCGGAACGGCTGCGTTCGGTGGCCGGGCCGACCGCGACCGCCGGCCTCGCCGCGGCCCGCCGGGGTCTGGCGGAGCTGGCCGACGCCTGGCAGGAGGCACTGTCCGCCGCCCGCGCGGCCTCCGCGGAATCCCGCTTCGGCCCGGTCACCGACTGGTCGGCCATCGGCCCCTACCGGCTCCTCGCCGCCCTGCCCCGCACCCAGGGCACCGCACCCGACCAGGCCGTCCGCACCCTGCTGGCCCCGGCCCACGCGGAACTCGCCCGTACCGCGGAGGTGTTCCTCGACCGTGCGGGCCAGGCGAGCCGTACGGCCTCCGAACTGGGCATCCACCGCCAGACGCTCTACTACCGCCTCGCCCGGGTTCAGCAGCTGACCGGCCTCGACCTCAACGACGGCGAGGACCGGCTGCTGCTGCACATGGCGCTCAAGGCCGCGCGGCTCTGAGCCGCTCCCCCGGGCCCCGGGAGAAGCGGAACGGCCGCGCCCGGCCGACGGAACGGGGTCCGTCGGCCGGGCGCGGCCGTGTGACGCGGTGGATCAGTCGGTGAGGTTCACCGAACGGGCCGAGGCGGCACCGATCTCCTCGGCGATCTCGGTGAGCACCGACTGCGGGATGGTGTCGTCGACGGTGAGGACGACCAGCGCCTCGCCGCCCGCGTCCTGCCGCGAGACCTGCATGCCCGCGATGTTCAGACCGGCCTCGCCGAGGATCTTGCCGACGGCGCCGACGACACCGGGACGGTCCTCGTACCGCAGGACGACCATGTGGTCGGCGAGCGCCAGGTCGACGTCGTGCTCGCCGATCGCGACGATCTTCTGGAGGTGCTTGGGGCCGGCCAGCGTGCCGGAGACCGCGACCTCCTCGCCGCTCGACAGCGTGCCGCGGACGGTCACCACGTTGCGGTGGTCCGGCGACTCGGAGCTGGTCGTGAGGCGGACCTCGACACCGCGCTCCTGCGCGAAGAGCGGGGCGTTGACGTAGGACACCGTCTCGTCGACGACGTCCTCGAAGACGCCCTTCAGAGCGGAGAGTTCGAGCACCTTCACGTCGTGCTGCGTGATCTCGCCGTAGACCTCGACGTCGAGACGGGCCGCGACCTCGCCCGCGAGCGCGGTGAAGATCCGGCCGAGCTTCTCGGCGAGCGGCAGCCCGGGACGCACGTCCTCGGCGATGACGCCGCCCTGGACGTTGACCGCGTCGGGCACGAGCTCACCGGCGAGGGCGAGACGGACGGACTTCGCGACCGCGATGCCCGCCTTCTCCTGCGCCTCGTCGGTCGAGGCGCCGAGGTGCGGGGTGCAGACGACCTGGTCGAACTGGAACAGCGGGGAGTCCGTGCAGGGCTCCTTGGTGTACACGTCCAGGCCCGCGCCGGCGACCCGGCCCTCCTTGAGGGCGGAGGCGAGCGCCTCCTCGTCGACGATGCCGCCACGCGCGGCGTTGACGATGCGCACCGAGGGCTTCACCTTGTGCAGCGCCTCGTCGCCGATCAGGCCGAGCGTCTCGGGGGTCTTGGGCAGGTGCACGGTGATGAAGTCGGAGACCTCGAGCAGCTCGTCCAGCGTGAGGAGCTTGACGCCCATCTGGGCGGCGCGCGCGGGCTGTACGTAGGGGTCGTACGCGACGATCTTCATGCCGAACGCCGACATGCGCTGCGCGACCAGCACACCGATGCGGCCGAGGCCGACGACGCCGAGGGTCTTCTCGCTGAGCTCGACACCCGTGTACTTCGAGCGCTTCCACTCGCCGTTCTTCAGGGCGGTGTTGGCCTGCGGGATGTTGCGGGCGGTGGCGACGAGCAGACCGCAGGCCAGCTCGGCCGCCGTGACGATGTTGGACGTCGGCGCGTTGACGACCATCACACCGGCCTTGGTGGCCGCGGAGACGTCGACGTTGTCCAGACCGACGCCGGCGCGGGCGACGACCTTGAGCTGCTTCGCCGCGGCGAGGGCCTCGGCGTCGACCTTGGTGGCGGAACGCACCAGGATCGCGTCGACGTCGGCGATCGCGGGGAGGAGCGCGGCGCGGTCCGCGCCGTTGCAGTGCCGGATCTCGAAGTCCGGACCCAGGGCGTCAACCGTGGCGGGCGACAGCTCTTCGGCGATGAGTACGACAGGTTTCGAGCTCACGTGTGTCCTCACAAGTCCAGTGCGGACGGCCGTCCCGACGGCCGCAGGCGGTGGAGGGGCTAGCCGCGTGGAAGACGCACGACACTGTGGGCCCTGACGCGTGTATGTGTTGAGCAGTCTAGTCATGCGGCCGGGGCGCGCACTGCGCCTCGGTGGAATGATCACCCTCACGGGGTGGACGGCCTGTCCTACAGACAGGGCCGCCTTCCTCCACCCGCCTCACGCCGCAGTGACACGGGATGTGAGGCCGGCCGTGCGCCGGGGGCGGGCCCGCAACGGACCCTCCCCCGGCGGGAACTCAGGCGTTCTCGTCGTCGACCCAGCTCATGAGCTTGCGGAGCTCCTTGCCGGTGGTCTCCAGCAGGGACTCGCTGTCGGCCTTCTTGTACTCGTTGTACTTGGGCAGACCGTTGTGGTACTCGGCCATCCAGTTCTTGGCGAAGGTGCCGTCCTGGATCTCGGCGAGGACCTTCTTCATCTCGGCCTTGGTGGCGTCCGTGATGATGCGCGGGCCGGTGACGTAATCGCCCCACTCGGCGGTCTCCGAGATGGACCAGCGCATCTTCTCCAGGCCGCCCTCGTACATGAGGTCCACGATGAGCTTCAGCTCGTGGAGGCACTCGAAGTACGCGATCTCCGGCTGGTATCCGGCCTCGGTCAGGGTCTCGAAACCGGCCTTGACCAGGGCGGCGGTGCCACCGCAGAGGACGGCCTGCTCACCGAACAGGTCGGTCTCGGTCTCCTCGGTGAAGGTCGTCTTGATGACGCCGGCGCGCGTGCCGCCGATGCCCTTCGCGTAGCTGAGGGCGAGCTCCAGGCCCTTGCCCGAGGGGTCCTGCTCGACGGCCACGATGCACGGGACGCCGCGGCCCTCCTCGTACTGGCGGCGGACCAGGTGACCCGGGCCCTTCGGGGCGACCATGCAGACGTCGACGTTGGCCGGCGGCTTGATGAAGTCGAAGCGGATGTTCAGGCCGTGGCCGAAGAACAGCGCGTCGCCGTCCTTGAGGTTGTCCTTGACGGACTCCTCGTAGACCTGGGCCTGGATCGGGTCCGGGACGAGGATCATGATGACGTCGGCCTCGGCCGCGGCCTCGGACGGGGTCACCACGCGAAGGCCCTGCTCCTCGGCCTTGGCCTTGGACTTCGAGCCCTCGTGCAGACCGACACGGACGTCGACACCCGAGTCACGCAGCGACAGCGCGTGGGCGTGGCCCTGGCTGCCGTAACCGAGGACCGCGACCTTGCGGCCCTGGATGATGGACAGGTCGGCATCGTCGTCGTAGAACAGCTCGGCCACTGGGTCTTCTCCTTGGTGTGCAGGTGTTGCGTCCCACCGTACGGCGGGGTGCGTCGGATGCGTTGCCGGGTCTCGCCATGCGAGCGGCGAGGTGGCCCGTGAGGTTTTACGCCGTACGGTCGAGGGCGCGCAGTGAACGGTCGGTGATCGAGCGCGCGCCGCGCCCTATGGCGATGGTGCCGGACTGGACGAGCTCCTTGATGCCGAACTGCTCGAGCATCTTGAGCATCGCCTCCAGCTTGTCGGCTCCCCCGGTCGCCTCGATCGTGACCGCCTCCGGAGAGACGTCCACGGTCTTGGCGCGGAACAGCTGGACGATCTCGACGATCTGGGAGCGGGTCTCGTTGTCCGCGCGGACCTTCACCAGGACGAGCTCCCGCTGGATCGCTGCGGTGGGCTCGAGTTCGACGATCTTCAGGACGTTGACCAGCTTGTTGAGCTGCTTGGTCACCTGCTCCAGGGGCAGGCCCTCGACGTTCACGACAATGGTGATGCGTGAGATGTCGGGATGTTCGGTGGTACCGACCGCGAGCGAGTCGATGTTGAAGCCGCGCCGGGAGAACAGGGCCGTGATCCGGGCGAGGACACCGGGCTTGTTCTCGACCAGGACGGAGAGCGTGTGCTTGGTGGACATGGAGTCTGTCTCTCTCTGTCTCTCAGTCGTCTTCGTTGTCGCCGAAGTCGGGGCGGACGCCGCGCGCTGCCATGACCTCGTCGTTGGAGGTGCCGGCGGCGACCATCGGCCACACCATGGCGTCCTCGTGGACGATGAAGTCGATGACGACCGGGCGGTCGTTGATCGCGTTGGCCTCGGCGATGACCTTGTCCAGGTCGGCCGGGTCCTCGCAGCGGATCGCGTGGCAGCCCATGGCCTCGGACAGCTTGACGAAGTCCGGGACGCGCGTGCCCTTGGCCGCGTTGCCGTCCGCGTCCGGGCCCGCGTGCAGCACGGTGTTGGAGTAACGCTGGTTGTAGAACAGGGTCTGCCACTGGCGGACCATCCCGAGGGCGCCGTTGTTGATGACGGCGACCTTGATCGGGATGTTGTTGAGCGCGCAGGTGGTGAGTTCCTGGTTGGTCATCTGGAAGCAGCCGTCGCCGTCGATCGCCCAGACCGCGCGCTCCGGCATGCCCGCCTTCGCGCCCATGGCGGCCGGGACCGCGTAGCCCATGGTCCCGGCGCCGCCGGAGTTGAGCCAGGTGGCGGGCTGCTCGTACTGGATGAAGTGCGAGGCCCACATCTGGTGCTGGCCGACACCCGCCGCGAAGATCGTTCCCTCGGGGGCGAGTTCGCCGATGCGCTGGATGACCTGCTGCGGCGAGAGGCTGCCGTCCTCCGGCAGGTCGTAACCGAGCGGATAGGTCTCGCGCCAGCGGTTGAGGTCCTTCCACCAGGACGCGTACCCGGTCCGGGCGGCCTCGCCGATGGTGCCCTCGGTGTGCTCGGCCTGGACCGCCTGCACGAGGTCGGCGATGACCTCACGGGCGTCACCGACGATCGGGACGTCGGCGGCGCGGTTCTTGCCGATCTCGGCCGGGTCGATGTCCGCGTGGACGATCTTGGCGTACGGGGCGAAGCTGTCCAGCTTGCCGGTGACGCGGTCGTCGAACCTGGCTCCGAGCGCGACGATCAGGTCGGCCTTCTGCAGCGCGGTGACGGCGGTGACCGAACCGTGCATGCCGGGCATTCCCACGTGCAGCGGGTGGCTGTCGGGGAAGGAGCCGAGCGCCATCAGGGTGGTGGTGACGGGCGCTCCGGTGAGCTCTGCCAGGACCTTCAGCTCGGCGGTGGCGCCGGCCTTCATGACACCGCCGCCGACGTAGAGCACGGGGCGCCTGGACTGCGCGATGAGCTTGGCCGCCTCGCGGATCTGCTTGGCGTGCGGCTTGGTGACCGGGCGGTAGCCGGGCAGGTCCATCGTCGGCGGCCAGCTGAAGGTGGTCGTCGACTGCAGAGCGTCCTTGGCGATGTCGACGAGGACCGGACCCGGGCGGCCGGTGGAGGCGATGTGGAAGGCCTCGGCGACCGTGTGCGCGATGTCCTCGGCGCGGGTGACCAGGAAGTTGTGCTTCGTGATCGGCATCGTGATGCCGCAGATGTCGGCTTCCTGGAAGGCGTCCGTGCCGATGGCCGCGGAGGCCACCTGCCCGGTGATCGCGACCAGCGGCACGGAGTCCATGGCCGCGTCCGCGATCGGGGTGACCAGGTTGGTCGCACCGGGCCCCGAGGTGACCATGCAGACACCGACCTTGCCGGTGGCCTGCGCGTAACCGGTGGCCGCGTGACCGGCGCCCTGCTCGTGGCGGACCAGGATGTGCCGGACCCGGGTGGAGTCCATCAGCGGGTCGTACGCCGGAAGGATGCAGCCGCCGGGGAGCCCGAATACGGTGTCGGCGCCGACTTCCTCGAGAGAACGGATGAGGGACTGCGCGCCCGTGAGGTGCTCAACGGTGGCGGAGGACGGTCCGCCGTTACGGGCCCGCGGCTGCGGGTGCTGGGCCCCGGTGGCCTGCTCGGTCATCGGCATTCTCTTCTCGAAGCTGAGGGTTTATGCGGTGTTTTCGTGATGTTCTGCAAGGTCCCGGTGCAACAAAAAACCCCTCGTGCCGTAAGGCAAGCGAGGGGAGCGCGCCGGTGCGGTCTGCGGGGTGTCCATGAGTGACCCTGCTTCAGCCGACGCGCTTTCCAAGTACGAGAATTCGGGTGCGCATGGCATTGACCCTCTCTCCGGCACGCACACGGTGTCAAGTGGGTGGGACGGGCGTCTCATCATGTGAGCGGCCCTGGAGCGGGATCACGCCACCCACGAGCACCGGCTGAGCGGCCGCGACGAGGCCCGGGACGGGGTACTTTCCCCTGATCAGGGTGCGCCGCAGCCGGTACTCGTCCAGGGGGCCGGCGAAGGCCATCCCCTGGCCGTGGGTGCACCCCATGGCGCGCAGGGCGCGCACCTGTTCGGGTACGTCCACCCCGTCCGCCACGGACTGCATGCCGAGATCACCCGCGATGCGCAGCAGCCCGCTGGTGATCTTGTGCAGCCTCGCCGACTCGACGACGCCCTCCACCAGGCACCGGTCCAGCTTGAGGACGTCGATGGGGAGCCGGCGCAGGGCGTTGACCGCGGCGTATCCGCTGCCGAATCCGTCGAGTGCGATCCGGACCCCGAGGCGGCGGAGCGCGACCAGGCGCTGCTCCAGCTCGTCGAAGGAGATCCGGGGGTCGTTGTCGCCCACTTCGATCATCAGGGCGCCGGAGGGCAGCCCGTGCCGCGTCAGGAGCGCCTCGACGGAGCCCGGTGGCAGGGCGCGGTCCAGGAGCCTGGCGGCCGACACGCGTACGGAGACGGAGACCGGATGCCCGGCCCGGTACCGGTCGGCGGCCTGTTCGACGGCCTCCTCCAGCAGCCAGGTGCCGAGCGCGGCCGCGCGTTCGCTGTCCTCGGAGACCCGGAGGAATTCGGCGGGGGTGAAGAGGATGCCCTGCGCCGAGCGCCAGCGGGCCTGCGCGGCGACGGCGGCGACCGTACCGCTGGCCAGGTGGACGACGGGCTGGTGCAGCAGGGCGAATTCGCCGTCGCGCAGCGCCGTGCGCAGCCGCGCGGCGAGCTCGGACCGGCGCACGACGTCGGCCTGCATCTGGGGGGCGTACAGCTCGACGCGGCCCTTGCCGTTCGCCTTCGCCCGGTACATGGCGAGGTCGGCGTTGCGCATGAGGTCCTTGGGCGTGATGGAGGGCTCCGCGAAGGCGACCCCGATGGACGCGGCCACCCGGACCTCACCGGTGCCGATCCGGTACGGCTGGGACAGCCTGAGGCGCAGCCGGTCGGCGATCTCGTGGACCTGGTACTCCCTGGCCGCCTGGTCGCGCGTGCCGTCGCCGACGATCAGCGCGGCGAACTCGTCGCCGCCGAGGCGTGCCGCGGTGTCCGAGGCGCGCACGGACTCCTGGAGGCGGCGTGCCGCCTGGACGAGGAGTTCGTCGCCCGCCTGGTGGCCCACGGAGTCGTTGACCGCCTTGAAACCGTCGAGGTCGATGAAGAGGACAGCGGTCCCGGGGTCCCCGGCCCTGCGCCCCCCGAGGGCCTGTCCGACCCGGGTGGTGAAGAGGGCGCGGTTGGGCAGGTCGGTGAGCGGGTCGTGTTCGGCGTTGTGCTGGAGCTGCGCCTGCAGCCGGACCCGCTCGGTCACGTCGCGGCTGTTGAGCAGCAGGCCGCCCTGGTGGCGGTTGACGGTGGACTCGACGTGGAGCCAGTCGCCCGTGCCCGATCCGAAGCGGCACTCGATCCGGGTGGTGGGCTCCTCGCGGGCCGGCGCGGCGAGGAAGCGCCGCAGCTCGTGGACGACTCCCCCGAGGTCGTCGGGGTGGATCAGCGACGACAGCGCGGTGCCGACGAGGTCCTCGGCGTCGCGCCCGTAGACCCCGGCGGCCGCGGGGCTCACGTAGCGGAGCACCCCGCTCGGCTCGGCGATCATGATGACGTCGCTGGAGCCCTGGACCAGGGAGCGGAAGTGGCTCTCCTTCTCGGCCAGTTCCTGGTTGAGCGCGATGTTGTCGAGAAGCATGATCGCCTGCCGGAGGACCAGGGCGAGCACCACCGCGCAGCCGGTGAGCACCACCACCCGGTCGACCCTCCGGCCCTCCACGACGTTGTACAGGATGCCGAGGGTGCAGACCGCCGCGGCCAGGTAGGGCGTGAGGGCGGCGAGGGACCCGGCGATCGGGCGGCTCACGGCGCGCGGCTCGGGGCCGGGGGCCTCGACAGCGTTGTCCTGGCCGCGACGGGCGCCCCAGGGCGCGTAGGCGAGCAGCAGGGACCCGGCGAACCAGCCGGCGTCCAGCAACTGGCCCGAGTGGTACGACGAGCGCAGCAGCGGGGCGGTGAACAGGGCGTCGCACAGCACGGTCAGGGCGAGGCCGGCGATCGCGGTGTTCACCGCAGACCTGTTGATGCTGACCCGCCGGAAGTGCAGCGCGAGGACCATGGAGACGAGGACGATGTCGAGCAGCGGGTAGGCCAGCGAGAGGGCGGCCCTGGCCACGCTCTCGCCTCCGGCGTTCGCGATCCGGGCGGTGTGGGCGAGGGCGAGGCTCCAGGAGAGCGTCAGCAGGGAGCCGCCGATCAGCCAGGCGTCCAGCACCAGACAGACCCAGCCCGCCCGCGTCACGGGCCGTTTGGCCAGGACCAGCAGCCCGACGATGGCGGGCGGAGCGAAGCAGAGGAAGAAGAGGTCCGCGAGGGAGGGGGAGGGCACCTCACGACCCAGCACCACCTCGTACCACCCCCAGACCGCGTTGCCTCCGGCGGCCATGGCCGAGGAGAGCGAGAAGAGGAGCCAGGCGGGCCGGAGGCGTCCGCCGCCGACGCGGGCGTAGAGGAAGCAGGAGACCGCGGCGACCAGGGCGGCGACGCTGAGGCCGAAGTCCCCCATGAACAGCGCGACTCCGGGCGATCCCCAGCCGACGGCGGCACCCACGGCGTATCCGGCGCATACGGCGGCCAGGACGATCTGGGCGCGCAGCCCTGCGTTCCGTCCGGCCGCGGGGTGCCGGGAGAGCAGGGCCCCGAGGGCGCTCACCGGAGAGCCCCTCGGGCCGGGCCCGGCGCCCTCGCGGCCGTCGGCCTCTCCCGCCCGTCCCGCCATGTCGGTTCGTCTCTCCACCGGCCGAACATCGCCCATCGCCCCCTCGCGATCCGCTTCCTCCCCGGCGCCGCCCCTTCCACGGCGCTGCCCTCTTGCGGACGATACACCAGAGTCGTCACTCAGGGACATAGTCTCTCTACTCTCCGTGACGACCTGGGGTGTTGGCGGGACGCGGAGCGGTCGGACCGCTGCGGAGCGTGTTCAGCCGGTCGTGAGGACGAGGTTGCCGACCGGCTCCCCCTTCGCGAACCGGGTGAGCTGTCCGGCCAGCAGCCGCTTGGCCCGGGGCAGGAACGCCGAGGTGCTGCCGCCCACATGGGGGGTGATGAGTGTGTGGGGAGCATGCCAGAGAGGATGGCCGGCGGGCAGGGGTTCGGGGTCGGTCACGTCGAGTGCGGCACGCAGCCGCCCGGACTCGAGTTCGGACAGCAGGGCGTCGGTGTCGACGACGGCGCCGCGCGCGACGTTCACGAGCAGTGCGCCGTCCCGCATCGCGGCGAGGAAGCGGGGGCCCACCAGCCCTTGTGTGGAGGGGTTCAGCGGTGTGGACAGGATGACGACGTCGGCGTCGGGGAGCAGCGCCGGAAGCTCCTCGATCGCGTGTACGGGACCGCGTGCGGTCGTCCGTGCGGAGCGCGCGACGCGCATCACCCGCGCGCACTCGAAGGGTTCGAGCCGGTCCTCGATGGCCGCGCCGATCGAGCCGTACCCCACCACGAGCACGGACTTGTCGGCGAGCGCCGGGTAGAAGCCGGACCTCCACTCCTCCTTGTCCTGGCCGTGCGTGAAGCCCGGGAACCCGCGGAGCGAGGCGAGGACGAGCGCGAGCGCGAGCTCGGCCGTCGATGCCTCGTGCACGCCCTTGGCGTTGCACAGCCGGACTCCCGCGGGCAGTAGACCGAGCCCCGGCTCGACGTGGTCTATGCCCGCCGAGAGGGTCTGGACGACCTGGACCGCGTTCATCCCGCCGAGGGGGCGGACCGCGACCTCCGGGCCCTTCATGTAAGGGACGACGTAGAACGCGCAGTCGGCGGGATCCGCCGGGTAGTCCCGGCCACCGTCCCAGAACCGGTAGTTGAGACCCTCGGGGAGACCGTCGATCTCCTCGGCGGCGAAGGGCAGCCATACGTCGGTGGCGGTTGCAGAAGTCATGGTCACGAGGCTATGCGAAGGCCGCGCGACCGCAGAGGTTACTTTGGGGTGCTGGTGGGCCCCGTGATCACGGGACCGAGGGAGGGTTCGGGGAGTTGGAGCGCAGGACTATCGGTGCGACGGCGCTCGCCGTGGGCGCGGTCGGGCTGGGCTGTATGCCGATGAGCTGGGCCTACAGCACGTCGCAGCAGCGGGGTGACCGCTCCGTGCGGACCGTGCACGCCGCACTGGACGCGGGCGTCCAACTGCTCGACACCGCCGACATGTACGGGCCCTTCACCAACGAGCTGCTCATCGGCCGGGCGCTCAGGGGACGCCGGTCCGAGGCCTTCCTCGCCACGAAGTGCGGTCTGCTCGTGGGCGACCAGCACGTCGTGGCCAACGGCCGTCCCGGCTACGTGCGCCGGGCCTGCGACGCCTCGCTGCGCCGGCTCCAGACCGATGTGATCGATCTCTACCAGCTCCACCGGGCGGATCCCGAGGTACCGGTCGAGGAGACCTGGGGAGCGATGGCGGATCTGGTGACCGCCGGGAAGGTGCGGGCGCTGGGGCTGTCCGCGGTGGGGGCGAGGGCGGGCCGCGGGCCGGGGGCGCGGATGCACGACGGGACCATCCGGCAGCTGGAGCGGGTCCAGCAGGTCTTTCCCGTCAGCGCGGTCCAGGCGGAACTGTCCGTGTGGTCGCCCCAGGCGCTGGAGGACCTGCTGCCGTGGTGCTCGGCCCGCGGGGTGGGCGTGCTGGCGGCGATGCCGCTGGGCAGCGGTTACCTCACGGGCACGCTCACGCCCGGCCAGGGCTTCGAACCGGATGACGCGCGGGCCAGGCACCCCCGCTTCACCGCGGAGATGATGGCGGCCAACCAGCCCGTGGTGGCGGGGCTGCGCAGGATCGCGGAGCGGCACGGCGCCACGCCCGCGCAGGTCGCTCTGGCCTGGGTCCTGGGGCAGGGCCCCTACGTGGTGCCCGTGCCCGGTGCGAAGCAGGAGCGGTGGGCCGTGGAGAACGCGGGAGCTGCGGGGCTGGTCCTCACCGAGGGGGACCTGGACGAGATAGCCGGGCTGCCGCGGGCCCGCGGGTCGTGGGACTGACCCCGTGGCGTGAGAATTGGCGGAGACCGGGAACCCATGACGGGGCGGCGGTGTAAGAACAGTAGTCGTGCGACCGTCGAAAGGATCGGTGCTGTGCAAACTCCCGTGCTGCGCAACGGGGTGGTGGCCCTGCTCGCCTCGGCCTCCCTCCTGCTGTCCGCCTGCTCGTCCGGCGACGGCCCGGCGGCCGGTGAGGAGGCACCCTCCCCACGGTCGAGCCCCGCGTCCGCCCCGGCCTCGGCGAGCCCGTCGGCGGACCTCCCTCCGGCCGAGGGCTCGGTCGCGGTCGTGAAGACGCTCACGGACGGACTCGCGTCGCCGTGGGGCGTCGCCGCGCTGCCCGGGGGCGACCTGCTGGTCGGCTCGCGTGACGAGGCGACGATCACCCGCATCGACGCGGAGAGCGGCGGGAAGACGCTTCTGGGCTCGGTACCGGGGGTCGCACCGGCCGGCGAGGGCGGCCTGCTCGGTCTCGCTGTCGCCCCGACGTTCGGCGCGGACCATCTCGTCTACGCCTACTTCACCACCGAGTCGGACAACCGCATCGCCCGCCTCCAGTACGACGAGAAGAAGCCCCCCGGTCAGCAGCTGGGGGCCCCGGACACCATTCTGCGGGGCATCCCCAAGGGCTCCATCCACAACGGCGGACGGATCGCGTTCGGGCCCGACCGGATGCTGTACGCGGGCACGGGAGAGACGGGGGACACGGGTCTCGCCCAGGACAAGGCCTCCCCCGCGGGCAAGATCCTGCGGATGACGCCCGACGGCGAGCCCGTGCACGGCAATCCCGAGGGTGACTCGCTGGTGTACTCCTACGGTCACCGCAATGTGCAGGGGCTGGCGTGGGACAGCGGCAAGCGGCTCTGGGCATCCGAGTTCGGCCAGAACACCTGGGACGAGCTGAACCTGATCGAGCCGGGCAAGAACTACGGCTGGCCAGATGTCGAAGGCAAGGAAGGGGCGTCCGGGTTCGTCGATCCGGTGGCCCAGTGGAAGACCTCGGAGGCCTCGCCGAGCGGCATCGCGTACGCCGAGGGGTCGATCTGGATGGCGGGGCTGCGGGGTGAGCGGCTATGGCGGATCCCTCTGTCGGGCAAGGCCGACGAACCGCTGGCCCGTCCCCAGGCCTTCCTGGAGGGGAAGTACGGCCGGCTGCGCACGGTGCTCGCCGCGGGCGGCGACAAGCTCTGGCTGGTCACGAGCAACACGGACGGCCGTGGCACGGCGAAGCCGGGCGACGACCGGATCCTGCTCCTGAAGGTGAGGTAGCGGGGCAGGCCGGACACCTGTCGGTCCGGTGCGGCGCGGTGGTGGGGGCCGGCGGGCCGGTGCCGGTCTCACCCCACCGTGTACAGCCGGAACCGGTGTGCCAGGGCGGCGGCCTCCCCGCGGCTGGAGACGTTCAGCTTGGCCAGGATGTTGGACACGTGCACGCTGGCGGTCTTGGGCGAGATGTACAGCTCCTCCGCGATACGGCGGTTGGTGTATCCCGCCGCGACCAGCCGGTGCACCTCCTGCTCCCGCGAGGTCAGCCCGAAGGACTCGATCGCGTCCACCGCGGGGACGGGCTCGGCGGGCCGGGCGGGCTCGTCCCCGAGGGTGCCGTCCTGTCCGGCGAGCGCGATGCGGCCCCGGCCGGCCAGCAGCTCGATGTTCTCGACGAGCGGCACCGCGCCGAGTCGCAGCGCGACCGCGTGGGCTTCGCGCAGAAGCTCTGCCGCCGGCGTCCGGTCGCCGGTGGCGGCGAGGGTCGCCTCCGCCCACCGGAAGCGGACCTGAGCCAGCTCGTAGGGGCGCTGGAGCGTGGCGAAGGCCTCGGCGGCCCTGCGCCAGTGGTCGGGGGTCTCCGCCCCTTCCGCTCGGGCGAGTTCCGCCTCGATCAGCACGCCGTAGGCGGCCCAGACGGGTACCAGTGCCGGCAGCCGCCTCAGATGGCCCCGGATCCGTTCGAGGATCGCCGGCCGTCCGGGATCGGTGGCGGGCAGCCCGCGTGCGTCGGCCTCGATCGCGGCCGCTGCCCGCAGCAGCGGCAGGGCGTACCGCTGGGTGCCCGGCGGCAGGCCGGTGTCGGACTGCGCCTCGAAGGCGGCCCGCGCCTCGGGGAGCCTGCCCTGGTGGGCGGCGAGGGTCATGGCGTGCCGGACGGGGCAGATCAGGTGTTGCGGCTGCGGGTCGTGAAGCCCGAGATGACGCCGGTTCAGGGCGAGTTGCTCCTCGGCCTCCTCGAAGTCACCACGGGCCAGGGCCAGATCGGCGCGACGGGCCGCCACGAGACCGTTCGACTTGCGGGAGCGGGCCAGCGGGGCGGCCGCGTCGGCCGCCGCCAGGCTCTCGTCCCAGTGCCCCAGGGAGTAGAGCGACTGGGCCAGGTTGGCCCGTACCCAGGCCTCGGACTCGGGGAGTCCGTGGCGGTGGCAGATCTCGATGCCGTGGCCGGCGGCCGCCACCGCCTCCAGGGACCGGCCGGTGGATTCGAGTGAGGACGGCAGGTTGATGGCGGCACGGCTCATGACGCCCACCAGGTGCAGCTCCTCGGCGCGGTCCCGGACGCCGTACATCTCGGCGAGGCCCGCCTCGACGTCGCCCGCGTCGATCGTGAGCCAGCCGCGGGTGAGCCGGGCGTGCAGCTCGATGGACTCCTCACCGACGAGCCGGGCGTACTCCACCGCCCGGTCGGCGGCCACCAGGGTCTCGGCTCCGGGCCGGTGCAGCGCGCCCCAGCTCGCGACGTTCGCCAGGACGTCGGCGTGCACGGCGGACGGCTGCAGCCCTCGCACCAGGTCTTCGGCGGTGGCGAGTTCCTGCCAGCCGTCACCGCGGGAGAGGCTCTGCATCATCAGGGAGCGCTGCACCCAGAACCACGCGGCGCGCAGCGGGTCCCCGTCGTCGTCCAGGAGACGCAGGGCCTTCTTCGCGAGGGTCAGGGCCCGTTCGCGGTCTCCACCGAAGCGCGCCGCGACCGTGGCCTCCGCCATCAGGTCGAGGTAGCGGAGCGGGTCCTCCGACGGCTCGCAGCCGCAGCCCGGGTAGGCCTCGGCGTGGTCCAGGGGCCGCAAGGTCGCGCGCACGGCGTCGGGTACGTCGTCCCAGAGCTCCATGGCCCGCTCCAGCAGCCGGAGTTGCTCGCTGTACGCGAAGCGGCTCCTGGCTTCCACCGCTGCCCGGAGCACGGCGGGCAGCGCCTTGCCCGCGTCGTGTGCGGCGTACCAGTAGCTGGCGAGGCGCGCGGCGCGCTCGTCGGTGCGGACGAGCGACGGGTCGCCTTCCAGCGCTTCCGCGTAACGGCGGTTGAGGCGCGTGCGTTCGCCGGGCAGCAGGTCGTCGCTGACGGCCTCGCGGACCAGGGAGTGCCGGAAGCGGTAGCCGTCGGTGTCGGGCGTGGGCAGCAGGAGGTTGGCGCCGACCGCCGCGCGCAGCGCCTCGTCGAGGTCGTCCTCGGTGAGGCCGGCGACGGCGGCGAGGAGCGGATGCTCGACCGTGGAGCCGCCCTCGGCGATGATCCGGGCGATCCGCTGCGCGTTCTCGGGCAGGGCCTCGACCCGTACCAGGAGCAGGTCGCGCAGGGAGTCGGAGAGCCCTGAGCTGTCACCGCAGCACTCGACGCTGCGGGCGAGTTCCTCGACGAAGAAGGCGTTGCCGTCGGAGCGGTCGAAGATGTCGTCGACCAGTTCCGCGTCGGGGACCATCGCGAGGATGCCGGTGAGCTGCCGGCCGACCTCCGCGCGGCTGAAGCGGTCGAGTTCGATGCGGCGCACCGTGCGGAGCCGGTCGAGTTCGGCGATGAGGGGGCGCAGGGGGTGGCGGCGGTGGACGTCGTCGGCGCGGTACGTGGCGACGACGACGAGGCGGCCGTTGCGCAGGGTGCGGAAGAGATAGGTGAGCAGATGGCGTGTGGAGGCGTCCGCCCAGTGCAGGTCCTCCAGGACGAGGACGACCGTGCGGACCACCGAGATGCGTTCCAGCATGCGGGCGGCGAGTTCGAAGAGCCGGGCGGTGCCGTGCTCGTCGTTCGGGGTGCGGTCGGCCTCGCCCAGTTCGGGCAGCAGCCGGGCGAGTTCGCCCTCCTGCCCGGCCAGCGCCTCGGTCAGTTCGTCGGGCAGCGCGCGGCGCAGGGCTCGCAACGCCGTCGCGAACGGGGCGTACGGCAGGCCGTCCGCCCCGATCTCCACGCATCCGCCGACGGCCACGACCGCCTCGCGGCGACAGGCCGCCGCGAGGAACTCCTCGACCAGACGCGTCTTGCCGACACCCGCTTCGCCGCCGACGAGCAGGGCCTGCGGCTCTCCGGCGGCGGCGCGGGCGAGTGCGTCGGTGAGCGCGGCGAGCTCGCCGGCCCTGCCGACGAAGACGGGGCTGACGGTGTTGGTCTGCACGTCGCCGAGCATCGCATACACGTGCGACGGCCTGGCTACCGATTTACGCCCGCCGTCCGTCGTCACGCGGCACGGACGAACCAGCTCCGGTTCTTCCCCACCCGCCCTTCGGCGTCGTGGCGTTGTGCGCGGCGGGCGGCACGGAGGGCGAGCGCCGCCCGGCGTGCGGTGCGCTGCTGCTCGCCCGTGCGGAGGAGCTCGGCGACGTTGAGCTGGTGCAGTTCGTACGCGTACATGGTCTTCTCCCTGGTGCGGAACGAGAGTGGGGACACGGCTTCCTGCCGTGTCCCCACTCTCGTCCGCCCGGGGGTGCCGCCGCATCGGGCGAGTGCCCCATCTCCGCGGGCCGCGTGCCTTAGTCCCCTGCGCCGGATGCCTTAGCCGGCCGAGCCGGGTGTCTCAGCCCCCGGCGGCGGACGGCAGGGCGACGAAGAGGTCGAAGAACATGCCTACGGAGATCAGCAGGCCGAGCACACCCAGCGAGACGCCGGCCACCGCGACCGAGCGGACCCAGCCGGACTGCGGGAGCGGGGAGGGCGGACCGAAGGCGGGCCGGACCAGGACGAAGACCCCGACGAGCAGCGCGAGCAGCGCGAAGATCCCGTTGACCAGTGCGGTGCTGTGCCAGGCGTCGCCGTAGATCTCTGAGATCTGCTGGGCGGCACTGCCACCGCCGGAGGTCTTGATCTGGCCCATCAGGGTCTCGCGTTCGGCGGCCACACGGCCGGTCCACGCGCCCGAGAGCGAGACGATGCCGAGTCCGGCGGCCACCACGGCCGCCGCGCCGGTACCGACTCCGGTGGCCGCGGCGGTCCCGGCGTCGGCATAGGGGTCGGGCGTCAGATCGACCTCCAGGCCGTCCTCCGCGGCCGCGTCCGTCGCGTCCACGTCCATGGCCGTCACGTCGGCCGCGGTCACGCCCGGTGCGACGCCGGCCGGAGGGGCGTCCTCCGGTGAGCCCGCCTGCTTCGTCACGCTCGGGGCGGTGGTCGCCTCCGGAGCGGTGGCGGTACCGTTCGCCGCCTTCTTCTCCTCGGTGTCGTCGGTGGTCGAAGTGGAAGGGGAGGTGTTCATGCGCCGCACGCTAGGGGTCCTCCATGAGAACCTCCTTAACACTGGCTCCCTCAGCCCCGTCCCTTACGCCAGTCGGGTGCGAGAACGGCCCAGATCTCCTCGTCGTGACGCTTCCCGCGGTACGGGTACGCCTCGCGGAGCACCCCTTCGCGGGTCATACCGAGCCGCTCGGCCACCGCGACGCTGCGTCTGTTGGCGGAGGAGGCGATCCATTCGACCCGGTGCATGCCCCGGACGTCGACGGCCCAGTCGATCAGTGTCCGGGACGCCCGGGTGACCAGGCCGCGGCCCTCCGCCGCGGCCTCCAGCCAGCAGCCGATCTCGCAGTTGCCGTTCCCCGCCTCGAACACGCGGAAGAGGACACCGCCGACCAGGGTGCCGTCCAGCCAGATGCCGTAGAGACGTCCGGTGTCGGCCGCCTGCTTGTCGGCGTACCGCTGGAGCAGCGCGCGTGCGGAGGCGAGGTCCGTGGCGGCCGCGGCGAACGGGATCCAGGGGTCGACCAGGGCCCGTGCCCGGTCCATGTGGGCCAGGAACTCCTCCGCCTGCCAGGGTTCGAGCGGACGGAGCTCCGCCCCGTCGTCCCCCAGTGACACCGTGAACACAGCGGCTCCCCTCGTTCTGCGTGCGGCTCAGCGCGCGCGTTGCGCGACGGGCCGGCCGGCCTCGCCGGTGCGCCCTTCCGGGATTTTCGCATGCGGTACGGGAAGGTCCGGCGGCTCGATGCTGATGCGTGGAAGCAGCCGGTCGAGCCGGGCGGGCAGCCACCAGTTCGCGCTCCCGAGCATGTGCATCAGGGCGGGCACCAGGAGGGTGCGCAGGACGAAGGCGTCGAGCGCGACGGCGGCGGCCAGCGCGATGCCGAACATCGCGATGACGCGGTCGCCGCTGAGGACGAAGGCCAGGAAGACCGAGATCATGATCACCGCGGCGGAGTTGATCACCCTGCCGGTCTCGGCCAGCCCGACCCGCACCGACCGGCGGTTGTCCCCGGTCTCGAGCCACTCCTCGTACATGCGGCCGACCAGGAAGACCTGGTAGTCCATCGACAGCCCGAAGAGCACCGAGACCATGATCACGGGGAGGAAGGGCTCGATGGGGCCGGCGCTGCCGAGTCCGAGCAGTTCGCTCCCCCACCCCCACTGGAAGACCGCGACGACGACACCGAAGGAGGCGGCCACAGCGGCCACGTTCATCACGGCGGCCTTGAGGGGCACGGCGAGGGACCGGAACGCCAGGAGCAGGAGCAGACAGCCGAGCCCGACGACCACCCCGACGAAGAGCGGGAGCTTGCCGACGATGATCTCCGCGAAGTCGTCGTAGCCGGCCGTCACCCCTCCCACGTGCATCCGGAGCGAGGTCGTGTCCCCGACGGGCGGCAGGACCTCGTCCCGCAGCCGGTCGACGAGTTCGCTGGTCCGCTGGGACTGCGGCGATGTCTCGGGTACGACGGTGACGAACGCGGTGTCGCCGCTGCCGTTGAACGTGATCGGGCTCACCGAGGCGACTCCGTCGGTGCCGCGCAGCACGGCGGGCAGGCCGTCGAGGGCGAGCCGGTCGTCGGCTCCGTCGAGGTGCGCGGCAATGGTCAGCGGCCCGTTGACGCCGGGGCCGAACCCCTCGGCCAGCAGGTCGTAGGCCTGCCGGGTGGTGGCCGAGGCGGGGTTGTTGCCCTGGTCGGAGGTGCCCAGGTGCAGGAAAAGGGTGGGCACCGCGAGTACCGCCATGACCACGGTGGCCACGGCTCCCAGCAGCCGGGGCCGCCGCTCGACGAAGGCCGACCACCGGGCGGCGAAACCGGTGGCCCGCTCGCTCAGCGGGCCCTCCTCGGCCAGCCGCGCGCGCTCACGCCGGCTCAGGGCGCGCATGCCGATGAGCGAGAGCAGCGCGGGCAGCAGCGTCACGGAGGCCCCGACGGTCAGCACCACCGTGAGGGACGCGGCGATCGCCACGCCGTTGAGGAAGCCGAGCCGCAGGACCAGCATGCCGAGCAGCGCGACGCAGACGGTGGCTCCGGCGAACACGACGGCGCGGCCCGTCGTCGCGACGGCGTTCCGCGCCGCGTCGTGCACGGACAGTCCGCGCCGCAGCCCTCTGCGGTGCCGGGTGACGATGAAGAGGGCGTAGTCGATCCCGACGCCCAGACCGATGAGCATGCCGAGCATCGGCGCGAAGTCGGCGACGGTCATGACGTGGCCGAGCAGCACGGTGCCCGCGTAGGCCGTGCCGACGGAGACGAGAGCGGTGGCGATGGGCAGCAGGCTGGCCGCGAGCGAACCGAAGGCGAGGAAGAGGACGACCGCGGCGACGGCCACCCCCACGGCCTCGCTCAGATGGAGGGCGGGCGCTCCGGTCGCGACGGCGGTGCCGCCGAGCTCGACCTGGAGCCCCTCCCCCGCGGCCTTCTGCGCGGTGTCGGCGACCGCCCGTGCCTGCCCGGCCGGGATGTCACCCGCCCGGTGGTCGAAGGTCACCGTGGCGTAGGCGGTGCGTCCGTCGGCGCTGATCTGCCCCGGGGACGCCGCTCCGTAAGGGCCGGCGACGTCGCCGACCCCGGGCAGCGCGCCGATCGCGTGCAGCGTCCTGGTCATCGTCCGCTCGACGCCCCCGTCGCGGACGCTGGAGTCCGGGGTGTGCCAGACGACGGTGGCGGTGTCACCGCCGAGGTCCTCGAACCCCGCCTGCAGGAGCTCACCGGCGCGGCCCGACTCGGTGCCCGGCACCTCGTAGTCGTTGGAGTACGCCGGCCCCGCGAACCCCGCGGCCGTGGCCACGCCTCCGAGGGCGACCAGCCAGAGGAGGACTGCGGCGAGGCGGTGCCTGAGGCACCAGCGTGCGATGGCGGCCAACGGACGAGCTCCTGGGGTTCGTGGACCGGAGGGGGATATGCGGGGACATCCCACGAAGTCACCTGACCTGGGGACCTCACTCTGTCAGCCGATCCTGACCTTTTGCCGCTTTCGTGGGCATCGTCACACGGCTCGACTTCCGTCTCCCCCGCATGATCCGCCCCGCCACCGCCCGTCCCGCTACCGGCGCCCTCCCCCGTCGCCCTGCGTCCCCCGCCCCTCAGCCGGAGACGCTCGCCCTGCCGTTCTCGATGTGGCCCATCAGCCGGCGACGGAAGGATCCCGCCTCGTCCGCCGTCACCACGAGGTCGTACCAGCCGTGGGCGTCGGCCGCCGAGTGCACGACCGTGCGGCTGCGTCCCGGCTTGACCTTGACCGTCCGGCTCCAGTCCCGCAGGTCGTCCTCGTCGACGTATCCGAGGGGCCGCACGGTGAAGGTCACCGTGCGCCTGCCGGTGTTGCGCAGCGTGAGGTGCAGGTCCCGCTCGTGGGCGTCGATGCGGGAGGAGACCTCTGCGCCGCCGTCGGCCGCTCCTTCGAACTCCCGCCGGAAGCCGTTCGGGCCGGTGACCGTGAACCGGTACCCGTGACCCCTCAGGGGCACCGTCCACCGTGCCGCGCCCGTGACGTCCCGGTGCTGCGGGGCGGGGAACTCCTGGGCGTAGGGGTAGAGGACGAAGTGGGCCGAGGACCGGCCGGTGTTGCCGAGGTCCACCCGCAGTCCCCCGTCCACGAGCGTCGCCCGGGCGTCGGGCTGGTACGGCAGGGGCCGTGCCGGGCGGGTGCCCGGCTCCTGGACGGGCATGTGCTGGACGGCCGGCGGCCTGGGCTGCCAGCGGCCGCCGAACGGCGGTATCGCGGCCGGCGGTTCCGTCGCCGGCTGCCGCCGGGCGCGGGTGAAGTCGAAGGCGGAGGTGAGGTCACCGGTGACCTGGCGCCGCCAGGCGCCGATGTTGGGTTCCTCCACCCCCGTCCAGCGCTCCAGGAGACGGATCACGGAGGTGTGGTCGAAGACCTCGGAGCAGACGTATCCGCCGACCGACCAGGGGGAGACGACCAGCAGGGGCACCCGTACCCCCAGTCCGGTGGGCCGGCCCTCCCAGTGCTCCTCGGTCACCTCGGGAGGGGCGACCGGCGGCGGCACGTGGTCGAAGAAGCCGTCGTTCTCGTCGTAGTTGATGAGGACGACGGTGCGACGCCATACGTCGGGGTGCTTGCCGAGGGCGTCCAGGATCTTGTAGACGATCGTCGCGCTGTGCACCGGCGAGGAGACGCTCGGGTGCTCGGAGTCCACCGCGGAGGGAACCAGGTAGGAGACCTCGGGCAGGGTTCCGGCCGCCACGTCCCGGGCGAACTCGTCGGCCAGCGTGCCCGTCGGGACCCGGCGCAGCCCCCGCTCGAACAGGCTGCGCTCCGCAGGGGTCAGTGCGGCGACGCCCTCGTCGAGCAGGCCGAGCAGCCGCTCCCGCTCCTCCTCCCCGTCCGCGTCCCGCACGGTGGCGTAGAAGGACTCCATGTACGTGTGCCCGCCGGTCCTGACCAGCGCCTTGCGGGCGACGGCCTTGAAGGTGGCGAAGAACTCGATCTGGTTGTCGGTGAAGTTCTCCCACTCGGTGTAGGTCTTCCAGCTCCGCCCGGCCTTCTCCAGCCTCTCGGCGTACGTGCCCCAGTCGTATCCCGGGTGGGTGCCCTCGTCGTACGCGTCGTTGCCCACGGCCCGCCTGCCGTCGGCCTCGTCGCCCGTTCTGCCGCTCCACAGGTGGTTGCGGTTCGGGCTGGTGGAGCTGTGGATCGAGGAGTGGTAGGCGTCGCAGACCGTGAAGGTGTCGGCGAGTTCGTGGTGCAGCGGGATGTCGGCGCGGTCGTAGTACGCCATGGTCGCTGCGGTCTTCGCGGTGACCCAGCCGTCCATCCAGCCTTCGGACCAGGCCTTGGCGCCGCCGCTCCACGAGTGGTCGAGGGCGCCGATGTACTGGAGGTCCTTCTTCTGCGCTTCCGCCGCCTCGCGCACCGGGAACGGAAGCACGGTGGAACCCGCCGGTCCCGGCTGTTCGAAGACCGTCCTGCCCGAGGGGAGTTCGATCGCGTTCCGGTCGCCGAAGCCGCGCACTCCGCGCAGGGTCCCGAAGTAGTGATCGAAGGAACGGTTCTCCTGCATCAGGATCACCACGTGCTCGATGGCGTCCAGGCCCGCGCGACCGGGCCGGCCGGCCGCGGGTCCCGCGGCGATCGCCGCCTGGAGCGACGGTGGCAGGAACGATCCCGCCGCCGCGGCGCCGAGTGCGCCGCCCCCGAGGGCGAAGAGCCGCCGCCGTGACATGTCCGTCGTCAAGTGAGCCTCCCGGTTCCGTGTCTACGCCTGGGAAGCTAGTCACGCCGGGTGGCGACGGGAAGACGGCCGTACGGCCCGGCGGTGAACGTCCGAGAGGCCCCGCCCACGAGCCACGTCGCGGGGCGGGCGGTGACGGTGGCCGAGGGGCGGCAGGCGGCAGGCGGCAGAGAAAAGAAGGGTGGTGCTCCCGTGACGGGAGCACCACCCCTCGGGCGCGCCGGGTGTCAGCCCTCGACGCCGAGCTTCTCCAGGATCAGCTCACGCACACGGGCGGCGTCCGCCTGGCCGCGGGTGGCCTTCATGACCGCTCCCACGAGCGCTCCGGCCGCCGCGACCTTGCCGCCGCGGATCTTGTCCGCGATCGCCGCGTTGGCCGCGATCGCCTCGTCGACGGCGGTGCCCAGGGCACCCTCGTCGGAGACGACCTTCAGACCGCGCTTCTCGACGACGGTGTCCGGGTCCCCCTCGCCGGCGAGGACGCCCTCGAGGACCTGGCGGGCCAGCTTGTCGTTGAGATCGCCCGCGGCCACGAGTTCCGCCACCCGGGCGACCTGCGCCGGGGTGACCGGCAGCTCGTCCAGGCTGCGGCCCGTCTCGTTGGCGTTGCGGGCCAGCTCGCCCATCCACCACTTGCGGGCCTGGTCGGAGGGTGCGCCCGCGTCGGTCGTGGCGACGATCAGGTCGACCGCGCCCGCGTTGAGGATGGACTGCATGTCGTGCTCGTTGACACCCCACTCCTCCTTCAGCCGCTTGCGACGCAGCCGGGGCAGCTCGGGAAGCCCCTTGCGGAGCTCCTCGACCCAGTCGCGGGACGGGGCGACCGGCACCAGGTCCGGCTCGGGGAAGTAGCGGTAGTCCTCGGCGTTGTCCTTGATGCGGCCGGCCGTGGTGGAGCCGTCCTCCTCGTGGAAGTGCCGGGTCTCCTGCACGATCGTGCCGCCCGAGTTCAGCACCGCGGCGTGGCGCTGGATCTCGAAGCGGGCGGCGCGCTCGACGGAACGCAGCGAGTTCACGTTCTTCGTCTCGGAACGCGTACCGAACGTCTCGGTGCCGTTGGGGCGCAGCGACAGGTTCACGTCGCAGCGCATCTGGCCCATCTCCATACGGGCCTCCGAGACGCCGAGCGCCTTGATGAGCTCGCGGAGCTCGGCGACGTACGCCTTGGCGACCTCGGGGGCGCGTGCTCCGGCCCCCTCGATCGGCTTGGTGACGATCTCGATGAGCGGGATACCGGCGCGGTTGTAGTCGAGCAGCGAGTGGGAGGCGCCGTGGATGCGGCCCGTGGCACCGCCGACGTGCGTCGACTTGCCGGTGTCCTCCTCCATGTGCGCGCGCTCGATCTGCACGCGGAAGATCTCGCCGTCCTCCAGCTGGACGTCCAGATAGCCGTCGAAGGCGATCGGCTCGTCGTACTGGGAGGTCTGGAAGTTCTTCGGCATGTCCGGATAGAAGTAGTTCTTCCGGGCGAAGCGGCACCACTCGGCGATCTCGCAGTTCAGCGCGAGCCCGATCTTGATGGCGGACTCGACGCCGATCTCGTTGACGACCGGAAGCGCGCCCGGCAGTCCGAGGCAGACCGGGCAGGTCTGCGAGTTCGCGTCCTGCTTGAGCTCGGTGGAGCACCCGCAGAACATCTTGGTCCGGGTGCCGAGCTCCACATGGACCTCGAGGCCCATGACGGGGTCGTACGTCGCGAGGGCGTCCTCGTACGACTCCAGGTCGATGACAGTCACTGAAACTTTCCCTCTCAGCCCAGCAGGACGTCGTCGTCGCCGAGACGCTTGAGCTCGCGGTAGAGGATCGCGAGTCCGGTCACGATCGCGGCGGCGGATACGGCGGCGTCGATCAGCCGCAGGGTGTCGTTGTCCTGGCGGGCCATCTTCACCTGCTTGTAGACACTGAGCGCACCGAAGGCGGTGGTGCCCATGGACACGTATGCGCCGGTCTTGGACTTCTTGAAGTTCTTGGCCTTCTTTGCCATGGCACTCACAGTGACGGAGCCTCCTCGAGCAGCGGGTGCCCCCACCTTTCCACGAAGGCGGCCTCGACGGCGGCTCCGACCTTGTACAGCCGGTCGTCCTTCATGGCGGGGGCGATGATCTGCAGCCCGACCGGCAGCCCGTCCTCCGGGGCCAGGCCGCAGGGGAGCGACATGGCGGAGTTGCCGGCGAGGTTGGTCGGAATGGTGCACAGGTCCGCGAGGTACATCGCCATCGGGTCGTCGGCGCGCTCGCCGATCGGGAAGGCGGTGGTGGGCGTCGTCGGCGAGACGATCACGTCCACCTGCTCGAACGCCTTCTCGAAGTCCTGCGTGATGAGGGTGCGGACCTTCTGCGCCGAGCCGTAGTACGCGTCGTAGTAGCCGGAGCTGAGCGCGTACGTACCGAGGATGATGCGGCGCTTGACCTCGTCGCCGAAGCCGGCCTCGCGGGTGAGGGCGGTGACGTCCTCGGCGGAGCGCGTGCCGTCGTCGCCGACCCGGAGTCCGTAGCGCATGGCGTCGAAGCGTGCCAGGTTCGAGGAGCACTCGGACGGCGCGATCAGGTAGTACGCCGAGAGAGCGAGGTCGAAGGACGGACAGTCCAGCTCGACGACCGTGGCGCCGAGGGACTTCAGCAGTTCGACGGACTCCTCGAAGCGCTGGACGACACCGGCCTGGTAGCCCTCGCCAGAGAACTGCTTGACCACACCGACGCGCATGCCCTGCACGGAGCCGTTGCGCGCGGCCTCGACGACCGGCGGGACCGGTGCGTCGATGGACGTCGAGTCGAGCGGGTCGTGGCCGGCGATGACCTCGTGCAGCAGGGCCGCGTCCAGGACCGTGCGGGCACAGGGCCCGCCCTGGTCGAGGGAGGACGAGAAGGCGACCATGCCGTAGCGGGAGACGCCGCCGTAGGTGGGCTTGACGCCGACGGTGCCGGTGACGGCGGCGGGCTGGCGGATGGAGCCGCCGGTGTCCGTGCCGATGGCGAGCGGCGCCTCGAAGGAGGCCAGCGCGGCCGAGGAACCGCCGCCGGAGCCGCCCGGGATGCGGGTGAGGTCCCAGGGGTTCCCGGTCGGGCCGTACGCGCTGTTCTCGGTGGAGGACCCCATGGCGAACTCGTCCATGTTGGTCTTGCCGAGGATGACGACGTCGGCGGCCTTCAGCTTCTTGGTGAGGGTCGCGTCGTACGGCGGTACCCAGCCCTCGAGGATCTTCGAACCGACGGTGGTCGGCATGTCCTGCGTGGTGAAGATGTCCTTGAGCGCGAGCGGGACGCCGGCCAGCGGGCCGAGCTTCTCGCCCGCCTCACGCTTGGCGTCGACGGCGCGGGCCTGCGCGAGCGCGCCCTCGCGGTCGATGTGCAGGAAGGCGTGGACCTTCTCGTCGATGGCGTCGATCCGGGCCAGGTGGGCCTCGGTGACCTCGACGGCCGTCAGCTCGCCGGAGGCGATCCTCGCGGCGATCTCCGCCGCGGTGAGCTTGATGATGGTGCTGATGTCCGTCATGGCTGTTAGTCCTCCCCCAGGATCTGCGGCACCTTGAAACGCTGCTGCTCCTGGGCAGGGGCGCCGGAGAGCGCCTGCTCGGGGGTGAGCGACGGACGGACCTCGTCCGCCCGCATGACGTTGGTCAGCGGCAGCGGGTGGGAGGTCGGCGGTACGTCTTGGTCGGCGACCTCGGAGACGCGGGCGACCGCGCCGATGATGTCGTCGAGCTGACCGGCGAAGTGCTCGAGCTCTTCGCCCTTCAGCTCCAGACGCGCCAGCCGGGCGAGGTGGGCGACCTCCTCGCGCGTGATGCCAGGCATGCAGCGATCCTCAGGGTTTGGTGTGTGGTTTTGGCCCAATCCTATGGGGTCGGCGGACACCTCTGCGGCGGGCGGATCGAGCCCGGCCGTCGATTGAGGACAAAACGGCCGTCGAGGGCCGTCCTGCCCCTCACGGTCCCGGCCCGGCGGGGGCTCAGGCCGTGGCCGGGCCGGGGTTGAGCGCGTGCCCCGCGGACCTGGGCGCCGGCTCGGGTGGCGCCGCCTGCGCCGCCGCGGCCTCCAGCTCCGACGGCCTGCGCCAGCCGTGCTCGCCCCGCGCCCGCAGCCAGGCCGTCGTCTCCTGCGGCGGCATGGCCGCCGCGACGAGCCACCCCTGCACCGCGTCGCAGCGCAGGTCGCGCAGCCGCTCCCAGGTCTCGTCGTCCTCGACGCCCTCGGCGACGACGATCAGCCCGAGCGAGTGGGCCAGGTCGATGGTGCAGCGGACGATCTCGGCGTCCTCGTTGTCCACGGCCAGCCGCGCCACGAACGACCGGTCGATCTTGAGTTCGCTCACCGGCAGTTTGCGCAGATGTACGAGGGAGGAGTAGCCGGTACCGAAGTCGTCGAGGGACATCTTCACCCCGTGCCCGGTGAGTCCCGCCAGCGTGTCGGCGGCCCGCTGGGGGTCCTCCAGCAGGACGTGCTCGGTGATCTCCAGCTGGAGCGCGCCGGCCGGGACGCCGTGGCGGGCGAGCCGCGCGGCGACGCTGCCCGCGAACCCCGGGGTGTGGACGTCGCGCGGCGAGACGTTGACGGCGACGGGGACGAACAGGCCCTGCGCCCGCCACCGCGCCACCTGGGCGAGCGCGGTCTCCAGCACGTACTCGGTGAGGTGGGGCATCAGCCCGGAGGACTCGGCGATCGCGATGAACTCGTCCGGGGGGACCCGTCCGCGCTCCGGATGCACCCAGCGCACCAGCGCTTCGAGGCCGGCCACCTGCCCGTCGAAGCGGACCTTGGGCTGGTAGTGGAGTTCCACCTCGCGGGCGTCCAGGGCGCGGCGCAGATCGCCCAGCAGCCCGAGCCGGTCCGGGGTGTTGCTGTCGCGCTTGGACTCGTAGACCTCCACGCCCGTCCGGTCCCGCTTGGCCTGGTACATCGCCACGTCCGCCCGTCTGAGCAGGCCCTCGGCGTCCAGCGCGTGGTCGGGGTGGACGGCGACCCCCGCGCTGGCCTCCAGCACGAGGGTCAGTCCGTCGAGGTCGAGGGGGGAGGAGAGCTCGGCGACCAGATGGCGGGCGATGCGCTGGGCGCTGGTGATCGAGTCCGCGGTCGGCAGCAGCACGGCGAACTCGTCGCCCCCGAGCCGCGCGGCCTCCGCACCGCGCGGGAGGGCGAGCCGCAGCCTCTCCGCGATCTGGAGCAGGAGCCGGTCACCGGCGAGATGGCCGAGGGTGTCGTTCACCGCGCGGAACCGGTCGAGGTCGATGAGGACGAGGGCGGACCGCTCGCCCGTGGCACCGGCCTCCTCGAGCGCCGTCCAGGTCCTCTCCAGGAGCCACTGACGGTTGGGCAGGCCGGTGAGCGGGTCACGCAGTTGTTCCTCGGCACGCGCGCGGGCTATCCAGAGCGTGGAGTCCAGGGCGATCAGCGGGACGGCGAAGAGCGGCAGCAGCACCGGTGTGGCCGATGCGACCACGCAGATCAGCGGGGCGATGCCGAGCAGGGCGACCGCGACGAGTCCCTGGCGCAGCAGGGCCGTGCGGGCGATCGTCGGGAGCCCGCCGGTCTGCGACGCCCTGGCGTACCAGAGCAGGACGCGGGTGACGAGCAGGTACGTGCCGGCGGCGAGGAGCACTTCCGGTACGGCGGCGATGCCCCAGTGGAGCGGCAGCCAGGGCGACTCGACGGTCGGCACCTCGCCGAAGACGGCCAGGACGAGCGCCGCCGCCCCGATCCCGAGTATGTCCACGGCTCCGTGCAGCAGCCCCTGCGACCACCGGTGGCGCCTGGCCGTACCGACGAGCACCACGACGACGAGGCTGACCAGCCCGGCGGCCACCCAGCCGTAGAGCAGCAGGACGGCGAGGGTGAGGGCCGCGCCGGAACCGGTGCCGCCCCACCAGCGGTCGCGCCCCAGGGCGACGAGATGGCCCACGATGATGCCGGTGAGCACGGCGAGCGACCAGCCCGCGGTGCCGGACGGGAAGAGCGCGTGGCCGTCGTCGACCGTCCGGTAGAACCCGATCGCGAGCTGCAGCGCGGCGACCGCCACGACGGCGGCGCCCACGCCGGACGTGAGGCCCACGAAACCTTGCAGCCGCGACACCGGTGCGGCGCTCTCGGTCGGTTTCATTCCGTCCCTCTCACAGCCGGCGGTACCGATGTCCCACGGTGGCCCCCGCCCCCATGCCACCACGAACCGAATCCCACCACGCGGCCGGGCACGGCAGGTGCTCGTTCAACAGTAGGCCGACGAGGGCCCCCACGGGCAGCGCTCTGCGGGTCTTGCCCGAATGGGGCCCTGGTACCACCGACTGTCTGATATGCGCCGAACAGGTGGTGCCGGGGGACGGGACCGGGCCTCCCGGATCCCTGCCGCCCGCCTCGTCGGCATACTTCCCCCCTGGCCCATGACCACGCGACCGGCCAGGTCTCGATCCCGCCTCGATCACTCCTCGGCGGGGACCGCGGCCTCCCGGGCGGCGTCCGGCCCCTGTTCGAGGAGGACGGCGAAGCCCTCCTCGTCGAGCACGGGCACCTTCAGCTGCATCGCCTTGTCGTACTTCGACCCCGGGTTGTCGCCGACCACGACGAAGGAGGTCTTCTTCGAGACGGAGCCGGTGACCTTCGCCCCGAGGCTCTGGAGGGCGTCCTTGGCGCCGTCCCGGGTGTGCGCGGCCAGCGTGCCGGTGACCACGACGGTGAGGCCCTCCAGGGGCCGGGGCCCCTCGTCCTCGCCCGCACCCTCGTCCTCCATGCGGACCCCGGCCTCCCGCCACTTGCGCAGGATCTCGCGGTGCCAGTCCTCGGCGAACCACTGTTTGACCGAGGCGGCGATGATGGGCCCCACCCCGTCCGCCGCGGCGAGTTCCGCCTCGGAGGCCTCGTCGATCCGCTCGATGGACCGGAACTGCCGGGCCAGTTCGACGGCGGCCACCGGCCCCACGTGCCGGATCGACAGCCCGGTGAGGATCCGGGCGAGCGGGGCCTGCCTGGCCGCCGCGATGCCCTCCAGCATGCCGAGGGCGTTCTTCTTCGGCTCGCCCTGCTGGTTGGCGAAGACCGTGGCGATCTTCTCCTCGCCCGTCTTCGGGTCACGCTTGGGCAGTCCGCTGTCCGGGTCCAGGACGTACGCCCGGATGGGCAGCAGTTGCTCCACCGTCAGGCCGAAGAGGTCCCCCTCGTCCAGCAGCGGTGGCTCCTCGGGCTCCAGCGGTCGGGTCAGGGCGGCGGCGGCCACATAGCCGAAGTGGTCGATGTCCAGGCACTTACGGCCCGCCAGATAGGCCACGCGCTCCCGCAACTGGGCAGGGCAAGAGCGTGCGTTGGGGCAGCGGAGGTCGATGTCGGCCTCCTTCATCGGGCGCAGCGGCGTCCCGCACTCCGGGCACTCGGACGGCATGACGAACGCGTGCTCGCTGCCGTCCCGCAGGTCGACGACCGGGCCGAGGATCTCCGGGATGACGTCGCCCGCCTTGCGGAGCACCACCGTGTCACCGATGAGGACGCCCTTGGCCTTCACCACGTTCTGGTTGTGCAGGGTGGCGAACTCGACCTCGGAGCCCGCCACCTCGACCGGCTCGACCTGGGCGTACGGCGTGACCCGGCCGGTGCGTCCGACGCCGACGCGGATGTTGACCAGCTTGGTGTTGACCTCCTGCGGGGCGTACTTCCAGGCGATCGCCCAGCGCGGCGCGCGCGAGGTGGAGCCCAGCCTGCCCTGCAGGGGGATCTCGTCGAGCTTGACGACGACGCCGTCGATCTCGTGCTCGACGGACTGGCGGTTCTCGCCGAACCAGGCGATGAACTCCCGGACCTCGTCGAGCGACTCCACCACCTTGTTGTGTCTGGCGGTGGGCAGGCCCCATTCCCGGAGCAGGTCGTAGGCCTGGGAGAGCCGGTCGATGCCGAAGCCGTCGCGGGCGCCGATGCCGTGGACCACCATGTGCAGCGGGCGGGTGGCGGTGACCTTCGGGTCCTTCTGCCGCAGTGATCCGGCCGCCGCGTTGCGCGGGTTGGCGAAGGGCTTGTCGCCGGCCTCGACCAGCCGGGCGTTGAGCCCTTCGAAGGCCTCCATCGGGAAGAAGACCTCGCCCCGGATCTCGACGAGCGCGGGGATGTCGTCGCCCTTGAGGCGCAGGGGGATCTCGGCGATCGTACGGACGTTGGGGGTGATGTCCTCCCCCGTCCGGCCGTCACCGCGGGTCGCCGCGCGCGTGAGCCTGCCGTGCTCGTAGGTCAGGTTGACGGCGAGACCGTCCACCTTGAGCTCGCACAGGAAGTGGTATCCGCCCCCGCCCACGTCCTTGGCCACGCGCTCGGCCCAGGCGGCGAGCTCCCCGTCGTCGAAGGCGTTGTCCAGGGAGAGCAGGCGTTCACGGTGTTCGACGGAGGTGAACTCCGTGGTGTAGGGGCCAGCTACCTTCTGGGTCGGGGAGTCCGGTGTGCGCAGCTCGGGGTGTTCGTGCTCGATGGCCTCCAGCGCGCGCATCTGCCGGTCGAACTCGGCGTCGTCGACGACCGGCTGGTCCTTCACGTAGTACCGGAAGCGGTGCTCCTCGATCTGCTCGGCGAGAAGCGCGTGCCGTTCGCGCACCTCCGCCGGCACACCGGTCAGCTGCTGCGCCTGCTGTTCGCCGGCCATCGTCTGTTCCTCCGTTGCCCCGTTGACTTCCGACCTCGACGTCCCGTCACTCAGGGTTGTCCGCGAGCGACTTCGCGGCCCGGGCGCAGTGGGCGAGCGCGGCGCGCGCGTACGCGGGCGACGCCCCCGCCAGACCGCAGGACGGGGTGATCACGACGGACTCGCCGAGAGTCCCCGGATTCAGCCCCAGCCTGCTCCACAACGTCCTGACCTCCTTGACGCTACCGCCCGGGTCCGACAATGCGGCCGAGGCGCCGTCGAGGCCGGGAACCACGCCGAGGAAGAGCTGGGTGCCGCCTTCGACGGCTTCCCCGATCGCCTCCTCCTCACGCTCGGTGAGCAGCGAGAAGTCGAAGGACACCGCGCCCGCTCCCGCCCGGCGCAGCAGCGCGAACGGCACCTCCGGCGCGCAGGAGTGGACGGCAGTGAGTCCCTCACCGTTCACCGCGAGCACGTCGCGCAGCGTTCCCTCGACGACCTGGCGGTCCACGGCGCGGTAGGTGCGGTAGCCGCTCGCCGACCTGACCCGCCCTCGCAACACGGCGGTCAGGGACGGTTCGTCGAGCTGGAGCACGACCTCCGCGCCGGGGATCCTGCGCCGTACCTCCGCCAGGTGGGTGCGCAGGCCCTCGGCCAGCGAGCCGGCCAGGTCACGGCAGGCCCCCGGGTCGCCGAGCATGGCCTCGCCGCCCCGCAGCTCCAGCCCGGCGGCCAGCGTCCAGGGGCCGACGGCCTGGACCTTCAGCAGCCCCTCGTAGCCCTGGGTGAACTCCTCAAGGGCGTCGAGGTCCTCGCCCAGCCAGGAGCGGGCCCGGCGGGTGTCGCGGCCGGGGCGGTCGCTGATCCGCCAGCCGCTGGGCTCGACGTGGCCGTACATCTCGACGAGCAGACCGACGGTCCGCCCGATCATGTCCGCGCCGGGGCCTCGCGCCGGCAGCTCCGCCAGGTACGGCATGCCCTGTCCGTCCGCGAAGGACCCGGTGACGGTCCTGGCCGCCTCCCGGGCGTCTCCCCCCGGCATGGAACCGATCCCGGTGGCCGCACTCGTGCTGAACCCGCTCTTCTCGCTCACGCGGAAAGCCTACGGGCCCGGGGGCACGGCCTCTCAGCGGCCGGGGCGGACCGTCAGGTCGTTGATCTCGGCGTCGCGCGGCAGATCGAGTGCCAGCAGGATCGTGGTGGCGACGGACTCCGGGTCGATCCAGCGCGAGGCGTCGTACTCCTTGCCCTCCTGCTGGTGGACCTTGGCCTGCATGGGGCTGGCGGTGCGGCCCGGGTAGACGGAGGTGACCCTGACGCCGTTGCCGTGCTCCTCGTGGCGCAGGGAGTCGGCGAGTGCCTTGAGCCCGTGCTTGCTGGCGGCGTACGCGCCCCACTGGGCGTGGGCCGCGAGCCCCGCCCCGGAGTTCACGAAGACGACGTGGCCCTGCGCGACGCGCAGCTGCGGCAGCATCAGACGCGTCAGCTCGGCCGGGGAGACCAGATTGGCGTTGAGCTGGTGGTGCCAGGCCTTGGGGGTCAGGTCACCGACCGTGCCGAGTTCGACGACCCCCGCGATGTGCAGCAGCGAGTCGAGGTGCTCGGGCATCGGCTGGTGGCCGAAAGCCCAGGAGAGCCGGTCGGGGTTGCCGAGGTCGCCGACGAGCGTGCGGGCCCCGGGGTGGAGTGCGGCCAGTTCCTTGGCACGTCCGGCGTCGCGGGCCAGCAGCACGAGGTCGTCGCCGCGCTCCAGGAGGCGGCGGGCGACGGCGGCGCCGATGCCGGAGCCGGCACCGGTGATGAGGTGTGTAGGCATGCCCTCATGCTCGCACCAGGGCGTCCCGGCATCGGAGCAGGCCTGCCGGTCGCCCCGGGGCCGGGGGCATCCCGGTCAGAGCAGGCCTGCCGACTCCTCCAGGTAGGCCAGCGCGCCGACAGCGTCCTTGGCGAAGAAGACCAGCTCGGTGAGGGGCAGTGGCAGGAAGCCCTCGTCCTCCATGCGCTGGAACTGCTGGCGCAGGCCGTCGTAGAACCCCGCCGTGTTCAGCAGCACGACCGGCTTGGTGTGCTTGCCGTGCTTCTTCAGTTCCAGGATCTCCGTGGCCTCGTCGAGCGTGCCCGTGCCACCCACCATGATCACGATCGCGTCGGACTTCTCCAGGAGCAGCGCCTTGCGCTCGGCCAGGTCCTTGGCGATCACCATCTCGTCGGCGTTCGTGCGCGCCTTGGCCGCCAGGAAGTCCACCGACACCCCCACGAGCCGGCCGCCGGACTCCTGGACGCCGTCGGCGACGACCTTCATCAGCCCGCTCTCCGACCCGCCCCAGACCAGGGTGTGCCCGCCCCTGCCCAGCAGCTCGGCGAACTCGCGGGCGGGCACGGTGTAGCGGTCGTCGAGGTCGGCGGCGGAGAGGAAGACGCAGATGTTCATACGGACACCGTACGACCGCTCCCTGGTGCGGGGAGGAACCGGTACGGGAAGTGACCGGCACGGGAAGAAACCGGCCTTCCGCGGGGCTGAACCGGGTATGACCTCCCTCACCGGACACACCATCACCGTCGAACCCTCCACTGCACACGTGCGCGCGGTGCACGACGGGCAGGTGCTCGCCGAGAGCCGCCGCCCGCTGGTGCTGCGCGAGACGGGCTGTCCCGACCGCTACTACCTGCCGCCCGAGGATGTCCGTACGGAGCTGTTGTCACCCTCGGACACCCGTACGCACTGTCCGTTCAAGGGGGACGCATCGTACTGGTCACGGCCCGGAGCCGCGGACCTCGTCTGGGCCTACCCGGAGCCGAAGGAGGAGGTCGCGGCGATCAGGGACCACTTCTGCTTCTACGCCACGGACGTCGTGCCCGACTGACCGTCAGAAACATTTTCTCGCACCGGCGATGAGTTCCGGGCGGCCCGGCGGTCCACCCTCACATGGACAAGACTCTCTCCCGTGACGGCACGTCGATCGCGTACCGCCGCCACGGCGACGGACCACCGGTCATCCTGGTCGGCGGGGCCCTGAGCACGGCGGCCGACGAAGGGCCTCTGGCCGCCCTGCTGGCCCCTCGCTTCACGGTCCTCACGTACGACAGGCGGGGGCGCGGGGCGAGCGGAGATGGCGGTCCGTGGTCGCCGCGCCGCGAGATCGAGGACCTGGCGGCGATCGCGGCGGCGGCGGGCGGCCGCGTCTCGCTGTTCGGCATGCTGTCGGGTGGCGCGCTGGCCCTGGAGGCACAGGCCGCGGGGCTGCCCGTGGACCTGCTCGCGGTCTACCAGCCGCCGTACACCCCTGGGCCGGACGGCCTGCTGTACAAGTCACGCTGCACGGCGCTGCTGCACCGGCTGCTCGCGGAGGGCGACCGGGCCGGGGCGGTCGAGCTGTACCTGTCACAGACCGGGATCCCGGAGGAGACGGTCGCGCGCATGCGCCGGGCCCCGCTGTGGGCGGGCCTCGAAGCGGTGGCCCACACCCTCGCGTACGACGACGCCCTGCTGGGTGACGGCTCGGTGCCGGCGGCACGCCTCGCCTCCGTCACCGCGCGCACGCTGGTCATGACGGGCGGCTTCAGCACCGAGGAGGCGCGGAGGACGAGCCTGGCTCTCGCGGCGGCGGTCCCGCGTGCCAGGCAGCGCACCCTGACCGGTCAGACCCGTGAGGTCGCGCCGCACGCGATCGCGCCGGTCCTGGCGGAGTTCTTCGCCCGGGAGGTGTTCGCGGGCCGGGCGGCCCGATGACTTCGCGCGGGCCAGGTCCGTACAGGGGTCGGACCCGGCCCGCGCGGACGGCCGGGCGGCCCTCAGCCGGCCGCGGCGGCCGTCTCGCGCCGCACCGTCGTCGCGATCGTCGCCGAGCCGACGACCCGCGTCCCGTCGTACAGCACGACCGCCTGGCCGGGCGCCACACCGCGCACCGGCTCGGTGAACGTGACGTGCAGGGTGCCGTCGGTCAGCTCCGCCGTCACCTCGGTCTCGCCCCCGTGGGCGCGGAGCTGCGCGGTGTACGTGCCGGGGCCGGAGGGGGCCGTGCCGCACCAGCGGGGCTTGATCGCGGTCAGCGCCGTGACGTCCAGGGCCTCCACCGGGCCGACCGTCACCGTGTTGTTCACCGGGGAGATGTCCAGGACGTAGCGCGGCTTGCCGTCGGGGGCCGGGTGGCCGATGCGCAGGCCCTTGCGCTGGCCGATGGTGAAGCCGAACGCGCCCTCGTGCGTGCCCACCTTCGCACCGGACTCGTCGAGGATGTCGCCCTCCGCCGGGCCGCCGAGGCGCCCTGCCAGGAAGCCCTGGGTGTCACCGTCCGCGATGAAGCAGATGTCGTGGCTGTCGGGCTTCTTCGCGACCGCCAGACCGCGTCGCTCGGCCTCGGCCCGGATCTCGTCCTTGGTGGTGAGGGTGTCGCCCAGCGGGAACATCGCGTGGGCGAGCTGCTTCTCGTCCAGGACGCCGAGGACGTAGCTCTGGTCCTTGGCCATGTCCGAGGCGCGGTGCATCTCGCGGGTGCCGTCGTCCTTCAGCACGACCGTGGCGTAGTGGCCGGTGCAGACCGCGTCGAAGCCGAGGGCCAGCGCCTTGTCGAGCAGGGCCGCGAACTTGATCTTCTCGTTGCAGCGCAGGCAGGGGTTGGGCGTGCGCCCGGCCTCGTACTCCGCGACGAAGTCGTCCACGACGTCCTCACGGAAGCGTTCCGCCAGGTCCCAGACGTAGAACGGGATGCCGATGACGTCCGCCGCACGGCGGGCGTCCCGGGAGTCCTCGATGGTGCAACAGCCGCGCGCGCCCGTACGGAAGGACTGCGGGTTCGCGGAGAGGGCGAGGTGCACACCGGTCACGTCGTGGCCTGCCTCGGCGGCTCGGGCCGCCGCGACGGCGGAGTCGACTCCGCCCGACATGGCGGCGAGCACGCGGAGGGGGCGCTGGGAGGTCTGAGTCATAGCCCGTCCAGAGTACGGGGCCCCGGGAACCGAATGCTCTCGGATAAGCGTTGTGGAGCACATGGGGAACAATCGGAGTGCCGGATCACGGGGCAAAGGCCCTGGTCACGGCATCAGTCGCCGCACGCTGCTGATCGGCGGCGGCGCGGTCGCGGCCGCGGGCACGGCAGCTCTGGCGGCCGACGAGGTGCGGCACCTCTGGTGGCGGGTGCCGGGCGTCGAGAAGCCCCGCAAGGAGGGTGAGCTGGACTACGCCCCGGCGCGGTGGATCGCGGCCTCCGAGGCGAACTGGCGGCGGGCCGACCGCCCCGACGACTACGGCGTGGACCGGGTGATCGTCCATGTCACGCAGGGCAGCTACGCCAGCGCGGTCAAGGTCTTCCAGGACCCGGCGCACCAGGCGGCGACGCACTACATCGTCGGGCAGAACGGCCGCGTGACCCAGATGATCCGCGAGCTGGACGTGGCGTACCACGCGGGCAACCGCTCGTTCAACGAACGCAGCGTGGGTATCGAGCACGAGGGCTTCGTGGACCGCCCGCAGGACTTCACGAAGGCGATGTACACGGCCTCCGCGGAGCTGACGGCGGCGATATGCAAGCGGTACGGCATCCCGATGGACCGCGAGCACATCATCGGCCACGTCGAGGTCCCCGGCACGGACCACACCGACCCCGGGCCGCACTGGGACTGGCCCCGCTACATGAAGCTGGTGCGCGCGGCGTCCACGGGCGGCGGGACGCGGGCTAGCTGAGCCCGGCGGTCCTGGCCCGGTCGACGGCGGGGCCGATCGCCCGGGCCAGGTCGTGCACGTCCTGGACGGTCGAGGTGTGGCCGAGCGAGAAGCGCAGCGTGCCGCGCGCCAGGTCGGGGTCGGTGCCGGTGGCCAGCAGCACATGGCTGGGCTGCGCGATGCCCGCGGTGCACGCGGACCCCGTGGAGCAGGCGATGCCCTGGGCGTCGAGCAGCAGCAGGAGGGAGTCGCCCTCGCAGCCCGGGAAGGTGAAGTGGGCGTTGGCGGGGAGCCGGCCGCCCGGAGCCGGGTCGCCTCCGAGGAGGGCGTCGGGGACGGCCTCCAGGACGGCGGCGGCCAGCTCGTCCCGGAGTGCGCCGACCTCGCGGGCGAAGGCCTCGCGTCCCTCGGCGGCGTGCCGTCCGGCCACGGCGAACGCGGCCACGGCGGGCACGTCGAGCGTGCCGGAGCGCACGTGCCGCTCCTGTCCGCCGCCGTGCAGGACGGGTACGGGTGTCTGGTCGCGCCCGAGCAGCAGCGCGCCGATACCGAACGGGCCGCCGATCTTGTGCGCGCTGACCGTCATCGCGGCGAGCCCGGAACGGGCGAAGTCGACCTCCAGCTGGCCGAACGCCTGCACCGCGTCGGCGTGCATGGGGACACCGAACTCGTCGGCGACCTCGGCGAGTTCACGTATCGGCATGATGGTGCCGATTTCGTTGTTGGCCCACATCACGGTGATGAGCGCGACGTCGTCCGGGTTGCGGAGGAGCGCCTCCCGCAGGGCGTCCGGGTGCACCCGCCCGTACGCGTCGACGGGGAGGTAGTCGACCGTGGCGCCCTCGTGTTCCGCCAGCCAGTCCACGGCGTCGAGGACGGCGTGGTGCTCCACGGGACTGGCCAGGACCCGGGTGCGCCGGGGGTCGGCGTCGCGCCGGGACCAGTAGAGGCCCTTCACGGCGAGGTTGTCGGCCTCGGTGCCGCCCGAGGTCAGGACCACCTCGCTGGGGCGTGCGCCGAGCGCTTCGGCAAGGGTCTCTCTGGACTCCTCGACGGTACGGCGGGCCCGGCGCCCGGCAGCGTGCAGGGAGGACGCGTTACCGGTGACGGCGAGCTGCGCGGTCATCGCCGCGATCGCCTCCGGAAGCATCGGCGTGGTCGCGGCGTGGTCGAGGTAGGCCATGGTGGTGACGATTCTACGAGTCCGTGGCGCGGGGTGTGCCGTGGGCGGCGCCCGGCGCCCCCGGCTCCGGTCCGTCACGGCCGGGGGGGGGGGAGCACCGGCCCCGGTCACACCCGCGGCTCCTCGCGGCGCTCAGAGGGCCGTCCAGCGCTGCGACGCCGCTCCGGAGCAGCCGCTCGCCGCGAGGCCGCCGTTCCCCACTCCGAGGCAGCCGCCGGTGCCGACGCTCACCAGCGTGCCTCCCGCCCCCGCGCGCCAGCGGCGTGAGGCGTCCTCGTTGCACGAGAGCAGCAGGATCCCCCCGGCGCCCGCGGTGAGGCACGTCCTACCCGACTCGTGGACGAGCTGGAAGGCCCCGCCGGACACGGCCCGGACGCCCCAGACGGAACCGGACCCGTCGCAGTCCCCGGTGGTCGGGTAGCCGTTGAACGCGCCGACGAGACACTTGCCGTTGCCGCCGTTGCGATAGCGGTGGTTCCCGGCGGGTGCGGTGCCCCCGGAGCCGGCCCCGCCGGACGCGGTGAACCCGCCCGAGGAGCCGGACCCGCCGGAGGCGGCGGAGCCGGACCCGCCCGAGGAGCCGGAGCCGCCCGACGTACCCGAGCCGCCCGCCGCACCGGATCCACCGGAGCCGTCCTGGGGACCGCCCGCCGTGCCGCCGGTTCCCGGGGCCGGAGCGGAAGCGCGGCCGGCGGGCTCGTCCGCCCTCCCCGCGTCCTCGTCCTCGTCGCCCTTCTCCCCGTCCGTCGGCGACTTCCCCGGTGACGCGGAGCCGGACGGACTCGCACCCGAGGAGGAGACTCCGGGAACGGCCGGGGCGGAGGAACCGGCCGACGGCCCGCCGGCCATGTGGTCGTCCGCGCCGAAGGTGTAGGGCAGCAGCTGGAAGGCGAGCGTCGCTCCGCCCACGGCCACGACGACCGGTACGACGGCGAAGAGGACGCGGGTGCGCCGCCTCCGCTCGGACGTCGGGCGGGCCTCGGCCTTCCGCCCCAGCCGCAGAGTCTCCACGGACGGGGGCGGGGGCAGCTCGATCTCCTGGACGTGGGCCGCGAAGGCGGCCTTCGCCACGAGGTCGCCCCTGATGGAGTCCGGCCACAAAGGGGCCGCGAAGGGCCCGTGCTCCGTGGCCCGCCGCACCAGTTCGGACGCCGTGGGACGTGCCTCGGCGTCCTTGTCGAGACAGGCGGCGACGACATCGGCGAGCGCGGGGTCGAGCGTGCGCACCGCTTCGAGGTCGGGCTGCTCGTGCACGATGCGGTAGAGCACCGCGGGCCCGGACTCCTCGCCGAAGGGCGGGCTGCCGCCGGCCGCGTAGGCGATGACCGAACCCAGGGCGAACACGTCGGCGGCGCCGGTCAGGTCACGCTTCGTCGTGGCCTGTTCGGGAGCCATGTAGGCGGGGGTACCGACCACCATGCCGCTTCTGGTCAGCTGGCTCTGGTCCGTGGCACGGGCCACACCGAAGTCGATGACCGTGGCGCCCTCGACCGTCAGCATGACGTTCGACGGCTTGAGATCCCGGTGCACCATGCCGAGGCCGTGCACCGGGACCAGTCCCTTGGCGGCCTCACGCAACAGCAGCCACACGGCTTCCGCGGGCAGCGGCCTCTTGTGCCGCGCGAGCGCCTCGCTCAGGGTGAGCCCGGGGACGTACGCCGTGGCGAGCCACGGCGGCCTCGCGTCGCGGTCGCTGGCGATCAGCGGGGCGGTGGCCTCCGCGGGAAGCCGGGCGAGGTTGTCCAGCTCGTGCCCGAAGCGGCGGACGAAGTCCTGGTCCTCACCCGCGATCGAGGGCAGCACCTGCTTGACCGCGACCCACCGCCCCTCGTGGACGCCGAGGTAGACACGGCCCATCCCGCCGGCGCCGAGCCGGCCTGCGAGCGGAATCCCGCCGATCTGCCCGGGATCATCCGCCTCCAGCGGCCTGGCTCCGCTGCCCTTCAGGTCCGGCACGCCCACACTCTCCCCCGTGACACGTCACATGCGTTCCTCGGGAAGTCTGACCAGTGGATACTGGAAGCGGAAGCGTCTTCTAGAAAATCACTCCAGAAATTCACCGCGGAAGAGACCCGCCTCACGAACCACAGGGACGGCCACTCGATGAGCCCCAAGCAGCACCGCGGCGAGGTCACTTCCGATCTGCTCCTGGACGCCGCACTGCGCGTGTTCGTCGAGTCGGGCGAGCAGGGCCTCACGGTCAGCGCGGTCGTCCGCACCAGCGGCGTCAGCCTGGGCAGCCTCTACCACCACTTCGGCAGCCTCGACGGGCTGATAGGCGCGCTCAGCCACCGCTGGCTGGACAGGCTGCTGGGCGAGTTGACCAAGGCCCTCCGGAACGCCGGCACGGCGCGTGCGGGCATCGCCGGCGCCGTGGAGGCCTATCTGGCCTTCGTCCAGGAGCACCGGGGACCCGCACTGCTCCTGCATTCCCCCCTGGCCGACCGCAAGGGCATGGCGCGGGGCAGGGAGTTCCGGGACGCCCAGGAGGCGAGGGTCTCCGAAGTGGCGCTCTGGATACGGCAGGGCGTGGACTCAGGCGAACTGGCGCCGCTTCCGCTCCCGTTGATCGAGTCGCTGGTGCTGGGCCCGGTCGTCGCGGTCGCCCGCCGGTCGTTGTCGGGCATCGACGACGTCGATCTCGACGAGGCCGCGCGCCTCCTGCCCGAGCAGATCTGGCGGTCGGTCCGCGCGTAGGACCGGGGGGATCGGCCGGCGAGTGCCGCGCCGGAAGGGGGGCGGGGTCAGCCCGCAAGGCCCCAGGAGACGGTGCCGTTGACCGTGACCAGCACGGCCAGGACCACCAGGTCTGCGATGCCGAGGGCCAGTCCGAGCAGGGCGCGGCCACGGCGGGAGGTGCGGCGGGCGAGCGCGATGACCGCCATGACGACGGCGACCGGCCCGAGCAGGATGTTCATCACCAGGAGACCGAGCAGCCCGAGGACGAACGAGGCGACGGCGAGCCCGTCGGCCTCACGCCCGGGCTCACGGGTCGCGGCCGGGCGGCTGCCGTCGGACGGGGCCGGGGAGGCGTCGGCGGCGCGGGCGTCGCGCGGCGCGGTGCGTGCGGTGGTGAGTGCCATGGTGTGGGCTCCTTCGCGTCAGCGGGTGCGGCGGGCGAGGCGTTCACGTAGGCCGAAGACCGCCAGCCAGAGGCCGATCACGGCCGCGGCGGCCAGGGCCACGGGGAGCGGAAGGTGTGCGACCGCTCCGAGGACGACCCCCAGCAGGAGCAGGGCGGCGACGAGGACCAACATGTCCGGCCTTTCTGCGAGCTTTGAGAGTACGACTGTTCACTGACTCGCAAGTCTAAACCCTTTGGCCCTTCCGAGGCCCGGAGAACGGTTGTTTACTGAATGGCATGAGTCACACCATCGGCATCCGCCAGGCCCAGAAGCTGAAGACGCGTCAGGCGTTGCTCGACGCGTCACTGGAACTGCTGGAGCATCAGAGCCTGAGCAGCCTGGGCCTGCGTGAGGTGACGCGCGCCGTCGGAGTGACCCCGACCGCCTTCTACCGCCACTTCGACGACACCGCCGCACTGGGCGTCGCCCTCGTCGAGGAGACCCTGGGCAGTCTGCACGGCATGATCGGCGCGATCCTCGCGGACACGGGGGACAGCGAGGAGCGACTCGACCGCAGCGTCGGACTGATAGCGCGTCATGTCACCGCCCAGCCGGCCCACTTCCGGTTCATCGCCCGCGAACAGCACGGCGGTGTGGGACAGGTGCGCGAGGCCATCGCCGCCCAGCTGCGCGGCTTCGCCGAGGAGGTCGCCGAAGTCCTGTCCGCCGAGCCCGAGTCGGAGGGCTGGGACCGGGAGGACCTGCTGATGCTGGGCGGGCTGTACGTCGACCACATGGTGCTCACCGCGTCGGCCCTGCTGGACGCCGGTCCGGACGGCGAGCAGGAGGTCGTCCGGGTGGCGCGGCGCAGGCTGCGTCTGGTCACGCTGGGCCGGGCCCACTGGCTGGACACGCCCTAGGTGTGTCGACCCGCGGCCATGAGCCGGCCCGGCTCGGCCCCCGCGGGACTCCGGCCGGCCGAAGGGGCGGGGCACCTGGTCGTGGGGGACGCGCCCGTCGCCCTCACCCGTTCTCCGCGTACAGCCGTGTGACCGCCGCCGCGGCCTCGGCGAGCACGCGGCGTGCCTCCGGGGGCGACAGCACTTCGAGGTTCGGGCCGAAGGAGAGCAGGGACCGCGCCCAGGCGAGTTCCGGTACGGCGAGCTCGGCCAGCAGCCACTCCCCCGCGGAATCACCCTCCGGCTCCGGCCTGCCGGTCAGCACCCCCGTGTGGAGGCGTACGAAGAGGTCCAGCCGGGAACGGTGCACGCGCACCCGGAGCCGCACGTCGCCCGGCCGCTCCTCGACCTGACGGCGCAGCTCCTCCCAGACGTCGGCGGGCTCCACGCCTGCCCTGCGCACCACGGGCTCCTGGGTGAGCACGGCCCGCTTCACCCGGTCGGCACGGAAGAGGCGCGGCACGCCTTCCAGGTCGGCGATCAGATACCAGACGCCCGCCTTCACCACGAGGCCGTAGGGATCGACGGTGTGGGCGCGGGGAGTCTCCGTGCCGCTGTGCCGGTAGTGGAGCAGGAGCCGCCGGTCGGCGAAGACCGCGTCGTGCAGCTCCTCCACGTCGACGGCGGCACGGGGACCGCTCATCCAGCGGACCGGGTCCACCAGGATGCGGCGGCTGGTCTGTTCGGCCGCGGGCCGGTGCGGGGCGGGGAGGGCGGCCATCACCTTGCGCAGGGCGGAGGCCAGAGCGGCGTCCAGCCCGAGGGCGGCGTGCGCTCCCTGCGCGGCAAGGACGAACAGGGCGCGCGCCTCGTCGGCGGTGAGCCCGGTGACATCGGTACGGAAGCCCGGCAGCAGCGCGATGCCCCCGTTGCGCCCCCGCTCCGCGTACACGGGCACACCGGACGCCGACAGCGCCTCGACGTCCCGGTAGATGGTGCGTACGGAGACTTCGAGGCGCTCGGCCAGCTCGCCGGCCGGAACCGTGCCGCGGGTCTGGAGCAGCAGGAGGATGGAGAGCAGCCGGTCGGACTTCACCGCACCATCATGGCGCGGGGGTCAGCCGCGGGGTGCGCGGGCCAGCTGGCGGGACTGTGCGACGAGGCGGCCGGCGCTGTCCCACACGTCCGCGTCCTCCTCCAGGAAGCCTCCCGCGAGATTCCGGGTGGTGATGGAGACACGCAGCGGCCCCGGGGCCGGCCGGCAGCGGATGTGGGCGGTGAGCTCGACGGTGGGCGTCCAGCCCTTCAGTCCCAGCTCGAAGGAGGTGGGCGGCAGGGCGTCCACGGTGAGGAGCAGCGAGAGGGGATCGGCGTCGCGGCCGTCCGCCAGGCCGAACCAGCCCCGCATCTCGCCCTTGCCCGACGGTGCGCCGACGGCCCAGCCGACCGTCGCGGGGTCGAGCTTGATGTCCAGCCGTTCGGTGATGGCGGAGCTGCCGGGGATCACCGACGCGCCGTCGCTCGTTCCGAGGCACTGTTCCAGGGGCGGGAACGCCGGGGGCTCGGCCGACGTACGGATGTCGTCACTCAGGCCGTCCAGGTCGCCGTAGGTGGCCAGCACCCGGATGCGCTCGATCTCCGTGCCGTCCTCGGCGAACTGGAAGAGCGAGGCCTCGCCGGTGGAGAGCGTACGGCCGGTCCGGACCACCTGCGTACGGATCACGGCCGGGCCGGGGACCGAGGCGGTGAGGTAGTGCGCGGAGACCGAGAAGGGGTCGGAGTGCGGCAGCGCCTCGCCGAGCGCGCGGCCGAGCAGGGCGAGGAGGTAGCCGCCGTTGACCGCGTGGATGATCGTCCAGCCCGCGGAGAGCTCGGCGTCGTAGACGCCCTCCTCCCGGAGCGTGACCGCGGTGTCACGGTCGAACTCGCTGTCACCGATGGTCGCCTGTACCGCGCGCGACTCCTGCGCTGCTGCCTGTGCCATGGCACGCACGGTACACCGATCGTATTACTGAGCGGTAGCTTATTGTTCCGGTCAGATGACGGCCGCGTTCTCCTCGGCCCTGGCCGAGCGTCGGTTCCAGGCCCGCGGTGCCCTCCAGTGGAAGCGCATGGCCAGGAGCCGCAGGACGAACGCGGCGAGTGCGGCGGCACCGCTGGTGTAGGCGTTGAGCGTCTCGAACCTGATGCAGAGCACCACCATGACGGCTCCGACGATCGCGGGGACCGCGTACAGGTCCCGGTCCCAGCGCAGCAGCGAGGGCACCTCGTTGGCCAGGACGTCGCGCAGGACGCCGCCGCCGACCGCGGTGGCCAGGCCGAGGGCGGCGGACGAGGTGAGGCCGAGGCCGTACTCGTAGGCCTTGACCGTCCCGGCCACGCAGAAGAGACCGAGTCCCGCCGCGTCGAAGACGTTGACGCCGACCTGGATGCGTTCGACGTGCGGATGCAGGAAGAACACGAGGCCGGCGGCGATCAGCGGGGTCAGGAAGTAGCCGAGATCCGTGAAGGCCGCCGGGGGTACGGCACCGATCATCACGTCACGGAAAATCCCTCCGCCCAGCGCTGTCACCTCGGCGAGGACCGCGATGCCGAAGACATCGAAGTTCTTGCGGACGGCGAGCAGGGCTCCCGAGATCGCGAAGACGAAGATTCCGACGATGTCGAGGGCATGCTGGACGGAGGGGGTGAAGAGTTCGTTGAGCACCGGGCAATTGTGCCCGTACTACTTCTTCGGCTCGTCCTCCGCATCGGCGGACGGGGCCACGGCGCCCTTGCCGTCGGGTACGGAGGCGGACTCGGCGCTCTCCTCCGGCTCCTCCGAGGCGACGGGCTTCTCCGCCTGCGCGGCCGCTGCCGGCTCCGGCGCGCCCGCGCCCACCGACTTCACGGTGATGACGTCCGCGACGAGCGGCGCGTCCCCGGGTGCCTGGTCCTCGCCGTTCTCCGGGTGGTGGCACGCCACCTGATGCCCGGTCTTCAGCTGGAGCAGCGGCGGTTCGGTCGTCTTGCAGATCTGCGTGGCCTTCCAGCACCGGGTGTGGAAGCGGCAGCCCGAAGGCGGCGAGATCGGCGACGGCACGTCGCCCTTGAGCAGGATGCGGTCGCTCTTGGCTCCGCGCCTGCGCGGGTCCGGGACCGGGACGGCCGACATGAGCGCCGTGGTGTACGGGTGCATCGGCGCCTCGTACAGCGACGTACGGTCCGCGAGCTCCACGATCTTGCCGAGGTACATGACCGCGATCCGGTCCGAGACATGGCGGATGACCGACAGGTCGTGCGCGATGATCATGTACGTGAGCCCGAGCTCGTCCTGGAGGTCGTCCAGCAGGTTCACCACCTGGGCCTGGATCGACACGTCCAGTGCCGAGACCGGCTCGTCGGCGACGACCAGCTTCGGCTTCAGTGCGAGCGCGCGCGCGATGCCGATGCGCTGGCGCTGGCCGCCGGAGAACTCGTGCGGGTAGCGGTTGTAGTGCTCGGGGTTGAGCCCCACCAGCTCCAGGAGCCGCTGGACCTCCGCCTTCACGCCGCCCTCGGGCTTGACGCCCTGGAGCCGGAAGGGGGTGCCGACGATCCCGCCGACCGTGTGGCGCGGGTTCAGCGAGCCGTACGGGTCCTGGAAGATCATCTGGATGTCGCGGCGCATCGGGCGCAGCTTCCCGGCCGACATGTGGGTGATGTCGCGCCCCTGGAACTCGACCTTGCCGCCGGTCGGCTCCAGCAGCCGGGTCACCAGTCGGCCCATGGTCGACTTGCCGCATCCCGACTCGCCGACGACGCCCAGGGTCTCGCCCGGACGTACGTCGAAGGTGAGCCCGTCCACGGCCTGGACCGCGCCGACCTTGCGCTTCAGCACACCCTTGGTGATCGGGAAGTGCTTGACGAGGCCGTCGACCTTGAGGAGCGGCTCGGACCCGTCGGGCCTGGCCTCGGAAGACACGGGAGTCTTCTTGTTCGGATCAGTCACAGCTTCGGCGCAATCTCTTCGGTCCAGATACGGTCGCGCTGCTCACGCGACATGTGGCACGCGGAGTAGTGCCCGTCGCTGACCTGCTGCAGCTCCGGACGCTCGGTGCGGGTGATGTTGTCCGGCGGGACGTCGGCGTACGGGCAGCGCGGGTGGAAGGCGCAGCCCGACGGGACGTTGATGAGGCTGGGCGGGGAGCCCTTGACCGGGATGAGCCGGTCGGTCTGCTCGCGGTCGATGCGGGGCATCGAGCCGAGCAGGCCCCAGGTGTACGGGTGCTGGGGCTCGTAGAACACCTTCTCGGCGCTGCCGCGCTCGATGCAGCGTCCCGCGTACATCACGAGCAGGTTGTCCGCGATCTCAGCGACGACACCGAGGTCGTGGGTGATCATGACGACCGCGGAGCCGAACTCCTTCTGCAGGTCGCGGATCAGGTCGAGGATCTGCGCCTGGACGGTGACGTCGAGGGCGGTCGTCGGCTCGTCCGCGATGAGCAGCTGCGGGTTGTTGACCAGGGCCATCGCGATCATCGCGCGCTGGCGCATGCCGCCGGAGAACTGGTGCGGGTAGTCCTCGTACCGGCGGTGCGGCTCGGGGATCCCCACGCGGTCGAGCATCTCGATCGCGCGCTTCTTCGCGGCCTTCTTGTCGACCTTGTTGTGGACCCGGTGGGCCTCCACGATCTGCGCGCCGATGCTGTAGTACGGGTGCAGGGCGGACAGCGGGTCCTGGAAGATCATGGCCATCTTCTGGCCGCGGAGCGCGCGCACGCGCTCGGGGCCGGCGCCGATGAGCTCCTCGCCGTCGAGCCAGATCTCACCGCCGATCCGGGCACGCTCCGAGGTGTGGAGCCCCATGATCCCCAGCGAGGTCACGGACTTGCCGGAGCCGGACTCGCCGACGATGCCGAGGGTCTGGCCGGCCTTCAGGTCGAAGCTGACGCCGTCGACGGACTTGACCAGCCCGTCGTCGGTGTCGAAGTGGACGCTGAGGTTGCGTACGGACAGGAATTCCTTGTCGTCGCCGGTCCTCTGCGCGGGAACGGTGTCCGCCGCCGGGGAGTCCTTCTTGATTGCGTCGCTCATGAGAGCCTCACCCGGGGGTCGATCGCGGCGTACACGAGGTCCACCAGCAGGTTGCAGATGACGATGAAGAAGGCCGCGACCAGGGTCACGCCCATCACCTTGGGCAGGTCGGCGGTGGTGACGCCCTGGATGGCGAAGGCACCGAGTCCCTGGAAGGAGAAGACCCGCTCGGTGATGACCGCGCCGCCGAGCAGCAGTGCGAAGTCCATGCCGAAGATGGTGACGAGCGGGGTGAGCGCGGAGCGCAGGCCGTGCTTGACGACCACCTTGCGCTCCTTGAGGCCCTTGGCCCGCGCGGTTCTGATGTAGTCCTCGCCCATCGTCTCCAGCATCCCCGCCCGGGTGAGCCGGGCGTAGAGCGCGGAGTACAGCAGGGCGAGCGTGCACCAGGGCAGGACCAGGCTGCCCGCCCACTCCAGGGGACTGTCGGCGAACGGTACGTACTCCCCGTTGCCGAACAGGGCCAGCACGACGAGGCCGGTGAAGAACATCGGCAGCGAGACACCGGCGAGGGCGACGCCCATGGACATGCGGTCGAAGAACGAGCCCCGCTTCAGCGCGGAGACGACACCGATCGCGACACCGGAGACGACCCAGATGACGGCGGCACCGACGGCCAGCGACAGGGTGACCGGGACACGGTCGACGAGCTGCGGCCAGATCTCGGTGTGGGTCTTGAAGGAGTAGCCGAAGCAGGGGGCGTTGCAGGTCACCGGGTCGGGGCCGAACTGGTAGTCCGCGCCGACGACGATGCCCTTCACGAAGTTCCAGTACTGCAGGTAGAGGGGCTGGTCGAGCCCCAGGTTCTTCTTGACCGCGGCGATGACGTCGGGGTCGGGACTCTTCCCGACGTACTGGGCCGCCATCGAGTCGAGGGTCTGACCGCCGAGGCGGGGCACCAGGAAGAAGATCGCGAATGTGACTGCGCTGACCACCAGCAGCAGCAACACCGCGGCGAATACGCGTCGAATGATGTACGCAGCCACAGCCGTGCGGCGCCGGGCGGGCGGACGGGGTACGCCCGCCGGCCCGGCGCCTTCACCTGCCTTTCAGGGGATGCTGTCGATGAACAGGTGTTACTTGGTGGACGTCATCAGCACGTAGTCGTACATGCCGAGGTACGCGTCCGTGACCGTGACGTTCGCCGCGGAGTCCGGGCGGTAGAGCAGGTTCTTGCGGTAGAAGAGCGGAACGACCGAGGCGTTCTCCATGACCTTCTGGTCGACCTCGCCCCACGTGGCGTTGCGCGCCGTGGTGTCGACGGTGCCGATGCCCTTGACGAGGAGCTCGTTGATCGCCTTGTCGTCGAGCTCCATCAGGTTCGTGCCACCGGACGGCTTGATGGCCGATCCGTTCACGATCTGGTCGAGGAAGCCGAAGCCGGTCGGCCAGTCGGCACCCCAGGCCATCATCATCATGCCCGCGTTGTTCTTGTGGACCCACTCGGGGACACCGGCGAAGTCCGTGAAGTACTTGTCCGCGGGGAACTGCTTGATCTCGGCGGTGACGCCGATCGCCTTCAGGCTGCCCTGGAGCTGCGTGGCGGCGGTGATCTCGTCAGGACGGTCCGAGCGCGCCGTCAGCGTGGTCTTGAAGCCCTTGGGCTGACCGCACTTGGTCAGGTGCTCCTTGGCCTTGGCGACGTCGCCCTTGTTGCCCTCGGAGGGGTACAGGTCGAACTTCTTGTAGCCGGCGACGGTCGGGGGGATGACCGTGGTGGCCGGGTCGCCCTTGACCGAGCCGCCGATCGAGTCGACCATGCTCTGCTTGTCGACCGCGTACTGGACGGCCTTGCGGCACTCGACGTTGTCGAACGGCTTCACGTTGACGTTCAGCGCCAGGTACTGCAGGGCGCCGGCGTACGGGTTGTCCGTCTTGGCCTTCTCGGAGGCCTTGACCAGGACCTTGGGCTGGGTCTTGGACTGCAGACCCGTGCCCTCGGCGCCCACGGTGATGGCGTCGTTGAGAAGGTGGTCGTCGATCGTCGTCGCGTTGACGTTGAACTTGAGCTCGACCTTGTCGGCCAGCGCCTTGCGGATCGGGTCCGACTTCGGGTCCCACTCCGGGTTGCGGACCAGCGTCGCGCCCTTGCTCTCGTCGTACGCCGAGAACTTGTACGGACCCGAGGAGACCATCTTCTGGACGTAGCTGGCACCCGTGTCGGCCTTCTGCGGGACCGGAGCGGTCTGCGAGAAGGCGGCGAGGTAGTCCATGTCCGCGAACGGCTTGTTGAGCTTGAAGACGATCGTGTAGTCGTCCGGCGTCTCGATGGACTTGAGGCCCTCGGGCGACTTGTCCTTGTACGGACCCTTGTACTTGTCGCCGCCCTCGAGGTAGGCCTTGAAGTACGTCGGGCCGTTGGACAGGGCCTCCGGCGCGAAGTTGGAGCGCTCGACGGCGTACTTGACGTCCTTCGAGGTGACCTCGGTGCCGTCCTCGTACTTCACGCCCTTGCGGAGCGTGTACGTCCAGGTCTTGGCGTCGTCGCTGGCCTTGCCGAGGCTGGTCGCGAGGTCGGGAACGACCTCCAGGCTCTCCTTGCCGGCGGCCGGCTTGAAGGTCACCAGCGAACGGCCGTACAGGCGGGAGAAGTTCTGCACCCAGCCGTAGTACGTGTTGCCGGGGTCCAGGGAGTCCGGGCCGCTCGCGTGCTCCAGAGTGACCGTTCCCCCCTTCTTGTCGGTCGCGTTGACGATGCTCGTCAGACCGGCGTCAGCCTTGACGTTGCCCCCACCGCCGTTGCTGTCACCGCCCGAGTCGCCGCCGCTGCAGGCCGATGCGCCGAGCGAAACCGCTACGGCCACGGCTATGGCCGCTGCTGTCTTTCTGTTCTGCATGCTGAGGAAAGCCCCCTCGCTAGTCCGGTGCGGCGATGCCGCGATTACTTGCCACGAGGGTCGAGTGCGTCACGCAGCCCGTCCCCCAGCAGATTGAAGGCCAGCACGGTGATGAAGATCGCCATACCGGGGATGACCATGAACATCGGGTCCACCTCGTAGAGGTCGACCGCCTGCGTGAGCATGCCGCCCCAGGAGGCCTGCGGCGGGGCGATACCGACACCGAGGAAGGAGAGCGACGCCTCGAAGAGGATGTTCGTGGGGATCAGCAGCGTCGCGTACACGAGGATCGGCGCGATCAGGTTCGGCAGGAGCTCGCGGAAGAGGATGAACGGGCCGCGTGCGCCCAGCGACCGGGCGGCCTCGACGAACTCGCGCTCGCGCAGCGACAGGGTCTGCGCGCGGACGATACGGCCGATGTAGGGCCAGCTGAAGAAGCCGATCACGAAGATCAGGACCGCGATCCGCAGCGTGAGCCCTTCCAGCCCGAAGGCGTTGCCCTGCAGGGAGGCGGAGATGGAGATCGCGAAGAGGAGCAGCGGGAAGGCGAGGAAGGTGTCCATCAGCCGGCTGATGAAGCTGTCCACCCAGCCGCCGTAGAACCCGGCCACGACGCCCATGACGACGCCGATGACGACGGAGAGCAGCGTGGAGCCGACGGCGACCACGAGGGAGACCCAGGAGCCTTCGAGGATGCGCGCCAGGATGTCGCGTCCGGTCTGCGGCTCGACCCCGAGGGGGTGGTCCCAACTGATGCCGCCGAGCGAGCCCTTGGGGGCCAGCATGACCGGGTCGACCAGGCTCTGGTTGAACGCGTTGGGGTCGAGTCCGAGGAGCGACTGCAGCGGCTTGGAAAGCATCGCGACGAGGATCAGCAGCACGACAACGATGCCACCGGCCATCGCGGCCTTGTCCCGCTTGAAGCGCGTCCAGGCGATTCGGCCGAGCGAACGGCCCTCGATCTCCTTACGTCCGGCGCCTTCCAGCACCGTCTCGGGCTGCGCGTCCGCCCGGGTGGTCTCGATCGGTGCCGTCATTGCGTTGGAGACCCCTCTCGGCCGACGGTGGCCGGCCTGTGAACCGCCGCTGTAGCGGCTCTTACGAAATGTGACACAAGTGGCGATGTGCGGCCGAAGAGACCCTGTTTGAAAGAGGGTCGCGCCGGGCATGGACCACCTGCTGCCAGGAGTCTTCAACCACTTTGCGATCACCCGCCAGACCTGACGGGGAATGTTTGCATAAACGTGATGCTGCCAAGGGGCTTCCGTTATCCGGACAACCATGCTTCGTGAGCGGACCTCTCGGTCACTAATCCGTGATTACGGACATGACGCCCAACTGCATGGAACAAGCCACCAATTACCCTCGGCGGTTCCGCACGGCTGACGTGTCGTCAGTAGACGTGCGGGGCGGTGCCGGTGGCCGGCGGGTAGCCGTATCCGGGCGCCGGGGGCGCCTGGACGTGCGCCTCGCGGTCGTAGAACGGCCGGGCGTTGGCGTTCAGCCACATCGCGACGGGGTCGTACTCGTCGGACAGGGAGACGGTCGAGACGGGCAGCCCGTCGGGGACGACGCCGATCGACTGCTGCATCATCGCGCGGACCGCGTCGACGGACGGCCGTCCGGTGTCGTAGAGATCGAGCCCGATCGCGAGGTACGGGACACCGAGCGCGGGCTGCACCCACGCGCGGCGCAGGGCCCGGACGGCGGGGGTGCGATGGGCGTTCTGCGACAGCAGGGCGTAGAACTGCGGGATCTCGACGGCGGGTTCGGTGAGCCGGAGCGGCCCCGCGGGCATCCGGTCGAGGCCGGTGGCGATGCGGCGCAGATCCAGCCAGGGGATGCCCACGCCGCCGCCGGGGGCGTGCGGGTTGAGCCAGATGCCCCAGCGGTCGGGGAAGAGGGAACGGGCGATGTCACGGCCGGTGGTCAGCTCGTGGGCCCGGTTCCAGCCGCTGGCGGAGAGCTCCTGCGCGGAGGTCACGCACGGGGCGTACCCGAGGCCCTCGACCTCCATGTTGCCGTACTGGGCGTCGGGGGAGCCCGCCGTGCCGTGCCAGAGCAGCATCCAGACCTGGCCGTCCGCCAGGGACCTCAGCAGCGCCTCGTACGAGTCGAGGCGCCCGGGGGCCACCTGGCGGAGCATGTGCTCGACATCTCCCCGGGCTCCCGGCTTCGCCTGAGCGGTGGGACCCCCATGAGCGGGGGACACCCCACCGGCCGCCCCCACGCCTGACGCACTCACTCTGGGTCCCGCCCCTCTTCGATCCGCTGTTCTGCTTCACGGTGTTGTGGCGCCGCTCCCGGGCACACGGGGCAGCCTCGTCATCCAACCAGCTTATGCGCCGCCCACGACACCGGCTCGACGCCACGGGTCCCGCCGTCAGTACCCGTCGCGCCGGTAGAACGGACGGACCTTCTCCAGCATCCAGTCACCGACCGGGTCCTGTGCCACGTCGAGCAGGACGAGATTGACCGGCCAGGGCACCTGGACCCGGCCCAGCGCGCGCCCCAGGGCGTCCAGCGGAACACTCTGCTCCGCGGCCTCCCGTACGGCGAACTCGACGCCGACGAAGAGGGCGGGGCTGTCGCCCTCGATGCTGGCCAGCACCCGGCGCGCGGTGCTCACCACTCCGGTTTCCTGGAACTCGGCGGACACCGCGGAGAGGAAGTCCACGGGGTCCTCCTTCCAGTCCGGCTCGTACAGCCGCACCCTGCCTCCGCTCGCGGGACCGTCGAGCGGGGTGCGCCCGGCGCGGCAGAGCTCGGCGACGGCGGCCGGCGGCAGGGGTACGCCGACGGCACCGCCGGGGTTGACCGCGATGCCGAGCTGCGGGGGCAGCCCACGGGCGAACTCGCGCGCGGGCGCGACGGTGAAGGAGAGATGGGTGCCGACGCACTGGAGGAACTGCGCCTCGGAGCTGAACACGGGGACGTACGCGCCGCCTTCGATGTCGACCGTCGGCAGGTCGAGGCCGATGCTGTCGGGGCCCCCGCCGTTCGGCAGCGGCACCCAGACATGACTGCGTCCGAGGACCTCGACCAGTCGTCCGCCCGCCCCGGGTACGCCGATCGAGGCGCCGAGCGTCTCCTCGAGCTCGTTGGCCGGCCATCCCTGCGACGGATACGACGGGTCCTGGCCCTGAGCCGGAATCTCCACGGTGTCTGTGTCCCTTTCTCGCCATGCTGTGCGGCTGAAACCTTAGACCGGCTCGCACCGCGAGGGCAGTGCCGCAGGCGGGAGCCGTGGCCGGGCCCACCGGGCCGTCCAGATTCCGGACGGCCCGCCGCAGGGGCGCGAACTGTGCGTGTGCGAACGGTGACGCCTCCGGTCCGCCCCGCCGTCTCAGGCCGGAGCCGGGACTACACCTGCGGGGGCCGCGGCTCCGGAAAGGAGATCAGGCCGATCGCCGCCGCCGTCTCCCGGTCGAGCAGCACCGCCGAGGAGCACCCCGGCGGCAGCAGCCCGCTCTCCGTGTCGCGCAGCAGCCGGCCGACCGCGCGCCGGTGCCGGGCGAAGGCGTAGCCGGACACCCCGCGGCCACGCTCCCGCTGCCCTTGCCTGGCGACCTGGGGGGTGACGTCGAGCAGGACGAGACGGAGGGCGCTGCCCCGGCGCCGGGCCTCTCGCGCCAGCCAGCGCCGCACCCATGCCTGCGTCCCGCAGTCGTGGACGACGACCGGGCCGCCCGCGCGCAGCGTCCGCAACAGGCCCGCGTAGTGCGCGGCGCGCACCAGCGGACGGTAGAGGGCGTACGGGAGTAAGCCGGGCACGGCGGCCTCCCAGCGGTCCCTGGTGTCCTGGGAGTCGATCGCGTGGTCCCTGGCCGCGCGCCGGATCAGCGTGGACTTCCCGCTGCCGGGCAGCCCCGAGACCACCACCACGTCCCGCGGCGCGAAGTCCAGGCTGCGCGGCCCCAGAGGGCCCCGGCCCCGCAGGTCGCGCACCACCGGCGCGTCCCCGTCCACTAGCTCGTGTGCGGGCGCGCCCGACTGCTGGGGCATCGCACCGCTCCCCGCCCCCGCAGTCGTCGCGTAGCGCTGCGACGTCATCGCCATTCCCCCTGCCGAGTCACCCACCGACCTGCTCAAGAAGTGTAAAGAAAAGGTAATGCGGCACAACCGCTTCCGGCCGCACGTGTCGGGACCGGCACCCGTACGGACCGGGACGCCCCCACTCTCCCGCAATGCGTGCGATGATGACCCCGCCAACTGCATACCGGCCGTTTGAATCCGCGCGGGAGAGTCCCGGTCACCGTGTGCGCCGGGCGCCGAAGGAGCAAGTTCCTCCCTTGAATCTCTCAGGCCCCGTACCGCGTGGATGAGGCAGATCTGAAAAGCGGGCCGCTGCGCGGCCCCACCCAAGGTGCAAGCCGGACCCTTTCAGGGGCTCTCGGCGAACCTCTCAGGTTCCGATGACAGATGGGGAGGGAACCACCCCCTGTCGTCATGCCCTGGAGCCATGTCCATGAGCACTGCCCCGAGCGCCGCCCCCCGTCTCACCGCCCTCGATGCCCTGCATCGGTCCCTGGGCGCGACCATGACCGACTTCGCCGGCTGGGACATGCCGCTGCGGTACGCCAGCGAGCGCGACGAGCACCACGCCGTGCGTACCCGGGCCGGGCTGTTCGACCTGTCGCACATGGGCGAGATCACCGTCACCGGCCCGCAGGCGGCGGCCTTCCTGAGCTACGCGCTGGTCGGCAACATCGCCACCGTCGGCGAGGGCAGGGCCCGCTACACGATGATCGTCGCGGAGGACGGCGGCATCCTGGACGACCTGATCGTCTACCGCCTGGCCGACACCGAGTTCATGGTCGTCGCCAACGCGGGCAACGCCCAGCTGGTCCTGGACACCCTCACCACGCGCGCCGGCGGCTTCGACGCCGAGGTGCGGGACGACCGCGACGCGTACGCGCTGCTCGCCGTCCAGGGTCCCGACTCGCCCGCCGTACTGAAGTCGGTCACGGATGCCGACCTGGACGGACTGAAGTACTACGCCGGGCTCCCGGGAACGGTCGCCGGCGTGCCGGCGCTCATCGCCCGCACCGGTTACACGGGCGAGGACGGCTTCGAGCTCTTCGTGGCCCCCGAGCACGCCGAGCAGCTGTGGAAGGCCCTGACGGAGGCCGGCGCGCCGTACGGCCTGATCCCCTGCGGGCTCTCCTGCCGCGACACGCTCCGCCTGGAGGCGGGCATGCCGCTCTACGGGCACGAGCTGACCACCGCGCTGACGCCCTTCGACGCGGGTCTGGGCCGGGTCGTGAAGTTCGAGAAGGAGGGCGACTTCGTCGGCCGCGAGGCGCTGTCCGCCGCCGCCGAGCGTGCGGAGACGACCCCGCCGCGCAAGCTCGTCGGCCTGGTCGCCGAGGGCCGCAGGGTGCCGCGTGCCGGGTATCCCGTCGTGGCCGGCGGGAACGTCGTCGGCGAGGTCACCTCCGGCGCGCCGTCGCCCACCCTGGGCAAGCCGATCGCCATGGCCTACGTGGACGCGGCGTACGCCGCGCCCGGCACCGAGGGTGTCGGCGTCGACATCCGGGGCACGCACGAGCCGTACGAGGTCGTGGCGCTGCCCTTCTACAAGCGCCGCAAGTGAGGCGGAGCACCGCCGCACGTGACGCATTCGTGTCTCACACCGTAAGACCACCGTTCATCAGCACTCCCCCGCGTACAGGAGAATTCAGGTCATGAGCAACCCCCAGCAGCTGCGGTACAGCAAGGAGCACGAGTGGCTGTCGGCCCTCGAGGACGGTGTGGCCACGGTCGGGATCACCGAGTTCGCGGCCAACGCGCTCGGTGACGTCGTCTACGCCCAGCTCCCGGAGGTCGGCGACACGGTAACCGCGGGCGAGACCTGCGGTGAGCTGGAGTCGACCAAGTCGGTCAGCGACCTGTACTCGCCGGTGACCGGCGAGGTGACCGCGGCCAACCAGGACGTCGTGGACGACCCCTCGCTGGTGAACTCCGCTCCCTTCGAGGGCGGCTGGCTGTTCAAGGTGCGCGTCGCGGAGGAGCCGAACGACCTTCTCTCCGCCGACGAGTACACCGCGTTCTCCGGCAACTGAGACCTTAGGGACCCACTGATGTCGCTTCTCAACTCCTCCCTCCACGAGCTGGACCCGGACGTCGCCGCCGCCGTCGACGCCGAGCTCCACCGCCAGCAGTCCACCCTCGAGATGATCGCGTCGGAGAACTTCGCTCCCGTCGCGGTCATGGAGGCGCAGGGCTCCGTCCTCACCAACAAGTACGCCGAGGGCTACCCCGGCCGCCGCTACTACGGTGGCTGCGAGCACGTCGACGTGGTCGAGCAGATCGCGATCGACCGGATCAAGGCGCTCTTCGGCGCCGAGGCCGCGAACGTCCAGCCGCACTCGGGTGCGCAGGCCAACGCCGCCGCGATGTTCGCGCTGCTGAAGCCGGGCGACACGATCATGGGTCTCAACCTGGCCCACGGGGGTCACCTGACCCACGGCATGAAGATCAACTTCTCCGGCAAGCTCTACGACGTGGTCCCGTACCACGTCGACGACACCGGCGTCGTGGACATGGCCGAGGTCGAGCGCCTCGCCAAGGAGTCGAAGCCGAAGCTCATCGTGGCGGGCTGGTCCGCCTACCCGCGCCAGCTGGACTTCGCCGCCTTCCGCCGTATCGCGGACGAGGTCGGCGCGTACCTGATGGTCGACATGGCGCACTTCGCGGGCCTGGTCGCCGCCGGTCTGCATCCCAACCCGGTGCCGCACGCCCACGTCGTCACGACCACCACGCACAAGACCCTCGGTGGTCCGCGCGGTGGCGTGATCCTGTCGACGCAGGAGCTCGCCAAGAAGATCAACTCGGCGGTCTTCCCCGGTCAGCAGGGCGGCCCGCTGGAGCACGTGATCGCGGCCAAGGCGGTCTCCTTCAAGATCGCGGCGGGCGAGGAGTTCAAGGAGCGCCAGCAGCGCACCCTGGACGGCGCCCGCATCCTGGCCGAGCGTCTGGTGCAGCCGGACGTCACCGAGGTGGGCGTCTCCGTGCTCTCCGGCGGTACGGACGTCCACCTGGTCCTGGTCGACCTGCGCAACTCGGAGCTGGACGGCCAGCAGGCCGAGGACCGGCTCCACGAGCTGGGCATCACGGTCAACCGGAACGCCGTCCCGAACGACCCGCGGCCCCCGATGGTCACCTCGGGTCTGCGCATCGGCACGCCGGCGCTCGCCACCCGCGGCTTCCAGGCCGAGGACTTCACCGAGGTCGCCGAGATCATCGCGGCCGCGCTGAAGCCCGCGTACGACGCCGACGCCCTCAAGGCCCGCGTGACCGCGCTGGCCGAGAAGTTCCCGCTGTACCCCGGCCTCTCGTAGTCACCCGCAGTTTGCACACAGGGTGGGGGCACCGCGCACACTGAACACAGTGAGCGCGGTGCCCCCACCCCTTTGCCCCGCGTCACCGGGCCCACCCGGCCCGTCCCGCACCACCCGGGCGGACAACGTCGTCCACCAACGCCTTAGGAGTACCCCCGTGGCCCTCTCGGTCTTCGACCTCTTCTCGGTCGGCATCGGCCCGTCCAGTTCCCACACGGTCGGCCCGATGCGCGCGGCCCGCATGTTCGCCCGCCGGCTCAAGAACGAGGGCCTGCTGGTCCACACCGCGTCGGTCCGCGCCGAGCTCTACGGCTCGCTCGGCGCGACGGGCCACGGGCACGGCACGCCCAAGGCCGTCCTGCTCGGTCTGGAGGGCGAGTCGCCCCGCACGGTCGACGTCGAGGGCGCGGACGCCCGCGTCGAGGAGATCCGCGCGTCGGGCCGCATCAGCCTCCTGGGCGTGCACGACATACCGTTCGACTTCGACGAGCAGCTGGTCCTGCACCGCCGCAAGGCGCTGCCGTACCACGCCAACGGGATGACCGTCGCCGCGTACGACGCCGACGGCGCCCCGCTGCTGGAGAAGACCTACTACTCGGTGGGCGGGGGCTTCGTCGTCGACGAGGACGCCGTGGACGGCGAGAACCCGATCGTCCCGGACGACACGGTCCTCAGGCACCCCTTCCGCACCGGCGACGAGCTGCTGCGGCTCGCCCGGGAGACCGGTCTGTCCATCTCCTCCCTGATGCTGGAGAACGAGAAGGCCTGGCGGACCGAGGACGAGATCCGGGCCGGTCTGCTGGAGATCTGGCGTGTCATGCAGGCCTGCATCGCGCGCGGCATGTCCCGTGAGGGCATCCTGCCCGGTGGTCTGAAGGTCCGCCGCCGCGCCGCGAACACGGCCAGGCAGCTGCGCGCCGAGGGCGACCCCCAGAAGCACGCGATGGAGTGGATCACCCTGTACGCGATGGCCGTCAACGAGGAGAACGCCGCCGGGGGCCGCGTCGTCACCGCCCCCACCAACGGCGCGGCGGGCATCATCCCCGCCGTCCTCCACTACTGGATGAACTTCGCGGCGGGCGGCTGCACCCCGGCCGAGAAGGACGACGGCGTCGTCCGCTTCCTGCTGGCCGCAGGCGCCATCGGCATGCTGTTCAAGGAGAACGCCTCCATCTCGGGCGCCGAGGTCGGCTGCCAGGGCGAGGTCGGCTCCGCCTGCTCGATGGCCGCGGGCGCCCTCGCCGAGGTGCTGGGCGGCTCCCCCGAGCAGGTGGAGAACGCCGCCGAGATCGGCATGGAGCACAACCTGGGCCTGACCTGCGACCCCGTCGGCGGCCTCGTCCAGATCCCCTGCATCGAGCGCAACGGGATGGCGGCGGTCAAGGCGGTCACGGCGGCCAGGATGGCGCTGCGCGGCGACGGCAGCCACAAGGTCTCCCTGGACAAGGTCATCAAGACCATGAAGGACACGGGCGCCGACATGAGCGTCAAGTACAAGGAGACCGCCCGCGGCGGGCTCGCGGTGAACATCATCGAGTGCTGAGGTTCTAGGCCCTGACCAGCGCGTTTGCTTCTTTCAGCGCTGTCAGGGCCTTCCCCGCTTGCACGGCGGAAAGTCCCTGGAACCTCCCTGGGACAGACGTGAAAGTCCCTGCAAAGTCCCTGACGGATCCCTCGCCGATGGGCGCTTGACCTGGAAGTTCGCGACACCCGCGCAGCGATGGATGTCCCTCCGACACGCCCGCTCGGAGAATCACCCCCATCCAATAACAAGAGTTTTGTTAAACTCGGCCCCATGGCTACCTCCCAGGCGCCCGGCGAAGGACCCGTCCGGCCCGTATCGGTCTCCCTCCACGAAGGCACCATTGCTGCCCTCAAGGCACGTACGGGCAAGCGAGGCATGTCCGCGTACGTTGAGACCCTCATCCAGCGCCAACTGGAACGGGACCGTCTGCACGAGCTCATCGAAGACGCGGAAACCGAACACGGCTCGGTCGATCAGGCGGCGGTCGACGCCAAACGCGCCATTCTCCGCGGCGACGCCGCGGGCTCGGCGGACGCCGCGTGAGCGGCACGCTCGTCCTGGACTGCGAAGGCCTGTCCAAACTGGTGCGACGCACGCCCGAGATCACCGAGTGGCTGGCCGCCGCCGAAGCCGAAGACATCCGCGTCGTCACCAGCTCCGTCACCCTCGTCGAAGCACGCGACCCCAGGGTCAAGCAGGCCCGCTTCGACTACGCAGTCTCCCGCGTGAACATCATCCCGCCCACCGAAGCCATCGCCCGCCATGCGAGCAAGCTCCTGGCCGCGGCCGGACTGCACGGCCACAAGTACGCCCTCGACGCCATCGTGGCCGCCACCGCACTCACCTCGCCAGCCCCAACGACCGTCCTGACATCGGGCCCCGAAGACCTCCTGATGCTCTGCGGCCCCAGCATCCGCGTCATCAAGGTCTGACCGCGAGACCGCGACTCGACCCGCCTCTTGTGCGAATCAGAGCGCTACGCGGAAGGCATCGGGCAGTTTGACAGGTCAGAAGCCCGACCAGATGTGACCGACATGAGCGTCAAGTACAAGGAGACCGCCCGCGGCGGGCTCGCGGTGAACATCATCGAGTGCTGAGGTGACGCGCCCGGGTCCCGGGCCCTGATGGCCACCCCCTCCGCCGTGGGGCCCCCTCCTCCGGGCCCCACGGCGGAGGGGTTCTCAGGCGGTCTCCCGGCGCAGAGGAGCCTCGGCGGATTCGCCGGCCGCGTCGCTCAGCGCGCGGAGCCCTGCCGCCAGGGCGAGCTGGGCGTCGAGGGGCATGCGGTCGAGGGTCCGGCGCAGTACCTGCTCCCGACGGCGCCTGATGTCCCGCAGGTGGGCGAGGCCCGATTCGGTGAGTTCCACCTGGACCTCGCGGCGGTTGCGGGGGTGGGGGAACCGGCGGAGGAAGCCCGCGGCCTGCAGCCGGTCGCAGAGGCGGGTGACGGACGGCGCGGCCGCGGAGAGATGGCGGCCCAGAGCGCTCAGATTGATGCCGGGTTCGCGTTCCATGATGTACATCACGCGGGTCTGGGCCGCGGAGAGCGGCGCGGTGCCGAGAGCGTCCCGGCTGCGTTCCCAGGCGATCTCCAGGAGTTCCAGGACCTCTCCGATCTCGGGCGCGACGTGCTGATGAGCGGTGGTGGGGGCCTTGTGCATGTGACACTCCCGAGTGGGCCTGCGCGCCCGTTCCGGCCGGTCGTGGGTGAGTGGTCTGGTGCGTAGTCGCTCAGATGAAGATATGTGAAGGGGAAGAGGAACCGTTACCGATGGACAGACCCGGCGCGATCGAGCGCTCTCTGCGCGAGGCCGCACCTCATGAGATCTTCGACGTGCTCCGTTCCGTGCTGGAGCGACGCCATCACGCCGAGGCGGTGGAGTTGCTGATGGTCGACTACGCGATGACGCAGTTGCAGCCCGTCGGCATACTGCCGCACACCCGGCCCGCGGTCTCGGTGCACGAGACCGCTCCGGGCCGCGCGTTCGGCGCCCAGGAACCGTACTGCGTGTACGACGACACCACGTCCACGGTGACGGTGCACCTGCCGCTCAGCGTCCGGGGGGACCGGCTCGGAGTGCTGAGCGTCACCTTGCGGGTCGGCGAGGACGGACTGGCGAAGTACGTCCTGGAGGAGCTTCAGCAGTGTGCCGCCGGCCTGGCGCACGAGGTGGTCGTCGCGGAGCGGGACACCGATCTCTTCCTTCAGGCGCGCCGTGCCGAGCGGCTGACCCTGGCGGCCGAGATGCAGTGGCAACTGCTGCCGGGGCGCTCCTGCACCCGGCCCGAGTACAGCCTCGGCGCCCAGCTGGAACCCGCGTACGCCATCTTCGGCGACAGCTTCGACTGGTCGGCCTCGGCCGACGACCTCTTTGTGACCGTCAGCAACGGCATGGGCGAGGGCATCGACGCCGCGCTGCTGACCAATCTCGCGGTCAACGCCCTGCGCAACGCCCGTCGCGCCGGTCTGGGCCTCAGCGATCAGGCATACCTCGCCGACCAGGCCATCTACGGGCAGTACGGGGGGAGCCGGTTCACGTCGACCCTGCTGCTCCGGTTCCACCTCCCGACCGGCGACGTGGAGATCATCGACGCCGGTTCACCCCGTGTGTGGCGGGTCCGCGCGGGGGTGGTCGAGGCGATCGAGCTGGAGGCGCAGATGCCCCTGGGCATGTTCGAGGACACGGACTACGTCCCGCAGCACTTCGGCGTGGAGCCCGGGGACCGCCTGCTCTTCATCAGCGACGGCGTCTACGACGCGCTGTCACCCGGCGGCGAGAAGTACAGCCTGCGCGCGCTGGCCCGGTCGATCGCCGCCACACGTCTGCTGCCGGCACCCCAGGTGCCCCGGGCGATGCTGCAGGAACTGCTGGGCCATCGGGGCTCCGGCCCGGCGGCGGACGACTCCCTGGTGATGTGCCTGGACTGGCACGGCAGGCCCGCCGCGGACCGAGCCCGCTAGCGCCCTTCGTCACGGTCGTGCGGAGCGGCTGGCCGCTCCGCACGCGCCGACCGGCCACTCCCCCACTCCCGGCGCGATCCTCCGGAAGGTCTCGCGTTTGACAGTCATGCCCTCAGATAACCATGATTCCATTAATTGACTAGTGGATTTGAGGCGAGGCGCGTGGCAGAGACGAGCAATCCGGGCGGCAGCCCGGGCACTTGGGCCCTGGAGGCCCGCGGGCTGGGGAAGCGCTACCGGCGCGGCTGGGCCCTGCGTGACTGTTCCTTCCGGCTGCCCGCCGGGCGGATCTGCGGTCTCGTCGGGCCCAACGGCGCGGGGAAGAGCACCCTGCTCGGCCTGGTCTCCCGTCAGGTGGCGGCGACCCGGGGCGACCTGCGCGTCTTCGGGGTGCCGGTGGGCGACCCCGAGGTGATGCCGAGGTTCGCCTTCCTCGGGCAGGACAAGCCGATGTACAAGCGGTTCTCCGTGGCGGAGACGCTGCGGATCGGCTGCGAGCTGAACCCCGGCTGGGACGCGGCCGCCGCGGAGCGGATCGTGCGCTCGGGCGACGTACCGATGAACGCCGCGGTCGGGACGCTCTCCGGCGGGCAGCGCACCCGGGTCGCCCTCGCGCTGGCCTTCGGGAAGCGGCCGGACCTCCTCCTGCTGGACGAGCCGATGGCGGATCTCGACCCGCTGGCCCGCGACGAGATGAGCACCCTGCTGATGGCCGAGGCCGTCGAGCGCGGGACCACGGTGGTGATGTCCTCGCACATCCTGGCCGAGCTGGAGGACATGTGCGACTACCTGCTGGTGGTCGCCGACGGCCGGATCCGGATGGCCGGCGACGCGGACGCGCTCGTCCCGGCGCACGCCCTGGTGACCGGACTGGCCGAGGAGGGGGACCTGCCCGCCGCGCTCGCCCGGCACACCGTCATCGAGAAGCGCGTCCAGGGCAGGCAGTTCCGGGCGATGGTGCGGACCGACGGCCCGCTCTCCGGCGACTGGCAGGTGGCCGTGCCCAGCCTGGAGGAAGTACTGCTGGCACACCTGCGCTCGCAGGACGCGCCCCCGCTGTACACACCCGGCGCACAGATCGAGACCGAGGGGACCAGGACCGCATGAGCACCACCCTGACCGCCGACCCGGCCGCCCGCACCGCCCGTCCGAGGCTGCTGCGCGGACTGACCTGGCTGGTCCTGCGCCAGCACCGGACCACCCTGTGCTGCGTCCTCGCCCTGACGGTGCTCGGCTCGCTCTGGATCGTGTACCAGCGCGCCCAGCTGATCGACGTGCTCGACGCGGCGGGCTGGCCCGGGAAGCCCGCGCCGGTGCCCGTCGTGGGCGAGGCCTACGGGAGCCTCACCTCCCTGCTGACCCTGCTGCCCGGTGTCCTCGCCGTCTTCCTCGGCGCGCCGCTGATCGCCGCAGACCAGGAGCAGGGCACCGCGCAGCTCGTGACCACGCAGTCCGTGACACGGCGCCGCTGGGTCGTCGCGAAGCTCGGCTGGTGCCTGCTGATCACCCTGGTGGCCTGCTCCGTCCTCTCCGCGGTGTTCACCTGGTGGTGGCACCCCTACCGCTCGGTCCTCGGCGACAACTGGATGGACACCGCCGTCTTCGACGTCACCGGCCCCGTCCTCCCCGCGCTCGCCCTGTTCCTCACCGCGGCCGGGTTCACCATCGGCATCCTGGTGCGCCGGGTCCTCGCCTCCATGGTCCTAACGCTCGGCTTCACCGTGGTCGCCCAGACCGCCTGGGACATGTTCCGGGACCGCCTGGGCTCACCGCGCACGATCAGGTACCCGCTGGACGGCAGCATGCCCGCGCGCCTCGACGACGCGTACGAGGTGGACCGCTGGGTCGGCAGCGCCGACGGTCAGCTGTACGGCTGGGGCTCCTGCGCCGAGGCGACGGAGAAGGCCACGAACGCCTGCATCGAGGAGAAGGGGATCGTCGACAACGTGTTCCAGTACCTCGACTACGACCAGATGTCCGCCATGCAGTGGACCGGCGCGGGCATCCTGCTGGCCGGCACCGCCGCACTGACCGCGTTCGCCCTGTGGTGGACGTCCCGGCGTCCCCTGTAGGGCAGGCCCCGTCCTCTACGTACCATGTCAGTCATCGAGCGGAAGGTGATGTCCGTGGTCGTGTTCCGCATCGACCGGCGCAGTGGGGTGGCCACGTATCTCCAGATTGTCCGGCAGGTCGAACAGGCCCTGCGGATGGGCGCGCTGGAGGAGGGCGACAAGCTGCCCACGGCCGCGCAGGTCGCCGCCGCCACCAAGGTCAACCCGAACACGACGCTCAAGGCCTACCGGGAGCTGGAGCGTGCGGGCCTCGCCGAGGTGCGCCAGGGGGCGGGGACCTTCATCACCCGTACCCTCGCGGAGCCCGGGCCCGGCGGCCCCGACTGGCCGCTGCGTACCGCGCTGAACGAATGGCTGCACCAGGCACGCGACGAGGGCCTGGGACGCGAGGACGTACAGGCCCTCTTCCGGGCCTCGTTCGAGGCCGCCTACCCCGCGGCCCCGGAGTCCTGAGCACCCGGCGCGGCACCACGGACGGCCCGGTCCGCCTCGCGTGGTCCGCCGGCCCGCCGCGCCGGGCCGGCACCCGCCGGCCCGGTGCGGTTCAGGCCTTGTTCTGCGAGGCCCAGAACTCGTCGAACGTGAGCTCGCCGTCGCCGTTGCCGTCGTGGGCGTTGATCACGGCCTGCGCGACCGTCTCGGTGACGTAGGGGTCACCGAGCTGCGCCATGGCGCTCTTGTACTCGGCTGCCGTGATGCGGCCGTCGCCGTTCTGGTCGAAGCGCTCGAATGCCGTGCGTGCCGACTCGATGTCCGCCACTGTTCCACCCCTTCGTTAAGCGTTGCTGACGGGGTCAGATTATCCGGCGGCGCAGGTGGCGGATCCGGCGGGCGCGGGGCACGGCCGGGCCCCGCGGCCCGTCAGCGGAAGACGCCGGTGTGACCGAGCGAGTAGCGGCCGGGCTGCGGATAGACGGCCAGTCCGTGCGGACCGCTGCCTACGGGGATCCTGGCCAGCTGCTTGCCGGTGGTGGTGTCGATCGCGTACACCTCGGCGTCGTACCGTCCGGAGAGCCAGAGCACCTTACCGTCGGCGGAGACACCGCCCATGTCCGGGCTGCCGCCGTCGGGGAGGTGCCACTTCGCGGTCAGCTCGTCCTTGGCGAAGTCGAAGACGGAGACGGATCCCTCGCCCCGGTTGGTGACGTACATCTGCTTGGAGTCCCGGCTCACGTAGAGGCCGTGGGCGCCCTTGCCCGTGGGCAGCAGCTCCGGTGTCGTGAACTTCTCGCCGTCGAGCACCCACATCCCGTGGGCCATCATGTCGGCGATGTAGAAGGTGCCGCCGTCCGGCGAGAGCTTGACGTCCTGGGGCATCGCCCCCTGCTTCGGCAGCCTCTGCTGCCCCACGATCTTCATCTTCTCGGTGTCGACCTTGAGGAGTTCGCCCGAGAACTCGCAGGACACGATGAAGTACCGGCCGTCCGCGGAGAAGTCGGCGTGGTTGACGCCCGCGCAGTCCACCGGCACCGTCTTGGCGACCTTCATGGTCCGCGGGTCGCGGAAGACGAGTTCGCGGTCCATCGAGGCCATGACCACGGCGTACTTGCCGTTCGGGGTGAAGTAGAGGTTGTACGGATCGGAGACGTCGAGCGTCCGGCCCGCCTTCCCGGTGGCCGGGTCGATCGCGGTGAGGCTGTCACCGAGGTCGTTGTTGACCCAGAGCGTCTTCAGGTCCCAGGAGGGCACGACGTGCTGCGGCTGGTTGCCGACGGGAATGGTCTCGATGACCTTGTACGTCGCCGGGTCGATCACCGACACCGTGTTGGAGTTGGTGTTGGGGACGTAGACGCGTGACGGGAAACCCCTGACGGCCGCGGCGAGCTTTCCGGGCCGGTCCGCCGCGTAGACGTCCTGGGGGTCGAGCACGGGCGGCATCCCGGGCAGCCCGGGCGAGGAAACCGGACGGTCGGGCGGTACCGCTGCCTGGGTGCGGGAGGGCTCGGGCCGCCCCTGGCCGGCGGGAGCGGCGCAGGCAGCGAGCGCGGCGACGAGCAGGGCGGCGGCGGTCAGGGCACGCGGGGAGGGAGGCATCAGGTCAACAGCTCCGTGGTGGTCACCGCGCGCAGTCGGCGCCGGTCGATTTCGGTGAGGAGGAGGGGCAGCGCGGCGACGGTGTCCCGGTAGCCGAAGTGCAGGCTCACCACGGAACCGTTGCGGAGCTCGCCGGCGACCTTGCGGGTGACGGCGGCGACCCCGGGCGAGGTGAAGTCGAGGGAGTCCACGTCGTAGGACAGGACGTGCGGATACCCGGCACGCCGGGCGAGGTCCTGGACGAGGGGGGTGGCGTACCGGGCGCGCGAGGGCCTGAACCAGGTGCCGATGGAACCGGTCAGCCTGCGCAGGCGCCGGGCGCAGCCGGCGATCTCCTCGAAGGCCCGCTCCTCGTCCATCGTGTTGATGTCGAGGTGGCTCTGCGTGTGGTTGCCGAGGTCGTGGCCGCCGTCCAGGATCCTGCGGGCCATACCGGGGTTCTGGTCGAGCCAGCCGCCGACGGCCAGCACCGTGAGCCGGGCACCCGCCCGCTCGGCCTCGCCGAGGACGGCGCGGGCCAGGACGGGGTCACCCTGGCCGTGGAAGGTGAGGGCCACCCGGGGCCGGCCGCGGGGGCCGTGCTCGATCTGGACCGGCTGCCCGGGGAAACGACGGGGAACGGCTGCCGGGGCCACGGCCCCGTGGGCCTTGTGGGCACCGGGGCCGTCCGGTGAGCTGTCGGCACTCCCCGGCTTCGAGGGCGGCCGCGGTGGTGTGTCCCGCGCGCAGCCCGCGGCGGACGCGCCCGCCAGGAGTGCTCCGGCCGCCGTGCGCAGGGCGCCGCGGCGGGGCACCGGTGTCCTGCGACCGTCCATGCCGCCCACCTCGTGGATCGGTTCGGGTGCTGTTCCCCGAGACCCGACACACAGTAAGGCGGTACGGGTGGAAATCCGCGTGTTGTCGAGCAGGGCCGAATCCGACAGGCGATCGATGAATCACCCGGCAAATCTGAATAATGCGCAAAGAATGCCAGGCGAGTGACCCAACACACCTGCGATCCATAAGATCTATGTGCGCTTTTGCGCTAGATATCCCTTTTGCGGCTTTGGCTCCGAGGTCGCCCGTCTGCCATAGTCGGTGGCACGACCTCCTCCGACCCGAGCCAGGTCCCCCGTGCGGCCGTGGACACACCCCCCATTCCACGGTCCCCTCAGAAGCCCCCGCCGAGCCACACCCTGGCCGACCGGGGGCTTCTGCGTGTCAGCGGTCGGTGGTGCGCATCTCGAACCAGGTCGTCTTGCCGCGGGGTAAGAGATCCACGCCCCACCGGTCGGAGAGCTTGTCGACGAGGAAGAGGCCCCGCCCGCTGACGTCCGTCTCACGCACGGGCATCAGGCACGGCAGCCCGCGCGAGGGGTCACGCACCTCGATGCGGACCCAGCCGCGGCGGCGCAGCATCCGCAGACCGAATATCCGCGCCCCGGTGTGCCGCACCGCGTTGCCCACGAGTTCGGAGACCAGGAGCACTCCGTACTCGGCGGTCTGCGGGGGGAGCTGCCACTGCCGCAGCATCACGCACGAAGTGATACGCCGCGCCGTCGCCGCGGACTCCGGACGGGAGGGCAGCCGGACTTCCCCCTCCGTCGGGTTCCCGAACAACTCCAGTGCTTTGTACGCCTGTTCGTCCTCGACGACCGACGTCAAGCGTGCCGCTGCAGCGCTGCTGCGCGGTCGCGGCTGTTCCACACCCTCCAGGCCCGCCATGTCCCCCATCATGGCCGCACAGAACGCGCTCCGTGACCGTTCCTGCAGAATCCGCCTGCCGGAACCAGTCATTCCGGGCCGGTTGTCCGGCATATGCCAGAGGCAGAACGGAGGCCTGTTCAGCCGTACCCACCTGCGACGACGAGAAGCGGCCGAGCAATTGCACGGGCGTGACGGGCGCCGGGCCTTAAGGTTCCCTTAAGGCCCGGCTGAACCGCCCGCACGGATGAACGCGCGTGCCCGTGTACGCAACTCACCCTCGGTCAGAGGAATTCGGCCTTGCCCGGACCCTCCTCCACGAAGCTCCGCATGCCCCGCTCACGGTCCTCCGTGGCGAACAGGCCGGCGAACCAGTTCCGCTCGATCGTGAGCCCGGTGTCGATGTCCGTCTCCAGCCCCGCGTCCACGGACTCCTTGGCGGCCCGCAGCGCCAGCGCCGGCCCCCTGGCCAGCCGGGCCGCCCAGGCGTGCGCCTGCTCGTACACCTCGGCGGCGGGCACCACCCGGTCCACGAGTCCGATCGCCAGAGCCTCCTCGGCCTTGACCTGACGGCCCGTGAAGATCAGGTCCTTGGCCCTGGAGGGGCCCACCAGCCGGGCCAGTCGCTGGGTACCGCCCGCGCCGGGGATCAGCCCCAGCAGGATCTCCGGCTGGCCGAGCTTCGCGTTGTCCGCCGCGATCCTGAAGTCGGCGCACAGCGCCAGTTCGCAGCCGCCGCCCAGGGCGTAGCCGGTGACGGCCGCGACCACGGGCTTGGGGATACGGGCCACCGCGGTGAAGGACTCCTGCAGGGCGCGGGAACGCACGACCATCGCCGTGTGGTCCATCGCCTGCATCTCCTTGATGTCCGCGCCGGCGGCGAACACCTTCTCGCCGCCGTAGAGGATCACCGCCCGCACGTCGTCGCGCCGGCCCGCCTCCTCGGCGAGCTCACGCAGCCGGTCCTGGACGGCGACGTCCAGGGCGTTCATCGGAGGGCGGTCCAGCCGGATCGTGCCTACGTTGTCGCGTACTTCGAGGGTTACGGTCATGGGGAGCAGGTTAACCGCCGCTAACGCGGGCGGGCCCGGTGCCGTTGGTCACAGCACCGGGCCCGCCCGCGCCAGGCGGGAGGGGACCTACGCGGTCCACTCCGACCAGTCCATGTTCCAGCCGTTGAGGCCGTTGTCCGGCTGGATCACCTTGTCCTTGGAGTTCTTGACGACGACGACGTCACCGATCAGCGAGTTGTCGAAGAGCCACGCCGCGGGCGTCTTGCCGTCCCAGCCGCCGCGCACGTCCCGCAGGCCGACGCAGCCGTGGCTGGTGTTCGTGGTGCCGAAGATGCCCGACCCGCCCCAGTAGTTGCCGTGGATGAAGGTGCCCGAGGTGGACAGGCGCATCGCGTGCGGCACGTCCTTGATGTCGTACTCACCGCCGAAACCGACCGTGTCACCGTTCATCCGGGTCACCTTGAGCTTCTCGCTGATGACCATCTGGCCGTTGTACGTGGTCGTGGCCGGGGCGCCCGCGGAGATCGGGATGTCCTTGATCTGCTTGCCGTCACGGACCACCTTCATCCGGTGGGAGCTCGCGTCGACGGTGGAGACCTGGCTCCGGCCGATCGTGAACTTCACGGTCTTGGCCTGCTTGCCGTAGACCCCCGGCCGTCCCTCGACACCGTCGAGGTCGAGGCGCAGGGTCACCTTCGTGCCCGCGGCCCAGTACTTCTCGGGCCGGAAGTCGAGACGGTCGTTGCCGAACCAGTGGGGCTCGATCCGCACGGCGGGCTCCGCCGTCACCCTGACGGCCTTCTCCACGGCACCGGGATCGGTGATGCCACGCGTGAAGTGGATCGACACCGGCATGCCCACGCCCACGGTCGAGCCGTCCTCGGGCGTGTACTGGCCGATGAAGGTGTTCTCCGGGACCAGCGTCGTGAAGCTGGTGTCCTTCGCCGACTCGCGGCCCTTGCCGTCCTTCGCGACCGCGTGGACGGTGTACTTCGTCGCGGCGGCGAGGTGCCGGTCGGGGACCCAGCTGAGGCCGTCCTCGGCTATCTTGCCGTCGACCTCCTTGCCCTTGGGGTCGGCGACCTTCACCGTGCTCAGCTTGCCCTGGGCCGCCGAGATCTTCAGCGCCCCGCTGGTGGCCACGTCGTCGGCCCCGTCCTTGGGCGCGATCGTCACCACCGCCTGCGAGGCGCTGGTGTCGTCGACCTTCGCGCCCGCCTGCTTCCCGCTCCTGTCGGCGGCGGCCCCGCTGCCGCCGCACGCGGTCACCAGCAACAGCAGCGCGCCCAGTACCAGTGCGAGGAGGCCGTGGGCTCCGCGCCCACGCCGTTCCCCGCTCGCGCCGGCCCATGCCCCCGATATCGGCTGCCCGTTCACAGTGGTCGTCTCCCCTCGCACGGCCTGGCCCCGCCATGGCCCGCACCCCCGCGCGCTGTACATGCGCGCTCGGCGCAAGATAATCACACCGCGCGTGGGGAGAACTCCCCCGGAATGTCACCGTTCCGTCCCAACTCGTCCCGCGTGCACGCCGAGTGGTCCCGGAGCACATGCCTCCGGGACCTTCCCAGGTCGGACGGGGGTTCAGCGCAGGGCGGAGCCGGCCTTCCACTGCGGCCAGCCGAGGTTCCATCCGCCGAGCCCGTTGTCGGGGGCGACGGTCCGGTCGGTGGAGTTGACCACCTCGACGACGTCACCCACGAGCGTCCGCTCGAAGAACCAGCCGGCCGGGGTGTCCGAGCTGCCGCCCTTCACGTCACGCAGCCCGATGCAGCCGTGGCTGGTGTTCTCGGAGCCGAAGGTCTCCGGATCCTCCCAGTAGTTGCCGTGCAGGAAGGTGCCGGACTTCGTCAGCCGGATGGCGTGGGGCACGTCCTTGATGTCGTACTCACCGCCGAAACCGACCGTGTCACCGTTCATCCGGGTCACCTCGTGCAGCTCGGAGACCACCATCTTCCCGTTGTACGAGGTGGTCTTCGCGGCGCCCGCGGTGATCGGCACCGTACTGACGACCTCGCCGTCCCGTCGTACCTCCATCGTGTGCTCACGGGCGTCCACGACGGACGTCTGCGAGCGGCCGACCGTGAAGGTCACCTTCTTGCGCTGGCTGCCGTACACCCCCGGCGCGCCCTCGACGTCGCGCAGGCCGACGTCGACCGTGACCTTGGTGCCCGGCTGCCAGTAGGAGGCGGGCCGGAAGTCCAGCCGGTCCTTGCCGAACCAGTGGCCGACCACCTCGACCCGCGGCTCCGTGGTGATCCTGATGGCCTTCTCCACCGCGGCGCGATGGGTGACGGGACGGTTGAAGTCGAACGAGACGATCATCCCGGTGCCGACCGTGGACCGGTTCTCCGGCTTGAAGTAGCCGATGAAGCGGTCCTCGGGGACCAGGGTGGTGAACGTGGTGCTGCGGGCGGAGCGGTGCCCGTCACCGTCGACCGCGACGGCCTCCACGCTGTACTTCCCCGCCAGCCCCAGCCGGTATCCGCCCTCCCGGGGGGCCCACGAACGGCCGTCGTCGGCGATCCGGCCCGGCACCTCCTGGTGTTCCGCGTCCTCGGTCCGGGTCACCTTCACCCGCTCCAGCCGCCCGTCCGGGACGGTCACCGCGAGCCGGCTGTCCGCGCCGACGTTCTCGGCGCCGTCCCTGGGGACGATCCGGATCGCGTCCCCGGGCGAGCGGTCGTCCCCGAAGAACGGCGTCCCACCGGTGCAGCCCGTCAGTACGGCCAGCACGGTGAACAGTCCTGCCCATGTCAGCACGGCGGTCGAACCGGCGCGTGCTCTCTTCGCTACGTGGTTCACGCTCCCCCCAACGACGCGGCCGCCCGGGGGAAACGTGAGTGCGGCGCCGCCGGTGGGCAGAACAGAGAGGAGGACACCGCCAGGAAGGGCGCGGCCGGGACGCCGCGCACTCCTTCTGCGGGTGGCCGCTCCTACGAGCCGCAGGAGGCTGAGAGGTGTCGAGCACAGCCGAGCAGGAGGAAACGCCGCCCACGACGGGGAGGGTGGCGAAGGCCGGAGCGGTCCCCGGGAACGAGTCGGACAGACCACCCGTATGGCCGGGTGCCCCGATGCCGCTCGGAGCACGCTTCCGGGTGGGACCTGACGGAGTGGCGGGCACGAACTTCGCCCTCTGGGCGGGTGGGGCCGAGGCCGTCGAGCTCTGTCTCTTCGACGAGCGGGGCACCGAGACCCGGCTCCCGCTGACCGAGCTGACCCATGAGATCTGGCACGGCTTCGTCCCCGGTGTGGGGGCGGGCCGGCGGTACGGCTACCGGGTGCACGGGCGCTGGGACCCCTGGACGGGCGCCCGCTGGAACGCCGCCAAACTGCTCCTCGACCCCTACGCCCGTGCGGTGGACGGCTCGTTCACCCTGCCGCCCGAGGTGTACGGCCATGTGAGGGACTGGCCCGAGCAGCACGTCGCCGACACCGTGCGGGACGACCGGGACTCGGCGCCGTACGTCCCCAAGGCGGTCGTCGTGCACGACGACGACGACTGGGCGGAGGACCGCCGGCCCAAGACCCCGTGGGCGGACTCGGTCATCTACGAACTGCACGTACGCGGATTCACCAAGCTCCACCCGGACATCCCGCCCGAGCTGCGCGGCACCTACGCCGGACTCGCCCACCCCGCCGCGATCGGCCACCTGCGCCGTCTCGGGGTGACCGCCGTCGAGCTGCTCCCCGTCCACCAATTCGCCCATGAGGACCATCTGCTGCGGCGCGGGCTGCACAACTACTGGGGCTACAACTCGATCGGCTACTTCGCCCCGCACGCCGGCTACGCGGCGAGCGGTACGACGGGCCAGCAGGTCGGCGAGTTCAAGCAGATGGTGCGCGCCCTGCACGACGCGGGGATCGAGGTCATCCTCGACGTGGTCTACAACCACACGGCGGAGGCGGGCGAGCTCGGCCCGATGCTGTCCCTGCGCGGCATCGACAACCGGGGGTACTACCGGCTCCAGCAGGACCCCCGCCGGTACGCGGACTACACCGGCTGCGGCAACACCCTGCACGTGGTGCAGCCGCAGGTCCTCCGGCTGATCACGGACTCCCTGCGCTACTGGGTGACGGAGATGGGCGTCGACGGCTTCCGCTTCGACCTTGCCGCGGCCCTCGCCCGCTCGATGCACGACGTGGACATGCTGTCCCCCTTCCTCGCGGTGATCGCCCAGGACCCCGTACTGCGCCGGGTCAAGCTGATCGCCGAGCCGTGGGACGTCGGGAACGGCGGCTACCAGGTCGGCGCGTTCCCACCGCTGTGGACCGAGTGGAACGACCGCTACCGGGACGCCGTGCGCGACTTCTGGCGCGGCGCGCTCCCGGACGTGCGCGACATCGGCTACCGGCTCACGGGATCGAGCGACCTGTACGCCTGGGGCGGCCGGCGGCCGTACGCCTCGGTCAACTTCGTCACCGCCCACGACGGTTTCACCCTGCGCGACCTCGTGAGTTACGAGCAGAAGCACAACGAGGCCAACGGCGAGGGCAACCGTGACGGCACCGACGACAACCGGGCGTGGAACGGCGGCGCGGAGGGCGAGACCGACGACCCGGACGTCAACGCCCTGCGCCGCCGGCAACTGCGCAACCTGCTGACCACGCTGCTCCTGTCGACCGGGGTGCCGATGCTGGTGGCCGGCGACGAGATGGGGCGCACACAGGGCGGGAACAACAACGCCTACTGCCAGGACAACGAGGTCAGCTGGCTGGACTGGTCGCTCCTGGAGGACCCCGGGTGGCGTGAGCTGACCGAGCTGACCGCCCGGGTGCTGGCCCTGCGCCACCGCCATCCGGTGCTGCGCCGCCGCGCCTTCTTCGCCGGGACGCCGCAGGCCCCGGACGGTCTGCGGGACCTGGCGTGGTTCACCGCGCAGGGTACGGAGATGACCGAGGGCGACTGGTACGCGCCGGCGGCGACGCTCGGCCTCTACCTGTCCGGGCGCGACATCCCGGGCCGGGACGCGCGGGGCGGCCCGGTCACCGACGACAGCTTCCTCGCGGTCCTGCACGCGGACCACCGGCCGTGCGATTTCAGGCTCCCCGGCCCGCCCTGGGCCCAGACCTACGAACTGGTCCTGGACACCTCGCGCGAGGACCAGTCCACGGAGCCCGGCACCCTCCACCCGGGCGGCACGGCACTGACCGTGGAGGGCAGGACGGTGCTGCTGCTGCGGGTGGCGGGGTGACGGACCGGTTCAGCCGAGGATGCCGCGCTCGTAGGCGGTGGCGACGGCCGCCGCCCGGTCCTTCGCGCCCAGCTTCGCGAAGACGTGGGTGAGGTGGGTCTTCACGGTGGCCTCGCTGATGAACAGCTCGGCGGCGATCTCCCGGTTCGAGGTTCCCCGGGCGACGAGCCGGAGCACCTCGCGCTCGCGCACTGACAGCGGCTCGCGGGCGGGCGCGGCCGGGGTACGCACCCGCGAGACGAGACGAGAGGCGACGGCGGGCGAGAGCACGGTCCGTCCGTCGGCGGCGGCACGCACGGCGGTGAGGAGTTCCTCGCGGGGCGCGTCCTTCAACAGGTAGCCGGTCGCACCCGCCTCGATGGCGGGCAGGGTGTCGGACTCGGTGTCGTACGTGGTGAGGACGAGCACCCTGGACCGGGCGCCGAGCCGGATCAGTTCGGCGATGGCCGCCACCCCGCCGCCGCCCGGCATCCGCAGGTCCATCAGGACGACGTCGGGGTCCAGACGGGCCGTGAGCTCCACGGCGGTCACCCCGTCCGCCGCCTCGCCGAGCACCTCGAAGCCGGGGGCCGAGGCGAACATCCCGCGCAGACCGTCCCGTACGACGGGGTGGTCGTCGACGACCAGCAGGGTGATGACGCGCGCGGTACCCGGGTCCTCGGTCATAGGGGTGCAGGCTACGTCCCGTCAGGGGCGCCGGACCAGCGGCACCCGGGCGGACACGGCCGTGCCCTGTCCGGGCTCCGTCTCGATCTCCACCGTTCCGGCGATCCGTTCGGCGCGGGCGCGCATACCGCCCAGGCCGAACCCTCCTGTGCCGTCGTGGGACGGGAGCGCGGCCGGATCGAAGCCGCAGCCGTCGTCCCGCACGTCCAGGGTGATCTCGTCGCCCATGTAGGAGAGCGTGACGCCCGCCCGGCTCGCGCCGGCGTGCCGGGCCGCGTTGGACAGCGACTCCTCGGCGATCCTGAGCAGGGTGGACCCGACCTCGCCGTGGAGCGGCTCGACGGTCCCGGTGACGGTGAAGTCCGCGCGTACGCCGGTGCGTTCCTCCCAGTCGGTCACCGTCCTGCCGAGCGCGCCCGGCAGGTCGTCCTCCTCCAGCGCCGCGGGCACCAGGTCGCGCACCGACCGGCGTGCCTCCCCGAGACTGTGCCGGGCGAGCCCCGCCGCACGGCCGAGGTGTGCACGGGCGACCGCCGGGTCACGGGTGGAGGTGACGGCCTGGAGCTGGGTGATGATCCCGGTCAGGCCCTGGGCGATGGTGTCGTGGATCTCGGCGGCCAGCCGGCGGCGCTCGTCGGCGATCCCGGCCTCCCTGGCCTGGAGCAGCAGCTGGGCGTGCAGGGTGGCGTTCTCGGCCAGCGCTTGCTCCAGACGCGTGTTGGCGCGTTCCAGCTCGGAGATGGTCGCGGTCTGCCTGCGCGTCCTCTCCTCCTCCCTGGCACTCAGGTTGCCGAAGAGGAGGGTGAGGAAGGCGTGCAGGAGGAACAGGGCCCCGAAGGCAGCCCAGTTGACGGGCGAGGCGGGCGGCATCCCGCTGCCGCACTGCGCACCGGCCATGATCACGGCGGTGCACAGCAGGCCGGGGCGCACGAAGCGCGGGGGGAGGAGGTGTCCGACGTCGAAGTAGCCCACGATGGCGTAGACGGAGAAGAACGGGTTGAACCAGCACAGGGCGAAGGCGATCAGCGTCCGCAGGACGTAGTAGCCCTGGGCCGGGCGCGACTTCGGGGGGACGCCGGGCTCTCTTCGCCCCCACCACAGCTGGAGCACGAGCGCCGCGAGGACCAGGAGCCCCGTCACGTACGTCTCCCCGCGGGACATCCCGATGATGCCCGAGGACAGCGCCGCCATCAGGACGGCGATGCCGAGCAGTGTGTACGGGCCGTACCGGTGGAACTGTGCCCAGCGCTGCTCCACCGTCATGCCGCTGCTCATGCCGCCGCTCCCCCGCTCCGCCCGTGCTCCAGTCTCCCCCGGCGCGTCGTGCGGGTCACTCCCAGCGGAAGAGCCGGGTCGACGCCGTCGCCGGCACGGCGGTCCACACCAGCACGACCGCGAGGTGGGCGGCGCCCGGCCAGTGGCCCGAGGCAGCCTGGTCCAGGGCCTGCGACGCGGCACCGAACGGGGTGAACTCGACGATCCGGCGCAGCAGGTCCGGCATGGTCTGGACGGGCACCCAGACACCGGCGGTGAACATCATCACGAGGTACGCCACCGACCCGGCGGCGGTCGCCACCTTGGACGTCCGGGACAGCGCGCAGATGGTGGCGCCGAGGGCGAGGACGCAGGCCACCGCGAGGAGCAGGGCCAGCAGGTAGCCGGCGGCCCGTCCGGGCAGCCGGACGCCGAAGGCGGTCCGGCCGACCGCGACGACGAGCGCCGCGGATCCCAGCGCGGCCGCGCCGTGCAGCACGATCTGTGCGGCGAGCAGGGCGGACGGACGCACCGGGGTGGCCGACATGCGCCGGAGGATGCCGCGTTCGCGGTAGCCGGTGAGGACGGGCGGCATGGCCTGGAGCCCGGCCATGATCATGGCCAGCAGGACGGCCACCGGGACGTAGAGGTCGATGACGCTGCGGCCGCCGAGTGCGTCGTCGGCCTCCCGGAAGGACGGGATCAGACCGAGGACCGTCATCAGGGCCGTCGGGAAGACGAGGATCCAGAACAGGCTGCCGGGCTCACGCAGGAAGAGCCGGGTCTCCGCCCTGAGGACGGCGGCGAGCGGGGCCGGACGGGCGGAGGGGGTGGCGGTCGTGGTCATGAGGCCCGCTCCGTGAGGTCGAGGAAGACGTCGTCCAGGCCGGCCTCGGTGACGCGCAGGTGCCGGGCGGTGATCCGGTGGCGGGCGAGGAGTGTGATCACGGCGTTGGCGGTCTCGTCGGTGCCCTGGACGACCACCCGGCCGCCGGGCCCGCTCACCTCGGCGGAGACGGCGCCGGGAAGCGCCCGGAGGTCGGCGTGGGCGAGCGGCTGCGAGGGGGTGAAGGAGATGACCGTCGAACCCGGCGCCGCACCGATCAGCCCGCCGGGAGTGTCGACGGCGACGACCCGGCCCCGGTCGATGACAGCGATCCGGTCGCAGAGCCGCCGGGCCTCCTCCATGAAGTGGGTGACCAGCAGGACGGTCACCCCGCCGTCCCTGATCTCCTCGATGAGCCGCCAGGTGTCGCGGCGGGCCCGGGGGTCGAGACCGGTGGTGAGTTCGTCCAGCACGACCACCCGCGGACTGCCGATCAGGGCGAGCGCGATGAAGAGGCGCTGCTTCTGGCCGCCGGACAGCTGGGCGAAGCGGCGGTCGAGGTGCCCGTCCAGCCCGAGCCGTCCGGCGAGCGCGTCCCGGTCGGCGGGGTGCCGGTAGAAGGCGGAGTAGAGCTCCAGCGCCTCGCGCACGGTCAGCTTGGGCTGGAGCTCGCTCTCCTGGAGCTGGGCACCCAGCAGGTGCGTGACCTCCTGGCGGTCGGCGACGGGGTCGAGTCCGGCGACCCGGACGGTGCCCGCGTCGGGGGTCCGCAGCCCTTCGACGCATTCGACGGTGGTGGTCTTGCCGGCTCCGTTGGGGCCGAGGATCCCGAAGATCTCCCCCTCGTCGACGGTGAAGCTCACCCCGTCGACCACGGCACGGCCGCCGTAGGCCTTGCGCACCCCGTGCACTTCGATGATTGACATGCCCCGAGGATTGCGCCGCGGGGCGGGCGCCGGTATCCGCCGACCCGCTCGGACCGGCATCGTCCGATCGGTTGACCGGGCTCTGCGACCCGCGGTGTCCGACCGGAAAACCACATGAGCGATGTCAGTGGCGAACCATAGGCTCGGTCCTGATGCCCGAAACACCTGCAGAGCCCACGGACCGGTCCGCCGTGCGCTCCCTCCTGCGTCTGTGGCCCTATGTCAGACCGGTGCGCGCGCGCTGGATCGGCGCCGCCCTGGTGGCGGTTCTCGCGTCCAGCCTCGCCCTGGTGATCCCGCTGGTCCTGAAGTGGATGGTCGACGGCCCGGTGGCGGACCGCGATCCGGGCGGAGTGTGGCTGGGGGCGCTCTGGCTGCTGCTGCTGGGCATCGCCGAGGCCGGGCTGTTCGGCCTGCGCCGATGGCTGGTGGCCCGGCCGCTCGCGGGGGTGGAGGCGTCGATGCGCGCCGACCTCTTCCGCCATCTGCAGCGGCTGCCGGTGGCGTTCCACGACCGCTGGCCCTCGGGGCAGTTGCTCTCACGCGGTACCACCGATCTGATGCTGCTGCGGATGTTCCTGGCCTTCCCGCTGACGTTCCTGCTGGTCAACGGCACGACGATTTTGGTCGGTTTCGTCATCCTGTTCGCGCAGGAGTGGTCGCTGGGGCTGGTGCTGCTCGCGCCCGCCGTCCCGCTGATGGTCCTGTGCTCGCTCTTCGAGACGAAGTACTCGCTGGTGGCGCGCAGGGCCCAGGACCAGGTCGGCGACCTGACGACGGTCGTCGAGGAGAGCGTGCTGGGCATCCGCATCGTCAAGGGGTTCGGCCGCAACCGCAGCCAGGCGCTCGCCTTCCGGGCGCTCGCGCGGCGGCTGCGCACCACGGAACTGGGCAAGGCCCGGCTGCTCGCCGGGATCTGGGCGCTCGTCACCGCCATTCCGGAGCTGGCGATCGGCGCCGCGCTGGTGCTCGGCACGATCGAGGTGGCCGACGGAACCCTGTCGGCGGGCACGCTCGTGGCGTTCCTCTCGACGGCGCTGGCGCTGCGCTGGCCGGTCGACTCGATCGGCTTCCTGCTCGCGATGAGCCAGGAGGCGGCGACGGCGGCCGATCGCTTCTTCGAGGTCATGGACGTCGAGGAGGAGCCGGAGCCCGAGACGTCCGGGACGGCGTCCGGGACGCCGGACCGGGGCATCGTCTTCGACGGGGTCGAGTTCCGGTACCCGGACGCCGAGCCCGGGTCACCTCCCGTCCTCGGCCGGATCGACCTGCGGATCCGGCCCGGCGAGACGATGGCGCTGGTGGGCGCCACGGGCTCCGGCAAGACGACCCTGACGGCTCTCGTGCCCCGGCTGCACGACGTCACGGGCGGCCGGATCCTGCTGGACGGCGAGGACATCTCCACCATGCCGCGGCCGCGGCTGCGCGAGCTGGTGTCGGTGGCCTTCGAGGAGCCCACCCTCTTCTCGGCGACCGTCGGGGAGAACGTGCTGATGGGCGCGGAGGGAGCGAGCGAACAGGAGCTGCGCCAGGCCCTGTCCGTCGCGCAGGCCGACTTCGCGCACCAGCTGCCGCAGGGCGTCGGCACCCAGGTCGGCGAGCAGGGGCTGAGCCTCTCCGGCGGCCAGCGGCAGCGCCTCGCGCTGGCCCGCGCCGTGGTCGGGGGCCCGCGGTTCCTGGTGCTCGACGACCCGCTCTCCGCGCTGGACGTGCACACCGAGGCACTGGTGGAGGCGGCGCTGCGGCGCGTACTGGAGGGGACGACGGCTCTGGTCGTCGCCCACCGGCCGTCCACGGTGATGCTGGCGGACCGGGTGGCCCTGTTGTCCGACGGCCGGATCAGCGCCGTCGGCACCCACCAGGAGCTCCTGCGCACCAGCCCCGAATACGCCTGGCTGATGTCGGGTGCCCACGACACCGGTGTTCTCGTCCCCGAGGAGGGTGGCGCCCGATGACCAGTACGACAGCCGACGGACCGGCCCTCGCCGACGAGGACCTGCCCGGGAAGGGCTCCGGCCCGGCACGGGACGCAGGGGATCCGTTCGGCGCCGACACGCTGCCCGCTCCCCGGGGCGCCACCCGGGCCCTGCTCGTCTCCCTGCTGACGCCGATGCGCGCCCGGGTGGCCGTGACCTCCCTCCTGCTGCTCCTCCAGCAGGCCGCCGTACAGGCGGGCCCGCTGCTGGTCGCGTACGCCATCGACCGCGGGGTGCCCGCGTTCCGGGACCACGACTACGGTCCGCTGGCGGCCGTGGGCATCGGGTACGCCGTGTGCGCGGTGGGCGCGGGAGTCCTCCAGTACGCCTTCATCCGGGCGGCGGCCCGGATCAACCAGGACGTGCTGCTCGATCTGCGGGGACGGATCTTCCGCCACGCGCAGGCGCTGAGCGTGGACTTCCACGAGCGCTACACCTCGGGCCGGCTGATCTCCCGCTCGACCACGGACGTGGAGTCGCTGCGCGAGCTGCTGAGCGAGGGCCTGCAGGAACTGGTCGGGGTGCTCCTGTCGTTCGTCTCGATCTCCCTGATGCTGCTCTGGCTGGACCTCGGCATCGGGGCCATCGCCGTGGCCTCCTTCATCCCGCTGTATCTGCTGGTGCGGGGGTACCGGCAGCGGGCGGCCAAGGCGTACACGGCCCGATCGACGGCGATCGCTGCGGTCATCGTGAAGTTCGCCGAGACCATGAACGGCATCCGTCCCGTGCAGGCCTTCCGCAGGGAGCGGGCCAACGACAGGGACTTCGCCGTGTCGAACCACGACCACGAGCGGCGGAACGGCGACGCCCTGCTGGAGATGGCCCGTTACGTCGTCGGCTCCCGGCTGGTCGCGAACACGGCGGTGGCCGCGATGGTGCTCTGGGGCGCCTACCGGGTGGCGTCCGGCACGCTGGCGCTCGGGGTGCTGGCCGCCGCCGTGCTGTATCTGCGGCGGCTGTACGACCCCATCGACCGCCTCGCGATGTTCCTCAACTCCTACCAGTCGGCGTCCGCCTCGCTGGAGAAGATCGCGGGTCTGCTCGCGCAGACACCCGCGGTCCCCGAGCCCGCGGAGCCGAAGGCGCTGCCGCCGGTCGCCGGTGAACACCCGGGCCGGGAGGTCACGTTCGACGGTGTGCGGTTCGCCTACCGCACGGGGGGCGAGGTCCTGCCCCGCTTCGGCCTGACGATCCCGGCGGGCCAGACCGTGGCCGTGGTCGGCTCGACGGGTGCGGGCAAGTCGACGCTGGCCAAGCTGCTGGCGCGCTTCTACGACCCGACCGAGGGCCGGGTCCTGCTGGACGGCACCGACCTGCGCGACCTGGCGACGCCGGAACTGCGCCGGGGCGTGGTGATGGTGACCCAGGAGGCGTTCCTGTTCTCCGGGACGATCGCCGAGAACATCGCGATCGGCCGCCCGGAGGCGACACCCGAGGAGATCGAGCACGCGGCGAAGGCGATCGGGGCGCACGACTTCATCAGCTCCCTGCCCGACGGGTACGACACGGACGTCCGCAAGCGCGGTGGCCGGATCTCCGCCGGACAACGGCAGCTCGTCGCGTTCGCGAGGGCCCTGCTCGCCGACCCCGCGGTGCTCATCCTCGACGAGGCCACGAGCTCACTGGACGTCCCCGGGGAACGGGCGGTGCAGCGGGCCATGGGCACGGTGCTGCACGGGCGTACGGCGGTGGTGATCGCGCACCGCCTGTCGACGGTGGAGATCGCGGACCGGGTGCTCGTGATGGAGCACGGGCGGATCGTGGAGGACGGCCCCCCGGCCGAACTCGTCGCCGGTGCGGGCAGGTTCGCCGGCCTGCACAAGGCGTGGCGGGAGAGTCTGGCCTGAGGACGGCGGCCCCGCCGGGCGGCCCCGCGGCGCCTGACGCGGGGCCGCCCGGTGCGCGGTCCGGGCCACCGGGCTCCGCCGGGAGAACCACGTCTCCCGGCGGAGCCCCGCGGACCGCTCCGGTCCGCTCCGCGGGCGACGGCGCGGAACTGGCCACAGTTCGGCGCCGTCTCAGCACGTGGTCACCACCCTCCCCGCGCCTCCCCGTTCGAACACCGCGCATTCGAACGAAATCTCAACGCACCCTGGGGCACAAGGCTTCGCGGGTTCTCGGCGTCTCCGTCACGGCGCCCGGATGACACACGGCGAAACGTCCGGTTAACGAACACGGCATTTCCGGCAACGGACGACTTCCGGCCAATGTGTTGACGCGGTCCTGACACGCACATGCTTCGGCTGGCACTCTTCCCCCGTTCCACGCACCGCCTGCTCTGCCGGCCCACTCACCCAGTCGGCCGTAGCCCCCCTCGCAGAAGGAGTCCGCGTGAGACCCACGCACAGCCGTCGTGCCACCGCGACCGGCGCTCTGATAGCCGCAGCAGCCCTTCTCGCCGTCGGAATGCAGGGCGGAGCCGCATCGGCCGCGCCCGAAAGCGCGACCGCGGCACCTGCCGCCGCGGTGAAGGGCGCCGATCCCGGCGCGCTCCCCGCGAAGCTCTCCCCCGCCCAGCGTGCCGAGCTGCTCCGGGAGGCGAACTCCACCAAGGCGGCCACCGCCAAGGAGCTCGGGCTCGGCGCAACGGAGAAGCTGGTGGTCCGCGACGTCGTCAAGGACGTCGACGGCACCACCCACACCCGCTACGAGCGCACGCTCGACGGTCTCCCCGTCCTCGGCGGCGACCTGGTCGTGGCCGAGTCGAAGTCCGGGGCGACGCAGGGCGTCACCAAGGCGTCGAAGGCGACCGGGGCCCAGCTGAAGGCCGTCGGCACGACGGCGGACGTCGCGCCGGCCACCGCCGAGAAGCAGGCGCTCACCGCGGCCAAGGCCGACGGGTCGAAGAGCACCGAGGCGAGCAAGGCACCGCGCAAGGTCGTGTGGGCGGCGAGCGGCACCCCGCAGCTCGCCTACGAGACCGTGGTCGGCGGCCTCCAGCACGACGGCACCCCGAACGAGCTGCACGTGATCACCGACGCCTCGTCCGGCGCCAAGCTCTTCGAGTGGCAGGCCATCGAGACCGGCACCGGCAACACCCAGTACAGCGGCACGGTGACACTGGGCACCTCCGGCTCCGGCAGCTCGTTCAACCTGACGGACTCCGCGCGGGGCAACCACAAGACGTACAACCTGAACCGCGGTACGTCCGGCACCGGCACCCTGTTCTCCGGCACCGACGACGTCTGGGGCAACGGCAGCGCCTCGAACACGGAGACCGCCGCCGCCGACGCCCACTACGGCGCCGCGGAGACGTGGGACTTCTACAAGAACGTCATGGGCCGCACCGGCATCAAGGGCGACGGCGTGGGCGCGTACTCCCGCGTCCACTACGGCAACAGCTACGTCAACGCCTTCTGGTCCGACAGCTGCTTCTGCATGACCTACGGCGACGGCAGCGGCAACCTCGCGCCCCTCACCTCGCTGGACGTGGCGGCGCACGAGATGACGCACGGCGTCACCTCCAACACCGCCGGCCTCAACTACAGCGGTGAGTCCGGCGGCCTCAACGAGGCCACCTCGGACATCTTCGCGGCCGGTGTGGAGTTCTACTCCAACACCGCCACCGACCCGGGCGACTACCTCGTCGGCGAGAAGATCGACATCAACGGCGACGGCACCCCGCTCCGTTACATGGACAAGCCGAGCAAAGACGGCGCGTCCAAGGACTCGTGGTACTCGGGCCTCGGCTCGGTCGACGTCCACTACTCCTCGGGCCCGGCCAACCACTTCTTCTACCTCCTCTCGGAGGGCAGCGGGGCCAAGACGGTCAACGGGGTGTCCTACAACTCCCCGACGTCCGACGGCCTCCCGGTGACCGGCATCGGCCGGGACAAGGCGCTGCAGATCTGGTTCAAGGCGCTCACCACGAAGTTCACCTCCACCACGAACTACGCCGCGGCCCGCACCGGCACCCTCGCCGTGGCCGGTGAGCTGTACGGCACCTCGAGCGCCGAGTACGCGGGCGTCGCCAACGCCTGGGCCGCCATCGCCGTGGGCTCCCGCCCCGGCGGCGGCACCGACCCGGGCGGCAAGGTCTTCCAGAACACCACCGTGAAGGCCATCGCCGACCGGAGCACCACCAACTTCCCGGTCGTCGTCAGCGGCGTCACCGGCAATGCGCCCAGCACCCTGTCGGTGGCGGTGAACATCACCCACACCTACCGCGGTGACCTGGTCCTCGACCTGGTCGCCCCCGACGGGACGGCGTACCGGCTGAAGAACTCCTCGTCGAGCGACTCCGCGGACAACGTGGTGGAGACCTACACGGTCAACGCCTCCTCCGAGGTGGCCAACGGCACGTGGAACCTGAGGGTCCAGGACGCCTACTCGGGCGACACCGGCACCTTCAACAGCGTCAAGCTCACCTTCTGAGCAGCCAGGACCGCTGAGCGGGCCTCGGCCCGCACCGCGCACCGGCACCGGGGAACGGCCCCGGGAAGCATGCTTCCCGGGGCCGTTCCGCGCGCCGGAAGGGTACGCGTCAGAGAGGGAGGCCGCCCTCCCGGCCCGGCACGTTCTGCTCGGCCCAGACGATCTTGCCGTTCGCCGTACGGCACGAACCCCACCTGCGGCAGAGCAGGTTGATGAGCTGGAGCCCCCGTCCGCCCTCGTCACTGACGTCGGCGTGCTGGATCTGGGGCAGGTCCGGCCCGGTGTCGGCGAGTTCCACCTGGAGGCGCTCGTCGAGAAGCAGCCGGAGCCGGCCCGGGCCGCCGCCGTAGCGCAGGGCGTTGCCCACCAGCTCGCTGACCACCAGCTCCGTCACGTCGGCGAGTTCGGACAGCTCCCAGCGGGTGAGCTGCTCGGTGACCAGCTTGCGGGCGGTGGACGCGGGATTGCCCTCCGGGGGCAGGTCCCACTCGCGCAACCGCACACCGGAGCCCAGCTCGTGACCGCCCGCGACCAGCAGCACCGCCTCGTCGAACCGGCCGTCGTCCCGCCGCGGCGAGGTCAGCGGTCCGCCGCTGTCGAGCTGTTCGGGCGCCATGGCGGCCACGGTCGCGCGCAGCCCTTCCAGCTGCACGTCCACGTCGTCGGTGCGTGTCTTGATCAGGCCGTCGGTGTAGAGGACGAGCCGGCCGCCCACCGGACCGCGCACCCGCAGCGGGTCGTACGGGATCACCCCGGCGCCCAGCGGCGCCCCGACCGGCACGTCGAGATAGCGGGCGGTGCCCCCGGCGTCCACCAGCAGGGGCGGCGGATGGCCCGCGCTGGCGATCGTGTAGCTGGAGTCCGCCGGGTCGTACACGGCGCACAGACAGGTGGCGACCTGGTCGTCCTCCAGGTCGCGGGTGGCCAGGTCGAGCCGGGCGAGCAGCCGGTCCGGGGCGATGTCCAGCATCATGAGCGTACGCGCGACGGTCCGCAGCCGGCCCATCGTGGCGGCGGCGGGCAGGCCGTGGCCGGTGACGTCACCGACGACCAGCGCCGTGCGTCCGCTGGGCAGCGCCACCACGTCGTACCAGTCCCCGCCGACCCCGTGCGCGTCGACGGCGGGGGCGTAGTGGGCGTGCACCCGGAGGCCGGGCGTGTGGGGCGTGGCGCGCGGCAGCAGGGAGCGCTGGAGCGACACGACGTGCTCGCGTTCACGCCCGTAGAGCCGGGCGTTGTCCATGAACACGGCTGCCATGGAGGCGAGTTGGCCGGCCAGGTCCAGGTCGGCGCGGTTGAAGGGCGGGCTGTCACCGGCGCGCACGAAGTCCGCGGAGCCCAGCAGGACACCGCGGGCGATCAGCGGCACCGCCATGTAGCTGTGCACGCCCTGGCGGCGCATCGCCGCCTCCGCGCTGTCCGTCGGCGCGACGCGCGCGTAGTCACGCGAGGTCATCCGTCCGACCAGTACGGGCCGGCCGTTGCGCAGGCACTCGGTGGTCAGCAGCGTCTCACGGCGCTCCAGCCGGTTCACCACCTCGCCCACCGGGGCGGGTTCGAGCTCCGCGAGCGCGTCGATGGTGCGGACCGCCATGGCGCGGGTGACGGGCACCGCGGCGCCGGTGACGCGCTCGCCCTCCTCGCCGTGGAACACGGACTCCAGCAGGTCGACGGCGGCGGCGTCGGCCAGCCTGGGGACGCTGAACGCGGCCAGCTCCTCGGCCGTGCGCTCCAGGTCCAGCGTCGTGCCGATCCGGGTGCTCGCCTCGTTGAGCCAGCGCATCCGGGCGGCGGTGGTGAAGCGGTCACCCCGGGGCCCGGTGGGTTCCGTACGGCCGGGGTGCAGCAGGCGGGAACTGCCGCTCTGCGCGGCCAGCCGACGGGTCAGGCGTCTCGCTCGGCCTCCGCCGCCGTTCACCGTGCTGACCTCCACTCGCGTCCGGGGGGACGCATCGCTCGTCACGTCGGTGGCTGCTGGGCAGCACCGGCAGGGCTGTCATGTTAGCGAGATCGCGGCGAAAACACCCCTGCCGGACGACCGGTACGGAATCCGGACACGGCGGCGGGCCCGGCGCGGGGACACGCGCCGGGCCCGGACGGGGACGGGACGTCAGCGCAGCAGCACTCCGCCGCCGTCGCCCGTCGACGCGTTCGGCACGGCGACCAGGCCGAGCTCCGCGCCCGAGGCGAGCAGCGGATGGGCGGGCAGGACGCGCACGGTGTAGCCGTAGGGACCCGTACGGTCGAGGGCGAGCGGCCCCTCGTACAGCCAGCGGTCCTCCAGGTCGTGACCGCCGGCCGGCTTCAGCGGATACGTCCGCGCCTCCGCGATCGCGTCCCCGGAGTCGACGCGTCCGGCGACCACCTGCACCTCCACGTCCTCCGGGTCGAGACCGCCGAGGGCGATGCGGACGCGGAGCGCGAGGGTGGACCCCAGTTCGGCGGTGCCGCCGACGGCCGTGTCGGCGGCGGCCTCCACATGGTCGACGGCCACCTGCGGCCAGGCCGCGCGGACCCTGGTCTTCCACGCGGCGAGGTCACGGGCGGCCGCGGGCTCCAGGGCCCTGCGGGAGAGCGCCGCGGGTGCGTAGAGCCTTTCCACGTACTCACGCACCATGCGGCCGGCGAGGACCTTGGGGCCGAGGGTGGCCAGAGTGCTGCGGACCATCTCGATCCACCGCTCCGGCAGGCCCTCGGCGTCGCGGTCGTAGAAGCGGGGGGCGACGCGGTCCTCGATGAGCGCGTAGAGGGCGTTGGCCTCCAGCTCGTCGCGCCGTTCCTCGCCGGTGGCGGACCCGTCGGCGGTGGGGATCGCCCAGCCGAAGTCGGCGTCGAACCACTCGTCCCACCAGCCGTCACGGACCGAGAGGTTGAGGCAGCCGTTGAGCGCGGCCTTCATCCCGCTGGTGCCGCAGGCCTCCAGCGGGCGCAGCGGGTTGTTGAGCCAGACGTCGCAGCCGGGGTAGAGCTTCTGGGCCATGCCCATGCCGTAGTCCGGCAGGAAGACGATGCGGTGGCGTACCCGGGGGTCGTCGGAGAACCGCACCAGCTCCTGGATGAGCCGCTTGCCGCCGTCGTCGGCGGGGTGGGCCTTGCCGGCGACGACGATCTGGATCGGGTGCGTCGGGTGGAGCAGCAGCTCGCGCAGCCGGTCGCGGTCGTGCAGCATGAGCGTCAGCCGCTTGTACGAGGGCACCCGGCGGGCGAAGCCGATGGTCAGGACGTCCGGGTCGAGCACCCCGTCGATCCAGCCGAGCTCGGCGGTGCCCGCGCCCCGGTCGCGCCAGGAGGCGTGGAGGCGCCTGCGCACCTCGGTGACGAGCTGCTCCCGCAGGCCTCGGCGGAGGTCCCAGATCTCACGGTCGGGGACGGCGCCGGCGGTGCGGCGGAGCCCGGAGGCACCCGCCTGCCCGTCCCCGGCGCCGTCGGACGGATCGGCGTTGCCGGCGCCGTCCCCGAGGCGCAGGACCTCGGGCGCGACCCAGGTCGGGGCGTGCACGCCGTTGGTCACCGAGGTGATGGGCACCTCGGAGGGGTCGAATCCCGGCCACAGCCCGGAGAACATCTCCCGGCTCACGGCTCCGTGCAGGGTGGAGACCCCGTTGGCCCGCTGGGCGAGCCGCAGCCCCATCACCGCCATGTTGAAGAGACCGGGCTCACCGCCCTCGTAGGTCTCCATCCCGAGGCGCAGGATCTTCTCGGCGCCGACGCCCGGCAGTTCGCCGTCGTCACCGAAGTGACGGGCCACGAGCTGGCGGTCGAAGCGGTCTATCCCGGCGGGCACCGGGGTGTGGGTGGTGAACACCGCGCCGGCCCGCACGACCTCCAGGGCGGCGTCGAAGTCCAGCCCCGTCTCGGAGAGTTCCCTGATCCTCTCCAGGCCGAGGAATCCGGCGTGCCCCTCGTTGGTGTGGAACACCTCGGGGCCCGCGTGTCCGGTCAGCCGGCAGTAGGAGCGCACGGCGCGCACCCCGCCGATGCCGAGCAGCATCTCCTGCAGGAGCCGGTGGTCGCTTCCGCCGCCGTAGAGCCGGTCGGTGACGTCGCGCTCGCCGGGGGCGTTCTCCTCGACGTCGGAGTCGAGCAGCAGCAGCGGGACGCGCCCGACCTGGGCCTGCCAGACCGCGGCGTACAGCGAACGGCTGCCCGGCAGGGCGAGCACCACCCGGCAGGGGGTGCCGTCGGCCTCCCGGAGGAGGGTGAGCGGAAGCTCGTTGGGGTCGAGGACGGGGTAGTGCTCCTGCTGCCAGCCGTCCCGGGACAGGCTCTGGCGGAAGTAGCCGTGCCGGTAGAGCAGGCCGACTCCGATGAGCGGCACGCCCAGGTCGCTGGCGGCCTTCAGGTGGTCACCGGCCAGGATGCCCAGACCGCCGGAGTACTGGGGCAGGGCGGCGGTGACACCGAATTCGGGGGAGAAGTAGGCGATGGCCGCGGGGAGCTCCGCGCCCTCGGAGAGCCGGCTCTGGTACCACCTCGGTCCTCCGAGGTACTGCCGCAGGTCCTCGGACACCTCGGTGAGCCGGCGCATGAAGTGCTGGTCCCCGGCCAGCTCGGCGAGGCGCGCCGCCGGGACGGTGCCGAGCAGACGCACGGGGTCGGCGTCGGCGGACCGCGGGTTCTCCGGGTCGACCGCCCGGAAGAGCTCTTGGGTCTCGGTGTGCCAGGACCAGCGCAGGTTGCGGGCGAGGTCGCTGAGCGGTCGCAGGGGTTCGGGGAGGACGGGACGCACGGTGAATCGACGAATGGCCTTCACGTATCCCACCTTTACAGGGGACGTACGGATCCGAGGGGACGCACGACGGTGGGCGCCCTCTCCGTCACCCTCGACGGTAGCGTCGGGCCGCCCCGCGCGGCCACGGCGCGCGACCGGCGCGGGTGTCGTCGCCGGGGCCGGTCCGGTGCGGCCCGACCGCCCGCGCCCCGGGCGCTGCACGGTGTGCGCCCTCCCTCTGCGACCTCCTGGGTCACCCCGGTCCCGGAGGCCGCACCGGCACCCCTGGTCCCGGTCGCCCCATGGGCCAGATGCGCCAGTTTCGTACCCCTCTGTCACGGGCGATATGGCTGATTTCCCCTCCGCACGCGGACTTGTGGCACCCCGCCCCACGGGGAAGGCTGCGGAGGTGCCCGCGTGGCGGCCGGGGGACCGGCGCGCGGCCCACGGCGCGTGCACCGGTGGAAACGAGGAGTTGACACACCGTCGGGTTGGCCGCCCGAAAACGGTGGGAAGGCTCCCCCGGTAACACTCCCGCGCTGCACACCCCAGGTGCCCCGGTCCGAGCCCGGACCGCCCGCGCACCTGCCATTCGAGTGCCATTCGAGTGAACGCGGACAGGAGCGGCCATGCCCACAGCCCGCCAGCCGACGACCGAGCAGCTACAAAGGACGCAACCCCACCATCGCGGCGCGCGCGGTCAGCCCTTCACGCCCACGCCGCGCGCCGTGCATGCCGAGCTCCGACCCCCAGGTGATTCCATGATCGGTCGCATTCCCGTCCTGGACGTCCGTCCGCTCGTCGACTGCGGCAGACGGCCCGCCAAAGCCGTCGCGGGCGAGACCTTCGAGGTCAGCGCCACCGTGTTCCGCGAGGGGCACGACGCCGTGGCCGCCAACGTCGTCCTGCACGACGCGAACGGACGGCCCGGCCCCTGGACACCGATGCGCGAGCTCGCCCCCGGCACGGACCGCTGGGGCGCCGATGTCACCCCCGGCTCCGAGGGCTCCTGGACGTACACCGTCGAGGCGTGGAGCGATCCCGTCACCACCTGGCGCAGACACGCACAGATCAAGATTCCGGCGGGCATCGACACCGCACTGGTCCTCGACGAGGGGGCCGAGCTGTACGCCCGCGCGGCCGAGGGGGTTCCGAAGAAGGACGGGCGCGAGGCCGTGCTCGCCGCCGTCGACGCGCTGCGCGACACGTCCCGGCCGGCGGCCTCCCGGCTGGCGGCCGCGCTGACCGCGGAGGTGGACGAGGCCCTGGGGCGTCACCCCCTGCGCGAACTGGTCACCGCGTCCCGGCCGATGCCCCTGACCGTCGAGCGACGGCGTGCCCTGTACGGCTCCTGGTACGAGCTGTTCCCGCGCTCCGAAGGCGCCCGTCAGGAGCCGGTGGCTCCCCCGAAGCCGGCCCGGAGGCCGAGGGCGGCGAAGACCGCGAAGACCGCGGCCGCCGCCACCCGGAAGCGGACTCCCGCGGTCACGGCCGAGGTCCCGCAGCCGGCCACCAGGATGGTCGGCGGCACCTTCCGCACGGCCGCCGAGCGGCTTCCCGCCGTCGCCGCGATGGGGTTCGACGTCGTCTATCTGCCACCGATCCACCCCATCGGCACCACCCACCGCAAGGGCCCCAACAACAGCCTCTCGCCGGGAGCGGACGACCCGGGTGTGCCCTGGGCGATCGGGTCGGCCGAGGGCGGCCACGACGCCGTCCATCCCGACCTCGGGACGCTGGAGGACTTCGACCACTTCGTCGCGGTCGCCCGCACCCTGCGGATGGAGATCGCGCTGGACTTCGCCCTGCAGTGCTCCCCGGACCACCCCTGGGTGACGGAGCATCCGGAGTGGTTCCACCACCGCGCCGACGGGTCGATCGCGTACGCCGAGAACCCGCCCAAGAAGTACCAGGACATCTATCCGATCGCGTTCGACGCGGATCTCGCCGGGATCGTCCGCGAGACGGTCCGCATCCTGCGGTTCTGGATGGAGCGCGGCGTGCGGATCTTCCGCGTCGACAATCCGCACACCAAGCCGGTGGTCTTCTGGGAGAAGGTGATCGCCGACGTGAACCGCACCGACCCGGACGTGATCTTCCTGGCGGAGGCCTTCACGCGTCCCGCGATGATGCGCACGCTGGCCTCGGTCGGCTTCCAGCAGTCGTACACCTACTTCACCTGGCGTAACACGAAGCAGGAACTCACCGAGTACGTGACCGAGCTTTCGGGCGAGAGTTCCTCGTACATGCGGCCCAATTTCTTCGTGAACACGCCCGACATTCTTCCGGGTTACCTCCAGGAGGGCGGCCGTCCCGCCTTCGAGGCCCGGGCCGTGCTGGCCGCGACGCTGTCCCCGTCCTGGGGCGTGTACGCGGGCTTCGAGCTGTGCGAGAACACCCCGGTGCATCCCGGGAGCGAGGAGTACCAGGACTCCGAGAAGTACCAACTCAGGCCCAGGGACTGGGAGTCGGCGGAACGTGAGGGCCGCTCGCTCGCTCCCCTGATCACCTCGCTCAACCGGATCCGCCGTCGCCATCCGGCACTCCAGCAACTGCGCGACGTGCACTTCCACCCGGTCGACAACGAGGCGCTGATCGCCTACAGCAAGCGCTCCGGTTCGGACATCGTCCTGGTGGTCGTCAACCTCGACCCTCACCACACCCAGGAGGCCACGGTCTCGTTGGACATGCCGCGTCTCGGCCTCGACCGGCACGAGAGCGTGCCGGTGCGCGACGAGCTCACCGGCGACACCTATCACTGGGGCAGGACCTTCTATGTGCGTCTCGAACCGGGGGCGACCCCGGCGCACATCGCGGTCCTGCGACCGTCCCCGCCGACCGGAGGGTCACCCACACCATGATCGTCAACGAGCCTGTCCACGACCTGTTCGAGGACACTCCCGCCAAGGACCGCGATCCCGACTGGTTCAAGCGCGCCGTCTTCTACGAGGTACTCGTCCGGTCCTTCCAGGACTCCAACGGGGACGGCGTGGGCGACCTCAAGGGCCTCACCGCCAAGCTCGACTACCTGCAGTGGCTGGGGGTCGACTGCCTCTGGCTGCCGCCGTTCTTCAAGTCACCGCTGCGTGACGGCGGTTACGACGTCTCCGACTACACCGCCGTGCTGCCCGAGTTCGGCGACCTCGCCGACTTCGTGGAGTTCGTCGACGCCGCGCACCAACGCGGGATGCGCGTGATCATCGACTTCGTCATGAACCACACGAGCGACCAGCACGACTGGTTCCAGCAGTCCCGCACCGATCCCGACGGGCCGTACGGCGACTACTACGTCTGGGCCGACGACGACAAGCAGTTCCCGGACGCGCGGATCATCTTCGTCGACACGGAGACGTCCAACTGGACCTTCGACCCGGTCCGCAAGCAGTACTACTGGCACCGGTTCTTCTCGCACCAGCCGGACCTCAACTACGAGAACCCGGCGGTGCAGGAGGAGATCATCTCGGCCCTGCGCTTCTGGCTGGACCTCGGCATCGACGGCTTCCGGGTCGACGCCGTGCCCTACCTCTACCAGCGTGAGGGCACCAACTGCGAGAACCTCCCCGAGACCCACGACTTCCTCAAGCGGGTCCGCAAGGAGATCGACGCCAACTACCCGGACACGGTCCTGCTGGCCGAGGCCAACCAGTGGCCGGAGGACGTCGTCGACTACTTCGGCGACTACACGGCCGGCGGCGACGAGTGCCACATGGCGTTCCACTTCCCCGTGATGCCCCGCATCTTCATGGCCGTACGGCGCGAGAGCCGCTACCCGGTCTCGGAGATCCTGGCGAAGACCCCGGCGATCCCGTCGGGCTGCCAGTGGGGCATCTTCCTCCGCAACCACGACGAGCTCACGCTCGAGATGGTGACGGACGAGGAGCGGGACTACATGTACGCGGAGTACGCCAAGGATCCCCGGATGCGCGCCAACATCGGCATCCGCCGGCGCCTGGCCCCGCTCCTGGACAACGACCGCAACCAGATCGAGCTGTTCACCGCTCTGCTGCTGTCCCTGCCCGGCTCACCGATCCTCTACTACGGGGACGAGATCGGGATGGGCGACAACATCTGGCTGGGCGACCGCGACGCCGTGCGCACCCCGATGCAGTGGACGCCGGACCGCAACGCCGGCTTCTCCTCCAGCGATCCGGGGCGGCTCTACCTGCCCACGATCATGGACCCGGTCTACGGCTACCAGGTCACCAACGTCGAGGCGTCCATGGCCTCGCCGTCGTCGCTCCTCCACTGGACGCGGCGGATGATCGAGATCCGCAAGCAGAACCCCGCCTTCGGTCTCGGCTCGTACAACGAACTGCCGTCCTCGAACCCGGCGGTGATCGCGTTCACCCGCGAGTACAAGGACGATCTCGTGCTGTGCGTCCACAACTTCTCGCGGTTCGCGCAGCCGACGGAGCTCGATCTGCGGGACTTCGACGGGCGCCATCCGGTGGAGCTGATCGGCGGGGTCCGTTTCCCCGCCGTAGGTCAGTGGCCCTACCTGCTGACGCTCGCGGGCCACGGTTTCTACTGGTTCCGGCTGCGGAAGGACGCTCCGGTCGGCTGACCGCCGGTGACGGCCGGCTGACGGCGCCTCACCGTCGAGGCGCCGCCCGCGGGGCGGTTTCCGCCGCCCCGCACGGGGCACTCTCCCCCCTGTCGAGCCCTTTCGTGCTCCATCGGGCCCTTTGGGCCCATTGATCAAGTCCGTACGGACTTTCCTCACCCGACACGTCCCGCACAGCCGGACAGCCATTGCCGCAATCCGGGACACTCTTCGCATCCTGTGGTGTGCCCGGGGAAAGGACGCGATGCCATGTCGGAGGCTGCATCCACTCGAGTCGCCCTGGCGAAGAACACAACATCGAGAAAGACGACAAGAAGACACCCGACGAGCGCCACGGGTACCAAGGCCCTGCTGCCGTCGCTCGCCCCGCTGCTCCACGAGTGGGTGCCCCGCCAGCGCTGGTTCGCGGGCAAGGGCCGGCCCGTCACCGGATTCTCGCTGGTGGCGGCGACGGAGATACTGCCCCTGGACGCCACGGCCACCGGGCCCGGGCTGCTCCACCTGCTCGTCCGCGTCCACCAGCCGGGCAGCGGGCAGGCGCACCCCCAGGGGGACTGCTACCAGCTCCTGCTCGGCGTGCGCACGGCACTGCCCCAGCGGCTGGCCGGGGCACGTATCGGCCAGGTGACCGAGGGGCCGCTGGCCGGACGCACGCTGTACGAGGGACTGCACGACCCGCGCGTCGCCGACCTCCTGCTGGAACGATTCCGTAACCCCGGGTCCCTCGGCCCGCTCCACTTCGACCGCGCCGAGCCCATCCCCCCGGGGCTCACCCCGCGCGTCCTGGACGCCGAACAGTCCAACTCCTCGCTCGTCTTCGGGGACGCCTTCATCCTGAAGATCTTCCGCAGGGTCTTCCCCGGCACCAACCCCGACCTCGAACTGCCGCTGGCGCTCGGCCGTGAGGGCTGCGGACGGGTGCCCGCCCCGGTGGCCTGGTTCGAGGCGGCCACCGGCCCGGAGCCGCTCACGCTCGGCGTGCTGCAGCCGTTCCTGCGCGGGGCGCGCGACGGCTGGCAGCTCGCGCTGGCCGCCCTCGCCGCCGGGCGCGACTTCCTGCCCGAGGCACACGCACTCGGGCGTGCCACCGCAGAGGTGCACACGGCGCTCGCCGCCGCGCTGCCGACGCCGCCCCTGGCCCACGACCGGACCAGGCACCTGGTGGCCGGAATGGTGGAACGGCTGGAGGCCGCCGCCCAGGCGGTCCCGGCCCTCGTCCCGTACGTACCGGGCCTGCGGACGGCGTTCGACGCCGTCGCCGCGCTCGGCGGGACCGGGCGCGGCTGGGACGCCCAGCGGGTGCACGGGGATCTGCACCTCGGTCAGACCCTGTGCGGGGAGGACGGCTTCTGGTCGCTGATCGACTTCGAGGGTGAGCCGGCGAGACCGCTGCCGGAGCGCCGAAGCCCTCAGCCGACGGTGCGCGACGTCGCGGGGATGCTGCGGTCCTTCGACTACGCGGCCCGCTCGCACCATCCGTGGAACCCGGAGTGGGCGGCCCGCTGCCGCACCGCGTACTGCGAGGGCTACGCCCGCGCGGCGGGCTCCGACCCACGCGGCGAACCGGAGCTGCTGCGCGCCCACGAGACCGACAAGGCGGTGTACGAGGTGCTCTACGAGGCCCGCCACCGTCCCGACTGGCTGCCCGTCCCGATGGCCGCCATCCAGCGTCTCGCCGCCGCGCCGGCGTGACCTCCTCCTCCCGCCTCTCCCCCCGAGCCCTTCGAGCCTTCCGGCCCCCGCCGTCGCGGGTCCCCCGGCCTTCCGAGTGCCCGAGTCCCCCGAAGCCCCCGAGTCCCCCGAGCCTTCCGAGGAGGCAGTCCCCGTGACCGCCCGCAAGCCGTCCCGCAAATCGTCCGAGCCCATCGAGGTCCCGCCCACGCCCGAGCCGGTGACCACCGAGGTCACCGCCCCGGCCGCGGCCCCCGCAGCCGCTCCGGCCACCGCGCCCGCCGGTACGCAGGCGCCGGCCGAGTCCGCCCCGCCGCCCCCCGTCAAGCGCACGCGGGCCAAGCGGACGACCACGGCGTCCGGCGCCCCGCCCCGTCCGCGCCGAGGCGGGGGCAGCAGGAACGTGCTGCCCGCCACCGCCCTGGACGACGCGGACCGGGGCCGTCTGCTCGCCGGCGAGCACCACGACCCGCACGGAGTCCTGGGCGCGCACCCGACCTCGGGCGGAGTGCTCTTCCGGGCGCTGCGCCCCTACGCACGCTCGGTGACCGTGTTGGCCGGGGGCAAGCGGGCCGAGCTGCAGAGCGACGGCGACGGCTTCTTCTCCGGCGTCCTGGCGCTGCCCGCCGTGCCCGACGGGTACCGCCTGAAGGTCGCCTACGACGACGCCACGATCGAGGTGGACGACCCGTACCGCTTCCTGCCCGCCATCGGCGAACTCGACCTGCACCTCATCGGCGAGGGCAGGCACGAGGAGCTCTGGAAGGCGCTCGGGGCACAGCCGATGGAGCACCAGGGCGTGGCCGGCACCCGGTTCACGGTCTGGGCGCCGAACGCGCGGGGTGTCCGCGTCGCGGGCGACTTCAACTACTGGGACGGCACGGCCTTCCCCATGCGCTCCCTCGGCTCCACCGGGGTGTGGGAGCTCTTCGTCCCCGGTGTCGGCGAGGGCGCCGTGTACAAGTACGACATCTGCCGGCCCGACGGATCGCACACCCAGCGTGCCGACCCGATGGCCCGGCACACCGAGGTGCCGCCCGCGACCGCCTCGGTGGTCACCGCCTCGCACCACACGTGGCAGGACGCGGACTGGATGGCGCACCGGGGCGACCGCCCGGTGCACGAGGCCCCCTTCTCCGTCTACGAGATCCACCTCCCCTCCTGGCGTCCGGGCCTCACCTACCGGCAGCTGGCCGCCCAGCTCCCCTCCTACGTGCGGGAGCTCGGCTTCACCCATGTGGAGCTGATGCCGGTCTCGGAGCACCCCTTCGGCGGCTCCTGGGGCTACCAGGTCACCGGTTTCTTCGCCCCGACCTCCCGGATGGGCACACCCGACGACTTCCGCTTCCTGGTCGACGCGCTGCACGGGGCGGGCATCGGCGTCCTCATGGACTGGGTGCCCGCGCACTTCCCGCGCGACGACTGGGCGCTCGCCGAGTTCGACGGCCGGCCGCTGTACGAGCACTCCGACCCGAACAGGGCGGCGCACCCGGACTGGGGCACCCTGGAGTTCGACTACGGCCGCAAGGAGGTGCGCAACTTCCTCGTCTCCAACGCCACTTACTGGTGCGAGGAGTTCCACATCGACGGGCTGCGGGTCGACGCGGTCGCCTCCATGCTCTACCTCGACTACTCCCGTGAGGACGGGCAGTGGTCGCCGAACGAGTTCGGGGGACGGGAGAACCTGGACGCGGTCGCCTTCCTCCAGGAGATGAACGCGACGGTCTACCGGCGCAACCCCGGTGTCGTCACGATGGCGGAGGAGTCGACCGCCTGGGACGGCGTCACCCGCGCCACGGACCACGGCGGGCTGGGCTTCGGCCTGAAGTGGAACATGGGCTGGATGCACGACTCGCTGGTCTACATGTCCAAGGAGCCCGTCCACCGGAAGTACCACCACGACGAGATGACCTTCTCGATGGTGTACGCGTACAGCGAGAACTACGTGCTGCCGATCTCCCACGACGAGGTGGTGCACGGCAAGCAGGCGCTGGTCAGCAAGATGCCCGGCGACTGGTGGCAGCGGCGGGCGAACCACCGGGCGTACCTCGGCTACATGTGGGCCCACCCCGGTAAGCAACTCCTCTTCATGGGACAGGAGTTCGCCCAGGGCGCCGAGTGGTCCGAGGGGCACGGCCCGGACTGGTGGCTGCTCGACGAGACGTACGAGGCCTCCGCCGACCACCGGGGCGTACGCACCCTGGTGACGGACCTCAACGCGGTGTACAACGCGCTGCCCGCGCTCTGGCAGCGGGACACGTCGCCGGAGGGCTTCAGCTGGATCGACGGGGGCGCCGCGGAGGACAACGCGTTCTCGTTCGTCCGGTACGACGCGGACGGGTCCCCGCTGATCGCCGTCTCGCACTTCTCCCCGGTGGTGCGCAACGACTACCGCATCGGTGTCCCCGACGGGCCCGAGGCCTGGGTGGAGGTCCTGAACACGGACGCGGGGCGCTACGGCGGAGGCGACGTACGCAACGAGGAGCCGCTGAAGCCGGAGGCGGTGGCGGCCCACGGCAGGGACACCAGCATCACGCTGACGCTCCCGCCGCTGGCGACGGTCTGGCTGCGGCCGGCCTGACGAAGGAAGAGCGGCGCGCCCCGTACGGCACCGGGCGCGCCGCCGCCCCGCCGGGCGTTTCCCGCCCGGCGGGGCACGTCCGGCCCGGTCCCGCGGGAGCGGACCGGCCCCACCGGCCGGGCCTTCGCGGGCCCGGCCGGAATCCCGGCAGCGGCTCCGGACTCAGACCGCCGCCGGCAGCACGTCCTCCAGTTCCTGGAGGAGGCGGCGCTTGGGCCGGGCGCCCACCATCGACTTCACCGGTTCGCCGCCCCGGAAGACCATCAGGGTCGGCATCGACAGTACGGCGTAGCGGCTGGTGATGCCCGGGTTGTGGTCCACGTCGATCTGCACCACCTTGAGGCGGCCGGCCTCCTCCTTCGCGATCGCGCCGAGCACGGGGGCCAGCTGGCGGCAGGGGCCGCACCAGTCGGCGGTGAATTCGACCAGCACGGGGACCCCGGCTTCCAGGACCTCCGCGTCGAACGTCGTGTCGGTGACCTCGGCGACACCTTGCACGTGGATCATCTCTCGTCCTCCCAGTTGAGTTCGCACCGTGGTTCGGGGCCGCCCGGCACCTCGGCCGAGGCCTCCAGCTCGGCGCGGGCCAGCTGGGCGCCCACCTCCGCCCGGACGCCCTGCAACTGACTGATGAGCGCGTCCAGTTCACCGAGTTTGCGCCGGTAGACGGCCATCGAGGCGGGGCAGGCGTCGCCCGCAGGGTGGCCGGCGCGCAGGCAGTCCACGAACGGGCGGGTCTCCTCCAGGTCGAACCCGAAGTCCTGGAGGGTCCGGATCTGCCGGATCAGCCGCAGGTCGCTCTCGTCGTACGTGCGGTAGCCGTTCTCCGCGCGGCGCGCGTGCAGCAGGCCGCGTGACTCGTAGTACCGCAGCGTCCGTGTCGTCGTCCCGGCGCGTTCGGCCAGCTCCCCGATTCGCATACCGCGACGGTAATCCTTGACGTCGGCGTCAAGGCAAGCCGCCCGACTTCTTCGGGAAGTAGGGGCGCCAGGCCCATTGACGGTCGTCCCGGGTGCATCTAAACAGATCTGAGAGCGCTCTCACCGATGACCTTCCCGGCACCGCCCCCACCGGAGGTTCCCTTGCGTACGAGCCGCACCATCCCCCACAGACGTACGACGTTCGTCGCCGCCCTCACGGCCCTGGCCCTCACCCTCGCCGGGGTGCTCACCGTCGCCGGTTCCGGGTCCGCCCGCGGTGACGTGCCGACGACGCCCGGCTGGAACCTGCAGTGGAGCGACGACTTCAACGGCGCGAACCGCACCCTGCCGTCCTCGGCGAACTGGCAGATCGACACGGGGCACGGCTATCCCGGAGGTCCGGGCAACTGGGGCACCGGGGAGATCCAGAACTACACCGCCAGCCCCGACAACGTCAGCCTCGACGGCAGCGGCAACCTCCGCATCACGCCGCTGCGCGACGGTGCGGGCAACTGGACCTCCGGCCGCATCGAGACCAAGCGGGCCGACTTCAAGGCCCCGGCCGGCGGCACCCTGCGCATCGAGGGCCGCGTCCAGATGCCGAACGTGACCGGCAACGCGGCCCTGGGCTACTGGCCGGCCTTCTGGGCACTCGGCTCCCCGTACCGGGGCAACTACTGGAACTGGCCGGGCATCGGTGAGTTCGACATCATGGAGAACGTCAACGGCATCAACTCCGTCTGGGGCGTCCTGCACTGCGGGGTCAACCCCGGCGGCCCGTGCAACGAGACCACCGGCCTCGGCAACAGCCGCACCTGCCCCGGCGCGAGCTGCCAGTCCGCCTTCCACACCTACCGTTTCGAGTGGGACCGGGCCGTCACCCCCAACGCCCTGCGCTGGTACGTCGACGACCAGCTCTTCCACAGCGTGACCCAGGCCCAGCTGCCCGCCGCGACCTGGGCGAACATGACGGACCACGCCGGATACTTCCTCCTGCTGAACCTCGCCATCGGCGGGGCCTTCCCCAACGCGCTCGGCGGCTCCACCCCGACCGCCGAGACGGTGCCGGGACGCCCCATGCTGGTCGACTACGTGGGCGTCTGGACCAAGGGCGGCGGGACCACCGAACCGCCCACGGACCCCCCGACCGGCTCCTCCACCCTCGTCCTGCGCAGCGCCGGCGGCCTCGGCGCGGCACAGTCCACCGCCTCCTCGGTGACGGTCGCCTCGGCCGGCGGCGGCAACTACGACGGCACCCCGCACAACCCGCAGACCTTCACGGCGACGGGCGTCACCCGGGCGTACGACGGCGGCTCGACCCAGTTCGACGTGTTCGCCGACTCGGGCACCACCATCGCGAACGGGCAACAGATACGGGTGAGTTACGACCGTACGGGCGACGGGACCTGGGACCGCACGGAGACGTACAACTACTTCGCCACCGATCCCGTCAACGGATTCGAGCACTACACCCAGGCCAAGGGCCTCAAGGCCTCCACCGGGAGCCACGGCAATCTGTCCAACGGCACGGTGAAGGTCGAGATCTGGAACGCCATCGGCAACGGCCCGGGCACCGTGGGCGTCGGCAACCAGTCGGTGGTCCACATCCCGTACGGCTGACGTAGCGTCAGGACGCCCTGACGTAACAGGTGTAGTCGCCCGCCACCGTGGTATCCGTCCGGCCGGCAGCCGTACTCACGGTGACCTCGGAGGTGCCGACGTAGCTGTAGCCCTCCTCGTAACGGCCGCCGCGCAGCCACTCGTGCGGCACGGCGGCCACCGCGCGTCCGCACGGCCGCTCGGCGTAGCTGTCGGCGTCCACCGTCCCGTGATCGCCGGGAAGGGTCCGGTCGATCCTCACCTGGGCGACCACTCGCAGGTCGTGCCGGTCCTCACAGTCCACGGGCCGGACGACCGCCGTGGTGCCGAGTCCCGTGTCGGCGGTGGTCGCGCACCGGCCGTCGTCGAGCGTGCCGATCGGCGCGAGCACCTTGCCGGCGTCTTCGACGGGCCGCCCGCCGGCCTCCGGCCCCTTGCCCTTCACCGGCTCGCCGAAGGCGCTGAGCCTGTACGAGGCGCGCAGCCCTTTCACCTCCACGAGGACCTTCTGTTCGTGGAGCCTGGCCAGGACGGGGCCGAGGTCGGCGGTCGCCGACGCCAGCCTCCCCTCCACGTCCAGGCGCACGGTGAGCTGGACGGATTCGGTGCCCCAGTCGTGCTGAAGGCTCTGCAGGTTCCGGGGCAGCAGTTCGGCCGCGACCTCGGGAAGCGCGGTCACCCGGTAGACGCGGCTGCCGTCCTCCCGGCGCTCGGGCTTCTCCCGGGGGATCACCCTGGGCACGAGGTCGGCGAGGGTCCCGCTGTACGGGGCCGTGTCACCGGCGGCGTGCGCGGCGACCACACCGGTGGTCTCGCCGAGCTCGTTGACCGCTTCGGGGGTGTACCGCAGCCAGGCGGAGTCGTCGCCGGGCCGGACGTAGACGTCGTCCTCGGCGGTGGCCACCGACTGCTTCCCGTCGGGAGCCGTTTCCCGCAGGAACTCCAGCTCGTCCGCCGGGAAGTGGCGTCCGGCGGTCAACCCGAGTTCTGCGATCGCCGTCCCCCGCCCGTAGTCCTGAGTGCCCTTCGCCTCGTGCACGGCGTCACCACCCGCGGCCCCGTAGGTGAGCGTCGACACGAATGCGGCGGTCCCGGCCTCGCGGGTGGCGTCCGTCGCCGCCTGGAACTGCTCGGCGAGCGGCAGTCCGTAGACCGCCTTCCCCGCCTCGGCCTTCTCCCCCGTGCCGCATCCGGCCACGCCGATGATGACCGGCAGCAGCAGCGCGAGTGCGGCTCCCCGGTGTCGTGCTGTCTTCAGTGTCCCCACCCCTTGTACCTGTTCAGGGCAGTGATCATCCTCTGCGCCACCGCACCGCACCAGCACGGGACGATCACGCCGCCCACACCGGACGAGGTGCACGAACGGGCGCGGCCGGTACGGATTCCCGTACCGGCCGCGCCCGTTCGTCCGCGTGCTACGCCTTGACGAGGGAGGGCTGCTCCTCCTCGCCGTCCCGGGCGTCCGGGACGTGCGGTTCGCCGCCGTGGGCGTCGTCCGTCATCGTCTTCTCGTCGAACGGGAGGGCGCCGGACAGGACCTGGTCCACCCGCTCGCGGTCGATCTCCTTGGTCCAGGTGCCGACGAGCACCGTGGCGACCGCGTTGCCCGCGAAGTTCGTCAGGGCGCGGGCCTCGCTCATGAAGCGGTCGATGCCGACGATCAGGCCGACACCGTCGACGAGCTCGGGACGGTGCGACTGGAGCCCGCCCGCGAGGGTGGCGAGACCGGCGCCGGTGACGCCCGCCGCGCCCTTGGAGGCGATCACCATGAAGACCAGCAGCGAGATCTGCTCCCCGATGCTCAGCGGGTCGCCCGTCGCGTTGGCGATGAAGAGCGAGGCCATCGTGAGGTAGATCGCGGTGCCGTCGAGGTTGAAGGAGTAGCCGGTCGGCACGGTGATGCCGACGACGGGCTTGCTGACACCCATGTGCTCCATCTTCGCGATCAGCCGCGGCAGGGCCGACTCGGACGAGGAGGTCGAGAGGATCAGCAGGAACTCACGGCCCAGGTACTTCAGCAGGGAGAGGATGTTGACCCCGGCCACCAGGCGCAGGATCGCGCCCAGGATCAGGAAGACGAAGAGCGCGCAGGTGACGTAGAAGCCGATCATGATGATCGCGAGGGACTTCAGCGCGTCCACGCCGGTCTCGCCGACCACGGCGGCCATCGCGCCGAACGCGCCGACCGGGGCGGCCCACATGATCATGGCGAGGATGCGGAAGACGAGGCGCTGGATGTGGCCGATGCCCCGGATGACGGGCTCTCCGGCCGAACCCATGGCCTGGAGCGCGAAGCCGGCGAGCAGGGCGATGAGCAGGGTCTGGAGGACCTCGCCCTCGGTGAAGGCGGACACCATGGTGGTGGGAATGATGCCGAGCAGGAAGTCGACGGTGGACTCACTGGCCCCCGACGCCTGCTTCTCGCCCGCGGCGCGGGCCGCCTCGGTGAGGTGGAGGCTGGAGCCGGGCTCCAGGAGGTTGCCGACGACAAGGCCGATCGCCAGGGCGACGGTCGACATCACCAGGAAGTAGCCGAGGGCCAGACCACCGACGGCGCCGACCTTGGCGGCCTTCCGTACGGAGCCGACCCCGAGCACGATCGTGCAGAAGATGATCGGCGAGATCATCATCTTGATGAGGTTGACGAAGCCTGTGCCGATCGGCTTCAGCTCCACGGCGAAGTCCGGAACCACCAGGCCCACCGTGATGCCCAGCACCACGGCGGCGATCACGGCCAGGTAGAGATAGTGGGTGCGGTCCCGTCGTACGGCTTGCTCTGCCACGGGGGTCTCCTCGGGTATGCGGCGGCTCCCCGTCCCTGGGGGCCCCGGTGACTATTCACTTCCCTGTGACGGCCGTCACCCTTGCGTTCATAACGTTCACAGACGCTTATCGGCCACCTTGGGCCGCCGGGCGCCTCCAGGCAGACTGGAGGGCATGCGCCTGCCCCGTACCCTCCCCCGCAGCCTGGCCGGCCAGCTGTTCGCGATGCAGGCCCTGCTCGTGGCCGCGGTCGTGGCCGGGTGCGCCTTCTTCGCGTACGCGTCCGGCCGGTCCCAGGCCGAGGAGACCGCGGCCCGCCAGGTGCGGGCGGCCGCCCTCGCCATGGCCGAATCGCCGTCGGTTCGGGAGGCGATCCGTACCCCGGACCCGTCCTCCGTACTCCAGCCGTACGCGGAGCGGGTCCGCGAGGACACCGGGATCGCCTTCGTGACGATCATGGATCCGGACGGGGTCCGCTGGACCCATCCCGACCCCTCCCAGATCGGCAGGAGCTTCATCGGGCACACCGAGCGCGCCCTGCTCGGCGAGACGTTCGAGGAGACCTACACCGGCACGCTCGGCCCCTCGATACGTGTGGTCACGCCCGTCCGCGACGGCGACAGGATCGTCGGCCTGGTGAGTGCGGGCATCACCGTCGAGCGGGTGTCCACGCAGGTGCGCGAGCAGCTCGGCGCCCTGGGGACGGCGGCCGGCGTGGCCCTGGCGCTCGGGGCGCTCGGTACGTACGTGATCAACGCCCGGCTGCGGCGGCACACGCACGGCATGAACGCCCGGGAGCTGAGCCGGATGCACACGTACCACGAGGCGACCCTGCACGCGGTGCGTGAGGGGCTGCTGATGCTGGACGGACAGCGCAGGGTCGCCCTGATCAACGATGCGGGCAGGGAGCTGCTGGGGCTGGCGCCGGGTTCGGTCGGACGCCGGGTCGACGAGCTCGCCCTGCCCGCGCCGCTGACCGGGGCGCTCCTCGCCTCGGAGCCGCGGGTGGACGAGGTCCACCTGACGGCGGACCGGGTGATCGTCGTCAACACCAGCCCGGTGGTGGGCGGCGAGCGGCGCGGCACCGTGGTGACCCTGCGGGACCACACCGAACTGCAGGCGCTGTCGGGTGAACTCGACTCGGAGCGCGGCTTCACCCAGGCGCTGCGTTCGCAGGCGCACGAGGCGGCGAACCGGCTGCACACCGTGGTCTCGCTGATCGAGCTGGGCCGCGTGGAGGAGGCCGTGGACTTCGCGACGGCGGAACTGGAGCTCGCCCAGGTCCTCACGGACCGGGTGGTGGGCGCGGTCGCCGAACCGGTGCTCGCGGCTCTGCTGCTCGGCAAGGCGGCACAGGCCCACGAGCGCGGTGTGGAACTGGTGCTCGCCGAGGACAGCCTGATCGACGACGGGGCCCTGCCCCGCTCGCTGGCGCCGCGTGACCTGGTGACGATCCTCGGCAACCTGATCGACAACGCGGTGGACGCCGCGTCCGAGACGGCGACGGGCGGCGCGGGCGGGCCCGTCCCCGCGCAGCGGACCGCGGCACGGGCGCTGGTCACCGTGACCGCGCGGACGGAGTCCGGCGAGCTGCTGCTGCGGGTGGCGGACACCGGCGCCGGGATCGGCCCGGACGACGCGGACGAGGTGTTCCGGCGCGGCTGGACCACCCACGGCACGGGCCGCGGCCTCGGGCTGGCGCTCGTGCGGCAGGCGGTCCACCGCAACGGCGGGGAGGTGACGCTGGACCGGGCTCCGGGCGGCGGCGCGGAGTTCACGGTGCGGCTGCCACTGGCCGGCCGCACGGCGGCAGAGGCGGTGGCGCCGTGATCCGGGTGCTGGTCTTGGAGGACGACCCGGTGGCGGCGGACGCCCACCAGCTGTACGTGGGCCGGGTGCCGGGTTTCGAGGTCGCCGCCGTCGCCCATTCGAGGGCGGAGGCCGTACGGGCGCTGGACCGGACGGAGGTCGACCTGCTGCTGCTCGACCTCTACCTGCCCGACGGGCACGGCCTGCAGCTGCTGCGTTCGCTGAGGGCGGCCGGTCACGGCGCCGACGTCATCGCGGTGACGTCGGCGCGCGACCTGGCGGTGGTGCGGGAGGGCGTGTCGCTCGGCGTCGTGCAGTACGTCCTGAAGCCGTTCACGTACCCCACGCTGCGGGACCGTCTCGTGCGGTACGCCGAGTTCCGGGCGGCGGCGGGCGAGGCGAGCGGCCAGGAGGAGGTGGACCGGGCGCTGGGCGCGCTGCGGGTGGCCGACCCGGTCATGCTGCCCAAGGGGCTGAGCGGCCCGACGCTGGAGGCGGTGACCCGCGCCCTGCGGGAGGCCCCGGACGGGGTGACCGCGGCGGCCGCCGGGGAGGGGCTGGGGATCTCCCGGATCACCGCCCGGCGCTATCTGGAGCATCTGGTGACGGTCGGCCGGGCCGCGCGGCGCCCGAGCTACGGCCAGGTGGGCCGGCCCGAGCTGCACTACCACTGGGTGGCCGAAACCCGCTGATGGCACCGCGCGCCGTCGGCGAGCCGCCTAGGAGGATCATACGAAGGGTGAACTGATAGGAACAGCCTGTAGCCAGGCGGTTCCCGGCCTTCTACGGTGGGGCCGTGCACCCCACCCCGCCCTTCAACGCCCCCGCCGCGCGCCGCCTCCGCGAGGCGCTGGGAATGGCTCCCGGACATGTTGCGTACGGGCTCGGCGCCCAGTACGGCATGCGCGTCACGGCCGAGACCGTGATGGCCTGGGAGCGCGGCACGGCCTTGCCCGGAGAACGCGAACTGATGGCGCTGGCCGGTGTGCTGTGGTGCGCGCCGGCCGATCTGCTGGCCGCGGCGAGCACCTTGCGCGAGCACCGCGTCGCCCGGGACCTCACCGTCGACGACCTGGCCCGGACACTCGGCATGACGGCCTCCGCCTACCAGCGGATCGAGGAGTCGGGCCGCTGGCGCGGCAACGAGCGCCAGGCCGTGGCCCTCTGCGACGCGCTGGACATGTCGGCGGCCCAGTTCCTGACGGCGACCGGCAGGAACGAGGAGCTGGCGGGTCTGCTGACACGGGCGGTCACGACCCGCTGGCAGGCGTACGTGCGGCCGGTGGACAAGCTCGTGCCGCTGGAGCGGATCCTGGTCCAGAACGTGCTGGAGCAACTGCACGTCGACTACCAGGCCCTGATGGTCTCCACCCTGAGCTGGAACACCACGGGCCGGGGCCGGGCGGGGACGGCGGGCGACGAGGGGCGGGAGTTCCTGGACCAGGTGGTGGAGGAGTTCTGGCGGACGGCGGGCATCTGAGCCGCGCGCGTCCACGGACGGCCACCCCCGGGGAACGGCGGCGGCCCCGGCCGTCCACGGGGGACGGCCGGGGCCGCACACTGTCGGGCCGGAGCTCAGAAGACCGACTCGGCCTCGTACATCCGGTCGCTGGGGACCGTCTTCAGCCGGGTCACGGCGTCGGCCAGCGGGGCCATCACGATCTCGGTGCCGCGCAGCGCCGTCATCCGGCCGAAGTCACCGCGGTGCACGGCCTCCACGGCGTTCCACCCGAAGCGGGTCGCGAGCACACGGTCGTACGCCGTCGGGGTGCCGCCGCGCTGGACATGGCCGAGAATGACCGGCCGGGCCTCCTTGCCGAGGCGCAGCTCCAGTTCGGCGGCGAGGCGGTTGCCGATGCCCTGGAACCGCTCGTGCCCGAACTGGTCGATCTCACCCTTGGCGTACGGCATGGAGCCCTCGGCCGGGTGGGCTCCCTCCGCGACGCAGACGACGGCGAACTTCTTGCCGCGCGCGAAACGCTCCTCGACCATCTTGACCAGGTCGTCGACCTGGAACGGACGCTCCGGAAGGCAGATGCCGTGGGCGCCGCCGGCCATGCCCGACTCCAGGGCGATCCAGCCCGCGTGCCGGCCCATGACCTCGACGACCATGACGCGCTGATGCGACTCGGCGGTGGTCTTGAGGCGGTCTATGGCCTCGGTCGCGACGCCCACGGCGGTGTCGAAACCGAAGGTCCGGTCGGTGGCGGAGATGTCGTTGTCGATGGTCTTCGGGACGCCGACGACCGGCATCCCCGCGTCGGACAGCATGCGGGCCGCGGTGAGCGTGCCCTCGCCGCCGATCGGGATCAGGGCGTCGATGCCGTAGCGGGTGGAGAGTTCCGCACAGTGCTCGGCGGCCTCGCGCAGCCGGTCACGCTCCAGCCGCGCCGAGCCGAGGATCGTGCCGCCGCGGGCCAGGATGCCGCTGACAGCGTTCAGGTCGAGGGGCCGGAAGTGGCCGTCGAGCAGCCCCTTGAAGCCGTCCTCGAAGCCGATGACCTCGTCGCCGTGGCCCACCACGGCCCGGTGCACGACCGACCGGATCACAGCGTTCAGGCCGGGGCAGTCGCCGCCTGCGGTGAGAATTCCGATGCGCATCCTGCTCTGTCTCCTGCTCGCTCGTGACCTGCATTCCGGGGACCCGTCGACAAACCCCCGTACCGTGAGTCACGACGATTGTCCCACGCCCGGCCGGGCGCTCGCGCTTCCGGCTCAAGGGGCGGGGGCCTCACAGGGGCCGGAGGAGACCCGTCCCGGGCACTTCGCCCGGCGGGCGGCATACCTGCCCCGGTAGGTATCGTCAAGAGGACGAGGCCAGCCGAACAGGACGGGAGACCACGCGTGACGCGCAGCGTGTACGTGACCGGGATCGACCGGGGAGACGGCCGCCAGGTCGTCGATCTGGGAGTCATGGAGCTACTGACGCGTCAGGTCGACCGGGTCGGCGTCTTCCGGCCGCTCGTCCACGACGGACCGGACCGCCTCTTCGAGCTGCTGCGGGCCCGCTACCGGCTGTCGCAGAGCGCGGAGACCGTGTTCGGACTGGACTACCAGGAGGCCTCCGCGGTCCAGGCGGAGAAGGGCACCGACGAACTGGTCTCCCTGCTCGTCGAACGCTTCCACCAGGTGGCGCGCGACTACGAGGTCGTCCTCGTCCTCGGCAGCGACTTCGCCGCGACCCAACTGCCCGACGAACTGGCCCTGAACGCCCGGCTGGCCAACGAGTTCGGCTCCTCGGTGATCGCGGTGGTCGGGGGCAAGGACCAGGACGCCGGATCCGTACGCGCCGAGACGCGCAACGCCTACCGTGCGTACGCCGGTCTCGGCTGCGACGTCCTGGCCATGATCGTGAACCGGGTGGCGTCCGAGGACCGCGCGGACATCGCGGAACGGCTGCGGACTCAGCTGCCCGTGCCCTGCTCGGTGCTGCCGGACGACCCCGCGCTCTCCGCGCCCACCGTCTCCCAGATCACCACCGCACTGGGCGGAACGGTTCTGCTCGGCGACGACTCGGGGCTGGCCCGGGACGCGCTGGACTTCGTGTTCGGCGGGGCGATGCTGCCGAACCTCCTGAAGGCCCTGACCCCGGGCTGCATGGTCGTCACCCCCGGCGACCGCGCGGACCTCGTCATCGGCTCGCTCGCCGCGCACAGCGCCGGCACCCCGCCCATCGCGGGCGTCCTGCTGACACTGAACGAGCGCCCAGGCGAGGAGATACTCCGGCTGGCGGCCCGCCTCGCACCGGGCACCCCGGTCATCGCGGTGACCGGCGGATCCTTCCCCACCGCGGGTGAACTCTTCGCGCTGGAAGGCAAGTTGAACGCGGCCACGCCCCGCAAGGCGGAGACCGCCCTCGGTCTCTTCGAACGTCACGTGGACACCGGCGCCCTGCTGGAGCGGCTCTCGGTGGCCCGCAGCGGCCGCGTCACCCCGATGATGTTCGAGCACGAACTGCTGGAACAGGCCCGCTCCGACCGGCGCCGGGTCGTCCTGCCCGAGGGCACCGAGGAGCGTGTACTGCGGGCCGCGGACGTCCTGCTCCGCCGCGACGTCTGCGACCTGACCCTGCTCGGGGACACCGACGTCATCCGCAAGAAGGCCGCCGACCTGGGCATCGACCTCGCCGGGACCCACGTCGTCGACCCGCAGACCTCCGAGCTGCGCCAGGGCTTCGCCGAGCGGTACGCCGCGCTGCGCGCGCACCGCGGGGTGACGGTGGAGCTGGCGTACGACGTCGTCTCCGACGTCAACTACTTCGGCACCCTGATGGTCCAGGAGGGTCTGGCCGACGGCATGGTGTCCGGCTCGGTGCACTCCACGGCAGCCACGATCCGGCCGGCGTTCGAGATCATCAAGACGAAGCCCGAGGCCTCGATCGTCTCGTCGGTGTTCTTCATGTGCCTCGCCGACAAGGTCCTCGTCTACGGCGACTGCGCGGTCAACCCGGATCCGGACGCGGAGCAGCTTGCGGACATCGCGGTGCAGTCGGCGGTCACCGCGTCCCGCTTCGGCGTGGACCCCAGGATCGCGATGCTCTCGTACTCGACGGGGACCTCGGGCACGGGCGCGGACGTCGACAAGGTGCGGGAGGCCACCGAGCGGGTACGCGCCTCCCGGCCGGACCTGAGGATCGAGGGCCCGATCCAGTACGACGCCGCGGTCGAGCCGTCCGTCGCCGCGACCAAACTGCCGGCGTCGGAGGTGGCGGGCCGGGCGACCGTGCTGATCTTCCCCGACCTCAACACCGGCAACAACACCTACAAGGCGGTCCAGCGTTCCGCGGGCGCGGTCGCGGTAGGCCCGGTGCTGCAGGGGCTGCGCAAGCCGGTCAACGACCTGTCCCGCGGCGCGCTGGTCCAGGACATCGTCAACACCGTGGCCATCACGGCGATCCAGGCGCAGAGCGAGGCATGACCGCCATGACCACCGACCCGACCAGCGGAGGTTCCCGCTCCATGAATGACGCCCACCGCGTGCTCGTGCTCAACTCCGGCTCCTCGTCGGTGAAGTACCAGCTCCTGGACATGCGCGACCGGTCCCGGCTGGCCACCGGTCTGGTCGAGCGGATCGGCGAGTCGTCGTCCCGGCTGGTGCACACCCCGCTGAAGGGCGGGGAGCCCCGCGAGCGCACGGGCAGGATCGCCGACCACGAGGAGGCCCTGCGGGCCGCCGCCGAGGAGCTCGCGGCCGACGGACTCGGCCTCGACTCCCCCGAGCTCGCGGCGATCGGCCACCGGGTGGTGCACGGCGGGCTGAAGTTCAGCGAGCCCACCGTGATCACCGACGAGGTGCTGAAGGAGATCGAGCGGCTCGTCCCGGTGGCCCCGCTGCACAACCCGGCGAACATCACCGGCATCCGTACGGCGCAGGCGCTGCGGCCGGATCTTCCGCAGGTCGCGGTCTTCGACACGGCGTTCCACACCACGATGCCGGAGCACGCGGCGCGGTACGCGATCGACGTCGGGACGGCCGACGCGCACCGCATCCGCCGCTACGGCTTCCACGGCACCTCGCACGCGTACGTCTCACGCAGGACGGCCGAGCTGCTGGGCCGGCCCGTGGCCGAGCTGAACATGATCGTGCTGCACCTGGGCAACGGCGCCTCGGCCTCCGCGGTGGCCGGCGGCCGCTGCGTGGAGACGTCCATGGGACTGACCCCCCTGGAGGGGCTGGTCATGGGTACGCGTTCCGGGGACGTCGACCCGGCCGTCACCTTCCACCTGAAGCGGGTGGCGGGGATGTCGACGGACGAGATCGACACCCTGCTGAACAAGAGGAGCGGCCTGGTCGGCCTCTGCGGGGACAACGACATGCGGGAGATCCGGCGCCGGGTGGACGAGGGCGACGAGCGCGCCGCCCTCGCGTTCGACATCTACATCCACCGGCTGAAGAAGTACGTCGGCGCCTATTCGGCGGTCCTCGGCCGGGTGGACGCCGTCGTCTTCACGGCGGGGGTCGGAGAGAACTCGGCCCCGGTACGGGAGGCTGCGCTCGCGGGGCTGGAGGGATTCGGCCTGGCCGTGGACGCGGACCGCAACGCCGTGCGGTCCGGCGAACCGCGGCTGATCTCACCCGAGGACGCGCGGGTGGCGGTCGCCGTCGTACCTACGGACGAGGAGCTGGAGATCGCGGGCCAGACCTTCGACCTGGTCCACAACTGAGCGGGCCCGCGCCCTTTTGTATCTTCCACCAGACGGAATATTCCGCAGTGAAACAAACCGATAGGATCCGCCTCATGCGCCGTTCCAAAATCGTCTGCACCCTCGGTCCCGCCGTCGACTCCCATGAGCAGCTCGTCGCTCTGATCGAGGCCGGCATGAGCGTGGCCCGCTTCAACTTCAGTCACGGCACCCACGAGGAGCACCAAGGCCGTTACGACCGCGTCCGCAAGGCCGCCGCCGAGACCGGCCGCGCCGTCGGCGTGCTCGCCGACCTCCAGGGCCCGAAGATCCGTCTCGGGAAGTTCGCCGAGGGTCCGGTCGAGCTGGTCCGCGGGGACGAGTTCGTCATCACCTCCGAGGACGTCCCGGGCGACAAGTCGGTCTGCGGCACCACCTACAAGGGGCTGCCCGGCGACGTCGTCAAGGGTGACCCGATCCTGATCAACGACGGCAACGTCGAGCTGAAGGTCGTCTCGGTCGACGGTCCGCGGGTCACCACCATCGTCATCGAGGGCGGTGTCATCTCCGACCACAAGGGGATCAACCTCCCGGGTGCGGCGGTCAACGTCCCCGCGCTGTCCGAGAAGGACGTCGAGGACCTGCGCTTCGCCCTGCGGATGGGCTGCGACCTGGTCGCGCTGTCCTTCGTGCGGGACGCCGAGGACGTCAAGGACGTGCACAAGGTGATGGACGAGGAGGGCCGCCGGGTCCCCGTCATCGCCAAGGTCGAGAAGCCGCAGGCCGTCGAGCACATGGAGGGCGTCGTCGCCGCCTTCGACGGTGTGATGGTGGCCCGTGGTGACCTCGCCGTCGAGTATCCGCTCGAGAAGGTCCCGATGGTGCAGAAGCGCCTCATCGAGCTGTGCCGCCGCAACGCCAAGCCGGTGATCGTGGCGACCCAGATGATGGAGTCGATGATCACCAACTCGCGCCCGACCCGCGCCGAGGCGTCCGACGTCGCCAACGCGATCCTGGACGGCGCGGACGCGGTCATGCTGTCGGCGGAGTCCTCGGTCGGCGCGTACCCGATCGAGACGGTCAAGACGATGTCGAAGATCGTCGTCGCCGCCGAGGAGGAGCTCCTGTCCAAGGGCCTCCAGCCGCTGGTGCCGGGCAAGAAGCCGCGTACCCAGGGTGGTTCGGTGGCCCGCGCGGCCTGCGAGATCGCGGACTTCCTGGACGGCAAGGCCCTCGTCGCCTTCACCAAGTCCGGTGACACCGCCCGCCGCCTCTCCCGCTACCGCACGGCACAGCCGATCCTGGCCTTCACCACGGAGGAGTCCACCCGCAGCCAGCTCGCGCTGAGCTGGGGCGTCGAGTCCTACGTCGTGCCGCACGTGGACAACACGGACGCCATGGTCGACCTGGTGGACGCCGAGCTGCTGAAGCTGAACCGCTACAGCGACGGCGACACGATGGTCATCACGGCCGGCTCGCCCCCCGGCGTCCCCGGAACCACCAACATGGTCCGGGTGCACCACCTGAGCGGCGAGCGCGCCTGACGCACCCGTCCGGGACCGACCGAGCGGCCATGGGCCGCACCTACGGCGACAGCCGGGGTGCGGCCCATGGCCGTTGTCCGTGGCGCAGGTAACCAGTACCTGACAGGTGCACGTACCAGCGATATCCGGCTGATCGACACCCTTTATCGACGTGAAACAGCCCTGCTTTCACGAAATCCACATGACATGATCACAACATCTCCTGGGGGGCTGCGGTTCCGCTCGTGGCGGGACAGTGAACCGAAAGGCACACAGAACCTGCAACGTCATACGGACTCCTGAGTCATGGGCGGACGGTGTTCCGTACACACCCCCTCCGGGGCCGACTCGGCACCTACGGGGTGTCATGACGACAGGTGAAGAACGTGCAAAGAGCCACACTTCCGGGACGCCGGCGCCGCTCGCGACTCCTGCGGAGAGGGACGGCGAGCACGGCGTTGGCCACGGTGGCAGCCGTACTCGCGGGGCTGATGTACGCCGTCCCGGCCACCGCCGACGAGCCAGGCGACAATCCCGCAGACCCCTACGAGCGGACCCTCCGCATCAGCCTGGGGGCTCGTGACCGGCAGGACCGCTGTCAGGTGGGCAGGTACATCAACTACGGCGGGCCTGCGGTGAAGGGCGTCGCCAACACCGCGCTGTCAGGATCACAAGCCGGTATCGCCGAAGCGGCACAGTACTGGAACTCGACGCCGGTCCTTGAGGCCGGCCAGAAGGACGACGAGGCCGGCCTGGCGTACTGGCGGACCTGGCAGAGCCGGCAGACGAAGCTCAACGAGACGAATCAGCCCTACGCCGGGACCAACTCGTCCAACGGCCGGCCCTACCACGCGCCCGAGTTCGGCGAGGACATCGTGGCCTTCACACTCGGGACGCAGAGCGACGTCTACGACCAGGCCTACAAGGACCCCACACCCAGGCCCGGTAAGCCGGCCCTGGACAAGGCGCGGCAGGTCTTCGACGCCATCGACACGACCGGCGACGACTGGGCGACCTCCTACAAGACGCCGTACGCGGAGAACGAGATATTCGGCTGGGGAGGCAGCGGGACCGGCTCCTCACACGACGTCGCCAACCTCCTTCGCTACGGCGGCTTCCCGACGAAGGCCCCCGAGCCCGGCTCCATGGAGTACCGCACCGAGGTCGAGACGCTGAAGCTCGCCTGGGCGGGCTGCGACAGCGACAACCCCATCGACCATTACCGGGTGCTCACCGCCCCCGTGCTCCAGGCACACGTGGAATGGGAAGCTGAGTACTCGTCCCAGACCACTCAGCGCCGGGAGATCGTCACCGCCGAAGCAGCGGCGTCCAAAGAGACCCGTACTGCCGCCGACGCCATGATCGAAGCGATCCGGCAGGCGTGGCAGGCCGACCAGATCTTGTTCTGGCAGAAGTACTGGGCCGCCAACAAGGACTCCATCTTCTATCCGACGGCCGCTCAGTTCACCAAGGCGACAGCGGACCTCAAGGCCGCCCGTGCCGCTGCTGCCGCCCAGGTGACCGTCGCAGACGCAGCGGTTGCCCGCGCGAAGACGGCGTCCGACAAGGCCGTCGCGCAACAGGCGTCCGCCTGGACGATCGCCGACGCGGCCAAGCTGCCTCGTGGCCGTGGCCTGATGTACGCGCAGCAGTCGGTACAGGTCGCCCGCGCCTCGCACGCCGCCACCCAGGCCGCGGCCAAGGCGACACTGACCGCGTCGAACGCCGCGAACGCGACCGTCGCGACCAGCAGTACGTTGTACGCGCTCAGCCAGACGCAGGCGCACGCGGTGAACACTGAGTTCCGCAAGGCCGCCGCGCTGGAAGCGGCAGCCCAGGCGAAGGCCGCCGCGACAGCCGCAGCCGCGCAGGCCGCGGAAGCCGCGGCCAACGCCACGACGGCCAAGGCGGCGCAGGCGACGGCCGAGAAGGCGGAGCAGACCGCCAGGACGGCGGCCGCGACGGCCAAGGCCGAGCGTGAGAAGGCGGAGAAGGAGAAGGCCACCGCCACGGCCGAACGCAAGAACGCCGAGGTGGAGCGGGACAAGGCCTCCGCGGCCGAAAGCCGCGCCCAGACGGAGCGCGCAGCCGCAAGCCGGTTCAAGGGCGACGCCGAGACCGCCGGGGCCACGGCAACAGTTCAGCGCGAAGCGGCCGAAGCGGCCGAACTCCGTGCCGCCGTGGCACGGGACGACGCGGTCGAGGCGGAGAAGAACAAGCAGGCGACCGCTTCTCGCGCCGCCTCTCTCGAAGCACGCGCGGCAGCCATGGAAGGTACCGCGTCCGCGGGCGAGGCACGGCAGGCCGCGACCGAGGCCCGTGCCGCCGCGACCGCGGCGTCCGGCGCGGCCTCCCGGGCCAGAACGGCCGCTGACGAAGCGAGCACCGCCGCGGTGAACGCCCGTGCCGCCGCCACCCGGGCAGAGGGTGCGGCCTCACGCTCCCGGGCGCACGCGGACAAGGCGTGGTCGGCCTACCAGACCAGCTTCGCCGCGGCCCAGACCGCGCACGCTGCCGCAGCCGAAGCGATCGACGCCGCCGCGGCCGCTGCGACGAACGCCAAGAACGCCGAAGCTGCGGCCATCAGGGCCAAGGCGGCGGCCGCCGAGGCCCGCAAGCAGGCAACCGCGGCCATGGATGAGGCTGTCAAGACGGCTGCTTGGGCCGCAAAGACGGCCGGCTTCGCGTTCGCCGCCGGGCAAGCCGCTTCTGCAGCCCGCGACTCCGCCACCGAGGTCATCAAGCCGGCCCACGAAGCCATATCCCTGGGCAGCCCGTACAGGGAGACCGATCCCTCGGCGGCATTCGCCGTACTCATCGGGCAGACCTCCAAGAACCTGGCCGAGCAGCAGGCTTCCGCCGCCGAGGCCAAGGCAGCGGAAGCGAGAACGGCAGCGGCAACGGCCAAGGCGCTCGCCGACAAGGCGGCCGCCGACTCCAAGATCGCCGCGAATGCCGCCGCTGCGGCCGCCGCCGACACGGTGAAGGCTCTCGCCTCGGCCGCGGCCGCCAAGGCATCCGCCGCGGAAGCCGCCACAGCGGCTACGGCAGCCAAGAAGTCGGACGTCAACGCGACGAGTTACACGGCCGCAGCCGGCGTGGAGGCCGGCAACGCCGAGTTCGCCGCGCGTGGCGCCGAGAGCGAGGCGGCGGCTGCCGACAGCGCCGCCACCGAGGCCGAGAAGGACGCGTCGAGCGCACGCGCCGCCGCGACCGCTGCTGAGACCGATGCGAGCAGTGCCAGGGCAACGGCGACACAGGCCGAGACTGATGCCACGGCCGCCGAGACCGCCGCGGCCAACGCGAACACCTCCGCCAAGGAAGCCGACGAAGCGGCGGACCGCGCGGAGGAAGAGGCACGCAAGGAGCTCGAAGCGGCACGCAAGGCGGCCATGGAGGCCGGCGGCACCGGAGTCTCCGGCGGGGCCGGCACCGGACTGACCGGTGATGACGAGGCGATTCTGCGTGCGCAGTGCGGCCAGGTCTGCGTCGATCAGTACAAGGCGGCAATGGCCTCCGCGGACGCTGACGTGGTCGACTGGCTCAAGGCCAACAGCGGTGAAGTTCTGCTGGAGCTCATCGGCGTCAACGACGTGAAGCGCTGCTTCGGACAGGGAGACGTCGAGAGCTGCCTGTGGACCCTGGTCGACGCCGTCAGTCTGCTGGCTCTCGTCGGCAAGATCCCCGCCGTGGCGAAAGCGGTGGTGAGCGTCACCCGTGGCATCTCGAAGTTCTTCGAAGCGGCCGAGACCGGCAAGAATCTGATCGCGCAGTACAAGCGAATCGCCGCGTACCTGCGGAAGAATCCTGGCTGTCTGACCGAGCAGGTCACGTCAGCCTCCTCGGCCAAGGTCGCGCGGGCGGCGCTCGCCGCCCACTGTGTCTACATGCCCGGTCCCATCCCGGACGCTTCCGAGATCAACCGGGGCAGCCTCGTCAAGATCAGCGATAACCAGCTCAAGAAGGTCCTCGCGACCATCGACGAGGATCCTCACTCGGTCAAGGGCGAACTGGGCGGGAAGATCGCGAGCTGGGACAATTTCCGGGAGAAGACCACCGGCCGGATCATCTTCGTCAAGAAGGGCGGAAAGATCTTGTATCCGACGAACATCCAGATCCGTCTGTGACCCCGTTCACCATGTACGTGCGAGTGATCAGCGAGACGCTCGCGCCGGACGAGATCGACGACCGGCTCGGGATGCCCGCCGATGAGTCGTACGCCCTCGGCAGCCGCAGGCATCCCCAGGCGATGCCGCGTGCCCACAACCGCTGGGTGCGATATGCCCGGGTCCCCGAACCGGGCGCCCGCCCGGAGGACCTCGAACAGATCGTCACCGGCTGGGGTGAGCCGTTCGCCCGGGCTTTGGGCAGGCTGTCCGACAGCGGCGAGGCGGAGGTGGCTCTGGTCCTGGTCCAGAACATAGAGGATCTCGACGACGAGATGGCGGTGGGCATCGTTCTCGGCGCCGAACTGATCTCGTGGCTCGCCACTGCTCGCGCTTACGTGGATCTCGATCAGCACATCTTCCACGAGTGCGAGGAGTCCGCCTCGAAGTGAGTACGACTGTGGCCCGCACCCCGTGTGAACGGGGATGCGGGCCACAGTCGTGTGCGGCTCCCGGACGGGTCCCGAACACCGGTCAGCTGTTGCCACCGGTGAGGTAGTTCGACAGGCCGGGGACCGTGAGCGTGCCGCCGAACTGGCCGGCCTGGGTCACCGTCGCGTCGGTGAAGAAGGCGAACGGGACGTTCAGCGGCGGAGGGGTCTCCGGGCTGAAGGTGATCGGGATGAGCCCGAAGAGGTTGCCCTCGAGCTTCTCCGTGTACATCGTCACTTCGCCGTCGCGGATCGTCGACGTGGAACCGCCGCGCGCCTTGACGTGGCCGGTCGTTCCGGCCGGACCCTTCGTCAGCTGGTGCAGGTCCTTGATGTCGATGGAGCCGGCCGTGAACTTCAGGACCTTCTTGACCTTGCCGCTGTACGTCTTCACCTCGACGATGCCCGCGTAGTCGAGCCCGGTGAGTGTGAGCTTGGAGGTCTCCAGCGTCCACGGGTCGTCCGGGAGCAGAGGGAGGCCCTGTTCCAGGTCGGCCGCGGCGAGCGCCTCGGGGTCGGCGGTCGGGCAGGGGAAGCGCTCCTTGGCGCCGTCCGGGATGTCCTCGTCCTTGACCGGGTCGAGGCCCTTGACGTCGTCGTCGAGTTCCTCGACGTCCTCGCCCGCCTTCTCCGCCGCGTCACGGATGGCGTCGGTGGTCCTGTCGACCGTGTCCTTCGCAGCGTCCGTGGCCTTCTCCGCCGGCTTGGTGGTGGCCGTGCTCTCCGCCGGCTCAGGAGTCTTCGTGGTGGCGCTGGGGGACGGCTCCGCCGTCTCCTTGTCGGGTCCGTCGAAGAGGTCCTTCAGCGCGTCGCCGACACCCAGCGGGTCGAGAGGGTTCCTCGACCCGGTGGGAGCGGGAGTGGCCGAGGCGGCGGCCTTGTCCCCGGAAGTCTCCGTGGACGTGCCGTCCCCGGACTCGCTCGCGCTCGGACTGGCGAACGGCTTCGGGCTGCCGGCCCCGTCCTCCTTGCCCGCGTCGTCCTTGCCGGTGTCGTCCTTGTCCGCGTCGTCCTTGCCGGTGTCGTCGGACGGCGTGGCGCTCGGGTCCGGCTTCTCCTCGGGCTCCTGCGACTCGGACGGCTCGTCGGAGCGCGTCACGCAGGGCCCGGGCGCGAAGGGGATGTCCGAGTCGTCGGCCATGGCCAGCTTGGGGGTGAGCCCCATGCCCACGAAGACGGCCGTCGGCATCGCGGCGAGCGCGAACGCCTTCTTGCCCGCGGGCAGGTGCAGCTTGGTCAGGAGTGACTTCCTGGGCGCCGCGTGGCGGGGCCCTCTTCGCTCCGGAAGGTTCTCCGGCCCGAAGCCGTTCGTCCGGCTGTCGTCACCCCGCACGATGCCTCCCGCCGTCGGCCTCCGCCGCCGCCTCGAACAGCATCGGCCTCCGAGGGGCCTCAGCCGTGTCGTGGGCTTCCTGCTCGTGTGCCGGGGCGTCGGTCCTGGACGCGTTCGCGCCCTCGTGCGCCGGATCAGCCGTCGCCTCACCTGGAGCCCACGCGATGGAGAGTGCTCCGCCGAGAAGCGAGAACAGGAAACCGATGATGAAGCCGCCTATGTTGGCGACGGGTATGGAGACGAGCGCGAGCAGGATCGCGGCGACCCCTGCGAACACCCGCACGATGTGGTGGAACCACATCGTGAAGCCCAGCGTGACGAGCAGGACCCCGATGATCAGCGAACCCGCTCCGGCCGTGGTGGACATCGCCAGCGTGACATTGCCGAGATGCATGTTGGCGTACGGGAAGTAGGCGATGGGAAGGCCACCCGCCATGGTGAACAGACCCGCCCAGAACGGCCGGTTACCCCGCCAGGTGCGGAATCCCCGCCGGTAGACGGTGAGGTGGTGCTTGTTCTGCCCTGTGGACTCGGGGCTCATGGAAAACAGCTCCCTGGAACCGGTACTGCTGTGAGAGGAGAAAAAACGGGTGGCCGGAAGCCGGTGGTGCGAGCTCCGGCCACCCGGACGGGTGCTTAGTAGCACTCCTGGTCGGTACCCGTGGAGAGCCGCAGCTTCAGCCCGCTGAGGTTGAAGGTGCCGGCCGTCGTGGCCCAGGCCTTCTGCTCGACGTTCTTCAGCAAGGCCTTCTCGGCACGCTGCGAGAAGCCGTTGGGGTTCGCCTGGGTGTTCGGCTGAATCCCGGGCTTGCCATCCGTCTTCGGAAGGGAACCCGCGGCCACACCGATGTCGATGTTCTTGAACTCGGCGTCGGCGTCGAGCTGGGACACGTCGAGGTAGAGGCTCTTGGCGAAGACGGGGTCATGCCCCTTGCCGCCTGCCTCCAGCCTCAGCGTGACGTTGCCGACACCGGGAACCTTGGGTGTGACGACCGACTGGCACATGTTGGTGATGTAGGCCTTGCTGAAGCCCGACACCGCCACCGGGGCGTGCATCTCCTTGCCGTCGAGCGTCTTGCCCGAGGCCACACTGCCGTACTGGACGAAGTCCCAGCCCTCGAGCTGGGTGGCCTTCACCTTGAACTCCTGCCCGGAGACGCTGAACGACGCGGCGAGCGCGCCCTGCGCGAGGCCTACGCCGACCGCCGCGGTCGCGACGACGCTCGGCACCATGACCAGAGCGAAACGCTTCCATCTGGTACCACCGCGAACCTGAGAACTCATATGTTTCCTCCTTCTCGGACGTACATCTCCGGTACGGGCATCGTGCCCGCCCTGGGATGGGAGAAGTGCTACGTCCTCGGGAAGGAGAGCGCCCGGACCGGAGGCGCGTACCGCATCCGAATCACCGGCGATCACCCCCGAGCGACAACCACTGGCCGCGCGTCTGCGCAGCCGGTTCGGACAGGCCCTGCCCAGGGGCAGGAACCCCCCTGTCCGCGATCGGCGCCACTGCCGCCGACCACCCGGTGGGGACCCAACGAACCCACCTGCGCCGACTGGCCGTCGGGCCGGTGGGTATTGGACCGAGCGTGGCCGATCGTGGTGCATTCGCGGCCGTGACACAAGGGGGGTCGTTACTGACTAGTAACGACCAGATAACCAGGACACGACAGGGGGATGTCGTCCGGCCACTCAGGGTGGCACCAAACGGACGTACGAATGGTGAGATTGCAGCCCTAAAGCGGACAGACTCTCAGAGGCGATTTACTGCGAGTAACAGTACGTACTTTTATCAAGTTTTGGTAAAGCGGATGCGTTCCTTGTCGCCCACCCGCGAAAACGGCCGTGGCGCCCGGAGGGCTCCACGGCCGTGTTGTCACATCAGAACAAGACACGCGCCAGGGCGGTCCGGGCCGCGGTGACGCGGGGGTCGTCGGGGCCGATCACCTCGAAGAGTTCGAGGAGCCGCACGCGCACGGCGTCACGGTCGTCACCGAAATTACGGCGGACCGTCTCGACGAGCCGGCCGAAGGCGTCCTCGACGTGGCCGCCCACGAGGTCCAGGTCGGCGGCGGCCATCTGCGCCGCGGGAGCGACCGGATTCTCCGCCGCCTCCGTGCGCACCTTCTGCGGGTCCAGGCTCGCGACACGGCCCAGCAGTTCGGCCTGCGCGAGCCCCAGCTTGGCCTCGGTGTTGACCGGGTCGTCGGCCAGGACGCTCCGGTACGCCCGGACCGCTCCGTCGAAGTCGTTGGCGTCCAGCGCCTGCGCGGCGGTCTCCAGCTGCGCGTCGTACGGTCCCGCGGGCACCTCGGCCGGAGCGCTGTCCGCGTCCCCTGCGGACGCGTCGACGACGATCCCGGTGAGACCGAAACGCTCCTCGCCGACCTGGATCAGCTGGTCGAGCGTCTCGCGGATCTGGCTCTCGGGGGCCGCGCCCTGGAAGAGCGGGAGGGCCTGTCCGGCCACCACCGCGAAGACCGCGGGGATGCCCTGGACGCCGAACTGCTGCATCAGCATCTGGTTGGCGTCGACATCGACCTTGGCCAGCAGGAAGCGGCCGTTGTACTCGACGGCGAGACGCTCCAGGAGCGGGCCGAGCTGCTTGCACGGCTCGCACCACTCGGCCCAGAAGTCGATGACGACGGGCACCTCGGTGGAGCGCTGGAGGACGTCGGTCTCGAAGCCCGCCTCGTCGACGTCGATCACCAGGGAGGCGGGTGACACGGCACCGCCACCCCCCTGCCGGGCGGACTCCGCGCGGGCCTGCTCGGCCTTCGCCTTGGCGTCGCCGGCCGCCTTCACAGCGGCGAGGTCGACGACGCCGCTCATGGACATGTTCCTAGGCTGCATACGTACATCCTCCCCCCTGTGCGCACTGTTCCGGAAAGCGATCCGCGAACCGCTTCCGTCCACGGCCACGCCGGTGTGCGTGACGAGGGGACGGAAACGGCCCCGAGGCCCTGAAAACCCCGTGTTCGGTGCCGGGTCCCCACCCGGCGCCTGTGGCTGTCGATCAGTCGTGGCGCGACGACGGCCGAACCGTCGGTCCTTACGCTACGACCCGTAGCGTAACTGTCCGGCCCCCCTCCGGGGCAAGAGCGCGCGGTGATCTGTCTCACGGGCTCCGGGGCCGGTCAGCAGTACTTACCGGCCGGTATGGTCGCCGCATGCCGAGCCGCACTCCCACCGAACCCACCCGGTCCGGCCGTCCCCGCAGCGCCGAGGCCGATGCCGCGATCCTGGAGGCGACCCGTGAGTCACTGGTCGACCTCGGCTGGTCGAAGCTGACGATGGGCGACGTGGCGACGCGCGCGGGGGTCGCCAAGACGACTCTCTACCGCCGCTGGGCCGGCAAGAACGAGCTCGTGGTGGACGCGGTGGCCGTCCTCTTCGACGAGCTGGAGCTGCCCGACCTGGGGAGCCTGCCGGCCGACGTGGAGGCCGTCGTCCTCCAGTTCGCCGCCCTGCTGGAGCGGCCGGAGACGAAGACGGCGCTGATGGCGGTGGTCGCCGAGTCGACGCGGGACGAGGCGCTGCGGGACCGTATACGGGATTCGATCGTCGCCCGGCAGAAGCACCTCGTCCTGCAGGGGCGGGAGCGGGCGCAGCTGCGCGGTGAACTGCCCTCCGAGCCGGACGCGGTGGTGGCCGCCCGGACCGCCGACCTGATCTTCGACGTGATCGCCGGCGCCGTCGTGCACCGCACACTGGTGAGCGCCGAGCCGGTCGACTCCGACTGGGCCCGGCGCTTCACCATGCTGCTGCTCTCCGGGCTGGGCGCCGCGGCGGCCGGGCGGCAGCCGGGGGCCCGAGGACCCGGAGAGTCACGGCCGACGGGTGTTCAGAAGCCCGGCGGCTCGGTGTAGACACCCCATTCGTCGCGCAGCACCCCGCAGATCTCTCCGAGGGTCGCCTCGGCCCGCACGGCCTCCAGCATCGGACCGATCATGTTCGAACCGTCGCGGGCGGCGGCCAGCATGGCGTCCAGCGCCTCACGGACCTTCGCGTCCTCACGGCCCTCCTTGCGCCCGGCGAGCACCCGCACCTGCTCGCGCTCGACCTCGTGGCTGACCCGCAGGATCTCCAGGTCGCCGGTGACCGAGCCGTGGTGGACGTTGACGCCGACGACCCGCTTCTCGCCCTTCTCCAGCGACTGCTGGTACCGGAAGGCGGATTCGGCGGTCTCACCGGTGAACCAGCCGTCCTCGATACCGCGCAGGATGCCGGAGGTCATCGGGCCGACGGGGTGCACGCCGTCGGGGTGCGCCCGGGTGCCGCGCTCCTTGATCTGTTCGAAGATCTTCTCCGCGTCGGCCTCGATGCGGTCGGTGAGCTGCTCGACGTACCACGAACCGCCCAGCGGGTCGGCGACGTTGGCGACGCCGGTCTCCTCCATGAGCACCTGCTGGGTGCGCAGCGCGATCTCGGCCGCCTGCTCGGACGGGAGGGCGAGCGTCTCGTCCAGGGCGTTGGTGTGCAGGGAGTTGGTGCCGCCGAGGACGGCGGACAGCGCCTCCACCGCGGTGCGCACGACGTTGTTGTACGGCTGCTGGGCGGTGAGCGAGACACCTGCCGTCTGGGTGTGGAAGCGGAGCCACTGCGCCTTGTCCGTCTTCGCGCCGTAGGTCTCCTTCATCCAGCGGGCCCAGATCCGGCGGGCGGCGCGGAACTTGGCGATCTCCTCGAAGAAGTCGAGGTGCGCGTCGAAGAAGAAGGAGAGCCCGGGCGCGAAGACGTCGACGTCCAGCCCGCGGGAGAGGCCCAGCTCGACGTATCCGAAGCCGTCGGCCAGGGTGTACGCGAGCTCCTGCGCGGCCGTGGCTCCCGCCTCGCGGATGTGGTAGCCGGAGACGGAGAGCGGCTTGTAGGCCGGGATGTCGCGGGCGCAGTGCTCCATCAGGTCGCCGATGAGGCGCAGATGGGGCTCGGGCTGGAAGAGCCACTCCTTCTGCGCGATGTACTCCTTGAAGATGTCGGTCTGGAGCGTGCCGTTGAGCACGGCGGGGTCGACTCCCTGGCGCTCCGCGGCGACGAGGTACATGCAGAAGACGGGGACGGCGGGCCCGCTGATCGTCATCGAGGTGGTGACGTCGCCGAGCGGGATGTCCTGGAACAGGACCTCCATGTCGGCGGCCGAGTCGATGGCGACACCGCAGTGGCCGACCTCGCCGAGCGAGCGGGCGTCGTCGGAGTCCCGGCCCATGAGGGTCGGCATGTCGAAGGCGACGCTGAGTCCGCCGCCGCCGTTGGCCAGGATGGACTTGTACCGCTCGTTGGTCTGCCGGGCGTTGCCGAAGCCGGCGAACTGGCGGATCGTCCAGGTGCGGCCCCGGTAGCCGGTGGCGTGGAGCCCCCGGGTGAAGGGGTACTCGCCGGGCCAGCCGATCCGCTCGAAGCCCTCGTACGTGTCCCCCGGGCGGGGCCCGTACACGGGCTCCACGGGGTCACCGGAGAGCGTGGTGAAGTCCGCGTCGCGCTTGCGGGCCTTGTCGTAACGGGCCTGCCAACGGTGGCGGCCTTCCTCGATCGCAGATGCGTCCATGCATCAAATTTACTAGGACGTCCTAGTAAATGTCGACGGCAAACCGCCCGGCGCTTTCGCGCGGGGCGGTCGCGTGGTGTCCGTCAGGCCTTGACGGCCTGCGCGGACCCGTCGGTGATCAGCGGTTCGACCTCCCGGACCACCTTGCGCTCGACGAAGAACGCGGCGGTCGGGATCGTGCCGGAGATCAGCACCCAGAGCAGCTTGCCGACCGGCCACTTCGCCTTGGAGCCGAGGTCGAAGGCGAAGATCAGGTAGATGATGTAGAGGAGGCCGTGGGTCTGCGAGACGACGAGCGTCAGCCCTTCACCGGTGTCGAAGCCGTACTTGAAGATCATGCAGACGCACAGGATCAACAGCATGACGGCGGTGACGTAGGCCATCACCCGGTAGCGGGTCAGCACACTGCGTTTCATGGCATCGAGCGTAACCGGAGGTCCGGGGCGATCTTCGGGCACCCCGGGCCCACGCGCCGCGCGCTCAGGCGTCGTCGAAGTCCTGTGCGGCGACCCGCAGCGGCCGGAGCATCGCGAAGATCTCGGCGCATTCCTCCTCGTCGTAGACACCGAGTCCGAAGTCCATCGCCATCAGGTCCTGGCTGGCGGCCTCGACGACCTCGCGCCCCTTGTCGGTGATGGAGGCCAGGGTCCCGCGGCCGTCGTTGGGGTTGGGGCGCTTGTCGACCAGCCCCGAGCGCACCAGCCGGTCGACGGTGTTCGTCACCGAGGTCGGGTGCACCATCAGACGCTCGCCGATCTTGGACATCGGCAGCTCGCCGGCCTGCGAGAAGGTCAGCAGGACCAGGGCCTCGTACCGGGCGAAGGTCAGTCCGTAGGGTTTGACCACCGCGTCCACCTCGGCGAGCAGGATCTGCTGCGCACGCATGATCGAGGTGATCGCGCCCATGGAGGGCACCGGCCCCCAACGCCGCTGCCAGAGTTCCTCGGCGCGGGCGATGGGATCGAAGGGGAGGCTGAGCGGCTTCGGCACGGCACGACCTTACCCACTGGTCACTTGGTGGTCAGCCCTGTCTCGCACTTCGGTACCGGACACGCGTTCTCCGCACCTCCGCGACCAGCAGGAGCGTGCAGACCGTCCCCACGACGCCCGACGCGGCGACCACCTGGTGCACCGGGAAGAACTCGGCGGCCAGTCCCGCCCCGGCCATGCCGAGCCCCTGCACGGTCATCAGGCCGGCGGTGAGGAGGGTCATGGCCCTGCCCCGCAGGTGTTCGGGGACCGCCTCCACGAACCACTGGTCGAGCCCGATGATGTACGCCGCGCCGGCCCCGGCCAGCACCAGGGCGGCCACGGCCAGGACCGTGCCCGGGCGGAAGGCGTACAGCACGAGGGGCAGCAGTCCGAGGGCGGCGGCCGGCAGCACGATCCGCGAGCGGGCACGGGGGCCGAGGGCGGTCCCCACGTACAGCTCGGTACCGATGTGGCCGACGGCCATCGCGCACATCAGCAGTCCGAGGGCCGCCGGGCCGGCGCCGATGGCCTCGACGTACGGGGCGGCCAGGGCCTCCGGTGCGACGACGAAGAAGGCGGGCACCCAGAAGAGCAGGAGCAGCCCCCGGATCCGGCGGTCGCCGAGAAGGGCCCCGGCCCCCGCGAGCGACTCGGCGAGCAGCGGGCCGGCGACGTCCTTCCCCGTGCGGGCGGGCCGGTCCAGGGTGCCGAGGCGCAGCAGCACGGCGGAGCAGAGGAACGTCAGGACTGTGACCGTGATCGCCCCGCGCGGGGACAGCACCGTGAGCAGCATGCCGCCCGCGCCGAAGCCGATGAGCATGGCGCTCTGCGAGACCATGCGCAGCAGTGAGCGCCCGAGGACGTAGAGGTCGCCGTCGCCGAGGATGTCGGTCAGGGCCGCCGTCCGTGTCCCGGTGAAGACGGGGGCGACCGCCGCCACGGCGCAGCGCAGTGCGAGGAGCGCGCCGACCGGGGTGCCGGGGAGCACCATCACGGCGACGCAGCTCGCGCAGACCAGGTCGCAGGTGACGAGGACGCGGCGTGCGGGGAAGCGGTCGGCGACCCCGGCGAAGAGGGTGCCGCCCACGACGTACGGGAGGAAACCGAGCGCGAACGTGAGGGCGGACAGGAGGGGCGAGCCGGTGAGGTCGTAGACGAGGACGGTGAGCGCCAGCTCGCTGACGGTCACGCCGAGGAGGGAGAGCAGGTGCGCGGCGAAGACCACGCGGAACTCCCGCACGGCGAGGACGGCCCGGTAGCCCTCGGCTCGGGGGTCGGCCTCCGGGGCGGAGCCCGGGTCGGACGAGGAGGTCCGCCCCGGAGGCCGGGCCGGTGACGGCGCCTCGACGGCGGGCTCTTCGCGGGGTGCGCCCGCCGGGGTGGAGGTGTCGTTCGGCATGGACGCAGCGTGGGGCAGGGGCCCGGCCTCTCCGTAGACTTTCGGCTCACGCCGAATCTTCGAGTGGGGGCGCATGCCGTTCCATCTGCACTTCGACGAGACAGATCTGCTCCGCTGCCGCTTCGCGCTGTCACCGCTCTGGGAGACGCAGGAAGCCGTACGCACGCTTCACCGCCGTGCGCGGCACGGGTACCACCTGCCGTGGCTGCGGCGGATCGAGGAGGGTGCCGCGGGGCTCGACCTCACGCCGCTGTGGCTGCTGATGCCCGAGTCCGGCTTCAACCCGGACTTCCTCTGCCCGCCGCCGCTCGGGCCGCTCGCCGCCTTCGCCGAGGAGCTGGCGGGCCTGCGCGCCACGGATCCGGCGGTCGCCCGCGACGAGATGGCGCTCGCGCTCGCCGACAACCCCGGTGGCCTCCGCTCCCCCACCGGCCGGCGGATGCTCGCCGACCCGGCACGGGCCGTCCAGGAGCTGGCGGACCTGCTGGAGCAGGCGTGGCGGGTGATGGTCGAGCCGCACTGGCCCCGGTTGCGGACCCTGCTGGAGGCGGACATCGCCTACCACTCACGGCGCCTGGCGGAGGTCGGTTTCGAGCGGCTGCTGGGCGAGATCGGTCCGCAGCTGCACTGGGCCGACTCGACGCTGACGGTGGCGGGGACCCGGGGCGACCACAGCAGGGTCCTGGGCGGGCAGGGACTCGTGCTGATGCCCAGCGTCTTCGTGTGGCCCGACGTGGTCGGCGGCTACGAGCCCCCCTGGCAGCCCGCAGTGATCTATCCGGCGCGCGGCATCGGCGGCCTGTGGACGGAGGCCGCCGAGCGGACGCCCGACAACCTGGCCGCGCTGCTGGGGCGGGCACGCGCCGACGTGCTCTGCGCCCTCACCGAGCCGGCCGGGACGAGCGCGCTGGCGCACCGGCTCGCCCTCGCCCCGTCCTCCGTGTCGGCGCACCTGAAGGTGTTGCGCGCGGCGGGCCTGCTCACCTCGCGGCGCTACGGGCACCAGGTGCTGTACGAGCGCACGCCCCTGGGCATCACGCTGTCGGGGCAGGAGTCCTGACGTTACGCACCGCGCGTGGCTCAGTTCCCGGCCGTCGGGTTGCCGGCGTTTGCGGCGGTCAGCGCGGGCTCCGGCTCCTGGGCGGTACACGCCGCGGAGGGCCGTCCGGGCACGGTGCGGGCCGCGCGTCCGCGCAGCACGGCGAGGGACCACAGCGCGAGGGGCACGAGCGCGGTCACCAGGGCGAGCGCGGCCCATGGGCGCGGCTGCGCGTCGGTGAGCACGAGCAGGCAGCTCACCGCGGCGAACAAGCAGGTGACGGCCTCCACGGGGCCGCGGGCGAGCGTCAGCGTGTAGCCGACGAGCCGTCCGGGCGGCACCCGGAACAGCGCCCTGCCGTACTGCCGCGACAGCGTCCCGTACGCCCCCCGGGACCGCCGCGGCCGGCGGTCTCCCAGGTCCGCCCAGGAGACGGGCGCCTCCCCGGCACCGAGAGGCGTGTGCACGGAGCGCCAGTACCGTCCGGTCAGCGGGTTGCGCAGCCGGTGGATCTCGAAACCGGTGACCGCGGCCTCCGTGACGGAGTCGTGGAAGCCGCCGGCCTGGCGGAGCGCCGCCACGCGTACGACCGGGCCGGGCCCGTCGAGCAGGGGCGCCCCGTAGCGGTTGCCCGCCCGCTGGACCAGCGTCGCGAGGAGCGGCCGTGGCGACGCGGGGGCATCACCCCGCGGGCCCACGACGAAGGCGATGTCCGGGTCACGGAACCAGCCGGTCGTCCGCTCCAGGGCTTCCGGCCCCGGGACGTGGCCGGCGTCGGCGCACACGACGAGGTCGTAGGCGTCTCCGTGTTTGGCGAGCCAGGCGTTGACGTTCCCGCGCTTCGTGCCGGCCTCGTGCGGCCCCGCCCCCCGGTTCCACTCGGGAACCCCGAGCCGCGTGAAGTGGTGCACGCCCAGCTCGGCGCAGAGCATCCGGGCCTCGGGGTCGTCCCCCTCGTCGAGCAGCCAGACGTCCAGCGGGCCCGGATACCGCATGAGCACGGCGGCCTCCAGCGTGGTCCGCACCGCGGAGAGGGGCTCCACGCCGGGGACGCAGGTGGTGAGCAGGGCGAGCCGGGTGCCCGGTTCCGGTGCCACGGGGACCGGGTCCCTGGCCACCGACAAGGCGTAGGCCACGGCGGCCACGTTGGCCAGCAGGAACAGCTCGAACAGGCCGACGGAGACCAGCGTCAGGGAGTCGGCGAGCACCAGCCATCTCCGGCCGCTCCCGCCCTGGGTCCAGTGCGTCGGCCACAGCACGTGGAGCAGCAGCAGCCCGGTGACCGCGGGGAGGACGGGCAGCAGGAGGACGGCGGCACCCGTCCGCGCGGGACGGCGGTACCGCACCCGGTACCCCGTCGTGAGCGGCTCCGTGGGGCCGCTGTCGTGATCGTGACCCTCCGCCGGCATCGTGCCTCCCGTGGTCGGACCGTTGCGGTATCCCCACAGAAGGGGAGACGGGGCGGCGTGTCGACCGGACAGGACCGGGCGGGGGAGCCCGTTCGCCCGAACGGGAGGAACCCCCGGTGTCCGCCGGGGGTTCCTCGTGCGCGTCGCGGGTGCGGACGGGGCGTCAGCCCGCGAGGTGCCGCTCCACCGTCTCGACCTTGGAGGTCAGACCGTCGGTGACACCCGGCCGGATGTCGGCCTTCAGCACCAGGGAGACGCGGCCGGCCCGCGCCTCGACCGCGGCGACGGCGCGCTTGACGACGTCCATGACCTCGTCCCACTCGCCCTCGATCGAGGTGAACATCGCGTCCGTGCGGTTGGGCAGTCCGGACTCGCGGACGACACGGACGGCGTCGGCGACGTACTCACCGACGTCCTCGCCGACACCCAGCGGACTGACGGAGAAGGCGACGATCATGCGTTCACCGTGCCCTCGGCGCGGGCGCGGGCGGCGATGACGCCGTCGGCCTCGTACTTCTTCAGCAGCTTCTCGCCGTAGAGGCCGCCGAAGGGGACCACCGCGAGCAGGAAGAACAGGGCGACGCGCTTGAGCGGCCACTTGGCCTTGACCCACACGTCCAGGAGGAACACCACGTAGATCGTGAAGAGCAGGCCGTGCAGCGCGCCGAGCGGCGGCATCAGGAAGTCGATGTCCGAGACCCGCATGAGCAGCGAGCCGAAGATGAGCAGCGCCGGGAAGGACAGCGCCTCGGGAAGCGAGATGAGGCGCAGCCGGTGCAGGGCGGAAGCGGTCTTGATGTCCACGAGGGCACCTTCGGTGGGAGGGGCGTGTCGGCTTGTGAACGCAGGCACAAGCACAGCCATTGTGGCATCGCTCCCGGCCCCCGGGAGCGCCGGGTCCGGGTCCGGTCCGCCGGGCACGTATCGGCGCATATCAGGGTCGCCCCGGGGGGCGGATCCGCCGTAGGGCCCTGTCCGCCGGGGTCCCCGGCGGTTAACGTCGCACTGTGGCGATGTTCCGACTCCAAGGCAGCAAGACGCTCGCCGTCGACCTGACAGGCGACGCCGTCAAGGCGAAGAACGGCTCGATGGTCGCGTACGACGGCCGGATGGCGTTCAAGAAGATGTCGGGCGGCGGTGAGGGGCTCCGTGGCATGGTGACCCGCCGGCTGACCGGCGAGCAGATGGAAGTGATGGAGGTGAAGGGGCAGGGCACCTGCTATTTCGCCGACCGGGCGAGCGAGATCAACCTCGTGTCGCTGCACGGCGACACCCTCTACGTCGAGGCCAGCAATCTGCTGGCCACGGACGCCGGGCTGCGCACCGGCACCTCCTTCACGGGTCTCCGTGGCGGGGCGAGCGGCAACGGCCTGTTCACCACGACCGTCGAGGGCACCGGTCAGGCGGCGATCATGTCGGACGGCACCGCCGTGGTGCTGCGGGTGTCGCCCCAGTACCCGCTGAACGTCGACCCCGGCGCCTACATCGCCCACCAGGGCAGGCTCCAGCAGCACTTCCAGTCCGGGGTGAACTTCCGGACGTTCATGGGTGAGGGCTCCGGGGAGTCCTTCCAGATCCGCTTCGAGGGCGACGGGCTCGTCTACGTGCAGCCCAGCGAGCGGAACACCGTCGGGGGCGATGTCTGATGCCGTTCCGTGAGATCAACTCGAAGATGGTCGAGGCCTCGGTGGAGCCCGGCCGGAAGATGTACAGCCAGCGCGGCGCGATGCTCGCGTACCGGGGCGACGTCTCCTTCACCCCGGACATCCGGGGCGGGCAGGGCGGCCTGGCGTCGATGATCGGCCGGCGGGTGGCGAACGAGGCGACCCCGCTGATGACGGTCGAGGGCAGCGGCACGGTGATGTTCGGCCACGGGGGCCATCACATCCAGGTGATCGACCTGACGGGCGACACCCTCTATGTGGAGGCCGACCGGCTGCTCGCCTTCGACGGGACGCTCCGGCAGGGCACCATGTTCATGGGCTCGCAGGGCGGAGTCATGGGCATGGTCCGCGGGCAGGTGACCGGACAGGGCCTGTTCACGACGACGCTGGGGGGCCACGGCTCGGTGGCCGTGATGGCGCACGGCGGGGTGGTCGAGCTGCCGATCGCACCGGGACGGCCGGTCCACGTGGACCCGCAGGCGTACGTCGCCCACCACGGGGACGTGACCAACAAGCTGTCCACCGCGCTCGGCTGGCGCGACATGGTGGGGCGCGGTTCCGGCGAGGCGTTCCAGCTGGAGCTCAGCGGCAACGGAGCGGTGTACGTCCAGGCGTCGGAGGAGAAGCTGTGAGCACACCCGTGGTTCTCGACCCGATGACGCTGCCGTCGGACGACAACGTCAACGCCTACACCTTCTGCGTGGAGCTCAAGGGGAGCCAGTGGTTCCTGCAGAAGGGCAAGATGATCGCCTACTACGGACAGATCCAGTTCGACGGCATCGGGCACGGCCGCTTCGAGCGGCTGATCCGTACGAGCTTCCACTCACCGCTGCACGCGAGCGACTGGGTGGTGGCCGAGGGCAGCGGCAAGATGCTGCTCGCCGACCGGGCCTTCGACGTGAACTCCTTCGACCTGGAGGACGGCAACCTCACGATCCGGTCCGGCAACCTCCTGGCCTACCAGCCGACCCTGGCACTGAAGCAGTCGATCGTCCCGGGCTTCCTGACCCTGATCGGCACCGGGAAGTTCGTCGCCGCGTCCAACGGTCCCGTGGTCTTCATGGAACCGCCGCTGCGGGTGGATCCGCAGGCGCTGGTCGGGTGGGCGGACTGCCCCTCCCCCTGCCACCACTACGACCACGGCTACATGACGGGCGTGATGGGCGGGCTGCGCTCGCTGACCGGGATCGGCGGAACCTCGGGCGAGGAGCACCAGTTCGAGTTCGTCGGGGCGGGCACGGTGCTGCTGCAGTCGACCGAGGTGCTGATGCCCGAACAGGCGACCGGCGGCGTGCCGCACGAGCCCGGTGTGCCGGGCGGCGGACCGGGAGGCGGTCAACACGGCTCCACACCCCGCATGCCCGGTCAGCTGGGGGACCTCCAGCGTCGCTTCGGGCTGTGAGCGGTAGTCTGCGGAGTGTGATGTCCAGGGGGCGCGTGCGCGGACTCACACTCCCACAGTTCGTCCGGCTTTCAACATCTTAGGTAGAATCCCACGTATGGAGATGACCGAGACGGCCACTCGATGGCTGACCGATGCGGAGCAGTGCGCCTGGCGCACCCACCTTGACGTCAGCAGACTGCTGACGCATCAGCTGGAGAAGGACCTCCAGCCGTTCGGCCTGACCATGAACGACTACGAGATCCTGGTCAACCTCTCCGAATCGGACGACCGGCGGATGCGGATGAGCGATCTCGCCGCCGCCACCCTGCAGTCCAAGAGCAGGCTCTCGCACCAGATCACCCGCATGGAGAACGCCGGCCTGGTGCGGCGCGAGCACTGCGAGTCGGACCGGCGCGGGCTGTTCGCGGTCCTCACCGACCTCGGCGGCGAGACGATGCGCAAGGTCGCACCGCACCATGTCGAGTCGGTGCGCAGGCACTTCATGGACCTGCTCTCCCCCGGCGAACTCTCCGAACTGCACGCGGCGCTGACCCCGATCGCGGAGCACCTGCGCGGACGGCGCGGCAAGCCGTAGCCCTCACCCCTCCTCGGCCGCCGTCGGCCGCCGGCTCCCGCCCGCGGCCGCCGGCAGGCGCAGGGTGAACCGCGCGCCGCCGCCGGACGCCGTACCCACCGCGAGGGTGCCACCGTGCCGGGTGGCCACGTCACGGGCGATGGCCAGGCCGAGCCCGGCCCCGCCGTCGTCACGGCTGCGGGCGTCGTCCAGACGTACGAACCGCTCGAAGATCCGGTCGCGTTCCGCCTCGGGCACGCCCGCGCCGTCGTCGGTGACCTCGACGAGCACGTCACCCCGGTCGGCCCGCACCGAGACGGCCACCGCATGTTCCGCGTGACGCTCGGCGTTGTCCAGGAGGTTGCCCACCACACGGGCCAACTGCCCACGGGATCCGGTCACTTCGAGTGGACCCGCGTCAGCCACGGACACCTCCGGCGGGATCCGGTCGGCCCCCCGCTGGGAGACCGCCTCGCGGACCAGGGACCCCAGGTCGACCTCCGTGCGCCCCGGCCGCTCCCCCGCGTCCAGCCGGGCGAGCAGCAGCAGGTCCGTGGCCAGGTCCTGGAGGCGTACGGTGTCGGCGACCGCGCCGGGGACGTCCAGCAGCTCGGGGTGGGCCGCCCCCACTTCCAACTGGGTGCGGAGCGAGGCGATCGGGCTGCGCAGTTCGTGCGAGGCGTCGGCGACGAAGCGCCGCTGCCGGCCGACCGACGCCTCCAGCACGGTCAGGGTCTCGTTGGTCGTCCGGGCCAGCCGCGCGATCTCGTCGCGCGAGTCCGGCTCCGGGACACGGCGGCCCAGGTCCTCGGACGCGGTGATCGCGGCCAGCTCCCGCCGGATGCCCTCCACCGGCCGCAGTGCGCGGCGGGTGACCAGCCAGGTCACCCCGGCGACGACGAGCAGCATGAGGGGCAGCCCGGTCAGCATGGAGTTGCGTACGGTGTCCACGGCCTCCTGCTCGGCCGCCAGCGGAGCGCCCGCGTGGACGGTCAGGGTGACGTCCTTGTCCGTGGTCAGCTCGACGGAGGCGAAACGGTAGTCGGCCGTCTCGCCGTCGACGGTGGCGGTGCCGTTCGCGAAGTCCGGCTGGTCGGAGGACACCTCACCCCGGGCCGGGGTGCTCACGTCGTGATCGTCGTCATCGTCGCCCCCCGGGCTCGGCACCGGGGCCGACGGCACCGGTTCGACCTCGGACGTGCCCGTACCCGAGACCGACTCCAGGTCCTTGGAGACGGCCACCACGCGCCCCGCCTCGTCGGTCACCTGGACGGGATGGATCTCCTCGTCCCCCAGCTCCAGCTCCGTGTACACCGACCCCAGGGCCAGCTGCCCGGCCACCTCCCGCGCGGCCACCTCGGCCTCCAGGCCCGCCCGGTCCGTCAGATTGCCCCGCAGCACCAGGAGGACGGCCAGCCCGGCGACCGTCAGCGCGACGGCCACGACCAGGGTGGCGCCCAGGGCGGCCCTGGCCCGTACCGACCTCACAGCGCCTCCAGCCGGTAGCCGGCGCCGCGTACCGTACGGATCGCCGCGGCGCCGAGCTTGCGGCGCAGGGTGCTGATGTAGACCTCGACGATGTTCGGGTCGCCGTCGTAGGCGAAGTCCCAGACGTGCTCCAGGATGTCCGCCTTGCTGACCACCTCGCCCGCCCGCCGCACGAGCTGTTCCAGGACCGCGAACTCCTTCGTCGTGAGGGTGACTTCGTCCTCGCCCCGGTGCACCCGCCGGGCGGCGGTGTCCATCCGCAGCGTCCCGGCGGTCAGCACCGGCGAGGCGGAGCCGCCGCGGCGGCGCAGCAGCGCCCTGACACGGGCGACGAGCACGACGTACGAGAACGGCTTGGTCAGGTAGTCGTCGGCGCCCGTGTCCAAACCCTCCGCCTCGTCGTACTCCCCGTCCTTCGCGGTCAGCATCAGGATCGGCGTCTCGTGCCCGGCGGCCCGCAGGGCGGCGCAGATCCGGTAGCCGTTCATCCCGGGGAGCATGATGTCGAGGACCACGAGGTCGTACACGCCCTGGCCGGCCAGGTGCAGGCCCTCCAGTCCGTCGTGCACGACGTCGACGGCGAAGCCCTCGGCGGTCAGCCCCCTCGCGAGGGACGTGGCGAGGCGCTTCTCGTCCTCCACGATCAACAGGCGCATGGGGCAAGCTTCCCAAACCGAACCTGAAGACGCCTTCAGGTGACTTCAGGCTGTGTTCAGCATCGCCCGGCCAGGGTGGTTCCCGTCGCACCACACATCCCATCGGGGAGGAACCACCATGAAGCGCAACATCGCCGTCGCCACTCTCACCGCGGCCGTACTCGTCGGCGGCGGGCTCGTCGCCACCGCGGCCTTCGCCGACTCCGACAGCGGCGGGAAGGACGACCGGACGGCAGCGGCGGACCGGACCGCCGCAGACACCGGGGCGGCCGGCCGCGTCGGTGTCGACGGGGCCGTCGCCGCCGCGCTGAAGGCGGTCCCGGGCACGGTCACCGAGGCCGAGCGGGACGAGGACGACGACGACCGTGCCCGCGCTGTGTGGGAGCTCGACGTGTACGGCTCCGACCGGGTCTGGCACGACGTGACGGTGGACGCGTCGAGCGGCAAGGTACTGTCCGACCGCGAGGACGACGGCGACGACGACCGCGACCGGCACGCGCCCCGCTCCTCGGCGGTCTCCCTGGACGCGGCGGTGAAGGCGGCGCTCGCCCAGCAGCCCGGCACGGTGACGTCGGTGGACCTGGACGACGACGATGACGACGACAACGACCGCGGCAAGCGTGCCCCGCACTGGGACGTCGACGTCACGGGCAAGGACGGCAAGCAGCACGAGCTGCGCGTCGACGCGAAGAGCGGCAAGGTCACCGTGGACCGGGACGACAACGACGGTGACGACGACTGAGCACGGCGATCGGGTCGGGCGGACAGCCGCCGGCGCGCGGGGAGAGCCGTGCCCGGCCCGCCCGCGTCACCCCGGCCTGCCCGACCGCGGACGCGCGCCCAGGGGGCGGGACCGGTTCCCGGGCGGCCCGCACGCCGCCCGGGAGACCGTCAGTTCCCGCCGGTGAGCCCCGCGACCAGCTCGTCCGCCGCCGCGTACGGGTCGAGGCCTCCGGCCACGATCCGTTCCGCGAGCGCGTCCAGCCGGCGGTCGCCGTGCAGGTCGGCGATCCGCTCACGGAGCGCGGTGACGGCGATCGTCTCGACCTCCCGGGCCGCGCGCGCCGTGCGCCGCTCGGCCAGGACACCGCGCTCCTCCATCCACGCCCGGTGCTTCTCCAGGGCCTCGACCACCTCGTCGAGGCCCTCGCCCCGGGCGGCGACCGTCTTCACGATCGGCGGCCGCCAGTCGCCGGGCCCCCGGGACTCCCCCAGGCCCAGCATGTGGTTCAGCTCGCGGGCGGTGGCGTCCGCCCCGTCCCGGTCGGCCTTGTTGACCACGTACACGTCGCCGATCTCCAGGATCCCGGCCTTGGCCGCCTGGATCCCGTCGCCCATGCCGGGCGCGAGGAGCACGACGGAGGTGTCGGCCTGGGAGGCGATCTCCACCTCCGACTGGCCGACCCCCACCGTCTCGACGAGGATCACGTCGCAGCCCGCCGCGTCCAGCACCCGGATCGCCTGCGGCGCGGACCACGCGAGACCGCCGAGATGGCCCCGGGTGGCCATGGAACGGATGTAGACGCCCGGGTCGGAGGCGTGCTCCGACATCCGGACGCGGTCGCCGAGGAGCGCGCCCCCGGAGAACGGCGACGACGGGTCGACGGCCAGCACCGCGACGCGTTTCCCCGCCTTCCGGTAGGCGGAGACCAGTGCCGAGGTCGAGGTGGACTTGCCGACACCCGGCGACCCGGTCAGGCCGACGACGTAGGCGTGGCCCGCGAGCGGCGCCAGCGCCGCCATCACCTCCCGCAGCTGCGGGGAGGCGCCCTCCACCAGGGAGATGAGCCGGGCCACCGCACGCGGCCTGCCCTCACGTGCCTGCTCGACCAGGGTGGGGACGTCCACCTTCACGCGGCCTCCTCGCTCGCTCGTACGGTGACTACTTGCCCGGGACGCGGATGATCAACGCGTCGCCCTGGCCGCCGCCGCCGCACAGCGCCGCCGCCCCGGTGCCGCCGCCGCGCCGCTTCAGCTCCAGCGCGAGGTGCAGCACCACACGGGCGCCGGACATGCCGATGGGGTGGCCGAGCGCGATCGCGCCGCCGTTCACGTTCACCTTGTCGGACGTGACGCCGAGGTCCTTCATCGACTGGACCGCGACGGCCGCGAAGGCCTCGTTGATCTCGATGAGGTCGAGGTCCTCGACGCCGATGCCCTCCTTCTTCAGGGCGTGCCGGATGGCGTTGGACGGCTGCGACTGGAGCGAGTTGTCCGGACCCGCGACATTGCCGTGGGCGCCGATCTCGGCGATCCACTCCAGGCCCAGCTCCTCGGCCTTGACCTTGCTCATGACGACGACCGCGGCGGCGCCGTCGGAGATCTGCGAGGAGGTGCCCGCCGTGATCGTGCCGTCCTTGGTGAAGGCGGGCCGCAGCTTGCCGAGGGACTCGGCGGTCGTCTCGGGGCGGATGCCCTCGTCCTTGGCGAAGAGGACCGGGTCGCCCTTGCGCTGCGGGATCTCGACCGGGGTGATCTCGGCCTCGAAGACGCCGTTCTTCTGGGCGGCGGCGGCGCGCTGGTGGGAGAGGGCGCCGATCTCGTCCTGGTCGGCGCGGGACAGGCCCAGGCGGGTGTTGTGCTTCTCGGTGGACTCGCCCATCGGGATGTTCTCGTAGGCGTCCGTCAGGCCGTCGTACGCCATGGAGTCGAGCATCTCGACCGCGCCGTACTTGTACCCCTCGCGGGACTTCGGGAGCAGGTGCGGGGCGTTGGTCATGGACTCCTGGCCGCCGGCCACCACGACGTCGAACTCGCCGGCGCGGATCAGCTGGTCCGCGAGGGCGATCGCGTCGAGCCCCGAGAGGCACACCTTGTTGACGGTGAGCGCGGGGACGTTCAGCGGGATCCCGGCCTTGACCGCCGCCTGACGCGCCGGGATCTGCCCTGCCCCGGCCTGGAGCACCTGGCCCATGATCACGTACTCGACCTGGTCGCCGCCGATCCCGGCACGGTCCAGCGCCGCCTTGATGGCGACGCCTCCGAGGTCGGCCCCGGAGAAGCTCTTCAGCGAGCCGAGGAGACGGCCCATGGGCGTACGCGCGCCCGCGACGATCACTGAGGTGGTTCCGGTCGTTCCTGACATGAGGCGCAGCCCCTTGGATTGATGTGAACGAGGGTTTACCTGAATGTACTGAGCGGTACGGCGCCCGTCATCCGGCTGTCGGTGTGATCGCGCGCACGTTGCGTAACCATCCCCGGGGCGCTGCACTGGTTCCATGCTGACGCGAATCGACCACATCGGAATCGCTTGTTTCGACCTCGACAAGACAGTGGAGTTCTACCGCGCGACCTACGGCTTCGAGGTGTACCACTCCGAGGTCAACGAGGAGCAGGGCGTCCGGGAGGCCATGCTGAAGATCAACGGCACCTCGGACGGCGGGTCTTCCTACCTCCAGCTGCTGGAGCCGACCCGTGAGGACTCGGCCGTCGGCAAGTGGCTGGCGAAGAACGGCGAGGGCGTGCACCACATCGCGTTCGGGACGGCGGACGTCGACGGGGAGGCCGCGGACATCCGCGGCAAGGGCGTCCGGGTGCTGTACGACGAGCCCAGGACCGGCTCGATGGGCTCCCGGATCACCTTCCTCCACCCCAAGGACTGCCACGGTGTCCTGACCGAACTGGTCACCTCGGCCCAAGAGCACTGACCCGCCCGATACCAGGCCCGGTAGAGTGGGCGGTTCCGGGCCGGGGCCGGGTCGGGGCCGTGCCGCGTCCTCACCGTTGATCTGTCACCATTCCCCGGGGGACCGCTCGCCCGCGAGCGGTCCTCGTATGGAGAAGTGCGACCAGGGTTGGGGTCTCCCCTGCTCGAAGAAGTTGAGAGCTCGGGGAAGGATGGGACCGCGCAGTGCGGGGCTACGAGAGCCAGCAGAGCCACCGAGCTGACGACGACCATCTCTCGCGGTTCGAAGCCGAGATGGACCGGCTGAAGACCGACCGGGAGAAGGCCGTCCAGCACGCCGAGGACCTCGGCTACCAGGTCGAGGTCTTGCGCGCCAAGCTGCACGAGGCACGGCGCAATCTGGCGACCCGTCCCGCACACGACAGCGCGGACATCGGCTACCAGGCCGAGCAGATGCTCCGGAACGCCCAGATCCAGGCCGAGCAGATGCGCACGGACGCCGAGCGCGAGCTGCGCGAGGCCAGGGCGCAGACACAGCGGATCCTCCAGGAGCACGCGGAGCACCAGGCCCGTCTGCAGGCGGAGTTGCACGCCGAGGCGGTCCAGCGGCGTCAGCGGCTCGACCAGGAACTGGCGGAGCGGCGGCAGACCGTCGAGTCCCACGTCAACGAGAACGTCGCCTGGGCCGAGCAGTTGCGGTCCAGGACCGAGGCCCAGGCCCGCCGGCTGCTGGACGAGTCGCGCACGGAGGCCGAGCAGTCCCTGGCCGCCGCCCGCGCCGAGACGGCCCGGCTCGCCGACGAGACCCGCCGACGCCTCAACTCCGAGGCCGAATCGGCCCGTGCGGAGGCCGAGGCCACACTGCTGCGGGCCCGCAGGGACGCCGAACGGCTGCTCGAAGCCGCCTCCACCCAGGCCCAGGAGGCCACCAGCCACGCGGAGCGGCTGCGCTCCGCGGCCACGGCCGAGACCGAGCAGACGCGGCAGCAGACCACCGAGCTGAACCGCACCGCCGAACAGCGCACCCAGGAGGCCGAGACCCGCCTGCGCGAGGCCCGGCTGGAGGCCGAGAAGATCCTGGCCGAGGCCAAGGAGGCCGCGGTCAAGCGGCTGGCCGGCGCCGAGTCGCAGAACGAGCAGCGCACCCGCACGGCCAAGTCCGAGATCGCCCGGCTGGTGGGCGAGGCCACCAAGCAGGCCGAGACGCTCAAGGAAGAGGCCGAGCAGGCCCTCGTCGACGCCCGCGCGGAGGCCGAGCGGGTGGTCGCCGAGGCCGCCGAGAAGGCCCGCACGCTGGCCGCCGAGGACGCGGCGGCCCAGCTCGCGAAGGCGGCCCGCAGCGCCGAGGAGGTCCTGACCAAGGCCTCCGAGGACGCCCGGTCGACCACCAAGGCCGCCGGCGAGGAGGCCGACCGGATCCGCCGCGAGGCCGAGGCCGAGGCGGACCGGTTGCGCGGCGAGGCCGCCGAGCAGGCCGACCAGCTCAAGGGTGCGGCCAAGGACGACACCAAGGAGTACCGGGCCAAGACCGTCGAGCTCCAGGAGGAGGCACGCCGGCTCCGCGGCGAGGCCGAGCAGCTCCGCTCGGAGGCCGTGGCCGAGGGCGAGCGGATCCGTGGCGAGGCGCGCCGCGAGGCCGTCCAGCAGCTCGAGGAAGGCGCGCGCACCGCCGAGGAGCTGCTCACCAAGGCCAAGTCCGACGCCGAGGAGCTGCGGACCTCGGCCGGCACCGAGAGCGAGCGCGTCAGGACCGAGGCGGCCGAGCGAGCCGCCACCCTGCGCAAGCAGGCCGAGGAGGCGCTGGAGCGCAGCCGTGCCGAGGCCGAGAAGGTGCGCGCCGAGGCCGAGGAGCAGGCCACCGCCCTGACCGCCGCGGCGGAGAAGGCGGCCGAGGAGCTGCGCGAGGAGACCGAGCGCGGGATAGAGGCACGCAGGACCGAGGCGGCCGAGGAGCTGGCCAGGCTCCACACCGAGGCCGAGTCCCGGGTCGCCGCCGCCGAGGAGGCCCTCGGCGAGGCGCGCGCGGAGGCGGAGCGGATCCGCCGCGAGACCGGCGAGGAGTCCGAGCGGCTGCGTGCCGAGGCCGCCGAGCGCGTCCGTACCCTCCAGGAGCAGGCCACCACGGAGGCCGAGCGGCTGCGGACCGAGGCCGCCGCCGACGCCGCGCAGTCCCGCGCCGAGGGCGAGAACGTGGCCGTACGGCTGCGCAGCGAGGCCGCCGCCGAGGCGGAGCGGCTGAAGACCGAGGCGCAGGAGAAGGCCGACCGGGTGCGTTCCGAGGCCGCGGCCGCCGCCGAGCGCGTCGGCACGGAGGCCGCCGAGGCCCTGGCCGCGGCCCAGGAGGAAGCCAACCGGCGGCGCCGTGCCGCCGAGGATGTACTCGACTCCGCGCGCGCCGAGGCCGAGCAGGAGCGCGAGCGTGCCCGCGAACAGAGCGAGGAACTCCTCGCCTCGGCCCGCAAGCGCGTCGAGGAGGCCCAGGCCGAGGCCCAGCGGCTGGTCGAGGAGGCCGAGAGCCGCGCCACCGAGCTGGTCTCCGCCGCCGAGCAGACCGCCCAGCAGGTGCGGGACTCCGTCGCCGGGCTCCAGGAGCAGGCCGAGGAGGAGATCGCCGGTCTGCGGTCCGCCGCAGAACACGTGGCGGAACGGACGAAGGAGGAGGCGCAGGAGGAGGCGGACCGGGTCAGGTCCGACGCCTACGCCGAGCGTGAGCGGGCGAGCGAGGACGCCAATCGCGTCCGCAAGGTCGCGCACGAGGAGTCGGAGGCCGCGAAGGCCCTGGCCGAACGCACCGTCTCCGAGGCCATCACCGAGTCGGAGAAGCTGCGCTCGGACACCTCCGAGTACAGCCAGCGGGTCCGCACGGAGGCGTCGGACGCCCTCGCGTCGGCGGAGCAGGACGCCTCACGCGCCCGTGCCGAGGCCCGCGAGGACGCCAACCGCATCCGTTCCGAGGCGGCGGCCCAGGCCGACCGCCTCATGGCGGAGGCCACGAGCGAGAGCGAGCGCGTCCGCACCGAGGCGGCCGAGCAGGCCGAACGCTTCGTGGGCGAGGCGACCGACGAGGCGGAGCGGCTGCGCGCGGAGGCGGCGCAGACCGTCGGTTCGGCCCAGGAGCACGCGGCCCGCACCCGCGAGGAGTCGGAGCGGCTGCGCACCGACGCCGAGGCGGCGGCGGAGGAACTGCGCGCGGAGGCCCGTCAGGAGGCCGACCGGCTGCTGGACGAGGCGCGGGAGGCCGCGGCGAAGCGTCGGGCGGACGCCGCCGAGCAGGCCGACCAGCTCGTCGAGAAGGCCCAGGAGGAGGCGCTGCGCGCCGCCACCGAGGCCGAGGAGCAGGCCGACCGGATGGTGGGCGCCGCCCGCGACGAGGCGGTCCGGATCACCTCCGAGGCCACGGTCGAGGGCAACTCCCTGGTGGAGCGGGCCCGTACGGACGCGGACGAGCTGCTCGTCGGCGCCCGCAGGGACTCCACCGCGACCCGGGAGCGGGCGGAGGAGCTCAGGACCCGGATCGAGGGCGAGATCGAGGAACTGCACGAGCGCGCCCGGCGCGAGACCTCCGAGCAGATGAAGACGGCGGGCGAGCGCGTCGACAAGCTGATGAAGGCGGCGACGGAACAGCGGGCGGAGGCCGAGGCCAAGGCCAAGGAGCTGCTGGCGGACGCGAATTCCGAGGCGAGCAAGGTCCGTATCGCCGCCGTGAAGCGCGCCGAGTCGCTCCTCAAGGAGGCCGAGACCAAGAAGGCCGAGCTGACCCGGGTGGCCGAGAAGCTGCGCGCCGACGCGGAGGCCGAGGCGAAACAGATGGTCGACGAGGGCCGTCGGGAGCTGGACCTGCTGGTCCGCAGACGCGAGGACATCAATACGGAGATCTCCCGTGTCCAGGACGTCCTCGAGGCGTTGGAATCTTTCGAGGCTCCGGGCGGAACGGGCAAGGCGTCGGGCGGTGGCGCGGGCGTCAAGGCCGGTGCGACGGCGGGTACCCGGTCGGGTGGCAAGGCGTCGGACGGGTAGCGGCTCGTGTATTTCGCCATGAACATTCAATCCTTTGGATCACAAGCCCTCCGGGGGTCAGCCACTCAAAAGGGGTGTCATTCTCCATACCAAAGCGGCATCTTCACGTTGACACGCCGCACAGACCCCTAGGATTCCCTCTAACACCTCACCGGTCTCATTCGACAGGAACCCCATGAGCGACCCTTCCTCCCCCTTCGGCTTCGAGCTCGTGCGACGTGGATACGACCGCGGTCAGGTGGACGACCGCATTACCAAACTCGTCGCCGACCGTGACAGCGCGCTCGCCCGCATCACCTCTCTGGAAAAGCGCATCGAGGAGCTCCATCTCGAGACGCAGAACGCCCAGGCCCAGGTCAACGACGCCGAGCCGTCGTACGCCGGGCTCGGAGCGCGCGTCGAGAAGATCCTCCGCCTCGCCGAGGAGGAGGCGAAGGACCTGCGTGAGGAGGCCCGTCGCGCGGCCGAGCAGCACCGCGAGCTGGCCGAGTCGGCCGCCCAGCAGGTGCGCAACGACGCGGAGACCTTCGCCGCGGAGCGCAAGGCGAAGGCGGAGGACGAGGGCGTCCGCATCGTCGAGAAGGCCAAGGGCGAGGCGACCACGCTGCGCTCCGACGCCCAGAAGGACGCCCAGCAGAAGCGTGAGGAGGCGGACGCCCTCTTCGAGGAGACCCGCGCCAAGGCCGCCCAGGCCGCCGCGGACTTCGAGACGAACCTCGCCAAGCGCCGCGAGCAGTCGGAGCGCGACCTCGCGTCCCGTCAGGCGAAGGCCGAGAAGCGCCTCGCCGAGATCGAGCACCGCGCCGAGCAGCTCCGCCTGGAGGCCGAGAAGCTCCGCACGGACGCCGAGCGCCGGGCCCGCCAGACGGTGGAGACCGCTCAGCGCCAGGCCGAGGACATCGTGGCCGACGCGAACGCCAAGGCCGACCGGATCCGCAGCGAGTCGGAGCGCGAGCTGGCGGCGCTCACCAACCGCCGCGACTCGATCAACGCCCAGCTGACCAACGTCCGCGAGATGCTGGCCACGCTGACGGGTGCCGCGGTCGCCGCCGCCGGCTCCCCGGCCGAGGACGACTCCGCCACCCGTGGGGTCCCCGCCCAGCAGACCCGCTGAGCGAGGGCACGTACATCAGCTGTACCCCTTGCGCGCCCGGTTCCGCCCTTGTGGTGGCGCCGGGCGCGCGGCCGTTCTAGCGTGAGCGCATGATCGAGCTCGACGGCCTCACCAAACGCTTCGGCAACAAGGTTGCCGTCGACCATCTGTCATGCCGGGTCAGACCGGGCATGGTGACGGGATTCCTCGGCCCGAACGGGGCGGGCAAGTCCACGACCATGCGGATGATGCTCGACCTCGACAACCCGACCAGCGGCACGGTGCGGATCGACGGCCGGCACTACCGCGACCTCCAGGAACCGCTCAAGCACATCGGGGCCCTGCTGGACGCCAAGTCGATGCACGGCGGGCGCAGCGCGTACAACAACCTTTTGTGTCTCGCCCAGAGCAACAGCATCCCGGCGAGCCGGGTCTCCCACGTGCTGGACACGGTCGGCCTGAGTGCCGTGGCGAAGAAGAAGTCCAAGGGCTTCTCGCTCGGTATGGGCCAGCGGCTGGGGATCGCGGCGGCACTGCTCGGCGACCCCGAGATTCTGATGTTCGACGAACCCGTCAACGGGCTGGACCCGGAGGGGATCCACTGGATCAGGAATCTGATGAAGACGCTCGCGGCGGAAGGCCGGACGATCTTCGTCTCCTCGCACCTCATGAGTGAGATGGCCCTGACCGCGGATCATCTGATCGTCATCGGGCAGGGCAAGCTGCTCGCGGACACCTCGATGGCCGACTTCATCCACAAGAACTCCCGGAGCTTCGTGCGGATGCGTTCCCCGGAGCAGGAGCGGCTGCGCGACCTGCTGCACGCGGAGGGCGTCGTCGCCGTCGAGGCGGGCAACGGGACGCTGGAGATCGACGGCGAGGAACCCGAGCGGCTCGGGGAGCTCGCCGGCCGGCACGGGATCGTGCTGCACGAGCTCAGCGCCCAGCGGGCCTCGCTGGAGGAGGCCTTCATGCAGATGACGGCGGGCTCCGTGGAGTACCACGCCCATTCCGACCGCGACGGCGCCCCGCCACCGCAGGCGGGCCCGCAGTGGGGCGAGCAGTGGAACCAGCAGCGGCCGGGCGACACAGCCGGCGACCGTACGACGGGGGTGTGACGGCGATGGCATCGGTACCCGCGGTCCTGAATTCCGAGTGGACCAAGATCCGTACGGTCTCCTCGACCACCTGGACGCTGATCTGCGCGTTCCTCGTCACCGTCGCCATGGGCGCGGCACTGAGCGCCCTGCTGAACAGCCAGTTCGACGACCTCTCCGCCGCCGAACAGGCCACCTTCGACCCGACGTTCGTGAGCTTCTCCGGGATGGTCCTCGGGCAGCTGGCGATGGTCGTCTTCGGGGTCCTCGTGGTGGGCACCGAGTACAGCTCGGGCATGATCCGCACCTCGCTGGCGGCCGTGCCGCAGCGCGGGTCGTTCCTCTTCAGCAAGATCGCGGTCGCGGGTGTCCTGGCGCTGGTGGTCGGGCTCGCCACCAGCTTCGTGACGTTCTTCCTCAGCCAGGCCCTGCTGGGCGACCGCGGTACGGACATCGGCGCCGAGAACGTGCTGCGCGCGGTCGTCGGCGGCGGCCTCTACATGGGGCTGATCGCGGTCTTCTCGATGGGCGTGGCCACGATGCTGCGCAGCTCCATGCTGTCGCTGGGCATCCTGATGCCGTTCTTCTTCCTGGTCTCGCAGATCCTCTCCGCGGTGCCGGGCGCCAAGAGTGTCGCCCGGTACTTCCCCGACCAGGCCGGATCCAAGATCCTGCAGGTGGTTCCGGACGCCATGAACAGCGATCCGGCGCCGTACGGACCGTGGGCCGGGCTCGGGATCATGGCGCTGTGGGTGGTGGCAGCGCTGATCGGCGGCTACCTCGTACTGAAGAAGCGCGACGCCTGAGCACCGCCCGGACCGCGACGCTCCGCACGACGACTTGGCCCGAACCGCATGAGGCTGGTTATCCTCCTAACTCTTGACGGGGGCGCGTGGCAGGAGGCCTGGGCCCCGACGACGGATGAGTCGATGGGGCTGGAGAATGATCGAGGCAGTCGGCCTGACCAAGCGCTACGGCGCGAAGACGGCCGTGCACAACCTTTCCTTCCAGGTGCGGCCCGGTGCCGTGACGGGGTTCCTCGGTCCCAACGGGTCGGGCAAGTCCACCACCATGCGCATGATGCTGGGCCTGGACCGGCCGACGTCCGGACACGTGACGATCGGCGGGCACGCCTTCCGCAGCCTGCCCAACGCCCCGCGCCAGGTGGGGGCGCTGCTCGACGCCAAGGCCGTCCACGGCGGACGCAGCGCCCGTAACCACCTGCTGAGCCTGGCCCAGCTGGCGGGCATCCCGGCGGCGCGGGTCGACGAGGTCCTCGGTGTCGTCGGACTGCAGGACGTCGCGAAGAAGCGGTCCAAGGGCTTCTCCCTGGGAATGGGCCAGCGGCTCGGGATCGCGGCGGCGCTGCTCGGCGACCCGCAGGTGCTGCTCTTCGACGAACCGGTCAACGGGCTCGACCCCGAGGGCATCCTCTGGGTCAGGAACCTGATGAAGCGGCTGGCCTCGGAAGGCCGTACGGTCTTCGTCTCCAGCCACCTCATGAGCGAGATGGCCCTGACCGCCGACCATCTGATCGTGATCGGCCGCGGGCAGCTCCTCTCCGACATGAGCGTCAGCGACTTCATCTCGGCGAACTCCGCGGACTTCGCCCGGGTGCGCGTCCCCGCCGACCGGCCGGAGTACCGGGAGAAGCTGACGGCCTCGCTCACCGAGGCGGGCGGCCGGGTCATGCCGGAGACGGACGGCGCGCTGCGCGTCACCGGACTCCCGCTGCCCCGGATCAGCGACCTGGCGCACGGGGCGGACGTCCGGCTGTGGGAGCTCTCCCCGCACCAGGCGTCGCTCGAGGAGGCGTACATGCGGATGACCCAGGGCGCCGTGGACTACCGCTCGACGGCGGACGCCAAGGAAGGTCTCCAGCCTCCGCCGCCCGGCTACGGACATCCCGGCCACGGGCAGCAGGGCTACGTGCCCCAGCCGCCGCCCGAGGTCCCGCAGCAGGGCTGGTACGCGCCGCCGCCTCCGGGCCAGAACCCCTACGCCGCCGCACCGGCGCCCGCCCCCGAGCCCACCGCGGAGCGGACCGGGCGCACGACCGACGAGGATCCCCGATGACCATGCCTCCGCCGCCCCCGCAGGCGTACCAGGCTCCCCCGCAGCAGCAGGGCCGGGGCGCCCCCGCCGGCCGGTACGCGTCCCCGATCCCCGTGCGCACCCCGGGCCTCGGCGACGCGATCGCCTCCGAGTGGACGAAGATCCGCTCCGTGCGCTCCACGATGTGGACGCTCGGCGTGATGATCGTGCTGCTGCTCGGCATCGGACTGCTCGTCGCGTTCGTGGTGAGCCTGTCGGACGCCCCCGCCGAAGACGTTCCCGTGCTCACCCTCGGCTTCTTCGGCGTGCTGCTCAGCTCGATCTGCGTGATCACTCTCGGCGTGCTGACCATCGCGTCGGAGTACGGCACCGGCATGATCCGCACGACGCTCACCGCCTGCCCGAGCCGGGCGCGGATGCTGATCGCGAAGTCGGTCGTCTTCTTCCTGCTCGCCTTCACGATCACGACGGTGACGACCGGGGTCGTCGGCGTCCTCCAGACGGCCATGCTCGACGGCGCCACGCCCGACACCGGCCTCTGGGTGCGCTCCACGGTGGGGATCGGCCTCTACGTCGCCACCCTCGGGCTGCTCTCGCTCGCGGTCGGCACGATCGTGCGGCACTCGGCGGGTGCCATCACGATCATGATCGCGGTGGTGCTGCTGCCGCTCGTGCTGGCGATCTTCATGTTCTCGCCGTCGCTGGCGTCCGTGCAGGAGGCGCTCTTCGAGTGGTCCATCCCCAACCAGATCGGCGCGATCTACGACGTGTCCATGACCTCGTCGGGGCCGACGGGCTGGGAGCCGCTGTGGGCCCTTCTCGGCGTCACCGCGGTGACCATGGGCGCCGCCTTCCTGGCGCTGGACCGGCGGGACGTCTGACGGTCAGTGGCGCGGAGCGTTCCTGGACCGCTGCACCCGGGTGGTGCGGCGGTCCTTCGCGTTCCAGCAGGCCTTGTGCCAGTGCCTGCGGTCGTCGATCCCGCCGTACTCGGGCCAGGCGACTAGGTGCGGGACCCCCGAGGGGATCTCCTGGTCGCAGCCGGGGCAGCGGTAGCGCTTGCCCATCGCGCTCGCGCCGCTGACCGGACGCACCGACCACTCCTCGTCCTGCCAGCTCTCGGTGGCGCCGCCCCCGCCGTACCGGCCACCCGCCTCCGGTGCGTTGCCGGTGGGACCATCGCCGCCTCGGGGGCGGTTGCGGCGCGGGGACACGGGACACCTCACGGGGCCGGAGCGGACGGACATCCCGTCCAGCCTAGAGGCATCGGCTGCGGGCAGGAGGTGTCTGAGGCCCCTGAGCAGCGGCGGGGCGAGTGGGTTACCGGAAAATCGCAACAACTTCGCCGTGGACCGTGCCTTTGGCACGTGTCAGACGTTGTTGCCGGTAGGGGGAGCCGCGTCGGCCGTAAGGAGGCAAGAGGCGATGCGCGTAGGAACATTCGTACTGGCGGCCCAGTTCCCGGGCCAGGGGCAGGGAGAGGCCCTGCACCGTGCCGTCAGGTCCGCGGAGGTCGCGGAGGAGTCGGGACTCGATTCCGTCTGGCTGGCGGAACACCACTTCGTGCCGTACGGGGTCTGCCCGTCCGCCACGACCCTGGCCGCCCTGCTGCTCGGCCGCACCCGCAGGATCCGGGTGGGCACGGCGGTGAGCGTGCTGCCGAACCAGCACCCGGTCGCGCTCGGCGAACAGGCCGCGCTGCTGCATCTGACCAGCGGCGGACGCTTCTCCCTGGGGGTCGGACGCGGTGGTCCGTGGGTCGATCTGGAGGTGTTCGGCGGCGGCCTCGACGCGTACGAGAAGGGCTTCCCCGAGGCCCTGGAGCTGCTGCTGGAGTGGCTGGACAAGCCACGGGTGGCCGGCGACGGGGAGCGCTACGGCTTCCGCGAGGTCGCCGTGGTGCCCCGGGCCGACGAGCTCCTCGGGGACGGTCCGGCGGGCCCCGAGGTGGTCGTCGCCTGCACGTCGCCGAAAAGCGTGGAACTCGCCGCTGAGAAGGGTTTGCCGATGCTCCTCGGGATGCACTGCGGCGACGAGGAGAAGGCCGACATGGTCGCTCTGTGGCGATCGGCCGCCCGGAGGGCCGGTCAGCCGGCGGAGGTCGCGGAGCGGGTAGCACATGTGTCCGCAGGGGTGGCGCAGATCGCCGACCGCCCCGCCGACGCCGTGGAGACGCTCGTGAAGGCGATGCCGGGGTGGCTGCGGCAGGGGCTCGACGCCCATGTGACGATCGACGGCCGCCACCGGGTGATGCGGGACCCCGTCGCGTACACGGAGTTCCTGTGCGGCCTGCACCCGGTGGGTCCGCCCCGTCTCGCCGCGGACCGGCTGGCGGCCACGGCGGAGCGCACGGGCATCACCCGCTTCGCCCTCATGGTGGAGGGCTCGGGCGATCTCGCGGCGACGGAGACGAATGTGCAGCGGCTGGGCGAGGAAGTGCTGCCGTTGCTGGAGTGACCCGTTCACGCTGATGGTCCTGGTGGTGCGGTGGTGCGGTGGTGCGGGAGCTGCCGCCCCGGAGCCAGTTGCACCTCCCGCGGCCCGAAGCGGCAGCGGAAGCGTTCAGCAGTCCCGTAGTTCGGGCGACTGGTTGAGCAACTGGCCCCTCACCGAGGTGAATCGGGCAAGGCGCTCGTCGACCGAGGCGTCCAGCGGGAACACCGCGACGCGGTGGCAGTTCTGGAATGCCAGGCGCACTCCGAAGTGCCGTTGCAGCGCGCCGCGTATCGCATCACTCGCGAGCGCACGCAGCAGCTGACCACGTGCCTGCTCGTCCGGCGGCGGCGTCTGGTTGTCGGCGAACTGTCCGCCGTCGACCTTCAGCTGGGCCACCAGAGAGCTGATCATCTCCCATGCGTAGGGCAGGGAGGTCCGGACGCAGTCGACGAAGTCGGCTTCGTCGACCTCGCCTCGCTCGGCCTGTTCCAACAGCGCCGGTGAGACGTCGAGCGACATGGGTTCTCCTCTCGCGACCCCGGCAGGTGGCCGGGGCCTTACGGGCAGGGCAGGACGGCGACGCTGCGTACACAGACGACGACCTCCTGCTTCCACGGTAAGGGCGCAGTCCAGGCCGCACCAGGAGATTGGGAACACAACCGGCCAATAACGAACGGTCGCAAAGAGGGGCAAGCCCGATCCGTGGGTGTGGAGGGGCGGCCGGGAGGGACCCGCGAATCGCGTGGACCGCGAATCGTCGAGTAGCGTTGCCGACCATGCGTCTCGTCATCGCCCGTTGCTCCGTCGACTACGCGGGCCGGCTCACCGCCCACCTGCCCTCCGCCCCCCGTCTGATCCTGGTGAAGGCGGACGGCAGCGTCTCGATCCACGCCGACGACCGGGCGTACAAACCTCTCAACTGGATGTCCCCGCCGTGCACCCTGAAGGAGGGCGCCGATGAGAACGAGGGCGTCTGGACCGTGGTGAACAAGGCGGGCGAGAAACTGATCATCACGATGGAGGAGATCCTCCATGACTCGTCCCACGAGCTGGGTGTCGACCCGGGGCTCATCAAGGACGGGGTGGAGGCTCACCTCCAGGAGCTGCTCGCCGACCGCATCGAGACGATCGGTGAGGGTTACACCCTGATCCGCCGCGAGTACCCGACCGCGATCGGCCCGGTCGACATCCTCTGCCGGGACGCGGACGGCGCGACGGTGGCCGTGGAGCTGAAACGCCGGGGCGACATCGACGGCGTGGAGCAGCTGACCCGCTATCTGGAGCTGCTCAACCGCGATCCGCATCTGGCTCCGGTCCGGGGTGTGTTCGCGGCGCAGGAGATCAAGCCGCAGGCCCGGGTGCTGGCGACGGACCGCGGGATCGGGTGCCTGGTGCTCGACTACGACGCGATGCGCGGGATCGAGGACGACAAGCTGCGGTTGTTCTGACACGCGGCGGCGCCACGGACTCCCCCGGGGCGCCACGGACACGGAATCCCCCGGTGGGCCCGGATCCGGGCCCACCGGGGGATTCCGTGTCTCAGGTGGTCGTCGTGGTGCCGGGGGTCTCCTGGCCCGTCCCGTCGACGGTCGCCGAGGCGGTCGCCGATTCGGCCGGTCCGCTGGCGGAGTTGGAGGTCTCCGGTTCCGTCGTGGGGTCCGAGGGAGTGGGTTCCGAGGGGGTCGGGTCCGTCGGGGTCGGATCCGTGGGCGTCGGCTCGGTGGTGGGCGGGGTGGTCGTCGGCTTCGTCGGCCGGTCCGTCGGGGTCGGGTCCCCTGAGGTCGGCCGGCTGCTGGGGCCGTCGCTGGACGGTGTGCCCGAGGACGGGCTCTCGCCGGGCTCGGACGTCCCCGGGGAGGGCGTCGCGCTGCCGGACGGAGTGGCCTGGCCCGATGTGCCCGGAGAGGGGGAGCCGCCGCCGGCCGTGCCCGCCTCGGTGGTCGGGTCGCCGGCCGGCTCGTCCGCGGGGATGCCGTTCTCGCCGTCGTCCTCGTCCGCCGACTGTTCGGTCGTGACGCTCTGTCCTTCCGGGTCCTCGCTGCCGGAGGTGGCTCCCAGGGTCACCACCGTGCCGAGGACGGCCGCCAGCAGCGCTCCCGCGCCCACCGCGACGAGGTTGCGCCGCGCACCGCGGAGGATTCCCACGCCCCCGGCGGCCGCACGGGCGGGCGGCGGGGGCTGATGGGTGATCAGGGTCGAGGACGTGTCGGCCAGCCGGGGGAAGAGCGGCTTGGGCCCGGGGGTTCCGCCGGGCGGTGAGGCAGGCTCGTCGTGGCGCGGGACCACCGGCACGTCGTCGGCCGCGAGGGTACCGATCACCGGTTCGCCGGAGCGGTCCGCGACGAGGGCGAGCGCCCGGCGCCCGGCCACCGCACCGGCCTTGTCGGCGAGCGCGCCGCGCATCCCCACGGACGTCTCCAGCTCCGCGCGGGCCCGGTCCAGATGGCCGGTGCAGAGCGCGAGGACACCGAGCTCGTGGTGGAAGTACGCCTCCTCCGCCACCTCGCCCGCGATCCGTGCGGCCTCCTGCCCGGTCCTGAGGGCCTTCTCCCAGGCACCCCACTGCATCCCCGCGGCGAACGCCGGAGCGGCGCTGCGGGCCAGCAGGACGGCCACACTCGCCTGTCCGGGCGCCTCGCCCGGGACGAGACACGTCATCGAGGCGAGCATGGCGTCCGACTCGGCGACCGCGCGTTCCGGGGTGACGGAGGGATGCCCCGCCCACCACGCGTAGTGCTGGGCGGCGCTGCGGGCGTGCGCCTCCGCGCTCTCGTCGTAGCCGCTCGCCTCCAGCTGGGTCAGGACACCGGCGGCCAGCCGGTAGCGGGGGCCCGCCGGGGAGAGCAGACCGCAGAGGGCGAGTTCGCCCAGGGCGGCGTCGGCATGGGTGTCGCCCACGAGCGCCGGCAGGTGCGCCTGGTGCGGCACCTCGCCACCGAGGGCGACGGCGAAGCGCAGGGTCTCGCGGGCGGCCTCGCTCAGCCGGGAGGCGAGCAGGGCGGCGGGCGCCGCGCCCTCGCCGAGGCTGGGCAGCGGGAGGACGGCCGGCTCCGCCCGGCCGAAGGGCGCGTCGCCGGGTTCCTCGTCGTGGACGTCGAGCGGGTCCTGTCCGGCGCGCAGGTCGTCGCGCTGGCGCAGCAGGGCACCCGCCTGGACGAAGCGCAGCGGCAGCCCCTCCGACTCGAACCAGAGGTCTCCCGCCCAGTTCGCCTCCTCGTCGGTGAGCGCGCGTTCCACGACGTGCTCCATGAGCTCGATCGAGGCGCTGCGGCCGAGGCCGGTGAGGAAGACCTCCTCGAGGTTCGCGTCGGCCGCGGGCGACGGCACGTCGGGCGTCGTGGCGAACAGGAACGCGCACTCCGGGGTGGCGTCCAGCAGTTCCTGGAGGGCGGCACCGCCCAGTTCCAGGTCGTCGACGACGACCACGGCACCGACACCGTGGACGAGGGCGAGGAGGCCCTCGCGGTCGGGGCGGTGCAGCGGAGCGCTGTGGACGGCCTCGAACAGCCCGTACAGCAGCTCCGAGGCGGTCCGCTTGTACCCGGAGAGGCGTACGACCCCGTCGGGGGCCAGATCCGCGCAGTCGGCCGCCACGGCGTCCAGCAGGGCGGTGCGGCCGGAACCGGCCGGTCCGGTGAGGCACACCGAGCGACCGCGGGCGAGCAGCCGTACCAGCCGCTCGCGCTCGTCCCGGCGTTCCAGGAGGGGCATCTGCGGCGCCGGCGGTCCCGCGGGGACGGGGGGCGCGGCGGCACGCTCGCGCTCCACCCGCCGGGCGGCGGTGTGCCGTACGGGCGCGTCGGGCCGCTCGCCCGGGCGGCAGGGTTCGATCTCGCTGCCGTCGACCGGGTTGACGGTGAGCAGGAAGTCGCCCGATATCAGCTGCACCGTGCGCGACTGCTGCGGTGTCTGGTGCCCGAAGTCGGGCGTCAACGGGTCGCGGGACTGCCGTCGCCGCGTCCCGTCGTCACCGGAGTGGTCGTCGCCGTACTCTTCCGGTCCGCGGTTGGTCGGGTCCATCGTCTAAGTCCCCCAGACGCGCAGCGCGCTGTTGCCCTTCCGGCCTCACACGCCCCGCTGTCGCTTCCGGTCCGGTGTCCGCCAGTGGGTCCTCGTCTATCAGCAGACGGCCGAACCCTAAACCTTCGCACAGTATCTACGAACGGGCGGGGGGCCGCGCCGCCCCTGACATCACGTTCTCGTGAGGATTGTGCGTGTATCGCCCGTCCGGGGGCGTACGCGGGGCCCGTACGGGCGGATCTAGACGCGTGGCAGGGAGTCCGCGGCGAGCCCGCCCTCGATGGCCAGGATCCGGTGCAGTCGCGTCGCCACGAGCAGACGCTGCATCTGCGGCGGGACACCGCGCAGCACCAGCCTCCGGCCGGCCCGGCCGGCTCTGCGGTGCGCCCCCATGATGACGCCGAGTCCGGTGGCGTCCCACGAGTCGAGCTCGGTCAGGTTCAGCACAAGGTCGCCGGCGCCGTCGTCGACGGCCGAATGCAGGACCGTACGGGCGTCCGCCGCGCTTCGGACGTCGAGGCGGCCCCCGACGACCAGCTCGGCGTGGTCGCCCCTGATATGCATATGCGCTCCCCGGAAGTACTCCGCAGCAAGTCTGTCTGCCTGTATGTGTCGCTTTCTGTCCCTGCCACAACTGACTGCCGCAGCGACAGGTAAGTTGCCGTCTGTAAGCGAACCGATACCGAATTCACCCCGAGGGGTGAAAGAGGTCCGCCGGTCCCCGTCGGATCCCGCACCTGTCGGTGCCGGATCCCGGGACCCCGGGTCTGATTGACGGCGCATCAGACAGCCCGGGGCCCCGGTCGTGATCAGTAGGTGTAGAAGCCCTGCCCGCTCTTGCGCCCGATGTCACCTGCATCGACCATCCGGCGCATCAGCTCCGGGGCGGCGAACTTCTCGTCCTGGGATTCGGTGTAGATGTTGCCGGTCGCGTGCAGCAGGATGTCCACGCCGGTCATGTCCGCCGTGGCGAGCGGTCCCATGGCGTGGCCGAAGCCCAGCTTGCAGGCGGTGTCGATGTCCTCGGCGGAGGCGACACCCGACTCGTACAGCTTGGCCGCCTCGACGACCAGCGCCGAGATCAGCCGGGTGGTGACGAAGCCCGCGACGTCACGGTTGACGACGATGCAGGTCTTGCCCACCGACTCGGCGAACTCCCGTGCGGTGGCCAGGGTTTCGTCACTGGTCTTGTACCCGCGCACCAGCTCGCAGAGCTGCATCATCGGGACGGGCGAGAAGAAGTGCACGCCGACGACCCGCTCCGGGTGCTCCGTCACGGCCGCGATCTTGGTGATCGGGATGGCGGAGGTGTTGGAGGCGAGGACGGCGTCCTCGCGTACGACCTTGTCGAGGGTGCGGAAGATCTCGTGCTTGACCTCGAGCTTCTCGAAGACGGCCTCGACGACGACGTCCGCGTCGGCCACGGCGTCGAGGTCGGTGGTCGTGGTGATCCGGGCGAGCGCGGCCTCCGCGTCGGCCGCCTCCAGCTTGCCCTTGGCGACGAACTTGCCGTAACTGGCCTCGATGCCGCCACGCCCGCGGGCCAGTGCCTCGTCCGTGACATCACGCAGCACCACGTCCCAGCCCGCCTGGGCGGAGACCTGCGCGATACCGGACCCCATGAGTCCGGCGCCGATGACGGCGAGCTTCCTGGCCACGATCCGCACCCCAATCTTCTCAGTTCTGCACATGCTCTCCGGCGGAGGTTAGTACCCGTGAGGGTCCGTGAGGCCCCGAAGAGATGCGCGTCACGTCTCACATGACGGACATCACACCGTCCACCGTCACGCGGCGGCGCGCCGCGCGCAGTTGAGGACGGCCGACGGATCCGCCTGTGACGGTCGGCACGCGGGTCCTCCACGGGGCCGGGGCGTAACTAGGCTGGCCCCATGGTCAATCTGACGCGCATCTACACCCGTACCGGCGACAAGGGCACCACCGCCCTCGGCGACATGAGCCGGACCGCCAAGACCGATCTGCGGATCTCCGCCTACGCCGACGCCAACGAGGCCAACGCCGTGATCGGTACGGCGGTCGCGCTCGGGAACCTCTCCGAGGACGTCGTGAAGGTCCTGGTCCGGGTGCAGAACGATCTCTTCGACGTGGGTGCGGACCTGTGCACGCCGGTGGTGGAGAACCCGGAGTACCCGCCGCTGCGGGTGGAGCAGTCCTACATCGACAAGCTGGAGGCGGACTGCGACACCTTCCTGGAGGAGCTGGAGAAGCTCCGCAGCTTCATCCTTCCGGGCGGCACCCCGGGGGCGGCGCTGCTGCACCAGGCCTGCACGGTCGTCCGGCGGGCCGAGCGGTCCACCTGGGCGGCGCTGGAGGTCCACGGGGACGTGATGAACGCCCTGACGGCCACGTATCTGAACCGTCTCTCCGACCTCCTGTTCATCCTCGCCAGGACGGCGAACAAGGAGGTCGGGGACGTGCTGTGGGTTCCCGGCGGCGAGCGCTGATCAGCGTCCGGCTCCGGCGCGGCTCTTCGGCTCCCGCTTGGGGAAGAGCGTGTAGCCGCCGGCGACGAGCAGGTTGATCCCGATCACCCAGAGCATCTTCTGCTGCCACATGTGCAGCGAGCCGGTGTCGCCGTCCCCGCCGACGTACCAGGCCGCCGCCTGGAGCAGGGCGATGGCCGTCACCGCGGCCACCGTCCAGCGGGCCGCGACGCGCCACTCGTGTGCGGCGCGGGCCATGCCGTACCTGGGGGGCTTCACCGGGGGCGGGCCGCCGCCGAAGCGGTGGGCGACCCTGGCGTCGACCCACTTGACGGTGGAGTGGCCGAGTCCGACGGTGAAGCCGATGTAGACGGCTGCCAGGCCGTGCCTCAGGCCCGGCTCGGCGCCGTTCTTCAGGTCGACGGCCGTCACCACGAGCAGGACGACCTCCAGCAGGGGCTCGCACAGCAGCACGGCCGCGCCCAGCCGGGGCTTCCGCGCGACGTACCGCAGCGCGAGTCCGGCTGCCAGCAGCACCCAGAAGCCGACCTCGCAGAGCACGATCAGCGTGACGATCACGGTCCTTCTCCTTCCGGTCCCTCCAGACTCCCTCCCGGACGGCGCCGGATCGTCGTCGGCGGTGACGAGACGGGACTGCATCCTTCGATGTAGCCGCACCTCACCCCGGGTACGGACGTGCCGTGGCGCACCGCCGTGTTGGATGGGAGCGTGCTCTCCGTCGCGCGCCCGCACCGTCACGACGTACTGCTCGCGGTCCTCGGACTGTCGGGCGGTGTGTTCCTGTGGCTGGTCGGCATCCACATCCAGAACGGCCGCCTCTTCGACGCCCCCTGGGTGTCCCTGCTGCCCCTCGCCGCCATGTCGGCCCTGGAGTTGCTGCGCCGCGGCGCCCCGTGCACCGCGCTGGCGCTGGGCACGCCGGCTCTGGTCGCCGACCAGTTGACCGTGGGCAGCCTGGCCACGCTGCTGATGTACACCGACCTCGTGTACGCCGCGGTGCTGTACGGCTCCCCCACCGCGTCCCGCCGCATCCCGGTGATCACCCTGCTCGTCACGGTCGCCGCGACGACGGGCCTCGTGGCCTGGGTCCCGTCGGCGGACGCCCTGCTCATCGGCATCGTCATCGGGATGGTCCTCTTCGGGCCCGCGCTGACCGGTGCCAGTGTGCGCAACCACCGGGACGCCGCAGAGGCGGCCCGGCTGCGCGCCGACCAGACCGCGCTGCTGGCCGAGATGGACCGGGTGCAGGCGGTGACCGCGGAGCGGTCACGGATGGCGCGGGAACTGCACGACATGGTCGCCAACCATCTCTCGGCGATCGCCATCCACTCCACCGCGGCGCTCTCCATCGACGATCCGGGCACCTCCCGGGACGCGCTGGGCGTGATCCGGCAGAACAGTGTCGACGGGCTGACGGAGATGCGGCGGCTGATCGGGCTCCTGCGGGAGAGCGACACGTCCGGGGAGCCGAGTGCCGCCCCGACCCTCGGCTCCCTGGACGCCCTCGTGGAGCAGGCCGGCGCCAACTCCGCGTCCAGCGGGCTCACCGTCACCCTGGACGACGGCCGCGAGGAGCCCGGGCCGCTCCCGGCGCCGGTGGAGCTGGCGGCGTACCGCATCGTCCAGGAGTCGCTGACGAACGCGCTGAAGCACGCGGCGCCCGGCCCGGTGACCGTTCGGCTGGGGCGGTCCCGCACGGCGCTCACGGTGGAGGTGAGCAGTGTGTTCGGCGACCGCCCGGGGCCCCGCGCGCCCGGTTCGGGAGCGGGCCTGGTGGGGATGCGGGAACGGGTGGCCCTGCTGGGCGGGACCATCGGGGCGGGGCCCGGTCTCCGGGGCGACGGCGAGAAGATCTGGGTGGTGCGGGCCGAACTGCCCGTCGAGGAGAGGACATGACGGGCATGACGATCCGGGTGCTGGTCGCGGAGGACCAGTCGGCGGTACGCGCGGGGCTGGTGCTGATCCTGAGGAGCGCGCCGGACATCGAGGTGGTGGGCGAGGCCGCGGACGGTGAGGCCGCGGTGCGTCTGACCCGTGAACTGCGCCCGGACCTGGTCCTGATGGACGTGCAGATGCCACGGCTCGACGGGGTGTCGGCGACCCGGCAGATCGTGGCGGAGCGGCTGGCGGACGTGCTGGTGCTGACGACGTTCGACCTGGACGAGTACGTCTTCGGCGCGCTGCGCGCGGGAGCGTCGGGCTTCCTGCTGAAGAACACGGAGGCCGGGGACCTCATCGCCGCGGTCCGTACGGTGGCACGCGGCGAGGGCCTGATCGCACCGGCCGTGACGCGGCGGCTGATCGAGGAGTTCGCCTCGGCCTCCCCCGCGCACGAGCCGGCCGAGCCCGAGGCCCTCGGCACCTTGACGCGCAGGGAGCGTGAGGTGCTGGGATGCCTCGGCCTGGGACTGTCCAACATGGAGATCGCCGGGCGGCTGTCGATGGCCGAGGCGACGGTGAAGACGCACGTCAGCAGGCTCCTCGGGAAGCTGGGGCTGCGCAGCAGGGCCCAAGCCGCCGTGCTCGCGCAGCAGTTGGGTGTTCGGCCCGGAGCGTGAATCTTTGGTCTGGACCTCTTGACGATTGGTCCAGACCTTCCTAATCTCACCGGACACGCTGCGGTGAGTAAGCCATGACAAGGCGAGCTCAGGGCGACGCAGGGTTCGCAGGTTACGGATCATCCCCCGTTTGCCGGGCCTCACCCGAGGAGCACCGTTGAGCACTGACAACCCCGTACGCCTCACCCGTCTCAGATGGAGAAGCGGAGCAGGCACCGCCACCAGGTCCAAGGCCGTCGCGGGCCTCACCGCGCTGCTGCTCCCCCTCGCCGCGATGGTCGGCCTGGCCTCCCCGGCCGAGGCCGCCACCTCCGCCACGGCCTCCTACGTCAAGAAGTCCGACTGGGGCACCGGCTTCGAGGGCCAGTGGACCGTCAAGAACACCGGCACCACCGCGCTCTCCTCCTGGACGATCGAGTGGGACTTCCCCTCCGGCACCGCGGTCGGTTCCGCCTGGGACGCCTCCGTGACCAGCTCCGGGACCCACTGGACCGCCAAGAACCTCGGGTGGAACGGCACGGTCGCCCCCGGCGCCAGCATCAGCTTCGGCTTCAACGGCACGGGTTCCGGCTCCCCCTCCGGCTGCAAGCTGAACGGCGCCTCCTGTGACGGCGGCAGCGTGCCCGGCGACAACCCCCCGTCCAAGCCCGGCACCCCGACCGCGAGCAACGTGACGGACACCTCGGCGAAGATCAGCTGGACCGCCGCCACCGACGACAAGGGCGTCAAGAACTACGACGTCCTCCGCGACGGCGCCAAGGTCGCCACGGTCACCACGACGACGTACACCGACAGCGGGCTCACCAAGGGCACCGACTACTCGTACACCGTGCAGGCCCGTGACACCGCCGACCAGACCGGTCCGGTCAGCGCCTCGGTCGCCGTCCGCACCACCGGGACCACCGACCCGGGCAACCCCGGTACCGGCGACAAGATCAACCTGGGCTACTTCACCGAGTGGGGCGTCTACGGACGCAACTACCACGTCAAGAACCTCGTGACCTCGGGTTCGGCCGCGAAGATCACGCACATCAACTACGCCTTCGGCAACGTCCAGAACGGCAGGTGCACCATCGGTGACTCCTACGCCGACTACGACAAGGCCTACACCGCGGACCAGTCGGTGGACGGCGTCGCCGACACCTGGGACCAGCCGCTGCGCGGCAACTTCAACCAGCTGCGCAAGCTGAAGGCCAAGTACCCGCACATCAAGGTCCTCTGGTCGTTCGGCGGCTGGACCTGGTCCGGCGGCTTCCCGCAGGCCGCCCAGAACCCGGCCGCCTTCGCCCAGTCCTGCTACGACCTGGTCGAGGACCCCCGCTGGGCCGATGTCTTCGACGGCATCGACATCGACTGGGAGTACCCGAACGCCTGCGGTCTCACCTGCGACACGAGCGGCCCGGCAGCGCTGAAGAACGTCGCCTCCGCCCTGCGGGCGAAGTTCGGCACCGGCAACCTGGTCACCGCCGCGATCACCGCGGACGGCTCGGCGGGCGGCAAGATCGACGCGGCCGACTACGCCGGCGCCGCCCAGTCCATGAACTGGTACAACGTGATGACGTACGACTTCTTCGGCGCCTTCGCACCGAAGGGCCCGACGGCCCCGCACTCACCGCTGACCTCGTACTCCGGCATCCCGCAGGAGGGCTTCAACTCCGCCGCCGCCATCGCCAAGCTGAAGGCCCAGGGCGTCCCGGCCTCCAAGCTGCTCCTCGGCATCGGCTTCTACGGCCGCGGCTGGACCGGCGTCACCCAGTCCGCTCCGGGCGGCACCGCCACCGGCGCGGCCCCGGGGACCTACGAGGCCGGCAACGAGGACTACAAGGTCCTGAAGAACACCTGCCCCGCCACCGGCACGATCGCCGGCACCGCGTACGCGCACTGCGGCACGAACTGGTGGAGCTACGACACCCCGGCGACGATCACGTCCAAGATGGCCTGGGCGAACAGCCAGGGCCTGGGTGGCGCGTTCTTCTGGGAGTTCAGCGGCGACACCGCCAACGGTGAGCTCGTGACCGCGATGGACAACGGCCTCAACTGACCCCACGAGGCACTCGCACCCCCCGCAAAAAGCGCCGGGGAGACAGGTCCGCCCCCTGTCTCCCCGGTTTTCGCATGCGCTGCGGGCCTCGCTCGGGCCAGGTCGCCCCTCCCCCGGACTCCGTCCGGGGGGACCCCCGACCAGCGAGAGCCCTACTCAAGCCACATCGACCCTCCCCCAGACTCCGTCCGGGGGGACCCCCGACCAGCGAGAGCCCTACTCAAGCCACATTGACTCGCTGGCCGGGCGGTGCCGCCTCCAGCCAGGCGAGGAAACCCGTCAGGGCGTCCTCGCTCATCGCCAGCTCCAGGCGGGTCCCCCGGTGGAGACAGCCGAGCACGACGGAGTCGGACAGGAGCGCCAGCTCCTCCTCGCCCTCGGGCAGCCGGCGGGCGACGACCTCGATGGCGGAACGTTCCAGCCCCCGACGGGGACGCGGTGAGTAGGAGAAGACCCGGAACCAGTCGACGCGGTCACCGCTGTACCGGGCGACCCCGTACACCCAGCCCTTGCCCGACGGGTCGGGTTCCTCCGACACGTCCCAGCGCAGGCTGCAGTCGAAGGTGCCGCCGGAACGCTGGATCAGCCGCCTGCGGAGGCCGAAGACGAACAGCCCCACCGCGACCAGTACGACGACCAGACCGCCCACCCACAACGCGAGGACCATCTCCACCGACCTCCTCGCATCGTCGAGTAAACGGATACCGAACCGAGCCGAACCGGACTGCACCTGCATCGCCTCAGCCGCGACACGGTCTGGATCTCTCCAGCACGGGCCGCGGCTGAGTCAGAAACTCCTCGTGGGGGCGCTCAGTGCGCCGCCACCGCACGCAGTCGCACGTCCGCGCGGCGCTCGGCGCCCGCGTCCGTGTCCGACTTCGCACGCTCCAGCGCACGCTCGGCGCGCTGGACGTCGATCTCGTCGGCAAGCTCGGCGATCTCAGCCAGCAACGAGAGCTTGTTGTCCGCGAACGAGATGAAACCGCCGTGCACAGCGGCGACAACCGTCCCGCCGTCGCTCGTACGGATCGTCACGGGGCCCGATTCCAGCACACCCAGAAGCGGCTGGTGACCGGGCATGACGCCGATGTCGCCGGACGTGGTACGTGCGACAACGAGGGTGGCCTCGCCGGACCAGACACTGCGGTCCGCGGCGACCAGCTCGACATGCAGCTCAGCAGCCAAGGGTGGCTCCTCGGGTCACCACCCGGCTGTCGTGCCGGGTGTCGGTTCAATTCTACGGGGCGTGGTGAGGGGGGCGGGACACACCCACCCCCCTCGGTGAGCCGGAGGCTCAGGAGACGCCGAGCTCCTTGGCGTTGGACTTGAGGTCCTCGATGCCACCGCACATGAAGAACGCCTGCTCGGGGAAGTGGTCGTACTCCCCGTCGCAGATCGCGTTGAACGCGGCGATCGACTCGTCGAGCGGGACGTCCGAACCGTCCAGGCCGGTGAACTGCTTGGCGGCGTGGGTGTTCTGCGACAGGAAGCGCTCGACGCGACGGGCACGGTGGACGACGAGCTTGTCCTCCTCGCCCAGCTCGTCGATACCGAGGATCGCGATGATGTCCTGGAGGTCCTTGTACTTCTGCAGGATCCCCTTGACGCGGCTGGCCGTGTCGTAGTGGTCCTGCGCGATGTAACGCGGGTCCAGGATGCGGGACGTGGAGTCCAGCGGGTCCACGGCCGGGTAGATGCCCTTCTCGGAGATCGGACGGGAGAGAACCGTCGTCGCGTCGAGGTGGGCGAACGTGGTGGCCGGGGCCGGGTCGGTCAGGTCGTCCGCGGGGACGTAGATCGCCTGCATCGAGGTGATCGAGTGACCACGCGTCGAGGTGATGCGCTCCTGGAGCACACCCATCTCGTCGGCCAGGGTCGGCTGGTAACCCACCGCGGACGGCATGCGGCCGAGCAGCGTGGAGACCTCGGAACCGGCCTGCGTGAAGCGGAAGATGTTGTCGATGAAGAGCAGCACGTCCTGCTTCTGCACATCGCGGAAGTACTCCGCCATGGTCAGGGCGGACAGCGCGACCCGCAGACGGGTGCCCGGCGGCTCGTCCATCTGGCCGAAGACCAGCGCGGTCTTGTCCAGGACGCCCGAGTCGGTCATCTCGTCGATGAGGTCGTTGCCCTCACGGGTGCGCTCGCCGACACCGGCGAACACCGACACACCGTCGTGCAGCTTCGCCACACGCATGATCATTTCCTGGATGAGGACCGTCTTGCCGACGCCCGCACCACCGAACAGACCGATCTTGCCGCCCTTGACGTACGGGGTCAGCAGGTCGACGACCTTCAGGCCGGTCTCGAACATCTCGGTCTTGGACTCGAGCTGGTCGAAGGCCGGGGCCTTGCGGTGGATCGGCCAGCGCTCGGTGATCTGCGCCTCGGCCTCCGGCTCGTTCAGGATCTGGCCGAGGGTGTTGAACACCTTGCCCTTGGTGATGTCACCGACGGGGACGGTGATGCCCGTGCCCGTGTCGGTCACCGGGGCCTGGCGGACCACGCCGTCGGTGGGCTGCATCGAGATCGCGCGGACCATGCCGTCGCCCAAGTGCTGGGCGACTTCCAGGGTCAGCGTCTTACGAGCGCCGGCCTCGGCCGGGTCGTCGACCTCGATGTGCAGGGCGTTGTAGATCTCCGGCATCGCGTCGACGGGGAACTCCACGTCGACGACCGGGCCGATGACCCGGGCGACGCGGCCCGTGGCAGCGGCCGTCTCAACTGTCGTCGTCATTACTTGTCACTCCCCGCGGACGCGTCGGCCAGCGCACCTGCACCGCCGACGATCTCGCTGATTTCCTGGGTGATTTCGGCCTGGCGGGCCGCGTTGGCAAGCCGGGAGAGGCTCTTGATCAGATCCCCGGCGTTGTCGGTCGCCGACTTCATCGCACGACGGCGGGCGGCGTGCTCGGAAGCGGCGGCCTGCAGCAGTGCGTTGTAGATGCGGCTCTCGACGTAGCGCGGCAGAAGGGCGTCGAGGACGTCCTCCGCCGACGGCTCGAACTCGAACAGCGGAAGGATCTCGCCCTTCTCGGTGCTCTCCTCCTCGCCCTTGTCGAGCGACAGCGGCAGCATCCGCCCGTCGACCGCGTTCTGCGTCATCATCGACACGAACTCGGTGAAGACGATGTGCAGCTCGTCGACGCCACCCTCGGCCGTGTCCTTCTGGATGGACGCGATCAGGGGCTCGGCGATCTTCTTGGCATCCGAGTACTCGGGGCTGTCGGTGAAGCCGGTCCACGACTCCGAGACCTTGCGCTCACGGAAGCCGTAGTACGCGACACCCTTGCGGCCGACGATGTAGGTGTCGACCTCCTTGCCCTCGGCCGCCAGCCGCTCCCGCAGCCGCTCCGCCGTCTTGATGGCGTTCGAGGAGTAACCCCCGGCCAGACCGCGGTCGCTCGTGAGGAGCAGGACCGCGGCCCGGGCCGGAGCCTCGGCCTCGGTGGTGAGCGGGTGCTTGGTGTTGGAGCCGGTCGCCACCGCGGTCACCGCACGGGTGAGCTCGGTCGCGTACGGCATCGACGCCGCCACCTTGCGCTGCGCCTTGACGATGCGCGAGGCGGCGATCATCTCCATCGCCTTGGTGATCTTCTTGGTCGCGGTGACGGCTTGGATGCGGCGCTTGTAAACGCGAAGCTGAGCGCCCATCGATCAGCCCTCGCCCAGGAGCTTGCCGTCCGAGGTCTCGAACTGCTGCTTGAAGGAGGCGATCGCGTCGGCGATCGACTGCAGCGTGTCGTCGGACATCTTGCCGCCCTCGGCGATGCTGGTCAGGAGGTCCTTGCGCTCGCGGCGCAGGAACTCGAGCAGCTCGCTCTCGAAGCGGCGGATGTCCTCGACCGGGACGTCGTCCATCTTGCCCGTGGTGCCGGCCCAGACGGAGACGACCTGCTCCTCCATCGGGAACGGGGCGTACTGCGGCTGCTTCAGCAGCTCGACCATGCGCTTACCGCGCTCCAGCGACGCCTTGGAGGCCGCGTCCAGGTCGGAACCGAAGGCGGCGAACGCCTCCAGCTCGCGGTACTGGGCGAGGTCCACGCGCAGTCGGCCGGAAACCTGCTTCATGGCCTTGTGCTGGGCGGAGCCACCGACTCGGGAGACCGAGATACCGACGTTGAGCGCCGGACGCTGACCCGCGTTGAACAGGTCGGACTCCAGGAAGCACTGGCCGTCGGTGATGGAGATGACGTTGGTCGGGATGAACGCCGACACGTCGTTCGCCTTGGTCTCGACGATCGGGAGGCCCGTCATCGAACCGGCGCCCATGTCGTCGGAGAGCTTGGCGCAGCGCTCCAGCAGACGCGAGTGCAGGTAGAAGACGTCGCCCGGGTAGGCCTCGCGGCCCGGCGGACGGCGCAGCAGGAGCGACACGGCGCGGTAGGCGTCGGCCTGCTTCGACAGGTCGTCGAAGATGATGAGGACGTGCTTGCCGTCGTACATCCAGTGCTGGCCGATGGCCGAGCCGGTGTACGGCGCCAGGTACTTGAAGCCGGCCGGGTCGGACGCCGGGGCGGCGACGATGGTCGTGTACTCGAGCGCGCCGGCCTCTTCGAGGGCACCGCGCACGGAGGCGATGGTGGAGCCCTTCTGACCGATGGCGACGTAGATGCAGCGCACCTGCTTGTTCACGTCGCCCGAGCGCCAGTTGTCGCGCTGGTTGATGATCGTGTCGACGGCCAGAGCGGTCTTACCCGTCTGACGGTCGCCGATGATCAGCTGACGCTGGCCACGGCCGATCGGCACCATGGCGTCGACAGCCTTGTAGCCGGTCTGCATCGGCTCGTGCACCGACTTGCGGACCATGACGCCAGGCGCCTGCAGCTCGAGGGCGCGACGGCCTTCGGTCGCGATCTCGCCGAGACCGTCGATCGGGTTGCCGAGCGGGTCGACGACGCGGCCGAGGTAGCCCTCGCCGACGCCGACGGAGAGCACCTCACCGGTGCGCTGCACCGGCTGGCCCTCCTCGATTCCGCTGAACTCGCCGAGGACGATCGCACCGATCTCGCGCTCCTCGAGGTTGAGGGCGAGACCGAGGGTGCCGTCCTCGAACTTCAGCAGCTCGTTCGCCATGGCGGAGGGCAGGCCCTCCACCTTCGCGATGCCGTCGCCGGCAACGCTGACCGTCCCGACCTCCTCGCGCGAGGCCGCGTCCGGCTGGTACGACTGGACAAAGCTATCCAGTGCGTCCCGGATCTCCTCCGGCCGGATCGTAAGCTCCGCCATCTGGGGTTCCCTGCTCTCCTTGTTGGGCCCGAAGTTTCTCAAAGGGGTCTGGGGGCGACCCCCAGGAATCTTCTGCAATTTCTGCACGGCCCAACCGGGCCGCAATTCTTGCTCGTTCAGTTGGTGCGGTGTGGGCGCTGCGCGCCGTCAGCCGGCCATCCTGCGGGTGACCTCTTCGAGGCGCTCCGCGATCGTGCCGTTGATGACCTCGTCACCGACGCGCACCGAGATCCCGCCGAGGACCTCGGGGTCCACGTCCAGGTTCAGGTGCATCTGCCGGCCGTAGATCTTCGCCAGGGCGGCACCGAGGCGCTGCTTCTGGCGATCGGACAGCGGCACCGCCGAGGTGACGACGGCGACCATGCGGTCCCGGCGCTCCGCGGCGAGCCTGGACAGGGAATCGAGTCCCGCCTCCAGGCTACGTCCTCGGGGCTGCGTCACGAGGCGCGTGATCACGCGCTCGGTGACGGGCTGGGCCTTGCCGCCGAGCAGGCTGCGGAGCAGCGCGCTCTTGGCGGAGCCCGTGGCCGACTTGTTGGTCAGGGCGGACCGCAGCGCCACGTCGGAGGAGACGATCCGGCCGAACCGGAACAGCTCGTCCTCGACGTCGTCGAGCACACCCGCGCGCTGGGCAGCGGTGAGGTCGGCGGTGTTCGCCAGCTCCTCGGCCGCGTCGACCAGGTCACGCGACTGCGACCAGCGGGACCGGACCATGCCGGAGACCAGGTCCACGGCTTCGCCGCCCACCTGTCCGCCCAGCAGTCGTCCGGCCAGCTGGGCCTTGGCCTCGCCGCCCTGCGACGGGTCGGTGAGGACCCGGCGCAACGACACCTCGCGGTGGAGCAGCGCGGTGACGGCTGCCAGCTCCTCGGCGAGCTTCGCCGCGTCGACCGACGTGGAGTCGGTCAGTGCGTCGAGGCGCTCGCGTGCGGCGGCCAGCGCCTCCCGGCTCGCTCCATTCATCGGACGGCCTCGGCCTTCGCCTCGAGCTCGTCGAGGAACCGGTCGACGGTGCCGCTCTGCCGGGCGTGGTCCTCGAGGGACTCGCCGACGAGCTTGCCGGCCAGGGCGGTGGCGAGGCTGCCCACGTCCTGGCGCAGCGCGGACGCCGCGGCCTTGCGGTCGGCCTCGATCTGGGCGTGGCCGGCCGCGATGATCTCCTCGCGCTGCCGCTGACCCTCCGCCCTCATCTCCTGGATGATGACGGCACCCTGCTCCTGCGCCTCCTGGCGCAGACGGGCGGCCTCGTGGCGGGCCTCGGCGAGCTGAGCCTTGTACTGCTCAAGAACGCTCTGGGCCTCGGTCTGGGCCGCATCGGCCTTCTCGATACCGCCTTCGATGGCCTCGCGGCGCTCTTCCAGAACCTTGTTGATGTTCGGGAGGAGCTTCTTGGCGAGGAAACCGAAGACGATGGCGAAGGCGATGAGGCCGATGACGATCTCAGGAACCGCCGGGAGCAGCGGGTTCTGGATCTCTCCCTCGGACGCCAGCTGTAGGGCGTTCACATCAATGCCTTTCGTCGCTTCGGGCTTGTGGAATGCCGCGAATTAGTCGACCGGGTAGACGAAGGGCATGACGAGACCGATCAGGGCGAGCGCCTCACAGAGCACGAAGCCGAGGATCTGGTTCGAGCGGATCAGGCCGGCAGCTTCGGGCTGACGGGCCAGCGCCTGGGTGCCGTTACCGAAGATGATGCCGACGCCGACGCCGGGGCCGATCGCGGCGAGGCCGTAGCCGATGGAACCGAGGTTGCCCGTGATGTTGACGGCGGCGAGGGTCTCAAGAGCGGACATGCCGTTTCTTCCTTCTCTTTCAGAACCGGTGGGGGTTGGCCACCGGACGACTATCGGGGGTGGAGCTGGGCTGCGTCAGTGGTGCTCGGCGAGAGCGCCCTGAATGTAGTTGCAGGCCAGGAGGACGAACACGTAGGCCTGCAGCGCCTGGATGAACAGTTCGAAGGCGGTCATCAGGATGACCATCACGAAGGAGACACCGGCGTAGGCGATGCCGATGCCGTTCAGCAGGTACCAGCTGGCGATCGTGAAGATCAGCAGCAGCACGTGACCGGCGAACATGTTGGCGAAGAGTCGCACGGCGTGCGTGAACGGCCGGATCAGCAGGTTCGACATGATCTCGATGACCATGACGAAGGGAAGGGCCGGGCCGATCGACGGGTCGTAGCCGGAGATGTTCTTCCAGCCGCCGACGAAACCGTGCCGCTTGAAGGTCAGGCTGACCCAGAGGACGTACACGATCGCGGCCAGCGCCACCGGGAATCCGATGACCGAGACCACCGGGAACTGGGCGAAGGGAATGATCGCCCAGAGGTTCATGATCCAGATGAAGAAGAACAGCGAGACCATGAGGGGTACGTACTTCTTGCCCTCGCGCTTGCCGAGCGTCTCGTACACCACACCGGTGCGGATGAAGTCGTAACCCGCCTCGGCGACCATCTGCAGCTTTCCGGGCACCAGCTTCGGCTTGTTGAAAGCCGCCCAGAAGAAGCCGACGACGACAACGGTGCTCAGGACCGCCAGCAGCATCGGCTTGTTGATCTCGATGCCGCCGAGCGTGAACATCGGCTCGAAAACAAAGGAGTGCAGGCCAGGAGCCGGGAAGCCGCATCCGTCGAAGATGTGGCAGTCGGTCTCGAAGGCGAGCACCGTCGTCGGGTCAGCACTCACCGCGGGCTCCTTCAGCGTGGCGCATAGGTACGGCAACCTCGTTGTGTCGGCGCGGCAAGCAGCCGCTGGTCGGCACTGGACTGGTGTTACGGATGGGGGGCGGCTCAGGCATTACGCCTCGCGATGAAGCAGGCGCCGATTTTGATGCCCGCGCCCGCAGTGCCGCAGTTGGCACCGGACGATAGCAGGGTCTCGAACGCGCGCTTATCCCGGCCCTACCCCTCACGTCGAAGACCCCGTGTTCTCGGGCGTCTTACCCGCGGACGAGTCCGGCTCGACGTAAAGAATCTTGGTCTTCATGTGCACGCGGATCTGCGCCGCGACCCAGGTGAGGGTGGCGACCATCACCGCGGCGGCGAAGGCCCGGGGGTTGAACAGCGTCGTGTCCTTGAACGCGGCGACGAAGACGAAGAGCAGCAGCAGTTCGGTCGTGTACAGCACCAGCCCCATGGCCTGGAACAGATGCGGCAGTGACTTCGCCGTGCGCTGCAGGACGCCGAGTCCGATCCCCATGAAGAGGATCACCACCAGCGTCCCGGCGGCCGCACCGATCGCTCCCTTGCCGCCGGCGAGCGCAGCGCTGACGGCGACGGTGACGACACCGACGGCAGCAGTGGGCACGGCGGTGTGGAGGAGAGTCCGGGCGTCGTTGGACGGCATGGCGGTGACTCCGCGTTGCAGGGGGTGGTCAGTGGTCGTCAGGGACGAGCGTAGGCCCGGTCCGAGTCGATGCTGCGGGCCAAAGGACCGTGCTACCCAGGTCCTTCGGCTTCCTCGCCGGGCTTCGTGAACGGTATCACAAACTATTTGATGAGGTCTTTACTCAGAAAGTGTGCCAGCTGTCACACATGAGAGTTAATCCGCGCGTGTGTGCAGAACATCACGCCACATTGTCTGGTATGGGCATTTCTGTACCGGGGGCTCAACGCGACGAGTCGGCGCGGTCCCGATCCGCGAAGCGCGAACGGGGGCCGATCGCGGTCGCTCCGTTGACGCCGGAGACACCCACGGGCACGGCGGCCCGTTCCGGTGCCGGGGACGCCATGTGCGAGCCGCCGGAGCGCTGTTGACCCCGCGAGGTGACCTCGTCGGCGTCCACGGGTTCCTCGTGGACGGTGCGCCGCCGGTAGCGCGGCGGCACGAAGGCCTCGGCCCAGCGGGGCGCGCGCGGGGTGAAGCGGGGCATCAGCAGCAGGACGAGGCCCACGGCGCTGAGCCCCACGATCACCAGCACGATCCACAGCGACGCGGAGTGCACGGAGTAGCCGACGGCGCCGAAGGCGATGAGGGCCGACCAGAAGTACATGATCAGCACCGACCTGCTGTGCGAGTGCCCGATCTCCAGCAGCCGGTGGTGCAGGTGGCCGCGGTCGGCCGCGAACGGCGACTGGCCGTTCCAGGTGCGCCGCACGATGGCGAGCACCAGGTCCGCGGCCGGGATCGCGATGATCGTCAGCGGCAGGAGCAGCGGGATGAAGACCGGGAGCATCGCGTGGGTCGCCTGGCGCTCGCTGCCCTCGAAGAGCTTCATCGCGTCCGGGTCGACCTGGCCGGTGACGGAGATCGCCCCGGCGGCCAGCACGAGGCCGATCAGCATGGAGCCGGAGTCGCCCATGAAGATCCGGGCGGGGTGCATGTTGTGCGGCAGGAAGCCGAGGCACATGCCCATCAGGATCGCGGCGAAGAGTGTGGCGGGGGCCGCGGCCTCGATCCCGTACCCGTACCAGAGCCGGTAGGTGTACAGGAAGAAGGCGGCGGACGCGATGCAGACCATGCCCGCCGCGAGACCGTCCAGGCCGTCGACGAAGTTGACCGCGTTGATGGTGATCACGACGAGCGCGACCGTGAGCAGCGTGCCCTGCCACTGGGTGAGCGCCACGGTGCCGACGCCGGGGATGGGCAGCCACAGGATCGTCAGACCCTGGATGACCATGACCGCGGCCGCGATCATCTGCCCGCCCAGCTTGATCAGCGCGTCGATCTCGAACTTGTCGTCCAGGACGCCGATCAGCCAGATCAGGGCGGCGCCGGAGAGCAGGGCCCTGGGTTCGTTGGAGAGTTCGAACACGCCGTTCAGGTTGAACAGGTGGTCCGCGACGATCAGCCCCGCGCACAGTCCGCCGAACATGGCGATGCCACCGAGCCGAGGTGTCGGTTCCCGGTGTACGTCACGCGCACGGATCGCGGGCATGGCCCCGATCGCGATGGCGAACTTCCGCACCGGTCCGGTCAGCAGATAGGTAACCGCTGCCGTGACACAGAGCGTCAGCAGGTAATCACGCACGGGCTGCCCCACAGAATTCGCCGGCCATCTCAGCCCCACACCCTAGTCTCCTCGGCAAGGACGCCGAGCCACGGGTGATGGTTCCCCATGGCTCGGCTACCCCGGATACGGCGGATTGTGCTCCGCCAGTCCGCGCACCTCGGCGCGCAGCCGGCCCGGGTCGCCCTCCGCCCGGAGGGCCGCACCGAACAGGCCGGCGATCCTCGTCATGTCGTCCTCGTCCATCCCCTGCGTGGTGACGGCCGCGGTCCCGAGCCGGATGCCGCGTGCGTCCCCGTACGGCAGGGCGCACGTGTCCAGGATCATGCCGGCGGCCACGAGCCGCTCACGGGCGGTCCGGGCGTCCACGCCCAGCGGGGCGGGGTCCGCGACGACGATGTGGGTGTCCGTACCACCCGTGGTGATCTCGAGGCCCTCGGACTCCAGGGCGGCCGCCAGGACCCGGGCGTTCGCGACGACCCGGTGGGCGTAGACGGCGTAGGCCGGGGCCGCCGCCTCACCGAAGGCGACCGCCTTGGCCGCGACGGTGTGCATCTGGGCGCCGCCCTGGGTGAAGGGGAAGACCGCCCGGTCGATCCGCTCCGACAGTTCGACGCCGCACAGGATCATGCCGCCGCGCGGTCCGCGCAGGACCTTGTGCGTCGTCGCGCACACGACGTCGGCGTACGGGACCGGGCTGGGGGCCGCTCCCCCGGCGATCAGTCCCATCGGATGGGCGGCGTCCGCGATCAGATACGCGCCCGCCTCGTCGGCGATCGCCCGGAACTGCTCGTAGTCGGGGTGCCGGGGGTAGGAGATGGAACCGCAGACGATCGCCTTGGGGCGCCTGGCCCGTGCCAGGGCCCGTACCTGCGCGTAGTCGATGAGTCCGCTGTCCGGGTCGACGCCGTAGCCGGCGAACTCGAACCAGCGTCCGGAGAAGTTGCCCGGAGCCCCGTGGGTGAGGTGCCCGCCGTACGGCAGTCCCATGGCGAGCACCGTGTCACCGGGGCGCAGCAGCGCGGCGTAGGCGGCCAGGACCGCCGAGGAACCGGAGTGCGGCTGGACGTTGGCGTGCTCGGCGCCGAACAGCGACATGGCCCGCCGGACCGCGGCGCGTTCGGCGGCGTCGGCCTGTTCGCAGCCGCCGTGGTGGCGGGCGCCGGGGTAGCCCTCGGCGTACTTGTTGGCGAGCGGGGAGCCGAGGGCGGCCAGCACCGCGGGCGAGGTGAAGTTCTCGGCGGCGATGAGCTGGAGGGTGCTCGACTGCCGTCCGGCCTCGGCCAGCAGGATGCCGCTGATCTCCGGGTCCTGGCGGACCAGGGCACCGAAGTCCTGGGGCAGGGCGCCGACGGACGGGGAGGACGGCGGCGCGGCTGCGCGTGAGGCTGGAGTGGTGACCGACATCTGACGGCTCCGGGCCTGGAGGAGGGGGGTGCGTGGCGTCAGATCCAATGTAGGCCCGCCCCGGGCCGGCTGCCCGCTGCCGGGCGCCCCTCTACGCCGGTCGGCGCACCCCCGGTACGCGCGCGGGGCCGTCGCCGGCTCAGCGCTGGGCGTGCACCCCGGTCAGCGCCGTCATCACGGGATCGAGCGCCTGGCTGATCTCGTCGCCGACGGAGCGGAAGAAGGTGATCGGAGCGCCGTACGGGTCGTAGACCTCGTCCGCCTCCGCGGTGGGGGCCAGCAGCCAGCCGCGCAGGGCGGCCGCGGCCCGCACCAGCGCGCGGGCGCGCTCGACGACGCCCTCCTCGCGGGCGTCGGGCAGAGTGGCGGGGTCTATGGCCCGCACCAGCCGGGTGAACTCCTTGAGCGTGAAGGTCCGCAGTCCCGCCGAGTGGCCCATGGAGATCACCTGGGCGCGGTGGTCCCGGGTGGCGGTGAGGACCAGGTCGGCGCGGATCACGTGCTCGTCGAGGAGCTCCCGGCCGACGAAGCCGGTGGCGTCGGCGCCGAAGTCGGCGAGGACGACCTCGGCGTTCGCCTCCATGGGCGCGCCCTCGTGCCCCCAGGTGCCCGCGCTCTCCACGATGAGGCCGCCGCTGAGCGGGTCTCCGAGGCGGTCCACGAGGGCATGGCGGGTCAGCCGCTCGGTGATGGGCGAGCGGCAGACGTTGCCGGTGCTGACGTGGAGGATGCGGAAAGTGTCGTGCTGCCCCGCTATGCCACGCCCCTCAGGGGCGGTCAATTGGCCACCTCGAGGTCGGGTACCACCTTGCGGAGTTCCTCGACCGGGATGGCGCCCGCGCGCAGCAGGAGCGGGATCCTGCCGGTGACGTCGACGATGGAGGACGGCACGATCCCGGGGGTCGAGCCGCCGTCGAGGTAGACGGACACGCTGTCGCCGAGCATCTCCTGTGCGGCGTCGCAGGTCTCGGGCGAGGGGTGTCCGGTGAGGTTGGCGCTGGAGACGGCCATCGGGCCGACCTCCGTGAGGAGCTCGATGGCGACCGGGTGCAGGGGCATCCGGACGGCGACGGTGCCCCGGGTGTCGCCGAGGTCCCACTGCAGCGACGGCTGGTGCTTGGCGACGAGCGTGAGGGCGCCGGGCCAGAACGCGTCGACGAGCTCCCAGGCCTGCTCGGAGAAGTCGGTGACCAGGCCGTGCAGGGTGTTCGGGGAGCCGATCAGGACGGGGGTGGGCATGTTGCGGCCCCGGCCCTTGGCGTCGAGGAGGTCGGCCACGCCCTCCGAACTGAAGGCGTCCGCACCGATCCCGTACACGGTGTCGGTGGGCAGCACGACCAGTTCGCCGCGGCGGACGGCGGACGCGGCTTCACGCAGGCCGGTCGTACGGTCGGTCGCGTCGTTGCAGTCGTATCGCCGTGCCATCAGCCGGCCTCCTGGGACATGTACGGGTATGACGGGTGGGGATCGTGCGGTGCCGGCGCCCCGGTCGTCACGGCATGGCCTTGCGGGCCGTCGCGAACCGGGGGCGCTTGTTCAGGTCGGGGTGATCGGCCGCGTCGGCCCAGCCCCGTTCCTCGGTGAAGATCCACGGCACCTGGCCGCCCTGCGTGTCGGCGTGCTCGATGACGACGAGCCCGCCGGGGCGGAGCAGACGGTGCGCGGTGCGTTCGATGCCGCGGATGGTGTCGAGGCCGTCCTCGCCGGAGAACAACGCCATCTGCGGGTCGTGGTCACGGGCTTCCGGCGCCACGTACTCCCACTCGGTCAGCGGGATGTAGGGCGGGTTGGAGATCACCAGGTCGACCTGGCCGTCGAGCTCGGGAAGGGCACTCAGGGCGTCGCCGCGGTGGACGGTGACCCTGGACCCCTCGGCGTTCTTCCGGGTCCACCTCAGGGCGTCCTCGGACAGCTCCACGGCGTGCACACGCGAGCGCGGCACCTCCTGCGCCATGGCGAGCGCGATCGCGCCCGATCCGGTGCAGAGGTCGACGATCAGCGGCTCGACGACGTCCATCGCCCGCACGGCGTCTATCGCCCAGCCGACGACCGACTCGGTCTCCGGGCGCGGCACGAAGACACCCGGCCCGACCTGGAGCTCCAGGTAGCGGAAGAAGGCGCGGCCGGTGATGTGCTGGAGCGGTTCGCGGGCCTCACGGCGGGCGATCGTCTCCCAGTAGCGGGCGTCGAAGTCGGCGTCCGGCACGTTGTGCAGCGCGCCCCGCTTGACCCCGTGCACGAACGCCGCGAGTTCCTCGGCGTCGAATCGCGGTGAGGGGACACCGGCGTCGGCCAGCCGCTGGGTGGCCTGGGCCACCTCGGCGAGCAGCAGGTTCATCGCGGTTCTCCGTACGGGTTCACGGGCGGGGCGGGGCGGTGGGGCTCACGGTCTACGCGGCGGCGAGCTTCGCGGCGGAGTCGGCGTCGACACAGGCCTGGATGACGGCGTCGAGGTCACCGTCGAGCACCTGGTCCAAGTTGTACGCCTTGAAGCCGACGCGGTGGTCCGAGATCCGGTTTTCCGGGAAGTTGTACGTGCGGATCTTCTCGGAGCGGTCCACGGTGCGCACCTGGCTGCGGCGCACGTCGGACGCCTCCTGCTCGGCTGCCTCCTGGGCCGCGGCCAGCAGCCGGGACCGCAGGATGCGCATGGCCTGCTCCTTGTTCTGGAGCTGGCTCTTCTCGTTCTGGCAGGACGCGACGACGCCGGTCGGCAGGTGCGTGATGCGCACGGCGGAGTCCGTGGTGTTGACGGACTGGCCGCCGGGACCCGAGGAGCGGTAGACGTCGATGCGCAGGTCGTTGGCGTGGATCTCGACGTCGACCTCTTCCGCCTCGGGCGTGACGAGCACACCGGCGGCGGAGGTGTGGATGCGGCCCTGCGACTCGGTGGAGGGCACGCGCTGCACGCGGTGCACACCGCCCTCGTACTTCATCCGGGCCCAGACGCCCTGGCCGGGCTCGGTGGCGCCGTTGCCGCCCTTGGTCTTCACGGCGACCTGGACGTCCTTGTAGCCGCCGAGCTCGGACTCGGTGGAGTCGATGATCTCGGTCTTCCAGCCCACGCGCTCGGCGTAGCGCAGATACATGCGCAGCAGGTCGCCGGCGAACAGGGCGGACTCGTCGCCGCCCGCGCCCGCCTTGATCTCCAGGAGCACGTCCTTGTCGTCACTGGGGTCACGCGGGACCAGGAGAAGGCGGAGCTTCTCGGTGATCTCCTCGCGCTGCTTCTCCAGGACCTTGACCTCGGCGGCGAAGTCCGGGTCGTCGGCCGCGAACTCGCGGGCGGTCCCGATGTCGTCGCCGGTCTGCTTCCAGGACCGGTAGGTGGAGACGATCGGGGTGAGCTCCGCGTAGCGCTTGTTGAGCTTGCGCGCGTTGGCCTGGTCGGCGTGGACCGACGGGTCGGCGAGCTTCTTCTCGAGATCGGCGTGCTCGCCGATCAGTTCCTCGACCGCCTCGAACATCTTCGGGCTCCTGGTTTCTGCGTCATACGTCTGCGGGCCTGCTGGAGGTGTGCCGTCGGCGCGCGCTCTCGGGGCGCCCGGCCGCACAGCCGGAAAAACGCCGGTCCCGGCGCCCGTGTGAGGGCGTCGGGAACCGGCGCAGTGGCTCGCTACTTGCTGGCGGAGCCGGTGGCCTTGCCGAAGCGGGCCTCGAAGCGGGCCACGCGGCCGCCGGTGTCGAGGATCTTCTGCTTGCCCGTGTAGAACGGGTGGCACTCGGAGCAGACGTCGGCACGGATGGCGCCGCCGTCGAGGGTGCTCCGGGTGGTGAACGACGCACCACAGGTGCAGCTGACCTGCGTCTCGACGTACTGGGGGTGAATGTCGCGCTTCAAGGTGTCTCCTAGATTCGGGAGGGTTCCGGGTCGTTCGCGCGGATTGCGCGTCCGTGAACCGGGACCGACGTACCAGTCTGCCAGGACCGGCCGTATCTCCCAAAACGAGGACCCGGCCGTGTGTATTCCCGTGGGGCCGGGGAGCGTTCGGCGACCGCGCGGTGACGGAACGTGCCGTTACCGTACGACCTTCCCCGCGTCTCCCTTGTCGCCCGCCGACTGCTCCGTGGCGGACGCCGGGACGGGCTTGTCCTGCTTCAGGGCCGCCCACACCTGACGGTCGGCCTTCTCCTGGGGCAGCACGCGGTTGGGGTCCTGCGGGTCGTACTCCACCGGCAGCGTGATCATGTCGACGTTCTTGGAACCGAGCCCCTTGAGCCCGTCGGCGAAGCCGGTGAGCTTCTTGACGGAGGCCAGTTCGGAGTCGGTGGTGACGGCCTTGGTCGCCGTGTCGGCCAGTCCGAACAGGGTCTTCGGATTCGAGAACACCCCGACGCTCCTGGCCTGGTCCATCAGGGCCTTCACGAAGGCCTGCTGGAGCTGGATACGGCCCAGGTCGCTGCCGTCGCCGACGCTGTGGCGCGTGCGGACGAGGCCGAGCGACTGCTCCCCGCTCAGGGTGTGGGTGCCGGGCTTCAGCGAGAGGTGGCTGTCGGGGTCGTCGATCGCCTGCGAGGTGGTGATGTCCACGCCGCCGAGCTCGTCGACGAGCTTCTTGAACCCGGTGAAGTCGACCTCGACGTAGTGGTCCATGCGGATGCCCGACATGGACTCGACGGTCTTGACCGCGCAGGCGGGACCGCCGACCTGATAGGCCGAGTTGAACATCGTCTGGTGCGCGGCGCCGACCTCCTCACCGTTCGTGTCGCTCGTGCAGGCGGGGCGGTCGACGAGGGTGTCCCGCGGGACCGAGACGACGCTGGCGGAGGTGTGCCCCTCGTTGACGTGCACGATCATCGCGGTGTCCGCCCGCGCGGACCCCTCGTCGGCGCCGTACGCGGCGTTGGCGCCGGAGCGGGAGTCCGACCCCAGGACCAGGATGTCCTCGGACCCGTCGTCCACGTCGGCGGGACGGCCGGTCCCCAGGGCGGCGTCGATGTCGACGCCCTTCAGGTTCCCGTTGAGCGTGTAGTAGGCGTAACCGAGCCCGGATCCCCCGACGACCACCAGGGCGGCGGCGCCCCACAGAGCGACCCTCTTCACGCGGCGGCCCCGCGACGGCTTCCTCCGGCGGCTGCCGGTGCCGCGTATTCGGCCGGCGCTCCTGCTCTGCTCGTTCATGGGCTCCCACTTCCGCTTCTCGCTGTCACCCCCTGCGGTGGTGCACGGGCGCGGTCCGGCGTCACTCGGTGCGACGACCGGAGCATCCAGAAGCGTGGCACAACGGGCTGAGGCCCCCGCCGGACGGCGGGGGCCTCGACCCGAGCGTGTGAGCGGGCCGGGAACCCGGCGCTCACCTGGTGTTTCAGCCGAAAAGGTTGTAGCTGCTCCAGCCGGTACCGAACGCGACACGTGTGGCGAAGATCGCACCGGAGGACTTGCCGTTGCCGGGGTAGAGCCAGAGCTTCCCCGCGGTGTCACGCCCCAGCAGGTCGGCGTGGCCGTCGCTGTTCACGTCACCGGTGGTGACGAGCGTGTTGAGGCCGCCGTACGTACCGACCTTCACCCGGGGCTCGAACGGCGCGGTGGCGCTGCTGGTGCCCTTGTAGAGGTAGAGCGAGCCGTCGGTCCCACGGGCGAGCACGTCGGGCTTGCCGTCGTTCGTGAAGTCACCGTGGCCGCGGACGGCGTTGTACTGCCCCCAGCCGCCCCCGATGAGGATGGGCGCCAGGAAACCACCGTCGCCCTTGCCGGGGTAGAGGTGCAGGTTGCCGGACGAGTTGACGGCGAGCATGTCGGGCCGTCCGTCGTTGGTGAGGTCGCCGGGCACCAGGATCTGCTTGTGCGCGTTCCATCCCTTCGCGACCAGCTTGCTGCTCCAGGACTGCGTCGAGGTGACCCAGTGGTCCCAGTAGACGTCGCCGGTGGTGATCCGGTAGAGCAGGTCCTGGTTGTCGTCCCGGTCCAGGTCCGCCTGAACCAGCAGGCTCATGCCCCCGGCGTTGCCCCAGTCGTACGTCCGGGTCAGCTTGGTCACCGACGAGTCCCACTCGTACAAGGTGCTGGACGAGGTCTGGCGGGCGAACAGGTCAGCGGTGTGGTCGTTGCTGAGGTTCGTGTCGTAGACCCTGGCCTTGACCGGTGCGGAGTAGGTGCTCATCTTCGCGTACACCGAGTAGGCGCCCTGCGCGGAGCAGTCCTCGGCACCCCAGGAGACGACGCCGACCAGCATCCCGTTGGCGACCAGCGGGCCTCCGGAGTCACCGTTGCAGGCGGTCGTCGTGTCCGCGTCGCTGCCGGTGGCCGGGGTTCCCGCGCAGACCATGTGTCCGACGACGTAGTACGAACCCCACGCCGCGGAGCAGTCGGAGTTCGCGTTGATGTCGGCCTGGGCGACCTTGAGTGTCTGGGCGAGCCCTTCCTCGGTGGAGCTCGTGCGGCCCCAGCCGTACACCTTCGCGGCCGTACCCGGGGTGTAGACGGCGGTGTCGGTGTTCCGCATGATCGGGAGCGGTTTGACGTTCACGGGTGACGTGAGCGTCAGGACCGCGACGTCGTTGTCGATCGTGACGGAGTCGTACGCGGGGTGGTTCCACTGACGGTACGCGCCCCGCAGCTGACCGCCGTGGAAGTCGTAGACGTGGTAACCGTCGGCGTCGATCTGACCGGTGTCCGTGGGCAGTTGGTCCGTTCCCACGATGACCGTGCTGTCGAGGTACCACTTGAGTCCCTTGACGCAGTGCGCGGCGGTGACGACCTTCGTCGGTGCGACGACGGATCCGCCGCAGAAGTACCCGACGTCGTCGGAGGTGTCCGCGGTGTCCTTGTCGTCGAAGAAGTGGAGCTGTGCCATCCACGGAGCTGCCGAGATCGTGGTCTCGGATCCGCCGATTATCTTCGGGTCGGGCTTCTTCGCGGCACCGGTGGAGTCGGCGGTGAGCGCCGAAGGCGCCAGCGAGCTCTTCGCCTTCTGATCCGCCTGCATCGACCGGGACGCGCGGGTGCGCAGTTCGGTCTGCGACGGAGTGGCCTCCCGGTCCGCGGACCGGGTGAGGTGCGGCTTGCCACCGGGTTCGGCAGCCTGCGCGCCGGCGGCGGTGAGACCGGCCCCCAGCATTCCCACCACCAGCGCCATCGCCGGCAGCGCCACACCTACGGAACGTCTGGACCGGCCACCTCGGGTGCGTATCTGCACTCGAAAACCCCCTGCGTGTGTACGGCAGGGCACAGCCCCGCCGTGAGTGAGATGTGATGCGCGGTGGGGTACGAGGATCTGCGGGCAGCGCGGTACGAGGCCCCCTGGTGACCGGCGCTGCGGCGGACACCCCACCGTGACCGGCACATGTTACTCAGGTGGCTGCACAACCCACCAGGGGCTGAACACAACAGATGCCCCGTCACGAAGGTGACGGGGCATCTGTCCTGATCCGTTCCAGGAGGAAGGCGTCAGTCGTTCCCGCCGCCGTTGCCCGGCGTCGTCTTCTGGATCTGCAGCAGGAACTCCGCGTTGGACTGCGTCTTCTTCATGCGGTCCAGGAGGAGCTCGATGGCCTGTTGCTGGTCGAGCGCGTGGAGCACTCGGCGCAGCTTCCAGACCACGGCCAGCTCGTCGGTGCCGAGCAGGATCTCTTCCTTACGGGTGCTGGACGCGTCGACGTCCACCGCCGGGAAGATGCGCTTGTCCGAGAGCTTCCGGTCGAGCTTGAGCTCCATGTTGCCGGTGCCCTTGAACTCCTCGAAGATCACCTCGTCCATGCGCGAGCCGGTCTCGACGAGCGCGGTGGCCAGGATGGTCAGCGAGCCGCCGTCCTCGATGTTGCGCGCGGCACCGAAGAAGCGCTTCGGCGGGTAGAGCGCGGTCGAGTCGACACCACCGGACAGGATGCGGCCGGAGGCCGGCGCCGCCAGGTTGTAGGCACGGCCCAGACGGGTGATCGAGTCCAGCAGGACCACCACGTCGTGACCGAGCTCCACGAGGCGCTTCGCCCGCTCGATGGCGAGCTCCGCGACCGTGGTGTGGTCCTCGGCGGGACGGTCGAAGGTCGAGGAGATGACCTCGCCCTTCACCGACCGCTGCATGTCGGTGACCTCTTCCGGACGCTCGTCGACCAGGACGACCATCAGGTGGCACTCGGGGCTGTTGACCGTGATCGCGTTGGCGATGGCCTGCAGGATCATGGTCTTACCGGTCTTCGGCGGGGCCACGATCAGGCCTCGCTGGCCCTTGCCGATCGGTGCGACCAGGTCGATGATCCGGGTGGTCAGGACGTTGGAGTCGGTCTCCAGACGGAGCCGGTCCTGCGGGTACAGCGGGGTCAGCTTCTGGAACTCGGGCCGGCCGCGGCCGGACTCCGGCGCCATGCCGTTGACCGAGTCGAGGCGGACCAGCGCGTTGAACTTCTCGCGGCGCTCGCCGTCCTTGGGCTGGCGCACGGCACCCGTGACGTGGTCGCCCTTGCGCAGACCGTTCTTGCGGACCTGGGCGAGCGAGACGTACACGTCGTTCGGGCCCGGCAGGTAGCCGGAGGTCCGGATGAACGCGTAGTTGTCGAGGATGTCGAGGATGCCCGCGACGGGGATCAGGACGTCGTCGTCGGCCACCTGGACGTCGGTCGCGAAGTCGTCACGGCCCCGACGGCCACGGCGGTCGCGGTAGCGGCCGCGACGGCCACGCCTGCCGCCCTCGTCGTCGAAACCGTCGTCCTGCTGGCCGCCGCCGCCCTGCTGGCCCTGGTTCTGGCCGCCGCCCTGCTGGCCCTGACGGCGTCCGCCGCCCTGCTGGCCCTGGTCGTCGCCCTTGCCCCGGCGGTCGCGCTGGCGGTCCCGGCGGTCGCCGCGGTCACCACGGTCCTGGCGGTCACCGCGGCGGCCGTCCTGACGGTCGCCCCGACGGCCCTCGGCGTTGTCCGTGGCGGACTCGGCCTTCGTGTCGGTCTTCGCCTCGCCGCGCTCGTCCGCGCGGTCCTGGCGGCCTTCGCCCTTGGGCTCGGACTTCGGCTCGGACGCGGCCTCCGCCTTGGTGTCCGGGCTGCCCGCCTGCGCGGTCGCCCGACGACGGCGGCGCTCGCCGGTCGGCTGGTCGTCACTGGCCGGCTGGCCCGGGATGTCGATCTGCTGCTGCGCGGCGGCCTTGTCGGCGGCGGGCGCGGCAGCGGCTTCGTCACCGGTGCGCGACTTGGACGTGGCACGCCGCTTGGGCTTGCTCGCGGCGTCCGTACCGGTGGACGCGGCGGCCTTGGGGGCGGGCGCGGAGGAGCCTCCGGCCTGCGCCTCCTTGATGACCTCGATCAGCTGGCTCTTGCGCATCCGCGCAGTCCCCCTGATGCCGAGGCCGGACGCGACCTGCTGCAGCTCGGCCAGGACCATGCCCTCGAGGCCGGTGCCGGAGCGGCGGCGCCGTGCGGTGGTGCCAGAGGCAGCACCTTCGGCGGGCACGGAGCTGTCGACGTTCTTGTCGGCAGTCACGCCCATCAGATCGGTGGTGTCGCTCACGAAGGGTCCTTCCCTGGAGCGGACGTCGGCCTTCTGGCTCGGCGACCGGTTGTGCTGTCCGACTGCGGTCTGTTGATCGTGTCGATCGCGGACCTTGCCGGGGCGATGGTCCGCCGGGTACGGCGGAGAGACGAAAGTGCGGGGTTCCGGCGCGAGATCCCCCTGCTCGGCCCACTCCTGGACGAGCAAGAGGGTGTCGTGCCGGTTCCGGAGCGTGCTCGAAAGCTCAGGCAGGCTGCTCAGGCAGTCGGGGAGGCTCCCGGAAGAGTGGTGGTCCCGGAAGGGGACACGAAGCAACGCGCCACGAAGACGTCGATTGCTGACTTGAGATTAACACTACCGGCTCCAACAAACATTCCCCCTCTCATGCACCGGCAATCACCTGGGATCACGCGGCGAGCGGCAACACGCTCGCCCCGCCGGCGTCGAGAGCGAGCCTGTTCGCGGCCCATCCCTCTCCCGCCAGCCCGGCGACCTTGTCGGCCGACCCTTCCTCCGTCAGCGCGAGCACCGTGGGCCCCGCTCCGGAGATGACAGCAGGCACGCCGTCGGCGCGCAGCCGGTTCACCAGCTCGACGCTCTGCGGCATCGCGGGCCCCCGGTACTCCTGGTGGATCCGGTCCTCGGTGGCGGCCAGCAGCAGCTCGGGGCGCCTGGTCAGGGCCTCGACGAGCAGGGCGGCCCGACCGGCGTTGGCCGCGGCGTCCACATGGGGGACGGTGCGCGGCAGCAGGCCGCGGGCCGTCTCGGTGAGCACCGGGGTGGCCGGGACGAAGACCACCGGAACGACGGAGCCCGCGGGGTCCATCCGGATGGCCCTGGCGGCCCCTCCGTCCGTCCAGGCGAGGGTGAAGCCGCCGAGGAGACAGGCGGCGACGTTGTCGGGGTGCCCCTCGATCTCGGTCGCCAGCTCCAGCAGCGCGGCGTCGTCGAGGCGGGCCTCGCCGCCCGTGGTCACGGCGCGCGCGGCGACGATGCCGGCGCAGATGGCGGCGGACGAGGAGCCGAGGCCGCGGCCGTGCGGGATGCGGTTGGCGCAGACGATCTCGAGGCCGTGGGGCTGTCCGCCGAGCAGGTCGAAGGCCGTGCGCAGGGAACGTACGAGCAGGTGGTTCTCGTCGCGGGGCAGCGTCTCGGCGCCCTCACCCGCGATGTCGATGTGCAGCCCGGAGTCGGCGACCCGGACGACGACGTCGTCGTAGAGCCCCAGCGAGAGGCCGAGGGCGTCGAAACCCGGGCCGAGATTGGCGCTGGTTGCGGGGACGCGCACCCGGACGGCGGCGGCTCGGAACGCGGGACCGGCCATCGGTTGGACGACTCTTCCTGTACGGCGGCGGGGATTGGTGGTGCGGGGTACTTCGACGTGCGTGGGGTGTCGTTGCGCGGGAACGGGGAGTGCCCGGCAGTCACGACGGCTGCGGCGCCGCGGCGGACGCGGCGGACGCGGCGGAGCGGGCTGGGTACAGCTTATCGAAGGAAGGTTCTGTGGCGACACAGGGCGCACGGGAGGCGCACGATGCGTGTCGCACACCTCCCATGCGCTCTTCACCCGGGAGGGCGGTTGAGCTGCGGCGCGGGCCGGCTACGCGAGGCCCAGCCTCTCGGCCGCCGCCGCCGCGTCGACCGGGACGGTGACGGGCTGCGGGGCACCCGCGACGGCCCAGTCGGGGTCCTTCAGGCCGTTGCCCGTGACGGTGCAGACGATCTTCTGCCCGGGGTCGACCTTGCCCTCGTCGGCGGCCTTGAGCAGACCTGCCACGGACGCCGCCGAGGCGGGCTCGACGAAGACGCCCTCCTGGGAGGCCAACAGGCGGTAGGCAGAGAGGATCTGACGGTCCGTCACCTCGTCGATGAAACCGCCGGACTCGTCCCGCGCGTCCAGCGCGAACTGCCAGGACGCCGGGTTGCCGATGCGGATCGCGGTGGCGATGGTCGCCGGGTCCTTGACGATCTCGCCGCGGACGATCGGCGCGGACCCGGAGGCCTGGAAGCCCCACATGCGGGGGGTGTGCGTGGAGATCGAGTCCCCCGCGTACTCCGTGTAGCCCTTCCAGTAGGCCGTGATGTTGCCGGCGTTGCCCACGGGCAGGACGTGGATGTCGGGGGCGTCGCCGAGCGCGTCGACGATCTCGAACGCGGCGGTCTTCTGCCCCTCGATGCGGACCGGGTTGACCGAATTGACCAGCGCCACCGGGTAGTTGTCCGAGAGGCTGCGGGCCAGGGTCAGGCAGTCGTCGAAGTTGCCGTCGACCTGGAGGATCTTCGCGCCGTGGACGAGCGCCTGCCCCATCTTGCCGAGCGCGATCTTGCCGCGCGGCACGAGGACGGCGCAGACCATGCCCGCGCGCACGGCGTACGCGGCGGCGGAGGCGGAGGTGTTCCCGGTGGAGGCGCAGATGACGGCCTGCGCGCCCTCCTCCTTCGCCCGGGTGATCGCCATGGTCATGCCGCGGTCCTTGAACGAACCCGTCGGGTTGGCGCCCTCGACCTTGAGGTGCACCTCGCAGCCCGTGCGCTCGGAGAGAACCTGCGCCGGGACGAGCGGCGTACCGCCCTCACGGAGTGTGACGACCGGCGTCGTGCTCGTGACCGGAAGACGGTCCCGGTACTCCTCGATGATGCCGCGCCACTGGTGGGTGCCCTTGCTGGTCATGGGTCCTTACTCCCCTTCAACACGCATGATGCTGGCGACACCGCGCACGGTGTCCAGCTTGCGCAGCGCTTCGACGGTCCCGGAGAGGGCGGCGTCGGGCGCGCGGTGGGTGACGACGACGAGGGACGCCTCGCCGCTGCCACCCACGCGTCGCCCGCCGCCACTCTGCTCGATGCCGACTTCGTCGCCACTGCCTGAGTTCCGGCTCTGCTGGCGGACCGTATCGATGGATACGTCCTGTTCGGCGAAGACCGTCGCGACCTGGGCGAGCACGCCAGGCTTGTCGGCCACGTCGAGACTGATGTGGTACCGCGTGACCACGTCGCCCATGGGGCTGACGGGCAGACGCGTGTACGCGGACTCACCGGGGCCCGTGGTGGCCCCGACGATGTTGCGGCAGACGGCGACGAGGTCGCCCAGGACCGCTGACGCGGTCGGGGAGCCGCCTGCGCCGGGGCCGTAGAACATCAGCTGCCCGGCGGCCTCCGCCTCGACGAAGACCGCGTTGTACGCCTCGCGGACGGAGGCCAGCGGGTGGCTGAGGGGGATCATCGCGGGGTGCACCCGGGCGGTCACGGACCTGCCGTCGGCGGCGCGCTCGCAGATGGCGAGGAGCTTGACGGTGCAGCCCATGCGGCGCGCCGAGGCGATGTCGGCGGCGGTGACCTCGGTGATGCCCTCGCGGTGCACCTCGCCGATCTTCACCCGGGTGTGGAAGGCGATGCCCGCCAGGATCGCCGCCTTCGCGGCGGCGTCGAAGCCCTCCACGTCGGCGGTCGGGTCGGCCTCGGCGTACCCGAGGGCGGTGGCCTCGTCGAGGGCCTCGGAGTACCCGGCGCCGCTCGTGTCCATCTTGTCGAGGATGAAGTTGGTCGTGCCGTTGACGATGCCCAGCACCCGGTTGACCTTGTCGCCCGCGAGGGACTCGCGCAGCGGGCGTACGAGCGGGATGGCACCGGCCACGGCCGCCTCGTAGTAGAGGTCCCTGCCGTACTTCTCGGCGGCGGCGTGGAGCGCGGAGCCGTCCTCGGCGAGCAGCGCCTTGTTGGCGGAGACGACCCCCGCGCCGTGCTCGAAGGCGGTCGTGATGAGCGTGCGGGCCGGCTCGATGCCTCCGATGACCTCGACGACGACGTCGATGTCACCCCGTTTGACCAGGGCGGTCGCATCGGTGGTGATCAGCGAGGGGTCGATGCCCTCGCGCACCTTGGAGGGCCGGCGGACGGCGACACCGGCGAGCTCGACCGGTGCGCCGATGCGCGCGGCGAGGTCGTCGGCGTGCGTCGTCATGATGCGCGCCACCTCTGTGCCGACCACTCCACAGCCCAGCAGCGCCACCTTCAGCGGACGCGTACGCATCATCCGACCTCGTTTCTCATACTTCTGATGTGTGGACCAGTCTCACTCACCGGACGGGGGTTTCTGCCACCCGTCCGGATTTTGAGATGTGAATTTCATCAGCCGACATCGAGTCGCAGGAGATCTTCCTCCGTCTCGCGCCGGACGATGACCCGGGCCTGTCCGTCACGCACGGCGACGACGGGCGGGCGCAGGGCGTGGTTGTAGTTGCTCGCCATGGAGCGGCAGTAGGCACCGGTGGCGGGCACCGCGATCAGGTCGCCGGGGGCCAGGTCCGACGGGAGGAACGCGTCCTTGACCACGATGTCACCGCTCTCGCAGTGCTTGCCGACGACCCGTACGAGCATGGGCTCCGCGTCGGAGCTGCGCGAGACCAGCGCGACGCTGTACTCGGCGTCGTAGAGCGCGGTGCGGATGTTGTCCGACATGCCGCCGTCGACGCTCACGTACGTGCGCAGGCCTTCGAGCGGCTTGATGGTGCCGACCTCGTACAGCGTGAAGGCGGTGGGGCCGACGATCGCGCGGCCGGGCTCGACGGAGATGCGCGGGGTCCGCAGACCGGCGGACTCGCACTCGCGGGTCACGATGTCGCCGAGCGCCTTGGCGATCTCGTGCGGCTCGCGGGGGTCGTCGTCGGAGGTGTACGCGATCCCGAGGCCGCCGCCGAGGTCGATCTCGGGGAGCTCGACGCCGTGCTCGTCGCGGACCTCGGCGAGCAGCTGCACGACGCGCCGCGCGGAGACCTCGAAGCCGGCCATGTCGAAGATCTGCGAGCCGATGTGCGAGTGGATGCCGATGAGTTCCAGGCCGTCCAGGGTGAGCGCCCTGCGGACCGCCTCGGCCGCCTGTCCGTCCGCCAGCGCGATGCCGAACTTCTGGTCCTCGTGCGCGGTGGCGATGAACTCGTGGGTGTGGGCCTCGACGCCGACCGTGACGCGGATCTGCACGCGCTGACGCGTGCCGAGCCGCTGGGCGATGTGCGAGACGCGGGCGATCTCCTGGAAGGAGTCCAGGACGATGCGTCCGACACCCGCCCCGACGGCCCGCTCGATCTCGGCGACCGTCTTGTTGTTGCCGTGGAAGGCGATGCGCTCGGCGGGCATCCCTGCGTCCAGCGCGGTGGCCAGCTCACCGCCGGAGCAGACGTCGAGGTTCAGCCCCTCCTCGGCGAGCCAGCGCACCACGGCGCGGGACAGGAAGGCCTTCCCGGCGTAGAACACATCGGCGTCCGTGCCGAAGGCGTCCACCCAGGCACGGCAGCGCGCCCGGAAGTCGGACTCGTCCAGGAAGTAGGCCGGCGTGCCGAACTCCTCGGCCAGCCGCGCGACTTCGATCCCGCCGACGGTCAGGGCGCCGTCCGCGTCACGGTGGACGGTGCGGGACCAGACCTTCGGGTCGAGCTCGTTCAGGTCGGCGGCCGGGGCGGAGTAGTGGCCCTCGGGAAGGACGTCGGCGTGACGGGGCCCGGCGGGGTGTGCGGATCGGCTCATCGTTCTGCTCTGCTCTCTCAGGTCTCAGAGGTGTTCGGGCGCGCTGATGCCGAGCAGGGACAGGCCGCCTGCGAGCACCGTCCCGGCGGCTTCGGCAAGGGCCAGCCGTGAGCGGTGGGCGGCCGAGGGTTTCTCGTCGCCGACGGGGAGCGGCGGGCAGGTGTCGTGGAGGTCGAAGAAGGCGTGCGCCACCGTTTCGAGGTGCCGGGCGAGCCGGTCCGGTGCCTGGTGGCGGGCCGCGGAGGCGAGGACGCCGGGGTGGTCGGCGAGCGCGGCGTGCAGCGAGGGCGCGTCGACGTCCTGGTCGTATCCGGCGGTGAAGCCCAGCCGCTCCGCCTCTCGGCTGAGCGCGCGGGCGCGGGAGTGGGCGTAGCGGACCAGGAACAGCGGATTGGCCTCGCCCTGCACGAGGAGGGCCTCGCCCAGGTCCGCGCGGTCGTGTCCGGCCGGCCTGAGCAGGCCCCACCGGGTGGCGTCGGCACCCAGACGTTCGAGCAGTTCCGCGGCCGTGGCCCCGGCCGGGACGGGCCGGGTCTCCACCGGCGGAACGGGCGGCCGCCCGTGTGCGTCCACCGTGACGCCGAGACGCTCCCAGTCGGGGTCGGCCGCACCCTCACAGGTCGTACGTCCCCGGGCGCCCTGCGCACGGAGCAGCTTCATCACCGTGCCGGCCACGACCGCCGCCCGGACCTCACGCCGGTGGTGGAGCTGGTGGAGCTGCCCGGCGCACTCGGCTCCCCAGCCGTACCGGAGCCCCTGCTCCAGCACCTGCCGCACGCACGCGGCCCCCGTGGCCCCGGCTGAGGCGTCGAGCGTGAAGTTCAGGAAGCCCGGCCCGGTGATCTCGACCCTGCCGATCCCGGGCGTACCGGCCACCCGGTCCCGCAGCAGCGCGGCGACCTCCCGCGCCGGGAGCGCGGCGGGGCCGGCCAGCTGGAGGGCGACGGCGCAGGCGTAGTCGCCGCTGCCGCCGGGCCGTGTCCGCTCGACCCGTACGCGCGCGGGCACCGGCGCGCGCAGGGCGTCCTCGTCGACCGCGCGGCGCACAGCGTGCAGCACGGTCCTGGAGAGATCTGCGGGGGTCACGGCACCAGCGTATGGGAGGAAGGGGGGCACTTCGCCAACCGGTTTCGCCATGCGGGCAGAGAGCCGCCCGCGCACGTCGTCAGCCGGCCGCACTCCCGGCCGTCCCCGCACCGCGCCTGCGGCCGAGGGCCGCGGGATCCTCACGGCGGGCGAGACGGCGCACCATCCGCACCAGCTCGCTCGGCTCGAAGGGCTTCGCCAGGAACGCGTCGACGCCGGAGGCCACCTCGCGCGGGGTGCACGCGCTGATGACGGCCACGGGCAGGTGTCCGGTCCTGGGGTCCGCACGCAGCCGGGCCGCGGTCTGTATGCCGTCGAGCCGGGGCATCACCACGTCGAGGGTGATCACATCCGGGCACACCTCGTGCACCAGGTCCAGGCACTCGACGCCATCGGCCGCGGTCACGACCTCGAAGCCCTCCAGCTCGAGATTGACCCTGATCAGCTGCCGGATGACCTTGTTGTCGTCGACAACAAGCACGCGGCCGTACGCCCCTGACACCCTTCGAGGGTAGGTCGAGCGGAGGAGCTGCGTCCGGGGTTTGCCCACTTCCGCCCCCCGAGGGGGTGGCCGGGGGCCGTCCGGTGCTCGCATGGGAGGGCTCCGCGTCCGGGCCGCCGAGCACCCCCGCGCCCCCGCGCCCGGCCCGGACGGCGCGGCGATATCTGTTCCCGGACACCCGCCCGGAGCTGGTAGGGTTTCACTCGTCGCCGCCAAGCGCAGCGACATCGCCCCCGTAGCTCAGGGGATAGAGCATCGGCCTCCGGAGCCGGGTGCGCAGGTTCGAATCCTGCCGGGGGCACTTCGCAGGAAGTGCCGAAAAGACCCTCTCGCCAGTGGAGACACTGCGCAGGGGGTCTTTTTCATGCCTGCGGGAAGCCCCCGTCCCGGAACCCTGAGCGTTTTCGGACCGCTCGGGAGACGTGGCGGAGCCCGGGAGTCGTATCCAGCTCCCGGGCCCCTGGGGTTGCCACCCAATTGCGCTTGCCAGCGCGTTTAAGAGTGCGGATCAGTCGTCATACCGTCGCGTTCTGCCTTTGAACTACCGCGCCGCGGAGAGGCGCAGGCCGGATTCGAACCAGCATTCAACGGTGTTCGTCCGTACTCGGTCGATCTGGCAATCGGCGGCGATGCTGAAGCTGGAGCGAGAGTCTGAGATTGATCGCGGCTGCCTCTGCCATGTTGGGCCACCCCGGCAGGTGGTGCCGGGGGGAGGGCTCGAACCTCCACCGTTACCGCGTCTTCAGGCTGAACGTCAGTTTCAGCTTGCGCTCGTCACACGGGCCGGACCTCAATTCCGGCCCGTGCAGGGTGCGCAGCCCCCGCGACAACGGCGCGGGGGCGTTCTTGGGGGTGCCGCCTCGTCTCCGATCCGCGTCCGGCCCTAGCCGAACAGGTAGCCGAAGACCGCGTCTCCGACCCGCCGGTCGGTGACCTCGGCGCCGTTGGCCTCCTCGCGGGCGAACTTCACCGCGTGCTGCAGCTTCTCGACGCGCTCGAGGAGTTCGTTCACCCGTCGCGCCGGAAGCGCTCCGGAGAACTTCACGGTCGTCCAGTAACCGATCGGCACGTCCTCGTAGTACACGTCGACCTGCGCCGGGTGCTTCTCGGTCGCCTCGGCCTTGACGTGGTTGCGCGGGACCTTCTTCGTCCGGATGGTGCGGACCGGCTCCGTCTTCCACCAGTCCGTCGAGGGGTCGAGCGACCAGGACTCGGAGGCGTCCAGGACGGGAAGCTTCTTGACGAAGGTGTGCAGGTCGGTGAGCTGCTTCTCCAGGAAGAGGAGGTAGCTGACCGGGACTTCGGCCACGACCGTGCGGCCGTCGACAGTGACGTCCGCACGGGCCGAGCAGTTCGCCCAGTCCTTCGTCGCGGTCACGTCGAACAGCCGGGTCAGCGACGCGGACATCTCACGCAGCGCCCCCTCGGCCTTGAACTGCACCCGCGCGGACTCGGGCGGCAGCTGCTCGCCCTCTTCGTCCTTCGGCTGGTACGTACGCGAGATGCCGGCCAGCAGCGCCGGCTTCTGCACCTTGTGGTGGGCCGCGGTGATGTCCTGGAGCGACTTGCTCTTGACACCCTTCTCCACGGCGATGATCTGGTTGAGCTTCGTCACTTCGCCCCCTTCGAGTGATCAGGAACGTACCGCACCCGTTTTCGATCAGTCGCGCGAATTTCCGCCGGGCGCGCTCGTGCCGCCGCGGGCCATCCGGAAACCGAGGTCGTCGATCGCGAACGTGGGGTGGCTGCGGCGGCGTACCGTGGCACCGCAGCCGCGTTCCGCCTCGGCCCAGCCGCCGCCGCGAAAGGTGCGGTAGGCGCCGTAGACCTCCGCGTCGTAGAGGTCCCAGCACCACTCCCAGACGTTGCCGAGCATGTCGTACAGGCCCCAGGCGTTCGGACGCCTGCCGCCCACGTCGTGGAGCCTGCCGTCCGAGTTGCCCTCGTACCAGGCGATGGTGTCGATCTCTCCGTAGCGGTAGCCGGTGGTCCCCGCCTTGCACGCGTACTGCCACTCCGCCTCCGTGGGCAGGCGGTAGCCGTCGGCGGCCGGGTCGCGGACCACCTCGCCGCTCGCCGCGTCGCGGGAGTAGACCGGGGTCAGCCCGATCCGGTCCGAGAAGCGGTTGCACAGGTCGACGGCGTCGAGCCAGCTGACGTTCGTCACCGGCAGGGCGTGCGACAGGGAGGGATCGGGGACCGTGTCCGTGAGGGCCCAGTACTGCCCGAGGGTGACGGGGAGACGGGCCAGCTGGAAGGGCTCGACGTCCTCCTGCCAGTGCGCTCCGCGGCGGTCGTCGCGGAGATCGACCGTCCCGGCCGGAATCCGGACCATGCCTGCCGCCGTCTCGTCGTCGAGCAGGCTCACGTGACGCCCTCCCTGTCCGGAGGGCCGAAGTGCCCCCGCGGACAGGCTACTTCGGTCGGCCTGCGACCGCCGGGGAACGCGGCCCCGGGAGGGAGCACGGGGGCGGCGGCGCCTCAGCCGAGCCGGCGGACGGGCTCTCCGTCGAGGTAGGCCCGGATGTCCTGGACGGCGTCACCGTAGTACGCGGCGTAGTTGGCCCGCGAGACGTAGCCCAGGTGGGGTGTGGCCAGGAGGCGCGGGGCGCTGCGCATCGGATGGTCGGCCGGGAGGGGTTCGACGTCGAAGACGTCGACGCCCGCGCCCGCGATGGCTCCTCGGCGCAGGACGTCGAGGAGCGCGTCCTGGTCGACGATCGCCGCCCGCGAGGTGTTGACGAGATAGCTGCCGGGACGCATCAGCCCGAGCTCCTTCGCGCCGAGCAGTCCACGGGTACGGTCGCTGAGCACCAGGTGGACGGAGACGAAGTCGCTGGTCTCCAGGAGCTCTTCCTTCGAGGCGAGGAATCCGGCCCCGGCCTCCTCGGCCCGCTCAGGTGTCAGGTTCCGGCTCCAGGCCACCACGTCCATGCCGAAGGCGCGGCCGACCGCGGCGACCCTGCCACCGATCTTGCCCAGTCCCAGGATCCCGAGCCTGCGCCCGTGCAGGTCGGCACCGACGGTGGACTGCCAAGGACCGCCCTCGCGCAGGGCGTTGGCCTCGGTGACGATCCCGCGCGCCAGTCCGAGCAGCAGCGCCCAGGTGAGTTCGACGGGCGGGGTGGCCGTGCTGGCGGTACCGCAGACGGTGACCCCGTGCCGTTCGGCCGCGGCGTAGTCGATCGAGGTGTTGCGCATGCCGGAGGCGACGAGCAGGCGGAGTCGCGGCAGCCGTTCGATCAGCGTCGCGGGAAACGGCACGCGCTCCCTGAGCGTGACGACAATGTCGAACTCCGAGAGCCGCGAGACCAGTTCGTCCTCGGTGGCACAGTGGTCGGCGAAACCGACCACGTCGATGTCGTCGGCGACGGGCGACCAGTCGGCGGCGGTGCCCGCCACGGACTGGTAGTCGTCGAGCACGGCGCAGCGGAGCTTCATGGTGTCCTGCCCTTCGGCGGCACGGTACGGACACTGCGCGGCAGCGCGGCAGCACCGGGAAATCTACCGGCCGTGCACGGGGCTCACGCCTCCAGCCAGGCCTCCGCGTTCCGGGCGACGTCGTAGACGCGCTCCACCTGGGTGGCGGTGAGCACGCCCGCGAGGGGAGCCAGGGCGGACACCTCGCGCTCCCGGTAGACGCTCACACCGGCCGGGACCGCGACCACCTCCAGTGCGGTGACCCCGGTGAGGACCAGTACGGTCTGCACGGGTACGTCGAAGGCGCAGTACGCCTCCAGCGCCTCCCGGGCCCGCCGGGCGCCCGGCCTGCCGTCGAGCTCGTACGGCTGCGGGGCCTCGTCGTCGACCCGCAGGGTGCCGTCCTCGATCCGCACCGACGCGCCGGGGCGGTGCTCGGTGCTCACGGCGAACACCCCGCCGGGCCCGATGAGCAGATGCCCGATCTCCGTGCCGTCCGGCAGGGGCACGGAGTGCAGCACCCTCCAGCCGTGCCGGGTGAGGCGCTTGAGCTCCGCGCCGACCCGCCGCTCCCCCGCGAGGGCGCCGCGCCGTGGATCCGTGTCCTTGTGCCGCCGTAGCGCGCCGGTGGCCACCCGCACGAACGCCCCGGCACCGGTCTCGCCGAGCTGCTCCCGGAGCTGGTTCCCGGGACGCCGCTGGGAGAGGTCGTTCGCGGGGGTCAGCGCGGGCAGGACGGCCGGCCGCCGCATCGTCACCGGCGCGGCCCCGGGTTCGGGCCGCGGGCCCGACTCCGGCGCGGGCTCCGGCTCCGGTCCCGGCTCCGGCTCTGCCTCCCGACCGGCCACCGGCTCGGAGACGGCCGGAAGCGCGGCCGTCTGCTCGGGTGCGGCCCTGCGCGCGGCCGCCGGTTGCGGCGCCTCGGCGGGCTCGGGCACCGGCACCTGCGCGTCGGGGGCGTCGGGTAAGGGGCCGGGCTCCTTCGCCGCGCCGCGCCTCCGCAGGCCTCTCATCGGCGGGATGCGCGGTACCGGCGGCGGGCCGGGCGGCACGGTCGGCGCCTCCTCACCGACCAGGGCCGGAAGGTCCGGGACCTGCCGTGCGAGCGCGTCGGTCACCGCGTCCCGGTAGCGCGGGTGCAGGACCGTGATGGTGCCGCTGCCCCGGTCCGCCCAGCCGATCGCGGTGCCGTCCGGCAGGTTCACGTAGAGCCGGTCGTGCCCGAAGAGCTGCCATGACGTGACCTTGAGATCCTGCATCGTGCCCCCTCTGTTCACCCCTCCGGCATCCTTGCTCCCCCAGCCTGCGCGACGGGCCGTCCCGCCGCACAGGGCGCAGAGCGGGCGCGCGGAGTCGGGATCACGGCGTTCCGGAGCGGTCCGGGCCCTGTGTGCCCCGGACTGCTCCGGTGCCCCGGCCGGACCGGGGGAGGCCTGGCGCCGGACAGGCGTCCATCATCACCCTCGCTTCGTCCCCGGCCCCGGAAACGGCCGTTTCGTCACCTGTACGAGCGGTATCGACCACAAGACCGGTCCCCCGGGCGGCCTCCCCGCGTCCCCGCAGTCCAGGTCCAAGGCCGCTGAACCACCCGCAGGCCGCAGCGCGCTCTCCGCGGCCTGCGGCCGCGCGACCGCTCCCCGACGGATCCGCCTCATCCGCCTCATCCGCACCATCTCGCGCCAATGCCGCACGGACGCCCCACGGACGCGTGAACACGCACGAAACCGGGCAGCTTCCCGGTGACCTGATGAGGTTCGGCGGTGGGGGGCCGTGATGGAGTCACGCGAGCAGTCGGATGCACCGGAGCCCAGACCCGGCACCGGGTGGGAGACCGTGCCGGACGGCTCCTGGGGGGCCGTCCCGCCACCTCCTCCCACCCGGCCCCCGACGGCCGGTCCGCCGCCGCCCGGTGGCGTGCTGCGGGCCGTCGCCGCCGGACTGCTCGGCCTCTCCGGCCTGGGGCTCGGCCACGTCCTGGTGGGCCGTTGGGGCAGGGCCGCGGTGAGCTGGGCGGCGACGGCCGCCCTCCTGCTCGTCGCACTGCCGGCGGACCCGGACGGGGTGCCCGCCGCGCTGGTCGCCGGCTACCTCGTGCTGCTGGTGCTCGCCGCGGCCGACGCGGCCCGCATAGCCCGGCGTACGGAGTTCCGTCCGTGGTCCCGGCCCGCCCTGGCGGCGGCCCTCGGGCTGCTCCTGCTGGGCATACCGGTCGCGGGCACCGCCGCGTACGGATCCGCGCGGGACGAAGCCGTGGAACAGGCGCTGCTCGGCCGGCTGGAGAAGGGCGACGATCTGGTCACGAAGGCCGCGGAGAGCCCGTTCCCCCTCTCCGAACCGGACTTCCGCCACGCGCTCACGCTCTACCGGGAGCTGGCCGAGGACCACGCCGGTTCACGCGCCGCCGCCCGGGTGCCGGGACGGCTGAAGGACTACTACGCCGCCGTGGCCTCGCCGTACCGCGCGAAGAAGCACTGCGAGGCGGTCGATCCCCTCACCTATCTGCGCACGCTCCGCGGCACGGTGGACCGGAAGCTGCTCGGCGACCTCGCGGGCTGGCCCGACGCCCCGCTCGCGGAGTCGCTGTACGGCTGCGGCGTCTCCCGGCTGGACGGCACGGGCACGGATTCCGGCGCGGAGGAGCTGGGCACCCTGCTGCGTACGTTCCCGGACACCCCGCAGGCGGAGCAGGTCGGCCCGGCCGTCAGCGCGACGATCGAGCGCCAGGTGGCCGGTCTCAAGGGCGCGGAGCCCTGCACCGTGACCGACCAGCTGCGCCGGACGAGCACCCTGGTGGACGGCCTCCCCCCGTCCTCCGTGCCCTCCCTCGCACCGCAGGCCGCCGCGGGCGTACGGGACGGCGTGTACGCCTGCGGCGTGGACGAGTTCAAGGACAAGAAGTTCGCCGACGCCCGGCAGACCCTGACGGACTTCGCGGACACCTACACGCAGGACGGACGCCGGCGGCACGCCCTGGACATCGCCGTCGCGGCCGAGATAGCCGAGGTCCGGCCCTCGGCCGGAAAGCGGCTGCCCGGAAGCGGGAAGCCGGGCGGCGTCCGTATGGAGCTCGTCGTCAGCAACGGCGCCCCCAACGACGTGGAGGTGCTCTACACGGGTCCGGTCACCGGCACGGTGAAGCTGAAGGCGTGCGGAAGCTGCGCGCGGTTCAGCAGCGAGGCCACGGGTGCGGCGGGCGCCTGCCGGGCGAATGGCACGTCGTACCCGAAGGCACGCCTGCGGCTCCCCGCCGGCGAATACCACTTCCTGTACAAGCACGGCACGGGAGCGTCCTCCGCCGTCGACAGCTACGCCTCGGGATCCAGCGTCAAACCCGGCTACTCGTACACGAGTTGCACCTACGTCGTCGAGAGGGATCCTTACGGCCTGGACCTTCCCACGCTGCCGGACCTGCTGAAGCCGACGTCCGCCCTCCGATGAACCCCCTCCGCCTGACGCGGCCACGCGTCAGGCGGAGGTGCGCTTCCGTGCGCCCCGGGAGGTCTTCGCGGTGGCCTTCGTCGCCGCCTTCTTCGCCGTGGTCTTTTTCGCCGTGGCCTTCTTCGCCGTTGTCTGCTTCGCGGGCTGCTTGCCGGCCTTCGGGCTCTTCGCGGCCGGTGCCTTCGCCGCCGTCCCGCTCGCGGACGTCTTCCCGGCAGCCGCCTTGCTCGCGGCCGCCTTGTCCGTGGACGTCCTGCCGGCGGCCGTCTTCCCCGGCCCCGTCCTCCTGGCCGGGGCCTTCTTCGAGGCCGCCCCGGACCTCTTCGCACCGCCGCCTCCGCCCGACCCGATGGGGTGGACGTCCGCGACCCCGCCGTCCTCCCCGTGGGACTCCTCCGCCGCCCGGACGCTGTTCTCCAGCGCCGCCATCAGGTCGATCACCTTGCCCTCGGGTTCCTCGGCCGCCTCCCGGGTGACGGGCTCCCCGGCCGCCTTCGCCGCGACGAGTTCCTCGACCGCCTCGCGGTAGTCGTCGTGGAGCGTCTCCAGGTCGGCGTCGCCGAGGGTGTTCATCAGCGCGTCCGCCAGGTCCAGTTCCGCGTCGCGGACCTTGACGTCCGCGTCGGGGGCGACGCCCTCGGGGGCGCGGATCTCGTCCGGCCACAGCAGGCCGTGCATCGCGATCACGTCGTCGACCACCCGCAGCATGCCGAGCCGTTCCCGCCCGCGCAGCGCGTACTTCGCGACGGCCACCCTGCCGCTGCGCCTGAGGGCCTCGCGCAGCAGGGCGTACGGCTTGGCGGCCGGGACACCGTTGGCCGAGAGGTAGTACGCCGAATCCAGCTGGAGGGGGTCGATGGCCGAGGCCGGCACGAAGCCCTCGATCTCGATCGTCCTGGCGGTCGGGAGCGGCAGCGAGGCGAGGTCCTCGTCGGTCACGGGGATCACCGAGCCGTCGGCGTCCTCGTACGCCTTGACGGTCTCGGAGGCCGGTACCTCCTCCTCGTCGAGTTCGCAGACCTTGTGGTACCGGATCCGGCCGCCGTCGGAGAGGTGGATCTGCCGGAAGGAGATCGAGTGGTTCTCGGTGGCGTTCATCAGCTTGACCGGAATGCTGACCAGGCCGAACGCGATGGAGCCGTTCCAGATGGACCTCACGGTTCACCCCTCACACCCGAAATGACCGCATATATGCGATTTCATGTGATTCTTATCGTATGACGCCGATCACGGAGGTGGAGGGGCGGCGCCTGACGCTCAGCAATCTCGACAAGGTGCTGTATCCGGCCACCGGGACGACCAAGGGCGAGGTGCTGCACTACTACGCGGCCACGGCGGCGCGGGTCATGCTGCCGCACCTGCGGGACCGCCCGCTGTCGTTCCTGCGGTATCCGGACGGCCCCGAGGGGCTGCGCTTCTTCACCAAGAACCCGCCGCCCGGTACACCCGACTGGGTGCGCACCGCCCCGGTGCCCCGCAGTGACGACCCCGGCGCCCGGCAGGTCCTCGCCCAGGACCTGCCGTCGCTGATGTGGGCGGCGAACCTGGTGGTGGAGTTCCACACCCACCAGTGGCGGCAGGACTCCCCCGCCGTGGCCGACCGGATGGTGTTCGACCTGGACCCCGGTCCGCCCGCGGGTGTGGTGGAGTGCTGCGCGGTCGCCCTCTGGCTGCGGGAGCGGCTGGCCGGGGACGGGCTGTCCGCGTACGGGAAGACCTCCGGCTCCAAGGGGCTCCATCTGCTCGTCCCCCTGGAGCCGACCCCCTCCGGGAAGGTGACGGCGTACGCGAAGAAGCTCGCGGTCGAGGCACAGGGCGCGCTGCCCGAACTGGCCGTGCACCGGATGACGCGCGCGCTGCGCCCGGGGAAGGTGTTCGTGGATTTCAGCCAGAACGCCGCGGCCAAGACGACCGCCGCGCCCTACACCCTGCGGGCGAAGGCCCGCCCGACGGTGTCCGCGCCGGTCACCTGGGAGGAGATCGAGGAGTGCGGGGCGCCGGACGATCTCGTCCTGCTCGCCGGTGACATGGCCACCCGCCTGGAGCGGCACGGGGATCTCCTCGCTCCGCTGAACGATCCCGGGCAGGCCGGGGCTCTCCCCGGGGGCTGAGCCGGGGCGGCGGACATCCGGGCGAAGCCGGGTCGGAGCGGGTGAGCCCGGAACAGCGGGACCCCCGCCGCCCCCTCGTGCGCCGCATCGAATGTCTGTCGATCCGGCTCACGAAAATCTATGTCGGCGGGGGTAGACATTGGGTGGCGACATGGCTAAGGTTTCTCTCGTAGCCAGAAAGACAGCAGAGCCCGGCAGAGACGAACTGCCGGGCAGCGGTACCAGCAGTTGCAGTTCGCAGGGCGGTGCGGTGGTGGAGTTTCGAAGCCAGGGTTTTCGCAGGACGGCGACGGGACTGACGACCGGACCGGGTGGCCCGCAGTCATCAGGGGCGCCGTGAGCAGTACTCAGCAGTGATTTCGAGTGAGCAGTACCTCGGTGAAGGCGTCGGCTGCGGACGCGCGCACCGGAGGATTCGGCAGTGGCGTTCCGAGCCGGAGCACACGCAGTACGGGCGACGAGGCCGGCTGCCGAGGGGTGGCGCTGCGACAGGCCGCCGAGCAATGCGCAGGACAGCAGTACGCAAGTGATCCCAGAGGGAAAGGACGGAGGAGCCAGGCGCCATCAGGATCGCCCGGGTGGAGTGTCGAGCCCGGGTACCGCAGGACATCGATAGTGAGGTGGTCTCCGGTCAAGCAACCGCGATCCCCGCGGCACCGACAGCGTCCAGGTCGGGCCGACGGACACAGAAGGCCGGCGTAGTAGCAGCCGGCAGATGGTGTAGCAGTTCCTTCGGGGCCCGGGTGCCGTACGGCACCCGGGCCCCTCCACGCGTTCCACAGAGAGGTGCAAATGACAGCAGGCGACTCCTTCGGCCGTCTCGATGACGACGACTATCCCGCCTACACCATGGGTCGGGCCGCCGAGATGCTCGGTACCACGCAGGGCTTTCTCCGCGCCGTCGGCGAAGCCCGCCTCATCACTCCGCTGCGTTCCGGGGGTGGCCACCGGCGCTACTCCCGCTACCAGTTGCGCATCGCCGCCCGCGCCCGCGAACTCGTCGACCAGGGCACGCCGATCGAGGCCGCCTGCCGCATCGTCATCCTCGAGGACCAGCTCGAAGAAGCCCAGCGCATCAACGCCGAATACCGCGCCTCCGCCTCGGACAACCCTCCTGCCGCCGACTGAGGCCGCCCCTCCTGCGCTCGGCGCGCGTCGCGGGCCGGGCTCCGGGTGGGCCGCCGTACCTCCCCGGTCATGCAGGCCGCGCGGGGTGGTCACACGTCAGGACCACCGCGATCGCAGCGCCGGTGAAGTCCTCCGGGCCATCGCTCGAATCGGCTTCGGCCGCACCGGTTCGCCCCGGACCGCCGTGCCCGCTCCTGTCTCCACCCGTTCCGGCAGGCCTCCGCGGCTCGGCACCCCCGGTGCCGTCCGACCGACGGGCGGGCGCGAGCCGCTACCGGAACAGCGGTGAGGGTCCGGCCGGATGTGCCGGCCGGTCCCTCACCGCGTTGCCGCGTGGCCCTTCAGCGCGCGGCGTCGTGTCTCACTGGTCGGAGTAGCTGAAATCGCCCGCGGTCCAGGCGCTGACGTCGTCGATCGCCACGCGGTACATCCCGCCCGTCTCCGGGATCCCCACCGTGCCCTGCAGAATCCGCGCCACGTGGAAATGCAGATGGGTGGGCGCCTCCTCCCCACGAGGGGCAGCGGTGAAGGCGGCGGAGAATTCGCCGAGCCGGGCGGAGTCCGCGAGAACCTCGGACACCCGTTGCCTCCAGACGGCCTCGGGAGCGAGCCGCCCCGTGATGACGGCGCCACCGGCGACCACGGTCAGAGTCATCTGGTTGCTGTGCCCGGATTCCACCAGGGCCGCTACTTCGACGAGCAGTTGGTCAGGCTTCGACATGAGAAGCGATTTTAGCCAATGCCTTCGGTCCGCCCAGACGGAGGCACCGGTGCGACATGCAGGATCGATCTGTGCGGTGGAGGGCTGCGCGGGCCGCACCGGTCCTTCGTCGCCCGGCTGACCTGCGCCACGCACCCGCGACGTCGAGGAAGAAACGACGGGGAGGGTGGAACGCCCCGGCCGTGGTGCACACTCTGCGCAGGCACCGCGTCGCCGGCACGCGCCGTACCGGAGACGTGGTGAGAGGGCACGGGCAGGGAAGTCACGGGGAGGGTCTGGCGTGTTCACGGGGATCGAAGAGGTCGACTGGGCCTCGATGAAGCATGCCTACGGCCCGGCGGACGACGTGCCGGGGCTCCTGTACGGACTCGCCTCCGCCGATCCGGCGGAGCGGGAGAGCGCGCTCGACGGCATGTACGGCGCCGTCCACCACCAGGGCAACGTGTACGCGTGCACGCTCGCCTGCATCCCGTTCCTCTTCGAGCTGGCCGCAGACCCGGGCGTACGGGACCGGGGCGGCATAGTGGAGCTGCTCACCAGCATCGGCGGCATCGACCTGGACGAGGACGAGGAGGTCGACGAGCTGGACGAGGACGAGATCGAGGGCGTGGCGAACTACGCGATGGCGTCGGCCGCCGTCTCGGCGGGCTCGCCGGTGTTCTTCGAGCTCGTCGCCGACGAGGATCCCGGCGTCCGGCTCGCCGCCCCGCTGGCGCTGGCCACGCTGCACTCCCGGCCGGGAGCGGTCCTCACGCTGCTGCGGGAGCGGCTGCCGGTGGAGCCGGACGACGAGGTGCGGCTGGCGCTCGTCGAGGCCGCCGGGCGGATAGCCCTGCGCCACGGCCGGCTGTCGGGGCGGGCGGCCGACTGGCTGAGCCGGCTCGCGGCGGAGGCGTACCCGCCCGGGCTGCGCCTGGCCGCCCTCGCCCAGCTCGCCAGGTGCGCCCCCGAGGCGCTGCCCGGCGATGTCGTGCGGGTGGTGTCCGGTCTGCTGCGGCAGCTGCGCGCGGGGACCGCCCGCCCCGAGCCCGCCGGGGACCCTCCCTCCGGGGACGAGACCGCGACGGACCGGGCCGCGGCCCCGACGCTGGTGGGACAGCTGCGCGAGCTGTCCGCCGAGGAGTCCGCCGCGCGCGGCACGCCGTGGGCCACCGATCTGCTGCGCACCCTGCACGTGGGCCTGGACGACCGCGTGGCGGACCGTACGGCGCTGCTGTCGGACCAGCTGCGCAGCCCCGACCCCTGGCAGCGCGTGGACGCCGTCCGGATGAGCAGCGGGCTGATGCGGGCCTGGCGCGGGTCGTACGAGGACCTGGTGCGTCTGATCGGAGCGCAGCTCGCGGATCCGGAGCCGCGGCTGGCCGAGGCCGCCTCGTACGCGCTGGAGGATCTGTTCGGTCTGGCCGCGCCCGCCGGCGACGCCCTGGCCGTACGGGTGGCGGCGGATCCGGGGGCGTGGGTCAAGGAGTGGCCGAGCGGCCCTCCGGGGCTCGGCTCGTCGGTGAAGGCGCTGGCCGGGCTGGGGGACGCGCGGGTGCTGCCCGCACTCGCGGCGGCGCTCGAACGGCCGGAGGTGCCGCACGACGTGGGCTTCGCGATCAGGTGCCTGGGCGGTACGGCCGCCCCGCTGGCCGGGGTGCTGCGGCGCAGGCTGGGCGAGGTGGGTCTGGACGAGGGCGCGTACGACCGGGCGAGCCCGCTGCTCGCCGGGCTGACGGCGCTGCGCGCGGGCGAGGCCGCCCCGGAGGTGCTGCGGGTGCTGCGGGGGGCACCCGAGTACCGGGGCGAGTGGCTGCGTACGGCGGCACTCCGGGCACTGGGCTCGTTCGGACCGGCCGCCCACGACGCGGTGCCGGAGCTCCGGCGGCTGGCCCGGGGGACGGGGACAGGCGCGATCGAGGCGGCGGAGGCCCTGTGGGCGGTGACCGGGGACGCCGACGCGGTGCTGCCCGTGCTCGCCGAGGGGCTGGGGGCCGAGCAGGCGCGTGACTGCCGGGCGGCCGTGAGTGCGGTGGGCGCGCTGGGGCCGCGCGCCGGGGCGGTCGCGCCGCGGCTGCGGGCCCTGCTGGCGCACGAGGAGCTGTGGCTCCGGGTCGAGGCGGCGATCGCCCTGTGGGACGTCTCGGGACGGGCCGCCGAGGTGGTGCCCGTGCTCCTGTCGGCCTGGGAGAGGAACTGCCATGTCAGGGTCCGGGTGGCGGAATGCCTGGCGCGGATGGGCCCCGGCGGTGCAGGCTCGGACGCGACACGGGTGCTGCGCGCCGAGCTCCTGTCCGTACGCCGGCACAAGGCGATGGACGGCGGATACGGCAGTCACGACACTTATGAGGACGAGAAGCTGCTGGCGCTCTGCCGGCGAGCGCTTCCGGAACACACGGGGAAAGGAACCACATCATGATCATTTTCGGTACGCGAGGTTATCTGTACCAGCTGGCGGTCCTGACGATGGTGTGCGGCTGGTGCGGTAATCCCGCGGCGCACACCCTGCGCAAGCGGGTCACCAAGTTCACCCTGTTCTTCGTACCGCTGTTCCCGTTCTCCACGAAGTACGCGACGCAGTGCACCTTCTGCGGCGGGGAACGGCAGATACCGAAGGAGCAGGCCGACGGCCTGCTGGCACAGGCCCAGGGGGGCCAGGACGGCAATCCGTACGGCGCCGCACCGCAGCAGCAGCCCGGCTACGCGCCTCCCGGCGGCCAGAACCCGTACCAGAACTGAGCCGCCACGGGAGCGCCTGCGGAGAAGTGCCACGAAGCTGACATAAGGGAAATAACACCCTCCTCTTGCTACGTTGCGGGGCATGACCGCAACGACGGCGGACGCGCGCCCGCCCGAGCTACGCCTGCCGAAGCGGCGCGGGGTCGAGCTCTCGCTCCTGATCGGGGCCGTGCTCATCTCCGTCTACGGCTACGCCGCCGTCGGCCTCGCCCGGAACGGCGCCGTACCCCCCGACGTCGCCGGGTACGGCGCCGGTCTCGGTGTCCTCGCCCTGCTCGCCCACCTCGCGGTCCGCTTCCGCGCCCCGTTCGCCGATCCGCTGCTGCTGCCCATCGCCGTCCTGCTCAACGGACTGGGCCTGGTGCTGATCTACCGTCTCGACCTGGAGACCCCGAGCGACCGGGCGGCGACGACACAGCTGGTCTGGTCGACGCTCGGGGTCGCCTTCTTCATCGCCGTCGTCGTGCTGCTGCGCGACCACCGGGTGCTCCAGCGCTACGCGTACATGTCGGTCGCCGCGGCGCTGGTGCTGCTGATCGTGCCGATCTTCTTCCCCGCCGTGAACGGGGCCAAGATCTGGATCCGGATCGGCGGACTCTCCTTCCAGCCGGGCGAGTTCGCCAAGATCCTGCTGGCGGTCTTCTTCGCCGCGTACCTGGCGGCGAACCGCAACGCGCTCGCGTACACCGGCCGCAGGGTCTGGAAGCTCCAGTTCCCCACCGGGCGGGTGCTCGGCCCCATCGTGGCGATCTGGCTGCTCAGCGTCGGCGTCCTCGTCCTCGAACGGGATCTGGGCACCTCACTGCTCTTCTTCGGCCTCTTCGTGATCCTGCTCTACGTGGCCACCGGCAGGACCGGCTGGATCGCCGTCGGGCTGCTCCTGGCCGCCGCGGGCGCCTTCGTCGTCGGCTCGTTCGAACCCCATGTGCACAGCAGGGTGGAGGACTGGCTGGACCCGTACGCCACGATCGACGCCGGCCAGGGACCCGGCCAGCTCGCCCAGTCCCTCTTCGCGTTCGCCGCGGGCGGGATGTTCGGCACCGGTCTCGGGCTCGGCCATTCCGTCCTCATCGGCTTCGCCGCGAAGTCCGACTTCATCCTGGCCACCGCGGGCGAGGAGCTCGGTCTGGCCGGACTCACCGCGATCTTCCTGCTGTACGCCCTGCTGGTGGCCCGCGGCTTCCGGGCCGGCCTGGCCCTGCGGGACCCCTTCGGACGACTGCTGTCGATCGGCCTCGCCTCGATCCTGGCGCTCCAGGTCTTCGTGATCGCGGGAGGGGTGATGGGCCTGATCCCGCTGACCGGGATGGCGATGCCGTTCCTGGCCCAGGGGGGTTCGTCCGTGGTCACCAACTGGATCATCGTGGCGCTGCTCATCCGGGTCAGCGACGTGTCCCGCACGCCCGACCCCGCCGCCACCGGGGACGGACCCGCAGGGGAGGCCGAGTGATCCCGTACATCCGGCACGCCGCCGGTTTCTGTCTGCTCCTGCTCCTCGCCCTGCTGGCGAACGCGGCCCGCGTCCAGGTCTTCGAGGCCGACGAGCTCGACGGCAACTCCGCCAACCGCCGCACCACCATCGACCGTTACGACCAGCCGCGCGGCAACATCCTGGTCGGCGACGAACCCGTCACCGGGTCGAAGGACACCGGCCAGCAGCTCGCGTACGAGCGCACCTACCGCCACGGCCCGCTGTACGCGCCGGTGACGGGCTACGCCTCGCAGACGTACGGCACCTCGCTGCTGGAGAACGCCGAGGACCGCGTCCTGTCCGGCACCGACCCGCTCCTGGCCCCGCTGCCGCTGTGGGGGGACGTCACCCGCAGCCGGCAGCCCGGCGGGAACGTCGTCACCACCGTCGAGGACGCGGTGCAACGTGCGGCGTACGAGGGCCTGGACGGCCGGCGGGGCGCGGTCGCCGCCCTGGACCCGGCCACCGGACGGATCCTGGCACTGGTCTCCTCCCCGTCGTACGACCCCGAGGTGCTCTCCGGGACCGGCTCCGCCGTCACCGACGCGTGGACGCGGCTGAACCGTGCTCAGAGCCGGCCGATGCTCAACCGGGCCATCCGGCAGACCTACCCGCCCGGTTCCGCCTTCAAGATCGTGACGGCCGCGGCGGCACTGGACGCCGGCGTGGTCGACGATCCGGACGCCGAGACGGACACCCCGTCCCCGTACGTCCTCCCGGGCACCTCGACCGTGCTGCCCGACGAGGCGCGGGGCTGCGAGAAGGCCTCCCTCGCGGAGGCGATCCGGGTCTCCTGCAACACGGTGATGGCCCACCTCGGGGTCGAGGTGGGCCTGGACGGGATGCTGGAGGCGGTGGGCAGGTTCGGCTTCAACGACAACGACCTGAAGATCCCCTCCCGGGTGGCCCGCAGCAACTTCGACTCGGACATGAGTGACGACCAGCTCGCCCAGTCCTCGATCGGCCAGTTCGACACGGCCGCCACCCCGCTCCAGATGGCGATGGTCGCCTCGGCGGTCGCGAACGGCGGCGACCTCCGGCGCCCCCACCTGGTGGACCGGGTGACCACCGACGACGGCGACACGGTCCGGCAGCAGGGCTCGGACTCCTACCACCAGGCCATGGACCCGACGACGGCCCAGCAGCTCCGGCGGATGATGGTCGACGTGGTGGAGGACGGCACCGGCGCGAACGCGGCGATCGAGGGGGTGACGGTCGGCGGGAAGACGGGCACCGCCCAGCACGGGGTCGACAACTCCGGTACGCCGTACGCCTGGTTCATCGCGTGGGCGCAGGCACCGGACTCCGGCCGGCCCGCCGTCGCCGTCGCGGTGGTCGTGGAGGACGCCGCCGCGGACCGGGCCGACGTCAGCGGGGGCGGCAACGCGGCCCCGATCGCCCGTGCGGTGATGGAAGCGGCGCTCGACGGCTGAGAACCGGCCTGCGGAAGCCGCGCCCCAGGGCCGAGACTGGCTGTCATGACAGCGGCCGTCGAAGCGTCCCTCGCCCGGATCGACCGGCTCGACCCGGAGCTGTGCGCGTTCACCGAGGTGTGGCACGAGGAGGCGCGGGCGCGTGCGGAGACCGCTTCCCGTCTCCCGCTCGCCGGCCTGCCGTTCGCCGTGAAGGGCCGCGCGGGCGTCCGCTCCTTCGCGGCCCGCCGGCTGGCCGCCGCGGGCGGGGTCCCGGTCGGGTCGACCTCCGTCCCCGGCCCCGGCACGCCCTGGCAGACCTGGGGGCAGGGCGCGCACGGCCGTACGGTCAACCCCTGGCGCCGGGACCGCACTCCGGGCGGGTCGTCGGCGGGGTCGGCGGTGGCGGTCGCCGCGGGCATGGTGGACCTGGCGACCGGCAGCGACGGGGCGGGGTCGGTGCGGATCCCGGCCGCCTGGTGCGGGGTGTTCGGCCTGAGGACGACCGCGGGCCTGCTCCCCTCCCCCGACCGTACGGGCCTGGCGTCCCCCGGTGTCCTCGCCCGCTCGGTGGACCTGGCCGAGCTCTTCCTGCGCCGGGTGACCGACGGGTACGCACCGCGGCCGGCGAGTCTCCCCGTTCCTGCCGTGTACAGCCCCGACCTGGGATTCGCCGAGGTCACCCCGGAGGTCGCACACGTGACCCGGCAGGCGGTCGGCCGTCTCGTGGACGCCGGCGCGGTACGCCTCGTGGCGGGACCCTGCGAACTGCTCGACCCGGCGGAGGCGTGGACGGCGGTGCGCGCGGGGAAGCCGACACCCCGGACGGAACGGCTGCGCGCCGCCAACGACCGGACGCTCGACGCCCTCTTCGCCCGTACGCCGCTGCTGCTCACCCCGGTCGCCCCCACCCCGCCGCACGGCCATGAGGGCCCGGGGGACGTCTACTCCACCGCGCTCACCTGGGCGTTCAACCTCAGCGGCCATCCGGCGGCGAGCCTGCCCGCCGGTTTCACCCCGGACGGCTGTCCGGCGGGTCTCCAGTTGGTCACCGGCCGGGGAACGGACGCGGAACTGCTCGGCTTCGCCCGCGCCCTGGAGCGCGTACTCGGTCCCGCGCCGGTCCGGGCGGACGGCTGACCGGGCCGCGGGCGCCCCTGTCCCGCAGCGCCGGTGTCAGCCGGTCAGCAGCCCTCGGGCCGTGGCCAGGGCGTAGGCGGCCAGTGTGTAGGCATCGGTGATCCGCCGGTCCGCGAGCAGGTCGCGCAACTCGGCGGGACTCACCGCACGGTAGGCGTCGATTCCCTCCGCGTGAGGACCGGGGCCGGGATCGGAGGCGATGCCGGTCCCGGCCAGACGCGCCAGATAGAGCTGGTCCGTACCGGCCACCAGACCGCTGTCGCTGTGCAGGGGACCCAGGTGGACCAGTTCCGAGACCGGCACGCCCAGTTCCTCGAAGAGTTCCCTGCGGGCCGTCTCCGCGCCCCGCTCACCGGGGTCGCCGAACCCCCGGGGGATCTCCCAGTGCCAGGTGCGTGAGGCATGGCGGAACTGCCTGAGCAGGACGATCCGTCCGTCGGCCAGCACCGGCAGCACGGCCGCCCCGTCCGCGTCGCCCCGGGGCACCACACGGATGTAGGTGCCGAGGTCGCCGGTGCGGAACCGCACCGCATCCCTCACGAGGGTGAGGTAGAGGTCGTCGTGGACGACTCCGATGTCGGCGTAGTGGGCCGGCAGCCCCCGGGCCGTCAGCCTCTGCGCCATGCTCTCGTAGGCCCGGTTCTGGTCGGCCCGGTCCAGGAGGATCTCGTACGCGGCCCCGGGAGGGTTGACGAACATGTCCGGGCGGCTCTCCCGCAGGGCGTCGTACGCGGCGAGTTTCGCCTGCCTGTCCTGTGTGGTGCGCTCCGTGTCCAACCCGGGCTCCCGTCCGTGTGCCCCGCCGGCGCCGGGTCGCCCGGGCCGGCGGGGATCGTCATAGGTAGAGGGCCAGCGGCATCTCATCGATCCGGCGGGCCAGTTGCGTATAGGTCCCGACAGCCCGGCGATAGTAGTCGTGCAGGGTCTGCACGACGTCGAACACCCCGGTGTCGGAGCCGTCGAGGGCTGCCCTGCTCTCCCGGAGCAGGGCGCTCACCGTGGAGACCATCGCCCCGTCGCTGACCGACCAGAGCGGTACTCCGATCGCCCCGGCGCCGCTGATGATCAGGGAGCGCATGAATCCGAGGACGTCACCGCCCTCCGACCGCATGCCCTGTCCCGCCAGACAGGCCCCGAGAACGGTCAGCTTGTTCCTCGGCAGCGCGACCCGCAGCGCCAGGTCGTACTGGGTGAGCCGGTCCGCGGACCCGAGGTACAGGAGCGGATCGCCGGATCCGCCGTCCCTCTCCACATAGGTGCCGTGCCCTGCGTAGACGAAGAACTCCGGTTCCACCGAGACGAGTTCGGCGAGCCCTTCCCAGTCGGCCCGGTGGGTACCCGCGATCCGGTCCGCCAGAACGGCCGGCACCCGTCCTGCCACGTGCACCCGGTCCACGGGCCATCCGGAGGCCGCGATCTCTCCGCCCGTGGCCGCCTCGTCGGTGGACATCAGCGCCGCGAGGTCGTCGTCGTCCTCCATCAGCTGCTTCTTGAGGAGGTGCCGTCCCCGCGAGACGAAGGCGGCCACGCTGACGGAGTGCGAGAGAGGCACCCGTGCGGCCAGCGGGTCGAGGCCGCCCGGTTCGGTGGCCACGTGCAACGGGATGGCGAAGAGGTCGTCCGTCGGGATCAGCGTGAGGTGGGTGAGCGCCTCACCTCGTGTGGCGTGCGCCCAGACCGGGGCGACCAGCAGTTCCCAGATGCTCCGGCAGGTGTCGGGCTGCGGCACGAAGCGGGCCTGGATGTCCGCGAGGACCCGCGCGGCGAGCGCCGCGACCTCGGGGTACGGGAGCGGGCGGCCCAGGGTCAGGATCCCCCCCTTGCACACCATGATGCCCAGGGAGTCGGGCTCCGGGGCCTCCTCCCCGTCCATGCGGGGATCCAGGGGCCCGCCGTACCGGAAGTACCGCACCACGCACGAACCCGGGTGGTTGAGGGTGTACTGCACCAGCTGGTGGGCGATGTCCTCGTCGTGGGTGGCACTGCTCAGCGGATGCCCCAGGAAGTACTGCTCGTACTGCTCCTCGCGTTCCTGCAGCAGGCGTTTCGCCTCCTCGGCCTCCGCGTCGTCCATCGAACCGAGCGTCGAGCGTCTGTCCGGTCCGTCCGCTCCGGCGGGACGGACCGGGCCGGGCAGCGCGCTGGAGGGCGGGCCGAGCGCGGGAGGGCTGGACGAGGCGAGCATGTCCAGCAGTTCCCGGCCGGACGACTCCTCCACCAGGGACAGAAGCCCTTCGAGACTCCTCTGCCGGTGGTCGCACTCGGTGACCCGCCGCCCGATCGCCCGGAGGAACACCGGCCTCATGAGGCGGGAGTACGTGCGCTTGTACACCGGCAGGGCGATCGCCTCGCGCACCGACCGGGCCATGTGCACCCATCGGTCGACCACGTCGCCCGGCCGGCCGTCCGCGGGGAGTCCCGCCGCCGTGCGGCTGTACAGGCCCAGTGTGTAGGCGTAGAAGTCGACGTCCAGTCCCGAACGGCGCTCGGGCCCGGCCGCGTCCCGCTCCAGGTCGTCCAGCAGCTCCGCCAGGCCGGCGAGCCCCTGGGCGTCGCCTCTCCTGGCGGCCAGTTGCTGGCGCGCGATCCTGCGGCCACGGGGCCAGCCGGGACCGGGCCTCCCGTCCGGGCCGATGCCGAGGTCGCGCAGCTCCTCGAAGAGGTGCGTCGGGTCGCCGGGTTCGCAGAGAGCCTCGTTGAGCAGGGACTGGGCCTTGCGGTAGATGTCGCCCAGTCCTTCCGACACCGCCCCGGACGCCCTGCTCTGCTGGAGCGACTCCTCGGTCCGTCCCTCCTGGCGAAGGGCCGTGGCCACGTTGTGCAGGGCGTTGGACCAGCCCCGCAGGAACTCACGGTGACGGGCTGGGGAGGACGGGGTGGGGGCGCTCTCCAGGTCCACGCCCCGGGCCGCCGCCAACGCGGCGATGTCGTCACGCGCCCGCTCCATCGGACCGACGAAGTCCCGCTCGGCGCGGCGGCCGTCGTCCCGCCGCGAGGCCTGTCCCTGCTCCTCGAACCGCGCCCGCACATGGTTGCTGATCAGGTCGGGCCGGGCCCACCACACGCCGTGGTCCGCTGCCACACCGACCGCCGTCCCGAAGGCGATCCTGGCGGCGGTGTAACTTCCGAGCCGGTACCGCACCCGGCCCACGCCGTCGTACCAGCGGGCGACGACGTACGCCGTGAAGGCCTCGGAACCGGTGGGTCCCCCGCCTGCGGCCAGGTCCGCCAGCAGCCGCTCGGCGTCCGGGCGGGACGCCTCGATCAGCCGCAGGGCGGTCAACGGCTCGTACGCCACGTCGGCCAGGACCATCTCGCACCAGTAGGCGCCCAGTCGGCGCGCGATGCCGCGGAGTCCGGAGGACGGGTCCGGGGTGTGCACGCCCGCGAGGCGCAGCAGCCCGATGGCCGTCGCCTGGCGCATGGGTGCGTCGAAGTCGACGTCGTACCGGAGGATCAGGTCCTCCACGTCGAGCGAGTCGACGAAGTCCGTCACGGCCCGGTCCTGTTGCCGGGAAGGGTCGTCGGTCACGAGGACGCTCCCCCGACGCCGGAGGGCCGGGCCACCGTCCGCGGCCCGCCTGAGGCGTCGTCGGCCGTCGCGCCGTCGAGCGGTCTCCGGAGCAGCCGGTCGACGCCGAGGGCCGCCGCCACCGCCGCGGCCACCGCGACGGACAGGGTCCAGGCCCTGGCCGGCGGGCCGGCCCCCCACGCCACCCCGTACACGGTGACGGCGAGCCACCCGAAGCTGGCAGCCGTCAGACCGGCGACCACACGGTCGAGCCAGCGATGGCGGTGGGCGTTGAGCGCGACTCCGGTCCAGCGCACCACGGACACGGGGAGGGCGAGCGCCAGCACGGTCAGGACGGCGATGAGCGGTGACTGGACGGGACGGGGCAGGGGGAGTTCGTACTCCAGGGTCTGCACCGCCGCGAGACCGGTGAGGACGGCGCCGAGCACAGAGGTCTGGATCAGGGTCAGCAGACTCCTCTCGTCCGCGAGCGCGCGGTCCGTCATCATGCGGGCCTGCGCGCGCACCGAGTCCGCGCGTTCGCGGGCCGCTTCCAGGTGCAAGCGGTCGTCGTCCACCCTCTTGATCAGCGTTTCGGCGTACGCACGGTCCCGGTCGGGCCAGGTCGCCCCCACGCCGACGCGTCGTACGGAGGGGGTGGAGGGAAGCAGGTTGTCCAGTCCGGCGGCGAGCGCGTTGCTGACCTGTCTCTGCCGGGTGATCGTCCAGAGCATCCCCTGGGGACTGCGCTGGGTCTCGTCGAGCTTCGCGGCCGTGCGGACCACCCCCGCGAGGGGCTGACGGCCCCCGACGGAGTCCAGCTCCCTCAGCAGCGCCTCGGTCCGGCGGTCGCTCTCCTCCAGCCACGTGGGCAGCGAGGCGGCCCGGTCGTACTCCTGTGCCTGGTAGCGGATCTTCGACATGTGCATCAGGTAGCGGGCGAGCGGCCTCAGGCGGTGCTCGCCGCGCGCGAACCACGTCCAGTCGTCCAGGGCGGCCTCGTGCTCGACGGGGGCCAGCACGTAGAAGCGACCCACGGTTTCCGGGGTCCCCTCCTGCTCCCGCCAGACGGAGAACCCGTCGTCCGTCCGGTCGAAGCCGGCCCACCACGCCCTGGCGCCTCCCCCACCGGCGGGCGCGTGTCCGCGCACGGTCTCGCACAGGGCGCCGTCGTCGATCACCCCGTCGCACAGGGCTTCGAGGACGAGGTGCCGGCCGAGCAGCCCCCATGCCCCGGACGGGGGCCCGGCGGCCTCCACCGCCTGCTCCCAGCTCGCGACGAGGCCGGCCCACTGCTCAGGTCCTGCCGCGCTGTCGTTCGGTGCGAGCACGGAGACCAGCCCGACGACGTCCCGGTCCACGAAGGAGAAGACCTGGTACACCGCCTGCGGATCGGGGCGGTGGGCCGCCGCCAGGAATCGGAAGCCCGGCTCCGGGCGGTCCGCTCCGTCGAACCCGCCGGTGACGGCGAGCTGCGGAAGCCCCGGGACCTTCTCGGTCATGCCGAGACGTCGGCACGCCGCCCACAAGCACGCCAGAGCCGCGTGGCCGGGGCAGGTCCCCCTGGTGTCCAGCGGCGCGAACGCCATCACGAGCAGTGACGGTTTATGGATCGCTCCTTCCGGAGCGGTCACCGCGCGGCCTCCCGGGCCGGCGGCTCCCGGTGTTCGTCCGGGTCACCGCTGACCTCGACGATCAGCGCGCTCCGCCGTTCGTTCAGTTCGTCGCTGATGGAGTGGACGCCGGGGCCCAGGGTGTTGGTGACCCGGCGGGGCTGCTTCTGCTCCAGCGGCTCCAGCGCCGCCAGCGCCGCACGCACACCGGCGGGATCCTGGGCGGCACGGGCCCGGTGGATCAGGCTGAAGGCTTCGCCGACGGCGAGCCAGTCCGCGTCCACGAGCAGCCAGCGCTCGGTCCTGGCGATGCGTTCGATGAGTCCCCACTTGTCCATGAGCCCCCCTGCACGACGAATGGCCCCGTCGGTACGCGAGCCGGCGGAGCGCGGTCGACGCACGCACGGCCCGGCGGACGGGGCCGTCAGAATAGCCGCGCCCCGGCCCGCCCGCCGTCGAATTCCCCCTAGTTCACCGGCCGTTCGAATCACGCGTCACCAGGGGTCTCACCTGTCCGACGCGCCACCCTCCGCTATGGCCTCGGCGACCTCCTCGACCCGCGCCCGCTCCTCCGCGGCGAAGCGGTCCCGGTCCAGCTGCTCTGCGACCTCCTCGTCCTGCGCCATCAGCAGGTCCAGGTTCGAGTCGCCCAGCTCGAGGACGCCCATGCCGACATAGGCCTTCTGGAGCCGTTCGCCCCAGAGGCCGATGTCCTTGACGCAGGGGACGATGCGGCTGAACAGCAGCTTCCGGAAGAGCTGGAGGTACTCCGAGTGCTCGGAGAGGTCCCTGGCCTCCTGCTTGCCGATGCCGAAGTTCTCCAGCACCTCGACGCCGCTCAGGCGGTCGCGCATCAGGTAGCAGCCCTCGATGACGAACTCCTCGCGCTCGCGGCGTTCGGCGTCGCTCAGCTGCTTGTAGTAGTCACGCAGCGCCATCCGGCCGAAGGCCACGTGCCGCGCCTCGTCCTGCATGACGTAGGCGAGGATCTGCTTGGGCAGCGGCTGGGTCGTGGTGTCGCGGATCATGCCGAACGCGGCGAGCGCCAGCCCTTCGATGAGGACCTGCATGCCGAGGTAGGGCATGTCCCAGCGGGAGTCGCGCAGGGTGTCGCCGAGCAGCCCCTGGAGGTGGTCGTTGATCGGGTAGAGCATCCCGACCTTCTCGTGCAGGAAGCGGGCGTAGATCTCCGCGTGCCGCGCCTCGTCCATCGTCTGGGTCGCGGAGTAGAACTTGGCGTCCAGGTCGGGGACCGACTCCACGATCCGGGCGGCGCAGACCATGGCGCCCTGTTCACCGTGCAGGAACTGGCTGAACTGCCAGGAGGTGTAGTGCTTGCGCAGTTCGCCCCGGTCCCGTTCGGTCATCTTCGCCCAGTGCGGGGTGCCGTACAGCGTGAGGGCCTCGTCCGGGGTTCCGAGGGGGTCGGCGGGGTCGACCTCCAGGCTCCAGTCGATGCGCTTGTTCCCGTCCCACTGCTTGTCCTTGCCCTTCTGGTAGAGGGCGAGGAGACGCTCGCGGCCGTCGTCGTAGTCCCAGCTGAACCGGGCCGCCCCTGTGGCAGGCACCTGCCATGTCGGGGCCGGTGGCGCGGTGGTGTAGAGGTCGTGTGTCGACACGGACAGCTCCTTCGCCTGGCGAGGGTGGTGCATTCCGTGGTGCTGACGTCAGTTGGCAGGTTCACACGTTGGTAGACGCGCGGTCAACAAGTCGCGCACAGGGGATTGACTGCCTTGCTGACAGGCAGTCTCATAATTCATGACCGGAAACCTGACCGCCGGTAACCCCTGTGCGAGGTGCCTTCAGCCATGACGACCGTGACCGACGAGGACATCCGGGCGCTGCGCGACGCGCTCGGCCCGCTCAAGGACCGCGAGCAGGTCGCGGTCCGCCTGCTCGAGGCCTCGGCCAAGCACTCCTTCGATCCGGACACCGAGCTCGACTGGGACACCGGCGCCGAGGACGGCAAGTGGTTCTGGCCGCCCGAGCTGGTCTCGCTCTACGACACCCCGCTGTGGCGGAAGATGTCCGAGGAGCAGCGGATGGACCTGGCGCGCCACGAGGCGGCGTCACTGGCCTCGCTCGGCATCTGGTTCGAGATCATCCTGATGCAGCTGCTCGTCCGGCACATCTACGACAAGTCCGTGACCAGCAAGCACGTCCGCTACGCGCTCACCGAGATCGCCGACGAGTGCCGGCACTCCATGATGTTCGCCCGCATGATCGAGTGGGGCGGGGCGCCCGCCTACCCGGTCCCCCGGCGCTACCACAACCTGGCGCGGGTGCTGAAGACCATCTCCACCACCCCCGGTTCGTTCGCCGCGACCCTGCTCGGCGAGGAGATCCTGGACTGGATGCAGCGGCTCACCTTCCCCGACGAGCGCGTCCAGTCGCTCGTGCGCGGCGTCACCCGCATCCATGTGGTGGAGGAGGCCCGGCATGTGCGCTACGCCCGCGAGGAGCTGCGCCGCCAGATGGTGACCGCGCCGCTGTGGGAGCGGCGGCTGACCCGGCTCAACTGCGGTGAGGCGGCACGCGTCTTCTCCGTCTGCTTCGTCAACCCGCAGGTCTACGAGAACGTCGGTCTGGACCGTCACGAGGCCGTGGCCCAGGTGAAGGCCAGCGGTCACCGGGCGGAGGTCATGCAGACGGGGGCGAAGCGCCTCACCGACTTCTTCGAGGACATCGGCGTGCTCAACGGGGTGGGGCGCAGGCTGTGGAAGAGTTCGGGCCTGCTGGCCTGAGGCCGCTCCCCTTCCGGGGAGACCGCTTAGGCTTCGGAGCATGACCTCCGCACCCGCAGCATCGCCAACCCGCGCGTACCGACGCCTGGGTGTCGAGGAACGCCGCGCCCAGCTGCTGGGCGCGGCCCTCACCCTCTTCGCCCACCGGGCGCCGGACGACGTGTCGATCGACGAGGTGGCGGCCGCCGCCGGGGTCTCCCGTCCGCTGGTCTACCGCTACTTCCCGGGCGGCAGGCAGCAGTTGTACGAGGCGGCCCTGGGGTCCGCCGCCGAGCAGCTGACGCTCTGCTTCTCGGAGCCCGCCGTCGGCCCGCCCACCGAGAGGGTCAGCCGGGTCCTGGACCGCTACCTCGGGTTCGTCGACCAGCACGACGCGGGGTTCAGCGCGTTGCTGCGCGGCGGCAGTGTGGCCGAGACCTCGCGCACCTCGACGATCGTGGACGGTGTGCGCCGGTCGGCGGCGGAGCAGATCCTGCTCCACCTGGGCCGGGGCGGGGGGCCGGCGCAGGAACCCGCCGGGCCTCGCCTGCGGATGATGGTGCGCACCTGGATCGCCGCCGTGGAGGCGGCGTCCCTGATCTGGCTGGACGAGGAGAAGCAGCCGCCGGCCGCCGATCTGCGGGGCTGGCTGGTCGATCATCTGATGGCCCTGCTCGCGGTCACCGCCGCCTCGGACGAGGAGACGGAATCCGTGGTGGCGGAACTCCTGGCCCAGGAGACCGCGGACGGCCCCGCCGGCCGGCTCGCGGCTCTGATCGTCCCCGTGGCGGGGCACGCGGCGCACCTGCTGTCGCCTGAGTGACACTGGCCGGGTGAAAAGCGAGAACACGCCCTTCCGCGGCGGCCCCCTGGACGGCAGGGTCCTGCCGATCCTGCTCGGACCGACCGGCCATCCGCCCAAGTGGTACGAGGTCCCGGTGCCGGACGCCGACGGCGGCCCGGCCACCGTCTACGCCTACCGCCGCGCTCCCGCGGGTTATTCGAAGCGGCTGGGGCTGCAACGCGGCTGGATCTACGAGTTCGCCCCCGGAGGCCGGGAGCGCTTCACCCCCAAGTGGCCCTGGAAGAAGCCCCGCAGCGCGTCCTGAGCCGCATCCGCGCACGCGCCCGTAGGATCGGCGGTCCGGTGCCGTGGGCACGGTCACGAGGGGGGTGCGCCATGGAGGCGCTGCGTCAGGACGATCCACGCCGCTTCGGCCCGTACACCACGCTGGCGCGTGTGCGCGAGAGCGCCGTGGCCGTGCACTTCCTCGCCCGGGGCGCGGACCGTGACGGCCTCGCCGTGGTGACGGCCGCCCGGCCCGCCCTCGCCTCCGTGCCCGCCTTCCGGCGGCGCTTTTGGTCCGAGGCGCGCACCGCCGAACGGCTGGCCGGCGGCCCGGTTCCGCGGCCGGACGTCTCCCCCGAGGGCGACGGCCTGTGGACGGCCACGGCCTACGTGCCCGCGGTGACGCTCTCCGAAGCGATCGGGCTCGCGGGTCCGCTGCCCGAGCGCGCGGTGCGGGTGCTGGGCGCGGGTCTGGCCGGGACGCTCTCCCGGGTGCACGCGTCCGGCGCCGTGTTCCAGGGGCTGGCTCCGGGGACGGTGCTGGTGGCGGAGGACGGCCCCCGGCTGACCGCGTTCGGACCTCTGGGGGCCGCGGCCCACGCCGAGGCCCGCGAGGGCGGGCAGTTGTCCGTACGCCTGGGTTATCTCACCCCGGAACAGGTCGAGGGCCAGGAGGCGGGCCCGGCCTCGGACCTCTTCGTACTCGGACTGCTGCTGGCGTACGCGGCCACGGGGACGACCCCGCTCGCCGACGGGCCGGCGGAGGAGGCGGCCGAGCGGATCGCACACGGCTCCGCCGAACTCGGCTCCGTGCCGGTCGGGTTGCGCGCCCTGATCGCCGGCTGCCTGTCGAAGGACCCGGCCGGCCGGCCCACGGCCGGATCCGTCGCCGCGGAACTCGCGCCGGAGGGCGCGGCGGACCGCGCACAGGGCGGCTGGCTGCCCGCGGTGCTCGCGGCCGCCGTGACGGACCAGGCCGCGCGGGCGCGTGCACTGGAGCCGCCGGCCGGGCCGGTGGACGACGGGCCCCGGGTGCCTCCCGTGGAGGACCGGACGCCCACGGACGCGGTGCCCACGGGCGCGGCGCTCCCCGACGGCGGCGCTCCCGGACACGTGGTCCCTCCCGGCGGCGGCCACGACGGGGACCCCGACGAGGACAGCCGGACGACGCGGTTCCTGGGCACCGGTGCGCGCACCCCCCGGTCCGACCGGGCGACGGCCCAGCTCACCCTCCCCGAGGAGGTGACGAACACCGCGCCCCCGCGCCTCCCGGCGGCAGTCCCCCCACCCGCGCAGCCGTACGCGCACCCGGCCTTCACCGCTGCGCCTCCGGCCCTGCCCGCCGCCGCGCCGCCCGCGGCGGCACCGCGCACGGGGCCGGTCACCGGCCGGCGGGCGCTGCTCACGGCCGTCGCCGCCGGCGCGGCGGGGCTCGTTCTGGGCGGGGCCGCCGTGGCGGCCCTCGGTTCCGACGGATCCGCCTCGGCCACCACCGACGAGAAGCCGGCCGCCGAGCCCCGGCCCGCCCTTCCGGGCCGGCCGCCCGAGCCCCGGTGGACGTACGCCCGGCCGGCGAAGGCACCGGCCCCGCTCACCGCCGGCGTCTGGCAGGACAGGCTGCTGGTGCTCACGGACACGGCCGGGGCGACCGCCGTCGACCTCAGGACCGGCCGGAAGGTCTGGGAGCGCGCCGACGCCGCCGGGGCGCAGAGCGTGCTGACGGCCGGGGAGGACCTCTGCTTCCTGGCGGCCCCGACCGAATTCCTCTGGCTGTCACCGGAGGACGGGCGGATCCGGCACCGGGTGCGCTTCGCGGACCAGTTCGACGGCGTACCGGACATGAAGGTGGCCCCGCTCACCGGACAGTCGGGCTCCGTCCTCTGGTTCACGGGCTCCCACACGGTCACCGTGCGGGCGCCGAAGCCGAAGAAGGGCAAGAAGCGCGGCAAGGACACCCAGGTCGTCAAGGCGTACTTCTTCGCCTACGACGTCGTCCGCCGCGAGGAGATCTGGCGCGTCGCCGTCCCCGCGGGCCGGGCACCCGGAACCCCGGCCTACCGGCTGATCGCCGCCCGGAACGCCGACCTCGTCGTACGGCAGGACGCGGGCACGCTCACCCCGGCCGACGTCAGGGCGGGCCAGGGCAAGGCGGTCTTCCGCTGCTTCGACCGCACCACGGGCAAGCCGCTGTGGAACCGGCGGTTCGGCACGGTCGCGCCCGGCGGCGCGGCGGCCGGTGACCAGGAGGGGCGTCTGTTCGGCGCGGTGGGCGACGATCTGGGGGCCTTCGAGACGGGGAGCGGGAAGCCTCTCTGGACGCTGAACGGAACGGCGTCGTCGGTCTTCGGTACGCCGGTCGCGGCCGGGGCGCTGCTCCACACCACGAACCGCGACCAGGAGGTCGGGGCGGTCGAACGGGCCACCGGAAAGGTGCTCTGGCGACGGTCCACCGAGGTCCCGGCCGGTGACGGCTGTCCCGCGCTCACGCTGAGCGGCAGCGGGAGGACGCTGCTCGCCGCGGACGCCTCGCAGGTGACCGCGTTCGCCGCGGCGGACGGGCGCAGGCTGTGGAAGTTCCAGGACATCGGCGCCCCCGCCCCGGAGGGGGCCGCGGTCACCGCCCCCTACCGGGTCCTTGCCACCGGGAAGACCTCCGTCGTCGTCCAGCGGGAACGGGCATTTTATGCGTTTCCCGTGGAGTGACCGCCCCGGCGTACGCCGTTCGGGGCACGCCCCGGAGCGGCACGCCGGACGGTCCTTGCATCACCCGGGGCCGGGTGACCGGATGGACGACATCCGAGCACTTGTGGGGTTGTCCGATTAATCGGCATCACCCCTGACACCGGAGGTGATCTCGTGTGGGGCAGAGTCGCACGCGCCCTCTGCACGGCCGCGCTGGCCGCGGCCGTCGCCGCCTCCCCCGCGGTCGCCGAACCGTCCGGACCGGAACCCGCGCCGGCGCCCGGGCCGGCTCCCAGGAGTGTGGCGGGGCTGTTGAAGCAGCTGCAGACGCTGTACCGGAACGCCGAGGAGGCGGGCGAGCTCTACAACGGCACCGAGGAGGAGCTGCGGAAGCGGACGGCCGAGGTCCGCAAGCTGCGCGGCGAGGTGACCGAGGCCCGGGCGGCCCTGGAATCCGGCCGCCGGGACGCCGGACGGCTGGCACGTGACCAGTACCAGGGGCGCACCGACTTCTCCCTGTACCTGCGGCTGCTCCTGGCCGACGACCCGGCCCGGGCCCTGGAGCAGAGCCATGTCATCGAGCGCGCCCAGGCCGGCCGGTCGGCCGTGGTCGACCGGCTGACGGGGGCGGAGCGGCACGCCGAGGTGCTGGCGGCCAAGTCCCGGGCGGCACAGGACCGGCAGCGGGAGCTCGCCGCACTGCGGAAGAAGCAGCACGACACCGTGCGGTCCCGGCTGAAGGCCGTCGAGGTGATGCTGGCCTCCCTGTCGGCCGAGCAGCTCGCCGCCCTGTCGGCGCTGGAGGAGAAGAACATCGGCGAGGCCCAGGACACGCTCACCGCCTCGGGGGCGCTCAGCTCGGTCCGCCCGCCGTCCGAGGAGGGCGGGAAGGCCGTCGCCTACGCCGTCGAGCAGCTCGGCAAGCCCTACGTGTGGGGTGCGGAAGGGCCCGAGACGTACGACTGCTCCGGGCTCACGTCGCAGGCCTGGTCGGCGGCGGGCCGGGACATCCCGCGTACGTCGCAGGAACAGTGGCGCCGACTGCCGAAGGTGCCCCTGGGCTCGCTGCGCCCCGGTGACCTGGTGGTCTACTTCCCGAAGGCGACCCATGTCGCGCTGTACATCGGCGACGGTCTGGTGATCCAGGCGCCCAGGCCCGGAGCCACGGTGAAGGTCTCGCCACTGGCCTCGAACCCGCTGCTGGGCGCCGTCCGGCCCGACCCGGGCAGCGAGCCACTGGCCGCGTACACCCTGCCGGAACTGCCCACGGACGCCACCTCGGGTCCGGACACCGGATACGACGCCCCGGACACGTGAGAGCCGGGCCCCCGTCCGTCCGCTCGTGCGTGACGGAAGGGGGCGGCCCGGCTCTCGTACCCGCTGTCAGCCCTGGGCGCCGGTGAGCGAGCCCAGGTACGCGTTCGTCTTCTCCGGCTCGAAGAAGAAGTTGTCGAAGTCCGCCGGGTCGTTGAACCCGTTGGCGAACCGGTCGGCGGCCGGCTGGAGCTGGCCGGACGCGCCGATCAGGTTCAGGACGTGCTCCGGCGGCGGGCCGAGCATCGCGTTCGTCCACTTCACGACGTGCTGGGTCTTCTCCCAGTGCCGCTCGAACGTGGCCTCCATCCACTCCTCGTCGAACGGGCGGTCGCCGTGTTCGAGGATCGAGTGCAGGTAGGAGTGCGCACACTTGGACGCGGTGTTGGAACCCTGGCCGGTGATCGGGTCGTTGGCCACGACCACGTCGCCGACACCGAGGACCAGGCCGCCGCCGGGCAGCCGGCCGACGGGCTTGCGCACGGTCGGGGCGTAACGGCCCGCCAGCGTGGCGTTGGCGTCGGTCAGCTCGACCTTGGTGGCGCGCGCGTACTCCCACGGGGTGAACTTCTCCATGAGTTCCAGCGTCTTGGCCAGGTGCTCCGCGGGGTCCTTGATGCCCTGGAACGCGTCGAGCGGCCCGCCCGGGACGCCTTCCCAGAACAGGATGTCCGCACGGCCCGACGTCGTCAGGGTCGGCATGACGAAGAGCTCGCCGACCCCCGGGACCAGGTTGCACCGCACCGCGTCGAACTCCGGGTGCTCCGGGCGCGGGCCCAGGCCGTGGACGTACGCGACGGCGAGGGCGCGCTGCGGGGTGTCGAACGGCGAACGGGAGGCGTCCCGGCCGAACATGGAGACGAGCTCGCCCTTGCCGGCGGAGACCATCACCAGGTCGTACGTGCGGGAGAAGTAGTCGAGGTCGGAGACCGCGGCGCCGTGGATGACGAGCTGACCGCCGCGCTGGGCGAAGGTCTCCATCCAGCCGGCCATCTTCACGCGCTGGTCGACGGACTGGGCGTACCCGTCCAGCTTGCCCACCCAGTCGACGACACGCGAGGAGTCCGGGCCGGCGACCGAGACGCCGACGCCCTCGATCCGCGGGGCCTGGGACTCCCAGAAGTTGAGCTGGAGGTCGCGCTCGTGCTGGAGAGCCGTGTGGAACATGCACTGCGTCGACATGACCCGGCCGGTGCGGATCTCGTCGGCGGTGCGGTTGGACATCAGGGTGACTTCGTACCCGTTGGACTGCAGTCCGAGGGCCAGCTGGAGACCGGACTGACCGGCTCCGACTATGAGTATCTTCCGCATCGCGGTTCTCCGTTACGTGTTCTGGAAGTGCGTCTTCGTTACTCGGGGGAGACGGCGAGTGCGTGGCCCACCAGGGCGAGCAACGACTCGACGACGGTGATCCTCTTACGCGCATCCATGATCACAAGGGGTACGTGCGGAGCGACGGACAGGGCCTCCCTGACGTCGTCCTCGTCGAAGCCGGGGGTGCCCTCGAAGTGGTTGACGGCGACGATGTAGGGGAGGCCGCAGCTCTCGAAGTAGTCGAGCGCGGCGAAGCAGTCGGCGAGGCGCCGTGTGTCCGCCAGGACGACCGCGCCGATCGCACCGCGCACCAGGTCGTCCCACATGAACCAGAAGCGCTGCTGCCCGGGGGTCCCGAAGACGTACAGGACGAGGTCGTCGTCCAGGGTGAGCCGGCCGAAGTCCATCGCGACGGTCGTGGTGACCTTGTCGGGCGTGGCCGTGAGGTCGTCGGTCTCCTCGCTGGCCTGCGTCATCAGCGCTTCGGTCTGCAGGGGGTCTATCTCGGAGACCGAACTGACGAAGGTCGTCTTGCCCACGCCGAAGCCGCCCGCCACCACGATCTTGGTGGCGATCGGCGCGCGCGTGTGGTCGAGCTGCCAGGCCTGCACCGACTCGTCGGGCTTGTCCTGCGGACCCCGCTGGCGCGGAGTGAAGAGCGGCGCCTCAGAGACGGCGGAGTCCATTGAGCACCCTTTCGAGCAGTGCGCGGTCCGGCTGGCCGGTGCCGTGACCGGTTCCGTAGACGCGGATCTTTCCCTGGTCGGCCAAGTCGCTGAGCAGCACCCGGACGACTCCGAGCGGCATCTTCAACAGGGCGGAGATCTCCGCGACCGTACGCATACGGCGGCAGAGTTCGACGATGGCGTGGAGCTCCGGCATGACGCGCGAGGCGAGATTGCCGTTGGTGAGCTCCCGGCGCTCCTCGGGCGCGTCCAGCGCGGCGACGAACGTCTCGACGAGCAGGACGTGGCCGAAACGGGTGCGGCCGCCGGTGAGGGAGTACGGGCGGACCCGCGCGGCCTTGCGGGCGGCACCCCTGACGGGGAGTTTTCGTACGGGTTCAGCAGCTGACGTCACTGGGTGCTCTCCATCGATTTGCGCAGCTCGCTGCGGAGTTCGGGGGTGAGTACGTGTCCGGCGCGGCCGACGAAGAGCGCCATGTGGTACGCGATGACGCTCATGTCGCAGTCGGCGGTGGCGTGCACGCCGAGCAGGGAGCCGTCACTGATCGACATGACGAAGACACTGCCCTCGTCCATCGCGACCATGGTCTGCTTGACGCCGCCGCCGTCCATCAGCTTGGCGGCGCCGATCGTGAGGGACCCGATACCGGAGACGATGGTGGCCAGGTCGGCGCTGGAGCCCTTGGGGCCCGTCTGCCGTCCCGCCGCCTTGGCCGTCGCGAGGCCGGGGTCCGAGGAGAGCAGCATGAGCCCGTCCGACGAGACGACGGTGACCGAATGGACCCCTGGCACCTCCTCCACGAGATTGCTCAGCAACCAGTGAAGGTTCCGGGCCTCGGTGCTCAGCCCGAATGTGCTGGGCGCAGTCAACTGCGTGCCTCCTCGACTGTGTCCCCCGTCTCATCGATGCGACCGTCGGTACGGTCGTGGTCGGTCTGTGGGCCGCTGTCGGAGATCTCCGTCTCGACGTCGCGGCGGCCGTCCTTCGCTCCCTGATGGAAGCCGCCGAGCCGACGGCGCAGTGCCTCCTTGTCCAGGCTGCCCTTGCGCTCGGTGGGCGCGGTGGCCTGCGGCTCGGAGATCCTGGGGGTGCGCTTGGGCAGCCCCTTGTCGGTGAGGCGCTCGGGCACGGGTGCCGGGTCGGGCACCTCCTCGCCGAGACCGGTCAGCGGCTGCCGGGGGCCCGGAAGGGCGTCCGCGGCCGGAGCGGATGCCGGTGCGGGATCCGTCGCGGGGCTCGTGTCGGCAGCACGCTCGTGCCGGTCGGGGCCGATGGCGTACGGGCTCGGTGCGTCCGGCTGCACGGGCAGCCGGACCTGCATCGTGGTCTCGGCCTCGGACTCCTCGTGGTGCGCGGGCTCGCCGGCCGGGTCGGTCTCCGGGGCGGCGGGGGGTTGTGGCGTCGCGGACTCCGGGGCCACGGGCTCGGGCCCGGGTGCGGCCGGTTCCGGTGTCCCGGGCTGCGCGGGCGTGTGCTGCGGGCCCGCCTGCTGCAGGGTGCGCTCGGCCGCCTCGATCAGCGGGTCCGCGCCGGGGAGGGCCGAACGCGTCGGCAGCGCGTTGGAGTTCGCCTCGGCGACCGAACCCGGGAGGTTCAGCGCGGGGGCGTCCCCGGGCAGCGCCACGGACGGCGGGGAGGAGACGGGCGGCACCTTGGGCAGCAGCGCCTGCGGAAGGACGACGACCGCGGTCACCCCGCTCCCCTTCTGCTCGCGCAGCTGCACCTGTACGCCGTGGCGGGCCGCCAGCAGCGAGATCACCTGAAGACCCAGCCCCGCGCCGTCCGCGGCCTGTTCACCGGCCTCGAAGGTTGCGGGGTCGGCCAGCCTGGCATTGAGCTCGCCCATCCGGACGGCCGACATGCCGATGCCCGCGTCCTGTACCGAGAGCATCACCTCTCCGGTCTCCAGCAGCCATCCGGAGAGCTCGACATGGGAGTCGGGCGGGGAGAAGGAGGTCGCGTTCTCCAGGAGTTCGGCGACCAGATGGCTCACGTCGTCGGCGGCGAAGCCCGCGATCCGGGCGTGCGGCGGCAGGGACTGGATGGTGACCCGCTCGTACCGCTCGATCTCGCTGACCGCGGCGCGCAGTACGTCGACGAGGGGGATCGGGCCGACGTGTCCCTGGTTGTGATCGGTCCCCGCGAGGACCAGCATGTTCTCGCTGTGGCGCCGCATGACGGTGGCCATGTGGTCCAGCTTGAAGAGGGTCGCGAGACGCTCGGGATCCTGCTCGCGCTCCTCCATGCCCTCGATGACGCCGAGCTGGCGCTCGACGAGGCCGAGGGTGCGCAGCGACAGGTTCACGAAGGTGTGGTGCACGGTGTTCCGGAGCCGTTCCAGCTGCCCGGTGAGTTCCGCCACCCGGGTCTGGAGCTCGGCCCGCTGGAGCGTGAGTGCCTCACGGTCGGCGGCCGGTTCACCGTGCTCGCTCTGCACGCTCCCGAGCCGGCCGGTGACGTCGTGCTGCAGTCCGTGCAGCTTGCCGTGCAGGGCGTTGATGGAGCGTACGACCTGGGCGAACTCGTCGTTGCGCCCGGTGTAGCGGATCGGTTCGGCGGTCTCGGGCTCGGCGGCGATACGGCCGGCCCCGATCCGCAGGACCGCGAGAGGCTGGGTGAGGGTGCGGGCGACCGCCGTGGAGACACCGACGGCGACCAGCAGGCAGCCGCCGAGCAGGGCGAGGCGGAGCTCCAGCGCGGTGACGTCGTCGTCGCGCAGTGCCTCCAGCCGCTTGACCTGCGCCGTGCCCAGCGCGGACTCGACCCCGCGCATGCGGTCGATACGGGCGGACAGCGCCGCCTCGACCTTCTTGGGGTCGGCCTCCCGGTCACTGTCCGACAGTTCGGGGCGGTCGGTGAGCCGGGTGAGGTACTTCTCCGCCCCGGTGACCTCGGGGCCGGTGACCGTGGAGGCGAGACTGTCCCGTGCGGAGGGGCCGGCGGCCTGGTCGAACTCGGCGAGGGAGGCGAGTTCGCGCACCCGGGCCTGCTGGGCCGCGGCGCTCAGCTCGTCGCGGGTGCGGTCGCCCTCGCTGTCCCCCGAGTCCTGGCCCTGGACGGGCAGACCGGTGAACGGGTCGGTCTGCTGCTGCGGCTCCGTACCGGGTACGGCGAGCGCGGCCAGCAGCAGTCCCCGTGTGGCGGAGGCCTGTTCGACGGCGGTGCCGAGGGCGAGCGGGGCGCGGGTGGCGTCGGCGGCGCGCGGCGGGGTCTTCTCCGCGAGTTCGTCGGCGAGGTCGTGCAGCTTGGCGATGACCTCGGAGTACGCCTGGTAGGCCTCCATCGCGGAGCCCTTGCCGGTGAGGGCGGTCCTGCGGAGGGAGGGGATGGCGGAGAGGTCCCTGCGCAGCGCCGCGGGGGCGGCCTCCAGGATCTCGTCCACCTGCTGGTCGACACGGGCCGCCGGACTCGTGGTGCCGTCCTTGCCGTCGCCCTCCTCACGGCCGCCCGCGATGTGGGCGGTCACCTCGTCGCGCTCGTCCGCGAGGGAGTGCGCGAGGGTGATCGCCTGCTGGTTCAGCTCGGCGAGCGTCACCAGGCGCTGGGACTCGTTGAGGTCCGAGGACGCTCCCAGGGCCGCCGGGGCGCCCGCCGCGATGACGGTGATCCCTACGACGGCAACGCCGGCGACGAGCCGGCTGCGTACCCGCACGGTCCGCTTGGAGGCACCCGCTGCCTGAGGCGCCGCCCCGGACTCCTCGCGCGTGCTGTCCTTGCTCCGAGGCCGCTTCTTCTGCACCGGTGCTCGCAATCTTGACTCGTCCGCCCTTGAAGCAGAGGTGACGCACGGTCACGTGAAATGGGCACCCCGCCCTGATGTGCACCGTACGGCTTCCGACCATTCCAGCGCTTTTGAGAGGGGGCCGTGCATCAACCGCTCCGCCACTCGAACGAGTGAACCGCAATCCGGAGTTGGCGAACAAGTCTCCCCAGTGGCGCCGCACGGCATGCACGGGTGGCCGGGTGGAAGTTCGGGCCAGGCTTTGGGAGTATGCCCGCCCGCATATGCACCGAGCACGGGATCGCGCCACCCAGGGCCATCTGACCTGCTCGTACGGCCCGGCCGAGGAGCGTGCGGGCACCGTGAAGACATCGTGCAGACTGACCGGATGCGTATCGAACTCGCCACCGCGCCGGGCAGCTCCGAACGCCCCAACGAGGACTGGGCGTCGACCGCCGTCCCCGCAGCAGGACGGGGTGGCGCGCTCGTCCTGCTGGACGGGGTCACGCCACCACAGGACGACGACGGCTGTGTGCACACGGTTCCCTGGTTCACCGCGCGGCTCGGCGGGGCCCTGGTCGAACTGTCCGCTTCGCGAAGGGATCTGACGCTGTCCGAGATCCTCGCGGAGTCCATCCGGCGTACCGCCGACGCACACCGCTCCTCGTGTGACCTTTCTCACCCGCGCACGCCTCAGGCAACCGCGGTCCTGGCGCGTTGGGATCAGGAGAGGGTCGAGCACCTGGTGCTCTCCGACTCGGCCCTGCTCGTCGAGGCGCCCGACGGCACGGTCCGGCCGCTCCTCGACGACCGTCTCGACCGGCTGCCCCCGGGCCTGCTCGCCTCGGAGGAGATCGCGGACACGCGTGCGCGGAACAAGGAGGGCGGATTCTTCACGGCGGCCGCCGACCCTCTGGTGTCGTCACGCGCGGTGACCGGCGAGACGCCGCGGCAGGAGGTCCGGGCCCTCGCGGCGCTGACCGACGGGGCGAGCCGCTGGACGGAGAAGTTCCGGGAGGGCGACTGGACGGACACCGTGAAGGTGCTGCGCCAGGAGGGGCCGCAGGGGCTGATCGACCGCGTCAGGGACCTGGAGCGGGCCGACGTCGACCGCGTGCACCTGCGTCGCGGCAAGAGGCACGACGACGCCACGGCGCTCCTCGTGGAGCTGTAGCCGCCGGCGGGGCGGCTCACCCCGCCCGGGTCACTCCTCCGCGCGCTCGTTCAAGTGGTGCAGGAGGCGGGCGAGTTCCGCGACCTCCCCACGGTCCCAGCCCGCGAGCTTGCGGGCGTACCGGCCACGCCGGGCGTCACGGACGCTGCGGAAGCGCGCGAGGCCGTCGTCCGTGAGGTGGACGAGCGACGCCCGGCCGTCCGCCGGGTCGGTCTCCCGTGCCACCAGCCCGAGGCCCTCCAGGGCCCGCAACTGGCGGCTCATGGTCGCCTTCCCGACGCCGAAGTAGGCGGCGAGATCCGTGGCGCGCTGCCGTCCAGCGGACTCCAGCCGCACGAGGAGTCCGTAGGCCGCGGCCTCCAGGTCCGGATGGACCTCGCGGGCCATCTCCCCGGAGTTGGCCCGCGCCCGGCGGAGGAAGACCGCCAACTCGCGCTCCAGGGCCAGGAACTCATGGTCCACACCAGTTCCGGCCGTCGCGCCCGGTTCACCGCCGTTTCCGCTCCCGTGCACGTCAGCACCCCTCATACGCTTTCCCGCCGATGAAAGTTTCTTTCAACTGGGGCCATCGCCGCAGTTGGGCCAGTATTTCGCAGGCGTAGACCTCCGGCAGTGGCCGGACCCCCTTCCGGAGCACGGGTCTACGTGCGTAGCTTCATGAGTGCCATGAGTGGCATGTCCACACCACGGCGCACGCACCGCAGGAGTGTCCCGCACCCGCTCCTGGGCCATGAGCTCCCCCACCGAGCCCTCGGAGGCACGCAATGCCCGTGCACAGATCCGGAACCTCAGCCCGCCGCCCCCGCCTCTTCGCGGCAGGCACCCTCCTCGCCGCACTCACCCTCCTGTTCACCCTGCCCGGCACGGCCTCCGCGGCCGACCTCCCCGAACGGGGCACGGCGAGGATGGGGCAGGGAGTCATCGCCCACGACGGCCAGGGCGGCGGCGCGCCGACCGGCACGAGGGCCGTCCAGACCGAGGGCGTGGACGTCAGCGGCCACCAGGGCGACGTCGCCTGGGCGACGCTCTGGAACAGCGGCGTGAAGTGGGCCTACGTCAAGGCCACCGAGGGGACGTACTACAAGAACACGTACTTCACGCAGCAGTACAACGGTTCCTACAACATCGGCATGATCCGGGGCACTTACCACTTCGCCACCCCGGACACCACGAGCGGCGCCGCCCAGGCGAACTACTTCGTGGACAACGGCGGCGGCTGGTCCAGGGACGGCAGGACACTTCCCGGCGTGCTGGACATCGAGTGGAATCCGTACGGTGCGCAGTGCTACGGCAAGACCCAGGCCGGGATGGTCGCCTGGATCCGCGACTTCGTGAACACCTACAAGGCGCGCACCGGGCGTGACGCGGTGATCTACACCGCGACCAGCTGGTGGAAGGACTGCACGGGCAACAACGCGGGCTTCGGCGCCACCAACCCGCTCTGGGTGGCGCGGTACAACACGACGGTCGGCGAACTCCCGGCCGGCTGGGGCTACTACACGATGTGGCAGTACACGTCGTCGGGCCCGACCGTCGGCGACCACAACCACTTCAACGGCGCCCTGGACCGCGTGGTGGCGCTCGCGAACGGCTGATCCTCCCGCACGACGCACGACCACGACCACGACGCACGACGCACGACGCAGGACCGGGCCCCGGTGACCAGCTCCAGGTCACCGGGGCCCGGCGTTGCACCTCACCCCGCTATGCACTCTGCGTATACATGCTGTGTATAGTCGCGCCGTGCCGCACCGTCGGCGTGCGGCCGAGTCAGGGGAAGTGACGTGCTGTGCCTGTTGTGCCCGGAAAGATGACGCCGTTCCGTCCGGGGTTGGCCGCCGCCCTGGTGACGGTGCTCACACTGACGCTCGGCGGCTGTGCGATGGGGACCACGGCTCCCGCGTCCGCCCGCGCCGACGCCGCTTCCGACGCCAAGGGGTCGTTCGGACAGGTGGACTGCCGGAAGGCCAAGTGCATCGCGCTGACGTTCGACGCGGGGCCGGCGAAGGACACTCCGCGCCTCCTGGACGTGCTCAAGGAGAAGCGGGTTCCCGCCACGTTCTTCCTGCTGGGCAGGGACCACGTGCTGAAGCACCCGGAGACGGTGCGGCGCATCGAGGACGAGGGCCACGAGGTCGCCAACCACACCTGGTCCCACGAGATCCTGACCGACAAGGAGCCCGGTGAGATACGGGCCGAGCTGGAGAGGACGCAGCTCGCGATCGAGGACGTCACCGGGAAGCGGCCCCGGCTGATGCGTCCCCCGCAGGGCCGCACGGACGCCACCGTCTCGGAGGTCTGCGAGGAGCTCGGGCTCTCCCAGGTCCTGTGGAGCGCGACCGCCAAGGACTACTCCACGAACGACTCCGCGCTGATCAGGAAGCGGATACTCGACCAGGCCGGCAAGGACGGGATCATCCTGCTGCACGACATCTACGAGGGCACGGTCCCCGCGGTGCCGGGCATCATCGACACGCTGAAGGAGCGGGGCTACACCTTCGTGACCGTCCCCCAGCTGATGGCCCCGGCGGAGCCGCGGCCCGGCACGGTGTACCGCCCCTGACCGGCTCCGCACGCGGAACGGTCCGCCCTCCCGGGGGAGGACGGACCGTCCGTACCGGCCGTCGGCGTGATGCCACGCCCGTCACAGCATGGCGCCTACGCGGCGGCCGGGAGCCTGTCCTGCGCCCTGGCCGAGGCCGGGGCGAGGGCGATCTCCAGCACCTGGCGGACGTCGGTCACCGGGTGGACGTCCAGGGTGTCGAGGACCTCCGCCGGCACGTCGTCCAGGTCGGCCTCGTTGCGCTGGGGGATCACCACGGTGGTGATGCCCGCGCGGTGGGCGGCCAGCAGCTTCTGCTTCAGACCGCCGATCGGCAGCACCCGTCCCGTCAGCGACACCTCACCGGTCATCGCCACGTCCGTGCGGACCAGCCGTCCGGAGAGCAGCGAGGCCAGCGCGGTGGTCAGGGTGATGCCGGCGCTCGGGCCGTCCTTCGGGACCGCGCCCGCCGGGAAGTGGATGTGCACGCCCCGGTCCTTCAGGTCGGCGACCGGAAGTTCCAGCTCCGCCCCGTGCGAGCGCAGGAAGCTCAGGGCGATCTGCGCGGACTCCTTCATGACGTCGCCGAGCTGGCCGGTCAGGGTCAGTCCGGACGCCCCGGTCTCCGGGTCGGCGAGCGAGGCCTCGACGAACAGCACGTCACCGCCCGCGCCCGTCACCGCGAGCCCGGTGGCCACGCCCGGCACCGCGGTGCGGCGCCCGGCCGGGTCCTGGGCGGACTCGGGAACGTGGTGCGGCCGTCCGATCAGTCCCCGCAGATCCTGCTCGGACACCGTGAACGGGAGCTCCCGCTCACCCAGTTCGTGCTGGGCCGCGACCTTGCGCAGCAGCCGGGCGACGGACCGCTCCAGGTTCCGCACCCCGGCCTCCCGGGTGTACTCGCCCGCCAGCTTGCGCAGTGCGGACTCGTCGAGACCGACCTCGTCCTCCTGCAGACCGGCACGCTCCAGCTGGTGCGGGAGCAGGTGGTCACGGGCGATGACGACCTTCTCGTCCTCGGTGTAGCCGTCGAGCGTGACCAGCTCCATGCGGTCGAGCAGGGCCTCGGGGATGGCGTCGAGAACGTTCGCCGTGGCGAGGAACACGACGTCGCTGAGGTCGAGTTCGACCTCCAGGTAGTGGTCGCGGAAGGTGTGGTTCTGCGCCGGGTCGAGCACTTCGAGCAGGGCGGCCGCCGGATCGCCCCGGAAGTCGGATCCGACCTTGTCGATCTCGTCGAGCAGGACGACGGGGTTCATCGATCCGGCTTCCTTGACCGCCCGGACGATGCGCCCGGGAAGCGCGCCGACGTACGTACGCCGGTGACCCCGGATCTCCGCCTCGTCCCGCACACCGCCGAGCGCGACGCGGACGAACTTGCGCCCCATGGCGTGCGCCACGGACTCGCCGAGGGAGGTCTTGCCCACGCCGGGCGGGCCGACCAGGGCCAGCACGGCGCCGCCGCGGCGTCCGCCGACCACACCGAGCCCGCGGTCGGTACGCCGCTTGCGCACCGCGAGGTACTCGGTGATGCGCTCCTTCACGTCGCCGAGGCCCGCGTGTTCGGCGTCGAGGATCTCCCGTGCGCCGCGGATGTCGTAGGCGTCCTCGGTGCGCTCGTTCCAGGGGAGCTCGAGGACGGTGTCCAGCCAGGTGCGGATCCAGGACCCCTCGGGGCTCTGGTCGGAGGCGCGCTCCAGCTTCTCGACCTCCTTGAGGGCGGCCTCACGGACGTGTCCGGGGAGGTCGGCGGCCTCGACGCGGGCCCGGTAGTCGTCGGACTCGTCGCCGGAGCCGGACTCGCCGTTGAGCTCGGAGAGCTCCTTGCGCACGGCGTCGAGCTGTCGCCGCAGCAGGAATTCACGCTGCTGCTTGTCGACGCCCTCCTGGACGTCCTTGGCGATGGACTCGGCGACGTCCTGCTCGGCGAGGTGTTCGCCGAGCCACTGGATGGCCAGCTTCAGCCGGGCCACCGCGTCGGCGGTCTCCAGCAGCTGGACCTTCTGCGCGGTGGTGAGGAAGGGCGAGTAACCGGAGTTGTCGGCGAGGGCGGAGATGTCGTCGATCTGCTGGACCCGGTCCACGACCTGCCAGGCACCGCGCTTCTTCAGCCAGCTGGTCGCGAGGGCCTTGTACTCCTTGGCCAGCTCGGCGGCGGAGCCGGGCAGGGGGTCGGGCACGGGCACGTCGATCCGGGTGCCCTCCACCCACAGGGCGTTGCCGGGGCCGCTGGTCCCGGCGCCGATGCGCACCCGGTCACGGGCGCGGATGAGGGCGCCCGGGTCCCCGTCGGAGAGCCGCCCGACCTGTTCCACGGTGCCCAGGACGCCGGTCCCGGTGTAGTTCCCGTCGATGCGCGGCACGAGCAGCACCTCGGGCTTGCCGCCCCCCGGCCGCGCGACGGCCTGCGCGGCCTCCACGGCGGCGCGCACCTCCGCGTCCGACAGATCGAGCGGTACCACCATTCCGGGCAGTACGACCTCGTCGTCCAGCGGCAGCACGGGCAGGTCGATCGGCGTGGACGTCCTGGAGGCGTCGGATCCTTCAGTCATGATCTCCCCTTAGGCAGGCAAGTTGAGCTATGTGGACTCAATGCTTGTGAGCCCGGCAATGTTCCCCGCCTCGCGTTCGCTCTCAGCGATCAGCAGTTCGCCGGCGCCCCCGTCTGCGGGAATCGCCCCAGCGGCACCCGCGGGGACGCCCGCTCCGCACCGCCGCGCGGGCGGCATCAGAGCCCCGGCCGCACCCGCCTCCACGGCAGCGCACGAAAAGGCCCGGCCATTCCCGGACCGGTCCGGGAGGACGCACCGGGGCGGCACCGGCACCACGGCCCCCGCGCGGGGCCCCAGGAGTGGGAGTGGGCAAAACGACTGGCCCGGGAGCCCCGGGCAGGGAAACATGGAACGGCCCGAGGGGAACCCGGGAGCCCGCCACCGCCTGCCGCAGACCGGAGAACGCGCCCATGCCGTCCGCCACAGACGCCCACCGCCCCGTCGTCCTCGACCGGCGCGAGGGGCCGTTCGGCGAAGTCGTCCTGCGCGAGCGGGGCAGCGACTTCGAGATCATCGCCAACGGCTGCTTCCTGATGGACACCTCCGACGGGCGGTCCGAGCGGCTGCTGATCGACGCGGCGCTCGCGGCCCTGCCCGCCGACAGGCCGGAGCCGTCGGTGCTCATCGGCGGACTCGGCGTCGGGTTCTCGCTGGTCCGGGCCGCCGAGGAACCGCGCTGGGGCCGGATCGCGGTCGTCGAGCGCGAACAGGCCATCGTGGACTGGCACCTCGACGGCCCGCTCGGACGGATCTCCGGCGCGGCGCTCGCGGACCCCCGGACCGAGGTACTCCGCACGGACCTCGTCGACCACCTCCGGACGACCACGGAGCGTTACGACGCCCTGTGTCTGGACATCGACAACGGCCCCGACTGGACCGTCACCGAGGGCAACGGAAGCCTCTACTCGGCGGCTGGTGTCGAGGCCTGCCGGACGCGCCTGACGCCCGGCGGAGTGCTCGCCGTATGGTCCGCACAGCCGTCCGCCGAGTTCGAGTCAACCTTGCGGAATGCCGGATTCCGCGCAGTAACGACCGAAGAAGTAGCCGTTGCCCGAGGTGTGCCGGACGTGGTCCATCTCGCACTCCGGGGGGAGTGAACCCCCCACCCGGTATGCACGCCCCGGTCCCCCCATGGACCGGACACCGCGACTCGGCCGATCCGGACCCTTTCCCCGGGTAACACCTTCACGACGGACAACACCCTGCGTAGCCGGAAGGCCTCCTCTGCCTTTACGCTGCTGACCGTCACAAGGGATCACCGACGACATCCACAAGCGATAACCGTGCCTCCGGAGGAATGGCCTCCGCGAGAACGGGCAGGGGCGGGGCGATGGAACAGACACACACCACCCACAACGGCGTCGCGGCCACCCCGGGGGCTCAGCGCCGGGTGCTGGTGGTAGAGGACGACGCCACGATCGTCGACGCCATCTCCGCCCGGTTGCGGGCCGAGGGCTTCCTGGTGCAGACGGCTCTCGACGGCCCGGCGGCCGTGGACGCGGCCGAGGCCTGGCAGCCCGACCTGATGGTGCTCGACATCATGCTTCCCGGCTTCGACGGCCTGGAGGTCTGCCGTCGTGTGCAGGCCCAGCGCCCGGTCCCGGTCCTGATGCTCACCGCACGCGACGACGAGACCGACATGCTCGTGGGACTCGGTGTCGGCGCCGACGACTACATGACCAAGCCGTTCTCCATGCGGGAACTGGCGGCGCGGGTCCACGTCCTGCTGCGCCGGGTGGAACGGGCCGCGCTGGCCGCGGTGACCCCGCGCAGCGGGATCCTGCGCCTCGGCGAGCTGGAGATCGACCACGCGCAGCGCCGTGTCAGGGTGCGCGCCGACGACGTCCACCTCACCCCGACCGAGTTCGATCTGCTGGTCTGCCTGGCCAACACCCCGCGAGCGGTGCTGTCCCGGGAACAGCTGCTGGCCGAGGTCTGGGACTGGGCGGACGCCTCCGGGACCCGCACGGTCGACAGCCACATCAAGGCTCTGCGCCGGAAGATCGGTGCCGAGCGGATCCGTACCGTGCACGGCGTCGGCTACGCCCTGGAGACCCCCGCGCCATGACGCGGCCCGGCTCCGGACTGCGGCCCTTCTCGATCAAGGCCAAGCTGGGCACGCTCGTGGTGATCTCCGTGTTCATCACGACCGGGCTCCTCATCGTCGCCCTGCGGACCAGGACCGAGTTCCGGTTCATCACGGTCTTCTCGGTGATCGCCACTCTGCTCATCACCCAGTTCGTGGCACACGGGCTGACCGCGCCGCTGGACGAGATGCGTGCCGTCGCACGGTCGATCTCGCACGGCGACTACACGAGACGGGTGAGCGGCGCCGGGCGGCGGGACGAACTCGGCGACCTGGCGCAGACGATCAACCGCATGACGGACGACCTGGAGGCGGAGGACCGGCACCGCAAGGAGCTGGTGGCCAACGTCTCCCACGAGCTGCGCACACCGATCGCCGCGCTCAGAGCCGTCCTGGAGAACGTGGTGGACGGGGTGTCCGCCGCGGATCCGGAGACGATGCGCACCGCGCTGAAACAGACGGAGCGGCTGGGCAGGCTGGTGGAGACCCTGCTGGACCTCTCCCGGCTCGACAACGGCGTGCTGGCGATCAAGGCGCGCCGTTTCGAGGTCTGGCCCTACCTGTCGGGCGTGCTGAAGGAGGCGAATCTCGCCGCCTCCCAGCGCCGGCTCTCCTCCGGTTCGGGCAACCACTCGCGTACCGACGTCCATCTGCACCTCGACGTGTCGCCGCCCGAGCTGACGGCGTACGCGGACGCGGAGCGCCTGCACCAGGTGGTCGCCAACCTGATCGACAACGCCGTGAAGCACAGCCCGCCGCACGGCCGGGTCACGGTGCTCGCACGGCGCGGGGAGCATCCCGAGTCGCTGGAGCTGGAGATCGTCGACGAGGGCCCCGGCATCCCCGAGGCGGAGCGCCACCGGGTCTTCGAGCGCTTCAACCGCGGCCAGGCGCCGTCCCCGCACGGTCCGGGCAGCGACGGCGGCACGGGGCTCGGCCTCGCGATCGCCCGCTGGGCGGTGGATCTCCACGGTGGCCGCATCGGCGTGGCCGAATCCACTCGTGGATGCCGTATCCAGGTCACCCTTCCAGGGGAAGCCCGAACGCAAGGTTGACCCAGTGTTCGAAGCGGAGGGACCCGTTTCTGCTTCCCGTCCGGGAAGAGATACGGTCCAAGGGGCTGCAGCACCGGCCCCGCGTACCCGAAGGGCAGCGGAACTCTGCTTGTTTCCCGCCATTTCATGCGCCGAAACCCGGCTTCGGATGTGATGTGCACGACGAAGACCGGCCCGGCCTGCACGTTACGGCTCGGGAGGCGTAGCCTTGATTTCCGCTGTCCATCACCTTGTGAAGCGGAAGAGGGCGGTTGCCGCCGTGTCGTCTCAGTCCCCCAGTAACTCGAGCATCTCGACCGATCAAGAAGCGGGCTCCGGGTCCAACCCGGCCGCCGCTTTCGGCCCCAATGAGTGGCTCGTCGACGAGATCTACCAGCAGTACCTCCAGGACCCCAACTCGGTCGACCGCGCCTGGTGGGACTTCTTCGCCGACTACAAGCCGGGTACGTCCGGCACGGCGGACAAGCCCGTCCCCGCACCCACGGGAGCGGTGACCCCGGCCGCGACCAACGGCGCCACGGCACAGGCTCCGGCCGCGCCGCAGGCGGCCCCGGCCGCACCCGCGGCCGCCGCTCCGGCGGCTCCGGCCGCCCCGGCGAAGGCCGCTCCCGCCGCTCCCGCCAAGGCGGCACCCGCGAAGGCGGCCCCGGCCGCCGCGAAGGCTGACGCCTCGACCGAGGCCCCGGCCGGCCCCGAGTACGTGACGCTGCGGGGCCCGTCGGCCGCCGTCGCGAAGAACATGAACGCCTCCCTGGAGCTGCCGACGGCCACGTCGGTCCGCGCCGTGCCGGTGAAGCTGCTCTTCGACAACCGCATCGTCATCAACAACCACCTGAAGCGGGCCCGTGGCGGGAAGATCTCCTTCACGCACCTCATCGGGTACGCGATGGTGCAGGCCCTCAAGGCCATGCCGTCGATGAACTACTCCTTCGCGGTGAAGGACGGCAAGCCGACCCTGGTCAAGCCGGAGCACGTGAACCTCGGCCTCGCCATCGACCTGGTGAAGCCGAACGGCGACCGTCAGCTCGTCGTCGCGGCCATCAAGAAGGCCGAGACCCTCAACTTCTTCGAGTTCTGGCAGGCCTACGAGGACATCGTCCGCCGTGCCCGCGTCGGCAAGCTCGGCATGGACGACTTCTCCGGGGTCACCGCCTCGCTGACGAACCCCGGCGGCATCGGCACCGTGCACTCGGTGCCCCGCCTGATGCCCGGACAGGGCCTCATCATGGGTGTCGGCGCCATGGACTACCCCGCGGAGTTCCAGGGCACCTCCCAGGACACCCTGAACAAGCTGGGTATCTCGAAGGTCATGACCCTGACCTCGACGTACGACCACCGGGTCATCCAGGGTGCCGCGTCCGGCGAGTTCCTCCGCGTCCTGGCCCAGCTGCTGCTCGGCGAGAACGACTTCTACGACGAGATCTTCAAGGCGCTGCGCATCCCCTACGAGCCGGTCCGCTGGCTCAAGGACATCGACGCCTCGCACGACGACGACGTCACCAAGGCCGCGCGGGTCTTCGAGCTGATCCACTCCTACCGGGTCCGCGGTCACGTGATGGCCGACACCGACCCGCTGGAGTACCGCCAGCGCAAGCACCCCGACCTGGACATCACCGAGCACGGCCTCACCCTGTGGGACCTGGAGCGCGACTTCGCGGTCGGCGGTTTCGCCGGCAAGACGATGATGAAGCTCCGCGACATCCTCGGCGTCCTGCGTGAGTCGTACTGCCGCACCACCGGCATCGAGTTCATGCACATCCAGGAGCCGAAGGAGCGCAAGTGGCTCCAGGACCGGGTGGAGCGTCCGCGCCCCGCTCCGGAGCGCGAGGAGCAGCTGCGGATCCTGCGCCGCCTCAACGCCGCCGAGGCGTTCGAGACGTTCCTGCAGACCAAGTACGTCGGCCAGAAGCGCTTCTCGCTGGAGGGCGGCGAGTCCGTCATCCCGCTGCTCGACGCGGTCATCGACTCCGCCGCCGAGGCCCGCCTCGACGAGGTCGTCATCGGCATGGCCCACCGCGGCCGGCTGAACGTCCTGGCGAACATCGTGGGCAAGTCGTACGCACAGATCTTCCGGGAGTTCGAGGGCAACCTCGACCCGCGGTCGATGCACGGCTCCGGCGACGTCAAGTACCACCTGGGCGCCGAGGGCACCTTCACCGGTCTGGACGGCGAGCAGATCAAGGTCTCGCTGGCCGCCAACCCCTCGCACCTGGAGGCCGTCGACCCGGTCCTCGAGGGCATCGCGCGCGCCAAGCAGGACATCATCAACAAGGGCGGCACGGACTTCACGGTCCTGCCCGTCGCGCTCCACGGCGACGCGGCCTTCGCGGGCCAGGGCGTCGTCGCCGAGACGCTCAACATGTCGCAGCTGCGCGGCTACCGCACCGGCGGCACCGTGCACGTGGTGATCAACAACCAGGTCGGCTTCACCGCCGCCCCGGAGTCCTCTCGCTCCTCGATGTACGCCACGGACGTGGCGCGCATGATCGAGGCGCCGATCATCCACGTCAACGGCGACGACCCGGAGGCCGTGGTCCGCGTCGCGCGGCTCGCCTTCGAGTACCGGCAGACGTTCAACAAGGACGTCGTGATCGACCTCATCTGCTACCGCCGCCGCGGTCACAACGAGGGCGACAACCCGGAGTTCACCAACCCGCAGATGTACACCCTGATCGACAAGAAGCGCTCGGTGCGCAAGCTCTACACCGAGTCCCTCATCGGTCGTGGCGACATCACGCTGGAAGAGGCCGAACAGGCGCTCCAGGACTTCCAGGGGCAGCTGGAGAAGGTCTTCGCCGAGGTCCGCGAGGCCACCTCCGCACCGTCCCAGCCGCACGTCCCGGACGTCCAGGCGGAGTTCCCGGTCTCGGTCGGCACCGCGGTGTCCTCCGAGGTCGTGAAGCTGATCGCCGAGTCGCAGGTCAACATCCCCGACGGCATCACGGTGCACCCGCGTCTGCTGCCGCAGATGCAGCGCCGCGCGGCCTCGGTGGACAACGGCACGATCGACTGGGGCATGGGCGAGACCCTGGCCATCGGTTCGCTGCTGATGGAGGGCACCCCGGTCCGGCTCGCCGGCCAGGACACCCGCCGCGGCACGTTCGGTCAGCGTCACGCCGTCCTCGTCGACCAGAAGACCGGCGAGGACTACACCCCGCTGCTCTACCTCTCCGAGGACCAGGCCCGTTACAACGTCTACGACTCGCTGCTCAGCGAGTACGCGGCGATGGGCTTCGAGTACGGCTACTCGCTGGCCCGCCCGGAGTCCCTGGTGATCTGGGAGGCCCAGTTCGGTGACTTCGTCAACGGCGCCCAGACCGTCGTGGACGAGTTCATCTCCTCCGCCGAGCAGAAGTGGGGCCAGACGTCCGGCGTCACCCTGCTGCTCCCGCACGGCTACGAGGGCCAGGGCCCGGACCACTCGTCCGCGCGCCCGGAGCGCTTCCTGCAGATGTGCGCGCAGGACAACATGACGGTCGCGATGCCGACCCTCCCGTCGAACTACTTCCACCTTCTGCGCTGGCAGGTGCACAACCCGCACCACAAGCCGCTGATCGTCTTCACCCCGAAGTCGATGCTGCGTCTCAAGGCCGCCGCCTCGAAGGTCGAGGAGTTCACCACCGGCGGCTTCCGCCCGGTGATCGGCGACGAGACGGTCGGCGCCGAGGCGGTCCGCAAGGTCGTGTTCGTGTCCGGGAAGCTCTACTACGACCTGGACGCCGAGCGCGAGAAGCGCGGCGACACGGAGACGGCGATCATCCGGCTGGAGCGTCTGTACCCGCTGCCGGGTGCGGAGATCCAGGCCGAGATCGCCAAGTACCCGAACGCCGAGAAGTACCTCTGGGCCCAGGAGGAGCCGGCGAACCAGGGTGCGTGGCCGTTCATCGCGCTCAACCTGATCGACCACCTGGACCTGGCCGTCGGCGCCGACGTGCCGCACGGTGAGCGCCTGCGCCGCATCTCGCGTCCGCACGGCTCGTCCCCGGCGGTCGGCTCGGCCAAGCGTCACCAGGCGGAGCAGACCCAGCTGGTCAACGAGGTCTTCGAGGCCTGATCAGCGGCTGTACGTCCGGAGGGCCCGGCCCCGCGAGCATCTCGCGGGGCCGGGCCCTCCGGCGTTCCGGCCTCGTTATTCTTGTCCCATGTACTTCACGGACCGTGGCATCGAGGAACTGGAGAAGCGGCGCGGCGAGGAGGAGGTCACCTTCGAGTGGCTCGCCGAGCAGCTCCGTACGTTCGTCGACCTCAACCCCGACTTCGAGGTCCCCGTCGAGCGCCTCGCGACGTGGCTGGCCCGGCTGGACGACGACGAGGACGAGTAGCAGGCCGGCGCGTCACCGCCACACGCCGTCTCCGTCCGCCTCCCTGAAGCGGTTGTACGCGAGCCCCAGCAGCCCCTGTACGAGGAGGACCAGGCCCGCGGTGATCCAGCCTCCGCTGCGCCGCCGGGCGCCCCACAGGGTCAGCGGCAGTCCCGCGGCGACCTGCGCGGTGGCCACCGCGCGGGCCTTGGGCCCGACCATCCAGGGGCCGAGGCTGCCGCTCTCCACGGCATCGAGCTCCACCCGCACGGCGTCACGCCAGCCGCCCCATTCGATCGGTTCGGCCTGCGGGAGGACGCCCGCCACCGAGCGGAGCCGGTCGGCCGGTTCGCCCGGGGCGAGTCCGGGCGGCAGGTCCACCCCGGTCCGGCCGAGCACGGCCAGCAGGCCGCGCAGCCGTGTGCCGGCGTCGGCCTCGGCGTCCCCGCGGGTGAGGCCTTCCAGCACCTGGACGTCGAGGACCGGGTCGAGGCCCAGACGGGCGGCGAAGGTCCGCATGGCCTCGTCCTCACCCACCGGGGTGCCGTCGGCCAGCCAGACGTAGCCGACGGGCCGCCGGAATCCGGCCGCCAGGGTGAAGCCCGAGCGGTCGCCGTCCCACCACAGGGCGAGCACCGGCCAGGTGGAGCCCACCGCGAGTGCGGTGGCCCAACCGCCGACGACCCGGTCGACGGGTTCCGTGCCTCCCTCCCCCGGGACGCCGGCGGCCGAAGGGCCGTGCGTGCGCCAGGGCTTGCCCTCGGGGACGAGCACGCTCCAGCCGTCCCCGGCGGGGACGAGCGTCATGCCCTCCTGAAGGAGATGGGCCACGGGCCGTACGGTCTCGGGGTCGGCCCGGCACAGCAGCAGGGCACCCACGGATGTCGCGGTCATGCCCCACACGCTAGGGCAATTCGCCCACACATGAACTATTCGCACCACGGGATCACCCTCGCCGCGCGCATCCATTCGATTCCCCCTTGACTTCATCAATCCGCGATATATCGTGTTGAGAACAAGACGCGATATGTTGCGTCACGCCGTTCAGCGGGAGGTCAGATCCATGCCCGAGTCGACGTGGACCGTCGCCGAGCCCAGGAAGCTCGCGTTCGACGAACCCGTGACCGCGCTCAACGTGCGCATCGTCGACGGAGCGATCAACATCGTCGGCACGGACGAACCGACGGCACGGCTGGAGGTCTCCGCGATCGACGGGCCGCCGCTGATCGTGACCCTGACGGACGGCACGCTCACCGTCGCCTACGAGGACCTGCCGTGGCAGGGGCTCCTGACCTGGCTGGACCGCAGGAGTCCGCGCCGCAGGGCCGCCGTCTCGCTGGCCGTGCCGGCAGGGGCGGAGGTGGAGGTCGGTGTGATCGGAGCCGAGGCGGTCGTCTCGGGGATCCGGGGACGCACCGAACTGCGCGGCATCTCCGGCGACAGCACCCTGGTGGGCCTCTCCGGGGTCGTACGGGCCGAGACCGTGTCCGGCAGCCTGGAGGCCCAGACCGTCACCGGCGACCTTCGCTTCCAGTCCGTGTCGGGCGACCTCACGGTCGTCGAGGGTGCGGGCACCTCGGTCCGGGCGGAGTCGGTGACCGGGGCCATGGTGATCGACCTCGACTCATCCCCGGAGCCGACGGACATCAGACTGACCTCGGTGTCCGGTGAGATCGCCATTCGCCTGCCCCACCCCGCCGACGCGAAGGTGGAGGCGAACACCGCGAGCGGGACCGTCTCCAACGCCTTCGAGGACCTGCGGGTGGGCGGCCAGTGGGGTGCCAAGAAGATCACCGGCACGCTCGGCGCGGGCACGGGGAAACTGAAGGCGACCACCGTCTCGGGTTCGATCGCCCTGCTGCGCCGGCCGGCCGCCCCGGACCACGCGCATGATGCCGAGCCGACCGGAAAGGTGCTCTGACATGGCCCCCGTATTCGCCCACGGCCGTTTGCGCCTGTACCTCCTCAAGCTTCTGGACGAGGCTCCCCGCCACGGCTACGAGGTGATCCGCCTCCTGGAGGAACGCTTCCAGGGGCTGTACGCGCCGTCGGCGGGCACCGTCTATCCGCGCCTGGCCAAGCTGGAGGCCGAGGGCCTGGTCACTCACGCCACCGAGGGCGGCCGCAAGGTCTACTCCATCACCGAGGCCGGACGGGCCGAGCTGGCGGGCCGGGGCGGCGAACTGGCCGATCTGGAGCTGGAGATCCGCGAGTCCGTGTCCGAGCTGGCGGCCGAGATCCGCGACGACGTGCGGGGCGCCGCCGGCCAGCTGCGCAGCGAGATGCGCGCGGCCGCCTCCGAGTCACGGCAGACCTCCGGCGGGGGCCGGAGCGGCTGGGATCCCGGATTCGGGGAGAAAGAGGCATGGAGCGCGGCGAAGGAGGAGCTGCGCAAGGCGAAGCAGGAGTGGAAGGAACAGGCCCGCAGGGCGAAGGACGAGTCCCGCAAGGCCCGTGAGGACGCCGAGCAGGCGCGCCGTCAGGCCCAGGAGGCGCACGAGAAGGCGCGGGAGCAGGTACAGAACGCCGCGCGCCAGGTCCAGGAGCACTTCGCGCGGGGTGACTGGCCGGCGGGCGTGCGGGACGGACTGGCCGAGATCACCGGCCAGCTCGGCGGCTTCGCCCGGACGGGCACCTGGCCGTCGTACAGTCGCCCCGCACCCGAGGAGCCGGACATCGAGTGGGCCGCCGACACCGCGAGCACCGGCGACCCGGCCCGTGACCTGGACCGCCTGCTGGACCGCTTCCGCGACGACATCCGTGACGCGGCCCGGGACCGTGGTGTCACCGGGGCCCAGCTCTCCGAGGCCCGCGGTCATCTGGCTTCGGCCGCGACCCATATCGATGCGCTGCTGCGGGGATCCGCCGACGGAGCGAGGGGCACCAAGGACGCGTCCTGATCCCCGTCCCCCGCCGTCCGGCCACGGCCGGACGGCGGACGGCCGGTCAGCTCGCCTCGCGGCTCTCCCCGTCGTCTCCGTACAGCGCCCGCTCCACCATGGCGTAGGTCGCCCCGTGCTCTGCGAGTACATCGGCGACGACACCGGGGCCGGCGGTCAGGGCCAGCAGAAGGTGCTCCTCGCCGATGAAGCGGTCGCGCCGGCCGAGCGCGATGCGCAGGGACTTCTCCAGGATGCTCTTGGCGCCGCCCGTGAAGGGCCGCCGACGGGACCGCCGGCGCCGGTTCCCGCGGGCCGCCGCCAGGGCTCCCTCACCGTGGACGCCCTCGACCCGGGCCAGGATCTCGGTGATGTCGATGCCGATGCCGGCGAGGGCCGCGGTATCCGCCTCGGTGAGCCCGCCACGGCGGCGGGCCTCCGCGAGGGCCGACTCCATCGAGTCCCGCCGGTCGGTGAGCCCGAGGGCGGCGACGGCGAAGGAGGCGCGACTGCCCTTCTGGTCGAGAAGCGAGAGCAGCAGGTGCTCCTCGGTGACGGAGTCCGCCTCGGCCCGCTCGGCGTGGGTGACGGCGCCGGTCACGACGGCCCGGGCTCCCTTGGTGAATCGCTCGAACATCAATGCCTCCCGTACTTCTTGTGCACGGCCTGCCTGCTGACACCCAGCTCGGCAGCGATCTCCTGCCACGACCACCCCTGGACGCGGGCGCTTCTCACCTGGACGGCTTCGAGTTGCTCGAGCAGCCTCCGCAGCGCGGCGACGGCCCGCAGCCCGACACGCGGGTCGCGGTCACCGGCACGTGCGGCGAGATCCGTTGCTTCGGTCATGATGTCAACCTACGTTGACATCATGATGTGTGTCAATGAAAGTTGACAGGCATCGGGTGGCGAGACCCGGCGGGCCGACGCCCCCAGCCCCAAGGGCGACACCGCTGCCCCGGGCCGCCGCGGTGGCGCGGTACGAGACCCGGCCTCCCTAGGTGGTGAGGACGATCTTCCCGAAGAGATCACCGGCGGCCAGCCGCTCGAAGCCCTCGCGGGCCCGGTCCAGCGGCAGCGTCGCGTCGATGACCGGCCGCACACCGGTGGCCGCGCAGAACGACAGCAGGTCCTCCAGCTCGTCCTTGGAGCCCATGGTCGAGCCGACGATCCTGAGTTCCAGGAAGAAGATCCGGGTCAGCTCCGCGTGGGAGGGCCGGTCCCCGCTGGTGGCACCCGAGATGACCAGAGTGCCGCCGGGCCGCAGCGACTTGACCGAGTGGGACCAGGTCGCGGCGCCGACGGTCTCGATGACGGCGTCGACGCGCTTCGGCAGCCGGGCCCCGGGTTCGTAGGCCTCGACGGCTCCCAGCTCGACGGCCCGCTTGCGCTTGGCCTCGTCACGGCTGGTGGCGAACATCCGCAGCCCGGCGGCCTTGCCGAGCACGATCGCGGCGGTGGCCACACCGCCGCCCGCGCCCTGGACGAGCACGGAGTCACCGGGCCGTACACCGGCGTTCGTGAACAGCATCCGGTACGCCGTCAGCCAGGCGGTCGGCAGGCAGGCGGCCTGCTCGAAGCTGAGTTCCTTCGGCTTGGGCAGCACGTTCCAGCTGGGGACGGTGACCTGCTCGGCGAACGTGCCCTGGTAGCGCTCGGTCAGGATCGAGCGGGGCTCGTCCGGGCCGACGCCGTGCCCCGTCTGCCCGATGACGGAGTGCAGGACCACCTCGTTGCCGTCCTGGTCGATACCGGCGGCGTCGCAGCCGAGGATCATGGGCAGCTTGTCCTCGGCGAGGCCGACCCCCCGCAGGGACCAGAGGTCGTGATGGTTGAGCGACGCGGCCTTGACCCGGACCGTGGTCCACCCGGACCGGGCCTCGGGGGCGGGGCGTTCACCCAGTTCGAGTCCGTCGAGGGGGCGGTCACGGTCGATGCGGGCTGCGTAGGCGGCGAACATGGCCACGACGATAGGCCGTGACGCGCCGTGACGTAACCGTTCGAAGGTGTGACACACGCCCCAGCCCGCGGGGCTCGACGCTCCGGGAGCGGAAGGGCGGGGCGGGATGCGCGCGACCGCGCCCCGCCCCGCCCCGTCCCGCGTCAGCGCCGCGCGACGCCCTCGGCGCGCGCGGCCGCGGCCACCGCCGCGGTGACGGCGGGTGCGACCCGCTCGTCGAACGGCGACGGGATCACGTAGTGGGCCGCCAGCTCGTCGCCGACGACGTCCGCCAGCGCGTTCGCCGCCGCGATCTTCATGCCCTCGGTGATCCGGGAAGCCCGCACCTGCAGCGCGCCCGCGAAGATGCCGGGGAACGCCAGCACGTTGTTGATCTGGTTCGGGTAGTCCGACCGTCCGGTCGCCACCACGGCCGCGTACTTGTGCGCGACGTCGGGGTGGACCTCGGGGTTCGGGTTGGCCATGGCGAACACGAACGCGCCGGGCGCCATCGAGGCCACGGCCGGCTCGGGGACCGTACCGCCGGAGACGCCGATGAAGACGTCGGCACCGGCCAGCGCGGTCTCCAGGGAGCCGGTGATGCCCGCCCGGTTGGTGATCTCGGCCAGCTCGCGCTTGACCTCGGTGAGGTCGTCGCGGTCGCCGCTGACGACGCCCTTGCGGTCGGCGACGGCGACGTCACCGATGCCGGCCTCCAGGAGGAACTTCGCGATGGCCACACCCGCCGCGCCGGCGCCGGAGATGACGGCGCGCAGATCACCGAGCGTACGGCCGGACAGCTTCGCGGCGTTGCGCAGGGCCGCGAGGGTGACCACCGCCGTGCCGTGCTGGTCGTCGTGGAAGACCGGGATGTCGAGACGCTCCTGGAGCTTGCGCTCGATCTCGAAGCACCGGGGCGCCGAGATGTCCTCCAGGTTCACCCCGCCGAAGGACGGCGCAAGGCGGACGACGGTCTCGACGATCTCGTCGGCGTCGGTCGTGGCGAGCGCGATCGGCACCGCGTCGACCCCGCCGAACTGCTTGAAGAGGATCGCCTTGCCCTCCATCACGGGGAGGGAGGCCTCAGGACCGATGTCCCCGAGGCCGAGCACCGCGGTGCCGTCCGTGACGACGGCCACGACCTGCGACTTCCAGGTGTAGTCGTGGACGAGTTCGGGCTGCTCGGCGATGGCGCTGCACACCTTGGCCACGCCGGGCGTGTACGCGAGGGACAGGTCGTCCTTGTCGCGGATCGGAACGGTGGCCTGCACGGCCATCTTCCCGCCGCGGTGAAGGGCGAAAGCCGGGTCGAAGGGCTCGTCCGCACCGCTGGGTCCTGCCGCACCGGCCGTGCCGTGCGTCGTGCTGTCGCTGCGAGGATTGACGATCTCCGCTGCCATTGTGTTGACCCCTTAAGTCTTCATCATTTGAGGGTGGCCACTCCTGGTTGAGGAGGGGTGGGCGGGCACCGCGTACGTTCCCGGCGCTGAGCGGTTGGACCGCTCCGGCAGGGGAGGCACATACGCGCGGGCGCGCCGCACACGCGCCCTGAGCCCCGGATGAGGGGTGTAAAGGTCTTTCTTACCGGACGGACCGGGCCTCTTACGAGTCGGTATCGACTCGGTGAGATGACTCATAGCCGAATATCTGGACAAGTCCACTAAGGGCTACAAAGGCGGTCCGTAGGTCGAGACGCACCGGAGATTCTCCGGAAGGGTGCGCACTTTCCAGCAGATGGTCCGGCCTTGCCGTACCGGCCCGTTGAGGTTCGGGGGTCGCCCGTTACCCGATTTTGACATGGCTGGACCCCTGATCGGGTGAGTCCGAATGGCAAGATGCCCTAATCACACAAGGTGGCGTCACTCGAAGGTGCGTGCGTACCCACCTGAAAAGGCAGCATTCCCTCACCGCCGGAGGATTCCGATCATGACCGCAAGCACCCTCTGTCGTACGGCCGCGAAGTCCCGGATTGCCGCGGTCTGCGCAGTCGCGGTCGCCGGCACCCTGCTGCTGACCGCCTGTGGCGACCAGACCGACAGCGGTTCGAAGAAGGCCGCGGACGGCACGTCCGGGAACACCGCCCCGCTCTTCGACAAGCTGCCGGAGAAGTACCAGAAGTCCGGCGTCATCAAGGTCGGCACGAACGCCGAGTACGCGCCGATGGAGTCCGTCGAGAACGGCAAGATCGTCGGTGTGGACCCCGACCTCGCCGAGGCGCTCGGCAAGCAGCTCGGTGTGAAGTTCGAGTTCACCTCCGGCTCGTTCGACGGCCTGATCACCGCTCTCAACACCGGCCGCCACGACATCGCCATGTCGTCCATCACGGACAACAAGCAGCGCCAGGAGGGCCTGGACGACAGCGGCAAGAAGCTCGGCAAGGGCGTCGACTTCGTCGACTACTTCCTGGCCGGCACCGCCGTCTACACCAAGAAGGGCAACCCCGAGGGCATCAAGTCCATCGAGGACCTGTGCGGCAAGGGCGCGGCGGTCCAGCGCGGCACCACGTACGAGAAGGCCCTGCAGAAGCAGTCGAAGGCGTGCACGGACGGCGGCAAGAAGGCCGTCGACATCCAGTCCTTCGAGAACGACACAGAGGCCCAGACCCGTGTGAAGTCGGGCGGCGCCGTCGCCGGTGTCAACGACTACCCCGTCGCCCTCGACCTGGCCCGCAAGGCCAACGGCGGCAAGGACTTCGAGGTCGTCGGCGAGCAGGTCGACGCCGGCCCCTTCGGCATCGCCGTGAACAAGGACAACACCGAGCTGCGTGACGCGCTCAAGGAGGCCGTGGACGCGATCATCGCCGACGGTTCCTACCAGAAGGTCCTCGACAAGTGGGGTGCCGGGACCGGCGCGATCGACAAGGCCGCCGTCAACGGCGGCAAGTGACCGGCGCACCACCGAAGGGCAGTCACCGTGACTGACAAGTTCGACAAGGTGCCCGGCGGCCCATCGGTCGCCGAGGCACCCGTCTCCAAGGCCACCACCGTCGCACCGGAGACCATCAGGGCCATCCCCGTACGGCACGTCGGCCGCTGGATCAGCGGTGTGGTCGTGCTCGCGCTGCTGGCGGCCCTGGTCTACGCCTTCTCGCAGGGCAACATCCAGTGGCAGGCCGTCCAGGACAAGCTGTTCGACGACACCGTCCTGGCGGGAGCCGGCCGCACGCTGATGATCAGTGTGCTCGCCATGGCCCTCGGCGTGGTCCTGGGTGTGGTGCTCGCCGTGATGCGGCTCTCCAGGAACCCCGTGACCAGCTGGGTGGCGTGGCTGTACATCTGGTTCTTCCGCGGCACCCCGGTCTACGTGCAGCTGCTGCTCTGGTTCAACCTGGCCCTGATCTTCCCGGTCCTCAACATCCCGTTCGTCTACAAGGACGAGATGACCGACGTGATGACGCCGTTCATGTGCGCCCTGCTGGGGCTGGCCCTCAACGAGGCCGCGTACATGGCGGAGATCGTCCGGGCGGGCATCCAGTCGGTGGACGAGGGCCAGACCGAGGCCTCGCACGCGCTCGGCATGACCCAGGCGAAGACGATGCGCCGCGTGGTGCTCCCGCAGGCCCTGCGGGTGATCATCCCGCCGACCGGCAACGAGTTCATCAACATGCTGAAGACCTCGTCCCTGGTCTACGCGGTCACCTACAACGAGCTGCTGCGCTCCACCTCGCAGATCGGCTCGACCAGTTACGCGGTGATGGAGATGCTCTTCGTCGCCTCCATCTGGTACATCGTGATGACCAGCGTGTTCAGCGTCGGCCAGTACTACCTGGAGCGGCGTTACGCCCGGGGCACCCTGCGCAGCCTGCCGCTCACCCCGTGGCAGCGGGTCAAGGTCAACTTCGCCTCCTTCAGCAACCGTCCTTCGGGGGGTGTCTCCGCATGACCGCCATGGTGAAGGCCGAGGGCGTCCACAAGTCCTTCGGCCCCGCGCACATCCTCAAGGGCATCGACCTGGAGGTCGCCCCGCGTGAGGTGTTCTGCCTGATCGGCCCGTCCGGTTCCGGCAAGTCGACGTTCCTCCGGTGCATCAACCACCTGGAGCAGATCAACGCCGGACGGCTGTACGTCGACGGCGAACTGGTCGGCTACCGGCAGAAGGGCGACAAGCTCTACGAGCTCAAGGACACCGAGGTCGCCCTCCAGCGACGTGACATCGGCATGGTCTTCCAGCGCTTCAACCTGTTCCCGCACATGACGGCCCTCGAGAACGTCATGGAGGCGCCGATCCAGGTCAAGCGCGAGACCAGGGCGGTCGCCCGGGCCCGCGCCGAGCGGCTGCTGGACCGGGTCGGCCTGTCCGACAAGGCGAAGAACTACCCGTCCCAGCTCTCCGGCGGACAGCAGCAGCGGGTGGCCATCGCCCGCGCCCTGGCCATGGAGCCGAAGCTGATGCTCTTCGACGAGCCGACGTCGGCCCTCGACCCGGAGCTGGTCGGTGACGTCCTGGACGTCATGCGCGGCCTCGCGGAGGAGGGCATGACGATGATCGTGGTCACCCACGAGATGGGCTTCGCCCGTGAGGTCGGTGACGCGCTGGTCTTCATGGACGACGGCGTCGTGGTCGAGTCGGGCCACCCGCGCGACGTCCTGACGAACCCGCAGCACGACCGGACGAAGTCCTTCCTGTCAAAGGTGCTGTAGCACCCCCGCGACGACGAGGAGGGCGGTACGGACCTGGTCCGTACCGCCCTCCTCGTCGCTTCCCGCCCCTCGGCCCCCGTACCGCCGCCCTACTTCACGGCGAGCACCAGGCTGTCCGAGGGCGAGGCCCAGACCGCCCGCGCCTCCGCGAAGCCGGCCTCGCGCAGTGTGCGGGCGTGCCAGTGGACGGACGGCATGTCACCGTCCGCGTGCTCGCCGTAGATCGCGAACCGCTCGGCCGTGGGCTCCGCGAGGACCGGGTCCTTCGCCGCCAGGGCCCACCAGTCCGCCCAGTCCACGGCGCCCCGGGCCCTGGCCCGGTCCATGGCCGCGTGCCGGTGGGCGCGTTCGGCGGCGTTGATGCGGGGGGTCCCGGTGTCGATCATGTGGTCCGCGTTCATGAAGACCCCGCCGTCCCTGACCAGTCCGCCGATCTGCCCGTACAGGGTGGCCAGCGGCTCACTGTGCAGCCAGTGCAGTGCGGTGGCGGTGAGCACGGCGTCGTACGCCTCGTGCGGAAGCCGTTCGGTCCAGGCGGCGTCCTTCAGGTCGGCGGTGACGAAGGTGACCCGGTCGTCCCCCTCGAAGGTGCCGCGCGCGATGGCGAGCAGCGCGGGGTCGAGGTCGACGCCCGTACTGGTGGCTCGGGGGAACCTCTTGAGCAGCCGGTCCGTAATACTGCCCGTACCGCACGCCAGGTCGAGCACTCTCGGTTCGGGCCCCACGACGGCCTCGACCATGTCCAGCATCACCCGGAACCGCTCCTCGCGGTCCGGCATGTACCACTCCTGCTGCCGGTCCCAGCTCTCCTGCCAGGACTGCCAGTCGGTGCCTGTCGCCGTCACCCGGACCTCCACCTCGTCACGCATATCTGTAATACCCATCAAAGGCGACCACCCATTACACTGGTCGACGCATCGACCATAGACCGACGCCGTAAGGACTACAAGTGGAATTGGCCTATTACTCGGATTACGCCGTGCGTCTGGTCAACACCGAGGAGCCGGCCCGGGGCACGGACTCCCTCACCACGGTCGAGTCCGTGCGTGACCTGTTCGGCGCGAACACGCAGGCGGCCCGCCGTGCGACCGACGGGGACGTGACCCGCTTCCGGTCCGTGCGGGCCCGGCTGCGCGCGGTCTTCGAGGCGGCGGACGACGGCGACGAGACCCTCGCGGTCGATCTGCTCAACTCACTGCTGCTGGAGTTCCCGGTGAGCCCGCAGATCTCCGGCCACGACACCCGGGCCGAGGACGGCACACCGGACTGGCACATGCACCTCGCCGACCACCCGTCGAACGCGACGGCGGGCTACGCCGCGATCGCGGCCATGGGCCTCGCCTTCCACCTCACCTCGCACGGTGTGGACCGGCTCGGCCTGTGCGAGGCCGCGCCGTGCCGCAACGCCTACCTCGACACCTCGACGAACCGCTCCCGGCGCTACTGCTCGGACCGCTGCGCGACCCGGGCCAACGTGGCCGCCTACCGGGCCCGCAAACGCCTGGAGTCGGAGCGTTCCGACGAGACCCGGCGCACCGCCGACACCGCCCAGCCCAGCAGCCCGAACACCGACCGCTGATCCTTCCTCAGCGGCCGGTAGCGGGCCCGTACCCGGGCCAGCACGAGCTCTTCGGGCACCGTCCCGTAGTCCGTGCTGTCCCCGCCCGCGAACGAGTTGTCGCCGAGCACCCACCAGCCGCCGTCGCGCCGTTCGGAGGCCCGCTTCACGACCAGCAGGTCCTGCTGGAGCGGATGACGCAGGATCACCACGTCCCCCGGGCGCACCGGCGCCCCGCGCTGAACAAGCAGCAGGTCCCCGTGGTAGAGCGTGGGAACCATCGACGGCCCCGTCACCTCCACCACCTGGAACGGCCTGCGCGCCGCCCGCCCGCTCCACGGCTCCTCCGCCGGTTCCGGCATCTGTGGCACCTCCCCGTCCATCCTCCGGCACACGGCTGCGCGCACCACTCCGTATTTTCGGCCGACGGTCCCATCCTCACCCCGGACTTTTGGCCTAAGCCCCAGGGGGCAGCCGCGGAAAGGGGCCTCCCACGGAGTAATGTCCCACCTGAGAAGACGATCACGAGGAAGGACAGCTCCATGCTTTCCCGCCTGTTTGCCCCCAAGGTGAAGGTCAGCGCCCACTGCGACCTGCCCTGCGGCGTGTACGACCCGGCCCAGGCCCGCATCGAGGCCGAGTCCGTCAAGGCCGTCCAGGAGAAGTACCAGGCCAATGAGGACGCGGACTTCCGCACCCGCGCCGTTCTGATCAAGGAACAGCGTGCCGAGCTCGCGAAGCACCACGTCTCGGTGCTCTGGAGCGACTACTTCAAGCCCCCGCACTTCGAGAAGTACCCGGAGCTGCACCAGCTGGTCAACGACACCCTGAAGGCGCTCTCCGCGGCCAAGGGCTCGAACGACCCGGCCACGGGCCAGAAGGCTCTGGACCTGATCGCCCAGATCGACACGATCTTCTGGGAGACCAAGAAGGCCTGACCCCGGGCCCGGCCGACGGGCCGACGGGATCCCCGCCGGCCCGTCGCCCATCCGTCCGCACCCGGTCCTCCGGACGCCGTCCACGGCGCCCCTGACGGACCGGGTGCGGTCTTCTTTTCCCGGCCGCCCTGCCGTGGTGCAGGGACCACCGCGAACGGCCCGTCAGGCCTCCGGCAGGAGATGGCGGTAGCTGTCCGGGTGGTCCCTCAGGTAGGCGGACAGACCTGTGGCCGGACGGCCCGTGAGGGTGGGGACGGCGTCCGAGACCGTCTCCAGCTCGCCGGCGGCGATCGCCTGGTACGAGGTGACCCAGCCGGCCACCTCCCAGTCCTCGGCACCGTAGCGGGCACGGGAGGCGTAGGCCTCCTCCTCGGTCTCGGGCACGTACCGGACCGTGCGGCCGGTGTGCCGGCTCAGTTCCTCGGCGGCCTCCGCCAGGGTGAACGCCTCGGGGCCCGTGAGCTCGTACGTCGCGCCGTCGTGGCCCGTGCCCTCGTCCAGCAGGACGGCCGACGCCGCGTCCGCGATGTCCTCGTGGGAGACGGCCGAGACCCGCCCCTCTCCGCCGGGGCCGCGCAGGACACCGTCGGAACCCGTCATCGCGGGGATGCCGGCGAGGTACCAGCCGTCCCTCAGGAAGGTGTGGCGCACTCCGGTCATGCGGAGGTGCGCCTCGGTGTGCCAGTGGTCGCGGGCGAACGTGAACGTCGCGTCCGGCGCCGCACCGAGGAACGACACGTACACGATGCGCTCGACACCCGCCGCCAGGGCCGCGTCCACCGCCGTGGTGTGCTCGGTCACCCGGCCGGGGCTCTCGTGCGCCGAGACGAGGAACAGGGTGTGCGCGCCGTCGAGGGCGCGGCGCATGGCCTCCCCGTCGCCGTACGCCGCCGGGGGCGCGGCGACCGCGCCGGGCAGGTCGGGCAGCCGGGCGGGGTCACGGCCGAGGAGGCGCACGGGGACACCTGTACGGGCCAGCCGGGCGGCCACCCGGCCGCCGACCGCGCCGCTCGCGCCGGTCACCGCGACGAGATCACTGATCACGGGGTCCCGCCCTGCTCGTCCGCGGCGCGCGTGGCCTGCCCCGCCCAGGGGCGCACCTCCACGACGGCGTCCGTGGGCAGCGGTCCGTAGATGTGCGGGAACTCCTCGCCGCCCGGCTCCATCGCCTCGTACCGGACGGGCGCCGGGACCCGACCGGTGTCGATGACGAGAACCACCAGGTTGTCGGTGTCCGACCCGTACACCGCCCGTGCCACGGACGGGAGCTGGTGGGGCAGTGAACAGTGGATGAACCCCTCCTCCCCCAGGGTGCGGCCCCTGGTCGACATCTCGTACGTCCCCGCGGTGCGAGCGGCCTCCCACAGGGGCTCTTCGGTGAGGTGCAGCAACTGTTCGGTCATCGGGCCACGTTAAGGGCCGGCGGGCGTCCCGAGGAGCTTCGCCTCCGTCCGCGCGTCGAGACCGACGGCCGGCCGGTCCGGACGCTGCGGGACCGTGCCACCGAGATCCCGCATCCAGGCCCAGGTGTCGGCGACCGTCTCACCGACCGGTCTGCACCGCAGCCCGGCGGCGTGCGCCTTGGAGACATCACCCCTGTGCAGCGTGTCGTGGAGCTCGCCGGCGGGCAGCCAGACCGGCAGGTCCGTCCATGGCTCGACGCCCGCGGCGAGGAGCGTCTCCGGGTCGGTCCAGCGCAGCCGGGCACGCGATCCGGTGACCTGGACGCAGGCGTCCAGGAGTTCACCCATGGTCGCGTGCCCGGGGTGGCTCACGGTGTTGTACGCCCCGGAGAGGCCGCCGGCCGCAGCGTCCAGCAGCCAGTCCGCCAGGTCACGGGCGTCGATGTACTGGATTCCGGCGTCCGGTGGCCCCGGCGCGACGACGGCTCCGCCCCGTGCGGCCCGGCCCAGCCACCACGGCAGACGGCCGATGTTCTCCCCGGGGCCGAGGATCAGCCCGGCCCGGGCCAGCAGCGCCCGGTCCCCGAAGGCGTCGAGCGCGGCCAGCTCCCCGCCGCGTTTGGCCAGGGCGTAGGAGACGTCGGGGCCGTCGTCGGGAGAGGCACCGGCCACCAGCGGGCCGTCCTCCGCCAGTCCGGCCGGGGCGGGCTGGGCGTACACCGACCTGCTGGAGACGTAACCGAAGTGCCCGGCTCTGCCCGACAGCAGCCGGGCCGCGTCCCGCACCGCCGAGGGTGCGCCGCTCCAGGTGTCGACGACCAGGTCCCAGGTGCCGTCGGCCAGTGCCCGCAGGCCGGCCTCCCCCGTCGTGCGGTCACCGGTCAGTGTCCGCGCCCCGGCGGGTGCCGCGTGGTGGCCGCGGTGGAAGACCGTGACCTCCCATCCACGCGCGAGCGCCGCGTCGGTGACGGCGCGTCCGACGAATTCCGTACCGCCCAGCATCAGGAGCCTCATAGGGCGATCGTGCCCGCCGCGGCCGGTGGGGACAACGGAAGGTCGCTCTCGGCAGAACGGGGAACTCCCGGCTCAGGACGTCTGCGCGAGCGGGCTGCGGTGACGCAGCAGCCACCGGTGGTAGTCCTCGGCCCGCCGTGCCGCGTCGCGGTAGGCCGCCTCCAGTTCCCCGTACACCGCGTCCGTGTCCGCGCCCTGCCGGGAGACCAGCAGCAGCCGTACCGCCAGCGGGTCGCCGCGCAGCGGGCGTATCGCCATGTCGTCGCGGGGGACCGAGGTGGGCTGGCAGGGGGCGACCGCCTCACCGAGCACGACGAGGGAGGCCGCCGTGAGGTAGTCGCCGTGCAGGACGGGCGGATCGAGGCCGGCGGCACCCAGGACCCGCCGGACACCGTCCCATTCCCCGTCCACGGAGGGGTCGACCATCCACCGGTCGTCCGCCAGGTCGTCGAGGTCCACCACCGGCCGTCCCGCGGCCGGGTGGTCCCGGGACAGGGAGATGAACTGCGGTTCCCGCTCCAGGAGTACGCGCTGGACGAGTCCGTCCGGGACGGCGAGCGGGCAGCCCTCGACCTCGTGCACGAAGGCGACGTCCAGCCGGCCGGCCGCGACCTCCCCGAGCAGTGCCCGGGCGGAGACGTCGACCCGGAGCGAGATGTCGGTGCCGGGCAGCCGGAGGCGAAGTCCGCGCAGCCAGCCGCCGATGACCCTGCTCGCGGTGGACCCGATGCGCAGGCGCGGGCCGCCTGCCCGGGCGGCCTCGGCCTCCGCCATCGCGGCGCCGACCAGGGCGGACATGCCGTCCACCAGAGGACGGGCCCGGCTGAGGACGGCGTGTCCGAGGAGGGTGGGCAGACAGCCCGTCCTCCCGCGGCGGAACAGCTCCGCGCCCATGCTCTTCTCGATCCGCTGGAGCTGGGTGGTCAAGGAGGGCTGGCTGACGCCCAGCCTCCGTGCCGCCTGGTGCAGGCTGCCGGTGTCGGCGATGGCGCAGAGCGCCCTGAGGTGCCTCACCTCGAGCTCCATGAACGCGAGGGTATGGCTGTTCGTACGTCGAGCACCAGATGCCCCAACCCCCACCAACCGGGCCGATTCAGGGGGTGTCGGGGCGTCCGGCACTGTGATGGTTCTGTGCGTCTCCCGCCCCTCCGTCGGCCTCCGCGGAGCGGGCGATAGGGCGGCGCTATCGCCGGTTGACATCATCCGCCGCGGGCCCGGCTGCCCCGACACTCTTGCCGTACCCCCCACCCGTTCTCCCTCCGGACATCCGGACGGGGTTCATCGGACAGGCAGGAGACACCCCCCATGAGACACCCCAGGACAGCTGTCATGTCGGCCGTGGCCGGTCTCGGACTCGGCCTCGCCGCCGCGCTCGGCACCACCCCCGCGGTCGCCGCCGCCCCGTCCCCCGCGAGCACCGCCCAGGCCGGCTACGCCGCGTACGCCGGTTCGAGCGAGAACGCCAAGGCCAACAAGGCCTTCTTCGACGCCGTCATGAAGTCGGTCGCCGAGAAGCGGGCCGCGAACCCGGGTGCGGCGGCGGTCACCGTCGTCTACAGCACCACCAACGCCCCCAGCTTCCGCAGCCAGATAGCGAGCAGCACCAGCATCTGGAACAGCTCGGTCAGCAACGTCAAGCTGCAGGAGGGGTCGAACCCCGACTTCACCTACCGCGAGGGCAACGACTCCCGTGGGTCGTACGCGAGCACGAACGGCCACGGCAGCGGCTACATCTTCCTGGACTACGCCCAGAACCGGCAGTACAACTCGACCCGGGTCACCGCCCATGAGACCGGGCACGTCCTCGGGCTGCCCGACCACTACACCGGCCCGTGCAGCGAGCTCATGTCCGGTGGCGGCCCCGGCACGTCCTGCACGAACGCCTACCCGAACTCGACCGAGCGCTCGAGGGTGAACACCCTCTGGCAGAACGGCTTCGCGGCCGCGCTCGCCCGCGCGACCTCCTGACACGACTTCCGGCGCGACCGCATCACCCGGCACAGGGGCCGTTCCGCACCGGCGGGACGGCCCCACGGCGTTGCCGGAAGGGTCAGGCCAGTTCGAGCGGGAAGGCTCCCCGGTGCCCCGTGCCGGCCCCGTGCGCCGGGCGTGGTTCGAACTCCCGGCAGCTCCATATCTCCTGGACGAATCCGGTCCGCAGGTCCCAGAGGTCCGCGACGTCGTCCCCGCCCACCACGTCGCGGTAGGCGTCCTTCGCCCCGCGGAAGCAGGCGAGCCCGCCGGACAGCCCGCGGACCGGGGCCGGGAAGTAGTCGGAGAAGGCGCAGGCTATGCACGTCTGCAGATGGATGTCCGGCGGCAGGACCCGCTGCACCGTGGCCAGCGCCGCGGCGAAGTCGCCCTCGGCGCGGTTCGACTCGTACACCGCGCCGTCCAGATGGAGGGCCAGGCACAGGTCCGGATCCGCCCTGCGCAGGGACAGCAGGCAGCGGAGGGTGGCCTGGCGGGCCGTGCCGGCCGCGAGGACCGGCAGCGGCAGGTCCCACTCCAGGACGCAGTCGTCGAGCACGCCGTCCGGGAGGTCGAACAGCCCCTCGGTGGCCGGCGCGCCCTCCACGGGGCGCAGACCGTCGAAGCTCGCGCCCTCGAAGTCCGTGCCCCGCACCCGGATACGGAGCGACTGTCCGTCCGTGGTGAGAATGACGGCCTCGGAACCACGGCGGTCCCGGTACCAGCCTGCCCACGACTCATCTGTCATGAGCAGGGACTGTAGCCCTGCCCCAGGGCCCGCCCTGCGGCACCCTCCCCTTCCGTGGGCCGGGTGGCCGGACCGCTCATCGGGCCTGCGGCTCACGCCACATGGGCCACATCGGCGGGCCCTCGGGAAGCTCGACGGTCCGTCCCGTGAAGGTGAAGCCGAGCCGTTCGTAGAGACCGCGGCTGCGCGCGCTGCTCGCCTCCAGGTAGGCAGGGGTCCCCTCCCGGTCGCAGCGCTCCAGGACCTCCCTCATCAGCGCTTCACCGATGCCCTCCCCCTGGCGCCCGGGGGCGACGCCGATCATCAACAGGTAGGCGTGCGCGCGGTCGTGGGGATGGACCGCTCCGGTCAGCCGCCCCACCAGCTCGGCCCGCTCGTTGTCGGGATCCGCGGTCTCCCTCATGAGGGCGGGGGTGTCGTCCTCCTCCTCCGGCGCGCCCGCGGGCACATCGAGCCAGAGGGCCGTCGCCGTGCCGTCCTCCAGCAGGTCGACACGTCCCTCCTCCAGCGCGACGTCCGCGAAGACCCCCAGGAACCTCCCGTGCACCGCGTGCCGGTGATCCTCGTCCGGGAAGACCCAGCAGCTCACCGGGTCGTGGTGGAAGGCCTCCGCCAGGATCCGTACGACCTGGTCCCTGTCCCGCCGCTCCGCCTGCCGTACGCGTACGCCCATGACCGGCCCCGCCCCTTCGTCCCGTGGTGGATCGTCGCAACCGACCGACGGAATCATAGAGTTGGCCGACCGGCCGGTCCTGGGCGGTCCGGTTCAGTACGTTCTGCGGGTGACGAACTCGGCCAGGGCCAGCAGGTCTCCGGCAGCGGCCGGGTCGGGGACCGCGCGGGACAGATGGTGCACGGCCCGGGCCATCCGGTCCGCGGCCGCAGCCTGGGCCCAGTCACGGCCCCCCGCCCGTTCGACCGCGTCCGCGGCGCTCCTCACCTCCCTCGGCGTGTTCATGGCGCCCCGGTAGAGCGCGGCGAGCTCGGCGGCCGCCGGGGTGCCCGAGGTGAGCGCGGCGACCACCGGCAGGGACTTCTTGTGGGCGGTCAGGTCCGCGCCGACCGGTTTGCCCGTGCGGGCCGTGTCGCCCCAGATGCCGATCAGGTCGTCGATGAGCTGGAAGGCGAGGCCCGCCTCCCTTCCGAAGCCGTCCATCGCGCGCACCGCCCTCTCGTCCGCCCCGCCGTAGAGCGCGCCCAGGGCGCAGGCACAGCCGAGCAGGGCGCCGGTCTTGGCCATGGCCATGGCCAGGCACTCGTCCAGGGTGACGTCGTCCGGGCCGCGGTCCTCCAGGCCGCAGTCGGCCTGCTGTCCCGCGCAGAGCTCGATGACGCAGGTGGAGAGCCGTCCCGCCGCGTGCGGGGACGCCGGGTGCGGATCGTCCGTCAGGAGGCGGAGGGCGAGCGAGAACATCGCGTCACCCGTGATCACGGCGTCGGGCACACCGAACACCGCCCAGGCCGTGGGCCGGTGCCGGCGCGTGGTGTCCTCGTCGATGACGTCGTCGTGGAGCAGGGTGAAGTTGTGCGCGAGTTCCACGGCGACCGCGGCACGCATGGCGGCGTCCGGATCGCCTCCCACCGCGCGGGCGGCGGCCAGGACGAGGGCAGGGCGGATGGCCTTGCCGGCCCGGCCCGCCGCGGGCGTCCCGTCGGCGTCCTGCCAGCCGAAGTGGTACTTGGCGACCCGCCGGATCGCCCCGGGCAGCGTCTCGACGGCTGCCCGCAGCTGCGGATCGACGGCGTCACGGGTGCGCTCCAGGAGCGCGACGGCCTTGTCCTCCTCCATCGCGGCATCCGTACTGGTCATGGTCACGGTCACTCCTTCCGGGTGCCACGGGGCACCGGTGTCGCGGCCTGGGCCTGCCGGGGCCCGGGCGCCGTACGCCCGGGCCCCCCGGGGAGCGTCACCGCCAGCGGCTGACCTCCACGTTCTCCAGGACCCCGAGGGCGTCGGGCACGAGGACGGCGGCGGAGTAGTACGCCGTCACGAGGTACGAGATGATCGCCTGCTCGTCGATGCCCATGAAGCGCACCGAGAGGCTCGGCTCGATCTCGTCCGGGATCCCGCTCTGCTGGAGTCCGACGACACCCTGGTCCGCCTCGCCGGTCCGCATGCAGATGATCGACGTGGTGCGGGCGTCGGTGACCGGGATCTTGTTGCAGGGGAAGATCGGCACCCCTCGCCAGGCGGGTACGTGGTGCCCGCCGACCTCGACGCTCTGCGGTACCAGGCCGCGCTTGTTGCACTCACGGCCGAAGGCCGCGATGGCCCGGGGATGCGCGAGGAAGAGGTTCGATCCGCGTCGCCGCGACAGGAGCTCGTCCATGTCGTCGGGACCGGGCGCCCCGGCGTGGGGCTGGATCCGCTGCCCGTAGTCGCAGTTGTGCAGCAGGCCGAACTCCCGGTTGTTGACGAGCTCGTGCTCCTGGCGCTCGCGCAGCGCCTCGACGGTGAGGCGCAACTGCTGCTCGGTCTGGTTCATCGGCTGGTTGTAGAGGTCGGCCACCCGGGTGTGGACCTTCAGCACGGTCTGGGCGACGCTCAGTTCGTACTCGCGGGGCGACGACTCGTAGTCGACGAAGGTGTGCGGGACGACGCTCTCGCCCACGTGCCCCGCCGAGAGGTCGATCTCCGCCTCGCCGTACGGGTTGGTCCGCTGGTGCGGGATCGCGAGCAGTCCGGCGAGGTGGTCGCGGAGCGAGTCGGCCCGGGCCGCGAGGTTGAGCACGTCCGACCGGCGCAGGGTGAGCAGGGTGCAGGCGGTGACCGCACGGGCCGTGTACTGCCAGGTCGCGTCGCCGTCGACCAGGACGTGGTCGCCGAAGTAGGCGCCGTCGGCGAGGACTCCGAGCACCGTCTCGTCGCCGTACGGCCCGGTCCCGATCTTCTCGACCTTGCCGTGGGCCAGCAGGTGGACGCGGTCCGCCGCGTCGCCGGCCGCGGCGAGGACCTCTCCGGCCGCGACGTCGCGCTGCTCGCACCTGCGCGCCAGCTCACCCAGCACGTCCTCGTCGGCGAAGTCGCGCAGGGCGGGAAGCTCCCCGAGCTCGGCGGGGATGACCGCGACCCGGTCGCCGGTCTGGACGAATGTCACCCTGCCGTCCCCGACCGAATGGCTCAGCCGGCGGTTCACCCGGTACGTGCCGCCCTGCACCTGCACCCACGGGAGCATGCGCAGCAGCCACCGCGAGGAGATCTCCTGCATCTGCGGGGCGGACTTGGTCGTCGTCGCGAGGTTCCGCGCGGCCGCCGTGCCGAGACTCTGCTGCGGCGGCTGCGTGTCGCGAACCTCTTCACCAACGGACATCCGACATCCTCTCGATCATGATCTGACCTGCGTGAAGAAGACTTGCAGCCGGAGGACGAAGCGCGCTATCACACAAAAGAGTGTGACTAGTCGGTCCCGAGGAGGGGCACCTCACCCGCACTCGGTGCCCGGGCGGGGCCCCGGGGCACCGCATTCGGACACCCGGTCGAACGGGACCGGGTGACCTAGGACTTCGGTCGGTACGGCGGATGCGACCTCGACGTCCCCGGCTGCGACCCGCGCCCGTTACGCGGCCGTGGAAGCCCGCATAGCGTGCTCGCCATGGATACGACAGGCACCCTCGACGAGGCGCTCCAACGGCTTCACGCCTCCGGCCCCGAGCGGCTGGGACGGCTGACCAACCACGCGCCGATGGCCGTCGAGGCCCTCGCCGCCCGCGGTCAGGAGGCGGCCGTGCACCGCTGGCTCGACCTGTACGCGTCCCGGCTGGAGGAGTTCCCGGACGCCGTCGAGCCGATCGCGGACGCCGACTGGCGTTCCGCTCTGGGCGACCCGCGCCGCGCCGCCGACTGGATAGCCCGGTTCGGCCGCGAACTCGGCGAACGGCCCTGGCGCGACGTGCTCGCCCTGTGGTGGCCGCGTCTCCTGCCCGGCATGTACGGAGGATCGACGCATCCGGTGATCCGCGTGGGCCATGCCGTGCGCACGCTCCTGGCGGACCGGAGCGGGGGCGGGATCACCGAGCCGCGTCTGACCGAGCTCGCCCACGCCCTCGGGTACTGGGCGGCCCGCCACCACCCCGTCGCGGACCTGGTCCCCGTGTCCGGCGCCGCCGACGCCGCGGCGGCCCTCGACGCGGTGGTGCCGCTCGACGTGCGGGAGGGCGGCTTCCCGGCCCGGCTCGGCCGGGTCAGGAGTCTGCCGGTGTGGGCGGCGGCCGTCACGGACCCTGCCGAGGCGCACCGCCGGCTCACCGAACTCGTCCGGGCGGCCACGCACCGGTACGCCACCCACGGCCACGGCGACGCGACGATGCTGGTGCACGCGGCCACGGCTCCCAACGCCGTCCTGCGCACGCTGCCCGCCCTTCCCCGGGCCCTGTGGGTCCCGAGTCTCCGGGCGGCCTGGACGGCCTCCGCGGCGGTGACCGCCATGTACGCGCCGGACGCCCCGGAGCCCTGTGTCCCGCCGGGCGCCGTCACCCCCGAAGAGGTCTTCGAGCGTGCCCTGGCGCACGGCGACGAACACGTCGTCAAGCTGGCCGACACGGCGCTCGACGTCGGCGACGAGCGGGCGTTCGCGGCGGCCCTGCGTGCCGTGGAGCTCGGCGAACCGCTGCGGTAGGGCGGTTCAGTGCGCGAGCGGCGCTCCCGACACGACGACCTTGCCCGGGTTGAGGATGCCGTACGGGTCCAGGGCCGCCTTGACCGCCCGCTGCATGGCGAGGTTGACGGGGCCGACCTCGCGGTCCATGCCGCCCATCTTCAGCAGCCCCACGCCGTGTTCGCCGGTGACCGTGCCGCCGAAGGCGATGGCCGCGTCGAGGATCTCCTCGAAGGCGAGCTGGGCGCGCGCCCTGGCCGCGTCGTCGCCGGGTTCGGTGATGATCAGCGGGTGCAGGTTGCCGTCCCCGGCGTGGGCGATGTTGGCGATGAGCACCTCGTGCTCACCGGCGATCTCCTCGATGCGGGCCAGCATCTGCGGCACCCGGGAGCGCGGCACGACCACGTCCTCGGTGAGCACCGGCCCCAGCCGCTCCAGCGCGGGATAGGCGAGCCGCCTGGCCTGGAACAGGGCGTCCGCCTCCGCCTGGTCGGTGGAGACCTCGGCCCAGGCGGCGCCGGCCTCGGCGAAAGCGGCCCGGATGGTCTCGGCCTCGGCGTCGCCGGCGGCTCCGGGGGTGTCCACGCGGCCGAGCAGGATCGCGTCCGCGTCCGCCGAGAGGCCCATGTTCTTCCACGCGTCGACGGCCTTCAGGCAGTGCCGGTCGAGGAGTTCGAGCGCCGAGGGAACGACTCCCGCCGCCGTCACCCGGCTCACCGCGTCACCGGCCGCGACGACCGAGTCGAAGAAGCCCGCCACCGTGCGCTCCGGCGGGCGCGCGCCCCGCAGCTTCACGGTGATCTCGGTGATCACCCCGAGAGTGCCCTCGGAGCCGACGAACAGACCGCACAGGTCGTACCCGGCGACCCCCTTCGCGGTTTGCCGGCCCATCCGGACGATCTCGCCGAGGCCGTTGACGGCCTCCAGCCCGAGCACGTAGTCGCGGGTCACGCCGTACTTGACGCAGCACATGCCCCCGGCGTTGGTGGCCGCGTTGCCGCCGATGGTGGACCAGGGCGAGCTCGCCGGGTCCGGCGGGTACCAGAGGCCCTGCTCGGCGCAGGCCGCGCGCAGGTCGTCGTTGACGACGCCCGGCTGGACGACGGCGAGGCGCTCCACGGGGTCGATGCGCAGGATCCGGTTCATGTCCTCGAAGGAGAGGACGACGGCCCCGTCCACCGCGTTCGCCCCGCCCGACAGGCCCGTACCGGCGCCGCGCGGGACCACCGGGATGCGGTGCCGGGCGCAGTACGCGACGACGGCCCGGACCTCTTCGGTGTCCTGCGGGCGTACGACGGCGAGGGGCAGCCCCGCCGGGGCCCACTCCGCCTCGTCGTGCGCGTAACGGCCCAGGCTGTCCGGGTCGGTGATGACCTTGCCCGCCGGGATCCCGTCGGCTGCGTTCGGCTTCTGCACGGCCGCTGACCACCTCTCTCGCCCACGCGCGCCCCGCATCCGTCACGGGGCCGCACCCCTCCATCATGACGCGCCCCCTCCGGCCGGAACCGGGCACCCTAACTTGCATCCACAATGCAACTTATCTACGCTGCCGCCATGCGGCTGACGCGATTCACCGATGTGGCGCTGCGGGTGCTCATGCGCCTGACCGTCACGACGGACGGCGAGGACCCGCCGACCACCCGCGAGGTGGCGGCCACCATGGAGGTGCCCTACACCCACGCGGCCAAGGTCGTGGCCCGCCTCCAGCACCTCGGGCTCGTCGACGCGCGCCGGGGCCGCGGCGGGGGCCTCACGCTCACCACCGCGGGGCGCTCCGCCTCGATCGGCACCCTGGTGAGAGAGCTGGAGGGGCCGGGCGAAGTCGTCGAATGCGAGGGGGACACCCCGTGCCCCCTGCGGTCCGCCTGCCGGCTCCGCTCGGCACTGCGACGGGCCGAAGAGGCCTTCTACGCCTCGCTCGACCCGCTCACGGTCAGCGATCTCGCCGCCTCCCCCACCGGCCCGCTCCTGCTGGGCATCAGCCGCGGCCGCCCGGCGCCGGGCTGATCCACCGGCCCCCGCCGACCGCACCCCACGGCGCACGGCGACAGGATCGCGCTGCCTAAAAATATGCATCTCACATGCCAATTAAACGGGTCCGCATGAGGCCCGCCTTCGCACCAGAGGAGTCAACCGATGCTCTCCGAGACGTCGACCGCCACCGTCCGAGCCACCCTCCCCGCCGTGGGAGCGGCCATCGGGGACATCGCGGACCTCTTCTACCGGAAGCTGTTCGAGGCCCACCCGGAACTCCTCAGGGACCTGTTCAACCGGGGCAACCAGGCCTCCGGCACACAGCGCCGGGCACTCGCCGGATCCATCGCCGCCTTCGCCACCCGGCTCGTGGAGAACCCGGGGACCCGGCCCGACGTGATGCTGAACCGCATCGCCCACAAGCACGCCTCGCTCGGCATCACCGCCCCGCAGTACGCCGTCGTCCACACCCATCTCCTCGCGGCCGTCGCCGAGGTCCTCGGCGACGCCGTCACCCCCGAGGTCGCCGCGGCCTGGGACGAGGTCTACTGGCTGATGGCCAACGCGCTCATCGCCCTCGAGGAGCGGCTCTACGCGCAGCAGGACGTGACGGCCGGCGACGTGTGGCGCGAGTGGACGGTGACGTCCCGCGTCGAGGACACCGAGGACGTGGCGACCTTCCGCATCACACCGGCCGACGGCGCCCCCGCACCGGCCTTCCGGCCGGGCCAGTACGTCTCCGTCCAGGTGGAACTGCCCGACGGCGCCCACCAGATACGCCAGTACAGCCTCACCGGTTCCACCCGCTCCACGACGCGCTCCTTCTCGGTCAAGCGGGTGCGGGGCGAGGCCGGACCGGAGGGCGAGGTCTCCGCGCACCTGCACGAGCGGCTGCGCCCCGGGGACCGGCTGCGCGTCTCGGCGCCGTACGGCGACCTGGTGCTCGACGGGTCCGACGCCCCGCTGCTCCTCGCCTCGGCCGGCATCGGCTGCACCCCGATCCTGTCGATGCTGGAGCACCTGGCGGAGGAGGGGCACGGTTCCCCGGTCACCGTGGTGCACGGTGACCGCTCGCCCGCCGACCACGCGCTGCGCGCGGACCACGAGGCGCTCACCGGCAGGCTCCCCGGCGCCGTCTCCCACTTCTGGTACGAGAACCCGGAGCCCGCCCCGTCCGGCGGGAGCACGGACCGCACCGGCAGGGTCGACCTGAGCGACGTGGCCGTCGCCCCCGGGACCCGCGCCTACCTCTGCGGCCCGCTCCCCTTCATGCGCGCCGTCCGCTCGCAGCTCCTCGGCAAGGGCGTGGCCCCGGCCGACATCCACTACGAGGTGTTCGGCCCCGATCTGTGGCTCGCCCAGGACTGAGCCCGGCCACCCGGGGCGTTCGCGGACTGTCCGGATCGAATCGCACACGGCTCGGACAGCGCCCGAACAGGTTTGCCGGAGCCTCTTGTTCCGGTACAAGCGCTGTACGGGACACACTCCCCCGCGAACGTAAGGAGTCGGCCATGTCCTCACCCATGTCCGCGAGCAACTTCCTCAAGGCGCTGAAGGCCGAGGGACTCACCGTCGTCCAGGTCGGCGACTGGCGTACGCACAACCGCAACCACAAGGGCCCCTGGGGGCCGGTCCACGGTGTGATGCTGCACCACACCGTCACGAAGGGCACGGCCCGCACCGTCGAGATCTGCCGTGACGGCTACGCGGGTCTGCCGGGCCCGCTCTGCCACGGTGTCATCGCCAAGGACGGACGGGTCCACCTGGTGGGCTACGGCCGCGCCAACCACGCCGGCCTGGGGGACGACGACGTCCTGCGCGCCGTCATCGCCGAGAAGCGCCTGCCGACGGACAACGAGTCCAACACCGACGGCAACCGCCACTTCTACGGCTTCGAGTGCGAGAACCTCGGCGACGGGAAGGATCCCTGGCCGGCCGTCCAGCTCGAGGCGATCGAGAAGGCCGCCGCCGCGGTCTGCCGCTACCACGGCTGGGACGCCCCCTCGGTCATCGGGCACCGGGAGTGGCAGCCAGGCAAGGTCGATCCGCGCGGCTTCTCCCTGACCGGCATGCGCAACCGGATCCACGACCGCCTGAAGTAGCGCCTCGCGGGGCGGCACACAATGGAGGCATGGACCAAGGAGCGCTCGACCTCTCCCGGCTGCAGCCGGTGCTTCCCTCACCCCTGCAGCCGGCCGGGGACGAGCGCTTCGCACGTCACGGCGTGACCCTGCTGCTCAAGCGCGACGACCTGATCCACCCCGACCTGCCGGGCAACAAGTGGCGCAAGCTCGCCCCCAACCTCAGGGCCGCCGCCGGCCGCACCGTACTGACCTTCGGCGGCGCGTGGTCGAACCACCTCCGCGCCACGGCCGCCGCCGGGCGCCTGCTGGGCTTCCCCACCGTCGGCGTCGTCCGGGGGGACGAGCTGGCCCACCGGCCGCTGAACCCCTCCCTCGCGCAGTGCGCGGCCGACGGCATGCGTCTGCACTTCGTGGACCGGGCCACCTACCGCGCGAAGACCGCCCCCGAGGTCCTGGAGGGCCTGCTGAGCCTCTTCGGGGACTGTGCGGTCGTCCCGGAGGGCGGCAGCAACGCACCGGCCGCACAGGGCTGCACAGAGCTCGGCCGCGAACTGCGCGGCCGGACCGGCACGGTCGCGGTGGCCTGCGGCACCGGCGGCACCCTCGCCGGACTGGCCGCGGGCCTCGGCGACGACCAGCGCGCCCTGGGGATCCCCGTCCTGCGGGGCGGATTCCTGGGAGCCGCGGTGCGCGACCTGCAACGGGAGGCGTTCGGCGGCCCGGCCGGGCGGTGGTCGCTGGACGAACGCTTCCATTTCGGCGGGTACGCCCGTACGACACCGGAGCTGCACGCGTTCGCCGAGGACTTCGAGGACCGGCACGGACTGCCCGTCGAGCGGCTCTACGTGGCCAAACTGCTGTACGGGCTGACCGTGCTGGCCGGGGAGGGCGCCTTCGCCCCGGGATCCACGGTCACCGCGGTCGTGACCGGACGGCCCTGAGACCCCTGGTCACGACCGGTCGCCGTCCGACTCCCGGTAGGCGGCGGCCTCCTCCAGGTCCAGCCGGCGCAGCAGGGCGCGCAGCATCTCGTCGTCGATCCGCCGCTCGTCCCTGAGGCGTACGAACACCTCGCGCTCGGCGGCGATCATCTCCCGCGCGAGCCGGCGGTAGGTGTCGTCCGCGGACTCCCCGGTGACCGGGTTGGACCGGCCGAGCCTCTCCCACACGGCGTTGCGGCGGCGCTCCATGACGGTGCGCAGACGCTGGGTGAGCGGATCGGGCAGGGCGTTGCGCGGGTCGGCCAGCAGCGCGTCCAGCCGCTCGTCCGCGGCCGTGGACGCGTCGGCCTGCGCCTGCGCCTCGGCCAGCGTCTCGGCCCGCACGTCGCGACCCGGCAGTTTCAGCACCCGCACCAGCAGCGGCAGGCTCAGCCCCTGGACGACCAGGGTGCCGATGACGGTGGTGAAGGTCAGGAAGAGCACCAGGCTGCGCGCGGGGAAGTCCTCCCCGTCGTGCGTGAGCGCGGGGATGGAGAAGGCGATCGCGAGCGAGACGACCCCCCGCATCCCGGCCCAGCCGACGATCAGGGGGGACGTCCACGGCATCGGCCCCTCCCGCTCCCTGATGCGCGCGGAGAACCACTGCGGCAGGTAGCTCGCGGGGTACACCCAGACGAAGCGCACCACCACCACGGCGACGAACACGAGCACCGCGTACCGGAAGGCGTCCAGCACGCTGTAGGCGCCCAGCTCCTTCAGCACGAAGGGCAACTGCAGCCCGATCAGCGCGAAGACCGCGGACTCCAGGACGAACGCGACCATCTTCCACACCGCCGCCTCCTGGAGCCGGGTCGCGAAGTCGACCTGCCAGGAGCGGTGCCCCAGGTAGAGCGCGACGACGACCACGGCCAGCACACCGGAGGCGTGCACCCGCTCCGCGGCCGCGTACGCGACGAACGGGATCAGCAGCGACAGGGTGTTCTGGAGCAGCGCCTCCGTGAGGTGGGTGCGCAGCCAGTGCAGCGGCACCATCAGCAGCAGGCCGACGCCGACACCCCCGACGGAGGCCAGCAGGAACTCCCCGATCCCCTCGCCCCAGCTCATGCCCTCGCCGACCGCCGCGGCGAGGACCACCTTGAAGGCGGTGATCGCGGTCGCGTCGTTCACCAGGGACTCGCCCTGCAGGATGGTGGTGACCCGGGTGGGCAGGCCCACCCTCCGGGCGATCGCGGCGGCGGTGACGGCGTCCGGCGGGGCGATCACGGCGCCGAGCACCAGCGCCGCCGTGAGCGGCAGGTCCGGCACGAGGAGATAGGCCAGCCACCCCACCGCGAACGTCGCGAAGAGCACGTATCCCACGGACAGCAGGGCGACGGGACGCAGATTGGCCCGCAGGTCCAGGTACGAGCTGTCGACCGCCGCCGTGTACAGCAGCGGCGGCAGCAGCAGGGGCAGCACGACGTGCGCGTCCAGCGTGTAGGCCGGCACCCCCGGCAGGTACGAGGCCAGCAGCCCGGCGGCGACCAGCAGCAGCGGGGCGGGCACCGGCGTCCGGCGGGCGGCCCCGGCGACCGCCGCGCTTGCCGCGACGAGCGCCACCAGCGGCAATGCGTCCATCTCACAGTCCTCACATCCGACGTAACGTGGCCATCATGAGCGAGTGCCTGCATGTATCCGAACTGCCGCGCCCCGAGCCCGTCGCGCTCGACGACACCTGCCCGGAGTGCGTGGCGGCCGGCACCCATCCCGTGCAACTGCGGCTCTGCCTGGTCTGCGGGCACGTCGGGTGCTGCGATTCGTCACCCCTGAAGCACGCCACGGCGCACTTCGAGGCGACCGGCCATCCCGTGATGCGCAGCTTCGAATGCGCCGAGAGCTGGCGCTGGTGCTTCGTGGACGGTTCGATCGTCTGAGGCCTGGGTACGTCAAACCGGCGCCGGTTCTTCGCAATTGACCGCCGCAGACCTCTAGCCACTGTGTGTACTCATATGCCTACCATGAGTAATCATGAGGTTACGGTCTCGGCGACACGGCATCATGGGTCGCGACAGCGTCGCCGACCCCTAGGACCGACGACGGACCGCACGGCCCCGGGCACCCGTCCCGGAGCCTCGAACGAGTTTGTGCCACCTTGGAGGTGAGGGTGTCCCAGATCGCAGGCGAGCCCGGGAACCAGGACTTCGTAGAGGTCCGGCTGCCCGCTGCGGGTGCCTACCTGTCGGTGCTGCGCACGGCCACGGCCGGTCTCGCAGCACGCTTGGACTTCACTCTCGATGAGATCGAGGATCTTCGCATCGCGGTCGACGAGGCCTGCGCGATCCTGCTCCAGCAGGCCGTGCCCGGCTCCGTCCTCAGCTGTGTGTTCCGCCTCGTCGGGGATTCCCTCGAGGTGACCGTCTCGGCCCCCACGACGGACGGCCGGGCCCCCGAGCGCGACACCTTCGCCTGGACGGTGCTCTCCGCGCTGGCCGGCAAGGTCGACTCCACGGTCGCCGACGACCGTACGGTCAGCATCAGCCTCTACAAACAGCGCGGCGCGGGACCCGGGCCGGCGTGAGCGACGGGAACGGGGACGGTCCTGTGCGTGACGAGACGATCCGGTCGGGGGCGGTGCGCCCGGCGGCCCTCCCGGAGCAGCAGGCCCGGCCGCATCCGGAGGGCGGGGCGGACGGTGCGGACGAGGCGCAGGGCCGTCCGGCCGCGCCCGAGCAGCCACAGGCGGAGCGGGCGGGCCGGATGAGCGAGCACGGGCACCACGATCCGCACGACCGCAGCGGGGCGCGGGCGCTCTTCATCGAGCTCCGTGCGCTGCCCGAGGGCTCGGCGGAGAAGGCCGAGCTCCGCAACCGGCTGGTGCGGATGCACCTGCCGCTCGTGGAGCACCTGGCCCGCAGGTTCCGCAACCGCGGCGAGCCGCTCGACGACCTGACCCAGGTCGCCACGATCGGTCTGATCAAGTCGGTGGACAGGTTCGACCCGGACCGCGGCGTCGAGTTCTCGACGTACGCGACCCCTACGGTCGTCGGCGAGATCAAGCGGCACTTCCGGGACAAGGGCTGGGCGGTGCGGGTCCCGCGGCGCCTCCAGGAGCTGCGGCTGTCGTTGACCACGGCCACCGCGGAGCTCTCCCAGCAGCACGGCCGCTCGCCCACCGTGCACGAGCTGGCGGAGCGGCTGGGCATCTCCGAGGAGGAGGTGCTGGAGGGGCTGGAATCGGCCAATGCCTACAGCACGCTCTCGCTCGACGTCCCGGACACGGACGACGAGTCGCCGGCGGTCGCGGACACCCTCGGCTCCGAGGACGAGGCGCTGGAGGGCGTCGAGTACCGCGAGTCGCTCAAGCCGCTGCTGGAGGACCTCCCGCCGCGCGAGAAGCGGATCCTGCTGCTGCGCTTCTTCGGCAACATGACCCAGTCGCAGATCGCGCAGGAGGTCGGCATCTCGCAGATGCACGTCTCGCGCCTGCTGGCCCGCACGCTCGCACAGCTGCGCGAGCGGCTGCTCGTCGAGGAGTAGCCGGACGCGGTCAGGCTTCGGGGGTCGTCCGCGGCCCCCGGATGCCCAGCGCCCTCGTGGTCGCCGGGTCGAGCACCAGCACGAGGCCCGTCACGGCGACCGCCGCGAGGACGATGCCCAGGGGGATCAGCGCGCCCTGGGCCCGCAGCAGCGTCCAGGCCACCGGCAGCGCCATGAGCTGGGTGATGAGCGCGGGACCGCGGCTCCAGCTGCGCCGCCGCAGCAGCCCACGGGCCGCGAGGAGCGGGATCAGGCCGAGCGCCACCAGCGTCAGTCCGCCCATCTCGGCCTGCTGCATGCTGTCGGGCCGCCCGAAGAGCCCCACGGCCAGCATGTAGATCCCGCCGACGACGAGCGCCGCCCCCTCGAGCGCGTTGAGTGCGGCCAGGGCGGCGATCCGGCCCGGCTTCTCCGGCCCGGCCGAGGGCGACGGGGCGGGCGTGTTCTGCTGAGTGCTCACGCTTCTCAGATTCGCACCCCGGCCCGCCGGAAGCGAAGCCGGGGCCGCACGGCAGGACTGCCGGTCACTCTCCGTGACCACCCGTGGACCCGGCGGATCGGGACTTCGGGGAGGTACCGCGCGGTAGGTACCCTGGCGTGCATGCGCGCACTCCTCGTGGTCAACCCAGCTGCCACCACTACCAGTGCGCGGACCCGCGACGTACTGATCCACGCCCTCGCGAGCGAGATGAAGATCGAGGCCGTGACCACGGAGTACCGGGGGCACGCCCGGGACCTGGGACGCCGGGCCGCCGACTCCGACGACATCGACCTGGTGGTCGCCCTCGGGGGCGACGGCACGGTGAACGAGGTGGTCAACGGCCTGCTGCACAAGGGCCCGGACCCCGAGGGCCTGCCCAGCCTGGCCGTCGTCCCCGGCGGCTCCACGAACGTCTTCGCGCGGGCCCTGGGCATCCCCAACGACGCGGTCGAGGCGACGGGCGCCATCCTGGACGCCCTCGCCGACCGCAGCGAGCGCACGGTGGGCCTGGGCCTCGCGGCCGGCACCCCGGGCACGGCGGACGAAGCGGTGCCCGGCCGGTGGTTCACCTTCTGCGCGGGGCTCGGGTTCGATGCCGGGGTCATCGGCCGGGTCGAACAGAAACGCGAGCGGGGCAAGCGGTCGACCCACGCCCTGTACGTGCGCCAGGTGCTCCGGCAGTTCATGGACGACCCGCACCGGCGCAACGGGATGATCACCCTCGACGTCCCCGGCCGTGACCCGGTCACCGAACTCGCGCTGTCGATAATCTGCAACACCGCACCCTGGACCTACCTGGGGAACCGCCCGATATACGCCTCCCCGAAGGCCTCCTTCGACACCGCCCTGGACGTCCTCGGCCTCAAGCGTCTTTCCACCCCCGCCGTGACCCGGTACGCCACCCAGCTGCTCACTTCGAGCCCCGAGAAGGGGCCGCACGGCAAGCACGCCGTGTCGCTTCACGACCTCACGGACTTCACCTTGCATTCAAAGGCGCCACTGCCCTTCCAGATGGACGGTGACCACCTAGGACTGCGTACCAGCGTGACGTTCACAGGCGTACGCCGTGCACTGCGTGTGATTGTGTGAGTCGAAGGGGCCAAAGTCCTTTAACTCGAACGTTTGGGCTGGCCCCCACCCCTTAGAAGTACGGCTGTGACCTAGTCGACACCGAGGAATCAAAAAAAACTTTCCAGAAGGGGTTGTATCCGCAGCCGAGGTTTGCGAATCTCTACTTGGCGATCGGGACGGCCCGCAACATCGGCCTCCACTGAGAGCCAGAACCCCTCCTCACCACAACAGGACCACATCCAGCTCATCTGGGCGTCGGACCTTCGTCTGCGGGGGGATTCGTGAAAGCGTTCACATTCACAAGCACCAGCATGTAATACCAAGGAGAGGTAGCAGCCATGGACTGGCGTCACAACGCCGTTTGTCGTGAGGAAGACCCCGAGCTGTTCTTCCCCATCGGCAACACCGGTCCTGCGCTGCTGCAGATCGAGGAAGCCAAGGCCGTCTGCCGTCGCTGCCCCGTCATGGAGCAGTGCCTGCAGTGGGCGCTCGAGTCCGGCCAGGACTCCGGCGTCTGGGGTGGCCTCAGCGAGGACGAGCGCCGCGCAATGAAGCGCCGCGCCGCTCGCAACCGGGCGCGTAACGCCAGCGCCTGACCGACGCCCCCCTCACGAGCCTCAGCCCGGCGGCGCGTACAGAGCGTACGCACAGCCCCGCCTTCGAGTCGCAGCGCGCAGTACCCCCGAAGCGCATCGCACCGTGAGCACCACGCAGTGGGCCCGGACCGTCACCACGGTCCGGGCCCACTGCTGTGTGCCGGGGATCCGGCGAGCGTCGTCGCCGGCTCCCCCGCTACTTGTCGTTCTGCACGGGGATGTCCAGCACCACCTGGGTACCGCGCACCGGGGCGGGGACCATACCGAACGTGCCGCCCAGTTCGCCCTCGACCAGGGTCCGCACGATCTGCAGGCCGAGGTTGCCGGCCTTCTGGGGATCGAACCCCTCGGGCAGCCCGCGTCCGTCGTCCGTCACCGTGATCAGCAGCCGGCTCCCGGCAGAGGAACCGCCGCGCACCGCGGACACTTCCACCGAGCCCTGCTCGGCCACGGTGAAGGCGTGCTCCAGCGCGTTCTGCAGCACCTCGGTGAGCACCATCGAGAGCGGAGTGGCGACTTCCGCGTCGAGGACCCCGAAGCGTCCCGTCCGGCGACAGGTGACCTTCCCGGGCGAGATCTCGGCGACCATCGCGATCACCCGGTCGGCGATCTCGTCGAACTCGACGCGCTCGTCCAGATTCTGGGACAGCGTCTCATGGACGATGGCGATCGAACCGACGCGCCGCACGGCCTCGTTGAGCGCCTCACGGCCCCGCTCCGATTCCATCCGGCGCGCCTGGAGCCGCAACAGGGCCGCCACGGTCTGGAGGTTGTTCTTCACCCGGTGGTGGATCTCCCGGATGGTGGCGTCCTTCGTGATCAACTCCCGCTCACGGCGCCGCAGTTCCGTGACGTCGCGGAGCAGCACCAGCGAACCGATGCGCACCCCCTTGGGCTTGAGCGGGATCGCGCGCAGCTGGATGACCCCGCCCGCGCCCTCGACCTCGAACTCCCGCGGCGCGTAGCCGCTCGCCACCTTGACCAGGGCCTCGTCCACCGGGCCGCGCGACGGGGCCAGTTCGGCGGTGGTCGCGCCGAGGTGGTGCCCGACGAGGTCCGAGGCCAGGCCGAGCCGGTGGTAGGCGGAGAGGCCGTTGGGGCTGGCGTACTGGACGACTCCGTCGGCGTCGAGCCTGATCAGTCCGTCCCCGACGCGCGGCGAGGCGTCCATGTCGACCTGCTGGCCGGGGAACGGGAAGGTGCCCGCGGCGATCATCTGGGCCAGGTCGGACGCGGACTGGAGATAGGTCAGCTCCAGCCTCGACGGGGTGCGGACGGTGAGCAGGTTGGTGTTGCGGGCGATGACGCCCAGGATCCGGCCCTCCCTGCGCACCGGGATCGACTCGACCCGGACGGGCACCTCCTCCCGCCACTCCGGGTCCCCCTCGCGCACGATGCGCCCCTCGTCCAGGGCCGCGTCGAGCAGCGGCCGGCGGCCGCGCGGCACGAGGTGGCCGACCATGTCGTCCTGGTAGGAGGTGGGGCCGGTGTTCGGCCGCATCTGCGCCACGGACACATAGCGGGTCCCGTCGCGGGTGGGCACCCACAGGACGAGGTCGGCGAAGGACAGGTCGGAGAGCAGCTGCCACTCCGAGACCAGCAGGTGGAGCCACTCGAGGTCGGTGTCACTCAGGGCGGTGTGCTGGCGGACGAGGTCGTTCATGGAGGGCACACGTGCGAGCGTACCCGTGGAATCGAGGAGGTTCCGAACCGATCCGGCGCCGGATGCGTGACACTGGTGGAAGGCGGACGCGGACGCGAGAATGTCCGCCACGACGGATGGACAGGGCCTAATGGTCTAGTCCACAATGCACCACGTAGGGGTACGACGGCCAGGGCATGCCCAGGACGCGCCCCCTGCGCGACAGACCTCCGCTCTCCCCGCACAGGAGGGCGGACCGAGGCACCCGGCGCTCTCTGCCCTGACTGCGCCGGTGCCTCAAGTGGCCGGAGGCACCGCACACCGCCGGCCAGGTAGCTCCGGGCTGCGGTGCCGGACGGGCTGAGGGTCCCGTCCCGGCGCCGCGGCCCGCGGGTGTTTCCGGGGCCTTTTCCGGGCCCTTCCCCCTCGCGCCCCTCTCGCGTTCCCCTCGCGGGCGGGGCCGTCCGCCGACAGGGCGACAACGAGTGACACGGACATGCACGGTTCACCTCCGTGACGCCCCGTTCTGCTAGATTGGGCCCATAATTGGTCTAGTCCACATGACGCCACTCTTCAGATCGGCAGGCACAGCGTGGAAGTTGTCATCGTCCCGGACGCCACGGCAGGCGGCGAGCTCATCGCGGAGGCCATCGCGGCGCTGCTCGGCCGCAAGCCCGACGCCCTGCTCGGCGTTGCCACCGGCTCGACCCCGCTGCCCGTCTACCAGGCCCTGACCGCCAAGGTCCGCTCGGGCGCGGTGGACGCCTCACGCGCCCGGATCTGCCAGCTCGACGAGTACGTCGGGCTGCCCCCGGGCCACCCCGAGTCGTACCGCTCGGTCGTGCTGCGCGAGGTCATCGACCCGCTCGGCCTGTCCGAGAAGTCCTTCATGGGACCGGACGGCGCCGCCGAGGACGTACAGGCGGCCTGCGACGCCTACGACAAGGCACTCGCCGAGGCGGGGGGCGTGGACCTCCAGCTGCTCGGCATCGGCACCGACGGGCACATCGGCTTCAACGAGCCGTGTTCCTCGCTCGCGTCCCGCACCCGCATCAAGACGCTGACCGAGCAGACGCGGATCGACAACGCCCGCTTCTTCGACGACGACATCGAGCAGGTGCCCCGCCACGTCATCACCCAGGGCATCGGCACGATCCTGGAGTCGCGCCACCCGATCCTGCTGGCCACCGGCGCGGGCAAGGCCGACGCGGTGGCCCGGACGGTCGAGGGCCCGGTCGCCTCGGTCGTGCCGGCCTCCGCGCTGCAGATGCACCCGCACGCCACGGTGGTCGTCGACGAGGCGGCGGCCTCGAAGCTGAAGCTCGCGGACTACTTCCGCGCGACCTTCGCGGCGAAGCCGCGGTGGCAGGGCCTGTAGAACCCGTGCACGCGTGAGGGCCGGGTCACCGTCACGGTGACCCGGCCCTCACGCGTCGGTCCTGCCGGACTCAGACGCCGGTGCCGGTGATCGCTTCCGCGGCCGCGACCCCGCAGACCCGCGCGGCACCGTGCGTGGCGACGTGCAGCGCGCCCCGGGGCGGCGCCACGGGCAGGCCCATCTCGACCACGACGGTGTCGGGACGCGCCCGGAGCACCTCGTCCAGCGCCGCGCTCATCCAGCCGTGCCGGTGGACGTCACGGACGACGGCGACGATGCGCCGCTCCCCCGCCGCCCGCAGCACCTCGGCGGCCGGCGCCACGCTGCCGCTGCCGTAGGTGCCGGTCTCCGTGCCGGGCAGGATCCGCGACAGCTCGGCCGCCACACCCCACGGGGTCTCGTCGCCGACCGCGATGTTGGCGACCGGGGTGAAGGCCGCGACGTACGCCGGTCCGTCCAGCGGCCCGGCGGTGCCCGTGACCGTCACGGCCCGGCGGGCGGCGACGAGTCCGATGCCGGCTCCGGCGCCGGGCGCGGTCCCCTCCTGCTCGTCCGCGCCCGGCCCCGAGGCAGCCCCCCTGACCCCCTGCGTCCAGGACGCGAGGGCCCGTACACGTGCGGCCGCGTCGGCGAGCCGCTCCTCGGGCAGTTCACCGTCGCGCACCGCTGTCACCAGGGCGTCGCGCAGCCGCAGCACCGTTTCCTCGTCGGCCAGCCCGCCGCCCACACAGATGGCGTCGGCGCCGGCGGCGATGGCGAGGACGGATCCGCGCTCGATGCCGTACGTGCCGGCGATGGCGTCCATCTCCATGCCGTCGGTGACGATCAGCCCCTCGTAGCCCAGTTCCTGGCGGAGCAGACCGGTGAGGATCTGCGGGCTCAGGGTCGCGGGCCGGGTCGGGTCCAGTGCGGGAAGCAGGATATGGGCGCTCATCACCGCTTTGGAACCCGCTGCGACGGCTGCCCGGAAAGGCACCAGCTCACGGGTGTGCAACGTGTCCAGGTCCACATCGATGCGGGGCAGCGCGTGGTGCGAGTCGACCGCCGTGTCGCCGTGCCCCGGGAAGTGCTTGGTGCACGCGGCGACACCGGCGGCCTGCAGCCCCTCGACGTAGGCGGCGGTGTGCCGGGCGACGAGCCCGGTGTCGGCGCCGAAGGAGCGTACGCCGATGACCGGGTTGCCCGGGTTGGAGTTGACGTCGGCGGACGGCGCCCAGTTGAGGTTCACCCCGCACTCGGCGAGCCGGCGTCCGAGCTCGCGGGCGACGGCCCGGGTGAGGTCCACGTCGTCCACGGCGCCGAGGGCGAGGTTGCCGGGGAAGGACGAGCCGCTGCGGACCTCCAGCCGGGTGACGTCGCCGCCTTCCTCGTCGATCGCCACGAGGACGTCGTCGCGTTCGGCCCGCAGCCGGGCCGTCAGCGCGGCGAGCTGCTCGGGCGAGTGGATGTTCCGGCCGAACAGTCCGACGGAGGCGAGGCCTTCGCCGACCCTGCGCAGGAGCCAGTCCGGGGCGGTCGTACCGGTGAAGCCCGGCTGGAGGACGGCGAGCGCGTCGCGGGTGACGGTGTCCGTGGTGGAAACGAGGGTGGTCATGGGGGCTCCTTATCCCTTCACGGCGCCGGAGGTGAGCCCCGTAGCCATCTTCCCCTGGATGATCATGAAGAAGATGACGACCGGGATGGAGATGAGCGTGGAGGCCGCCATCAGCGCGCCGTAGTCCGTACCGCGTTCCGTCGTGAACGTCATCAGCCACACGTTGAGCGTGTACTTGGAGTTGTCGTTGATCAGGATGTAGGCGAAGAGGTACTCGTTCCAGGCGTTGACCAGCGCGAAGATGGACGCGGCGGCGAGCCCCGGTGCCAGCAGCGGGAAGATGACCCGGCGGAAGGCCCCCATGCGGGTGCAGCCGTCCACCATCGCGGACTCCTCCAGCTCCACGGGGATGTTGATCACGAATCCGCGGATCATGATGGTCGCGAAGGGAAGCGTCGAGACCAGGTAGACGACGATGAGTCCCCAGTACTCGTCGATGCCTCCCAGCGCGTTGAGCTGGAGGTAGATCGGGATCAGCATCGCGGTCGGCGGCAGCATCTGGACCAGGATCATGACCATCATCAGTGCCTTCCGCCCGAAGAAGCGGAAGCGTCCGATCGCGAGCGCCGCGAGGGTCGCGATGATCATCCCGCCGACGACGGCGGTGACCGAGACGATCAGGCTCGACTGGATCGCGGTGGCGAAGTTGTCCTGTTTCACCGCGCGCGCGAAGTTGTCGAAGGTGAGGGAGGACGGCCACAGGGTCTGGTCGTAGGACCGGATCTCGTGGTTGGGGCGCAGCGAGCTGACGATCAGCCAGTAGACCGGGAAGGCCATCAGTCCGGCCGTGACCAGCGCCAGGATGTTGTAGCCGAGGCGGTTGCGCTTGCGGTCGGGCCGCAGGACCTGGGCAGGCGCGTTCGTGGGTGTGGAGGCGCTCATTCGACCTCTCCCGTCTTGATCAGCTGGCGCAGGTAGTACACGGCGACACCGGAGAGCATCAGCACGGTGATCAGCGCGATCGCGCTGCCCTGGCTGAAGGAGGTGGACTCGAACGCCTTGGAGAAGGAGTAGAGGCCGAGGGTCTCGTACTCGGGTTCGGGCTTGTTGCCGCGCAGCAGCCAGATCTGGCCGAACACGTTGAAGTCCCAGATCACCGAGAGCGTGGCGACCATCGTGAAGACGGGCTTGATGACGGGCCAGGTGACGAAGCGGTAGACGCCGAACGCGGTGGCTCCGTCGAGGGAGGCCGCCTCCTCCAGTTCCTTGGGGACCTGGGTGAGGGCCGCGTACATGGTGATCACGACGAACGGGATGGCGCCCCAGACGACCAGGAGCGTGATGATGCCGAAGCCCTGCCACGGGTCGAGGAACCAGTTGTGGCCGAGCCACCGGTCCTCGTCACCGGTGAGGTCGGCGAGCAGGGTGTTGATCAGGCCGTAGTCGGAGTCGGAGAGCCAGCGGAAGACCGAGGCGGCGACCATGAGCGGCATGGACCAGGCGGCGATCAGGGCCACCGTGAGCACGAGCCGCACCCAGGTGGAGACCTTCAGCATCATCAGTGCGATCAGCAGGCCGATGCCCATGGTCAGCACCACGCAGATGGTCATGAAGACGACGGTCCTGCCGACGACCGCCCAGAAGTCCGGGTCGCCGAGGATGTTGGTGAACTGCTCGAAGCCGACCCACGGGGTCTCGCCGTTGCCCCAGAGGGCCGCCCGCCCCAGGTCCTGGAAGGACATGATCACGGTCTTGATCAGCGGGTAGACGTAGACGGCGGCGATCGCCAGGATCGCCGGCAGGATCAGGAAATAGGGGAGCAGCTCCCCCTTCTTCCGCCGCTTCTTCGGGCGGGGCCCGTCGGCTTCCTGTCCGGAGGGTGAGATCCCGGTCTTCTCCGGGACACGCGGTACGGGTACCGGTGGACCGGCGGCCTTGGTGTCGGCAGCAGTCACGTGACTGACCTTCCATCGGGATTCCGGGGATCTGCACCCGGGAATCACGGCGTTTCTACCTGAGAAAAGGAGGGCGGGGGCCCGGTGTTCGCGGACCCCCGCCTGGAGAGCCGAAGCCCGGGGACTACTTGTTGATGAGCTCGTTGACCTTGTCGTCGGCCTTCTTGGTGGCGTCGGCCACCGAGGTGCCCTTGAGGATCTCCAGGAGCATGTTCTCCAGGACCTCCTCCTTCTCGATGGAGGTCCAGCCCGGCGCGATCGGCGTGAACCAGGCGTCCGGCACGGCGTTGGCGACGGCGGCCGTCTCCGGCTTGGACTTCAGCGGCTCGAGCTGCTTCTCGTTGTTCGGGAGGATGTTCTTCGCGGTGAGCACCTCCTGCGACTTCTCGCTGGTGAAGAGGGAGACCCACTCCTCACCCAGGTCGGTGACCTTGGACTTGGCGGTCACCGCGAGGTCCGAACCGCCGATGAAGGACGGGAGGGCCTTGCCGTTCGGGCCGGGCATGCCGGCCGTGCCGATCTTGCCCTCGAGCTTCGGGTTGCCGTTGTTGGCGCCGTCGACGACGGAGCCGGCCTCCCAGCCGTTGCCGTAGATCAGGGCCGCCTTCTCGTTGGCCATGACGTTGGCGTGGTCCTGCTCGTCCTTGGTCTGGTCGGCCTTGTTGTACTTCTTGACCAGGTTGACGAAGTGCTCGATGCCCTTCTGGGACTCGGGGGAGGAGAGGTTGCCCTTCCACTCCTTCGCGCCCTCGTCGTACTCGGCGATGGAGCCGCCGTAGCCCGCGACGTAGGACATGGCCGCGTACCAGTAACGGCCCGGCAGGTAGAGGGACGAGAAGCGCTTGTCCTTCTTGGTGTACTCGGCCGAGACCTTGTCGAGCGCGGCGAGCATCTCGTCCTCGGTCTGCGGGAGGGCGTCGCTGCCGGTGCCCTTCTTGAGCATGTCCTTGTTGTAGACCGCGACCCGGGCACCCGCGTAGTAGGGCACGCAGAACTGCTTGCCCTCGTAGGTGCAGGTGTCCTTCAGACCCTTGATCCAGGTGTCGGAGTTGTCGTACTTCTTGGGGTCGATCTCGGCCAGCGCACCGTTGAGGATGTACTGCATCGTCTCGGTGTTGCCGAGCTCGACGACGTCCGGGAACTTGTCGCCGCCGAGGGACGTGTCGAGCTTCTTGGCCTTGTCCGCCCACTGCTGGTACTGGACGTTGACCTTGACCTTCGGGTACTTCTTGTTGAACTGCGCGTTGACGTCCTTGACCAGTTCCGGCCAGGTGCTCTGCGCGTCGACCATCAGCCAGACCGTCAGGCTCTCGGTACGGTCCTTCGGGTCCTTCGAGGCGTTGTCGCTACTGTCCCCACCACACGCCGCGATTCCGGTCATCATCGCTGCGACGCCTACGGCCGCAATGAGCTTGCGCTTCATGCCACACCCTCCTCAGGGATACCAGCAACCCCCCGCCCACCGCGAAGACGTACGCCTGGCGCTACCTGTGGGGCTGGGACCTGGTCTTTAATGGTTTAGACCAGTACCGGGAGCTTGGCCTAGACCTTTAGGGGTGTCAAGGGTGTATAAGAAGTGCACTCGCGTCCGTTATCGGACCGACACCTGAGGGAGGGCGACGACCCGTGACGAGGCCGTGCCACCATGTGAGCCGCGACAGACGGAGGAGCCGGTGACGGCAGCAACGCAGCAGTCGGGAAGGCGGGCCATGGGTGCCGACGGGGGCAGCAGTACGGGCGAGACCGGCGCGGGCGCGCGTACGGCACGCGTCCCGAAGTACTACCGGCTCAAGCGCCATCTCCTCGACATGACGGACACCATGCCGCCCGGCACCCCGGTGCCGCCCGAGCGGACCCTGGCCGCGGAGTTCGACACCTCGCGCACCACGGTGCGCCAAGCCCTCCAGGAGCTGGTGGTCGAGGGCCGGCTGGAACGCATCCAGGGCAAGGGCACCTTCGTCGCCAAGCCGAAGGTCTCCCAGGCGCTGCAACTCACCTCCTACACCGAGGACATGCGCGCCCAGGGTCTGGAACCCACGTCCCAGCTGCTGGACATCGGCTATGTCACGGCGGACGACACGCTCGCCGGACTGCTGGACATCACGGCGGGCGGGCGGGTGCTGCGGATCGAGCGGCTCAGGCTCGCCAGCGGCGAACCCATGGCCATCGAGACCACGCACCTCTCGGCCAAGCGCTTCCCCGCGCTGCGCCGTTCGCTGGTGAAGTACACCTCGCTCTACACCGCGCTGGCCGAGGTGTACGACGTCCGGCTCGCCGAGGCGGAGGAGACCATCGAGACCTCCCTCGCCACGCCGCGGGAGGCCGGGCTGCTCGGCACGGACGTCGGTCTGCCGATGCTCATGCTGTCCCGGCACTCGATCGACGGCGACGGCGAACCGGTGGAGTGGGTGCGCTCGGTGTACCGGGGCGACAGGTACAAGTTCGTGGCCCGTCTGAAGCGTCCCACCGACTGACACGGCTTGTTCCCCACAGTCGGCTGATCCCCCTGCCCACGCGGGGGGACCAGTCATTTCGGGCGACACAAGGACCGTTGCAGGACCGCAATGCGGACGGGGGTGACGGTGGCCGGACCTCTCGCCTAGATTTCCTGCGCATTGCACAGGTGATCAGCGAGGGGACGGAGTCGCCGCATGACAGAAGAAACAGGTGCGAACCCACCGAAGGCACCGACAGTGACACCCACGAGGGTGGTGATCGCGCTCTGTCTGATCGCCCCGTTCGTGGCGATGCTCTGGGTCGATTCGTACGCGAAGGTCGATCCGACCTTCATCGGCATCCCGTTCTTCTACTGGTACCAGATGCTGTGGGTACTGCTCTCGACCTCCCTCACCATGATCGCCTACAAGCTGTGGCAGCGTGACCAGCGCGCCCGCAAGGGGGGTGCGTCCGCATGAAGGACGGCGTGAACGGCGTGGCACTCGCCGTCTTCATCTTCTTCTTCGTGGCCGTGACGGTCATCGGATTCATGGCGGCGCGCTGGCGCAAGGCCGAGAACGAGGCCAGCCTCGACGAATGGGGGCTGGGCGGACGGTCGTTCGGCACCTGGGTCACCTGGTTCCTGCTGGGCGGCGACCTCTACACGGCGTACACCTTCGTCGCGGTGCCCGCGGCGATCTACGCGGCGGGTGCGGCAGGCTTCTTCGCCGTCCCGTACACGATCCTCGTGTACCCGCTGATCTTCACGTTCCTGCCGCGCCTGTGGTCGGTCTCGCACAAGCACGGCTACGTCACCACCTCGGACTTCGTCCGCGGGCGTTTCGGCTCCAAGGGGCTCTCGCTGGCGGTCGCCCTCACCGGCATCCTCGCCACGATGCCGTACATCGCGCTCCAGCTGGTCGGCATCCAGGCCGTGCTGGACGTCATGGGCGTCGGCGGCGGCGAGAACACGCACTGGTTCGTCAAGGACCTGCCGCTGCTGATCGCGTTCGCCGTGCTCGCCGCGTACACCTACTCCTCGGGCCTGCGCGCCCCCGCGCTCATCGCGTTCGTCAAGGACGGCCTGATCTATCTGGTCATCGCCGTGGCGATCATCTACATCCCGATCAAGCTCGGCGGGTTCGACGACATCTTCGCCAAGGCGAGCGAGGCGTTCTCGGCGAAGAACGAGGCCGCGGGCAAGCCCGTGGCGGGCCTCGTCCCGGGCGACATGGGCCAGTGGGGCTACGCCACCCTGGCGCTGGGTTCGGCGCTCGCGCTCTTCATGTATCCCCACTCGATCACGGCGACGCTCTCCAGCCGCAGCCGTGAGGTGATCCGGCGCAACACCACGATCCTGCCGCTGTACTCGCTGATGCTGGGCCTGCTGGCCCTGCTCGGGTTCATGGCGATCGCAGCCGGGATCAAGGTGGACAACGGACAGCTCGCGATCCCGCAGCTGTTCGAGAACATGTTCCCCGACTGGTTCGCGGGCGTGGCCTTCGCCGCGATCGGGATCGGCGCCCTCGTGCCGGCCGCGATCATGTCGATCGCCGCGGCGAACCTCTTCACCCGCAACATCTACAAGGACTTCATCAGGCCGGACGCCACCCCGGCCCAGGAGACCAAGGTCTCCAAGCTGGTCTCGCTGCTGGTCAAGGTCGGTGCGCTGGCCTTCGTCCTCACCATGGACAAGACGGTCGCGATCAACTTCCAGCTGCTGGGCGGTATCTGGATCCTCCAGACGATGCCGGCCCTGGTGGGCGGCCTGTTCACCCGGTGGTTCCACCGCTGGGCCCTGATCGCCGGCTGGGCGGTCGGCATGCTCTACGGCACGGTGGCCGCGTACGGCGTCGCCAGCCCGACCCAGAAGCACTTCGGCGGCTCCTCGAAGGAGATCCCGGGCATCGGCGAGATCGGCTACATCGGTCTCACCGCGATCGTGCTGAACATCGTCGTGGTGGTCGTGCTGACCTTCGTGCTCAACGCCCTGAAGGCCCCGGCCGGCGTGGACGAGACCTCGCCGTCCGACTACACGGCGGACGCCGGCGACCCCGGCGTCAAGACCGAGCTCCCGCCGGCCACGGTGGGTGCGCCGGGCGACGACGAGCCGGTGCGACGGGCCTAGGACCCGCGCCGTCCGTCCCGGCGGGGATCCCCCCGCCGGGACGTTCGCGCGGAGGCCGCGGGGTTCCGGCACCGCCCCGGAAAGAGCGTGCGCCCGGCCCCGCGCCCGGGGCAGACTGTCGCGCATGGATGTCACGATCAGACCTGTGCGCGCCGAGGAGTACGAGGCCCTGGGCGAGATCACGGCCCAGGCGTACCTCGGTGACGGACTGCTGGACTTCGGCACCGGCGACCCCTACCTGGAGCAGCTCCGCGCCGTCGGGCGACGGGCCGCCGAGGCCCTGGTGCTGGCCGCGGTGGACGCCGGGGGCGAGCTGGTGGGCGGTGTCACCTACGTCGCGCCCGGCAGCCCGTGGGCGGACGTCGCCGGCCCGGACGAGGCCGAGTTCCGGATGCTGGCCGTCTCCGGGACGGCGCGCGGGCGCGGTGCGGGCGAGGCGCTGGTGCGGGCCTGCGTGGACCGGGCACGCGCCGCGGGCGGCCTCTCCGGGATCGTCCTGTCGACCCGGTCGTCGATGGAGGCCGCCCACAGGATCTACCGCCGCCTGGGCTTCGTACGGACGCCGGAGCGGGACTGGAGCCCTCTGCCGGGCTTCACCCTCCTGACGTTCCGTCTCCCTCTCTGACCCGTCACGACACTACATGTGGGGGCCGCCGCAATCGGCGGCCCCCACATGTATGCTCGACCTCGCTGTCGCCGCAGGGGAATCCGGTGCGAATCCGGAACTGTCCCGCAACGGTGTGATCGGTGCGTATACGCGCACCGCGGAGTCCGAGGACCTGTCGACAGTGCGTCCGGCTCGACCGAACCGGACGCAGAGACGTCCGGGCCCCGCGGAGGGCCGGTGGACGCCGCGCACACCGTGCTGCCCTCCCCCGGGTTCCCTGTGTTCCGGCTGCCCCGCTCCCGCAGGCCCTGAGCCGAGCGAGGGATAGCCCCAGTGACCATCGCGCCAGCCGACCCGGTTTCAGCCGCGGAATCCGAAGGCCGTACGACCGACGCGCCCGGGACCGCCCTGCTGCGGACCCTGACCGGCCTCACCGCCGATCTCCCCGACACCGACCCCGGACGGGTCGCCGCCGCCGCCCTGCGCGGCCGCAGCGCGCGGTCGGACGAGGCGGAACTGCGCTCGCTGGCCACCGAGGCCGCCGCCGGCCTGATCTCGGAGGACCCGTCCTACTCGCGGCTCGCCGCCCGGCTCCTCACCCGGGCCGTCGCGGACGAGGCCGCCGGACAGGGTGCCGTCTCCTTCTCGGCCTCGGTCGCCGTCGGGCACCGCGAGGGCCTGATCGCGGACCGTACGGCCGAGTTCGTCACCCTGCACGCCGCCGCACTCGACGCCCTGGTCGACCGGGCCCTCGCCGACGGCGCGGACGACCGCTTCGGCTACTTCGGGCTGCGGACACTGCACAGCCGGTACCTGCTGCGGCACCCGCTCACCCGCCAGGTCATCGAGACCCCGCAGCACTTCATGCTGCGCGTCGCCGCCGGGCTGGCCGAGGACACCTCCGAGCGGGCCCTGGAGGAAGTGGCCGCCCTGTACGGCCTGATGAACCGGCTCGACTACCTGCCCTCCTCCCCCACCCTGTTCAACTCCGGCACCCGTCATCCGCAGATGTCGTCCTGCTACCTGCTGGACTCGCCGATGGACGAGCTCGACTCGATCTACGACCGCTACCACCAGGTGGCACGGCTCTCCAAGCACGCGGGCGGCATCGGGCTCTCCTACTCCCGCATCCGCGCCCGGGGTTCACTCATCCGGGGGACCAACGGGCACTCCAACGGCATCGTGCCGTTCCTGAAGACGCTCGACGCCTCGGTCGCGGCGGTCAACCAGGGAGGACGGCGCAAGGGTGCGGCCGCCGTCTACCTGGAGACCTGGCACGCGGACATCGAGGAGTTCCTGGAGCTGCGCGACAACACCGGCGAGGACCAGCGGCGTACGCACAACCTCAACCTCGCGCACTGGATCCCGGACGAGTTCATGCGCCGGGTCGACGCGGACACGCAGTGGTCGCTGTTCTCCCCGGCCGACGCGCCCGAACTGGTGGACCTGTGGGGGGACGAGTTCGACGCGGCCTACCGCGCGGCCGAGGCGAAGGGGCTGGCCCGCAGGACCCTGCCGGCACGTGAGCTGTACGGCCGGATGATGCGCACCCTCGCGCAGACCGGCCAGGGCTGGATGACGTTCAAGGACGCCTCCAACCGCACGGCCAACCAGACCGCCGAGCCGGGCCGGGTCGTGCACTCCTCGAACCTCTGCACGGAGATCCTGGAGGTCACCGACGACGGCGAGACGGCCGTCTGCAACCTCGGGTCGGTCAACCTCGGCGCGTTCGTCGCGGAGGGCACCATCGACTGGGAGCGGCTGGACGCCACCGTCCGCACCGCGGTGACCTTCCTCGACCGCGTCGTGGACATCAACTTCTACCCGACGGAGCAGGCCGGCCGGTCCAACGCCCGCTGGCGCCCGGTGGGCCTGGGCGCGATGGGCCTCCAGGACGTCTTCTTCCAGCTGCGGCTGCCGTTCGACTCCCCCGAGGCCCGCGCGCTGTCCACGAAGATCTCCGAGCGCATCATGCTCGCCGCCTACGAGGCCTCCTGCGACCTCGCGGAGCGGTCCGGCCCGCTGCCGGCGTGGTCCGAGACCCGCGCCGCCCGGGGCGTGCTGCACCCGGACCACTACGACACCGAGCTGCACTGGCCGGAGCGCTGGGACGCCCTGCGCGCCCGGGTCGCGAGGACCGGCATGCGCAACTCGCTGCTGCTGGCCATCGCGCCGACGGCGACGATCGCCTCGATCGCCGGGGTGTACGAGTGCATCGAGCCGCAGGTCTCCAACCTTTTCAAGCGCGAGACGCTCAGCGGCGAGTTCCTCCAGGTCAACGCCTATCTGGTGGACGAGCTGAAGAAGCTCGGCGTCTGGGACGCCCGGACCCGCGAGGCGCTCCGCGAGGCGAGCGGCTCCGTGCAGGGCTTCGCCTGGATCCCCGAGGACGTGCGGGCGCTGTACCGCACGGCGTGGGAGATCCCGCAGCGCGGCCTGATCGACATGGCGGCGGCACGCACGCCGTTCCTCGACCAGAGCCAGTCGCTGAACCTGTTCCTGGAGACGCCGACGATCGGCAAGCTCTCCTCGATGTACGCGTACGCCTGGAAGCAGGGGCTGAAGACGACGTACTACCTGCGCTCGCGTCCGGCGACCCGGATCGCCCGCGCCGCGTCCGGGCAGGCCCCGGCCGCCGCCACCGTTCCCGTGCAGGCGTCGGCTCCCGACGCGGACGCCCTCGCCTGCTCCCTCGAAAACCCCGAGTCCTGCGAGGCCTGCCAGTGATGAGCGCATCAGAGAACATGAACCTGCTCGACCCGGGCTTCGAACTGACCCTGCGTCCCATGCGCTACCCGGACTTCTACGAGCGCTACCGGGACGCGATCAAGAACACCTGGACCGTCGAGGAGGTCGACCTCCACTCGGACGTCGCCGACCTCGCGAAGCTCTCCCCCGGCGAGCAGCACATGATCGGCCGGCTGGTCGCGTTCTTCGCGACGGGCGACTCGATCGTCTCCAACAACCTCGTGCTGACGCTGTACAAGCACATCAACTCCCCCGAGGCGCGGCTGTACCTGTCACGCCAGCTCTTCGAGGAGGCCGTGCACGTCCAGTTCTATCTGACGCTGCTCGACACCTATCTGCCCGACCCGGAGGACCGTGCGGCGGCCTTCGACGCGGTCGAGGAGATCCCCTCGATCCGGGAGAAGGCGCAGTTCTGCTTCCGGTGGATGGACTCGGTCGAGAAGATCGAGCGGCTGGAGACGAAGGCCGACCGCCGGCGCTTCCTGCTCAACCTGATCTGCTTCGCCGCCTGCATCGAGGGGCTGTTCTTCTACGGCGCGTTCGCGTACGTCTACTGGTTCCGCTCGCGCGGTCTGCTGCACGGTCTCGCCACGGGCACCAACTGGGTGTTCCGCGACGAGACGATGCACATGAACTTCGCCTTCGAGGTCGTGGACACCGTGCGCAAGGAGGAGCCGGACCTCTTCGACGACGAGCTCCGGCAGCAGGTCACCGACATGCTGAAGGAAGCGGTCGAGGCGGAGCTGCAGTTCGGCCGTGACCTGTGCGGCGACGGCCTGCCCGGCATGAACACCGAGTCGATGCGCCAGTACCTGGAGTGCGTGGCCGACCAGCGGCTGACCCGGCTCGGTTTCCCCGCGCTCTACGGTTCCGAGAACCCGTTCTCGTTCATGGAGCTCCAGGGGGTGCAGGAGCTGACGAACTTCTTCGAGCGCCGCCCCTCCGCCTACCAGGTGGCCGTGGAGGGGTCCGTCGGCTTCGACGACGACTTCTAGATCCTGGCCCAGGACCTGACGTACGGGCGCCGTGCGGCCGTGACCGGCTGTGCGGCGCCCGCCGTTTCCGGGCGCGTCCCCCCTCTGCGCCGTTGCGCGTCCCTCAGTTCGCGGTCGATCCGGCGCTCCCGTACGAGACCGACGAGCGCGGGCAGCAGGACGAGGGCGAAAAGTGCTGCTATGACCAGGTAGCCCAGGAATGTGTTCATGGCTCTACTGTCGTCCGCGTGCCGGAATTTCGTGAGTGGCAGGACTGCCACTCACCATCGAATTGCTGCCACACTGACGTCATGCTGAAGAATGTCGCCGCCCTGCTGCTCGACGACGTCCATCCCTTCGAACTCGGGGTGCTGTGCGAGGTGTTCGGCCTCGACCGGTCCGACGAGGGGCTCCCCGTCCACGACTTCGCCGTCGTGTCGGCCGAGGGCCCCCTCCTGCGGACCCACGCCGGTTTCTCCGTCAGCGCGCCCTGCGATCTGGACCGCCTGGAGGAGGCCGACCTCATCGCCGTGCCCTCGGGGAGCCACTACATGGACCGGACGTACCCCGAGGAGGCGCTGGCGGCCCTGCGCCGGGCCGTGGAGCGCGGAGCACGCGTGCTGAGCGTCTGCTCCGGCGCCTTCGTCCTCGGCGCGGCCGGACTGCTGGACGGCCGCCGCTGCACCACGCACTGGCGGCACTCCGACGAACTGGCCCGGCGCTTCCCCCTGGCCCGGGTCGAGCCGGACGTGCTCTACGTCGACGAGGGCCCGATCGTCACGTCGGCGGGGACGGCCGCCGGCATCGACGCCGCCCTGCACCTGGTCCGCCAGGCGCACGGGCCCGCGGTCGCGAACACCCTCGCCCGCCGCATGGTGGTCCCCCCGCACCGGGACGGCGGCCAGGCGCAGTACATCCAGCGCCCGTTGCCGCGTACCCGGTGCGACACGGTCGGCGAGACGCTCGCCTGGATGGAGCGCCACCTCGACGAGGAGATGACCGTCGAACAGCTGGCCGACCGGACCCACATGTCACCCCGGACCTTCGCCCGCCGCTTCCAGCAGGAGACCGGCACCACCCCGTACCGCTGGCTGCTCCGGCAGCGGGTGCTGCTCGCGCAGCACCTGCTGGAGACCTCGGACGAGACGATGGACACGATCGCCGGGCGGACCGGCTTCGGGAACGCGGCGGCACTGCGCCATCAGTTCGTACGTGCGCTCGGGACGACTCCGAACGCCTACCGCCGCACCTTCCGGGGGCCGTCCGCCCTGACCGAGGCGGCCTGACCCGACGGCCCCCGGACCGCGTCAGATGCCGCAGCCGGAGGCGGACCAGAAGTGGTTCGGCCCCTGGTTCACGTGGATGTGGTCGCTGTGGCCGGCGTAACCCGGGCCGAGGATCCCGTTGAAGCCGTGGTTGCGGGCCTGCTTCGCGATGGTGCACAGCGAGTGGGGCCCGGAGCCGAGGTCGACGGCGTCGCCGTACAGATGGCGGCTGTTCGTCGCTCCGCCGACCGCCGCGTTGCAGGAGGTGGACCGGAAACCGCTGGTGACCCGGATCGACTGGTCACCGAGCGCGTGGCGCAGCGCCTCCAGCTTCCACATGCTGCTCAGGGCGTTGGCCTTGGCCGTCCCCGCCGCGACCGCACCGCCCGCCCAGGTGCTGTTGCACGTGTTGAGTTCGGGATAGGTGAAGTGGACCGGGGTGCAGTCGTCGTCCTGGAGCGCGTAGAGCTTGGTGAACGTGGCCGGGCCGGCGACCCCGTCCGCGGTGAGGCCGTAGGCGGCCTGGAAGCGCTTGACCGCGGCGGTGGTGGCCGGGCCGTAGGAGCCGTCGACGGCCAGGACGGAGTTGTATCCGGGATAGCCGGACACCCGGATCTGGAGCTGGGTGACGTCGGCTCCGGTGGCACCCGACGACAGGGTGCGGCTCCACGTGTAGCAGCCGTCGGCCTGCGCGGTGCCCGCGGTGACGACGGCCCCTCCGATCGCGAAAGCCATGGTCATGACAAGGCCGAGCAGCAGATGTGCGGTACGTCTGAGCATGGGGGTCTCCCTGCGCGATGAGGTGGACGGGCGGGCTTCGGGGTGAGCCTGTCCCAGGAGTCGACGCGCGTCAACTACGCCCGGGAAAACGCTCCTTGGCCGACACTCACCGTTCACCGGGACACCGGCGCAGAGAACAGGGAGGGGCCACGCCGTCGCGGCGGGGCCCCTCCCTGTACGGAGATCAGGCGTTCGGGACGACCTCGTAGCGCGGGGTGCCCTCGGCCATCTGCTTCAGCGCGTCCTTGCGGTCCCGCTTCGAGAGCCGGTCGATGTACAGGTAGCCGTACAGGTGATCCGTCTCGTGCTGCAGGCAGCGCGCGAAGTAGCCGCTGCCCCGGACCTTCACCGGGTTGCCCTGGGCGTCCTGACCGCGCACGACCGCGTAGTCGGGCCGGGCCAGCGAGGCGTACGCCGTCGGCACGGAGAGGCAGCCCTCGTTGGAGTCGTCGAGGTTGCGCCGCTCCGGGGCGAGCTCCTCCAGCACCGGGTTGCAGATCGCGCCGACGTGCCGCACCCCGTCGTCGTCCGGGCAGTCGTAGACGAACACCTTGCGGTCCACGCCGATCTGGTTGGCGGCCAGGCCCACGCCCTCCGCAGTCCGCTGGCTGGCGAACATGTCGTCGATCAGCTGCGCGAGCTCGTCGCCGAACTCCGTGACGTCGCTGCACTCCTTGTGCAGGACCGGATTGCCGACCACCGTGATCGGGCGGGAGGTGCCGCGCTCCCGGTGCGCCGCCTCGCGCGCCTCGCAGTCCTCGGTGTCCACGAGGAATCCCTCGTCGTCGACACCGGTCCGCTCGTCCGTCTCCTGCTGCGACATGTCCGCCGTTCGCCTTCCTGCAACCCTGAGCCCGTGAGTACCCGCACCGAATCGGTGCCCGTACAGCCTACGGGCACCGCTCAGCAGACTTCTTCCAGATCCCGCCACTCACGGCTGTCCGGGCTGTCGGCCACCCAGCCGTCCAGCAGACCGCGCACCAGCCCGGCGGGGGCCGCTATGCCGCACTCACGCTCCGGTACCCAAAGGTCACCGGCGGTGCGGTGGCCCAGCGGCCCGGGGTGTCCGGGCTCACTGTGGTCGTGCGGGTCCAGGTGCTCGCCGTCACCCTCGTCGCTCTCCATCCTGCTCTCCGAGCAGGCACGGCAGAGCAGCCGTACGGAGGACGACCAGTCCTCGGCGGCGAACCCGGCGTCCGAGGCGAGCTGCTCCAGCGCGTCACGGTCGGCCTCGGTGGCGGCCTCCAGGAGCACCACCCAGGTGGGGACCGGAGAGGGCGCCCACAGCTCGATCTCGTCGAAGACCGGGTAGGACGGCCCTGCCGCCGTGACCCGCTCACCGTTCGGCACGCCGTCGTGCAGGACGACCTCGCCCCAGCGCCGCCCCGAGGACGGCAGCGGGATCGACAGCACCTCCATGCGCGCCGGATCGAGCCTGCGCCCCCAGACGACCTCGGCCTCGCCCTCGGGCGAGAGCCGCACGGCCGCGCTGCCCAGCTCCATGCCCGTGGGCTCGCTGTTGGCCGCCGCGTTGTACTGACCGCTGCCCGGCACCTTCAGCCCGTAGGCCTGCCAGGCCCGGCGCGCCAGCGGCCAGTCCTGCAGCGCGGTGGCGGCGATCCCGACGTTCCACCAGTCCGGCGCCCCGGACTCCCGGTCGAGCAGGGCGACGGCGCGCAGACCCGCGGCCCTCGCCTGTTCCCAGTCGTGCCGGAACTTGTGCAGCAGGGCCAGATTGAACCAGGACTCCGAGAGCCAGGGCTCCAGGTCCGCCGCGCGCGTCAGCAGTGCCCCCGCGTCCTCGTACCGGCCGTCGCCGATCAGCGTGAACGCGCGGTCCGTGGCCTGCCGCCAAGAGGCGGACGGCCGATGCCGTACCTTCCCGAAGATCCTCACGATTCCCGCCTGTCCCGACTGGACACCCTCGTTTTCCGCTCTCCTTCGCATCCAACCATGCCCGGCCGGACGCTCGCTCATTACCCATGGGTTACCCCGTACCGGCCCGGGTGAGACCGCCCCGCGCCAGGACTCTGGCCAGCGCCTCCACCACCTGCGGCTGGTAGTCGTGGCCGGTGCCGAGCCTGAGCTGCTCCAGCGCCCTCAGGGACCCCTTGACGCCTTCCCCGCACAGGTCGTCGTACGCGTTGACCGCGCGGACGATCCGGGCGGAGGTCTGCTGGTCCCGGTACGGATCGGCCTGCTGCTCCACCACCGCGGCGACCGCGGGATCCACACCGGTCAGACGGACCACCGCCCCGCCCAGCAGGGCGATCCGGCGCTGCTCGGCGGCGGGCAGGGCCGTCGTCGCTCCGTCCGCCACCGGGTCGACCAGGGACAGCTGGCCGATGTCGTGCATCAGCGCCGCGTACTCGAGCACGGTCAGCTCGGGGCCGGGAAGCCCCAGCTCCCGCCCGACGGCCGTCGCCAGGTCCGCCACCCGCCGGGCGTGCCCGTGCGGGGTGTAACCCGCGATCTCCGTGGAGCGGGCCAGCGAGGCGATGGTCTGCCGGTACGTGGTGCGGACGGCGGCGTACCGGCGGAACGAGACCTGGGTGAGCAGCAGGGGCACGCACAGGACGGGCAGGGCCCACAGCCCCACGACGGCCACCCCGAGCGCCATCACGGCGCCGGTCGCGCCGACCGCCGGGCCGATGCCGCTCAGCGCCCGGAGCTCGTCACGCAGCCGCGGCCCGAACGGGCGGGACGTGCCCGCGGTCGCGGCCGCGAGGACGACGTCGCAGAGGGAGGTGAGAACCAGCAGCACGAGGAGGAAGAGCGCGAAGTAGGGCCCTTCCCCGAACCAGCGTTCCGACCGGCCCGAATGGTGCAGCGGCTGGAAGCAGAGGGCGGCGAAGGCCACGGCCAGCACACGGCGGGCCGCCTGGTCGGCGCCGGGGCCACTGCCACGCGCCACGTGGGGCACGGAGGCGAGCAGCTGCGCGGCGACGACGACGGTGACGACCTGGAGGACCCCGTGCGCCGTGTCCTGTCCGCCGCTGCGCCCCAGCAGGGCGTACGCGAGGGCTCCGGCCGCCCCCAGCGGCGCGGGCTCGCGCTCTCCCGGCAGGGCGCCCCAGCGGGCCAGCTCGCCGACGGTGACCAGGACCCCGAAGGCGAGGGCGTGGCCGGGCTCCACGACGCCGTTCCACAGGGTGTGCGCGAGCGCGACGACCGCGAGGACCAGGGCGGCGCCGCGGATCGCGAGGACCGCCGGGGACGGGTGGACCGGGCGGGTCACCGCGGTCGTCCCGGCCGGTCCGCGGGCCCCGAGGCGGGCGGCCGTACGTCCGCCCGCTGCCGTGGAAGTCCCGTCCGTCCCTCGTCCGAGGTGACCGTGTTGGCCGCGGCGGACCAGCCGTGGCGGTCCAGGGCGCACGCCAGGGCCCGCACCATGCGCGGGTCGAACTGACTCCCGGCGCAGCGCCGCAACTCCTCGACGGCCGCGGGGACGGGCCGGCCGGGCCGGTAGGAACGCGTCGAGGTCATCGCGTCGAAGGCGTCCGCGACGGCGACGACCCGGGCGAACTCGGGGATGCGGTCACCGGCGAGACCGTACGGGTACCCGCTGCCGTCCAGGCGCTCGTGGTGGTGCAGGATCGCGGCGCGCGCCTCGTCCAGGAAACCGATCCCCCGGACGATCTCGTGGCCGTACTCCGGATGCAGCTCGATGACACGGCGCTCCTCCGGGGTGAGCGGCCCGTCCTTGCGCAGGACGCGTGTCGGGACCCCCAGTTTGCCGACGTCGTGAAGGATGCCGGCGAAACGGAGGGCCTCCATCCGGCTCTCCTCCATGCCGAGTTCACGGGCGATGAGCTCGGAGGCGCGGCCCACCCGCTCGCTGTGTCCCCGGGTGTACCCGTCCTTGATGTCGACCGCCTGGACCAGCGCCCTGATGGTGTTGCGGTGGGCGGCGTGCCGGCGGTGGTACTGCGCGAAGACCCAGCAGGAGATGTACATCGGCAGCAGGACGACCAGCGCGGACAGCGGTCCGTAGGAACTGCGCCACAGGACGGCCATCATCAGCCCGGCGAGCGCGTGCACCAGGTGCGGTCCGACGGAGCGGGACACCAGCCCGCGCCACGCGCGCCCGAGGGCCACGCGCTCCGCGGTGACGAGGATCGCGCCGTCGAGCGCGGCCAGCACGAGGCTGAACACGAGTGCCGTGCCACAGACCGGGACGAGGGCGTACGGAAAGTCCGGCAGGGTGCCCCCAGCGACGCCTCCGAGCGTGACGGGGCCGCCCAGGAACCCGTAGGTCCAGGAGGCGGCACCCGCGGTCAGGGCGAGCTGCGCGGCCCGCCAGATCCTGCGGGCCGCGGCGGGCGGCCGCTCCACACGGCCCACCAGCGCTCCGGGCACGGCGACGAGGACGGCCGCGGACGGCGGCAGCAGGAACGCCGCCGCGAGCAGCAGGGGGAAGAACGATCCGGCGCCGACCGGCACCGAGCCGCCGACGAGGCGGCAGCGGCCGGGGAGTTCACAGATCAGGTGGAGCGCCGCCAGCAGGCCGAGTGTGCCCCAGGGGGTGTGCGCCCCGGGGGAGAACGCGGGCAGGGCGCAGACCGCGGCGCACAGGGCCGCGCACAGGATGTGGGCGCGCGCCGCCCCCGATATGCCCCTCACCTTTACCGCCCGTCCCCCGCCTGGTCAATGGAGGCGCCAGGCTAGCGAGTTGGGCATCGGACAGGTCCCGAACGTGCTGGATTAGCACGTTCGGGTGAAGGGATCAGGGGGTGGGCGCTCAGCGCCGACGGTGGAGAACCGTCACTCGGCGGCGGCGGCCGGACGGTCGGCGCCGCCCATGGCGACGTCCTGCTCGGGCACGGCCTGCCCCGACCGGATCAGGTCGATCCGGCCCATCACCTTGGACCGCAGGTCGGCCGGGACGTCGTCCTGCCCGCAGCAGCGCTTGACCAGCTTCTTCACGGCCTGTTCGAGGCCGTACTTCTCCAGGCACGGGGAGCACTCCTCGAAGTGCACCTCGAACTTGGTGCAGTCGCCCTCGGGCATCTCATGGTCGAGAAACTCGTAGAGATGATCGAGAACCTCTGAGCAATCCGTCTCGTGCGGCTCTCCGCAGCTCATGAGGCCGAGCCTTTCGTTTCGTCCGACTCACCGGCTCCGGCCGGGACGAGCCCGCGCTCACGCGCGTAGTCCTCCAGCATGCCGCGCAGCTGGCGGCGCCCCCGGTGCAGCCGGGACATCACCGTACCGATGGGTGTCCCCATGATGTCCGCGATCTCCTTGTAGGCAAAGCCCTCCACATCGGCGAGATACACGGCGATGCGGAATTCCTCGGGGATCGACTGCAGCGCGGACTTGACGTCGGAGTCCGGCAGGTGGTCGAGCGCCTGGGACTCCGCCGAGCGCAGACCGGTCGACATGTGCGACTCCGCACGTGCCAGCTGCCAGTCCTCGATCTCCTCGGCGGCACTCCGCTGGGGCTCACGCTGCTTCTTGCGGTACGAGTTGATGAAGGTGTTCGTGAGAATGCGGTACATCCACGCCTTGAGGTTCGTGCCCTCACGGAACTGGTGGAAGGACCCGTACGCCTTGGCGTACGTCTCCTGGACCAGGTCCTCGGCGTCCGCGGGATTGCGCGTCATGCGCAGCGCGGCCGAGTACATCTGGTCCAGATATCCGAGGGCGTCCCGCTCGAAGCGCGCGTTGCGCTCGGCGGTCGTCTCCTGCGCACGGCCGTCGTCGGTCCCTGTGTCGGTCCCAGTGACCGGACCCACCTCCTCCAACGATGTCGCGGACCCGAAACCGGACCCGCTCGCCTCGGAGAATAGTCGACCTTGCTTCCGCGCGGGCTGTCGATCGGCTCCGCCCGGGGCGCGCGCCGGAGTGCTCCGTGCCGCGTGAAGCACCGTCCACTCCAGATCTGCGGTGTTCGAGCGGCTCGGGCAGATGGTCGAACCCATGCGACGGACTCCCTCTCCACGTACGACGGTCTGTACCGACATCGGCTGTGTGCCGACACCAGCCACAACAGCCGCCCCGCACGGCGCATTCCCGGTCCTCGCGCGGGCGCGGGGAGTGTGAGCGGGACTACGCCGTCAGGAGAGTCCGTCCAGCCATCCGGCGACCGCCCCCGTGAGCAGGTCCATCGCCTGATCCTGGGTCAGCGGCGCCTTCTTCGCTACGGCGAAGCCATGATCGGCGTACGGCACCTCGACGAGTCCGTGCCCGCCGGAGGGGAACTCGTCCGGCCGCCCGAACGGGTCGCGGCCGCCCTGCACCACGAGGGTGGGCACACCCGCGCCGAGCAGTTCGTCCGCGCGGGACTTCTCCGGCTTGCCGGGAGGGTGCAGCGGGAAGCTCAGGGCGAGCACCGCACGGGCGCCGAGCTCCTCCGCCGTACGGCAGGCCACCCTGGCCCCCGCGCTGCGGCCCCCGGCGACGACGGGAAGCCCCGGGCCGGTCAGCGCCGGCCACAGCCCCCGCCAGCCGGTGTCCAGGGTCCTGGGCGCGGGCGCCAGCTTCTTCCCGGCCACCCGCCACGGCTGCTCCACCAGGGCCACGGTCACCCGGCGGGCCGGGAGCACGGCGGCCAGGGCCTGGAGGTCGCGCGCCTCGACGCCGCCGCCGGCGCCGTGGCCGACGGCGAGCACCAGCCGCGCGTCCTTCGCGGGGATCCAGGTGATCCTGGCCTCCCCGGCGTCCGTGGTGACGTCCTCGGTCTTCTTCGCTGTCCCCGGTGTACGGCTCACGGCGCCCATCCTGCCAAGTCAGAAGAGCGTGCCCACCTCCGGCGCGGCCAGCTCCTCCAGGAGTTCCGGGCCGTTGTTGCGGACGTTGCTGACGGCGGTGGCCACCGGGTAGGCCCGCATCAGCCCTCCGGGCGGCGGCTCCAGGAGCGCTTTCAGCTCGTCGACGTCGGTGCGCGAGGGGTCGAGCCAGGCGTCCCAGCGGTCCGGGGTCAGCATCAGCGGCATCCGCGGGTGGATGTCGGAGAGCGAGGCGGGCCCCTCGGCGGGGGCCACGGCGAGCGGGGAGGTCTCCGCCTCGGTGGTGATCACCGAGCACGTCACCCACCAGGCCTGCGGATGGTCGTCGGGCAGGGTCCGGTCGCGCCAGAACTCGTACAGGCCGGCCATCGCGAAGACGGAACCGTCGGCGGGGGTCACGAAGTACGGCTGCTTGCGCGGCCGCTTCCTCCTGCCCTTCTCCTCCAGCTGCCGCTCGTCGGCCCCGGTGACCCACTCGTAGTAGCCGTCCGCGGGCAGGATGCAGCGGCGCGACACGAAGGGCCTGCGGAAGGACGGCTTCTCGTGGACCGTCTCCGCCCGGGCGTTGATCATGCGGGCGCCGGCCTCGGGAGACTTGGACCAGGACGGCACGAGTCCCCATTTCAGTGCGCGGAGCTGGCGAACCGGCCGCCGGTCCTCCGCGTCCTTCACAGGACGGTCCAGCACCGCGTAGACCTCCTTGGTGGGCGCGACGTTCCAGTCGGGCTCCAGGGTCTCCGCGGGTTCCCACTTCTCCACGCCGAAGAGTCCGGTCAGGTCCTCGGGCCGCCGACTCGCTGCATACCGTCCGCACATGAATGCCAGACTGCCACGACCGCCAGTCGAGTGGACGCCGATCCCTCGCGCACCCGAAGGAGCCGCCCGCACCATGGACAGCACCGACCTGGGCGATCTCTGGGATCGCGTCTTCGGAACCCAGTCCGCCCCCGAGCAGTGGCTGGTTGTGGTCACGGCGACGGCGGCCCTCGTCGCCGTGGTGCCGAACCTCATATGGCGGCTCTCCCGCAACGCGATCACCATCGCGCACGAGGGAGGACACGGTCTGGTGGCCCTGCTCACGGGGCGGCAGCTCTCCGGGATCCGCCTGCACTCGGACACCAGCGGCCTCACGGTCAGCCGCGGGAAGCCGACCGGCGTCGGCATGATCCTCACCGCGGCGGCCGGCTACACGGCGCCCCCGCTGCTCGGGCTGGGCGGTGCCTGGCTGCTGACCAACGGCAGGATCACCCTGTTCCTGTGGCTGGCGACCGCCCTGCTGGCGGTCATGCTGGTGATGATCCGCAACCTCTACGGCGCCCTCACCGTCATCCTCACGGGGACGACGTTCCTGCTGGTGTCCTGGCTGACCTCGGCCGACGTCCAGTCGGCGTTCGCGTACACGGCGGTCTGGTTCCTGCTGCTCGGGGGCGTGCGCCCGGCGTTCGAGCTCCAGTCCAAGCGCCGGTACGGCGGTGCCCCCGACTCCGACGCCGACCAGCTCGCCCGGCTGACGCACGCCCCGGCCGCGCTGTGGCTCTTCCTCTTCCACGCCGTGTCGCTCAGCTCGCTGATCGGCGGCGGACGCTGGCTCCTCGGACTGTGAGGACCGGAGGGGCCGCCGCCCCGGACACCGTCGGCGAGCCGCCTGTACCACCCTTGTATTACGCACCGGTTTCGGCCCTTTTGTTGAAGATCTGGGTTTGCGGAGAGCCACTAAAGTGAGGGGCATGACCGAAAGTGCCGTGCACCCCGCCCTCTGGCCCGCCCCCCTAGCGAGCGGGGCCGTCGACGCGACCGTCACCGTGCCCGGATCGAAGTCGGTCACCAACCGCGCGCTCGTCCTCGCCTCGCTCTCCTCGGAGCCGGGCTGGCTGCGCCGCCCGCTGCGCTCCCGCGACACCCTGCTGATGGCCCAGGCGCTCCGCGCCCTGGGGGTCGGCATCGAGGAGGGCGTGGGCCCCGACGGCTCGGGCGAGGCGTGGAGGGTCATCCCCGCCGGTCTGCACGGCCCGGCCCGGGTGGACGTCGGCAACGCCGGGACGGTCATGCGCTTCCTGCCGCCCGTGGCCTGCCTCGCGGACGGCCCCGTCCACTTCGACGGCGACCCGCGCTCCTACGAGCGGCCCCTGCACGGCGTGATCGACGCGCTGAAGTCCCTGGGCGCCCGGATCGACGACGACGGCCGCGGGACGCTGCCGCTGACCGTGCACGGCGCGGGCGCGCTGGACGGCGGCCCGGTGTCCGTCGACGCGTCCTCGTCCTCCCAGTTCGTCTCCGCCCTGCTGCTCTCCGGGCCCCGCTTCAACCAGGGCGTGGAGGTGCGGCACACCGGCGCGACCCTGCCCTCCATGCCGCACATCCGGATGACCGTCGACATGCTGCGCTCGGTCGGCGCCCAGGTCGACGAGCCGGAGACGGGCGGCGAGCCGAACGTCTGGCGGGTCTCCCCCTCCGCGCTGCTGGGCCGCGACCTGACCGTCGAGCCCGACCTCTCCAACGCCCAGCCGTTCCTGGCCGCGGCGCTGGTGACGGGCGGCCGGGTCACGATCCCCGACTGGCCGCTGCGGACCACCCAGCCGGGTGACGCGCTGCGCGAGATCTTCACCGCGATGGGTGGCGTGTGCGAGCTGACCGAGCGCGGTCTCACCTTCACGGGCACGGGCTCGGTCCACGGCATCGACGTCGACCTGAGCGAGGTCGGTGAACTGACGCCGGGCATCGCCGCCCTCGCCGCCCTCGCGGACTCCCCGTCCACCCTGCGCGGCGTCGCCCACCTCCGGCTGCACGAGACGGACCGGCTCGCGGCGCTCACCAAGGAGATCAACGGGCTCGGGGGCGACGTCACGGAGACCGCCGACGGCCTGCGGATCGTGCCCGGCCCGCTGCACGGCGGCACCTTCCACACGTACGACGACCACCGGATGGCCACCGCCGGCGCGATCATCGGCCTCGCGGTCGCGGGGGTCGAGATCGAGAACGTCGGCACGACCGCGAAGACCCTGCCGGACTTCCCGGAGATGTGGACCGGCATGCTCGGGGAACCGTCCGGTGCCGTCGGCGTCTCACCCGGCGCGCTCGGCGCCTCCGCGGGAAGCCGCGGGGTCTGAGGACATGCGCCGCTACGGGAAGAACCCCGACGAGGACGACATCCGCGTCCGCCCCAACCCCAAGGGCAACCGGCCCCGCACCCACACGCGGCCCAAGCACGAGGACGCCGAGGACGGCATGGTGCTCACCGTCGACCGGGGCAGGCTGACCTGCCTCGTCGACGACCGCACGGTGACGGCCATGAAGGCCCGCGAACTCGGCCGCAAGGCAGCCGTGGTGGGCGACCGGGTGTCTCTCGTCGGGGACCTCTCCGGCGACAAGGACACCCTGGCCCGCATCGTGCGGATCGGTACGCGTACGTCGGTGCTGCGCCGCACGGCGGACGACGACGACCCCTTCGAGCGGGTGGTCGTGGCCAACGCCGACCAGTTGGCCATCGTCACCGCGCTCGCCGATCCCGAGCCCCGCCCGCGCATGATCGACCGCTGCCTGGTCGCGGCGTACGACGGCGGGCTCAGCCCTCTCCTGGTGCTGACCAAGTCGGACCTGGCCTCGGCGGACAAGCTCCTGGAGGCCTACACCCCGCTCGGCGTCCCGTACGTCGTGACCAGCCGCGAGGAGCTGGAGAACGGTGACGCCGCGGACCGTGTGCGCGAGCTGCTGAACGACCGGGTCACCGCCTTCGTCGGACACTCCGGGGTCGGCAAGACGACCCTGGTCAACGCGCTGGTGCCGAAGGACCGGCGGCGGACGACCGGGGTGGTCAACGCCGTCACGGGGCGCGGCCGGCACACCACCACCTCGGCGCTCGCCCTGCCGCTGCCCGACGGCCGCGGCTGGGTCGTCGACACCCCGGGCGTACGGTCGTTCGGGCTGCACCACGTCGACCCCTCGCGGGTCATCAACGCCTTCCCCGATCTCCAGCCGGGCACGGAGGACTGCCCGCGCGGCTGCACCCACGACGGCCAGGAGCCGGAGTGCGCGCTGGACGCGTGGGTCGCCGAGGGCCACGCGGATCCAGCCCGCCTCGACTCGCTGCGGCGGCTGCTGGCGACGCGGGAGCGGCGCGAGGGCGACTGAGACACCGCGTGGCGGCGGACGGCCGGGCCGCCCCTCGCGCGTTTGCGGGCTCCCACGACAGGTAAGGGCATAATCGCGCAGGCGGGACGAACGTCACCTACGTGGGAGGCACCGGACGATGGCGTGGTTGCTGGTCGTGGTCGCTGGACTGCTCGAGACCGGCTTCGCCGTGTGTCTGAAGCTCTCGCACGGTTTCACCCGCCTGTGGCCGACGGTCGCGTTCTGCGCGTTCGCCCTGGGCAGCTTCGGTCTGCTCACGCTGGCCCTCAAGAAGCTCGACGTCGGCCCGGCCTACGCGGTGTGGACGGGTATCGGGGCCGCGGGCACGGCGATCTACGGGATGGTCTTCCTCGACGACGTGGTCTCCACGCTCAAGCTGGTGTCGATCTCACTGGTGATCGTCGGTGTGATCGGTCTGCAGCTGTCCGGTTCGGCGCAGTGATCCCCGGCCCAGGCCCGGAGTCCGCCGGCACCAGCGTGTAGGAGAGGGCCAGCCTGAGCGCGACCTCGCAGCACAGCTCCAGCCGCACGGGGTCGCGCGGTGAGGGGCCCGCCCCGAGCACGGCCACCGCCCGGTCGCGGACGAGGGCGAGCATCTCGGTGGGCGTCGGCGGTGCGGGTGCGCCGTACCGTCCGGCGGGGGCTGCGTCGGGCCGGGGCAGGTGATCCCCCCACACACCGGTGATCAGCGCCTTGACCAGGACGTCTCCGTGGGCCGCCCGGACCGTCCAGCGGGCGAGCTCCGCAGGGCCGCCACCCTCGGCCGGATGGGTGCCGAGCGTCCGTTCGACCCCGGCGAGATAGCCGTCGGCTGCACGCCGGACCAGTGCGCGCGCCAGTCCGCCCTTGCTGCCGAACTCGTTGTAGAGGGTCTGCCTGGACACTCCCGCCGCGGCCGCCACGTCGACCATGCGTACGGCCGTCCAGGGCCGCGTCGTCAGCGCCGCGTACGCGGAGTCCAGCAGTGCTTCTCGCGCTGAGGGCATCGTCGCCTCCCACGCCGGGGACCTGCGCATCAGAGTTGAGGCGCCCGGACACCCTGTCAAGGGTCCGCGTACGGCCCCGCCCCGGCGTGCGGGGAGGTGCCCGCCCGGCGCGGGGCCGTGTAGCCCGGCCGGGTGGCTGTGGATACTGTGACGGCATGCCCGACTACCACGATGATCTGCGCCTTGCCCACGTACTGGCGGACGCCGCCGACGCGGCGACGATGGACCGGTTCAAGGCCCTGGACCTCAAGGTCGAGACCAAGCCGGACATGACCCCGGTGAGCGAGGCGGACAAGCACGCGGAGGAACTGATCCGCGGGCACCTGCACCGGGCGCGCCCGCGTGACGCGATCCTGGGCGAGGAGTACGGGGTCGAGGGCACCGGCCCGCGGCGCTGGGTCGTCGACCCGATCGACGGCACCAAGAACTACGTACGCGGCGTCCCCGTATGGGCGACCCTGATCTCGCTGATGGAGGCGGGCGAGGACGGCTTCCAGCCGGTCGTCGGCGTGGTGTCCGCCCCCGCGCTGAACCGTCGCTGGTGGGCGGCCAAGGGTGCCGGCGCGTTCTCCGGCCGCAGCCTGACGTCCGCGACGCGGCTGCGGGTGTCGAAGGTCGAGCGCATCGCGGACTCCTCGTTCGCGTACTCCTCGATGACCGGCTGGGAGGAGCAGGGCCGGCTCGACGGCTTCATGGATCTGACGCGCGCCTGCTGGCGCACCCGTGGATACGGCGACTTCTGGCCCTACATGATGGTCGCCGAGGGCTCGGTCGACATCTGCGCGGAGCCGGAGCTCTCCCTGTGGGACATGGCGGCGACAGCGATCGTCGTACAGGAGGCCGGTGGACGGTTCACCAGCCTGGACGGGGTGTCCGGCCCGGGCGGCGGCAACGCGGCGGCGTCCAACGGACTGCTGCACGACGAGCTGCTGGGTTATCTGAACCAGCGCTACTAGGCGTACGCCCCTTGTCCGGCCCCCTCGGTGGTGCGACTCTGGGATTCCCCCCACTTGTGAACTTGTGAATTGCCTCACGAAGGCCGATTCGCCGTTCACTCCCCCAAGGAGGTGGCTCCCGACATGCTCGTCCGCGACGCCATGAGCACCCTGGTCCTCACCATCGGTCCGGCCCACACGCTCCGCCAGGCGGCCAGGCTGATGTCGGCCCGGCGCATCGGAGCGGCCGTCGTCCACGATCCGGACACGTGCGGCCTCGGCATCCTCACCGAGCGGGACATCCTCGACGCGGTGGGAGCGGGCCTGGACCCCGACGCCGAGAACGCGTCCGGTCACACCACCACGGACGTGGTCTTCGCCTCTCCGGCCTGGACCCTGGAGGAGGCGGCGGCAGCCATGACGCACGGCGGCTTCCGGCATCTGATCGTGCTGGACGGCGACGGTCCGGTCGGCGTCGTCTCCGTCCGCGACATCATCAGGTGCTGGGCCCCGGCCAGGAGGCAGGCGGCGGGCGCGGCCCTGTGACGACGCCCCTGCCGCCCCGGGTCTCCGGGTACGGCAGCGGGCCGGACCCCCGGACGACCCGGGGAATCCGGCCCACCGCCGACGGCAAGGGCTACCGGCCGCGCAGGGCCTGGACCGCGGCCTCCAGCCGCTTGCCGAAGTCCTCGTCGGCCTGACGGAAGTTGCCGACCGCCCGCTCCGCGATGTCGTCGCGCGAGACCTGGGAGATGAATCCGGCGAGGTTGTCGATCAGCCGCACCTTCTCGTCCTCCGACATCAGCCGGTAGAGGTTGCCGGCCTGTACGAAGTCGTCGTCCTCGGGGTGCAGCGGCGTCACGTGGTTGCCCGTGCCGCCCGCGACGGGGACGGGCTCCCAGAGGGGCCTGCCGGTCTGGACCGGGCCGCCGAAGCTGTTCGGCTCGTAGTTCTTGGCTCCCTTGTGACGGCCGTCGTACAGGTGGCCGTCACGGCTGTGGGTGCGCGCCTCGGTGGCGTGCGGGCGGTTCACCGGCAGGTGGTCCGCGTTGATGCCGACGCGGTAGCGGTGGGCGTCGCCGTACGCGAAGAGGCGGCCCTGCAGCATCTTGTCGGGGGACGGGCCGATACCGGGGACGAAGTGCGCGGGGCTGAAGATCGACTGCTCGACCTCGGCGAAGACGTTCTCCGGGTTGCGGTTGAGCTCCAGCCTGCCGATCTCGATCGGCGGGTAGTCCGCGTGCGGCCACACCTTGGTCAGGTCGAACGGGTTGAAGCGGTAGGTGGCCGCCTCCGCCGCGGGCATGATTTGCACCTGCACGGTCCAGCTGGGGAATTCACCCCGCTCGATGGACTCGCGCAGATCGCGCTGGTGACTGTCCGGGTCCACGCCGGAGAGGCGGACGGCCTCCTCGGCGGTGAGGTTCTTGATGCCCTGGTCGGTCTTGAAGTGGTACTTGACCCAGAAGACCTCGCCGGCCTCGTTGTTCCACTGGAACGTGTGCGAGCCGAAGCCGTCCATGTGCCGGTAGGAGGCCGGGATGCCGCGGTCACCGAAGAGCCAGGTGACCTGGTGCGTGGACTCGGGGGAGAGACCCCAGAAGTCCCAGACGTTGTCCGCCTCCTGCGAGCCGGTGTACGGGTCGCGCTTCTGGGTGTGGATGAAGTCGGGGAACTTGATGGCGTCCCTGATGAAGAACACCGGGGTGTTGTTGCCGACGAGGTCGTAGTTGCCCTCCTCGGTGTAGAACTTCAGCGCCCACCCGCGGGGGTCACGCGCCGCGTCGGCGGAACCGAGGTTCCCCGCGACGGTGGAGAAGCGCAGGAAGGTCTCGGTCTGCTTGCCGACCTCCGAGAGGAACTTCGCGCGGGTCCACCGCGACACGTCCCGGGTCAGTGTGAAGGTGCCGTACGCACCGGCGCCTCGGGCGTGCACGACGCGCTCCGGGATGCGCTCGCGGTTGAAGTGCGCGAGCTTCTCGAGAAGCGCCTGGTCCTGGACGAGGACCGGTCCGCCCGGGCCTGCGGTCTCGCTGTTCTGGTTGTCGGCCACCGGAGCGCCGGCCTCCGTGGTGAGCGGTCCCTGGGTCACGCGCGCCTCCTGCGTCATGTGCTGCGCAGCGGCGTTCCCTGCGCGGTCTGTTCTCGGCCTCAGCCTGCCCTCGGCCAGTACGTCACCGATCCTACATTGGACTCAATCCAAGTCAATTTGTCTTCTAAAGTCACACCTACTCGGGACTCGGCCCTTCCACTGTTAGGCTGGGCCCCATGAGTGACCTCCTGGAACGACTTCGTGGACGCGGCTGGCGCATGACGGCACAGCGGCGCGTGGTGGCCGAGGTTCTCGAGGGGGACCATGTGCACCTGACGGCGGACGAGGTCCACGCGAGGGCCGTCGAGCGACTGCCCGAGATCTCCCGCGCCACCGTGTACAACACCCTGGGCGAGATGGTGTCCCTGGGGGAGGTCATCGAGGTCTCCACCGACCGCCGGGCCAAGCGGTACGACCCGAACGCCCACCGCCCCCACCACCACCTGGTGTGCGGTCGCTGCGGGGCGATCCGGGACGTACACCCGTCGGGCAACCCGATGGCCGACCTGCCGGACGACGAGCGCTTCGGCTTCACCGTCTCGGACGTCGAGGTGACGTATCGCGGGATCTGCCCGAACTGCGCCGCCACGGCCTGAGCCACCCCACGCCGCACGCGTGGGCCCCGGCGGTTCTTTGCAGCGGCATACGACAGAGGCCCGGATCCTTGGAAGGATCCGGGCCTCTGTCTTCAGTAGCGGGGACAGGATTTGAACCTGCGACCTCTGGGTTATGAGCCCACGCGGGCAGGCCGGCTCACGCGGTGAGTTCCTGGTGCAGCGCCTCCAGCAGACGCGCGGCGCGTTCGGCCACCTCGGCCGGGCCCAGTTCGACCGCCCGGGCGCACCAGCGCTGCCCCTCGGTGAGCTCACCCCGTCGGGCGGCGAGCAGCGCGAGACGCAGGGCGGCCCGGCCGTGGCCGTCGTTGGCGGCGCGGCTCCACCACAGGGCCGCCTCGCGCTCGCTGCCCTCACGCGCCAGCAGCAGGCCGAGGTTGAAGGCTCCGTTGCGACTGCCGGATTCGGCGGCCTCGCGGTACCAGCGCGCGGCACTCTCCATGTCCCCGCGGGCTGCCGCGAGCATCCCGGCCCTGACCTGGGCGCGGCGGTGCCCCTGCTCGGCCGCCCTCTCGTACCACTCCTCGCACTCGGTCTTCTCCGGCATCGCCTCACCCAGCGCGGGAGGGCCGGGAGCCGGCTGCCGGAGATCCAGGACGCCGGCCAGCCGGAAGGCGGCCTCGGCGCTGCCGCCACCGGCGGCGCAGCGCAGATGACGCTCGGCCTCCCGCTCGTCGCCGTCCCGCAGCAGCGCCATGCCGACCTGGAGCGCGGCATCGGTGTGCCCGGCCGCCGCCGCCCGCTGATACCAGCCGAGCGCCGCGCGGTCCTCGTCCCGTCCGGCGTGCAGGATGCCGAGGTTGAAGGCGGCGTCCACGCTGCCCGCCTCCGCCGCCTTGGAGAACCAGGGCTCGGCCCCGGTCGCGTCGCCGGCCTGGAGGAGCAGCACGGCCAGCGCGTTCGCCGCCTCACGGTGTCCGGCGTAGGCGGCCCGGCGGTACCACTGCTCGGCCTGCGGGATCCGGTCCTGGGCGGCGCACAGCAGTCCCAGGTTGTAGGCGCCGTTGACGTCACCGGCGTCCATGGCGGCGCGGTACCAGCGCTCGGCGGTCTGCTGCTCACCCCTGGCCGCGTGCAGGGCGCCCAGCGCGTTGGCGGCGTTGCCGTCGCCGTCCTGGGCGGCACGCAGCCACCACACGGCGGCGCTCTCCTCGTCACCCGCGTCACGCAGCAGGAATCCGAGGGCGCAGGCCGCCCGCGGCTCGCCGTCCTTGGCGGCGGTGAGATACCAGCGGCCCGCCTCCTTCAGCTCGCCGCGCTGTTCGAGGATGGCGCCGAGATGGAGGGCGGCACGACGGTGCCCGCGTGCGGCGGACTGGCGGTACCACTGCTCAGCCTCGCCGACCCGACTCGCGTCGGGCCCGGCGACCGGGCTGTCGCGCTTCACCGGCGCACCGGCGTCCAGCACACGGCGGCCTTCGTCCATGACACGGCCCAGGCCGAAGGCGTCGTGCGCGTCACCGACGGCGTTGCGCTCGATCGTCCGCGCCAGGCGGTACGCGGCTTCCCGGTGCCCCTGTTCGGCGGCGGCGCGCAGCCAGCGCTCGGCACCGGCGTCGCCGCGGTGCTCCAGCAGGTCGGCCAGGGCGTACGCGCCCAGTGCGTGGCCCTGCTCGGCGGACTGGCGCAGCCAGTACTCGGCACCGGGCTCGTCACCGCGCTCCCGGAAGTGGCGTCCCAGGGCGTGCGCGGCCGCCGCGGAGCCCGCGACGGCGGCGATCCGCCACCAGCCGGCCGCCTCGTCCGCGTAGCCCCTCTGGTGGAGGAGCACCCCGAGGTTGTTGGCCGCGGCGCGGTCGCCCTCCGCGGTGGCCGCGCGCAGGTAGGTCTCCGCCCCGTCCAGGTCGCCGCGGCGCAGCAGCAGAGCGCCCAGCACGCTCATCGAGGCCGTGTCACCGGCCTCCGCGGCACGGCGGTGGCGCGCCTCGGTCTCGTCGGCGTGGTCCGCCGTGTCGGTGGTGTCGGTGGCGTCCGTGCCGTCGGCGGGGCCGCCGCTGACTGCGCGCGTGCCCTCGGTGGTGCCGGCGTTCCCGGCGGCACCGGCGGGGCCGGTGATGTCCGCGGCGAGGACGGCGGCCTCGTGGGCGCCGTCGGCGAGGTCAGCGGTCGTGGCCAGGGCGGCGACGAATGCCGCATCTGCCACGTTCCCCGCCATCCGGCCGCTTCGCTGCACAAACCGCCCTGTCTCCAACAGAGTTGCCCTGTCCCCCATAAATACCATCGTCGCACCACCCGCAACCCGCGTACACCTGGAATACCGCGGCCAGTAAGGTCACTTCAGCGTTTTGTCGACATGCCCACAGAGAGACAAGTGAAACACGGTTGGCACCAACTCGTGCCCCGCGAACCGCACTTCACTCCGACAACTTGAAAAACGTGTCGCGACACGACAAAGGCCCGGATCCCATAGGATCCGGGCCTTCACCTTTCAGTAGCGGGGACAGGATTTGAACCTGCGACCTCTGGGTTATGAGCCCAGCGAGCTACCGAGCTGCTCCACCCCGCGTCGTTGTGTTCAAACCGTACCACGACGCGGGGTGGACCTTTCTCAGCTGCCCTGGTCGTCGCCCTCCGGCTTCCCGGCGCCCTCGCTGCCCGAGGCGCCACCCGACTTCGGCTGAGCCGCGGCCGCCCGCTCCAGCGCCTTCTGCAGGTCTGCCTGGGCCTTGCCGTAGGCCTCCCAGTCCTGCTCCTTGAGGGCCGCCTCGCCTGCCGTGTACGCCTTCTGGGCGTCCGCGATGGCCTTCTTCAGCGCGGCGTCCCCGGTGGCCGGCGGCTCCGTGGTGTCGCCCGGTGGCTCGTCCGGCTCCGTCGGCGGCGTCGTCGTGTCGGAGCCCTCGACCCCGAAGACGGCGTTGAGCGCCTCCCCGAGACTGTTCTCGAAGACGATCTTCGACCCGTACGAGGCGGCCACCTTGCGCAGCAGCGGGTAGTTCTGCGTGCCACCGCGCGTGTAGACCGGTTCGATGTAGAGGAAGCCCCCGTCGAGCGGCACGGTCAGCAGGTTGCCGTACTCGATGTCCGAGTCCGTGCCCTTGAGGTTCCTCACGAACTCGGCGACGTCGTCGTTGCCGTTGAGCTCACTCTGCACCTGGCCCGGTCCCTTGACCGTGCTGGTGACTCTCAGCAGTCTTATAGTGCCGTAGTCCTTGCTGGCCGCGTCCGCGTCCACCGCCATGAACGCCCCGAGGTTGGGGCGCCCCTTCGGGGTGAAGGTCGTGGTCAGCGAGAACTTCTGGGTGTCCTGGCCCGGCATCTTCATGCTCAGGTAGTACGGCGGGACGGACCCGGGTTCCTTGTTGGTCGGGTCGTCCGGCACCTGCCAGGCGTCACTGCCGCTGTAGAACTGCGCCGGGTTCTGCACGTGGTACCGCGTCAGCAGCTCCCGCTGGACCTTGAACAGGTCCTGCGGATAGCGCAGGTGGTCCATGAGCTGCTGCGGGATGTCCGCCCGGGGCTCCACCGTGCCGGGGAACGCCTTGCGCCAGGTCTTGAGGACCGGGTCCTCGGTGTCCCACTCGTAGAGCTTGACCTTGCCGTCGTACGCGTCGACGGTGGCCTTCACCGAGTTGCGGATGTAGTTGACCTGGTTCTGCTGGGCGACGACGGCCCGCTGGTTGGTGGTCAGCGAGTCGGCCGTGGTGTCACCGAGCGTCGTCCGCGAGGCGTACGGGTAGCCGTTGGTGGTGGTGTACGCGTCGACGATCCACTGGATGCGGCCCTTGACGACCGCCGGGTAGGCGTCGCCGTCGATGGTCAGCCAGGGGGCGACCGCCTCGACGCGCTCCTTGGGCGTGCGGTTGTACAGGATCCGCGATCCGTCCCCGATGGCTCCGGAGTACAGGATCTGCGGCTCGCTGAAGGACACGGCATAGGCCGCCCGGTTGAAGGCGTTGGAGAGGCTGACGCCGCTGTCGCCCTTGTAACTGGTGGTCTTCTCGCCGTCCTCCTCGTAGTCGAGCTCCTTCTGGGGCCCGCCGACGATGGAGTACTGCTCGGTCTTCTCGCCGTAGTAGATCCGCTGCTCGTACGTGCCCAGGTCACCGGTGGTGGGCAGGCCCGACTCGGTGAAGTCCGGGGAGCCCGCCGGGTTGGTGCCCGTCGTGGTGCCCCGGGCCGCGATCGCGCCGTAGCCGTGGGTGTACGTGAAGTGGTCGTTGATCCAGTTCCGCTTGGGAAGGCCCTGGAGGTTCAGCTCGCGCAGGCCGATGACGGTGTCCTGCTCCTTGCCGTCCGGGCCCTTGTAGCGGTCGACGTCCAGGGTCTTGGGGAACTGATAGTAGTTCCTCTTCTGCTGGATCTGCTGGAACGCCGGCGAGACGACGTTCGGGTCCATCACGCGGTAGCTGGCGGCGGCGTCGGCGTTGGCCCTCAGCTTCGTGCCGTCGTCCGTCGTGCTGGTGCCCTCGTAGTCGTCGACCTTCGCGTCGTCGATGTCGTAGGCGTCCCGTGTCGCGTCGATGTTCTTCTGGATGAACGCGGCTTCCTTGGCCTGCTCGTTCGGCTGGACCTGGAACTTCTGGACGATCGCCGGGTAGAGGCCGCCGATCAGGATCGCCGACAGCACCATCAGACCGAAGCCGATGACCGGCAGCTGCCAGGTGCGTCGCCAGAGGGTCGCGAAGAACAGCACCGCGCAGATCACCGCGATGCAGAAGAGGATCGTCTTCGCCGGGAGATAGGCGTTGGCGTCGACGTACCTCAGGCCCGTCCAGTTGTCCGTGGCCTTGAAGTCACTGGACTTCACCGCCAGGCCGTACCGGTCGAGCCAGTACGCCACGGCCTTCAGAGAGACGAAGATCCCGAGCAGCACGGAGAGGTGGCCGGTGGCCGCGCCCGTGGCGCGCGCGCCGGGGCTCGTGATCCGCAGGCCGCCGTAGAGGTAGTGCGTCAGCGCCGCCGCGATCAGCGACAGCACCACGGCGGCGAAGCCGAACCCGAGCATGAAGCGGTACCACGGCAGGTCGAAGGCGTAGAAGGAGACGTCCAGCTTGAACTGGGGATCCTTCTGCCCGAACGGCACGCCGTTGACATACATCAGCCACGTACGCCACTGGCCCGACGCGGAGGCGCCGGCGATCAGCCCGACGAGCGCGGTGACCGCGAGCAGCACCCACCTCTTGTACGGGGCGACACTCATCCGGTAGCGGTCCAGGCTCTGCTGTTCCAGCGACATCGCGCTCAGCGGCGGCCGGAGCCGGTGCGCGAGCCAGATGTTCACGCCGACGGCCACGGCCATCAGCAGTCCGAAGACGAGGAACAGCCCGATCTTGGTCCACAGGGTGGTGGTGAAGACGGACGAAAACGCTACCGACCTGTACCAGAGCCAGTCCGTCCAGAACCCGGCGAACATGACGAAGGCCATGGCGAGGACCGCCAGGACACCCAAAGTCATGAGCAGGGTACGGACGCGCCGGGACGGGCGGCCGACTCTGATCCGTGGCCCGGTCGGGCCTCCGCCGCGGTCCGGCATCTGGAAAGCCAACGTGCGCACCTCGAAGTTCGGGTCGTGTGGAGCAGGCCCAGCGATCGTAGAGCCCACCTATGCAACTTACTGAGGCTTTACCTAGTTCCCGTTCCCGGGGCAGAAGGAGGCAGGATGTTGGGCATGCCCAACGTTTCCCCCTCAGGCCCCCCGATGGCCGCGAGCCCCCTGACCGTCGCCGTCCTCGAAATCGACGCCTATGCAGCAGGTCTCGGCTGGGACCAGCCGGCCAGGCTGTTCGCCCTGGTCGACACCGCCCGGCTGCGGGCCCACGAGCCGGGCCTCGCCGCCCAGCTCGGCCTCGACGACGCCGCCTCCCCGACCGCCGCCCTGACCCCCGTCGAGCAGGAGGAGCTTCCCGCCGGCACCGCGCTGGACGAGTTCCTCGCCACGATCGCCTGGCCCGACGCCGTGGTCGGCTGCGCCATGACCGTGGAACGGATGATGCTGCCGCCCTCCGCGGAGGCGTCCGTGCCGGACGGTCTGACCGACGCCCAGCTGACCGAGTGGGTCGGCAAGCATCCCGACCGCCAGGAGGTGCGGATGACCGTGGCGGTGCTGCGGGACGGAGCGCGGGACTCGGCCGTGCGGCTGCGCGAGAAGGACTCCCCCACCGAGGTCCTGACCGGTGCGGGGCTGGTCCCCGGGCTGGCCGAGGCACTCGCGGCGACCTTCGAGTCCTGACGCCGGGCCGGGCCCCGCCCCCCGGGGCGGGGCCGGCGCCTCAGCCCGTCGAGCAGCTCGGCAGGCCGGCTGTGTCCCCCGCGCGGATCTTCTCCAGCGACTTCGTGGCGTCGTCGAGGGTCTTCACCCGCACCAGGGTGAGGCCGCTCGGCGTGTCGGACGCGGCGGCGGAGCAGTTGTCGTCCGGGGTCAGGAAGTACCGGGCGCCCGCGTCGCGGGCTCCGACCAGCTTCATGTTGATCCCGCCGATGGGACCGACCTTGCCGTCGTCGTCGATGGTGCCGGTACCGGCGATGAACTTGCCGCCCGTCAGCTTTCCGGGCGTCAGCTTGTCGATGATGCCCAGCGAGAACATCAGTCCCGCGCTCGGCCCGCCGACGTCGGCGAGCTTGATGTCGATCTCGAACGGGAACGTGTGGTCCGTCCCGGCCTGGATCCCCACGATCGCCCGGTCCTCCGCCGAGGGGTCCGCGGGATCCTCCGGCGCCTTCCGCGTGGTGAGGGTGACGTCGTGGGCCCCCTGGGGCTCCTTGCCCGCCTTCTCGGCGGCCGCCGCCGCCTTGGCCGGGATGATCGTGAACACGACGTCCTCGCCGGGCTCGTGCTTCGTGACGAGCTTCGCGACGTCCTCCGGCTGCTCGACCGCCGTTCCGTCGACGGCCTTGATCACGTCTCCGGCGTGCAGCACGCCCTCGGCCGCGCTGTCCTTGACGACCGTGGAGACCACGACCCGGGAGGTGACGGGAATCTTCAGCTCCTCCAGGGCGGCGACCTTGGCGCTCTCCTGGGACTGGCTGAACTCCTCGGCGTTCTCCTGTGTCGACTCCTCCTCCGTCTTGCCGTCCGGATAGAGGGTGTCGTGGGGCACCACGACGCTGTCGTGGGCCAGCCAGCCGTAGACGGCCTCGACGATGTTCATGTCGTAGTCCGCGCCGGTGACACGGACCGTCGTCATGTTGAGGTTCCCGGAGGTCGGGTACGTCTTGTGTCCGCTGATGTGCAGCACCGGCTCGCCTCGCGCGTCGCCGAGCGTGTTCACGGTCGGACCGGGGGACATCTCCGAGTACGGCACGCGGATCAGCACGCCTGCGCAGAGCAGCGCGATCAGGATGAGGGTGGAGGCGAGCATCGTCGCGGTGCGGCGTGGCATGGAACGACAGTACGGGAACGGCCTGTCAGTGCACCGTCGGGGCCGGTCCGTACGAGGCGGAGGGACGTGGCCGGTCCGGGCGGGACGGGCGGCACCGGGGGTTCCGCTCGCGACGCCGACGGGGCGGCGGGGAGGCGGTGTGGTGCGGTGCGGTGCGGAATTGGCGACTGCGTACGGTCGCGGAGTGTCAGACCGCCTCGGAACCGGAATGCGATTTCTCCATCGCTTCACGGAACCGGGCGTAGCCGGCGAGTTCGGTGACGTCACCGGTAGTTCGATTACGGGCTGCCCACCCTCCCCATATCGCCGCGCCGAGAGCGGCTATGAGCGGAATCAACAGCCAAGCGAGTGCTGCCATCACGACCTCCCTACCCCATGAGCGACCGCAACCGACGATCAGAAGACTAGCCAGCTGCAGCACCAACGCTCACGGCAGGGGTGCGGTTACGCAAATCGGGGCTGATGCCCCCCGGGACGGTTTGCGCTCAGCAGGCGCCGACCCACTCCTCCGTGCCGTCGGAGAAACGCTGGTGCTTCCAGATCGGGACCTCGTGCTTGAGGTCGTCGATGAGCTTGCGGCATGCCTCGAAGGCCTCACCCCGATGGGCGCAGGACACGGCGACGACCACCGCCAGATCGCCCACACCCAGTTCACCCACCCGGTGGACGGCGGCGAGCGCCCGCACCGGGAACTCGGCCACCACCTTCTCGGCCACCCGGCGGAGCTCGTCGGCGGCCGACGGATGGCACGAATAGCCGAGGGAACCGACGTCCTGGCCGTCGTCGTGATTGCGCACGGTGCCGACGAAGAGCGCCGTGCCTCCCGCCGCGTCGTCCCCGACCGCGCGGAAGATCTCGTCGAGGGAGAGCGGCGTGTCCCGGATGTCCAGGAGCCGGATCGGGTCCTGGGCCGCCTGCTCGCCGGGGTGGTCGTGGGTGCGTGCCATGGGGCCATGGTGCCGCACGGCACCGACATCCCGGAATAGCGTGGTCGACCAGCGCCGCCCCCGTCCTCTTGGAGTCTCCTACCAGGACGGACCGGGTGGCACCGGTCTAGAAACGACGACGGGCCTTGCGGGCCCGCCGGACCAGAGCGGCCGTTCCGAGCAGCGCGACGGTGGCACCCGCGGCGCCCGCGGCGGTGGCGTCCTTCCGGCCGAGCCGCCGGCCCGCGACCGTGTGGCGCCCCTCCACCTCTTCCAGGAGCGCCGCCAGGACCTCCTCGTTGGTCCACCGGGGGCGCCATCCCGCGTCGTGGAGCCTGCTGACGCTCACCACCCAGGGGTGCATGGTGTAGGCGAGATCGCCCGCCGGTGACGGCGTGAGACCGATGCGGTGCAGCCGGGCGGCGGCGCCGAGGGCGACGGCGGACGGCAGTTCCATCCGGCGCACACCGGACAGTTCCTCCACCTCCTCCTGCTCGAGCCAGCCGTCGCATCCGACCGCGAACTCTCCGTCGATCTTCTCGAGAGCGGCGTACTCCAGGGCGCTCACCAGGTCGTCGACGTGGCAGAACTGCCAGGCCGGACGCGAGCCGGCGACGACGAGGAGCCTGGGGGACTCGAAGTACCGGGTGAGCGCCGTGTCCGTGCCGCCGACCAGGACCGTGGGACGCACGACCGTGACGTTGAGACCGGGGTGGGCGCGGGGCGCGCGGCGTCCGAGCCGCTCGATCTCCAGCAGGTCGCCGACGCCGGTGGCCTCGGCCGTGGCCCGCAGCTCCGCGTCCTCGGCGAGCGGGATGTCGTTGTCGGCCAGGGCTCCGTAGACCATCGCCGAGGTGCACAGCACCACCCGGTGGACACCGACGGCGGCGGCCGCCGTCAGGACGGTCTGGGTACCGCGCACGTTGTACGCGGTACGGGCGGCGGGGTCGGTCTCCAGGTCGAGGTCGAGCGCCATGTGCACGACGACGTCCGCGCCACGCAGTTTCTCGGCGATGCCGGGGTCGCGGACGTCCAGGACGTGCCACGTCGCCTCGGAGACGTCGCCCCTGCGCTCGTCTATGGCGATGACCTGCTTGATCTCGTCGGATGCGGCGAGGTGGGCGGTGAGCAGCTCACCGACGCCGGTCGCGGCACCGGTGACCGCGACGACGGGGCCGCGGCTTCGGGAAGAATTTTTCGTGGGCTTGCTTTCGGGCGAGGGGTCGGCCAGGTTTCGCGCTGCGCGAACCTGCGGATCTGGGGAACTCACCGGGCGTCTCCAGCGGTTGTCTTCAGTACGTACCCGAATGACGCGTGCGTACCAGGTGGCGTCCATCCTGCCGCAGGCCGGGAGCCGGCGGAGCACTGAGGCCCCGAGCGGGCTTCGGTGTCTACGCTGGATGGTGATGTCGGGCAGTCGCCGTCGGTTCGAGCCGGCGGCCTTACGAGCCGAGGAAACCCGTGAGTGACACCCCATTCGGATTCGGCCTTCCGCCGGAGGAGCCGGAAGACGGCGACGAGGGCAAGAAGAAGGACCCCACCGGTGGTGGGCAGGGCTCGGGCGGGCCGGCGAACCCGTTCGGCTTCGGGCCCGGCGCGGGCGGGGACAACCCGTTCGCGGCGATGTTCGGCTCGATGAACCCGAACGACCTGGGTGCGGCCTTCCAGCAGCTCGGCCAGATGCTGAGCTACGAGGGCGGCCCGGTCAACTGGGACATGGCCAAGCAGATCGCCCGCCAGACGGTGTCGCAGGGCACCACGGACGGCAGCAAGGACGCGAGCGTCGGCCCCGCCGAGCGGACCTCCGTCGACGAGGCGCTCCGTCTCGCCGACCTCTGGCTGGACGGCGTCACCTCGATGCCCTCGGGTTCCGTCACGACCGTGGCGTGGAGCCGTGCCGAGTGGGTCGAGGCGTCCCTGCCCGCCTGGCAGCAGCTGGTGGACCCGGTCGCCGAGCGCGTCGGCCTGGCCATGGGAGATGTCCTGCCGGAGGAGATGCAGGCCATGGCCGGCCCGCTGATCGGCATGATGCGGTCCATGGGCGGCGCCATGTTCGGCCAGCAGATCGGGCAGGCCGTGGGCGTGCTCGCCGGCGAGGTCGTCGGTTCGACCGACATCGGCCTTCCGCTGGCGCCGGCCGGGAAGGCCGCGCTGCTCCCGCTGAACGTCGAGCGGTTCGGCAAGGACCTGAGCGTTCCGCAGGACGAGGTGCGGCTGTATCTGGCGCTGCGCGAGGCGGCCCACCAGCGGCTCTTCGCACACGTCCCGTGGCTGCGCTCGCACCTCTTCGGCGCGGTCGAGGCGTATGCGCGCGGCATCAAGGTCGACACCAGCAAGCTCGAGGACGTCGTCGGCCAGTTCGACCCGTCGCAGCCCGAGCAGCTGCAGGACGCGCTTCAGCAGGGCATGTTCCAGCCCGAGGACACCCCGGAGCAGAAGGCTTCGCTGGCCCGTCTGGAGACGGCTCTCGCCCTCGTCGAGGGCTGGGTCGACGCGGTGGTGCACGAGGCCGCGAAGTCCCGTCTGACCTCGGCGGACGCGCTGCGCGAGACGATGCGCAGGCGCCGGGCGTCCGGTGGTCCCGCGGAGCAGACCTTCGCCACGCTCATCGGCCTCCAGCTGCGGCCGCGCCGACTGCGGGACGCCTCGCGTCTGTGGGCCTCGCTCACGGACGCCCGGGGCGTCGACGGCCGTGACGGCCTGTGGGAGCACCCGGACATGCTGCCGACGGCCCAGGACCTGGACGACCCGGACGGCTTCGTCCACCACGAGCAGCTGGACTTCTCCGAGCTGGACAAGATGCTCGGCGAGGCGGCGGAGGGCGGCACCCGGAAGCCCTCGGCCGAGGACCGGGGCGAGGACGGGGCCGGGGACGACGGGCCGAGGACCGACGGCAAGGACGACGACGGCCGGTGAGCCTGCACGACGACGCGGTATCGGTCCTCAAGGCCTACGACGAGGGCGACGCGCGGCAGGCCGGGCTCCGCCTGGCCTACCTGGACCACCTGGCCGGGCATCCCGACGGCATGTGGAAGGCGTGCGGAGCCGGGCACCTGACGGCCAGCGCGCTGGTGGTGGACCCGGAGCGCGGACGGGTCCTGCTGACCCTGCACAGGAAGCTGCGGATGTGGCTGCAGATGGGCGGACACTGCGAGCCCCAGGACACCACGCTCGCGGCTGCGGCCCTGCGCGAGGCCACGGAGGAGTCGGGGATCGCGGGGCTCTCCCTGCTGCCCGGCGGGCCGGTGCGGCTGGACCGGCACCCCATCCCGGCTCCGTGCCACTGGCACCTGGACGTGCAGTACGCGGCGACGGCGACGGCCGGGGCCGTGGAGCAGATCAGCGAGGAGTCACTCGACCTGCGCTGGTTCCCGTACGACGAGGTGGCGGGGGTGGCGGACGGCTCGGTCGTGCGGCTGCTGGAGCGCACCAGGGCACGGCTGGCGCAGGGCTTCTAGACACGGGTGGGGCGGTCTCCGTCCGGAGACCGCCCCACCGCCCGCGGTGACGACCGGGGTCAGTTCCAGGCGTTGTTCCGGTTCTGGCCGTGGGCACCGTGCTGGCCCACACCGAACTGTGCCGCGGCCCCCTGGCCGATCTGGGCGTTCTGCGGAGGCAGCACCTCGCTGGGCTGCACGAGGGCGAAGCCCTGGCCCAGGAAGCTCAGCTCCCAGCCCTCGCCGGTGTTGCCGCGGCGCCGCATGACACCCGTGGAGTGCGTCTGGGCCTGCATCTGCACCCGCAGCCCGCTCGACCAGGCGACGATCGCGTCGGCGTCGGCGTTGACGTACTTGTCGGGTGTCACCTGCATCATCAGCGGCTGGCCGGAGGTCATCAGCGCGACCTTCCCGTTGCCCGAGATGTTCAGCTGGTACTTGCCGGTGCCGGAGATCCCGTACTGGCTGTCCACCGCGATGACCTCGGTGTGCAGCGAGGAGTCCAGCGCGAGGACGTACGCGCTGTCGACCGTCATCCCCTCGTGGTCGACGTCGACCACGTGGATGTACTGGGCGAGGTTGGCGAGGTAGACCGTGCCCTGACCGGAGCACCGCATGAGGTCGAGGCCCTCGCCCGTGCTCCTGCGGGCGCTGCGCTGGGCGTGCGACTGGTACTCCCCGTCGAACTCCATGAGCCCCTGGTAGGCGACCATGGCGCCCTTGCGGGCGAGGACGTCGTCATGACCGGTCAGCGCGACGCGCAGGAGCTGCGGGTTCTGGACGGTGTAGCGGTCCTGCGACTGCTGTTCGGTGTGGCTGAAAAGCGGACTCTGCATGATGTGTTCCTCCCCCGCTCAGTTCCGGACCCGCAGGCGGTCCGTACTGTCCTCGCTCGGCTGGACGACGACAATGCCCTGTCCCGAGAAGGCCATCTGGTAGGCCTCTCCGCTGCCCCGCCCGATGAGCGAGCCCGCCTTGAAGCTGCGCTTGCCCTTCACCTTGAGGTTCGGGGACCAGGCGACGAGTGCGTCGGGGTCGACGTACGTCTCGTCCTCGCCCCGGCCGCAGTCGACGACGATCGGCGTGCCGCGCGAGGTGATGGCGACCCACCCCGTGCCCTGGACGCAGACGTTCCACAGGCCCTGGCCGGCGAACTTGGCCAGTCCCTTGACCCGCTCGACACCCCAGGTGAGGTGGCTGTCGAAGGCGAGGAGGTTGGTGCCGTTGACCGACAGGGAGTCGTTGTCGAGGTTGATGACGACCACGTCGGCGCCGTAGTCGGCGAGGTAGAGCAGCCCGTCGCCGGCGCACTTCATCAGCGGCGCGCCCTCGCCGGTGATCCACTGGGAGGCGATCTGGCGGACGGCCGGCGGGTTGGGCTCGTACTGGATGAAGCCCTCGTAGGCCACCATCGAGCCGGTGCGCGCGTACAGGTCCTGGCCGCTTGCCATGGCGACCTTGAGCATCGTGCGGCCGTGGTTCTCCATGCGGGCCGTGACGGGGGTCGGGGCGAAGCCCGCGAGTTGCTGGTTCATGACGGGCTCCCTCAGACCTCGTAGGGCTGGACGACGACGAAGTTCCCGGGGGCTCCCCGGAACTGGAGGTTCACGGTCTCCCCGCTGTGTCCCGGATACGCGTTGCGGCGCAGCCGGACCTGGCTGGAGACGATCACCTGGGAGGCCGACGACCAGGCCACCACGGCGTTGCAGTCGGCGAAGGTGGTCGGCGTGACCGGCAGGACGACCGGCACACCGTGGGTCTTGACGACCACGGTGCCGGTGCCCTGGAACTGCATGGTGAACAGGGCGCCGCCGGGGATGCCGTGCCCTTCGATCCTGCGGACCTCGTACAGCAGGGACTCGTCGAAGGCGAGGACGTTCTCCGCGGAGACGCAGATGCCGTCGCCCTGCAGTTCGATGGGGTGCAGGTGCGCCCCTTCCTCCGCGAGGAAGACCTGGCCGCGGCCGGTGCAGCGCATCAGCTGCATCTCCTGGCCGGTCGCGTTGCCGACCATGCGGCCGGCGAACCCGGCTCCCTTGTAACCGAAGTCCACCTTGCCCTGGTACATCACCATGCTGCCCTGGCGGGCCAGCACCGGCATACCGCCCATCGTGAGGTCGACGCGCATGAGCTGCTGGTTCTGCGAGGTCCAGCGCTGCCCCGTGGCCGCCTCCTTGTAGGGCTGCAGGGCGGCCTGCAGCCCCGCACCGGCGGCGGGAACACCCTGGGGAACACCGTGCGGCAGGCCCGGAGGCTGCTGCCCGAACGGCACCGGGGGCTGCTGGCCGTAAGGCGGTGCCGCGGGGGGCTGCTGACCGTAGGGCGGGGCGGCGGGAGGAGCACCCTGTCCCGGGATCTGCCCGAACTGCGGCTGCTGGGGCGGCTGCCCGTACGGAGCGGGCGCCTGGGGCGCCATCGGTGCGGCGATCGTGGGCGCCGCGTGCACCGGGGGCTGCTGCGGTGCGGGAGCCGGCGCCGACGGGGCACCGAAGGCGGGTGCCGGCTGGGGCGCCTGGGGCGCTGCCGGAGCACCGAACGCGGGAGGGGCGGACGCCTGGGACGGGGGCGCGAAGGCGGGAGGGGCGTCCTGGGACGGCGCGGCGGGAGCTTCCTCGGCGACCTCGCCGCCGAAGTTCTTGAGCAGCGCGTCGAGTCCGCCGTCGAAGCCCTGGCCGACCGCGGCGAAGCGCCAGACGTCCTTCAGGTAGAAGTCACCGAGCATGACCGCGCGCTCGGTGGTGAACTCCGAACCGGTGAAGGCGTACTTCACCACTTCCTCGCCGCCGGCGACGATCCGGATGTACCCGGGACCCACCTGCGACATCTGCCCGGCACCGTCGAGGGTCGCGGTGAAGGACAGCTTGTGGATGTTCGCCGGAATGCGGTCGAGTGTGACGCGGAACGATTCGGTGTCACCGGCCTGGGCACCGAGGAGCTGAATGGACTCCTCCGGTGATTTCGGCTGGTTGAAGAAGATGAAATACCGGTCGTCGGAGAGCTGCTCGTCGGCGTCGAGACCGAAGCAGCTGATGTCGAACGTCAGGCCGGGGCCCGCGATCTGCACGCCTACGTACAGATCCGTCCCTGACGTGAGATCACTGACCTTGGCCTTGTGGCCGCGCTGGAATTCCCTGGCCATGCGTAACGACCGTCCCCCATCCCGAAGGTGAATGCGTCGCGTCAGGCTAACCGCAAACCACGACAATGAGCCAAGCCGGTACAGACCCGGTACACAACCGGCGACGTCACTCCTCGCGAGCGGCGGGCAGCCGGGGAAGCCGGTCGGCAGCCACGACTCCTTCGAGATATCCCCGTGCGCGCTCGGTGCGGGGGTACGCCTCCAGGAGCCGCCAGAAGCGCGGCCCGTGCCCCGGAACCAGCAGGTGGGCCAGCTCGTGGAGGAGGACGTAGTCGACGACGTACTCGGGCATGCCCTGCAGTCGGTGCGAGAGCCGGATGCTGCCCTCCGCCGGGGTGCACGAGCCCCAGCGGGTGTTCTGATTGGTCACCCAGCGCACGGAGGCGGGCCGCGCCCGGCCTTCGAGGTACTGGTCCGAGAGCCGCTCGGCACGGTCGGACAGCTCGCTGTCACCGATGACCCGCTTGCTCTCCTGCGCCGCGAGCTTGTCGAGCATCACGCCGACCCAGCGCTGCTCCTCCGCCTCGGACATGCGGGCGGGGATGAGCACGATGGTGCGATCGCCCTCACGGTACGCGGAGACCGTCCTGCTGCGCCGCGCGCTCCTGCGGACCTCGACCGGGCTCGCCGATGTCCCGCGGGGCGGCTGGGTGGCTGCGGCGCGGCGCTGCTGGCGTCCGGCGCGGCGCTCGGGGGTCGCCCCGGCGAGACCGGGAGGGGAGTCGGCGGGCACGGCACGACGTTACCCGCCCACGAAGGGGGAAGTCCCGCCACTCGGGGGTTCAGCCTTGATCCACTTCTCGGTCCGCACCATTTGAACGACTAATGCCCCGGCCTGTGGACAACTTTCGGCCCGTTTCGCCGTCACGTTGCATTCTGGCAACGGATCACGAGACCGACCTGGGAGAAGTCATGCATCTCATGCTGAAGCCCGCACTCCGCCGGGCCTGGCGTGGACGGAACACCGTGCAATTCGGCGTGACGCCGGCGCACGCGGTCACGCTGGGGCCGATGGATATCGCCACCGGAAGTTTTCTGGAACTGCTCGACGGCACGCGCGGACTTCCTCTGTTGCGCGAGGAGGCCAGAGCCCTGGACCTGTCGGACCGGCACGTGGACATTCTGGTGTCACGCCTCACGGAAGCCGGTCTGCTGGACGATCCGGACGCCGGCGGCCCGGAGGCCGACGCCTTACGGCTTCGCGCCGAGGCCGTCGAGCGGCAGCGCCCTGACGCGGCGGCCCTCTCCGTCGTCCATCCGGCGCCCGGCAGCGGGCTGCGCAGACTCGCGGCCCGGCGCGCGATGCGGGTCCAGGTGCGCGGTGCGGGCAGGGTCGGCGCGGCGATCGCCGCTGTGCTGTCCGGTTCGGGGGTGGGCCACGTCGAGGTCCTCGACGGGGGCCGCACGGAGCCTTGGGACGTGGCACCGGGCGGGCTCCCGGCGTCGTCCGTCGGGGAACGCCGGGACACCGCGGCCCGGCAGCTGGTGCGCAGATCGGCGGTCGGCGGGCCGCCCCCGCACCCGGTGGGGACGAGCAGGGCTCCGGCATGCGGCGAGCCCGCCCTGTCCCTGATCGTGGTGGCGCCCCGGGACGGCCTCTCCGTCTACGCCCCCGATCCGGATGTCGCCGCACCGTGGATCGCCTCGGGCACACCGCATCTCTACGCCGGTGTCATCGAGGCCACGGGAGTGGTCGGTCCCCTGGTGCTGCCCGGAGGCACGGGCTGCGCGGGCTGCCTGGCCCTGAACCGTGCGGAGGCCGACCCGCAGTGGCCCCGGATGCTCGCCCAGTGGAAGTCAGGGCGGCGCACCTGCGTGCAGGCGTGTGAGCTGGGTCTGGCGACAGCGGTGGCCGGGCTCGCCGCCGCCCACGCCCTGTCCTTCCTCGACGGGGAACTCCCCGCCGGCACGGGGACACGCTGGGAGGCCGCCATGCCTCTGCTGGACTGGCGGTCGGAGCGGCTGGCGCCGCACCCCGACTGTCCCTGCGGCGCCGCCGGGCACACTGAGGTGGAGCTCACCTCCGCGGCCGCCGCCGCGCAGGACACAATGGCCGGGTGACCGCCGCCGACGGAGCGGAGCCGGACGTCACGTGGCACGGCGATCTGGGAACTGGAGGGGCACATGTCTGATCTTCCCCGGAAGGCGGTCACCCGTACCGCGAAGCTGGCAGCTCTGCCGCTAGGCTTCGCCGGGCGTGCCACCTGGGGCCTGGGCAAGCGGATCGGCGGGAAGTCCGCCGAGATCGTCGCCCGCGAGGTCCAGCAGCGCACGGCGGACCAGCTCTTCAAGGTGCTCGGGGAGTTGAAGGGCGGCGCGATGAAGCTCGGACAGGCGCTGTCCGTCTTCGAGTCCGCCTTGCCCGAAGATGTCGCGGGCCCCTACCGTGCGGCGCTGACGAAGCTGCAGGAGGCAGCGCCTCCCATGCCGACCCGCACGGTCCACGGGGTGCTGGCGGAACGGCTCGGCGAGGACTGGCGGGAGCTGTTCACCGAATTCGAGGACCAGCCGTCGGCCGCGGCATCGATCGGACAGGTCCATCGGGCCGTCTGGCACGACGGACGTGATGTCGCCGTGAAGGTCCAGTACCCGGGCGCGGGTGAGGCGTTGCTGTCCGACCTCACCCAGCTCAGCCGCTTCGCACGCCTCCTCGGCCCTCTGGTGCCCGGCATGGACATCAAACCGCTCATCACGGAACTCCGTGACCGGGTCTCCGAGGAACTGGACTACGAGCTCGAGGCACGGGCCCAGCGCGAGCACGCGGCCGAGTTCGAGGACGATCCGGACGTGGTGATCCCGGGAGTGCTCCACCAGTCGGACCAGGTGCTGGTCACGGAGTGGATCGAGGGGATCCCCCTGTCGGAGGTGATCGCCGACGGCACCGCGGAACAGCGTGACCGGGCGGGCCAGTTGCTGGCACGTTTCCTCTTCTCGGGGCCGGCGCGCACGGGTCTGCTCCACGCGGACCCCCACCCCGGCAATTTCCGGCTGCTGCCGCCTGCCGGGGTGCCCGCCGACGGGACGGAGGAGCCGGCCGCGGGTGACGGCCGGTGGCGCCTGGGAGTACTGGACTTCGGGACGGTGGACCGGCTGCCTGGCGGCCTGCCGGGCATCATCGGCGACGCCCTGCGGATGACGCTGGAAGGGGACGCCGACGCCGTCTACGCGATGCTGCGCGAGGCGGGGTTCGTCAAGGAGTCGATCGAGCTCGAACCGGACGCCGTACTCGCCTATCTGCTCCCCATCATCGAACCGGCCCAGGCGGACGAGTTCACCTTCACCCGATCCTGGCTGCGCAGCCAGGCCGCCCGGATCGCCGACCCGCGCTCCCCCGCACATCAGTTGGGCAAGCAGCTGAATCTGCCCCCGTCGTACCTGCTGATACACCGTGTGACCCTGAGCACGATCGGGGTGCTGTGCCAGCTGGGCGCGACCGTCCGGCTGCGGGACGAGCTGGAGTCCTGGCTGCCGGGCTTCCTCCCGGAGTACGAACCGGACGAGGCCGACGCCGACGAACGTACGACGGACGGGAACAGCGCGCAGGACGATACGCCGGTCGAGGTGTAGGAGGAGACGTCGCCTCCGCGCCCACGGGTCACCACCAGGCCGAGTCGAGCCGGCTCTCGATGGCCCTGATGTGCGTACGGGCGCAGTCCTCGCAGACGTACCGGTGCCCGCCGTCCTCCACGGAGCAGAGCCACGTCGCCGGTGGTGCGCCCGGCTCCCGGATGGTTGCGCAACGGGCACACGTCACGTGGCCGCCCACCGGCGTCTCGGGGTGATGAGTCTCCTCGTCCACCTCGCGACGATAACGCCGTGCGCCGGGCCACGCGCGCCGGGACGCACAACGGGGCCGGCCTGTTCGGGCCGGCCCCGTTGTCGGGGAGGGTGGCTGCCTGGAGGGCCGAGCGGTGGCCCGGCAGCCGTACTGCTGGGTCCGTCAGTGCATGACGGCCATGGCGAGCGCGCGGCGGGCGCGCATCGAGGCACGCTCGGCTCGGCGCTGCATCCGCCGGGCGGCCACCAGGCGCACAGCCTGACGTCCCTCCTCGGCTTCCCTCAGGCGGTCGTGCATATGCGCACGGGCCAGAGCTTCTGGGATGAGTTGCATCTCGCGGGTCCTGTTCTGACGCGAGTCGTTCGCGCCGATGATGGTGACGTCCGGGGTCGCTGAGCCGACGGGCTCCCGCGTGGTGGTGATCATTGGTGCCTGATTCCGGGGGTCATGGGTCTGGGGACGGTCGATGGTTCCGATGCGCTTCGTTCGTGTGGGGGACATGACCCCCAGGCCGGGGGTCACGCCGCGACCGGGTTCTTGCGCGGACGCCCACGGGGACGCTTCCGGGCGACGACGACGCCCTGCACGAAGAGCTCGCCACCCCAGACACCCCACGGCTCGCGCCGCTCCTTGGCCCCGGCGAGGCAGGCCTCGACCAGCGGGCAGGTCCGGCAGAGGGACTTCGCGTACTCGACGTCCGCGGGGGACTCGGCGAAGAAGACCTCCGGGTCGTAGGAACGGCACGGAACGGGTACGCCGAGGTTCTCGATGGCGTCGTCGAGCGCGGTGAGCGCGGTGAGGGGGGTCAAGGTGGAGTCCTCCGTGAGGCCGGGCGGGGTGATCGTGTCGGAAGGCGGTACGGACGGGGCGTGCGTCTCGAGTTGCACGGTGGTGTTGTCCTCGTCTGGTCGTGCCGGCCTGTTGGCCGGTTGGCGGCTGGTACCAGGTCCTGCTGTCCCGAGGCTCCTTCGTCTCGTCTCATCCGTTCGGACAAAACAAAAGGGCCGCGGATCCCGAGTGGGGTTCCGCGGCCCTGAAGGCGCCGGCCTGATTCTGTATCAGGCTGGATCACTCCAGGGTTCAGGCCCACGGAAGGCCCACATCGTGTGGTGCTGCGTCGTCTGCTTCTTGGCTCCGGCACCGGCTGCGGCTGCCGCAAAGGCATAGGCCGAGGCCTGTCCCTTCGCTACCGCTGCTTCCAGTGCCTCGGTCGGTCGCTCATTGCGCTCCCGCACGGGCAGGCTCGCCAGGGGCAGCGGGCGGACGGCGGGAACGCCGGACACACGGGTGCCACCGAGGGAGAGCTCCGCAGAGCGGGTGAGGCCGAGCGAGCAGGTGGAGACGACCGACGGATCGGTCATTTTGATGGTGTTGATGATGCTGATCACGACAATCGCCTCCTCTCGGCGTCTCAAGGGACCGGCCGGGACCGGTCCTGCGGTATTCGGATAAGTACAGCACGGAGTCAGGGCTTCAGAGAAGTCGCTGTTCCCGTGGTTAAGAACCTATGGTGCTTGCTGCTGCGGGCGCAAACTATTTTTTCGACGAGTTTTCCTCAGACCTCGCCGTCGCCCTCCGCCTGCTCATGACCCACTGTCCGACCTGCGCAGATGGCCAGGACGTCGGCCCCGAACCTGGTCAGCTTCCGGTTCCCGACACCGGCGATGACGACCAGCTCGCTCTCGCTGTCCGGTGCCGCCTCCGCGATGGCCATCAGTGTCTTGTCGGTGAAGACGCAGTAGGCGGGCTGGCTGATCTCCTTCGCCCGGTCCGCGCGCCACTCACGCAGCCGCTCGTACAGCGCCTCGTCCATGTCCGAGGGGCAGTCCTCGCAACGCATCAGCTTCATCTCGCCGGCCTCGGTGAGCGTCCTGCCGCACACCCTGCACCGCACCGGACCCCTCCTGGCCGGCCGGGCGGGCGTCTCGGCACCGGCACCCGACGTGCCCGTGCGGGAGCCGCGGTCGATTCCGCCGCCTCCTCCCGCTCCGCCCCGCGGGCCGACCGCTGCCGAGCCGGGCCTCAGTCCGTTGAGGAAGCGGGTCGCCCTGCGGTTCCCGCGTCCGCCCGGCGACCGGGACAGGGCCCAGGACAGCGACAGGTGGAAGCGGGCCCGGGTGACGCCGACGTACAGCAGCCGGCGTTCCTCCTCGATCTGTTCGTCCGTCTTGGCGTAGGCGATCGGCATCATGCCCTCGGTGAGCCCGACGACGAACGCGGCGTCCCACTCCAGGCCCTTGGCGGAGTGCAGCGACGCCAGCGTGACGCCCTGGACCGTGGGGGCGTGCTGAGCGGCGGCCCGTTCGTCGAGCTCGGCCACGAGATCGGAGAGGGTCGCGCCGGGCTTGGCCTGTTCGAAGTCCTCCGCCAGCCGCACCAGCGCGGCGAGGGACTCCCAGCGGTCGCGCACCGCCCCCGAGCCGGTGGGCGGCTTGGAGGTCCATCCCTTGGTGGAGAGCACCGCCCGCACCTCGGAGGGCAGGTCGTCGGCGCCGTCGAGCAGCGAGTCGTTGCCCCCCGCGCGCGCCGCGCCGCGCAGGGCTACACCCGCCTCCCGCACCTCGGGACGGTCGAAGAAGCGCTCGGCACCGCGCAGCTGGTAGGGCACACCCGCGTCGGCGAGGGCCTGCTCGTAGACCTCGGACTGGGAATTGACCCTGTAGAGCACGGCGATCTCCCCCGCCGGCACCCCGGCGGCGATCAGGTCACGGATCCGGCGCGCGGTGCCCTCGGCCTCCGCCGGCTCGTCGGCGTACTCCGTGTAGACGGGTTCGGGGCCCTTGTCGCGCTGCGAGACCAGCTCCAGCCGGTGTTCGGCCGCCTTGCCCCGGGCCTGGCCCAGCAGTCCGTTGGCCAGGCGGACGACCTGGGGGGTCGAGCGGTAGTCCCGCACCAGCTTGACCACCGTCGCGTCCGGGTGGCGGGTGCGGAAGTTCAGCAGGTGGTCTGGGGTCGCGCCGGTGAAGGAGTAGATCGTCTGACCCGCGTCGCCGACGACGCAGAGGTCGTCCCGGTCACCGAGCCAGAGATCCAGGAGCCGCTGCTGGAGCGGGCTGACGTCCTGGTACTCGTCGACGACGAAGTGCTGGTACTGACGGCGCACGTGGTCGGCGATGTCGTGCCGGTCCTGGAGGATGCCGACCGTGAGCAGCAGCACGTCCTCGAAGTCGATCACCGAGCGGTCGCGCTTCAGCTGCTCGTACATGGCGTAGATCTGCGAGAGCTCGGCAGGGTCGCGCGGCGCGTCCCGCTGGGTCTTCGCGACCGCTGCCGGGTAGTCCGCCGGCACCGTCTGGGTGACCTTGGCCCACTCGATCTCGCTGGTGGTGTCCCGCAGCTCGTTGCGGTCGAGCCGGATCCCGCAGCGGGCGGCGGCCTCGGCGACCAGCTGGACCTTGCGCTCCACGAGACGCGGAAGCTCACCACCGACGGCTTTCGGCCAGAAGTACTGCAGCTGACGCAGAGCCGCGGAGTGGAAGGTCCGGGCCTGCACACCCGTCGCGCCGAGCTGGCGGAGCCGGCCCCGCATCTCGCCCGCCGCCCGGTTGGTGAAGGTGACGGCGAGCACCGTGGTCGGCTGGAGGATCCCGGCACGCACCCCGTAGGCGATGCGGTGCGTGATCGCCCGCGTCTTGCCCGTACCCGCTCCGGCCAGCACGCACACGGGTCCGCCGAGGGCCAGCGCGACCTCGCGCTGCTCCGGGTCGAGCCCGTCGAGCACGGCGTCCGCGGAGTCGGGGACCTGGGGGAAGAGGGTGGAATGCGTTGCTGCTGTCACCCTGCCATGCTGCCAGGTCGGAAGGGACGGCCGAGGCGGTTGTCCACAGGGGCCGTCGATTGTCGTACCGGCTGCGTGGGTGCCGTGCGGGTACGGGGCGGGTCCGGGAACGGCCCTCGGCCCGGGGCCGGGAATGGTGTCCGGGTCCCGGACGTTCCCTCCATGCGGGACGGTGCGCGGACGCGTCTGTCGCGCGCTTTCAGCGGGACCTTCCCAGCGGGACACACGAGACAAGGGAGCACCGACGACATGCCGGGCACTGTGACGATGTACAGCACCACGTGGTGCGGCTACTGCCGCCGGCTCAAGGGGCAGATGGATCGCGAGGGCATCGCGTACACCGAGGTCAACATCGAGCACGACCCGGACTCGGCGGCTTTCGTGGAGAAGGCGAACGGCGGGAACCAGACGGTCCCGACCGTGCTCTTCCCCGACGGTTCGACGCTGACGAACCCCTCACTGGCCCAGGTCAAGCAGAAGATCGGCGCCTGACCCGCACGAGGCACACGACCCCCGACCGGCCGGCGCCGGTCGGGGGTCTTCTCATGACCTGGCCGTACGAGAGCGCCCCGGCGGTAGCGTGAACGGCATGACGACCGAGGACGGGGCGGCCGGCGGGGCGCTGGCGGGAGGCATGGCGAACGCGGGGGACGTCTTCCGCAGGGGCGCCCTGGTGGATCGCCCGGCACCGCGCCACGCGCCCGCTCTCCATGCCCACCTCGTCGCGCTGAGGGAGCACGGCTTCGACGCCGCTCCGATTCCCGTGGGACCGACCGCCGACGGCCGGGAGCAGCTGACGTTCATCCCCGGTGACGTGGCCCTGCCGCCGTTCCCGCCATGGGTCATGACGACGGCCGCCCTCGAATCGGTTGGGGCCCTGCTGCGACGCCTGCACGAGGCCGGTGCGTCCGCCGCTGCCGCATCGGACGTCGAGTGGCCCCAGGACCTCGCCGACCCGGAAGGGGGACCGGTGGTGTGCCACAACGACGTGTGCCCGGAGAACGTCGTGTTCCGCGACGGCCGCGCCGCCGCCTTGATCGACTTCGATCTGGCGGCACCCGGACGGCCCCTCTGGGACGTCGCCATGGCCGCCCGCTACTGGGTGCCCATGCTCGATCCCCTGTCCGCGGCGACGCTGTACCCGGACGCACCGGACGTGCCCGCGCGGCTGCGGGTCCTGGCCGGCGGCTACGGCCTCTCACCTGCCGAGCGGGCCGAACTGCCCGGCGTGATCGAACAGGCCACGGAGGTCTGCCGCGCGTTCGTCGCCCGACGCGTGGCCGACGGCGATCCCCTCTACGCCGAGGCGCTGGCCGACCGTGGCGGATGGCGGCGCTGGGACCGTGCGCAGGCCTGGCTGACGGCCCACCGCGGGATGTTCGCGGCCGCCCTGTCGGACTGACGCGTCCGCTTCCCGCCGGCCAGGACGCTTCCGAGGCACGACCCCGGGCTCCGCCGAGACGCCTCGGCGCCTTGGTGACCAGGCCTGCGCGAAGGCTCCGCCCGCACCGTCAGCCGGCCACGCCCGGCCTCGGGAGCGGCTTGCCGTACCAGAGCTCGATCAGGCGTGCCGCGATCGAGACGCCGAAGGGCGGCAGCACCTCGCCGGATTCGAAGGCCGCGGTCAGGTCCTCGCGGGAGAACCAGCGGGCCTCCTCGATCTCCTCGCCGTCCACGGTGATCTCCGAGGACACGGCGCGGGCCATGAAGCCGAGCATCAGGCTGGAGGGGAACGGCCAGGGCTGGCTGGCGATGTACTCGACCTCGCCGACGGTGACCCCCGCCTCCTCGAACACCTCGCGGGCGACGGACTGCTCGATCGACTCCCCCGGCTCCACGAAGCCGGCGAGGGTCGAGAACCGGCCCTCGGGCCAGTGCACCTGGCGTCCCAGCAGTGCGCGGTCCTGGTCGTCCGTGACCAGCATGATCACAGCGGGGTCGGTGCGCGGGTAGTGCTCCGCACCGCACGCCTGGCAGCGGCGGATGTGCCCGGCGGCCGCGATGACGGTGCGCTCGCCGCAGCGTGAGCAGAAGCGGTGCAGCCGCTGCCAGTTCTCCAGGGCCACCGCGTGCACCATCAGGCCGGCGTCGCGCGGGCCGAGGAGCATCCCGGCCTCGCGCAGACCGGCCGGCCGCGCGGACTGGTCCATGCGGCCGGGGAGCGAGTCCTTCTGGAGGGCGAAGTAGCGTACGCCGTCCTCGTCGGTGCCCAGGAAGTAGCGGTGGGTCTCGGTGACGGGCGCCTCGAAGGCGGGGGTCATGACGAGCTCGGTGCCGCCGTCGGGGGTGTCGTCGATGAGCGCCTGTCCCCCGGAGACGACGAAGACCCTGGTCGTCGGGTGGCTCCAGGCCGCGGCGAGCCAGGCCTCGTCGAGCCGATGGTGCGCCGCGCGGTCGATGCCGCTGGGCGCGGTGAGACCGATCGGGCGGTCTGCGGTGGCGTTGTCGAAGGTGCTCACAGGTGCTTCCTACTCCCCCGGGGGCGGATCGGGCGTTCAGAGATTCAGCGGAGTGCGTCGGCCAGTTCGCCCCACAGGTGGGCGGTGGTCTCCACACCCTTGAGGAGGAGGTCGAGTTCGACCTTCTCGTCGGGGCCGTGCCAGCCGTCGGACGGTACGGAGATGCCGAGGAAGAGGACGGGTGCGCCGAGCACGTCCTGGAGGTCGGCGGCGGGGCCCGAACCTCCTTCGCGGGTGAAGAGGATCTTCGTGCCGAAGGCCCGGCCCATGGCGCGGGCCAACGCCTGGAGGGCGGGGTGGTCCAGGGGCGTCAGACAGGGGCGGGTGGCCGGGGAGAAGGTGATCCGATGGCGGATTCCGGCCGGTATCCGGTCCTCCACCCAGCTGCGGACGACTTCCTGGATCCGTTCCGGGTCCTGTCCGGCGACCAGCCGGAAGCTCAGCTTCACGAAGGCCGACGAAGGGATGACGGTCTTGCTGCCCGCACCCTGGTAGCCCCCGCCGATGCCGTTGACCTCGGCGGTCGGGCGGGCCCAGATGCGTTCGAGCGTGGAGTACCCCGCTTCGCCGGCCGTGGCCCGCGAGGCGGCCGTGCGCAGCCAGGTCTCCTCGTCGAAGGGCAGTTCGGCGAAGAGGGCGCGTTCGGTCCCGGTGAGTTCGGCGACCCCGTCGTAGAAGCCGGGGACCGCGACCCTGCCCTCCGTGTCGTGGAGGGCGGCGACCAGGCGGGCGAGCTCGGTCGCGGGGTTGGGGACGGCGCCGCCGAAGGAGCCGGAGTGGATGTCCTGGCCGGGGCCGGACAGCTCGATCTCGCATTCGGCGAGACCCCGCATGCCGGTGCACACGGTGGGGGTGTTCTCGTCCCACATGCCGGTGTCGGACACGATCACGACGTCGGCGGCGAGGCGGCCGGCCCGCTCCTCGGCCAGCGCGCGGAAGTGCGGCGACCCGGACTCCTCCTCGCCCTCGACGAGGAGCTTGAGGTGGACGGCGGGCGTGGTGCGGCCGGTCGCCGCGAGGTGGGCCCGGACGCCGAGTGTGTGGAAGAACACCTGGCCCTTGTCGTCGGCGGCGCCGCGCCCGTACATCCTGCCGTCGCGGATCACCGGGTCGAACGGGTCGGTGCTCCAGCCGTCCTCACGGGCGGCGGGCTGCACGTCGTGGTGGCCGTAGACGAGGACGACGGGTGCGTCCGGGTCCTGGGACGGCCACTCGGCAAACACCGCCGGGGCGCCGGGCGTCTCCCAGATCTCGGTGACCGGGAAGCCGGTCTCCGCCAGCTTGCCGGACAGCCACTCGGCGCTGCGCCGTACGTCCCCGTCGTGCTCCGGCTGGGCGGACACGGACGGGATGCGCAGCCACTCGGCGAGGTCGGCGAGAAAGGCCGCGCGGTGCTGCTCGGTGTACGTACGGACGGCGCTGTCCGGGGTGTCGCTCATGCTCATGAGCCTATCGGCCCCGCGGAGGTGACTCGTCCAGCAGGAGCTTCTCCAGTTCCTCCCGGCCCGGCAGCCCGGTGGGGCGGGACGTCTCCCCGGTGCGCACGTAGAGGAAGGTCGCGGCGACCGCCTCCAGCGGCAGTCCGTGCAGTTCGGCCCAGGCCAGCCGGTAGACGGCGAGCTGGAGGGGGTCGGCCGTGCGGTGCCGGGAGGTCTTCCAGTCGACGATCTCGTACGTGTCACCCGTGCGGTACACGGCGTCGATCCGGCCGCGGATCACACGGCCGGCGAGCGTGATCTGGAACGGGATCTCGACGCCGTGCGGGGTGCGCCGGGCGTACGAGGTGCGCTCGAAGGCCTCCTTGAGATCGGCGAGGTCCCGTTCGTCGGCGATCTCCGCGTCGTTCTCGTCGCCTCCCGGGAGTTCGTCCGGTCCCAGCATGGGCAGCGGCAGTTCCTCGAACCGGGACTCCACCCAGGCGTGGAAGCGGGTGCCCCTGCGCGCGGCGGGCTGCGGGGGGCGCGGCATCGGGCGGGCGAGCTCCCGCGCGAAGCCCTCGGGATCGTCGGCGAGGTGCAGGAGCTGGGTCGCGGAGAGCGTGGCGGGCACGACGACGTCGCGCACCGCGGCGCGGGCACGGCGCAGCTCACCGGCGAGGGCGTCGAGGTCGCGGTCCCAGGAGGCGAGGGTGCGCGACTCCTCGGGGGTGAGGCCCGCGTCGGCCGGGGTGCGGGCGGCCGGGACGTGCGGTGCGGCGGGGGCGTCCCGGGGCGGGGGCGGCCCCCCACGGCCCGGGTCCTCCTCGCAGTCCGGGTACGGGTCGTCGTACGGGGCGTCCGCGTCGTCGTACGGCGGCTCGTCGTACGGCGGCTCGTCGTCCTCGAAGGGGGGCGGCTCGTCGTCGTACGGCGGCTCGTGTGCGGGTCGCGGGCGCCCGCCGGGGGCGGTCCGCCCGTACTCCTCCGGCACGGTGTCCGGGACGGGTGCGGCCGCCAGGGCCTCCAGGTGCGCCAGCACCGTGTCCCTGGCGGCCCTGCGGCGGGCCATGGCGGTGTCGTCGAGCGGGAGCGGCCAGGGCTGGTCGGCGCCCTCGTCCCGCAGCGCCGGGTTCTCCTCGTCCTCGCCGGGTTCGTCCGCCCACACCTCGATCTCGCCGTGTCCGGCCGCGCAGTGCTCGTACAGCGCGTCCAGGAAGACGGACGGGCCGCGGGGCTTCTTCTGGGACGGGCCCCACCAGTGGCCGGAGCCGAGCAGCAGGCTGCGGGGCCGGGTGAAGGTGACGTAGCCGAGGCGGAGCTCCTCGGTGTGCTGATGCCCCTTCATCTCCGCCTTGAAAGCCGCGAGCCCTCTGGCGTCGAAGGTGTCGAGCACCGGCAGCGTGGGCGCGTCGCCGCGCAGGGCGTGCGGGAGGACCTGGGACTGCGAGGTCCACGCGTCCCGGGACCGGGTGCTGGGGAACTGGCCGCCGACCAGGCCGGGGACGGCGACGACGTCCCACTCCAGGCCCTTGGACTTGTGCGCGGTGAGGACCTTGACGGTGTTCTCGCCGCCGGGCAGGGCGTTGTCGAGGCCCTTCTCGTACTGGGCGGCGGTGCGCAGGAAGCCGAGGAAGGCGAGCAGGGTCGCTTCCCCGTCCACCGCCGCGAATCCGGCCGCGACGTCCAGGAAGTTGGCGAGGGTCTCCCGGCGGCGTGCGGCCAGGGCGTGCGGGGACGCCGAGAGCTCCACCTCCAGGCCGGTGGTCGCGAGGACGCGGTGCAGTACGTCCATGAGGGGGTCGGCCAGCGAACGGCGCAGGTCGCGCAGTTCGGTGGCGAGACGGGCGAAGCGGACGCGTGCCTCCGCGGAGAACGGCAGCCGGTCGTCCTCCGCGCCGCCGGACTCAAGGAAGGTGTCGAGGGCGTCGGCCAGCGAGATCACCTCGGCCGGGTCGGTCCCCTCGACGGCATCCGCCAGACGCCGGTCCGGATCGGTGTCCTCGTCCCCCGGCGCGGTGCGGTGGACGAGGACGCGGGCGCGGCGCCCCAGCAGGGCGAGGTCGCGTGGTCCGATGCGCCAGCGGGGTCCGGTCAGCAGCCGGACCAGGGAGGCGTTCGCCCCGGGGTCCTGCAGCACCTCGCAGACGGCGACGAGGTCGGCGACCTCGGGGAGGTGCAGGAGTCCGGAGAGTCCGACGACCTCGACCGGGATGTCTCGGGCGACCAGGGCGGCCTGGATGCGGGGGAAGTCTCCCGCGGTCCGGCACAGGACGGCGATCTCCCCGGGAGCCGTACCGGTCCTCACGAGGTGGGCGAGCGAGTCGCCGAGCCAGTCGATCTCCTCGGCGTGGGTGGCCAGCAGGGCGCACCGGACCGTGCCGTCCCGTTCGGCTCCGGGGGCGGGGCGCAGTGCCTCGACCCCCTCGTGCATGGCGCGCAGGGGTTCGGCGAGGCCGTTCGCGAGGTGCAGGAGGCGGCCGCCGCTGCGGCGGTTCTCACTGAGGGAGTAGCGGGTGGCCGGCGTGCCGTCGGCGTGCGGGAAGTGGTGCGGGAAGTCGTCGAGGTTGGCCACGGAGGCGCCGCGCCATCCGTAGATCGCCTGACAGGGGTCGCCGACGGCTGTGACGGCGTGTCCTGCCGTGCCGTCGCCGCCTCCGCCGCCGAAGAGCGCGGCCAGGAGCAGCCGCTGGGCCACGGAGGTGTCCTGGTACTCGTCGAGCAGGACGACCCGGAACTCGTCGCGCAGGAGGGTGCCGACCTCGGGCCGGGTCAGGGCGAGCTCGGCGGAGAGGGCGATCTGGTCGCCGAAGTCGAGGAGGTCCCGGCTTCGCTTGGCCGTCCGGTAGCGCCGGGTCAGTCCGAGGAGTTCGCGGCGGGCCCCGGCCGTCTCGGGGATCTTGCGCAGCTCGGCGTTGGTGAGCCTGGCCGTCTCCAGTCCCCGCAGGAGTTCCGTGTCGTACTCCAGGAGCTCCTCGGGGCGTACGAGGTGCTCGGCGAGCTCCGCGTCCAGGGCGAGCAGGTCGCTGACGAGGGTGGGGAAGGACCGGGTCAGCGCCGGGTAGGGGCCCGGCGCCTCGCGCAGCACCCGGGCCGCGAGCTGGTAGCGGGTGGCGTCCGCGAGGAGACGGCTGGTGGGTTCGAGGCCGATCCGCAGACCGTGGTCGGTGAGGAGCCGGCCGGCGAAGGCGTGGTACGTGGAGATGCTGGGCTCGCCCGGGGGGTTGTCCGGGTCGAGGACGTCCGGGTCGGTGACGCCCGCGGCGACGAGGGCCCTGCGGACGCGTTCGGCGAGCTCACCGGCGGCCTTGTTCGTGAAGGTCAGGCCGAGGACCTGCTCGGGGGCGACCTGTCCGGTGCCGACCAGCCACACCACCCGGGCCGCCATCACCGTGGTCTTCCCGGAACCCGCTCCGGCCACGATCACCTGCGGGGCGGGCGGCGCGGTGATGCAGGCCGTCTGCTCCGGGGTGAAGGGGATCCCGAGGAGCTCCTTGAGCTGCTCGGGATCGGTGATTCGGGAGGACACTCCACAGAGGCTAACCGGACGGACCGACAACGCCGTCCCGCACGGATTCCGCCGGAAAGATCATTCGATGATCTGACGTCCTTCGGGCTGCGCGCTGCACGACGCCTTGAAGGCGCAGTGGGTGCAGTGCTGGCCGGTCGTGGGGGTGAACCGTTCGTCCAGGACCCGTCCCGCCGCCGTGGCCAGCAGGTCGGAGACCCATGCGCCGGAGAGGGGCTCCTGGGCCTGCACCTTGGGGAGGGCGTCGCCGCCCTCCTTCTTCGGGGCGGGCTGCCGCAACTGGACGAGTTCGGCGCCTCCGGCATCCGGGCGCCGGCCGTCGAAGACCTCGTCGACGGCCCCTTCCCTGACGGCCAGCTGGTACACGGCGAGCTGGGGGTGCGCGGCCACCTCGTCCTTGGTCGGGGCCCCCTTGCCGGTCTTGAAGTCGACGACGTACGCCCGCCCCTCGGCGTCCCGCTCGACCCTGTCCATGGAGCCACGGATGCGTACGGCGTACTCGCCCGCTTCGAGGGTGACGTCGAAGTCGTGCTCGCTGGCCGTGGGGGTGCGCCCGGCGCGGTCCATGACGTGCCAGCGCAGGAAGCGTTCCAGGGCGGCCCGGGCGTGGTCCTTCTCCTGCTGCGACTTCCAGGGGGCGTCGAACACGAGGCCGTCCCACACGGAGTCCAGTCGTTCCATCAGGACGTCCAGGTCGGCGGCGGTGCGGCCGGAGGCCACCTCGTCGGCGAGCACGTGGACCACGTTGCCGAAGCCCTGGGCGGCCGTCGCGGGGGCGTCCGCCTTCACCTCACGGCCCAGGAACCACTGGAGGGCACAGGTGTTGGCGAGCTGGTCGAGCGCGCTCCCCGAGAGGGCGACGGGGCGGTCCCTGTCGCGCAGCGGGACCTCGGAGCGGGTCGGTTCGTTCAGCCCCCACCAGCGGTGCGGGTGGGCCGCCGGCACGAGCGGCTGGTCCTCGTCGTCGGTGAGCGCCGCCAGCCGGGCGAGCCGGCGTGCGGCCGCGTCGCGCAGGGCCTCCGAGGCACCGGGGTCGACGGTCGTCGCCCGGAGCTCGGCGACGAGCGAGGCCACCGCCAGGGGGCGGCGGGGCCGTCCGGTGACGTCCCGGGGCTCGGTCCCGAGCTCGGTGAGGAAGCGGGACGGCTGGTCGCCGTCGTCGGCGGGTGCCTTCACCGCGGTGACGACCAGGCGCTCCCGGGCCCGGGTGGCGGCCACGTAGAACAGGCGGCGTTCCTCGGCGAGGAGCGCCCCGGGGGTGAGCGGTTCGGCCAGGCCGTCGCGTCCGATCCGGTCCGCCTCCAGGAGGGATCCGCGGCGGCGCAGGTCGGGCCAGAGCCCTTCCTGCACCCCGGCGACGACCACCAGGCGCCATTCGAGGCCCTTGGAGCGGTGCGCGGTCATGAGGCGCACGGCGTCGGGACGGACGGCACGCCGGGAGAGGGTGTCGGCGGCGATGTCCTGGGCGTCGACCTCTTCCAGGAAGTTGAGCGCGCCCCGCCCGCCGGTCCGCTCCTCCGCCCGGGCCGCGGTGTCGAAGAGGGCGCACACGGCGTCGAGGTCCCGGTCGGCGTTCCGGCCGCCCGCGCCGCCCCGCAGCGCGGCCCGCTCCAGCCGGCCGGGCCAGGGGGTGCCGTTCCAGAGGGTCCACAGGGCCTCTTCCGCGGTGCCGCCGCCTTCGAGGAGTTCGCGGGCCTTGCGCAGGAGCGCACCGAGGCGCTGGGCTCCGCGGGCGTACGCCGGGTCGTGGGTGACCAGGCGTTCGGGCTCGGCGAGCGCCCGCGCCAGCAGGTATCCGGACGGCGGCGGCACCCGGTTCCCGGCGGCCCGCTCCTCGTCGCGCAGGGCCCGGCCGAGCCGGCGCAGGTCGGCGGCGTCCATGGAGCCGAGGGGCGAGGCGAGCAGGGTGAGGGCGGTCTCGGTGTCCAGGCCGCCGGGCGCCACGTCGTAGCCGTCGGCCGTCCCCGCGCCGCGGCCGCCGTCCGTCCCGGTGCCGCGGCCGCCGGATCCCGTGTCGTCGCTCACGTCACCGGCCGGGGCCTCCCCGGCCTCCGGGTCCTCCTCCACGGCCTCCGCGCTGTCCGGGTCCTCCGGCGCGCCGAGGTGGAGCGCCGCCGTGGCGACGGTGCGCAGGGCGGTCAGGAGCGGCGCGACGGCCGGCTCGTGGCGCAGGGGGAGGTCGTCGCCGTCGATCTCCAGGGGGACTCCGGCGGAGGTGAGCGCCCGGCGCACGGCGGGGATCGAACGGCCGCCGGCGCGGACGAGTACCGCCATGTCCCTCCAGGGCACGCCCTCCTCCAGGTGGGCGCGCCGGAGCAGATCGGCGATGTTCTCCAGCTCGGTGGAGAGCGTCGGATAGGTGTACGCCTCCACGCGCCCGCCTTCGCGCACGGCGGACAGCTCGCGGTGGGCGCGGACCTTGTCCGAGGGCAGGCGGGTGAGGGGCATCCGGCGGGTGAGCAGCCGGGTGGCCTCCAGGAGGTGCGCGCCGGAGCGGCGCGAGGTGGTGAGGACCCCGACGGGGGCGGGCTCGCCGTCGGCCCGGCGGAAGGTGTCGGGGAAGTCGAGGATGCCGTTCACGTCGGCGCCCCGGAACGCGTAGATCGACTGGTCGGGATCGCCGAAGGCGATCAGTGTCCGGCCGCCGCCGGTTCCCGGAGCCGTGCTCCCCCGGTTCCCGGCCAGCGCGTGCAGCAGGCGCACCTGTGCGGGGTCGGTGTCCTGGTACTCGTCGACGAACACGGCGTCGTAGTTCCGGGCCAGCTGCGCCGCCACCTCGGGGCGCTCGGCGAGCAGGACCGCCCGGTGGACGAGTTCGGCGTAGTCGAGGACGCCCTGGGCGTCCAGGACGTCGAGGTACTCGGCGAGGAACTGGGCGGCGGCGCTCCAGTCCGGGCGGCCCGTGCGGCGGGCGAAGGCGGCCAGCGCGTCGGGGCCGAGACCCAGCTCACGGCTGCGGGCCAGCACCGCGCGCACCTCGTCGGCGAAGCCACGGGTCGTGAGGCACGCCCGCAGTTCGCCGGGCCAGCGGACATGGGCCAGCCCGGCCTGCTCAAGGCCGAGCTGGCCGGCCAGGAGCTCACGGACGGTGACGTCCTGCTCGGGCCCGGAGAGCAGGCGCAGCGGATCGGCGAAGAGGTCGGCGTCCTGGTGTGCGCGGACCAGGGCGTAGCAGTAGGAGTGGAAGGTGGTGGCCTGCGGGCCCCTGGTGCCGCCGAGGCGGGCCGCCATCCTGTCGCGGAGTTCGACGGCCGCCTTGCGGCTGAAGGTGAGGACGAGGATCCGGGCGGGATCGGTCCCCCCGGCCACGCGCCGGGCGACCGCCTCCACCAGCGTCGTGGTCTTTCCGGTGCCCGGCCCGGCCAGGACGAGGAGCGGCCCGTCCCGGTGGTCAACCACGGCGCGTTGCGGTGCGTCCAGGAGAGGGGGGTCCACGGAACCCGGCGGCGTGCGCACCAGCCGGTACGCGCCCGGGGCCCGCCGCCGTGCCTGACGGTGCGGGCTGTTCCGGGTGGTGAAGGAGGAACTCACGTGGATCGCCGGTCCTGAAGGGTGTTCTCGGGTCCGCCCGGTGGCCGGGGCCGCGGTGTGACGGCCCGGTGCGGAGGCTGCGGGTGAAGGAAGGTGCCGGGTCCGGAGGGGCCCGGCCGTGACGCGTACGGATGAGGGAGCGGAGCGTGCCGCGTGGGGACGACGCTACGCCGTCGGCGGGGCGGACAGCGGGCGGTGGGCCGCGTCCCTCGTCACAGCCGCGCTCCGGTTCGCCGGTCCGTGCTGCTCAGCGGCACGGCGCCTGTCCCGGCGGGGCGCGATGGCGGAAGCTGTCAGGTGTGAGCTTCGTCGCCCGGGCCACCGGTCACGCCGTCCCATCTGGCCCGCTTCATGTCGAGGCGCGGAACGTGCCCGTCCGCGTCGCGCGGGGCCGCCCGCAGCGGGGTGCCCTCCTCGCGGTAGTGGCCGAGCGCCTGCAGTTCGTGGCCCGGCAGCAGCGTCCCGTCGGCCCGCACCACACGCCACCAGGCCGCCGCGGAGCCGTACAGGGCCATCACCCGGCCGACCTGCCTCGGCCCGCCCTCGCCCAGCCACTCCGCGACGTCGCCGTACGTCATGACGCGGCCGGGCGGGACGAGGTCCGCCACGTCCAGGACCCGCTCGGCGTAGACGGGCAGCTCGGCGATCACGGGGTCGGCCGGTCCGGCCCCTGTCCGGCTGTCACTCGTCCGGTCTTCGCTCATCCGTCCCATCCTGCCGTACGCCACCGACAACGCGTCCTGCCCGGTGTCGTCCTCGTCACACACCGTGCGCACGGGGGCGGAGCAGCGTATGTTGCGCATCGCGCCCGCGCAATGCACCCTGATGCCCCCCTCTGTCTGCAGGCCGTGCCACCATCATGCGGGCGGTGACCGGTGATACGAGACCACGAAGATTCTTCAGAGGCTAAGGAGCAGGGCGTGCAGCCACCGAAGGCGGCGGACGCCTCCGACGCCGAGCCGCGTCCCGACGCCCCCGATGTCCCCGGTGCCCCCGGCGGCGGGGACACGTCGGGGTCGACCGCACCGTCCGGGGAGCACCTCTCGGGTTCGACCCTGGCACCGGCCGACGGCCTGACCGACCGGGTCTCGGGCGACGAGCCGCTGCTGCCCGCCCGGGTCCACCGCCCCTCCGATCTGCTGAGGCTCCTCGTCGGGGTGCTCGCGATCGCTCTGCTGTTCTCCATCGCCGCCTTCGCCCAGGGGACCACCACCGGCCTCGAGGACGACATCTCCAAGGGCACCGACCAGGCGCCCGACCTGCTGATCAAGCTGGCCGGCCTGGTGTCCAGCATCGCCGTTCTCCTCGTACCGGTCGCCTTCGCGATCGAACGTCTGGTGAAACGCGACGGGCTGCGGATCGCGGACGGGGTGCTCGCCGCAGTCCTGGCCCACGGAGTGACCCTGGCCACCGACCTCTGGGTCGCGAGGTCGGCCTCGGGAACGATCCGGGACGCCCTGACCCAGCCCCAGCCGGGGGACGCGCTCACCGACCCCGTGCACGGGTACCTCGCGCCGGTCATCGCCTACATGACGGCGGTGGGCATGGCCCGCAGACCCCGGTGGCGGGTCGTGCTCTGGGTGGTGCTGCTCCTCGACGCCTTCGCGATGCTGGTCGGCGGCTACACCACCCCGTTCTCGATCGTCCTCACCGTGCTGATCGGCTGGACCGTGGCGTACGGCACCCTGTACGCCGTCGGCTCGCCGAACGTCCGCCCGACCGGCCAGCACCTGATGGCCGGTCTGCGGCACGTCGGCTTCCGCCCGGTCGCCGCCATGCGCGCGGAGGACGCCCCCGACAACATCGACCAGATCGACCGCGGCCGCCGCTATCTGGTGACCCTGGAGGACGGGCCCCCGCTGGACGTCACGGTCGTCGACCGGGAACAGCAGGCCCAGGGCTTCTTCTACCGGGTGTGGCGCAGGCTCACCCTGCGCAGCATCACCCAGCGCCGCTCCATCCAGTCCCTGCGGCAGGCCCTGGAGCAGGAAGCCCTCCTCGCGTACGCGGCGATCGCCGCCGGGGCCAACGCACCCAAGCTGATCGCCACCTCCGAACTCGGGCCCGACGCCGTGATGCTCGTGTACGAGCACATCGGGGGACGCTCGCTGGACGCCCTGGAGGACGAGGAGATCACCGACGAACTGGTGCGGGGCGCCTGGCGGCAGGTGCGGGCGCTCCAGTCGCGCCGGATCGCGCACCGCAGGCTCACCGGGGACGCCATCCTGGTGGATCGTTCCGGCACGGTGTTCGTCACGGACCTGCGAGGCGGCGAGATCGCGGCGGGTGACCTGATCCTCCGCATGGACGTCGCCCAGCTGCTCACCACCACCGGGCTGAGGGTGGGCGCCGAACGGGCCGTGGCCGGGGCGCTCGCCGTGCTCGGGCCCGACGCGGTGGCGGACTGCCTGCCGCTGCTCCAGCCCATCGCGCTGAGCCGCTCCACCCGGGCGACGCTGCGCAGGCTCGCGCGGGAGCGTTCGCAGCGTGAGCGTGAGGCGGTGCTGGAGGCCTCGGAGGCGGCCAAGCAGGCCAAGGCGGAGGAGCACGACACCGCGGCCAACGACCGCAAGGCCGTCCGGAAGTCGCAGCGCACGGAGAAGCAGGCCGAGAAGCGGGCGATCGACGACGCCCTGGAAGAGGCCCGCGAGGAGGACATGCTGGCGCAGATCCGCCGGCAGGTGCTGCTGATCAGGCCGCAGGCGCCGGTCGAACCGGTCCGCCTGGAACGCATCAAACCGCGCACCCTCTTCAGCTTCATCGCGGGTTCGATCGCCGCCTACTTCCTGATCTCACAGGTCACCGAGGCCGACTTCGGCACGGTCGTGGAGCAGGCGGAGTGGGGCTGGGTGGCGGCAGCCCTCGGCTTCTCGGCGCTGAGCTACGTCGCCGCGGCCATGAGCCTGCTCGGTTTCGTGCCCGAGCGGGTGCCCTTCGGGAAGACCGTGCTGGCGCAGGTGGCCGGGTCGTTCGTGAAGATCGTGGCACCGGCGGCGGTCGGTGGTGTGGCGCTGAACACGCGCTTCCTGCAGCGCGCCGGGGTACGCCCCGGGCTCGCCGTAGCCAGTGTGGGCGCCTCCCAGCTGTTCGGTCTCGGGGCCCACATCCTGCTGCTCGCCCTCTTCGGGTATCTGACCGGCACGGAGAAGACCCCGGACTCGCTCACCCCGTCGAGGACGGTCATCGCGGGCCTGCTCACGGTCGCGGTGCTCGTGCTCGTGGTGACGGCGATCCCGTTCCTGCGGAAGTTCGTCGTGACCCGGGTCCGGTCGCTGTTCGCCGGCGTCGTGCCCCGCATGCTCGACGTGGTGCAGCGCCCGCAGAAGCTGATCACCGGTATCGGCGGCATGCTGCTGCTGACCGGGCTGTTCGTGCTGTGCCTCGACGCGTCGATCCGCGCCTTCAGCGGTCCCGACGTCCCGCAGCTCAGCTACGCCAGCATCGCCGTGGTCTTCCTCGCGGGCAACGCCCTCGGGTCGGCGGCGCCCACCCCGGGCGGCATGGGCGCGGTCGAGGGCGCGCTGACGCTGGGTCTGATCGCGGTGGGCCTGCCGAAGGAGGTCGCCGCCCCGGCCGTGCTCCTGTACCGCGTGATGACGCTGTGGCTGCCGGTGCTGCCCGGCTGGATCTGTTTCAACCAGCTCACCCGAAAGGGCGAGCTCTAGAACACCTGAGCGGGGCGCGCCACTCGCATGGACCGCGCCCCGCGCGTTCCTCCGTGCCCCGCCGCACGATGGGTCCATGAGGACCTCCCCCGCTCTGCGTGCCGCCGCCCTCGCCGCGACCGCCACGGTGCTCCTGCCCCTGGCGGCCTGTTCGGACGACGGTGACGGAGGCACGGGGAGCTCGACGCCCTCGTCCGCCTCGACCGCGGCCCCCACCGCGACGCCGGGAAACCTGTCCTCCCAGAAGCTCGACTGGAAGCCGTGCCCGGCCCCCAACGAGGCCCAGGGCAGCGGCACGTCCCCCTCGCCCCTCCCGGGCGGGACGACCTGGCAGTGCTCCTTCATGGACGTACCGCTCGACTACGCGGACCCGGAGGGCCGGACCATCGAACTCGCCCTCATCCGCGCGGCGTCCAGGGACCGGGGCAGGCGCATCGGATCGCTGATCTTCAACTTCGGCGGGCCGGGTGCCTCGGGCGTCGCCACGCTGCCGTCGTTCGGCACCGACTACGACTCGCTCCGCGCCCGCTACGACCTGGTGAGTTTCGACCCGCGCGGCGTCGGCCGCAGCGAAGGAGTCGAGTGCTCGGACGACGCCGCGCTCGACGCGCGCTACGAGCAGGACGGCACCCCGGACGACGCCGAGGAGGAGAAGGCGTTCGCCGAGGACCAGAAGTCGTACATCGCCGACTGCGAGGAGAACTCCGGGGACGAGCTCCCCTACGTCGGCACCACGAACGCGGCCCGCGACATGGACCTGCTGCGTCAGGTGCTCGGCGACGACAAGCTCCACTACTTCGGCATCTCGTACGGCACCGAGCTGGGCGGTGTCTACGCCCACCTCTACCCCAGGACGGTCGGCCGGGCCGTCCTGGACGCGGTCGTCGACCCCACGGAGGACTCCCTGAAGTCCTCCCTCGGCCAGGCGGAGGGCTTCCAGCTGGCCCTGGACAACTTCACCGCCGACTGCGCCGAGCGCGACGACTGCAGACTCCCCGGCGCCACCGCCCAGGAGGTGCAGGACGGGATCACCGCCCTCCTCGCGAAGCTGGAGAAGAAGCCCGTCCCGGGTCTCGGTGAACGGGAGCTGACCGAGACCCAGGCCACCACCGGCATCGCGTCGGCCCTCTACTCCAAGGAGACCTGGCCGCTGCTCGAACAGGGCATCGACGAGGCGGACGGCGGCAACGGCGGACTGCTGCTCGCGCTCGCCGACTCGCTGAACGGCCGCTCCGAGGACGGGCACTACGACAACTCCAACGCCGCCAACGCGGCCGTCAACTGCGCGGACTCCAAGCAGCGGTTCACCCTGGAACAGACCAGGAAGGCACTCCCCGCGTTCCGCAAGGCCTCCCCCGTGTTCGGCGACTACCTCGGCTGGGGGCTGATGGCCTGCACGGGCTGGCCGGTCGCGGGCGCCTGGGACACCCCCGACGTCAGCGCGCCCGGTTCGGCCCCGATCCTGGTCATCGGCAACACCGGGGACCCGGCCACGCCGTACGCCGGCGCGAAGGCGATGGCCACCGCGCTCGGCAAGGGGGTCGGGATCGAGCTCACGTACAAGGGAGAGGGCCACGGGGCGTACAACGGCGGCAGCACCTGTGTGCAGCGGACCGTGGACGCCTACCTGCTCGAAGGGAAGGTCCCGAAGTCGGGAACGGTCTGCGAATGACCGCTCGTTGGACGGCCGGGCAGTCGTGCCGCCCGGACCGTTCCGGGCGGCGGCCCCGGGACACGGGGGAGGACGCACCATGCGCGTACGCGACGGACGGGCCGGCCGGTGCGCGGCACCGGCCCTGGTCGTGCTGCTGGTCACCGCGCTCCTCGCGGGATGCGACGGCGGCCCGGCCTCACCGGGGTCGTCGAAAGGCTCGTCACAGGCGCCGGAGCGGTCCTCGGACGCCTCCGGGGCGCTGGACTGGAAGCGCTGCGCGGCGCCGGAGGACGGCACCGCACCCGGCCCCGCGTGGCGGTGCGCCACCCTCGACGTGCCACTGGACCACGCACGGCCGGACGGGAGGACCATCGGCATCGCGCTGATCCGCAAGGCGGCCACGAGGAAGAGCGCGCGGATCGGTTCCATGCTCTTCAACTTCGGCGGCCCCGGCGGCTCGGGAGTGGACACCCTGCCGCGCGCCGCCTCCGCGTACCGGGAGCTCAACACCCGCTACGACCTGGTGGGCTTCGACCCGCGCGGCGTCGCGGCCAGTTCGGGGGTCCGCTGCCGCGACGACGCCGGTCAGGAGACCGCCTACCGCCGGATCGACATGACCCCGGACACCCCGGCGGAGGAGGCCGCGTTCATCGCCGACGGCCAGGACTTCGGCGCCGGCTGCGCGCGTCTGTCCGGTCCGGTGCTCCCCCACGTGGGCACGTCGAACGCCGCCCGGGACATGGACGCGATCCGCCGGGCGCTCGGCGACGACACACTGACGTACTTCGGCATCTCGTACGGCACGGAACTCGGCGGGACCTACGCGCACCTCTTCCCGGAGAAGGCAGGCCGGATCGTCCTGGACGCCGTCGTCGACCCCACCGCGGACTCGGTGGGCCACGCCCGTAACCAGGCGAAGGGCTTCCAACGGGCCCTGGAGAACTACCTGAAGGACCGCGGCGAGGACCCGGCGGCAGGCACCCGGCGGATCACCACCCTGCTGGAGCGCCTCGACGAGGAACCGCTGCCGACCGCCTCGGGTCGCGAGCTGAACGAGTCCCTCGCCGTCATCGGCATCGTGACCCCCCTCTACTCCAGGAGCGCCTGGCCCACCCTGACGGCCGCGCTCGACGAGGCGGAGAACAGCGGCAGGGGCGACCGCCTGCTCGCACTGGCCGACTCCTACAACGGCCGTGACGAGGACGGGCACTACAGCACCCGGAGCCATTCCCAGCGGGCGATCTCCTGTGCCGACGCCAAGGCGCGGCCGACGGCGGCCGAGGCCCGTGCGCTGCTCCCCGAATTCCGGGAGCTGTCCCCGGTCTTCGGCCCGTTCCTGGCCTGGGACACGGCCGGATGGTGCGCGGGGTGGCCGGTCGAGGGGGAGCACGACACCCCGGAGGCGAGTGCCCCCGGTGCCGCCCCGATCCTGGTCATCGGCACCACCGGAGACCCCGCGACACCCTACGAGGGCGCGCGGCGGATGGCGGACGAACTCGGCGAGGGGGTCGGTGTGACGGTGACCAACAGGGGCGAGGGGCACGGCTCCTACGGCGAGAGCGACTGCGTGACCGCGCTGGTCGACGCGTACTTCCTGGACGGGAAGGTGCCGGCGGACGGACGCGTCTGCTCCTGAGGTCCGGGCACGCGAAGGGGCCGGCTCCGTGTGCCGGAGCCGGCCCCTTCGTCCGTCGTGCCGCGCGTCTAGTAGACCGGCTTCTCGGGCTCGATCTGGTTGACCCAGCCGATGACACCGCCACCGACGTGCACCGCGTCGGCGAAGCCCGCCGACTTGAGGACCGCGAGGACCTCGGCGCTGCGGACACCGGTCTTGCAGTTGAGGACGATGCGCCTGTCCTGCGGAAGGTCCTGGAGGGCGTTGCCCATCAGGAACTCGTTCTTCGGGACCAGCCGGGAGCCCGGGATCGCGACGATCTCGTACTCGTTCGGCTCACGGACGTCGATGATCTCGATCTTCTCGTCGCCGTCGATCCACTCCTTGAGCTGCTTCGGAGTGATCGTGGAACCGGCCGCCGCCTCCTGGGCCTCCTCGGACACGACGCCGCAGAAGGCCTCGTAGTCGATGAGCTCGGTGACGGTGGGGTTCTCGCCGCACACCGCGCAGTCGGGGTCCTTGCGGACCTTGACCTGGCGGTACTGCATCTCCAGCGCGTCGTAGATCATCAGACGGCCGACCAGCGGGTCGCCGATGCCGGCGAGCAGCTTGATGGCCTCGTTGACCTGGATGGAGCCGATGGACGCGCAGAGCACGCCCAGGACACCGCCCTCGGCGCAGGAGGGGACCATGCCGGGCGGGGGCGGCTCCGGGTAGAGGCAGCGGTAGCAGGGACCGTGCTCGGACCAGAAGACGGACGCCTGACCGTCGAAGCGGTAGATCGAGCCCCAGACGTACGGCTTGTTCAGCAGGACCGCGGCGTCGTTGACGAGATAGCGGGTGGCGAAGTTGTCCGTGCCGTCCACGATCAGGTCGTACTGGGCGAAGATGTCCATCACGTTGTCGGCTTCGAGCCGCTCCTCGTGAAGGACCACGTTCACCAGGGGGTTGATCCCCTGCACGGTCTCCTTGGCCGACTGGGCCTTGGACTTGCCGATGTCGGCCTGGCTGTGGATGACCTGGCGCTGCAGGTTCGACTCGTCGACCTCGTCGAACTCGACGATGCCGAGCGTGCCGACGCCGGCCGCGGCCATGTACATCAGAGCCGGCGAGCCGAGGCCGCCGGCGCCGACACAGAGCACCTTCGCGTTCTTCAGCCGCTTCTGTCCGTCCATCCCGACATCCGGGATGATCAGGTGGCGGGAGTACCTGCGGACCTCGTCGACGGTGAGCTCAGCAGCTGGCTCGACCAGGGGTGGCAGCGACACAGGAACCTCAACAATGCAGGTGGTCGGTTTCTACGTACTTCATCTACGTACGGTTGTTCTCCCGTAACACTGCCACGCCCCTCCTCATTCCGAGATACCGGGTCCGATCCGCGAGACGAATTCGTCCCAGTAGCTGGGCAGTGCCGCGAATGGGTCGGTTTGCCCCCTCGTGCCGTCCCGGTCTGTGAAGAAGATGGTGCCCGCACCCTGCCAGCGGGCGATGCGCATGGCCTCCTCCAGATGCGTGCGCGGCACGCCGTGGACGAAGTGGGCGAAGCGGCCCGGTTCGTAGGAGGCGGTCCACTCGGCCACCTGCGACCAGCGGTAGTCGGTCCAGGGGCCCCGGAAGGTGACCAGTTGGTCGGCGGCCTCGGCGTAACCCGGGTACGGGTGGGTGTCGTGCCCGAGGACGAGCAGTCCGCCCTCCTCGTCCGCGCTGTCGCTGTCCGCCAGGAGCGCGCCGAGGGTGCCGGTCAGCCGGCGGACCGCCGGGAGCCGGTCACGCCCGGCCGGGCAGTGGTCCAGGTAGAAGCCGCCGACGCGGTACCAGTCGAGGTAGGACCGGGCGTCGGCGACCAGTTCGTCGAAGGGGCGGCCGCCGAAGGCCAGGTCGATGTGGCCCAGCAGCCTGCCGCCGGACACGCGGACCGTGTCGTCCGGCGCCTCGCCGTGCAGGGCCCGTTCGCGGGCGTTGCGCAGCCGGCCGGCGGCCTCCAGACAGCCCGGGTCGGGCCGCGCGCCCGGACCGCCGTCGATGTTGAGGACGGCCCAGTGCAGCGGGGTGCCCGGCCGGCTGAGCCCGGCCCACTCGGCGGGCGCCAGCAGCGGGTGGGCGTATCCGGGCACCCCGACGCCGAGCCGTTCGGCCCCGCCGGTCCGCAGGGTGGAACCGGTACTCGTCAGATGCGGCACGCGGCCTCCATCCAGATGTCCGCGAGGGACTCCTCCAGATTGATCCGGGGGCGCCAGCCCAGCCGGTCCCGGGCGGTGCGCACGTCGGCCTGCTGCCAGGCACCGCAGCCGTCCGGGTAGGGGGACGGGGTGGCGGCCAGATGCTCCACGACCGACTCGGCGGAGGTGCGCTGGGCGCCGATGGGGAGCCTGCCGGGAGGCGTGTCCAGCTCGTGGAGCGCGCCCGCGTAACCGGCGACCCTGGCGAGGACCGCTGCGGCGTCGCGCAGTCGCACGGCCCTGCCGGTGCCGATGTTGACGACACCCTGGGCCGCGGAGAGCGAGGCGGCGTGCACGGCGCGCGCCACGTCGCGTACGTCCACGAAGTCACGCTGCACCCCGAGGCCGCTGAGCTTGAGCTCGGGGTCGCCGGTCTGCATGGCGCGGCGCATGGTCTCGGCGAGCCGGCCGAGCGGGGAGCCGGCCGGGGTCCCGGGGCCCACCGGTGAGAAGACCCGCAGCACGACCGCGTCCAGTCCGGAACCGAGGACCAGCTCGGTGGCGGCGAGCTTGCTGACGCCGTACGGGCCTCCCGGGCGGGGCACCGCGTCCTCCGCGGTGGACGAACCGGGCTGCGAGGGGCCGTACTCGGAGGCGCAGCCGACCTGGACGAGCCGCGCGCTGCACCCGCTGCGGCGCATCGCCTCGCAGACGGTGGCCACGGCGACGGTGTTGTGCCGGGTGAGGTCGCGGGCCCCGCCACGGGTGGCGCCCGCGCAGTTGACGACGACCCCGGGGTGGACGGCGTCCAGGAAGCGGGTGAGCGCTCCGGGACTGCCGCCCGCGAGGTCGAAGCGCACGTCGGCGTCGTCGCCGCGGCCGAGCGCCGTGAGGTGGACGGCGGGATCGGCGAGCAGGCGGTCGGCGACGAAGCGGCCGAGGAATCCGTTCGCTCCGAGCAGCAGAACCCTCATCGCGCGCCCCCTCGGCGCCGACGGCTGACTGCCGGTGAGAGGGATTGGGGGGTCATGTCCGGTGTCTCCTTGAGGAAGGTGTGAGCGGTACGGGAAACCCGCGGCGTCGGCTCCGCGGGGTGGGCGGGCGGCGGCTAGGCCGAGGCGTGGGCGGACGCCCGCGTGAGGGTGACCGATGCGTGGACGAGCAGCCCCGACGCGGCGATCCCGCAGGCGAGGACGGCTACGCCGCCGGGACCGGCCGCGGCGACGACGGCGTCGACCGGCCGGGCCAGCAGGTCGAGGCCGGGCAGCCGTCCGGCGAGGACCAGGAAGGGGGCTGCCACCTCGACGGCGCAGGCGGCGGCCAGCCCCGTGGCGGCGGGCTCCGGGAAGCCGTGGACGGCCAGCAGCCGGGCCAGCAGGAGCAGGGCGCCGAGTGCCGCCGGGCCGGTGAGGCCCGCACCCGGACCGGGGTGGCCGAGGCCGGCGAGGTACAGCAGCGCGGTCGTCGCGCACAGGAAGAGCGCGACGACACCGAAGAGCACGGGGCGCACCCGCGCGCCGAACTCCGACAGACCGTGGGACCCGGCGAGCCGTCGGCGGGCGTGCGCGGCGAACAGGTGGGCGCACCAGGCCGCCGGGGCGAGGGCCAGCGAGAGTCCGAGCAGGGGGGCGGGCGCCGCGGTCCAGTGCCCGTCGGGACCGCCGCTGACGACCTGGGCGATCAGGCCGTCGCCGTACACGGCGAAGCCGAGGAGCCAGCAGACGTACAGGGTGGCGCCCCCGGCGGCGGCCGGGACACGCAGCGGGCCGGCCCGCAGGCAGAGCCGGAGCCCGAGGACGACGAGCAGCGCTCCGGCGGCGGTCACCGCGAACCGGGCTCCGCCGCCGAGCACCCCCTCGGTGGCCCTGAGCGCCCCGGCCGTCGCGAGGCAGGCGGCACCGGGCAGCAGGGCGGTGAGCGTCCAGCCGGCGCGCGCCTCCGTGTCCCGTCCGGGCCGCTCGTGGTGGGCGCGGGCGGACCGCCCGGCGGCGGGGACGCGGGCGTAGAGCTCTTCGGCGAGCGAGAAGACGTCGCGGTGCCGGTAGCGTGCGGCGGTCCGGTCGGTCAGCCCGTGCGCTTCCAGACCGGCCGCGATCTCCAGGGGGTCGACGGCGCGCTCGCAGAGGTCCCGGTGCCGGTGCATGAGCACCTTCACGGGGTCCGCGGGGCCGCGCCGGACCGCGGCTCTGCGCCCCGGGTGGTACGCGATCTCGGGTGCCCTGACCGCGGAGCGGACCTCCCAGGGACCCTCGTCCGCGGGCTCGCTCCCGGTGCCCCGGGCCTCGACTTCGGCCGGTCCGCCCATCGGGGCTCCTCCCTGGTCGTGGCCGCTCGTGCCGTCACGCATCGCCGTCTCCCGCTCCGCGTGCGCCCGCGCACACGCCCGTCGCGCCGATGGCCCAGCTCGGCACCTGGCCGACACCGGCCGGGGCCCTCGTGGCGACCGGACCGGGGCGCGTGGCGCCCAGCACATGGGCCTCCGGGGGTGTGGCGAAGGGGCGCGGCGGCCCGGCCGGGTCCCGGGGGTCCACCGGCGTCGCCCACCGGGCCGGGGCGTGCCCGGCCAGGTCCAGGTAGATGTCGCGGAATGCCGCGAGGTTCTGCTCGACGGTGAAGAGTTCGAGCGCCCTGGCGCGCGCTGCGGCGCCCAGGCGCGCACGGCGCTCCGGGTCGCGCAGCAGTGCGACGCACGCGTCGGCGAGTGCCCGCGGATTGCGCGGGGGAACCACCACCCCCGTACCGCCGACGACTTCGACGACGGCGCCCACATCCGTGGACACGGTGGCCCGGCCGCAGAACATCGCCTCCACCAGGCTGATGGGAAAGCCTTCGACGACGCTGGACAGGATGACGACACCGCCCGCGGCGTAGGCCTCCGCGAGGTCGGGCACCTCGGGTCCGCCGATCTCCTCGAAGGTGACCGGGTTGTCGCCGACGGTGTGCGCGTCCATGGCCTCGTCGGGGAAGAGCTGGACCGCGAGCGCCCGGCAGTGGGCGAGGTAGGTCTCCCCTTCGGCCCCCGGGACCGGAGCCCCGAAGATCCGCAGCCGGGCGTCCGGCTCGGCCCTGCGCACCTCGGCGAAGGCGTGGAGCAGGGCGATCAGGTCCTTGGCGGGTTCGATCCGGCCGATCCACACCAGCGTTCCGGGACCGCCCGCGTCGTCGCCCTCCCCCACGTCCCCGAACCGTTCGGCCTCCATGCCCGGATAGACCGTCCGCAGCTTGTCCCGGTGGGCGCCGAACCGCTCCTGCCAGCGCCGGACATGGGTGTTGCCGGGGGTGACGATCGCGGCTTGCCGGTAGACCTCGGCGGCGAGCAGCCCGTGGAAGTTGGCCAGCATGGCGCGCACCGGCGCGCCCAGGGGGGCCTCGGGCGCCGCGAGGTAGTGGGCCCGCAGGGGCACTCCGTGCTCCGTGACCAGCAGCGGAACGCCGAAGAAGCGTTTGGCCAGCAGCCCCGGGAGGGCCGCCGTGCCGCCGGACGCGGCATGGCAGAGGTCCACACCGCCGAGGCCGTCCTCCTCGTACCAGTCGAGGGACAGAGGGCGCAGGGCGCGCTCGAGTTCGGCGACGAAGGCGAGGTAGTCGGGGACGGTGGCGCCGTGGACGGTCCGGCCGGTGCCCGGGGCGCGGCAGGCCGCCTGCACGATGCGTACGCTCGCCTCGGAGCGCAGGGCGTCGCGCAGTCCGCCGCCGTCCCGGGCCAGTTCGGCGAGACCGTAGAGGCCGTCCGTGAAGCGGGCGGACGCCGGACGGGTGTCCGCACCGCCGGCTCCCGGTTCCGTCTCCACGCCGGCGCAGACCGCGCCGACGAGCGCCGTCACGTGCGCCGTGAAGCGCCGTCGGTCGCGTCGTCCGTACGAGCGCCCCAGGCCGGTGGCGAATCGGCCCGTGCGGCGTGGGCTCCGGGCGTCCTCCTCGCGCGTCCACATCGGCGCCGTCCGCACCCGTCCGACCCGGTCGGGCAGCCTCACCCAGCCCTGTCGCTCCTGGTCGGCGGAGCGGCTGAGGGCGAACAGGTCGAACTCGTGCTGGGGCAGACCCCGCACCAGGCGGTCGCACCAGAGTCTGGACTCACCGGTCGCATACGGATAACCACCGTCCGTGAGGAGCCCGATCCGCACGAGCACACCCCCGATCTCCCTTGTGGACGGCCGCCGTTGATCGGCGGCTCACAGCGGGACGACCGTATGCGGACAGACAGGTGGTGCGACGGACGGTTGTCCGTCGCACCACCGAAAGGGGTGAACCGGCGTAACTTTCCCGCGCAAGTCGCGTTCTGTTGCGACAATGGGGCGTTCGGTTACGTTGAGTCAGGCTACGGCCAGCTCCGAACGCGCCGCACGGCGCGCGGCGGCGCGCGCGGGGTCGAGCGTGGGCACCGCCGCCAGGAGCTGTTTCGTGTACGCGTCCTGGGGCGATCCGTAGACCTCGTCGACCGCGCCCTGCTCGACGATCCGGCCCTGCCGCATCACCGCGACGCGGTCGCTGACCTGCCTCACCACGGCCAGGTCGTGGGCGATGAAGACGAGTCCGATGCCGAGCTCGCGCTGGAGCTCGCCGAGGAGCGCGATCACCTGGGCCTGGGTCGTGACGTCGAGCGCGGAGACCGGCTCGTCGCACACGATCAGCTTCGGGTCGGCGGCGAGCACGCGCGCGATGCCGATCCGCTGACGCTGCCCCCCGCTGAACTCGTGCGGATAGCGCTCGTAACGGCCGGCGTCGAGACCGACCCGTTCCAGCAGTCCGCTCACCCGGTCCCGGATCCGGGTCTCGTCGGTCTCACCGGCGGCACGGAGCGGGTCGGCCACGGACTCGCCGACGGAGCGCCGCGGGTTGAGTGAGGCGACGGGGTCCTGGAAGACCATCTGGAGCTCGCGGCGGAACGGGCGGAAGGCCTTCTCCGGCAGCGAGCCGATCTCCCTGCCGCCGTACCGGAGCCGGCCGCCCGTCGGGTCGTCGAGCCGTACGAGCATGCGGCCGAGCGTCGTCTTGCCACTGCCGCTCTCCCCCACGATGCCGAGGGTCTCGCCGGCGTGGACGGTGAGCGAGACGTCGTCCACGGCGGTGACGCGGGAGGAACCACGGCCGAACTCGCGCCGGAGGCCGAGGGCTTCGAGGAGCGGTCCGGTCTCCGGCGCGGCGGCCCGCGGGCCGGGGACGGGGCCCGCCGGCCGCCGCGCGTCGACCCGGGGCACCGAGGCCAGGAGCTCCCGGGTGTACGGCTGCCGGGGCGCGCCCAGCACCTCGACGGCCGGCCCCCGCTCCACGGCCCGGCCGTGCTGCATGACCAGGACCTCGTCCACGCTCTCCGCGGCGACACCCACGTCGTGGGTGACCAGCAGCAGCGCCGTTCCGGTCTCGCGGCGCAGGTCGTGCAGCAGGTCCAGGATCTGCGCCTGCACGGTGACGTCGAGGGCGGTGGTCGGCTCGTCGGCCACGATCAGCCGGGGTTCGCAGGCCAGGGCCATCGCGATGAGGGCGCGCTGGCGCATCCCGCCGGAGAACTCGTGGGGCCGGGACCTGGACCGGCGGACCGCGTCCGGGATGCCGACCCGGTCCAGGACCTCCACGGCCCGGGCGCGGGCGGCTCGCCGGGAGACCCTGTTGTGCACCCGGTAGACCTCGGCGATCTGGTCGCCGACCGTGTAGTAGGGGTCGAGCGAGGAGAGCGGGTCCTGGAAGACCATCGCCGCCTTCGCCCCGCGCAGGGCGCGCAGCTCCGCCTCGTCCGCGGCGCCGACGTCCGTACCGGCGACGCGGACGGTCCCGGTGACCCGGGCGCCCGTGCCCCGGTGCAGTCCGAGCAGCGCGGAGGCCGAGGCGCTCTTGCCGGAGCCGGACTCCCCGACCACACCGAGGGCGGCGCCCGCCTCCAGCGTGAAGGAGAGCCCGTCCACGGCCCGGACGTCGCCGAAGTCGACGGTCAGGTCCTCGACCTGGACCAGCGGTGTTGTCATGACAGGACCACCCGTCGGTCGGCCAGCGCGTACAGCATGTCCGCGACGGCATTGGCGAGCACCACGAAGAAGCCGGTCACCAGCACCATGCCGACGACCACGGGCAGGTCGACGACCTTGACCGCGTGCACGAGTTCGCGTCCGAGCCCCGGGATCCCGAAGAGGGACTCGGTCAGGACCGCACCGCCGAACATGCTGCCGAAGTCGAGGGCGCTGAGCGCGATCACGGGGGCGACCGCGCCGCGCAGCGCGTGGCGCCCGATCACGGCCCGCTCGCCGACGCCGTACGCGCGGAAGGTGCGTACGTGGTCCTCGGCGAGCGTCTCCAGCATGGAGCTCCTGGTCAGACGGGCGTACTTGGCGGACTCGATGAGGGCCAGGGACACCCAGGGCAGCAGCAGCCCCCAGGCCCACTGCTCCGGGTCCTCGGTGAAGGGCACGTAGGTGGGCGACGGCAGCCACTGGAGCGTGGAGCAGAAGACGATGATGAGGAGCAGGCCGATCACGAAGACGGGGGTCGCCGTGCCGGCCAGGGTCAGCCAGGTCAGCAGCCGCTCGGTGATCCGGCCGCGCCGCCACACGGACAGCACGCCCGTGCCGACGCCGAGCAGGATCCAGCACACGAACGCCCCGACGACGAGCGAGCCGGTCACCGGCAGCTTGGTGAGGATCAGCCGCATCACCTGCTGGTCGCTCTGGTACGAGACCCCGAGGCAGGGCGCGGAGCAGTGGTCCACCCCCGTGCCGGTGGAGAAGTCCCGCCCCGCGACGATGCCCTGGAGGAAGTGCCCGTACTGCGTGTACACGGGGTCGTCGAGCCGGAGCTGTTCGGTCACCTGGGCGACCTGGGCGGGTGAGCAGCGCGGACCGCACGCGATCTGGGCGACGTCGCCCGGGGCCACGTAGAAGACCGCGTACAGGATGACGGTCAGGGAGAGGAGCACGAAGACGGCTCCGCCGAGCCGTCGCAGCAGGAAACCGGTCACGACGCCTGCTCCTTCGTACGTCCCTCACGGCCCGTGCCGATGCTCAGCCGGGACGCGGCCCTGGGGTCGAGCGCCGTGCGGACGCCCTCGCCGAGGACGGTCAGGGAGAGCACGGTGACGAAGAGCAGCCCGGCCGGCAGCAGGAGATAGGTGGGCGCCGACTGGTACCAGGTGTCGGCCTCGGTGAGCATCTGCCCCCAGGACGGGGTGGGCGGTTTGATGCCGACGCCGAGGAAGGACAGCGCCGCCTCGACGGTGATGTTGACGGGGAAGAGCAGCGCGGCGTACGTGATGACGGGCGCGGCCAGCGAGGGCAGCAGTTCGCGCCGGGCGATGCTCCACCGCCCGCGCCCACTGAGCCGGGCCGCCGAGACGAAGTCGAGCGTCTTCAGGGCGAGCGCCTGGGCACGCACGATCTTCGAGGTGCCCGCCCAGTTGATGCCGCCGATGACCAGCGCGATCAGGACGGGCCGGGGGAAGGAGGGCGGTACGACGGCGAGCAGCCCCAGGGCGATGACCATGAGCGGCAGGGCGACGTTGATGTCGGTGATGCGGCTGAGGACCTGGTCGAGCCGCCGGTTGCCGAGGGCCGCGGCGAGTCCCACCACCACGCCGATGGTGACCTGGAGGAGGGTCGCGGCGACGGCCACGCCCAGCGAGACCCGGGCCCCGTGGACGATGCGGGCGAAGAGGTCGCGGCCGGTCTGCGGTTCGACGCCGAGCCAGTGGTCGGCGCCGATGCCGCCGAAGGAGCCGCGGGGGACCCCGCCGGCCGCCGAGTCGACGAGTTCGGGGTGGAAGGTGTCGGGGTCCTGGCCGGCCAGCGCGGCGAGCAGGGGCGCGGCGAGCGCCGCCAGGAAGAGCAGGAGGACCACGGCCGCCGCGGCGGTGGCCGCGCGCTGTGCGCGCAGCCTCCGCCAGAACTGCCGGGCCCCCGAGGCGGGGGCGGCGAGGGGCGCCGCTCCCGCCTCCTGGACCAGAAGTGCTTCGGACATGGTTACTTGACCGCGGCCTGGGAGATGTCGAGAACGCCGGTCCAGTCACTGATGACCACGTTCTTGACGTCCTGGCCGAAGAGCCGCTTGTAGACCGGGTGGAAGAGCGGCACCGTCAGTGCCTGCTCGCCGATCTTCTTGTCGAGCGCGCCCCAGCGTGCGGCGGCGGCCTTCAGGTCGGTGAGCTTGTTGATCTCGTCGATCTCCTTGTTGACCGCGGCGTCGTCCAGGAAGGCCGTGTTGAAGTTGGCCCCGTCCTTCACGATCTGGCGGCCGTCGAAGATCGGTGCGAGGAACGGGCCGCCGGAGGGCCAGTCGGCACCCCAGTGCGCGAGGAAGAAGCCCGGCTCCTTGGACGCGCTGTGGATGGTGTCGGAGTAGTCGTTGCTCTCCAGGCCCTTGAGCTCGACGGTGATGCCGGCCTTCTTGAGGGCGGCCTGGAGCGCCGTGGCGATCTCCGGGCTGGTCTCGAAGTCCTTGTCGTTGGAGTGCGTGAGGGTGACCTTCAGACCCTTGGGGTGACCGGCCTCCTTCAGCAGCTCCCTGGCCTTGGCGGCGTTGCCGGTCTCACCCGCCGGGAAGTGGTCGTAGGGCGTGTAGCCGAAGGACTTCTGGTTCGGCAGGTAGGTGGTGGCGGGCTCCGCCAGCGAGGAGCCGCCGGCCGCGTTGATCACGGAGGAGCGGTCGACGGCGTAGGAGATCGCCTGGCGCACCTTCGGGTCGTCGAACGGCTTCACCTTGGGGTTGAAGGCGATGTAGTTCGTGTAGCCGAAGTGGCCGGTGCCGACGCGGGCGGCGAGCTTCTTGTCGCCGGAGACCTTGGCGAGTTCGGCCGGGCCGAGGTTGGTGTCGGTGGTCACGGCGGCGGCGTCGGCCCCCTGCGAGGCGGAGAGGCGCTGGTTGATGACGGCGGAGTCGAGACCGGAGCGCACGTCGATCTTGTCCGGATAGGCCTTGCGCTCCTCGTCGGTGGCGGCCGACCAGTGCGGGTTGCGCTCCAGGACGAGCCGCTCGCCGTCGTTCTCGTTCGACACGACCTTGTACGGGCCGGAGGAGACCGGGTGCTCCTCGTACGTGGTGCCGGTGTCCTTGCCCTTCGGGACCGGGGTCGTCTGGGTCTGGGTGGCGAGGTAGGGGAACTCGCCCTCGGGCTTGTTCAGGTGGAAGACGATGGTCCGGTCGTCCGGGACCTCGATGGAGTCGAGGCCCTTCTTGTCCTTGTACGGGCCCTGGTAGTCGGCGCCGCCGATCAGCCAGTCACGCAGGTAGGGCGCACCGCCGGAGAGTTCCGCGGCGAACGACCGCTCGATGCCGTACTTGATGTCGCCACTGGTGATGGCGGTGCCGTCCTCGTACTTCAGCCCGTCCTTCAGGGTGTACGTCCAGACGGTGGCGTTCTTGCTGGGCGTGCCGAGGTCGGTGGCCAGATCGGGGACGACCTGGGCGCCCGCCTCGCCGTTCTCGCGGTTGCGGGTGGTGAGCGTGCGGAACACCAGGGAGGGGACGTTGCCGCCGCCGGAGGTGTAGAGCCGCGCCGGGTCGAAGTCCTCCTGCGGGTTGCTGTTGAGGACCGTGAGGGTGCCGCCCTTCTGCGGCTTTCCCGAGGCTCCGGAGCCGGCGCCGTCGCCCCCGCCGTCGTTGCTCTGGGGGCCTGCGCAGGCCGCGAGGCCGGCGACCAGGGCGAGACTGACAGCGGCGGTGGTGGCCACACGGCGCGATATGACGGACGGCTGACTCATCGGAAGATGACCTCTCGGTGTACTGCGGCAGGGTGAGGAGACAGGTCCGCACGGGCGCAGCAGGTCCTGCCCGGTGGGGAGGGGAGGAACCGGAGGAACCGAACTGCCGCGCCTGCGGACGGAGTACGCCCGGGCGCGGCAGAGGAAGGCCGAGGAGCCGGAGAAGGGCTCCTCAGGGGGTGGCCGACGCGCGCTCGAGCAGGCGTCAGCGACAGAGAATGTCGGCTACGCAGTGCCCGGCCACGCCGAGGAGCGCCAGCTCAAGGGCGGCGCGCTCGGAGGATTCGGGGCTGCGTGACATGCGGAGAAATATGAACGACGCCCTCCCCTGATGTCAACGCGTGATGAGACACCCGTCCCACGATGCGGACATCCCGGGGATGGGGCCCCCTCAACGACCCGGGTGGACCCAGGGGTTGGGGCGGCACTTGACGCCGTCCAGGTCCAGGGTCTTGGTCTGCTGCTGCATCACGGGCGCCAGGGCGCCGGGCGTGCGGCAGCTGACGTGGTTGTGGCCCAGCCGGTGGCCGACCTCGTGGTTGATCAGCATCTGACGGTAGGCCAGCAGCTTGTCCGGCCCGAAGGTCGAGGCACCCTGCGCCCAGCGGTACGCGTTGATCATCACGCGGTCAGTGGCGGCCGAGTCGCAGGAGACGTTGTCCTCCGTGGTGTCCAGCCCCGACTTCTCGCACCAGTCCGCCGTCGTGCCCGGGCTCGCGAGGGTGATCACGAAGTCCGGCTCGCCCGACGAGATCCGCTCGAAGGTCATGGCGCCGTTGTGCGCCCAGCTGCGGTCGTCGTTGAGCGTCTTCTGCACGGCCTCGGCGAACAGCCCGGAATCGAGGCCGAGTCCCTGCTCGACGTCGATCCGGTAGCGGTACTTGTGCCCCTTGCCGGGCGCCTTCGCCAGCCCCTGGACCGCGTCGAACTTCCCGGACGCCTTCAGATCCGCCGCCAGCGGGAAGGCGGTGGCCATCTTCTGCGCGTACGTCAGGGTCTCGGCCTCCTGCCTCCGCGTCTGCGGGGCCGTCCGGTCCACCGAGCGTGAGGCGTCCTCGGAGTCCTGGCGGTCCACGCCCGCGGACTCACGGCCGTCCGTCCCGCCCCCCGGATCCTGTGCCACCTGTCCGGCCACCACGACCGCGAGCACCGTCGTCACGGCGGCGGCCGCGATCCCCGTGAACGTACGCCCCTTGCCGCTCTTCGCCGCAGGGGCGGCCTCGTCCTCCGGCCCGTCGGGCACGTCGGGGGTCCAGGCCGGCTCCTCGGGGGCGACCGGCGCCGCGGGGCGCGAAGGCGTGGTGTCGAACGCCTCCAGGAACTCCCTGCGCGGTCCCGGTATCAGCGCACCGGTGTCCGGCCCGGCCGTACGCCGGCCGGCCTCGGCCCGCTGGGCCGCCTGCTGCCGTGCCAGAGCGGCCTGCCCGGCGCGGAAGACCTCCTGCCCGGCGGGTCCCGTCGGCTCACGGCGGCCGTCGTGCCGCGGCTGCGGCCCTGTCCCCCAGCCACCGCCCGGCTCGCGCTGCTCGGGGTGCCCGCCGCGCACGTGCGGAGCGTCGCCGAACGGACCGCGGCCCTCCCGCGGAGGCGGTGTCGCGGCCTCGCGCCCGCGTCCGCGCCGCCCGGTGCCGGGCTCCACGGCGGCGCCGTCGGGGATACCGCTGTCGTGCCGGGTGGCCTCAGGGCCCTTTCGGCTGTGTCGTCCCACGCCCCGGATCAGCTCCCGCCACGTTCGTCGAGCAGGTCCCGGAACGCCTGGGCGACCGCCTCCGGGTACTCCATCATCGCCACGTGCCCGGCGTCGGGCAGTGTCAGCAGGCGCGAGTCGCGGAAGGCCGCGGACGCCCTGCGTGCCATCCGGTACGAGACGAGCTGGTCCTTTCCGCCGTACACGAGCAGCGTCGGTGCGAGCACCCGCTCGGCCTGGCGCCACAGCCCGTGCTGTCCTCCTAGCGTGTAGGCATCGACGATGCCTCGCGCCGAGCGTGTCATGGCGTCCCAGAAGTACGGCAGTTCCAGTCGTCGCTCCATCTCGGCCACCGCGTGACGGAAGGCCTCGTCGGAGATTCGTGCCGGATCGCCGTAACAGAGTGCCATGGCTCCACGGGTGCGCTGCTCCGCGGTCCACTCACGTGTGAGCCGGACGAACAGGGAAGCGACGCCCGGGAGTGCGAGCAGGGCCGTCGGAACGGCGGGCCGCTGGACCCGGATCTCGGGCAGGGCCGGGGAGATCAGCGTCAGCGTACGGACCAGATCGGGCCGGCCGGCCGCGACCCGGGTGGCGACTGCGCCGCCCAGGGAGTTACCGAAAAGGTGGACGGGGCCGCGCCCGCCGGCGTCCAGCAGCCGGATCACCGCCCGGGCGTGTCCGGTGACGGAGTAGTTGCCGTCGTCCGGCGGCGGGGAGTCCCCGAAGCCGGGCAGATCGACCGCCTCGCCGTCGAGCGTGTCCGCCAGCAGCGGCATCAGCGCCGACCAGTTCTGGGAGGAGCCGCCGAGGCCGTGCACGAAGAGTGCGGGCGCCGGCGCCGCGACCCCCGCGGGGCGGGAACGGACGGTCAGGGTGAGACCGGGCAGCGTGACGGACCGCAGCTCCTCCCCCTCGGCGACCCGGACGGCACTGACCGTGGGCGCCACCGCGGCAGCGGCGGCCTGGATTCCGGGCAGCTCGGTCGAAGACATGCGGCAATGTTACGAGATGATCACGCGGTGGTTCATGTGTTCGCGGTCACAGGCCGCATAGCGCCTCCGGAGGGTTGCTCCTAGGCTGCCAGGAGAGGGAAGGGAGCCACCATGACGGTCGACCCGAGCGACCCGGACACCTTCGAGGATCCGCAGCCGGACGCACCGGACCCCGAGGCACCGGAAGAGGACAGCGCCGAACAGCAGGCCGCGGTCCGGCCTGAGCGGGACGAACCGCTCACCGGCATCGACCGCGATACCGCGAACGAGGCCGACGCGGCCGAGCAGGCCCGCGTCGTCGCACAGGATGAGGACGATTACCGGTAGAACGCACCGCTTTGCGGCATGGGCCGAGGTATCTGCGGCTTCCGCAGCCGCCCGGTCCGTGAAATTCTGCGTCCGCGCCGCGCGCACCCGGGTTACTCAAAAGTACGATGGCCCCACGGCACAGCGTGCACGGTGCGACTGTGTTCGAACACGATTTTGGGAGGCGGCGTGACAGCCATCGAGCAGACAGAGGCGGCGCGCCCGCGGGGCACCCGGCTGCCCCGCCGTGCCCGACGCAATCAGCTGCTGGGCGCCGCACAGGAGGTCTTCGTCGCCCAGGGCTACCACGCCGCGGCGATGGACGACATCGCGGAGCGCGCGGGAGTCAGCAAGCCCGTTCTCTACCAGCACTTCCCCGGCAAGCTGGAGCTCTACCTCGCCCTGCTCGACCAGCACTGCGAGTCTCTGCTCCAGGCCGTCCGCACGGCGCTCGCCTCGACCACGGACAACAAGCTGCGCGTCGAGGCGACGATGGACGCCTACTTCGCCTACGTGGAGGACGAGGGCGGCGCCTTCCGTCTGGTCTTCGAGTCCGACCTGACCAACGAGCCGGCGGTCCGCGAGCGGGTCGACCGGGTCTCGCTGCAGTGCGCCGAGGCGATCTCCGACGTCATCGCCGGCGACACGGGCCTGTCCAAGGACGAATCGATGCTGCTCGCGGTCGGCCTCGGCGGCGTCTCCCAGGTCGTGGCGCGTTACTGGCTGTCCAGCCCGTCCGGCATCCCGCGCGAGTCCGCGGTGCACCTGCTGACGTCACTCGCCTGGCGCGGTATCGCCGGGTTCCCGCTGCACGGCACCGATCAGCACTGAGCCGGGCGTGAACCGCGGCGGGTGTTCGCTGCGGGCGTTGCCGGTCGACCCGTGGTCGGCCCCTTCACCGGGCTAATGTGTGCTGCGTACGGCGCGGTTCACCGCGCAGAGACGGACCGTCGGAGGGACATAGCCGTGGAGGTCAAGATCGGGGTGCAGCACACGCCCCGCGAGATCGTTCTGGAGAGCGGACTTTCCGCCGAAGAGGTCGAGAGCGCCGTCAGCGAGGCGCTCAACGGCAAGGCGCAGCTGCTCAGCCTCACGGACGACAAGGGCCGCAAGGTCCTGGTGCCGGCCGACCGGATCGCCTACGTGGAGATCGGCGAGCCCAGCGCCCGGCGGGTCGGATTCGGCGCGCTGTAACCCGCGCGACGGAGCAGCGGAGGTGGAGGCCCGGCGGACGATTCCGCCGGGCCTCCACCTCTTCCGGCCCGGATCCGCTCCCGTTCTGCACACGATGGGGTTCACGCGAGCGGAGGAGGGTTGTATTCCGCGGGCCACGGGTAGGACGGCCTAGGACCGACCGACCGCCACGCCATCAAAGCGAGGTGACCCTCTGTGCTCTGGGAATCCGTCAGCTCCGTCGTGCTCGGGCTCGCCCTGTCCTGGGCCGCGCTCCACTACCTGCCCGGCCGCCTTCCGTCCTCCCGCGTGGTCTTCGTCACGGGTGCGCTGGGTGCCCTGTTCGGCGCCTACCTGACGCACTCGACACTCGGCTCCGGACACGTCCTGGCGACGCCCACGGGTGCCGTGCTGGTCGGGGCGGTGACCCTGTCGCTGCTGATCCGTCCGCGCGGCAGCCGGCCGGTGCGATCGGCGGCGGCCCAGTAGGCGCCGCCGGAAGGCGCTGACCGGCGGGAGCCGTCAGGCGGCGAGCCCGAGGGCGGCCATCCGCTTGGTGTGGGCCTCGGTGATGCGGGAGAACATCCTGCCGACCTCGGCCAGGTCGAACCCGTCCGCCACACCGCCCACGAGCATCGTGGAGAGGGCGTCGCGGTCCGCCACCACCCGCTGGGCCTGCGAGAGCGCCTCGCCCATCAGCCTGCGCGCCCACAGGGCGAGCCGGCCGCCGACCCTGGGATCCGCCTCGATGGCCGCCCGCACCTTCTCCACGGCGAAGTTGCCGTGGCCCGTGTCGTCGAGCACGGAGATGACGAGGGAGCGGGTGTCGGAGTCGAGGCGCGCGGCGATCTCCCGGTAGAAGTCACTGGCGATCGAGTCGCCGACGTACGCCTTGACCAGGCCCTCCAGCCAGTCCGAGGGGGCCGTCTGGCGGTGGAAGTCGTCCAGTGGCTTGGCGAACGGCTCCATGGCCTTCGTCGGAGCTTCCTCGACGGCCGTGAGCCGGTCGGTGATCTGCTCGAAATGGTGGAATTCGGCGGATGCCATCTTCGCCAGCGCCGCCTTGTCGCCGAGTGTCGGCGCGAGTTTGGCGTCCTCCGCGAGCCGCTCGAAGGCCGCGAGTTCCCCGTAGGCGAGCGCGCCGAGCAGATCCACGACCGCGGCGCGGTACTGCGGTTCGGCGGACGCGGTGGCCCAGTCCTGGGCGGCGATTCCGGTCGGTACGGGTGCTTCGTCCGGTGCTTCAGTGGCGTTGTCAGACGTCTCCATGAAGCGCAGAATAGCCGGACCCGCCGATGGCGTAAGGGCCCGGCCACCGGGACACATCACACCGTTCCGATGAATTCGCCCAACACGTATGCGCGAATCCGGGGTACAGTGGTATTGCGCTTGCTGAGCATTTCTTGTGCCATCAGCGCGACCTTGAATGAGGATGCCCGGTCGGTGGCCCGATCGGCTCCGACCCGACAGCCCTCCACGCGGGGCGTACACCACGTACGACCGCAGATGAGGGGCCCCCTCAGCGGCACGAACGCTCGAGCGACGGCAGTGGTCCCGCGCCACCCGGCCCATAACGGCCGGATGACCAACCCCGGCACGGTACGACCCCCGCGTTCGCCTTCGGGCCGCGTCTCACAGAAGAGGCAGCACCCTGACTACGTTCCGCGACCTCGGAATCCTCACCGAGACGGCCGAAGCCCTCGAGGCGGTCGGCATCACGTCCCCCTTCCCCATCCAGGAGATGACGCTCCCCGTCGCGCTCTCCGGATCCGACGTCATCGGCCAGGCCAAGACCGGCACCGGCAAGACGCTCGGCTTCGGTCTCCCGCTCCTCGATCGGGTGACCGTCCCCGCCGACGTCGAGGCCGGCCGGGCCGCGCCCGAGAAGCTGACCGACGCGCCGCAGGCCCTCATCGTCGTCCCCACCCGTGAGCTGTGCCAGCAGGTCACCAACGACCTGCTGACCGCCGGCAAGGCGCGCAACGTCCGCGTCCTCGCGATCTACGGCGGCCGGGCGTACGAGCCCCAGGTCGAGGCCCTCAAGAAGGGCGTCGACGTGGTCGTCGGCACCCCGGGCCGGCTGCTCGACCTGGCGGGCCAGCGCAAGCTCGACCTCTCGCACATCCGTGTCCTCGTCCTGGACGAGGCCGACGAGATGCTCGACCTGGGCTTCCTGCCCGACGTCGAGCGCATCATCACCATGCTGCCGCCGAAGCGCCAGACCATGCTGTTCTCGGCCACCATGCCCGGCGCGGTCATCAGCCTGGCGCGCCGGTACATGTCGCAGCCCACGCACATCAACGCCACCTCGCCCGACGACGAGGGCACGACCGTCAAGAACACGGCGCAGTTCGTCTACCGCGCCCACTCGATGGACAAGCCCGAGATGGTCTCCCGCATCCTGCAGGCCGAGGGCCGCGGACTCGCGATGATCTTCTGCCGCACCAAGCGGACGGCCGCCGACATCGCGGAGCAGCTGGAGAAGCGCGGTTTCGCGTCCGGCGCGGTCCACGGCGACCTGGGCCAAGGCGCCCGTGAGCAGGCGCTGCGCGCCTTCCGCAACGGCAAGGTGGACGTCCTCGTCTGCACCGACGTCGCCGCGCGCGGCATCGACGTCGAGGGTGTGACGCACGTCATCAACTACCAGTCGCCGGAGGACGAGAAGACCTACCTCCACCGCATCGGCCGCACCGGCCGCGCGGGCGCCAAGGGCACCGCGATCACGCTGGTCGACTGGGACGACATCCCGCGCTGGCAGCTGATCAACAAGGTGCTGGACCTGAAGTTCCCCGACCCGCCGGAGACGTACTCCACGTCCCCCCACCTGTACGAGGAGCTGGGCATCCCGGCCGGCACCAAGGGTGTGCTGCCGCGTGCGGAGCGGACCCGGGCGGGTCTGCGGGCCGAGGAGATCGAGGACCTCGGCGAGACCGGTGGCCGAGGCCGCAGGTCGACCCCGTCCGCGCCGGCCCCCCGCGAGGAGCGCGCTCCCCGCACGCCCCGCCAGCGTCGTCGCACCCGCGGCGGCAGCTCCCTCGACGAGAGCGCCGTCGCCGTGCCCGCTCCCGCCGACGGGGCGACCGGCGAGGACGCACCGGAGACGCGCACCCCGCGCCGCCGTCGTCGCACCCGCGCCGCCGCGCCCGAGGCCGTGGCGGAGGCCGCGGTGACCGTGGTGGAGACCCCGGCCGCCGAGCCCGCGCCCGCCCCCGTGGCGGAGGCGGAGCCCGCCGCGGAGGCGGAGCCCGCCGCGGAGGCGAAGCCGCGCCGTCGGCGTACGCGACCGGCGGCCACGAAGCCGGCCGTCGCGCAGACCCCGGCCGCCGAGCCCGTGGTGGACTTCCAGACCGTGGCCGTCGCCGCGCAGGCCGCGGAGCCCGTGGCCACCAAGCCGCGCCGCCGTACCCGTGTGGTGAAGCCGGCCGACGAGGTCGACTTCCAGATCGCCCCGGCCTCCGAGCCCGCGCCGCAGACCAAGGCGCGCCGCACCCGTGCGGCGGCGAAGCCGAAGGCCGAGGCGGTCGCCGCCCCGGCCACCGCCGAGGACGCGGCGGAGACCAAGCCGCGCCGTCGCCGGCCGCGTGCGGCCGCGGAGAAGACGGAGACCGCCGCGGTGACCCTGACGTCGGACGGCGAGGCGGCTCCGGCGAAGCCGCGCAGGCGCCGTTCCCGCGCGGCTGCCGCCGCCGAGACCACCGAAGGCTGATCCCCGGCCGCGTGCACCTACGTACGGCCCCGGTTCCCGCGCTGCGGGGGCCGGGGCCGTACGTCTGCCCGGACGGGCACGCCGGGTCCCCTGGGGATACGCTCGGCCCCATGAGCCGGCCGCCCACCTTCACCCCGCCCCCCTGCGCCCGTGCCCGGGTTCTGCGTACCGAGCGCGGGGACTTCGCCGTGCTGGACGCGGCACCGGCCGACGGCGGTCACTCCACCGCCCTCCTGCTGCCCGGATACACCGGCAGCAAGGAGGACTTCGTCGCGCTGCTCGAACCCCTCGCCGACGCCGGCTTCCGCGTGCTGTCCGTCGACGGCCGGGGGCAGTACGAGACCGCCGGGGCGGTACGCCAGGAGGACTACGCACAGGCGGAGTTGGCCCGGGACGTGCTGGCGCAGGCCGCCGCGGTCGACGGTGTCGCACCGCCCGGCGGCATCCATCTGCTCGGGCATTCCCTGGGGGGCCAGATCGCCCGCGCGGCCGTGCTGCACGACGCCACGCCCTTCCGCTCGCTGACCCTGATGTCGTCCGGTCCCGCCGAGATCGACCCCGCCCAGCAGAAGAAGGCGCGGCTGCTCAGCGACGCGCTCGGCCGCTGGACCATGGCCGAGGTGTGGCGGATGATGCGCGCGATGGACCCGCCCGAGGACGCGGACACGGGCGACGGCGAGGACCTGCGGCACCGCTGGATGCGCCACGACCCGGCCCAACTGATCGCCACAGGAGCCCAGTTGTCCACCGAGCCGGACCGGGTGGCCGAGCTGGCCGGGCTGCCCCTGCCGGTACACGTGATCTCGGGCGAGCGTGACGACGTCTGGCCGGTGCCGCTGCTGGACGACATGGCACGGCGCCTGGGGGCGCGGCGCACCGTGATCGAGGGCGCCGAGCACTCCCCGAACACGGCACGGCCGGTGGAGACCGCGGCGGCCCTGGCCGCCTTCTGGAACGGCCTCTGACGCTCACCCGCGCGAGCCGGCCCCACCGTCAGTACTGGGCCTGCAGGTGCTGCCAGAAGCCGTCGCGCAGCGCCCGGCGCAGATGGGCGTGACCGCGCAGCGAGTGCTGGAGGAGGCGTTCGGCCTCGACGAGCAGGTCCTGGTCGACGGAGCCGGGAAGATACGGGTGCCCGGGCAGCAGGTCGGCGAGGGCCTCCCTGCCGCGCGAGGAGAGCCAGCCGGCCGCGATCTGCGCACCGACGAAGCGGACGTCCTCGCGGGCGGGTGCGGGGCTGTCGTCCTCGTACATCGTGACGGAGCGCCTGGTCACGTACGGGCGGCAGAAGTCGAGGTCGAAGGTGCGCTGGCTGTCGACCTCCCACAGCAGCGGCTCGGCCTGGTTGCGGCCCTCTCCCGCCTCGATGCCCCAGAGGTGTACGCGGGCGCCGTACCCCTGTGCGGCCTCGACCGCGGAGACGAGGTCCTCGTCGCCGCCGACGAGTGCGGCGTCGCTGATGGCGCGGTGCCGGGCGAGCGACTCCAGGTCGGTGCGGATGAGTGAGTCGACGCCCTTCTGCTGGTTGTTGGCGTTGAGGTTGCCCAGCCTGACCTTGACGTCGGGGAGTTCGGCGATGGACTGCTGCTCGACGGTGTGGATCCGGCGCCTGGCCCCGTCGTACCAGTACACGCGCAGCAGCCGGCTGTCGGCGAAGATCGTGCGGGCCTTGTCGATGAAGGCCTCGATCAGCCCTTCGGCGTCCAGGTCGAAGGAGCGGCGGTCCTCCGTGCCGGTGACGAGCAGCCCGGCCGCCGCGTAGACGTAGCCCGCGTCCACGAAGATCGCGTGGGTGGAGGGGGTCTTCGACACCTCGGCGAGCACCCGCAGGAGCAGCTCGTTGGTGCGGTCCAGCTGCTCGCGGATTCCGGAGGCTTCGTCCGGCCCCGCGTCCGCGTGACTCATGCGGACCTCATTGTCCGCGCATGGCTGATTACCAACGGGTACTTAGACATCCAAAAAATTTCCTTAGCGTAGGGAATGTTTGCGCCGGGCAAGCCGTTGTACCCCCTGTGGAGCGCGAGGCGCAGCCGTCTCGCGCTCCCATCCTTGCGGACGGTCAGACCGTCCTCCCAGTAGTTCTCCAGCAGGAGGATCAGACGAAGGGAAGCCATATGCGCTTCGAGATCATGCGACTCGACGACGTCGACGGTACCGCCGTGGACAGCACCGTCGTGGACGCCGCCTCCGTCAACCGGATCGTGCAGCAGGCCGCGGCCATGGGCCAGCGCATCTACATCCGGCCGGCCGACACGTCGGCTTCGTAACACCTTGCATCGCTTCGTGTCGCTGATGTCGAGCGGATGACGAGCTGAAGACGAGGCGCCCCCGCGCGGATGGTCCGTGCGGGGGCGCTGTGGTGTCCGGACCCCGGGGCCTCAGGAGTTCTGGATGACCTGGGTGACGCCGTTGATGATCTGCTGCACCGCGATGGCCGAGAGCATCATCCCGGCGAGCCGGGTCACCAGGACCACGCCGCCGTCCTTGATCACGCGGATGATCAGCAGCGAGTACCGCATGGTCACCCAGAGCACGAGGTGCATGGCGACGATCGCCGCCCAGACCGAGATCTGGCCGGAGGTGCCGTCGGCGTTCTGCACCGCCAGGATCACCGAGACGATCGCGCCGGGGCCGGCGAGCAGCGGCATGCCGAGCGGCACGAGCGCCACGTTGACGTCCTTGGTCTGGGTCGGCTCATCGGTCTTGCCGGTCAGCAGGTCCAGCGCGATGAGCAGCAGCAGAAGGCCACCCGCGATCATCAGCGCGGGCACGGACACGTGCAGGTAGTCCAGGATCTGCTGGCCGAGCAGACCGAACACGGCGATGACGCCGAAGGCGACGGCGACGGCCTGCAGGGCCATCCTGCGCTGCACCTTGGCGGGGCGGCCCGCGGTGAGGGCCAGGAAGATCGGGGTGATTCCGGGCGGATCCATAATCACAAAAAGGGTGAGAAAAAGGGATCCGAAGACAGCGATGTCGAACACGGTGAGCCTTGCGGGAGAAGAGGGGCCGAACAGGAGGATGCGCGCCGGCACACCACGGGGTGCCCGGGGGCACGGTGACGTGACGGAGGGACGACGGGGGGCAGAGACAGGGAAGAGGCGGGGAGCGTTACGCGAGGCCCGTCACACGGGGAGCGGTCCGCCGGCGCCCGGCACGGGGAACGCCCCCGTGGCGCGCCGGGTGATCTCGCCGTAGATCTCGGGGTCGGTGGTGTACTCCCCGAGGCGGACGGTCTTGCGGCTGCCGTGGTAGTCGCTGGACCCGGTGGGCAGCAGCCCCAGATCGGCGGCGAGCCCTCGGAGCCGGGCCCTCGTGGACGCGTCGTGGTCCATGTGGTCGACCTCGATGCCGTCCAGCCCCGCCTCGGCGAGCCCCGCGATCACGGCTTCGGGGACCACGGCCCCCCGCTTGACGGCGAGCGGGTGGGCGAAGACGGTGACGCCGCCCGCGGCCTTGACCAGCCGGACCGCGTCGAAGGGGTCGAGTTCGTGCTTGCCGGCGTACGCGCGTCCGCCGTTGCCCAGCCAGGCCGAGGTGAAGGCGTCGGAGACCGTGTCGACGACCCCCAGCTCCACCAGCGCGGTCGCGACGTGCGGGCGGCCGACGGACCCGTCCCCGGCGATCCGGGCGACCTGCTCCCAGGTGACCGGGACGCCCAGCTCCTGGAGCATGCGCACCATGGCCTGCGCACGGGGCACCCGGTCGTCCCGGACGAGTTCGCGCTCCCGGGCCAGTTCGGGCTCGGCCGGGTCGAAGAGGTAGGCCAGCATGTGCAGGCTGACGCCGTCGACCTGGCAGGAGAGCTCGGCGCCCGTGACGAGGGTGAGGCCTTCGGGGAGGGCGGCCGCGGCCTCCGCGTGTCCGCCGACCGTGTCGTGGTCGGTCAGGGCGACGACGTCGAGGCCCGCCGCGGCGGCGTTGGCCACCAGCTCGGCGGGGGTGTCCGTGCCGTCGGAAGCGGTGGAGTGGGTGTGCAGATCGATGCGCACGACGCGTACTCCAGTGCTGGCGGACGGACAGGGGACGCTCAAGGATAACCGCCGGGAGTCACCCTTCCGGCCCTCCGCCCCCGCGGCGCATCCCAGGTCAGGGCGGCGTGATCAGCCGGGGGGTGAGCGCTCCGCACGGCAGGAGGTCGACCTCGCCGCCGGCGTCGCGCAGGTCGGTCAGCACCAGTTCGTCGTACATCAGGAGACCGGACTGCTCGGGCCAGACGACCGCCCACAGCCACAGCCCGCGCGCCTCGCCCGCGAAGACGGCCCGGTCGGCGGGCGCGTCCTTGACGTGCCAGAGCGCGGTGGGGCGTCCCGCCGCGAGGACCTTGGCGTCCGGTGCCTCGTCGACACGCATGCCCGTTCCGGGATCGGGGCCGTCGAGGCCGGCGTACCGTGCGCCGAGCCCGACCCCCAGCTCCTCGGCGACGAGCAGCAGTTCGGCCATCCCTCCGAGCGGTCCGGGACCGGAGCACGCGACGACGGTGGCGCGGCCACCGCTGCGGTCGTCGCCCGCGTACGCCGCGCCCGTGAACAGCCAGCCCACCGGGAGCGGCCAGGGCATCCACACCGGCACCCGGGCCCGGTGCACCACGACACCCAGCGCCTCGACGCTGGGTGGGACCACCGGCTGCATCGGATGCACCTGGCCGTGTGCGGAGCACTGCCAGGCATCGGCGAAAAGGCCGGGCGCCCTGACCCGGCCACCGCACTTCGGGCAACTGGGTTCGCCCCTCATAACGCCCAACGGTCCTCTTCGCCCGTCGCCCCGTCAAGGACGATCACCCGTCCACGGCGCGGTGTCGGCCCGCACCAGGTACATGCATCTTGCACTTATTAGACCCTCTAACTTATTCTGTGCATAACGCAACGATCTAGTGGAGAGCGAGAGAACCCATGCGGGGAGAGGATCCGTTCGACGAGGGGGCGACCAGCATCCTGCGTCAGCCGAAGGCGGTCTGGGCCACGGCGGGCGCCTCGGTCGTGGCCTTCATGGGGATCGGGCTGGTGGACCCGATCCTGCCGTCCATCGCCGAGGGGCTCGAGGCCACACCCAGCCAGGTGTCCCTGCTGTTCACCTCGTACTTCCTGATCACCGCGGTCGCGATGCTCGTGACCGGCTTCGTCTCCAGCCGCATCGGCGGACGCAGGACCCTGCTCGCCGGTCTCGCCCTGGTCGTCGTCTTCGCCGCCCTGTCCGGCGCCTCCTCGTCGGTCGCGGAACTGGTCGGCTTCCGGGCGGGCTGGGGGCTGGGCAACGCCCTGTTCGTGTCGACCGCCCTCGCCGTGATCGTCGGCGCCGCCGCCGGCGGGAGCGCGGCGGCGATCCTGCTGTACGAGTCGGCGCTCGGCCTCGGCATGGCGTGCGGGCCCCTGGTCGGCGCCCTGCTCGGTGACGCCAGCTGGCGCTACCCCTTCTTCGGCACCGCCGCCCTGATGGCGATCGGGTTCCTCTGCATCACGGCGTTCCTGAAGGAGCAGCCGAAGCCCGCCCGGAAGACCTCGCTCCTCGACCCGGTCAGGGCGCTCGGCCACGGCGGGCTGGCCTCGGTCGCCACGTCGGCGTTCTTCTACAACTACGCGTTCTTCACGATCCTGGCCTTCACGCCGTTCGTGCTGGACATGTCGCCGTACCGCTCGGGGGCGGTCTTCTTCGCCTGGGGCCTGCTGCTCGCCGTCTTCTCGGTACTGGTCGCACCGCGCCTGCAGCGGCGCTTCGGCTCGCTGAGGGTGGTCGGCGGTTCCCTGGTGCTGCTCGCCGCGGACCTGGTGGTCCTCGGCTACGGCGACCACACGACGGCCGTCGTCTGCACCGTCGTCTCGGGCGCCTTCATCGGGATGAACAACACCGTCTACACCGAACTGGCCCTCGGTGTGTCGGACGCGCCGCGCCCGGTGGCGAGCGCCGGGTACAACTTCGTCCGCTGGTTCGCCGCGGCGGCGGCGCCCTACCTCGCGCCGAGGATCGAGGGGTGGAGCGACATCCACACCCCGTTCGTGGTCGCCGCGGCCGCCGCGCTCGCCGGCGCGGTGGTGGTGTGGGTGCGGCGCGCGGCGCTGACCCACGAGGCGGAGGAACTGGTGCCGCGCCACGCCACGGAGGACGGCGTCACCGTCCTCGCCGACTGAACGGGCCGCCTCCGGCCCTCCCCCGCCCCGCGCGTGCGTCAGTCCAGCGGTACGGACGCGCGCAGCGGGTCGCGCAGGTCCGTGCCCTGCGCGAGCCAGCGCTCCTGGAGTTCCTGCGCGCCCCTGACCCGCTTCCAGGCCGCCTCGTTGCGGGTCATGGGAAGCAGGGGGAGGAAGCACACCGGGTCCATGGGCGCGTCCAGTTCCAGGTCCTCGACGAGCCCGCCCGGTTCGGCGACCAGGACGGAGCTGAAGGGGGCCCCCGTCCAGAGCGGCTGCCCGAGGTCCAGCGACGCCCCGGGAGCCACGATCAGGCCCTCGACCTGCGGGGAGGCCGCGAGGACGGCGAGGGGCCGCAGCACCTGGTCGGTGTCGGCGAGCCCCAGCCGTACGGACAGGACCAGTTCGGCGCGCGGGCCCTTGACGGGGTCGGCGAGCGGCGAGGTCGGGTCGGCCATCGGCTGGGCGGACATGCCGAGCGTGGCATAGCGCACGATGTCGCCGTCGATGAAGCGGAGCACCTCGATGCGGTCCGTGCCGAGGAAGGTCACGTCCGCGCGCGCGTCCGGCTCCCCCAGCGCCGTACGGAGCCGGGCTTCGACCAGATCAAGAATTTCTCCCATGCCGCGAGCATAGAACGCGTACGGAACGGGCAAAGGAAGGAATTGGCTCCTCACCCGGCTGATAGCCTGAGGCGTCGGTCGGGACAGCACGCAGAAGCGTCGCTCTCAGTCCTGACAACACGTGATCCCCTACGGGGGACCGGCCGGAGGAGGTGGGGCCGCGGTGGATCCAAGTCGACCGTGCAGTACCAACCGCCCTTCCGCACGACGCCTTCCTTCTGTGATCTGACGCCCTTCCCGGACGTCACCACGGCAGTTCGCGCACCGGAAGAGCCCCTCGTTTTTGCCTGTCTGTAGCGAACGCCGTCATCGTGCCCGCGCGGTGCCGCCCGCTTTGCGGACGTGAGCGCACGTCCCCATTCCGGGCTGTTCCACGTGCCCGCCGACGGCCCTCCGTGAAGAGGAGCCAGCCATGTCGATGATCCGTGACCTGCGCGCCGCCGTGCGCCCGTCCCTGCGCAAGAGCAACACCCCGTACAACAGCTACGACGCGACCCGTGACCCGTCCGCCTCCAGCGCCGTCGTCGACTGCGCCGTCTACCGTGACGGACGCCGGGTCACCGAGGTCTCCTGCCTGACGCCGCGCGAGGCGATGCTGCGCGTGCGGGAGGAAGGCGGCTTCGCCTGGATCGGCCTGCACGAGCCGACCGAGGAGGAGTTCGCCGGTATCGCAAGGGAGTTCGGCCTCCACCCGCTCGCGGTGGAGGACGCCGTCCACGCCCATCAGCGGCCCAAGCTCGAGCGGTACGACGACACGCTGTTCACCGTCTTCAAGACGATCCACTACGTCGAGCACGCCGAACTGACCGCGACCAGCGAGGTCGTCGAGACCGGTGAGGTGATGTGCTTCACCGGCCGGGACTTCGTGATCACCGTCCGGCACGGCGGGAAGGGATCGCTGCGTGCCCTGCGCCACCGTCTCCAGGAGGACCCGGAGCTGCTCGCCAAGGGGCCGTCCGCGGTGCTGCACTCCATCGCGGACCACGTCGTCGACGGCTACATCGCGGTGGCGGCCTCGGTCCAGGACGACATCGACGAGGTGGAGATCGACGTGTTCTCCACCCCGGCGAAGGGCGGTACGCGCGGTTCGGACGCGGGCCGCATCTACCAGCTGAAGCGCGAGGTCCTGGAGTTCAAGCGCGCGGTGTCGCCGCTGCTGCGGCCGATGCAGCTGCTGAGCGAACGGCCCATGCGGCTGATCGACCCCGACATCCAGAAGTACTTCCGCGACGTGGCCGACCACCTCGCCCGGGTGCACGAGGAGGTCATCGGCTTCGACGAACTGCTCAACTCGATCCTCCAGGCCAATCTGGCGCAGGCGACCGTCACGCAGAACGAGGACATGCGCAAGATCACCTCCTGGGCGGCGATCATCGCCGTCCCGACGATGATCTGCGGGGTCTACGGCATGAACTTCAAGCACATGCCCGAACTCCGTTGGACGTACGGCTATCCGATGGTGCTGGCCCTCATCGGTGTCGTCTGCTTCTCCATCCACCGCACCCTGAAGCGCAACGGCTGGCTCTAATAGAGTTCGGGCATGACTGCTGCTGACGTGTTGCTTGCCCGGGCTCTCGTCGAGGAGGCCACCAAGAAGTCCGGCCTGATCTGGGTGCGGGGCACCGGCCCCGCCCGGGCGCTGTGGCACGTGTGGCACGAGGGTGCGGCCCTGCTCGTGGGGGACGGCCCCGGCGAGCAGCCGCTCCCCGCCGGGCTGGACGCGGGCGCCGCCGCCGAGGTGACCGTGCGCAGCAAGGACAAGGGCGGCAGGCTCGTGGCCTGGACCGCCGCCGTCACCGTGCTGGAGCCGCGTTCGGAGGAGTGGGAGACCGCGGTCGGCGAGCTCAAGGGCAAGCGGCTCAACGCCCCGGACGCCGAACAGCTGACGGACCGCTGGGCCCGTGACTGCCGGGTCCTGCGGCTGACGCCCGGCGCGTCGAGCACCGACCTTCCCGACGGCTCCCTGGCGGTCGCACCGCTGCCCACCGGGGCGACCACGCGGCGCACGGCACCCGCCGCGCTCCCGCGGCTGCTGCTGAGGCGCCGCGGCAGGCGCTGACGGCGCCCGCCGCGGGGAGTGGGAAGCCGGCCTGCCGTCAGCCGGAGGACCTGGGGAGCTCGCCGCCGTAGTCGACGGTCTCGTTCTCGGCCGGTGCCTCCAGCTCGAAGGCATGGCCCCAGTCCGCGAGGGTGACGGTCCCGCCGCCCCCGCCCCGGGCGACACGCAGCGGGTACGGCGTGCCCTTGAGGGAGATCTCCAGCGCACCACCCTCACCCTTTCCGCCCATGATCTGCACGGTACGCACTCCGCCGACCGTGCCCCGGTCGCCCTTGTTGACCTTCCCGTGCAGGGCGAGCATCCCGTCGAGGAGCGTGTCCTTCTCCGTGAAACCGCGCAGCTGCTGGTAGGTCGGATCGTCCTCGGGGACCTTGACGTACTTGCCTTCGAGCTTGTCGGCCGCCTGCTCGCTGCCGTCGTCCCCCTGCTCGTGCTTCCAGAAGCCCGCGTCGGCCTTGAGGAAGAGTTCGTCGCCGATGCGCAGCAGCTCGAAGGTGTTCTGCTTCGAGGTGACCGACCCGGTGCCGCCCTCGCCGCTGAGCTGCATGTTCAGGGTGTACGTCCCGCCCTTGCTGACCAGTTTGCCCGTCAGCCGCACCGCGTCCGCGGCATCGGCGGCGGCCCGCGTCTTCTTGTCGATCTGTTCTGCCGTCAGCTTGCCGACGCCGTTGGTCCCCTTGTCCGGGTCCTCTCCGGCGCAGGCCGTGAGCGCGACGGTCAGCCCCGCGCAGAGCACCACGGCGAAAGCGGTCCGGCGACGGGCCCGGACGGCCGGGGCGGAAGAGGTCACGGGCGCACTGCCTCTCGTCTGTGTGTCGGGGGTTGGCAGACCGCAGCGTACCCGTGCCGCGTACGCCGTTCGGCAGAGCTCCGTACGGACGGTCCGCCAGCGCGGCACGGACCGGTACGGGCTAGCCTGATCACTGCGAAGGAGGACGTCAGGGACGGAGGGAGCGCACAGGATGGCCGCAGGCACTCCCAGGGTTTTCGTCTCGCACCTCGCCGGCGTGCCGGTGTTCGACCCCAACGGTGACCAGGTGGGCCGGGTACGCGACCTGGTGGCGATGCTCCGGGTCGGCGGGAAGCCGCCCCGGCTGCTCGGCATGGTCGTCGAGGTCGTCAGCAGGCGGCGCATCTTCGTGCCGATGACCCGGGTGACGGGGGTCGAGTCGGGTCAGGTCATCACCACCGGCGTGGTCAACATGCGGCGGTTCGAGCAGCGCCCGACCGAGCGACTCGTCCTGGGCGAGTTCCTTGACCGGCGGGTGCGTCTCGTGGAGACGGACGAGGAGGTGACCGTCCTCGACGTCGCCATCCAGCAGCTCCCGGCCCGCCGCGACTGGGAGATCGACAAGTTCTTCGTGCGCAAGGGCCGCGGCGGAGCCCTGCGCCGCAAGGGCGAGACCCTGACCGTGGAGTGGTCGGCGATCAGCGGCTTCTCGCTGGAGGAGCACGGGCAGGGCGCCGAGAACCTGGTGGCGACCTTCGAACGGCTGCGCCCCACCGACGTCGCCAACGCCCTGCACCACCTGACGCCCAAGCGCCGGGCCGAGGTCGCCGCGGCCCTCGACGACGACCGCCTCGCGGACGTCCTGGAGGAGCTCCCCGGTGACGACCAGGTGGAGATCCTCGGCAAGCTGGCGGAGGACCGCGCCGCGGACGTCCTGGAGGCGATGGACCCGGACGACGCGGCCGACCTGCTCTCGGAGCTGCCGGAGGCCGACAAGGAGCGGCTGCTGGCCCTGATGCGGCCGGACGACGCCGCCGACGTACGGCGCCTGCTGTCGTACGAGGAGCGGACCGCGGGCGGGCTGATGACGACCGAGCCGATCATCCTGCGGCCGGACGCCACGGTCGCGGACGCGCTGGCCAGGGTCCGGCAGCAGGACCTCTCGCCCGCGCTGGCCGCGCAGGTGTACGTCTGCCGGTCGCCGGACGAGACGCCCACCGGCAAGTACCTGGGCACCGTGCACTTCCAGCGGCTGCTGCGGGATCCGCCGTTCACCCTGGTCAGCTCGATCGTCGACAGCGACCTGGTGCCCCTGCCGCCGGAGACGCCGCTGCCGGAGGTGACCAGCTATCTGGCCGCCTACAACCTGGTCTCGGTGCCCGTGGTGGACGAGAGCGGGTCGCTGCTGGGCGCGGTGACCGTCGACGACGTCCTCGACCACCTGCTGCCGGAGGACTGGCGCGAGACCGACTTCCAGGGCGAGGAGGGGATCGCCGGTGGCCGCTGAGGACCGTTCGAGGGCTGTGGCGACGGGCGCGTCGGGCATCGTGCGCCCGCCGAGGCCCCGGCTCGACCTCCCCAAGGCGCCGAGGCGCCGGCTGCTGCCGGAGTACGACCCCGAGGCGTTCGGCCGGTTCTCCGAGCGCATCGCCCGGTTCCTGGGCACCGGACGGTTCATCGTCTGGATGACGCTGATCATCATCCTCTGGGTGGTGTGGAACATCTTCGCTCCGGAGCACCTGCGGTTCGACGAGTACCCCTTCATCTTCCTGACCCTGATGCTCTCCCTCCAGGCCTCCTACGCCGCCCCGCTGATCCTCCTCGCGCAGAACAGGCAGGACGACCGCGACCGGGTGACGCACGAGCAGGACCGCAAGCAGAACGAGCGCTCGATCGCGGACACCGAGTTCCTCAGCCGCGAGATCGCCGCGCTCCGGATGGGCCTCGGTGAGGTCGCCACCCGCGACTGGATCCGCTCGGAGCTGGAGGCGATGGTGAAGGATCTGGAGGAACGTCGGCTCTTCTCCCAGCCCGAGAGTGACGAAGGCGACCGCGGAGGGGCTACCCGCCCGTAGGTACCCGCGCCGTACCGCCCACCCGTCGCCCGCCACCACCCTTCCGAGGAGCGCTGCGCGCCGCCCTGCCGCCAACCCGTCGCCCGCCACCACCCTTCCAGGAAGCGCTGCGCGCACCCGTACTATCGGGGTATGGCTACGGAAGACGCGGTGCGCGAAGCGCTGGCGACAGTGAACGACCCGGAGATCCACCGACCGATCACCGAGCTCGGCATGGTGAAGTCGGTCGGGATCGACCCTGACGGTGTGGTCGCTGTCACCGTGTATCTCACGGTCTCCGGCTGCCCGATGCGCGAGACGATCACCAAGAACGTGACCGACGCGGTGGCCCGTGTCGAGGGCGTGTCGCGGGTCGAGGTCACGCTCGACGTGATGAGCGACGAACAGCGCAAGGAGCTCGCCGCGTCGCTGCGCGGCGGCACCGCGGAGCGCGAGGTGCCGTTCGCCAAGCCCGGCTCGCTGACCCGGGTCTACGCGGTGGCGTCCGGCAAGGGCGGCGTCGGCAAGTCCTCGGTCACGGTCAACCTCGCGGCGGCGATGGCCGCCGACGGGCTCAAGGTCGGTGTGGTCGACGCGGACATCTACGGGCACAGCGTGCCCAGGATGCTCGGCGCGGACGGCAAGCCCACCCAGGTCGAGAACATGATCATGCCGCCGTCCTCGCACGGCGTGAAGGTGATCTCCATCGGCATGTTCACCCCGGGCAACGCCCCGGTGGTGTGGCGCGGCCCCATGCTCCACCGCGCACTGCAGCAGTTCCTCGCCGACGTGTACTGGGGCGACCTGGACGTGCTGCTGCTGGACCTTCCGCCGGGCACCGGCGACATCGCCATCTCCGTGGCGCAGCTCGTCCCGAACGCCGAGATCCTGGTCGTCACCACCCCGCAGCAGGCCGCCGCGGAGGTGGCGGAGCGGGCCGGCTCGATCGCGGTGCAGACCCACCAGAAGATCGTCGGGGTCGTCGAGAACATGTCGGGCATGCCGTGCCCGCACTGCGACGAGATGGTCGACGTGTTCGGCTCGGGCGGCGGACAGCGGGTCGCCGACGGGCTGACGAAGACGGTCGGCGCCGAGGTCCCGGTGCTGGGCTCCATCCCGATCGACGTGCGCCTGCGGGAGGGCGGCGACGAGGGCAAGCCCGTCGTCCTGTCCGACCCGGACTCCCCCGCGGGCTCCGCGCTGCGCTCCATCGCGGAGAAGCTGAGCGGCCGTCAGCGCGGCCTGTCCGGCATGTCGCTGGGTCTCACCCCGCGCAACAAGTTCTGAGCGTCGTACGGGCGGTGGGCGGCCTCCTGGGAGAGCCGCCCACCGCCCGTACGCGTGGCACTCAGCTCTCGTCGTACGAGGCGATGTCGCCGATCACCGCGAAGCCCAGACCGTAGGCGCTCATCCCGCGCCCGTACGCGCCGATGTGCACCCCGTCGGGCGCCGAGCCCGCGAGCACCCAGCCGAACTCGGACTCCCGGTAGTGGAAGTCCACCGGGACGCCGTCCACCGGCAGCGACAGCGTCGACCAGGGCTCCCGGCCCAGGTCGTCCGCCAGTTCGAACGCGGTCTCCGTCTGCTGGTTCAGCCATTCGCCACGCAGGGTGTGGTCCATCTGCGGAGGCCAGGTGCAGTCCAGCAGGCCCGAGCCCGCCAGCCAGGCCGCCGACGACACCGTGGTGGCGTCCAGCACCCCCGTACCGTCGTCGCTGTCCCGCACCGGACTGCTGCCCACGGTCACGACCACCGCGAAGCGCGCCTTCTCCGCCCCCGCGTCGGCCCGTACGACGGGCTCCTCACCGTGCCCGGTGGAACCGTGCTGCACCGTGTCGTCCGCCGCGGCGGTGACGTGCATCAGCCAGCGCGGGCCCGTGAAGGCCTCGTCCAGCCCGTACCAGGGGAACGGCGCCTTGAGATAGCCGTCGACCGTACGCCGGGTCGCCGGCACCCCCTCTGCGGTGTCCGCGCTGGGCGCACCGTCCGCCCCTACCCGACTCGTCGTCTCCATCTGCCCGGCCGCCTCCTCGATCTTTCACTGATCCGGAGCGGCCCTCCCCCCGTGGGCATGGGCAAACACGCAACCGGACAGATGGAGAATAGCCATACCGTCCGGACGAGTCGGGATTGACGGGTCTCAGGTCGCGTCGGCGTCGAAGGGCGGCCGGTCGTCCTTCGCGGGCTGCGCGGGCTTCTTGAGGAGGTCCGGCGTGGACGTGTCGGGGTGGTCGGGCGTGGACTTCTTGAGCAGGTCGGACGTGGCGGCGGCACCGGCGACAGCGGAGGCGGGGGCGCTCTCCCGGCCGTTCACCGCGTCGGTGACCTCGGCCATCTCCTTGCGCAGGTCGAAGCTCTCCCGGATCTCCTTGAGCCCCAGGTCGTCGTTGCCGTCCATGAGCTGCTTGCGGACGAACGTCTTGGGGTTGAGGTCCTCGAACTCGAAGTCCTTGAACTGCGGTCCGAGCTCCGAGCGGATGTCCTCCTTGGCGCTGTCCGAGAACTCACGGATCTTGCGGATCGTGCGCGTGACGTCCTGGATGACCTTCGGGAGCTTCTCCGGGCCGAATACGAGCACGGCGAGAACCACGAGCGTCAGCAGCTCGAGTGCGCCTATGTCATTGAACACCTTGCTGCTCCTCGTGTTCTCTGCGTGTTCTCCGCGTGGTCTCCGCCGCCAGGTCAGGGGCCCGGACCGCTCCACGGTACCCGGCGAAGCTGTCCCCGCGGTACCTGCCGGTGGCCGTCAGGTACCGCTCGCCGAACCCAGGGTCAACGTCATGGACAGCTCCTTGCCGCCGCGGGTCAGGACGAGACCGAGCCGGTCACCGGGCCGGTGGGCGCGGATCTTGACGATCAGTTCCTCACCGCTGTGCACCCGCTGGCCCTCCACCTCGGTGATGATGTCGCCCGGCCGGATGCCCGCCTTGTCGGCCGGGCCTCCCTCGGTCACCGCGGACGCGCCGCCGGCCGCCTTGCCTCCGACCTTCGCGCCGTCGCCGGTGAACTCCATGTCGAGCGTGACACCGATCACGGGGTGGGTGGCCTTGCCGGTGCTGATCAGCTCCTCGGCGACCCGCTTGCCCTGGTTGATCGGTATCGCGAAGCCCAGGCCGATCGAGCCGGACTGGCCGCCGTCGAGGCCGGATCCGCTGTCGGCGGCGCGGATCGCGCTGTTGATGCCGATGACGCGGGCCTCGGCGTCGACCAGAGGGCCGCCGGAGTTGCCCGGGTTGATCGGGGCGTCGGTCTGCAGGGCGTCGACGTAGCTGACGTCGGTGCCGTCGCCCTTCTCGCCACCCGCGGTGATGGGGCGCTCCTTGGCGCTGATGATGCCGGAGGTGACCGTGTTGGACAGGTCGAAGGGTGCGCCGATCGCCACCACCGGGTCGCCCACCCGCACGTTGTCGGAGTTGCCGAGGGGAAGGGGCGTGAGGCCCGAGACGCCCGTCACCTTGACGACGGCCAGGTCGTAGCCGCTGTCCTTGCCGACGATCTCGGCGGCCGCGCTCTCCCCGCCGCTGAAGGTGACGGTGATGTCGCCGTTCGAGCCCGCGGGGGCGACCACATGGTTGTTGGTGAGGATGTGGCCCCTGTCGTCGAGGACGAAGCCGGTGCCCGTGCCCGACTCGGCGGAGCCGTTCACGTGCAGGGTGACCACGCCGGGCAGCGCGCTGGCGGCGATACCGGCGACGCTGTCGGGGGCACGCCCGCCCGCGTCCCGGCCGGACTGCGGCAGTTCCACCGTGGTCAGGCCGCCGTTGCGCTCGACGTAGGCACCGACTCCGCCGCCTATCCCGCCGGCGAGGAGGGCGAGCAGCGCCGCTCCGACGAGGACGGTCCCCCGACGGGCCTTGCGCGGCCGGACGTCGTCGACGCCCTGGCCGGGGCCGGGGTGGCTCAACGGCTGCCGGGGCGCGCCCCAGGGGTCGTACCGCATCCACTGGGAGGTCTGCTGCGGGATCTGCCCGGGGGGCTGGGGAACCGGGTGCTGCTGCGCCACGGTGTGCGGCGGGGGCCAGGGGTCGGTGTGGTGTTCCTGGCCGCCTTGAGCGGGAGCGGCGGCGACGGGCGGAGCGGCCGTGCCGTGCCCGTCCGTCCCGGCGTACGGCGGCGGTACGGGCGTGCCGTGGGCGGGGGTCGCCACCGGACGCTGCACGGGCGGCGCGGGCGCCCACGGCCCCGGACCGCCGTAGGGCGGAGTGCTGTACTCGTCGGGCGCGTGCAGCGGCTGCGTGCGGTGGACGTGCGGCTCGGCGGCGGGCGGCGCGGGTTCCGCCGGCGCGGGGGTGCCCAGGTCGGCGGCGGGCGGCGGTGCGGCGACGGGCGGCGCGGGCGTGTAGTCACCGTCCGGTGTCGTGTGCGGGAGCCGCTCCCCCGCCGTGGGCCCGGTGGTCCCGCCGGGACCGGCCGGCGCCGTCCCCGAAGCGTCCGCGACGCGGTTGGCGGCCGCCCCGTCCTCCTCCGGCCCGGCCGGACGGTCCCGGTCCGTGGAGGGACGGCTCCACCACTTCGTCCTCGGCCCGCTGGGCTTCCCGTCGTCCATGCTCTCCCCGCAACTGGCCCATGGACGCCCCACAGAGGCGTCTCTCCCGGAATTCAACCAGGTTTGCCAATCGGCGCGCAGGGTACCGGTCAGCGGAGCGGGGTGAGCGGCACCGCCCGGTCGCGGAGCGGCGGGACGGAGGTCGTCGCGGACGGCTTCGGGTCCGCGCCCCCGCCGACAGCCGCCGAGTACAGCGGGCCCGCGTCCGTCGGGCGTATCAGAGGCGGCACGGTCACATTGAGCACCGGGAAGGCGAACGTGCCCCCGGTGAACACCGTGCTGTTCAGCAGTGTGGGCGTGGACACGGACCGGACGGCCGGGGACGGGGCCGCGCTCGGCCGGGCGCCACGGTCCTCCCCGAAGGCGAGGGCTCCGCCACCGCTGCGGCTGGTCGCCGCGGTGGCACCACCTGTCCGCTCGTCGGCCGCGAGCGGGGTGGCGTTGCTGCCCGCGCCCTCGGCGCTCAGAGGCGGCTCGGGGCCGTAGTCGAGCGGGAGCGAGCCTCCCAGGGCGATGGCCGCCAGGGACACGGCACTGGCCGCGACGAACGCGAAGCGCCGCGCGCGCCACGGCGAACGGTCGGCGTCCCGGGCCACGTCGTGGATGCGGAAGCCGGGTCCGGACGCACCGCCGGGCAGGACGGCGGTCGAGCCGTGGGCGGTGGGGAGGTATCCGAAGCCGTCCAGCGGTGAACGCGCCTGGTCGGCCGGCCCGCCGGACTGCGGCACGGGGAAGACCCCGTCCCCGAAGCGCCGCCCGCCGTCCGGGCCGTCGCCACCGCCGCCGGGCAGGCCCTGCAGACGGGCGAGGAAACCCTCCGAGGGCGAGGGGGCGGCGGAGGTCGCGAAGGCGCTCTTCAGCCGCCGCTGGGAGTCGGCCTCGGCCTTGCACCGGGCGCAGGTCGCCAGATGGGCCAGGACCCGCTCACGGGCGTCGTGTTTGAGCTCGCCGTCGACGAGCGCGGCGAGCCTGTCCCCCAGATGCTGTTCGGCCGGGGTCGCACCTGTGCCACTCACGCCGCTCCGCCCTCCCCGGCGAGGACCGCGTCCGCCAGGGAACGCTGCTCGGCGCGGGCCTCGGGCGAACGGTGCTTGAGCGCCTTGCGCAGGTGCGAGCGGCCGCGGTGGATACGGCTGCGCACGGTCCCGAGCTTCACGCCGAGCGTGGCGGCGATCTCCTCGTACGACAGGCCCTCGATGTCACAGAGCACCACCGCGGCACGGAACTCGGGCGCGAGGGTGTCCAGCGCCTGCTGCACGTCCGCGTCGAAGTGCGTGTCGTTGAAGACCTGCTGGGGGGACGGCTCGCGGCTCGGCAGTCGCTCGGCGGCGTCGTCGCCGAGGGAGTCGAAACGGATCCGCTGCTTGCGGCGGACCATGTCCAGGAAGAGATTCGTGGTGATCCTGTGCAGCCAGCCTTCGAAGGTGCCCGGCGTGTAGGTCGACAGCGACCGGAAGACGCGGACGAAGACCTCCTGGGTGAGGTCCTCCGCGTCGTGCTGGTTGCCCGTCAGCCGGTAGGCGAGGCGGTACACGCGGGCGCTGTGCGTGCTGACGATCTCTTCCCATGAGGGCGGGGTCCACGCCTGGGAATCCGCATCTGAGGCGAAGGTCGCGGTCGGTGCGGAAGCGCTGGAAGAACGGTCAGCAATGTCGGTCACGGATTTCGGCTCACCAGCCGACCTGAGAAGACGCCGCAGCGCACCTCTCCGATCCACAGGCGCAGCCGCACCTCCCCTATCGGCTCTGGTGGTGTCCAGTGGAGCCCCTACCATAGCCACCTCGCCCGTTAGCTCCGGATAAGCCTTTTACCTGCTGGCGCCCGGTGTCCCCGGGTGCAAGAGGAACATTCCGGACCCGGCCCCGGGGCCCGGTCCACGTGTTCCCCCTCGCCCCTTCACAACGTCCGGTCCCATCTGCGGGTTCCCGGGCGCAGCGGATACAGTCACCGTTGCGCCAACTACGGGGTCAGGAGAGGGTCATTACCGCCAACCGGCAGACGAGCTGGGCATTCGCCGACGCCTTTGTCGCCGAGGAGGAAGCTCTGCTCTGGGCCCGGGACCGGGCCCACGAGACGGGGCTCCTCCCGGTGTCGTCAGGCACCGGCGCGGCACTGCGCCTGCTCGCTGCCACCGCGGACGCCAAAGCGGTGGCCGAGATCGGCACCGGGACGGGCGTGTCCGGCATCTATCTGCTCCAGGGCATGCGGCCGGACGGCGTACTGACCACGGTCGACCAGGAACCCGAGCGCCAGCAGTTCGCCCGTGAGGCCTTCCGTGCCGCCGGGTTCGCCACGAACCGGGCCCGCTTCATCCCCGGGCGTGCCCTCGACGTCCTGCCGCGTCTGGCGGACGGCGGGTACGACCTCGTCTTCTGCGACGGTGACCGGCTGGAGAGCCTGGACTACCTCGCCGAATCGTTGCGTCTGCTCCGGCCCGGCGGCCTCGTGTGCTTCGAGGGCGTCTTCGCGGACGGCCGCACGATCGACTCGGCCGCGCAGCCGGCCGAGGTGCTGCGCCTGCGCGAACTGCTGCGGGCGGTGCGCGAGAGCCAGGAACTGATGGCGACCCTGCTGCCGGTGGGCGACGGCCTCCTCTGCGCGGTGCGACGGGGCTGACCCCGCCCGACCACCGGCACCGGTCCGTACGGGCCCGGCCCGACGCACTGCTGCCCCGGCACGGATTCCGTGCCGGGGCAGCAGTGAGGTGTGGCGCTACGGCCTCAGCCGACGACCTTCTTCAGCGCGTCACCGAGTGCGTCCGCCTCGTCCGGAGTCAGCTCGACGACAAGCCGACCGCCGCCTTCGAGCGGAACGCGCATGACGATGCCCCGCCCCTCCTTTGTCACCTCGAGCGGGCCGTCGCCCGTCCGCGGCTTCATGGCCGCCATGCTCGTTCCCCTTCCTGAAACCAGCTCATCGCAACCGGCGGCTCCATGACAGGCGCTGCCTCACCGGCGTCGAACACAATGCTTCCTCCGCATTATCCCGCATCGAAGACCCCGATGACCAACATCGGTCGGCATCGCTTACGCAACGCGCTTTCCCAAAACCACCCAATTCGGCGATCCGGCTGCGATACTGCGCCACCTTCGCCCCTCAGCCGAGGTCCAATCGTTAGACGCAGGTCACATGTCCGGCCCGCCGGAAGTCGGCCATGCTTGCCTGGACAGGCAACGACGCCGGCCCCGTAAGGAGATCCCGCAATGGCCGACCTGGCCGACACCACGGCTGACCCGGTGCTCACGGACGTGAGCGACGGACTCGCGACGATCACGATCAATCGCCCCGACGCGATGAACGCCATGAACACCGCCGCGAAGGTCGCGCTGCGCGACGCCCTCCGGGCGGCCGCCGACGATCCCGCCGTACGGGCGGTTCTGCTCACGGCCACCGGGCGCGCCTTCTGCGTGGGCCAGGACCTCAAGGAGCACGTCGCCAAGCTCTCCGAGGCCCGCGAGTCGGACGGCGGCAACGCGCTGAGCACGGTGCGGGAGCACTACAACCCGATCGTCCGCGCCATCACCGAGATGGAGAAGCCCGTCGTCGCGGGGGTCAACGGGGTCGCCGCGGGGGCGGGCTTCGGCTTCGCGCTGGCGGCCGACTACCGCGTGGTCGCCGACTCCGCCTCCTTCAACACGTCCTTCGCGGGCGTCGCGCTGACCGCCGACTCGGGCGTCTCCTGGACCCTGCCGCGGCTCATCGGCGCGAGCCGCGCGGCCGACCTGCTGTTCTTCCCGCGCTCGATCACCGCCCGGGAGGCCCACGAGCTGGGCATCGCGAACAGGGTGGTGCCCTCGGCCGACCTGGCGAAGGAGGCTCGGGCCGTGGCCCGGGCCCTGGCCGAGGGACCGACGGTGGCGTACGCGGCCCTGAAGGCGTCCATGGCGTACGGCGCCGGCCACACGCTCACCGAGACGCTGGAGAAGGAGGACGAGCTCCAGACGAGGGCGGGGGCCTCCCGGGACCACACGATCGCGGTCGAGGCGTTCCTCTCCAAGCAGCCGGCGAAGTACCTCGGCGCCTGACCCGTACTACCGGCCGCCGCCCCGGGCGACGCAGTCGGCCAGATGGTCGTCGACCAGGCCGCACGCCTGCATCAGGGCGTACGCGGTCGTGGGGCCGACGAAGCGGATGGACCGCTTCTTGAGGTCCTTGGCCAGCGCGGTCGATTCCGGGGTGACCGCCGGGACGTCACCGAGGGTGCGCGGGGCCGGCCGGGTCGCCGGGTCGGGGGCGTGGGACCAGATCAGAGCGTCCAGTTCGCCCTTGTCCCAGCCGGCCAGGACCTTGGCGTTGGCGAGCGTGGCGTCGATCTTCGCGCGGTTGCGGATGATCCCGGCGTCGGCGAGGAGCCGCTCCTTGTCGGCGTCGGTGAACTCCGCCACGGCGGGGATCCTGAAACCGGCGAAGGCGCTGCGGAACCCTTCGCGACGGCGCAGGATCGTCAGCCACGACAGCCCCGACTGGAAGGCCTCCAGGCAGAGCCGCTCGAAGAGGGCGTCGTCGCCGTGCACCGGGCGTCCCCACTCGGTGTCGTGATAGGCGAGGTAGTCCTCCGTGGACAGCCCCCACGGGCAGCGCGGGCGGCCGTCGGCCGCTGCTACGGCGCCGCTCACCGCTCGTCCTCCTCGCCCGGCCGGCCGTCCTCGCCGCGGCGCGGCTCGTCCGGCCGCTTGAACAGGTCGGGGCCGCCGTTCACCGCGGTGGCCTGGGCTCCGGCGAGCGCCGACTCCAGCTCGGCGATGTGGGCGTCCCGCTCGGCGAGCTCGGCACCGAGCCGGCCGAGGGCCTCGTCCACGTCCGTCATGCGGTAGCCGCGCACGGCCATGGGCAGCCGCATCGCCTCGACGTCGGCGCGGCCGACGGGGCGGTTCGCGGGCAGCGGGTCGGTGAGCCGCTCGGGCTCGACGTCCTGCAGCACCGGGCTTCCGCCTCCGCCGACCACCGCCAGGGTGACCGCGGCCACGACCACGGCCATCGTGAGCAGCAAGAACCAGAACACGTGCATCTCCCCGGAAGCGGAATACCTGTCCAGGTCAGATCGTGCCATGCGCCACCGACGGTTAGGGTCGCAGGCGGGCTACAGGGAGGAACCAGGAATGCGAAGCGGGACGCTCAGGCTGGGGCGGCGGGAGTTCGGGCCGCACGAGCCGGTGATCATGGCGATCGTGAACCGGACTCCCGATTCCTTCTACGACCAGGGGGCGACGTTCCGTGACGAGCCCGCGCTCTCCAGGGTCGAGCAGGCCGTCGCGGAAGGTGCCGCGATCATCGACATCGGCGGGGTGAAGGCCGGCCCGGGCGAGGAGGTGACCGCGCAGGAGGAGGCCCGTCGCACGGTGGGCTTCGTCGCCGAGGTACGGCGCCGCCACCCGGACGTAGTGATCAGTGTGGACACCTGGCGGCACGACGTCGGTGCGGCCGTCTGCGAGGCGGGTGCCGACGTGCTGAACGACGCGTGGGGCGGCGTCGACCCGAAGCTCGCGGAGGTGGCGGCGCGGTACGGCGCCGGGCTCGTGTGCACGCACGCGGGCGGCGCGGAGCCCCGCACCCGGCCGCACCGGATCGCGTACGACGACGTGGTGGCCGACATCCTGCGGGTCACCCTGGGGCTCGCGGAGCGGGCCGTGGAGCTCGGGGTGAGGCCGGACGGGATCATGATCGATCCGGGCCACGACTTCGGCAAGAACACCCGCCACTCGCTGGAGGCGACCCGCCGGCTGGACGAGATGACGGCCACCGGCTGGCCGGTGCTGGTCTCCCTCTCCAACAAGGACTTCGTCGGGGAGACGCTCGACAGGCCGGTCAAGGAGCGCGTGATCGGCACGCTGGCCACGACGGCCGTCTCCGCGTGGCTGGGGGCGCAGGTCTACCGGGTGCACGAGGTGGCCGAGACCCGTCAGGTCCTGGACATGGTCGCGTCCATCGCGGGCCACCGGCCGCCGGCCGTCGCGCGGCGGGGCCTGGCGTAGGGAGCGTGGCCGCTCCGGCCCCGCCGCCGGCCGACGCGGCTAGCGGCCGACCTCCTTCGTCACCAGCCGGACCGCCTCGTCCACGTCGTCCGTGACGTGGAACAGCATCAGGTCGTGCTCGGACGCCTTGCCCCCCGCCACCACCGTGTCCCGCAGCCAGTCGACCAGGCCGCCCCAGTACGCCGTACCGAAGAGGACGATCGGGAAGCGCGTCACCTTGCCCGTCTGGACCAGGGTGAGCGCTTCGAAGAGCTCGTCCAGCGTGCCCAGACCGCCGGGCAGGACGACGAACCCCTGGGCGTACTTCACGAACATCGTCTTGCGGACGAAGAAGTAGCGGAAGTTGACGCCGATGTCGACATGTGGATTCAGTCCGGACTCGAAGGGGAGCTCGATGCCGAGCCCGACGGAGACGCCCTTGGCCTCCCGGGCCCCCTTGTTCGCCGCCTCCATCGCTCCGGGACCGCCGCCCGTGATGACGGCGAAACCCGCCTCGACCAGCGCCTTGCCGATCTGTACGCCCGCCTCGTAGTCCGGTCCGCCCGCCGGTGTGCGGGCCGAGCCGAAGACACTGATCGCGCTGGGCAGTTCCGCCAGCGCGCCGAATCCCTCCACGAACTCCGACTGGATCCGCATGACGCGCCAGGGGTCGGTGTGGACCCACTCCGAGTCGCCCTCGGAGTCCAGCAGCCGCTGATCGGTCGTGCCCGGCTGGACCTGGTCCCTGCGCCGCAGTACCGGACCCAGTCGCTGCTCCTCGGGCTTCACCGCGCCCTCGGGAATCTGCGCGCCCTCGGGGATCCGTGCGTCCTCCGGGTTGCCCATGACCTGCTCCCTCCGCCGACCTGCGATGTGCGTGTGTCGGTTCAGCCTAGATCGGCGGAGGTTACGGGCGGGGGAATGCCGTGGGTCAGCTGGTGAGCCAGGAGCGCAGACGCTCCTCGCAGTGCGTGATCCGGTCGACCGCCACGTGCTCGTCCCGCTTGTGCGCGAACAGCGCGTCCCCGGGACCGTAGTTCACCGCGGGAACGCCGAGAGCGCCGAACCGGGAGACGTCGGTCCAGCCGAACTTGGGCTGGGCCGTGCCGCCGACCGCCTCCATGAACGCCTTGGCCGCGGGATGCGAGAGCCCGGGCATGGCGGCGCCGGAGTGGTCGTCGACGGTGAACCCGACGACGCCGCAGTCCGCGAAGACCTCCCTGACGTGCGCCTCGGCCTCCTCGGGGCTCCGATCGGGGGCGTACCGGTAGTTGACCACCACGGTGCAGGAGTCCGGGATGACGTTGGTGGCGACACCGCCCTCGATGCCCACGGCGTTGAGCCCCTCGCGGTACTCCAGACCGTCGATGACCGGGCGGCGCGGCTCGTACGCGGCGAGCCTGGCCAGCACCGGGGCGGCGGCGTGGATCGCGTTGGAACCCATCCAGCTGCGCGCGGAGTGGGCCCGCTCGCCCTCCAGCCGCAGGTGCACCCGCACGGTGCCCTGGCAGCCGCCCTCGACCTGCGCGTCGGAGGGCTCCAGCAGGACGGCGAAGTCCGCTTCGAGCCAGTCGGGGTGCGCTTCGGCCACGTGTCCGAGGCCGTTGTGCTGGGCGGCGACCTCCTCGTTGTCGTAGAAGACGAAGGTCAGGTCGCGGTTGGGCTCCGGCACGGTCGCCGCGATCCGGAGCTGGACGGCCACGCCAGACTTCATGTCGGAGGTGCCGCACCCCCACAGCACGCCGTCGTCGTCGAGGCGGGAGGGCACGTTGTCCGCGATCGGCACGGTGTCGATGTGGCCGGCCAGGACGACACGCTCGGACCGGCCCAGCCGGGTCCTCGCCACGACGTTGTTGCCGTGGCGGTCGACGGTCAGGTGCGGCAGCGTGCGCAGGGCCGCCTCGACGGCGTCGGCGAGGTCCTTCTCCTGCCCGCTGACCGACGGGAAGTCGACCAGCCGGGCGGTGAGCTCGGGACCGTCCAGGGAGAGGTCAAGCGTGTGTCCATCCATGGCCACGACCCTAAGGGACTTCGGGGACCGGCCCGCTCGTACCCTCCAGTACGGTTGGCCTCGTGCCCCGGACGAGTTCTTCTCCCCGCCGCAGCCGCCTGTTCCGTGCCGCGGCCGCCTTCGCCGTGCTCGTGGCACTGGCGGGCTATCTGGCCCTGCAGTACCTCTCCGGCCACAAGGGTGCGCCCCGGTGCGTCGTCGGGCCGGTCGGCGGGGGTGAGGGGCGGACGTACGAGCTGAGCCCCGAGCAGGCCGCCAACGCCGCCACCGTCTCCGCCGTGGGCACCACCCGCGGACTCCCGGAACGGGCCGTGACCATCGCGCTGGCGACCGCCATGCAGGAGTCCTCCCTGCGCAACATCGACCACGGCGACCGGGACTCGCTCGGTCTCTTCCAGCAGCGGCCCTCGCAGGGCTGGGGAACGCCCGAGCAGATCATGGACCCGGTCTACTCGGCCGGGGAGTTCTACGAGCACCTCGTCGAGGTCCCGGGCTATTCGCGGCTGCCGCTGACCGTCGCGGCCCAGAAGGTGCAGAAGAGCGGGTTCCCGCAGGCGTACGCCAAGCACGAGCCGGATTCCGCCCTGCTGGCCGCGGCGCTGACCGGGCGCTCCCCCGCCTCGCTGACCTGCTCGCAGGCGTCCGCGGCCGCCGAGGGTCCCGGTGACGCGGCCGCGGTGCGGTCCGATCTGGTGCGCGCGTTCGGCAAGGACGTCCTGCCGTCCACCGGGTCGGCGGGCGCCGCCGCGGCCGGCACCGTGTCGGTTCCGGTACCCGCCGGGGACGACCGCGCCTCGAGCCGGGGCTGGGAGCTCGCCCACTGGGCGGTCGCGCGGGCCGGGACCCTGCGGATCGACGAGGTCTCCTACGGGGGGCGGGTGTGGACCGCCGACACCGGGTGGCGGACGGAACGCGAGGAACCGAGCTCCACCAGCGTCCGGATGCGGCTCGCTCAGTAGTACGGCCTGTCATCCGTACGGGCCGTGCGGGCCGCACGGACGACAGGCCGAGCCACGCCCGCACCCGCGCTTCCACGCACCCTCCCCACGGGCTCACGACCCTGCGTACGACGGGAAGTGACGGTTCATCAGGCGTGCGGGGAACGCCCCCCGCCACCGGGTCGTCGCATTGCGGATTATCGGACGCATTACCCAGTCTTTGCCCGGGTTCCCCGCAACCTTCCCCGCCCCTGGAGCTGTTGTTCAGTGCGTCCGATCACCGGACAGGCGGATTCCACATCCGCCGAGACCCGTTGACGTCCCGCCGAAGGAGCATCATGTCCCTCCCCCTGACCCGTCGGATCGCCCGCGCCGCGCTGCTGATCGCCGCAGGTGCGGCCCCCGTGGTCGGCGCGGCCGGTGCGGCGGGCGCCGCGGGGCTCCCGCAGACCCCCGCGCTCGGCGGCCTGACCTCGCTCGACGGCGCGGGCCTGAGCAGCACGCTCGACTCCACCGCCAAGCAGGGCTCGCACGCGGCGAACGAGACCGGCGGCAAGGTGGTCGGCACGACCCTTCCCGCCGCCGGCAAGACCCTGGAGAAGGCCGGCACCCTGGCGGACGGCGAGCTGACGGAGGACACCCTCCCGACCAAGAGCCTGCCGACCAAGGGGCTGCCCACCAAGGGCCTGCCGATCGGCTGACCCGCCGGGCCCCGGCGAACGTGCCGAGGGGCCTCGGGAGTGCGCACTCCCGAGGCCCCTCGGCGCGTCTGCGGGCCCTGCGTCAGGACAGCCGCGCGACCGCCGCGTCCACGCGCTCGTCCGTGGCCGTGAGCGCCACCCGTACGAAGCGGTCCCCGGCCGGCCCGTAGAAGTCGCCCGGTGCCACGAGGACGCCGAGCTCCGCCAGGTGCGCCACGGTCTCCCAGCACGGCTCGTCGCGGGTGGCCCAGAGGTAGAGACTCGCCTCGCTGTGCTCGATCCGGAAGCCGTGGGCCTCCAGCGCCGCCCGCAGGACCGTGCGCCGCCGGGCGTAGCGCGCCCGCTGCTCCGCTACGTGCTCGTCGTCGCCCAGCGCCGCGACCGTCGCCGCCTGGACCGGGGCCGGCGTCATCATCCCGCCGTGCTTGCGGATCTGGAGCAGCTCCCCCAGGACGGCCGCGTCGCCCGCCACGAAGGCCGCGCGGTACCCGGCGAGGTTGGAGCGCTTGGAGAGCGAGTGGACGGCGACGATGCCCTCGTACGTGCCGCCGCAGACGTCCGTGTGGAGCACGGAGACCGGCTCCGCCTCCCAGCCGAGCTCCAGGTAGCACTCGTCGCTGAAGACCAGCACCCCGTGCTCACGCGCCCAGGCCACGATCCGGGTCAGCTCGTCCTTCGGCAGGACACGGCCCGTCGGGTTGGACGGGGAGTTGAGCCAGAGCAGCTTCAGTCCCTCGGGGTCCAGCTCCGTCGGGTCGTCGTAGACGACGGGCTCGGCGCCGCAGAGCCGCGCCCCGACCTCGTAGGTCGGGTAGGCGAGCCGCGGGTAGGCGACCTTGTCACCGGCGCCGAGCCCCAGCTGCGTCGGCAGCCAGGCGACGAGTTCCTTCGAGCCGACCACGGGCAGCACGTTCCCGTGGGCCACGCCGACCGCGCCGAGCCTGCGCTCCACCCAGCCGGTCAGGGCGTCACGCAGTTCCTCGGTCCCCCACACCGTCGGATAGCCGGGGCTGTCCGACGCGGCGATCAGCGCCTGCTGGATCAGCTCGGGCACCGGGTCGACGGGCGTGCCGACCGACAGGTCCACGATGCCGTCCGGATGGGCCGCGGCCGTCGCCTTGTAGGGCGCGAGCTTGTCCCAGGGGAAGACCGGGAGGCGGGAGGAGACGGGGACTGCTTCGGACACGGAACTCTGCTTTCTCGTACGGGGGCGTGGCAGCCGGAAAACACCTCGGTCCCGCACGGTGACGAGCCGTACGGGACCGGGCGGCGCTCGCTGTGCCGGTTACTGGTTCTGCGGCGGCAGCGCGGCGATGAACGCGTGGTCGCGCTCGATGAGACCCAGCTTGGAGGCGCCACCCGGGGAGCCGAGGTCGTCGAAGAACTCGACGTTCGCCTTGTAGTAGTCCTTCCACTCCTCCGGGGTGTCGTCCTCGTAGAAGATGGCCTCGACCGGGCAGACCGGCTCACAGGCTCCGCAGTCGACGCACTCGTCCGGATGGATGTACAAGGACCGGGAGCCCTCGTAGATGCAGTCGACGGGGCACTCTTCGATGCAGGCCTTGTCCTTCACGTCGACACAAGGCTGCGCGATGACGTAGGTCACGCTGTCGTTCCTCCTCGGTAGGGCGTTGGCTCTCGCGCGGGAGCGCGGCGTCGTCGATGCCCGCCCCTAGTATCTCCGTTCCGGGGCACGATCCGAACAGGAGGGGCAGAGAGAGCTGTGGAATTCACCATGGGCGGACGGCTCGAAGTTCGCATAACGCCCGCTGACGTCGGAAAACGGGTGTCCGTACGGCGCGTCGTCGGCGTCCCGGGCGAGGACGCGAAGTTCACCGACACGGTCGGGGTTCTCACATCGTGGGACGGTGGTGTGCTCTCGGTCACGACGAAGAGCGGCGGGAGCGTCCGGATCGCGGAATCCTCGCTGGTGGCGGGCAAGGTGGTGCCCGCGGCCCCGGCACGCCGCCGCGGTCCCGCCGCCTCCTTCGGTGAACTCGCCCTGGTCACCGCGCGCGCCTGGCAGCCCGTGGAGAGCGAACTCCTGGGCGACTGGCGGCTGCGCGCCGCCGGCGGATTCACCCGGCGCGCCAACTCCGTGCTGCCGCTCGGCGATCCGGGTCTTCCGCTGGGTGAGGCGCTCGGGCGTGTCCGGCGCTGGTACGAGGACCGGGGGCTGCCCGCCTACGTGCAGGCCGCGACGGGCGCGGAGGGCACGCAGGAGCGGCTCTGCGCGGGTCTGGAGGAGCACGGGTGGCGGCGGGAGGTGTCGGCCGAGGTGCGGATCGCGGCGCTGGCCCCGGTCGGCGACCTGGACGCGGACGTCTCCGCGGTGCGGACGGCCCGTCAGCCGGACGACGCGTGGCTGTCCCGGTACCAGCGCTCCGGGACGCCGGGGCCCCATGTGCGGACGGTGCTGGGCAGCGGCCCCTCCGTGTGGTTCGCCTCCGTACCGGGCGACGGCCCGGCGGGGGTGCCGGCGGCGATCGGGCGCTGCGTGGTGGACGGCCGCTGGGCGGGCTTCATGGCCGTCGAGGTGGGTCCGGAGCACCGGCGCCGGGGGCTCGCCACCGCCGTGATGACGGCGCTGGCCCGCACGGCGCTGGACGAGGGCGCCTCGGCCGCGTGGCTCCAGGTGGAGTCGGACAACGAAGGCGCCCGTGCGCTGTACGACCGCATGGGCTTCGCCACCCATCACCGTTACCACCACTTCCGGTCCGCGTAGCGGAGACAGCAGCAGGGACACGTGTCAGACATGAGCTCCGAGGACGCCGGCAGGGACGCACGACGCAAGCGGTTCGCCGAGGAGGCGCGCGCCGAACGGCCGGACCTCGCACTGCTCTGTCTGCTGCTGGGCGCGGAGGCCTCACCGCCGTCGCCGGGGGACGCCGATCCGTACGGTGTCGACGCGGCGCAGATCGAGCTGGACCGGCTGGCGGGCCTCCTGCCCTACGGCGCCCGCGGAGCCCGCGCGTGGGCGTCCGCGCTCGCCGAACTGCTGGGCGGACGCTGCGGCTTCGGGGGTTCTTCCCCCGACTACCAGCGGCTGGAGTCGTCGGTCCTCCAGCAGGTGCTGCGACGTCGCAGAGGACTGCCCATCCTGCTGTCCGTGGTCTGGATCGAGGTGGCGCGGAGGGCCGGGGCGCCCGTCTACGGAGTGGCTCTCCCCGGTCATTTCGTGGTCGGTTTCGGCGACCCGGCCGAGCGGGTCCTGGCCGATCCCTTCGCCGGTGGCGCCCCGCTGAGCGGTGAGGACGCGGAGCTGATGGTGACGGGGGCGACCGGCGCGCCCCTGGAGTCGTCGATGCTGGTGCCCGCACGGCCGCTGGAGACGGTGCTGCGGATCCTGAACAACGTCCGGGCCTGGGCGTCGGCCCGCCCGGAGCGTACGGACGTGGCGCTGTGGGCGCTCGAACTCTCCCTGCTGCTGCCCGCGCACCCGGCCAGGCTCCGCTACGAGCGGGCCCAGCTCCTCGTGCAGCGCGGGGAGTTCCTGCGGGGCGCCGCGGAGATGGACGAGTACGCCGAGATCGTCGACGGGATCGAGCCGACGGCCGCCGAGGCGATCCGCCACCGCGCCCGGGCGGCCAGGGCGCTGCTGAACTGACCCGGTCGTGCGGGCGGCCCGCACCACCGGGCGGGGAGCCGGCCGGCCGCGATCCGGCGGCCGGTAGGTCACCCCGTGAACGCACCGGGCGGGCGATCCACGCGCATACCGGCCCATTCGGCTCACGTCCGGCGCCAATGGTTGTCCACCGCGGCCCCCGACGGAGGCTCCTGACGCACACCTCTTGACGTGTCCAGGGCGATGGCGGTTACATCGGCCGCATGAGAGAGCGCTCTCTCATTTCAGAGGTTCCGTCGTGCCCCTACCACGACCCAGGAGACGTCATCCATGCACGTTCCCCCCACGAATCCAGCAGCCCCCACCGCACCTCACCGGCGCCGCCGCTCCAAGGCACTCGGTTTCGCCGCACTCGCCGTGTCGCTGCTCATGGCCTTCCCCACGGCCCGGTCGGCGTTCGGTGACGAGACCGGGGCGGTGCCCGGCGGGGGCGACCTCGGCCCCAACGTGCTGGTCTTCGACCCTTCGACGCCCGACATCCAGGGCAAGGTCGACGAGATCTTCAAGAAGCAGGAGTCCGCGCAGTTCGGCAGCGACCGCTACGCCCTGATGTTCAAGCCGGGCACCTACAACGACATCAACGCCCAGATCGGCTTCTACACGTCGATCGCCGGCCTCGGCCTGAACCCCGACGACACGACGTTCAACGGTGACGTCACGGTCGACGCCGGCTGGTTCGACGGCAACGCCACCCAGAACTTCTGGCGTTCGGCCGAGAACCTCGCCCTCGACCCGGTCAACGGCACCAACCGCTGGGCCGTCTCACAGGCCGCCCCGTTCCGCCGCATGCACGTCAAGGGCGGACTCAACCTCGCGCCCGACGGCTACGGATGGGCCAGCGGCGGCTACATCGCCGACAGCAAGATCGACGGACAGGTCGGCCCCTACTCCCAGCAGCAGTGGTACACCCGCGACAGCTACGCGCGGGGGACGAGCTGGGCCGACGGCACGCCCGAGGGCGAGTCGATCCCCCTCGACCAGTTCTACGTGGTGAAACCCGGCGCCACCGCGCAGACCATCAACGCGGCCGTCGACCAGGGCCTGCACCTGCTGTTCACCCCGGGCGTCTACCACGTCGACGAGCCCATCGAGATCGACCGCGCGAACACCGTCGCGCTCGGTCTCGGCCTCGCCACGATCATCCCGGACAACGGCGTGACGGCGATCAAGGTGGGTGACGTCGACGGCGTCAAGCTCGCCGGACTCCTCGTGGACGCCGGCCCGGTCAACTCCTCGGTCCTCGTCGAGGTCGGCCCGGAGGGCTCCTCGGGCGACCACGCGGCCAACCCGACGTCGTTGCAGGACGTGTTCGTGCGGATCGGCGGCGCGGGCCCCGGCAAGGCGACCACGAGCATCGTCGTCAACAGCGACGACACCATCATCGACCACACCTGGGTCTGGCGCGCCGACCACGGCGAGGGTGTCGGCTGGGAGACCAACCGGGCCGACTACGGCGTCCACGTCAAGGGCGACGACGTCCTGGCCACCGGGCTGTTCGTCGAGCACTTCAACAAGTACGACGTCCGGTGGTCCGGCGAGAACGGGAAGACGATCTTCTTCCAGAACGAGAAGGCGTACGACGCCCCGAACCAGGCCGCCATCCAGAACGGCGACATCAAGGGCTACGCCGGCTACAAGGTCGACGACTCCGTGACCACCCACGAGGGGTGGGGCATGGGCAGCTACTGCTTCTTCGACGTCGACCCGACCATCCGCCAGCAGCACGGTTTCCAGGCCCCGGTGAAGCCCGGGGTTAAGTTCCACGACCTGCTCGTGGTCTCGCTCGGCGGCAAGGGCCAGTACGACCACGTCATCAACGACACCGGATCGCCCACCTCGGGTGACACCACCGTTCCGTCCCAGGTGGTGTCCTTCCCGTAGCACGCGGGGGAAGCGCGGGGCCCTGTGCCGTGCCTACGGACGGGCCCCGCGCTTCGGCGTGCCCGGCCGGCCGGCGGGTGGAGCGCCGCGGTCCCGGCCACGAGGAGCGCGATCCCCCGCCAGGAACTCCTCCCGGTCGTCGTGGGCACGCATCCGGTCCGCGACGGACGGGCGAACTCCACGGGCTCCTCTTCGGCGACGACGCGCCCCACGGCCTGGTCGGCATGTCCGGCGGAGCCGCGTGGCCACACGTCCGGCCGCCGACACCACGCCGCCCCCGTCCGGAACTCCGGACGGGGGCGGGCGTACGCGAGGTCGCCGGGCCGGTCAGCCCTCGCCGCTCAGGTCGATGGCGACGGTGCGCTCGGCGGGCGTCCTGCCGAGGAGGGCGCCCTGCATGGCCTGGGCCACGTCGGTCGAGCTGACCTGGTGCTTCGTACCGTCACCCTTGGTGATCATGATGCCGTCGAAGACGCCGTCGAGCAGGGTGTCGATCGCCTTCCTGTCGTAGACCGGGACCAGCTTGCCGTCGACCGGCTTCATGGACAGGATCTGCGGCAGGGACCGCGCGGGGCCGAAGTCGATCGACTTGCTCCCGGCCTGGACGGTGATCAGCCCGGACATCGCGGGCTCGGCGAACTCCTTCATCGCCCGGTCCAGTTCGGCCTTGGTGATGGTGGGTTCGCTGGCCGCGACGGGCAGTTCGACGAGGGCCGGATCGCCGGTCTGGACCTGCGCGCGATAGGCATCGCGTACGGAGATCATCGACCGGTTGACGTCCAGCGACTTGCCCGGCTTCCCGGGGACCGCAACGGCCTTGTTCGGCTCGAACTTGATCGTGCCGTCGTTGGAGGAACCCGCGGCACCCGCCAGATCGGTCAGCGCGACGCCGAGCTTCTCCTCGTCGACCGGGATCACCGGGTCGGCGGAGCGCGCCCCGCCGAACAGGGACCCGATCACCGAGACCGGGTTGTAGTCGCTGCCCGCCGCGCCCCGGACGGTCTCCTGGCTGTCCAGGGTGAGACCGGCCTTGTCGGGGTCGAGCTTCTGCTCCTCGCCGTCCACGGACAGCCGCAGAGGGGTCTGGGCCCGCTTGCCGAGGGCGGCGTCGAGCTTGGCGACCGCCTCCTCCTTCGTGCCGCCGCCGATGTCGACACCGAGCACGGTGGTGCCCTTGGGGACCTCCGAGTGGTTCATCAGCAGACCGGCGCCGTAGGCCACGCCGAACAGCACGAGGACTCCCGCGCCCAGCAGGACCAGCTTGGAGCGGCCCTTCTTGGCGGGCGCCGCCTTGGGAGCGGGCCGGGAGGCGGGAGTGGGCGCCGCGGCACCCGCGCCCCCGGGCCGGCCGCCCATGGGGCCCTCGGGCGGCCGGACGGCTCCGGGGCCGCCCGGGAAGACCGAGCGGGGCTCCGCCGGGATGACGGGGATGCCGCTGGTCAGCGTGTCGCCGGAGACGTGGCCACCGGAGCCGGGGCCCGGTGCGGGGGCCTGCGGCGTCAGGATGGCGGTGTCGTCCGACATCCGCGGAGGGACGCCGCCGGGGCCGGCCGGGCCGCTGGGAGCCGTCCGGCCGGGTGCGCCGGGAAGCCGGTCGAGGTCCGGTGTGAGCGACGAACTCCCGGTGACCGGGCCCGTGGTGGGTCCGGAGGGGCCGGGGCCGCCCTGCGGCCGCACACCGGGGTTCGGCGTGCCGCGCGGGGGGCCGTCGAGGTCGTCGAGGGCGCTGCGCCCCGGTCGGGGCGCACCGTCCCGGTCGCCGGGCTGCTGCGGACCGTCCGAGAAGTACGGCGAGTCCACGCGCGGCGGCGTCGGCCGGCCGGAACCGCCGGCCGGGCCGGAAGGACCGCCGGAGGAGGGTGCGCCGGGGCCCTGGCCGGGGCCTCCCGGAGCCGAGGCCGCGGGAGCCGCGCCCGCGCCGGGGGCCGGGGCGGGCGCCTTGCGCGGGGCGAACCAGTCGCTCCCGCTCTTCTCCTTGGCCGGCTTCCCGTCCGGGACCTCGGCCGCCGGGCCGCCGGGCCGCGCGTCCGGGCCGGGCTCGGGGGCCCCGCCGGACGACGGCGCGGGTGCGCCGGGCCTCGGGGTGCTGCCGGTCCGCTCGGAGGCGGGGCGCCCGCCCGACGCGTCCGTCTCACTCATCGGCGTACGCATGACGACAGGCGGGATCGGACGCGAGCCCGGGATGTTGATCCGGATACGCGTCGTCAGCGTCGTCTCGGTTCTGGGCTCCTCGGGCCGGGGCGGGTCCGCAGGCTCCGGAGTCTCCTCCGGGCCGTCCTGAGACGGGTGCAGCGACGGATACTGGCGTGATCCGTACGGCGGCGTACCCGACGGGTACGCGGCTCCTCCACGCCCCTGGGGCCCGGAGGACGAACTGTCAGTTTCACGACTCAAAGCAGGTTCTCCCGATTGGCTCCGCCGCCCGTACTTCCCCCATGCCGCAGGCCAGGGGACGGCTCGGCGCGCGCACCACCATACTGGCCGCCGCCGCAGGACTCTCCGCGTACGGGGAGAACAAGGATGCACCCGGCACCGCGCGGAGGGGCAATCCGGGGGCGGACATACCACATCACGTGCCGGATCGACCGGGGTCGTTGGCCGAATACGGCAGCCGCGACATGGTGGCACAGATCACAGCCACGGCCATCCCTCCGAGCATGAAGAGAGCCAGGCCGATCTCCTCCCCGAAGACGTAGTCGCCCTCGGGACGCCCGCCGAGCAGGACGATGACGGCGAGGAACCATCCCACCGCCGGCACCAGCGCGCCGAGCTGTGTCCGGGTCAGCACCCGGCCGCCGTGGAACAGTCCCGCCGACGCGGCCAGCGCGAGCAGCAACCCGCCCGGGAACAGGGCCGCCTGGACCAGGGTGCCGGCGAGTCCGACGGCCGCGCCGAGGACCGCGAGACCCACGTACAGGGGGATCCGCCGGGGGTTCGGGGGCGCCGCGAGACCGGACGGTTCGGGAATCCTGGGCGGCGCGTTGGTGCGCGGCGACTGCGACGAGGCGCGCTGCCTCTGCCTGTTGCTCATGTCCGTGCTCCCGGTGCGAGGTCCGCGTCCTGCACACCCGCGAAGAGGTCGTGCTCCCGGGCACCGTCGTCCCCGCCGCGGACGCCTCGCACCAACTCGTAGTACTCCGTGGTGAACACGGGCTGGCCCAGGTCGTTCGAAAGAGCGAAGAACGGTCCGTCGACCGCGATCTGGGTGGCGTGCGCGCGCATGGCGGCCGTCTTCGCCGAGGCGTACGCCGAGCCGTCGATCTCCGTGGTGATCACGTCGTCGTCCACGACTCCGGGCACGTCGTCGATCCGGGCGATGCCCGGGAACGCGTCGGGGGCGGTGTCCCGCAGCCGCGCGAAGCCCTCCTCGGCCACCGAGCGGGGCACCCGGTTCCAGTAGACCTTGGCGACGGTGTGCGGGGCTCCGGCGCCGGCGTCGTACGCGGGATCGGCGGCCAGGTCCGCCGCGCGCATCGCGACGCGGTGCGCCTGGATGTGGTCGGGGTGGCCGTATCCGCCGTCCGGGTCGTACGTGACGAGTACCTGGGGGCGCAGGGAGCGGATCACTCCGACCAGGTGCCCGGCGGCCTCGTCGACGTCGGCGGCCCAGAAGGCACCGGGCCGGTGGTTCTGCTCGGTGCCCGTCATCCCGGAGTCGCGGAAGCGGCCGGGGCCGCCCAGGAAGCGGTGGTCCGTGACCCCGAGCGCCCGCATCGCGGCGGCGAGTTCGCCGGCGCGGTGGTCGCCCAGGCCGCCCTCGCGGTCCGCGGCGAGATGCGCGAGGTCCGGCGGGATGACCTCGCCCTCCTCGCCGAGGGTGCACGTCACCAGGGCGACGTGCGCGCCCTCGGCCGCGTACCTGGCCATGGTGGCGCCGTTGTTGATCGACTCGTCGTCGGGGTGCGCGTGCACCAGGAGCAGACGGCGGGCGGGAAGGTCCTTCATGGGACCACCCTACGAGCAGGCCGCTCCACCGGCCGAACGCCCCGCGGTGCCGGGGCGCCCGGCGGCGCACCCGATCAGAACTTGATCCCCCCGATCATGCCTGCCACGTTCGACGTCACCTCCGAGATGGTCGGGGCGATCGACGAGCTCGCGAGGTAGAACCCCAGCAACATGCAGACCACCGCGTGTCCGCCCTTGAGTCCGGATTTCCGGATCAGCAGGAAGACGACGATCGCCAGCAGCACCACCGCCGAAATCGAGAGTGCCACGGCGGTTCACCTCCATCAGTACGGTCGGGACGGGCAGCACACATGGAGCCAGCAGGTTCATACCCACCGAGCGCTACGGATCATAACTATCCGTGCCGACGCATTGATCGGGGCACAGCAGCACGAGGGGCGCACGGACCGCCCGGGGCGGACTAGGTTCGGAGCCATGACCTCGAAGAAGCTGTCTTTTCCCCTCCAGCACGCCCGGACCCAGAGGTTCACTCTCGGCGCACCTCGGGCCTTCACCGTCTCACCGGATGGGACGCGGGTGATCTTCCTCAGGTCGGCCTCGGGCTCCGACCGGACCAACCGCCTCCTGGTGCTGGACACCGGGACGGGTGAGGAGCGCGTGGCCGCCGACCCGGCCGCCCTGCTGGGCGGTTCCGCGGAGGCGCTGTCGCCGCAGGAGAGGGCGCGCCGGGAGCGGGTCAGGGAGGGTTCGGCGGGCATCGTGGGCTACGCGGTGGACGACGCCGCGGAGTTGGCGGCCTTCGCGCTCTCCGGCAGGGCGTACGTCGCCGAGTTGAGGGCCGGCACGGCACGCGCCCTGCCGGTGCCCGGTCCGGTGATCGACCCGCGCCCCTCGCCCGACGGGCGGCACGTCGCCTACGTCTCGCGGGGCGCGCTGCGGGTCGTGGGGGCGGAGGGCGACGGCGACCGGGCGGTCGCGGAGCCCGAGGACGCCCACGTCTCCTACGGCGTCGCGGAGTTCCTCGCGGCGGAGGAGATGAGCCGCTACCGGGGTTTCTGGTGGTCGCCGGACTCGGACCGCCTGCTGGTCGCCCGCGTCGACGACAGCGCCGTACAGCGGTGGTGGATCGCCGATCCCGCGCACCCCGGGAACCGGCCCGCCGAGGTGGGCTACCCGGCGGCGGGGACGGCCAACGCCGAGGTGAGGCTCTTCGTGACGGATCTGGAGGGGGCCCGCACCGAGGTGGTCTGGGACCGGTCCCGCTTCCCCTACCTGGCGCGGGTGCACTGGTCGTCGAACGGCGCCCCGCTGCTCCTGGTCCAGGCCCGGGACCAGCGCAGCCAGCTGTATCTGGCCGTCGACACGGAGAGCGGGGCGACCCGCACGGTGCATGTCGACGAGGACGAGATCTGGCTCGATCTTTTCGCCGGGGTTCCCGCCTGGGCCCCCGACGGGCGGCTCGTGCGCATCGCCGACGAGGGGGGCGCGCGGGTGCTCTCGGTCGGTGACCGCCCGCTGACCGGCGGCCAGCTGCACGTCCAGGCGGTGCTGGACATCGGCGGGTCGGACATCCTGGTGCAGGCGACCGCGGGCGAGGACGCTGCGGACCCGGAGACCGGGCAGAGCCATGTGTACCGGGTCAACGAGCTGGGCGTGGAGCGCGTCAGCGAGGGCGTCGGGGTGCACTCCGCGGTGCGCGCGGGAGGTGTGACGGTCCTGGTGTCGGCCTCCCCGGACCACCCGGGGACGGCTGTCGGCGTGCTGCGGGACGGCGTGCGGATCGCCTCCGTGGCGAATCTCGCCCAGGAGCCGGTCCTGACCGCGAAGGTCCGTCTGACGGAGGGGGGCGCACGGCGGATCCCGTGCGCCGTGCTGCTCCCCACCGGCTACAAGGAATCAGACGGTCCGCTTCCGGTGCTGATGGACCCCTACGGCGGCCCGCACGGCCGCAGGGTGGTGGCCGCCCACAATCCGCACCTCACGTCCCAGTGGTTCGCGGACCACGGTTTCGCCGTGATCGTCGCCGACGGCCGGGGGGCGCCGGGGCGTTCGCCCGGCTGGGAGAAGGCGGTGCGGGACGACCTGACCCTCACCCTCGACGACCAGGTCGAGGCACTGCACGCCCTGGCCGGACGGTTCCCGCTGGACCTGTCGAAGGTGGCGATGCGCGGCTGGTCCTACGGCGGCTACCTCTCGGCGCTCGCGGTGCTGCGGCGTCCGGACGTCTTCCACGCGGCCGTCGTCGGCGCCCCGGTGACGGACTGGCGGCTCTACGACACCCACTACACCGAGCGCTATCTCGGGGATCCCGCGGAGCAGCCCGAGGTGTACGCGCGCAACTCCGTGGTGACCGACGAGGGGCTCTCCGAGCCGGCCGGCACCGTGCGGCCGATGATGATCGTCCACGGGATGGCCGACGACAACGTGGTGGTCGCCCACGCGCTGCGGCTCTCCTCCGCGCTGCTGTCCGCCGGGCGGCCGCACGAGGTGCTGCCGCTGAGCGGGGTCACGCACATGACCCCGCAGGAGCAGGTCGCGGAGAACCTGCTGCTGCTCCAGGTGGACTTCCTCCGCCGGTCCCTGGGGCTGTCCCGGCCGTGACTCCTCCCGTGCGGAGCGCCCGGGGCCTCACCAGCCGGGCGGCGGGGACGCGGGCGGCGGCGGGGGACCGGATCCGCCGCCGCTCTGCGGGTATCCGTACCCGGGGGCGCCGGCCCCCGGGTAGCCGTATCCCGGGGTCGCGCCCCGCGGGTGCCCGTAGGCCTCGGCCTGCGGGTGCCCGTGGCCGCCGTACCCCTGGTCCGGTCCGCCGGCGCTCTCCAACCCCCGGGGCGCCAGGACCAGCAGGGCCGTCGCCCCCGCGAAGGCGAGCAGCAACGAGGTGAGCATGCCGAGCTGCTGCTCGGTCTCCGCCTCACCGAAGTGTTCCAGCCACCCGTTGTGGACGGTCCGGGCGATCCCGCAGACGCCGGAGACCAGCAGGAATCCGGCAGCGGTCATACCGAGCGGGCGGGAGTGGACGGCGCGGAAGAGGGCGGTCCACGCCACCACCAGGCAGATCACCCCGAGCGCCACGCTGCTCCAGCCCGGCGGGGCGGCGATCAGCCCGAGTGTCAGCGCTTCTCCGCCGATGTACCAGGCGGGATAGACCTCGTCGGGCAGCGTGAAGAGCTGGCGGATCTCCCAGGCGATCAGCACCGCGCCCGACGCCCCGAGCACCAGGAAGGCCGTGACGCCCGCGCCCCGTCCGGGCCGGGTGGGCGGTCGCTCGTACATGTCCTCGGGCCGCCTGCGGCCGGCGGCGCCGGTGACGACGAGCGCGAGGCCGGCGGCGAGGGTCACGAAGGTGCCGACGAGCGCGCGCGTCCGCAGGTCGTCGCCGAACCGGTCGCCCGTCCAGGACGAACCGATGATCCAGAGGCCGGGCAGCCGCAGGACGAGGGTGACGAGTCCGGTGACGACCAGTGCGGACGCCGCCACCGAGGAGCGCAGCGCGGCGAGGAGGGCGAGGACGTACACGACGAGCAGCACCGGGTCGGCCTGCAGCGTGGCGGGCAGCTTCCTCGGCCACCCGTCGGTGTAGCCCGCCCAGTAGCGCAGCAGGGTGGACGCATCTCCGACGGCGCGGAGGTCCCGCACGATCCAGGCGGCGACAAGGGCCGCGAGCACGGCGCACAGCACCGCTCCGGTGATTCTGGCTCCCCGTGTGAGTATCACCTCAGCGATACTCCACCGCGGTCCGCCGATGGACAAGGGGACCTCGGGGGAAGCGCCGGAACGGGTAACCGGCCGGGGCGACGTGATGAACGCCCCGGCCGGTTCACGGCACCCGCACGGCCGTACGTTCTCCATGGTGGAGTGTTCGTATATCGGTGCGACGACGGTCGAGTTGCCTCCGTGTTAACGGAACCGATGCCCGTTCACCGTCCCTCTCCGCCACCCTCGTCCGTGCCCCCGGAGCCCGGGGTGTCCTCGTCCGGGGGGTGCGGCTGCGCTTCCCCGGCGGCCCCGGGCCCCTCCCTCCGCTCCTCCGGCGGCACCACCCGCTTCTCCTCGGCGAAGTGGCACGCCGAGTCGTGCCGGGCCGGAGTACCCGAGTCGCGGAAGACCGCCGGCACCGCCAGCAGCGGCACCTCCCGCTCGCATCGCTCCTGCGCCTTCCAGCACCGGGTGCGGAAGCGGCAGCCGGACGGGATGTTCGCCGGGGAGGGCACGTCGCCGTGCAGGATGATCCGTTCGCGGTGCTCACGGGCCGACGGGTCCGGCACCGGGACGGCCGACAGCAGCGCCTGGGTGTAGGGGTGCGTCGGGTGGTCGTAGATCTCCTCGTCCGTGCCCACCTCGACGATCCGTCCCAGGTACATGACCCCGACCCGGTCCGAGATGTGCCGGACGATCGACAGGTCGTGCGCGATGAACACGAAACTCAGGCTGAATTCGGCCTGCAGCCGGTCCAGCAGGTTGACGACCTGCGCCTGCACCGACACGTCGAGCGCGGAGACCGGCTCGTCGGCGACGATGATCTCCGGGTTGAGCGCGAGACCGCGGGCGATCCCGATGCGCTGGCGCTGCCCGCCGGAGAACTGGTGCGGGTACCGGTTGATGTACTCGGGGTTCAGGCCCACGACGTCGAGCAGGTCCTGAACCTTCTGCCGGCGGCTCCCCTTGGGCGCCACCTCGGGGTGGATCTCGTACGGTTCCCCGATGATGTCGCCGACCGTCATGCGCGGGTTCAGCGAGGTGTACGGGTCCTGGAAGACCATCTGGATGTTGCGGCGCACGGCCTTCAGCGCACGGCCGGACAGCTTGGTGACGTCCTCGCCCTTGTACCGGATCACTCCCCCGGTCGGCGGCTCCAGATGGACCAGCATCTTCGCCACGGTCGACTTCCCGCAGCCGGACTCCCCCACGATGCCGAGCGTCTCGCCCGCCGCGAGGTCGAAGTCCACACCGTCGACGGCCCTGACCGCGCCGATCTGCTTCTTGAAGAGGATGCCCCGGGTCAGCGGGTAGTGCTTGACCAGGCCCCGCACCTCCAGGATCGGGTCCCCCTCGGCGTACGGCCGCGTACGGTCCGCCTCCCGCGCCCCGGTGAGCAGCGTGGAGCCGCCCGAGAGCCCTTCGCGTCCCGCGTCATCAGCGTGCATCGAGCGTCTCCTTCCAGAAGTGGCAGGCGCTCCGTCGTTCCTCGTCCACGGTGTAGAGCGGCGGGACGTCCGTACGGCACACGGCCTGGGCCATGGGGCAGCGCGGGTGGAAGGCGCAGCCGGGCGGGATGTGCAGCAGGTTGGGCGGCAGGCCCTTGATCGCGTAGAGCTCCTGGCCCTTCTGGTCCAGGCGCGGGATCGAGCGCAGCAGGCCCTTGGTGTACGGGTGGGCGGGAGCCTGGTAGATCTCGTGGACGGGCGAGGTCTCGACGATCCGGCCGGCGTACATGACCGCGATCTTGTCGGCGACGTCGGCGACCACGCCGAGGTCGTGCGTGATCAGGATGAGCCCCATGTTGAGCTCGCGCTGGAGCTCCGCGAGCAGGTCCATGACCTGGGCCTGGACGGTCACGTCGAGGGCGGTGGTGGGCTCGTCGGCGATGATGAGCGAGGGTTCGAGCGCCATCGCCATGGCGATCATGATGCGCTGGCGCATACCGCCGGAGAACTGGTGCGGGAAGTCGCCGACGCGTTCCCGGGCCGCCGGGATGCGGACCCGGTCCATGAGTTCGATGGCCTTGGCCCGGGCGTCCCCGCGGGACATCCCGCGGTGCACGACGAACATCTCGCCGAGCTGCTGCCCCACGCTGAGCACCGGGTTCAGCGAGGAGAGCGCGTCCTGGAAGATCATGGCCATCTCCTGGCCGCGGATCCGCCGGCGTTCGTCGGCCTTGAGCTTCAGCAGATCGCGGTCCTTGAAGAGGATCTCGCCCCCGCTGATCCGGCCGGGCGGCATGTCGAGGATGCCCATGACCGCCTGGGCGGTGACGGACTTGCCCGAGCCGGACTCTCCGAGGACGGCGAGGGTCTCGCCCTCGGCGACCGAGTAGTTGACCCCGTTGACGGCCTTGGCCACACCGTCCCGGGTGTGGAACTCCACGTGCAGATCGCGCACTTCGAGCAACATGGCGGCGGACTCCTCAGCGCAGCTTGGGGTCGAGGGCGTCGCGCACCGCGTCGCCGAGCATGATGAAGGCGAGCACGGTGACGGCCAGCGCCCCGGCGGGCCAGAGCAGCATGTGCGGCGCGTTGCGGACGTACTGGGAGGCGGCGGAGATGTCGATGCCCCAGGAGACGGCCGGCGGTTTCAGGCCGACGCCGAGGTACGAGAGCGTCGCCTCCAGCGAGATGTAGGTGCCCAGGGCGATGGTCGCGACGACGATGACGGGCGCGATGGCGTTGGGCATGATGTGGCGGAGCATCATCCGCGAGTTGGAGGCGCCGAGTGCCCTGGCCGCCTGGACGTAGTCGTTCTGTTTGGCGGTGATGACGGAGCCGCGCGCGATGCGTGCGATCTGCGGCCAGCCCAGCAGCACGATGAAGCCGATCACGGGCCAGACGGTGGAGCTGGTGACGACGGACAGGAAGACGAGTCCGCCGAGGACCACCGGGATGCCGAAGAAGACGTCCGTGATGCGGGAGAGCACGGCGTCCCATCCCCTGCCGAAGAAGCCGGCGAGACCGCCCAACACGCCGCCCAGCAGCGAGACCCCGAGGGTCGAGAGGACACCGACGGTCACCGAGGTCCGGGCGCCGTAGACGGTGCGGGTGTAGACGTCGCAGCCCTGGCCGTCGAAGCCGAAGGGGTGGCCGGGCTGGGAGCCCTCCTGGGCCTTGGACAGGTCGCAGTCGAGCGGGTCCTGGTCGGCGATCAGCGAAGGCCAGATCGAGATGATCACCAGGAACAGGATGACCAGCGAGGAGATGATGAAGACCGGGTTGCGGCGCAGGTCCCGCCAGGCGTCGGACCAGAGGCTGCGCGGCTTGCCGGCCGGTCCGGTGCCCTCGGGGCCGCCGGGCGTCTTCTCCAGTGTGGTGCCCTCGTCCATCGCGAGGTCCATGCCGCCGCCCGCGCCGGCCCCCGAGATCGCTCCGCTGCCCGTCGTCTCGTCCCACGGCTTCTGCTCAGGCATAGCGGATCCTCGGGTCGAGTACGGCGTACAGGAGGTCGACGATCAGGTTCGCCGCCAGGAAGACGAGGACCAGGACGGTGACGAACCCGACGACGGTCTGGGAGTTCTGGCGGAGGATCCCCTGGTAGAGCTGGTAGCCGACTCCGTGGATGTTGAAGATGCGCTCGGTGACGATCGCCCCTCCCATCAGGGCTCCCACGTCCGTGCCGATGAAGGTGACGACGGGGATGAGCGAGTTGCGCAGCAGGTGCCGCACGACCACCCGCCGCCGGGGCAGGCCCTTGGCGACGGCGGTGCGGACGTAGTCGGCGCGGGCGTTCTCGGCGATCGAGGTCCGGGTGAGCCGGGTGACGTAGGCCAGGGACACGGAGGCCAGGACGAGTCCGGGGACGATGAGCTCGTCGACGGGCGCCTCCGAGGACACGGACGGCTTGATGATGCCCCACTCCACTCCCAGCAGGAGCTGGAGCAGGAGGCCGGTGACGAATGTGGGGACGGCGATGACGACCAGGGTCAGGATGAGCACCACGGTGTCGACGGGCCGTCCGCGGCGCAGTCCGGTGACGACGCCGAGGCTGATCCCGATGACGATCTCGAAGACGATGGCGACGATGGTCAGCCGGATGGTGATGGGGAAGGCCGTGGCCATCAGCTCGGTGACCTTCTGCCCGTTGAACGCGGTGCCGAAGTCCCCGGTGAAGATGTTGCCCATGTAGGTCAGGTACTGCTGCCAGACGGGCTTGTCGAGGCCGAACTCGGTGCGCAGCTGGGCGGCGGTCGCGGGGTCGCACTGGCGGTCGCCGCAGAGGCCCGCGATGGGGTCGCCCATCACGTTCACCATGAGGAAGATCAGCAGCGTGGTGCCGAAGAAGACGGGGATCATCTGCAGCAGCCGCCGGATCACATAACGTCCCATGAGGGGCTCCGGGGGTCGGGGCGAGCGGGCGGAGGGACCGGAAAGCCGGGCGGCCGGTGCGTCACCGCGCACCGGCCCCCGGCTTCAGGGGGTCACTTGACCTTGATCTGGTCGTACACCGGGACGCTGAAGGGGTTCAGCGAGACGTTCTCGACCCTGTCCGAGTAACCCGCGCTGCCGTTCTGGTACCAGAGCGGGATGACCGGCATCTGCTCGACGAGGACCTTCTCGGCGTCCTGGAAGGTGCTGACGGCCGTGGCCTTGTCGCTCTCCGCGTTGGCCTTGTCGACCAGGTCGTCGAACTTCTTGTCGCTCCACTTGCCGTCGTTGGACGGGGCGTTGGTGTAGTAGAGCGGCTGGAGGAAGTTCTGGATCAGCGGGTAGTCCATCTGCCAGCCCGCCCGCCAGGCGCCGGTCAGCTTCTGGGTGGAGACCTGGCTCCGGAAGTCGGCGAAGGTGCCGACGGGCCCGCCGACGCAGGCCTTGTTGTTGCCCATGACGTTGTTGATGCTGTTGCAGACCGCGTCGACCCACTCCTTGTGGGAGCCGGTGTCGGCGTTGTACGAGATCTTGAGCTGCCCGCCGGGGATCCCGCCGCCCTCCTGGATCAGCTTCTTGGCCTGCGCCTTGTCGTACTCGCAGGCGGAGCCGCACAGGCCCTTCTTGAAGCCGCCCTCCTCACCGAGGACCGGGGAGGTCCAGTCGGAGGCGGGGGTGCGGGTCTTCTGGAAGATCTGGTCGGTGATCTGTTCGCGATTGATCGCCATCGACAGCCCCTGGCGGACCTTGACCGCGCCGGGGGTGTCCCAGGCCTTCTCGTAGAACGGGAAGGCGAGCGTCTGGATGATGCCCGCGGGCGTGTTGATGTAGCGGTCGCCCAGGTCGGCCTTGACGTTCTTCAGCTGCGAGGCCGGCACGTCGTCGACCAGGTCGAGGTTGCCGGCGGTGAGATCGGTGTAGGCGGTGTTGTTGTCGGTGTAGACCTTGAGGTCGATGCCGCCGTTCTGCGCCTTGTCCGCGCCGGGGTAGTCGTCCCACCTGCGCAGGTTCATCGACGAGCCCTTGGCGTACTGGTCGATGGTGTACGGGCCGTTCCCGACCGGCTTGGAGAGCCAGGCCTCGTGGTCGGTGTAGAAGACCTTGGGCAGCGGGACGAAGGCCGCGTAGCCGAGGGTGTCGGGCCAGAGCGAGAACTTCTGCGACAGCTTGACCGTGAAGGTGGTGTCGTTCACCACCTTGAGGCCGGAGAGGGTGTCGGCGGTGGCCGAGCCCGATTCCGGGTGGACCTGGTCGTAGCCGTCGATGTACTGGAAGAAGTAGGCGTTCTTCTGGTTGTTCTTCAGGAGGGCGCCGTAGTTCCAGGCGTCCACGAAGGACTTCGCGGTGATCTTCTCACCGTTGCTGAAGGTCCAGTTGTCCTTGATCGTGACCGTGAAGTTCTGGGAGTCCTTCGAGTCGATCTTCTCGGCGATCTCGTTCTTCGCCTCACCCGTCTTGGGGTCGTAGCGCACGAGCCCCCGGAAGACCATGTCGAGGACCTTGCCGCCCTGGACCTCGTTGGTGTTCGCCGGCTCCAGCGGGTTCTGCGGGTCGCCCCAGGACGAGCTCACGATCCCGTCGGCGCCACCGCCACCGCCGCTGTCCCCGCCACCGCAGGCCGTCGCCGTCAGGGCGACGGCGACGGCACATGCGGCCCACCTGGCCTGTGTGGCTCCGCGCATGGAGTGCCTCCTAGGGTTCCCTTGAGTGCTCAATGCCTCATATCACCCCATATGACACCCCGTCGCATGTCGGCTTACGCCGTACGCCGTACGTGGCTGCCGGAACGCGAGGACGCCCGGCCCCTCGGGGGCCGGGCGTCCTCGTCGGTCGGATCAGGCACTACGCCGCGTGGACGACGTCCTTCTCCTCCGCGAAGTGGCACGCCGACTCGTGCGCGGCCGGCGTGTCCGAGGCCTTGAAGCGCTCGGGGATCGCCAGCAGCGGCACCTCGGTGGCGCACTTGTCCTGCGCCTTCCAGCACCGCGTACGGAAGCGGCAGCCCGACGGCGGGTTGGCCGGCGACGGGACGTCACCGCTGAGGATGATCCGCTCGCGGCCCTCGCGGGCGTCCGGGTCCGGGACGGGGACCGCCGACAGCAGCGCCTGGGTGTAGGGGTGCGTCGGGTGGTCGTAGATCTGCGTGTCCGTACCGATCTCGGCCATCTTGCCGAGGTACATGACGCCGACCCGGTCCGAGATGTGCCGGACGATCGACAGGTCGTGCGCGATGAAGAGGTAGGAGAGGTTGAACTCGTCCTGGAGCTTCTCCATCAGGTTGATGACCTGCGCCTGCACCGACACGTCGAGCGCGGAGACCGGCTCGTCGCAGATGATGATCTCCGGGTTGAGCGCGAGGCCCCGGGCGATCCCGATGCGCTGGCGCTGCCCGCCGGAGAACTGGTGCGGGTACCGGTTGATGTACTCCGGGTTCAGACCGACGACGTCCAGGAGGTCCTGCACCTTGCGGCGCCGGTCGCCCTTCGGGGCCACCTCGGGGTGGATCTCGAAGGTCTCCCCGATGATGTCGCCGACCGTCATGCGCGGGTTCAGCGAGGTGTACGGGTCCTGGAACACCATCTGGATGTTGCGGCGCACGGCCTTCAGCGCACGGCCGGACAGCTTGGTGATGTCCTGGCCCTTGTAGAAGACCTCACCGGCGGTGGCCCGCTCCAGCGTCATCAGGAGCTTGGCGACGGTGGACTTGCCACAGCCGGACTCGCCCACGATGCCGAGCGTCTCGCCCTGGTAGAGGTCGAACGAGATGCCGTCCACGGCCTTGACCGCGCCGACCTGCTTCTTGAACAGGATTCCCTGGGTCAGCGGGAAGTGCTTGACCAGGTTGCGCACCTGGAGGATCGGCTCACCCTGCGACACCGGGGCGTCGAGGGCGGCCACCGCCTCCGTCCCGGTGACCGCGTTGACCGTCGCCACTTCGGCGACGTTCGGGGTGGCGTCCACGGACTTCTTGTCGAGCTCAGCCATGGATCGTCTCCTTCCAGAAGTGGCAGGCGCTGCCGCGGCCGACCAGCTCGGTACCGTCCTGCTCGGTCACCGGGCGCAGGGCCGGGATCTCCGTACGGCAGATGTCCTGCGCCATCGTGCAGCGCGGGTTGAAGGCGCAGCCGGACGGCACGTGCAGGAGGTTGGGCGGCAGGCCCTTGATCGCGTAGAGCTCCTGGCCCTTCTGGTCCAGGCGCGGGATCGACTCCAGCAGACCCTTGGTGTACGGGTGCGCCGGGCGCTTGTAGATCTCGTGGACCGGAGCGGTCTCGACGATCCGGCCCGCGTACATCACGGCGATCTTGTCCGCGACGTCGGCGACCACGCCGAGGTCGTGGGTGATCAGGATCAGGCCCATGTTGAAGTCGCGCTGGAGCTCCGCGAGCAGGTCCATGACCTGGGCCTGGACGGTCACGTCGAGCGCCGTGGTGGGCTCGTCCGCGATGATCAGGTCGGGCTCCAGGGCGAGCGCCATCGCGATCATGATGCGCTGGCGCATACCGCCGGAGAACTGGTGCGGGTAGTCGTTGACCCGCTCCTTGGCCGCCGGGATGCGCACGCGGTCCATCAGTGCGATGGACTTCGCCTTGGCCTCCTTCTTGGAGAGGCCCTGGTGCACGCGGAACATCTCGCCGAGCTGGTAGCCCACGGAGAGCACCGGGTTCAGCGAGGAGAGCGCGTCCTGGAAGATCATGGCGATCTTCTGGCCGCGGATCTGCCGGCGCTCCTCGTTGGACATCTTGAGCATGTCCTGGCCGCGGAAGAGGATCTCGCCCTTGGGGATGTGCCCCGGAGGCATGTCCAGGATGCCCATGATCGCCTGCGCGGTCACGGACTTTCCGGAGCCGGACTCGCCGAGCACCGCGAGGGTCTCGCCGGCGCTGACGCTGTAGTTCACGCCGTTGACGGCCTTGGCCACGCCGTCGCGGGTGTGGAACTCCACGTGCAGGTCACGGACTTCGAGCAGCGGACCGCTCTCGTCGTTCGAACCACGCGGAGCAGGAACATCCGCCGTCTTGTCGATGATGGTCATGTACGCCTCCCTCAGCGCAGCTTGGGGTCGAGGGCGTTGCGTACCGCATCGCCGAGCATGATGAACGCCAGGACGGTGATCGACACCATGACCGACGGGATGATCAGCACGAACGCGGCGTTACGCAGCTGCTCCTGGCCGGAGGAGATGTCGACACCCCACGACACGGTCGGTTCGGCGAGGCCGATGCCCAGGAAGGACAGGGTGGCCTCGGCCGAGATGTAGCCGCCGAGCGCGATGGTCGCGACGACGATCACCGGGGCGATCGCGTTGGGCAGGATGTGCCGGAGCAGGATGCGGGTGGTCGAGGCGCCGAGCGCCTTGGCCGCCATCACGTAGTCGGCCTGCTTGATCGTCAGGACGGAGCCGCGTGCGACTCGGGCGATCGAGGTCCAGCCGAGGAAGGCCAGGGCCAGGATGACGACCCAGATCTTGCGCTCCTCGAACGAGGTCAGGACGACCATCGCACCGAGGATGAACGGGACGCCGAAGAAGATGTCGGTGACCCGGGACAGGATCGTGTCGATCCAGCCGCCGAAGTAACCGGCGAGCATGCCGACCACGGTGCCCAGGATCGTGACGAGGACGGTCACGACGACGGCGACGGTGATCGAGGCACGGGCGCCGTAGACGACACGGGCGTAGATGGACCGGCCCTGGATGTCGTACCCGAACCAGTCCTCCTGGAAGAAGTTCCCCCACTTGGGCTTCTGCAGGTAGTGGTGGGCCAGGTCCGCGTAGCGCGGGTCGGCGCCGGTGAACAGGCCGGGTGCTATCGCCATGACCAGCAGGAAGATGATCAGGATCGCCGAGACGACGAACAGCGGGCTGCGCCGCAGGTCGTGCCAGGCGTCCGACCACAGGCTGCGGGGCTTGCCGACGGCGGCGGTGGCGACGGGTGCGGCCACGGCGCCGGGCGTGTCCGGGGTGGCTTCCTTCAGGGTCTCAGGCATAACGGATCCTCGGGTCCAGGACCGCGTAAAGCAGGTCGACGACCAGGCTGGCGACGAGATAGACGATGACGATCAGCGTCACGATGCCGACGACCGTGGCACCCTCGCGGTGCCTCAGCGCGTCGAAGACGGCGGAGCCGACACCCTTGACGTTGAAGATGCCCTCGGTCACGACCGCGCCGCCGAGCAGGGCACCGAGGTCGGTGCCGAGGAAGGTGACCACGGGGATCATCGAGTTGCGCATCAGGTGGACACCGATGATGCGGCGCCGGGGCAGGCCCTTGGCCACCGCGGTGCGCATGTAGTCGGAGCGCAGGTTCTCGGCGACCGAGGTGCGGGTCAGCCGCGCGACGTACGCGAGCGACAGGGATCCGAGCACGACAGCGGGCAGGATCAGCTCGTCCGCGTTCGCCTCCATGCTCACGTTGGGGTCGACCCAGCCGAGCTGGAAGGCGAAGAAGTACTGGCCGAGGAAGCCCAGCACGAACGAGGGGACCGAGATGAGCAGGAGCGTCAGGACGAGCAGTCCGCGGTCGCGGAGGGTGTCGGCCTTCAGACCGGCGAAGACACCCATGGAGATACCGACGACGACCGTGAAGATGAAGGCAAACAGCGCCAGTCTGACCGTGATCGGGAACGCTTCCGAGATGATGTCGGCGACCGGTCGCCCACTGGCGATCTGTGTGCCGAAGTCACCCTGGAACAGGTTCACGAGGTAGTTCCAGTACTGGTGCCAGAGCGGCAGGTCGAGCCCGAGCTCCTTCTTCATTTCCGCGATCTGCGTCGGGTCCACTGCCTGTTCGCCGGCGAGTGCGCGCACGGGATCGCCGGGCAGCGCGTACATCATGGCGAAGACCAGCAAGGTTGATCCGAGGAAGACCGGGATCATCTGGAGCAGTCGCCGCGCGACGTAACGCCCCATGTTTGCCTCCGATAGGGATAAAGCAGCCCAGGGGCCGCCCTCCGGATGCGGAGAGCGGCCCCCCGGGACCTACTGCCTGGTGTGGGCGGCTGATGGCCGAGTGGGGGCCCTCAGGCGTGTGCTACTTGGTGACCGTGACTTCGGTGATGTTGTAGTCACCGTGGAAGTCGGTGGTCACGTTGTCGACCGACTTCGAGTAGCCACCGTTGGTCTTGTACTCCCAGAGCGGGATCGCCGGCATCTTCTCGAGGACGAGCTTCTCGGCGTCCTGGTAAGCCTTGATCGACTCGTCCAGGGAAGCCGCGTTGTCGCCCTTCTTGAAGGCCGCGTCGACCTCCTTGTCGGAGAACCGGCCGTTGTTGGCCTCGGCGGTCGAGCCGTACAGCTCCCGCATGAAGTTGACGTTCAGCGGGTAGTCGGCGACCCAGCCACCGCGGTACATCGACTTGACCTGGTCGTTGTCACGCGCTTCCAGGTCGGTCTGGAAGTCCGGCTTGGCGTCCGGCACGCAGTCGACACCGGTCGAGTTGCGGATGGACTCGCAGACCGCGGTCACCCACTCCTTGTGGCCGCCGTCGGCGTTGTACTGGATCCAGATCTTGTTCTCCGGAACGCCGCCGCCTTCCTTGACGAGCTGCTTCGCCTTCGCCGGGTCGAACTTGAACACGTCGGTGCCCAGGTCCTGGTTACCGGCGACGCCCGGAGGCGTGAAGCTGGTGGCGGGCTTGCGGGTGCCGTTGAGCACGGTCTTGGTGATCGTGTCGCGGTCGATGCCCATCGACAGACCCTGGAGGACCTTCGGGTCGATGTCCTTGAAGGTCTTCGAGTAGAAGGTCGGGACGAGCGACTGGATGGCCGCGTACGGCTCGTCGATCGCGCGGTCACCGAGGTCGGCCTTGTACTTCGGGAGGTCCTTCGGGCCGACCTGGCGGATCATGTCCAGGTTGCCGGAGAGGAGGTCCTGGTACGCGGCCTCGACGGTCGCGTAGTTCTTGAAGAGGACACCCTTGTTCTTGGCCTTGTTCGGACCCTGGTAGTCCGGGTTGGCCTTGACCTGGATGAGCTTCTTGTGGTCCCACTTCTCGAAGACGTAGGGACCGTTGCCGACCGGTGCCTGACCGAAGGCCTTGGTGTCCTTGTAGAACACCTCCGGCAGCGGGGCGAAGGTGGTGTAGCCGAGCTTGTACTCGTAGTACGGCACGGGCTTGTTGAGCTCGATCGTGAAGGTGGTGTCGTCGACCGCCTTCAGACCGGACATCTCCGTGGCCTTCGGGTCACCCTTCTCCGGGTGGACGTCCTCGTAGCCCTTGATGTCCTCGAACCAGAACGCGTTCTGCTGGGCGTTCTTGACGTTCGCGTACCAGTTCCACGCCTTGATGTAGGACTCGGACGTGACCGGAGTGCCGTCGTGGAACTTCCAGCCGGCCTTGAGCTTGACGGTCCACGTCTTGTTGTCCGTCGACTTCACGGACTCGGCGTTCGTGTAGACGATGTTGCCGTCCGCATCGAAGTCGAGCAGCTGGGTGAAGATCGACTGGATGACGTAGCTGCCCAGCGACTCGTTGGTGTCGGCCGGGATCAGCGGCTTCTGCGGCTCGCCGACGTCGATGGAGACGTAGCCCGCGGGCTTGCCCTTCTCCTTCGAGGCCTTGCTGCTGTCGTCACTGTCGCCCCCGCCACAGGCGGTCGCGGCCAGGGCGATGATTGCCGCTCCCGCGACCCACTTGGCGCTCTTGGCACCGCGCATGGGTTTCCTCCTCATGAGTCCACTTTTGACTACAAGAGGGGCACTGTAGAGATCCACCGACACCCCTGACGGCGATCGTTTGCAGTGCCCCGAGTGTGCTCGTGAGTCCGCACTCCCCACAGTGCGTCGACCCATTGACCCGAGCTCAATGGAGCCAACTATTAAGGAACGACGGGCTGTAAACCACACTTAAAGGGTCTCGGTTTGACAACATCGAGAAGCCATGGTTGCCCGAAATCCGGACAAAGTGATCCCAGACAGACACCCCCGAAACGGACCGTTAACACATGTTCCGGAGAGCGACGCACGATATGCGGACACGTCGGTCAGGAAAACCGGTTGACGAAAGGCCTGGGCCCCCACAGTGTCTGCGGGGGCCCAGGCCTCATGTCAATGGCTCGAACCGACGGTTCGCCGGCCTCGGCCGGCGTCCCCGGTCGGTCAGCCGTTCTTCGCGCGCGAGGCCGTGCGGCCGCGCTGCTTCTGGTCCAGGACGACCTTGCGGATGCGCACGGTCTCCGGGGTGACCTCGATGCACTCGTCCTCGCGGCAGAACTCCAGGGACTGCTCCAGCGACAGCTTGCGGGCGGGCACCACGTTCTCCGTGGTGTCCGCGGACGCCGCACGCATGTTGGTGAGCTTCTTCTCCTTGGTGATGTTCACGTCCATGTCGTCGGCGCGGGAGTTCTCGCCGATGATCATGCCCTCGTAGACCTCGGTGCCGGCCTCGGTGAAGATGACACCGCGCTCCTGGAGGTTGACCATCGCGAACGGCGTCACCGTGCCCGCGCGGTCGGCCACCAGCGAGCCGTTGTGGCGGGTGCGCAGGTCACCGAACCAGGGCTCGTGGCCCTCGAAGATGGAGTGCGCGATGCCCGTGCCACGGGTCTGGGTCAGGAACTCGGTACGGAAGCCGATGAGGCCGCGGGAGGGCACGATCCACTCCATGCGGACCCAGCCCGACCCGTGGTTCGTCATCGTCTCCATACGGCCCTTGCGGGTCGCCATCAGCTGCGTGATGGCACCGAGGTGCTCCTCGGGGGAGTCGATGGTCATGCGCTCGATCGGCTCGTGCGTCTTGCCGTCGACCTGCTTGGTGACGACCTCCGGCTTGCCGACGGTCAGCTCGAAGCCCTCACGGCGCATCTGCTCGACCAGGATGGCCAGCGCGAGCTCACCACGGCCCTGGACCTCCCAGGCGTCCGGGCGCTCGGTGTCCAGGACGCGGAGCGAGACGTTACCGATGAGCTCGCGGTCCAGACGGTCCTTCACCTGACGGGCGGTGACCTTGTGGCCCTTGCCGCCCTTGCCGACGAGCGGCGAGGTGTTCGTACCGATGGTCATCGAGATGGCGGGCTCGTCGACCGTGATCAGCGGGAGCGCGATCGGGTTCTCGGGGTCGGCCAGCGTCTCGCCGATCATGATGTCCGGGAAACCGGCCACGGCGCAGATGTCGCCGGGACCGGCGACCTCGGCCGGCTTGCGGGTGAGCGCCTCGGTCATCAGGAGCTCGGTCACGCGGACGTTGGACATGGTGCCGTCGCGCTTGATCCACGTGACGGTCTGGCCCTTGCGCAGCTCACCCTGCTCGACACGGCAGAGCGCGATACGGCCGAGGAAGTTGTCGGCGTCGAGGTTGGTGACGTGGGCCTGCAGCGGGGCGGCCTCGTCGTACTCGGGAGCCGGGACCGTGGACAGGATCGTGGAGAAGAACGGCTCCAGGTTGTCGCTGTCGGCCGGGACGGTGCCGTCCTCGGGCTTGGTCAGCGACGCCACGCCGTCACGGGCGCAGGCGTAGACGATCGGGAACTCGATCTGGTTCTCGTCCGCGTCCAGGTCCAGGAAGAGGTCGTAGGTCTCGTCGATGACCTCGGCGATACGCGAGTCCGGACGGTCCGTCTTGTTGATGCAGAGGATGACCGGCAGCTTGGCCGTCAGAGCCTTGCGCAGGACGAAGCGGGTCTGGGGCAGCGGGCCCTCGGAGGCGTCGACGAGCAGGACGACCGCGTCCACCATCGACAGACCGCGCTCGACCTCGCCGCCGAAGTCGGCGTGGCCGGGGGTGTCGATGATGTTGATCGTGATCGGGTCCCCGCCGTCCTTGGGGTGATACTTCACCGCCGTGTTCTTGGCGAGGATCGTGATGCCCTTCTCACGCTCCAGGTCGTTCGAGTCCATCATGCGTTCGTCGAGGTTCTCGGCGGCGTGCGCGGCGAAGGCGCCCGCCTGCTTGAGCATGGCGTCGACCAGCGTGGTCTTGCCGTGGTCGACGTGGGCGACGATGGCTACGTTACGGATGTCGTGGCGCGTGGGCATGGGTGGCTTGCGCTTCTCTCGGATCGTGGGATCAGGCGTCTCAGTCGGTCTCGAGTCCTCGTACGCCCGCCGGGCGGCACGCCACGGCTCGTCCAATGGTACGGGCCCGACGGGTCCGGGGCTTCCCGGCCCGATCCTCAGGACGGGATCGCGGCCACAATTCAGCCGATATTCAGCCGGTATTACGCCATCATCCAGGCGGCGTACGGCCGGACGGCACGGGGTGTGAGAAGACGGGCGGCCCGGGTCGGGGCGGACACCACCTTGCCCGCCGGGGGCTCCGACGGGCAAGGGAATTGAGCTGCATCTGAGCTTGCGATATGGCTTTGACCTGCTAATTCTTCCCGTTCGCGGGCGGACCCGCCGCTTGCCGCGCGGTGAATCCGATGTCCTGGTAGCGGGGTGCGGCGAAGCCGAAGGCGCCGATGTTCGCGAGCTTCTTGTCGACGGCGACCAGCTGTGGCCTCTGATACAGCGGAATCGATCCGGCGGCGGCCCAGATCCGTGCGTCCGCCTGCTTCAGCAGGTCCCTGGACGCGTCGGCGTCGAGTTCGGCGACGGCCCGGTCGAAGAGCTGGTCGATGTGGTCCGATCCGACCCGCGTGTAGTTCTGCGCGACGAGCAGCGAGCCGTCGGTGGCGGGCTCCGGCTTGGCGAAGATCGGTCGTCCGTCGGTCGCCGGATAGGCGGTGGCGGGCCAGGAGTACAGCGCCAGGTCGTAGTCGCCGGAGGCGATGTGGTCCTTGAAGTAGCTGTCGTCGGCGACCTTGGTGACCTGTGTGCTGATGCCGATCGAGTCGAGCATCGCCACGATCTTCTCCCCGACGGTCCGCAGCGACTGCGATCCGGGGCCCGAGGGCAGGACGAAGCGGAGGCTCAGCGGCTTGCCGTCCTTGCCGAGCCGGCTCTTGACCGCGGCGGGCGCGGGGGCCGCCGTTCCCACCGGGGCGTAGGCCCCCGCGACGCCGCCCGGCTGCTTGTCCTGGGCGGTGACCCCGGAACCGCCGGAGGAACGGCTGCCCGGCTTGTCGTCGCCGACGGTGTACTCGCCCTCCTCGCGTGAGGCCTTGTCGTCCTTCTCCGTGTCCTCGGCCTTCTCGTCCTTCTTGCCGGCCTTCCCGGCCTTCTCGTCCTTGTCCTCGTCCGCCGCCTTCTCCCCGGCCGCCGGCTTCTCTCCCTCGTCCTTCTTCTCGGCCTCGCTGCCCGCCTTCGTGTCCCGCGTGCTGCGCAGGGCTCCGCCCGGGGTCCACCCCGCGTCGGCCAGCAGGGCCTGCGCCTCCTTGGTGTCCCGCTCGCCGAGGGCGCCGCTGCCGTCCTTGTACCCGGGCTGCCCGGCCAGGGCCAGATGACTGCCGGGGGGCTTCGCGGGCAGGCCGAGCGGCTTCAGGACCGCGTCGGCGAGCTCCTGCCGGTCCAGGGTCCGGGCGATGGCGCGGCGGACCCGGTCGTCGGAGAGGGGACCGGACTCGCCGTTCAGCGCGAGCTGCGTGTAGGAGGGCTCCAGCGACTTGCGTACGGCGAAGCCGCTCAGCGACTTCTGCTCGGCGGCGTAGACCGCGACGGCTTCCCGGGTCTCCTCTCGGGCGGCCCGCGCCGTCTCGGCGGCCTCCTCGTCCGATCCGTGGGCCAGTGCCCAGGAGCGCAGGGCGGCGGCCGGGGTGATGCCGGCTCCCGGACCGTGGGCGGGCGGCCCGCCGTTCCCGCCGCGGTAGCGGGCCGCCAGGGCGATGCTGTTCGCGGTCGCCGGGTCGATGTCGGCGACGTCGACCGTCCCCTCGGCCAGCGCGTCGGTGCGCTTGCCGGGTTCGACGGCGCGGAAGACCAGGGAGTCGAGCCTGGCCTCGTCGCCCCACCAGCGCGGGTTCCGGTCGAGGACGACCGTCCCCTTGGGCTTGTTCACGCTGCGGAGCCGGAACGGTCCCGCGGTGTTCCTGAGGGTCGTCCGGGCGCCGTCGTTGAAGGTGCCGGGGGACCCGGTCACCTCCTTCGGGTACAGCGGCGAGAACAAGGAGCGCCAGTCCGCGTACGGCTTGGAGAAGGTGACCCGGACCTGGAGGTCGTCCTTGCCGCGTTCGATCTTCTCGATCCGCTCGTACCCGGCGTTGCGGGCCGTCCAGAAGGCGGAGTCCTTGCCGCTCAGCGCGCGCCACTGGGCGACGAAGTCGGGGGCGCCGATCTCCCGGCCGTCGCTCCACACCGCCTGCTGGTTGAGCTTGTAGAGGACGACCTGCTTGGGCTCCTGCTCGATGACCTTCGCCGACTCCAGGTAGTCGGGGTTGAGCCGGGGCTCCCCCTTGGCGTCCATGGGGAAGAGCGAGGGCAGCAGGGCGCCGGTGATCCGCGTGGTCGCGCCGTCGGCGTCGGCCTGGAAGGCGTTGAGGGTGGAGGGGACCGCGTCGATCGCCCAGTTGAGGGTCGATCCGTCGGCCACCCGGTCCCGGGAGGCCGGGGCGATGTCCTGGGGGACGGCCACCGAGGTGGGGTCCTCGCCGTCCGAGGTGCAGCCCGCCAGCACCGGGATCGTGAGCACGCCTGTCGCCAGGAGCGCGACCGAGCGGCGCTTTCGTGCCGTCCCGCGTGGGACGCCGACGTGGGACATGGCTGATACCTCCGGGGCCGGCCCGGCCCACCCCGTACCGGAAGGGACCGGATGATGCGTACTGGTGGCATTTGCAGTTGATCAGACTGATTCGCTGATCCACTGAACGCACGTGTACGCGCGAGGGGAGGCAGACGCGGCCGGTGGGGCCGTGGACGTCACCCGAGCGGCCCCGGGGCCGGCCCGCGGCGGTCAGCCCAGGAGCGCGGCGATCGCCGCGGAGGTGTCGGTCTCGGCGAGCCTCGGGAAGATCTTCTCCAGGCTGTTGCGGTGCGCCCCGGCGTCCATGTCGGTGACCGCGTCGGTGGCGATGGTGACGTGGTACCCGTGCTCGTGCGCGGCACGGGCGGTGGACTCGACGCCGATACTGGTGGCGATGCCGGTCAGCACGACCTGGGTGATGCCGCGGCGGCGCAGTTCGAGGTCGAGCGGCGTGCCGTGGAAGGCGCCCCACTGCTGCTTGGTGACGACGACGTCGCCGTCGCGCGGGCCGAGCTCGGGCACGATGTCCGCCCAGTCCGCGGCGGGCTCGCCCGACCGGGCGGCTCCCTCGGTGCGACCGGGCGCGCCGCCCGTCACGCGGACCAGGAGGACCGGGAGGCCCTTGGCGCGGAAGGCGTCGGCCAGGGCCGCCGAGTTGGCGACGACGTCCTCGGCCGGGTGGGCCGTCGGCAGGGCGACGATGCCCTTCTGCAGGTCGACGACGACGAGCGCGGTGCGGGGGTCCAGAACGGTGGCGGTCATGGGCGTACTCCTTGGTTGTGCCGAGGTGCTGAGGCGGGTTCGTCCGGATGCGCGTGGGCGCACACCGGTGGGGGACGGTCAGGTGCGGGCGCTCAGCGCCCGGTCGGTGAGGGTGAGGACGGTCAGCAGGACCGCCAGGACGACGGACACCGCCGCCATGAGGTGCAGCCCCGCGTCACTCGTCGCGTCGGCGTAGGCGAGGGCGATCAGGCTGGACGCGGTGATGGCCCCGATGTACTGGGCGGTCCGCTGGAGCCCTGCGGCGGCGCCGATGCTCTCGGGCGGCGCGTGGGCCTGGACCGCGGCCTGGTTGCTCGTGCCGATGAGCCCCTGGGGCGCGCCGAAGCACGCTCCGGCCAGGAGCAGCACGGCGAGCGGTGTGTCTCCGGAGAGGAACGCCAGGATCCCGGCGCCCGCGGTGAGCAGGAGGGCGGCCAGGGTCAGCGGGCCGCGCAGGCCCTTCGTCCGGGCCCCGAGCAGCGAGCAGACGAGCGCGGTGACGGACATCGGCAGCATGAGCAGTCCGGTGTGTCCCGGGGAGAAGCCGCGCGCCTCCTCCAGCCACTGCGTGAAGCCGTACATGACGCAGTAGACGATCAGGTAGCCGAGGCCGTGGCGTGCGTAGGTGCGCAGCAGGGGGCCGTTCCCCGCGAGCATCCGGATGTCGATGAACGGCTGCGGGGTGCGCAGCTGCCATCCGGCCAGGGCCGCCGTCAGCGCGGCGAAGGGGGCGAGCAGCCACCAGCGCGGGTCGGCGAGGTCGAGCAGGAAGAAGGCCAGCACCGTCAGCGCGGCGGTGAACAGGCCGGTGCCCAGCGGGTCCAGGGAGAGCTTCGGCGTTTCCCGGCCGGGCGACGCCCCGGGCGGCCGGTCGGCCGGGATCCAGAGCAGCGCGGCGCCGAGGGCGAGCAGGGCGATCGGCACGTTGACGGCGAAGATGCCACGCCAGCCGACGACCGACACGAGCAGTCCGCCGAGCGCGGGTCCGACCGCGGCGCTGCCCAGCGCGGCGAAGCTGAGCCGGGCCAGGACGGGGCGCGGGGTGGGGCGGCCCAGGCGCTGGGACTCGTCGCGCAGGACGGCCATGGCGGCGGGGTAGGCCGCCGACGTACCGACGCCGAGCAGCAGCCGGGAGACGATCAGCGTGCCGAAGCCGGGAGCGAGTGCTCCGACCAGCCCGGACGCCATGACGACGACGAGGCCGGCCAGGAAGACGCGGCGCGGGCCGAGGGTGTCGGCGAGCTTGCCGAGGACGGGCTGGGCGACGGCGCTGGCCAGGTAGAGGACCGAGATCAGCCAGACGGTGTCGCCCGCCCCGATGCCGAAGGAGTGCCCGATGGACACCAGGGCGGTGGAGATCATCGTGGTGTTGAGCGGGTTGAGCAGGGACCCCATCAGGAGCGGTGCCGTGAGCCGTGCGCCGAATCCGGGGGCCGGGGCGGAGTCCTCGGCCGTGACCGGTGACGTTTCCGGACGCGCCGCCCCGGACACCGGATCCGTCCGGTGACGGGTCACGTGTCGACCAGCCGGCCGATGAGCTCGGCGGCCTCGGCGAGCGTGCGGCGCTCCGCGCCGTCCAGTTCGGCGGTGATCGCGTCGGCCAGCCAGCTCCGCTTGGCGGCCCGCACCGCGGCGAGCACGGCGCTGCCCTCCTCGGTGACCGACACGAGCGACTTGCGGCCGTCCGCCGGGTCGGGGGCGCGGGTGACGAAGCCCCGGGTCTCCAGTGCGCCGAGCGTCAGCCGCATCGACTGGGGCCGTACGAGTTCGGCGCGGGCCAGCGCCGCCGTGGTGGCCGGACCGCCGTCGTCGAGCCGGGCGAGGACGGAGCGCTGGGAAGGGGTCAGCAGACTGTCCGCGGACGAGCTCCGCAGGCGCCTGAGCAGCCGGCCGACCACGGCCGACAGGTCCGTCGCCACGCGCTCGGCGGTCGGATCGTCGGTGTCCCGCGAGGAGGCGTCCCCGGTGTTCGCCGCGGTGTCGGACATGTCTTCCACGCTAAAGATGGACAGGACATCTTGCAAGGCAACCTGTCTATTGTTCGGCAAAGACCTGCTCAGCCGGTGCGGAGGTGCCCCGGCGGCGCGCGGACCGGGGCCGCTGTTGCCCGCCACCGGGCACGCGATCTAGGGTGAATGCGCTTTCAGAAGAGGGCCGGGCACCCGCGGCAGCGGGTGCCGCGTACGAAGAAGGAAGCGGACGGTCGGTCGAGTGAGCGCCCCCACGGTGTACGACGTCGCCGAGCGGTCGGGCGTCTCGATCGCCACGGTCTCCCGGGTCTACCGCAACCCCGACTCGGTGCGCGCCCAGACCCGCGAGCGGGTGCTGGAGGCAGCCCGCGAGCTGGGCTACGTACCGAGCGGCAACGCCCGGGGGCTGGCCAGCCGCACCACCGGGGTGCTGGGCCTCTGCTTCCCCGACTACGCCGACCCGGACGCCGAGGCCGACGCGGAGAACGACAGCGGGGCCGACGACGCCGCGATGCTGTACTCCGACCAGATCATCCGCGGCATGGAGCGGGCGGCCCGCCGCCACGGCTACGCCCTGCTGATCGCCGCGTCGCTGCAGGGCGGGCCGGAGAGCCTCGTGGCGAAGGTCGCGGGGCGGGTGGACGGCTTCGCCGTGCTGGCGCAGACCGTGCCGACCGAGGACCTCGAGGTGATATCCCGCCGGCTGCCGGTCGTGATGCTCGCCGGACCGCGCGAGATCGACCACCTCGACCACCTCGTCGTCGCGAACGCCGCCGGGGAGCGCGAGCTGACCCGGCATCTGATCGAGGACCACGGACTCCGCCGGCTCGCCTTCGTCGGGGGCGACCCGGACTCCCCCGACGCCGAGGCGCGGTTCCGCGGATTCCGGGAGGCGTGCGGCGACGCGGGACTGCCGGTCCCGGAGGCACCGGACCTGCGGACCGGGATGATGACGCGGGCCGAGGGCGCGCGGGCCGCCGAAACCCTGCTCGACCGGGGCGGGGAGCGCCCGGACGCGATGGTCTTCGCCAACGACCAGATGGCGGTGGGGGCTCTGCGCGCGCTGGAGCGGCGCGAGGTGCGGGTACCGGAGGACATGGCCGTGACCGGCTTCGACGGGATCCCGCTGAGCCGGATCGTGCGCCCGTCGCTGACGACCGTGCGGCAGCCGATCCGGCAGCTGGGCGAACAGGCGGTGGAGTTGCTGGTGCAACGCCTGGCGGATCCGAGCCGGGAGCCGGTGTCCCTGGAGCTGCCCGTCTCCCTGGCCCGCCGGGCGAGCTGCGGCTGCGGCTGACCGGACGGTCACGCGAGGGGACACGGGCGGCGGAAGGGCGCCCCCGGCAGGCGACGCGGCGGACACCTGCCGCACGGAAGGCCGACCCCGGCAGGGCGCGCGGCCGACACGCACGGCGACGGCGGAAACGGGACGCGAAGGACGGGCCGGGGCGGCCCCGCCCGCCGGGCCCCGAAGCCGTACGCCCCGGAGCCACGCCCCTCCGCACCCGGGAGCGGTGACGAGCGCTCGGCCCTCGCCACAGCACTCAAAGCGGAATCGGTCACATCCACTTCAATCACGCAAACAGTGTGCTTACGGTGCCACCGTCGGACCTCCAGGTGTCGAGCACGTTGCACGAGTGTGACCCAGCACCCTCTTGCGGATTCCCGAACGACTGCCGCAGAGTGATGTATGCGCTTACAGGCAGCGCATACATTCGGATTGCTCGAGGAGGAGCCCTCCATGTCCCGCACCGCCAGAACCGCCTCCGCCGCCCTCACCGTGGCACTCGCCCTCGGCGTCTCCGCCTGCGGAGGCTCGGGTGGTGACGACGTCGCCGCGGACGCGAAGCAGACGCTGACCGTCTGGGCCATGGGTGCCGAGGGCGAGAAGCTCGCGGAGGTGGCCGAGGTGTACGAGAAGGCCAACCCCAACATCACCGTCAAGGTCACCCCGGTCGGCTGGGACGTCGCCCACCAGAAGCTCGTCTCCGCCGCGGCGGCCGGCACCATGCCGGACGTGGCCCAGATGGGCGGCAGTTACATGGGCGAGTTCGCCGAGCTCGGTGTCCTGGAGCCTGTCGACACGAAGACATTCGACAAGGGCGACTTCTTCCCCGCCGGCTGGAGCCAGGGCGAGGTGGACGGCACCGCGTACGGCGTCCCGTGGTACGTCGACACCCGGGTCCTCTACTACCGCACCGACCTCGCGAAGAAGGCCGGAGTCGACAAGGCGCCCGCCGACTGGCAGGAGATGCGGTCCCTGGCGGCCGCGTACCAGGAGAAGGCCGGCACCAAGTGGGGCCTGTCCATCCAGCCCAGCGGTCTGGACACGGTGCAGAACTTCTACCCCTTCCTCTACTCCGCGGGCGGCGCGATCCTCGACGACAAGGGCGAGGCCGTCATCGACAGCCCCGAGGCCGTCACCGCGCTGAAGGAGTACGGCGCCTACTTCGAGAAGGGCCTGTCCGACAAGTCGGTGCAGCCCGGCTACGACGTCGTGAAGGACTTCGGCAACGGCCGCGTCCCGATGTTCTTCGGCGGCCCGTGGCACGTGACCCTGCTGGACGAGGGCCAGCCGCAGATCAAGGGCAAGTGGGCCGTGGCCCCCGTCCCGGCCGGCACGTCCTCGGTGTCGATGGCGGGCGGTTCCTCACTGGTCGTCTCCAAGGACAGCGAGCACAAGGCGGCGGCGACCGCGTTCATCGAGTACCTCACGGACACGGAGGGCCAGGCCGACTGGTACGAGCGCACCAAGGACCTCCCCGCGAACACGGCTGCGTGGGACTCCGGCAAGCTCGCCGACGACGCGAACCTCCAGGTCTTCAAGCAGCAGATGGACACCGCCAAGTCCTCACCCTCCACGGCGCGGCTGACGGAGATCACCGACAAGGTCGACCAGGCCATCGCGAAGGTGACGCAGGGCAAGGCCTCCGCCGAGGACGCGCTGAAGACCGCGCAGTCCGAGATCGAAGGCCTCGTGAAGCAGTAGCCATGGGCACCACGACATCCCAGGCCGCACGACCGGCCAAGGTGAAGGACGGCCCCGGGGCACTCCCGCCCCGGGCCGGAGCCGGACCGGGGCGCAGGAAGCGCTCGATGGGCGTACAGAACGCGGCGGGCTGGCTGTTCTCCATGCCCTTCCTCGTCCTGTTCACCGTCTTCATGGCGTTCCCGATCCTCGCGACGCTGCTGATGAGCTTCACGGACTTCGGGCTGCGCAACGTGACGCGCCCCTGGGAAGCGAACTTCATCGGCTTCGAGAACTACACCGAGCTGTTCGGCGACGAGAAGTTCCTCAAGTCGCTCTTCAACACGGCGTACTTCGTGGTGGTGGGCGTCCCCCTGACGATCGCCCTCGGGCTGGTCGTGGCCGTACTGCTGAACAACGGCATCGACCGGGCACGGACCTTCTTCCGCGTCGGCTTCTACGCCCCGGTGGTCACCACCATCGTGGCCGTGGCCGTGGTGTGGCGGTTCGTGCTGGACCCGAGCGACGGGCTGATCGCGGGCCTCTTCTCCGAAGTGGGCCTCACCGCACCGGACTTCCTCGGTTCCGAGACGCTGGCGATGCCCTCGATGATCGCGATGGCGGTCTGGCGCAACGTCGGTACGGTCATGGTGCTCTTCATCGCGGGCCTTCAGGCCATTCCCACCGAGGTCCGTGAGGCCGCGCGGCTCGACGGCGCCGGAGTGTGGCAGGAGTTCCGGGGGATCACGGTGCCGCTGCTGCGGCCGACACTCCTCTACGCCACGGTGATCACCACCATCGGCTACCTCAACGTCTTCGAGGAGCCGTTCGTGATGACGCAGGGCGGCCCCTCCGACTCCACGCTCACCGTGTCGCTGAACATGTACCGCGAGGGCTTCAACTTCTTCCACATGGGCTATGCGAGCGCCATGGCGTATGTGCTCTTCGTGGTGATCATGGGCATCACGGTGCTGCAGCTCCGACTGCTGAAGGACAACACCAAATGACCGTCGGCCAGGCACCCGCGCGTACGGCCCCCACGGGCAGGTCCCGGAACCTGAGGCGTCCTCTGGTCTACGTCCTGCTCTCCCTGGGCCTGCTGATCATGTCGGCGCCGTTCCTCTGGATGGCTCTCTCGTCCTTCAAGACGACGAGCGAACTCTCGGCCAGTCCCCCGGTGTGGATCCCCACCGAGTGGACCCTGGAGAACTTCCGGCAGCTGCTCGACAAGCTGGACCTGCCGCTCCACTTCATGAACTCCGTGATCGTGGCGGTGCTGGTCACCGTCTCGAACCTGGTGTTCTGCTCGATGCTCGGCTACGCCCTGGCCAAGCTGAGGTTCGTCGGGCGGAACAAGATCTTCGGTGTGGTCCTCGGCGCCCTCATGGTGCCCGGGAACCTGATGCTGCTGCCGCTGTTCGTGCTGATGAGCAAGCTGAAGCTGATCGACTCGTACGCCGGTCTGGTGCTGCCCTTCGCGGCGGGGGCGTTCGGTGTCTTCCTGATGCGCCAGTTCATGCAGTCGATCCCGGACGAGCTGCTGGAGGCGGCCCGGATGGACGGCGCCGGTGAGTGGTACATCTTCTGGCGGATCGTCATGCCGCTGGTGAAGCCCGCCCTCGCGACGCTCTCGATCTTCACGTTCCTCGGTTCCTGGAACAACTTCGTCTGGCCGCTGATCGCGACCAACGACCCGGACAAGTACACGCTGCCGGTCGCCCTGGCCACGTTCGCCACCGACCCCAACAAGGCCGGCGGCTCCAACGGCATGCTGATGGCCGGAGCGTTCCTGGTCGTGCTGCCGGTGCTGGTCCTCTTCATCGCCCTGCAGCGGCACTTCACCCAGGGCATCGCCACGGCGGGCATGAAGTAGCCCGCCCGCCCCACGTACGCACACGAGGCCGCACCCCACCTCGCGGCCACGCCCCTTCACGCACAGAAAGACACTCCGCGATGACGCACGCCCCTGTCCCGTTCCCCGAAGGCTTCCTGTGGGGGGCCTCCACGGCCGCCCACCAGATCGAGGGCAACAACACCGACAGCGACTGGTGGGTCAAGGAGCACTCCACCGGCACCCACATCCAGGAGCCCAGCCTGGACGCCTGCGACAGCTACCACCGCTGGCCCGAGGACATGGACCTGCTGGCGTCCCTCGGCTTCACCGACTACCGCTTCTCCGTCGAGTGGGCGCGGATCGAGCCCCTGGAGGGGCACTTCTCCCGGGCGGAGATCGCCCACTACCGCCGCATGGTCGAGGGCGCGATCGCCCGCGGCCTGCGTCCGATGGTGACCCTCCACCACTTCACCGTGCCGCAGTGGTTCGAGGCACGCGGCGGCTGGACGGCCGACGGCGCCGTCGAGCTGTTCGCCCGGTACGTCGCCGCCTGCGCCCCGGTGATCTCCGAGGGCGTGAGCCACGTCTGCACCATCAACGAGCCGAACATGATCGCCGTGATGGCGGGCCAGGCGAAGCGCGGCGACATCGGCTTCCCGCCCGCAGGGCTGCCCACCCCGGACGACGAGACCACGCGGGCCGTCATCGCCGCGCACCACGCGGCCGTGAAGGAGGTCAGGGCGCTCGACGCGGGCATCCAGGTCGGCTGGACCATCGCCAACCAGGTCTACCAGGCGCGTCCGGGCGCCGAGGACGTCACCGCCGCCTACCGCCACCCGCGCGAGGACGTCTTCATCGAGGCCGCACGCGGCGACGACTGGATCGGCGTGCAGTCCTACACCCGTACGGAGATCGGCCCCGACGGCCCCGTCCCCGCGTCCGGTGACGTCGAGCGCACGCTGACGCAGTGGGAGTACTACCCGGCCGCGGTCGGGCACGCCCTGCGTCACACCGCCGAGGTCGCCGGCGCCGGCATGCCGCTGATCGTCACGGAGAACGGCATCGCCACCTCCGACGACACCCGCCGCGTCGCCTACTACACGGGCGCACTGAACGAGGTGGCCTCGGCGATCGAGGACGGACTGAACGTCCAGGGCTACCTGGCGTGGAGCGCCCTGGACAACTACGAGTGGGGCTCGTTCGCCCCGACCTTCGGTCTGATCGGCGTGAACTGGGAGACGTTCGAGCGGACCGCGCGTCCCTCGGCGAAGTGGCTGGGCTCCCTCGGCCGCTCCCGCGAGCTGCCCCGCACCGCCGGCTGAGACCGGCCCCCAGGACCGGGACCCACCTGACGGGTCCCTCCGGTGCGGGAGCCGTCGCCACCTGACGGGCGACGGCTCCCGCGCCCTCCCGCCCGGACACGTCCGGGCCCCCGTTCGCCATGGCAGTCGATGACTCTTCCCCCGAGAGGTATCCGATGGACCGTCGCACGTTTCTCACCGCTGCCGGGACCGGGGCCGCCGCCCTGTCCCTCGGCGCCCTCACCGCTCCGCAGGCCGTCGCGGCGCCCGCGGGCCCCGCCGACGAGGCACAGCTCCTGGCCTGGTTCCGTGACACCTACCGCTCGATCGAGGCGATGACGACCGGCTTCGGTCTCACCGCCGACAAGATCGACGTCAGCGGCGCCTCGCCCGTCGTCTCCCCTCAGACCTCGCCCACCAACATCGGCTGCGGCCTCTGGTCGGCGGTGGCCGCGGCGGGGCTCGGCGTGACGAGCGGGGCCGCGATGCTCCGCACGCTGGAGCGGACCGTCTCCGCCGTGGAGAAGCTGGAGCGCCACCACGGCTTCTGGCTCAACTGGTACGACGCCCACGACGGATCCGTGCTGACCGAGTGGCCCGGCACCGGGGATCCCGTACGCCCGTTCCTCTCCTCGGTGGACAACGCCTGGCTGGTCACCGGGCTGCGGATCGCCGCCGACGCGGCGCCGTCGCTCCGCCCCCGCATCGGGCGGATCCTCTCCACCGCCGACTGGTCGTACTACTACACCCCGTACGACCCGTCCGACCCCGTGGCCGGCCCGGGACAGCTGCGCGGCGGCTTCTGGACGGACACCGGGGAGCCCACGGCCCATCATTACGGCGCCCTCAACACCGAGCCCCGCATGGCCAGTTATCTCGGCATCGCGGACGGTTCCCTGCCGCCCGAGCACTACTGGCACCTGCTGCGCACGATGCTCCCCGAGCACGAGCAGGAGCAGCGCCCGCAGGGCGCGTACGCCGTGTCGGACGGCGTACGGGTCTGGCAGGGGCACTACACCCACGGCGGGCGGAAGATCGTTCCCACCTGGGGCGGCTCGATGTTCGAGGCGCTGATGGTGCCGCTGTTCGTGCCCGAGCCCGAGTGGTCACCGCGTTCCTGGGGCCTCAACCACCGGCGCTACGTCCGCAGTCAGATCGAGCACGGGCTGCGGGAGGCGGAGTACGGCTACTGGGGCTTCTCCCCCGCGAACGTCCCCGACGGCGGCTACCAGGAGTACGGCGTCGACGCCCTGGGCATGCAGGTCGACGGCTACGCGTCCAACACCGACCGCACGTACACCACGGACGGCGCCCCGCTGCCGGACCCCTCGGCCTTCACCCACGGGGTGGTCACGCCGCACGCCTCGTTCCTCGCGCTGCCGTACGCACGCGGGGAGGCGCTGGCCAACCTGCGGGCCCTGGAACGTGACTTCGGCGCGTACCACGAGGGCTACGGCTTCCGGGACTCCGTCGACGTGGGCACCGGGCGCGTCAGCGACTTCATGCTGGCGCTCGATCAAGGCATGATCACCGCGGCGCTGGCCCAGGCCCTGCGGCCCGGTCTGCTGCAGCGGCCGTTCCGGACGGGTGGTTTCCGTTCGCGGGTGCGCCCGCTGCTGGCCGCGGAACGCTTCAGCATCTGAGCCGCCGGAGGGCCGCCCCGGACCCGGCTCCCGGGCGGCCCCCGCCCGCCGGGCCGGGACATTTGAGGGCGGGACCCGCCGGGTCGCGGGGGCCAGGGGGCGGACATAGCCTCCCAGATGTGACGCCGCCTGCGAGCCGCCCCGGGACGTCCCGGTTTCCGGTACCCGGCAGGATCCTCGTCGCCGTCCTGACGGCGGCGCTCTGGATGGTCCTGCCGGGCGCCCCGGACGCCCGCGCCACGGACCCCGTCCCGCTCTCCCGCGGGGGACAGATCACCGACAGGGTGGGAGCGCTCGGCGACCGCGAGCCACAGACCGAGGCTGCACTCGATCATCTGTTCGATACCCAACGCGTGCAGCTGTTCGTGGTGTACGTCCGTGACTTCTCCGGCCGTGACGCCCGGACCTGGGCCGACGAGACCGCGAACCGCAACGGCCTGGGCCAGGAGGACGTGCTGCTGGCCGTGGCCACGCACGACCGGCGGTACGCGTACTCCGTCGACCAGGGGTCTCGCCTCACCGACGCCCAGCTCCGGGACGTGGCGAACACGGCGATCGAGCCGGCCCTCCGGCAGAACGACTGGGCGGGAGCCGCGATCGGCGCCGCCGACGGATACGCCGCGGTGCTCGCCGGCGACCCCGTCACGGCCCCTGCCGTCACCCCGGGGGCCGCGGACCCCGGGGGCGGCTCCTCCGGCTCCGGCACCTCGGCGAACCTGATCGTGCCCTTGGCCGTCCTCGCCGTCGCGCTGGCCGTCGCCGCCTTCGCCTTCGCCCGACGAAGACGGCGTACGAGCAGCCGGACGACGCCCGCGGCCGGCGGCTGGGGCGGGACCGGGGCGGCGGACGCGCCGCAGGTCCCGCTGCCGGAGCTCGACGCACGGGCGAAGGAGGACCTGGTCGACACGGACGACGCCGTGCGCACCAGCGACGAGGAGCTCGGCTTCGCCACCGCCCAGTTCGGCGAGGAGGCCGCCGCGCCGTTCGCCGAGGCCGTCGGGTACGCCAGGACGGAGCTGACCGCGGCCTTCCGGCTGAGGCAGCAACTGGACGACGCCTTCCCCGAGGACGACGCGACGCGCCGCCGCATGCTCGACGAGATCATCAGCCGCTGCGCCGACGCCAACGGCCGCCTCGACGCCGTGTCCGAGGACTTCGACCGGCTGCGCGCCCTCGAACGGAACGCCCCGCACGCCGTGGCCGGGGCCGAGGCCGCGTTCCGCGACCTGGCCGCACGCGTCTCGGCCTCGGAGACGGCGCTCGGCGCGATGCGGGAGCGGTACGCCGGGTCGGCGGCGGCCCCGGCGGCCGAGAACGTCGAGCAGGCGAAGGACCGCCTCGCCTTCGCCACCACCGCCCTCGACGAAGCGCGCCGGGCCGTGGACGGCGGGGACGACGCCCGGGCGGCGGTGTACGTCCGTGCCGCCGAGGGAGCGATCAAGCAGGTGTCCACCCTGGTGGACGGCGTCGGCCGGCGTGCCGGGGAGCTGGCCGAGGCCGCGGAGAAGCTGCCGGGCGCGCTCACCGCCACCGAGACGGACCTGGCCGACGCCGGTGGGCTGCTCGCAGGCACCCCGGAGGGGGTGCCGACCGCGGACCTGCGGGGCCGGGTGGCCCGCGCCGAGGCCGTGGTCCGCGAGGTCCGGGGCGAACTCGGCGCCGGACCGTACGACCCCGTCGACGCGTTGCGCAGGGTCGAGGAGGCCGACGCGGCGCTGGACGAGGCGCTGGCCGGCGCTCGCGAGCAGGAGCGGGGCGGCCTGCGGGCGCGTTCGCTCCTGGACCGGGCGATGCTCACCGCCCGGTCGTCCGTCGGCGCCGCGGCCGACTACATCGGCACCCACCGGGGTGCGGTCGGCAGCCAGGCGCGGACCCGCCTCGCCGAGGCGCAGCGCAGGTGGGAGCGGGCCGGTGAGCTGACGGCGGCGGACGACCCGCAGGGTGCCCTGGCCGAGGCGAGGCAGGCGGACGCGCTGGCCGCGCGGGCACGGAGCCTGGCCGAGCAGGACGTACGCGACTACCACGACCGGAACGACGTCGGCGGTCCGCGCGGCGGGGGCGGGGCGGGCGGTGCCGTGCTGGGCGGCATCCTCCTCGGCGGGTTGCTGGGCGGCGGACGGGGAGGCGGGTTCGGCGGCGGGTTCGGCGGTTCCGGCGGCGCGTTCGGCGGCGGCCCGGGCAGTTTCGGCGGCGGGGGGACCCGGGGCCGGCGCGGTGGGGGCGGCCGCTTCTGACAGCGACACGGGCTCGGCGACACGGGCTCGGCGACACGGGGCTTTCTTACGACGAGATCTCGCACAAGGAGAGGTGCCATGACCAAGCAGACCGTTCTCGGCCGCGTCACCCAGTTGGCGCGGGCCAACATCAACGCCCTGATCGACCAGGCGGAGGATCCGCAGAAGATGCTGGACCAGCTGATCCGCGACTACACGAACAACATCGCGGAGGCCGAGCAGGCGGTGGCCGCCACCATCGGCAACCTCCGGCTGATGGAGGAGGACCACCGGGAGGACGTCGACGCGGCCAGGGAGTGGGGCCGGAAGGCGCTCGCCGCCAGCCGGAAGGCCGACGAGCTGAGGGCCGCGGGTTCGGGTGTGGACGCCGACACGTTCGACAACCTCGCCAAGGTGGCGCTGGGACGGCAGCTCCGGTCCGAGCAGGAGGCGAAGACGGCCGAGCCGACGATCGCCTCGCAGACGGTGGTGGTGGACAAGCTGAAGTCGGGCCTCGGCACGATGAAGGACAAGCTGGCGCAGCTGAAGTCCGAGCGCGACGGGCTGGTCGCCCGCGCCGCCTCCGCCCGGGCGCAGAACCGCATGACGGACGCCGTCAAAAGCATCGACGTCATGGACCCGACGAGCGAGCTCGGCCGCTTCGAGGACAAGGTGCGGCGCGAGGAGGCGCGGGCGGTGGGCGCCCAGGAGCTCGCCGCCTCGTCCCTGGACGCCCAGTTCGAACAGCTGGACAGCCTCGGGGACAGCGCGGAGGTCGAGGCCAGGCTCGCCGCCCTGAAGTCCGCCTCGTGACCGGCGGTCTCCAGGGGACCGGCCGGCGCCCCGTCGCGGGGCCCGTCAGTACATGCTCAGCAGCTGCTCCACGGAGAGTTCCGCGGCGGGCTCCCCGTCGGGCAGCGCCAGCTCGAACCACACGGTCTTGCCGCGCGGGGTGCGCCGCGAGCCCCAGGCCGCGCTCAGCAGCCCGACCAGTTGCAGCCCGCGCCCGCCCTCGTCGGTGTCGCGTGCGCGCCGCCGCCTCGGCTGGACGAGCCCCGCGTCCCACACCTCGCAGACCAGGGTGCGGTCGCGGAGCAGCCGGAGCCTGATCTCGCCCTCGCCGTAGCGCAGGGCGTTGGTGACCAGTTCGCTGACGAGCAGCTCCGTGGTGTCCACGAGCTCGTCCAGGCCCCAGGCGGTGAGCTGCACACGCGCCAGCTCACGGGCACGGGACACGGAGCGGAGCTCGCGCGGGAGCCGCCAGTCGCCGACCGCGTTCGGGGCGAGCCCCTGGATACGGGCCATCAGCAGGGCGATGTCGTCCTCGCCGTGCCGGGTGTCGAGGGTCGTCAGCACGTGGTCGCAGACGTCTTCGAGCGGTTGCGACGGTTCGGCGAGGGCCTGCCGGAAGGCGTCGAGGCCCTCGTCGAGCGGATGGTCCCGGGACTCGACGAGCCCGTCCGTGTAGAGGGCGAGGAGGGAACCCTCCTTGAGCTCCACCTCGACCTCCTCGAAGGGCTCGCCGCCGACGCCGAGCGGCATGCCCGGGGGTACGTCGACCAGCGTCGCGGGCTCGCCCGGCTCGGCCACCACCGGCGGCAGATGGCCGGCGTTGGCGAAGGTGCACCGCCGGGTGACCGGGTCGTACACCGCGTACACACAGGTCGCCAGGTAGACCTCGGAGAGGTCGGCCTCGCGTGACTTGTGGGCGGCCCGCGAGGGCCACTGGGCGCCGCCGCCCGCGCCGAAGCCGTCGCTCCGCTCGCCACCGCCCGGGGTGCCGAGGCCGCGGGCGACCTCGTCCAGGGCGGAGAGCACCTCGGCCGGCTCCAGGTCCAGCAGGGCCAGCGTCCGTACGGCGGTGCGGAGTTCCCCCATGGCGACGGCGGCCCGCAGTCCGCGGCCCATCACGTCACCGACGACGAGGGCCGTGCGGTGGCCGGGGAGTTCGATGACGTCGAACCAGTCGCCGCCGACCTCGGTGGCCGTGTTTCCGGGAAGGTAGCGGCAGGCGATGTCCAGGCCCGCCGCCTCGGGGTCGCCCGGCGGGAGCAGGCTGCGCTGGAGTATGAGCGCGCGTTCGTGTTCCCGGCGGTAGAGGCGGGCGTTGTCGATACAGACCGCCGCCCGGGCGGCGAGCTCGGTCGCCAGGGCCCGGTCCCGCTCACCGAAGGGCTCGCTGCCCTTGGTACGGGAGAACTGGACGAGGCCGACGACGATGTCGTGCGCGACCATCGGCACGGCCAGGGTGGAGTGGACGAAGCCGCGTTCGTCACCGGGTACGTCCTCGACGCGACCGGTGCGCAAGGCGACGGCGCAGGGTGAGTGGAACGGGTAGCGGTGGACCGAGCCGAGCTCGGGCGGCCCCGTGCCCCCGTCCGCCTCCGCGGTCCCGCCCGTCCGGGCGCCGGGGATGACTCCCGGGAGCGCGTCGGACACGGCGCTGGCGTGGGCCACCCGCCGCAGCTCCGCCGATCCGGTGCCGGATTCGTGGTGGCGCCCGCCCCAGCTGCCGGGCGAGGCCTCCTCGCCGGTGAGCAGTCCCTGGTACAGGTCGACCGAGGCGAGGTCGCAGAAGCCGGGCACGGCGACGTCGAGCAGCTCCCGGGCGGTGGTCTCCAGGTCGAGGCTGTTGCCGATGCGTGCGCTGGCCTCGTTGAGCAGGGCGAGGTTGCGGCGGGCGCTGGCGGCCTCGCGGGCCGCGATGTGCCGTTGCGTGACGTCGGTGGCGAGTCCGGCGATGCCGACGGGTCGGCCGGAACCGCTGTGCACCCGGTACAGGTTCATGGACCAGTGGCGCCTGCCCATGGAGCCGGGCGGGGTGCCGACGAGCTGGAGGTCGGTGACGGCGTCACCGGTCTCCAGGACGCGCCTGAGCGTGGCGGTGAGCCGCTCGGCCTCCGGGCGGGTCAGATAGTCCTCCACCGTGCGGCCCCGGTGGTCGTCGGCCTCGCCGCCGAAGACGGTGGCGAACCGCTTGTTGGCGCGTACGACGGTGAAGTCGGTACCGAAAAGGACGAAACCGAAAGGAGATTGGCCGAAAATCGCCTGCGAGGCGGCGAGGTCCGTCTCGATACGCCGGAGAGCTCGGACGTCGACGACGATGCAGAGCGCCGCGCGCTCCCTTGTGTCCGTCTCGCTCGGCATGACGTAGATCTCGGCGAGCCCGCGGACGGAGTTCTCGCCGGGGATCCGGAACGGGACGAGTCCCGTCCACTCCTTGCCGTCCAGGATCTCGCCGACACGTCTGTGGGCGTCCGGGCGCAACTCGGCGGGCATGAAGGCCTCCACCGGGTCCTTGCCCACCACCTCGTCGGAGGCCATGCCGAACAGACCCGCGGCCCTTCGGCTCCACTGCTCGATCAGGCCGTCGGGCCCGATCGAGAACGACGCGACCCTGATGTAGTCATAGATCGAGCCGGGCGGGCTGCTCTGCCACATGACGTCGCCCGCCGTCCCAGGTATCTCGCTCACGCGACCGTCCCCTCCAGCTCACACACCGGACCGGTCCTGCCCGCAGTATTCAGCACTACGGGCCTCACCGGCACGGCGTTCACGATCACAGCACGGTCTCAGTCCCTTTCAGCCAGGTTCTGCCCGACCTCCGGTGATCGCTGTGTGTCCCTCCACCACTCCTAACCAGGCAGGGCGAGCTCGAACCACACGGTCTTGCCGCCGTTTCCGCGCCGGGTCCCCCAGCGGCGTGCGGAACACGCCACGAGCTGCATTCCACGACCGCCCTCGTCCTCGGGCCCGGCAGTACGTTCGGTGGGCGGATCCGGAACGGGATCGGAGACTTCCACCAGCAGCCCGTGGTCGTCGGCGCCGCTCCCGGGCCCGCCGCCGTGGGGGCGGAGCCACGCGATCCGGACGCCGATGGGGCCGGAGGCGTAGCGCAGGGAATTGGTCACCAGCTCGCTGACGAGCAGCACCGCGACGTCGCCCACCGCCGCTTCGTAGCCCCAGAGGTGCAATGCGTCACGGACCGCGTGCCTGGCGCTGCGCACGGAGCCCGGCACCGCCGGAAAGCTCCACTCGGCGCAATCGCCTTCGGTATCGGTCACGCCGATCACTTCCCGGGGCCGGCAGCGGGGGTGCACCCTGTCCAGAGGGCCTAATCGGCACATACCCGATATAGGTCGTAACTTATCGCATACATGGAGGTATGCGGCGTACGGGTGCACGTCGCTCTTCGTTCCCGTACCCGGAGACCGGTGCCCCGCTCCGTCGCCGCGCCGACCTGCGATCCTCTCCGCTCACCGAACCGCGTCCCCCGGGTACGCGTGCGGCCCCCGCCCGGGCGTCGTTCCCTCAGGCCCGCGAGGCCTCCCTCAGCCGGCGTACGGCTTCGGCCACGGCGGGCCGGTCCTGGTCCAGCCAGTCGACGGTGTCCGTCTCGTCGGGAGTGAGCCAGCGCAGTTCGTCGTGGTCCTCCAGCGGGCTGGGCACACCGGACACCAGCCGGACCGTCCACACCCGCAGCACGAGGCCGGGCTTGAGGGGCCACTCTCCCGGGATGCGCTCCCGGGGCTCCGCCTCCACGCCCAGTTCCTCGCGGAGCTCGCGCACGAGCGCCTGCTCGCCGCTCTCCCCGGGCTCCTGCTTGCCGCCGGGCAGCTCCCAGCGTCCTGCCAGCTCCGGCGGGGCACTGCGGCGGGCGGCGAGGAGCCGTCCGCCGTCACAGACGGCCCCGGCCACCACCACGGAATCACTCATGGGCCGGAGCGTAGCCGGTGCCGCTCGCCCTTCTGGGGCCCGTCAAGGGCGCGCGCTGCGACTCGTCCGCTCCACCCAGTAGAGCTGCTCGTGTCCGTGGCGGTCCAGGCCGTCCGCGATCTTCTGCGCCTCGTCCTGCGTCGCGTAGCGCCCGACGCGATACCTGTTGCCGTTGTCGTCCTGCCTGATCACCAGCCAGGGGAGCACCGCACCGCTGTCCGTCATGGCGTTCCTCCCCAGCATCCCGCCCCTCTCCCCAGTGGTGTGCTCGCTTCTAAGGATCCCCAGGAAACCGCAGTACGCATATGCCCGAGCGTACGCCTGACCTTCACTCAGCGGATGCGTGTTTACACAAAGAGACACGCAACCGGCCAAACCAAAGGGGGCGCACTCTCCCGAATGCGCCCCTTCGCCGCCCGGTGGGGTCAGCCGGCCGGTTCCCGCACCACGGGCATCGGCAGCGGCACGGGCCCGGCCGCGGGTTCCTTGCGGCAGACGTCTCCGCACTCCGCGTCCAGCGAGCAGCACAGGGAGCAGACCGGCCCCGCCTGGACCGGGCAGTCCGCGATGTCCGGCAGTTCGTAGGCGGTCTCGCACACCGCGCAGGTGTGCGTGGCGGTGATGTCGGCGATCTCGACGCCCGGACCGTTCACCGGGTTCGGCCGGGCCAGGTAGTACTTCCCCTTGGTCAGCCAGGCGATCAACGGGCAGAGGACCAGGGAGAGTCCGGCCGCGATGAAGGTGGAGAAGGCCTCGGCGTACCTGCCGAACAGCCCGAAGAAGGCGAGGACGGAGACGGTCGACGCGATCACCATGGCACCGAAACCCGCCGGGTTGACGGCGTGGAGGTAGGCGCGCTTGAACTCGATGTAACGCGGACTCAGCCCGATGCGCTTGTTGATGACCAGGTCGGCGGCGACGGCCGCGATCCAGGCGATGCCCACGTTGGAGTAGAAGCCCAGCAGCTTGTTCAGGGCCGCGAACATGTTCATCTCCATCAGCGTCAGCGCGATGGCGAGGTTGAGGAAGATGTACCAGACCCGGCCCGGGTGCTTGTGGGTGATCCGGGAGAAGAAGTTCGACCAGGACAGCGAGCCGCTGTAGGCATTGGTCACATTGATCTTGACCTGGGAGACGATGACGAACAGGGCCGCCGCCGGGAGCGCGAAAGTGCCGAGCCAGGGCTTCAACGCCTCGATCTGGGGCGCGATCGGCTCCAGCGCGTGCGTCTTGCCGACCGCCTCCAGCGCGACGAAGGCCAGGAACGCGCCCCCGATCTGCTTGGCGGCCCCGATGACGACCCAGCCGGGCCCCGCAGCGAGAACGGCGAGATTCCACCGCCGCTTGTTGGCCTCGGTCCGGGCGGGCATGAACCGCAGGTAGTCGGCCTGCTCGCCGATCTGGGCGATGAGCGAGAGCGCGACGCCCGTCCCCAACCCGAAGGCGATCCAGGAGAAGCCCGGCGCGGCCCCCTCGGTACCGGTGAAGGAGCCGAACGCGCCCCAGGAGCCGGGGGATTCGACGGCGAGCACCACGAAGGGGAGCACCATGCCGACGATCCAGACCGGCTGGGTCCAGGCCTGCACCTTGGCCAGCGCGCCCATGCCCCGGAACACGATCGGGATGACGATCAGCGTCGTGACCAGGTAGCCGGCCTCGACGGGGAGCCCGACGGCCTGGTGCATGGCCTGCGCCATGATCGAGCCTTCGAGCGCGAAGAAGATGAAGGTGAAGGACGCGTAGATCAACGAGGTCAGCGTCGAACCGAAGTAACCGAATCCCGCACCCCGGGTGACCAGGTCCATGTCCAGGCCGTACTTCGCGCACGCGCGGGCGATCGGGATGCCGGTGAGGAAGATGATCGTCGCGGCGGCGAGGATCGAGGCGATCCCGCTGGTGAATCCGTAGGTGAAGACGATCGACGCGCCGATCGCGAAGTCGGCCAGGTACGCGATGCCCCCGAGCGCCGTCCCCGCGACCGTGGAGGGCGACCAGCGCCGGAAGGAGTGCGGCGCGTACCGCAGGGAGTAGTCCTCGCGGCTCTCGTCGGCCGCGAGCCTGGCGTAGCTGCGCCGGGGCGTCCCGGGGCCTTCCTGCGGCTCCTGTCGCGGCGCTTCGCCCGTCGCCGGTGTGGCGATGTCCGTCATCGGTGGCTTCCCGTCCGTCGGTCCGGTGTGCGGTGACGAACGGGAAGCTAAGACTTGGACATGACAAGTTGTGCGGTGGACGGTTGCCCGCCCGTTACGCGCGGAGCGCGACGGTTAACTCCGCGTCACAGGAGGCGGACACGCCGTCGCGCCACGCGGCCGCCGCGATCGCCCCACCTGTCACCACGGCTGCGGACGGGCTCACTTGACCGGCAGATGGTAGGCAATCCGGTAGCGATCGGCCGGTACCACGACATCCGCCGTCTCCACCGCCAGCCCCGAGGCGTAGTACGTCCGCCCGATCACCATGACCACGTGCCCCGGCACGCCGCCCAGCGCCAGGAGCTCCTCCGCCAGCCCGGGACGCGCGCCGACCTCCTCCGCCACGTTGTCCACGACGACGTCGATCGCCGCCATGCGGTCGACCACGCCGCAGCCGCCCAGCGGGCCCTCCTCCGGCAGCATGACCGGAGTGCGCCCCGTGACGGAAAGGGGCTCCCAGGACGTGGACAGCATGATCGGCTCGCCCGCCTCCCGGAAGACGTACCGCGTGCGCATCACCCGGTCACCGGGCTCGATCCCGAGCCGCTCGGCGGTCTCGGCGCTCGCCCCCTCCTGCTCACTGCGGGACTCCCAGGTCCCCCGCACCCCCTCCGCCGTCTGCTCCTGACGGAACGGGCTCGCGCCGGAGCCCGGACGGTAGCCGGAGCGGGCGATCCGGCGCGGGACCGGGCGCGCGCGCACATACGTGCCCGAGCCCGACCGACCCTCGACGAGCCCTTCGGCCATCAGCACCTTGCGCGCCTCCAGCGCCACGGTGTCCGAGACGCCGTACTCCTCGCGAATGCGGGCCTGCGACGGCAGGCGGGCATGGGGCGGCAGCGCGCCGTTGACGATCTTCTCCCTGAGATCGCTCGCCACGCGCAGATAGGCGGGCTGCTCACCGAAAGGCACGGGCCACTCCCAACAGGTTGACAGACAGCAACAGCGTCGCAACCGTGGGTTGAGAACCGCAAGCACGGGCCAGAGTTTCACTCGAAGTGATGATTCCCTGCCCACCAGGGCATACCTGGCCATAGATGCGCCGGTCACGCCCCTGACTCTTGACCCTTTTTGGTCCAGACCAATACCTTCCTGTGCACAGCACGGCTCCAGCCGCCCTTCCAGCACCCGGAACACCGCCCGGACCCGCGTCCGGAATCACCGCCGGACCACGCACAGGAACGAGCCCCATGCGCCGAAGAACCCTGACCGGACTGACCACCGCCGCCGGCGCCCTCGCCATGCTGGCGGGTCTCGCTCCCGCCGCCACGGCCGGCCCGTCCGCCCACGACCGCGGCCCGGACCGGCACGACCGCGTCTACCGGAGCGTCGGCTACTTCACCCAATGGGGTGTCTACGGACGCGACTTCCAGGTCAAGGACCTGGACACCAGCGGCACCGCCGCCCGGCTCACCCACATCAACTACGCCTTCGGCAACGTCAGCGCCGAAGGCCGGTGCTTCACCGGCAACGTGCCCGGCGAGGCCGACGCCTGGGCGGACTACGCCCGTCCGCTGGACGCCGCCGCCTCGGTCGACGGCGTCGCCGACACCGGCACCCAGCCCCTCGCCGGCAACTTCAACCAGCTGCGCGAACTCAAGGCCGCGCACCCGGGTCTCAAGGTGATGATCTCCCTCGGGGGCTGGAGCTGGTCCACCCACTTCTCGGACGCGGCGCGCACCGCCGCATCGCGCAAGGCGCTCGTCTCGTCCTGCATCGACCTGTACATCAAGGGCAACCTGCCGGTGGACGGCGCCCGTGGCGGCGAGGGAGCCGCGGCCGGCCTGTTCGACGGCATCGACCTCGACTGGGAGTGGCCCGGCTCGGCCGGCGACACGGACACGGTGTACCGCCCCGAGGACAAGCGGAACTTCACCGCCCTGGTGCACGAGTTCCGCACCCAGCTCGACGCCTACGCCAGGAGCGCCCGGAAGGGGAAGGCGAAGCCGAAGCACTACGAGCTGTCCGCCTTCGTCCCCACCGCGCCCGCGAAGATCGACGCGGGTTTCGACGTGCCGCGCCTCATGCGGGACTTCGACTTCGTCAATCTCCAGGGCTACGACTTCCACGTCTCCGGCGAGACGACGACCGCGCAGCAGTCCGCCCTGTACGCCAAGGGCGACTTCAGCGTCGACCAAACGGTCCGCAACTGGATCACACGGGGTGCCCCGGCCCGCAAGCTGGTGATGGGCATGCCGTTCTACGGTCAGGGCTGGACCGGGGTCACCGGGGGCGGCGACGGGCTCGGCCGGCCGGCCACGGGCCCCGCGCCCGCCACCTGGGCCGCCGGCTACGAGGACTACAAGGTCCTCAAGAAGCTGGCCGCCTCCGGGGCGTACACGGTGCACAGGGACGTCAGGAACGGTCACGCCTGGCTGTTCGACGGCACGACCCTGTGGACGTACGACGACCCGCAGGTGCTGCGCGCCAAGACCTCGTACATCCGCGAACGGGGGCTCGGCGGGGCGATGTTCTGGTCGCTGGACGGCGACACGGACGACGGCGAGCTGATGGCCGCGGTCGCCCGGGGGCTCGGGGGGCGCTAGACCTCCCCGGCCGTGCGGGGCGGTGGCCACGCCCCGCACGGCCACCGCCGGGACTGGATCGACCGCGCCGTCGGGTCGTAGGTTCGCCGTATGAGCGACTCCTCGCTGCCCACGGCGGCCTACTTCTGCCCGCTGGACGGATCGCGGGCCGGCATCACCGCACCCGGCTGGTGCTGCCCGGTCTGCAAAGGCCCCTGGGACCTCGACACCGGTGCCACGCGACCGGTCGGCCTCGGCTCCCTGAGCGGTCGGGCCAACTCGCTGTGGCGCTACGAGGAGGCTCTCCCGCTCTCCGGCCCCGCCGTCTCCCTGGGCGAGGGCAGGACCCCGCTCGTCCCCCTCACCGAGCGGGTGTCGGCCAAGCTCGACTTCCTGATGCCCACGCTCTCCTTCAAGGACCGGGGCGCGGTGATGCTGGCCGAACTCGCCCGCAGGCTCTCCCCGGAGCGGGTCGTCGCGGACAGCAGCGGCAACGCCGGGACGGCGGTCGCCGCGTACTGCGCCCGGGCCGGGCTGCCGTGCACGGTCTACGTCCCCGAGGGGACCTCCCCCAAGAAGACGGAGCAGATCCGCGCCCACGGCGCCCGGCTGGTGACGGTGCCCGGCGGCCGCGAGGCCACGGCGTCGGCCGCCCGGGCGGCGGCGGACACGCCCGGCACCTTCTACGCCTCGCACGTCTTCAACCCGTTCTTCCTGCACGGCACGAAGACGTACGTCTACGAGATCTGGGAGGACCTGGGCGGCACCCTCCCCGACGCCATCGCCGTACCGGTCGGCAACGGCACACTGCTCCTGGGCGCCGCCCTCGCCACCTCGGAGCTCCTCGCGCACGGCCTGATCGACCGGCGCCCGGCCCTGATCGCCGTCCAGGCGGAGGCCGTCTCGCCGCTGGCCGCCGCGTTCCGGGCGGGTGACGACGAGCTGTCCGCCGCCCCCGAGCCGGCCCGGCCCACGCTTGCCGAGGGGATCGCCATCCCCCGGCCACCGCGCGCCCGGCAGATCCTCGCCGCCGTCCGGGAGTCGGGCGGCACCTTCCTGACGGTGACGGAGGACCAGATCCGTTCGGCACAGCGGGACCTGGCCGCCCGCGGCTTCTTCGTCGAGACGACGGGGGTCGCCTGCTGGGCCGCCGTGGGCGCGGAGACGGACCGGAGCGTGGTCGTGCCGCTCTGCGGGGCCGGCCTCAAGACGGGCCTCGCGCCCGGGTCACCGTGAGGTGAGCGCCGTCAGCCCGTCCAGTACGTGTCGTGCTTGACGAAGAACTCCGCCCGTTCCTTCTCGGGCCAGTCGGAGACCTGCCCCACCTTCTCGAAGTACTCCTCACGGGGCGCTCCGGGGGTGAAGAGCAGCAGCATCGAGGCGGGTTCGTCGGAGTCGTTGCGGAAGGCGTGCAGACCACCTTGGGGCACGTACAGGAAATCGCCCGCCGTGGCGTCGGTCCACCGCTCGCCGTCGTAGATCCGCACCGTCCCGTCGAGGACGAAGAACGACTCCGAGATCGACCGGTGGAAGTGCTCGGCCGGCCCTCCGGCCCGTGGGCCCATGGTGATCCGGTACAGCCCGAACTCGCCGTGCGTCGACTCCGTGGTGGCCAGGTAGTGGGTGCTGCCGCCGTCGCGCGTCAGCAGGTTCGGGGTGGTTCCGGCCGGGCGGTACTCCGCGTTGATCTCGCCCTCGCCGCCGGTGTAGACGGGTTCCGGATACGACATGCCGCTCTCCTGTCCTGGTGCCGCCCGCCCCGCGCGTCCCGTCTCCGCGTGCCCACGGGAGAAGCGGCCGACGTTCCGTGACCGGCGTTCGACACCGCGTGCTGGGGGCGTCGGACGTCTCTGCCACCACGGTACGACGGTCCCGCCGTCCGGGCGGGCGGGCGCCCCACCGCCGTACGGCGCCGGACCGACGGCCCGCGGTGAACCGGCGGAGGCGGAGAGGCCACGGTCCGCGGAGAGGGAACGGAGACTTCCGCCACGTAGCGTCCGCGGCAGAGAAGCATGTCCTCGGCGCTGTACCGCGACGTCGTCGTGGCGCACGCCGGGCCAGGTGCCGCCCCTTGCCGAGAAAGGGATCGACATTGGACACGAAGGTTCTCGACGCCCAGACGTGGGTCAACGCGACCTACGGAGGCGTCTCCGGATACGTACGGTGCCCCGAGGACGGCCGCACAGGCTGGTCCACCATGAACGCCCTCGTCATGGGCCTCCAGCACGAACTGGGCATCAGCCCGGTGGTCGCCAGTTTCGGCCCGACCACGATGTCCAGACTCCAGGCCCTGGGCGACATCGGCTTCGGCTGGGACAAGAACACCAACATCGTCCGCATCATCCAGCACGGCCTGTTCTGCAAGGGCTACTGGGGAGCCAACGGTTACGGCGGCTACGGCGCCGTCACCACCGAGGCCGTCAAGAACCTCCTCACCGACATGGGCCTCCCCGACGGGGGCACCGGCACCGCCGGCGGCGTCACCACGCCGAAGATCTTCAAGTGCATCCTGAACATGGACGCGTACACGAAGGTCAGCGGCGGCACGGACGACATCCGATCGATCCAGCGCTGGCTCAACGGCAGTTACTGGACCAGGGACGCCTACACCATCGGCCCCTGCGACGGGATCTACTCCCGTGACGTGCAGAAATCCATGATGATCGCCATCCAGTACGAGCTCGGGATCGCCGCCCCGAACGGGAACTTCGGCCCGGCCACCCAGGCCGGGCTGCAGACCAAGAACCTCGGTGAGGGCAGTTCGGGCCTGTGGGTCCAGCTGTTCTCCGCCGCCTGTGTCTTCAACTCCCCCGTCCCGACGGGCACGAGCGAGACGGGCACCCCCACCACGTGGCGCAGCAGCTACGACTCCAAGCTCCGCGAGTGGGTCGAGATATTCCAGAGGTTCTCGAAACTGGACGTCAACGGGCGCTCGGACTACCGGACATGGGCGCAGCTCCTGGTCTCCATGGGCGACCCCGACCGCCCCGCCACGGGCTCCGACACCCGCTTCGAGATCACCGCCTCCCGTGCCCAGTGGCTGCGCAACAACGGCTACGCGGTCGTGGGCCGCTACATCTACGACCCGCCGGGCTCGACCCTGGACAAGGAGATCAAGCCGGGCGAGCTGAACACGATGTTCAGCAACGGGCTGAAGGTCTTCCCGATCTACCAGGACAACGCCCGGCAGCTCTCCGACTTCACCTACAGCCAGGGCTACCAGCACGCGCTCAACGCCCACAGCCTGGCCTCCGGCTACGGCTTCAACCGCGGGACGGTCATCTACTTCGCCGTGGACTACGACGCCACCCGCGACGAGATCGACGCCGCGATCGTGCCGTACTTCCACGGAGTGGCGGCCGGCCTCGCCTACAACGGCAGGCGCTATGTGCACGGCGTGTACGGCTCGCGGAACGTGTGCACCGTCGTCAGCCGCCAGACCGGGGCCCGCTACTCGTTCGTCTCGGGCATGTCGTGGGGCTTCTCCGGCAACCTCGGCTTCCCGATCCCCGCGAACTGGTCGTTCAACCAGATCAAGGAGTTCAAGGTCACCAACGGGTCGGACACCTTCGACCTCGACCGTGACGTGGTCTCCGGCATCGACCCCGGCCAGAGCAGCGTGAACCAGCCGTCGGGACCGGCCGACGGCTTCATCGACTACGTCCAGCGCCTGTACGACCACGCCGTGGCCTACCCGGGCGAGGGCGACCCGAACCAGCTGGTCATGGAGTACATCCGGCACGAGGCGTACGGAGGCGGCGACTGGGACTTCCTGATCGGTTCGTACAACTCGGAGTTCGTCGACTACGCCGACGGAAAAGGCATGTCGGTGATGACCGACTTCACCGACCCGTACACGGCGTACGAGCTCGGCGCCGAGCACCTCATGGCGTCCGCCAACGGGCACTACGTCTCCTGGATGCCCTCCAACCCGCGTTCGGTGAACGCGGGCGACGTCGCGGGCTGGGGCGGCGACCTGCTGACCCTCTACGTCGACTGGCGCCGGGCCTCGGACCAGTACCCCGACGGCCGCACCTTCGTGCAGCAGAAGATGGCCAAGGTCGGGGTCGCGTCCAGCTTCGGCTACAACGACCTGATCGAGGACGCGGACGCCTGGCTGCTGGCCAAGGCGGTCCGTGACGGGAGGACGATCGCCCAGGCCGTCCGCGACCTCTACAACGGGGGCGGCGGCCTGACACGGTTCAGCCGCTACTGGAGCGGGCGCTTCAGCGGCAACGCGGAGGACGCCAAGTTCCTCGCCCACAACATCCTCACCGCCGCCGACGACGCGAAGGTCATCGCCGCCCAGGTCGGGCTCGTGACCGTACGGGGCGGGATCAAGACGCTGCCCGCGATGCTCGGATACGACGACCTGGAGCCCTTCGAGCAGGGCTTCGTCGACGTCATGCTGGCCCGTACGGGAACCGAACGGCGCCTGCGTGCCACCTATGAAGCGAACCACGAGAAGTACCTGAAGGCCGCCAGGAGCCGCGCGGCCCGCGAATGAACGAAGGGACCACCCCGTAAGTGAACGCCGTCTCGGCACTGGCCGCCATCGCACTCCCCCCACTCCTCCTGGCCGTGTTCGTGCTGAGTCTCTGGAAAACCGCGCGCGGACTGTCCGCCCGCCGGTGGGAACGCCCCGGTTGGTGGGCGTTCCCGGCGGTGGTGCTGACCGGGCTCGGCTGCGTCGCCTGGTTCGCCGGGGTCTTCTCCGGCGGTCTCGACACCCGGGAGGCCTGCGTCTCCCGGGGAGCCGGCTACGACGAGGCCTACCGGTCGGAGTACTGGCGCGAGCCGTCCCGTTGGTTCCCCCTGCACAACAAGTGCAACGCCGGATTCGACCTGGTCCCCGCCTGGGTCAACCCCACTCTCGTCGCCATCGCGCTGCTGCTCGTCGGCTGTGCCGCGGGTGCCGTCGCGACGGCGGTCATCGGAAGGAAGAAGAGTGAGAAACCAGATTGACCGACGCGGTGTGCTCCTCGCGGGCGCCGCGATAGGGGCCACCACGGCCCTGGCCGGCCTGCCCGGCACCGCGTACGCCGCCGCCGCCGGCGCTCCCACCGGCCGGCGCTGGCCGGGCGCGAAGTCCGCGAACGGCTGGCCCGTGCTCGACGAGGCGGAGCTCCTCCCGATCGAGGGCTCCGGCCGGTCCGTGCGTCTCGCGGGCGGTGACGCGGCGGTGATCCTGCTGCACGTGGCCCGCCGCTTCCACTACGAGATCGACCAGCTCCGCGAGGGCGACGTCACGGGCCACCGCACGGCGCGCACCGTGGCCGAGGACTACGAGTCCAACTACCTGTCGGGCACCGCCCTGGCGATCCGTCCGCTCGCCTATCCGGCCGGCGTCAAGGGCGGCCTCTACCCGCACGAGCTCGTCGTGGTGCGGGACATCCTCGCCGAGCTGGACGGTGCGGTCACCTGGGGCGGCGACCTCGCCACCCCGAAGGAGTCCCACTTCGAGCTCGCCCACAAGCCGGGCCACCCGAAGATCAAGGGCGTGGCCCGCACCATCCGAGGCTGGAAGGCGGGCCCCGGCAACGCGGGCGCGGGCACGGTCGACGCCTTCGACCCGAAACGCCGCACCAGGGCCGAGGCGTTCGCCCGCCGGGCGGCGTGACCCGGCTCCGGCCCGCGCGGGCGGCGGGGCTCCCCTGCCGTCCGCGCGGGCGGTCGCGTACGGCCGCGACCCGGGGCTGTTCCGGTGCGCACCGGAAGACCGCAGGCGCGCCGGGTCGTCGGTGCCCCCTGTTTTCATGACGGCAGAGGACTACTACGAGCGCCCCGTCCCCCTCGAAGCCGTCCGCCACGTCCTCGCAGGGCGTCCCCTCAGCCCTGCGACCAGTGCAGCCCTGGACCCGCGCCACCTCCCACCTGCGTAAACGCGGTACTGCAAGAGGCTGTCCCGCGCCTGCCCGGCACGGTGACAAGTCACCCAGCTGATCCGGCACGGCACAACCCGCTCCACCCGGAGCGACTGGTGTACACATGGCACACTCGGTACGCTTGAGCGCATGACGCAGCCACTGCCCATAGAGTCCATCCGTGACGTACGTGCACACCTGGCCGAGGTCGTGGAGCGCGCCGATCGAGATGACATGCCCACCGTGATCACCCGACGGGGCAAGCAGATTGCCGCTGTCGTCTCCATCGAGGTGCTGCGCAAGTACCAGGAATGGGAAGAGCGCGAGATCAACCGGATCATCGACGAACGCATGGCCAACCCAGCACCCGGCATCCCGATCGAGGACATCATGAGGGACACGCTGGCCCGCGGTGAGTGAGTACCGAACCGTCTTCCGGCCAGAGGCACAGGCCGAGCTCCGGAAGATCCCTCGCGAAATGGCCCTACGCATCCTGACCAAACTGACCGAGCTGGAGAGCGACCCCCTCGGCTTTGCCACCACCGCGCTCGTGTCACAGCCGGAACGCCGTCGGCTGCGGGTCGGTGACTACCGCGTCGTCTACACGATCGACAAGGGAGAGCTCGTGGTGTGGGTCGTCCACGTCGGGCGTCGCTCCACCGTCTACGGCACCTGATCCAGCGTCCGCACATCCGGCGCCAGAACGAGGGGGCCGGGGTCGAGAGCCCGGCCCCTTCCGATCCGCCTGTCCGCCACATCGGCGACCGGCGTTGTGTCCGCTCAGACGTTGAAGCGGAATGTCTGCGGACTGATGCTGACCTGCGGCGGAGCCCTCTCCAAGGCTCTGAACTGGGATTTCCTGGTTGGTATGCGTTGGCTCCCGACGGCCGTTTACGGGTGTCCTGCGGACTGGTTGCGGACTGGCGGGCATCCCTGAGGCAGAGGAATCCATGGCACCTCGGCGAGACTTACAACGAGACTGCGCGGATGAGCGACTCTTACCCATGCCCCTGCTGCGGGCACCGCGTGCTGGACGCGATGCCCGGCTCGTACGAGATCTGCCCCGTCTGCTTCTGGGAGGACGACGGGGTCCAGTTCCGCTGGCCCACCATGGCCGGCGGCGCGAACAAGGTCTCCCTGATCAAGGCCCAGCGCAACTACCAGGACTTCGGCGCATGCGACCAGTACGGCCGGCAGTACGTCCGCCCTCCGGCCGAGGACGAGCCGCTCGACCCCACCTGGCGCCCCATCGACCTGACGCGCGACTCCTTCGAGGACCGGGGAGCCGAGGACCGCGTTCCGTGGCCTGATGACCGCTCGGTGCTCTGCTGGTGGCTGCCCACATTCTGGCGCCGGGACCACCCATGGCCACCCACGCCGAGAGACTCATCCAGCAGCTCGATGACTCGACCGGCCCGTCATACGGCGCCGGCGCAGAACTGATCGGCACCGGCTTCGACGCCATTCCCGCCATCATCGACGGGCTGCCCTCACTCGGCGGCTTCGGTCAGTCTGACCGCCATCGAGGTCTTCGAAGAGGTGGCGGACTCACGCTGCGGCCCGGCTCTGATCGCTCTCCTGGGCAGCGACGATTCCACCGTCCGGGAATGGGCGGCGACGGCCCTGGCGACCCTGAAGATCGACGGCGCGGTCGAGCCCGTGCGCCGGGCCTTTCGCGCTTGCCCGGAACGAGCGACGCCACCGGACTGGAGCGAGCCGGAAGGCATCCGCCGGGCCCTGACCGAACTCGGCGCACGCACCCCCGTCGTCCCACCGCTCATCACGCGCCTACGAGCCACCCCTGCGGACAACGCCCCAGGCTGGCCTTCAGCCCGCTTCACCGGGATCATCAACGACCCGGCCGACCACGCCCAGGTGATCCTCCACTCCCAGTTCTGGCAGGTGGCCGCCGCCCGCACGTACGACGTCTCCGGCCCCGGCCCGGACCGGGGACTCGACTGGACCGCGCCGTGGCAGCACCTGGTCGAGGAGTCCCGCACCTGGCCCCTGCTGGAAGCCTCCGGAGCCCCCACCGACGACACCATCTTCGTCGCCCCCACCTGGATCGACCGCACCGACCTGTCCCCGGAGAGGTGAACGATGCCGTCCAAGCGCCCCGGGGACACCGGCCACGTTGCGCCGGTCTGCGCGGGCACCGCCATTTTCCCCGCGAATCGTACGACCATTGGTAGCATCAGCACCATGAGCGGTAGTAAGAAGTACTCCATCAGCCTGCCCGAGGATCTCGCCGAAGCCGCACGCGCCCACGTCGGACCCGGCGGTTTCTCCGCCTACGTCGCCGAGGCTCTCGAACAGCGGATCGCCATGGACAAGCTCCGGGAGATCGTCGCCGACTTCGAGACCGACAACGAAGCCCTCACTCGCGAGGAGGTCGAGGCCGCCCGTGCGCTGCTGCGCCACGACCACAGGCGGGCCGGCGGGGCCGCGGCCTGATGCCCGGCACCCTCCTGCTCGACAGCGAAGGCCTTTCGAAGCTCTACCGCAAGGACCGCACCGTCGCGGCTCTGGTCCAAGCAGCGTCGGAGGAGGGCGTCCGTGTCGCCACCAGCGCCATGACCACTCTTGAGGCCGACTACGAGCGCATCCACCCCGCACGCATCAGGTGGGTCCTTTCCCGCGTCGACGTCCATGACGTCACCAAGGAGATCACCGACCAAGCCGCCGCCCTCCTGCGCACCCACCGTCTCCACGGCCACAAGTACGCCATCGACGCCGCCTTCGCCGTCATCGCCCGCACCTCACCCCGGCCGGTCACCGTCCTGACCTCCGACCCCGAGGACCTGACGCTCCTGTGTGGGCCTCCCGTAGAGGTCGTCAAGGTCTGAACACCGGCCGCGGTCGCACCACACAGACCCGCCTCCAACGACTCACAGGGTGGGCCCCACACGAACAGAAAAACTGCCCGGCCCGCCAACGAGCGGACCGGGCAAATCTATTGACGAATCGTTAGACGTTGAAGCGGAACGTTCATGAAGCCCTCTACTTCCCAGTATTCCCAAGGGTTTCAGTCCTTCGGAGGGGTGCAGGGTCAGCACCAAGTCAGCACAGTGTTGATCAGTCAGCACGTCACGCCACCAGCGTCGTCGTCGGCTTCACCGTCTGCCGGGGAACCGACGGGCGCAGCGCCTCCTGCATGACGTCCCGGCAGCGGTCCCACGCCTCCGGCACGAGGTGCCCGTACGTATCGACGGTCGTCTTGATGTTGCGGTGACCGAGCCAGCGGCTCACCTCGTGGATCGGCACGCCGTTCGCCAGCGCCGTCGAGGCGAAGAAGTGCCGCAACGAGTGCGGCGTGTACTTCGGCTTCCCGTCCGACATCGTCACCCCGGCCGCCTTCAGCGCTTTCCGCCAGTGATAGCCGTACGTCGATGCCGTGGGCATCTTGCCCTTGCCTCGCTCCCGAGGCGCGAACAGGACCTCCAGGCCATCCAGCTCGACCGTCCCCCAGCGCTTGAGATGCAGCCCGATCTCCTGGTCGAGGAAGGTCGGCGTGGGCACGTCTCGGAACTCCTCCGCCGTGCGGTGCTTCAGCGGGGCGAAACGCGTGACGCAGTCGCCCTGGTTCGCCTTGGCACTGATCTGGCGCCGCAGCCGGAGGAAGCCGTCGCGCTGACAGTCGGCCGAGAACCCGAGTGTTTCGCTGATGCGCAGGCCGGCGCCCGCCTGGAGCCACACCGTGAGCCGGTACTGATCGGACATGGCCGCCGCGATGGCGTACACCTCGGCCAGTGTCGGAATCTCGTCCGGGTCGACCGCAGCGCCCGCCGTCTTGAGCGGCGACACCTCGTCACACGGACTGTCGGGTATGCGGCGCTCCTTCACCGCCGCCGTCATCATGCTGCGCAGGATGTTCAGACGGTCGTTGACAGTCGCCGCCGTCAGCCCTCGGCCCACTCGCGACCTGGAGCTTCTTCACGTCCGCGACGGTCAGGCCGGCGAGGGTGCGAGACCCCAGCTCGGGAATCAGATGGTTGGAGAGGAAACCCTGGTAGTTGCGCCGCGTGGACTCGTTCACCTGGTGCTGCTCCAGCCACTCCTCGGCCCACTTCCGCAGCGAGACCTGACCGAGCTGAGGGTCGATGTAGACGCCCTGGCGCTTGTCGTTCTCCGCCTTGACGCCGAAGCTCTCGGCTTCCTTCTTCGTGGGGAACGACCTCTCCCGCTGTCGTGCGCTCCTCCCTCCCGGCTCCCGGTAGCGGACCGTCCACCGGTGCCCGCACCGGGTCTTGTTCCGGCAGTCACACTTCTTCAGTACCTGCGCCATGCTTCATCCCCCTGAGTGTCTCGTTGGCCTTCTCCGTCAGCCGGCCACCGGCTTTCCCTTCGACCTTCGTCAGGAACCCCCTCTGCCGGGCGGCGCGTAGGTGGCCCTTCACAGTGGCCGGGTTCAAGTCGAATCCGAGCGCGAGACGCTGCGCCGGGGCACGCTCCCCCAGATCGACGTAATGCACGTAGAGAGCGGAGAGCACCGCCAGACGCTCGTCCGTGACTCCACCCGGCATGGCGACCAACCGCTCCCCGAGTTCACGGATGTCCACGTCGACAGCCTCCGCCAGCGACCGCATCGCGGCGAAGCTGTCGCTCGGCGTGGTGTTGATCCGCCGGAGAATGGTGCTGGAGATGCCCCGCGCCACCTCCTGCGGGTCAGCGTCGTCCGCAGGAACGACCTGGATCTCTCGCGGACCTACCGTTCCACCGGTGCCTTCCGGCCAGTACATGGTCACCATCCATGCGCCCATGCGCTTGATGACGGTCACACCAGAACGGCTCTCCGCTCCGGGTGGCTGAGGTGTTGTGTTCATAACCGCAACGTAAGTCGACCACACCACCCCGTCAAGTCCGGACGCGACAAAGCCGGACTTGACCACGGTGGATGAAGTCCTCAATATGTGGATGTCCACCCACCACTCCCGAAGGAGACCCGCCTTTGCACCACAACCGCCTCATGACCATCAATGAGCTGGCCGAGTACCTGGGCAAGAAGCCCGCGTGGATCTACAACAACCACCGCGCCCTCGGAATCCCCTCCCGGAAGGTCGGCGGAAGCCTGCGCTTCCGTCTGTCCGAGGTCGACCGCTGGATCGATCGGGAGTGCCCGGTCTCGGCCTGACCAGCACGCCCCTCTCACCTGTACCCGACCGAAAGGAGGTCACATGATCCCGCCGCCCGGCGGGAGGGCACCGGCGCACCTCAGCGCCCCGAAGGAAAGGACGGCCACCCTCTATGGGAGCCATCAAGGACAAGGGGCTGCGGCTCCACCAGATCGAACGCGTCCCGTACGAGGACGCCTTCCTCATCGGCGATCTCCTCTCGACCCGCATCACGACCCTGGCTGGCGAGCCAAAAGCCGGCAAGACGCTGTTCGCCGCGGGGATGGGCATAGCGCTGATCAACGGCGAGAAGGAGTTCCTCGGGCAGCCGGTACTCCGGAAGCTCGACCACATCGTGTTCGGACTGACCGACGACGGCGCTCCGGAAGAGCTGAAGGAACGTCTCCACGAGGCCGTACCGGACGACTCGGTCACCGTGTTCCCCGTCGAGGACCCTGGGGACTCCGGCTACTGGCCCGGCATCGCGGACGATCTCATCCACATGCAGCCCGGACTGTTCGTCCTGGACAACATCATCGGCGCGCTCGCCCCCGGCGAAGACATCGCCTCCTCCGTCACCGCGCAGCGCATCATGCGCAGCCTGAAACCGATCAGCCAAGCCCGCATTCCCGTGCTCCTCGTGACCCATACACCCAAGGGACCGGCAGAAGGCATGACCGTCGCCTCGTCGCCCATCGGAGGCCGCGCGATCGCGGCAGGTTCCCGGGCAGTAATCGCTCTGCGCAACTCCGAGAAGCACGGACGCCGTATCCAGACCACCATCAACCGGGCCACGGAAGACCTGAACCTGCGAGTCACCGTACGCCCGGCCGGCGAGTCCAGCGAGGTACCGATCTGGGAGCGCATGGACACGAAGCCCCGGCCCGAGCCGAGCATTCGTACAGCACCCGTATGGCAGGCGCTCCTCGCCGAACAGGTCCTCAAGGAGCAGCCGGAAGAAGCCACCATCGCCGCACTCGCCTCTCGCTACGCCGAATCCGTCGGCAAGGCTTCCAGCACCATCCGCGCGGAGCTTCCGAAGTTCATCGTCCGCAGTGGCGAGGGGTGGGCAGCGGCGTAGGAAGGTGCTGATGATGACGCCTCCCCTTATAGAGACTCCGTCATCAACCTCCACCTCGCTCCGCTCGGCAAGCCTCGCTCCGCACTTGACCTGCCCTCTTACTTAAGTACGCCAGGTTCTCTGAACTCTGGCGGCCTCCGGCCGACCAGCACGCAGGCCGCTGGGAAGGGGCTGGAAAGCCCAAGAGGGCCGCTGCGCGGCCCTGGCTCAAATCTCATGGCAAGCAGGAAGCGGCGGCGCGGCCCCGGAGGGGCCGACAGAACAAAGCCAGCCTCGACAGCGAAGGATTGGCGGGCGCGACAGCGCCCCCAGAGCAAGGGGCTACGCCGAACTGGGCGGCCGGAAGGCCGCCCGCAGCAGGAAGCCCTTGGCGACTGCGGCCCCTGCCGGGGCCGGTCAGGGTGAAGCACTCGGCAAGGTCACTTGCCGCTGGGGCCGCTACACGGCCACTTCCTCGCCGCTGCCCTTCGCTGGGCCGCCGTGGCAGCCCCAGTGTCAGGAAGAGGGTGACGCAGGGGCAGCGAGTCACCGGTTGACGGCATCCCCGACCAGTCCACTCTCACCCGCTCTGGCCACGGGCACCGTGCCGTCGCTCACCAGGTCCGCGACCGTGTCGGCGTGTTCTCTGATCAGATAGTCCATGGCGTGCTCGGTCGACGACTGGTACTCAAGCTGCTCGCTGTAGAAGCGGAGTCGTTCCTGAGCGTCCTCGATGATCTCGCCCCAGGTACGCACCCAGATCCGATAGGCGGGCTGATTGACGGCGCATCCGGGCATCCGGTCCGGCTGATGGGCGATTTGGCGAAGGCCCTCGTCCATGGCATTGCCGACAAGCCAGAAGTCCCAGGTCACCTTGGGGTCCCGGAACCTATCGTCGTTCATGACCGCTTGCGCGTAGCTGTTGATCTGCGCGAACTCGCTCATGCCGAGGGTGACATTCGACCTCTTGAGTTCCACCACGAGGTGGTGGCGTTCCCCCTTCCTTTGCCGGGCGGCGCGGGACAACATCAGGTCGACGATCCCCCGGCTGCCGTCCTCCCTCAGGACAGGGCCCGGAGCCGGCGCATCCCGGTCGAGAAGACGACAGTGCTGTCTCAGCACCTCGTTCAGACTGCGGTCGCTGGCGTGCAGTCCGTACTCCTCACCGAAGATCCAGCACTCGTTCTCCAAGATCCGGTGCAGCTCGGTACGCTCCTTGACCCGCCCCTTTGCCACAGGCTCGAAGACGAGGTGCTCCAGGGCCGACAGGAAGTCGAGACGTCCAGTCGTCGCCGTCGACGCCTTGATCAGGGCAGACAACGGCGTACGGTCCAGCAGTCGGCTGAGTTCCGTCTGCTCCTGCTTGGAGAGCGCGAAGAGCTCCTCGGCGATGCGCAGCACCTCGCCCGGCTCATGAGTCAGGACGGAGCGCAGCAGTGCGAAGGACACCTTCTGGGCTCGCTTGCTCGCCGGCAGATGCCGGACGACCGCCGTCGCCACGGCGTCGAACGTCTCTCGCTCCGCGCGCTCCTGGTCGTTGGCGGGCTCCCCCGCATACGGGTAGAAGCCCTCCGCGCGCCACGAGTCGACGAGCTCCTGACGCCGCTCGTCGGCGCGTGACCGGAAGTGCACACGCATACGCTCCCGAGCTTCGGCCAGCACCTCGGCGGCAGGCCCTTCCGGTGCCCAGTCGGCAAAGGCAAGGTCGCCGACCGCTTCGTCCTCGAACCCTGACCAGGAGAGGTACGCCGTGAAGTGGAAGCCCGGAGCCTGGATCTCCGGCTTCAACTGCGCCAACGACATCTCTCGGCCGTCGCACAGGATCAGCGCCCGCGAGTACGGACGCGACCACTCGATGATCTTCAGCTGAGCCGGCGGATGAGGACTTCCCGACGGCGCCGCCACCTCGTACGTGTCGACGTGGACCTGCTCCGACGCCGGGTCCAGCCGCGTCCCGTCGTAGGTGATGCAGATGTCCGGGTACGCCTCCAGATGGAGCGCGAAGGCGGCCGTGAGCATGGCACGGGCGGCGTCCTCAGTCAGCTTCTGGAGATCTTCACCGCCGAACGCCTCGAAGGCCGTCCCCGTCGCATCCGCCGTCGGCTCAGGGTCACTGACGTCGAACTCGTCCATAGAACTGCGATCGGACTCGATGACGACTCGACGCCGGCTCCCCGGCTCCCCGCTCACGCTGCTCCAGCGCACCTCACTCCCGAGCGCGAACGCCCGGACACGCCCCCGCCCGTTCTTCCCGTGCAGCACACGCTTCTTGACCTCGCTGACCTGCGTGCGCTTCTTCCACGAGGTACCGATCTGCTCGAAGTAGTCGCCACACTTCTCCGCCGCAATACCGGTGCCGTCGTCGATCACCGCGACCCGGTCGACGCCACCGATCTCGTTCCGCTCAAGCACGACGGTGACGTTCTCGGCGTCCGCGTCGAGAGAGTTCCAGATCAGCTCCTCGACAGCCCCGACAGGGTGACGCAGCCGAGCAAGCTCCTCGACGTGCCCACGCCCTACGGTCAACCGAAGCTTCGCCATGGGGACCAGCACCTTCCGCGTCATCGTCATCTGTTGGGTCCGAAGAGGAATCAGAACACTTCCTCTCGTTCATTAACTCGGATACCTGATAAACGTCACTCAACGTTTTCGAGCGACGGAAGCGTGTCCAGTGCTTCCACAGATTCCAGGTCAGGCACGGGACTCTTGCCGCAGCGAAGGCTCCGGCCGGTCCCGAGCAGCCCTCGCCACACTCAACGACCCGCCCACAGCTCGTCAGAAAGCGGTGCGGCGTTCAGGCCATCGCGGCGGCTGCGCCAGTTCGGCAGGAAGCTGTCCAACAGCTGGGTGAAGCGCTGGCCGTGCCCTCGTTCGAGATAGTGGACCATCTCGTGCACGACGACGTATTCGAGGCACTCCGGATGCTTCTTTGCCAGCTCGGAGTTGAACCACAGGCGGTGAGTCTCCCGGTTGCAGGAGCCCCACTTGGTCTTCATCCTCCGGATGCCCCACCACGGGACCGACACCCCTAGCTTGGGCTCCCAACGCTCGATGAGCGCAGGGATCGCCTGCCGGAGCTGCTGGCGACTCCACTGGTCGAGCAGGTCACGACGGCGCTCCTCACTCGTGCCGGCCGGCACGTACAACAGCATCCGGTCACCGTCGATCTCCACATGCGGGCGCCCCGGGCGTTCGATGACCTTCAGGCGACGTCGTACACCCCAGACGTAGTGCGACTCACCACTGACCATCTCGCGTACCGACTGCCGCTGGGCGGCGCGCAGCTGATCCTGCTGGCGCTTGATCCACGGCAACCGCTGGATGACAGCCAGGCGGACCTGATCGTCATCCAGCTGCTGAGGAGCAGCCACCCGGACACGCCCCATGGGCGGGTATACGCCGATGTGCAGGTTCTTGATGTCCTTGTAGACCACATCGACGTCAATGCCTCGGACAGCGAAGCGTGTGCTAGCGGTACTCATTCCGTGCTTTCACCAGTTCGAAAAGCTCATCTAGCCGGTCGAAGTCATCGGGAAGTGTTCGCTTGATCGCGTTGCGGACCTTGCGCTCCCTCAACTGGTTCCCCACCCAGGCATGCGGCTTGGAGTGGAGCACCGCTGTATCAACCCCGACGGCCAGATGCTCGTCCGGGAGGAAGAAGTCGACCAGGGCCCGCCTTGCATCATTGGTGGCCCAGGCGGGGTACTTGTAGCCGTCACCGGAATCCCCCCTACCGAGCTGCGCGGCTGTCTCCAGCAATTTGGCAAGGTAGTCCTGGTACTCGATCGCGCCCCTGCGCCGTTCCTCGATTATGGCGTCGAGCAGCTCCGACATCTTGTCGAAGTACTTCGGGTTCGTCGCACGCTCATCAACGATCAACTTACGCACGTTGTTGGCGACTGTCTCGGCAACCGCTTCAGGACTGTTCCTGATTCCCTTCGGCAGCCTGTCGAGGGCTCCGGCACCGAGTTCGACGATGAGCTGGACGAGACCGGTCTCCTCGAAGTCGAACAAGGCCTCGGACGCGCCTGCCTGGATGTAGGTGTCCAGGAGGAACCGCATGCCGGCCTCGTACTGCTTGAAGTCGACGTCCTCGCCGGCCCCGAGCTTCACCTCGTCGCGGACAGCCGTGTAGTGCCGGATCTCAGCCCGGATGCCCTCGATCTCCTGGCTCGTGTACCCGGCGGCTTTCATGTCGTTCGCCAGATTGGCGAAGGCCCGCGTGACGGCGGCCACGGCCTTGTAGAGCTCGACCCGCTTCGGCTCGTTGGCCTTGAGCTGCCCGGCGTTGCCCGGCTCTGCCGCACAGAAGTACTGCTGGTACTGGAGCGTGTTCCGGGGCTGCGCGACCACCTCGCAGAGCGCGCGGATCCGTTCCAGCGCTTCATCGAGAGCCTCTCGCGCCTTACCGATCCGGTCAGTCAGCAGGCCCTCGATGTCCTGCGGCTCGTACCCGTCGAGTGCACCGGAGGTGTAGTCGCTGATGGTGTCCTGGAGTGAGTTGAACAGGTCCCGGTAGTCGACGATGCCACCGAATTCCTTGTCGTCCCCGTCGAGGCGGTTGACTCGGCAGATCGCCTGGAACAGGCCGTGGTCGCTCATCTTCTTGTCAATGTAAAGGTACGTCGCGCTCGGGGCGTCGAACCCGGTCAGGAGCTTGTCGACCACGATGAGCAAGCGCATGCGGCCCGGCTCCTCGACAAACTGCCGCTTGACCTCTTTCTCGAACTGCTCGACCTTCGTCATGGCGACGTCTTCGGACTCTCCGAAGTGGTCGGCGAGCATCCTGCGATAGATCTCGTACTGGCGGAGCTTCTCCGTCTGGCCTGCGCCGGAGTCCTCCTTGGAGATGTCGCCGGACCGCGGGGCGTAACTGGTGACGATGGCACACTTACCGCGAAAGCCCGCGCTACAGAACAGCTCGTAGAACTTGCAGGCCTGGTAGATGCTTTCCCCTACGAGCATGGCGTTGCCCCGCCCGTCCATCAGCCGGGGCTTGGTCTCCATGTCGAGCAGAATGTCCTGCACGATCTGCTTCGCCCGGGGCTCGGAAGAGACGACCTTCTGCATCGTGCCCCAGCGCTTCTTCAGCTCCGCCTTGGACAGGTCGGTCATGCCTCTGGTCTTGGCCTCGAACCACTTGTCCACCTGCGACGGCGACGTGAGGTGCTGGTCAATGGAACGGGGCTCGTAGCGGAGATCAAGTACAACGCCGTCCTCGACGGCCTCGTCGAACTTGTATGTGTGGATGAACGACCCGAAGGTCTCCATGCTGGTGGCCTTGTCCGCCTTGAGCAGCGGCGTTCCCGTGAACCCGATGAACATGGCGCCCGGCAGCAGGTCCTTCATCGCGTCGTGCATCTTGCCGGACTGGGTGCGGTGGGCCTCGTCGACGAAAACGAAGAGGTTGCCCTTGGCCTTGAAGTCCTTGGGGAGCTTGGCCTTGAGCTCCTTGATGAACTCGTTGCTCGCGTCGGCCGCGTCCCCACCATCCGTTGAGCTACCGAACTTGTGGACAAGGGAGCACATGAGCCACTCGGCGGATTTGTTCAGAGTATCCAGGAGGTCCACGCCACTACTGGTGCGATAAATCTCCTCGTTGACACCGTTGAAGACCTTCTCGATCTGCTCGTCCAGCTCGGTGCGGTCGGTGATCAGCAGGACTCGTGCATCCTTCTGATGCTCCCGGATCCACTTCGCCAACCACACCATCGTGAGCGACTTCCCCGAGCCCTGGGTGTGCCAGATGATGCCGCCCTCGCGTCGGCCGATACGTTCCTGCGCGGCCTTGACGCCGAAGTACTGGTTGTGACGACACGCCTTGCGGACACCGGAGTCGAAGACGGTGAAGTCATGGATCAGCTCAAGCAGCCGCTCCTTACCGCACATCTGGAGCAGCGCGCAATCCAACGGCTCCTCGACGTTGGAAGGCTCCTTCCACTGCAACCAATACTTCTCGGGCGTATCGATGACGCCATAGCGCAGGCCTTCTACATCGTTGCCGGCAAGTACGAGCTGGACGGTAGAGAAGAACGGCCGAATGAACTCGGGCTTCTGATTCCCGATGGTCTGCCGGATACCCTCGCTCACGGCCACCCGGGAACGCTTGAGTTCCAGAGTCACCAGAGCCAGGCCGTTGACGTAGAGCACGATGTCGGGCCGCTTCGTCTGCTTCCCGACGATCGTCACCTCCTCGACGACGACGAAGTCGTTGGCCTGTGGGTCGTTCCAGTCAATGAGCCAGACCGTCTCGTGCTGCTCACCAGCCCCCGGCTTGACCTTGACCCCGTAGCGCAGCAACTCATAGACGGCGCGGTTCGCCTCGTACAGGTCACGACCGCTACCGAGCGCGGCAGCCTTCTTGAGTTGGTCGATCGATTTGCTGACGAGGGCGCTGTCGTAGCCGCGGGCGCGGAGGTTCGACTCCAATAGCTCGACTTCAATATTCGAGTTACCTGCGCGGCGCTCTCGGCTGCCGAGGTAGCGGTAGCCCAAATGCTCCTTGAACAGCCGCACGACCCGGTTTTGCACCTCCCGCTCGACTTGTCCGACGTCGCTCACGATGCTGCATTCTTGATTGCAAGGTGAGATCGACCAGTCAGCAGTTCCTGCACCATCCCAGTCTTCACTGCTTGCGCTTTGCCAAGACGATTTCGCAGAGCGGAGATCTCGGCATCCGCATCGCCGAGGACCGCAGCGATCTCCCGCTGCTCATCGAGGTCCGTGGGCAACGACACTGGGATGGACCGAAGCTGGCGACCGTTGAGTGAGGGCAGTGCGCCCGTGGCAACTAGCGACCCCATCGGGAAATTCGTGAGCATGTGGTAGATGAAGCGGACGTCAGCACGCGTATCATCGAGGATCAACGCGGCCATGTTGTTGTCGATACAGCTTGACTCCGTCAGGATGCGCTTGCGTTCAAGGAATACTGCAGCACCTACCTTGGCAAAGACGATCGCCTGCTTTGGCATCAGGACAGCGCCCATCTGCTTCCGCTGCGACTCCGAGATGTAGTTTTTCGCCCCCGACATGAACAATTCGTTTCCCTCATTGTTCATGTCCGAGACCTTAAAGAAAGGGAATTTCCCGGATTTCGAACCTTGAAAGCGCACCGGAAAGCCGCTCCCACCCTTGAATTGGCCGATATCTCCAGCATGGAGCTCTTCCCAGACCTCGGTGAAGCCGGGAAGTCGAATCTTTCCCGTTAGGAGCTGTTGCATCATCCCCTGTTTGATCGCCCGCTTCTTGGCAATCATCAGCTCCAGCGCTCTGGTCAGGCGATCGGAATCCAAAAGAGCCTCGGCGATCCGCTCCTGCTCTGGTCGATCAGGAAATCGGAAGCGAAGCATTTTCAGCGTGCCGATCGAAAGTTCCTGTCGAGTAGAACCGACAGCCGCCAGCTGCAAAATTTGCTGAGCCGCAAATGATCGAAGGAGCTGAAACCAGAACTCGGGATCATGCGCATCAGTAAGGCGCACACGCGCAACATCGCGACTAATATTTCCTTCAAATCCCGTGGGCACAATGCCGATGCGACCAGTCGTTCCCTTCACCGAGATCAGAAGGTCGCCGGCGGTAACTCGGCTCCTTCGGTATGCCGCCTCAATGCTCGGCGAGCTCCGGTGTGTAGTTCGGTCAGATAGATTATCCAAGTCTCGAATGGCAATAACGGGGACGCCATTACGTACGTAGGGTCCAGGCTGCACGATCCCATAGCCGATCGGGGCAGCGGGCTGCGTAACATCGAGCAGCCGTCCCTCGCTCCATCCGTCGTCGCCAGTGCCGTTCACTCCGTGACCCCCATCACTACGAGAGTGCCGGCAACCTTGGATTCGAGCTTCTCCAACTCGGCTGCGAGTGCGCCGACAGTCTGTGCATAGCGGTCGCCGAGCTGTTGGATTCGCTTCACCAGAGCAAGCGTTAGCGCCTCAGCTTCGGAGGTAACGCGCGCTGTGACCGTGGACCGCCACTTGGCATCCAGCACCAGCGCCTGCACATCCCTCTCGGTGAGATCGCCGTACTTTTTCAGCGTGGCAAGGCTGAGCGCGGCTTCCGCCTCCTTGGCTGCCTTCTTGGCTACCGCCTCCGCGTTGTACAGCTTGATCAGGTGCGACAGGGCTGCCACCTCGTCTGCATCCGTACCCTCGTGTCGCGCCTTCTTCAGGCGAGCCGAAGCGAGTGCCTTGTTGATCTTTTCGTCGTCCATCGCTTCCGCCAGGAGCCCATCCTCGACGGCGTGCTCCTCGATGTACTCCTCGACCACGCGGCTCGCCTTCTCCCATGCCGACATGAGTTCATCGGCCTCGGCGCGTTCCTTAGCGAAGTAACACTCGACGATCAGATCCGGCGGGATGAGGTCCATCTTGTACTTGACGCCGCTGCGGCCGGTGCCCACAACGAGGTCCGGTGCCTCGGAAAGCTTTCGGTCCTTGTCCACCACGATCTTGCGAGGCTTGGCCGCTTCGAGCCAACCGTCGTTCATGACCATGAAGACGTCATCGTGCACAACGTCGTGCCAGTACGTCATGAGCTGTTCGTAGACGTCGTACTCGTCCAGCAAAGGCACTGGTTTGAAGCGGGCGAGCAAGTCGTCACCGAGGGCGGCGATGAGGTCATTCGGCCGAGTGGTCTCGTCGATCCCTTCAAGCTGCCTGCGATGGGCGTCGAACCACTCAGTGGTGAGTTCCCTGGCCTCTTCGGTGAACTTCTGGAACTCGGGGGAATCAAGGACCGCCTGCTGAACCTGGCTGACATCGATCGTCAGGTCGCTGTAGCCAGGACGGTTCGACTGGAACAGCTGGCCCCGCAACTGCGGGAAGGCATCCCAGTAGCCACTGAGAGCATCGAGATCGCGGTCAGGGGTGCCGCCGTGCATGTGTGCGTGGAGGTCCTGGATGTCCTCAGGCTCGGAGGAGTCGATGTAGCGGGGGATGTTGAGGTTGTAGTCGTTCTTCGGGTCGGCGATCTCCGAAAACGGAACCATGCGCGAGTAGCGCTCGATCGTGGTCTGCCGAGTGAAGACGTCCACGATCTTGTGGAGGTCCTGACTACGCAGGCGATTCTTGTTGCCGTCCTTGATGAAGCCCTTGGACGCATCGATCATGAAGACGCCGGTGCGGCCGACGGCGTTCTCCTTGTCCAGAACGATGATGCAGGCAGGGATGCCGGTCCCATAGAAGAGGTTCGCGGGGAGGCCGATAATGCCCTTGATGAACCCCTGCTTCAGCAGGCGCTGGCGGATGTCGGCTTCGGCGTTACCGCGGAAGAGCACTCCGTGCGGGAGGATGACTGCCGCCTTGCCCGTGCTCTTGAGCGACTTGAGGATGTGCAGCAGGAAGGCATAGTCACCGTTCTTCTCCGGCGGCCGACCGTACTCGAAGCGGCCGTACTCCTGCTCCAGCCCGTTGCTCCAGGACTTGATCGAGAACGGCGGGTTGGCTACGGCGAAGTCGAACGTCTGGAGTGCGCTGCCGTTGGTGAACTGAGGGCTCGTGATCGTGTCGCCCTTGAGGATCTCGGCGTCCTCGTTCCCGTGCAGGATCATGTTCATCTTGGACAACGCCCACGTGGCGTTGTCCTTCTCCTGGCCGTAGATCGTGATGCCGCGTGAGGTCTCGGCAGCGACCTTCAGGAGAAGTGAGCCGGAGCCGCAGGTCGGGTCGTAGACCGTCTGGTCCTGGCGGGTGTCCTTCGTGATCCCGACCACCTTGGCCAGAACGCGGGACACCTCGGCAGGCGTGTAGAACTGCCCCTTGCTCTTGCCGGACTCTGTGGCGAAGTGGCGCATCAGATACTCGTAGGCGTCGCCGAGGAGGTCGTCGCCCTCGGCTCGGGAGCCTCGGAAGTCAAGGTCGCTGAAGATCGTGACGAGCTTGGAGAGCCGGTCTTGGATCTCCTTGCCCTTGCCGAGCTTCTCCTCGTCGTTGAAGTCGGCGAGGTCGATGACGTTGCGCAGGTCGTTCGCCTCGGCGAGCCGGCTGATGATCTTGTTGAAGCGGTCGCCGATCTCCTTGTCGCCCTTGGCCGCGACCATGTCGTCGAAGGAGCCACCGGGCGGGACGTCGATGAGGCTGTCGGGGTCCGCCTTGGCCTTGTCGGAGACGTACTTCACGAAGAGCAGCGTGAGGATGTAGTCCTTGTACTGGCCGGCGTCCATCCCGCCGCGCAGCTCGTCGCAGCTCTTCCAGAGCGAGCTGTAGAGGTCTGTCTTCTTGAGGGCCAAGGCTCTTCTTCCCGGTATGTCATGGCGGTCGCGCGGGCCGCCAACCCTGATGCCTGCGGCGTGACGCACGTCGCGCGGCCGTTTCCAACCGTCGATGCGAGTTCCACGCGTGCGGCGGCCGAGTCCACGCGGGAAGCGTAGTAGAGAAAGCGACCGAGCTTCCCTGTACGGGAAGAGAGACACCTCGCGGTCGCCGCCAGCAGGGCCGCCCGGCGGGCCACAGAGCGAAGAAGGCAATCGGGTCTGCGGCGGCCAAAGGCCGTACCTTCGCGAAGACCTGAAGACGTACGAGCGCCCCGGAACCTGATCGGGCGATGTCGGCTGAATGCCTGACTGTTGAGGGCTGCGTCCGGTAAATCTGTGTGAGTGACTGACTCCACGCCCAGCGAGCCCACCGCCGATGATGGCGAGCCCACCTCCTTCCGCGAGCGGGCGAAGGACTGGGCCGAGAAGCACCCGAGGACGATACGCGTCGCTAAAACCATGGTCATGACCGCGGGCGTCGCTGCGGGCGTGGCTGTCGCCGTCATGGTCTTCAAGTCGGACGGCATGGCGCAAGACGAAGCCGAGGATGCCGAGGAGGGCGAGGCGCAGGAGCCTTCCTCCGCCCCTGAAGCTGCGAGCCAGACCCGCCAGTCCTATCCAGACCCCGCCCGCGACCCCTTCCTGCGAAGGCTCCCCCCTGGCCAGCAGGCCAGCCCGGAGGCCAGGGAGAGATACAGGGAGCTGACGGATGGGGAAGAGCTTCCTGACGGCTACACCCTGGTTAGCAGGTGGCTCTACGAGACCGCAGCCTGAGCGTCCGAGCGAGGGGCCCGCACAGTGTGCCGGCGGAGGCCCCCCGAGACGCTCTTGCCGCCGCTGCCCTACGGGAATGCTGGCCTTGACGGGATGCGCTAGGAGGCTCACGTCGGCCTTGGAACCGTGGCGGAATCTGAGCTGCTAAGACGTGGCGGCCTACGAACTTTCGACCCAGGGGTCATACCCCACCCCATTGCCCCAGCCGCCGCACAGTCGGACAATGACACGAAAACACCCGGGCGCTGGGAGACAGATGGAGCATCCGCAGACAGCGAAGGCCGAGTGCGACACCTGTGGCAGGACCGTGCGTGTTCTACGCAGGACAGGACGCATGTACTCGCACAACGAGCCGGGCTCGACACGCGTTTGTCCGGCGTCGGCCTCCCTCGTCATGCCGCCCGAAGGTGGCCCAACTCTTGTTGCTCCCGAACCCACGAAGCCGGCGCGCCCGCTGGTGGTAGAGGGTCGCCCAGCCGAGGAGACCGGCAACAGCGTGCGCACCGTCCCCGGCGGACTTCCTGGTTCGGGGCGGCGAAGGTAGCCGCCCAAGCCCCCAACACTTTCGTGAGGGCTCGTCTTCTTCGGCAATGATGAGGTGCTCGCCGTGGACTGCACAAGGTATGGCGTGCCCTCCCTTGGACCACTTGGAGGTCGCCAGCGGTCGTCACAGGAGTACGCGCCACCGGTCCTCAGCCGCGTCCCAGAGCTCCTCCGGTTTGCGGCGAGGGCCTGTACGTTCACTCTGCCTGGGTATCGCGAACGATGTGCACACACGCCGGAAGCCCTTATGGCCGCTGCGCCCGGTGTGGCCCATGCACTCGATGTCCACGGTCGCCCCGTCCTCCGATGGATGCGCTGTCCACTCGCAGTGGAGACACTCGGCCTCGAAGGTCACGTCGGTGTCCGGGTGCTGAGTGATCCGGTGTGTCACGTACCGCAGCACTGCGCGGGTCATTACTCGCCCCCGTGCGCGTCGCGCAGGTGCGCCCGCAGGGTCACATTCATGTCCGAGACCTTGGAGTAGTCCCCGACCGACCCCGCGTTGACCCGCTGCACCGCAAAGCCGAGACAGTCCCGGCAGCCCGTAACGGGCTCCGGACGTACCGGCGGCAGGGACAGCGCCACCGCCTCGGACATCGTCGTCTGTGCTTCGTACGTATCGCGCATCTCGCACGCCTCCCCGCCTGGATTCTCCGATGCCACGGCATCTTTCCCGCAGGCAGGGCCGTCATCGAGGTTCAGTCACGTCCTGGACTAAAAATCAGGTTCGGAAGGCGGCAGCCCAGTCCGCAAGGCGGTCCCGCGCGTCCTCGCCGAAGAGCGCCAGCTCCTCGTAGCCGGCGAACTCATCGAGGTACATCCCGATGTCCCGTGGGTCGCGGAAGACCATGACTCCCGTCGTCGTCTCCACCGTCGCCAAGCGCTCGTCGTAGACGGTGAAGGTGTTCAGCGGGCAGCCCGGCAGCCGGGTGTCCAGGGGCAGCACGCCGAGGCGCAGGTTCGGCAGGTGTGTGAGCGACGCCAGCCGGTCCAGTTGCACGGCCATGGCGTCCGGCGGGACGAAGGGGGAGCGCGCAGCTTGTTCGGTGACAAGGAACGTGAACTGCTTGCGGCGGTCGTAGAGGACGTCCTGCCGCTCCAGCTTCTTCGCCACCGCCCGGCTGTGGTCACCGGGGATGTGTTCCAGGCTGGCCCGGATGTATTCCGGGGTCGACAGCAGAGCCGTGAGCATGGACAGGAGGAAAAACCGGAAGTGCGACGAGGATGCTTCCAGACCTGCCAGTTCGAGCTGCTTCTTGTCCAGGCCCTTGCGGCGCATGGAGCGGGCGTCCTGCCACTCCGTCGCGGCGATACGGGCCAGCGCCGAGACCTCGGCCACCAGTACCGGCGGGGCCTCCAGAGCGGTGAGCAGGCGCTCTATGTCCACCAGGGTGGGGCGCACCTTGCCGTTCTCGATGCGGCTCACCTTCGACTGCGACATGTTGCAGCGCGCGGCAAGCCGGTCCCCGGAGAGACCGGCCTGCTTGCGCAGCTTCCGCAGCGTGGCGGCGAGTTCCTGAGCGGACTGGCCGAGCTGCTCGGGCTCGAACGTCACGCAGTCACGTACTCCAGGAACGGAATCGACTCAGCGAGCGCGATGCGCTGGTACTCCAGGAACGGGGCGGGATCGCCTTCGTACAGTTCCCGCTCGATCTGTGTCCCGTCGTCGGCGTACTTCATCAGGACGACCGTGGAGCGGTCGAACATCCAGAAGTCGTCGACACCCGCCAGGGGGTTCGTCCGGTCCGTGACGTCGAGGATGAGGATGTCTTCCCCGACCGGAGCCTGATGGCGGTAGTACCGCTCGAACTCGAAGCGCAGGTAGTCCGAGAGCGGACGCGTCAGCACGTGGACGCGGCCGATCGTCCCGCCGGTCTCGCGGTGCCTGCGGATCAGCGCCATCCAGTCGTCCTCGTACGGGCCGGGGAACCGTTCCCCGGCGAGGAACCGGGAGAACTCGTCCGCCTCCTGTGGGACGCGGTAGACGGGGCGTGTCTCCAGCCGCCACGCCTCGCTCGTGAACTCGCTGAACTTCGCCTGCCACTTCTCACCAGCCAAGAGCACGGACTGCCTCCCGCAACACGCTCTCCGGAATCTCCACCAGGCCCTCCCCCTGCGGGGGCGTGAAGCCGTCGAACAGGTCGCCCTGCACCACGATGCTCCCCTTCTCAGTGCGGTACACGTTCGGGCAGTCGCCCTGTCCGCACTCCCCGCTTCCGTTGCCGTTCTTGTCGTCTCCGCCCGTCAGCCGGGTCAATCCAGTGCGCTCGGACACGTGAACCCCCAAGTCCGCAGCCCCCTGCCGGAGCCGCCCAGAACGACGGTACGGACGCCATGCACGGCCGTCTATGCACTCTCGCGACTATGCGCGTCCTTGCATAAAGAGGGCCCGCGAGCGGGTCGCTGGAGGCTCCCGCCCTCTTCCTCTCGCCAGGGTCATCCCGGGCCCCTCGCTGCCCCTTCGAAAGCCCAGGTCATCACTGCCCCAACCACTTCCCCAGAGTCAGCACGAAGTCAGCACGCGACCCGGAAAAGGCCTGAATCCACCGGAGAAAACAGGAAGGGGCCAGACCCGAAGATCTGGCCCCTGACCTGGGGTTTCCTACCCTGACCAGCCACTTTCAGCGATCAAGGAATCACGCACTACACGTTGAAGCGGAACTCCACCACGTCCCCGTCCTGCATCACGTAGTCCTTGCCCTCCATGCGCGCCTTGCCCTTGGCGCGGGCCTCGGGGACCGAGCCCGTCTCGACGAGGTCGTCGAAGGAGACGATCTCCGCCTTGATGAAGCCCTTCTGGAAGTCGGTGTGGATCACACCGGCCGCCTCGGGGGCCGTGGCGCCCTTCTTGATCGTCCAGGCGCGGGCTTCCTTCGGGCCTGCCGTGAGGTAGGTCTGGAGGCCGAGGGTGTCGAAGCCGACGCGGCCGAGGGTGGCCAGGCCGGGCTCCTCCTGGCCCATGGACTGCAGGAGCTCCAGGGCCTCGTCGTCGTCGAGCTCGATCAGCTCGGACTCGATCTTGGCGTTGAGGAAGATGGCCTCGGCCGGGGCGACCAGGGCGCGCTGCTCGTTCTTGAAGTCCTCGTCGACCAGCTCGTCCTCGTCGACGTTGAAGACGTACAGGAAGGGCTTCGTCGTGAGCAGGTGCAGCTCGTGGAGGAGGCGGCCCTTCTCGGTGCCGGCGGTGATGCCCTGGGAGAAGAGGGTGTCGCCCGCTTCGAGGATCTTCTGGGCCTCCTCGACCGCGGCGAGGACCGCGACCTTCTCCTTCTGGAGGCGGGACTCCTTCGTCAGGCGCGGGACGGCCTTCTCGACGGACTGGAGGTCGGCCAGGATCAGCTCGGTGTTGATCGTCTCGATGTCGTCCTTGGGCGAGACCTTGCCGTCGACGTGGACGACGTTCTCGTCCTTGAAGGCGCGGATGACCTGGCAGATCGCGTCGGACTCGCGGATGTTCGCGAGGAACTTGTTGCCCAGTCCCTCGCCCTCGCTCGCGCCGCGCACGATGCCCGCGATGTCGACGAAGTCGACGGTGGCGGGGAGCAGCTTCTGCGAGCTGAAGATCTCCGCGAGCTTGTCCAGACGGGGGTCGGGGACGCCCACGACACCGACGTTCGGCTCGATGGTGGCGAACGGGTAGTTGGCCGCCAGCACGTCGTTCTTGGTCAGGGCGTTGAACAGGGTCGACTTGCCGACATTCGGCAGACCGACGATTCCGATCGTGAGCGACACTTTGGCGACTTCCTGGAGTGAGGAGACGGGAAGGAGGAGAGGGGGTGCGCGGGCCGTCCCGTGGGTGGGCCGATTCTCCAGTTTACGGGCGGGGCCGGGCGGCCCGTCACGGGTGCGGGGACGGAGGCCGGTCAGGGGCCGACCGGTGGTGTTTCGGCCGAGTGGGATCGAACGCAACGCCAAGGTAGGCCAAAGCGCGTGTCCAACGCCCGAAAGAACGCACCCGGCGACCTAGGTTGGCGGGGTGGAGCAGCACAGGACACGTACCCCGCAGCGCAGGCAGCCCGCGCAGGCCCCGCCCGCCGCACCGTCCGGCGGTCTCGGCGAGGGCCCGGCCGGCGGTCCGGTGTCGGTGGTGGTCGCCCCGGCCCCGGCGGCGGCCCCGAGCCGGGGGTCCCGGCCCGGCGGCGTACCGCCCGTGGTCCTGGCACTGCGCAGATTCCCCGACCCGCGGCTGACGGGGATCGGCGCCGGGCTCTTCGCGGTCCTGACCATGTTCCTGCTGGCCTGCGCCGACCAGCTGCTCCTCGGCGGCTCGGAGATCGTGTACGGGGTGCTGTTCCTGCCGGTCAGCGCCCTGACCGCGCTCTGGGTGCGGCCCGCCGACCTGGTGACCGCGCCGATCATCGTCCCCATCGCCTTCGCGGTCGGGGTGATCCCCGTGGCGGGGGGCACCGGAGGCTTCGGCGGGCAGGCGATGGCCGTCGTCACCGCCCTCGCCGTCCATGCCGGCTGGCTGTACGGAGGAACGCTCGTCGCCGGTCTCATCGCCTCGGTACGCAAGATCCGGCAGATGCGGGAGCGGCAGCGCCACCTGGTCAGGGCCGACCGGGCGGCCGCCCGCCGCCCCCGCGTCTAGGGGTCCTCCGGGACGGGCCTACCGGCCCGCGGCCGCCATGGCCGCTCCGACGATGCCCGCGTTGTTCTGGAGCTGGGCCGGGACGATCTCCGCGCGTACGTGCTCGATGAGCGGCAGGAACTTCTCCGCCTTGCGGCTGACGCCGCCGCCGATGATGAACAGTTCGGGCGAGAACAGCATCTCCACGTGGACCAGGTACTTCTGCACCCGGTGCGCCCAGTGGTGCCAGCTGAGGTCCTCGTCCTCCTTGGCCTTCGTGGAGGCGCGCTTCTCCGCGTCGTGGCCGTGCAGCTCCAGATGACCGAGCTCCGTGTTGGGCACCAGCTGCCCGTCGGTGAAGACCGCGCTGCCGATGCCCGTCCCGAGGGTCAGCATGATCACGGTGCCCTTGCGGTCACGGCCGGCGCCGAAGGTCATCTCGGCGACACCGGCGGCGTCGGCGTCGTTGAGGATCGTGACCGGCTGCCCGATCCGCTCGCTGAGCAGCTTCCGGGCGTCCGTGTCGATCCAGCCCTTGTCCACGTTGGCCGCGGTCCGGGTGATGCCGCCGGTGACGACTCCGGGGAACGTGATGCCGACCGGGCCCTTCCAGTCGAAATGGCCGACGACCTCGGCCACACCGTCGGCCACGCTCGCGGGCGTGGCCGGGTGGGGTGTCAGTACCTTGTGGCGCTCCTGCGCCAGCTCTCCGCGGTCCAGGTCCACGGGCGCGCCCTTGATCCCTGAACCGCCGATGTCCACACCGAAGATCTCCATGTGACCCACGGTACGTGCAGGTGTCGCGGATCACTCCCCCGGAGTGGCGATCCGGTGGGATCGCGCCGGTCCGGCGGTCGGGGCGCGCCCGGCCCGGCTCACGGGAGCGGGCGCGCCCGGGGTCATTCGGCGGAGAGTGCGGCGGCCTCGGCGCGGAGGTCGCGCCGGAGCTCCTTGGGCAGCGAGAAGGTGATCGACTCGTCCGCGGTCTTCACCGTCTCGACGTCCGCGTAACCGCGCTCGCCCAGCCACTCCAGCACGCCGTCGACCAGGACGTCGGGCACCGAGGCCCCGGAGGTGAGACCGACCGTGGTGACGCCCTCCAGCCAGGCCTCGTCGATCTCGGAGGCGAAGTCCACCAGGTGGGCGGCCGGCGCGCCGGCGTCCAGGGCGACCTCGACCATGCGGATCGAGTTGGAGGAGTTCTTCGAGCCGACGACGATGACCAGATCGGCGTCCTCGGCCAGCTTCTTCACCGCGACCTGGCGGTTCTGCGTGGCGTAGCAGATGTCGTCGCTCGGCGGGGAGAGGAGGTTCGGGAACTTGTTCTTGAGCGCCCCGACCGTCTCCATCGTCTCGTCGACGGAGAGGGTGGTCTGGGAGAGCCAGACGACCTTCGACTCGTCGCGGACCTCGACGTTCGCGACGTCGTCGGGGCCGTCGACCAGCGTGATGTGGTCGGGGGCCTCGCCGCTCGTGCCGATGACCTCCTCGTGGCCCTCGTGGCCGATCAGGAGGATGTCGTAGTCCTCCTTGGCGTACCGGACGGCTTCCTTGTGGACCTTGGTGACCAGCGGGCAGGTCGCGTCGATCGTGGCGAGCTTGCGCTCGGCGGCCTCCGCGTGGACCGTCGGGGCGACACCGTGCGCGGAGAACATCACGATGGAGCCCTCGGGCACCTCCGCGGTCACGTCGACGAAGATCGCGCCCTTCTTCTCGAGCGTCTGTACGACGTACTTGTTGTGCACGATCTCGTGGCGGACGTAGATCGGGGCACCGTACTGCTCCAGGGCCTTCTCGACGGCGATCACGGCGCGGTCCACGCCCGCGCAGTAGCCGCGGGGCGCGGCGAGCAGGACACGGCGGTCGCCACTGCTGCGCGAAGCGTCTCCGCTCGCGGCGGTGGCGGGTGACGGGCTGGGCGTTGCAGTCATGCGTCCCATCGTAAGGCCGTACCGAACAGGCGCCGGATCGGCGGGGTCGGGAGACTGAGGCGTACGCAATCCAGCGACGGAGGCTCCATGGCGGTCAGCGGCGGCAGCACGGCCGAGGGAAAGCTTCGGCGCACACTCGGGTTCCGGGACCTCGTGGTCTACGGGCTGCTGTTCATCGCGCCCATGGCCCCGGTCGGCGTGTTCGGCACGCTGGACGCCAAGTCCGACGGGGCCGTGGCGCTGGTGTACCTGGTGGCGACCGTGGTGATGGCGTTCACCGCGTTCAGCTACGCCCAGATGGTCCATGTCGCCCCGCTCGCCGGGTCGGTCTTCGCGTACGCCCGCAAGGGGCTCGGGGAGGGGCCCGGGTTCATCGCGGGCTGGATGGCCATGCTCGACTACCTGCTCATCCCGGCGGTCGCCTACCTGTTCTCGGGCATCGCGATGAACGCGCTGGTGCCCGAGGTGTCCCGCTGGGTGTGGACGGCGATCGCGGTGGTCGTCACGACCGCGCTCAACCTCTGGGGGGTGCGGGCGGCGGCCCGGGTGGGCTTCGCGGTGCTCGCCATGGAGATCGTGGTGCTGCTGGTGTTCGTGGTCTCGGCCGTGGTGGTGCTGGCCAGGGACGGGGCGGAGCGCGGCTGGCTGACCCCGCTCACGGGGGACACCGGGTTCTCGACGACCGCGGTGCTGGGTGCGGTGTCCGTCGCCGTGCTGTCCTATCTGGGTTTCGACGCGATCGCCTCGTTCGCCGAGGAGGTGACGGGCGGTTCGGCGAAGGTGGCGCGGGCGGTGCTGTTCTGCCTGGTGCTCGCCGGGGCGCTGTTCGTCGTCCAGTCGTACCTGGCGGCGCTGCTGGAGCCGGTGAGCTCGGCGGAGCTCGCGGCGGACCCGGTGAAGCAGGGGTCGGCGTTCTACGACGCGGTGGACGCCTCGGTCGGGACGTGGCTGCACGACCTGGTGGCCGTCAGCAAGGCCATCGGCGCGGCCTTCGCGGCGCTGGCCGGGCAGGCGGCGGCCGGACGGCTGGTGTTCGCGATGGGCAGGGAGGGGCGGCTGCCGTCGTTCCTCTCCCGGGTCGACGGCGGGTCGGGGGTCCCGCGCGTCGCGATCGCGTGCGCCGCGGTCGTGACCCTGGTGGCGGCGGTGTGGGCGGCACGGCGCGACGACGGCCTCGACCATCTGGTGTCGGTGGTGAACGTCGGCGCGCTCACCGCGTTCGTGCTGCTGCACGCGTCGGTGGTCGGCTGGTTCGCCGTGCGCCGGATGGAGGGTCCGCCGAGCTGGTGGCGCCACGTCGTGGTGCCGGTGGTGGGCGCCGGCGTGCTGGTCGCGGTCATCCTGGAGGCGACGGCGACCGCCCAGCTGGTCGGCGTGTGCTGGCTGGGGATCGGCCTGGTGGTGCTCGCGCTCCAGTGGGGGCGACGCACCGCCTGATTGTCGGCGCCGGCCGATACGCTCGCCCGTATGGCTCTCACCACGTCCCCCGAAGCCCCGCTGCCCGTCGGCGACGTGTCACGGCTGATCGGCGGGTGGATCGACCGGCTCGGCGCCGTCTGGGTGGAGGGACAGATCACCCAGTTGTCCCGCCGGCCGGGTGCCGGGGTGGTGTTCCTGACGCTGCGCGACCCGTCCCACGACATCTCGGTGAGCGTGACCTGCTTCCGGCAGGTCTTCGACCGGATCGCCGACGTGGTGACGGAGGGCGCGCGGGTGGTGGTCCTCGCCAAGCCCGAGTGGTACGCCCCGCGCGGGCAGTTGTCCCTGCGGGCCACGGAGATACGGCCGGTGGGCATCGGCGAGCTGCTGGTGCGGCTGGAACAGCTGAAGAAGTCCCTGGCGGCCGAGGGCCTCTTCGCCCTGGACCGGAAGAAGCCGCTGCCGTTCCTTCCGCAGCTGATCGGCCTGGTCTCCGGGCGGGCCTCCGCGGCGGAGCGTGACGTGCTGGAGAACGCCAGACGACGGTGGCCCGCGGTGCGCTTCGAGGTACGCAACACCGCGGTGCAGGGCGTGCACGCGGTGAATCAGGTGGTCCAGGCGGTGCAGGAGCTGGACGGGCTGCCGGAGGTCGACGTGATCGTCGTCGCGCGCGGCGGCGGCAGCGTCGAGGATCTGCTGCCGTTCTCGGACGAGGCGCTGATCCGGGCGGTGGCCGCGTGCCGTACCCCGGTGGTCTCCGCGATCGGGCATGAGCCGGACTCGCCCCTCCTCGACCTGGTGGCGGATGTGCGGGCCTCGACGCCGACCGACGCGGCGAAGAAGGTCGTGCCGGACGTGGGCGAGGAGCTCGACCGGGTGCAGCAGCTCCGTGACCGGACACTGAGAACCGTGCGCGGGCTGATCGACCGGGAGGAGCGCGGGCTCGCCCACGCGCTGGGCAGGTCCTCGATGGAGCGCCCGCAGCGGATGGTGGACGAGCGCGAGGCGGAGGTGGACGCGCTGGTCGGACGGAGCCGCAGGGTGCTCGGACACCTGCTGGACCGCGCCGACTCGGAGCTGGCGCACACCCGGGCCCGGGTGGTGGCGCTGTCGCCGGCGGCGACGCTGGAGCGGGGGTACGCCGTCCTCCAGCGGCCGGACGGCCATGTGGTCCGCTCCCCCGCGGACGCCGGGGCGCCGGGCGCGGAGCTGAGGGCGCGGGTCTCCGAGGGCGAGTTCACCGTACGGGTCGCGGAGTGAGGGGCCGGCGTTGTCGGAGCCCGCGCATAGGGTGGTCGGCATGACGGACGACGGGACGACGACGGCTGCCACGGCGGGCACGCTCGGGTACGAGCAGGCGCGGGACGAGCTGATCGAGGTCGTACGCCGCCTGGAGGCGGGCGGGACGACCCTGGAGGAGTCACTGGCCCTGTGGGAGCGCGGCGAGGAGCTGGCGAAGGTGTGCCGGCGCTGGCTGGAGGGCGCGCGGGCCCGCCTGGACGCGGCTCTGGCGGGTCCCGAGGAGCCCTCGGACGGCGACGGTACGGACTGAGGGGTCCGCCGGGGGCCTGCGGCCGCGCCGGACGGGCGAGGCGGCCCGGGTGGTGCGCGGTCGGGTGGTGTGCCATGGATCACCCCCGACCCGATTTAGTTGAAGTTTAATCTATTACCGGGTTACGGTGCTCGCATCGCTCGACGCATCCGTCCGGAAGGTAACCCCCCAGATGTCCCTCGTTCTTGACCCCGCCGCCCAGGACCTCCTCTTCCGTGAGGCCCGCACTGCCAACACGTTCACCGACGAGCCGGTGACCGACGAGCAGGTCCAGGCGATCTACGACCTGGTCAAGTACGGCCCCACCGCCTTCAACCAGTCGCCGCTGCGCGTCGTGCTGGTCCGCTCGGCCGAGGGCCGCGAGCGCCTGGTCAAGCACATGGCCGAGGGCAACCGCCCGAAGACCGCCACCGCCCCGCTGGTCGCGCTCCTCGTCGCGGACCACGAGTTCCACGAGGAACTCCCGGCCCTCATGCCGCACTTCCCGCAGGCCAAGGACGCGTTCTTCTCCGAGCGCCCGGTCCGCGAGCAGTCCGCCGCGCTCAACGCCGCGCTGCAGGCCGCCTACTTCATCATCGGCGTCCGCGCCGCCGGTCTGGCCGCCGGCCCGATGACCGGCTTCGACGCCGCGGGCATCGAGAAGGAGTTCCTGGACGGCGACCACAAGCTGCTCATGGCCGTCAACATCGGCAAGCCGGGCGAGGACGCCTGGTTCCCGCGCCTGCCGCGCCTGTCCTACGACGAGGTCGTCACCACCGTCTGACCCCTGGTCCGGGGCGGTGGAACCGGTCCCCACCCGGAACCGTGAGAGCCCCGCGACGCCGAGCGTCGCGGGGCTCTCACGGCTTCCGGTCCGGGCGGGGCCGCCACACGGCCGCCCGGACCCGCGGGCTGTCAGGAGGAGGCGGCGGGGGCCTCGGAAGCGGTGGCGGCCGGATCCGTCTTCAGCGCGGCGGCCATCTCGGCGAGCCGGTCCGACGGGGCCGATCCGGTGACGACCGTCGTCACGCCCTCGGCGTGCAGGACGAGGGCGTCGTACTTCGGCCCCTCCCAGACCTCCCAGGCCCGGCCCGACACCTCGCGCGTGCGCCCGGTGTTCTCGGCGTCACGGCTGACCTCGGGCACGTACTTCTTCGCCGGGGCCGTCGACTGCTCCACGGCGACGTACCTGTCGTCCGGGTCGAGGAAGCCCAGGTGCCAGCCGGCGCCGTCACGGCCCTCGTACGAGACGGAGGTGGGCTTCCAGCCCTTCGACAGGCCGTCCGGGGCCGCCACCGGGTACGGCGCGGCACGGCGGGCCGTCGCGAGCTCGACCCGGTAGTCGACCGCCTTGATCGGGTCGGCCTTGTCGTCGTGCGGGATGAAGAGGTAGACGACGCCCGCCACTGCGGTGATCACGAGCATCGACAGGATCATGTCCCGGACGGTCTGCTTGCCTCGCTTGCTTGCCACGGACTCAATGGTGGCATGAGCCTTTGGGCGTCCCGCCAGCGGGCGTCCGCTCATACGTGACCCGCCCTGCTCATTTTATCGACCTACCGATAGAGTCACAGCACCCTCTTTTCCGGTCGTCGTCGTACAGAAAGGTGCGCTCCGATGTCCGAGCATCATCATCTGCCGTCCCCGCTCGAGGTCTCCCCGGAGGCTCCCGACCGCAACCTGGCCCTGGAGCTGGTGCGGGTCACCGAGGCCGCCGCCATGGCCGCGGGGCGCTGGGTCGGCCGCGGCGACAAGATCGGCGCCGACGGTGCCGCCGTGAAGGCCATGCGTACGCTCGTCTCCACCGTGTCGATGAACGGCATCGTCGTCATCGGTGAGGGCGAGAAGGACGAAGCCCCCATGCTGTTCAACGGCGAGCGCGTCGGCGACGGCACCGGAGCCGAGGTCGACATCGCCGTCGACCCGATCGACGGCACCACGCTAAACGCCAAGGGCATGCCCAACGCGATCGCCGTACTGGCGGCCGCGGACCGCGGCTCGATGTTCGACCCGTCCGCGGTCTTCTACATGGACAAGCTGGTCACCGGCCCCGAGGCGGCCGACTTCGTCGACATCAACGCACCGGTGTCCGTGAACATCCGGCGCGTCGCGCGGGCCAAGAACTCGGCCCCCGAGGACGTCACCGTCGTCATCCTGGACCGCCCCCGGCACGACGGCGTCGTCAAGGAGATCCGGGAGACCGGCGCCAGGATCAAGTTCATCTCCGACGGCGACGTCGCCGGATCGATCATGGCCGCCCGTGAGGGGACCGGCGTCGACCTGCTCATGGGCATCGGCGGCACGCCCGAGGGCATCATCTCGGCCTGCGCCATAAAGTGCCTCGGCGGCGTCATCCAGGGCAAGCTCTGGCCCAAGGACGAGGCGGAGCGGCAGCGTGCGCTGGACGCCGGCCACGACCTGGACCGGGTCCTGTCGACGGACGACCTCGTCAGCGGGGACAACGTGTTCTTCGTCGCCACGGGGATCACCGACGGTGAACTGCTGCGCGGTGTGCGGTACCGCGCGGAGACGGCCACCACGGAGTCCCTGGTGATGCGGTCCAAGTCCGGCACGATCCGCCGGATCGACTCGACGCACCGGCTCTCGAAGCTCCGCGCCTACAGCGCGATCGACTTCGACCGCGCCCAGTAGTTCCGGCCGCACGGGTGTGGGACCGGCCCCGCACCCGTGCGCGCGGGCTCAGCCCGCCGCGGCTATGCGCCCCGCCTGGGACGCGGCCTTGAGCTCGATGTCACGCCTGCGGCGTCGCGCGAGCACCACACGGCGTTCGGCGGCGGTGAGACCGCCCCACACCCCGTAGGGCTCGGGCTGGACGAGCGCGTGCTCCCTGCACTCCACCATCACCGGACATCTCGCGCAGACCTGCTTCGCGGCCTCCTCCCGGGACAGCCGGGCAGCGGTCGGCTCCTTCGACGGGGCGAAGAACAGCCCGGCTTCGTCCCGGCGGCACACCGCCTCCGAATGCCAGGGCCCCGCCTGGTCCTCCCGCGCGGGTGCGCGCTGGGGCGGCACGGCGGCGACCTGCAAGGGCTGGTGTGGCATGTGCAGCACGGTCCACTCCTGACGACGGCTTGGGGCTTCGTGAGCGAGAGGCGATGCAGCACTCCCTACCCGCTGTACGCACGCCTATGCACTGAGTGGCGCCGCCCCGGGACCGTCGCGGGGGCCCGTGCGACACCGACTGGCCTGAAACAGTCGGTTCCGTCGCCCGGCCTCAGTGGCCGAGGTGTTTCCGCAGTTGCCGGTGGAGGTTGGTGATGAGCTTGCCCCGCTTGGGCTTCGCCTCGACGTTCCCGAACACCGAGTAGCCGTTGACCACGACGACCGGGGCCTCCGGGTCGGCGGATTCCAGTGTGTCGACCTCGAAATTGCCGAAAATGCCCGTCCCGCTGCCCCGCAGCGAGATGTTCTCGGGCACCTTGATCTCGACGCTGCCGAAGATGGACGTGGCGTTGACGACCGTAAGACGCTGACCGAACAGCGCCTCGGTCAGGTCGATCTCGACGCTGCCGAACAGCGCGAAGGCGTTCGTGCGGCCGCCGACGCGCCAACGGCCCCTGCGCGTGGAGCTGCTGAAGACCGCGACGAGGTTCTCGGCGGGCCCGGCCGCCCCTTCGGCGCCGTAGCCGTAGGCGGGGGAACTCTGCCGGGCGGTGCCGCCCGGTGCGGGCAGATCCTGGACCAGCGGCTCCAGTTCACCGACCGTCTTGGCCCGGTAGACCAGGTCGACCCGCTCGGCGTGCTCCTCGGCGGTCAGCCGGCCCTCCGCCATCGCCTCCCGCAGGATGTCCGCGATCCGGTCGCGGTCCGCGTCGGAAGCACGGATTCCGGCGGGCGCGGGACCGGCCGGTGCGACGGGCTGCTGAGGCTGCTTCTCGAGGTCCACCGGACCAGCCTACCGAAACGCGATAGATCGCGACCAGTGCCTCACCGGCCTTCCCCGGATTCCGGTACCCGGCCGGGCGGCCCCGCCGAGCGCCGGGTGAGCCTTACCTCACAGGCCCGGCGGGCCCCGGGGGTCCTACCCTGGTGGATGCGCTGCCCAAGGGAGGTCAGCCGCTGTCACCGAGTGAGGAATGGCCGTAATGCCAGAGTTTGCGTACTCCGATCTGCTTCCCCTGGGAGAGGACACCACGCCGTACCGGCTGGTGACCGCCGAGGGCGTCTCGACCTTCGAGGCCGACGGCCGTACGTTCCTCAAGGTGGCCCCGGAGGCTCTGCGCACCCTCGCCGCCGAGGCCATGCACGACATCTCCCACTACCTGCGGCCCGCCCACCTGGCGCAGTTGCGCCGCATCGTGGACGACCCCGAGGCCTCGTCGAACGACAAGTTCGTGGCGCTCGACCTCCTGAAGAACGCGAACATCGCCGCCGCGGGTGTCCTGCCGATGTGCCAGGACACCGGCACGGCGATCGTCATGGGCAAGCGCGGCCAGAACGTGCTCACCGAGGGCGGTGACGAGGAGGCCCTGTCGCACGGCATCTTCGACGCCTACACGAAGCTGAACCTGCGCTACTCGCAGATGGCCCCGCTGACCATGTGGGAGGAGAAGAACACCGGCTCGAACCTCCCGGCCCAGATCGAGCTGTACGCGACCGACGGCGGCGCGTACAAGTTCCTCTTCATGGCGAAGGGCGGCGGCTCGGCCAACAAGTCCTTCCTCTACCAGGAGACGAAGGCGGTCCTCAACGAGGACTCCATGATGAAGTTCCTGGAGGAGAAGATCCGTTCGCTGGGCACGGCGGCCTGCCCGCCCTACCACCTGGCGATCGTCGTCGGCGGCACGTCGGCCGAGTTCGCCCTGAAGACCGCGAAGTACGCCTCCGCGCACTACCTCGACGAGCTGCCGTCCGAGGGTTCCCCGACCGGTCACGGCTTCCGGGACGAGGAGCTGGAGCAGAAGGTCTTCGAGCTGACCCAGAAGATCGGCATCGGCGCCCAGTTCGGCGGCAAGTACTTCTGTCACGACGTCCGGGTCGTCCGCCTCCCCCGGCACGGCGCCTCGCTCCCCGTCGCGATCGCCGTGTCCTGCTCGGCCGACCGCCAGGCGACCGCGAAGATCACCGCCGAGGGCGTGTTCCTGGAGCAGCTGGAGAAGGACCCGGCGCGTTTCCTCCCGGACACCACCGACGAGCACCTGGACGAGTCCGGTGACGTGGTGCGGATCGACCTGAACCGTCCCATGGACGAGATCCTCGCCGAGCTGACCAAGTACCCCGTCAAGACCCGGCTCTCGCTGACCGGCCCGCTGGTCGTGGCGCGCGACATCGCGCACGCGAAGATCAAGGAGCGGCTCGACGCGGGCGAGGAGATGCCGCAGTACCTCAAGGACCACCCGGTGTACTACGCGGGCCCGGCGAAGACCCCCGAGGGCTACGCCTCCGGTTCCTTCGGCCCGACGACGGCGGGCCGCATGGACAGTTACGTCGCGCAGTTCCAGGCGGCGGGCGGCTCCAAGGTGATGCTCGCGAAGGGCAACCGGTCCCGGCAGGTCACGGAGGCGTGCGACGCGCACGGCGGCTTCTACCTCGGCTCGATCGGCGGTCCCGCCGCCCGTCTCGCCCAGGACTGCATCAAGAAGGTCGAGGTCGTCGAGTACGAGGAGCTCGGCATGGAGGCGGTCTGGCGGATCGAGGTCGAGGACTTCCCCGCGTTCGTCGTGGTCGACGACAAGGGCAACGACTTCTTCACCGAGCCCGCCCCGGCGCCGACCTTCACCAGCATCCCGGTCCGCGGCCCCGGCCTCGGCTGATCGGTCCGGCGTGGGACGAGGGGTGCCCGGCCGGCCGGCCGGGCACCCCTCCGCCGTGTCCGGCCGGCCGGCGGACGCGCTCCGGATACCTTCTGGCGGACGGCGTCCCGGGGAATACGCCGAGCACGCCGGGCGCTCATCTGCATCAGGAGGTTGGAACACCATGGACGGATCGGCCGAGGAAACGACGTACCGCGTCGAGCACGACTCGATGGGCGAGGTGAAGGTGCCCGCGCACGCCAAGTGGCGGGCCCAGACGCAGCGTGCGGTGGAGAACTTCCCCATCTCGGGACAGCGCCTGGAACGTGCGCACATCGAGGCCCTGGCCCGGATCAAGGCCGCGGCGGCCAAGGTCAACGCCGAGCTGGGGGTGCTGGATCCGGACGTCGCCCGGGCGATCCAGGAGTCCGCCGCCGAGGTGGCGGCGGGACGCTGGGACGAGCACTTCCCCGTCGACGTGTTCCAGACCGGCTCGGGCACCTCCTCCAACATGAACACGAACGAGGTCCTCGCCACCCTGGCCACGGAGCGTCTCGGGCGTGACGTCCACCCCAACGACCACGTCAACGCCTCCCAGTCGTCGAACGACGTGTTCCCCTCGTCCATCCACATCGCCGCGACCGCGGCCGTCACCGCCGACCTGATTCCCGCGCTCGACCACCTGGCCGCGTCCCTGGAGCGGAAATCGGCCGAATTCGCGGAGGTCGTGAAGTCGGGCCGTACGCACCTGATGGACGCCACTCCCGTCACCCTGGGCCAGGAGTTCGGCGGCTACGCCGCACAGATCCGCCACGGCGTCGAGCGGCTGCATGCCTCCCTGCCCCGGCTCGCCGAACTCCCCCTGGGCGGGACGGCGGTGGGGACCGGGATCAACACGCCCGCCGGCTTCTCCGCCGCGGTGATCGCGGAGGTCGCCCGCACGACCGGCCTGCCGCTCACCGAGGCGCGGAACCACTTCGAGGCGCAGGGCGCGCGGGACGGACTCGTCGAGGCGTCGGGCCAGCTGCGCACCGTCGCCGTCTCGCTCACCAAGATCTCCAACGACCTGCGCTGGATGGCCTCCGGGCCGCGCACCGGGCTCGCCGAGATCACCCTGCCCGACCTGCAGCCCGGGTCGTCGATCATGCCGGGCAAGGTCAACCCGGTCATCCCCGAAGCCGTGCTGATGGTGGCGGCCCAGGTGACGGGGAACGACGCCACGGTCGCCGCCGCGGGCGCGGCCGGCAACTTCGAGCTCAACGTGATGCTCCCGGTGATCGCGAAGAACCTGCTGGAATCGGTGCGGCTGCTCGCGAACGCGTCCCGCCTGCTCGCCGACCGCACGGTCGACGGCATCACGGCCGACGCGGAACGGGCGCGGCGCTACGCGGAGTCCTCGCCGTCGGTCGTCACCCCGCTGAACAGGTACATCGGCTACGAGGAGGCGGCGAAGGTCGCCAAGAAGTCCCTGGCCGAGGGCACGACGATCCGGGAGACCGTCTTGGCGGGAGGCTACGTCGAGCGCGGCGACCTGACGCGTGAACAACTCGACGAGGCCCTGGACGTGCTGCGGATGACCCGGCCTTGACACGTAACGCGCCGCGCCGGCGGGCACGTCACTAAGATCTCTTCATGACAGCGACGGATGCGGGTACGGGAGCGGGCACCGGGGCGGGTGCGGGGGACGGCGTGCGCTGGGCGCCGGGGGACCGGATCCTCTGGCGTTACCGGGCCAACGGGGAGCCCGGTGACGGCGGCGCGGTGCACATCTGCCGTCCGGTCACCGTCGTCCAGGACACCGACGACCTCCTGGCGGTGTGGATGGCGTCCGGCACCGAGTGTGTGAGGCCGGTCCTCGCCGACGGGACCCAGGTGCACGCGGAACCGCTCGCCACCCGCTACACCCGTCCGCGCACCACGGTGCGTTCCCGGTGGTTCGGCTCGGGTGTGCTGAAGCTCGCACGGCCGGGTGACCCCTGGTCGGTGTGGCTGTTCTGGGACCGCGGCTGGCTCTTCCGCAACTGGTACGTCAACCTCGAGGAGCCCCGCTCACGCTGGGCGGGCGGGGTCGATTCCCAGGACCACTTCCTCGACATCTCGGTGCGTCCCGACCACAGCTGGGAGTGGCTCGACGAGGACGAGTTCGCGCAGGCGCAGCGGGTCGGGCTGATGGACGGGGCCACCGCCCGGCGGGTGCGCGAGGCGGGACTCGCGGCCGTCGAGGTGATCCAGCGGTGGGGGGCGCCGTTCAGCGACGGCTGGGAGCACTGGCGGCCGGACCCCCGGTGGCAGGTTCCCCCGCTGCCGGATGACTGGGACCGCACCCCTGCCGCCACCCCGTCGTGAGACCCTTGATGCACCCCAGGGGGGCAAACGTAGGATCGCCTTCCATGAACCGCTCCGCCGGAACGACAGGCCACAACCGGCGGTACCGGCCCGGGGCCTGACCACCAGTCACCGAACGCGTCGTACGAGTCACACGGTCCACGAAACCGTCGGGCCGCGCGGCGCACGAACCACTGCGAGGGGGTTGAGACATGCACGCTGTCCCCTGCCCGGCCATCGTAGGACCTCGTACCGGCCACCCTGCCCCACACCCGGTTTCGGCCCCTTTTCCCCGGGCATCCGGTGACAGCCGTTGTTCTCACCGCTCTCGCCGGGGCACAGTGGCGCAGCCCCCCGAGGTGATTGCCTCATACAACCGGCCCGGACGGACGGAATCCCACGCGTGACGGAGCACCCCACCTCCCACGAAGGCCGGCAGCCTCTCGCCGCCCGGCCGCAGGAACGCGCGCGGCCCCGGCAGCAGGAGGGCCCGCCGGGTGCCGCTGCCACCGCCGCGATCCCCGGCCCCTCCCCGGTGCCGAACACGGCGAAGGGCCCGGTGCCCAACGCGGTGCCGAATCCGGTTCCCGGCGCGGTCGACGCGGCAGGACCCGCTGTCGACCCCCAGACGCTGGCCCGTCGTGAGGGCGACCGGCTGCGTTTCGTCGGCGCGGCGACCCGCCGGATCGCGCGCGGGATAGACCTGGACGAGATCGTGCTGGGCCTGTGCCGGGCGAGCGTACCCACGTTCTCCGACGCCATACTGGTCTACCTGCGAGACCCGCTCCCCGTGGGCGACGAACGGCCGGCCACCCCGTTCGTCCTGCGGCTGCGGCGTACCGACAGACTGCGGCTGACCGACGAGGACAACGACGGCGGGCCGGAGGGCGAGCGGCTGCGGCTGCCCGTCGCCGGCTCGCAGGCGGGGCTGCTGCCCGCCGCCGATCTGTGCGAGATCCGGGCGGGCGGCGCGCTGGCCGAGGTGCTGCGCGGGGTGCGGCCCGTCTTCGGGGACTCCGCCGCGGCCCGCGTCGCCCTGCCGGAGCTGCTGGGGGCGGGCCGGACCGTGCCGACCGGGCACCGCGCGATCCTGGCTCCGCTGCGCGGCCGTCGCCGGGTGATCGGCGCCGCCGTCTTCCTGCGCGGGCCGGAGCGTCCGCCGTTCGAGGCCAACGACCTCCTGGTCGCGGCCCAGCTGGCCACGCACACCGCGCTCGGCATCGACAAGGCGGTGCTGTACGGACGCGAGGCGTACATCGCGGACGAACTGCAGCGCACGATGCTGCCGGACTCGCTGCCCCAGCCGACGGGCGTGCGGCTGGCCTCCCGCTACCTCCCGGCCGCCGAGACGGCCCGGGTGGGCGGGGACTGGTACGACGCGATCCCGCTGCCCGGCAGCCGGGTCGCGCTGGTCGTCGGTGACGTGATGGGGCACTCCATGACGTCCGCGGCGATCATGGGCCAGCTGCGCACGACCGCGCAGACCCTGGCGGGCCTCGACCTGCCTCCGCAGGAGGTCCTGCACCACCTGGACGAGCAGGCGCAGCGGCTGGGCAGCGACCGCATGGCGACCTGCCTGTACGCGGTGTACGACCCGGTCGCGCACCGCATCACCATCGCCAACGCGGGCCACCCGCCGCCGGTGCTGCTCCATCTGGGCGGCCGTGCGGAGGTCCTGCGGGTGCCGCCGGGTGCGCCGATCGGTGTCGGTGGGGTCGATTTCGAGGCCGTCGAGCTGGACGCGCCCGCCGGAGCGACGCTGCTGCTGTACACGGACGGTCTGGTGGAGTCGCGGCTGCGGGACGTCTGGACGGGTATCGAGATCCTGCGGGAGCGGCTCGCCACCACCGCGCAGCTGACCGGTCCCGACCACTCGCCGCCCCTGGAGGCGCTATGCGACGACGTGCTGGACATGCTCGGACCGGGTGACCGGGACGACGACATCGCGCTGCTGGCCGCCCGGTTCGACGGGATCGCGCCGAGTGACGTCGCGTACTGGTTCCTCGAGCCGGAGGACGCGGCGCCCGGCCGGGCGCGCAGGCTGGCCCGCAGGGCGCTGAGCCGGTGGGGTCTGGACGATCTCTCGGACGAGGTGGAGCTGCTGGTCAGCGAGGTGGTGACGAACGCCGTGCGGTACGCGGAGCGTCCGGTGACGCTGCGCTTGCTGCGTACGGACATCCTGCGCTGCGAGGTCGGCGACGACGCCCCGCAGCTGCCGCGTCAGCGGCGGGCGCGGGAGACGGACGAGGGCGGGCGCGGGCTGTTCCTGGTCAACCGGCTGGCCCGGCGGTGGGGGGCGACCCGGCTGTCGACGGGCAAGGTGGTCTGGTTCGAGATGGCAACCCGCTGACGGTGGCGGACCATGCGTGAGGGGCGGGTGCCGGCCGGCACCCGCCCCTCACGCGTCGCTCCAGCGGGCGTCCTCACTACCCCAGGGGGGTGTCGGCGCCGGGCCGTTCACCCGGCGGCTCGGCACCGCCTTCCCCGGGGTCCTGGGTGGTGCTGGGCGTCCCGCTCGGCGTCAAGGTGGGCGTCTCGCTCGGTGTCTCGGAGGGCGTCGGCTCCTCGCTGGGCGTCTCGCTCGGTGTCTCGGAGGGCGTCGGCTCCTCGCTGGGCGTCTCGCTCGGCGTCTCGGAGGGCGTCGGCTCCACGCTCGGCGTCTCGGTCACGGCCGTCTCGCCGCGCTCGACGCCCCGCAGGTCGAAGGAGGCGTCCGACCCTCCTCCGAGCGCGCCCAGGGTGTAGTCGGCCCAGATCTTCGCGGGGAATCCACCGCCGTTGGCCCGGCCGGAGTTGGCGGTGCCCGTGAGGCTGACCTGCCCGCCGCCCTCCTTGGGGGACTCGCCGTACAGGGCGACCACCGTCGTGAGCTCCGGGGTGTAGGCCGCGAACCAGGCCGCCTTGTTGTTCTCCGAGGTACCGGTCTTGCCCGCGGCGTCGTAGGCGGAGGTGTTCGCCTCGTGTCCGGAGCCGATGTCGACGACCTCGGTGAGCGCCTTCGTCACGGTGTCGGCGGACGCCCGGCTGATCGCCTGACCGCCCACGCCGTCCACGGGCCGCATGGTGCGGTCACGGTTCTCGGCGGACTTCACGATGGTCGGGGTGACCTTCTTGCCGTGGTTGTCGAGGGTGGCGTACACCCCGGCCATGTCCCACGTCGAGGCGTTCATGGTGCCGAGGGTGATCGCGGGCCGCTCGGGGAAGTTCTTGTCCGGTACGCCCATGGCGAGCGCGGTCTTCTTCACGGCGGCCGGGGTGACGTCGACGACCATCTGCGCGAAGACGGAGTTGATCGACTTGTCCATCGCCCTCTGGACGGTCGGGCTGTCGTAGCTGATGTCGTCCTCGTTCTGCGGGGCGAACGGGGTGTCGCTGCCGACGACGGGGCGCTTGCTGGTGCCGTCGTAGACCGTGTTCAGGCCGATGAGGTCGCCGTCCTGGGTGGTCGACTCGTTCTCCAGCGCGGAGGCGAGCACCAGCGGCTTGAAGGTGGAGGCCGGCTGGTAGTCCTGCCGGGTGGCGTTGTTGTACCAGTGCTCGGTGGCTCCGACACCGCCGTACAGCGCGACGACCTTGCCGGTCTTCGGGTCCACGGACGTGGCGCCGGCCTGGACGGTCGCGTCGACCTTGTTGTTCTTCCGGTCGAGCTGGTTCTCCAGCTGCCGGTCGACCGACTTCTCGAGCTGCTTCTGCCGCTTCTTGTCGATGTTGAGGGTGATCGTCCAGCCACCGGCGTCCAGCATCTCCTCGGTGACGCCCTGGCGCTTCATCTCGTCGTTCGCGGCCTCGACGAGGTAACCGGTCTGCCCTTCCATGCCCGGGGCGGCCTTGGGCGACTTGGGCACGGGGAACGTCATCCTGTCCCGCTCGGCCTTGTCGAGCCAGCCCTCGCCGACCATGTTGTCCAGCGTGTAGGCCCAGCGCTCCTTGACGAGCTTCTTGCCGGTGGGTGTCGCGTTCGCCCAGTCGTACTGGCTGGGTGCCTGGAGCAGAGCGGCGAGGTAGGCGCCCTGGGAGGTGTCGAGATCCTTGGCGTCGACGCCGTAGTAGGCCTGTGCCGCCGCCTGGATACCGCTCGCGCCGCGTCCGTAGTACACGGTGTTGAGGTAACCGGCGAGGATGTCGTCCTTCTCCGTGCGCTGGTCGACCTTGAGGGAGATCACCAGCTCCTTGAGCTTGCGGGTGACCGTCTGGTCCTGCGTGAGGTAGTAGTTCTTCACGTACTGCTGGGTGATCGTGGATCCGCCCTGCTTGCCCTTGCCCGAGAGCGTGTTGAACAGGCCGCGCACGGTGCCCTTCAGGTCGACGCCCTGGTCACGGTAGAAGGACTTGTTCTCGGCGGCGACGAACGCGTGCTGGACGCTCTTGGGTACGACGCCGAGGTCGACTATCTCCCGGTTGACCTCGGAGTTGCTCCGGGCCAGGAGCGTGCCGTCGCTGTACTTGTAGACGTTGCTCTGCTTCTGGGCCTGGGCGTTGGCCTCCGGAACGTCGACGTACAGGTAGAGCGCGGCCAGGGCCCCCATGCCGAGCAGGCAGAGACCGAAGAACGTGCCCACGATCTTCCGCCAGGTGAAGAGCCGGCGTATGCCGCCGCCCTTGGCCCGGCGGGCTTCGCGCCCCTGGGCTCGCCGCGCATCCGCTCGACCCATCGCTGTGGTGCTCCTGTTCTTCTGCTCGTACCGCTCCGGTCAGACCTGCCAGCTAACACCGAGAGTCTGGACAAATGGCAGGCGATCCGGCCTTTTCCGGACGTGAGAATCAGCACGCACCCCCGAAGGAACCGACTCCCGAGGGGTGCGCGAGGTTGCGAGACGCGATAATGTGAAATCACATTGCTAGCGCGGCGCTATGCCGCCCGAAACGGGGGATCCATGTCCGCACCGCACGACCTTCCTCACACGAGCGGCCCCGGCGCCGACCTGACGCCGGACGCTCCCGAGATGCCCGCACCGCAGGTCAGGGAGACGGTCGCCCACTCCATCCCCGGCGGTCTCGGGCTCCTGCTGACCGTCCTGGGGGTCTTCCTCGGCGTGGCTCTGTGCATCGTCGGGGGCGTCCTCGGCTCCGACGGCCACAACGGGGTCGGCGTCCCGCTCTTCATCCTCGGCCTGCTGCTGGCCATCGCCTCGTTCTTCTGCATGAGCGGTGTGAAGATGGTCGCTCCGGGCGAGGCGCGGGTCATCCAGCTCTTCGGCCGCTACGTCGGCACGATCCGGGCGGACGGCCTGCGCTGGATCAACCCCCTCACCTCGAGCCGGAAGATCTCGACCCGGGTCCGCAACCACGAGACCGCCGTACTGAAGGTCAACGACGCCTACGGCAACCCGATCGAGCTCGCCGCGATCGTCGTCTGGAAGGTCGAGGACACCGCACAGGCGCTCTTCGAGGTCGACGACTTCCTGGAGTTCGTCGCCACCCAGACCGAGGCGGCCGTCCGGCACATCGCCATCGAGTACCCGTACGACGCCCACGAGGAGGGCGGGCTCTCCCTGCGCGGTAACGCCGAGGAGATCACCGAGAAGCTCGCGGTCGAGCTCACCGCGCGGGTGCAGGCGGCGGGCGTACGCATCATCGAGTCCCGTTTCAGCCACCTCGCCTACGCCCCCGAGATCGCCTCGGCGATGCTCCAGCGGCAGCAGGCGGGTGCGGTCGTGGCCGCCCGCCAGCAGATCGTCGAGGGCGCCGTGGGCATGGTCGAGATGGCGCTGACCCGGATCGCGGAGCAGGACATCGTCGAGCTCGACTCCGAGCGCAAGGCCGCCATGGTCAGCAACCTGATGGTGGTCCTGTGCGGTGACCGCGCGGCGCAGCCGGTCCTGAACACGGGCACGCTCTACCAGTGACCGACGACGCGGCCCCTCCCCCCGGCCGGACGCCCCGGCGCGGCCCCGCCCGCAAGCAGATGCTGCTGCGGCTGGACCCCGCGGTGCACGACGCGCTGGCCCGGTGGGCCTCGGACGAGCTGCGCAGCGCGAACGCGCAGATCGAGTTCCTGTTGCGGCGGGCCCTCGCGGACGCGGGCCGGCTCCCCGGCGGCGCGGCCCCGATCGCCCGCCGGGGCCGGCCGCCGAAGGCTCCGCCGGAGCCGCCGGAGCCGGCCGGACCGCCGGAGTGAGTGGGGTGGGGGCGGGCCGCGGCGGCCCGCCCCCACCGGCCGTTCCCGCCTTCCCCGGGGCTCGTATACATGCGAGGTATACACACCGTGTACAGTGCGGCGCATGTCAATCGGTCACACCCTCCTCGGGCTCCTGGAGTCCGGCCCACGCCACGGTTACGACCTGAAGCGCACCTTCGACGAGAAGTTCGGCCACGACCGCCCCCTGCACTACGGGCAGGTCTACGCGACGATGTCCCGGCTGCTGAAGAACGGACTCGTCGAGGTCGACGGCGTCGAGTCGGACGGCGGCCCCGAACGCAAGCGGTACGCCATCACCGACGCCGGCATCACCGACGTCGCCGCCTGGCTCGCGCAGCCCGAGAAGCCGGAGCCCTACCTCCAGTCGACCCTGTACACCAAGGTCGTCCTGGCGCTGCTCACCGGCCGCGATGCCGCCGACCTCCTGGACGCCCAGCGCTCCGAGCACCTGCGCCTGATGCGCATCCTCACCGACCGCAAGCGCCAGGGCGATCTCGCCGACCAGCTGATCTGCGACCACGCGCTCTTCCACCTCGAAGCCGATCTGCGGTGGCTGGAACTGACCGCCGCGCGTCTCGGCCGGCTCGCCGAGGTGGTCCTTCCGTGACTCCCGCCGGCTCCCTGCTCGCCGCCCACGACCTCCACAAGACCTACGGCTCGACCCCCGCGCTCGACGGCGCCTCGTTCTCCGTCCACCCCGGCGAGGTCGTCGCCGTCATGGGCCCGTCCGGCTCGGGCAAGTCGACCCTGCTGCACTGCCTGGCGGGGATCGTCACCCCCGACTCGGGCACCGTGACCTACGGCGGACGTGAACTGTCCGCCATGTCCGACGCCGGGCGCAGCGCCCTGCGGCGCACGGACTTCGGCTTCGTCTTCCAGTTCGGCCAGCTCGTGCCCGAGCTGACCTGCGTCGAGAACGTCGCCCTTCCGCTCCGCCTCAACGGCGTCAAGCGGAAGGAGGCCGAAGGCACCGCCCTGGAGTGGATGGCGCGTCTGGAGGTCGACGACGTCGCCGCCAAGCGCCCCGGCGAGGTGTCCGGCGGCCAGGGCCAGCGCGTCGCCGTGGCCCGCGCCCTCGTCGCCACCCCCAAGGTCGTCTTCGCCGACGAGCCGACGGGAGCGCTGGACTCCCTCAACGGCGAGCGGGTCATGGAACTGCTCACCGAGTCCGCCCGCACGGCCGGGACCGCCGTCGTGCTGGTGACCCACGAGGCACGCGTCGCCGCCTACTCGGACCGCGACGTCGTCGTGCGTGACGGCCGCTGCCGTGATCTGGAGTACGCCGTATGACCTGGCTGCGTGACCTCGGCCTCGGCATACGCTTCGCCGCCGGGGGCGGGCGGGAGGGCTGGGCCCGGACCGCGCTGACCGCCGTCGGGGTGGGGCTGGGGGTGGCGCTGCTGCTGACCGCCGCGTCCGTGCCGCACCTGCTCACCGAGCGCTCCTCGCGTGACCGGGCCCGTGCCGAGGTGGCGGCGTCGCGCGACGCCGTCGTCCCGAAGTCGGACACCACGGTCCTGCGGGTCAACGCGGCGACGGAGTACCGCGGCATCGGCGTCGAAGGCTTCCTGATGCGCGCGGAGGGGGCGCACCCGGTCCTCCCGCCCGGGGTCGAGGCCTTCCCCGGACCCGGTGAGATGGCGGCCTCCCCCGCCCTCCGCGAGCTGCTGGCCTCGCCCGAGGGCGCCCTTCTCAAGGAACGGCTGCCGTACCGGGTCACCTCGACGATCGCCGACCCGGGCCTGCGCTCGCCGCACGAGCTGTACTTCTACGTGGGCAGCGACTCACTGACCCCCGCCACCGGCGGGCACCGGCTGGCCGGTTACGGCGACGACACTCCCGCCGAACCGCTCACGCCCGTCCTGGTCGTCCTCGTCATCCTGATCTGCGTCGTGCTGCTCTCGCCGGTCGCGATCTTCATCGCCACCGCCGTGCGGTTCGGCGGCGACCGCCGCGACCGCAGGCTGGCCGCCCTGCGCCTGGTCGGCACCGACATCCGGACGACCCGCCGGATCGCGGCGGGCGAGGCGCTGTTCGGCTCGCTGCTCGGCCTGCTGGCCGGGCTGGCGTTCTTCCTGGTGGGCCGCAGGTTCATCGGCCACATCGAGCTCTGGAACCACAGCGCGTTCCCGTCCGACCTCACGCCCGCCCTCTGGCAGGCGGCGCTCATCGCCGTGGCGGTACCGCTGTCCGCCGTGCTCGTCACGCTGGTCGCGATGCGCTCGGTGGCCGTCGAGCCGCTCGGCGTCATGCGCCACACGGGCAGCCGCCGGCGCCGCCTCTGGTGGCGGCTGCTGGTTCCGGCCCTGGGCCTGGCCGTCCTGGGGCTGACCGGCAAGGTCGAGGAGGACGCGCCGGTCGACCCGTACCCGATCGCGGCCGGCGCCGTACTCGTCCTGTTCGGCCTCGCGCTGCTGCTGCCCTGGCTGATCGAGGCCGGTGTGAGCCGACTGCACGGTGGCGCACCGGCCTGGCAGCTGGCGGTGCGCCGGCTCCAGCTGAACAGTGGAGCGGCGTCCCGGGCCGTCAGCGGGATCACCGTCGCCGTCGCCGGCGCGGTGGCCCTCCAGATGCTCTTCGCGGCGGTCGGCGACGAGTTCGAGTCGATGACGGGCCAGGACCCCTCGCGCGCCCAGTTCCACACCTTCTCGGAGAAGGTCACCGGGGACGCCGCCGCCCGGACCATCGAGAAGTTCCGGGCCACCGAGGGGGTGGAGCGCGTCATCGGCACGGTCGAGACCTACGTGATCAAGCCGGGGACGTTCGGGGAGGACGAGGTCACGCCCACCACCTCCCTGACCGTCGGCGACTGCGCCACCCTGAAGGAGCTCGCCGAGATCAGCTCCTGCGAGGAGGGCGACAGCTTCGTCGTCCACCCCCGCGGCGACAAGGAGCTGAGCGACTGGGTCGACGAGACGGCGCGCAAGGGCGAGGAGGTCGAGCTCAACCCCGCATTCGGCTGGGACCCGAAGGCGAAGTCCGTGCGGTGGACCCTGCCGGCGGACGCGGCCACGGTCACGACGAGCCGCGACCCGATCGGTCTGGAGCACTCGGGCATCATGGCGACGGTCGGTGCCATCGATCCCCGCATCCTGCCGAGTGCCCAGACCGTCGCACAGATCAAGGTCGACGAGGGCGTGGAGGACGTCGCCGAGTACGTACGGAACACGGCGGCCCGGATCGACCCCGGCATGCGTGTCGCCACCCTGGCCTCGACGGAACGCGACCGCCAGTACGCCAGTGTGCAGACGGGTCTGCGGCTCGGCGCGGCGGCGACGCTGCTGCTCATCGCCTCCTCGATGCTGATCTCCCAGCTGGAGCAGCTCCGGGAGCGCAAGCGCCTGCTGTCGGTCCTGGTCGCCTTCGGCACCAGGCGCGTCACCCTCGGCTGGTCGGTGCTCTGGCAGACCGCCGTGCCGGTGACCGCCGGCCTCCTGGTCGCGATCGCGGGCGGTCTCGGACTCGGTGCCGTCATGACCTGGATGCTGGACAAGACGGTGACCCAGTGGTGGCTGTTCCTGCCGATGGCGGGCGCGGGCGGGGCACTCATCGTGCTCGTGACCCTGCTCTCGCTGCCGCTGCTGTGGCGTCTGATGCGTCCGGACGGTCTGCGTACGGAGTGACACCCGGAGGGGCCGGGTGGCACCCGAGGGGTGAGTGCGCCGGGGGGCGCATTCACCCCTCGCCGGATATCCGTACCGGCAGTGTCCCCATCGCACCGCGCAGTGCGGCCGCGAGCTCCTCGAACTCCTCGTGGCGCGCCGAACCCGTCCGCACGGCCAGGGCCACCCGCCGGGAGGGCGCGGGATCCGTGAAGTACCCGGTGGACAGCGCCTCGTTGCGCCCGGTCTCGACCGTCACCGCCGTACGCGGCAGCAGGGTCACCCCGAGCCCGCCCGCGACCAGCTGCACCAGCGTGGAGAGCCCGGCCGCGGTCGTCGTGACCGGCGCCCCCTGGGTGCGCCCCGCCTCCCGGCAGATGTCCAGCGCCTGGTCGCGCAGGCAGTGCCCCTCGTCGAGCAGCAGCAACGGCAGGTCCCGGAGCGTCTCCCGCGGCAGAGCGGTGCGCCCGGCGAGGGCGTGCTCCTTCTCCATGACGAGCACGAAGTCCTCGTCGAACAGCGGCATCTCGGTGACTCCGGGCACCCCGAGCGGCACGGCGAGCAGCAGCAGGTCCAGCCGCCCCGCGGCGAGCCCCTCCAGCAGCGAGGAGGTCTGCTCCTCGTGGACCTGGAGGTCCAGATCCGGGTAGCGCTCGTGGACCAGCCGCAGCACGGCAGGCAGCAGATAGGGGGCCACCGTCGGGATCACGCCGAGCCGGAGCACACCGGTGAACGGCGCGCGGACCGCCTCGGCCTCCTCCATCAGTTCGCCCAGCGCCTCCAGCACGGCCCGGCTCCGCACCGCGAGCCGCTCCCCCGCCGGCGAGAGCAGCACCTTGCGCGTCGTACGCTCGATCAGCTGGACACCCAGTGCCACCTCCAGTGCGGACACGGCCCCGGAGAGCGCGGGCTGACTCATCCCGATTGCTGCCGCCGCATCCCGGAAGTGCAGATGTTCCGCCACGGCCGCGAAGGCGCGCAGCTGCGAGAGGCTGGGACGTTTCACTTTGTCCCGATTTTCATGAGCCATCGAAAACTACCCTATATCACCTTGAGCCAAGAATAGCGGACCTAATGAGCTCGCTAAACGGCACAGGTACCGCCTCGACGGAACAGCGAATTCCACCACTCCGAGCGGAAATGCGGCGTCCATTTAGTTTCGGACTTCCCCATAATCTCCGGCTGGCGCTCGACGACGCATACGGCACAACTCCAGATATCGGGAACGCCCTTACAGTCCAATATGACGACACCTCTCTGCTATGCGATGCACTGCCCCTGCCGGACCGGAAGGCAGTGATCCATCAAGTCTAATACAGCCCGTGGACCAGCGTCCGAGAGTGAGCGCAAGTGTCAATGATACCCGCAGCCATCCCGCGGCGATGAGGGTGCCGGTCACGGAAATAGGACACTCAAACAAGATCGTGTTATGAGTTCTTAGGCAGGATAGCCCGCGCAGTTCATCCGGTGCGCCCCAACTGAGCTGTTCCCAACCTGACGGGGGGTTGTAAACAGCTCACTGTCACCGCAACCAACTTTGGCGGACAGAACGCCTAATGTTTCTGCCTCTTCGTGAGCGCCTTCGACGCCTTGATGCGCTTGGGGTCCTCGACGTTTTGAGTCCCAGCACCCTCACCCGGAGTGATTTGCCATTCTCGGAGCGTCGCTGCGACCTGCTTGAGTTGCTGCGACTCCGGCGGCACGTCGATGTAGAACATAGATTCCATGGCTGGCCTCATGTCACCGCCCCACTTCACGACGCCTCTGAGTTCCGCCAGGATGTCGCGGATCACCGTCACCTGGTACGGGTAGAAGTTCCCCGTGGCTCCCAGCGGAAAGCTTTCCGGATACAGCGCGAGTGCGGTTCCTGACAGGTGGTTGGACTCGAATTCCGCCCTGACCTCGTGATGGGCGCGGTATCCGACGATCTCGCCGCGCTCGCTATCCAGCTGGGCGACGTCGTAGTGGAAGCGTTGTGCCAGATAGGCCAGGACCGTTGCGGTGTCTCCTTCACGCAGGGCGACGGTCAGGCCGGTTCCCTGGATGTCACAGTCACTGGTGAACGAAGCGCGGTCGGTCGAGATGCTCCAGCCGTTCGCAGAATACGATTGGCGCCACGTGGTATCAGCGGCTACAGCGGTGGCGGGAGCCAGAAGTGCGCCGCCACCGGAGACCAGGGCGACTCCAGCAGCGACGCCTGTGAGTTGCTTGAGTATGGTACGACGTGAAAGTTCGGTGGTCATGAGGTCCCTTCGGAAATGTTTCGTGCCCGCCGGTACAGGAACGCGGCACAGGTCATAGCGACGGCAAGACCGGCCAGCACGTAGACGAACACGTTGATCGATGAGGAAACATGCTCCACCGTCGATCCGTCGGAATACATACAGGCGTTGCGGAGGGGCCAGAAATCCTGCTTAAGGCTCTCCAACTGGGCGCCGGACGTGTGCCTGTCCTCGCACAGTTCCGGGAACGGCCCCCCCAGGGTGACGGAGAACCAGCCGTAGCAGTACACGGCCGTAGCCGAAAAACCAAAGATCAGGGCGAGAACCGCACAGATCCTGGACAGCGAGCGGGGCGGGTTCCTCAGCATGAGAACGATCACCAGGATGCAGGCCGGCACAGCCGCCACACTAAAGAGCAGGAGCAGGCCCATCAAAGGCGTCGGCATTGCGTCCCATTCTCCTGATCCGATTCCGCAGACACGCGGAGCAAAGTAGTTTTTCGGTCTCCCGCACCATGTGCTTCACCATGGCAGGCAAGTCATCCGGCCTGCCGTTTTCGACGGGTGCGGCCGTGTGCCTCTACTGTCGTCCTAGCTGTGGTGAAGAATGTGCATGTTTAGCGTAAATATGCTTCCGTTAGAGTCTGAACAACGGACGCAGCCCGCCGCCCGAGACACCTGCTTCAGCGGTTCACTTCCTGGTCGATGAGACGCTGCAGAACTTCGGCGAATCCCCGATAGAACTCGTCCATTACAGAGTCGGGCTCGTTCCAGGGCTCTTTGAGGAGCGGGCAGTTCCTCTGAATAAGAAGTGCACGCGTCTTTGACAGCAGGGTATCTTCGATCTGGTCCTCGAGAAATGCCTTTGCCGTCCTCTTGACGCCGTCGGTGGTGTTTCCGAACCTGGCTGCTTTGAAGTCACTAAAACGCGTCGCGTGACCACCACCAAGCAAAATCTTCCTAAGTTCGGTAACGATGTTTGTGCTGCCCGCCTTCAGCTTAGTCGCGACCGTGAACCCGTCTATGTCCTCGATCAGGTCGCTGAGCGAGAACGTGGACGCGACGTCGGGCCTGGCCAGCGTCTTCCGGCAGAAGTCCAGCGGGGATGCGTTATCCGAACGACTCCATTCACCGTAGAACGTGAGCAGGTCTCCACCCCAACTGGCGAGCTCGGCGCGATTCGCATTTCCGACTCCCGCATTCCCCTTAAGGAAATATCCTGCGGCACTGGCAATCAGGTGGTCCGGGCTGATGGTGACACCCATCGACGGGTCAAGGTACGCCTGATCCCTCGCGCGACCGAGTCCCCGGTCACGCGCGAATTGAATGAACGCGTTGTCAACATCGCCGAAAAGCAACCCCCAGCGAGAGTCGGTGTACTTGTCCCAGCGCATGAACTGAAGGGACAGTTCGTTCGCGTTACCTTTTCCGTACGCGACGGCTGCGTCATACACCCTCTGGACGTACGCCATGAACTCATCGACTGATGCACTTCCCGACTGGTTGACTGAGCTCTGCCCGAAGTCGGAGCCGGGGCGATGTACCACCCGGTCAAGCGCGAAGGTGTCCGCACCCGCAGAGAAGTCGAACTCCTTGATCTGGTTGAATGTCCAGTTTTGCGGAAGAGGAAATCCGAGGTTGCCGGAGAATCCGTAGGACATACCGGAGACATACGCGTAAGGAACATAGGCACCTGCAGACACGCTTGCGCACACGTTCCTTGAACCGTACACGCCAGTGATATATTTGCTGCCACTACTCTTGAGGGCGTCGTTCACGCCGCTGAAGTAGTCGACGATCTTATCCATCTCTGCTTGCGTGGCATCGTAGTCAACCGCGAAATAGATCACCGTACTCCGATTGAATCCATATCCTTCGGCACGCTCGTGAGCTTTGCGCCCGTGCGAGAACCCGTTGGAGTACGAGAAGTCTGCTAGTTTCCGCGCATCATACTGCCAGATCGGGATGACGTTCAGGCCGGCGGAGAAGATCGCGTCCAGCTCTCCAGGCTGTATCTCCTTGTTCAGGGTGCTACCGGCCGGCTCGTCAAGGTAGCGGCCTACTGCGCGGTACTTAGCGGCGTAGAGAGCCTTCGCCCGAGAGGAGGTGATGGTGAAGCGGGTGTCACAGCAGTTGGCAAACCTGTCGGGGTTGCCGTAAGAAACCAACAATTGGGCCCATGTGTCGAAGTCGGCCTTGCCCGTCTCGCTGATCGCGGAGAAGCTTTGAAACTTTCTCACCCAACTCGCGAGCTTCGGGCCGAATTCGTAGCTGAAGCTGGCGATGTCGCCACTTGTGTTCGAGGGGCCATTTCCAACACAAGCGGCGGAGAAAAGCTGCACCCACGTCCCGGAGTCGCCTTCGGCGAGCACATGGTTTCGTAGGCTCGCTTCAGTAGCGGGACCAAAAACGCCATTGGCCGAGCCCTCGGGAATTCCCGACTCATACTGGATCCCCTTCATCAGGGCCTGCTGCACGTCACGGGAGAAGAACCCATCACACGGGCCGATGAAAAAGGTCGACTTTTCCCAGTACATGCGGTTGAGCCACCGCTGCATGAGGCGAATCTGCTCAAGTCCACCGGACTGGAATTTATAGGCATCCATGGTGAGCAGGGCCTTGAAAACTTTGGCCGGAAGGAAGGGGCCGATCTTTTCCGGCGGAAGATCGATGTCTTCCATCATTGTCTTGAAGCCGAACAAAGTGGCGTTGGACATCTCCCCGTCGATGGCACCGCCGGTGTAACCCTTACACCAAAGGCCACACTGGATGATCTTGACTATGTTCTTGTTCGACTCGCCAACCTTAATGTCCCCCCTAGCGGCCAACGTAGACAAAGTCGTGGGACCAAAGGCGTTGGAAAGCACTGCAATCCCGAGTTCATGCTGCAACGCCCGTGTCAGGGAGTACATGGTGTTCCATCCGGTCTTCCCGTCCTCCGTCACAGCGTTATAGCCGGCGACACTCTTGTACGTCGCGTTAACCCACTTCTGGGCTTGAAGTACCATTTCATCAACCATGGCGGCAATCCGCTCCTTCGATTCTTCGATATATCCGGGAAATGGGGAATCGAACCGGTCACGACGAACGACCTGGCAGTACTCACAGCAATCTACCGGACCGGACGATGTGCACATGGAAACTTTGGCTTAAACAAGCGAGGTGCGGTCCAGTTTTCGTGCGCATTGCCGCCAATCAAATGACGCTTAGACCTCGTAACACGATCATGGTCGGGTCTTCTTGAAGCGTCGGTAGCAGATGAGGCTGCAGGCGAGGGAGATGAAGGCGTCGTGGAGTTCGGTGCGGCGTTCCCAGCGGATGGCGAGGCGTTTGAAGCAGTGGTGCAGGACGAAAGTCTGCTCGGTGACGTAGCGCGGCTTGCTCAGGCCCTTGATGTTCGGTGATCCTTGCGGGAGATGGCGGGCAGGATTCGCCGGTGACCCAGCTCGTCGCGGTTGGCGTTGGAGTCGTAGACCTTGTCACCAAGCAGAGCCTCGGGCCGCCTGCGGGGCCGGCCGGGGCAGCCCGCGACGGGTGGGATGCCGTCGACGAGGGCGAGGAGCAGTGGGCGAGGAAACAGGAGGAGAATTTTCACTGTTCGAGCATCCGACGGCCAGGGTGGCAGCAAGCAATGCTGCGCCCCAGAGTCTGAGGCGCAGCACGCTGCCACTAGTTACAGGCACCTATTTTGAGGTAGCTGCCAGAGGCGCGTGACAACCCTCGCCGACTGGGCTAGTTACACGAGAAGACATATTCGTCAGTGTAGTTGATGTAAAGACTCGAGGAACTGGTCCCCATTTTGGCAGTCACCGGCGCACAGACGAAAGCGGAAACGTATACCGGTCCCGCGTACTGACTGAAATTCCCTGAGTCAGTGGCGCAACCAGTGCCACCCGCCTTGCAAGCCTTCAGATACATGTACCTCGAGACTCCGACGTTATTGTCAAGGATCACGCAGCCCTTTCCGCTGTTCTGGTAGGAGAACAAGGTTGCCAGTCGCTCGCTAGGGGCAGTGCCCACAGGAAGCGGTATCCCCTTGTTCAGCACATAGCCGGCGCCGCACACATTCGCGGCAGCGGCCACGGCCTGAGGGTCAGCTTGGGCAATGGCACGAGTCACAGAATCCGCGCCCCTGGCGATCTGCAGTTCGGACACACCCACCACGGTATTGCGACCCTCCTCAGCGAAGGCCTGCGGTGCGGCGAGGGTAAATATTGCAATTACGGCAAGCGTGGCACACACGGTGGATCTGACTCTGCTGAACATTGAGCATCCTTAGTCTGGAATCAGGGAAAGGTGACAACACATTCACCGAACCGGATCGCTTACGCACTCTCTGTAGTCGTTAGAAATCTATGCGAGAAGCCTTGGGCTAGTAAGGGTCTGGTCCAGCCATTGGTCACTTCAGGGCGCTCCAGACGCCCGGACCAGAGCGAGCGCCGCCGCAATGTGCACATAAAGTGACCAGAAGACCGACGTGAGACCTACCCTGCCTGCACTGTGCCCTTCAGCACAGCGCCTCCATCAATGCGGCCATATCGTGACGGATCAGAGGAGGGAGAGGGCTCGGAACCGTCGTTGCACTGTCCACCCACGTCTCGAAATTCCTCTGGGTAGACCCCCGACCTGTGTGTTATGGAGATTCCAGTCTGCTCAGCTCAGCGCCTAGCCCTCGAGGCCCCCGCCTGGCGAGTGGAGGCTTAACGCTTGCGCCAGGCTGATCGAGCAGTGCACGCACTGGCGCGAAGATTCCGATGTCTCAATCGGAACAGGGCTACTTCCCTTGACGTCCTGCAGGCACTCGAAGGGGACGACCTCCTCGAAGGTTCGACAGGTGCGGCCTCCGTCATCATGCTCGGCGCACGCGGTGGCGTCGCCGGAGGCTGCGGCGATGGAAGGATTGATCGAGAAGGCTCCCTCCCGGAGGCCCTGAAACCTGCGCCCTGGAGCCGGAGCCGCGATCCGGCCGGGCCCCAGATATTGACATGGCTACGACACATACCACTGATCGCGTGCCTCTATCAATACTTGCGACGTGACCGATTTCCTTGATCAATGGGAATGTGCGACTCTGCTCAGGTCCAACCCCAAGCAACACAGGAGTACCCCGAATCATGCTCACCGTTGGTGACAAGTTCCCCGAATTCGAACTGACTGCTTGCGTCTCCCTGGAGAAGGGCAAGGAGTTCGAGACCATCACCCACAAGACGTATGAGGGTTGGAAAGTGATCTTCGCGTGGCCGAAGGACTTCACCTTCGTGTGCCCCACCGAGATCGCCGCCTTCGGCAAGCTGAACGACGAGTTCGCCGACCGTGACGCTCAGGTCCTCGGCTTCTCCGGCGACTCCGAGTTCGTGCACCACGCCTGGCGCAAGGACCACCCGGACCTGACCGACCTGCCCTTCCCGATGCTGGCCGACTCGAAGCACGAGCTCATGCGTGACCTCGGCATCGAGGGCGAGGACGGCTTCGCCCAGCGCGCCGTCTTCATCGTCGACCAGAACAACGAGATCCAGTTCACGATGGTGACCGCCGGTTCCGTGGGCCGTAACCCCAAGGAGGTCCTGCGGGTCCTCGACGCCCTGCAGACCGACGAGCTCTGCCCCTGCAACTGGACCAAGGGCGAGAACACCCTCGACCCGGTCGCCCTCCTCTCCGGCGAGTGAGCTGATACCCACATGGCACTCGACGAACTGAAGTCCGCCATACCGGACTTCGCCAAGGACCTGAAGCTGAACCTCGGTTCGGTCATCGGCAACAGCGAGCTTCCCCAGCAGCAGCTGTGGGGCACCGTCCTGGCCTGCGCGATCGCCTCGCGTTCGCCGAAGGTGCTGCGCGAGCTGGAGCCGGAGGCCAAGGCCAACCTCTCCGCCGAGGCGTACACCGCGGCGAAGTCGGCAGCGGCGATCATGGCGATGAACAACGTCTTCTACCGCACCCGGCACCTGCTGTCGGACCCCGAGTACGGGAACCTCCGTGCCGGCCTGCGGATGAACGTCATCGGCAAGCCGGGTGTGGAGAAGGTCGACTTCGAGCTGTGGTCGCTCGCCGTCTCCGCGATCAACGGCTGCGGCCAGTGCCTCGACTCGCACGAGCAGGTGCTGCGCAAGGCCGGTGTCGACCGCGAGACCGTCCAGGAAGCCGTCAAGATCGCTTCGGTGATCCAGGCGGTCGGTGTGACCCTCGATTCCGAGGACGTGCTCGCGGGGCAGTGACCCGCAGTACATTTGTACGGGAAGGGCCCCGTCGACGACCGACCGTCGGCGGGGCCCTTCTTCATGTCCGCGTCTCCTGACGTCCACGCCCGGCGCGGACGGTCCGGCCGCCTCCCGGCGCCCGGACCGTCGTGACGTCCTACTGCTTCCGGTCGTCCGGGGCGGCGCCCTCGCCGCCGTGGTCGTCCGCGGAAACGGCCGCCGGGGCGTCCCCGGCGGCGGGCGGCTCCTTCGCCGGCATGGCCGACAGGGCGGTGGCTCCGTACGGTCCGGGGCCCTGGAGCACGGCCGGGTCCTGCCCGTAGGAACGCAGATAGCCGACCACCGTGTTGGTCACCGCGACCAGGGGCACGGCGACGACGGCGCCGCCGATGCCCGCGATCATGCCGCCGGCCGCGACGGACAGCACCACGGCCAGCGGGTGGACGCGCACCGCCCGGCCGAGGATGAAGGGCTGCAGGATGTGACCCTCGATCTGCTGCACCGCGAGGACCACGATGAGCACCATCAGGGCGGTGAACACGCCCTGGGTGACGAGTGCGACGACCACGGCGAGGGCGCCGGAGACCACGGCGCCGACCAGCGGGATGAAGGCGAAGAGGAAGATGAAGACGGCGAGCGGGACCGCCATCGGCACATCGAGGAAGTAGATCCCGAGCCCGATGAAGATCGCGTCGATCAGGGCGACGATCACCGTGCCCCGGACGTAGGCGGTCAGTGTCCGCCAGGCACGCGGCCCGGCGCCCGCGACGCCCGGCCTGGCCTGGGCCGGCACGAGCTTGAGCACCCACTGCCAGATGCGCTTGCCGTCGTACAGCAGGAAGAGCGTCGAGAACATCGCCAGCAGCAGCCCGGTGAGGACCTCGACCATCACCGTGACGCCCTGGAGCCCGGCGGAGGTGATCTCCTCGGTGTTGGTGCCGATGGTGTCGCTGAGGTTCTTCGCGATGTCGTTGATCTGCGACTCGGTGACATGGAACGGGCTGTCCAGGAGCCAGCGCTTCAGCTCGTCGATACCGTCACGGACCCGGTCGGACAGCGTGTCCAGGTTGTCCATGACCTGCCACACCACGAACCAGCCGACCAGGCCCATGATGACGAAGCCGAGCACGGCGGTGACCGCGGTGGCCAGCCCGCGCGGCAGCCCGAGACGCCGCAGGCGGACGACGGTCGGCTGGAGCAGCGCCGTCACCAGCAGGGCGGCGACGAAGGCCAGGACGACCAGCTGGATGGCGCTGATGACGCGCATCAGGATCCAGAGGGTGCCCGCCAGGACCAGCAGCCGCCAGCCCGCCTCGGCCGCGACACGCATCCCCCAGGGGATCGCCGACACCGGGTCGGGTCTCGCCGCCACGTCGGGGGCGTAGGAGGGGGGACGCGGTACCTGTTCGGCGGCCACCGTGGAGAGCGTCGACGACGAGCCGCTCACGGCGTTCTCGTCGGCACGGCGCTCGTCCTCGGCGCGGCGTTCTTCCAGTCGCGCCCCGATCTCGGTGAGTTCGGCGCCCAGCCGACCGAGCCACCCCGGAAGTTTTGACATGGATCTTTTCCTTCCCCCGTTCACTCCCCGCACGCCCCCGGAGATGTCCGGATCGACCGTACACGCGAGATGCCCCGCACCGTGGATCGGTGCGGGGCATCTCGAGGTCGGTCGCTGAACCTCGCGGGGTTCTAGTACCAGTGGTTGGCCTGCCAGAAGGACCATGCAGCACAGGGGCTGCCGTAGCGGTCACTGTTCATGTAGCTGAGACCCCACTTGATCTGGGTCGCAGGGTTGGTCTGCCAGTCTGCTCCCGCCGACGCCATCTTGGAGCCCGGCAGGGCTTGCATGATGCCGTAGGCGCCGGAGGAAGGGTTGGTTGCCTTGTAGTTCCAGCCAGACTCGCGCTCCACGATGTTACTGAAGCACTGGAACTGATCCGCCGGCATCATCTGCCGGGCCATCGCCTGCACTTCGGCCACCGAGTACGAGCCCTGGGCCGAGAAGGACGAGGCGTCGCGGACGGAGGACCGGCTCGCGCGCTCGGCCTCCTTCTTCTCCTTGGCCTCGCGCTCCGCCTCCAGCTTGTCCTCGGCCGCCTGCTTCTTCGACTTGGCGTCCTTGGCGGCCTGGATGCGGGCCGTCTCCTCGGCCGACTTCTTCGCCGCCGCGTCGGCCGCGGACGCCTGGGCGTCGGCCTGCTGCGTCAGCGAAGCGGTCTGGACCTGGGCCTGCTGGCCCGCGGGAATGTCTGCGAGCAGCGTGGTGTCGGCTGCGGCCGCCTCGAAGTTGTTGTCGTCGACAGCGGGAGTGCTGCCCGACGCAACGCCTACGACGGCGCCTACGGTGGTGACCGCGGTGGCAGATGCCACGGCGAACCCCCGGACCGAGATCCGGCTCACATGGTGTCCTTCCAGCATCGCCCGCTTAGGTGACCTCGCGGGCGCAATCGTGCCCCCTGACACTGGCCTCCCTACTGCTTGGGTCACGGGAGGCACGGGCCCGGTGGGCACTCCCTCTCGGGAGCGCCACGTGGTACTCGCGGGCGGCATACGGACGGCGATTGTTGAGTTGTGTGGTGCGTGGCGCCTCTGGAGGTGCCCAAGTGCCGTATGCGGGGCCTGACGGAAGCAAGACTCTGCCGGAAGGACACGGCGCGTTGCAATTCTGTGTTGCGTGTGAAAGCTCACACCCCGTTTGGCGCACAACTTTTTCGGAAATGACGGCGCAGCACGATGCCGCCCGGCTAAGCTCCTTGGCTCGCCGGGCGGCATCTATGGGGCGTTCAGGGTCAGATGTGGCCGTCCTCCAGCATTTCGGTCACCAGCGCGGCGATCTGTGAGCGTTCGGACCGGGTGAGCGTGACGTGGGCGAAGAGCGGATGCCCCTTCAGTTTCTCGACCACGGCGACGACTCCGTCGTACCGGCCGACCCTGAGGTTGTCCCGCTGCGCGACGTCATGGGTGAGCACCACCCGCGAGTTCGCCCCGATACGGGACAACACGGTCAGCAGGACGTTCCGCTCCAGGGACTGCGCCTCGTCCACGATCACGAACGCGTCGTGGAGCGACCGGCCCCGGATGTGGGTGAGCGGCAGGACCTCCAGCATCCCGCGCCCCAGCACCTCTTCGATGACCTCGCGCCCGGCGACCGCCGACAGCGTGTCGAAGACGGCCTGCGCCCAGGGGCTCATCTTCTCGGCCTCGCTGCCGGGGAGATAGCCGAGCTCCTGCCCGCCGACCGCGTACAGCGGCCGGAAGACCATCACCTTCTTGTGCTGCCGGCGCTCCAGCACGGCCTCCAGGCCCGCGCAGAGCGCCAGGGCCGACTTGCCGGTCCCTGCCCGGCCGCCCATGGACACGATGCCGATGTCCTGGTCGAGGAGCAGGTCGAGCGCGATCCGCTGTTCGGCGCTGCGGCCGTGGATCCCGAAGGCCTCACGATCGCCGCGCACGAGGCGCACGTTGCCCTCGGCCGTGACCCTGCCGAGCGCCTTGCCGCGCTCGGACTGGAGGACCAGACCGGTGTGCACGGGGTACTCGGCGGCCTCGGGGACGTACAGGCTCTCCTCGCCGAAGAGCAGGTCGACCTGGTCCCCGGCGAGGGTCAGTTCGGCCATCCCCGTCCAGCCGGAGTCGGTGACGGCGAGTTCGGCGCGGTACTCCTCCGCGAGGAGGCCGACCGAGGACGCCTTGATCCGGAGCGGCAGGTCCTTGGAGACGACGGTGACGTCGAACCCCTCGGCCTGCAGATTGCGTGCGACCGCGAGGATCCGTGAGTCGTTGTCCCCCAACCGGTAGCCGGCGGGCAGCACGCCGGGGTCGGAATGGTTGAGTTCGACACGGAGCGACCCGCCCAGGTCCCCGAGCAGGATCGGGGCGTCCAGCCGGCCGTACCGGATCCGGAAGTCGTCCAGCAGGCGCAGCGCCTGCCGGGCGAAGTATCCGAGCTCGGGGTGGTGCCTTTTGGCCTCCAGCTCCGTCACCACGACGATCGGCAGCACGACTTCGTGCTCGTCGAACCGGGTCATGGCTTTGGGGTCGGCCAGCAGGACGCTGGTGTCGAGAACGTAGGTGCGCCTGTCGGGCATGCGGCGCTTGTTGCTGGTCACCACGGAAGGACGTACCCCCTCGGACGAGGTCGGGGAGTGCGACGGAGGTCGCGGAACTTCCCGAAGGGAGAGGACGGACCGGGTTCGGGCCCCGTGCGCGGGCCGAACACCGGCCCTCCGCGTCGGCCGCACGGTGTGCGGTCCTTCGTGTGCAAAGGGCCTCCCGGGCGAGCGGGCTGGGTGCCGCTCACTTGGTTGCGACGTCCGCCCGGTTACTGACCGGACGTCGACCTGAGAGCTGTATTCCCTCCAACACGCGAAGCCATGCCCCGGCCTGCGACGAGGTGAGCCCCGGCGCTGCTACTCTCCTCCGGCCGCCCGGCCGGCCCGTCCCGGCCCTCAGGCTCCGTAACGCCGGTGGCGCGCCGCGTAGTCACGCAGGGCGCGCAGGAAGTCGACCTTGCGGAAGGCCGGCCAGAAGACCTCGCAGAAGTAGTACTCCGAATGGGCGCTCTGCCAGAGCATGAAGCCCGACAGCCGCTGCTCCCCGCTCGTCCGGATCACGAGGTCCGGGTCGGGCTGCCCACGGGTGTAGAGGTGCTCGGAGATCAGGTCCGTGGAGACCACCTCGGCGAGCTCCTCGAACGTGGTGCCGCGGGCGGAGTGGTCCAGGAGGAGGGAGCGGACCGCGTCCGCGATCTCCTGGCGGCCGCCGTAGCCGACGGCGACGTTGACGATTATCCCGTCGACGCCCGCCGTGGCCTCCTCCGCCTCCTTGAGGACGGTCTGGGTCCTGGACGGCAGGAGGTCCAGCGTGCCGACGTGGTGGACGCGCCACCGCCCGTCGGACGCCAGCTGGCGGACGGTGTTCTCGATGATGCCGAGCAGCGGGATGAGCTCCGCCTCGGGCCGGTCGAAGTTGTCGGTGGAGAGCAGCCAGAGGGTGACGACCTCGACGTCCGTCTCGCTGCACCATCCGAGCAGCTCCGAGATCTTGTCCGCCCCGGCCTGGTGGCCTTGCACGGCCGAGCCGCCGGACGCCTTGGCCCACCGCCGGTTGCCGTCGAGGATGACTCCGATGTGCTTGGGCACCTGGTCGTGATCCAGGCGGCCTCCCACCCGGCGTGCGTAGAGCCCGTACACCAGGTCGCGCAAGTTCACTGAGTTCACCCTCTCGGTTCATTACGGGCCCGGGGCCCGCCCTCCCCCTCGGCGGGGGTCCGGGGCCGCCCCCCGGGGGATCGCCGTGCGGTCCGCTCACCGCGCTCTCGCGCCGCGGACCGGCCTGTCCCGAAGCCGCCACATTACTGCGGACGGGTCACGGGGGCCCAACCCGGCCTGTCACAAGTCCGTGATAAGGAGTGAAACGTGACTGATTCCCTCTCCTACCTCCCCGACGCGTCGCGCTACGACTCCATGGAGTACCGCCGCACCGGCCGCAGCGGACTCAAGCTGCCGGCTATCTCGCTCGGCCTCTGGCACAACTTCGGCGACGACCGCGCCCTGGGCTCCCAGCGGGCGATCCTTCGCCGCGCCTTCGACCTCGGTGTGACCCACTTCGACCTGGCCAACAACTACGGCCCGCCGCCCGGCTCCGCCGAGCTGAACTTCGGCAAGATCTTCCACCAGGACTTCGCCCCGTACCGGGACGAGATCATCGTCTCGACCAAGGCGGGCTACCGGATGCACCCCGGCCCGTACGGCGAGTGGGGATCCCGCAAGTACCTGCTCTCCTCGCTCGACGCCTCGCTGCGGCGGACGGGCCTCGACCACGTCGACATCTTCTACTCCCACCGCTTCGACCCCGCCACCCCGCTCGAGGAGACGATGGGCGCCCTCGCCTCCGCGGTGAACCGGGGGAAGGCGCTGTACGCGGGCGTGTCCTCCTACAACGCGGAGCAGACCGCGGAGGCCGCCCGGATCCTCCGGGAGATGGGCGTGCCCGCCCTGATCCACCAGCCGTCCTACTCGATGGTGAACCGCTGGGTGGAGTCCGACGGGCTGCTCGACGCGCTGGAGACGGCCGGCATGGGCTGCATCTCCTTCGCGCCGCTCGCCCAGGGGCTGCTCACCGGCAAGTACCTGGCGGGCATTCCCGAGGGTTCGCGGGCCAGCCAGGGCAAGTCCCTGGACCCGGACCTGCTGTCCGACGAGATGGTCCGGCGGCTGCGCGGTCTGGACGCCATCGCGCGGGGGCGGGACCAGTCCCTCGCCCAGCTGGCGCTCAACTGGGTCCTGCGGGACAGCCGCATGACCTCGGCGCTCATCGGCGCTTCGAGTGTGAAGCAGCTGGAGGAGAACGTGGCCGCGCTCGCCGCGCCCGCGCTGACCGCCGCCGAACTGAAGGAGATCGACACCTTCGCCGTGGACACCGCGAGCACCAACATCTGGGCCAACCGCGGCTGATCCGCGGACCGCCGGGCACCGAATTCCCCCGATTTCCGGGGCTGCGCACGGGGGCGCCACCGGTCCTGCACAAGCGCCGCACATCCGGAATGTTTCCGGGCACAAAAAAACGGGCCGGTCCGTGGGGGGGGTTACGGACCGGCCCGAGGGGGGGTTTCCACCATAACCCTTCGTAAGTGCTGCTGCGTGCCACGCCACAGAATAATTACTCTCCGAATTCATCGGAATGCGCTGCGGGCACATTCCACGCGCCCCCGGAACGTCCCCGTCCGGGATCCCGGAGGACGGATTCCGTCCTATTGGCGTCCTACATTCCGCTCATGACGACACGCACCCGCGGCACGACCGTGAGCTGGTCCCGGGCGAACGCCAGGCGCCTGGACAGGCAGTTCCTCTCCGGCGGCACCCGTTCCGCCCGGGGGCCCGCCCACGGCGTTATGGGGACCGTCGCGGCGATGCTCGGGGCACACGCCCAGGTCCTGTCCGCCGCCGAGCTCTCGATCGGGCTCCGCGCCCCGGGGGCGACACGCACGGATGTGCGGACGGCTCTGTGGACCGACCGGAGCCTGGTCAAGACGTTCGGCCCGCGAGGCACCGTGCACCTGCTGCCCGCCGAGGAGCTTGCGATGTGGACCGGGGCCCTGTCGGCCGTACCGGCGGGCGGCAGCCCCTTCCCGAAGGACGCCCGGATGACGCCGGACCAGGTCGAGGAGGTCGTGGCCGCCGTCGCGGCGGCCCTGGAGGACACCGAGCTCACCGTCGACGAGCTCTCGGACGAGGTGATCGGCCGCACGGGCCCCTGGGCGGGCGACCCGGTGATGCCCGCCGTCCAGGGGATGTGGCCCCGCTGGCGCCAGGTACTGCACCTGGCGGGCCACCGGGGCGCCCTCTGCTACGCCCCGAACCGGGGCCGGAAGGCCACGTACACGAACCCCGGAACCGTCCCGATGCCCGCGCGGGAGGCGACGGCCGCGCTCGTGCGCCGGTATCTGCTGGCCTACGGTCCCGCCACCCCGGCCCACTTCGCGCGGTGGCTCGCGGCGCCGCGCGGCTGGGCCGGCCGGCTCTTCGAGGAGCTGGCCGGGAAGGGTGCGATCGAGAAGGTCGGCTACGAGCCGTGCGGGGAGGCGTGGGTGGTGGCGGGCGACACCCGGTTCCCCTCGGCGGCGCCGCGCGGTGTGCGGCTGCTGCCCTACTTCGACGCGTTCGGCATCGCCTCCCAGCCGCGTGAGCGCCTCTTCCCCGGCGCGGCGTACGAACGCGCGCTGGCCGGCGGGCAGGCGGGCAACTTCCCGGTACTGCTGGTGGACGGCGAGGTCGCCGGGGTCTGGCACCAGCGGCGCTCGGGCAGGCGGATCGCGGTGACCGTGGAACCCCTGGGCCCGCTGGACGCCGCGCGCCTGCGGGCGCTGGAGGAACAGGTGGAGAGGCTGGGCGAGGTGCTGGAGGGCACCCCGGAGCTGACGGTCGGGGAGGTGACCGTGGGCGGCCACGCCTAGTCCGGGGCCGGCCTGACCACGGGCCGGCGGGTTCGGGAGACCGCGGGTCCGGAGGGCCCGGGGAGTGCGCGGCCTCAGCGGGGAAGGAAGCGGATGGCCACGGTGTCGCCGCCGACGACCGTGAAGTCGCCGTTCTCGCACCGGATCACCGCCTCGCGCACCTCGCCGTGCCCGTCGCGCCGTTCCTGCGTGCCGGTGACCGTCCAGGCCCCGCCGTACGGAGGGGGTGGCAGCCGGCTCAGCTGCTCGAACTGCCACTGACCCGCCGGCACACACCAGTCGGGCAGGCCGGGCCAGGCCCCGGAGGTGATGCTCAGCGTGTGGTCGGAGGCGCAGGTCAGCAGCACCGACTGACCTCCGTCCAGGACGAACTCGACGGCTTCCGGCTCCCCGGCGCGTCCTTCGGGCCGGTAGAACAGGCCGAGGACGGCGGTGATCCGCGCGCCCGTGAGCCAGTCGGCCTTCCCGTGACGCAGCCGGCCGGCCGGCGGGCTGATCTCTCCGCCCGGCATTTCCCTTCCCACCGACATGACCCGCTCCTTCGTTGTGCGCTCAACCACCAGAATCGCACTACTCATGGGTAGGACGGAGGAGCAGGGGATGGCGTTGCGTCCGTGGCCCGTGAAGGCGCCCTCAGCGTAGGGGTGTTGACGTCCTGTCCGGTTTCCTTGCCTCGATCAGGAAGCGGGCGCTGTGTGCGACGAACGGTCCGTCCCGCTCGATCTTCCGGTGCAGGGAACGCAGTTGGGGCAGGTGGTCGCCGACGGTGAAACCCGGCACCATCCAGATGACCTTGCGCAGGAAGTAGACGACGGAACCGATGTCGAGGAACTCGACGCGCAGCCGCTCGGCACGCAGGTCCGTCACCTCCAGCCCGGCCGCCTCCGCGTCCTCCCGCGCGGCCTGCGGATCGCGGGCGCCGCGCTCCTCGGCGGACCGGGGGCCGAGGAAGTACTCGACGAGCTCGAACACGCTCTCCGGGCCGACCTGCTGGGAGAAGTACGTGCCGCCGGGGGCGAGCACCCGGGCGATCTCGTCCCACCAGGCGGTCACCGGATGCCGGCTGACGACCAGGTCGAACGTGTCGTCCGCGAAGGGCAGCGGCGGCTCGTCGGAGTCCGCGACGACGGCGACGCCGCGCGGGCGGAGCAGGGTGGTGGCGCGGGCGACGTTCGGCGGCCAGGACTCCGTGGCCACTGTCAGCGGCGGCAGCACGGGAGCGGAGGCCAGCACCTCCCCTCCCCCGGTCTGGATGTCGAGCGCGGCCCCGGCCCGCGCCATCCGGCCCGCCATGGCGCGCGCGTAGCCCCACGAGGGGCGCTGCTCGGTGGCACGCCCGTCGAGCCAGGAGAAGTCCCAGCCGTCGACGGACACGGCTTCCGCCTCCGCCACGAGGACGTCGAAACGCGCGTCGGAGGCCGCGGGATCGAGGGGCACGGATGATCCGGTCATACGGGAAGGGTGTCAGTCCGCCTCGGTCCGGCGCGACCTCATATTCCGTACGCCCGTGTGCCGGGTGGAGCTCAGGCACCGAGGCCCCCGGACACCAGGCCGAACAGTGCTCCGGCGAGCATGAAGGGGCCGAACGGGATGCCCGTCCTGCGTCCGGCGCGCCGCAGGAGCATCAGCCCCGCCCCGTACAGCGCGCCGAACAGGAACCCGGCGAAGCCGCCCAGGAAGAGCACCGGCCAGCCGTACCATCCGAGCGCCACGCCCAGGGCGAGGGCGAGCTTCACGTCGCCGAAACCCATGCCGTTCGGGTTGATCCGGTAGAGGAGGAGGTAGAAGCCTCCCAGTACCGCCCCGCCGAGGAGGGCGGAGGTCCAGGAGCCGCCGTGTCCGGGCAGCAGGGCGGCGGCGCCCAGCAGGGCCGCTGCGACGGCGGCGAGGGGCAGGGTCAGCACGTCGGGCAGCCGGTGGACGCGGCGGTCGATGACCGCGAGGAGCACGGCGACGGGAGCCAGGAGCACCCAGACGACGGCCTCGGGACGGGCCCCGGCCGCCGCCGCGAGGGCGGCGCAGACGAGCAAGGTGACCACCGGGGCGACGGCGGAGGGAGCGTAACGGCCCGGCCCGGCGGCTGCCGGGGCCTGCGGGACCGCCGCACCAGGGAGCGAGGAGACGGCCACGGCGCACGACACGCATCTGGCCGGTCCGAGCCAGCCACGGGCGGGACCCGTGAGCGCGTGCCCGGCCGGGCACGCGTCCCGCCAGGGCTCCTCCGGTTCGACGGAGAAGCGGTACGCGGCACGCGGGAGCAGCAGTCCCGCGGCGGCGCCCCAGAGCGCGGCGACCGCAATCAGTGTGGCGTCCACGGAAGCGACCCTAATCCGGCCCGCACGGCGGGGTCTTGGGCCCTGGGGCCCACTGCCGCCCGTTCCGGGCCCATGGGCGGGCGAGGAGGGCTACGGTCGTCTCCCATGGGGAAATGGCGTAACGGCAGCGGGACACTGACGGTCGGGTCGGACTCCGAGGTGCGGGAGGTGCCCCTGCGCATAGCCGCCTCCTACCGGGCACGGGCGCGGGGACTGCTCGGTGCCGACGGCGTCGACGGCGCCCTGCTGATCACCCCGTGCGGGAGTGTGCACACCTTCCGGATGCGGTTCACCATCGATGTGGCGTACCTGGACCGCAGGTTCAACGTCCTGGCGGTCCGCACGATGAAGCCCGGCCGGCTCGGCCGGCCCCGGCTGCGCGCCCGTCATGTGGTGGAGTCGGAGGCCGGGGCGATGGACGGGTGGGGTCTTCGGCCCGGTACACGGGTGCGGGTCTCGGTGCCCGTCAGGGAGGTGTCGCCGCCCGTGCGGTGACGGGCACGGGACCTCACCGCTCACGGCGGCCCCGGCCCCAGCAGCGTCCACGCACCGTACGCGGCGGAGCCGAGGGCCAGCGCCCCGACGACGGCGCCGGTACGGACCGTGGTGCGCAGCCGTGCCAGCGCGACGGCCGGGGGCAGCAGCAGGGGGAACGCGGGCATCATCAGGCGCGGCCGGGAGCCGAAGTAGCCGGAGCCGATGAGCGAGACGACGACGATCGCGATGCCGTGGACGAGCACGGGGAGCGGCTGCCGCTGCCGTACGCACAGGAACACCAGCCACCCCAGCAGCCCCAGCGCGGCGCAGAGTCCGAGTGCGGCGGGGAGCGGCAGCCCGGCGATGAACGCGGCGAGCGCCCTGCCCCCGTCGATGCTGTTGCCCCACTGCGCCTGGACGTCGAAGTACGCGAACGGGCCGCCCTGACGTACGGCGACGAACACCACGTAGGCCAGCCATCCCAGTGGTGCCAGGCACACCCCCAGCAGCATGCGGGCGTTCCGGCGGAGCAGTCCCCTCCGGCCGCCCGCCCGCCACTCCCGTACGAGGGCGGCGGCCGCGGTGACGGCGAGCGCCGCGACGAGGGCGGCCGCCGAGGGCCGCGTCAGGCCGGCGAGCACGCACAGCGCGCCGGCGACGATCCAGCGGTCCCGGAGCACCGCGTACAGCGACCAGGCGGCGAGCGCGGTGAACAGGGTCTCGGTGTACGCCATCGACTGCACGAACGCCGTCGGGTAAGCGCCCCACAGCGCGGCCAGCACGATCCCGGTCCGCGGTCCGTGCAGGCGTGCCCCCACGGCGAAGATCCCCCAGGCCGCGAGGAGCCCCGCCAGCCAGGCGACGGCGATGCCGGCGCCCTGGACGCCGAACGGGGTGACCGTGGCGAGGCCGCGCTCCAGGGCGGGCAGCAGCGGGAAGAAGGCCAGGTCGGGGTGGGTGCCGCCGTCGGGGAGAGTGACGGTGTAGCCGTAGCCGTTTTCGGCGATCCGCTGGTACCAGACGGAGTCCCACCGCCCGCCCAGCAGATGCAGGGCGTCCTTCCCGGCAGCCGACGCCGACAGCTGGAGGACGAGCAGCCCGAGGGCCCTGACCGCCGCGTAGGCCGCCAGAGCGGGGGCGGCGGCCGTGAGCAGGGCCGCGGCACGGTGCCGCGGGCCGCCGGTTCCGGACGCCGCCGGGGGGAGGCGCGTGAGCTGATCGGGCATACGGGTGATTATGGGCCCGCTGCCGCCCGGCTCGCCGAACCGGTCCCGCCAGGGCCGCTTCCACGAGGCAGGTTGCGACCCGGCCCGGCGCCGTGGGGGTGCGCCGGGACGGGCGTCGATCACCTGCGGGGCAGACGCTAACGTCCCGGCGGGCCCCCGTCTTGGGCCCAGGGGCCCAACCAAGGACCCCAGTGCGCCGCCGGGCCCGTGGGCCGGCCCCGTCTCGGGTGCCGGACCCGGCGGAGCGGACCCGGCCCGTCGTGCGAGGGTTTCGGGCGGCGTGCGACCGTACGGCGGACGTGGAGAGCGCGGAAGAGGGCGACAGCGGATGACGGCCGGTCCAGCGGTACCGACGGCGGAGGAGCACACGGAGCGGTCTCCGTCCGGCGGGCCCCGGCCAAGGCTGCTCCGCGACCTCTCGCTGTCGGCCGTGCTCGCGGGTGTCGTCGCGGTCGTCGTCTCCTACTCGGGGCCGCTGGTCATCGTGCTCTCGGCGGCCCGCGCCGGGCACCTCGACCCCGCGCAGACCGGGTCGTGGATCTGGGCGATCTCGATCGGCAGCGGCCTGACCTGCATCGGCCTCAGCCTCCTCACCCGCATGCCGGTCGTCACCGCGTGGTCGACCCCGGGTGCCGCGCTCCTGGTCACCAGCATCGGTTCGTACGCGTACGGCGAGGTGATCGGCGCCTTCGTGGTGTCCGGTGCGGTGATCGCCCTGATCGGCGTGACGGGGGTCTTCGGGCGGCTGATGCGCCTGGTGCCCGGCGCGGTGGTGTCGGCCATGCTCGCGGGCATCCTGTTCTCCTTCGGCACGGGCGTGTTCACCTCGCTGGAGCACACCCCGGTCATCGCGGGCTCCGTACTCCTGGCCTATCTGCTCGGCAAGCGGTGGCTGCCCCGGTACGCGGTGCTCCTGGCGCTGGCCGCGGGTGTGCTGTGCAGTGCCGCGACGTCGAAACTGCGCATCAGGCTGGACCATGTCGGTCTGGTGCAGCCGGTGTTCACCACGCCTTCCTTCTCCGTGGCCGCGCTGATCGGCATCGCGGTGCCGCTGACCCTGGCGACGCTGGCCTCCCAGAACGCCCCCGGCGTCGGTGTGCTCGCCGCGTCCGGCTACCGGCCCGACGACCGCCTCCTGGTGGGCTCCACCGGCCTGGTCTCGGCGGTGCTCGCCCCGTTCGGCTCCCACGCGGTGAACCTCGCGGCCATCACCGCGGCGATCTGCACGGGACCCGAGGCCCACCGCGATCCACGTCGCCGCTACGTCGCGGGGGTGGCCTGCGGCCTCGTCTACCTGGTGGTCGGTGCGTTCGGCTCGACGCTGGTGGCGTTCTTCGCCGGCCTGCCGAAGGAACTGGTCGCCGCGGTCGCCGGCGTCGCCCTGCTCGGCGCGCTGTCCGGCGGGCTCACCGGCGCGGTACGGGAGGGCAAGGACCGGGAGGCCGCGGTCATCTCCTTCCTGACCACGGCCTCGGGCGTCACCCTGTTCGGCATCGGATCGGCTTTCTGGGGGCTGGTGTTCGGAGTCGCGGCGCATCTCGTGCTGAACGGCCGGTTCCGGTCCCTGGGCCCACGTCGCCGACCGGAGGCGGGCAGCGCCTGAGTTGGGCCCGTCTTTGGGGCCTGGGGCCCAGGTCAGGCACGGGTTACCGGTCATACATTCCCCCCCCGAGGGCCGACAGGCCGGGTGCCGGGGAGAGGGTGGACCGTGAGCGGTGGCAGCGACTGGGGAAGCAGGGTCCCGGGCCCGATACCGCCCGGCGGCCACAGCGACGGGGACGGCTGGTTCTTCGCGCTGAGCCGCAGCTGGGCGGCCGGCGCCCTCGTCTACGTCGTCGCCGGGTTCCTCACGACGCGTGCGCTCGTGGAGACCCTCGCCACCGACGACCGGCTCGAACTCTTCGGCTGGCGACTGGCGTTGCTGCACCTCCCCGGCGTCCTCGTGACCGTCCTGACGGTCCTGGCGGCCGCCCGCGCGCTTCCCGCCCACCGACGGGACTCCCGGCCCCTCCACCTGCTGGGCACGCTCACCGTCCCCGTCGCCGGACTCGCGTACGGCTACGCCGTGACCTGGGACGTCGTCGGGACCGAGGGGCTGCTGATGCCCGTGGTCGCCGTGGTCACCGGCGCCGCCGTGGGACTGGTCCTGGACCGGCTCGTCGAGGACCGGGACGACGGGCCCGCTCCCTCGTCGGCGTACACACGCCCGTACGGCCGGCGCGACGGCGGCGCCACCGCGACCGAGTACCTCGGTGTCATCGTCCTGGTCGTCGCGCTGATCGGCGCACTCGCCCTGGCCGGGATCGGCGGCCGGATCGGTGAGGGCATCCGCTGCGCCATCACCTCGCTGACCGGGGGCGGCGGCTGCACGACGGGAGGTGACGGCACCGCCGGTCCGAAGACCGACGCCGACTACGAACCCAAGCTCTGTCAGATATCGAACGTCTCGGACACGGCGGGCGGCAAGGTCAAGATCGGCTGGTTCGAATGGGGCGAGGAGTACGGCTTCCAGCAGAAGGTCGCCCAGGCCAACACCGATGTGAACGAGGACGGGAAGATCGACGAGAACGACAAGCTCGTCTACATGACGTTCACGGACGCCGCCTCGGCGGGCGTCAACGCCAGCACGCCCGGCGTGAAACTCGGCAGCCTCGGCAAGGCGGACGTCGACATCGGCGGCGGCATCAAGATCACCAACGGTGACACCTGGGTGTTCAGGAGCGAGACGGACGCCCAGAAGATGAGGGACGACATCGAGGAGATGAAGATGTGGGAGACCTCGATGAAGCACAGCGGCGGCTACGGCGGCGGCTGGTACTCCGGCATGAAGTGGGCGGACAAGAAGGAGGACATCGAGAAGAAGATCGGCGACAAGAAGATCTCCTACTCGACCATCGGCCTGAACGTCTACGCGGACGGGGGCCTCTCCCTCAAGCCGGGCGACGAGAACAAGCTCAGCGCCAAGCTCGGCGGCAAGGCCAAGTTCTCGCCGGACGTCACGGTCACCAAGGACGACGTCAACGGCAACGAGTCGTACACCTACACCGCCAAGCTGGAGATCGAGGGCAAGGTGGGCGGCACCGCCGGCCCGCTGGGCGGCACCGCCGGTGCGAAGGACACCCGCACCGGGGCCCTCACCGTCACCCGTGACCAGAAGACCGGGAAGATCGTCCGGATCGACATGACGCAGACGGTGGAGAAGACCTCGACGTCCGACAAGGGCGAGGCCGGCGGGGACAACGGCAAGAAGGACCAGGACAAGCGGGGCGGCAAGGGCGGCGTGACGGACTCCTCCGGGGACACCGGCATCGAGGTCCGGACGAACTCGATCGTCTTCGGGAAGGAGACCGACAAGGCCACGGGGGACAAGCGCGCCCTCGCCGAGCAGTGGCTCGACGGCTCCGGCAACAACACCGCCCCGTTCGAGTACATGTTCGGCGACAAGTCCTTGCAGAAGAAGCCCGGGGGAAGCGACCCCTTCGAGCAGCTGATGTTCCAGGACGGCCTGTCCAGCACGATGCGGTACCACGGCGAGACGGACGCCCAGGAGTTCGGCTTCGAGGTCTCGCTGGGCATGAGCCTCGGATTCTCGGTCTCCGACGAGCACAAGCAGGAGACACTGACGGACGCGCGGTTCCTCGGTGCCCCGCAGGGCGACAAGCGCACCTACCTCCCGTACAGCTACTGCGCCCGGTGACCACCCCACACGAAGAGGCGATGACGTTGACGAAGTCCAGGACGCCCGGCACGGCCGTCGCCGCCGCCCTCGCTCTGACACTGCTCAGCGGCTGCGGCGGCACGGACACCGCCGCGGTCCCGGACGGCTGGGGCACGCTCGACACGAGGAGCGTGTCCGTCGGCTATCCCAAGAACCAGGGGTACGCCCCGCAGCCCGCCGCCGAGCGCAGCAAGGCCAACGCGGCCGTCGCCCTCAAGGAGGAGAAGGGGGTGCGCACCGGCATGGTGTCGGTCCAGCTGGACTTCGCCACGGGCGTCGGCGACGCGGGTGAGGCCGCTGCCGCCGCCGGCGCGGGGATCGGGATCGGGGCCACCCGGAAGGACACCCGGGACGTGCGCCTCGCCGGTGAGGAGAGCGCCCGTGAGGCACGCAGGATCGACTACGAGTTCACCTCCACGGGTGAGGAGTCGACCCCGGCGGAGGGGACGCGCATGACGGGCGTCGTGGTGGCCGGTGTCGACTCCCAGGACGTACCGTTCGCCATCCGGATCAACGCGGTGAAGGGCGCGCTCAGCGCTGCGGACCTCGACTCGTTCGTCGCGTCGATCACCGTCAAGTAACCCGTAGCGGAGCCCTGTTCATGGACATACTGCCCGGTGGCGCGGCCACCTTCCTGCTGCTGTTCGGCCTGTTCCTCGGTGCCTTCGCGGTCCGGTCCGGCCTGCGTCTGTTCCGCGTGCTGCGGCTGGTCCGCCACGGCGAGCGCGCCGAGGGCAGGTGTTCGGCACGGCGCGTGGAGGACCGCGGTACCGGGACGGAGAACCGCTACCGCACCGAGTACGTCTTCGCCTTCCGCACCCCGGACGGCCGGGAGGTGGAGTTCACCGACCACGCCCCGGGCCCGTTCGGCTTCGAGGTCGGGGCTCCCGTCCGCGTCTCCTACGACCCGGCTGCCCCTGACCGCCGGGCCACGGTCGCGGGACCGGGCGCGTGGGGGCCCCTGCTGATGCCCGCCGCGTTCGCCACGGTGCTGAGCCTGTTCACGCTGGGCCTGCTGACCGCGTTCGCGGTGACGGTGGGCTGACGGGTGGGCCGGCCCGTCGGAGCCTGACCGGTGTGCGACCGGGGTGACGGCGGCCCGTCGGGTCCTGACCGGTGTGACGGCGCTCCGTCAGAGCTTGGCCCGGTCGAAGGGCGCGGTGAGCGGCTCCAGGGCGCCCGCCGCCCGGAGCTCCGTGTTGACGTCGATGACGGTCTCCGCGGACGGGGTCCGCGTACCGCCCAGGGTCAGGTCGATGACCAGTCCCCCGTCGGCTGCCGGGGTGTACGCGCCCGGCAGCCCCTCGGGGGCGCGGGCCGCCCGCCGCTCGGACAGGAAGACCGCTCTGCCGCAGCGCGGATCGGAGTTCTCCAGGCCGAAGTGGTCGGCCACCGCCCGGTACAGCGGCCTGTCGTACACCTGCCCCGCGTCGATGTCCCACGCCTCGGCGACGGCCGCCAGGATCTCCGGTGTGCGGCGGACCACGTCCACGTCCTCGCCGACCGTGCGTGAGCGGAAGGAGACCGAGACGGAACGGGTGACGTACGGGGACGAGCCACCGGCCCGGACGGCCGACGTCACCTTCGCGGCGTCCGTGTTGTGGGCCCACAGGGACGCCCCGTAGCCCACGACGTCGAGGTCGGGCCCGGTGTTCTCCCGGACGACGTAGTCCGCCAGGGCCGGGACGGAGGGCATCAGCAGGGGGTCGGCCGGGACCCCGTCCCCCGCCTCGTGCCAGCCGTGGAACGTCGCGTGGTCGATGTCGCCGAGCCGCGTCAGAGTGGCGTACCAGCGCTCCGCGATCGCCTGCGGGTCCTCTTCCCGGAGTCCCCAGAAACCGTTGACGACGACGTTCAGCACGATGCTCTCCTCGGCCCTCTCGACAGCGCCGGCGCGTGTTCCCGCCGGCCCTTCACCCCGTCACGTCATCAGGCGTGTTGATCACCTTAACGTCGATGCCCCGGTCCTCGAAGAGCTGCCGCGCGGCCTCGGCGACGTCCGGATCGGACAGGTGCCACTCGACGGGCTTGCCACGCGCCGCGTCCACCTGCCGGGTGGCCTGGTCCGCCCACCGCTGCTGGACCTTGGGGGTGAGTTCGCCGGTCTCGGCGTCGTAGAAGTCCTTGCCCCGGTAGCCGTACTTCGCCTCCAGGTAGGTGCCCCGCGCGGCGTCCCAGCCGTCGAAGTCGACCGGTTTCCCGGTGAGCTTGTCGAGCGGGACCTGGTACTCCTTGCCGCGGGCCACCTTGGAGATCTGCTCCTGGTAGCGGGCGCCCATCTCGGTCGGGTAGTTCCAGACACCGGGCTTGATCTTCGTCCAGGTGCCGGTGCCCCCGTCCTTCGAGCCCGCCCGCGGGTTCCTGAGGTCCTTGTACCACGCCGGCTTCGGCTGGTTCCTGGCCCGCTCCAGCTCCTTCTTCCGCTTGGCCTCGGCAGCTGCCTTCTTGGCCTCGTCGGCCTGTCTCTGCGCCTCTTCGGCGGCTTCCTTCTTCTCGGGGTCGACCTCGTCGCACTGCTGGGTCAGGAACGCGACGGGCACCGAGGCCCGCACCGCGGCCATGGTGCCGGTGCCGGCACCGGGGAGACCGGTCGTGCCGCGGTGGCCGCCTCCGCCGCCTCCTGTGGCGTACGGGACCCGGGGGAGTCCGCCCAGTCCGACGGTGCAGCCGGTCAGGCCGGCCTCGTCCGCCGCGTCGTCCGCGTGCTTCTGCGCCTCGGCGGCGGCCTTCTCGGCGCCTTCCACATCGCCGGCCTTTGCGGCCTTCCTGGCCTTGGCGGCGGCTTCCGAGGCCTTCTGGGCGACCTCGCCGAGCTTGCCCAGCTTCCCCAGTTTGCCGAGCTTCCCCAGCTTGCCGACGAGCTTGGCCTCGCCGTAGCCGGGGATGAAGAGGGAGCCGATGTTCCAGAGGCCGGTTCCGATGGCCTGGCCCTCGTTGCCGTCCTTCCAGAGGTCCCGGACCTCGTCACCGATGAAGACGTCGTCGAGCACCTTCACCCCGGTGCCGCCACTGGCCTTGGTCCAGTCCCAGACGGCCCCGAGGTAGTCGCCGTCGGACCACTTGTCACCGGCGCCCTCCGAGTCCCGGGACCACGTGTCGCCGAGGCTCCTGCCGTAGTCCATCAGGCCGTTCCACGCCTTGACGGGGTGGATGACGGTGTCGAACGTGCCGGTGACGTCGCCCCAGAGGCCGTTGGCGAACACACCGGTGAAGAAGCCGCCGGTCTGGTGCCCGGCGCAGGAGAAGAAGGCGCCGACCCCCGAGGTGCAGCTCTCGCCGTCCTCCTCCTCGCCATCGGCGCCACCCTCCCCGGGTCCGTCGCCGTCCGCCCCTCCCGAGGCGTCCACGTCGTCCCCGCCGTCACCCACCTGCACAGCGGCGTCGGAACCGGCGGGACCGCCGGTGGAGCCACCCTGGGAGCCGCCGGTCGTTCCACCCTGGGAGCCGCCGGTGGTTCCGCCCTGGGTACCGCCGGTGGTTCCGCCCTGGGTACCGCCGGTGGCTCCGCCGGTCAACCCGCCGGTGGCTCCGCCATCGGTGCCGCCCGAGGCGGCTCCCTGGGTACCACCGGTCGTTCCGCCCTGGGGGCCGCCCGAAGCGGCTCCCCCGGTGCCTCCAGTCGCGCCGCCCGTCCCCGTGGTTCCGGAGTTCCCGGTCCCCGGTTCGGGATCCTCTCGGGATTCCGGCCCGTCGCCGGCGACCACCTCGTCACCGCCGGGTGCCGGACACGCGCTTCCGGTCACTTCGCAGATGGCGCTGCGCAGCCCTCCGCTGATCCGACCGCCGATGCCGGTCAGCAGGAGCGCGCTCACGAGCGCACCGACGATCACGATGAGCCCCAGGTACTCCACCGCGGTCTGGCCACCGTCCCGGCGCCATCTGATCAACCGGGCGACGCTGAAGGGCCGGTGCTCCGCGCGCCGCCCGACCGGCAGGTCGAACCAGTCACGGGAACCGCCCCGCAGCAACAGGACCAGGGTCACCGCGGGAATGACCAACTGCGGTACGCCCCGCGCGCCACCCCCACTCAGCGTCGCCAACGCACCGAGCAGGAACCAGCCGTCCACGGCCACGAGGCCGCGCCAGATCCAGATGTCCCCGGAGCGTACGTACAGCGACAGCGCGAACCCGGCGGCGCCCGGCAGCGCCGCGTACAGCAGGAGCCCGAGCAGCTCACCGTCGATGGCGTCGAGCGACGACGCCCGGAGGAGTACGCCGATGCCTCCGACGACCGTGAACACGAACAGCGTCCGGACGAGGAGCAGCACCGCCTGCAACGGCCGAGGAAGCGGGACCCTGCCCACCGGCACCGGCACCCCGCCGAAGCCCCCCGACCCCGCGAATCCTCCTGCACCAGACATCCCGGCCCCCAACCAGACGCTGTGAAGCGGTAGTCGACCCCGCCCGGCTCATCGGACCACAGCGGAAGGGCCGCGGGCATGGGCCCCAGGACCCAAAAGCGACGGTTATCCACAGGCTTGTGCAGCCCTCGCCCCGATCGCGGATCGTTGACGCATGAGCTGGATCAACGCATGGACCCCGCCCGATGCCCGGGAGACGCGCCCCTGCCGCCGTGACCGTGAGCTGCGGGAGCTGGCCGCGCTGGCGATCGGCGGCATCCTCCTCGTTTCGTGGGCGTTGGCGGCCGGCTGGCCGCCGAGGCTGCTGAACAGGCGGCTGCACAAGGGCGGCTGGCAGCGGGTCCACCAGGGCGCGTGGGCGGCTCCGGGCCGGCTGGTGGACTGGCTGACCCATGCCTGGGTCGTGCAGAGGCTGCAGCCTCACCTGGTGTGCAGCCACCGGACGGCCGCCGCTCTCCACCTGGTGGAGCTGCTGGGCCGGCCGCATACGGAGGCAGAGTTCACCGACCCGCGCCCCGGCCCGTACCAGCGCCCAGGCGTCCGTGTGCACCGCATGCCCCTGGGCCCCGCCGACCGGACGGTGCGCCGCGGCCTGTGCACGACCTCTCCGGCCCGCACCGTCGGGGACCTCATACGGTGCCTCCCGCGCGACGAGGCAGTCGCGGCCGCGGACTCCGCGCTGAGCACCCGTACGGTTCGAGGCGTCCGCCGGCCCGCGCTGCTCGACACGGCGGCTCTGCGGACGGAGCTGGCCTCCCGCCGTGCGGGTTCCCCCCGGGCCCGCGCCTGGTTACCCCTCCTCGACCCCCGGTCCGGCTCGCCCGCCGAAACCATCGCCCGCCTCCGACTGCACGACGCTGGTCTGCGCCCTGTCGCCCAGGCGACCCTGCGCACCGCGTCAGGCCGCACGCTCCGCCCCGACTTCCTCTTCCGCGCCCAGGGCCTGGTGGTCGAGGTGGAGGGGTACACCTTCCACGGGACCCGCGATGCTCATGCCTCGCCTCCGCCGATTCAACGAACTGCAGAGCTGCCCGGAGGTCCGCCGCATCCTGCGCTTCACCGCCACGGAGGTCTTCCGCAACCCGGACCGCTTCGTCGCCGAGGTCCGCGCTGCCTTGGCCGAACTGGAAGGATGACTTCGGTTCACCAGGGCGCCTTGCCTACGACGATGCGATCAGTGTTCGGCAAGCCGTCGACGGACGGGCTGACGGACAGACCGCGCGGCGGATGGCAAGGTTCTCAGGGGGACTTCGGCACTTCCCCTTGAACCCCCTGCGGCCTTCCGTCCGAACCCGCTTCCGCTCCACCTACTGCGGCAGCACGACCCAGGACCTGACACCCGTGTGCGGCGGCTCGGCGGCAGCGAGCCCCCATGCGCCGCCCCAGTCGTCGACGACGGCCGCCAGCAACCAGAGCGCCCGGCGGCGGCGCACCTCGCAGAGGGTGAGGGTGTCCGGGTCGACGTGGCGGGGGTGCTGGTCCCAGAGAACCAGGCGGAGGTCACCGTCGCGTCGGCGCAGCGAAAGATAGAGGTCCCGGCCGGGGGTGAGCGCGGCGTTGACGGCGATCAGTTCGGTGACGACGTGGGTGACCGGCCAGGCGTGGGAGCGGAACCCGTAGGTGGGCAGGGCCGCGGTGACCGCGTGCCGCCCGACCGAGGCGCTGCGCGGGTCACCGGGCAGCGTGAGGCTGAGAACGAGCCCTCGGTGAGGGTGGGGATGCGCCCGGCGACGCGGGGCGACGCCGAGCGCGGAGGGCTGCGACGCGGGGCACAGGGCGGTGCGTTGGGGTGGGGGTGAGTACGTGTGCATGGCTGACTTCCTTGTGCAGGTGCTCGGTTAAGGACATCGCCGCTGCGGTCCGAGCTGTGGCCTGTCTCCCTGACGCGGACCTGCCCCTCCCAGGGCAGGAGGGTACGGGCAGGGTCGCGCGATGCACTTCGGCCGGAGCGCAGAGTGTGCGGTGCGCGACTCAATGTAGCCACCGAAGGGGCAAAATTACCCTTCTCCAGGAGTAAGTGAACCCTTTCGTGGATACGTCGCGTGCTCAGACGGCAGACTGCCGGTGACCGCACGCGGAGGAGAACGGCATGGCAGCGAGAACGTCCCCTACCGAACGCCAGAGGCGACTTGGGGCAGAGCTGCGGAGAATGCGCACGTCAGCCGGTATCTCGGCCGAGTTCGCAGCCGGGCTCCTCCGTGTCGACCGCGGCAAGATCTCGAACATCGAGTCAGGCGCTCGGCCCATCAGCGCGGATCGCTTGCGCACTCTGGCCGACAGTTGCGGCTGCACCGAAGCCACGTACGTCGACGCGCTCGCAGAAATGGCCCAGCCCCGCAGCCGGGGCTGGTGGGAGAAGTATCGGGGCGTCCTTCCCGACGGCCTCCTCGACATCGCGGAGTTGGAGGTTCACGCCCACCGCATGCGGGCTGCGTACGCGATGCACATGCCGGGCCTGCTCCAGACGACCGAACACGCACTGGCCCTGTTCCGAGTCGTCATTCCGCAACTGCAGGAGCAAGAGATTGCTCTACGACTGGCCCACCGGGTGGAGCGGCAAGCCGTACTGGACGGCGATGCACCGACCCCCTACACCGCAATCGTCCATGAGGCGGCCCTGCGCATGCAGTTCGGCGGACCCTCCGTGGCGCGAGCTCAGCTCGAAAGCCTGCTGGAGAGGTCCGAGCTGCCCCACGTCGAGCTTCTGGTCATTCCCTTCGTCGCAGGAGCATTTCCAGGAGCCGGACAGACGGTGCTGTACGCGGAAGGCCCGACGCCGCAGCTGGACACCGTACAGATCGACAACTCGCACGGCCCGGTCTTCGTCCATTCGGAGGCCCAGTTGACGAAGTACCGGGCTCACCTGGACTGGATGGAACGGATCGCCCTTTCACCTCGCAACTCGCGGGACTTCATCCACTCGATCGCACAACAACTTTGAGGAGAAGGAAGATGTCAGACGTCCAGTGGGAAGAGCCGTTCTGCGGCGAGGGGAACTCCTGCTTCCGAATAGGAACCGACGCGAACGGAAACGGATACGTCGCCCTTGTCGGGGCCGAGGATCGTTACCTCACCGACAGCCGCGAAGCCCTCCAGCAGATGATCCGGGACATCAAGGCCGGCAAGGCCGATCACCTGCTGTAGGCAGGCCCCGCGTCCGCTTGTCCCTCGGCAGGGCTCCGGCGACGGCTCAGGAGGTACCAGGTGCCGAGGCCGACGACCAGGACGGTTCCGACGCCGATCCCGGTGAATCCGAGCGCCCTCATCGAGCCGGAGGTGCCGCCGGCCGTGCCGCCGGCGTCTCCGAGGCCGAAGCCTGCCGCTGCCGCGTCACCGTCGTACGGAGGCCCTTGCTGTGCCGCTCCCTCGATGCCGACGTCCAGCGTCAGCGGGACACTGCCGGGCACCTTGGGGTCCAGGCTCACCTGGACGTAGTACCAGCCCTGGAACCGCATTGCCGATTCGGCGTCCGAGTCGCCCTCGAACCGGTTCGCGTAAGCGGCCGGGGCCGTGCCGAGATCGATCCCGGTGGGGGCACCCGTATAGCCGGCGCTCTTGTCGGAGACGCGGCCACGGGCCGTGTTGTACAGGGCGAGGCGCAAGCCGCTGGCGGCGAAGAACGATCCGTCGGAGGTGGTGTTGGCCAGCTGGGCCCGGAGGAAGAGCTGCTGGCCCCAGGCGACCGGCACCCGGTAGAAGCGGCTCTCTCCCGGCCGGATGTCGTCCCTCCAGGCACCGTCGTCCACGGCTGCGGCATCGTTGAACCCGGTGCCACCACTCACCTTCCGGGAGCTTTTGCCCTCGCCGGCCGAGGGGGCCTTCGAGCTCCAGCCCGTCGGCGCCTCGGGCTCGGCGGCACCGGCCTTGAGGCCGGGTTCGGCCATGTACGTCAGCTCGATCGGCCACTTGGCAGTTCCACCGGTCTTCGTCCCCGCCCAGGTCACGGTGTAGAAGTAGTCCCCGGCCTCCTGGCAGGGAAGGCTGCTGTCGCCGATGCGACGCGACGCGTAGCCCGCGATCGGCCGGGTGGTCTCGCCCCCGAAGTAGACGGTCGGGCTGGAACCGCACGACGTGCCGTCGGTCGAGACGAGGGAGACCTGAATGCCGTCGAGGATGTCGCTCCTGCTGCCGGGCGGCGGGGCGAGGACCGTGGAGACGAACGCGCTGGACGTGCCGTCGAGCCGCACCCGGTAGTACTTCTTCTGGCCCGGGGAGATGGTGTCGGAGTAGACCTTGGCGCGCTCCAGCTGAGGGCCGTCGGCGCTCGACGCCGTGCCGGCGACGGGCACGGCTCCGTCGGCAGACCGGTACGAGGGAACAGCACCTCCTGGAGCGTCGTCCGAGCGCGGGTGCGCGGCCGCGACGCTCGGCAGCAGCAGTACGCAGAGCGCTGCCGCCACCCCGGCGGCGGCACCGCCTCGGGTCCTCGACACCATTCCGCTCCTACTCCGACACCGGGAAACCGTTCGTGCGGGGGCGGGGTGCCACGACCCGACGGCCGGGGCACCGCCGCCCCCTGGACTGCATGGGGGCTCTACGAGCCGCTGGTGCGCGGGAAGGAGACCTCCACGCGGCGGTTCTTCTTGCGGCCGTCCTCGGTGTCGTTGCTGGCGATCGGGTACTGCTCTCCGTAGCCGCGGATCTCGAAGGTGACACTCGGCAGCTTGGTGGCGAGCACTCCCTGCACGGCGTTGGCCCGCTGCTTGGACAGGACGTCACCGTGGGCGGACGACCCGAGGTTGTCGGTGAAGCCGAAGACCCGGACCTTCGGGGCCTTCTGCGTCTGGATCTCCAGGGCGATCGCGTTGATGCGGGCCGTTGCCTCGCCGCTGAGCTTGGCGCTGTCCTTGCCGAAGAGGACTTCGGCCTGAAGGGCGAAGGTGATGTCGGCGTTGGTGTCCTCGCGGCGCTCCTCGCCCCCCATGTCCTCGACGATGGACTTGATGTCGAGCACGCGGACGTCGCCGAGGGTCGCGCCGTCACCGAGCATGAGACCCGGCGAATTGGCATCGACCTCGACAGGGGGCGAGGCGCTCGGGACCGCGGTGGGGTTGTCGTCCGCCGAGGCCGCGGTGGCGCCCCACAGGGTCGAGGTACCGAGAACGACTGCTGCGGCCGCGCAGAGGCCGATACGGCACCTCAGCGCGCCCCGTGAGGTGACCGGTGTGGGGGTGGGTGGCTGCATGGCGGTCGTCACCCCGAGATCTTGATCGTCGCGGTGGGCATGGTGGGGATCTGGAAGTCGACCTCGGTGGTGCTCTGCGGCGGGGCGGGGAACTGGGCGAAGAACGGAGCTTCCGCTCCAGGCGTCAGGCCCTCGAACTTGGTGCACAGGCAGCGGCCGTCGGTGTCCCGGAGAACGAGATAGCGCTTCTTCCCTGTCTGGTCGACGAGTGACGTGCCAGCCATGGAGGCGCCGTTGCCTGCGACCTCTTGTTCCATGCCCTGCCAGCCGGGAGCAGTCCAGATCTGCTTGGATCCGTTCTTCACCGTGCCCTTCACGGTGACGAATCCGCCCGCCTCCCGCTTGACCGAACTGACGATCGCTTCCACACCGTCCTTGCCCTTGATCGAGGCAAGAACCTGGCCCTCGTCGTCCTCCGGCGGTGCAGGAGCTTCACTCTCTTGCCCGGCCGACGAGGACGAAGCGCCCTGCGGCTTGCTCTCAGGCTCATCCGAACCGTCGTCGCCGCCACAGGCCGTCAGCATGACTGCCATGGCTACTGAGGCAGCAGCGACGGCGGCTCCCTTGAAGCGAATCCGGGTCATGGCTGCACGCATCGGCGTGTTCCTCTCGTGACGTTCACTTAGTTGTCGGCCAGGTGGACGGAGAAAAGGTCTGCCAGGTCGGGCAGCAGGCCAAGGTTCTTCGGGTCGATCCGGAAGTCCTCGACATCGTCGCAGACAACTTTGTACGCCTTCTGCTCCTCGGCCTCATCCGTGTCGCCGTCATCGTCGTCCGCCGACGGGCTCGGCGTGGGACGTGTGTCCTCCTCGATGCGGCAACGCGGCTCGATCACCGCGCGCGCGGTCGCCGTGGCCTTCGTCGTCTTGGTACTGGCGATCACCGAACTGCCGACGGTCTTGTTCGTCTCGACCTTCACGGTGTAGGAGGCCTCGGGCCAGAAGTCCGCGTCGCAGGCGATCGAATCAGCACCGTTTGCCGCAGCCAGCCGGTCGGCAGCGGAGCACGACCCCGCTCCGACATCCCGTCCGCTCAGCAGGTCGTCCCACTCGCCGAGATCGAAGACACCGGGCCAGCTCCATTCGTCACGCGCGTCCTGAGCTGCGGCGAGCGCGGCCGCATCGGCTGCGGTCTGTGCCTCGTTCTTCTTCATCGAGGCCTGCCCGACGGCGAAGTACGCGAACGCAAGAAAGAGCAGGCCCGCCACCACCATGATGTAGATGGGGAAAGCCTGCCCTGCCTCGTGAGTTCTTCTGGCGATCAGCCAGCGCCCGTGATCTTGCCGATCTGCGTGGTGATGGCCGTCGCGATCGCGTTGCCGAAGTTCGTCGTCATGAGCACGCCGATGATCGCCACGACCACCACGATGATGCCCAGGTACTCCACCGCGCCCTGCCCCCGGTCCGCCTGGGCCTTCATGCGCTCGACGGACGTGTTCGCCCACACCTTGGCGTTGACGGAAGCCTTCAGCATCAGCTTGCTCATGGTGTTCCCCTCCGGTTTCGGCCGGCCGGGTACCGGCCGACGCGTACGTCTCTGCTGTGGCGTCTGCGTTACCGGCTTCCTCCTGGCCGGTGCCGCTGGCGACATGAGAAACGTACGGCTGGACACCCCTGTCGGTGCAGGGTCCCAGGGCCCAAAAGCGGGCCCAAAGCGGGCGTTGGGCCCCTCGCCCGGCGCGGGTGCCCCTGCCGGGGCCTGTCCCCCGTTCAGCCATGGCTGCCTGTCCCCCTCACTCCAGGTCCCGAGCCCGGCGCCGTACCGAGCCAGCGGGCGATCGCCTCGCTGCGGCTGGTGCTGTGCAGCTTGGTGAAGATCCGGTTGATGTGGTTCTTGACGGTCTTCTCGCTGATGAAGCAGGTGGCGGCGATCTGCTGGTTGCTCATGCCCGAGGAGATGAGCTCCATGACCTCCGCCTCCCTCGAACTCAGTTGGTACTGCTGCCTGTTGGGCTTCGGAAAGCCGACTGTTTCTGTACTGGACGAAGACTGTCCCACAACAGGTTGCAGTTGCGAAAGGTTTTGTGGATTTTCGGCCGGATGCGGCGGATGCGCAGGATGCGGCACAGGGGCCCGCCCCTCGTGGGCGCCGGTGCCCGGGAGCTGGGCCTGCGAGCCGGGCCCGTCGTGGGGGCTGCCGCCCGTCAGGGCTGCTCCCAGCCCGTCCGGCAGCGTCCGCGGCTGCTGGTTCGTCCCTTGCCGCATATGGGCGAGCAGCGCGCTCGCCGCTGTGGCCGTGAAGGGGGCGCGGCCGCTCTTCGTGTCGCGTACGGACTGTACGAGTTCATCGGCCGTGAACTCGCCGTGCACCAGGTAGCCGCCCGCGCCCAGGCGCAGCGCCTCGTGCACGATGTCGCTCTCGCGGCTGTACGTCAGCATCATCACGGGTGCAACCTGCACCAGGTGCGGCAGGGCGGAGAGGCCGTCCACCCCGGGCATGCGCACGTCGAGCAGGATGACGTCCGGCCGGTGGTGCACGGCGGCTTCGTAGGCCTCGCGCCCGTCCGCCGCCTCGGCCACGACCTCGATGTCGGCGCGGCCGCTGAGCAGGACCCCAAGTCCTGCCCGCACCACGGGGTTGTCGTCCGCGACGACGACGCGCAGGGTCCCGGGAGCCGGACGGTCGGGGGCGTCGGGGAAAGCGGGCATCGGCTGGGGTCCTGTGGGCGCTGTCCACTCCTTGGACCCTGTGGCCGCCGTGGGCGCTGGTGCGGTGGCCGGGAATGCGAGGGAGCCGAGTTCGCTGCTGAGCGCAGGGCCGTGCGGGGAGGTGTGCTGGGAGGTGTGGTGCTGATCCGCCCGGTCCTGGCCCGACGCGCGGGAGATGTCGTCCGGCATTCTGCGACCTCCTCTCGAGTGTCGTGGGGACGGGGGTGCGATAGCGATGGAGCCGTGAAGCAGGGGCAGGGGCAGTGGTCGTGCGCGAGCGGCTAGGGGCTCGAAGCCGGATCCGCGGAAGGGGCACCCGCAGACGCCGAGGCGGCATCCGAAGACGCCGTAGCGGCGCCCGTGGTCCGGTCGGCGGTCGCCAGGGCGGCGGTGGGGAGTTCGACGCGGACCTCGGTGCCCTTGGCCGCCTTCCCCTTGCCGATCCGGATGCGGGCGCCGATGGAGGCAGCGCGTTCGACCATCCCGACGAGTCCGAAGTGGCCGGCCCGCCTGAGGTCGTCGAGGGTGGTGCCTGCGGGCAGTCCCTCCCCGTCGTCGTACACGCTGACGCGCAGGACGTCGCCCTTGATGCCCGCGAGGACGACCAGGTAGGTGGGGTGGGCGTGCCGGTCGGCGTTCTCCATCGCTTCGGAGGCGACGGTGAGGAGTTGTCGGGCGACGATCTGGGGGACCGGGGGCACGGGCGTGTCGCCGAGGGTGCGGAACACGGTGTTCATTCCGCGCCTGCGGGTGAAGTCCTCCGTCCTGGAGCGGAGTTCGGCGATGAGGTCCACCCCTTCGTCGAGGCCGGACTCGCGCCGGAGGTCGGAGAGGAGTTCACGGGATTCGGCGGCGGCCCTTCGGGCGGACCTGGCGACCAGTTCCGCCTGCTGCCGGAGGGTGATCGGGTCCGTCCGGCCGGACGATCGGGCCAGCCCGTCGGCGGCGAGGGCCAGGCCGTGCAGGGTCTTGGCGACGGAGTCGTGCATCTCGCGGGCCAGCCGTGCGCGTTCGTCCTCGACGGCGACGCTGACGGCGAGGCGGGCCCGGGTCTCGGTCAGCGCCTGGCTCGCCGCGCCGACGCGGAGCATCAGGTTGCGCAGCGTGACACCGACCGCCCCGGCGAGGACGCAGAAGCCCGGGAGCAGCAGGGCGGCGGCGAGGCCTCCCCGGAACTGCTGGTCGGCGCCGTAGGCGGCGGCCAGGATGAGGACCTGGAGTACGGCGAAGATTCCGGCGGCGCGCCAGCCGTAGAGCAGTCCGGCGAGCAGCGGGGTGCAGACGACTGCGTAGCCGAGGCTCGAGTCGGGGGTGGCCGTGAACAGGAGCAGGGCGCCGAAGAGCGTGTCGGCTGCCAGCAGGAGCGGGGAGCGTACGAGGAGTGGCCCGAAGCGTTCCCAGTCGCGGTAGAGGGCGTACGAGCCGACGAAGGTGACCAGGACGGCGGAGGCGACCAGCCAGCTCGCGAGGCCGGGGGCGGTGTTGTCGAGGGCCTGCGGGGTGCCGATGGCGATCATGGCCAGGCGGAAGAGGAACACCTGGCGGGCCAGCGCCGAGAGGGCGTTGACCTGGATGGACACGGTGGGCGCCGGGCCGGTGGGGGTGGACAGGGCGGCGTGCCGCGCGTCCTCGGCACCCGGGTGCAGGGAGATCGTCATGGCCGGCCGCTCACTCCCCCGTGAAGGACCCGAGGTCGGTGTCGGATCCGAGCAGCATGGCGGCGCCCATGAGGATCATGGTGGCGGGGATCATGAAGGTGGTGACCATCAGGGTCGCCTTGGGGACGGCCTTGGCGGCCTTGCGCCGGGCGTTCTGGGCGTCGGTGCGGCGCATGTCGTTGGCGATGGCGATGAGCGTGTCGACGATCGGTGCGCCGAGTTCCTCGCCCTGCTGGAGCGCGGTGACGAACATGGCGACCTGTTCGGAGTCGTTGCGCCTGCGCAGTTCGTCGAAGGCCTGCCGGCGGCTGACGCCCATGTCCATCTGCCGCAGGGTGATGCGCAGTTCGTCGGACCAGGGACCCTGGTACTTCTCGGCGACCCTGTCGAGGGCCTGCCGGAATCCGAGGCCGGCGGAGACGACGACGGCGAGGACGTCCAGGAAGTCGGGGAGTGTGCGGTCGATGTCGTCCCTGCGCTTGCGGACGGCGGCCCAGATGCCGACCTCGCCCCAGAACAGGCCGAAGGCGATCATGAACAGGGCCATGAAGAACTTGCCGCTGGTGAGCATCGCGAAGGCGGCGAATCCGCCGAGGGCGCTGTAGACGGCGCGCCGGGCGGCGTAGCGGTCGATGGTGAGGCCGCCGGGGTTGCCCGCCATGTCGATCTTCCGGCGCTTCTCGTTGACCTTCTTGGGTCCCATCAGGCGGAGTACCAGGGGCGCCCAGCGCATACCGAGCCGGTCGATGCCGGAGCCGACGGCGGTGGTGCGGGTCGAGCCGACTTCGAGCGCGAGGGCGAGGTCGCCGGGGAGCGTGGCCTCGGCGCGGTACATCCGGATGCCCTTGAAGACGCCGAAGACGCTGGCGCCGACGACGAGAGCGAGCAGCAGTTCCATTCCGGCCCCCTCCTCAGATATCGATCTTGGAAACGCGGCGGATGGCGACGAAGCCGAGGGCGTAGAGGCCGAGCGAGACGATGACGGCGATCTGTCCGACGACCGATCCCGTCATGCGGTCGAGGGCGCCGGGGAGGATCGAGTTCACCAGGAGCATCGCGCCGATGCCGATGGCGGGGACGGCGTAGGCGGTGGCGTTGATCTGGGAGAGCTGGGTGCGGACCTCGCGCCGGGTCTCCTTGCGTTCCTCCAGGGTGACGGTGAGGTTGCGCAGCGAGGACACGACCTGGCCGCCGGCCCGGTTGGACAGGATCAGCGTGGAGACCAGGACGACGAGTTCGCGGGAGGGCAGGCGTTCGGCGAGTTCCCCGAGGGCGTCGTCGAGGGTCCGGCCCACTCCCAGCTGGTCTGCGACGACGCGGAGTTCGTCGCCTGCGGGCGATTCGAGTTCGTCGGCGGCCATGGCGATGGAGGTGCGCAGCGAGAGCCCGGCATGGGTGGCGTTGGCGAGCACCCGGGAGATCTCCGGCAGCTGGCTGATGAAGGCCTCGGTGCGCTTGGTGCGGTGCCAGTTCAGGAAGGTGTTGGCACCCCAGAGCGCGGCGAGTCCGGCGAGCGGGCCGAAGAACGAGGCCAGGAGGGAGGCCGCGATCAGCCAGAAGGCCGCCACGGAGCCCACGACGTAGAGGAAGTACTCGCCCGGGGTGATGTCGAGGCCCGTGGCCGCGAGCTTCAGCTCGATCCTCTTGCCGAGTTTCGTGCGGCGCAGCCGCCGGTCGAGTCCCCGGAAGCGGCGTCGGGGGCCCATGTCGATCTGCCCGGTCGAGGAGAGCCGGTCGACGAGCGCTTCACGCTGGGCCTTGCCCGCGGTGTACGCGTGCACTCCGAGGACGCCGAGTACGCAGCACAGCAGCGTGACGCCGAGGGTGAGCGGTGCGAGGTTGTCCATGTCGGGGTACCTATCTGGCCTCTCGGGTGGCGAGGTATTCCTCTGACGGAGCGACCCCGAAGGCCTGGGGGATGGGCTGTCCGGCCATGTAGAGCCGGTCGGCGATGCGACGCGGGAGCGGGAGTGCCTGGAACTCGCCGTGGATCACGCCGTCGGTGTTCATGGGGCGGGCGTCGAACCGGGCGACGGTGACGATCCTGTACGGGTCGCGCCCGTGCGAGTCGAGTACGGCGATCTCGGTGACGCGCCTGGTGCCGTCGGCGTGCCGGGTCAGCTGGACGATGACGTCCACGGCGCTGTTGATCTGGTCGTGCAGGGCCTCGAAGGGGATCTTGATCTCGGACATCGACGCCAGGGTCTGGAGCCGCATCAGCGCGTCCTCCGCGCTGTTGGCGTGGACGGTGGCCAGCGAGCCGTCGTGGCCGGTCGACATGGCCTGGAGCATGTCGAGCGACTCGCCGCCTCGGACCTCACCCACGACGATGCGGTCGGGTCGCATGCGCAGGGAGTTGCGGACCAGGTCGCGGATGGTGACCTGGCCCTTGCCCTCGACGTTGGCGGGACGGGACTCCAGCCGGATCACGTGGTTCTGCTGGAGCTGGAGTTCGGCGGAGTCCTCGATGGTGACGATGCGCTCGCCCTCGGGGATGAGTCCGGAGAGCGCGTTGAGGAGCGTGGTCTTCCCCGTGCCGGTGGCCCCGGAGACGATCACGTTGAACTTCGCCTGGACGAGTCCGGCGAGCAGGAGCAGCATCTGCTGGTCCAGCGAGCCGAAGGCGATCATCTCCTGGAGCGAGAAGGACCGGGGGAAGCGCCGGATGGTGAGCGTCGCGCCGGTGAGGGCGAGGGGCGGGATGATGACGTTGACGCGCTCGCCGCTGGGCAGGCGGGCGTCGACCATCGGGTTGGCCTCGTCCACCCGTCGGTTGACGGTGGAGACGATGCGCTCGATCGTCTGCATGAGCTGCTCGTGGCTGGCGAAGCGCATGGGGAGCTGCTCGACCCGGCCGGCCCGTTCGACGAAGATCTGGTCGGGTCCGTTGACCATGATCTCGGTGATGGAGGCGTCCTCCAGGAGGGGTTCGAGGACGCCGAGTCCGAGGGCCTCGTCGACGACCCGGCGGATGAGCTGGGAGCGTTCGACGGTCGAGAGGACGGGGCCCTCGCGGCTGATGATGTGGCCCAGGACGCGTTCCAGCCGGGCCCGGCGGTCGGCGGCGGCCAGCGAGGACATCTCCGCGAGGTCGATCTCCTCGAGGAGCTTGGCGCGGTACGTGGCGACCAGGTGGCCGTCCTCCCGTCCCCCTCCGCGCTCCTCGGGGGCGGTGATGCGTGCCCGCAGGCTCATGGGTGGTACTCCTCGGGTGGGGTGGGTGCGCTCAGTCGTCGCGGGGCATGGTGGCGGACTTCTCGACGCTCCGGTCCCCGAGCAGGCCGAGGAGGACGTCCGGGACGGTGACGGTGACCGTCACGGTGACGGAGTCGCCTCCCGTGGGCGGGGCGATGCGGGACCGTTCGGCGACCCAGCCGGTCATGGACGCCCTTCCGACCCGCGCGTAGGACCCGGAGACGTCCTCCTGCGCGGCGGTGCGGGCGGCGGCCCTGGCTCCGGTGCCGGCCTGCTGCGCGGTGTAGGCGATCAGTCCCAGCTGGATCCCGGCGAGGCCGATGAGGATGAGGACGGGGAGGAAGCCCAGGTATTCGAGGGCGGTGGAGCCGCGGTCCCCGCCCCTGGCCCTGTGCGCCGTCCGTCCGGCCGCGCGGGGGGTGCGTACGGGTGCCATGACGCGTCACTTCCCTTCCGCGGCCGCGCCGGCCGTTGCCGTGACGGGGATGGGGAGGCTGGCGAAGCCGGGGAACAGGACGGGTGCCTTCAGGGTGATGGTGGCGGTGACCACGTCGTCGCCCCCGGCCCCGCAGTCGCGGATCTCAGCCGGTCCTTCCCAGGCGCTCGGGAGCCGTTCGTACACGGCCGCCTCGCACCTGCCCCAGCGGTCCCCGTCCGCCGCGACGGCCTTGCGTACGCCTTCGTCGGCCGCGCCGCTCGCCAGGGTGAAGGTGTAGCCCACCAGGACGGCCTGCCAGAGCAGCACCAGCGTCACCAGGATGATCGGGACCATCCCGGTGAACTCGATGCTCAGCTGACCGCGGTCACCTCCTGGCCGCGCCCGTATCCGGTCGGGTTCTCCTGTGCGTCGCTTCACTTCCGGCCTCCCCCGCTGGTCGTTCCGCCCTTGCGCCTACGGCCCCCGATCGAGCCCCTGTCGCCGCGCAGCATGCCGCCGCCTCGCGGCTCCGCTCCCTGGGCAGGCTTCACCAGTCCGAGCTCTCCCGCCAGGGCCCAGAGGGCCTGTTTCACGGTGGAGCGTGGGTCCAGTTCGTGCATCCGGCCGGAGTCCACCACGCCCTGGAGTTCCTTGAAGTTCGCCGGGACCGCCGTGCCCGACATCCTGGTGCCGGTGATCCGCTGGATGAGCGGCGGCTGGATCTCCGTGTTGCGGTTGAAGCGGTTGACGAGGGTGACCGTCTCCTCCGCCTTGCGGATCTGGAGGCGGTCCCACATCCGTACGATGCGCTTGGCGCCCCGCACGGCGACGACGTCCGGTGTCGTCACCAGCACGGCGGTGTCGGCCATCTCGATCGCCGCGGCGTTGGCCCCGTTCATCTGGCTTCCGCAGTCGATGACGACGACCTCGTACCGTGAGCGCAGGGCGCTGACGATCTGGCGGGCCGCGCGGTCGCTGACCTCCTCGCCGCGTTCCCCCTCCCCGGGGGCCAGCAGCAGCGCCAGGCCGCTGTCGTGGGAGAACACGGCGTCGGAGAGGACCCGCGGGGATATGTCGGTGATGGCGGCCAGGTCGACGACGGAACGCCGGAACTGCACGTCGAGGTAGGCGGCGATGTCGCCGGTCTGGAGGTCCAGGTCGACGAGTGCGGCGGTGTAACCGGAGGCCTGCGCGGCCAGGGCCAGCTGTACGGCGGTGACGGTCGCGCCGACGCCGCCCTTGGCCCCGGTCACCGTGACGACCGTTCCCCCGGGGCCGGTGAACACGTCTCCGCCCGTGCCGAGGTGGCGTCGGACGCCCGTGGACCACAGTGCGGCGGCCTGGACGCGGTTGGCGAGCTCCTCGTAGCTCAGGGGCAGGGTGGCCAGGCCCCGCGCTCCGGCGTCCATGGACGCGGCGAAGAGCCCGGGGCTGGCGTCGGCGGTGATCAGGACGACCCCCACCGCGGGGAATCGCAGGGAGACCTCCCGGATCAGCTCCAGCGCGGGCACCGGGCCGATCCGCTCGTGGACGAGTACGACCTCGGGCAGTTCCTCGATGGCCTCGCCGGCGAGGCGGGCGAGGGTGTCGATGAGCTGCGTGGAGTCACCGACCGGGGCGGCCGGCTCCGCGTCGGGGAGCTGGCTGAGCAGGGTGGTCACGGACCTGGCCGCGTCGGGGTCGCCGACCGCCGGGAGGATTCTGGTGGTCATCCCATCCTCACTTGTCCTTGTCGAGCGTGTAGGTCCGGTCGCCGGGGCGGACGACGCCGTCACTGCCCGGGGCGATCAGCGCGAGACGCACGTGCTGGGCGAACGACTCGGCGTAGGCCACTCGCTGCGTGTCGAGCGTGTCGAGCGCGAAGGTGATCGGCACGGCCTCGGCCGCCTGGTTCCGGTCGTCCTTCCTGGGCTCCAGGGCGGTCAGTTCACCGACGTCCAGGACCTTCGCGTTGGAGACGATGATCTTGGACTGGGGCACCTCGCCGTCCCGTTCGGCTGCGAAGGTGGCGTAGATGTTCACCTTGTCGTTGGGCCGGATCTTGCCGGCCACGCCGGTGGCGGCATCGATCATGATGGCGATCTCCTGCTCACCCGGGCGCAGTTCGGGGCTGCTGACCATCATGTCCGACTGCATCAGGGAGCCCGCCCGCAGTTCGGTGACGGCGATCTTGCCGTCGACCTCGTCGATCTCCGTGACGGCGTTCTCCGACAGCCAGCGTTTCGGCATGGAGACCTTCTCGAACTGCTTGGCGGACAGGGCCGTGTACGGGGCCACGTTGTCCTTGAGCCGGTAGGCGTCGACCTCGGGACCGACCTTCGAGTTCACGTCGCTGATCACCGAGAGGACTCCGGCGAAGGCTGCGAAGGCGCACAGGACCGACAGGAGCAGGAGTATCACGCCGCGGCGCTGGCGGGAGTTCATGGGCCGGACAACCTCGTTCGAATCGGATGCGTGGAGCAGCGGACAGAGAGGGATGCGCGGTGTCTGCGGAGAGCCCGGGGCGCGCTAGGTGGCGGGCGGTGCGGGTGCTCCATGGCTCAGGACACCCGGGGAGTGTTTTCGGTTCTCCGGCGGGGCGAGCGGGGAGGAACAGAACGCGCAGCGGTCGCCGATGAGCTCCATTCCGCACCAGTGGCAGTTTTCCCGGCGCACGGAGGAAACGAGCTGGTAGATCACGGAGATGTCCGGAAGGAAGGACGCGAATTCCACCAGCTTCCCCGTTCCCCACCAGCGCGGTGAACCGGAGGGCAGGGCGCACTCCTGGACGGCCTGTACACCCCAGGCCGGGGCGAGGGTCTGCTGGACCCATTCGGAGGTCAGCTGCCCCTTGGCGACCATCAGCTGGGTGGTGAACGGCGGGCCGGTGGGCGGTTCGGCCGACGGGCTGATCCTGACGAGTTGCGGGCTGGGGCCGGCGAGCACGGCGAACTGTGATCCCGGGACCCAGGACTTGGCGTGGGTCTTGAGGCTGACGGGCACCCGGTCGAGCCTGGCCACGGAGTTCAGCAGTGCTCCGGCGTGGATGTAGTGGGCGAGCAGGCGGGCCGCCGAGGCCACCACTCCGGGGCTGAAGTCGCAGACGGAGAGCTGGCGCAGCTGGCGTACGAGTACGGCGACGCCCAGGGGTGGCAGGTCGGTCCTGAGCAGGGCGATGCGGTCGCTCTCCAGGACCGAGCGGATGGCGTGGAGCCTGCGTTCGTGGGCGGCGCCGATGCCGGCGGGGTAGACCGCGACGACGTGACCGTGCTGCTCCAGGAGCAGGTTCATGTCACCGATCGCGAGGTCGAGGGACTGGGCCTCGGGTGCCTGCAGCGTGGCCGCCGTGGGTGTCTGCTGATCGGTCGGCGGAAGCACCAGATCGGCACTGGTCACTGCTATTGCGGTCGGCACGCTCTTCCCCGTTCGGCCCCGGCCGTCGTCGGTGACGACTTCGGCCGCAATCGCTCCTGCTCCGTGCTTCTTTCCCCAGCACTTTAACCACGTCAGAGCGGGCAGAGAACAGATATCGGAACCCAGTACGAAGACGTGCGGCACAGGCGTTCGCTACGCGTCCGTACGAAATCGGACGAAAAGCAAAGTGGTTAACTTCTGCACCACTGCATAGAGTTACTCCGTTCGAACCGGTTTGAAATGCCGGGGAATTGATCCGCCCACGTCAGAGCGGACGGCAGTCGCTTTCCAGGGCCTTCCGCGATATCGCGGCCGTCACGTTCCGGACACCCCCGCAGAGTCACCCGCGCGAGTGCACGCCCGACGTTCCGCGAACGGCCACCCGAAGGTGTGCGCGGGTGCCGCCCGGCCCCTCGCCCGGCACGTCGTAGGCATCCGCGCCGCCAGAGGTCTTGACAACTCGATTGGTCTGGACCAGTTTATCGGCCAACGGTGGCCACCGTTTCCGCCAGCACCCCCAACTCCCCCACCGGAGGCAGCAAGTGGAACGCTCCGCAGGCAGCAGCAGACACAGAAGGAGCCGGGTCCGGCCTCTCCTCGGCGGGGCGGTCGCCGTCGTCGCGGCAGGGGCGCTGGCCGTCACCGGGCTCGCGACCAGTGCGCAGGCCGCCGACGTCAACGTGGCCAAGAACGCCGGATTCGAGTCAGGGCTCGCCAACTGGACCTGTTCCGGCGGCAGCGGCACCACCGTCTCCTCCCCCGTGCACGGCGGTACCTCCGCGCTCAAGGCCTCCCCGGCTGGGCAGGACAACGCCAAGTGCACGCAGACCGTGGCCGTGAAGCCCAACTCGACCTATGCGCTGAGCTCCTGGGTGCAGGGCGGTTACGCCTACCTCGGCGCGAGCGGCACCGGGACCACGGACGTCTCCACCTGGACGCCCGGGTCGAGCAGCTGGACGCAGCTGAGGACGAGCTTCACCACGGGTCCCTCGACCACCTCCGTGACCGTCTACACCCACGGCTGGTACGGCCAGGCCGCGTACTTCGCGGACGACGTCCAGGTGACCGGCCCGGACGGCGGCGGCGGCACCGATCCGGAGCCCTCGGTCCCCGGGTCCCCCGCCGGGCTGACCGTGGGGGCCACCACCACGTCCTCGATCGCCCTGAGCTGGAACGCCGTCTCCGGCGCGACCGGGTACACCGTCTACCGGAACGGCACGAAGGCGACCACGTCCACCGGCACCTCCGCGACGGTGACGGGGCTGGCGGCCGACACCGCCTACCAGTTCGCCGTCAGCGCCACCAACGCCGCGGGTGAGTCGGTGAAGTCGGCCACCGTCAGCGGCCGTACGGCGAAGACCACCGACCCGGGCGGCCCCACGACCTCGGTGCCCAAGCACGCGGTGACCGGCTACTGGCAGAACTTCAACAACGGCGCCACCGTCCAGAAGCTCAGCGACGTCCCCGCGAACTACGACATCATCGCCGTCTCCTTCGCGGACGCCACCGCCACGCCCGGCGCGGTCACCTTCAACCTGGACTCGGCGGGGCTGAACGGCTACACCGTCGCCCAGTTCAAGGCCGACATCAAGGCCAAGCAGGCCGCCGGCAAGAACGTCATCATCTCCGTGGGCGGCGAGAAGGGGTCCGTCGCGGTCAACAGCGACGCCTCCGCGACCGCCTTCGCCGACTCGGTGTACGCGCTCATCCAGGAGTACGGCTTCAACGGCGTCGACATCGACCTGGAGAACGGCCTCAACTCCACCTACATGACGAAGGCCCTGCGCTCGCTCTCGTCGAAGGCGGGCTCCGGCCTCGTCATCACGATGGCGCCGCAGACCATCGACATGCAGTCGACCTCCGGTGAGTACTTCAAGACGGCGCTCAACATCAAGGACATCCTGACCGTCGTCAACATGCAGTACTACAACAGCGGTTCGATGCTGGGCTGCGACGGCAAGGTCTACTCCCAGGGTTCGGTGGACTTCCTCACCGCACTCGCCTGCATCCAGCTGGAGGGCGGCCTCGCCCCGTCCCAGGTCGGCCTCGGCGTCCCGGCCTCCACCCGCGGCGCGGGCAGCGGCTACGTCGCCCCGTCCGTCGTGAACGCGGCCCTGGACTGCCTCACCAAGGGCACGAGCTGTGGTTCCTTCAAGCCCTCTAGGACCTACCCGGCCCTGCGCGGCGCGATGACCTGGTCCACCAACTGGGACGCCACCGCCGGAAACGCCTGGTCCAACGCGGTCGGCCCGCACGTCCACGGCCTGCCGTAGCCCCACCGGCCCTTCGGTCCAGCAGCGCCGCCGCTCCCCCGGCGGCGCTGCTGTGTGCGGGGGGATCCGTACGCGGATGTCACCAGGGCAGTTCGCGCACCTGCTGGACGCACAGCACGACGAACAGAAGCCCCGCCGCGCCCAGCATCCCGTTGCTGAGCCAGCCGTTGCGCCACTCCCGCGGTGTGCGGGAGGAGTTCAGCAGCCACAGCAGGGTCAGGGCCAGGAACGGCATGAAGAACGCCCCCAGCACCCCGTAGCCGATGACCAGCCCGAACGGCTCGTCCAGCCACAGCAGCGTCATCGGCGGGAACGTCAGCCAGAGCAGGTACGCGCGGAAGGGCACGGACCGCTCCTGCCGTCCCACGGTGTCGCTGCCCGCCCTCTCCACGTCCCGGTCACCACGGCCGGCGGCCCGGATCCGCTCGACGAAGTCGGCGAACATCAGGCTCACGCCGTGCCAGACGCCGATGAGCGACGAGAACGACGTCGCGAAGAATCCGACCAGGAAGAGCTTCGCGGTGCCCGCGCCGAAGCGGCCCTCGAGGACCGTGCCGAGGTCGATCAGACCCCGGTCGCCCTTCGTCAGGGCGATCTGCGAGGCGTGCAGCAGCTCGGCACCGACGATGAGCATCGCGACGACGAAGATGCCGGTCGTGAGGTAGGCGACCCGGTTGTCGATCCGCATCACCTTCATCCAGGAGGAGTCGGACCAGCCCTTCGCGTTCACCCAGTACCCGTACGCCGCCATGGTGATCGTGCCGCCGACCCCGCCGATCAGCCCGAGCGTGTAGATCAGCGAGCCGTCCGGGAGCACCGGGAGCAGCCCGGCGAAGGAGGCGCCGACGTCCGGCACCACCCGGATCGCGACGTAGACCACGACGACGAACATGACGCCGATGAGGACCGTCATGACCTTCTCGAAGACCGCGTACTGGTTGAACCAGACGAAGACCAGGCCGACCAGTCCGGTGACGATCGCCCAGGTCTTGAGGCCGGGTCCGTCGGGGAAGAGCGCCACGATGGGCAGGGCACTGGAGGACATGGCCGTCGCGCCGTAGACGAAGCCCCAGACGACGACGTACACGGCGAAGTAGCCGGTGGTCCAGCCGCCGAGGGTGCGCCAGCCGTCGAAGAGGGTGCGGCCGGTCGCGAGGTGCCAGCGGCCCACCGCCTCCGCGAGGGAGATCTTGACGAGACAGCCGATCACCGCCGCCCACATGAGGGTGTAGCCGAATTTGCTGCCCGCGATGAGGGTCGCGACCAGGTCGCCGGCTCCGACTCCCGTCGCCGCGACGACGATGCCGGGCCCGATGTACTTCCAACTGGATCTACGTGGACGGGAGTCCAGCTCCCCGGTCTCTGTGGTGTCGCTCGTCTCGGCCATGTCGATCAAAGAAGCGCAAAGACCGGGTTCGCACAAGGGGGCATGTGATACCCCCGCCAGGCCCTCTCTTCACCAGGACAGCTGTGGACGTTCCGTGACAGGGGATAACGGTGCGCGCCCCCCGTCCCCGTGGGACGCTTGTCGCGCTGGACCGTGGGGCGCTGGACGGGGGAAGTGACATGACAGGCGCGCGAGTCGATCCGCTGGGAGGCGGGGATCCGGCGACGCTCGGCAGGTACGAACTGATCGGGAGGCTGGCTTCCGGCGGCATGGGGCGCATCTACCTCGCCCGGAACGCCGAGGGGCAGCTGGTGGCGGTGAAGACGCTGCTCTCCGAGGGCGTCGTCGGTGAGGTCGACCGGCGGCGGTTCACGCGCGAGGTGGGCCTGGCGCAGCGCATCGACAGCGCGTTCACCGCTCGGGTGCGGGACGCCGATCCGCAGGCGGAACTGCCGTGGATGGCGATCGACTACATCGCCGCGCCACCGCTCTCCGAGCTGGTGCGCACCGCTGGGGTGCTGCCGGCCTCGGCGGTCCAGTGGCTGGCGGCGGGTACCGCGGAGGCGCTGGTCACGCTGCACCGCGAGGGCATCATCCACCGGGACCTCAAGCCGCAGAACATCCTGTTGCCGCTCCCCGGTCCGCGCGTGATCGACTTCGGCATCTCGCACGCGAACGACCTCACCCGCACGAGCCTCACGCTGGGCACGATCGCCTTCACCTCGCCGGAGCAGGCGCGGGGCGAACCGTCGACCGAGGCGTCGGACGTGTACTCGCTCGGGGCGACCCTGTTCCACCTGGCGCTCGGCAGGCCCCCGTACCGGGACGGCAGTGACACGCTGGCCCTGCTGGCGCAGGTGCAGCGGGGCCAGCTCGACCTCGACGGTCTGCCCAAGGAACTGACGGCGCTGATCCGCCCCTGTCTGGCGGCCGACCCCGCGCAGCGGCCGGTCCCGGCGGAGATGCTGGCACGCTTCCGGCAGTCCCTGGCCGGGCTTCCGGTGTCACAGGACGGCCGCCGCTGGCTGCCGCAGCGCTGGACGGACCTGATCGGTGCGTACGAGCGTCAGGGACGGGACCTGGCGCGTGGCGCCGGCACGGGCGCTGACGCTCCGGACCCCGAGGGGATCACGGTCGTCCGGCGCGCGGGTGCCGTCCCGCCGTCCGACCCGACCCGCGTGTACACGCGGGAACGGGAGCAGGCCGAGCGCGAGCGCGCCGAGAGGGAGCGGGCCGAGGAGGCGCGGGCGGAGAAGGAACGGGTGGAGCGCGAGCGGGCCCGGCTCGTCCAGGAGCGGCTGCGCGAGCAGGAGTGGCAGCAGGAGCTGTCGCGGAGGAAGGCCGAGGAGGAGCGGAGGCGGGCCGGGAAGAAGGAGCGGGAGAACGCGGAGAGGCTCGCGCGGGAGGAGGCCGGGAAGAAGGAGCGGGAGCAGGCCGAGAGGCAGGCACGCGAGGAGGCCGAGGCGAAGGCGCGGGAGAGGGCCGCCAGGGCCAGGGCCCGCCAGCAGGCCTCCGGGGCGTCGTCCGCCTCGGCGGGAGCCGCCTCCGGGACGCCGCCCCGGCCGGCGTCCGGCCCGGATCCGGCCCGGACGCCTCCACCCGCCCCCGCTCCGTCGAGGAAGGCGTCGTCGGCCGTGGGCTGGCTGCTGGTGCTCGCGGTCGTCGCCCTGGTCCTCTGGCTGGTCAACAGGCCGGACGGGGACGGCGACACGGAGACGGGCGGCATGGGCGCGGGCACGAGTGCCGCCGTCGTCGCGGGCCGGGGTGCGGACACCGGCGCATGCCCGCTGGGGGACGACGTCGGGACGGCGCTCCGCGTCACGCGGGTCCGGGACGTACGGGCGTCCGTACGTCCCGGATCGGCGTGAGTCCCTAGATCACCAGGCTCAGCGCCGCGGCGACCACGAAGCCGGCGACCGAGAGCACCGTCTCCAGGACCGTCCAGGTCTTGAGGGTGTCGCGCTCGGAGATGCCGAAGTACTTCGAGACCATCCAGAACCCGCCGTCGTTGACGTGCGAGGCGAAGATGGAGCCGGCCGAGATCGCCATGATGATCAGCGCGAGGTGCGCCTGCGACATGTCCTGGCCCTCGACGAGCGGGACGACGATGCCGGCGGTGGTGACGATGGCGACGGTGGCGGAACCCTGCGCGACCCGCAGGACGACGGAGATCAGCCAGGCGAGCAGGATGACCGGCAGGCCCACGTCGTTGAAGGTGTCGGCGAGGGCGTCGGCGATGCCGCTGCCCTTGAGCACCGCTCCGAAGATCCCGCCCGCGCCGACGACCAGCAGGATGTTGCCGACGGGCTTCAGGGAGGCGGTGGAGACCGACTCCAGGGACTTGCGGGACCAGCCGCGCCGGATGCCCAGCAGGTAGTAGGCGAGGAACAGGGCGATCGTCAGCGCGACGAAGGGGTTGCCGAAGAACTCGATGACGGAGCGCGGCGTGGAGGGGTCCAGTGCGATGGAGGAGAACGTCGCGGCCAGGATGAGGATCAGCGGGGTGCCGATGATCGCCAGCACGGTGCCCAGCAAAACGGGCTTCTCGTGCGGGGTGACCCCGGCGGCGCGCTGTTCGGCGACGACCGCCGCCTTCGACTCCTCCGCGGCCTCGACCATGTCCTGCGGCACCTCGACGAAGATGCGCTTGCCGATCCAGGCGGCGTAGCCCCAGGCGGCGAGGACGGACGGGATACCGACGAGGGCACCCATCAGGATGACCCAGCCGAGGGAGACGTTGAAGAGGCCCGCGGCGGCGACCGGTCCGGGGTGCGGGGGCAGGAACGCGTGGGTCATGGAGAGACCGGCCAGCAGTGGCATCGCGTACAGGACGACGGACTTGCCGGAGCGCTTGGCGGCGGCGTACACGATCGGCGCGAGGACGAAGATGCCGACGTCGAAGAAGACCGGGATACCGAAGATGAGGCCGGTGAGTCCCATGGCGAGCGGGGCGCGCTTCTCACCGAAGAGGTTCAGCAGACGGGCGCTCAGGACCTCCGCGCCGCCGGACACCTCGAGGATCGCGCCGAGCATCGTGCCGAGGCCGATGATGATCGCGACGTGTCCGAGGATGCCGCCCATGCCGGACTCGATGACGGACACGGCGGCGGACTTCTGGACCGTGCCGAAGAGTTCGGTGACGGAGAGACCGGCACCCAGGCCGACGGCTATGGACACGGCGAGCAGCGCGACGAACGGCTGCAGCCTGACCTTGATGATCAGGAAGAGCAGGAGTGCGATCCCGAGCGCGGCGACGGTCAGCAGACCGGGGGTCCCGCCGATCAGGAGGAGCAGTCCACCGGTGTGGGGTGGGGCCTCGGGGGCGGGGGCGGCGGCGAGCAGCATGAGCGGTCAACTCCGGTGGTGACAGGGGGTCCTTCGGGGCAGGGAGGAGCGCGGCACGGCACCCCCGTACGGAAGGGGAAGGGGGTGCCGTGCCGTGAGGCGGGGCGGTTCGGGGAGCCGGGTGTCCGGGGGCGGACCGCCGGCCGGCGGATCAGAGGATCAGCCGAGGACCGCGAGCGCGTCGATCTCGATGAGCAGTCCCGCGGGGAGGCCGACGTACACCGTCGTACGCGCGGCGGCGGGGGCCGTGAGGCCCTGCTCCTCGAAGTACTCGTTGTAGATCGCGTTCATCTCGGCGAAGTGGTCGACGTCGGTGAGGTAGACGCGCATCATCATGACGTCGTCCCAGCTCGCCCCGCCCTCCTCCAGGATCGCCTTGACGTTGGCGAAGGTCTGCAGGGTCTGCTCGCGCAGGGTGGGGCCGGCCGGGGTCGGGGCCTGGCCCTCCACGGCGGGCAGGAAGCCGACCTGACCGGCGACCTGGAGGATGTTCCCCTTCTTCACGCCGTGCGAGAACTTCGCCGGCGGGGCGGTGTGGGTGCTGGGGGTGAGGGCGGTCTTCTCGGTCATGACGGTTCAGGCTTTCTTGGTGGGGGTGGTACCGGAGTACTCCCGGCTGATGGTGTCCGCGGTGCGTCGCACCAGGGGGAGCAGGGTGAGGAGTTCCTCGGCCGTGACGACCACGTTCGGTGCGGACACCGACATGGCGGCGACGACCCGTCCGTCGGCGCCCCGGATGGGGGCGCCGATGCAGTTGATCGACTCCTCGTGGCCACCGAGGTCGGTGGCCCAGCCCTGTTCGCGCACGACGGCGAGTTCCTTCAGGAAGGCACCGGCGTTCGGGAGCGAACGGGACGTGTACATGGGGTAGTCGAGCCGTTCGGCGATCGCGCGCCGTTCGGGCTCGGTGAGGTCGGCGAGGAGCAGTTTGGCGACCGCGGCGACGGTGATCGCGACGGGTTTGCCGATCCGTGAGTACATCCGCACGGGGTAGCGGCTCTCGACCTTGTCGATGTAGAGGACCTCGTTCTCCTCGTACACCGCGAGGTGGACGGTGTGCCCGCACTGTTCGTTGAGCGCGACGAGGTGGCTGTGGGCGATCTCGCGTACGTCGAGGTTCTCGACGGCTTCCTGCGCGAGCGCGAAGAGACGTGCGCCGAGGCGGTAGCGCTGGTCCTCCTGGCGGTAGACCAGGCCGTGTTCGTGGAGCGTACGGAGCAGGCGCAGTGCCGTGGACTTGTGGACGCCGAGCCGTTCGGCGACCTGGCCGAGGTCGGCGGGGCCCTGGGCGAGCAGCGGCAGGATGCTCAGCGCGCGGTCGACGGTCTGGCTCATGTGACTCGTACCTCCTCGTTCGCCCCGTCGGCGACGGTCCATCCGGGGCCGAGACGAAGTGTGCCCCAGGCCTCGTCGTCCAGGGCGGCGAGCCGGTCGGCGTACGCGCGGGGCGGGGGGCCCGTGAGGTCGCCGGGGACGGTGAGGACGGCCGCGGCCATGAGGTGGCCGTGCCGGGCGCGGTCGCGTACGGGCAGGTCGCGCAGGGTGGCGGAGAGGAACCCGGCGGCGAAGGCGTCACCGGCGCCGACGGCGGCGACGACGTCGACGCGCAGGGAGGGGACGGTGGTGACGGTGTCGCCGCCGCCGGAGCGGGAGAAGACGGTGACGCCGTCGGCTCCCCGCTTCACGACCAGCACGTCCGGTTCCGGCAGGGCCGCGCGGATCGCCTCGGTGCCGTGGACGCCCCAGGCCTCCTCCGCCTCGTCCTCCCCGACGAAGACGAGGTCGCTGCGGCGGGCGAGGGCGAGCAGCACCTCGGGGCCGGCCTCTCCCTCGCGCCACAGACCGGGGCGGTGGTTGACGTCGAAGGAGATGAGGGGGCGGCCGTCGCGGGGGGCGGTGAGGTCGTGGAGCAGGGCCAGGCAGTCGGCGGAGAGCGCGGCGGTGATGCCGGACAGGTGCAGGACGCGGGTGTTCAGGAGGTCGTCGTACGGGACGTTGTGCGGGGACATCGCGGAGGCCGCGGAGCCGGCGCGGTAGTACGCCACCTCGTGGGCGTCGGTGGCCCGGTCCGTCGCCGTGCGGAAGTAGATGCCGGTGGGGCGGTCGGGGTCGCGGCGCACGGCGGAGGTGTCGACCCCGTAGCCCGCGATGGCGTCGACGAGGTGGTCGCCGAAGCCGTCGGCGCCGACCCTGCCGACCCACTTCGCCCGGTGGCCGGCGGCGGCGAGGGCGCAGGCGACGTTGGACTCCGCGCCGCCGATGCCCCGGCCGAAGGAGGGGACGTCGGCGAGGCGGCCGGGCTGCGAGGGCAGGAACGTCACCATGGACTCGCCGAGGCAGACGACGTCCGCGGTGGCTGTCCTGGCTGCGGATCCGGACACTCTGGGCTCCTCTTCGTCGGCCGTGGGCGCCGGTGCTCACCATTGACCCGGCATCGGCTCGGATGTTAGACAGCGTTAAGCGATATGCGCAATGACCGTTGCAGACAATGCAACGATCGAGTTCCCGAGGAGGATCCCTTGGCCGCCCAGCAGTCCGCCGAACAGTCCCTGACGGCCCTCGCGGCCGAAGTGGTCGACCACCGCTTCAAGGCGCTGCCGCCCGACGCGGAGGGGCTGACCGTCGGCGCCCTGGCTGCCGAGCGCCGCGATCTCTTCACGGGCGGTTTCACCACCCCGGTGCTGGCCCTGTCCGCCGAGTCGGTCGAGGCCAACCTCGCCCTGCTGGAGACGTACGCGGAGCGGCACGGCCTCGCCTTCGCGCCGCACGGCAAGACCTCGATGTCCCCGCAGCTGTTCGCCCGCCAGCTGGAGTACGGCGCCTGGGGCATCACCGCCGCCGTCCCCCACCAGGCCCGGGTGTACCGCGCCCACGGCATCCGGCGGATCTTCCTCGCCAACGAGCTCGTCGACGCGGTGGCGCTGCGCTGGCTGGCCGGCGAGCTGGACGGCGACCCGGACTTCGTCTTCGCCTGCTACGTGGACTCCGTGCGCGGCGTCGAGCTGATGGACGAGGCCCTGCGCGCGGCCGGCGCCGTGCGCCCGGTCGACGTGGTGGTGGAGCTGGGGGCCGGCCAGGGCGCCCGTACCGGCGCCCGCACGGAGGCCGACTGCGCGGCGGTCGCCGACGCGGTGGCCGCCACGTCCACCCTGCGCCTGGTGGGCGTCGCCGGGTACGAGGGCGAGGTGCCGGACGCCTCCCCCGAGCGGGTGCGGGAGTGGCTGCGCCGGCTCGTCGCACTCGCCGCGGACTTCGACGCGGCGGGCCGCTTCGACGAGCTGGCCGACGACCAGGAGATCCTGGTCAGCGCGGGCGGCAGCGCGTGGTTCGACGCGGTCGCCGACGTCTTCGCCGGGATCCCCTCGCTGAGCCGGCCCGTGTGCAGGCTGCTGCGCTCCGGCGCGTACGTCAGCCACGACGACGGCCACTACCGCCACCTCACGCCCTTCAACCGGATTCCCGAGGAGGGCGCGCTGCAGCCCTCCTTCCGCCTCTGGGCGCAGGTGGTCTCCCGCCCCACTCCCGAGCAGGCCTTCGTCAACGCCGGGAAGCGGGACGCCGCCTACGACCTGGACCTCCCCGAGGCGCAGGTCGTGCGCTCCGCCCGCGACGGCTCGGTGCGGCCCGCCACCGGGATCACCGTCAGCGGGCTGTCCGACCAGCACGGCTGGGTCCGCACGGATCCGGGCGCCGAGCTGGAGGTCGGCGACTGGATCGGCATGGGTCTGTCCCACCCCTGCACGTCGTTCGACAAGTGGCAGCTGATCCCGCTGGTGGAGGCGGACGGCACCGTCACCGACTACATCCGCACCTTCTTCTGATCCCGGCGGGACCTCTCCCCCACCCGAAAGGCGACCTCCCATGGACCTGGTCATCCGCGACGCCCGCGTCGTCGACGGCACCGGTACCCCCTCCTACCGCGCCGACGTGGCCATCACGGACGGCCGGATCACCGAGATCCGCCGGGAGGGCGACGGCCCACGCCTCACCGCCGCCCGCACCCTGGACGCCGACGGCCTCGCACTGTCGCCGGGCTTCATCGACATGCACGCGCACAGCGACCTCGCCCTGCTGCGCGACCCCGACCACAGCGCGAAGGCCGCCCAGGGCGTCACCCTGGAGGTCCTCGGCCAGGACGGCCTGTCGTACGCCCCCGCCGACGACCGCACCCTCGCCGAGGTCCGCCGCTCCATCGCCGGCTGGAACGGCGACGGCAGCGACATCGACTTCGACTGGCGCACCGTCGGCGGTTATCTGGACCGCCTCGACCGCAACTTCGGCGGCCAGGGCATCGCCGTCAACGCCGCCTACCTGATCCCGCAGGGGACGGTCCGGATGCTCGCCGTCGGCTGGGACGACCGCCCCGCCACCGACGCCGAGCTGGACCGCATGAGGGAGCTCGTCGCCCAGGGCATGGCCGAGGGCGCGGTCGGCATGTCCTCGGGCCTGACCTACACGCCGGGGATGTACGCGAAGGACGCCGAACTCACCGAGCTGTGCCGGGTGGTGGCGGCGCACGACGGTTACTACTGCCCCCATCACCGCTCGTACGGCGCCGGGGCCCTCCAGGCGTACGAGGAGATGGTGCAGCTCACCCGCGACGCCGGATGCGCCCTCCACCTCGCGCACGCCACCATGAACTTCGGCGTGAACAAGGGGAAGGCCCCCGAGCTCCTGAACCTCCTGGACGAGGCCCTCGCGGCGGGCGCGGACATCTCCCTGGACACCTACCCGTACACGCCGGGGTGCACGACGCTCGTGGCGATGCTGCCGAGCTGGTCGAGCGAGGGCGGGCCGGAATCGATCCTGACCCGGCTCGCGGACGAGGGGACGGCCGAGCGGATCCGCCACCACGTGGAGGTCGTGGGCTCCGACGGCTGCCACGGGGTCCCGATCGAGTGGGACTCGATAGAGATCTCCGGGGTCAACAACCCTGACCTGTCCGGATACGTGGGCCGGACGGTCGCCGAGTCGGCGCGGCTGCGTGGCGAGGAACCCTGGGTGACGGCCCGTCGGGTGCTGGTCGAGGACAGGCTCGGCACGACGATCCTGCAGCACGTCGGCCACGAGGAGAACGTCCGCCGGATCATGGGCCACCGGGTCCACACCGGCGGCAGCGACGGCATCCTCCAGGGCGACAAGCCGCACCCCCGCGCCTACGGCACGTTCCCCCAGTACCTCGGCCGTTACGTGAGGGAGCTGGGCATCCTCTCCCTGGAGGAGTGCGTCGCCCACCTCACCTCCCGGCCGGCCGCGCGTCTGCGTCTGCCGGACCGCGGCCTCGTCCGCGAGGGATACCGCGCGGACCTCGTCCTCTTCGATCCGGCCACCGTGGCGGCCGGATCGACCTTCGAGGAGCCGCGTGTCCTGCCGGTGGGCATCCCGCACGTCCTGATCGACGGCCGCTTCGTCGTCGAGGACGGGAAGCGCACCTCCACCCTCGCGGGCCGGGCGGTCCGGGGCACGGGCCGCGCGCGGGCCTGAGGGAACGCGGGGGCGGCCGGCGCGGCCGCCCCCGCCCCGCTCGCTACGGCTTGGGCAGTGCGCAGCCCGCCCGGTTCAGGTCGATCTGGTTGCCGGTGCCGATGCACGGCACCATGTTGTACGTCTGCTGGGCGTAGTTGATGCCCTTGCGCACGGTCACGGTGCCGTTCTCGGACACCTCGCACGGGTTGTTGTCCGTGCACTGCTGCCCGTCCTCGTTGCCGGTGTTGTTGACGGCGACGACCTTGCCGGTCGCGTTGTCGATCACCGGGGACCCCGACGTGCCGCCGATGGTCTGGCAGGCGGAGGTGTAGCGGACCGAGTCCTTCCAGGTCCAGGCACCCTCCTTGAGCCGGTAGGCGAACCCGTCGACGGCGCAGCTGTAGGTGCGCTTCCAGTAGCCGGAGGCGACGGTGATCGCCTTGCCCTGGGTCGGGCGGGCGGTGTCGAGCTCGAGGGCCTTGATGCCGTAGGAGCTCTCGATCTGGGCGTAGGTGCGGGTGAGTTGGTACAGCGAGACGTCGGTGTCCGTCATCGTCCCGTACGCGATCTTGGATGCCCGCAGGGTGCCGACACCGCTGCCCGCCGCGTTCAGCAGGGTGAAGCTGCGGGTCGACGCCCTGTTGAGCACGACCTGGCCCGGTGCCGGGAAACCGGTCTCCAGGCAGTGGCCGTTGGACAGGACCAGGGCGGGGTCGCCCGGCTGCGACGACGGCGCCCGGACGACCGAGCCGGAGCAGTTGCTCAGCGCGACCGTGCCGGCGAAGGTGACGGCCTTGGCGCGGACTTCGGCCCCGCCCTGATCCGTGGCCGTGGACGCCGCCGCAGGTGCGATGCCCGCCCCGAGGAACAGGACGGAAAGAACTGCGCCGACCAGAGGCTTCTTCATGTGGGGGTCCCCTCCAGATGCGCCAGTGACCGGAGTTCTTCCGGTTTGACATGCGCATGTTGGCCTACGGGAGGGAGGGCCGACAAGGGGCGAATTCAAGCCGCGCCCCGACCGTGCCCGCGGGCCGGGCGCCGCACGTCCGGCAGGGCATGGCGGAGGCGTGTTCCCCTCCCCTTCTGCGCGCCCGGAGCACGTGAAAACCCCTGAGCCGTCTGCGTACTGTCGGGGTATGACACTCGACCTCGACGCCTACTTCGCCCGCATCGGCTGGTCCGGGGAGCGCCGCCCCACCGTGGAGGTGCTGCGGTCCGTGCACCGCGCCCACATGCTGGGCATCCCGTTCGAGAATCTGGAACCCCTACTCGGCAGCGCCCCCTCCCTCGCGCTCCCGGACCTGGAGAGGAAGCTCGTCCGCGGTGACCGCGGCGGGTACTGCTACGAGCACAACACCCTCCTCGCCGCCGCCCTGAACCAGCTCGGATTCAGGGTGACGCTGCTGACCGCGCGGGTGGTGGTGGGCGCCGCGCCCGGTGACATCAGGCCCCGTACGCACATGCTGATGCAGGTGGACGTGGAGGGTGAGCCCGTTTCCTACCTCGCCGACGTCGGCTTCGGCTCGCACGGCGCGCTGCTGGAGCCGATCCCGCTGGCCGTGGACGCCGAACTGCTCGACACCCCGAGGCGCCACCGGCTCGTGCACGCCCCGCACGACGGTCCGCTGGAGATGTGGGAACTCCAGGCGGACAAGGGCGGCTACTGGGAGCCGCAGTACGAGTTCACCCTGGAGCCCTTCGAGGCCCCGGACTACGAGGTCATCAACTGGCACATCGCGACGAACCCGCGCTCGCCGTTCCGGCAGGCGCTGTACGCCCAGCGCACCCTGCCGGGCCTGCACCGCGCCCTGTCCGGGCGGACGCTGGTGGAGACCGCCGACGACGGCACGGTCGCGGAGCGGGAGCTGTCCGGCCCCGCCGAGGTGCTGCGGGTGCTGGCCGAGGACTTCGACGTACACCTTCCCGAGGGGACCGTCCTGCCCGGCTGACCGGGGCGCCGGCGGGCGCGGGCCGGTCCGCGGGGGCGCGCCCCGGGTCACGTGCGCGCCCCCGCGTGGCGCATCTCACCCGGTACGTGCCCGATGCCCGCTTTCCAAGCCGCAGCGCCGCCCCGACCGGCCGTTCCCACGGTCCGCGGCCGGGGCGGCATGCCGATGGAAGACCCCGCCCGCCGACGCGCGTGCCCGTAGGGAGCAACCGGCCGGGGAACCGGGAGCACCGCGCGAAACACGGTCGTAAGCTCGCAGACATGCAGGTCATCCAGTCAACGAAGCTCTCCGGCGTCTGTTACGAGATCCGCGGCCCCGTCCTCGAGGAAGCGATGCGGCTCGAAGCCGCAGGTCATCGCATCCTCAAGCTGAACACCGGGAACCCGGCCGCGTTCGGGTTCGAGTGCCCGCCGGAGATCCTCGAGGACATCCTGCGCAACCTGTCCGGCGCGCACGGCTACGGCGACGCGAAGGGCCTGCTGTCCGCGCGCCGCGCGGTGATGCAGCACTACCAGACCAAGGGCATCGACCTGGACGTCGAGGACGTCTACCTGGGCAACGGCGTCTCCGAGCTGATCCAGATGTCGATGCAGGCACTGCTCGACGACGGCGACGAGGTGCTCGTCCCCGCTCCGGACTACCCCCTGTGGACGGCCTCGGTCTCGCTGGCCGGCGGCACGGCGGTGCACTACCGGTGCGACGAGCAGGCCGACTGGATGCCCGACCTCGCCGACATCGAGCGGAAGATCACCGACCGCACCAAGGCGCTGGTGATCATCAACCCGAACAATCCGACCGGCGCGGTCTACGACGACGAGATGCTGCGCGGGCTGACGGAGATCGCCCGGCGCCACAACCTGGTCGTCTGCTCCGACGAGATCTACGACCGGATCCTCTACGACGGCGCGACGCACACCCCGACCGCCGCGATCGCCCCGGACCTGATGGTGCTCACCTTCAACGGGCTCTCCAAGAACTACCGGATCGCGGGATACCGCTCCGGCTGGATGGCGGTCTGCGGCCCGAAGGCGCACGCGACCTCGTACATCGAGGGCCTGACGATCCTGGCCAACATGCGGCTGTGCGCCAACATGCCCGCGCAGCACGCGGTGGCCACCGCGCTCGGCGGGCGGCAGTCGATCAACGAACTGGTGCTGCCGGGCGGCCGGATCCTGGAACAGCGGGACGTGGCGTACGACCTGCTGACCCGGATCCCCGGGGTGACCTGCGTGAAGCCGAAGGGGGCGCTGTACCTCTTCCCGAGGCTCGACCCCAAGGTCTTCAAGATCAAGGACGACCGGCAGATGGTCCTCGACCTGCTGCGGGCCGAGAAGATCATGGTGGTGCAGGGCACCGGATTCAACTGGCCCGAGCCCGATCACTTCCGGGTGGTCACGCTGCCGCCGGCGAAGGACCTGACCGACGCGGTGACCCGTATCGGAAACTTCCTGGACGGCTACAGCCAGCCCTGACCGGCCCGTACGGCCCCCGCACCCGAGATCCTTCCGGATCCGACACAACTTTAGACTGAATCCAAGATAGGATGGCCTTACTGCAACACCAGGAGGCCACCCATGTACGAGCCGATCCGCAGCAAGTCGGTCCACACATCGGCCGACAACGCCGATTTCCCGCACCGCAGCCGCGAGGACGAGCTGGACATCCAGCTCGCCGGACATCTCGCGGCCCTGCTCGCCGTCACCGACGAGCTGGGCCTCACCGCCCTGGGCGAACGCATCGCCCAGCAGGTGGCCAGGCTCCGTTCCGCTCCGCCCGCCCGGCACGCCGGACGGAGCGAGGCGTCCCCGGCGGCCCTGCACCGCCGGGCGCACGCGCTCGCCGGCCGGGCCCTGGTGGTGGCGGCATCCCGCGCCGACACCGCCGTCGCGATCCTGGCGGCCGAGGCCATGGACACGCACGCCGCGGCCCTGTCCACCCCCACCGCGCCCACCGTCCTGGTCGGCGCGCCCTGACGGCCCCGGTCCACGGGTCGCGAAGACGCGTGGACCGGGTGCCACACACCCGCGGGACGCGGCCGGCGGGACGTGGGCGTGCGAGGCCGGACGCACCGGCCGTCCGCCGCACCTCACGCGACAGATGTGAAGGTCGTGCGTGCACGTTGTCGGCGACGCATGGACGTTCGCTCCGACACGGGGTACGACCACGCCGGAGAGGGTCTCCTGGAAGAAGCGGCACCCGGAACCATGAGGGGGCTCCGGGTGCCGTGCCGCGGCGGGCCGTCGGCCCCACAGGTCAGGGCGGACGCCGAAGGGACCCGGCCGCGGAGTCGGGACGCGGTCAGCCCAGGCGCTGGACCAGCGCGCGGTACTCGTCCCACAGCTCCTTCGGCGTGTGGTCGCCGAAGGTGTTGAGGTGCTCGGGGATCAGCGCCGCCTCCTCGCGCCAGACCTCCTTGTCGACGGACAGCAGGAAGTCGAGCTCGGACTCGGAGAGTTCCAGCCCCTCGGTGTCCAGGGAGCCCTTGGCCGGCAGGATGCCGATCGGGGTCTCGACGCCCTCGGCCCTGCCGTCCAGCCGCTCGACGATCCACTTGAGGACGCGGCTGTTCTCACCGAACCCGGGCCAGACGAACCTGCCCGCGTCGTCCTTGCGGAACCAGTTCACGTAGTAGATCTTCGGCAGCTTCGACCGGTCCGCCTTGTCGTTGCCGACCTCGACCCAGTGCTTCATGTAGTCGCCCATGTTGTAGCCGCAGAACGGCAGCATGGCGAACGGGTCGCGGCGCAGCTCGCCGACCTTGCCCTCGGCGGCGGCGGTCTTCTCCGAGGCGACGTTGGCGCCGAGGAAGACGCCGTGCTGCCAGGTGAAGGACTCGGTGACCAGCGGGACCGCGGACGCGCGGCGGCCGCCGAAGAGGATCGCCGAGATCGGCACACCCTTCGGGTCCTCCCACTCGGGCGCGATGATCGGGCACTGCCCGGCGGGGACGGTGAAGCGGGCGTTGGGGTGGGCGGCGGGCGTGCCGGACTCGGGCGTCCAGTCGTTGCCCTTCCAGTCCGTGAGGTGCGCGGGCAGTTCCTCGGTCATGCCCTCCCACCACACGTCGCCGTCGTCGGTGAGCGCGACGTTGGTGAAGACGGAGTTGCCCCACATGGTCTTCATGGCGTTGGCGTTGGTGTGCTCGCCGGTGCCGGGCGCGACACCGAAGAAGCCGGCCTCGGGGTTGATGGCGTACAGCTGGCCGTCCTCGCCGAACCGCATCCAGGCGATGTCGTCGCCGATGGTCTCGACGGTCCAGCCGGGGATGGTGGGCTCCAGCATGGCGAGGTTGGTCTTGCCGCAGGCGCTCGGGAAGGCGGCGGCGACGTACTTCGCCCCGCCACGCGGGGGCGTGAGCTTGAGGATCAGCATGTGCTCGGCGAGCCAGCCCTCGTCGCGGGCCATGACGGAGGCGATGCGCAGGGCGTAGCACTTCTTGCCGAGCAGGGCGTTGCCGCCGTAACCCGAACCGTAGGACCAGATCTCCCGGTCCTCGGGGAAGTGCGAGATGTACTTGGTGGAGTTGCAGGGCCACGGGACGTCGGCCTCGCCCTCGGCCAGGGGGGCGCCGAGGGTGTGGACGGCCTTGACGAAGAAGCCGTCCGTGCCGAGCTCGTCCAGGACCTCCTGGCCCATGCGCGTCATGGTGCGCATGGAGACGGCGACGTACGCGGAGTCGGTGATCTCGACGCCGATCGCGGAGAGCGGCGAGCCGACGGGGCCCATGCAGAACGGGACGACGTACATCGTGCGGCCGCGCATGGAGCCGCGGAAGACGCCGCTCTCCCCCGCGAAGATCTCCCGCATCTCGGCGGGCGCCTTCCAGTGGTTGGTCGGGCCCGCGTCCTCCTCCTTCTCGGAGCAGATGTAGGTGCGGTCCTCGACGCGGGCGACGTCGCTCGGGTCGGAGGCGGCGTAGTACGAGTTGGGGCGCTTGACCGGGTCGAGCTTCGTGAACGTGCCCTTGGCGACGAGCTCCCCGCACAGGCGCTCGTACTCGGCCTCGGAGCCGTCGCACCAGACCACGCGGTCCGGCTGGGTGAGGGCGGCGATCTCGTCCACCCAGGAGAGGAGCTCCTGGTGCCGAGTGGGAACAGTGAGGGGAGCCGCGATGTCTCGCGCCACGATCGCTCCTTGTAGAGAGGGTGTGTTGTCCGGCCCCGTGGGGGCTGCGACCCGGATGCTGACCCCTTCGAATTCCCCTGGCGCTCATCCGGTGCCGACCGCACTCATTTGATCATCCGACCATCCCGCCCATATGTCCAGGGGGCCGCACACGTGAGCATCACCACTCGGATCCGTTACCTACGGAAGCGTAGGTAGCATGCGGACATGACTTCTGCCGCTGCCGCGTCCGGACCCGTCGAGCTCACCGACCCCGTCCCGGTCAAACCACGGATGCGTGGCTGGCTGCACGCGGGGATGTTCCCCGCGGTGGTCATAGCCGGGATCGTCCTGGTCTCCCTGGCCGACAGCACTCGCGCACGGGTCGCCTGCGCCGTCTACGTACTCAGCGCCTGCCTGCTCTTCGGTGTGAGCGGGGTCTACCACCGGGGCACCTGGGGTCCGCGCGGCGAGGCGGTGCTGCGCAGGCTGGACCACGCCAACATCTTCCTGATCATCGCGGGCACCTACACGCCGCTGACCCTCCTGCTGCTGCCCGAGTCCACCAGCCGCCCGCTCCTGTGGGGGATCTGGGGAGCCGCGGCGGCCGGAATCGCCTTCCGCGTGTTCTGGGTCGGCGCCCCGCGCTGGCTCTACACCCCGTGCTACATCGCCATGGGCTGGGCAGCGGTGTTCTTCCTGCCGGACTTCATGCGCGCCGGAGGCGTCGCGGTGCTGGTCCTCGTCGTCGTCGGCGGGCTGCTCTACAGCGCGGGGGGCGTCATCTACGGCCTGAAGCGCCCGAACCCGTCACCGCGCTGGTTCGGCTTCCACGAGGTGTTCCACTCGCTGACGCTGGCCGCGTTCGTCGCGCACTACGTCGGCATCTCCCTGGTCGCCTACCAGCAGTAACCGCCGTTCGGTACGACGAGGGGCCCGGCCGTCATGGCCGGGCCCCTCGTCGTACCTCTTCGCCCCTCGGGTCAGCCGCCCAGCTTCGCGGCCAGCTCCCCGGCGTCCGTGGTCGGCGCGTCGCACACGAAGTGCCGGCAGACATAGGCGGTCGGTGCGCCTCCGGCCAACGGCCGGTCCACCAGCAGCGGGAACTCGCTGCCCGCGTCCGAACCCTCACCGACGGCGACGACCGCGCCGGGGGCCCGCCCCAGCAGGGCCGTCCGGTGCAGCTCCCCGGCGACCGGCCCGGCCACGGCGACCTCGCGCGGACCGTCCAGCAGCGCCTCGGCGACCGCCAGCCCCCAGCCGATGAACCGGGGTGCCTTCGGGCCGAGGGCCCCCACGACCCCGAGGGCGCCCTCGGCCGCCGCACGGTGCGCCTCGGAGCCGGTGTGCGCCGCGTAGGAGAGCAGCGCCCCCGCGGCAGCGGTCCAGCCGGCCGGGGTGGCGTTGTCGGTGGGGTCCTGGGGCCGCCGGATCAGCTGCTCCGCGTCGTCCGCGGTGTCGAAGAGCTGCCCCTTCTCCCCGGTGAAGTGCTGCAGCACGATGTCCAGCAGGAAGCCCGCGAACTCCAGCCAGGCGCCCTCCCCGGTGACGGAGGCCAGCGCGAGGAAGCCCTCGGCAACGTCGCCGTAGTCCTCGAGCACCCCGGAGTTGTCCCCGGCGCGCCCGTCCTTCGAGGTGCGGCAGAGCCGGGCGACGTCACCCATGTGGACGCGCACCAGGAGGTCGGCGGCCTCGGTGGCGCGCTCGACCAGATCCGGACGGTCGAAGTAGGCCCCGGTCTCGGCGAGCGCGGCGATCGCCAGCCCGTTCCAGGCGGCGACGACCTTGTCGTCGCGCTCCGGGCGCGGGCGCAGCTCACGGGCCGCGAGCAGCCGGGCCCGCACACCGGCGATCCGCTCGTCGTCGGCGGGCTCCGCCTCCCCCGTCGGCACGAGCCGCAGGACGGACGAGCCCTCCTCGAAGGTGCCCTCCTCGGTCACACCGAAGTACTCGGCGGCGAAGGCGGCGTCGTCCTCGCCCAGCACCTCGCGCAGCTGCGCGGGCGTCCAGACGTAGAACGCACCCTCGACGTGGCGGCCCTGGGCGTCCTCGCTGTCGGCGTCCAGCGCGGAGGCGAACCCGCCCTCGGCGGTCCGCAGCTCGCGGACCATGAAGTCGGCGGTCTCCAGGGCCACCCTGCGGGCCAGGTCCGAGCCGGTGGCCCGCCACAGATGGGCGTAGACGCGGCACAGCAGGGCGTTGTCGTAGAGCATCTTCTCGAAGTGCGGGACGACCCACTCACGGTCCACGGAGTAGCGGGCGAAGCCGCCGCCGAGCTGGTCGTAGATCCCGCCGCGCGCCATCGCCGCACAGCTGTCGGCGGCCATCTGCAGGGCGCCCTCGGCACCCGTACGCGCGTGGTGGCGCAGCAGGAACTCGATGACCATGGACGGGGGGAACTTGGGTGCGCCGCCGAAGCCGCCGTGCCTCTCGTCGTAGTCCCGGGTCAGCCGCAGCAGGGCCTGGGCCAGTTCGGGTTCACCCGGGAGGCCGCCCTCGGCGGCCGCCAGGGACCGGCCCGCGAGATCGCGCACGATGCGGCCGGCCACCTCGGCGACCTCCTCGCGCCGGTCCGTCCAGGCGGCGGCGACCCCTTCGAGCACCTGCTGGAAGGACGGCATGCCGTGGCGGGACTCGGGCGGGAAGTACGTGCCGAAGTAGAAGGGTTCGGCCTCGGCGGTGAGGAAGACGGTCATCGGCCAGCCGCCCTGGCCGGTCGCGGCCTGCACGGCCTCCATGTACACGGCGTCGACGTCGGGCCGCTCCTCGCGGTCGACCTTCACCGGGACGAAGTGCGCGTTGAGGTAGTCGGCGACGGACGGGTCCTCGAAGGACTCGTGGGCCATCACGTGGCACCAGTGGCAGCTGGCGTAGCCCACGCTGAGCAGCACGGGAACGTTCCGCCTTCTGGCTTCCTCGAACGCCTCGGGCGACCACTGCCACCAGTCGACGGGGTTGTCGGCGTGCTGGAGGAGGTACGGGGACATGGCATCGGCCAGGCGGTTCACCATGCGGGCAGTATCGCAGCACCTGCCGCGGGAACCCTGAAATCCGAACGCACTGGCGGAGTCGGTTCCGGCCGGTCGGCCCACGAAGCCCCGTCACCCGCACCGGGACTGCGGAGTCGCGCGCGCCGGCAAGCGCCACACACCCCCCTTCTTGTGAGATTGACAATAACTGCAGTACCTTACGAGGCATGCAAGATGACGCATGGTCACCACCCCCTGTGCTACTGACGGTCGATCTCGTGATCCTGACGCTGCGGGAGGGCCGCCTCCACGTGCTGGTGGTGGAGCGGGGCGAAGCCCCCTTCCGAGGCATGCCCGCCCTGCCCGGAGGATTCCTGAACCACGATCGCGAGGAAATTCTGGATGCCGCCCACCGCGAACTGAACGAGGAAACAGCCCTGGCATCCAGCTGGGTACATCTTGAGCAGTTGGCCGTGTACGGAGAATCGAATCGCGACCCCCGGGGCCGAGTCGTTTCCGTGGCGCACCTGGCGATCGCACCAGGGCTACCCGACCCGGTCGCGGGAACGGATGCCACCGATGCCTCCTGGATTCCCGCGGAAGCCGTGCTGTCGGGGGAGGTGGAACTGGCCTTCGACCATCGTCGAATCGCAACGGACGGGATCGAACATGCCCGCACCAAGCTCGAGTTCTCGTCGCTGGCCACGGCGTTCTGCGCGGAGGAGTTCACCATCGCAGAGTTGCAACAGGTGTACGAGGCAGTCTGGGGCACCGCACTCGACACTCGAAATTTCTACCGGAAGGTCCAAGCCGCGAAGGGATTCATCATTCCCGTCGGCACGGACCGCAGGACCACGGGCGGGCGACCGGCACGGCTGTACCGGGCCGGTCCGAAAACCGTCCTGTTCCCACCGCTGATCCGACCCACGCCGTCCGCTACGGAAGAGAACCCGAACGGGGAAGAGGAATAGATGCCGAACGGTCCGGTGGTGATTCTCACCGCCCTCAATCTCGAGTACCAGGCCGTGCGCCGGAAGCTGGCGAGCCCGCACGCGCACCTCCATGAGCGTGGCACCCGGTTCGAAGTGGGAACCGTGCAAAGTACGTCGTGCCGTGTCGCACTCGGCCTGACAAACAAAGGAAATCATTCCGCCGCAGTGATCGCCGAACGCGCGATTCAGGAGTTCTCGCCGGCGGCCGTGCTGTTCGTCGGGGTCGCCGGCGCCTTATGGGACGCCACCAGGCTGGGTGACGTGGTAGTGGCGTCACATGTGTACGCCTACCACGGTGGGACCAGCGAGGACGACGGGCTCAAGGCGCGCCCACGGGTGTGGGAAGCACCGCACAGGATCAGCCAGCTCGCCTCGCACCTGGCCCGCTTGGACGACTGGGCGGACTCCGCCTCCGGTCACGAGCCCGCACCACAGGTGCGCTTCGGGGCGATCGCCGCCGGCGAGATCGTCCAGAACTCAAGGGTCTCGGCCGAGGCGACATGGATCCGGCAGCACTACAACGACGCGCTCGCCATCGAGATGGAGGCGGCCGGGGTGGCACAAGCGGGCCATCTCAACGGGGCGCCGGTGGCCATCATCCGAGGAATCAGCGATCGCGCGGACGGCACGAAGAACACTACGGACGACCGCAGCTGGCAGCCGCAGGCCGCAACGAACGCGGCGGCGTTCGCCATCCGGCTGGCAGTGGAACTGGCGGGGGAGCAGGAGGAGACCGTGGTGCCCCGAGACGACAGGGCCCCTTCGACCGACCGACTCGACCGACACGTCAGCAACACTGCCCACAACAGCACGGTTGGCATCATGGCCAGCTCGGTCACGGGCAGCAGCGTGCACATGTACACGGCTCCGGAGGAGTCCGGACCGCTGGACCTGTGCGCGGCACTCCATGGCTTCCGAGAAAATCTGACGCGGCACCGCGCTGAAGGCGGCCTCGACCAGGACACGTACCAAGAGGCCTTGGCCGACCTGGAATCCGCCATCCGGTCAGCCGGGGAACAAACCTCTGATTCGTCGAAGCGGGCAGCCATGACGCTCAGGAGACTGCGCGGGCTGGTCGTGGAGTGCCCTGCACTGATGGCCGAGCTGGCCCCGTTGATCGCCGCAGCCGGTGACCGGGCATGAGCGACAGCGACGGTGCCACGTACAGCTCTGCCGCGCACGACTCCACTATCGGGATTCAGGCTGAGACCGTACACAACTCCAGCGTCTACTTCGTCCACCCGGATGCTTCACCACAGGAGAAGTACAGGGTGGGCGTGCGGCTTCTGGAAGACGGAGTTCCCAGCCGCGCCCGCGAAATGATCACTGATGCGATCGCTCACGGCTACCGCAACGCGGAGGTTCGGTTCCACTGGGTGCTCGCCATGTTCAGCACACGCACCCACCACGACCTCAGCGCCGAAGAGGTTCAGCAGCTGCACCGCGCCTCCGGGCTCATTCGGTCCTACCCCGAGGGCGAGTGGAAGGAAGCCCTGCGCGTCGTCTTCGACCTGCTGACGGCGCTCGGCTCCGCCAGCGGAACAACCGGACCCGTGCTGAAGCAGTTGCAGGATCTGCCTTCCCGTCAGCATGATGCGATCCTCCGCCACCTCGATCTCATGCTCACCGGGGGCCTGAAGGACGATCTGTGGGCGGAGACCCTCGAAAAGGCCGACGCGGAGCGCTGGGGCAACCACCGGGCCAAGCGGGTCTGGGCCTACTTCGAGCCTTCCCCCATCGGGGCACGGGCCGCGCCACCCCGCCTGGACACTGCTGCCGCTGCCGCCGCCCAGGCGGCCCTCCCGCCCCGGGTGGTCCTGTTCGTAGTCAGCAGTGTGACCCTCGGAGCCCTGGCATGGATCGCCCACCCGGCTCTGGCGGTCATCGAGTCACTGGTCGCACTCGGCGCAGGCCGCGCCGCGGCCCGATGCGGCATCCAGTGGTGGGGCCGACAGCCCCGGCCGGACCGCACGGCCGGGTCCGACGCCCCGCAGCCGCACAGTCCCGCACCTCCCGAGGGCGGGTTCACCAACAGCGTCCGCAACAGGTTCGAGCACTACTTCACAGTCCGCACGCCCCACGGATTCACCCCGGATGCCTGGCTTGCGCACACCGCTGAGGTCCGCAGCGACCTCGCCGCCGAGATCGCTGACCTCTACCGGGAGAACCGGATCGGTGTCGACCGGGTCAACTGGCTGATCCGATACCTCGCCGAGGAGGCCCGGACCCGGCACAACAACGGCACCCTGTTCGATCGGCACCCTCAGGACCGAACGCCGACCAGGACAAAGGTGCTGACCGTGGCAGCCCTCGCCGTGTGCGGCGCCGCGGTCCTGGCAGGGCTGGGCACGGCGGTCCGGGGTGCCGTGCAGCCACGGCCGGTGTGGGCCCTACTGGCCTTTCTCGCCCTGGCTTGGTCGGGGCACGCGGCCGCTCAGCTGTGGCTGAAGGTCCGGCGTGAAAGGCACCGCCTGGCCATGGAGGTGCGGGAGTACCAGGAAGAGCTGGCGGCACGGCAGAAGGCTCACCAGCGCTGGAAGGCGTACTTGGACGAAACCCGCCCCAGTGAGGTGGAGATGGAGACCTGGCTCGCCTGCGACAAGACGTCGTTCGTCGATGAGGCGCTGCGGCACCACCGGCTCACCTGGCGGGATCTGATCACGCACACCATCCTGGTGGCTCCTGCGCGCCCCTACAAACGGGCCCGGATCCAGGGCGGTCCATGGCGGTACTCGCACTACGTCATCCGCCTGTTCCTGTTCACCCGGGACGGCATCCGCGAAGTCAGCTCCGAGCTCGAGTTCTCCGACTCGACGCGCAGGAACGAGCAGCGGAGCAACTACCGGTTCGACGCCCTGTCCTCGGTGCAGGTGACGGAGAACGCAGATGCCGGTTACGACCTGGAGCTCGTCCTCACCAACGGCCCAGCTCGGAAGATCCGTGTGAAGGACGCCGATGCCCATCAACTGGCACCGGACGAAAGCGCCCGGGAGATTTCCGAGATCAGTCTCAGCACGACCGGCTTCACCCATACCTTCCGCCTCCTGGAGGGGATCGCAGCAGACGGGAAGGGCTGGCTCGAACGACACAACCCCGACAACCTGACGCCCTTCCAGATCGCCGACTGAAGGCTGTGACCTACATGGACGATGTCACCGAGAGCAAAGTCCTGCTGGCCGAGTACGACCGCCTCAAGGAGGAACAGAAGACCCGCATAGGATTCCGCGACAACCTGCTCTACTTCACGCTCGCCGCAGTCACCGCGGTCGTAGCGGTCACCGTCCAAAGCGGGCAGGCCGGACTGTTGCTCTCCGCCCCCGCGATCTGTCTGATCCTGGGCTGGACCTACCTGGTCAATGACGAGAAGATCTCGGCGATCGGCTGCTACGTCCGCGACCGGCTGGGGCCGCGTCTGGGAGACCTCGCCTCCGCCAGGGGCGCAATGTTCGGGTGGGAGGTCTATCACCGCGATGTTGCGGGCCGCGCAGTGCGCAAGCGGCTTCAGACAGCAGTGGACCTGTTCACGTACCTGATCCTGCCCATGGTCTGCACGGTCGCGTTCTGGTGCTCCCCCACCGTTCACCCCTTACTCGTGCTCACCTCACTTGCGCAGACGCTCACCCTGGCGGCGCTGGGCTGGCAGTTCCTGCGCCGTGCGGAGGGGTAACACTTGCCCCGCCGCAGGGCGAGCTCCGATCTGATCCGATCACTCGATCGAGGGCGGCGCTTCCCTCAGGTCCGGGCAGTCGATCTCAGCGACTCAGGCGATGCCTCCGCCGGCCGTCAGTCAGGCGGTTGCACGGACGGTCTCGCGAATGTAATAGAGACGGTCTTACACTGATTCCATGAAGCAGAACCGTTCCGGAGTCACTGAGAACATCTCCGTGTCCATGCCTGCCGAGTTGGTCAGTGAACTCCGATCAAGGACCGGCCGCCGAGGGCTGTCCGGCTACGTCACCGAGGCCGTCAGGCACCAGCTCGCCATGGACGGGCTCGCTGAGATCGTCGCGGCCCACGAAGAAGAGCACGGCCCGCTCACGGAACAGGAGATCGAAGCCGCTCGTCGCGAGCTGTTCGCAGACGAGCACACGGAGCGTGGCGCCGCGTGAAGGAGCAGCCGGCCCGCTCGCTGGTGCTCGACTCCGAGGCGCTCTCCCTGCTTCTACGCGACGACCGCGGCATGGCGGCCCGCATCGAGGCAGCCCGGCAGGTCGGGGTTCCCGTCCTCGTGTCTGCGCTGACCGTCGTCGAAGCCGTGCACAGCAAGACCGATCTTGCGCGGTTGAAGTGGGTGCTGTCCCGACTGCGGGTGGAGCCGGTCAGCCAGGAGGACTCCCTGACCGCCGTGGCGCTACTTCAGGACGCAGGCGGGCTGCATGGGCACAAGTACGCGATCGACGCCCTCGTCGCCGCGCTCGCGCTCCGCGTCCCGGCTCCTGCGATCGTTCTGACCTCCGACCGTGACGATTGGTCCAAGCTCTGTGGTAAGCGCGTGATCATCCGAGACGTATAGGCAACACGGCCACATCCCGCCTGGGGCGACCACAACGAACAGCCGACGGGGATACCGGCGTGCTGGAGGAGATAAGGCGAGGCAGTCTGCGCAAGCCGGTTGGCCGTAGGTCCGATCCACGGGCACCCGGCTCCCGTACACCCGCGCCACGGAGCGGGGTACGAACGGGCATGGAAGGCCACCGCGCCTTTCGCCACCACGGTCGATCTACGGAGTTCAGGCCGGTTCAGGTGAGGCGCCGCGTCGGCCATCGCGCGAGGTCCGCCTCCAGGAGCGCCGGATCACGGGGTGGAGGGGCCTCGTCGAGAATCCTGAGTTCGGTGATCCGCTCGATGCGGAAGCCACGGATCGCGTCACGGAGCCGGCACCAGCCGGCGAGGAGCCAGGCGTCGCCCGCGCGAAGGAGTCCCATCGTCTCCACGTCGCGGACGGTGCTGGTGGCGGGATCGGGGCCGCCGTCCTTGTCCTCACCCAGATAAGTCAGCCGCACCACCCGCCGGTCGGCTATCACGTCGGAGAGCATGCCGAGCGGCACGGCGTCGTTCGTCGGGGCCACGGCGTCGATGACCTGCATCATCCCGAGCATCTTCTGTACGGGCTCGCGGTGTTCCTCCTCCATGACGGCGGCGATCTTCGCGCGTGCCCGGCGGGCGGCCGCCTGGTACGGCGAGGAATCGAGCAGTGCGAGCCCGGCGAGCACGGCAAGCGACTCGGTGGCGGACAGGTTCAGCGGCGGCAGCGAGTACTCACGCAGGATCGCGTAGCCACCGGTCGCCCCGTGCTCCGCGTAGATCGGGACTCCGGCGAGCTGAAGTGATGCGATGTCGCGTTCGATGGTGCGCGGGGAGACTCCGAACTCGTCGGCGAGCCGAGCGGCAGGCCTTGGCCGACGTGCTCCGCGGAGCAGATCGACAAGGGCGTACTGCCGCTCGGCTCGCTTCATGCCTCGAGTGTGGCAGAGGCGGCCGCCATCGGTGCCGAGCGTCAGCTGCGCATGCTCCGCTGTCCGCCGACGGACCAGACCCGTCGGACCCGGCCGTCCTCAGCGAAGTCGAACACGTCGACACCGCCCGCGCGTTGGCCGTTCGCGTCCACGTCCCACAGCAGTCGGCCGTGGTCGCCGTCGACGGCATCGGCGATGCCGGTGAAGACGACGCCCGGGTTCTGGCCGTGCCACCAGCGAAGGTACCGCGCGAAGTCCTCGGCGGTGCGGATGTCGTCCGCGGGGGTCGACCCGTCGGGCTCGGTCACGGCGAAGTGGATGCGGAAGTCGTCGGCGCAGATCTGGCGTGCGATGTCGCCGTCGGTGTTCCACATGGTCAGCCACAGGTCGAGCGAGCGCCGGGCGGAGGAACTGGTCGTGGGGTTCGCGTTCTCGGTCATGCCCCCACTCTTGGACGCCGACGCGACAACAGTATGTCGGTGTTCCGGAAATCCCTCACGGAGTCGTTGCGGTCCACGCACGGGATCTTGAGGCCGCCAGTAGCCCATGGCAGGCTCAGGCCGCATGATCGACGACTTCGCGAAGGACCACCTGCACGGGAGACTGCGACGGGACCGCGAGGCGCTGGTCTGGAAGCTAGACGGCCTGTCCGAGTACGACGCCCGCCGGCCGCTGACCGTGTCCGGGAGCAACCTCCTCGGCCTGGTCAAACACGTAGCCGGCGTCGAGGCCAGGTACTTCGGCGAGGTCTTCGACCGCCCTTCCCCGGAACCGCTGCCCCGGTGGCAGGACCACGACGGCAGCGATCTGTGGGCGACCGAGGACGAGACCCGGGAACAGATCATCGAGTCCTGCCGGCGCACGTGGGAACACTCGGACGCGACGATCGACGAACTTCCCCTCGACGCCCCCGGCCACGTGCCGTGGTGGCCGGAGCCGCATACCGGCACGAACCTGTTCGCCGTCCTGGTCCACGTCCTCGGCGAGACCAACCGGCATGCCGGGCACGCCGACATCCTGCGCGAAGGCGTCGACGGCCGGACCGGGATGCGCCCCGAACACGAGACGCGGATCGACGGGAAGGCCCGCGACGCCTACTACGCGAAGGTCGAGCAGGCCGCCAGATCGGCCGCTTCGTCCACGGCACGGAGGGCTGTGCCACGTGACGTGATGTTCGAGCGGCGTGATGGCGGCCGTGCGGGCTGATCTGCCGAAGCGTCTGGTTCCCGATGGGCTGCGGAAGATGGCGGCCCCGCCGGTGCCGTCGTTCGCGGTCCGACCGCGAGGTGGCGGGACCGCCGGGTCGTGGGCAGACCGCACCGGCGGTGCCGGACGAACTCGGCGCCCGGAGGGACCGCGCGGACGCGGACGGGCAGGAGTGGCGAGTGGTCCCTCGGACGCCCTGTCGCCGGGGCATCGGACATTGGAGACTGGGTGGTCCACACGAACCGATCCGGTCGCGGCCGGCGAGGCGCGCAACGAGGGGGACGCATGCGGGACAGCCATCGGGCGGAAGCCGAAAGGCTGTTGGTACGTGCCGTGGAGGAGGAGGCGCGGCGGACGGGAGGCAGGACGGACTCCGGCGCGCTGCTGTCGCGGGGGCGGGGCGCGCTCGACAGCATGGCGGCCGGGGCGGCCGACGAGTACGCCGCCTACACCCGGGCGCTGGACGCCGCGGGAGCCGGACAGCAGCCGCTGTCGGCGCGGTTCAGCAAGGCGACACTCGGAACCCCCCTGCTGGTGACGGGTGTTGCCGCCGCCGCGGCGTTCGGGGCGGACCTGGCGCTCGGCACCGCGACCGGTCTCGCCCTGGGGGCGGGCGCGGTCGTCGCCGTGGCGGGGACGACCGCGACGATGGCCAGGGTGACCGCGTCGCACTGGCCCGCCGCGCACCGCAGGGCGGGTGAGCGGAACCAGCCCGGCGGTCCGGAGCAGCTGCGGCTGGAGTGGCTGACCGCGCTGGAGGTACGGGGCATCCGCCCGTTCCTCGACCAGCAGCGCATGCTGACCGCGTCGGCCCGCCCGCCGAAGAAGCCGGGCGCGTCCGTGGTGGCGCAGCTGCGCGGCGGTGACCGCAGCGCGGCCGCACGGACCCGCTCGGTCCTCGATCAGTCCTTCGGCCATCTGCCGGCGGCGGAGGGGCCGTTCGCGGGGCGTCGCGGGGAGCTGGCGCAGATCGCCCAGTGGGTGCACGCGGCCCGCGCGGCGACCGAGACCCGGCCCACCGTGGTCGTCCTGCACGGCACTCCGGGCTCCGGACGCACCACGCTCGCCGTGCGGGCCGCGCACGCGCTCAAGGACCAGTTCCGCGGGGCGTGCGTGGTCGATCTGCGGGGAGACGTGGCCGGTGAGACCCCGCTGCCGACCCGGGACGCGCTGCTGCACCTGCTCAACCGGCTGGGCGCTCCGCGCGAGCAGTTGCTCTTCCGCGAGAGGTCCTCGGCCGAGCAGCAGGTACGGCGGCTGAGCGAGCTCTACCACCAGCATCTGACGGGCACACCCGTCACGGTCGTCCTGGACGACGCCACCGACGCGGCCCAGGTCAGCACGCTCGTGCCCGAGCGCTCCGACAGCCTGGTCCTCGTCACCGCCCGTGAGCCCCTCGACCTGCCCGCCGACATCCCCGCACGGGTGTACCACCTGCCCGTCGGCGGCCTGGACGCGGCGGGTGCCGAGGAAGTGCTGCGCGAGTCCGCGGAGGACGAGGAGGCCGGCCCGTACGACTTCCCCTCGACCGACGCGGTCGTGGAGCTGTGCGGCGCGCTGCCGCTGGCGCTGCGGGTGGCGGGCTCCTCGCTCGGCGCGCGCAACCGGGCCGAGCTCGCCGACGCACTGGGGGCCTACGGTCCGGTGGGACCCGTCGAGCGTGCCCTGTGGCTGCGCTACACCGACCAGTCCGAGCCGGCCCGCCGGCTGCTGCGGCGGCTCGCCCTGGCCGGACGGGCCAGCCTCGGGGCGGCGGCGGCCGCGTCGCTGCTGTCCTGTGACGAGCAGGAGGCGGGCCGTCTGCTGGAGTCGCTGGCCAGGGCCGGTCTCCTGGTCCATGTGCGGGGCGCGCGCTACCGGCTGCACGACCTCGTACGCGACTTCGCCCTGGCCCGGCTGCTCGACGAGGAACCGGCGGCCGACCGTACGGCCGCGCAGGAGCGCCTCATCCAGAACTACGCGGAGCTCGCCGACGCCGTGATCCGGATGGTCGACGGCAAGATGTCGACGCGTGCCGGGCAGTTCGGCTCGCACGGCTTCAGCTCGCTCGACGCGGCCCTGCGGTGGCTGGACGACGAGTCCAGCTTCATCACCTCGGCGCTGCGTCACACGGAGGGCGTCGACCAGCGCTCGGTGCTCCACCTGCTGGGCGCCCTGTGCGACTACTGCCTGCTGCGCGGCGACCTCTACCGCCTCGGAGAGATCAGCGAGCTGACGCGCGCCGTCGACCAAGGGCTCCTGGAGCGGTCGGTCCAGTGGCGTACGGGCATCGCGGCCCGGCAGCTCGGGGAGCTCGACAAGGCCCGCACCACGCTGTCCTCGGTCGTCGGCCTCTACCGCGAGGCACAGAACGACGCGGGCGCCGCGCTCGCGCTCTGCTCGCTCGGCATCACGCTGCACCACCAGGGGAACCTCGCGGAGGCCTCGGCGCGGCTGCGGGAGGCGCTCGCCCTCCAGGAGTCACCGGAGCAGTCCGAGGACCGGGCCTGGTCCCTGCACGCCCTCGCCGCCGTCGAGCGCGACCGGGCCAATCTGGCCGAGGCCCTGGCCCTGCTGCACACCGCGCTGACCCTGCACCGTGAGGGCGAGTCGCTGCACGGCGAGGCCTGGTCGCACTTCCAGCTCGGCCAGGTGTGTCTGCGGATGGGCGAGGTCGCCCGGGCGGAGGAGGAGCTGTCCACCGCGCTGGACCTGTACGGCCGCACCCGGGACGAGCGCGGGGAGGCGTGGGCGCTGACGCAGCTGGCCCGTGCCCGGCTCCTGGACGGCGACCCCGCTCCGGCGGTGGAGCAGCTGCGCGGGGCCCTCGACCGGCACCGGGCCAACGAGGACGCGCGGGGCGAGGCGTGGACGCGTTACTACCTGGGGCAGGCCCTGGAGGAGGACGGCGACGCCGTCCAGGGGGTGCGGGAGCTGGAGCGGGCCCGCACGATGTTCTCCCGGATGCGGGACGTGTACGGGCTGGCGTGCGCCCGCCACCACTCGGGGCGCGTGACCCGCGACCAGCGGGCCTCACAGACCGGAAACCTGCGCAATTCCGGCTTCGCGCGACAGCTCCTGATGGACGCCCGGGCGGACTTCCGCCGGATCGGCGTGGCGCACGGCGAGGCCTGGACCTGCCTGGAGCTGGCCCTGATCGACGGCGGCAACGACCGCGCGGCGCAGGCGCTGGAGCTGTGCGGTGAGGCGATCACCCTGTTCGCCTCGTACGGGGACGTGCGGGGCGGCGACTGGGCGGTGTTCCTGCGGTGCACGCTGCTGCCGTACGCCTCGCCGGGCGGCAGCGAGGTGGGCACGGCGGTGGCGCAGCAGGAGCTGGCCGACCTGCTGGAGGCCGCCCACCCGCTGAGGGACACGGAGCTGGAGACCTGCGCGGAGGCCTTCCGGGTGGTCCTGAACCGCGGTGTGGACCTGGACGACGGCTGGCAGGCCTGGCGGCTCGGTCTGACGCCGTCCCGGCACGCCCGCGAGGTGATGGGGGTGCCGGTGGACGTGCGGCCGTAGGCACGGCCCTACGCGCGGGGCAGGCCGAGCCGGCCGCGGGTGGCGAGGAGCAGCACGGCGGCCGCGGTCGCGGAGCTCACGAGGAAGGCGTGCCCCGCGTAGGCCGGGTCCAGCGAGGGGAACATGTCCGTGAAGGCGACCGAGAAGTAGTTGTTGACGCTGGTGTGCAGCAGCATGGCCAGCAGCAGGGCCTGCCGGGTGTGGTTGAAGACCCAGGTCATCACGAAGCTGAAGGCGATCGTGGTGGCGATGAATTCCACGGGCGTCCACCAGAGGACGTGCGGGCCGCCCCAGTCGCTGAGGTACAGCGGCAGGTGCCAGGCGCCCCACAGCGGGCCGAGGACCAGCGTGCCGCGGACGGGGCCGAACCTGTCCTGCAGCCGGGGCATCGCGAAGTCGCGCCAGCCCGGCTCCTCGGCGACACCGGTGGTGACCATCTGGAGGGCCAGGCCGGGCAGGAAGGCGACCAGCACGACGGCGCTCGGCATGACCGGGCTCTCGCCGCCCAGGGCGTACAGCGTGAGGACGAGGACGAGCGGCACGGTGACGATGATCGCGGCCCACCAGCGCCAGCCGACCCGCCACTTGGTCATCCGGCCTGCCCAGGCCCGGAGGCCGGGGCGTCCGTCGGCGACGGCGGTGACGACGAGCGCGGAGAGGATCGGGCCCAGGTAGGCGCCCGGGAGGACCCCCAGTAGCTGGCCGGTGACCTCGCCCCCGGGGAAGGTGAAGTCCAGGACGCCCTGGCCGTTCCCGGACAGGATGTACGGCACCCAGGCCACCCAGCTCAGCGCGAACGCCAGCGAGAAGAACCAGGTCAGGGGTCGGCGGCTCATGCCGGCCCGCCATCCTCCGCGCGGCTCGGGCGTGCTGGGCGCCGGAGGGGAGCCGGGGATGAGCTGTGTCCCGGCGCTCATCGGGCGGTCCTCTCCGGGGAGCGGGCGCGGCGGTGGTCCGCGACGAGGGCGATCCCGCAGGCCAGGGCGGCCAGCCCCGCGGCGACGGAGACGGCCGTGGCGATCCCGCCCATCATCGAGGTGACCGCGTTGCAGACAGCGCAGAGCAGGAGCAGCAGCCAGAGCACGGGACGTGCGGGCCGCCGGGAGGAATCAGCCATCGTCTTCTCCTTGTCCGAGGGGGAGTTGGGCACGGAAAGGACGCTACGGAGGCGGCGCGGTGGCGACGATCCCGCCAGGTGGAGGACCGGGGTACAGCAGGCTGTACCTGCCGTCCCCCGCCCGTCGCGCACCCGCCGGGAGATGCCATAGTGGCGCGGCACCAGGAGGTGGAGATGCCCGCGCACGACGCCCCGCCGGCGGCCGCACATGAACCGGCCCGCCTTTGGGACGTGTCCGTCCGCGCCCGGACCGCTCTCGACGCCTTCGAGCATCTCGTCGGCGGCATCGGTACGGCGATCCTCGCCCTGATCATGCTGCTGTGGCTGGTGTTCACCGCCGCCGCCTGCCTCTTCGGGGCCGGCCTGTTCCTGGTGCCGGGCACCCTGAGGGCGCTGCGCGCGGTCGCCGGACGCGAACGCGTGCGGCTGTCCCGTTGGGGGCCGGAGGTCATCGGGCCGGGGCCCTCACCGACCGGGCTGCGGCAGGCCGTCGCCGACCCGGCCACCCGGCGCGAGGTGGGCTGGGTGGCCTCGCACGCCCTCCTCGGAACGGTGCTGGGCCTGGTCGGGCTGACGCTGCCCCTCACCTCGGCGACGGATGCCGCGTTCCCGCTGTGGTGGTCGTTCGTACCGCCCTCGGAGGCCACCCCGTCCCTGGGCCTGTGGACCGTGACGGACTGGCCGGGGGCCTTCGCGGTCAGTCTGCTGGGGATCGGATGGTTCGCCGTCACCCTGGCCGTCGCGCCCGGCATGGCGCGGCTCCAGGCGTGGCCGGGGCGGCGGCTGCTCACCCCTCCGCCCGGCACCGACCTCGTGACGCGCGTCGCCGAGCTCACCGCGACCCGCGCCGCCGCACTGGACGCGCACGCCACCGAGCTGCGGCGCATCGAACGGGCCCTGCACGACGGCACTCAGAACCGGCTGGTGGCGGTGACGGTGCTGCTGGGGGCGTCCCGCCGGGCGGTGTCCCGGGGCTCCGCCGACGCCGACGCCCTGCTGGAGCGGGCCCAGGACGCCGCCGAGCAGGCACTCGCGGAACTGCGCGCGGTCGTACGGGGCATCCTGCCGCCGGTGCTGGCCGACCGGAGCCTGACGGACGCGCTCTCAGGGCTCGCGGGCAGTTGCCCGGTGCCCTGCCGGGTCGACGCGGACGTGGAGGGGCGGTTCGCCGCGTCGGTCGAGGCGACCGCCTACTTCGTGGTGGCGGAGGCACTCACCAACGTCGCCCGGCACAGCGGAGCACGGTCCGCGTCCGTCACGGTCCGCCACCGCGACGGACGGCTGTGGCTACGGGTCACCGACGACGGCCGCGGCGGGGCCGACGAGCACGGCGGGTCCGGCCTCGCCGGCATCCGTAAGCGCGTCGAGGCGCTCGACGGCGTACTCACCCTGGCCAGCCCACCGGGCGGGCCCACGACACTGGAGGCCGGACTGCCATGCGGATCGTGATCGCGGAGGACGACCCGCTGCTGAGGGAGGGGCTCGCGCTGCTGCTGCGCGCGGAGGGCCTCGACGTCGTGGCGACCGCGGGTACGCCGGACGCCTTCCTGGCGGCGGTGGACGAGCACCGGCCGGACCTCGCGATCGTCGACGTACGGATGCCGCCGACGCACACCGACGAGGGGATCAGGGCGGCCGTGGAGGCGCGGCGCCGTCAGCCGGGCCTTGCGGTCCTCGTGCTCTCCGCCTACGTCGAGCAGGCCTTCGCCACCGACCTCCTCGCCGACGGCAGCGCCCGGCTCGGGTACCTGCTCAAGGAGCGGGTCGGCAGGGTCGAGGAGTTCCTCACGGCTCTGGAGCGGGTCGCGGACGGCGGAACGGCCATCGACCCCGAGGTGGTCGCGCAGCTCTTCGCACGGACCCGTCCCGACACCCGTCTGGACCGGCTCAGCCCGCGCGAACGGGAGGTCCTGGCGCTGATGGCGGAGGGCCTGGGCAACGCGGCGATCGCCGAGCGGCTCGTGGTGACGGACGGCGCCGTCCACAAGCACATCCGGAGCATCTTCGCCAAGCTCGATCTTGCGCCCGCCGACGGCACGGACCGCCGGGTCGCGGCCGTACTGCGCCATCTGAACGACGCGCACCGGCGGGCCTGAGAGACGGCGCGAGCCCCCTTCCCTCCGTACGGGGGGGGGGAGGGGGCGGCCCCGCCGTGTCAGCTCTTGCCCGAGGCGGACGCCTTCGTGCCGGCCGCCTCGGTGCCCGCGCCGGAGGACGCCTGCGCCGGGTTTCCGCCGGTGTCACCCGGCTGGGCCGCCGGGTCGGGGGCCTCCTCGAAGTCGACCTTGCCCATGTGGCGGTTCATCGACTTCATCAGGAACCACACCCCCACGGCGAGCGCCGCGAAGACGAGGAAGCCGAGAACGCCGGGCGTCACCTTGTTCTTGTCGAGCTCGTCGGCGGCGAGCGGAACGAGCTGCGTCAGTGCCTGGGTCGCGTACATATCAGGCATTGTCGCGGATGCCCGCGAAGAGGTCGCTCTCGGGGAGGGAGGTATCGACCAGGGACTTGGCGAGCTCGTACTCCTCGGTCGGCCAGACCTCCCGCTGGACGTCCATCGGCACGCGGAACCAGCCGCCGTCCGGGTCGATCTGCGTGGCGTGCGCGATCAGCGCCTTGTCGCGGATCTCGAAGAAGTCGTCGCACGGGATGTGCGTGGTCAGCGTGCGCTCGGCGCGCTCGAACTCCTTCCAGCGCTCCAGCCAGTCGCCGTACGGGGACTCCAGACCGCGGGCGAGGAGCGCCTCGTGCAGGGCGACGGTGCGCGGCTTGTTGAAGCCCTGGTTGTAGTAGAGCTTCTGCGGCTGCCAGGCCGGGCCGAACTCCGCCTCGGGGAACCTGTCGGTGTCCGCGGCCCCCTCGAACGCGATCATCGAGATCGTGTGGGTCTTGATGTGGTCGGGGTGCGGGTACCCGCCGTTCTCGTCGTAGGTGGTGATCACCTGCGGCCGGAACGCGCGGATCTTCGCGACGAGACGCCCCGCCGCCGTCTCGTCGTCCTCCAGGGCGAAGCAGCCCTCGGGCAGCGGGGGCAGCGGGTCGCCCTCGGGGAGACCCGAGTCGACGAAGCCGAGCCACTCCTGCTTGACGCCCAGGATCTCCCGGGCCTCGTCCATCTCCTTCTTGCGCACCTCGTGGATGTTCGCCTCGATGTAGGCATCCCCCTGGAGCTTCGGGTTGAGGATGGACCCCCGCTCGCCGCCCGTGCAGGTGACTACCAGGACGTCCACCCCCTCGGACACGTACTTGGCCATGGTGGCCGCGCCCTTGCTCGACTCGTCGTCGGGGTGGGCGTGAACGGCCATCAGTCTCAGCTGCTCGGTCAAGACTCGGTCCTCAGTGATTCGTCGCAGTGGTCGGCTTCTATAGTGACTGAACCGGGGGGTGGAAAATTCCTCGATCCCCGGCACGGGAGGAACGATCATGGCAGCGGTACGCGAGGCCTTGCCCGAGGGGCGCTACGGCCGGTCGCAGGACGAGCGCGCGGACCGCAAGCTGAAGATCACCGGCTCCGTGCTGGGTGTGGCGTTCCTGGCCATGATCGGCTGGTTCGGCTACGACTACGTGGCCGGTCAGGACGTCAGCGCCGAGCTCATCAAGTCGAAGATCGTCTCGGCGGGCCGCGCCGAGGCGCACCTCGAGGTCCGCAAGGACCGGGACGCCACCGGGCAGTGCACGCTCCGCGCCCTGAGCGAGGACGGCGCGGAGGTCGGGCGGGCGGACTTCCGGTTCGACGGGCGCGCGGAGCGGATCGACGAGGTCGTCTCGCTGCGCACCACCTCCAGGGCGACCGCGGTGGAGCTCAAGGGGTGCACCGCCGGCGGCTGACCACGCCCGGGGTCGCGCGCCGTCCCGGATGCCCGCGCTCCCGCGCCGACCGGCCCGGAAGCGCGTGTGACGTTTTACCTTCTCCCCCTTTTCGCGGGGAATTGTTAGGCTCGTTGTTTCGCCCACCCGTGGCAGCGCATGCTTGGGGTAGGGCGTTGCTTTGTATTCCCAGCACCGACGAGGAGCACCCTGTGACCCAGACCAGCGATAACGTCACCTGGCTCACGCCGGAGGCGTACAACCAGCTGAAGGCAGAGCTGGAGTACCTGTCTGGTCCCGCGCGCACGGAGATCTCCGTCAAGATCGCGGCGGCCCGCGAGGAGGGTGACCTCCGCGAGAACGGCGGCTATCACGCCGCCAAGGAGGAGCAGGGCAAGATGGAGCTCCGGGTCCGTCAGCTGACCCAGCTCCTGGAGCACGCGAAGGTCGGCGAGGCCCCGGCCGACGACGGCGTGGTCGAGCCGGGCATGGTCGTGACCATCGCCTTCGACGGTGACCCGGACGACACGGTCACCTTCCTGCTCGCCTCCCGCGAGTACGCGAGCGCGGACATCGAGACCTACTCCCCCCAGTCCCCGCTCGGCACCGGCGTGAACGGCAAGCGGACCGGTGACGAGGCGGAGTACGAGCTGCCGAACGGCAAGAAGGCCACCGTGAAGATCGTCTCGGCGAAGCCGTACCAGGGCTGACCCCCGGAACACCGGTGGAGCCCCGGCCGCAGCTGCGGCCGGGGCTCCGTCGCGTCCGGGTCAGGCGGTCGCCGAGCGGTACTTGCGGACCGCCAGGGTGCGGAAGACCACCACGATCAGCACCGACCAGATCACCGAGGCGAGGATCGGGTGCTGCATGGGCCATGCGTCCGAGGTCACGAAGCCCGGCGGGACGTTGCCGAACAGTTCGCGGCAGGCCGCCACGGTGGCGCTGAAGGGGTTCCATTCCGCGATGTGGCGCAGGATCGTCGGCATCTGGTTGGCGTCCACGAAGGCGTTCGAGATGAACGTCAGCGGGAAGAGCCAGATCAGCCCGCCGGAGGTGGCCGCCTCGGGTGTGCGCACGACGAGGCCGATCAGCGCGCCGATCCAGGAGAAGGCGTACCCGAGCAGGAGCAGCAGCAGGAAGCCCAGCAGCACCTTGCCGAGGTTCTCGTGGGTCCGCCAGCCGATGATCAGTGCGACACCGGCGAGGACGACGAGGGTGAGCGCGGTCTGCACGAGGTCGGCGAGCGTACGTCCGGTGAGGACGGCCCCCCGGGCCATCGGCAGGGACCGGAAGCGGTCGATCAGCCCCTTGTGCATGTCGTCCGCGATACCCGCTCCGGCGCCGGCCGTGGCGAAGGTGACGGTCTGGGCGAAGATCCCGGCCATCAGGAATTCCTTGTAGGCCGTGGACGACAGGGAGCTGCCCACCTTGATGGAGCCGCCGAAAACGTAGGTGAACAGCACCACGAACATGATGGGCTGGACCAGGCCGAAGATCACCATCTCGGGGATCCTGGCCATGCGGATCAGGTTGCGTCGGGCGACGACCAGGGAGTCGGCCACGGAGCGGCCGACCGCCCCGCGGGACTTGAGCGGTGCGATGTCCGGTGCGTCCGTGACGGCGCTCACTGCACGCCCTCCTTCCGGCCCTGTGCGGCCTCGGTGGATTCGTTCCCGCCGTTCTTCTCCAGCTCGGCGGCGTGGCCGGTGAGCGAGATGAAGACGTCGTCGAGGGTGGGGCGGCGCAGGCCGATGTCGTCGATCTCCACGCCCCGGGTGTCGAGGTCGCGGATGACCTCGGCCAGCAGCTTGGCCCCGCCGGTGACCGGGACGGTCAGCTTGCGGGTGTGTTCGGCGACGGAGATCTCCCCCTTGCCGTACGAGGCGAGCACCGAGCGGGCCGGCTCGATCTGGTCCGGCTGGTGCACGACGACCTCGACGCGCTCTCCGCCGGTGCGGGCCTTGAGCTGGTCGGACGTGCCTCGGGCGATGACCTTGCCGTGGTCGATGACGCAGATGTCGTGGGCGAGGTGGTCGGCCTCCTCCAGGTACTGCGTGGTCAGCAGCAGGGTCGTGCCGCCCGCGACGAGTTCCTCGATGACCTCCCACAGCTGCTGCCGGTTGCGGGGGTCGAGCCCGGTGGTGGGCTCGTCCATGAACATCACCGGCGGGGAGACGACGAGCGCCGCCGCCAGGTCGAGGCGGCGGCGCATGCCTCCGGAGTACGTCTTGGCGGTGCGGTCGGCCGCGTCGGCGAGGTTGAACCTCTCCAGGAGCTGCCCGGCCCGCTTCTTCGCGTCGCGCGAGCTCATCTGGTAGAGCTGCCCGACCATCTGGAGGTTCTCGCGGCCCGTGAGGTACTCGTCGACGGCCGCGAACTGGCCGGACAGGCCGATCGAGCGCCGCACCGCGTCGGGGTCCTTCAGGACGTCGATGCCCGCCACGACGGCCCGGCCGCTGTCCGGCCTGAGCAGGGTGGTCAGGACACGCACGGCTGTCGTCTTACCGGCGCCGTTGGGCCCCAGCAAACCCAGGACGGTGCCCTCGGGCACGTCGAGATCGACGCCGCCCAGTGCTCGTACATCGCCGAAGGTCTTCACCAGGCCTTCGGCGTAGATGGCGCCTGGCATACGTTTTCCCCCAGTTGTCTCGCGTGCGTTCCTGAGCGGATCGTAGAGTTCCCGGCCCTCCGAGGCGGGGAACACCGAGTGTTCGGCGATGCACCGTAACGCGATACATCGCGACACACAACAGGTTTTCGCGCGGGGAATCGGACCCTCAGGAGCGCACCAGATAGCCGGCGGTGCGCAGCGCGGCGGCGACCTCCTCGCAGTGCTCCGGCCCCTTCGTCTCCAGGTGGAGTTCCACCTCCGCCTCGGTGAGCCCGAGCCGCGGGTCGGTCCGTACGTGCTGGATGTCGAGCACGTTGGCGTCGGCGGCGGACAGGGTGGTGAGCATCGCGGCCAGCGCTCCCGGCCGGTCGGTGAGCCGGAGCCGCAGGCTCAGGTAACGGCCGGCCGCCACCATGCCGTGCGTCAGGATGCGCTGTATCAGCAGGGGGTCGACGTTGCCGCCCGACAGCACGGCGACGACAGGTCCGCGGAAGGCGCCCGGATCGCTCAGCAGCGCCGCGACCGGGATCGCCCCGGCCGGCTCGACGACCATCTTCGCCCGCTCCAGGCACAGCAGCAGCGCGCTGGACAGCTCGTCCTCGGAGACCGTACGGACCTCGTCCACCAGCTCCTGGACCAGCGGGAACGTCAGGTCGCCGGGCCGGCCCACCTTGATCCCGTCGGCCATGGTCTGCACCGCGTCGAGCGCCACCGGGTGACCGGCGGACAGTGAGGGCGGGAAGGCCGCCGCGCCCGCGGCCTGGACACCGACGATCCTGACGTCGGGACGCAGGGCCTTCACCGCGACCGCGATCCCCGCGGCGAGACCGCCCCCGCCGATGCCGACGACGACGGTCCGGACCTCCGGGCACTGTTCGAGGATCTCCAGGCCGACGGTGCCCTGCCCCGCGATGACGTCCGGGTGGTCGAAGGGGTGGATGAAGACCGCGCCGGTCTCCTCCGCGTACTCCTGGGCGGCGGCCAGTGTCTCGTCGACGACATGGCCGTGGAGCCTGACCTCCGCGCCGTAGTCCCGGGTCGCGGCCACCTTCGGCAGGGGCGCGCCGACCGGCATGAAGACCGTGGAGCGTACGCCGAGCAGCGAAGACGCGAGTGCGACACCCTGCGCATGGTTTCCGGCACTCGCGGCCACCACCCCGGCAGCCCGTTCGACGGGGCTGAGTCCGGCGATGCGCACGTACGCGCCCCGGAGTTTGAACGAGCCGGTCCGCTGGAGGTTCTCGCACTTGAGGTGGACCGGAGCGCCGACGAGGGAACTGAGGTAGCGGCTGCCTTCCATCCCGGTCGTCCGGGCCACCCCGGACAGCATCTTCTGCGCCCCGCGGACGTCGTCGAGGATCAGCGGAGGAAAGGGGCCTGACGTACGGAAGCTCATGACAGCAAGTCTTGCAGCCAGGAGGCCCGGGAGCCGTCGCATCTCATGGCGGCCTGCGGTGGTGTCCACAGGTTTGTGCAGCGCTGCTACACGTTGCCCCGTGGCCGCGTACTCTGTCCCCCACCTATCCGACACCGCACGAAGAGAGCCCCCGGCCATGCCCCCTCAGGACATGACGACTGCTGCGTCTCCTTCCGGGGGCGCCGCCCCCGGACAAGGAACGGACCACCTGCTCGACGCACTCCAGCACCAGGTGGCCGTCTTCGCCCGCCGTGCCGAGCAGACCCGCCTCGGCGGTGTCGGCCAGGTCCGCAACTCGATGGACCGGGCGGCTTATCTGCTGCTCAACCGGCTCGACGTCGAGGGGCCCATGGGCGTCAAGGCGCTGGCCGCGGGCATGGGGATCGACTCCTCGACGGTGACCCGTCAGGTCGCGCCGCTCGTCGACACCGGTCTGGTCAAGCGCACCTCGCACCCGGAGGACGGGCGCGCGGTCGTGCTGCAGCTGTCGCCGCGCGGCCAGTCCCGGCTGGAGGAGGTCCGCGCCTCGCGGCGTGAGCTGATGTCGCAGGTGACCGGCGGGTGGACCGAGGAGGAGCGCGACACCTTCTGCGCCCTGCTGACCCGGTTCAACGCCTCCCTGGCGGCCCGGCAGGCGGCGATCCAGCCGGCGCAGGACAGCTGACCCTCGGCACCCGCGGTCCCGGGCGGTGTGCCCGGCTGTCCGGCGGGCCGGGCGGATCTACTCTGGAAGTGCCGCACTCGCGAGTCGAGGAGGGCGCCATGACACGGAAGATCGCCGACTGCCGCAAGTATCCGAGCGTCTCGAACTGCACACTCACCATTTCCGGTGAGGAGGACGAAGTCGTCCGCGCGGCCGCCGAGCACGCGGTCTCGGTCCACGAGCACACCGACAGTCCGGAACTGCGTGAGCAGATCCGGGGCTCGCTGGAGGACGAGAGGGTCGCAGTCTGACCGACAGCGCGACGGCCGGGACCGAAGCGTCCCGGCCGCCGGACGTCTCGCCGCCCTGTTCCTCGACCGGGTCTGCTGAGGGACGTGGGGCGCGGCCCGACGGCGCACGCCCCCTGCGGCAGCCCGTCAGCCGAGCGCCTGCGTCAGGTCGGCCAGCAGGTCGTCGGCGTTCTCGATGCCGACGGACAGCCGGACCAGGTCGGCCGGCACCTCCAGCGGAGAGCCCGCCGCGGACGCGTGCGTCATGCGGCCCGGGTGCTCCAGGAGCGACTCGACGCCGCCGAGCGACTCCCCGAGCGTGAACAGCTTGGCGCGGTTGCAGACCTCGACGGCCGCTTCCTCGCCGCCCGAGACCCGGAACGACACCATCCCGCCGAACGCCTTCATCTGCTTGGCGGCGATCTCGTGCCCCGGGTGCTCCGGCAGCCCCGGGTAGAGGACCTGCGTGACCTTGGGGTGACGGGTCAGCAGGTCGGCGACCTTCGTCGCGTTCTCGTCGTGGCGGTCCATGCGGACCGCGAGGGTCTTGATGCCGCGCAGGACCAGCCACGCGTCGAACGGTCCGGCCACCGCGCCCATGGCGTTCTGGTGGTACGCCAGCTCCTCGGCCAGCTCCGGGTCGCTGACGACGAGCGCGCCGCCGACGACGTCGGAGTGCCCGCCCATGTACTTCGTGGTGGAGTGCACGACGACGTCGGCACCGAGCGAGAGCGGCTGCTGGAGGTAGGGGCTGGCGAAGGTGTTGTCGACCACCAGCCGCGCGCCCGCCTGCCGGGCCACACCCGCGACGGCGGCGATGTCGGTGATGCCGAGCAGCGGGTTGGACGGCGTCTCCACCCAGATCGCCTTGGTGCGCGGGGTGAGCGCGGCCCGGACCGCGCTCACGTCGGAGGTGTCGGCGACCGAGAACTCCACGCCCCAGCGCGAGGCGACCTTCGCGAACAGCCGGAACGTGCCGCCGTAGGCGTCGTTCGGGATGACCACGTGGTCACCGGGGGTGAGCAGCGTACGCAGGAGGCAGTCCTCCGCGGCGAGGCCGGACGCGAAGGCGAGCCCGCGGCGGCCGCCCTCCAGCGCGGCGAGGTTCTCCTCCAGCGCCGTGCGGGTGGGGTTGGCGCTGCGGCTGTACTCGTAGCCGCCGCGCAGCCCGCCGACACCGTCCTGCTTGTACGTGGACACCTGGTAGATCGGCGGGACCACTGCGCCGGTGAGGGGATCCGCCGTGTTGCCGGCATGGATCGCAAGGGTCTCGAAGCTGTGCTGGTCGCTCATGGGGCCCGAGCGTAGTTCCTCCGGAGGGGAGTTACAGGCCACTCGCCGCCCGCTTCGCCGTCCGGGGACAATGGACCGCATGGAGATTCTGTGGTTCCTGCTCGCCCTGTGCATGCTGGCCGCCGTCGTCGGTCCGTTCATGCTGCGGCGCCGTGGCGGTATCCGCCAGGTGGCGCCCGGTTCGCCCGACGCCGCCGACCCGGACACCTACGGCTTCGCCCGGCAGGAGGAGCTGGACGTCCGGATGCCGGGCCCCGACCAGGACCTGCTCGACGTCCTCGACGTCGTGCAGAGCACCCAGAACTGGAAGGCCGCCTCCCAACTGCTCGCGGGTACGCCCAAGGAGAGCGAGGTCCGCTGGCAGCGGGTGCAGGCGTTCGCGGGTGCGGCCTCCCTGGAGCTGGCGCAGCGGCCGGGTGCCGGAGGCGCGTGGCTGAGGGCGTGGCGGGCCGAGGCTCCGAAGGACGCGGGCGCCGCCGCGGTGCACGCGGAGTTCCTGGTGCAGCAGGCGTGGCGCACCGGCACGGTGGGCACCGACGACTTCCGGATCATCCTGGAGGAGGCCCGGACAGTCTGCGGCGAGGCCGCGCTGCTGGCCCCGGGCGACCCCGTCCCGTACATCGTGGAGCTGGCCGTCGCCCGCGGGCTGGGTTACTCCCACGAGCAGTTCGACCAGGTCTGGGCGAAGATCATCGACCGTGCTCCCGCGCACATGGGCGCGCACATCGCGGCCCTGCACTTCTGGTGCGAGAAGTGGCACGGCTCCCGCCAGGAGGCCGACCGTTTCGCGACGACGGCCGCCGCCCGCGCCCCGCAGGGCTCGCTGCTCGCCGCGCTGCCGCTGTTCGCGGTGTACGAGCACCTGCCCGAGGTCAATCTGGTGCAGGGCTTCTACCGGGGTGCCGTCGTGACGAAGGCGGTGGAGGGCGCGATGTTCGCCGTGCACGCGGCCCGCGCCGACGACCCGATGCTCGCGCACGTACGGCACCTGCTGGTCCTCTTCCTGGTCCGCATGGAGCGCTGGTCGGAGGCCATGCACCAGTTCGTCCACGTCGACGGGCACGTCGGCGCGCTGCCCTGGACCCAGAACCCCGACCCGGCCGCCGAGTACACGGTGTACCGGGCCCTGGCCGTCGCCGGGTACGAGGCGAACGGCGGCAGCCCCGCGACCCTGCTCCACTGACCCGGCACACCCGCCGCCCCCGAAGGATTGGACCGGCACCCATGGCACGACTGATCCCGCTGATCCTGATAGGCCTCGCCGTCTTCTTCTGGCTGCGCGCACGCCGGAAGACGGCCGCGTACATGGCCTCCTACGAGTACCCGGCCGGTGCGCACCGCGAAGGTGACGAACGTCGCGACCCTCCGGCCCCCGCGGCCTGAGAACACGGAATCCGCGGCGCCCCCACGGCGTTGCAAGAAGCGAACCCCGACCCCGGAGGAGCCACCGCATGTTCCTGACCCACCGCACCCCGCAGCTCCCCACCCCTGAGGAGGCCCTGCGCGGCCGCCCCGCCCCCGAGTTCACGGTGCCCTCCCGCCACACGGTCCTCGGCAATCCGCTGACGGGCCCGTACCCGCAGGGCCTGGAGGTCGCCGACTTCGCGCTGGGCTGTTTCTGGGGCGCCGAGCGCAAGTTCTGGCAGACGGAGGGCGTCTGGACGACGCTCGTCGGGTACCAGGGCGGTTACACCGAGAACCCGTCGTACGAGGAGACCTGCTCCGGCCTCACCGGTCACACGGAGGCGGTCCGGGTCGTGTTCGACCCGACGGTCGTGAGCTACGCCGAGCTCCTGAAGCTCTTCTGGGAGTCCCACAACCCGACCCAGGGCTTCCGCCAGGGCAACGACGTCGGTACGCAGTACCGCTCGGCGATCTACACCCACTCCCCCGAGCAGGCGGAGGCCGCCGAGGCGTCCCGTGAGGCGTACCAGCAGGTGCTGACGGGCGCGGGCTTCAAGGAGATCACCACGGAGATCCTGCCGGCCCAGGGCCGCACCTTCTGGCCCGCGGAGGCCTACCACCAGCAGTACCTGGACAAGAACCCCGACGGTTACTGCGGCATCGGCGGCACGGGCGCCACCCTGGAGTCCCCCTCCGAGACCAACTGGGGCCGTGCCTGCCCGACGGGCATCGCCCCGGCGCCGGAGGCCTGAGGCTCCCGGGCCAGGACGCACCACGCGCCCCGTCCCCGGCACCCGTCACGGGGTGCCGGGGACGGGGCGCGTCCGGGTCAGGAGGCGACGAAGCGCGCGATCTGGCCCAGCACGATCGTGTCCGCCAGGAAGCCGATGTGGGTCTGGCAGGCCACGAGGTTGTTCGTCGCGCCGCTCAGCCTGGTGCTGGTGTACGGCAGGATGACGCCGTCGCACGCGGAGTACCAGGTGGCGTACCTCGTGTCACCGGGGGTCTCGTCGCCCGAGGTGATCTGCGAGATGAACGAGGAGCCCGGGTACATCTGCTGGCAGGTCGTGTAGATCAGGCAGGCGGAGGCGAACGTGGTCCCGTGGTTCGCGCCCGCGATCGAGGCGAGGTGGCTGACGCTGGTGTTCCCGCCCAGCACCTTCAGGTAGTACTGGCTGACGAGGCCGCCCATCGAGTGGTTGACGATCGCGACCTTGCTCGCCCCGGTGCGGGACTTCACGGTGCTGACGAAGGACGCGAGGCCCTGCGCGTTGGTGACGTTGTTGCCGTAGGAGTTGTACTCGTAGGCGAAGAGCTTGGAGCTGGACCAGCCGTTGAGCTGGAAGACGCTCATGGCGGTGACCCAGTTCGAGGCGCTGCCGGTGTAGCCGTGGACGAAGACGACCGGTGTGCTCGTCGACAGCGGCTGCACGGCGGTGCCGGCCTGTGCTGTCGACGTGGCGGCGGTCGTCGCGGCCGGAGCCGCGCCCGCCGTCGGAGCCGCGGAGAACAGGGAGAACGCGACGGTGACGGCGGCGAGGACGCCGAGAAGCCGGCGGGGTGAACGACGACGCATGGAACGCTCCTGGCGGGGATCGGGGGCGGGTGCCTGGTCCGACAAGGTTCGGGCCCCGGGCCCCGGATGCCATCGGCGAATTCACCGGCGTCCGCGAGTCCTGCGCGTACGTCACCCGGACGTGGGGTCAGGCGGCCAGCCGGACCGCTCCCCGGGGCATCCGGGCCGTGGACGTACGGGAGGGCGCGCTCCGCCGGACGAGCTCGTCCTGGGCCAGGGAGAGCACGTCGGCCAGTCCGAGCCCGAGGGAACGGGCGGCCGCCGCCAGCACCTCGGACGACGCCTCCTTGCGCCCGCGTTCGACCTCCGAGAGGTAGGGCACGGAGATGCGCGCGGCCTCCGCCACGTCCTTGAGTGTGCGCCGCTGGCCGGCGCGTTCGCGGCGCAGGACGTCGCCCACGACGTCCCGCCAGAGGGGTTCCCTGTCCGGCGCCGCGGGAACGGGGCGCAGGGGGATCACGCGGGCACGGTCGGGTGTGTCGCTGCTCATCGTCCGAGCCTAGGAGCGGTGCGCCCGGCGCGGGAGAGGTTCGCCCTCCGCGCCGGGCGTATCTGCTGTCGGCAGAACGGTCTCTCCCCGCAGGACCCGCGGGCAAGCGAGCGGACGCGGCGCGAACAGCTCGAAGCGGTCGATGCGGCCGGGGCCTCACACGGCTGAGCCCGACGGCCGCGAGGCCCCCGGGCACGCCGGAGGCCTCACCGACGGGCCGTGGGCCCGGTACGGAACACGGTCTGTCCCGTACCGGGCCGGCCCGGCGGCGGCCGGACACCTGCCGCGGTGGGTCAGCTTCCGATGTTGCCCTGCGGGCCGGCGTACTGCTTGAGCAGGGCGGGGACGTCCGCTGCCGGGTCCAGGGTGTAGCTGTAGTGGTCGCCCGGCTTGAAGGTCGTCCCGTTGGTCTGCTGCTTGCCGGTGCAGGAGACGCAGATGCTGCCGGTCTGGGTGAGGGACGCGGCGGTGGTGTCGACGTAGTAGGGGTTGGCGACGCTCTGGTAGTAGCTGTTCTCGATGACGGTCTTCGAGGCGCCGCGTGACAGGTTCCCGTACGAGGTCACGTTCTGCATGTGGTTGTTGTAGAGGTGCGCGAAGGCGACGTTGTCGATGCTGGGGTTGCGCTGGTTGGTGTCGTGGATCCAGTTGTGGTGGATCGTCATCCGCGCGGTGACGTTGTCCGTCCAGCCGATGCCGAAGGCCTTGTTCTGCTCACCGAGGACGTTCCAGGAGACGGTGAGGTAGCTGGTGTCCTTGCGGCTGTCGATGAGCCCGTCGTTCATCCGCTCGATGCGGTTGTGGTCGATCCAGATGTGGTCGGCGGTGTCCATCTCAGCCCGGTGACGGTGCGCGGCAGTTGGTCCTACCGCAACGGCAACGGCTTCACCCTCGGCGGCGGCCACACCTCGGCCTCCGTCGCCCATGTGCTGACCGACGACGTGGCCTGGGACAACGCCGGGCTCGGCTTCAACGACGAGGGCAACCCCGGTGCGATCCGTCTCACCCGCAACACGGCCTTCCGCAACGGCACGGGCTTCCACCTGGTCACCGCCGCCGCCGTGCTGAACGCCAACGCGGCGGCGGACAGCGGCGAGGGGCGGGACGCGGTGCTCGCGGATTCCGCCAGGTCCGAGGGCAACACCTGGGACGGCGGCGCCGCGCCGGTGTTCACCACTACCGACCCGTCCACCGCCGAGGCCGCCCGCGCGGCCGACGCCACCCTGCCCCGGACCGCCTTCCTGACCTCGTCCGGCACCGCGCCGGGCGCGCGTATGACACCCCGGGAGGACGCACGGTGAGGATCCTGGTCAACGCGCCGGGACGACGGTCGTCGGAGCGGGCAGCCGCGGTTCCTGTCCGGAGTTCCGGAAGTGTCCCTGATCCCGCACGACGACCGACCACTCTCCCCGGCACACCGGCGAGCGAAACTCGGGGAGCGCCGCCACGCGGTCCGGGGATCGTCACCCCGGACCCCGCGACGCCGCCCCGTCAGATCAGGCCCTGCGCCAGCATGGCCTCCGCGACGATCTCGAAGCCGGCGATGTTCGCGCCGACCACGTAGTTGCCCGGGCTGCCGTACTTCTCGGCCGTCGTGTGGCAGGAGTCGTGGATGTGGCGCATGATCTGCGCGAGCCGCTCCTCGGTGTGGGCGAAGGTCCACGAGTCACGGGACGCGTTCTGCTGCATCTCCAGGGCGCTGGTGGCCACCCCGCCCGCGTTGGCCGCCTTGCCGGGGGCGAAGGCGACGCCCGCCTCCTGGAAGACGTGGACGGCCTCCGGGGTGGTCGGCATGTTGGCGCCCTCGGCGACCGCCTTCACGCCGTTGCGCACGAGGGCGAGCGCGTCGGCCTCGTGGAGTTCGTTCTGGGTGGCGCAGGGCAGGGCGACGTCCACGGGGACGCTCCAGACGCCGGCGCCCTCGACGTAGCGCACGTGCTCGCCGCGCCGCTCGGCGTACTCGGAGATCCGGCCGCGGCCCGTCTCCTTGATCTCCTTGAGCAGATCGAGGTCGATGCCCTTCTCGTCGACGACGTAGCCGCCCGAGTCGGAGCAGGTCACGACGGTCGCGCCGAGCTGCTGGGCCTTCTCGATGGCGTAGATGGCCACGTTGCCGGAGCCGGAGACCGCGATGCGCTGGCCGTCCAGGGACTCCCCGCGGACGCGCAGCATCTCGGCGGTGAAGAGGACGCAGCCGTAGCCGGTCGCCTCGGTGCGGGCCTGTGCGCCGCCCCAGCCGAGGCCCTTCCCGGTGAGCACACCGGACTCGTAGCGGTTGGTGATGCGCTTGTACTGGCCGAAGAGGTAGCCGATCTCGCGGCCGCCGACGCCGATGTCACCGGCGGGGACGTCGGTGTACTCGCCCAGGTGGCGGTGGAGTTCCGTCATGAACGACTGGCAGAACCGCATGACCTCGGCGTCGGACCGGCCCTTGGGGTCGAAGTCCGCGCCGCCCTTGCCGCCGCCGATCGGCATTCCGGTCAGGGCATTCTTGAAGATCTGCTCGAAGCCGAGGAACTTCACGATGCCGAGGTTGACGGAGGGGTGGAAGCGCAGTCCGCCCTTGTAGGGGCCGAGCGCGCTGGAGAACTCGACGCGGAAACCGCGGTTGACGTGGATGTCGCCGGAGTCGTCCGACCACGGCACCCGGAAGATCAGCTGGCGCTCGGGCTCGCAGATCCGCTCGATGATGCGGGCGTCGACGAACTCCGGGCGCTGCGCCAGCACGGGGCCCAGGGTTTCCAGGACCTCGCGCACAGCCTGGTGGAACTCGCTCTCGCCCTGGTTGCGCCGCAGGATCTCCGCGTAGAGCGGCTCGATGACACGGTTCCCGGCGGTACGCGGGGTGAGGGAGTCGGAACTGGCCGGCATCTGATCAACCTTCCGTGGGTGGGCTCATGCGCGTCGGCGCTCCCTGTCCCCGGAGGCGCCCCCCGGCCCGTGGGGGCCGTTGCATCCGGCAAGTCTCGCAGTGCGGCCCGGCCGCGCCCGGACGACATCCACATAGTGGCCACCACCGTTCGCCCCGGTACGCGCGATTCCGCGGGGCGGCAGCCCTCTGCCGCCGGGGCGGAGGGGCCGCACGGCGCCCGTTCCGCGGGGCAGTGCGGGTGGCGAACCTCACAGCCGGAGGAGGACGGCCGTGAGGTCCGCGGGGGTACGGGTCAGGCCGCCGCGTTCTCCGTCACCGTCACCTTTCCCTTGCGGATGGTCGCCACCCGGGGCGCCTTGCGGGCCAGCGAGCTGTCGTGCGTGACCATCACGAAGGTCAGCCCGTGCTCCTTCCACAGTCCGTCGAGGAGGTCCATGATCTCGTCGCGCATGGACTCGTCGAGGTTGCCGGTCGGCTCGTCGGCCAGCAGCACCTTGGGCCGCTTGACCAGGGCCCTGGCGATGGCGACGCGCTGCTGCTGGCCGCCGGACATCTCGCTCGGCAGGTGGGTGGGCCGGTCGCCGAGGCCCACCGACTCCAGTGCCTCCGCGGCGCGTTCGCGGCGGGTCCTCGCCCCGAGGCCGAGGGGGACGAGGGCGGTCTCGACGTTCTCCTGGGCGGTGAGCGTCGGGATCAGGTTGAAGCTCTGGAAGACGAATCCGATGGACTCGGCCCGGACCTTGGTGAGCCGGGACTCGGGGAGCCTGGCCAGGTCGACGCCGTCGAGCTCGACGGTGCCGGCGGTGGGCCGGTCCAGCCCGCCCAGCATCTGCAGGAGGGTGGACTTGCCTCCGCCGGTGGGGCCCTGGATGACGAGCCTGCCGCCGTCCTCGATGGTCAGGTCGACGCCGGCGAGCGCGTCGACGGGATTCTTGCCGCGCATGTAGCGCTTGGTGACGCCCTTGAGCTGGTACACGTGTGGACTCCTGCTGCTACGTACGGGAAGGGGCGGGGCGGGGCGGTGTCACGCGACGCGGCGCAGGGCGTCGGCCGGGCGCAGCCGGGAGGCCCGCCAGCCGCCGAAGGCTCCCGCGACGAGTCCGCCGGCCACCGCGAGGGCGACGGCGACGAGGATCGTGGTGAGGGAGACCGGTGCGGTCAGCGCGATGTCGAGGGTCCTGGACGCGGTCTGACGGCCGGGGCCGCCTCCGCCCATGGGGCCGCCGCCGCCCATGCCGCCGCCTCCGCCGCCCGAGGAACCGAGCTGGGCGGTGAGGGTGGGGCTGACGGCGGTCACGGCGTAGGCACCGGCGAGGCCGACGGCGATACCGAGGACACCGCCCATCAGGCCGTTGACCAGGGCTTCGCCGATCACCTGGCGGGTGACGCGTCCGCTCTTCCAGCCGAGGGCCTTGAGGGTGCCGAACTCGCGCACACGGCGGCTGACCGCGGAGGAGGTCAGCAGGCCCGCGACGAGGAACGCGGCGACCAGGACGGCGATCGAGAGCCACTTGCCGACGCTGGAGGCCAGGTCGGAGGCGGTGGAGAGGGAGCCGGACACCGTGTCGGCGAGGTCGGCGGAGGTGGTGACCGTCGTACCGGAGACGTTCTTCTGGATGGCGGCCTTGACGGTGTCGATCTGCTGGGAATCGGCGGCCTGGACGTAGACCGTGGTGATCTTGTCCTTGGAGTCGGCGACGGTCTGCGCCTGCTTCAGCGGGATGTAGACGTCGGCGGCGGCGTCGCCGCTGTCCGCGGTGGAGACGCCCACGATCGTGTAGGCGGTGCCGGAGACGGTGACCGTCTTGCCGACCGCGAGTTCCTTCTCCTTGGCGTAGGCGGAGTCGACGACCGCGACCTCGGCGTCGGTCTCGGACGCCTTGAACGTACGGCCCTCGGTGATCCTGGAGGAGGTAAGCGGGCCGAGGTCCTGCTGGGTGACGTCGGTGCCGTACACGGTGAAGGAGTTGACGTCGAAGGAGGCGCCGCCGCCCTCGACCCGGCCCTGCGGCTGGCCTCCGCCGCCCTGGCCGCCGCCGGGGCCGCCCTGGCTCTGCCCCGAGCTCTCGTCCTGCTTGAACTCGCCGCGCTTGAACTGGCCGTCGACCTTCATGACCGTCAGGCTCAGCCCGCCGACGGCGTTCGCGACGCCGTCCTGCTCGCCCACCGTGTCGACGGTGCCGGCCGCGAGCGTCTGGAAGCCCTGGACCATGACCCGGTCCGTGCTCTGGGTCGCGTCGTCGTCCTCGGCGTCGAACTCGAACCGGGGACGCTCGGTGCCTCCGGAGCCCTGGGCGGCCGCGGCCTTGGTCACCGTCATGTCCGTGCCCAGGCCGTACAGCGATTCCAGGACCTTGTCCTGGGCCTTGCTCATGCCGACGGAGACCGAGCTGACGATGATGACCAGCGCAATGCCGAGGGCGAGCCCCGAGGCGACGACGAGCGCCGCCTTTCTGCGGCGGCGCAGCTCGCGCCGGAGGTAGGTGAAGAACATGGCGCGAAGGTATGGAGCGGGCGTGATGAGGAGTTAAGTCTCCGATGAGAGCTGGATGAGAACGCCTGCCGCCCGCACACGCCGAAGGCGGCGGCACCCGGATCGTCCGGATACCGCCGCCTTCGTGCGGGGAGAGGAGTGCGCCTTCGGGATCAGGCGGCGGAGCCCGCCGTCCACTCCGACCAGCTCATATTCCAGCCGTTGAGGCCGTTGTCGGGAGCGATGGTCTTGTCGGGGCTGTTCTTGACGATGACCAGGTCACCGATCAGGGAGTTGTCGTAGAACCAGGCGGCCGGCGTGTTGGCGTCGCCGGCGCCCTTCGTGTCGGAGAGGCCGACGCAGCCGTGGCTGGTGTTCGCGCTGCCGAAGATCGACTTCGCGCCCCAGTAGTTGCCGTGGATGAAGGTGCCCGACGTGGACAGCCGCATGGCGTGCGGCACGTCCTTGATGTCGTACTCGCCCTTGCCGTCGTCGTCCGTGAAGCCGACCGTCGAACCGTCCATGCGGGTCTCCTTGAACTTCTCGGAGATCACCATCTGGCCGTTGTACGTCGGGTTGTCGGAGGATCCGGAGGAGATCGGGATGGTCTTGACGGTCTTGCCGTCCCGGGTGACGGTCATCGTGTGCGCCTTGGCGTCCACGGTGGAGACCTGGTTGCGGCCGACCTTGAAGGTCACCGTCTTCTGCTGGACACCGACGACGCCGTCGGCGCCCTCGACGCCGTCGAGGGACAGCTTCAGGGTGACGGTGGAGCCGCCCTGCCAGTAGTCCTCGGGGCGCAGGTCCAGACGCTGGTTGTTGAACCAGTGCCCGACGACCTCCTGGCCGCTGCTCGACGTGACCTTGATGCCGTCCTGGACGGCCTTCCGGTTGGTGATCGCCTTGTTGAAGTTGATCGAGACCGGCATCCCGACGCCGACGGTGGAACCGTCCTCGGGCGTGAAGTTCCCGATGAAGCTGTTCTCGGGCGAGACCGTGGTGAAGGAGCTGTTGGCGTGCGCCTGACGGTCCTTGGAGTCGGCCGCCGTGGCGCTGATCTTGTACGTCGTCGAGCGCTCGAGCTGACCGCTGGGCTTCCAGCTGGAGCCGTCGGCCGCGAGGCTGCCCTCGACCGCGTCACCTTCGGCCGTGGTCATGGTGACCTCGGTCAGCTTGCCCTTGGCGACGGTGACGATCGCGGCGTTGTTGATGCTCGCGTTGGTCGCGCCGTTCTTCGGCGCGATCGTTATCTGCGCCTCGGAGGTGTCCTTGGCGGCCGCCTCGTCCACCTGCGACTGTGACGTCTTCGAGCTGTCGGTGCTCGCGCCCGTGTTCGTACCGCCGTCGTCGCTGCAGGCAGAAAGCACCAGAACGCCGCCGAGCAGTGCGGACGCGGCCATGAGGCCCCTGCGCCGCTTGCTGTCCGTCATCACACGCTTCTCCATCGTTGCCGATTCCCCAAGATCCCCGGACAGGGTCGCCCGACGGCGACTCCCCGTCAATGTTCCAAGAACACCGCGACCGGGTCTTCCGTTCCACATCCGGCAAGGATGTGGGGAACACCACTCATCGACGCACCCGGGGCCGCGGCGGTTCCCGCCACCTCCGAGGAGTGCCTTCCGGGCCTCAGCGTTCCGTGCGCCCGCCACCTTCTTCGTCGTCGGTCTCATTGTCCTCGATCCCGTAGTACTCCTGGTCCCCGTCCTCTCCGGCGGCCCAGTCCTCGGCGTCGGGGTCGTAGTCGATCGTCTCGCTGCTCCAGGAGGCCTGTGCGAGCGCGACACCGGGCACCTGGCCGACCAGGTCGAACGGGTCGATCAGCGAGGCGAGGGCCTCCGCTGCGTCTTCCCTGACGGCCTCCTCGGCATGCGTGCGTTCCTCGGGGGACTCGTCGGCGGGTGTGCTGCCGGGGGCGGTGAAATCGGCGGCGATGCTCTCCAGTGCCGTGCCGGTGAGGGCGTCCGCGTCGCTGATCTCCAGCACCATCTCCACGCGAAGCCGAACAAATGAGGGTGTCTCCGAAGTGCTCATACGCCGGAGCGTAAGGCCCCCCGCACCTGCGACTTTCCTCCGACCCGCTGCTTTGCTTAGCATCGGCCCGCAGGGCTAACTGATGGTTGTCGCAAGGGGATCGATTCTGTGTCCATGGCTCGTCGCACGCTGCTGACCACCACGGCGGCAGGCACCCTGCTCTGTGCTCTCTGGTTCGTACCCTCCGCCAACGCGACCGGCGGGACAGAGACGCGGAGCGGTTCCACCGGCTCGTCCGCCGCTTCCTCCACCGTCTCCTCCGGTGAGGTCCGACAGGCCTCCGTCACCGGGGAGTTGAGCACCGGGGACAGGCTGGCCGACACCGGGGCGGGCGTCGACACGACGCCCTATCTGATCGGCGGCACGCTCTCCCTGTGCGTCGGCGCGGGATTCGTCGCGTACTCGGTACGCCGGGGCGGCACGCTGAGCACCGGCCTCTGAGAGGTAGGTGAGGGCTGCCGCACCCCGGGGTGCGGCAGCCCTCACGTGTACGGGGTCAGTCCAGTGGGCCGGTCACCGCTTCCACGGCCCCGACGAGCCCGCCCTCCCGTACGAACGCCTCGGCGGCGGCCAGGTCCGGCGCGAGGAAACGGTCCGGCCCGGGTCCCTGGACACCGGCGGCCCGCAGCGCCTCGATGACGGCCAGCGTGGCGGGCGCGGGGCTCAGGCCCTCCGCGATCCGCAGCTCGACGGCGCGCGTGGCGGCGTACAGCTCGACGGCCACGATCCGCGCGAGGCCGGTGACGGCGGTACGGAGCTTGCGCGCGGCCGACCACCCCATGGACACGTGGTCCTCCTGCATCGCGGAGGACGGGATCGAGTCGACGGAGGCCGGGACCGCGAGCCGCTTCAGCTCGCTGACCAGGGCGGCCTGCGTGTACTGGGCGATCATCAGCCCCGAGTCGACCCCGGCGTCGTCGGCGAGGAACGGCGGCAGCCCGTGCGAGCGGTTCTTGTCCAGCAGGCGGTCCGTGCGGCGCTCGGTGATGGACCCGAGGTCGGCGGCGACGATCGCCAGGAAGTCGAGGACGTACGCGACGGGGGCGCCGTGGAAGTTGCCGTTGGACTCCACCCGTCCCTCCGCGGGCAGGACGACGGGGTTGTCGACCGCCGAGGCCAGCTCGCGGTCCGCGACGAGCCGCCCGTGGGCGAGGGTGTCGCGCCCGGCGCCGTTGACCTGCGGCGCACAGCGCACGGAGTAGGCGTCCTGGACGCGGGGGGCGACGTCCTGGTGGTGGCCGGTGAGGCCGGACCCTTCGAGCACCCGCAGCATGTTGCCGGCCGAGACGCCCTGGCCGGGGTGCGGACGGATGGCGTGCAGCTCCGGGGCGAGGACCCGGTCCGTGCCCAGGAGTGCCTCCAGGGAGAGGGCGGCGGTGATGTCGGCGCCGGTGTAGAGGTTCTTCAGGTCGGCGAGGGCCATCACGAGCATGCCCAGCATGCCGTCGGTGCCGTTGAGGAGGGCGAGGCCCTCCTTCTCGCGCAGTTCGACGGGCGTGATGCCGTGCTCGGCGAGGAGCTCTCCGGCCGGCCGCACGGTGCCGTCGGGGCCCTCCGCCTCTCCCTCGCCCATGAGGGTCAGGGCGCAGTGCGACAGCGGGGCGAGGTCGCCGGAGCAGCCGAGCGATCCGTATTCGTGGACGACCGGGGTGATGCCCGCGTTGAGCACGTCGGCCATGGTCTGCGCGACCTCGGGGCGTACGCCGGTGTGGCCGGAGGCGAGCGTCTTCAGCCGCAGGAACATCAGCGCGCGGACGACCTCGCGCTCGACGTGGGGGCCCATGCCCGCCGCGTGCGAGCGGACGATGTTGCGCTGCAGCTGCGCCCGCAGACCGGGGCTGATGTGCCGGGCGGCGAGGGCGCCGAAGCCGGTGGAGACGCCGTAGACCGGCTCGGGCTTGGCGGCGAGGGCGTCGACGATCTCCCGTGCGGCGGCCAGGGCCTCCACGGCGGCCGCGGAGAGCTCGACCCGGGCGCCCTGGCGGGCCACGGCGACGACGTCCTCGGCGGTGGTACCGGCCGTCCCCACCACGACTGTGTGCATATCCATATTCAGAACCCTACGGACTGAAACCCAACATGTCACCAGTGGTCGCGCGCTCGGCCCCTTACCGGTCGCCGCCGGGCGGATTGCCCCGCAGCCTGCGGCGGTCGTGGGGGGACCGGGGCGGGGAGTCGGCGAGCCGGATCACGTCACCGTCGCGCCCCGCGACCACGGGCCTCCGCGAGTGCGCCGCCTTCGCCTGGTACTGCGCGGCGTCCGCCAGCCGGAAGAGCCTGCGCGCCGACCGGACGGGGCCGATGTCGTCGCCCGTGGAGGCGACCCCGCAGGCGACGCCGTCGCCGAGCTCCAGGGAGACGGCGCGGGCGCACAGTTCCTCGGACACCCGGACGACGTCGTCCGCCGGGGGCCCCAGGGCCAGCAGGCAGAACTCGTCACCGCCCAGACGCGCGGACAGCGCGCCGGGAAGCATTGCGCCGCAGAGGGAGAGCACCGAGCCGAAACGTTCCAGCAGCCGGTCGCCGACCGCGTGGCCGTGCGTGTCGTTGACCGCCTTGAGGCCGTTCAGATCGCAGACGACCAGGCTGACCACGGCCCCCTCGGTGCGGTGCAGGTCCACCGCCTCGTCGAGCCGGAGATCGACGGCCCGGCGGTTCGCGAGGCCGGTCAGCGGGTCCGTGAAGGCCAGCTTGCGGACCTCCTCCAGCCGCTCGGTCTGCGCGATGCCCGCCGCGACGACCGCGGCGAGGACGGTCGCGAAGTCCGCGTCGTCGCGGCCGAACACCGGAGCCCCGGCCGGCCGGGCGACGTACAGCTCCCCCCAGGCGCGGCCGTGCAGCACGATCGGCGCCACCACGCAGCAGCCCCGGCCGCGCCGGCGCAGCGCGGCGACCCGCTGGTGGCAGTAGGGGCGGGCGCCCCGGGCGGGCGCACCGGCGGCCGGGGCGCCGTCGGCGGTCTCCACCCACGCGTCGGGCTCGCCACCCCCCGCCCACCGCTCGTGGAGGAACTCGGTGATCTCAGGGAACTGGTGCACGGGGTAGGCCTCGCACTCGGGGAACTCCTCCTCCCCCTCGGCCCGCTCCCCCGCGTTCACCAGCACGCGCAGCCTGCCACGGTCCCGCTCCCACACGGAGAGGGCGGCGAAGCTGCCTCCCAGCGCCTCGCACGCCCCCAGCGCCGCGGCGTGCCAGGACTCGCGCGGGGTGTGGGCCGCCGCCATCGTCTGTGCCAGCGCAACCACGGCGCGCAGCCGCGCATCATCACCGCCCATCGCCCCAGCTTAGGTAGGTTCACGATGATTTGATCAGTCGGCGGCGCTGATGATCTTCAAAAGCCTCCCCGGCTCACTCGCCGGGCCAGCTGGGCTTCCGCTTCTCGTTGAACGCGGCGACGCCCTCGGCCCGGTCGCCGGAGAAGGCCACGGACCGCCAGGCGGCGTCCTCCACCTCGAGACCGGCCCGCAGGTCCAGCCCCTGCCCCAGCCGCAGCGCCCGCTTGGCGGCCCGCAGCCCCACCGGCGAGTTCGCCGCGATACGGGCGCCGAGCGCCAGCGCCTCCTCCCGGTCCCGGCCCGCGTCGACCAGTTCGTCGACCAGGCCCAGCTCACGCGCCTCGGCCGCCTCCACCCGCCGCGCGCTGAAGACCAGCTCGGCGGCGCGCGCCGCGCCCACCCGGCGGGGCAGCAGCTGCGTACCGCCGCCGCCGGGGATGACGCCGACGGACACCTCGGGCAGGCCCACCACGGCCGTACGGTCCGCCACGATCACGTCGCAGGCCAGCGCGAGCTCGAAGCCGCCGCCGAGGGCGTAGCCGTGCACGGCGGCGACGACCGGCATGGGCAGCTCCAGCACACCGGTGTACGCCGCCCTGGCCGTGGGCCGCTGCCGGACGAGCTCGGCGTCGGTGAACGAGTTCCGCTCCTTGAGGTCCGCGCCCACGCAGAAGGCCCGCTCGTGACTGGAGGTGAGGACGGTCGCCCGCACCCCTTGATCGGCACCGAGCGCGGCACAGGCCTCGGCGATCGCGACCGCCATCGCGCTGCTCACGGCGTTCATCGCCTTCGGACGGTCGAGCACCAGCTCGGCCACGTGCTCCTGGCCCTCGTGGCGGCGTACGACGACGAACTCCCCGAACCTCTGCTCGGACGTGACACCCATGACTGCACCCCTCCGGTTAACGAGCGTTACCGGGATCCTAGGCGGGGGCGCGGCGGGCCGGTCCGTCGCGGGCGCACTCCGCCCGCACCCGCACGGGTCAGGAGGACGGCTTGCCCCGCCTGGCCAGCAGCCATGGCTCGACCACGCCCAGCCCTCGCACCGGCCGCTGCCACATCGGCTGCAGCCCGAAGCGGTACGAGGGCGGCGCGGGCTCCTCGCCCGGGCCGCGGCCCTCCTTCTCCGCCAGCCGGGCCCGCTCGGCGGCCGCCGCGGTCTCCTCGGCCTCGGAGGCGGGGGCGTCGCCGTGCTTGATGAGCTCGGCGGCGAAGGCTCCGTCGACCAGGACGGCGTCCTTCGGCGCTATCGACGTGAGCCGGCTGGCCAGGTTCACCGTCGTGCCGAACACGTCGCCCATGCGCGTGGTGACCGTGCCGAACGCGATGCCGACCCGCAGCGCGGGCATCGTCGTGTCCTGGGACATCGCCTCGACCAGCCGCAGCGCTATCTCGCCGGCCGTGCCCGCGTCGTCCGCGGCGAAGAGGACCTCGTCGCCCAGGGTCTTGATGAGCCGTCCGCCGTGCGCGGCGACCAGGTCCGCCGAGGTGGTCTCGAAGGACTCGACCAGTTCGCCGAGCTCCTCCTCCTCCAGGCGTCTGGTCAGCCGGGTGAAGCCGACCAGGTCGGCGAAGCCCACGGCGAGCCGGCGGTCGACCATCTCCTCGTCGTCCGCCGCCTGCACGACCCGGCCCGTGGCCGCGGCGAGCTGGCGCCGCCACACGTAGACCAGGAACTCCTGCAGCTCGGGCAGGAGCAGCTCGATCAGCGGATAGGTGACCTCGGTCCGGGTCATGCCGGGCTCGGGGGGCTCGGTCAGCCCTTCCAGGAAGGAGTCGATCTGCCACTCGGCGAGCCGGGCGGTCGTCTGCCCCGTCGACCGGGCCACCTGGATCGCCATCGGCTCGCTGAGCAGCCCCGCCTCCACGAGACCGGCCAGCCGGCGCAGCGCCAGGACGTCGGCCTCGGTGAGCGCCTTGGCCTGCCCGATGTCCGCGAAGCCCATGGCCCGCCAGAACCGGGAGGCCAGGTCCATGGAGACCCCGGCGGTCCGGGCCGCCTGGAACGGCGTGTAGCGGCGGTCGGCCCCCAGGATCAGGGACTCCAGCCGGATGGCGAGCGGGTCGTCGGTGGGTTCGGCCGTGTGGTCGACCTCGTGATGCGGTGTCGAGTGGACGGACGGTCCCGACGAGGGCTCCGCGCCGTCGTCGGAGTTCGTGTCGTCGACGGTCACCGGCCGCCTCCTGCCCGTTCCCTGCGCACTGCCCTGCCGATCTGTCGCTGGATCGCCTCAACGATACGGCAGGTGTGCCGTGGCTCACGTCCACGGTGGCACGGATCCGGATACCTCGTGCGCGACATCACCCGTATGTGCGGGACGCCGGTCAGGTGAGGCCTCCCCGCTCCCCGCGCAGGTGGACGATGTCGCCGGCCGACACGGGCTCCTGGATCCCGTCGCCCGTGGCCAGCACGAGCCGCCCGTCGCCGTCGATCGCGACGGCCTCGCCGACGACGGACCGGTCGCCGGGCAGCTCGGCCCGGACCGTCCGGTCGAGGGTGGCGCAGCCCGCCGCGTAGGCCGCCTGGAGCCCGCTCTCCGCCGCGTCCCCGTTCGCGTCACGCCATCGCGCGTACCACTGTTCGAGTGACCGCAGGACGGCCCTGAGCAGGGTCTCGCGGTCGGTGGAGACGGCACCGGCGAGCGCCAGGGACCCCGCGTGGGGGGCGGGGAGCTCGGCCGCGCGCAGCGACACGTTGAGGCCGATGCCGATGACGACGCCCTCCCCGGCGCGTTCGGCGAGGATGCCGCCGGTCTTGCGTTCCGTGCCGCCGATCGTCACGAGCAGGTCGTTGGGCCATTTGAGTGCCATGTCGACGCCCGCCGACTGCGCGAGGCCCGTGGCGGCGGCCACCCCCGCGAGCAGCGGCAGCCACCCCCACCGCTCGACGGGCACGCCCCCGGGGTTCAGGTAGACGGAGAGGAACAGGCCCGAACGCGGCGGCGCCGTCCAGCTCCGGTCGAGCCGCCCGCGGCCCGCGGTCTGCTCCTCGGCGACGAGGACCGTGCCCTCGGCCAGTCCGCCCCCGGCCGCCCGTACGGCGAGGTCGGAGTTGGTGGAGCCGGTCGCGTCCACGACGTCCAGCGAGGTCCACAGACCGTCGGGCCTCAGCAGCCCTCGGCGCAGCGCAGCGACGTTCAGGGGCGGCCTGTCGAGGTCCGACCAGCGGTTGTGCGGCGCATCGGGAGGTGTCATGCAACCCACATTAGGTGTGGCCAACGACGCACTGCCGAACCGTATCCCCGCCGATACGCTACGGGTCAGTAGCAAACACCCGCCGACGAGCAGGTCGCCGTCGAGCACCTATCGGTCCAGCACCCGTAACGGATGCACCAGATGTACCAGCCGTCCCCGTGACCAGGCAGGGAGCCGCCACCCGATGTCCGAGCCGCAGAGCGACATCCACACCACCGCGGGCAAGATCGCGGACCTGCAGCGCCGTATCGAAGAGGCCACACACGCAGGTTCCGCCCGTGCCGTCGAAAAGCAGCACGCGAAGGGCAAGCTGACCGCCCGTGAGCGGGTCGAGCTCCTGCTCGACGAAGGTTCGTTCGTGGAGCTCGACGAGTTCGCACGGCACCGGTCCACCAATTTCGGCATCGAGAAGAACCGCCCTTACGGGGACGGGGTCGTCACCGGTTACGGCACGGTCGACGGCCGCCCCGTCTGCGTGTACTCCCAGGACTTCACGATCTTCGGAGGCTCGCTCGGCGAGGTCTACGGCGAGAAGATCGTCAAGGTCATGGACTTCGCGATGAAGACCGGCTGCCCGGTGATCGGCATCAACGACGGCGGCGGCGCGCGCATCCAGGAGGGCGTGGCCGCCCTCGGGCTGTTCGCCGAGATCTTCCGCCGCAACGTCCACGCCTCGGGTGTCGTCCCGCAGATCTCGCTGATCGTCGGGCCCTGCGCCGGCGGCGCGGTCTACTCGCCCGCGATCACCGACTTCACGGTCATGGTCGACCAGACCTCGCACATGTTCATCACCGGCCCGGACGTCATCAAGACGGTCACCGGCGAGGACGTGGGCTTCGAGGAGCTGGGCGGCGCCCGCACGCACAACACCACGTCAGGTGTGGCGCACCACATGGCGGGTGACGAGAAGGACGCCATCGAGTACGTCAAGTCGCTGCTGTCCTACCTCCCCTCGAACAACCTCTCCGAGGCTCCGGCCTTCCCTGAGGAGGCGGACCTGGGGACCACGGACGAGGACCGCGAGCTCGACACCCTCATCCCGGACTCGGCGAACCAGCCGTACGACATGCACACCGCCATCGAGCACGTGCTGGACGACGGCGAGTTCCTGGAGACCCAGGCCCTGTTCGCCCCGAACATCATCACCGGCTTCGGGCGGGTCGAGGGCTATCCGGTCGGGATCGTCGCCAACCAGCCGATGCAGTTCGCCGGCTGTCTGGACATCGACGCGAGCGAGAAGGCCGCGCGCTTCGTCCGTACCTGCGACGCGTTCAACGTGCCGGTCCTCACCTTCGTCGACGTGCCCGGCTTCCTGCCCGGCGTCGACCAGGAGTACGGCGGCATCATCCGCCGCGGGGCCAAGCTGATCTACGCCTACGCCGAGGCCACCGTCCCGCTGATCACGGTGATCACCCGCAAGGCGTTCGGCGGCGCCTACGACGTCATGGGGTCCAAGCACCTGGGCGCGGACCTGAACCTGGCCTGGCCGACCGCGCAGATCGCGGTGATGGGCGCGCAGGGCGCCGTGAACATCCTGCACCGCCGCACCATCGCCGCCGCCGAGGACCCCGACGCCACCCGCGCCGAGCTGATCACCGGCTACGAGGACGCCCTGCTCAACCCGTACGTCGCGGCCGAACGGGGCTACGTCGACGCGGTGATCATGCCGTCCGACACCCGGGCACACCTGGTGAAGGGCCTGCGCCAGCTCCGTACGAAGCGTGAGTCGCTGCCGCCGAAGAAGCACGGCAACATCCCCCTCTAACCACGGGAGCCACCATGATCAAGGTCGTACGGGGCAATCCGACCCCGGAGGAGCTCGCCGCGGCCCTCGCCGTGGTCCAGGCACGCGCGGCGGCGGTGGCGGCGGTGCCGTCCGGGGCCCCGCTGCCGCCCGAACAGTGGTCGGACCCGGGGCGTATCGCCCGCAGGGGCGCGCTCCGGCCGGGGCCCCGGTCGTGGGCGCGGACGTACTGGCCCTCCTGACTCCGGGACCGGTGTGCGGCGCTTGAGTACGCGTACTCAGGCGCCGCAGCCGTGTCCGGGAGCACCATCGGAACCATGCTGTGGTCCGACCCCGAGAACAAGCCGCCGAAGGACCTGCGCGACGCCCAGGACATGATGCGCCGCGCGGGGCTGCTGCTGGCGCTGGCCATGGTCGTGGCGATGTTCGTGCTCGGCATCCGTTGAGCCGCCCGGGCGCGCCTACGATGGCGGGTATGACTGATCAGCGCCGCCTCGTGCTCGCCTCCGCCTCCCCCGCCCGTCTCGGTCTCCTGCGTCAGGCGGGCTTCGCCCCCGAGGTGATCGTCAGCGGTGTGGACGAGGACGCGATCGACGCCCCGACCCCCGGCGAGCTGGCGCTCGTCCTGGCCGAGGCGAAGGCCGCCGCGGTGGCGGCCCGTCCCGAGGCCGCGGGCGCGCTGGTCGTCGGCTGCGACTCGGTGCTGGAGCTGGACGGCGAGGCGCTCGGCAAGCCCGCAGACAGCGAGGAGGCCACCGCCCGCTGGAAGTCCATGCGCGGCCGGTCCGGCACCCTGCGGACGGGGCACAGCGTCATCGACACGGCCACCGGCCGTACGGTGTCCGAGACCGCGTCCACGGTCGTCAGGTTCGGCGAGCCGACGGACGCCGAGGTGGCGGCCTACGTCGCCTCCGGTGAGCCGCTCCACGTCGCCGGAGCGTTCACGCTGGACGGCCGCTCGGCGCCGTTCGTCGAGGCGATCGAGGGCAGCCACGGCAACGTCATCGGCCTCTCGCTGCCGCTGCTGCGCCGGCTGCTCGGCGAACTCGGGATCTCCGTCACCGACTTGTGGGTCTGAGCGGCGGCGTCATACCGGTGCCGGAGCCTCCGGGGCGCCGGCCTTCCCGGCTTCCGGGACGCGCCGGTCGAACGTGACCAGGGTCAGCACGATCAGCGCCAGGACGACCATCAGGAACGCGAAGGCCGGCCAGCCGATCAGCCCCACCGCCAGCGCCCCCAGCACCCCGTGGACGACCGCGCACGCGATGAGGGCGATCCGGCCGAAGCGGCCGGGGGCCCGGTCGCGTATCCCGGCCAGCAGCGGTATCAGCCCGCACAGCACGAGCAGGGCGCCCGAGACGCCCCCCATCACCCAGGTGCCGGCGACCATGGCGTCCGGGTCCATACCGGCCAGGGACATGCTCTGGTTGCCGGCGACCGTCGCCAGGACGCCGTTGACGATCACGATGCCCACGGCTTCCACGAACAGGACGATCGCGGTCACGACGGCCACTGGTCTGCGCACCACGGCACCCACCCCTTGTTACCTGTAGTACGTCCGGTACAGCGCGGACCCTACTAACCGGTAATGCATCGGACAAGGGTTCACGCACAGGACACCCCCGCGCCGCGCCCCCGCCGCGCCCGAAGCAAAGATTCCATCGGCCGTTCGTAGGGAGTCCACAAAGAAACGCCGCGCGCCGTTGACCGTCCGGACAGAGACTTGGGCCACACTTCGTGGCTACTGTGCCGTTGAGGATCCCGGCGTACCGTGGTGCGACAAGGGATTTCGCGACTCGAGCAAGCCTCGGATCACACTCCGTGTGGGCAAGTTCACTATTGGGGACGGGTCGTACGGCCGTGTCGGTAGTCCCTAAACTCAGCTTGTTCTCAAGGAGGGAGTCATCGTGCGCAAGGTGCTCATCGCCAACCGTGGCGAAATCGCTGTCCGTGTTGCTCGGGCTTGCCGGGATGCCGGAATCGCGAGCGTGGCCGTCTACGCCGATCCGGACCGGGATGCTCTGCATGTGCGCGCGGCCGACGAGGCGTTCGCTCTGGGCGGTGACACCCCGGCCGCCAGCTATCTGGACATGGCCAAGGTGCTCCAGGCCGCCAAGGACTCGGGAGCGGACGCGGTCCACCCGGGCTACGGCTTCCTCTCGGAGAACGCGGAGTTCGCCCAGGCCGTGCTGGACGCCGACCTGACGTGGATCGGCCCGCCCCCGCAGGCGATCCGGGACCTGGGTGACAAGGTCGCCGCCCGTCACATCGCCCAGCGCGCCGGTGCGCCGCTGGTGGCCGGCACGCCCGACCCGGTGTCGGGTTCGGCCGAGGTCGTGGAGTTCGCCGAGAAGAACGGTCTGCCGATCGCGATCAAGGCGGCGTTCGGCGGCGGCGGGCGCGGCCTGAAGGTCGCCCGCACGCTGGAGGAGATCCCGGAGCTGTACGACTCCGCGGTCCGCGAGGCCGTCGCGGCGTTCGGCCGGGGCGAGTGCTTCGTCGAGCGCTACCTCGACAAGCCGCGGCACGTGGAGACCCAGTGCCTGGCCGACCAGCACGGCAACGTGGTCGTCGTCTCCACCCGTGACTGCTCGCTCCAGCGCCGCCACCAGAAGCTCGTCGAGGAGGCCCCGGCACCCTTCCTGTCCGAGGCTCAGAACGCGGAGCTGTACGCGGCGTCGAAGGCGATCCTCAAGGAGGCCGGCTACGTCGGCGCCGGAACGGTCGAGTTCCTCGTCGGCGTGGACGGCACGATCTCCTTCCTGGAGGTCAACACCCGGCTCCAGGTCGAGCACCCGGTCACCGAGGAGGTCACGGGCCTGGACCTCGTCCGCGAGATGTTCCGCATCGCCGACGGCGAGGAGCTCGGCTACGGCGACCCCGCGGTCCGCGGGCACTCCTTCGAGTTCCGGATCAACGGCGAGGACCCGGGCCGCGGCTTCCTGCCCGCCCCCGGCACCGTCACCCTCTTCGCCCCGCCCACCGGTCCCGGTGTCCGCCTGGACGCGGGTGTGGAGTCCGGCAGCGTCATCGGCCCGGCGTGGGACTCGCTGCTGGCCAAGCTCGTGGTGACCGGCGCGACGCGTGAGCAGGCGCTGCAGCGCGCCGCGCGTGCGCTGGCCGAGTTCACCGTCGAGGGCATGGCCACCGCCATCCCGTTCCACCGTGCGGTCGTGGCCGACCCGGCGTTCACCGCCGACCCGTTCCGCGTCCACACCCGGTGGATCGAGACGGAGTTCGTCAACGAGATCAAGCCCTTCACGGTCCCCGCGGACCAGGACGCCGACGAGGAGTCCGGCCGCGAGACCGTCGTCGTCGAGGTCGGCGGGAAGCGCCTGGAGGTGTCCCTGCCGTCCTCGCTCGGCATGAGCCTGGCCCGTACGGGTCTCGCGGCCGGCGCGAAGCCCAAGCGCCGCGCGGCCAAGAAGTCCGGCTCCGCCGCGACCGGCGACACCCTCGCCTCCCCGATGCAGGGCACGATCGTCAAGATCGCCGTCGAGGAGGGGCAGGAGGTCAAGGAGGGCGACCTCGTCGTCGTCCTCGAGGCGATGAAGATGGAACAGCCCCTCAACGCCCACCGCTCGGGCACGGTGAAGGGCCTGTCGGCGGAGGTCGGCACGTCGGTCTCGTCCGGCGCCGCGATCTGCGAGATCAAGGACTGAGTTCTCGTTCTCAGCCACTGGGGGCCCGGCGACCGCCGGGCCCCCAGTGGCATCCTTGGTACGCGGCGCGGACACCAGGAGGACAGGGCGATGAGTACGGCACCGACACCGGCACGGCCGATGCGCGCCGACGCGCGCCGCAACCACGACCGGCTGCTGAGCGAGGCACGGACGTCCTTCGCCGCGCAGGGGACCGATGCCTCGCTGGAGGACATCGCCCGGCGGGCCGGCGTCGGCATCGGCACGCTCTACCGGCACTTCCCGAACCGCCAGGCCCTGATGAACGCGGTGTTCCAGGAGGCGCTCGGCGCACTGCTGGACCGCTCCCGTGAACTGGCCCGGGCGGACCAGCCCTGTACCGCGCTGGTGGAATGGCTGGGTGCGGTCGTCACGCATGCGGGTGAGTACCGCGGTCTGGCCCACGGGCTCATGACGGCCTCCGGGGACGAGACCTCGGAACTGACCGCATGTCACACGTCACTGCGCCGGGCGGGGGCGCAGCTGCTGACACGCGCGCAGACGAGCGGCTCGGTGCGTGCGGACGTCTCGATCGACGACCTCCTGCAGCTGACCAACGCGATCGCGCTGGCCGCCGAACAGTCCCCGGCCGATCCGGCCCTGGCGGACCGTCTGCTGCGGCTGACGCTGCGCGGCCTCAAGGCGGACCCGGCCGGCGCTGCCCGGAGCGCCTGAGCGAGGGCACCCTCCGGTGCCCGGTGTCCGTGACTACCGGCGCCGCATGTCGGCGACCCGGCCCGCCGGACCCTCCGCCATCACCGCGCTCCGCAGCTGCGGACCGATGCCTCCCGGCCCTCCGTGACCCCCCTGGGTGCGCCTCTGGCCAGGCAGCGGCATCTCCTGCCGCGCCTGCTGCCGGGTCGGCGGCAGGGCCTCACCGGCCGCGGGCTCCGCACCGGACCCCGCCACCGTGATCTCCACGCCCTGGTCGGCCAGGGCCTGCAGCTCCGTGGCCGCACGTTCGTCGTGGGCCTGCGGGTCGTCCGTCACCAGACGGGTGATCAGCTCCGTGGGCACCGTCTGGAACATGGTGTCGGAACCGAGCTTCGTGTGGTCCGCCAGGACCACCACCTCGGCCGCGGCCTGCACCAGGGCGCGGTCGACGCTCGCGGAGAGCATGTTGGACGTGGACAGGCCGCGTTCCGCGGTCAGCCCGCTTCCGGAGAGGAAGGCCCGGCTCACCCGCAGCCCCTGGAGGGACTGCTCGGCACCGCTGCCGACGAGGGCGTAGTTGCTCCCGCGCAGGGTGCCGCCCGTCATCACCACCTCCACCCGGTTGGCATGGGCCAACGCCTGGGCGACCAGGAGTGAGTTGGTGACCACGGTGAGACCGGGCACCCGCGCGAGCCGGCGCGCCAGCTCCTGCGTGGTCGTCCCGGCGCCCACCACGATGGCCTCGCCCTCACCGACGAGACCGGCCGCCATGTCGGCGATGGCCGTCTTCTCCGCGGTGGAGAGATGGGATTTCTGCGGGAAGCCGGACTCGCGCGTGAAACCACCCGGCAGGACCGCACCGCCGTGCCGGCGGTCGAGGAGTCCTTCTGCCTCCAGCGCACGCACGTCCCGCCGTACGGTCACTTCGGAGGTCTGGACGACGCGGGCGAGCTCACGGAGCGATACCGCCCCGTTGGCACGCACCATTTCGAGGATCAATTGACGACGTTCTGCAGCGAACACGAAACTGACAGTAACGTGGGCATGGGTTGCTTTTCAGCAGTTTGCGCCGAATAACAGAAGTTGTACATGGGCGGGGACCCCTGGTGGTATAGGCCCCCGCCCGAGGCGCTCCGCCCGGAAGCGCCGTCCTACTGCGGGCCTCCGCTAGGGCGCCCACCGCCGGAGCATGTCCTTCATGGCGTCCGTCATCGCGAACTGCAGCAGCGGGCCGTAGGTGATCCGCCCGACGCCGAGGCGGCGGAAGCGTTCCAGATCGTGCTTGACGGGGTGGGCCGTGGAGTTCACGGGGATGCCGACGGCTCCGGTCACCGCCGTGAGCAGGTCGTCGTCGTCCTGGATGGTCACCGGGTAGACGCTGTCGGCGCCGGCCTGTTCCAGGGCCCGCAGCCGCTCGACGGCCTCGTCCAGGACGCCTGAGGCGTCCTCCGCGTGCAGGAAGAGGTCGGTGCGCCCGTTGATCCAGACCGGGACGCCCGCGTCGTCGGCCGCCGCGCGCAGGCCCGCGACGTACTGCGCGTGCTCCTGCGTGCTGCGCACGCGTCCGCCCTCCGAGTGGACGGTGTCCTCGATGTTGAGCCCGACGCCGCCGACCTCGACGAGGCCGGCGACGAGATCCGCGGGCTTCTGGCCGTACCCGGCCTCCAGGTCCACGGACACGGGGACGTCGACCGAGGCGATGATCGGCCTGACGGCGGCGAGCACCTCCTCGAAGGTCTGGCCCTCGTGGTCGCCGGCGCCGCGGGAGTCGGCGAGCGGATGGCTGCCGATCGTCAGCGCCGGGAACCCGGCGTCGACCGCCGTCCGTGCGGACCAGGAGTCCCAGACGGTCGGGAGCACGAGCGGCTTGTACTCGGCGTGCAGCTGCTTGAGGCGTTGAGCGCGCTCAACGGTGATTCGAAGATCCATGCCCAGGACGCTACCCCCGGATCGCCACGGAAGACATGGCGACGGGCGCGGCCCGCCTGTGGCGCGGCCGTCGGTCGGTACTACGCCTCGCCCGCGCTCTTACGGGTGTGCAACTGCCGGGCCACCTCGGCGATCGAGCCGGACAGGGACGGGTACACCGTGAACGCGTTGGCGATCTGCTCCACCGTCAGGTTGTTGTCGACGGCGAGCGAGATGGGGTGGATCAGTTCGCTGGCCCTCGGGGCGACGACACAGCCGCCGACCACGATGCCGGTGCCGGGCCGGCAGAAGATCTTGACGAAGCCGTCCCGGATGCCCTGCATCTTGGCGCGCGGGTTGCGCAGCAACGGCAGCTTCACGACACGGGCGTCGATCTTGCCGGAGTCGACGTCCGCCTGGCTGTAGCCGACGGTGGCGATCTCCGGGTCGGTGAAGACGTTCGCGGAGACCGTCTTCAGGTTCAGCGGCGCCACCGCGTCCCCGAGGAAGTGGTACATCGCGATACGGCCCTGCATCGCCGCGACCGAGGCCAGGGCGAACACCCCGGTGACGTCGCCGGCCGCGTACACGCCGGGGGCGCTGGTGCGCGAGACCCGGTCGGTCCGGATGTGCCCGGAGTCCTTGAGCTGGACGCCGGACTCCTCCAGGCCCATGCCCGCGGTGTTCGGGATCGCGCCGACCGCCATCAGGCAGTGGGTGCCGGAGATGACACGGCCGTCGGCCAGCGTGACCTCGACGCGGTCGCCGACGCGCTTGGCCGACTGGGCCCGGGAGCGGGCCATGACGTTCATGCCGCGGCGGCGGAAGACGTCCTCCAGGACCGCGGCGGCGTCCGGGTCCTCGCCCGGGAGCACGCGGTCACGGGAGGAGACCAGCGTCACGCGCGAGCCGAGCGCCTGGTAGGCACCGGCGAACTCGGCGCCGGTGACACCGGAACCGACCACGATGAGCTCCTCGGGGAGCTCGTCGAGGTCGTAGACCTGGGTCCAGTTCAGGATGCGCTCGCCGTCGGGCAGGGCGTCCGGGATCTCCCGGGGGTGGCCGCCGGTCGCGATCAGCACGGCGTCGGCGGTGAGCCGCTCCTCGGTTCCGTCCGCGGCCGTCACCACGACCTGGCGGGAGCCGTCGGCGGCCTGGAGGCCGTCCAGCCTGCCGCGGCCGCGCATGACCCGGGCGCCCGCGCGGGTGACGGAGGCGGTGATGTCGTGCGACTGCGCGAGGGCGAGGCGCTTGACCCGTCGGTTGACCTTGCCCAGGTCGACACCGACGACCCGGGCGGCCTGCTCGATGTGCGGGGTGTCGTCGGCGACGATGATGCCGAGTTCCTCGTACGAGGAGTCGAAGGTGGTCATCACCTCGGCCGTCGCGATCAGGGTCTTGGAGGGCACGCAGTCGGTGAGCACCGACGCGCCGCCGAGGCCGTCGCAGTCGACGACGGTCACCTCCGCGCCGAGCTGGGCGCCGACCAGTGCCGCCTCGTAGCCGCCGGGGCCGCCGCCGATGATCACGATCCGGGTCACGAAAAGTCCGCCTCGCGTGGTGTCATCCCACGGCCGTCTGCCGCCCCGGCCGGGGGTCCGGGGGATCGCCCCGGCGTATGCAGTACGTAGTTCATTGTCCCGCACGCGCCAAGCTGCTTCGCTCCGGGGCCCTCCATACGGGAACGGGCCTGGCCGGGCCACGGCCTCCGGCCTCCGGGGGCTCGGCCCACGACAGGCCGTCGTCACCGCCGGAACCGGCACACCTCCCGTACCCTCGACCCCATGTCGCTCTACGCCGCCTACGCCGGCAACCTCGACGCGAGGCTGATGACGCGCCGCGCACCGCACTCCCCGCTGCGCAGCACGGGCTGGCTCAACGGCTGGCGGCTGACGTTCGGCGGCGAGCAGATGGGCTGGGAGGGCGCGCTGGCCACGGTGGTGGAGGCACCCCGCTCCCAGGTGTTCGTCGCGCTGTACGACCTGGCCCCGATGGACGAGGACTCCATGGACCGCTGGGAGGGTGTCGGCCTCGACGTCTACCGGCGCATGCGGGTGCGCGTACACACCCTGGACGGCGAGGAGCCGGCCTGGATGTACGTCCTCAACGGCTACGAGGGCGGGCTGCCCTCGGCCCGCTACCTGGGCGAGGTGGCCGACGCCGCCGAGTCCGCCGGCGCACCGCACGACTACGTGATGAACCTCCGCAAGCGCCCCTGCTGAGCCCCGCCCCGCACCACTTCTGTACGAATGTACGAAGAGGACCGGCCACACTCTGCACGCCCACATCTACGCGCGTAGGGAATCACCGGTTACCCTCATCCGCGTGAACGCATCTGTTATTCCGGACCACATCCAGGGCGACCCGTACGCCGCCGCCGCGGACGCCGCCGCCCGCCTGCGCGAGCTGACCGGCGCCGACACCCACGACGTCGCTCTCGTGATGGGCTCCGGCTGGGCCCCCGCCGGCGATGCGCTCGGCGTCCCGGAGGCCGAGTTCCCGGTCACCGCGCTGCCCGGCTTCCCGGCCCCGGCGGTGGAGGGCCACGGCGGCACGATCCGCTCGTACCGGTTCGGCGAGAAGCGCGCCCTGGTCTTCCTGGGCCGCACGCACTACTACGAGGGCCGCGGTGTCGCCGCGGTCGCCCACGGCGTCCGTACGGCCGTCTCCGCGGGCTGCGGGACCGTCGTCCTGACGAACGGCTGCGGCGGGCTGCGCGAGGGCATGCGCCCCGGCCAGCCGGTCCTCATCAGCGACCACCTCAACCTGACGGCCGCGTCGCCGATCGTGGGTGCGAACTTCGTCGATCTGACCGACCTGTACTCGCCGCGTCTGCGCGCGCTCTGCAAGGAGATCGACCCCACGCTCGAAGAGGGCGTGTACGTGCAGTTCCCCGGCCCGCACTACGAGACCCCGGCCGAGATCAACATGGTCCGCGTGATGGGCGGCGACCTGGTCGGCATGTCCACCGTGCTGGAGGCCATCGCGGCCCGTGAGGCGGGTGCCGAGGTGCTGGGCATCTCCCTCGTCACGAACCTGGCGGCGGGCCTCAGCGGCGAACCCCTCAACCACGAGGAGGTCCTCCAGGCCGGCCGTGACTCGGCGACGCAGATGGGCGCCCTGCTGGCGCGGGTGCTCGACCGCATCTGATCCCCGCGGGCCGGCGGCACGGAGGCCCGGCGTCCCGACCGACCGCAAGGTGCCCCACCGCAAGGCACCGCACCGCACCGCAGAAAGGCGGACACCGTGCAGCAGGACCTCATCACGCGGGCCAGGACCTGGCTCGCCGAGGACCCGGACCCCGAGACCCGCGCGGAGCTCGCCGGGCTCATCGACTCCGAGGACCTCGCCGCGCTCGCCGACCGCTTCGCGGGCACGCTGCAGTTCGGCACGGCCGGCCTGCGCGGCGAGATCGGCGCCGGGCCGATGCGTATGAACCGCTCGGTCGTCATCCGCGCGGCCGCCGGCCTGGCCGCGTACCTGAAGGCGCACGGGCAGGACGGCGGACTCGTCGTCATCGGCTACGACGCCCGCTACAAGTCCGCCGACTTCGCCCGCGACACCGCGGCGGTGATGACCGGGGCCGGCCTGCGTGCGGCCGTGCTGCCCCGCCCGCTGCCCACCCCCGTCCTCGCGTACGCCGTACGGCACCTGGGAGCCGTCGCCGGTGTGGAGGTCACGGCCAGCCACAACCCGCCGCGCGACAACGGCTACAAGGTCTACCTCGGAGACGGTTCGCAGATCGTGCCCCCCGCCGACGCGGAGATCGCCGCCGCGATCGCGGCGGTCGGCCCGCTGGACGGCGTACCGCGCCCGGAGTCGGGCTGGGAGATCCTCGGCGAGGACGTCCTGGCCGCCTATCTGGCCCGCACGGACGCCGTCCTGAGTCCCGGCTCCCCCCGGTCCGCGCGCACCGTGTACACCGCGATGCACGGCGTCGGCACGTCCGTCCTGACGGCCGCCTTCGCCCGGGCCGGATTCCCCGAGCCGGTGCTGGTCGCCGAGCAGGCGGAACCCGACCCGGCGTTCCCCACCGTCGCCTTCCCCAACCCGGAGGAGCCCGGCGCGATGGACCTGGCGTTCGCGACCGCGCGCCGGGCCGGTCCGGACCTCGTCATCGCCAACGACCCGGACGCCGACCGCTGCGCCGTCGCCGTACCGGACCCGTCGGCCGAGGGCGGCTGGCGGATGCTGCGCGGCGACGAGGTCGGCGCGCTGCTCGCCGCCCACCTGGTGGACCGGGGCGTGACCGGGGTACTGGCCGAGTCGATCGTCTCCTCCTCCCTGCTCGGCCGGATCGCGGACAAGGCGGGCCTCGGCTACGAGGAGACGCTGACGGGCTTCAAGTGGATCGCCCGTGTGGAGGGTCTGCGCTACGGCTACGAGGAGGCGCTGGGCTACTGCGTCGACCCGGAGGGCGTACGCGACAAGGACGGCATCACGGCCGCCCTGCTGGTCGCCGAGCTCGCCTCCGTGCTCAAGGAGAAGGGCCGCACCCTCCTCGACCTGCTCGACGACCTCGCGCTCGCACACGGGCTGCACGCGACGGACCAGCTGTCGGTCCGGGTCGAGGACCTGACGGTCATCGCGGACGCCATGCGGCGCCTGCGGGAGACTCCCCCGACCGCCCTGGCGGGCCTCCCCGTCACCTCGGCCGAGGACCTCTCCCTGGGCACGGACGCCCTGCCGCCCACCGACGGGCTGCGCTACCACCTGACGGGCGCGAGGGTCATCGTCCGCCCGAGCGGCACCGAGCCGAAGCTCAAGTGCTACCTGGAGGTCGTCGTCCCGGTCTCCGGCAGGGACGGGCTCCCCGAGGCCCGCGCCAAGGGTGCCGAGCTGCTCGCCGCCGTCAAGCGGGACCTGTCGGCGGCCGCCGGCATCTGACGTCCCCGGCCGTCCGGCGCCGCCGGACGCCACCTCGCCCCGGGCCGGTCCGGCGGGCGATCAGCAACGACAGCTGAACCGTCGAAACGTGTGCCCGATCGTCGCGGCCGGTTCCCCGTGGGAGCCGGCCGCGTCGGCGTCGGCGCGTCAGCCGATCGCGAGAAGGACCACGAGCAGCACCAGGCCGACGACGGCAGGGGCGATCACCTCGTAGGCCCAGCGCACCGACGCGGTGGTCGTGCCCGGCTCCTCGCGGCGGCCGGCGCGCTCGGCGAGTTCCCTCAGGTCGCCCACCGTCTGGTCCGCGGCGGCCGCCCGGGCGTGCGAGTCGCGGACGTCGGCGTGCACGGAGGTCCGGCCGTACGGGTCGTCGTGCGCCTGCTGGGTGGCCTTCCTGGCCGCCCTCTTGCGCTCACGCAGCGAGACGGGGACCGCCCAGAGCTGGTACTTGGCGCCGTCGTGGGTGAAGATCTCGCTGGAGTAGGTGGCGCGCACGGTGGAGACGTCCGACCAGGGCAGCACGATCGTGCGGAACGGGTTGCGGATCCGGATCCGCTCCTCGTCGGCGAAGACCGCGGGCCGCAGCGTGAACGCCACGATCAGCGGGATCACGGTGAGCAGCGCGGCCAGCGCCAGCCACGGCACCCACCCCTTGCCCTGGACCACCGCGTCGCCGCCGATCCAGCCGACCAGCAGGATCAGCAGTGCGCCGCTGACCAGCCCGGCGCCCGACCGGAAGGTCCGGTCGGCGTAGGCGGGCTCGGCGGGGGGTGTGGGGCTCGTCATGGTCCCGATTCTGCCTGAAGCGGCGCCGGGGACGCGGAGGGGCCGTGCCCGGCCCGGGGAAGGCCCGAAACGGGTGGGCCCCTGTACAGGTCGCTACGCGCGTAGATATGCTCATGTGGTGACCATGCCCACCACTGCTGCTTCCCCCAAGCTCTCGGCTCCGTTCGAGCAGGGGGGACCCCCACTCGCCGACGCGACGGCGTCCGACAGTGCGCTGCGCCGCTTCCTGCACGGGCTGCCCGGCGTCGACACGGTCGGTCTCGAAGCGCGGGCCGCCTCCCTCGGTACGCGGTCGATCAAGACGACCGCCAAGGCGTACGCGATCGACCTCGCCATCTCGATGATCGACCTGACGACGCTGGAAGGCGCGGACACCCCGGGCAAGGTCCGGGCTCTGGCCGCCAAGGCGGTCAACCCCGATCCCACCGACCGCACGACCCCGCGCACCGCGGCGGTCTGCGTCTATCCCGACATGGCCGCGACCGCCGCGGCCGCGCTGGCCGGCTCCGGGGTGAAGGTCGCGTCCGTCGCGACCGCCTTCCCCGCCGGACGCGCCGCTCTGGACGTCAAGCTCGCGGACGTCCGCGACGCGGTGGCGGCGGGGGCCGACGAGATCGACATGGTGATCGACCGCGGCGCCTTCCTCTCCGGCCGTTACCTCAAGGTCTACGAGGAGATCGTCGCCGTGAAGGCCGAGTGCGGCTCCGCACGGCTGAAGGTGATCTTCGAGACCGGCGAGCTCTCCACGTACGACAACATCCGGCGGGCCTCCTGGCTCGGGATGCTGGCGGGGGCGGACTTCATCAAGACGTCGACCGGCAAGGTCGCCACCAACGCCACCCCGGCGAACACCCTGCTGATGCTGGAGGCCGTGCGCGACTTCCGGGAGCAGACGGGCGTGCAGATCGGTGTGAAGCCCGCGGGCGGCATCCGCACCACCAAGGACGCGATCAAGTTCCTCGTCCTGGTCAACGAGACCGCGGGCGAGGACTGGCTGGACAACCACTGGTTCCGCTTCGGCGCCTCCAGCCTGCTGAACGACCTGCTGATGCAGCGCCAGAAGCTCAGCACCGGCCGTTACTCCGGCCCCGATTACGTGACGGTGGACTGATCCCCATGGCATCTGTTTTCGCATACGCACCGGCTCCGGAGTCCCGCTCCGTCGTCGACATCGCCCCCTCGTACGGCCTCTTCATCGACGGCGAGTTCGCCGAGGCGGCCGACGGCAAGGTCTTCAAGACGGTCAGCCCCTCCACCGAGGAGGTGCTGTCCGAGGTCGCGCAGGCCGGCACCGAGGACGTGGACCGGGCCGTGAAGGCCGCGCGCAGGGCCTTCGAGAAGTGGTCGGCGCTGCCCGGCTCCGAGCGCGCCAAGTACCTGTTCCGGATCGCCAGGATCATCCAGGAGCGTTCGCGCGAGCTGGCCGTCCTGGAGACGCTGGACAACGGGAAGCCGATCCGGGAGACCCGCGACGCGGACCTCCCGCTGGTCGCCGCGCACTTCTTCTACTACGCGGGCTGGGCCGACAAGCTCGACCACGCGGGGTTCGGCCGGAGGGCGACAGAGGGAATCGCCGGTGCGAACCCCCGCCCGCTCGGGGTGGCCGGTCAGATCATTCCGTGGAACTTCCCGCTGCTGATGCTGGCCTGGAAGATCGCCCCGGCGCTCGCCACGGGCAACACCGTGGTGCTGAAGCCCGCGGAGACGACACCGCTGTCCGCGCTGTTCTTCGCCGACATCTGCCGGCAGGCAGGCCTGCCCAAGGGCGTCGTCAACATCCTCACGGGGTACGGCGACGCGGGCGAGGCTCTCGTCGCGCACCCCGACGTGAACAAGGTCGCCTTCACCGGCTCGACCGCCGTGGGCAAGGCCATCGCCCGGCAGATCGCCGGCACCGGCAAGAAGGCCACGCTCGAACTGGGCGGCAAGGGCGCGAACATCGTCTTCGACGACGCGCCTGTCGACCAGGCCGTCGAGGGCATCGTCACGGGGATCTTCTTCAACCAGGGCCAGGTCTGCTGTGCGGGCTCGCGGCTCCTCGTGCAGGAGTCCGTGCACGACGAGGTGCTGCACGCCCTCAAGCGAAGGCTGTCCACGCTCCGGCTCGGCGATCCGCTGGACAAGAACACCGACATCGGCGCGATCAACTCCGCGGAGCAGCTCGCCCGGATCGGCGCGCTCGTGGAGACCGGTGAGGCCGAGGGCGCGGAGCGGTGGTCCGCGCCGTGCGAACTGCCCTCCGCCGGTTACTGGTTCGCTCCGACCCTCTTCACCGGGGTCAGCCAGGCGCACACCGTCGCCCGCGACGAGATCTTCGGCCCGGTGCTGTCGGTGCTGACGTTCCGCACGCCGGACGAAGCCGTCGCCAAGGCCAACAACACCCAGTACGGCCTCTCGGCGGGCATCTGGACGGAGAAGGGCTCCCGCATCCTCGCGGTGGCGAACAAGCTCCGCGCCGGCGTCGTGTGGGCCAACACGTTCAACAAGTTCGACCCGACCTCGCCGTTCGGCGGATACAAGGAGTCGGGCTTCGGCCGCGAGGGCGGCCGTCACGGTCTGGAGGCCTACCTCGATGTCTGACGGGCGACTGAGCGTCTTCAAGACCTACAAGCTGTACGTCGGGGGCAAGTTCCCCCGCTCCGAGAGCGGCCGGGTGTACGAGGTGAACGACTCGAAGGGCAGGTGGCTGGCGAACGCCCCGCAGTCGTCCCGCAAGGACGCGCGTGACGCGGTCGTGGCCGCGCGCAAGGCGTTCGGGGGCTGGTCGGGCGCGACCGCGTACAACCGCGGGCAGATCCTGTACCGCGTCGCGGAGATGCTGGAGGGCCGCCGGGAGCAGTTCGTCCGCGAGGTCGCCGAGGCCGAGGGGCTGTCGAAGTCCAAGGCGGCGGCGGTCGTCGACGCGGCGGTCGACCGCTGGGTCTGGTACGCGGGCTGGACGGACAAGATCGGCCAGATCGTGGGCGGGGCCAACCCGGTCGCGGGCCCCTTCTTCAACCTGTCCACCCCGGAGCCGACGGGCGTGGTCGCGGTCCTGGCTCCGCAGGAGTCGTCGTTCCTGGGTCTCGTCTCGGTGATCGCCCCGGTGATCGCCACGGGGAACACCGCGGTCGTCGTCGCGTCGGCGGACGCGCCGCTGCCCGCGCTCTCCCTGGGCGAGGTCCTGGCGACCTCGGACCTGCCCGGCGGTGTGGTGAACATCCTGTCGGGGAGGACGGCGGAGCTCGCGGCTCCCCTCGCCTCCCACCAGGACGTCAACGCCATCGACCTCACGGGAGCCGACGCCGGTCTCGCGAAGGAGCTGGAGATCGCGGCGGCGGACAACCTGAAGCGCACGCTTCGTCCACAGGCTGTGGACTGGTCGGCCGATCCCGGGACGCACCGCCTGACCGCCTTCCTGGAGACCAAGACGGTCTGGCACCCGACGGGTGCGCTGGGAGCCTCCGGCTCTTCGTACTGATCCCGGGCCCGCGGGTGGGGGCCGCCCGCGCGGGCGGCCCCCACCCGTGCGCGTACGGCGGTCAGCCGGTGATCAGACCGGTCACCTCTCCGATCACGGGCAGGTCGCCGAGCGCGGCTCCGCTGGTCAGCGGGTCGGTGACCAGCGCGGTGGTCACGGGCTTGAAGTCGGCGACCTGGGTACCCACCGCGTTGTCCAGCGGGTCCACGCCCGTCCCGGCCAGCGGGTCCAGCTGCAGGTCGGTGACAGGCTTCACGGCCCCCACGAGCCCGTAGCCGAGCGCGCTGGTCAGCGCGGGCGCCGCCGCCTCCTTGACCGCGCCGAGCGTGCTGTCCGCGGTGTCCGAACCGGTCGCGGGCGGGGCGGGCAACGGTGCGGCCTGGGCCGCCGTCCCGCCCGCGCCGAGTGCCGCGCCCAGCGCGGTGAGGGTCAGACCGGCGCGCAGCAGGGTGCGGTGCCGGGGCTTGGACAGTGCATGACGTGCCATGTTTTCCCACCTGATCGGGACGTGTCGGGTAATCATCCGTGCGCGCAGAGTAGTTGAGGTGTGATGCTCGATACCAACAGGACCTCCCGGGGATCCCCTACGCGGGTCAATGCCTCACACTTCTGTTCTGTGAGTTCCCAACCGATCCCCACGCGCGTCGTACTGCTCGCCGGTCCGTCCGGCTCCGGCAAGTCGTCCCTCGCGGCCCGCAGCGGCCTGCCGATGCTTCGCCTGGACGACTTCTACAAAGAGGCGAACGATCCGACACTGCCCCGGGTCACCGGCAGCGCGGACATCGACTGGGACTCGGCCCTGTCCTGGGACGCCGACGCCGCCGTCGCGGCCGTGGCGGAGCTGTGCGCGACCGGGCGCACGACCGTCCCCTTGTACGACATCGCCACGAGCTCGCGGACGGGCCGGGAGACGCTCGACATCGAGCGCACGCCGCTGTTCGTCGCCGAGGGCATCTTCGCCGCGGACATAGTGGAGCGCTGCCAGGAGCTCGGTCTGCTCGCCGACGCGCTGTGCCTGCGCGGCCGGCCGATGACGACGTTCCGCCGGCGACTGCTGCGGGATCTGCGCGAGGGCCGGAAGTCGGTGCCGTTCCTGCTGCGCCGCGGGTGGCGGCTGATGCGTGCCGAACGGGGCATCGTGGCCCGGCAGACGGCGCTGGGCGCGTACCCGTGCGACAAGGCGGAGGCGCTGGGCCGGCTAGCCGCCGCAGCCGCCGGGCGCTGCCGGGCCCCGCGGAGCCGGGTGCCCAACTGAGGGTCCGTCCCCGCTCGCGCGGCCCCGGGAACGCGCGAGCGGGGGCGGACAAGACCCCCCGGCCTGTCCGCCCCCGCTGCGTGCTGCCCCCGTACCGCCGCCTCCCCCGAGGCCGCGGCCTTTCCCCCGTTTTCCCCCGTACCCCGTTCCCCCGTAGACCTCAGGCCACCAGCTCGCCGAAGGACTCCTCCTCGTCACGGCCGAAGCTGAGGACCTCGTCCTCGCGCAGCCGGCGGAGCGACCGCCAGATGCTCGACTTCACCGTGCCGACACTGATGTCGAGTATGGCCGCGATCTCCGGGTCCGTACGGCCCTCGTAGTAGCGCAGGACCAGCATGGTGCGCTGGAGTTCGGGGAGCCGCGCGAGCGCCTGCCAGAGCACCGCCCGCAGTTCCGTGCCCCGCATCGCGTCCGTGTCGCCGACCGTCTCCGGCAGCTCCTCGGTCGGGTACTCGTTGAGCTTGCGCCTGCGCCACGCGCTGATGTGCAGGTTGGTCATGGTGCGGCGGAGGTACCCGCCGACCGCGGCCTTGTCGCTGATCCTGTCCCAGGCCCGGTACGTCGAGAAGAGGGCGCTCTGCAGCAGGTCCTCGGCCTCGTACCGGTCACCGGTCAGGTGGTAGGCGGTCGCGTACAGGGAGGCACGGCGCTCCTGGACGTAGGCGGTGAACGCGGATTCCGCGTCCTGTGCCCGGTCCTGGAGCGGCCGGTCCCCCGAGCCCTCCCCGTACGCGCTTCCCCCGTCCTCCCCCGTGGGCGCGTCGACCCTCGTCAGACACGACGAGTGCGGACGCCCGGCGCCACGCACACGCCCCCGTCCCGCGGCACCGGACTTCTCCGGGCTCCTCCCGACGTCGTGAAGGCGTGTGACAACTGCGCTTGAGGTGCTGCTGTGCAGTGCGTTCATCATCTGGCGCCCCCCATCGGTGGAGTCCGTTCGTTCCGTGTGCCATTGAGCTTGCCGGGGCGATTTCATGGCGCTGTCCCCCGACTGTCACAGAGCTGTCACAGGGCATGTCGGCCGATCAAGTCGGGGGGATTGTCGAAACGTGGCACCACCATGGGTCAGAATGGCCGACGTGCCTTTCCTGTTGCTGATCGAGGACGACGACGCCATCCGTACAGCCCTCGAACTCTCGCTGTCACGCCAGGGCCACCGTGTGGCCACCGCGGCGACGGGAGAGGACGGCCTGGAGCTGCTCCGGGAGCAGCGGCCGGACCTGGTCGTGCTGGACGTGATGCTGCCCGGGATCGACGGTTTCGAGGTCTGCCGGCGGATCCGGCGCACCGACCAGCTGCCGATCATTCTGCTGACCGCGCGCAGCGACGACATCGACGTCGTGGTGGGACTGGAGTCCGGCGCGGACGACTACGTCGTGAAACCCGTGCAGGGTCGGGTGCTCGACGCCCGTATCCGCGCGGTGCTGCGCCGCGGGGAGAGGGAGTCCACGGACTCGGCGACGTTCGGAAGTGTCGTCATCGACCGTTCGGCGATGACCGTCACCAAGAACGGGGAGGACCTGCAGCTCACGCCGACCGAGTTGCGGCTCCTGCTCGAACTGAGCCGCCGTCCCGGACAGGCCCTGTCCCGGCAGCAGTTGCTGCGCCTCGTGTGGGAGCACGACTATCTCGGTGACTCCCGGCTGGTGGACGCCTGTGTGCAGCGGCTGCGGGCGAAGGTGGAGGACGTGCCCTCGTCGCCGACCCTGATCCGCACCGTGCGCGGTGTCGGTTACCGGCTGGACTCGCCTCAGTGAGTGGTTCCGCGAAACGTTCCGTACTCGCGGGTCTTCGCTGGACCAGTCTGCGGCTGCGGCTCCTGATCGTGTTCGCGCTGGTGGCCCTGACGGCGGCGGTGTCCGCGTCGGGCATCGCGTACTGGCTCAACCGCGAGGCGGTCCTGACGCGTACGCAGGACACGGCGCTCGGCGACTTCCGCCGTCAGATGCAGAACCGGGCGGCGGCGTTGCCGCTGGAGCCGGGCTCGGAGGATCTGCGGGACACCGCCGAGCAGATGGCGCACAGCGGGCCGGGGTACCACGTGCTGCTGATCGGCAGCCGTGACGGCAAGCCCGTCACCGCTTCGTCCGACCTGGACGCGTTCACCAAGGCCGACGTGCCCGCCTCGCTGCAGAAGCAGGTGAACAAGAAGCAGCCGCTGACCTCGGCCAACACCTTTGAGTACCACCTGTTCTGGCAGCGTACGACGCTGGGCAACACGCCTTATCTGGTGGCGGGCACGAAGATCATCGGCGGTGGGCCCGCCGGGTACATGCTGAAGTCGCTCGACCAGGAGCGTGAGGACCTCAGTTCACTGGCGTGGTCCCTGGGGATCGCGACGGCGCTGGCGCTGGTGGGCTCGGCGCTCCTGGCCCAGGCCGCGGCGACGACCGTGCTGCGGCCGGTGCAGCGGCTCGGCGACGCGGCGCGCAAGCTCGGTGAGGGCAAGCTCGACACCCGTCTCGTGGTCTCCGGCACCGATGAACTCGCCGATCTCTCGCACACGTTCAACAAGGCCGCGAGCTCCCTGGAGAAGAAGGTCGCGGACATGAGCGCGCGGGAGGAGTCGAGCCGCCGATTCGTGGCCGACATGTCCCACGAACTGCGCACCCCGCTGACGGCGATCACGGCGGTCGCGGAGGTGCTGGAGGACGAGGCGGACAGTCTGGACCCGATGATCGCTCCGGCCGTGCACCTGGTGGTGAGCGAGACCCGCCGGCTGAACGACCTGGTGGAGAACCTCATGGAGGTCACCCGCTTCGACGCGGGTACGGCACGGCTCGTCCTGGACACGGTCGACGTCGCGGACCAGGTCACCGCCTGCATCGACGCCCGCGCCTGGCTGGACGCGGTCGATCTGGACGCGGAACGGGGAATCATGGTGCGGCTGGACCCGCGCCGGCTCGACGTGATCCTGGCGAACCTGATCGGCAACGCCCTCAAGCACGGCGGTTCGCCGGTGCGGGTGTCCGTACGGACCGACGAGGACGAGCTGGTCATCGAGGTCCGCGACCACGGTCCGGGCATCCCCGAGGACGTCCTGCCCCATGTGTTCGACCGTTTCTACAAGGCGAGCGCCTCGCGGCCGCGGTCGGAGGGCAGCGGTCTCGGGCTGTCCATCGCGGTGGAGAACGCCCACATCCACGGTGGTGACATCACGGCGTCGAACCTTCCGGACGGCCAGGGTGCCGTGTTCGTGCTGCGGCTCCCGCGGGACGCGGAGGGGCTGACCGGCGCCCCCGGGTCGGACGACCCGGACCGCGACGAGAAGGGCGGCTCGAAGTGACGCGCAGCGAGGGGGCGTACGGCGCCCCGCGCGGGAGCCGGCCGGTGCGGGGGCCCCGCAGGGCTCTTGCCGGGCTGGCCGCCGTGGTGGCCGCCGCGGCGCTGGCCACGGGCTGCGGCATCCGCAGCACCTCGGTCCCGGTGGACGCCGGGGCGGCGCCCTCCCGGATGCCGTGCCGGACGGGGTCGGCGGACACGACCGCGCCGCCGGCGGAGAGTGTCGCCGTGCGGGTCTACCTGGTCTGCGCCTCCCAGCTGGTGACGGTGGAGCGCACGGTCGAGATCGACGAGTCGCGGTCCGCCCCCGTCCTGGTGGCGCAGGCCCTCCTGAGCGAACTGCAGCGGGTTCCGGACCCCGACGAACGGCGGGCCGGCTTCTCCACCGACGTGCCGACGGGACTGCGGGTCTCCGACGCGCGCGAGGGCGACCCGGAGGGGACACTGCGGCTCAGCGAGCAGCCGGACGACCTCCCGGCCGAGGCGCTCGCGCAGCTCGTGTGCTCCTACGCGGACAACGAGCCCCTCGGATCCGGTGGGTCGGTCCTGCTCGGCGGGCCGGGCAAGTACGCCCCGCGGGGCTATCTGTGCACGTCGGAGACGAAGACCCGGCCCGGCGAGGTGCCCACCCTGGGCGCGGTCGAGCTGTCCTGAGGGTCCTTCGCGCCACCCCCGCCCGGGGTGCCGGGGTGTCCGTGCCGCTCGTCACAGACCCTTCGCCGAAGCGGGCGGAACCGATCCTGCCGGTCGTGGCGTCTTGGTGGACGTGCGTCACAGTTCGGACGGCCCGGCCGTCATCCGCTTCCGCGCGGCGGGGGTAGTCCTCCTCCTCGTGCATCTTCTGTTCGTCTGCTGGCTGACGCTGCGCCCGCTGGACGTGCCCTGGATGACGGCCGCGAACTTCCAGCCGTTCGCCGGGATCAGGGCGGACCTGGCCCTGGGCCCGGCCGAGGCGTCGCGGCGTATCGGTGAGGCCCTGCTGCTCCTGGCACCGCTGGGCGTCCTGCTCCCCATGGCCGGCGGCAGGCTGCTGGTCTCCCCGTGGGCCTCGCTGGCCCGTACGGTCGCGGCCGGCGCGCTGATCTCCATGGCCATCGAGCTGGCGCAGACGGGGGTGCCGGGCCAGGTCGTGGACGTCGACTCGCTCCTGCTGAACACCGTCGGTGTGGCGGTGGCCCATCTGCTGGTCGTCCCGCTGTCGCGGTCCCGGCTGCGGCGGGGCAACCGGGCGGGGGCCGGCGACCTGTACCGGATCCCGAACGGGACCCGGCCGGTCCGGGCCGAGAGCCCTCAGGGGTCCACCCCGACGATTACCAGGGTCGGTATCGCCCCGTAGAGCGATGCTTTGCACCCCTTCGCGGGGGCACTGTGGAGATACGGGAGCACGACGGAGCTGCTCCCCGAAACGGTTCGCGAAGGAGCTCACCATGTCCGCACTTGCCCGCCCCCGCGACGGACGCATGATCGGTGGAGTGTGCGCGGCGCTGGCACGGCGCTTCGGCACCTCCGCCGGGACGATGCGTGTCGTCTTCCTGGTGTCGTGCCTGCTTCCCGGCCCCCAGTTCCTGCTCTACCTGGCGCTGTGGATACTGCTGCCGTCCGAGAGGACCTCGGCCACGACGGCCTGGTGACCGTCGGGCCACGGAGACAGCACGTGGGGCGCGCACCCGGCCAGGGTGCGCGCCCCACGTGTGTGGTGCGGTGGTCAGCCGCCGATGGGCAGGGCACCGGTCAGGCCGCCGGCGGGCAGGCCGCCGAGCAGGTTGGTGCCGGGCGCCGAGAGGTCGCCGCTGCCGCGGTGCTGCTGGTCGAGCAGGCCGCCGGCCGCCTTCTGCACGGCGGGCAGCGCGTCGGTGACGGAGTCGAGCGCGACGTTGGCGGGCAGGGCGCCGGCCAGGGAGTCGACCGGCACGGCGACGGCGGAGGCGCTGCCCGCGCCGGCGGCGGCGAAAGCGGCACCGAGAGCTGCGACGCCGAGGGTCCTGACAGCAGACTGCTTCATGTGAAATTCATCCTTGGGGAAGGGGATGTGAGCGGCTCTGCAACGTAGCCATCCGCGCATCCCTCCCGCAAACATGCCGGGACACGGAAAACGGCCGGGATTCCGTGCTCCCGGCCGTTCCCCCGATGTCGTGATCAGCCCGCGAAGGAAGACGATCCGCTGGTCACAGCGGTCTGCCGGAACAGCCACTCGGATTTCAGCTCCGCGTATCCGGGCTTCACGACGTCATTGATCATCGCCAGACGTTCATCGAAAGGAATGAACGCTGATTTCATCGCATTGACTGTGAACCACTGCATGTCGTCGAGCGTGTATCCGAATGTCTCGGTCAGTCGCTCGAATTCCCCGCTCATGCTCGTCCCGCTCATCAGCCGGTTGTCCGTATTGACGGTGGCACGGAAATGCAGCTTCCGCAGCAGCCCGATGGGGTGCTCGGCGTACGAGGCCGCGGCACCGGTCTGGAGGTTGGAGGTCGGGCAGAGCTCCAGCGGGATCCGCTTGTCGCGCACGTAGGAGGCGAGACGGCCCAGCGTCACACTGCCGTCCTCGGCGATCTCGATGTCGTCGATGATGCGGACACCGTGGCCGAGCCGGTCCGCGCCGCACCACTGCAGGGCCTGCCAGATCGACGGCAGGCCGAAGGCCTCACCCGCGTGGATGGTGAAGTGGTTGTTCTCGCGCTTCAGGTACTCGAAGGCGTCCAGGTGGCGGGTGGGAGGGTATCCCGCCTCGGCGCCCGCGATGTCGAAGCCCACGACGCCCAGGTCTCGGTACCGGTTGGCGAGTTCGGCGATCTCCAGCGCGCGGGCGGCGTGCCGCATCGCGGTGAGGAGGGCGCCGACGCGGATGCGGTGGCCGTTCGCGCGGGCACGGCGCTCCCCCTCGCGGAACCCCTCGTTGACCGCCTCGACCACCTCTTCGAGGGACAGCCCGGCGGTGAGGTGCTGCTCCGGCGCGTAGCGCACCTCGGCGTAGACGACACCGTCCTCGGCGAGGTCCTCGGCGCACTCCGCCGCCACCCGGAACAGCGCGTCCCGGGTCTGCATGACCGCGCAGGTGTGGGCGAACGTCTCCAGGTAGCGCTCCAGCGAGCCGGAGTCGGCCGCCTCGCGGAACCAGACGCCGAGTTTGTCGGGCTCGGTCTCCGGCAAGGCGTCGTAGCCCTGCGCGAGAGCCAGCTCGACGATCGTGCCGGGGCGCAGGCCGCCGTCGAGATGGTCGTGGAGCAGCACCTTGGGCGCGCGGCGGATCTGGTCGGGACCGGGGACATTCAGGGTCTGGCTCGTCATTCGGGCACTCTAGCGCCTACGCGCGTAGAGCGGTGGGTGCCGATGCGTAACAGTGACCGCGAAGCCAGGTGGAATACACCTGCCCTTCTGACACTGTTCTGTCATGGCACAGCGCGCACTTCCCCTGCCTGCCGCCCGGCTGGGACGGGCCGTCCTCACGGCCGGAGCAGCACCCGAGGTCAGCGGCGTGGTCCTGCTGCTCCCGGACGGCGAGAGCGATTCCAGACGTCGCCCCTCCGCCCTTTCGTACGCGGTCCGGTTGCCGTTCGCCCGGTCGCTGGCACGCGCCGGGCAGGAGGACGGGCTCGCGGTGCACGTCGTGCGCTACCGCACGAGGGGCTGGAACGCCGACGCCGACCCGGCGGCGGACGCCCGCTGGGCTGCCGACGAGGTCGTACGGCGCTACGGCGACGTCCCGGTGTGCCTCGTGGGGCACGGCATGGGAGGCCGGGCGGCCCTGCGCGGCGCCGGGCACACCGCCGTCAGCTCCGTGCTGTCGATGGCCCCCTGGCTCCCGGACGGCACGGAACCCGAGCCCGAGCCCGTCAAGCACCTGGCGGGGCGGCGGGTGCTGATCGTGCACGGCACGAACGACGCGCGGACCGATCCCGAGCTCTCCTACCGGCTGGCCGAGCGCGCCAAGAAGGCGAACCGGGACACCTGCCGCTTCGAGGTCCACTCGGACGGGCACGCACTCCGGCAGCACCGGGCCGAAGTGGCGGCCCTGGCCTCGGACTTCGTACGGGGTTCGCTGTTCGGCCGGCCGTACGCCCGGCCGGTGGCGGACGCGTTCGCGGCACCGCCGCCGCTCGGGCTGCGGATGCCGCTCGCGGCGGGCTTCGGCCGGTCGCTGAGGCACTGACCCGCCGAGGCGCTCACCCGCCGGGACGCCGGGACGCCGACGCGCCGAGCCACCGGGACACCGGAGACTCGCCGGGCCGGGTCAGTCGGGCAGCAGACTGCCCCGGCGCGACAGCAGGAAGCGCTTGAAGGCCGCCACCGGCGGGGTGTCGGGGTGGCCGTCGAGCCACGCGACCCCGATCTCGCGTGCCGCGCGCGGCGCTGTCACCGTCAGCTCGACCACCCCTGGCCGGGCGACGGCGGGCGGCGGCAGCAGGGCCACTCCGAGCCCGGCCGCGACCAGGCCGCGCAGGGTCTCCGCCTCCTCGCCCTCGAACGCGACCCGGGGGGTGAAACCGGCCTCGGCGCAGAGGTCGTCGGTGATCCGGCGCAGTCCGTAACCGGGTTCGAGGGTGACGAACGTTTCGTCGGCGGCCTCGGCGAGGCGGACACGGCGGCGGCCGGCCAGCCGGTGGTCGTCGGGGACGACCAGCCGCAGCCGCTGTTCGTCCAGGCGCCTGGCCACGAGGTCCGGGGCGTCGGGGACGGGTGAGGTGAGGCAGAGGTCGAGGCCGCCCGCCCGCAGGCGTTCGATCATGGCCTCGCCGTAGTTCTGGACGAGTTGGAAGCGGACCTTGGGGTGGTCCGCGCGGAAGGCGCGGATCAGGGCGGGCACGGTCTCCGAACCCATGGTGTGCAGGAAGCCGAAGGCGACCTTGCCCGCCGTGGGGTCGGCGTCGGCGCGGACCGAGTCGGCCGCCTTCTCCACCTCCGCCAGGGCGCGTTCGGCGGAGCCGAGGAAGGTGCGGCCGGCCGGAGTGAGCGAGACGGTGCGGCCCCGGCGCGCGAACAGTGCGACGCCGAGGTCCTGTTCGAGCCTCACCATGGCCCGCGAGAGCGTCGACTGGGGCACTCCGAGCTCGTGCGCGGCGCGGGTGACGTGCTCGTGACGGGCCACCGCCTCGAAGTACGCGAGACGTGGCGCGAGCACGGCCCGGATGTCTTCTTCGTAACTGCTCGGTGACAGCCGAGCCCCTGAGCTGGGTTGATGCACCATGGGAACGATTATGAGGGTTTCATGCATTGGACGCATGAAACGGCCCGGTCTACGTTCGCCGTATGCCTCCTGCCAGTACCGGGGCGTCCACCGTCATGCTGGACGCCACCGTTCCGTCCTCCGCCGCCTCTCCCACCGTCCCGGACCGCCTGACGCCCGGCGGCCCCGGCTACCGCCGGATGAGCTTCGCGCTCTTCGCCGCGGGGATCGCGACCTTCGCCCTCCTGTACTCCACCCAGGCCCTGCTGCCCGCCGTGTCCGCGTCCTTCGGCGCGACGGCCGGCCAGGCGAGCTGGACGGTCTCGGCGGCGACCGGTGCGCTGGCCCTCTGCGTCCTGCCGCTGAGCGCTCTCTCGGAGCGCTTCGGGCGGCGCCAGATGATGACGGCCTCCCTGGCGGTCGCCGTGGTGATCGGGATGCTCGTCCCCTTCGCCCCGTCGATCGGCTGGCTGATCGCGCTGCGCGCGGTGCAGGGTGCGGCACTGGCGGGGCTGCCGGCCTCCGCGATGGCCTACCTGGCCGAGGAGGTCCGGCCGAAGGCACTGGTGGCCGCGATCGGCCTGTTCGTGGCGGGCAACAGCATCGGCGGCATGAGCGGCCGCATCCTCGCCGGATGGGTCGCCCAGCTGTGGGGATGGCGGGTGGCGCTCGGCGCGATCGGGCTGCTCGCCGTGGCCTGCGCGGTGGTCTTCCACCTCCTGATCCCCAGGGCCAGGCACTTCAGCCCCGCCTCGCTCAACCCGAAGGCGCTGGCGAGGACCGTCACCGGTCACCTGTCCGACCCGCTGCTGCGCCGGCTGTACGCCATCGGCGCCCTGTTCATGACGGTGTTCGGCGCGGTGTACACCGTGATCGGCTACCGCCTGGTCGACGAGCCGTTCGGCCTCCCGCAGGGCGTCGTCGGCTCGATCTTCCTGGTCTACCTCGTCGGCACGGTCTCCTCCGCCGCCGCGGGCCGGCTGGTCGCCCGGCTCGGCCGCCGGGGCGCGCTCTACCTCGCCGTCTCCACGACGGCCGCGGGTCTGCTGCTCTCCCTGGCCGACCAGCTGGCCGCGATCCTGACGGGCCTCGTCCTCATCACGGCGGGCTTCTTCGCCGGGCACGCGGTCGCCTCGTCCTCGGTGAGCCGCACGGCGACGACGGGCCGCGCCCAGGCCTCGGCCCTGTACCAGTCCGCCTACTACCTGGGCTCCAGCGCGGGCGGAACGCTCGGCGCCGTCGCCTTCCACACCGGCGGCTGGGCCGGCACGGTCGCACTGGGCGTCCTCGCGGTCCTCGGCGTCCTGTCGATCACCCTCTTCGGCAGCAGGGCGGCCCGGACGGAGCGTCTCCGCGCCGCGTCCCCGGCACCGGTGCACAACTGAGACCTCCCCGGCACAACCGCCGCTCCCCGACGCGCGTCCAACAAGCGGAGACCACCGCTGGGCGAACGTGAAGGGGAGCAGGCGCACATGAGACTCATGGGGAACATATCGGGCGTACGGGTGCGGCGCGGTGCCGTTCTGTCCGTCGCCGGCCTGGTGGCCGCACCGGCCCTCGTCCTGAGCACCGGGACGGCCGCCCAGGCAGCCTCCTGCACGGCCGCGAAGGGGCCGTACCAGAAGCAGGCGGAGAAGTGGCTGAAGCGCACGGCCGACGGGAAGCAGTCGGTCGCCGACTGCAAGGCGATCCGCTCCTTCCAGGCCGACAAGGGGATCACCCCGGCCGCCGGGTACGCGGGGCCGGTCACCTGGCGCACGATGAAGACCATCACCGCGCAGAAGGCCGCGGGGAAGAATCCCAACGCCGCGAAGAAGTGCCCCACGAACAAGGGGCGCATCGCGTGTGTGGACCTGACCAGGCAGCTGAGCTGGATCCAGGACGGGTCCAAGCTGAAGTTCGGGCCGGTGCCGGTGCGTACGGGCCGCAACGGTGACGAGACCCGGACCGGCTCCAAGAAGATCTACTGGCGCAACATCAACCACTGGTCGACGCTCTACGACGTCAGCATGCCGTACGCCCAGTTCTTCGACGGCGGGCAGGCGTTCCACTCGGTCACCAAGTCCATGTACAACAACCCGGGATCGGCGGGCTGCGTCAACATGCGCCCGGGGGACGCGAAGGCGTACTGGAACCTGCTGAAGAACGGCGACGACGTCTACGTCTACGGGCGCAAGCCCGGCACCTGAGCCGCGGTTTCCCGCTTCCCACCCCGGTTGTCAGTGCCCTGCGGTAGCTTCCACGGTGAGCGGTGTCACAGCGCGACTGGGGTGGAGCGATGAGTGATCTGACAGCGACGACGGACATCGACAGCCGTCTCGAGGGACACCGGGTCGAGCTGACCGGCTACTGCTACCGGATGCTCGGCTCGGCCTTCGAGGCGGAGGACGCGGTCCAGGACACGCTGGTCCGTGCCTGGCGCAACTTCGACAAGTTCGAGGGCCGTTCCTCGCTGCGCTCCTGGCTGTACCGCATCGCGACGAACGTCTGCCTGGACATGCTGAAGGCCGGCAACAAGCGGGCCAGGCCGGTGGATCTGACCGGACCGACGCCGCTGGCCCAGGCCGCGCTGAACCCCCTCCCGGAGAACACCTGGCTGGAGCCGATGCCGGACGGCCGCGTCCTGCCCTCGGTCGCCGACCCGGCGGAGGCGGCCGTGGCCCGGGAGTCGGTGCGCCTCGCGTTCGTCGCGGCCCTCCAGCACCTCCCGCCCAAGCAGCGCGCGGTGCTCATCCTGCGCGAGGTCCTGGCGTGGAAGGCCAGCGAGGTCGCCGAGTTGCTCGACACCTCGGTCGCCTCGGTCAACAGCGCCCTGCAGCGGGCCCGGGCGACGCTGTCGGACACGGAGGGCACGGCCCCGGACACCTCGAATCCGCTGGACGACGAGCAGCGCAAGCTGCTGGACCGCTATGTGGCGGCGTTCGAGGGGTACGACATGGCCGCGCTGACGGCACTGCTCCACGAGGACGCCGTGATGACGATGCCGCCGTTCGACCTCTGGCTGCGGGGGCACGACGACATCACCGGCTTCATGCTCAGCATCGGAGCGGGCTGCGCGGGTTCCCGGCTGGTGGCGACGGAGGCCAACGGGACTCCGGCCTTCGCCCACTACAAGCCGAATCCGGACGGACCGGGCTTCGTGCCGTGGGCGGTGCAGGTCATCGACATCTCGGACGGAGCCATCACCGGGATGCACTGCTTCCTGGACACCCCGCGCTGGTTCCCGCTGTTCGGGCTCCCGGACCACCTGGATGCCGACGCGTGAGAGTGCGACGCCCCGTGGTGATCGGCTGGACCCTGCTCGTGGCGGGTGGCTGGGCGGCGACGCTGTTGCTGGGCGAGCCGTCCGCCACGGCGGGCCCGGACCCGGCCCCTGCCGCCGGGGTCGGGGAGGACGACCCCGAACCGGGGCCGCAGCCGGAGGGGTCGTGCCCGACGCCGGAGGCGACATCGCCTCCGGCGAGCACCGATCCGTCGCTGCTCGCGAAGGTGCCGGGTGAGTACGGGGAAGGCCATGTGCAGGGGGTCTACTGCCTCCGCACCGTGATCCGCGACCACGCCGAGATCCGCTGACCGTCCGTCAGTCCCGGGCCTGCCGGACGTTGCCAACCACGTCCGTCAGGCCCACGAGGTCGAGCAGAGCCGTGAGTTCGGCGGGGGCACGGCGCAGGCGCAGTCGGACGCCCCCGGCTCTGCGCGCGACGAGCCCCAGCCGCGCTATCGCCTCGACCAGGGCGAGGTCGGAGTGCGTCACCCCGCCCACGTCGCAGTCGATCGCCGCGAGACCGGGGGCTCCGGCCAGCAGCGCCTCCAGTTCGGCGCAGAGCCCCGGCACCTGGGCACGGGTGACCCGGCCGGCGACGACGAGAGCGTTCGGAGTGATGGCGTCCACACCAGGGAGACCGGTGAGAGGCCCGGAACTCATCGGCCGGGCGGGCCGTGTCTCAGCCGACGGGGAGGACGCCGGTGTCCAGATCGAGACCGAAGGGCTTCGGCAGCGTCAGCGTCCCGCCGTACTCGACCGCCTCCAGCAGCCGGTAGGTGCCGTCGCTCGGTTCCCCGTACAGGGTCGCGGTCGGGCGGCCGGAGTGCCACGGGTCGAGCAGGAGGAACAGCTCGATGCCGGCCTTCGCGTACCCGTGCGCCTTACCGATGCGGTCGTGGTTGGCGTTGGCCGGTGAGGTGATCTCCACGACGAGGCGGACCTCTTCCGCCGGGACGCGATTGCCCGGTCCGGACGCGACCGCCCGCGGCAGGACGACGAGATCGGGGATGTACAGCCCCGCTCGTCCGGGCACGGAGACCCCGAGCGTCTGGTAGATCTCCCAGTCCTCCGGGATGACGGTGTACAGCCTGCGCTGGAGCAGCGCTGCTGTGGTGTTGTGGTCCTTGGACGGCGGTGGCGACACGGTGACGATCCCCTCGATGATCTCCACCTTGCAGCCCTCGGGTGCGTCCGTCTCCTCCCAGATCCGGACGAGGTCGTCCCAGTCCTGGCCGTGGCCCGGCCCGGGATCGACGGTGAGTGCGCTCATGGCGGTCTCCTCTTATCGGTGCGTCACCGAGTCCAGCATGCCGAACGGGACCGGTGGTGGTCCACCGGTCCCGTTCACCCGAAAGGGAAAGCCGCAGGTCAGGCGATACGTTCCCGCACCACCGGCGTGGCGGTGAAGGGGGTGCCCGACGGTGCGATGTCGTACGAGCCCGGAAGCGCCTTGAGCGCGTACTCGAACTTCTCGGGGGTGTCCGTGTGCAGGGTCATCAGCGGCTGGCCCTCGGCCACCGTGTCGCCCGGCTTGGCGTGGAGTTCGACGCCCGCGCCCGCCTGCACCGGGTCCTCCTTGCGTGCGCGGCCGGCGCCGAGGCGCCAGGCGGCGACGCCGACGTCGTAGGCGTCCAGGCGCGTCAGCACGCCCGAGGACGGGGCGCTGATCACGTGCTGCTCGCGGGCGACGGGGAGTCGCGCGTCCGGGTCGCCGCCCTGGGCCGAGATCATCCGGCGCCAGACGTCCATCGCGGAGCCGTCGGCCAGGGCCTTCTCCGGGTCGGCGTCCTTGAGCCCGGCCGCGTCGAGCATCTCGCGGGCGAGCGCCAGGGTCAGGTCGACGACGTCCTTGGGGCCGCCGCCGGCGAGGACCTCGACGGACTCGCGGACCTCCAGGGCGTTGCCCGCGGTCAGGCCCAGCGGGGTGGACATGTCGGTGAGCAGGGCGACCGTGCGGACACCGCTGTCGGTGCCCAGCGCGACCATGGTGGAGGCCAGTTCGCGGGCGTCCTCGATGGTCTTCATGAAGGCGCCGGAGCCGACCTTCACGTCGAGGACGAGCGCGCCGGTGCCCTCGGCGATCTTCTTGGACATGATCGAGCTGGCGATGAGCGGGATCGCCTCGACGGTGCCGGTGACGTCGCGCAGCGCGTACAGCTTCTTGTCGGCCGGGGCGAGGCCGTCGCCCGCCGCGCAGATCACGGCGCCGGTGGTGTCGAGGACGTCGAGCATCTCGGCGTTGGAGATGTGGGCGCGCCAGCCGGGGATGGACTCCAGCTTGTCGAGGGTGCCACCGGTGTGGCCGAGGCCCCGACCGCTCAGCTGCGGCACCGCGGCACCGCAGGCGGCGACCAGCGGGGCGAGCGGCAGGGTGATCTTGTCGCCGACGCCGCCGGTGGAGTGCTTGTCGGTGGTGGGGCGGGAGAGCGCGCCGAAGTCCATCCGCTCGCCGGAGGCGATCATCGCGGCGGTCCAGCGGGCGATCTCGGTGCGGTTCATGCCGTTGAGCAGGATCGCCATGGCCAGCGCGGACATCTGCTCGTCGGCGACCTCGCCGCGCGTGTACGCGTCGATGACCCAGTCGATCTGCTCGGGGCTGAGCTCGCCCCGGTCCCGCTTGGTGCGGATGACGGAGATGGCGTCCATGGGAGGGGAGTCCTTCCGGCCGGAGGGGTAGGCGAGAGTCCCGCTGACTCTACGCGCATAGAGAGAAAACGTTCCGCCACCCCGCGCCCAGGGCCCGACGGGCCGGCCCGGGGACGGGGTGGCGGTGGGGGTTACTACCCCAGGTTCTGCGGCCCGAAGGCCTGCGGCAGCATCTCGTCGAGCGTACGGAGCCCGTCCGGGGTCTCCAGCACGAGCTCGGGACCGCCGAACTCGTACAGCAGCTGACGGCACCGTCCGCACGGCACGAGCACCGCGCCGGCGCCGTCCACGCAGGTGAAGTGGGTCAGCCGGCCGCCGCCCGTGGCCGCCAGCTGCGAGACCAGCCCGCACTCGGCGCACAGGCCGATGCCGTACGAGGCGTTCTCGACGTTGCATCCGGTGATCATGCGACCGTCGTCGACGAGAGCGGCCACGCCGACCGGGTAGCCCGAGTACGGGGCGTACGCCCGGGACATCGCGTCCCGGGCGGCCTCGCGCAGCGCGTCCCAGTCGACGGGGGCGGCGGGCGTCACTTGCCCTCGCCCTTGCGGTACGGCACACCGTCCGCCTTGGGCATGCGCAACCTCTGCGCGGACAGCGCGAGGACGAGCAGAGTGGTGACGTAGGGCGCGGCGTCGACGAACTGGCTCGGCACCTGGTCCGTCAGGAAGTACCAGGTGAACAGCAGGGCGGAGATGGCCGCCGAGATCAGCGCCGTCAGGTACTTCTTCCGGTACAGCTGCCAGAACACGACGATCACGAGCAGGATCGCCAGGAGCAGCAGCATCGCGTGGACGTTCTCGGCACCCCCGCGCAGCTTGAGGCTGTCGGTGAAGCCGAAGAGACCGGCACCCAGGGCCATGCCGCCCGGCATCCAGTTGCCGAAGATCATCGCGGCGAGACCGATGTAACCACGGCCGCCGGTCTGGCCCTCCTGGTAGATGCTGGTGGCGACGATGGCCAGGAAGGCACCGCCGAGTCCGGCCAGGCCGCCCGAGATCGTCACGGCGATGTACTTGTACTTGTAGACGTTGACGCCGAGGGTCTCCGCCGCGACGGGGCTCTCACCGCAGGAGCGGAGCCGCAGACCGAAGGCGGTGCGCCACAGCACGAACCAGGTGACCGGGATGAGCAGCAGGGCGACGACGGTCAGCAGCGAGAGGCCGGTGACCAGGCCGCCGATGATGCCGGCCAGGTCGGAGACGAAGAACCAGTGGTGTTGTTGCAGGTCCTGCATCCAGTCCGAGAGCCCCGGAACAGTGATCTTGTCGATCTCCTCGAGTCGCGGTGACTGCTTGGAGGAGCCACCCGGCGCGTCGGCGAACGTGAAGTTCGACAGGTAGCGGGTGACGCCCACGGCGAGGATGTTGATGGCCACACCGGAGACGATGTGGTTCACGCCGAAGGTGACCGTGATGACCGCGTGCAGCAGACCGCCCAGCGCACCGCCGATGATGCCGAACAGGACGCCCACCCAGGGGCCCCACTGGAATCCGGCCCAGGCACCGAACCAGGTGCCGAGGATCATCATGCCTTCGAGGCCGATGTTGACGACGCCCGCCCGCTCGGCCCACAGTCCGCCGAGGCCGGCCAGGCCGATCGGCACGGCCAGCTCCAGGGCACCGCTCACCTGGCCCACGGAGGTGACGTCGTTCGCGCCGCTGATCAGGCGGACCAGCGAGACGAGGGCCAGCGCGCCGGCGATGATCAGCAGCACGACGGGCAGGGAGAGCCTGCGTCGGCCGCCGCCCTTCTTGGGGGCGACGCGTGCGGCGGAGACTTCGGTGCTCACAGGGCCGCCTCCTTCTCGGTGGTGAGGGCGTGGCCGGCGGCGAGTTCCTCGCCGACCTTCTGCTGCTGACGGCGGGTCCCGTAACGCCGGACGAGTTCGTAGCTGACGACGACCGAGATCACGATCAGGCCCTGCATGATCGTGGCGATCTCCTTCTCGAAACCGAACTGGTCGAGCGGGGACGACGCCTTGTCCAGGAACGCGATCAGCAGGGCGCTGAGGGCGATGCCCACCGGGTGGTTGCGGCCGAGCAGCGCGATGGTGATGCCGGTGAAGCCGAGGCCGACCGGGAAGTCGAGGCTGTACGTGTGGGTGTCGCCCAGCAGCGTCGGCATGCCGACAAGACCGGCGATGGCACCCGAGATCAGCATCGAGGTCAGGATCATCTTCTTGGCGTCGACGCCGGAGGCCTGGGCGGCGCTCTCGCTGGCGCCCGTGGCGCGCAGGTCGAAGCCGAACCGGGTGCGGTTCAGGACGAGCCAGTAGACGAGTCCGCAGCCCGCGGCGACGAAGGTGAATCCGTAGATCTCACCGGCGTCCGGGCTCAGCGGGAGGCCCGGGAACCAGCCGGCCTCCGGGATCTCGCCGGTCGTGAGGTTGTTGGAGCCGGCCGCCTGGTCGCCGAAGTTCGTCGGCAGGATCAGCCAGGCGATCAGCGAGGTCGAGATGGAGTTGAGCATGATCGTCGCGACGACCTCGCTCACCCCGCGGGTCGTCTTGAGGATGCCCGCGATGCCGGCCCAGAACGCGCCGACCAGCATGGCCACGATCACGATCAGGGCGATCTGGAGCGGACCGGGGAGGGTGACGCTGGCCCCGACGAGGGCGGCCACCATCGCCGCGAGCCGGTACTGCCCGTCGACGCCGATGTTGAAGAGGTTCATCCTGAAGCCGACCGCGACCGCGAGAGCGGCGAGGTAGTACGTACCGGCCTGGTTGATGATCAGGACCTGTACGTCGCTGTACGACACCTGCTCGAAGAGGAGGCGGTACAGCTCGAACGGGTCGCGGTTCGAGATGAGCAGCACCAGGGTGCTGAGGGCGAACGCGACGACCAGGGCGAGCGCCGGGCCGGCGAAGCCCAGGATCAGCCGGTCCTTGTCGAACTTCTTCATCAGGCCTCGTCCTCCGGTGCTGCTTCGAGGTGACCGGCGGCGGCGCCGGTCATGGCCGAGCCCAGTTCCTCGGGTGTGATGGTGGCGGGGTCGGCGTCCGCGACCAGCTGTCCGCGGTACATGACGCGCAGGGTGTCGGAGAGCCCGATCAGCTCGTCCAGGTCGGCCGAGATGAGCAGCACCGCGAGTCCCTCACGGCGTGCCTCGCGGATCTGGTCCCAGATCTGGGCCTGGGCGCCGACGTCCACACCCCGGGTGGGGTGGGCGGCGATCAGGAGTTTCGGGTTGTGGCTCATCTCCCGGCCGACGATCAGCTTCTGCTGGTTGCCGCCGGACAGGGAGGCGGCGGTGACCTCGATGCCGGGGGTCCGGACGTCGTACTCGCGCACGATCCGTTCGGTGTCGGCGCGGGCCGCCTTGGGGTCCAGGAGGAAGCCGCGGCTGTTGGGCTTCTCCGTGACGTGCCCCAGGATGCGGTTCTCCCACAGGGGGGCGTCCAGCAGGACACCGTGGCGGTGGCGGTCCTCCGGGATGTACCCGATGCCGCTCTCCCGCCGCTTGCGGGTGGGGGTGCGGGAGATGTCGTCGCCGTCCAGCGAGATCACTCCGCCGTCCGGGGTACGCATGCCGACGAGGGCCTCGATCAGCTCGGTCTGCCCGTTGCCCTCGACACCCGCGATGCCGAGGACCTCTCCTTTGTGGATGGTGAACCCGATGCCGGACAGCACCTCGCGGACGACTCCGTCCGGGTCCGTCGCGCCGAGGGAGAGCCCTTCGACCTTCAGCATCGGCACATCGGTCACCGTCGACTCGCGCGTCTCCGGCGACGGGAGCTCGCTGCCGACCATGAGCTCGGCAAGCTGCTTGGTGGTGGTGTTCGCCGGGTCGGCGGTGCCGACGGTCGTACCCCGCCGGATCACCGTGATCTCGTCGGCGACGGAGAGGACCTCCCCGAGCTTGTGCGAGATGAAGATGACGGTGAGTCCCTCGGCCTTCAGTTCCCTGAGGTTGGCGAAGAGCGCGTCGACCTCCTGCGGGACCAGCACGGCGGTCGGCTCGTCCAGGATGAGGATGCGGGCACCGCGGTAGAGGACCTTGAGGATCTCCACACGCTGACGGTCGGCGACCCCGAGGTCCTCGACGAGTGCGTCGGGACGCACGCCCAGGCCGTACGCGTCGGAGATCTCCTCGATCTTCCTGCGCGCGGCCGATCCGATGCCGTGCAGCTTCTCCCCGCCCAGGACGACGTTCTCCAGGACGGTGAAGTTGTCCGCGAGCATGAAGTGCTGGTGCACCATGCCGATCCCGCGTGCGATGGCGTCACCCGGGTTGCTGAACGAGACCTGCTCGCCGTTCACCGCGATGGTGCCCTCGTCCGGCTTCTGCATGCCGTAGAGGATCTTCATCAGGGTGGACTTGCCGGCACCGTTCTCGCCGACGAGGGCATGGACCGTGCCCTGACGGACGGTGATCCCGATGTCGTGGTTGGCGACGACTCCGGGGAAACGCTTGGTGATGCCGTGCAGTTCTACGGCGGGGGGACTGCTGGACGCGTTGATGACGCACTCTCCTTGGCCGGACAGGAGCGGGACACAGGGGGCAGGGGCGGGGGCGAAGTTATCGCGCCCAAGGGCTGTCTACACGCGTAGTGCTGCCGAATCGTAAGGCGTAGGTCCACGACCTGGTCCGGACTCGGGCTCCCGGGCCGGTACGAGCAGGGCACTGCGAGGCACAACTTCTTCGGTACGTCGATGCTTCGGTACTTCTGGCGGACACCCCACGGGCCCGGAGTGCGACGGTACGCGCTCCGGGCCCACGGGAAACCAGCCGTTCGACCGGAACCTTACGGGGCGGTCCTGACGGTGATCTTGCCGTCGATGATTTCCTTCTTCGCCTTGTCCACGGCGGCGATGACGTCGGTCATCTTGGTGAAGGCGGCGTTGGACGTGGCCAGGCCGACGCCGTCCTTGTCGAGGCCGTAACGGACCTCACCGGACTCGGGCTTGCCGTCCTTGACGGACTTGATCAGGTTGAAGACGGAGTCCTCGACGTCCTTGGTGACGGAGGTCAGGATCGACTCCTTGTAGGCGGCCAGACCCTCCTGCGCGTACTGGTCGGAGTCGACGCCGATGTTCCACTTGCCCGCCTTGGAGACGGCCTCGATGGCACCGGAACCGGCCAGGCCGGCCGCCGAGTAGACCACGTCGGCGCCCTTGTCGAGCTGGCCCTGGGCGGCGGCCTTGCCGAGGTCGGGCTTCGAGAAGCCGTCGAAGTTCGGCGGCTGCGTCAGGTACTGCGGGACGACCTTCACCGAGGAGTCGGTGTCGGTCACGCCCTGCACGAAGCCGGCCTCGAACTTCTTGATCAGCGGGGTCTCGACGCCGCCGATGAAGCCGACCTTCTTGGTCTTGGTGACCTTGGCGGCGGCCACACCCGCGAGGTAGGAGCCCTGCTCCTCGTTGAACACTATGTTCGCGATGTTGTCGCCGGTGACCGAGGCGTCGTCGATGATGCCGAAGGTGATCTTCGGGAACTTCGGCGCGACCTTCTTGATGGCCGGGGCGTAGGCGAAGCCGACGCCGATCACCGGGTTGTTGCCGGCGCGGGCCAGCGCGGTGAGGCGCTGCACCTTGTCGGCGTCGGCCTCGCCGTCCGAGGGCTCGGCCTCGGTGCCCTTGACGTCGAGTTCCTTCTCGGCGCGGGCCAGACCCGCGTAGGCGGCGTCGTTGAACGACTGGTCGCCACGACCGCCGATGTCGTACGCGATGGCTGTCTTGGCGCCCTTCGAGTCGGACGAGGTGCCCGACGAGGAGGTCGACGATTCGCCACACGCGGTTACGCTGAGCGCAAGCGCCGCGGACATGACGCCCACGGTGGCAATCCTGGTGATCCGGCGCAAGGGAAGGCTCCTTCAAACCTGACCGAAGCGCCTCTTCCGGCGCTGGTTTCGCGGCGATCGTAACGCGCGTAGATGTCAGATAAACCCCCCTACGGAAGCCGTTACCGGATCGTCGCGAACGGAAGGTGTCCGGGCCGGTCACAAGCGGTTACGGGGCGGAAACGCGAGGTCATCCGAGCGGGGGTCGCCTCGCGGTTCGACCGCGTCAGACGTCCAGCAGCGCGGCCGCGGTGAACAGCTCCACACCGACCGTGATGGCCTCTTCGTCCACGTCGAAGTTGCCCCGGTGCAGATCCAGTCCGCGGGTGTCACCCGGCGCGCGGACACCGAGCCTCGCCATGGCGCCCGGGATCTTCTCCAGGTACCAGGAGAAGTCCTCGCCGCCGAGACTCTGCTCGGTGTCCTCGATCGCATACGATCCGCGGCGGACCGTCATGGCGGCGTCGAGGAGGCCGATGGTCTCGGCCTCGTTCACCACGGGCGGCACCCCTCGGACGTAGTCGATCACCGTCTTGGCCCGGTACATTCCGGCCACCTCGTCGATCGCCGCGTGCACCAGGTCGGGGGCCTGCCGCCAGCTCTCCAGATCGAGGCAGCGGACCGTCCCGGACAGCTCGGCGTGCTGCGGGATGACGTTGGGCGCGTGACCGGTCTGCAGCCGCCCCCAGGTGACGGCGAGGCCGGCCCGTGCGTCGACGCGCCGGGCGAGCAGCGCGGGCACGTCGGTGGCCACCCGGGCCGCCGCGGTGACCAGGTCGGTGGTGAGGTGCGGGCGGGCGGTGTGTCCCCCGGGGCCGTCGAGGGAGATCTCCAGGCGGTCGCAGGCCGAGGTGATCGGCCCGATCCGGAGCCCGATCTTCCCGACGTCCACCTTGGGGTCGCAGTGCACCCCGATGATCCGTCCCACCCCTTCCAGCACCCCGGCCGCGACCGCGTCGGCGGCGCCGCCGGGCAGCACCTCCTCGGCGGGCTGGAAGATAAGCCGCACCGGGTGGGGCAGCAGCCCCTGCCGGTCCAGATCGCTCAGGACGAGGCCCGCCCCCAGGACACAGCTCGTGTGGACGTCGTGCCCGCAGGCGTGCGCCCGGTCGGGCACGGTGGACCGGTAGGAGACGCCCGCCTTGGTGTCCGGGATCGGCAGCGCGTCGATGTCGCCGCGGAGGGCGAGCATCGGGGTCACGCCGTCCCACTCCCCCACGTCGCACACGAGTCCCGTGCCACCCGGAAGCACCTGTGGTTCCAGACCGGCCTTCTCGAGCCTCGCCTTGATGGCCGCGGTGGTGCGGAACTCCTGGTTGCCGAGCTCGGGGTGCATGTGCAGATCACGGCGGAACGCGATGAGCTCGGCACGGAGGTCGTCGGGCAGGGCGCCGGGCAGGACGGCCTCGGCGTGGGGCGCACGGGACTTCAACTGGTTCACCCATCCAAGGGTAGGCCCCTGACACCCGCAACTGGCCACAGATCAACAAAAGTTCAGCCGCACAGGGGAACAAAAGACGGCCGAAGACGTGTGACCGCATCACCCGATGGGTAAACTTACCCGTTTTCGCCGGTCCCGGACCTGCGCATCGGGGCCCTGGAGTACAGTCCCTTCCCTCCGCGGGCGACCTGTCGGCCCACCCCGTGAAGACGTACATCGGCCACAAGGACGGCGTTCCCGTTGACCAGTGACACTCCCGGCCCGCCGTCCACCCTGCTTCAGCGGTTCGACCGGACCTTTCACGTCTGGACCTACGGCGTGGGCCACTCACAGCTGCTGCTCCGCGCCCGCAAGAACCACGCGGAGGAATACCGGCTGGACCTGCGCTTCGTGGCGGTCGACTCCATGCAGTTGGTGAGGCGGTACGAATGCCTGGAACTCCACTCGGTCGACGACGACACGTTCGCGCGCGTCTTCGAGGCGTCCGGCGTCCCGCCGCGATGGCGTGACTCCCGGCTCGTGGTCCGGTTGCAGTCCCGCACCGGCACCGGGTACGTGCAGTGCGCGCGCGTCACGGTCGACCGGCACCCGGACGACGAGGGAGTGCCCGCGGTCCCGGACGTGGTCTGGAGCCTGAGCCCCTCCGGGCTCCGCGCCCGGCGCGAGCCCGACGCCCTGCGTCCGGATGCCGCGCCGGTCACCCAGCGGGTCCGCGTCGACCCGTCCAGGCGCGGCACGGACCGTAGTTGAGCGAAGCCCGTACCGCTCCGCATAGGCTGCTGCCGTTGGCCAACGCATGACACGGGGGTACGGGGCTGATGAGCCAGGCGATGGATGTCTTCGAACCGCTCCAGGCCGACGACCCGCCGGTGGTCGCGGGCTATCGGCTCGTCGCACGGCTGGGTGCCGGGGGGATGGGCCGGGTTTATCTGTCGCACACACAGGGCGGTCGCCCCGTGGCGATCAAGGTCGTGAGGCCCGAGCTGGCCGACGATCCGGGTTTCCGGCGGCGGTTCGGCCGGGAGGTCAAGGCGGCCCGGCAGGTCCGGGGTGCGTACACCGCCGAGCTGGTCGACGCCGACCCGGACGGCGTACCGCCGTGACTGGCCACGTTGTACGTACCGGGGCCGTCCCTTTCGGAAGCGGTGGACCGGCGCGGGCCGCTGCCGGTTCCCGCGGTGCTGTGGCTGATGGCAGGGGTGGCCGAGGCGCTGCAGGCCATCCACGCCGAGGGCATCGTGCACCGCGACCTGAAACCGTCGAACGTGCTGCTGGCCGCCGACGGCCCCCGGGTGATCGACTTCGGTATCGCGCTGGCCGCCGACGGAACCTCGTACACGGCGACGAACGGCACGATCGGTACACCCCCGTTCATGGCCCCCGAGCAGGCGTCCGGGGACGAGATCACGGCTGCCACCGATGTCTTCGCGCTCGGCCAGACCGCTGCCTACGCGGCCCTCGGCAAGCCGATCTACGGCGACGGCCAGGCCGTCAACGTGCTGTACCGGATCGTGCACTCCGCACCTGATCTGTCCCTGCTGCCCGAGCCGCTGCGTCCGCTGTTCGCCCGGTGTCTGGCCGCCGACCCGGCGGAGCGGGCCACGCCGGCGGAGGTCGTCGAGTGGTGCAGGAACCGGCTGGGGGCGGACGCGGGCGGTGGGCCCACCGTGTGGCGGGAGATCACCGGGCCGGAGGTGGCGGTTCCGGCTCCGGCACACGAACCGACCCGTACCTACCCGCCGTCGCCCGTACCGGCGTCCGCGGTACCGACGTCCGCGCCGACCTCCCCGCAGCCGGCGTTCGGGTGGCCTCGGTCGTCTCCCGAGCCGGAGCCGACGCCGGAACGGCGCAAGGCCCGCAGGCGGCGTACGGCGCTGATCGCGGCGGCCGGGGTGACGGGGAGTGCGCTGCTGGTGGTGGCCCTGGCGTGGTCGCTCTCGGACGCGATGAACCGGATCGGTGACCGGAGGGCGGACGGTTCCGGAGCCTCCGCGCCGGGCCCGGACGCACTCTCCTCGTCATCCGCACCGGGGTCCTCGTCGGGCCGCTCCTCGGACGGTTCGGTCGACCGGGACGACTCGGCTTCCGCGGCCGGCTCCGCCGGGGAGGCGGCGGCCTCGCAGGAAACGTCCGAGGACCCTCGGCCGGAGGTGTTCGCCCCGCTGCATCTGGGCGCGGAGAACTCGCTGAGCCTCAGGAGATCGGACCCGCAGCTGGAGAGCCGCAAGGGTGAGATCCGGTTCGGCTGCGAGACGGTCGGCTGTGAACTGAAGAGTGATGACGCGGTGTTCGTCCAGATATTCGGAGGCCACGGGACCTCTCTCGACATGTGCCGGCTCATGCTCCGCAACGCCACGAAGCACAGCTGGCCGCTGGCCGGTGCGGCGGCCGGCAGCGAGATCTGTATGAAGGACTCCGAGGGCAACATCGGTCTGTACGTGATCCGGACGAAGTCGACCGCCCTCCCGGAAATCGCCTTCCTCCAGGGAGACCTCACCGTCTGGCGGAACGCGGACCGCTAGGGAGCGCCCGCTCACGGCGTGGTCCCGCGCGGAGCTCGCACCGCGCCGGGTCCGCGCGGCACCGCACCGGGGTGAGGGCGGCCGGCGCCGCCCCTCATCCCTCCGTGACCGCGGTGACCGCCGTGGCCCGCCACGGCGCCAGCCGCTGCACGTCCTTGGCCGTCTCGGTGACACCGCTCAGGAAGCCCTGGGCACGGGGCGACGCCGTGTCGCGGAGCCATTCCGGTGCTATGTCGCACACCGCGACCTTCACTCCCGTGCCCACCAGGGCCAGGGGAAGGGTGTGGACGACGGTGGACGGGAAGCTCAGGACCGTGTGGCCGATGGGGCCTCTGCGGGCGATGAGCTCCAGGGGAAGGTCGGGGCGGACGATCTCCAGGCCGGTGGCGGATTCCAGGGCGTGGAGCTTGTCCGCGGACTCACGGCGGTGGGCGAAGTAGCGCGTCGCGCCGTGCGCGCGGGCCAGCGTGGTGACCGCCTGCTCGTAGGGGGCGGGGTCGATCACCCCCGTCTCCACGAGGGAGGTGCCGACCAGGTCGGCGCCCTTGGTGATGAGCGGCGGGCCGAAGCGCTCCCGGGTCCAGGCGAAGGCGTTCGCCGTGACCTCGATGCCCTCCGGGGCCTCCACCGGCATGGCGGTGAACACCTCGACCGTGCGGGACGCCGACGGGGTGAAGCTGCGGCGGGCCGCGGAGGTGACCGGGGCCAGGAGCAGCTCGCGCGGGCCCCCGCTGCCCCTGCGGTGCCATCGCACCAGGCGTTCACCGCGCGCGAGTTGGGCGACGAACTCCATGGTGGCGGTGCCGTCGTCGACGACCGTGATCCGGCGGGTGCGGACCAGGCTGAGGAGCAGTTGCACGTACCGGGAGAAGGGGTCCCCGATGACGATGCGTGCGGCCTTGCGGATCAGGCCGGTCAGCGCCCGCAGGGCCTTCAGAGGCGCGCCGGTCTCCCCGCGCGCCTCCTGCCAGCGGACGGTGATGCCCTCGTCGCGGGCCAGCTCCGCCATCCTGCGCAGCTGTCCGCGCGACATCGGGTCGACCGGGGGGAGGACGACGATCGTGGTGTCGGTTCCTCCCCGGGTGTGGGTCCACTCCAGGACGTTCAGGAGCTGGACCGGGCTCTCGACGAAGGCGAGGTTCACCGGTCGGCCCGTCAGACCGCGACCGGCTCGGCGGCCGGCGCGTTCTCGCCCTCGGCGACGACGCCCGCGACCCGGCGGAGCTTCTTCATCGGGCCGAGCTCGGACTCGTAGACCTTCTTGACGCCGTCACCGAGGGACGCCTCGATGGTGCGGATGTCACGGACGAGGCGGGTGAGGCCCTGCGGCTCGACGGAGGCCGCCTGGTCGGAGCCCCACATGGCGCGGTCCAGGGTGATGTGGCGCTCGACGAACGTGGCGCCCAGCGCGACGGCGGCGAGGGTCGTCTGCAGGCCCGTCTCGTGGCCGCTGTAGCCGATCGGGACGTTCGGGTACTCCTGCTGCAGGGTGTTGATGACCCGCAGGTTGAGCTCCTCGGCCTTCGCCGGGTAGGTCGAGGTGGCGTGGCAGAGCAGGATGTTGTCGCTGCCGAGGACCTCGACCGCGTGACGGATCTGCTTCGGCGTCGACATGCCGGTGGAGAGGATGACGGTGCGGCCGGTGGAGCGCAGGGCGCGGAGCAGCTCGTCGTCCGTGAGGGAGGCCGAGGCGACCTTGTGCGCGGGGACGTCGAACTTCTCGAGGAAGGCGACGGCCTCGGTGTCCCACGGGGAGGCGAACCAGTCGATGCCGCGCTTCGCGCAGTGCTCGGCGATGGCGGTGTACTCGGCCTCGCCGAACTCGACGCGGTGGCGGTAGTCGATGTACGTCATCCGGCCCCAGGGGGTGTCGCGCTCGATGTCCCACTGGTCGCGCGGGGTGCAGATCTCCGGGGTGCGCTTCTGGAACTTGACGGCGTCGCAGCCGGCTTCGGCGGCCACGTCGATCAGCGCGAGGGCGTTGTCGAGGTCACCGTTGTGGTTGATGCCGATCTCACCGGTGACGTAAACGGGGTGGCCGGGGCCGGCGGTGCGGGTGCCGAAGGTGCGCAGGCGGGAGGTGTTGCTCATGGTGGTGCTTCCTTACTTGGTGGGGGTCGCGGGGACGTCGGTGGCGACGGTGAGCGTGGGGCCCAGGAGCCAGGCCGCGATCTCGCGGATGGCTCCGGAGCCGCCGGGGTTGGTGGTCACGGCGCGCGCGGCGGCGCGTACCGAGTCGTGGGCGTTCGCCACGGCGACGGGCCAGCCCGCCAGGCCGAAGCACGCCAGGTCGTTGACGTCGTTGCCGACGTAGAGCACGCGGTCGGGAGCGACGGACTGCTCCTCGCACCACTGCTTGAGCGCCAGGTCCTTGCGGTCGATGCCGTGCAGGACGGGGACCTGGAGTTTGCGGGCGCGGGCGGCGACGACCGGATTCTGTTCCGTGGAGAGGATCAGGACCGGCAGGCCGGCCCGGCGCAGGGCGGCGATCCCGAGACCGTCGCCCCGGTGCACGGCGACGATCTCGCGGCCGTCGGAGTCGATGAGGACGCGGTCGTCGGTCTGGGTGCCGTCGAAGTCGAGGACGACGGCGTCGACGTCCGTCCGGGTGGGGTACGGCGAGGGGTCCAGGAGCGGGGCGAGGGCGCGGGCCCGGGCCAGGTCGTGCGGGTCGTCGACCTCCAGGACCCGGGCGGGGTCGGTCCGTACGAGCGCCGTGTGGCCGAAGAAGCGGTGGCGGTGGGTACGGAAGCCCTCGACGTCCATGGCGTAGGCGGCGCCGGTCTCCAGGTAGTCCTGGGGCCGGTCCTGGCGGCGCGGGCGTACGGCCTTGTCGTGGTTGACGCCGTAGGTGTCGTCCTCGACCGCGCCGCCGTCGCGCCACACGAAGCCGTGGAAGGGGGCCACGGTGACGGCGGTGTCGGCGCCGTCACGGGCGACCGCGGCGGCGACGCCGTCGATGTCCTCACGGGTGATGAAAGGGCTCGTGCACTGGACCAGGAGCACCACGTCCGCCTTGCGGCCGTGGGCCGCCGACTCGTAGGTGTGCAGGGCGTGCAGGACCGCGTCCTCGCTGGTCGCCGTGTCACCGGCGATGGCGGCGGGCCGCTGGACGCAGTGCAGCCGGGCGTCCTCCCCGAGCGCCTCCCCCGCCGCTCCGGCCGCCGCGGCGATGGCCGGGTCGTCGGTGGTGACGACGACGTCGGTGACCTCGGGCGAGGCGAGACAGGCGCGGACGGCGCGGGCGACGAGCGGTACGCCGCCGACCCGGGCCAGGTTCTTCGCGGGCACGCCCTTGGATCCGCCACGGGCGGGGATCACGGCGAGCACGGTGGGGGTCGGGGTCATGGTTGCTCCTGGATCGGTGGTCACAGCTCGCCCATCCGCCGGATCACGGGGGCGACCCGCTGGACGCCGTGGCGGTAGGCGCCGCGCGCCGCGTTGCGTACGGTCTCGCGGACGGCTCCCCGGACCCGGCCGGTCTCCCTGGGCGTGACGGCCCCCGGCAGCGGGTGGCCGTCGGGGCCCAGGTGGTGGCGGGCGAGGATGCCGGGGAGGTATCCGGGCGCGGTGGCCGGTGTGTAGTAGGGGGCGAGGCGGGGAAGCGGCCCGGCGGCCAGCAGTTCCCCGACGCGGGCGCGGGCGGTGTCGTAGGCGGAGGCGTACGAGCCGTCGGCGGCGACGCCCTGGCCGGCGAGCCATTCCTCGTCGGGTTCCGGGCGTACGCCGCCGTCGAGGTGGTCCCAGGACGTGATCAGGCCCGATCCGACGAAGTGGTGGTTCCCGAGCGTCTCGCGGACGCCGAGGTCGGAGAGGACGGCCGTCGGGATCCGCCGGTGCAGGGACTCCAGTGCGGCCGTCGAGGAGACGGTGACCAGCAGGTCGGTGCGGTCCAGGACCTCGCCCATGTGTCCGTACACGAGGCGGAAGTTGGGCGGCAGGCCGCCGGGGAGCCGCTCCGCGAGCCGCTGGTAGGGGAGTTCCTCGATGTGTGTGGTGTGCTCCCCCGGCTTGGAGCGCAGTTTCAGCAGCACCTCGCGGCCGGGGTACAGCCTGGCGTGCTCGACGAGCCGGCGCAGCAGATACGTGCGGTCGGCGCGGGACGCCGGTACGGAGGGCTGGGCGGCGAACACGACGGTGTCGCGCCCCTCCTGCGCCCGGTGCGGTTCCCCGCCGAGGAACGGCAGGGCCGCCTCGGTGACGGAGGACGCGTCGGCGCCCACGCCCTCGTACACGGCGCGGAACCGCGCGGCGTCGTGGCGGGAGTTGGCGAGGACGACGTCCGCGCCGTGGCGCAGCAGGAGTCCGTCGGCGAGCTTCTCGTAGACGACTCCGACGTAGCCCGTGACGACGACGGGCCTGCGGGGCAGTTCCAGTGCGGCCAGACCGTGCAGCATCGCCTGGACCGCACCGCCGACGAGGGCGAGGACGACGACGTCGTACTCCTCGTCCCGCACGGTGTGCAGGAACTCGACCGCGGTCACCTCGCGCACCCGGCCGGCGTCGACCCCCACCTCGCCGACCTCGGCGAGCTGGCGGGGGGTCGGGGTGGCCCGGCCGCGCAGCAGCAGCCCGCTGATCTCGACGGGGCGCTCCGCCGTGCCGGACTCCGAGGCCCCGGAGAGACGGCGCGCGGTGAGCGCGCCCCACTTCCATCGGGTGTCGGAGTCCGCGAGCACGGCGATGCGGAGGGCCGCACGGTCGGCTGTCGGGGTGTCGGCCGGAGCGGCCGTTTCATCGGTACGGGGGGGGCACGTCCAAGAAGCTAGGAAGGCATAACGAGGAGCGGCCCAACGCGGGGGCAACAGATGGTTAACTCCCCGCCGACGCTTGGGGATCGGGCCTCCGGAAAGCCTCTTCGCGCAGGTGGGACGGGCAGGTTAACGGAGCCGACACGGCTCGTTCATCCCCTGTCCTTCCGTGGGACAAGCCGCATGACAGGCCGCCGCCTAGCGTGAAGCTCGTGGTTAAGCTCTCCGTCATCGTGCCGTTCTACAACGTGCAGACATACGCGCCCGACACCCTCAGAAGCCTGCGCGCGAACGCGCGTGAGGACTTCGAGTTCATCCTCGTCGACGACTGTTCCACGGACGGGACGTACGACATCCTGCGCCGCGCGCGGGACGACATCCCCGGGGCGGTCGTGATCAGACACGAGCAGAACGGCGGGCTCGCCACCGCGCGCAACACCGGTCTGGACGCCGCGACGGGCGAGTACCTCACCTTCCTGGACGGCGACGACTGGCTCGCTCCCGGCTACTACGCGCGGCTGCTCGCCGCCGCGGAGGACCTGGGGTGCGACTTCGTCCGCGCCGACCACGTACAGGTCACCGGCAGGGCGCGGACCGTGCACCGGGTGCCGCACGGGCTGCGGGGCGTCCCCTTCAGCCCGCGGGACGCCATCCTTCCGGCCGACCGCACCACGTCGGTGGACTACCCGTACGCCTGGGCCGGCATCTACCACCGCCGTCTCGTCGACCGCGGGCTGCTGCACTTCACGCACGGACTGCGGACCGCCGAGGACCGGCCGTGGATCTGGCGGCTGCACCGGGAGGCGGAGAGCTTCGCCGCGGTCGGCCTGCTCGGCGTGTTCTACCGGCGTGGCGTCGCGTCCTCGCTCACCCAGATCGGCGACGTACGGCAGCTCGACTTCATCCGGGCCTTCGACCAGGTCATCGAGGAGACCGCGCGGGATCCCGAGGCGGACAAGCTGCTTCCGAAGGCCGTCCGCACCTACGCGGCCGTCATGGCGCACCACCTGGACTCCGTCGAGAGGTTCGAACCGGCCGTCGCCCGCAAGCTGCGCTCCATGAGCGCGGCGGCACTGCAGCGACTCCCGCAGGACCTCCTCAGCGACACCCTGGACTCGCTCGGTGACCAGCGGGCGGCGCGGCTCCGCCGAGTCCGACGCCGTCCGGTCCCCGCGGGGACCGTCCCCTCCGTCACCACAGGAGCCTCCACCTGATGTCCGGCCGCCGTTCCACCCAGCTCTTCTTCGCCTGCTCGCAGTACGCGGCCGCCACGGTCACCGCCGCGATCCGGGCGGGCCTGTTCGGCCCGCGCGACGAACACCGCCGGCTGCTGGTCGTCAGCGACACCTCGTACGCCCCGGAAGTGGGCACCCCGCTCGACCGGATGGACGGATTCGAGTGCCTGCGGCCCGAGTTCGACACCGTGATCTCCTGGAACGACTTCATCAGCCCCTTCCACCCGGCGGGCTGGTTCCCGCGTGAGCAGGACACCCTGCTCTGGGAGCGGTATCTGCGTCTGGCCTGGGACCTCGGTGACGGTCCGGTGGAGATCGCCTGCGAGTCCATCCAGGCGAACCCGTCCAACGCCGTCGCGAAGATCTTCGGCGAGAGCCCCGTCCACGTCTACGCCGACGGGCTGATGAGTTACGGCCCGACCCGGAGCAAGATCGACCCGTTGATCGGCACCCGTGTCCAGCGCCTTCTCCACCTGGACCTGGTACCCGGCCTCCGGCCGCTGCTGCTGTCCGAGTTCGACGTGGCGTCCGAGATCGTCCCCACGGCCGAGTTCCTCAAGGTGCTGTCCGAACTGTCGGACTCGGCGCAGGCGTTCACCGCACCGCAGGTGCCGGACTCTCCCGCACTGCTGCTCGGCCAGTACCTGTCGGCGATCGACGTCCTGACGCCCGCGGAGGAGGAGGACCTCCATGTGCGGATGGTGCGCGGTGCCGTCGGGCTCGGGCACCGCCGGATCGTCTTCAAGCCGCATCCCTCCGCCCCCGCCGGCTGGTCCCGCGCGCTGGAGGAGGAGGCGGAGCGGCTGGGAGCCGAACTGACCGTGCTGGACGCGCCGGTCATCGCCGAGGTCGTCTATCAGCGGCTGAACCCGGCTCTCGTCGTCGGCGCGTTCTCCACGGCCCTGCTCACCGCCTCCGCCTTCTACGGCATTCCCGTCGCCCGTATCGGCACGGACACGCTGCTCAGCGGTCTGACCCCGTACCAGAACAGCAACCGGGTGCCGCTGACGATCGTGGACGCCCTGCTGCCCGACCTGGAGGATCCGGCGGAGGTCACCGCGTGGTCCCTGCCGGACGAGGACACGGTCCAGCAGGAGTTCACCGGGCTGGTCACCGCCGTCGGCTTCGCGATGCAGCCGAAGATCTACCCGCAGCTGCGCCCGGCGGCCGAGGCGTTCCTGGCCCGGCAGTCCGCAGCCGGCCGGAACCGCTACTTCCGGCGTCGCCGTCTGACGGCACTCGCGCTGCCCGGAGCGCTGCCCTCGCAGTTCGACTTCCTCCCCCGCAATCCCACCGTGCGCAGGTTCGCGCGGCAGGCGAGGACCTGGCAGCGGGCGGCGAGCCGCCGGATGCCGGGGGCGGGCCGGGTCAACGGCAGCTGAAGTCGCGCACGACCGTCCGTCTTCCCGGGGGGAAGACCGTGGAAGACGTGGAAGGACCACCGAAGTGACAAGCGCGCCGGCCTTGCCCGCCCAGGCAGCGATCGACCGTCCGGAACCCCGCCCGGAGCGCGGGAGCGGGAGCGGGGGCGGAGGCCGCCTGCGCGCCCTGGACGGGCTGCGCATCCTGGCCGCCCTGATGGTCTGCCTGTACCACTACGCGGGCAAGAACGGCCCGGTGGCCGAGGCCTGGGGGCAGTCGCCGGGGCTGAAGTTCCCCACGCTGTCGTCGTTCGCGACGTACGGCAGTCTCGGGGTGCAGCTGTTCTTCGTCATCAGCGGCTTCGTGATCTGCATGAGCAGCTGGGGCAGGAGCCCCGGGGACTTCTTCCGCTCCCGCGTCGCCCGCCTGTACCCCGCCTACTGGGCCGCGATCGTCGTCGTCACCGCTGCCGCGGTGCTGCTGCCGGTGGTGGTCCGGCCGCTGCCGCTGAACGAACTCCTCGTCAACTTCACGATGCTGCAGCAGCCCATGGGGGTGGACCGGGTCCTCGGGGTGTGCTGGACGCTCTGGGTGGAGATGCGGTTCTACCTGCTGTTCGCCGTGTTCGTGGTCTGGCGGGGTGTGACGTACCGGCAGGTGGTGGTCTTCTGCATCGGCTGGATCTTCGCGTCCGTGTTCGCACGGGTCGCCCAGAGCCCGCTCACCGACGTCCTGGTGATGCGGGACCACGCCCCGTACTTCATCGGCGGCCTGGCCCTCTACCTGATCCACCGCTACGGCAGCGACCTGTTGCTGTGGGGCATCGTGCTCACCAGCTGGCTCCTCGGCCAGCGGTACTCGGTCACGGCCCTCTGGCACCCCGGCATGGAGGGCGACTTCGCGCGTTCCCCGTACGTCATCCAGGCGATCGTGACGTTGGCGTTCGTCGCGGTGGCCGCCGTGGCCCTGGGCTGGCTCAGCTGGGCGAACTGGCGCTGGCTGACGGTCGCCGGCGCGCTCACCTACCCGTTCTACCTGCTGCACGAGCATCTGGGCTGGTTCGCGATCCGGATCATGAACCGCGCGCTGCACCTGCCGCCGCAGGTGACGCTGGTCGCGGCGGTGGCGACCATGCTCGTCCTGGCCCATCTGCTGCACCGCCTGGTGGAGAAACCGTTCGGCCCGCGGCTGAAGCGCGCGATGGCGGCACAGGCGGCGAGGATTCCGCTGCGCGAGCGGGCGGGCTGAGGGCGGGCCGCATACGGGTGCCGGATCCACGGAGCCCGGCACCCGGCCTTGACCTCGACTTCGCTCGAGGTCCTACGGTCCGGGGCATGGACTACTCACATGACGACGCGGGACTGGCACGGCAGCCCATCGGCTACTGGAGCTGGGCCGCCCACGAAGCGACCGTGACCCACATCCGGGCCGCGCTGGCCGAACACGGTCTGACCCAGCCTCCCTGGTGGGTCCTCAACCAGCTGACGGAGGCGGACGAACACGGCCGTCCGCGCGGCGAGGTGGTCGCGACGCTCCGCGGCTACCTGAACGTCGGTGACTCGCTGGAGCCCGAGATCGACGCCCTCGTGGCCAAGGGCCTGGTCACCCAGGACCCCACCGCCCGCCTGCGGCTCACGCCCGAAGGGCACGCACTCCGCGCCGAGGCGTTCGAACGGGTCGGCAGGGCGAGCGCGGAGATCCACGCCGGGATCCCGGACGAGGATTTCGTCGCCGCCCTCAAGGTCCTCCAGCGGATGATCCACAACGTGGGCGGCAAGGCCTGGCACCACTGAGTCCTGAGCCCCGCCGCCGGGTCCGGCCCGGTCAGACCCCGCCGAGCGACAGCTTCGCCGCGAAGCCGAGGAACAGCACGCCCGCCGCCGAGGTGGCCCCCGCCGACAGCCGCTTGCGGCGGCGGAACACGGTGGCCAGACGGGTGCCGCCGAAGATGAGCGCCGAGAGGTAGAGGAAGCTGCCGATCTGCAGCAGCGTGCCCAGCAGCAGGAAGGAGAGCGCCGGATAGGCGTAGCCGGGATCGACGAACTGCACGAAGAAGGAGATCAGGAACAGGATCGCCTTCGGGTTGAACAGGCTGACCACGAGCGCCCGCCGGTACGGGTGTTCCACGCCCGCCGCCGGTGCGGCGCTCTCCTCCGTCAGCTCGACGGCCCGCTGGTGCCGCTCACGCCACATCGACACGGCGGTCCGCATCATCCCGATCGCCAGCCAGGTCAGATATCCGGCGCCCGCGTACTTGACGACGGCGAACAGCAGCGGCGTCGTCTGCAGCAGGGAGGCGGCGCCCAGCGCGGACAGGGTCATCAGGACCGTGTCCCCGGTCCACACACCGGCGGCGGCCACATAGCCGGTGCGCACCCCCCGCCTGGCGGCGACGGAGAGCACGTACAGCGAATTCGGACCCGGCAGCAGAATGATCAGCACCAGGCCGGCGAGATAGGTCGGAAGATCGGTGACACCCAGCATGGACGGAGTGTCGCACGCGGGTGCGGCACTCCGTCCAGGTGGTTCACATCGCGGAGGACCGGTCCGCGTCGCCGTCCGGCAGCCGGCCGTGCCGGATCACCGCTCAGAACGCGTCGGTCGGGACGTACGCGCCCCAGACCTCCCGCAGCGCGTCGCAGACCTCGCCGACGGTGGCCCGTGCCCTGAGCGCGTCCTTCATCGGGTAGAGCACGTTGTCCGTCCCCTCGGCCGCCCTCCTGAGGTCCGCCAGCGACGAGTCCACCGCGCCCTGGTCGCGTTCGGCCCGGAGCTTCGCCAGGCGGGCGGCCTGCTGGGCCTCGATCGCCGGGTCGACGCGCAGCGGCTCGTAGGGCTCCTCCTCGTCGAGGCGGAAGCGGTTGACGCCGACGACCACCCGCTCGCCGCTGTCCGTCTCCTGGGCGACGCGGTACGCGCTGCGCTCGATCTCCCCCTTCTGGAAGCCGCGTTCGATGGCGTCGACCGCGCCCCCCATGTCCTCGACCTTGCGCATCAGCTCCAGGGCGGCGGCCTCGACGTCGTCGGTCATCCTCTCGACGACGTACGAACCCGCGAAGGGGTCCACCGTCGCCGTCACGTCCGTCTCGTACGCCAGGACCTGCTGGGTGCGCAGCGCGAGGCGGGCCGACTTGTCCGTGGGCAGGGCGATGGCCTCGTCGAAGGAGTTGGTGTGCAGCGACTGCGTGCCGCCGAGGACCGCTCCCAGCCCCTGCACGGCGACCCGGACCAGATTGACCTCGGGCTGCTGGGCGGTGAGCTGGACGCCCGCGGTCTGGGTGTGGAAGCGCAGCATCAGCGACTTGGGGTTCCTCGCGCCGAACTCCTCCCGCATCACCCTCGCCCAGATCCGGCGCGCGGCACGGAATTTGGCGACCTCCTCCAGGATCGTCGTCCGCGCGACGAAGAAGAAGGAGAGCCGGGGCGCGAAGTCGTCCACGTCCATCCCCGCCGCCACGGCGGTCCGGACGTACTCGATGCCGTCCGCGAGGGTGAAGGCGATCTCCTGCGCGGGGGAGGCACCCGCCTCGGCCATGTGGTAGCCGGAGATCGAGATCGTGTTCCACTTCGGGATCTCGGCCTTGCAGTACTTGAAGATGTCGGCGATCAGCCGCAGCGAGGGCTTGGGCGGGAAGATGTACGTGCCCCGGGCGATGTACTCCTTGAGCACGTCGTTCTGGATCGTGCCCGTCAGCTTCTCCGCCGGCACGCCCTGCTCCTCGGCGACCAGTTGGTAGAGCAGGAGCAGGAGCGCCGCGGGGGCGTTGATGGTCATCGACGTGGAGACCTCGCCCAGGGGGATACCTCCGAAGAGGACGCGCATGTCGTCGATCGAGTCGATCGCCACGCCGACCTTGCCGACCTCGCCGGAGGCGATGGGCGCGTCCGAGTCGTGGCCCATCTGCGTGGGCAGGTCGAACGCGACGGAGAGACCCGCCGTGCCGTTGGCGATCAGCTGCTTGTAGCGGGCGTTGGACTCGGTGGCGGTGCCGAACCCCGCGTACTGCCGCATCGTCCACGGCCTGCCCGTGTACATCGTGGGGTAGACACCGCGCGTGAAGGGGAAGGCGCCCGGCTCGCCCAGCTTCTCCTCGGCCCGCCAGCCGTCGAGCGCCTCCGGCCCGTACACCGGCTCGATGGGCAGTCCCGACTCGGACTCACGCGTCATCTGCTGTGCCTCCCACTCAAAGCTACTTATCGGTAACAAGCTGCGCGACGGACTCTAGCGGCGGCGCGACGGCCTGCGGGCTCCCTCCGCTGGGACCTTGCTCACAGCTCGTGCCCGGCGGCCCGGCCTCGCGCCTCCCATCATGCGCAGGATCCGGCGACCGGGCAGGGCGGGACGACACGCGGAGGGGCGAACGCCACGGGCACGCGGGGCGCATCGCCGCCGGCTGCACGCACGTACGGGACGAGGGGAGGATCGCGGCGCTCTTCGGCCGGGTGCGCAACAGCGGCAGGGTCGTCATCCACCGGCAGGGCACGTGACCGGACTGGGGGCGCGGGCGGGACCGGGGGAACGTGTCCCGCCCGCGCCAGGTGCGCCGAGCCGAAGGTACGGGGGGAACCCCGGCTCGTTGCGCGGCCGATGACCAGTCGGCACTTCTTACTGCGCCGTAGCACCGGAGAACGTTACAGTCGGCGTGTTTGTGCAGGTCAGCGTGGTGTGAGCGAGGATACGGCCGAGGCGCCCGCGGTGGCTCCCGCCGTCGGCCCCGGGGTCCTGCCGCCCTGCGGCAGCTTCTCGCGCCCGCTCTCCGCCGACGGCGGACGGAAGCTGACCGGAGGGAGGGAGCCCTCGCCGTCCTCGTCCTTGCCGCCGCCCTCGCCCCGGTCGGCGCCTTCGCCCTTGCCGTCGCCGTCGTCACGCCCGTCCGTGCCCAGGAGGCGGTCGCAGAAGCGGTCCAGGCGGGACTCTCCGTCGGCCAGCTCGAGGAGCCGGGCCTCCTCCTCGCGGCTCAGCGTGTCCTCGCGGTAGGCGCGGCAGGCCTGGAGCAACTTCCTGTACACCTCGGCCGGGGAGCGCTCGGGCGTCCGGCGGCCGTCCGCACCGTCCTGGCCGTCGTCGGTGCCGTCGTCCCGGGCGCCGCCCTCGGCCCGGTCCGTGGCGTCGCCGCCGTGTCCGGTCGGCCCGTCGCCGTCGTCCGTGCCCGTGTCCGGTACGTCGGAGGGCGACGGGGAGACGGGCGGACGGAGCGGGACCGAGGGCAGGGGTGAGGGTTCACCCGCGTCGGGTACCTCGGCGCCCGGTTCCTCGGGGGACGCGCCCGCCGAGACGGACGCGGCCGGGACCGGTGAGCCGTGGCCGATGAACGGTACGGCCAGCATGCCCGTACCCCCGGCGACCGCCACACCGCCGAGCGCGCACCCGGCGAGCGAGACGGCGAGGCCGTAGCGCACCGGGCGGGTCCAGCGCGGACGCCGCCGGAGCGGAGAGGCGGACGAGGCCCCGATGCGTACGGCGGGCAGTCCGTCCCGCCGTTCCGCGGGGCCGGCGGCCGCACCGGCCCGCTTCCCGCTCCGGGGCGCCTCACGGAAGGCGGCCAACGCGGCTTTCTCGCCCGGCAGTTCGCCATCGGAAACGGCGGAGGGACGCAGCGCGAGCAGGGCGGCCTCCAGCTTCCGGGCCTGTGTCCCGGCGTGGTCGTCGACGAGCTCGACGGACTCGCCGCGGAGCAACAGCTCCGCCGCGTCCGCATCAAGCCACTGGTGCTGCTCGTCGGCCATCACATGTCCTTCTGCGTCCACGGACGCGAATGCGTCACACCGGCGGGTGCGGCCGCGCCCTTGCGGCCGGGGCGCTGCGGGGGCACCGCCCCGAGCTCCGGTCCCGCCACCGGAAGGCCGTCCTCCGGGCCCGGGTCGGCGCCCACCAGCTCCGCCAGCCGCTTAAGTCCCCGGTGGGCGGCGGTGCGCACCGCGCCAGGGCGTTTGCCCAGTGTCCGCGCGGCGCTCTTCGCGTCGAGACCGACCACCACGCGGAGCACGACCGCCTCGGCCTGGTCCTGCGGCAACTGCGCGATGAGCGACATGGCGTGTCCGGTCGCCAGGGACTCCAGCGCCTCCCCCGCCGTGTCGGACTCGGCGGGCTCGCCCTCGAGTTCGCTCTCGTCACCGCCGATCGCAGGGCGCCTGCCCCGCATCCGCAGGTGGTCGAGCGAGCGGTTGCGCGCTATCCGGGCGGCCCAGCCGCGGAACCGGTCGGCGTCACCGCTGAACCGGTCGATGTCACGCGCTATCTGCAGCCAGGACTCGGACGCCACGTCCTCGGCGTCCGGTTCACCGACCAGCGTCCGTATGTAGCCCAGCAGCCGTGGGTGCACGGCGCGGTACACAGTACGGAAGGCGTCCTCGTCCCCGTCCTGTGCCGCGAGCACCGCGGCGGTCAGCTCCGCGTCGTCCCCCAGCACTCCCTCAACCCGCCCTGCCGATCGGAATCGTAGCTGGTCACCGCTACTGCGCCACCCTGCGCGAGTCAGCACGCTACGTGGTCGGACGGTGCCCCGTCCATGACTTGTACAACCTGCAACTGTCTCCTGACCCAGTGCGGTGTGACAGAAAACGCACCTGTGGCGCAGAGATGAGTACGGGGCCGCACAGCGGCCCTGTGGAAGACGGCCGGGGCCTCTCCTGTGGGGGGTGGCGGCCCCGGTCGTCGTCCCCTCCCCCTCATGACGTCACGTCAGGGACACGCCGCCCGGTAGGACACCGCTCCGGGCACGGCGGGACACCACCGCACGCAGCACCCGCCGGCCCTCGGTCGACAGGTCCAGGACCCGGCGCAGGCCGGTCCCGCCGCCCTCGGCGCCCGCGGCTTCGGCGAGGCTCTCCAGGATCTCGCTCTGGCGGCGCAGTTCCCCGGTGACGAGCGGCCCGGCGCCCGCGCCGTCGCCGGCCCGGAGGTCCTCGCCCCCCGCGTCGTCACCGGCCGGGAAGTCGTACGCGCGGTGGACGTCCAGCGCGAGCAGCGAGCAGGCGTCCGCCCAGGCGCGCAGCGGTTCCGCCGCGAAGTCCCGGGGGGCGGCGCCCAGCAGCGCGCGGACGCGGGCCACGACGGCGTCACCTCCGGCGGTGGCCTCCAGCGCCGTGTGCACGGCGTCCAGCCGGGCGGCCCATTCCGCGCCCTTCCCACAGGCCGCCCAGAGCGGGCGCAGCGGTTCCGGGTCACCCCCGTCCTCCGCCGGAAGGCACCGGTCCAGGCAGGCGACCCCGCTCACGGCCAGTCCTCGCTCGTCGGCACGGGCGATCAGCTCCAGCAGGCTCATCGACGCCTCCCCCATCGGTCCGTCGGTCTCCGGGAGCACACCGCTTCCCGTTACCGCGTACTGCGCCAGATGGCTGAAAAACGTCACTCTTCCGACACGCGAGCGCACAGCGGGTCTCAGCCGGACAGGCTCTCGATGCCCAGACGGTCCAGGAAAGCGAAGAAAAGTTCCTCTCCGGACCGCTCGGGCCGCTCGATCCGCAGCAGTTCGAGCAGTGGCCCCTCGCGAACGCCGCGGCCGGTTTCGGCCGCCCACAGGACGGCTCGGGCCGCCGCGTCCTCGGGCGGGAGGAACAGCTCCTCCCGTGTCGGGCCGTCCGGGCCCAGGTGCTCGGCCATGGGTGTCCTGCCGAGGCAGGCGTACCAGGAGCCGCTGTGCGGCGCCGCCGCCTCGACGGCCACACAGACCCCGTCCATGACGAAGCCGAGGAGTACCGGCGCCCGCGCGGCGTCGGCGAGTGCGGTCATGCTGCCGAGCGAGGAGTCCGTGGGGTGGGACCAGACCTGCCACCCGTCCGCGCGGTACTCCCGCAGTGTCAGACGCTCGCGCGCGTCCCTCAGCGCGGGATGGCCGATGAGCGGCTCCCCGCTGCGGCCCACCAGATAGCAGCCCCAGAAACCCACGTCGCGCTCCCCCCGCGGTCCGGGGTGCATTCTTCCCGCCCCGCACCGCGGCGAAGCGCGAGAACGGGCCGGTCCCGGGGCCGGCCGGCGCCGGGACGGGAAAGCGCGCGTGCCGCGCACCCCTCCTCCGGGATGCGCGGCACGCGCGGTGCGGGACGTAGGGCGGACCCGGCTCAGCCGGTCTCGTCCGCCAGTTGCTGGAACTGCGCCCAGGTCAGCTTCGGCTCGCGCGGGTCCCACAGCTTCTGGGAGACCGCGTTGAGCGGCATCCGGATCCCTTCGGCCACCTGCGCCTGCGTCTGCGCGTTCGGGAAGTCTCCCCAGACCGCGAACCGGCCGCCCAGGATCTGCTTCGAGTAACGCTCGGGGACCGGCTCGGTGCCGCGCAGGACGAACGGGGTCCACTGCTCGTAGATCCGCTTGCCCGTCGGGTACGTGAAGTCGTTGGGCTCGCCGAGCACGTAGTAGAGGTACTCGTCGTTGAGGTTGATCACGTCGCGGCCCTCGGCGAGGTAGTCCTGGGGCGGCCGGGCGCCGATCTCCTTGCCCGTCCAGTACTCGACCTCGATGCCCTTGTCCGCGGTGACCGTCCCGCCGCTGAAGAAACCGTCGTTCCATGCCTTGGGAATCTTCTCGGCCTTGCGGATGACGGCGGCGCGGTCGTTCAGCCAGCCCTCCGCCAGGTCCTGGACGGTGGCGCCGTCGCCGTACTTCTCGACCGCGGCCGCGGCGAGCTGCGGGTAGGAGGCCCGCGGGCTGCTGACGGTGAGGGCCTGGTACTCGTCCGCGCCGACGTGGAACCAGTCGCCGGGGAAGAGCTCGGCGTACTCCTTCAGCAGGTCGTCGACGATCTTCGCCGACTCCTCCTTCGAGATGTCGATGGCTCCCTGCCGCGCGACGCCCTGCGTGTTGCGCAGCTGGAGGTCGGGGTGGGCGCGCAGGACCGCGCCCAGGTGTCCCGGGGAGTCGATCTCGCCGACGACCGTGATGTGGAGGCTCTGGGCGAGCTTCAGGATCCGGCGGACCTCGGCCTTGGTGAGGTGTTCCTCGGAGACCACCTCGGGGTGCGAGTCGGACTCGATCCGGAAGGCCTGGTCGTCGGAGAAGTGGAGGCCGAGCTGGTTGAGCTTGAGGTCGGCCATCTCGTGCAGCCGGTCCTCTATCCACTCCGCGCTGTAGTGCTTGCGCGCGATGTCGAGGTTCAGACCCCGCTGCGGCCGGTCCGGCGTGTCCTGGACGACGCCCTCGGGCACGGTGTCGTCGGCGTTCAGCGACTGCTTGAGGGTGCGGGTCCCGTAGAAGACGCCCGCCTGGCCGGGCCCGCTGATCGTGACCTGGTTGCCCTCGGTCCTCAGCGTGTACGACTCGGGGTCGCCCTTGCCCGAGGAGGCGAGGGCCAGCTCGACGTCGCCGGACCGCGGGGACTTCTCGCCCCGGTAGCCGATCTTCAGCTCCTTCGCGAGCAGCTTCGCCTCGTCGGTGAGGGCGGGGTCGGCCGCGACGACCGCGCTGTCCTTCGACGGTTTCCAGCCGGGCCCGCGCGCGGCGGTGTGCTCCCGGACCGCGGGTATGGTCCGCGGCGCCGTGGACAGCGGATAGCTCCGGGTGGGTGACGGCGAGGCGGAGGTGCGGGCCGAGGCGGATCCGCTGTTCTGGGTCCCGGGGCCGGAGTCGTCCGGCCACACGACGACGGTGAGGGTGACGGCGGCGGCCACCGCGACGGCGGCACCGGCCACCAGAGGTGCGCGTGAGCGAGACATCGGTCAGAAACCTCCGGATCGGGGGATAAACAGTTCAAAGAAGATGAGAAAGTCGGGCATTTCCCCCGTTGATTCGTCCATCGAGCGTTCCGAAACTCTCCCGTCCGGGTGAAGTTCTCGCATCATTCGGCTGCGCGCCGCCACGCCTCGCTAGCGTGAAGGGACATACGTACCAGTCCTCACTCCCACTCCGCGCAACCTCGCCGCTCTCCGGGCCCTCTTGTCCAGGGTCACAGATGTCATTCGTCCGAGGAGTCCCGCTGTCCAGGTCCAGCGAGCCGCACCCCGACCTGCCGAAGCCACCGCGGCAGGCCGGCCGCACGGCGGTCCCCGTCCAGCACCGGGGACCCGCCCCGGCTCTCCGGGAGGCCCCCATGGAGGCCGTCGTTCCGGAACCAGTGTCGGTGAGTACCCGCACGAGTGCCCACTCGAGTGGCCTCGCGCGCTTCAACGCCTGGCCCCGGGACCTCGCCGAGGCCTCCCTGCTGGAGTGCTGCGGGAGCCGCCGGTGGGCGCACCGGCTGGCCGCCCACCGGCCCTACCCGGACGTGGACACGCTGCTCGCCGCCTCCGACGAGGCGGGGTACGACCTCGCGCCCGCCGACATCGCCGAGGCGCTCGCCACGGAGAGCGCCCCGTGCCTGCACCACGACGCGCCCCGCGCCGCCCATCTGGCCCTGCGCGCCGCGCACGCCGCGTACGAGAGCCGCTTCGGCCACGTCTTCGTGATCTGCCTCGACGGCCTGCGCCCCTCCCAGCACGTCGACCAGGTGCTGGCAGCCATCCGCACCCGGCTGACGCACGAACCGGACGAGGAGCGTTCCCTGACCGCGGAGGAGATGCGGCGACTCGCCCGGGGCCGCATCATCGAGCTGGTGACGGAGGCCGGGCGGACGCCCGGCCCGTTCCCCCCGGTGGCATATGGCCCCCGGTAGCCCGTCCGTGCCTGTTTGACTGCCGCTTTGATCACACCCGAGGCCCCGCCGCCATGGAACCGACAAAGCGTCGCTACGATGGCCGGGGCCGGTGGACCGTACCCGGCCGGGTCAGACCGACAGTCAAGCCGGCCGACCCCAATCCCCGCTCCCGGAGGGTTCTTCCGTGCCGGCTGGAACGCTGTACCGCGGCCGGGAAGGCATGTGGTCCTGGGTGGCTCATCGAGTCACCGGTGTCCTCATTTTCTTCTTCCTGTTCGTACACGTCCTTGACACCGCACTCGTGCGTGTCTCCCCCGAGGCGTACGACGACGTCGTGGCCACCTACAAGACCCCGCTCGTCGCGCTGCTCGAGTACGGCCTGGTGGCCGCGATCCTCTTCCACGCGCTGAACGGTCTCCGCATCGTCGCCGTGGACTTCTGGGCCAAGGGCCCGCGCTACCAGAAGCAGATGCTCTGGACCGTCCTGGGTATCTGGATCGTGCTGATGGTCGGGGCCCTGTACCCCGTCCTCGGTCACGCCGTACGTGAAGTCTTCGGGAGCTGAGGCCGATGTCCACCGAGACACCTTCTTCCGCGATCGGCGACGTCGAGGGCGTAAGCCTCTACGACGTCGACAACCCGGCCCCGGTCATCGAGCCCCCGCGCAAGCGCACGGGCAAGACCCCCAAGGGCTCGCGCACCAACTTCGAGATGTACGCCTGGCTCTTCATGCGCCTGTCGGGCATCGTGCTGGTCGTCCTGGTCATCGGTCACCTGCTGATCCAGCTGGTGCTCGACGGCGGCGTGTCGAAGATCGGCTTCGCCTTCGTCGCGGGCCGCTGGGCCTCGCCGTTCTGGCAGGTCTGGGACCTGGCGATGCTGTGGCTCGCCATGCTCCACGGCGCCAACGGCCTCCGTACGGTCATCAACGACTACGCCGAACGGGACAACACCCGCTTCTGGCTGAAGATGCTCCTGTACACCGCCACGGTGTTCACCGTCCTGCTGGGCACGCTGGTGATCTTCACCTTCGACCCGAACATCCGCTAGGCGCCGGGACAGAGGGACCAGAGGAAAACCATGCAGATCCACAAGTACGACACCGTCATCGTCGGCGCCGGCGGCGCCGGTATGCGCGCGGCCATCGAGTCGACCAAGCGCAGCCGCACCGCCGTGCTCACGAAGCTCTACCCCACCCGCTCCCACACGGGCGCGGCGCAGGGCGGCATGGCCGCCGCGCTCGCCAACGTGGAGGAGGACAACTGGGAGTGGCACACCTTCGACACGATCAAGGGCGGCGACTACCTGGTCGACCAGGACGCCGCCGAGATCCTCGCGAAGGAGGCCATCGACGCCGTCCTCGACCTGGAGAAGATGGGCCTGCCGTTCGGCCGTACGCCCGAGGGCAAGATCGACCAGCGCCGCTTCGGCGGTCACTCCCGCAACCACGGTGAGGCCCCGGTCCGCCGCGCCTGCTACTCGGGCGACCGCACCGGCCACATGATCCTCCAGACGCTGTACCAGAACTGCGTCAAGGAGGGCGTGGAGTTCTTCAACGAGTTCTACGTCCTGGACCAGCTGGTCGTCGAGGAGAACGGCGTCAAGAAGTCCGCCGGCGTCGTCGCCTACGAGCTGGCCACCGGCGAGATCCACGTCTTCCAGGCGAAGTCGGTCATCTACGCCTCGGGCGGCACCGGCAAGTTCTTCAAGGTGACGTCGAACGCGCACACGCTGACCGGTGACGGACAGGCCGCCTGCTACCGCCGGGGTCTGCCGCTGGAGGACATGGAGTTCTTCCAGTTCCACCCGACGGGCATCTGGCGCATGGGCATCCTGCTGACGGAGGGCGCCCGCGGTGAGGGCGGCATCCTCCGCAACAAGGATGGCGAGCGCTTCATGGAGAAGTACGCGCCGGTCATGAAGGACCTCGCGTCCCGTGACGTCGTGTCCCGCTCCATCTACACGGAGATCCGTGAGGGCCGCGGCTGCGGTCCCGAGGGCGACCACGTCTACCTCGACCTCACGCACCTCCCGCCGGAGCAGCTGGACGCCAAGCTCCCGGACATTACCGAGTTCGCGCGCACGTACCTCGGCATCGAGCCCTACACGGACCCGATCCCGATCCAGCCGACCGCGCACTACGCCATGGGCGGCATCCCGACCAACGTCGAGGGTGAGGTGCTGGCCGACAACACCACCGTCGTCCCGGGCCTGTACGCCGCCGGCGAGGTCGCCTGTGTCTCCGTGCACGGCGCCAACCGCCTCGGCACCAACTCGCTGCTCGACATCAACGTCTTCGGGCGCCGTTCGGGCATCGCCGCCGCCGAGTACTCCGCGAAGAACGACTTCGTCGAGCTTCCCGAGAACCCGGCGCAGCTGGTCGAGGAGCAGGTCGAGCGGCTGCGCAACTCGACGGGCACCGAGCGGGTCGCCGCGCTGCGCCTGGAGCTGCAGGAGTGCATGGACGCCAACGTGATGGTGTTCCGCACCGAGCAGACCATCAAGACGGCGGTCGACAAGATCGCCGAGCTGCGGGCGCGCTACCTCGACGTGTCCATCCAGGACAAGGGCAAGCGGTTCAACACCGACCTGCTGGAGGCCATCGAGCTGGGCAACCTGCTCGACCTGGCCGAGGTCATGGCGACGTCCGCGCTGGCCCGCAAGGAGTCCCGCGGCGGTCACTACCGCGAGGACTACCCGAACCGCGACGACGTCAACTTCATGCGCCACACCATGGCGTACCGCGAGGTCGCGGACGACGGCACCGAGTCGATCCGGCTCGACTACAAGCCGGTCGTCACGACCCGCTACCAGCCGATGGAGCGTAAGTACTGATGGCAACCCCCACCCTGGAGAAGTCGGACAAGGCCCCCGAGGCCGGCTTCGCCGACACCCCGTACATCACGGCCACGTTCCGGATCCGCCGCTTCAACCCCGAGGTCTCCGACGAGGTCGAGTGGCAGGACTTCGAGATCTCGATCGACCCGAAGGAGCGTGTGCTCGACGCCCTTCACAAGATCAAGTGGGAGATGGACGGAACCCTGACGTTCCGTCGCTCCTGCGCACACGGCATCTGCGGCTCCGACGCGATGCGGATCAACGGCAAGAACAGGCTCGCCTGCAAGACGCTGATCAAGGACATCAACCCGGAGAAGCCGATCACGGTCGAGGCCATCAAGGGCCTCACGGTCCTGAAGGACCTCGTGGTCGACATGGACCCGTTCTTCCAGGCCTACCGCGACGTCATGCCGTTCCTCGTCACCAAGGGCAACGAGCCGACGCGTGAGCGCCTGCAGTCCCCCGAGGACCGCGAGCGCTTCGACGACACCACCAAGTGCATCCTGTGCGCCGCGTGCACGTCCTCGTGCCCGGTGTTCTGGAACGACGGCCAGTACTTCGGCCCGGCGGCCATCGTCAACGCGCACCGCTTCATCTTCGACTCGCGCGACGAGGCCGGTGAGCAGCGTCTGGAGATCCTCAACGACCGTGACGGTGTGTGGCGTTGCCGCACGACGTTCAACTGCACGGACGCCTGCCCTCGTGGCATCGAGGTCACCAAGGCGATCCAGGAAGTGAAGCGCGCGCTGATCACCCGCCGCTTCTGACCCACGGGTCGCCCCGGGAGGCCCCGTTTCCGCGCACCGACGGTGCGGGAAGCGGGGCCTCTTGGTGCATCGGGCGGTCCGGGACGGTACGGTCGTGCGGAGCCGGTGACCGGCTCGCCTCTCCCGGAGCAGCACAGCGCGGGAGCAGACGGCTTGAGGGAGAACGGGGAACGCTGTGAGCGATCCGAATCCGTACGCGGACGACTCATACAAGTGGGGCCCGCCCCAGCCGCCGGGCAACCCGCCCACGATGCCGGACGGCCAGGGATACGGTTACCCGGAGCCGGGCGCCGCTCCGGCGTACGGCTACCCGCAGCCGCTCCCCGAATCCGCGGCACAGCCCGGACCCGGGTACGGCTACCCCGGGGGCCAGCCCACGGAGCCGGGCTTCAACCTGCCCGCGCAGCAGGGCGGTGGCGGCGTCCCGATGCTGTCCCTGGGTGACATCACGGTGATGAACGACGGCATCGTGACCCCGTCCGGCACCCTGCCGCTCAAGGGCGCGGTGTGGACGGCGACCGACATGTCGCGCACGGAGGAGAAGATCCCGACCGTGGGCATCGTCCTCGCGATCGTCTTCGCCCTGTTCTGCCTGATCGGTCTGCTGTTCCTCCTGATGAAGGAGAAGCGCACGACGGGCTTCGTACAGATCACGGTGACCAGCGGTGGCCGGCACCACCAGACGATGATCCCCGCGACGGGGCCCGAGACCTTCCAGTGGGTCATGTCCCAGGTGAACACCGCGCGTTCGATGAGCGCCTGAGTCGCACGCGCGGGCTCGTCACGCGCGTCCACGGCGCTCCGGCCTCCGCCGGAGCGCTGCACCGGACGGGGCGCCGGGCCCGGCCGGGCCCTCGCCCGGTTAGCCTTGGCATCGTGGTGGAGCAAGAGAAGAACGCGGCGGACGCGGACGGTGCGAAGCGGGCCTCCGTCGACGGGGCGGCCGCGAAGTCCAAGGCGCCGAAGAGCGAGCAGACCCGCACCCTGATCCTGGAGACGGCGCTGCGGCTCTTCGAGGAACGCGGCTACGACCGGACGACGATGCGGGCCATCGCCACGGAGGCGGGTGTCTCCGTCGGGAACGCGTACTACTACTTCTCGTCGAAGGAACACCTGGTCCAGGGTTTCTACGACCGGCTCGCCGCCGAGCACGAGACCGCGGTGCAGCCCGTGCTGGCAGGGGACAGGGACCTCGCCGTGCGCATCCGGGGTGTGCTGCTCAGCTGGCTGGACGTCGCCGGGCAGTACCACCGCTTCGCCGCGCAGTTCTTCAAGAACGCGGCGGACCCGGACAGCCCGCTCTCCCCGTTCTCGGAGGAATCCGCCGCTGCCCGCGAGGCGGTGATCTCGGTGCACGAACGCTGTCTGTCGGGCTCCTCGGCCAAGGCGGACCCGGAACTGGCCCGGTTGCTGCCGCAGTTGATGTGGCTGATGCAGATGGGCCTGGTGCTGTTCTGGGTCTACGACCGGTCCGAGGGCACCGAACGCAGCCGCCGGCTCGTCGAACGCACCGCGCCGATCGCCGCGCGGGCGATCGCGCTCTCCCGGTTCCGGGTGCTGCGACCGCTCGTGCGGCAGATCCACGACGTGCTGGTGGAGTTCATGCCCGGGGCGCCCCCGCAGGACGCCGGGGACGTCAGATCCAGCTGAGTTCCCACAGCCGCCAGAGCCCCGTGCCGTCGGAGAGGTACTGGGATCCGGACACCGACTGCTTGCTGACGACGTAGTCCTTCTTCTGCCACAGCGGGACCAGCGGGACGTCCTTGCCGACCAGTTCCTGCAGTTCCTTGAAGTCGGCGGCGGTCCGGCCGCGGTCGCTGTACTGCTGGGTGGCGGCGATCAGCGCGTCCATCTTCGTGCTGGTGTAGCCGTTGTGGAGGGAGCTGTCGCGGCCGACCAGCGGCTGGCTGAAGGTGTCGGGGTCGGGGAAGTCCGGAAGCCAGCCCAGGGTGTACGCGTCGTACTCGCCGGCCGCGTACCCCTTCTGGAACGCCTGCCACTCCACGGCCTTCTCCGTGACCTTGAAGAGCCCGTCCTTCTCCAGCTGGCGGACCAGCTCGGTGGACTCCTCCTTGTTGGCGTCGTCGTCGCGGTGGGCGAAGGTGATGTGCAGCGGGAGGGTCACACCCGCCTCCTGCATCAGCTTCCTGGCCCGGTCCGGGTCCGACTGCGGGTAGGAGTCGAAGAAGGGGGTGCCGTGCCCGATGTATCCCTGCGGGATCAGCGAGTAGAGCGGCTCCACGGTGTTGCGGTAGACCTTGGTGACCAGCGGCCCGCGGTCGATGAGCCAGGCGACGGCCTGGCGGACCTTCTTGTCCGCCATGGGCGATCCGTCCCGGACGTTGAAGACGAGGTTGCGGATCTCGGCGCTGTCCGCCTCGGTGACGCGCTGCTCGGTCGCGCCCGGGTCGAGCTCGGCGAGCTTGTCGGCGGGGAGCTGGCGGTGCGTCACGTCCACGTCGCCGGCCGTCCAGGCGGCCTGGAGCGCCTCGGACCCCTCGAAGTAGCGGATGTCGACCGCGCCGCCCGTCTTCTTCAGCGCGCCCTTGTACGCCGGGTTGGGCACCAGCTCGGCGAGCACGCCGGGCTCGTAGGACTTCAGCGTGTACGGTCCCGATCCGTCGACCTGGTTGTCCGTGCGGAGCTTGTCCTTCGGGTACTTGGTGGGGTCGACGATGGACCCGGCGCCCGTGGCCAGCTTCTGGGGGAACGTGGCGTCCCGGGCCGAGAGGTTGAACGTGATCGTGCGGCCCTCGGACACGATGGTGTCGAGGCCGGGGAAGAGCACCGACGGGCCGACGTCCGCCTTGATCTTCAGCATCCGCTCGAAGGAGTACTTCACGTCCGCGGCCGTGATCTTGCGGCCGTCGGAGAACGTCAGGTCGTCCCGCAGCCTGCACTGGTACGTCTGGAGCTTCTGGCCGATGAACCCGCAGCTCTCGGCCGCGTCCGGCTCCGGCACGACCGCGCCGGACTTGAACGTCATCAGGGACTGGTACAGGTTGCTGTAGATCGCCCAGGAGCCCGCGTCGTAGGCGCCGGCCGGGTCGAGCGAGGTGACCTCGTCGGACGTTCCGACCGTGATCGGTGACGTGTCGGCGTCGTCCGAGGGAAGCAACTGCCAGGCGCCGACGCCTGCGATGACCAATACCGCCAGAATCGCGAGAATCCGTAGACGGATGAACCGCATGTGCCGTGCTCCCTTGCCAACCCACCCCGGCCCGCGTGCACAGAGAGGCACATCATCGCCGCATGTTCAGACCCACCCAATCACACGATATTCACATATGAAAGACCGGCCCTGAGGCTCACAGGTTTCGAGGTCAGGCTTGCGGGGAAGCGAGTTCCACCACCGTGATGTCCGAGGGGGCGCCGACACGCACCGGCGGACCCCAGGCTCCCGCGCCGCGCGAGACGTAGAGCTGGGTGTCGCCGTAGCGTTCGAGCCCGGCGACCGTGGGGTTGGCGAGCTCGGCCAGCATGTTCCCGGGCCAGAGCTGGCCTCCGTGGGTGTGGCCGGAGAGCTGGAGACCGACGCCGTACTCCACGGCGTCGTCGATGACGACGGGCTGGTGTGCGAGCAGGACGGAGGCGCGGCCGCGGTCGCGGTCGCCGAGCGCGCGGGCGAAGTCGGGGCCCTGCCCCTCGCTCTCACCCGCGACGTCGTTGACCCCGGCGAGGTCGAAGCCGGCGATCTCGACGCGGGCGTTCTCCAGGGGGTGCAGGCCCAGCTCGCGTACGTGGTCGACCCACTGGGCCGCGCCGGAGAAGTACTCGTGGTTGCCGGTGACGAAGAAGCTGCCGTGCCGGGCCTCGAGACCGGCGAGCGGCTCGGCGGCGCTGCCGAGATCGGCGACGGAACCGTCGACGAGGTCCCCGACGACGGCCACCAGGTCGGAGCCCGTGGCGTTGATCGTGTCGACGATGCGCCGGGTGTGGGCGCGGCCCAGGATCGGGCCGAGGTGGATGTCGCTGACCACGGCGATACGGAAGCGGTGGGCCGAGCGCGGCAGTCCGGCGAGCGGCACGGTGACCCGCTTGACCCGCGGGCCGCGCAGCACCCCGTAGGTGCCGTATCCGACCGTTCCGAGCCCGGCGAGGGCCGCCGCTCCGCCGACGGCGCGGGCGACGAACAGCCTCCGCGACGGGTCGGCGACGGCCGGGGCCGTGACCTCGGGGGCTTCCGCGAGGCCGGTACGGGTACCGCCCGGGGCTCCATCCACGTCAGGGCCCGGGGCGGTCTCCGGGGGCGCCGCGACGGCCGGTGCCGCGCCCGGCCCGACGACCGCGCCGGCCGGGTCCGCGTGCACTCCGGCGGGCTCCTCGGCCGGCCGGTCCGCGTGTTCTGAGGCCGTCGCGGCGGCCGGTCCGGCCCGGCGCGCGAGCATCCGGCGCAGCAGCGGGCGGACGGCCTCCCCGAGGAGCAGAGCCAGTGTCAGGTAGAGCAGGGCGGCCAGCCAGAGGAAGCCCGGCCAGGCCAGTACCTGCTGCAGCCGGAAGGGGAACCCCGCCCGGCCGGAGACGAGAGCCCCGACGGACAGCAGGGGCAGCACGAAGGCCGCGACGGTCCCCGCGCGGCGGGCGACGCCGCCCTTCCGTGTCGTGTCACCGATCAGCCGGCGCCACACATACCGGTGCACGGCCGCGAGCAGCGCGAGAACCGCGACCGCCACGAGCACGAAGACCACAACCACGTACACTCCCCCGCTGAAACGATCTTGTCCGGACGGCGCCCCACGCCCCGCCCGTCATCTTCCTTCGCGACGCGAAGCCCTGACACCACGGAACCCGATGACCCCTACAGCCGTCCCCAGAAGAAACGAGGTGACGGCGAGCAGGAGATGGACCCAGAAGTAGGCGGTCGGGGCTCCCGCGTCGTCGAACGCGAGACCGCTGCCGTCCTTCCAGAGATTCTTGACAAAGGTGACCCAGATGACCCAGCTCCACGCTCCGAAGACGAGCAGGAACCAGGAAACGGGGCGGCTGAGCTTCATGGAATCAGTATCGCCGCAGCGCCGCGGCCGGATCGCCCGGGGTGGGCTGTCCCAGCGGTACGCACGGCGGGTCAGGCCATCCGGGTCCCCGCGCTCCGCAACTCCCTGTACGTTTCCGACCGTGCTTGCTCTGAAAAAGACCGTCGTGACGGTCATCTCTGCCGCATTGCTGTCCCTATGTGTCGTCAGTCCCGCGGGGGCGGCCGACAAGGACAAGACCGAGGAGAAACAGCCGAAGCCGACCGGTCCGATGTCGACCGTCGGCGGTGCCCGGCTCGGTCAGGTGGGCACCCAGGTCGATCTGGGGCCGGGCGCCCCGGTGCTTCCCAAGGACCTCAGCGCGCGGTCGTGGATCGTCGCCGACGCGGAGGACGGGCAGGTGCTCGCGTCGCACAACGCGCACTGGCGGCTGCCGCCCGCCTCCACCCTGAAGATGCTCTTCGCCGACACGGTCCTGCCCGCGCTGCAGCCGAAGACGCTGACGCACCTGGTGACCGAGGACGAGCTCTCCGGCGTGGGCGAGGGGAGCAGCCTGGTGGGCGTCAAGGAGGACCACTCGTACACGGTCCACGACCTGTGGCTCGGGGTGTTCCTGCGCTCCGGCAACGACGCGGTGCACGTGCTGTCCGAGATGTACGGCGGCGTGCCCGCGACGGTCGCCGCGATGCAGCGCCACGCCGAGGAGCTCCAGGCCCTGGACACCACGGTGGTCTCACCCGACGGTTACGACGCCCCGCGGCAGGTCTCCAGCGCCTACGACCTGACCCTGTTCGCCCGGAGCGGGATGCAGAAGGCGGACTTCAGGGAGTACGCCGCGACGGCCACGGCCGAGTTCCCCGGCGAGGTGAAGAAGGGCAAGAAGCGGAAGAGCTTCGAGATCCAGAACACCAACCGGCTGATCACCGGGGACATCGGGGTGGAGCCGTACAAGGGCATCGCGGGCGTCAAGAACGGTTACACCACCCACGCGGGCAACACCTTCACGGGGATCGCCGAACGCGACGGGCGGGTGCTTCTGGTGACGGTCATGAACCCCTCGTCGGAGGAGAGCCACGCCGTCTACAAGGAGGCGGCCGCCCTCCTGGACTGGGGTTTCGCGGCGAGCGGCAAGGTGACCCCGGTCGGTGAGCTGGTGCCGCCGAAGTCGGCCGTGGTCTCGAAGGGCTCCGAACCCGCGACGGGCAAGGGCAAGGAGGGCACGGAGGGCCTGGAGGGGAAGGAGCGGGCCGCCGGGACGACCCACGCGGCCGCCGCCGGCTCCAGCGGGGTCTGGACCGCGCTGTCGGTCGTCGGCGGACTGCTGGTGGCCCTGGCCGCCGGGGCGTTCCTGGTCAACCGGCGCTGGCCGCTGCCCGACCTGGTGCGTCGCCTCCCCCGCCGCTGACGTCCGTGTCCTCGGCGTCCTTCGCGTCCGCCACCTCGTCCTTGCTCGGCGTCGCCGTCCAGGCCGCGCAGACCAGCAGCAGTTTCGCGCTGAAGTTGATCCACAGGAGGAGCGCGATCGGCACACCGAAGGCGCCGTACATGCTCTTCGACGCGACGTCCCTCATGTAGCTGCCGAGCAGCAGCTTGAGCAGCTCGAAGCCGACCGCGCCGACCAGGCCGGCCACGATCAGCCGGCGGCGCGGCGGCTCCACGCCGGGCAGCAGTGTCAGCAGGTAGAGCAGGATCAGGAAGTCGGCGAACATCGCCACGAGGACGGCGGCCAGCTGGAGCAGCACCCCGCCCACGCCGTCCTCGGGGATGCCCAGGCGGTCGACCGTCCAGCCGATGGCGGTGGAGGCGACGGTGGACACGGCGAGGGTCGCGAGCGCGGCACCGCCGAGGCCGATCAGGAGGCCGGCGTCCTTGATCTTGCGGACGACCGGGTTCCCCTCGTCCACGTCGTCCTTCTCCCACACGGCCCGCAGGCAGTCCCGCATGGAGCCGATCCAGCCGATGCCGGTGAAGAGCAGCAGGGCACCGGCGACGACCCCCACCGTGCCCGCGTGGGCGACCAGGCTGTCGATGCCGAGCTGGTCCGAGATGCCGGGCACCTGGTCGGCGAGTTTGTCCTCGATCGTGTCGAGCTGCTGGGGGGAGAGCAGCGCGGCACCGATCGCGGCACCGACCGCGATCAGCGGGAAGAGCGCGAGGAAGCTGAGGAAGGTGATCGCCGCGGCGAGCCTGGCCCAGTGGACCCGTTCCAGCGTCTCGTAGGAGCGCCAGGCGTGCGTCTCCATCAGCCGTGCGACGAGCGGCCCGATGACGGGAAGGTTTTTCAGCCAGTCCATTCCCTACGCGTACCCGTCGGAGCGCAGAAAACCGGGGTGCGGGGCGACCCGGACCAGCAATCACCCATTTCGGTGAGTGCTGTAACAAATCCCTCAAATGGGTTTTGCCGGGCGATACGGTCACGATCATGTCTGTCGACACGGTGTCCTTGACCGGCTGGGGCCGTACCTCCCCGACGGCCGCGCTGCGGTTCCGTCCGCGTACGTACGAGGAGGCCGCGGCGGTCGTGCGCGGGCGTGGACCGCGTGGGGTGGTCGCCCGCGGGCTGGGGCGCGCCCACGGTGACGCCGCGCAGAACGCGGGCGGCTCCGTGCTCGACATGACCGCGCTGGACCGGATCCGCTCGGTCGACGCCGTCGCCGGGACGGTGGTCTGCGACGCGGGGGTGAGCCTGCGCCGGCTGCTGGCGACGCTGCTCCCGCTCGGCTGGTTCCTCCCGGTCACCCCGGCGACCGGCCATGTCACCGTCGGCGGGGCCATCGGCTCCGACGTCCACGGCAGGAACCACCGGACCGCGGGCTCCTTCGCCCGTCATGTGCGCTCCCTGGAGCTGCTGACCGCCGACGGGGAGGTGCGGACGGTACTGCCGGGCACCGATCTCTTCGGTGCGACCCTCGGCGGTCTGGGACTGACCGGTGTCGTCCTCTCCGCAACCCTCGGGCTGCGCCCCGTCACCACCTCGCTGATGTCGGTCGACACCGCGCGGGCGGCGGACCTGGACGGGGTGCTGGCCCGCCTCGCCGCCTGCGGCGACGGCACTCCCTACGCGGCCGCCTGGATCGACCTCCTGGCCCGCGGGAGATCGACGGGCCGCGGCGTCGTCACCCGCGGGGAGCACGTGCCCCTGGACGCGCTCCCGGCTCACGCCCGGCGTACGGCCCTCACCTTCCGTCCGGGCCCGGTGCCCTCCGCACGGGCTCTCGTCCCCGAGGGGCTGCTCGGCCGGGCGCCGACAGCGCTCCTGAACGAGCTCCGCCACCGCGGTACCCCTGCCGTGCGGACCCGGCAGCCGCAGCGGATCCCCGCCTTCTTCCATCCTCTGGACTCCGCCCCCGGCTGGAGCCGTGGACGGGGGCGGGCCGGCTCCGTGCAGTACCAGTTCACCGTCGGACACGGTCAGGAGGAGACCCTGCACCGCATCGTCCGGCAGCTCACCGTGCGCCGGTGCCCCGCCTTCCACGCCGTGCTCAAGCGGTTCGGGGAGAGCGGCCCGGGCTGGCTCTCGTTCCCGGCGCCGGGCTGGACGCTCTCCTTCGGACTGCCCGCCGGACTGCCCGGTCTCGCGCGTCTGCTCGACGTGCTGGACGAGGAGGTGGCCGCGGCGGGAGGCCGGGTCTGCCTCGCGAAGGACGCGCGGCTGAGGCCCGGCCTGCTGGCCGCGATGTACCCGAGGCTTCCGGAGTTCCGGGCCCTGCGCGGGGAGCTGGATCCCGAGGGTGCCTTCCGGTCCGACCTGTCCCGGCGTCTCGTGCTCTGACCCGTCGGCCCGTCCCGTCCCCCACGTCCCGCCCCGCCCGCACTCTCTCCCGTCACCCCGCTTGGAGTTATCCCGTGAAGGACGCCTTCGGTGCCCCGCAGTCCCTGCTCGTCCTCGGCGGCACCTCGGAGATCGGGCTGGCCACGGCACGGCGGCTGATCGCCCGCCGCACCCGGACCGTACGCCTGGCCGGACGGCCCTCCCCCGCTCTTGAACGGGCCGCGGCGGAGCTGCGCGAGCTGGGGGCCGACGTCCGTACCGTCCCCTTCGACGCGCTCGACTCCGCCTCGCACGAGGAGGTGCTCGGCAAGATCTTCACCGAGGGGGACATCGACATGGTGCTGCTGGCCTTCGGTGTGCTGGGCGACCAGGCGCGCGACGAGGAGGAGCCGCTGTCCGCGGTGCGGGTGGCGCAGACGAACTACACAGGGGCGGTCTCCGCCGGGCTGGTGTGCGCCGGCGCGCTCCAGGCGCAGGGGCACGGCTCGCTGGTGGTGCTCTCCGCGGCAGCCGGCGAACGGGCCCGGCGCGCCGACTTCATCTACGGCTCCAGCAAGGCGGGCCTGGACGTCTTCGCGCAGGGGCTCGGCGACGCGCTGCACGGGACGGGGGTGCACGTGATGGTCGTACGTCCCGGCTTCGTACGGTCACGGATGACGGCGGGGCGTGAGGAGGCGCCGCTCGCCACGACCCCGGGGGCGGTCGCGGACGCGATCGTGACGGGGCTGCGGCGGCGCTCGGAGACGGTGTGGGTGCCCGGGGCCCTGCGCGTCGTGATGTCGGCCCTGCGGCACGTGCCGCGTCCGCTGTTCCGGCGGCTGCCGGTGCGCTAGGACCCGGTTCAGGGGTGGAGGGAGGGCTGGTCCATGGAGCTGCCGCCCTGGGCCGGCACGGCGGGCGTGGTCCCGCCGCCGCCGAACGGGAACTCGTTGATCTTGCGCCAGACCGCGTCGGGGCCCTGTTCGTACAGCGCGAAGGAACCGCAGGTCCAGGCGGCCTCGTACGAGGAGAGCTCCTCGTACGCGCGGTCCATGGCCTCCTCGGCGATGCCGTGCGCCACGGTCACGTGCGGGTGGTACGGGAACTGCAGCTCGCGCACCAGGGGCCCGGAGGCCTCCCGGACCCGCTTCTGGAGCCAGGAACAGGCCGAGGCCCCTTCGACGACCTGGACGAAGACGACCGGCGACAGCGGGCGGAAGGTGCCCGTGCCGGAGAGCCGCATCGGGAACGGGCGGCCGGCCGTGGCGATCTGGGACAGGTGGGTCTCGATCGCGGGCAGGTCGGCCGCCTCGGCCTCGGTCGGCGGAAGGAGGGTGACGTGGGTGGGGATGCCGTACGCGGCAGGGTCCCCGAAGCTCGCGCGCCGCTGCTGGAGCAGGCTGCCGTACGGCTCCGGGACCGCGATCGAAACGCCGAGCGTTACGGTCCCCACGTCGTTCTCCTCAATCCTCGAAAGTTGTCGTTCGTCGTCCCGACGCCAGTGTGGCCCCTCCGGACGCCGTACCGCCAGGGTCCTTGGACTCAGTGCTTCGCAGGCAGAAGACCCATACGGTCGTAGGTCTGCGCGAGCGTCTCGGCGGCGACGGTCCTGGCCTTCTCCGCTCCCTTGGCCAGGAGGGCGTCCAGGGTCTCCGGGTCGTCCAGGTACTCCTGGGTCCGGGTCCGGAACGGGGTGACGAACTCCACCATGACCTCGGCGAGGTCGGTCTTGAGCGCGCCGTAGCCCTTGCCCTCGTACTTCTGCTCCAGGTCCGGGACGGCGGTGCCGGTGAGGGTGGAGTAGATGCTCAGCAGGTTGCTGACACCGGGCTTCTTCTCCGCGTCGTAGCGGATCACGGTGTCCGTGTCGGTGACCGCGCTCCTGACCTTCTTGGCGGTGACCTTCGGGTCGTCGAGGAGGTTGATGAGGCCCTTCGGCGTGGACGCCGACTTGCTCATCTTGATCGCCGGGTCCTGGAGGTCGAAGATCTTCGCCGTCTCCTTGAGGATGTACGGCGCCGGGACCGTGAACGTCGGGCCGAAGCGGCCGTTGAACCGCTCGGCGAGGTCCCGGGTGAGCTCGATGTGCTGGCGCTGGTCCTCGCCGACCGGGACCTGGTTCGCCTGGTACAGCAGGATGTCGGCGACCTGGAGCACCGGGTAGGTGAAGAGGCCCACCGTCGCCCGGTCCGCACCCTGCTTGGCGGACTTGTCCTTGAACTGCGTCATGCGCGACGCCTCGCCGAAGCCGGTGAGGCAGTTCATGATCCAGCCGAGCTGGGCGTGTTCGGGGACATGGCTCTGGACGAAGAGCGTGCACCGCTCCGGGTCGAGCCCGGCCGCCAGCAACTGGGCGGCGGCGAGCCGGGTGTTGGCGCGGAGTTCCTTCGGATCCTGCGGAACGGTGATCGCGTGCAGGTCCACCACCATGTAGAAGGCGTCGTGGGACTCCTGCAGCGCCACCCACTGGCGGACCGCACCGAGATAGTTGCCGAGGTGGAACGAGCCTGCGGTGGGCTGGATTCCGGAAAGCACGCGGGGTCGATCAGAGGCCATGCGTTCATTGTCTCAGGTGTGGAACCCATCTCCGGCAACCGGTGCGGGAAATCTGAGGCCGCCGGAAGGGGCTCCGCGACCGGGTCGGGGGGAGGACCGCACCGTCGGTGGCGGGGGTGGGCCGCCGCGCCTCGTGAGGGGCGGGATGAGACGAGAAACACGGTGCGCCGGCGGGGACGGGACCCGGGGCGGCGGCGGGCCCGGACCCGGAGGTCGCGGGGCGCGCCGGGCGGCGAAGGTTTCCCTGACCTGGATCCGACCGACGATACAAAGTGGGCACCACCCCCGCCCCCTCCGCACGACGAACGGAGATCCCGTGTCGACCACGGACACCGCCATCGCCTCCGCCGAGGCGCACAGCGCGCACAACTACCACCCGTTGCCGGTCGTCGTCGCCTCGGCGGACGGCGCCTGGATGACCGATGTCGAGGGGCGCCGTTACCTCGACATGCTGGCCGGCTATTCGGCGCTCAACTTCGGGCACGGCAACCGGCGGCTGATCGACGCGGCCAGGGCGCAGCTCGAACGCGTGACACTGACCTCACGCGCCTTCCACCACGACCGGTTCGCGGATTTCTGCACACGGCTCGCGGAGCTGTGCGGGATGGAGATGGTCCTCCCCATGAACACCGGGGCGGAGGCCGTGGAGACGGCGGTGAAGACGGCCCGCAAGTGGGGCTATCGCGTCAAGGGCGTCCCCGACGGGATGGCGAAGATCATCGTGGCCGCGGACAACTTCCACGGCAGGACCACCACGATCGTCAGCTTCTCCACGGACCAGGAGGCGCGGGCCGACTTCGGCCCGTACACGCCGGGGTTCGAGATCGTTCCGTACGGGGATCTCACCGCGCTCTCCGAGGCGATGACGGAGAACACGGTCGCGGTGCTGATGGAGCCGATCCAGGGCGAGGCCGGGGTGCTGGTGCCGCCGCCGGGCTATCTGGCGGGGGTGCGGGAGATGACGCGGGAGCGGGACGTCCTGTTCATCGCCGACGAGATCCAGTCGGGCCTGGGCCGCACCGGCCGCACGTTCGCCTGCGAGCACGAGGGGGTCGTGCCCGACATGTACGTGCTGGGGAAGGCCCTGGGCGGGGGTGTGGTGCCCGTCTCGGCCGTCGTGTCCTCCGCCGCGGTGCTCGGTGTGTACCGGCCGGGCGAGCACGGATCCACGTTCGGCGGGAACCCGCTGGCCTGCGCGGTCGCCCTGGAGGTGATCGCGATGCTGCGCACCGGTGAGTTCCAGCAGCGTGCCACGGAGCTGGGCGGACACCTGCACGCCGAGCTCGGTCTGCTGGCCGGCGGCGACGCGGTCCGGGCCGTGCGGGGCCGGGGTCTGTGGGCGGGTGTCGACATCTCGCCGGCTCTCGGCACGGGCCGGGAGATCTCGGAGAAGCTCATGGAGCGCGGGGTACTGGTCAAGGACACCCACGGCTCCACGATCCGGATCGCCCCGCCCCTGGTGATCAGCAAGGAGGACTTGGACTGGGGCCTGGACCAGCTCCGCGGCGTCCTGGCCGGCTGAACCCGTTCCCGCCGGGCCGCCGGCCGGCGGCTCAGAGGATGACGTGGGGCAGGAAGCGCGCGTACTCGTCCGTGACCAGCCCCGCCGACTCCCTGATGCCGAGCCCGGCGGACTCACTCCCGACCACCCACGCGCCCAGCACCACCCGGTTGCCCGCGAAGTCGGGCAGGGGCGCCAGCTCCTGGTAGCAGCAGGGTTCGTCGCGGAGCACCTCGGCGCTGCCGGGCTCGTGGACGGTGACGCCGGCGCCCTCACGGCCGAGCAGCGGCTTGGCGACGTACCCCGCCCCGTCGGGTCCGGCCATGTCACGGGGGCCGTCGAGGTAGGCGGGGAGGAGGTTGGGGTGTCCCGGATACAGCTCCCAGAGGACGGCCAGCAGCGCCTTGTTGGAGAGGAGCATCTTCCAGGCGGGCTCGATCCAGCAGGTGCTTCCGGTGCCTCCGCCGTTGTCCAGGGTGTCCAGCACACGCGGTCCGAAGCGGTCCGTGGTCAGCCATTCCCACGGGTACAGCTTGAAGCAGCTGCGGATGAAGCGGAGCCGCTCGTCGACGAAGCGGCCGGAGAGCTTGTCCCAGCCGATCCGCTCGACGGACAGCGCCTCGGTGTCGATCCCGGCCTGCGCGGCGGTCTCCCGCAGGTACGCCACCGTCATCAGGTCCTCGCCGAGCTCGTCGCCGTCGGAGTGGGCGAAGTGCAGGGGGCCCGGGGGCAGCAGCGGGGCCTGCCGCTTCCACGCGTCGACGAGACGTTCGTGCAGGGAGTTCCACTGGTCGGCGCCGGGGAAGCGGTCCTCCATCCAGAACCACTGGGGGCTCGCGGCCTCCACCAGGGAGGTGGGGGTGTCCGCGTTGTACTCCAGCATCCTGGCCGGACCGGTCCCGTCGTACCGGAGGTCGAACCTGCCGTACAGGGAGGGGAGTTCGGCACGGCGTCGCCAGGACTCGGCGACCAGGCCCGCGAGCCGCGGGTCGGTGATCCCGAGGTCGGCGAAGCGGTCGTGCTCGACGATGTGCGCGGCTGCGGCCAGGCACATGGTGTGGAGCTCCTCCACGACCTCTTCCAGTGCCTCGACCTCGGGCAGCGAGAAGACGTAGTAGGCGCTCTCGTCCCAGTAGGGGCGCAGGGATCCGTCCGGGTAACGGGTCAGGGGGTAGATCAGCCCCTGCTCCTCGACGGTTTCCTGCCATCCGGGGCGCGGCTCCGTGGTGCGGCGTTCCATGGGAGTCGTCAGCCGCCGCTGGAACCGGAGGAGCCGAATCCGCCGCGGTCGACCGCCGACTTGTCGAAACTCCCGCCGGACACCCGGTTCTTGTGGCTGCTGCCGCCGTAGTAGTAGGAGCCGCTGCCGTTGCTGTCTTCGCACTCGTAACGGGGCAGGATCTCCTGCGTCACCCGGTCGACGCACCGCCTGTCCGGCTCCGAACCGCACGCGGTGAGCGTCGCCGCGAGTACACCCATGCCGCCGAGCACGACGGTGCCCGACCTCAGCTTGCGCCTGTCCATGTCCTGTTCCCCCGTCGTACCCAAGAGCCGGTGGCAGCCCACCCGCGAACTGCCAGTCAGATTAGATGCACGGCCCCCTCGGCTGAAACCCGGTGCCGCCCACTCCCCCGCATCCCCTCACATCCCGTCTACGGGAGCACCCGGCAGAGAGCGTCGAGCGCACCGGCCCAGCCGCTCTCCGACGGTGTGCCGTAGCCGATGACCAGTCCGTCACGGCCCGGCTCCGCGTCCCGGTGCCGGAAGCGTGACAGCCGCTCCAGCGCGAGCCCTTGCCAGGTGGCCGCCTGGACGACCGTCTGCTCCGTCCCGCCGGGAAGTTCGAGGACGGCGTGCAGCCCCGCCGCGATGCCGCTCACCCGGAAGTCCGGAGCCCGCTCCGCCAGAGCCTCGACGAGCTGGTCACGGCGGCGCCGGTAGCGCAGCCGCACGGCCCGCACATGCCGGTCGTACGCCCCTGACGCGATGAACTCCGCGAGCGTCAGCTGGTCCAGCGCCCCGGACATCCAGTCGAATCCGCCCTTCGCGTCGCACACCTCCTCCACCAGCCCTTCCGGCAGCACCATCCAGGCCAGCCGCAGGCCGGGCGCCAGCGACTTGCTGGCCGTCCCGAGGTAGACGACCCGTTCCGGATCGAGCCCCTGGAGTGCGCCCACCGGCTGGCGGTCGTAGCGGAACTCGCCGTCGTAGTCGTCCTCCAGGATCAGTCCGCCCGAGGACCGCGCCCAGTCGACCGCCTCGGCCCTCCGGTCGGGGTGGAGCGGGACGCCCGTGGGGAACTGGTGGGCGGGCGTCAGCAGGACGGCGCCCACCCCCGGTGTCTCCCGCAACGCCCCGGTCCTGGCCCCGAGCGCGTCGACCGGAATGCCCGGGGTGCGCAGACCGGCCTCGGTCAGCAGGTTCCAGTGGATGTCCAGTCCGTAGGACTCGACGGCGGTCCCCCGCACCCCGTGGCGGCGCAGCACCTTCCCCATCAGCGTGAGCCCGTGGACGAACCCGGAGCAGATCACGATGCGTTCCGGGTCCGCGTACACCCCGCGTGCCCGGGCCAGGTAGTCCGCCAGGGCGGTCCGCAGCTCGACGCGGCCCCGCGGGTCGTCGTAGCCGAAGGCCGCGTCGGGAGCGGCGGCGAGGGCACGCCTGGAGGCCTTGAGCCATTCGGCACGGGGGAAGGACGAGAGGTCGGGCGACCCCGGCATCAGGTTGTGGGCGGGGCGGCGGCGCACCGGCCGGGGCCTGGCCCCCCGGGCGGCCGGCCCGGGCGGCGCGGCCCGCTGCGCGACCCTGGTCCCGGAACCCTGCCGTGCGGTGAGCCAGCCCTCGGCCACCAGCTCCGCGTAGGCGTCGGCGACGGTGTTACGGGCGATCCCCAGATCGGAGGCGAGCGTCCGGGAGGAGGGCAACCGGGTGCCGGGCGTCAGCCGTCCGGTCCGGACGGCTTCGCGCAGCGCGTTCATCAGCCCGCTGCGCAGGCCGGCGCCGACGGGTTCGATGTGCAGGTCGGCACCGAAAGCGGCCCAGGAATCTGTCATGGAAATGGACCATACCGGTGCGCCATCCGACCGTTAGCGTCCATTCCATGACCACGCACCCGCACTCCCTCGCACCTGCCGAGAACGCCCCGGAGCACCCCGCCCGTCTCCCGTGGGCCCAGCTCGCCCCCGATGTCTACAAGGCCATGGTCCGGCTGGACGCGGCCTCCCGTAAGGGCCTCGACCCGACGCTCCTGGAACTGGTGAAGATCCGGGCGTCGCAGATCAACCACTGCGCGTTCTGCCTCGACATGCACGCGAAGGACGCCCTCGCGGCGGGTGAGTCCGTCGAGCGGATCATCCAGCTCGACGCATGGGAGGAGTCGCGGCACTTCTACACGGAGAAGGAGCTGGCGGCGATCCGGCTGACGGAGGCGGTGACCGTCCTGACCGACGGTTTCGTGCCGGACGAGGTCTACGCGAAGGCCGCCGAGCACTTCGAGGAGGCCGAGCTCGCCCAGCTGATCGCCGCGATCACGGTGATCAACGCCTGGAACCGGTTCGGGGTGACCGCACGGCTGACCCCGGGCCACTACACGCCCGGCGACGTCAAGCACTGAACGGCGGGCGGCGGCTCAGGACGTACGCAGGAGGGCGCCCCCGGCAGCAGTCGCTGTCGGGGGCGCCCTCCTACGGCTCCGGGTCCGGCCGCCGGCCGGACTCCGGTCAGATCAGGCCGAGCTCGCGGACCGCGTCGCGCTCCTCGATGAGCTCCTGCACGGACGCGTCGATGCGCGCGCGGGAGAACTCGTTGATGTCCAGGCCCTGGACGATCTCGTACTTTCCGTCCTTCGTGGTGACCGGGAAGGAGGAGATGATGCCCTCGGGGACGCCGTAGGAGCCGTCCGACGGGATGCCCATCGAGGTCCAGTCGCCCTCGGCGGTGCCGTTGACCCACGTGTGCACGTGGTCGATGGCGGCGTTGGCGGCGGACGCGGCGGAGGACGCGCCACGGGCCTCGATGATCGCGGCGCCGCGCTTGGCGACGGTCGGGATGAAGGTGTCGGCCAGCCACACCTCGTCGTTGACGACCTCGGCGGCGTTCTTGCCGGCGATCTCCGCGTGGAAGATGTCCGGGTACTGGGTCGCCGAGTGGTTGCCCCAGATCGTCAGACGCTTGATGTCGGAGACGGCGGCACCGGTCTTGGCGGCCAGCTGCGAGATCGCGCGGTTGTGGTCCAGACGGGTCATCGCGGTGAAGCGCTCGGCCGGTACGTCCGGCGCGGCGGCCTGCGCGATGAGGGCGTTGGTGTTGGCGGGGTTGCCGACGACGAGGACCTTGATGTCGTCCGCGGCGTTGTCGTTGATGGCCTTGCCCTGCGGCTTGAAGATGCCGCCGTTGGCGGACAGCAGGTCGCCGCGCTCCATGCCCTTGGTGCGCGGGCGGGCGCCGACGAGGAGAGCGACGTTGGCGCCGGCGAAACCGACGTCGGGGTTGTCGGTGATCTCGATGTTGCGCAGCAGCGGGAACGCGCAGTCGTCGAGCTCCATGGCGGTGCCCTCTGCGGCCTTCAGGCCCTGCGGGATCTCGAGGAGTCGCAGGTTGACCGGCACGTCCGGGCCGAGCAGGTGGCCGGAGGCGATGCGGAAGAGCAGCGCGTAGCCGATCTGGCCGGCTGCGCCGGTCACGGTGACATTCACGGGAGTGCGGGTCATGGCGATCTCCGTTAGACAGCTGGCGGTGGGGGTCCCTGCCCCTGGTGCTGGACATCTCTGAATCTTGATGTGAAGAGATATCCAGCCGTCAGGCTATCCGACCGTCGCCGCCCGGACCGCCCGCCCCCCTGTGGGACCGCACACAGTCGGTTACGCAACGCAGCCGCCGCGCGTCGATCAGCCCGGCGCGGTGCAGCCGGTCGTCCCGGAGACGAGGATCGCGCACGCCCTGGCGTCCGAGGCCTGGTCCGCAGCGACCATCGGGGTGTACGCCTCGGCCTCGGCGCCCACCGCGCCTTCCTGCTCCGACGAGCCGGCGGTGATCCTCACCGTGTCTCCCGCGGACGCCCGGGTGATACGGGCCCACGCCGCCCCGCAGGTCGCGCTCCAGCGCACCTCGACGAGGGCACCGCCGACGGTCGCCCTGGCCACCGTGTCGGCGAACCGGCCGCCGCAGCCCGTGGTTTCCGGATCCTGCCCGGCGCAGCCGGCGCCGCCGCACCCGACGACGGAGGGCGACCGGGGAGCCCCGGTACCGGCTCCGGCCGACGGTGCCGCGGGCACCGCGCCGGCGTCGTCGTCCCCGCCCAGATCGATGAGCAGCACCGCCCCGGCCACCAGCAGGAGCGCGCCCACGACACCCGCGAGGAACAGCGCGGCCCTGCGACGGCCGCCGCGCCGGGACCGGTCGGGACCGGCGCCACCGGCCGTGCGGCTCGGGCGCCGGCTCGCCACGGGGGCCGCGGCCACCCCCGCCTCGCCGGGTGTCGCGCGCGCCCGGGAGGCCCTGATGGCCTCCATCGTCATGTGGTGGCGCGTCTCGGAGCGGCTCCAGGCCCGTTCGGCCGCCTCCCACGCCATCGTCAGCTGGTGCGGCTCCGCGCCCGTCACCTCGGCGAGCGCGACGACCGCTCCCCTGGGCGCGAGCAGCCCGCCGTTGAGATAGCGCTCCCAGGACGTCCTGCTGTAGCCGGTGCGGTCGGCGACCGCGGCCGGACTCAGTCCACTGCGGTCCACCAGTCCGCGCAGCCGGGCCGCGAACTCCCGTAACGAAGGGTCGAGTTCTTCCGGTAACGCCTTCCAGCGAGGCATCGCTTCCCCCCGTCGATTCCACCGGGGCGTTCCCGTCGCACCCCGGCGCCCCGACGTCGGGCGCCTCCCCTCTGCGACCGGAACGATCGGCCCCGCGCCCCGGACTACCCAGAAGGATGCGCGCATCCACCACACAGGTTCAGGACAAAGGGGCGCACAGGGGCATTCGGCAGGAGCGCGCTCTCCGTCGAACGGCGTAGCGTCCACCGCGCGGTCCGTACACACCGTTGCCAGGCGATCACACCGTGGCGGAATGGTCACTTCCGTGCCACAGGGGCAAGGCATCCCTTGAATCCGGTACCTCATGTCCATGACTCTTGGTCCAGGACAGGGCAAGGCCCTTCAAGTCGCCCCATTCCGGAGCTTCTTGAGCGGCGTCCTGTCAGGTGTCCGTCCCTCCTCGGGGGAGGGGACGGACACCTCCTCGGGTGACAGGCGCGCTCGGGCGGCGGACGTCCTTCAGCGAATCGTGAAGTGGACGACGTCCTGCAGGAACGGGACCTGCAGCCATGGCCTGGGCTGTGCCATCAGCGCGAGCAGCACGATCAGGGTGCCCATCGAGCCGTACGTGGCCAGATCGGTGAACCGGGACCGGACCGCCAGCATGCCGACCGACGGCACCACCCAGCGCAGCACCGCGCCCGCGAGCAGCGCGACGCCCATCAGCATCGTGCCGACCCTGAACGCCTGGGCGAAGGGGTCCGCACCGACGATCAGCAGTCCGAGCCCGGCGGTGCAGAGCACCGTGAGCAGCGGCCACTGCCGCGCCGGGGCCGGAGCGTCCCCGGGCGCCGCCCTGCCGCCGCCCTCCGGGCGCGCGGTGTCACGGGTCAGCGAGAAACGGCGCGAGGGCGCCGGGGTCGAGCCGCCGGCCCCCTCTGCCGCGGCGCCGTCCTCCGCGTCCGCGTCCCCCTCCGCACGCGGGTCCGCGCCCCCGTCCGCGTGGGCGGCCGCGTGCTTGTCCGCGTCGGCGCCCCCGTGCGGGTCGGCGCCCCCGTCCGCATCCGCGGCGGGGGGCCCTTCATGCCCTTCGGGCCGCTCGGCCCCACGGGACCCTTCAACCGCCTTCACCGCGCCGGGCTCCCCCGCCTCCGCTGCCGGGCCGTCCGTCTGCGTGTCGTCCGCGTGCCTGCCGTCCGCCGGACTCTTACCAGCACCCATGGCGCTCCTCCGGTCCGGGTCAGCCGGCGGAGGGGGCGGAGGCCTCGGCGGCGGCGCGTTCCGCCGCCTCGACCACGTTGACGAGCAACTGGGCCCGGGTCATGGGCCCCACGCCGCCCGGGTTCGGGGCGACCCACGCGGCGACCTCGGCCACACCGGGGTGCACGTCGCCGACGATCTTGCCGTTCTCGTCCCGGCTGACGCCGACGTCCAGCACGGCGGCGCCCGGCTTCACGTCCTCGGGCTTGATCAGGTGGGGCACACCGGCGGCGGCGACGATGATGTCCGCCTGCCTGAGGTGCGCCGACAGGTCACGGGTGCCGGTGTGGCACTGGGTGACGGTCGCGTTCTCGGACTTGCGCGTCAGCAGCAGCGGCAGCGGCCGGCCGATGGTGACACCCCGTCCCACGACGACCACGTGGGCGCCGTTGATCTCGACGCCGTGACGGCGGAGCAGGGTGACGACGCCCTGCGGCGTGCAGGGCAGCGGGCCGGTCTCGTTCAGCACGAGCTTGCCCAGGCTCATCGGGTGCAGCCCGTCCGCGTCCTTGGCCGGGTCCATCAGTTCCAGGATGCGGTTGGTGTCGATGCCCTTGGGAAGGGGGAGCTGCACGATGTAACCCGTGCAGTCGGGGTCGGCGTTGAGCTCCCGTACGACCTCCTCGATCTCCTCCTGGGTGGCGGTGTCGGGGAGTTCGCGCTGGATGGATCCCATGCCGACCTGGGCGCAGTCACGGTGTTTGCCGTTCACGTACCAGCGGCTGCCCGGATCGTCACCGACGAGCAGGGTTCCCAGGCCGGGGGTGATGCCCTGTGCCTTGAGGGCCGCCACGCGGACGGTCAGATCGGACTTGATCGCAGCTGCGGTGGCCTTGCCATCGAGAATCTGGGCAGTCATGGCACCCATCCTCGCGGATGACCCCGCCCGCGTACCAATCCTGGCTTGCCAGGTGGACGCGAGATTGCACTTGCACAACGCATTCGGTCATCGACTGGACAAAATGTGGATGTCACGACGACGATAAGTCCCGCATCACCGCGGACAGTGTCGGGGGGACCACCGTTCAGAATGCACACGATTCCTCCGCCCGGGCCGCGTCGTCCCCAGCACTTCGCAACGGAGGAATCGCGCCATGAGCTTCGGCGACCCCAACAACCCCTACGGTCAGCAGCAGGGTGGACAGCCGGGCGGGCAGCCGGGCTACGGCTACCCCCAGCAGACCCCTCAGGGCGTTCCCCAGCAGGGCTACGGTTACCCACAGGCACCGCCGGTCCAGGGCGGTTACGGCTTCCCCGGCGGTCCCACCGAGATGCCCGGCGGTGTGAAGGCCGCCCGCGTCATGCTCTTCGTGATAGCCGGGCTCCAGGTCATCGGTGCGATCTTCGTCGCCCTCGCCGCCGCGGCCGTGAACGCGGCCAAGAACGACGCGACGCTGAAGGACGACGTCCAGTTCCAGCAGCTCGCCGACTACTCGGGCTCCGCTCTGTGGGGCATCGTCGTCTTCGCCGTGCTCTGGGGTGTCCTCGCGGTCTTCCTCGGTGCCAAGTTCGGCAAGGGGGGCAACGGGATCCGTATCACCACCATCGTCTTCGGCGTGATCACCGCGATCCTCGGCATCTACCCGTTCGTGGTCATGGGCCTCGTCCACACGGTCCTCGCCATCCTGGTCGTGGTCTTCGTGGCGAAGTCCGACGGCGGCGCCTGGTTCAACCGCCAGCAGCAGCCGCAGCACTGACCCGCACGCCCGCGCGTGAAGGCCGTGGCACCCGCTCGTCGGCGGGTGCGCGGCCTTCAGTCGTTTCCGGGCACCGGCGTGGTCCGCTCCATGACGACGAAGGAGCCCGCCTCCCGCGTGATCCGGTAGCGCGCCTCGGGGTGGAGCTGCTCGGCGTACTTCACCGGGTCGTCGATCGGCCGCGACCAGCCGAAGTCCAGGTTGATCGCGACGACGTCGGGAGCGGTGCCCGGGGCGCCGCCGATCCAGTAGACGGTGCGGTCCGCGGTCAGGTGCGCCATCAGCGTGATGTCCGTCTCGACACGGGCGCCCACCGGAATGGCGTCGAGCGCCGCTTCGGCCGCGTGGGTGCGCGCGTCCGTCCGGTACGTCTCCGGCCGCAGCAGGTCACGGAGCGGAAGGTGCTGGGTGAGGGCGACGGCTACCGCCGCGGCCACCGGGACGGCGACGTTCGCGTACGAGACGAGCCAGGGCCGCTTCGACCCCTGACTGCGGCGGATGCCGTCGGCCATGGCCAGGAAGACCACCGGCATCAGGATGGCGCTGTAGTGCCACACCATCCCCCAGTGGTTGGAGTCCTGGGAGAGCAGCCGCCAGCCGAGTGTGGGCAGGACCAGCAGGATCAGGGGTGAGCGGAGCGCCATGAAGGCGGTGATGCCGACCAGGAAGACCAGCATCTCCAGCTTGACGGACGAGTCGAGGACGCCGAGGACGGAGTCGAGCGGGGAGACCTCCTGCCCGCCGTTCTCCTCGATCTTCTTCCAGTAGTCGTACGTCCCCGCGCTGCTGGCCGCGGGTATGAGCACCAGCACGGTCAGCGCGAAGGCGAGGACGCCGAAGGCCGCCAGGAGGAAGCCCTGGAGCCGCTTTCCGTACAGGGCGAGGAGCCCGCCCACGACGGCGACGGTGATCCCGAGGTCCTCCTTGACCAGGACCAGCGGAAGCGACCACAGGACGACGGCCCGCCACCGTTCCATGAGCAGGGCCCGGCAGACCAGCGCGATCAGCGGGACGGCGAGCGCTATCTCGTGGAAGTCGGCCTTCACCGCTTCCTGCAGCCCCCACGAGAGGCCGTACGCGACGGTGACGCACAGGCCGGACCGGCCGCCGAGCATCTGCTGGACGGTGCGCCCGACGATGACGGCGGACCCGGCGAACAGCGCGGCCTGGGCGAACAGCAGGGCCACGGCGGACGGCCAGATCCAGTAGAGCGGGACCAGCAGCGCCACCACGGGGCTGAAGTGGTCGCCGAGGATCAGATAGCCCGGCCCTTTGATGTCGACGACCGGGGCGTCGAACCCCGCGTAGGCGCGCACCTCCTGCTCGAAGATGCCCAAGTCCCAGGAGGGCGACTGGAAGTGGCTGTACCGCAGGTACCCGTAGAGGAAGTAGAGCGCGCACAGCACGACGGCGGCGATCAGGTACGGGCGCAGCGGCGCCGGGTGCCACGTCCTCGCGGCCCGCTCCGGGGCCTGCCCGCCGGGCACACCGGTGTCGCTCTGGTTCAGGTCAAGCACGATGCCCCCGCAACGGAGTCCCTCACTGGTCACCTGCCGGTCGGTCGCACCGGCCCCGCCCGCCACGGCCCTCCGGGCCCGACAAGGCCATTCATTAGAACAGAGGGGCGACTGAACTCCGTAACGGCGGGACGCCCCGCAGGCCGCGCCCGACGAGGGGCGCGGCCTGCGGTGGTGCTGCGACCGGGTGTCAGTGGAAGAAGTGGCGCGTGCCCGTGAAGTACATGGTCACGCCCGCCTTCTTCGCGGCCTCGACGACCAGCTCGTCGCGGACCGAGCCGCCCGGCTGGGCGACGGCCTTGATGCCGGCGGCGGTGAGGATCTCCAGACCGTCGGGGAAGGGGAAGAACGCGTCGGACGCGGCGTACGCGCCCCGGGCCCGCTCCTCGCCGGCCCGCTCGACGGCGAGCTTCGCGGAGTCGACGCGGTTGACCTGGCCCATGCCGACGCCGACCGAGGCGCCGTCCTTGGCGAGCAGGATCGCGTTGGACTTGACCGCGCGGCACGCCTTCCAGGCGAAGGCGAGCTCCTGCAGCTCCTCAGCGGACAGGGCCTCACCGGTCGCCAGGGTCCAGTTCGCCGGGTCGTCGCCCTCGGCCTGCAGCCGGTCGGTGACCTGGAGCAGGGCCCCGCCGTCGATCGGCTTGACCTCGACCGCGGAGGCCGGGGCGTCGGGGCACCGCAGCACCCGGATGTTCTTCTTGCGGGCCAGCACCTCGACGGCGCCGTCCTCGTAGGCCGGGGCGACGATGACCTCGGTGAAGATCTCCGCGACCTGCTCGGCCATCTCGACGGTGACCGGCCGGTTGACGGCGATGACTCCGCCGAACGCGGACAGCGGGTCGCAGGCGTGCGCGTTGCGGTGCGCCGTGGCGACGTCTGCGGCGACGGCGATGCCGCACGGGTTGGCGTGCTTGATGATCGCGACGCACGGCTCGGCGTGGTCGTAGGCGGCGCGGCGTGCGGCGTCGGTGTCCGTGTAGTTGTTGTAGGACATCTCCTTGCCGTGCAGCTGCTCGGCCTCGGCGAGGCCGCCCTCGCCCGAGGTGTAGAGCGCCGCGGGCTGGTGCGGGTTCTCGCCGTAGCGCAGGACGTTCTTGCGCGCGAAGGTCGCACCGGAGAAGTCGGGGAATCCCGAGTCGTCCGCGGCCGCGTAGCCGTCGGCGAACCAGGCGGCCACGGCCACGTCGTACGCGGCGGTGTGCTGGAAGGCCTCGGCGGCGAGCCGCTTGCGGGCGGTCAGGTCGAAGCCTCCCGCCGCGACCGCGGCAAGGACGTCGGCGTAACGCTCGGGGCTGGTGACGACCGCCACGGACGGGTGGTTCTTGGCGGCGGCGCGGACCATCGACGGACCGCCGATGTCGATCTGCTCCACGCACTCGTCGTCGGAGGCACCGGAAGCGACGGTCGCCTTGAACGGGTACAGGTTGACGACCACGAGGTCGAACGGCTCCACACCGAGCTCGGCGAGCTGCTCGCGGTGGGCGTCCAGGCGCAGGTCGGCGAGGATGCCCGCGTGCACCCGGGGGTGCAGGGTCTTGACGCGGCCGTCGAGGCACTCGGGGAAGCCGGTGAGCTCCTCGACCTTGGTGACCGGTACGCCGGCGGCTGCGATCTTCCCGGCGGTGGAGCCGGTGGACACCAGCTCGACACCCGCCTCGTGCAGACCGCGGGCGAGGTCTTCGAGCCCCGTCTTGTCATAGACACTGACCAGGGCGCGGCGGATGGGCTTATTCACCGACATGACCGAGATGAACCTTTCGTCCCTCAATGCGATAGCCGTCACGGGCGAGCCGCCCCACGGCCTCGACGAGCAGCTTGCGCTCGACTTCCTTGATGCGTTCGTGGAGGGCGGCTTCGCCCTCCGTCGTTTCCTCTTCGGTCACCTCGACCACGCCCTGCGCGATGATCGGACCGGTGTCGACGCCGTCGTCGACGAAGTGGACGGTGCACCCGGTGACCTTCACGCCGTACGCGAGCGCGTCGCGCACGCCGTGGGCGCCGGGAAAGCTGGGGAGCAGGGCGGGGTGGGTGTTGACGACGCGGCCGCCGAACTCGGCCAGGAAGCCCTTGCCCACGATCTTCATGAACCCCGCGGACACCACGAGGTCCGGGCGGTACTCCGCCACGGCCGTGGTGAGGGCGGCGTCCCACGCGTCCCGGTTCGCGTACTCGCCGAGCTTGCACACGAAGGTGGGGAGCCCGGCGCGCTCGGCACGCTCGATGCCGACGGTGCCGTAGCGGTCCGCGCCGACGGCGACGATCCGGGCGCCGTAGCCCTCGGGGTCGTCACCGATCGCGTCGAGGAGTGCCTGGAGGTTCGTGCCTGAGCCGGAGACGAGCACGACCACACGGGCCGGAGCGGCGGAGGGGGGCGGGGAGGCCACGGCGGGGCCCTTTCTCGCGTGATGCAGCAGGTACGCGATGTACAGGAGGTGCGTTTGTATGGTCGTACGAAAGAAGGTCGCCCCCTGATACGGGGAACTCTACGAACGGTCCGACCGTCAGCAACGATACCGGCACACCCGGCGGCCCCCACGGGACGGGGGCGTGGCCGGGAGGTAGCGTCAGGGGACAGGGAACCGCCCCCGGGCGGAAATGACGAGATGGGGAAGACGTTCACCACATGCCGGACCGCCTCCGCACCGCCCTTGGCCACCCGCTGCCCGAGCGGGCCTCCATGCTGATGCGGGAACGCCAGTCCTCATCACCGGACTCCTCGCCGGGATCGGGTTCCCCGTCGGGATCGGGGCCCTCCGAGGGGCCGGGATCCTCCGGGCCGGCCTCGTCCGGATCCTCGGGCTCCACCTCCGGGTCGTCGGGCTCCACCTCCGGGTCGTCCGGCTCCTCCTCCGGGTCGTCCGACGACAATCCGTTCGCGGCACCGCCCGAGGACCGGCCCGACCAGCCCTGGCAGCCCCGCCACCCCTCCCACGCGCCGGGACAGCACGGCAACGGCGGGAACGGCGACGGCACCGGGGGGCAGTCCGACGGCCGCCCGGCCTGGGGCAGCCAGTGGAGCGACCAGCAGCCCGGACGGCAGGGCGGCGGGTTCGGCGGCCGCCCCGGCGGCACCGGCGGCCAGGGCGGTGGCCCCGAGGGCAGTCCCGGGGGTCTGCGCTGGGACCCGACCGACCCCACCCAGCGGCGCGCGCGCTACGCGGTGCTGGGCGGCATGTGGGCGTTCTTCTTCGCCCTCTTCGACTTCCCCGAGATCGCGATGCTCCTCGGCGCCCTCGCCGTGTACTGGTCGATCAGCGCGCTACGTGGTGGACCGCGGAAGACCCCGGCCGACGGCACGGGCGCCCCGGACCGTCCGACGAACACTCCCCCGCTGCCGGGGGCGGCGCCCGGCGCCGCCCCCGGAGCGGCGCAGAACAGCGGCCGCCAGCAGACCACGGCGGCCGTCAGCGGCCTGGTGACGGCGGTGCTGGCCCTGGCCATCGTGGCCACCGGCTACACGGTCCAGCTGGTCTACCGCGACTACTACACCTGCGTGAACGACGCGCTCACCAAGTCCGGCGCCCTGGCCTGCAACGACAAGCTGCCCGACCCGCTGGAGCCCTTCTTCGGCGTGAAGAAGTAGCGCCGCACGAGCCGCCTGCTACGAAGCGTTCTCCCGGCCGGGTTCCGGGTGCCCCGAGGCATCCGGAACCCGGCCGGTCGGCGTCTCGGGCCCGGAGTCCCGGCCTGCCGAGGCCCCGGGGCCGGCCTCGGACACGGACTCGGCCCCGGACTCGGCCCCGGACTCGGATCCGGGCTCCGTGGCGGGGACAGGAGCGGACACCGGGTCGGGCGCAGAAGCGGACGCCGCGTCAGGCGCCTTGGCGCGGGCCGGAGCGGACGCCGGGTCAGGCGCGGTGGCCGGATCAGGGGTGGACTCCGCGTCAGGAACCGGCACCGGTCCGGGCGCGGACACCGCGGCCGGCCGAGGGGGGCTCTGCGGCCGTGCCCGCGCGGAGAAGTCCGCCATCAGACCGCCCGACTTCTTCTTGAGCGCCGCCCAGCGGGCCTCCCTGGCACCCTCCTCGTGCCAGGGGTCGGCCGACAGGAAGTCGTACGGTTCCTCCTGTGCGCCCGCGCCCCCGGGGCCTTTCCCCGCACCGCGCTCCGACTCCGTCTCCGGCGTCGGCTCCGCGGCCTCCGCCGGCACCTCGCTGTCCGCCGCGTCCAGGCGCCATCCCCACCGGTGTTCCCTGAGCCGCCAGGCCCTGAGCGCCAACGCGACCGGCACGCCGATCACGGCCGTCCAGGCGAGAGCGGCCGGACCCACGAGCCACCACACGGGGCCGAACTCCGCCAGGGCGCCGGTGCCCAGCGGGCCGCCCGAGGCCGACGCCAGCACCGCCGCGCCGATCCCGCAGCCCACGGCCGCCACCCCCGCGACCAGGGCGGTCCGGCCCTGACCCCACGTCTCCTCACGCCTCTCACGCACCGGAACCGCGCCCCGCGCCACGAACCGGGCGACGACCAGGCCCGCCACGGCCGGCACCGCCGTCGCCACCCAGTTCGCACCGGTACCCGGGCCGTGCGACGGCACCGCGGCGAGCAGGGGGAAGTCAGGCAGCGCGGGCGGTCCGGTGAAGGCGAGGGGGGTGGCCATGGAGGAAGCGCCCAGGGCGAACCCCGGCCCGAGGCCGTAGGACGCGCCCCACATCGCCGCGTTCGGAACGAGTGCGCCCGCCAGCAGGAGTACGGAGATCCGGCCCGCCCAGTCGCCGGACAGCCCCAGGAAGGACTCCCTCGCCGCGCCCGCGTGCCACACCAGGGCCACGGCGACCAGCAGCGCCCCGCCTCCCAGCAACGCGAGCGTGCCGGCGGCCGCCGACCGCAGAGCCACACCGGCTCCGGCCCGGAACCGGGAACGCGCGGCGGCCTCCTGCACCCTGAGCGGCGCCCAGACGAGGAGAGGGGTCAGCGGCCGGCCACGCGCGGCCCATACGCCCGCGGCGGCCGCGACGGCCACCACCACGGTGACGGGGAAGGCGAGCGAGACCCGGTCGGCGGGCAGCGCGCCACCCTGTGCGTACGCCGCGGAAGCGAGCACGACCAGCAGGTATCCGGCGCTCACCGCGCAGAACGCCCCGACCGCCGAGGTCCCGGCCGACGACCTCCCGCCGGTCTCCGCCGAGTCCCGGGCGGCCCGGTGGACGAGCCACACCGGCAGCACGCCGAGCAGGAGCGGGACCGTACCCACGGGCACGGGGTGCCCTCCCACGGTGTCGGCTCTGACGAGTTCGGCGCCGTGCGCCAGCAGCCAGAGCCCGGACGCCACATGAAGGGCGCCGCCGGGGCCGCTGTCGGGATAGGGAGAGCTGATCCACAACAGCATGACCAGGACGGACAGCGAGCCGAGCCCGAGCCCCGCCGCGAGCACTCCGCGCACGAAGGCGGAGGCCAGCGCGGCGGACCTGCTCCGCTCGGCCGACAACATCGGGCTGCGTTCGGTCACTTGGGTCACGCCGCCATGCTGCCAACGACACGCGCTTATTCCGTGTAACGGGCGAATAGCCGCTGTGTCGCTCAATATACGTTTATGTACTTTTTCACCCGGTGCAGTGTCCTCGGGGACGGGGGCCGGGCATGACGCGGAGCACCACCGGTCCGGCCGCCACCGACCCGTTGCCCTCCCCCAAGGAGCGTCGCAGGCTGCGTGAGGCAAGGGAACTGAGTGAGCGACAGGTCGCGGCCGCGGTGGGCGTCACGGCCGCCACCGTCCGCGCCTGGGAGACGGGGCGGGCCAGTCCACGGGGCCGTCGGCGCGCGGCGTACAGCAGGCTGATCGGCTGCGCCGAGCCGCGCACCGCACCCTCCCGCCCCGCCGAGGAGAACGGGAGCGGCACGATGTCCACGGTCGGGCCCGACGCCCTTCCCGCACCGGACGCCCCCACCCCGGACGGCCCCACCACCGACAGGCCCGCCCCGGGCGGGGCCACGCTCGCGACGCCCGCTCCGGGCGGGGCCGGTCCCGTCCCGCAACCGGGGAGCCTCACGGCCGAGGAGGCGTACGACGACCTGTACGGGCGAACCGCGCCGGCCCTGACCCGTCAGGTCTTCCTGCTGACCGGCCACCGCGGACTCGCCCTGGAGGCTGTGGAACACGCGTTCAGGATCGCGTGGCAGCGCTGGCCCGAGGTGGCCACGGACCGCGATCCGGCGGGCTGGGTGCGTGCCGCCTCGTACGAGTACGCGATGTCGCCCTGGCACCGGCTGCGCCGATCGCACCGCCGGACCGATCCGCTGCCCGAGGATCCGGCGCGGCGTGCGCTGCTGGACGCGATCCTCGGCCTGCCTCCTTCGTACCGCCGCACACTCCTGCTCCACGACGGTGTGGGCCTGGGGCTGCCGGAGACGGCCGCGGAGACCGAGGCGAGCACGCACGCCGCGGCGTGCAGGCTGCTGAACGCGCGGGCCGCAGTCGCCGAGCTGCTGCCCGCGCCTGCCGATGCCGCGGATCCCGGCACCGGGCCCGCGCCGCTCCGCGAACCGCTCGCGGCGCTCTCCCTGGCGGAGGAGGTGCCCGCCCCACCGGCGGCCCCGGTCGTCCGCGCGCGCGGTGAACGTGTCGCGGAGCTCTGGACCCGTGCCGCGCTCTACTTCGGGGTAGTGCTCATCGGAGCGACCGCCTTCACGCTGCACACGGCTCCCACCCACTACGAGGAGCCGCTCGCCCCGGCCGAACGGGTCGGCGGTGTCCCCCCGCTGGGCGGTCCCGAGAAGCTCACGCCCCAGGACCTGAAGTTGCAGAAGGCGCTGAGGGGCGAGCTCGCGCACGGGCCGGAGCGACTCGTCCCGCGCATTCCCTGACCCGCGCCGTTCCCGCTGTGAGGCGGTGACGCGACGGCGGTCAGCCGCCGAGGATCTCGCGCGCCAGCTTGGCGGTCTCGGTCGGCGTCTTGCCGACCTTCACGCCGGCGGCCTCAAGGGCCTCCTTCTTGGCGGCGGCGGTGCCGGAGGAGCCGGAGACGATGGCGCCGGCGTGGCCCATGGTCTTGCCCTCCGGGGCGGTGAAGCCCGCGACGTAGCCGACGACCGGCTTCGTGACGTTCTTCGCGATGTAGTCGGCGGCACGCTCCTCGGCGTCGCCACCGATCTCGCCGATCATCACGATGAGGTCGGTGTCGGGGTCCGCCTCGAACGCCGCGAGGGCGTCGATGTGCGTCGTACCGATGACCGGGTCGCCACCGATACCGACGGCGGACGAGAAGCCGATGTCACGGAGCTCGTACATCATCTGGTAGGTCAGCGTGCCGGACTTGGACACGAGGCCGATGCGGCCGGGCTTCGTGATGTCGCCCGGGATGATGCCGGCGTTGGACTGACCGGGGGTGATCAGACCGGGGCAGTTCGGGCCGATGATCCGGGTCTTGTTGCCCTTCGAGCCGGCGTACGCCCAGAAGGCGGCCGAGTCGTGGACGGCGATGCCCTCGGTGATCACAACGGCCAGCGGGATCTCGGCGTCGATCGCCTCGACGACGGCGGCCTTCGCGAAGGCCGGCGGCACGAAGAGGACGGACACGTCGGCGCCGGTCTTCTCCATCGCCTCGGCGACGGATCCGAACACGGGTACCTCGGTGCCGTCGAAGTCGACGGAGGTGCCCGCCTTGCGGGGGTTCACGCCACCGACGATGTTGGTGCCGTCGGCCAGCATGAGCTTGGTGTGCTTCATGCCCGTGGCGCCGGTCATCCCCTGGACGATGACCTTGCTGTCCTTGGTGAGGAAGATAGCCATGGTGTTGGAGTCCCTCGTCCCTTACTTCGCAGCCGCGGCGAGCTCGGCGGCCTTGTCGGCCGCGCCGTCCATGGTGTCCACGCGCTGGACCAGCGGGTGGTTGGCGTCGGAGAGGATCTTGCGACCCAGCTCCGCGTTGTTGCCGTCGAGGCGCACGACCAGCGGCTTGGTGACGTCCTCGCCCTTGGTCTTGAGGAGCTCAAGGGCCTGGACGATGCCGTTGGCGACCTCGTCGCAGGCGGTGATGCCACCGAAGACGTTGACGAAGACGGACTTGACGTCCGGGTCGCCGAGGATGATCTCCAGGCCGTTCGCCATGACCTCGGCGGAGGCGCCGCCACCGATGTCGAGGAAGTTGGCGGGCTTCACGTTGCCGTGGTTCTCACCGGCGTACGCGACGACGTCCAGGGTCGACATGACCAGACCGGCACCGTTACCGATGATGCCGACCTCGCCCTCGAGCTTGACGTAGTTGAGGTTCTTGGCCTTGGCGGCGGCCTCGAGGGGGTTGGCCGCGGCCTTGTCCTCGAGCGCCTCGTGGCCGGGCTGACGGAAGTCGGCGTTCTCGTCGAGAGACACCTTTCCGTCCAGCGCCAGGATGCGGCCGTCCTTGGTCTTCACCAGCGGGTTGACCTCGACGAGGAGCGCGTCCTCGGCGACGAAGGTGTCCCACAGGGTCACCATGGCCTCGGCGACGCCCTCGGCCACCTCGGCCGGGAACTTCGCCTGGGCCACGATCTCGCGGGCCTTCTCGATGTCGACGCCGTCCACGGCGTTGACCGGGACCTTCGCGAGGGCCTCGGGGGTCTTCTCCGCGACCTCCTCGATGTCCATGCCGCCCTGCACCGACGCCATCGCGAGGAAGGTGCGGTTGGTGCGGTCGAGGAGGTACGAGACGTAGTACTCCGCCTCGATCTCCGGGGACAGCTCGGCGATCATCACCTTGTGGACCGTGTGGCCCTTGATGTCCATGCCGAGGATGTCGGTCGCACGCGCGACCGCCTCGTCGGGGGTGGCGGCCAGCTTGACGCCGCCGGCCTTGCCGCGGCCGCCGACCTTCACCTGCGCCTTGACGACGGACTTGCCGCCCAGCCGCTCGGTCGCCTCGCGGGCTGCCTCAGGCGTGTCGATGACTTCACCGGCCAGCACCGGTACACCGTGCTTGGCGAAGAGGTCCCTCGCCTGGTACTCGAACAGGTCCACGCGCGTCCGTCCCTTTTAGTGGTCTCGCGGTTCGTTTTCTGCGTGGGCGTGCCGCGAGGGCAACGTGACTGCGCGGTCACAGGGGAGGCGCACACGGTGACCCGGTACGCGGCATGTCCATCCGGCAGGTTATCCCCGCGCCGCGCCGGACCCTAAATTGCAGATCACACCTGAGCGGTGATACCGGTCACAGACCGTGCTGGTGACCGAGGTGTGAAGGACAAAACGTCACGTCGGCGGGGCGGCCGGTGACCGTCCTGGACCGGACCTGGACCGGGCCCGGCACCGCCGGCGAACGGGCCGGGCCCGTCACCGGCCCGTGTCGGGCACCGGCAGGGGCCGGTTCTCGATCGCCGCCGCCATGACCTCGGGGAAGTGGTCCGGGGTGCAGGCGAAGGCCGGGGCGCCGAGGGCCGCCAGCGCGGCCGCGTGCTCCCGGTCGTACGAGGGCGCGCCCTCGTCGGAGAGGGCGAGCAGCGTCACGAACTGCACACCGGACGCCTTCATCGCGGCGGCCCGCTCGACCATCTCTTCACGGATCCCTCCCTCGCGGAGATCACTGACGAGGACGACGACGGTGTCCGCCGGACGGGTGATCTTCGACTGGCAGTAGGCCAGCGCGCGGTTGATGTCGGTCCCACCGCCGAGCTGCGTGCCGAACAGCACGTCGACCGGATCGTGCAACTGGCCGGTGAGGTCGACGACGGCCGTGTCGAACACCACCAGCCGGGTCTCCAGGGTCCTCATGGAGGCGAGCACGGCACCGAAGACCGCGGCGTGGACGATCGAGGCGGCCATGGATCCCGACTGGTCGACGCAGAGGATCACGTCCTTCTTCACCGACCGGTCCGCCCGCCCGTACCCGACGAGGCGCTCGGGCACCACCGTGCCGGCCCCCTCCCGTCCGGGGAGGGGCACGTAGTTCCTGAGGTTGGCCCGGATCGTGCGGTCCCAGTCGATGTCGCGGGGACGTGGCCGGCCGGCCCTCGACGAACGGTCCAGGGCGCCGGTGAGCGTCGCCCTGGTACGGGTGGCGAGCCGTCGCTCCAGGTCCTCGACGACCTTGCGCACGACGGCACGTGCCGTCTCCTTCGTGGTCTCCGGCATCGCCTTCGCGAGCGAGAGCAGGGTGCCGACCAGGTGGACGTCGGGTTCGAGTGCCTCCAGCATCTCCGGTTCCAGCAGCAGTTCGGAGAGTCCGAGCCGGTCCATCGCGTCGCGCTGCATGACCTGGACCACGGAGGCCGGGAAGTACGCACGGATGTCCCCGAGCCAGCGGACCACGGACGGGGCGGAGGCGCCGAGCCCTCCCGCACGCTCCGCCCCGCTCCGGCCGGCCGGCTTCCTCCCTTCGTCGTACAGCGCGGTCAGCGCGCCGTCCATCGCCTCGTCGCGTCCGGTGAGCGTCCGTCCGGTGCCCTCGGCACCCTCCGCGCCGAGCACCATCCGCCAGCGCCGCAGCCGCTCGTCGTCGGCAGGAGCCGCTTCCATCTCCCTCTCCCCCTTCTCCGTGTCCTCCGCGGCCCCTGTCATCGGCCGGCCCCCGGCTCGGCCGGGGACCCTGTTCCCAGCAGCAGCGCCAGCACCGGGGCCATCGCGTCCGCCCGCTCCTCGTCGCGTCCTTCGCCGAAGCCCGGGGCGGCGGGCACGTTCGCGTCGTGGCCCCTGCCGGGGTCCGGCCCCCGCCCGACGAGCTCGCCCAGCGCACGCCGCACCCCGGGCTCGTAGGCCGAGAAGGTGCGGCGCAACAGCGGCAGTACGCCGGGGAAGGTGTCGGCCGGTATGCCGGTCAGCCAGGCGTCGACGAGCGCGAGGAGGCGCTCGTCGTGGACGAGCACCAGGCCGCCTCCCGTGGCTCCGCCGACGAAGCCCTCGATCCAGGCGGCCGCGTCGGCCGGTGCGCTGCCGGGCGAGAGGGCCAGACCCATCAGTCGCGCGGCGTCGCTCTCGCCCAGCCGCCCGCCGTCCAGGAGCAGGCGCGCCGCACGGCCCCGGACCACCCCGGCGACCGCGTCCCTGTCGGCGAGCTCGCGAAGGACGCCGGCCCACCGCTCGGCCGGCCCGTCCGTTCCGACGGTGTCGGCCAGCAGCCCGACCGCCGTGTGCACGCCGTCCACCCGCCGCTGCGCCTCCACGGCGGCGTCCGCGTCGAGACCGGTGCAGGCCGACGGCAGACCCACGCAGACGCGCTCGGCGAGACCGACGGCGACCTCTCCCAGAGCCGCGGTGTCGGTGGACCGCACGTCTCCGTACCGCAGGGAGCGGGCCAGGGCGGGCAGCGCGTCGGCGAGATGGCCGACGTCCGCGTCGAGGGCGGCCCGGTCGGCGAGGGCTCTCATCACCACGGGCAGGGCCTCGGACAGACCGGCCAGGAGGCACTGTTCGGCGAGTGCGGTGACCCCGGCGAGGGACGGCGCCGAGACCGCGTCCGTCTCCGCCCTGGCGGTCGCGGCACCCAGCACGGTGGTCCCCCACACACCGGCCTCGGCGATCCGGACGAACAGCTCGGGCTCCCAGTGCAGCCGCCAGCTCTCCCGGAACGTGCCCGTGCTCCCCCGGCCCGCGGCGGGCTCGCCCCAGTGCACCCCGAGGAGCCGGAGCCGGTGCAGGAGCCGGCTGCGGGCCGCGTCGGTGTCCTTGCGCAGGTCGAGCTCCAGCTCGCGCCTCCCGGCCTCGGGCCTGAGCCTGAGTGTTCGCTGCTGCCGGTCCAGGTCGCGCTGGAGCGGGACGGCCGGGGCGGTCTCCGGTACCTCGCCGAGGGTCTCGCCGACGACGAGCCGGTCCCGCACGAGGGCGAGCGGCACGTCGGACCCTTCGCACATGACGGCCCTGACGGCGTCGGTGGCCTCGGTAAGGCCCACGGCCGGGCGGCCCCTCATGGCCGCCAGCGTCCCGGCGAGTCCCACGGCCTCGATGACATCCGCGGAGGACACCGTCCTGTCCGTGTCGCGCAGCAGCCCCGCGACCTTCGTCATCCAGCGCTCCACGGGCCGGTCCGGCGCGCCGAAGAGGTGTCCGTACCAGCCGGGGGACTCGATCCCCGCGCCGTACCCGCTGCGCCGGGCGAGCCTGCGATGGGTCCAGGGCACCCAGGTCAGTTCCGCCCTCACCTTGGGCATCCCCTTGAGGAGCGCCCGGTCGGCGGCGACCGTCGCCCTCGTGCGGAGCGCGGGCACGTGCCACGCACCGCAGACCACGGCGACGTCGTCGCCGAACTCCCTGCGGGCGGCCCGCAGCCGGAGGCGCATGCAGGCCTCCCTGACGGCGTCCTGCGGATGTCCTCCGTCCCCGTACGCCTCGCGCAGGGCCGTCATCGCCTCGGCGAGGACGGTGAACGGGGCACGCGGGTCGGAGGGCCTGCCGTCCGGCCCGCGGTGCTCGACGACGTCCTCCCACCAGCGCTCGGGGTCGTCGTAGCCCGCGGCCTCGGCGAGTACACCGATCGGGTCGATGCCCCGGCCGTCCTCCGCACCGTCCTCCTTCGGTTCCGTCAACGCCAGCGAGTGCGCGGCGGGCAGGTCCACGAAGCGCACGGGAACCCCGTGCGACGAAGCCCAGCGGATCGCCACCCACTCGGGCGAGAACTCGGCCATCGGCCAGAAGGCGGCCCGGCCGGGATCGTCGACGGCGTGCGCGAGGAGCGCGACGGGCGGACGCATCCGGCCGTGTGCGGCGAGCGCCAGCAACGCGTCGCCCTCCGGGGGGCCTTCGACGAGGACGGCACTCGGCCGCGCGTGGTCCAGGGCGGCCAGGACCGCGCGGGCGGAGCCCGGCCCGTGGTGCCGCACCCCCAGCAGCAGCGGTCCTCCGGACTCGGCGTTCCCGCCGGTGCCCGGGATCATTCGGCGGCCTCACGGCAGGCGCGGTAGAAGTCCTTCCAGCCCTCGCGTTCCCGGACGACCGTCTCCACGTACTCCTGCCAGACCAGGCGGTCGGCCGTGGGGTCGCGGACGACGGCGCCGAGGATGCCGGCCGCCACGTCGCCGGGGCGCAGGACTCCGTCGCCGAAGTGTGCGGCGAGCGCGAGTCCTCCGGTCACGACGGAGATGGCCTCGGCCGTGGACAGCGTGCCGGACGGCGACTTGAGCCGGGTGCGGCCGTCCGTGGTGACGCCGTCCCGCAGTTCACGGAAGACCGTGACGACGCGCCGGATCTCGGCCATGCCGTCGGGCGCCGGGGGCAGGTCGAGCGAGTGGCCGATCTGGGCCACCCGGCGGGACACGATGTCCACCTCGGCCTCCGGTGTCGCGGGCAGCGGCAGCACCACGGTGTTGAACCGGCGGCGCAGGGCGCTGGAGAGCTCGTTGACACCGCGGTCGCGGTCGTTCGCCGTGGCGACGAGGTTGAACCCCCGGACCGCCTGGACCTCTTCCGCCAGCTCGGGGACGGGGAGCGTCTTCTCCGACAGGATCGTGATGAGCGCGTCCTGCACATCGGCGGGGATACGGGTGAGCTCCTCCACCCGGACGGTCATGCCCTCCGCCATGGCCCGCATGACGGGGCTCGGCACCAGCGCCTCACGGCTGGGCCCGTGTGCCAGCAGCTGGGCGTAGTTCCACCCGTAGCGGACCGCTTCCTCCGGGGTGCCCGCGGTCCCCTGGACGAGCAGGGTCGAGTCCCCGCTCACGGCTGCGGCGAGGTGCTCGGACACCCAGGTCTTGGCGGTACCGGGGACGCCGAGGAGCAGCAGCGCGCGGTCGGTGGCCAGCGTGGCCACGGCGACCTCCACGAGGCGGCGCGGGCCCACGTACTTGGGTGTGACGAGCGTGCCGTCCGGGAGCGTCCCGCCGAGCAGATAGGTGGAGACGGCCCACGGCGAGAGCTTCCAACGAGCGGGTCTGGGGCGGTCGTCGGCGGCGGCGAGCGCCGCGAGCTCGGCGGCGAAGGTGTGCTCGGCGTGCGGCCTCAGGGCGTCGCGGCCGACTGCGTCGGTCTGTACGGACACGGTCATGGATCCCCCTCCGGATCGGTCTCCCGATGCGGTTTCCACCGTGCACCATGCCACTGACAACCGGTCCAGGCAGGCGTCCGGGACGGGTCGCGGGCGGGCGGTGGGACGGTCAGCGAGGTCGGGACGGCGCCGCCGTACGGGCGGTCAGGTCCTGCCGGACCGCCCGGAACAGGCGGCCGGAGCCCGTTGTCAGTGGCGCCCCCTACCGTCGTCTCCATGGTGCTGTCTCACGGGGGAGAATCCAGCCGCTCCGACCGGCCGGCCGGACGCGGGACGACGAAGAGGACGACGGTCGACGTTCCTGACGAGCCGTCGCACGAGGCCGGCGGTGGGCCCGGCCCGCGGGCCGCGTCCGCGGACCGTGCGGCGGCCCGGCGCGCCGAGCGCCGGGCCGAGCGCGTCAGCGGCGGTGCGCGGGAGCTGGAGCAGCGGCTCACCGATCTGCTGCGCGGAGGACTCGCCGCAGCCGGCCGGCCGGGGCACGGGCTGTGGGAGGAGACGGCGGCCCGCATGGTCGACGCGCAGGCCCCGGGACTCGCGGGCCGGGCGCGGGAGTTGGCGTCGATACCGGCTTCGGGCGCAGGCTGGCCGGCTCGGCTCCTCGAGGAGTGCGCGCTCCTGCACCTGCTGGACTCCGCCTGGCTCCGGCTCGGCCGGCTGCCCGGCCCACTGGCGGCGACCGTCCGTACGAGGGTGGGGCTGACCGCCCCGGCCGGAGGGCCGGCCGTCCGCGACCAATGGCTGGTCCTCGCGCGGTACGACACCCCGGACGGCAGGATCGTCACCCGCCGCATCTGGCTGTACGGCCGGAATTCGGAGCGCATCGCCCTGCTGCTCTCCTACGGAGCACCGGGGCGCGCCCCGGCCCACGCACTGCCGGTGGGTGCCGTGATCGATGCCGAGGTGACGCCGTATCCGGGCGGTGGGGGGCTGAGGGTTGAGCTGGGGACGGAGTTCGGTGAGCCTGTTGTCACCGGGACACCGCCGCCGGGCGGCACGGCGGCGGACGCCGTCGCCGCGTACGGGAACGCGTTGCGGGACGATCCGTGGCTCGACGCCTGGCCGGCCACCCTGCGCGACGTCGTACCGGCGCCGTCGGGGGACGGCTGGCAGCTGGTGGGCGTCGCGGACGGCTCCGCCCTGCCGGTCGCGGCCCGGGCGCTGTCCCGGCCGGGTCTGTGGAAGCTCGTCGCGCTCTCCGGGGGTGGCCCCCTGACGGTCTTCGGCGAGTGCGGGCACCGGGGTTTCGATCCGTTCGCCGCCTGGTGCCCGGAAGGCTCCGACGGTGTGGGACCGGGCGAGGCGGTGGCCCTCATCTGACGTACCCGGGGGGCGCGGTGCCCAGGAAGGCCCTGAGGGGGGCGGGGGTGCGCCGCAACTGCCCGCCCGGACGCGCCCCCTCTGCCCCGACCCGGCACACGCACACCCCGGCCCCTCGCTCCCGGACCACCGGAAGGAACCCGATGCCCACCACCGTCACGTCGACCGGTGCGCCTGTGAACGCCTCGTGGGAAGACCTCGTGAGCTCGGCGGTGCTCGGCACCGACCGTCGGCCTCTGCGGACGGAGGAAGGCGCCGCGGTCTCCCCCTCGGCGCTCCTCGACGCCGCGGCGGCGCACACCGTGCGCCGCAGAGCCGCGCTGCGTCCGGCCGTCGGGGCCACCCTGCCCGCGCCCGCGCCCGCCGACCTCCGGCCGCCGCTGCCCGACGCCGCCCGCCGCCGGCTCGCCCAGTTGCTCGCCGACCGTTCGGCGCAGCCCGGTGGCGGGCGCCGGGGATCGGCCCCCGACCTCACCGAGCTGATCCCGCAGTGGCTGGCCTCGGCCGGCGCGCACGGCTACCGCGCTCCGGCGGAGCTGCTCCCCGCACTGCTGGACGCGGCGAGGGCGCGTACGGACCTGCGGCCGCACGTGCTGGCGTTCGCCGGGCCGCGCGGGCTCTGGCTGGCCTCGCTCAATCCGGAGTGGCGGTTCGCCCTGCGCGCCTCGTCACGGGACGCGCGGCGACCGGACACGTCGGACCCGGCGGCGGTGCGCCGGCTCTGGCAGGAGGGCCTCTTCGCGGAGCGGGTCGCGCTGCTCGGCGCTCTGCGGGACCAGGACCCCGGCAGGGCCCGCTCCCTGCTCGTCTCCACGTGGTCCTCGGAACGGGCCGAGGACCGGCTCATGTTCCTCGACTCCCTGCGGTCCGGCCTCTCGGCGGACGACGAGACCTTCCTGGAGGAGGCCTTGGCGGACCGCAGCCGTAACGTACGTGCCACAGCCGCCGAGTTGCTGTCCTCGCTCCCCGGTTCCGCGCTCGCCCGCCGGATGGCGGACCGCGCCACCTCCTGTGTCAATCCCGACCGCACGGGGGGCACGGTGTCCGTGGCGGTGGAGGCGCCGCACGAGTGCGACCCCGCGATGCAGCGGGACGGAGTGGTGCCGGTGCCGCCCTCGGGGCGCGGAGAACGGTCCTGGTGGCTCGGTCAGTTGGTGGAGGCCACCCCGCTCGGCGTCTGGCGGGAGAGGTTCGGCGGCCGGGCGGCGCACGAGCTCGTGGCACTGCCGGTCGCCGACGGCTGGGCCGGTGAGCTGCACGCCGCCTGGTGCAGGGCCGCCGTGCGGCAGCGCGATCCCGACTGGGCACGGGCGCTGCTCGGGGCCCCCTCGACACCCCCGGCGAACGGCCCCGGTACGGCCTCGCCGGCGGAGCGGTCGAAGCTGCTCGCCAGTCTGCCGCCGTCCGAGCGGGCGCTCTGGGTCGCCGGCTTCATAGCCGCGCACGGCCTGTCGGAGGCCTTCCAGCTGCTCGGTGTCTGCTCCGTGCCCTGGGACGCGCCGCTCGGCCGGTCGGTGGTCGATGCCCTGGACATCGCCCGGGACGCGGGGAGCTACCCGTGGAGCTTCAGCGGGGTGATGGGCCTCGCCGAGCGCTGTCTGAACCCCGCCGAGGCAGACCGCCTCGCGGTTCTCACCACCACTCCGGACGAGCCGGAGGGCGCTTCGCCGGGTGCGGGCGGCTACTGGTCGGAGGCGTTCCAGCGCCTGGTGTCGACCTTGCGCCTGCGCGCCGCCATGGACGCGGAGCTGTCCCAGGGCGGCGCGGGATGACCACGAGGAGCCGGGGAACGGGCCGGGCGGTGCCGGAGCGCCGGCTCAGGCCTCCGCGGGCTGACGGACGTGCGCGTTCACCCAGTCGACGATCGAGGCCGTCGTCGCACCCGGGGTGAAGATCGCCGCGACACCCTGCTCCTTCAGCGGCGCGATGTCCGCCTCCGGGATGATGCCGCCGCCGAAGACCTTGATGTCCTCCGCGTCGCGCTCCTTCAGCAGCTCGATGACCTTGGCGAAGAGCGTGTTGTGCGCCCCGGAGAGGATCGAGAGGCCGATGGCGTCCGCGTCCTCCTGGATCGCCGTGTCCACGATCTGCTCGGGGGTCTGGTGGAGCCCCGTGTAGATGACCTCCATGCCCGCGTCCCGGAGCGCCCTCGCGATCACCTTGGCGCCGCGGTCATGGCCGTCGAGGCCCGGCTTGGCCACCACCACGCGGATAGGACCGGTCACACCCATCAATGCCTCCACATGCGTCTGCCGTGCCCGGAGGGCCGGTGATGTGAACGAACGTTATCCCCAGCATCCCGCACGGCCTCGTTTCGCGGTGGACCGGGAGGGGGAAATCACACACGGGACATGTTCGCCGGCGTCGTTCCCAGCACCGCGCGGCCCGAGGGCCGCGCGGGGGTCGCCGCCAGGGAGCCGCAACGAGGTCGTCGTACCACCGCGCCGTCAGCCGCACGGCACGGTGGTACGGCCCCCGGCACGCCAGGACCGCCGGCCGCCTCCGCAGCGACCCCCGTGAAGGGTGTGCGGGGCGGGGAGCCGCCTCCCCGGACGCCAGTGCAGGAGGTCGGCCATGAAGGTCCTGTCCTTCCTACCCCTACTGCTCCGCGGGCCGCTGCTGCGCCCCGCCCGGTTGTCGTCGACGCTGATCAGGGCCACCGCACTGGAGTTGGTGATCCTCGCCGGGCACGTGCTCATCTACCCCTCCGGCATCGCCCCGGAGCGTCGGCCCTCCACACCCCGGCCGGTCCCCGGCACCGGCACCGGCAAGGACACCGGTGCCGGATCAAACCCGGAGCACGGCGCCGGTCACGACGAGATCACCCGGGCGGCGGAGGCGACCGCGCTGCCCACCACCGGCGACGCGCGCCCGCCCGTCGTCCTCCTGCACGGTCTCATCGACAACCGCTCCGTCTTCGTCCTGCTGCGCCGCTCCCTGGCACGGCACGGCTGGCGCCATCTGGCGTCGCTCAACTACTCGCCCCTGACCTGCGACATCCGCACGGCGGCCGAGCTGCTCGACCGGCACGTCGAGGAGATCTGCGCCCGCACCGGGCACCACGAGGTCGACATCGTCGGCCACAGTCTGGGCGGCCTCATCGCGCGGTACTACGTCCAGCGGCTCGGCGGGGACCGCCGGGTGCGCACGCTCGTCACTCTCGGTACACCGCACGGCGGGACGTCGGCCGTCCCGCTGGCCGGCGCGCACCCCATCGTCCGCCAGATGCGCAGCGGCTCCGAACTCATCGAGGAGCTGCGCCGGCCCGCCCCGGGCTGCCGGACGCGCTTCGTCAGCTTCTGGAGCGAACTGGACAGGGTGATCCTCCCCGTCGAGACGGCCTGCGTGGATCATCCCGACCTCGACGCGGTGAATGTGCGCGTCACCGGCATCGGCCACCTCGCCCTGCCGGTGCATCCGGCGGTCGCGTCCGCGATCCGGCAGGCGCTCGAGTCCGACGGTTCGGACGTCGGCACTCGGGGAGCCGCTCACGTCGCGTGAGTTGATTTTTGAACCACTGAACCCCCGTCAAATAGAACGCATTTCGAACATAGGGCCAAGCCTGCCCATCAGGTCCGCCGAAAGGCGGCCGATTGCCCGTTTCCTGAAGGGCTGAGGGCCTCCGAAGATTGTCGTCCTCGCGTACCGCCGGGTACAGTCGCGGCCACTGCTCACCCCGGGATCCCCCCACCGGACCCCGGAACAGGTCCTGCTGCCGAGGCGAGAGAGAAGTTGGTGAACGACCAGCACCCCCACGCCGGGCATGCCGGATACGACAGCCCGTCCACCGGCAGTTTCGACATCGACCCGCTCTTCGGGTCCCTCCCGGGCCGGCACGACGACAGCCACGGGACCACGTACGGCGACGGTTACTCCCCGGCCTACGGCGGTGACTACGCCGGTTACGACAGCGGCCAGTGGGACACCGGGGCGCATCAACAGGCCTCCTACGACGCCTATGCCGCCCAGGCCCACCCGCAGGCGGCCCAGGGCTACGACACCACCGCCACCTGGATGCCGGGGGCCGTGATCCCCGCCCCGGCCGACACGACGGGCCAGTGGGACACCACCGGCTGGGACCAGGCGGGCCAGGACGGCCAGTGGACCGCCGGTGACACCGGCGCCTTCCCCACCGCCACGTTCGACACCACGGCCTACGCGACCGGCTCCTTCAGCGTTCCCGCCTTCGAGACCACGGGCTACGACAGCTACACGGCGGCCGAGACCGGCACCTACGACGCCACCGCGTGGAACACCGGCGCCACGCCCGAGAGCGCCGCGTACGCACCCGAACAGACGTCGTACTCCTCACACGAACACCAGTCGCCGTCCCACGAGTCCTACGGGACGGCCGAGTTCACCTCGCTCGACGGCACCGGCGCCCTCGACCTCGGTTCCCACGACCTCCACGCCTCGCCCGGCTCCCACGGTCACGTCGGACCGGACGAGGTCGAGACGGCAGGCACGTACACGGACGTGTACGACGAGGTGTCGCAGACCGGAGCCGAGCCGGAGCCGACGATGCCCGAGGTCGTCGAGGTGGCCGCCGAAGCCGTCGCCGTGGGCGTCTCCGCGCACCCCGTGGGCCGTGCCGCCGCGCGCGGCGGCAGCCGGGGCAGGCGCCGCACCCCGGCGAAGCGTTCCGCGCTCCTCACCGTCGCCGTGCCCTCCGCCTGCGTGATGAGCGTCGCGGGCATCGCCGCCGCCTCGGTGAGCGGTGTCGGCGGGGCCGAGGAGACGAAGGACGACACCACGTCCATGGCGGCCGCGGATCTGGTGAAGCCGGCCGTAGCCAACAACAAGCTGGACACCCAGCTCGCCGCCCTCAGCGCCGACGCCGAGAACTTCGCCGACCGCGCCAGCCGAACCCAGGAGCGCATCGACCTGAAGGAGCGCCAGGCCGCCGAGAAGAAGAAGCGCGAGGAGGAGGCCATTCGCCGCGAGGCGTTGCGCCCCAAGTTCGTGCTCCCCGTGAAGCAGCACGGGCTCAGCGCCACCTACGGTCAGGCCGGTGTGAACTGGATGTCCGTGCACACGGGCATCGACTTCCCCGTCTCCTACGGGACTCCCGTGATGGCGGCGACCGACGGCACCGTCCGCACCCAGTGGAACAGCGCCTACGGGAACATGGCCATCGTCACCGCTGCCGACGGCACCGAGACCTGGTACTGCCACCTCAGCACCACCAAGATCCGCTCGGGCTCGGTCAAGGCCGGTGACGTCATCGCCTACTCGGGCAACTCGGGCAACTCCACCGGTCCGCACCTGCACTTCGAGGTCCGGCCCGGTGGCGGCTCGGCGATCGACCCGATGCCCTGGCTCCGCAGCCACGGCGTCAACCCGTACTGAGGGACCGGCCGCGCCGGAGTGCCGGCCGGCCGCGGGCGCCGTATCCGGCCCGCCCCTGAACGCCCGTACGAGCACCTGCCTCCGGGCGGGATCAGTGCATGCCGCCCGACCGGGTCAGCACCGGGCGGACGCGTCGGCGCCCGAGGGCCGGCAGGTCAGCACCTGCCGGCCGGGCGGTACGCGGCCTCCCCGCCCTCCCGCTCCCGCCGGTTCAGAGCTTCTCGACCGGGGCATAGCGCAGCAGCAGCTTCTTCGGCCTCTCGTCGCCGAAGTCGACCGTCGCCTTCGCCTGGTCGCCGAACCCGTCGACCGCCGTGACCGTGCCCAGGCCGAACTGGTCGTGCGTGACCCGGTCCCCGACCACCAGGGTGACCACCGGCTTCTCGGAGGTGCGCCGGGTAGCGAACCCCGACGGCCCCGACTTCGCGCGTGACGCGGACAGCGACGAGGTGATGCCGGACGTCGGTCCCGCCGACGCCGCCATCGGGCCCTTGCGCTTCCACTCGAGGTGCTGGTCCGGGATCTCCTCCAGGAACCGCGACGGCGGGTTGTACGAGGGCTGGCCCCACGCACTGCGCATCGCCGCCCGGGTCAGATACAGGCGCTCGCGGGCACGCGTGATGCCCACGTAGGCGAGCCGGCGTTCCTCCTCCAGTTCCTTCACCTGCCCGAGCGCGCGCATGTGCGGGAAGACACCGTCCTCCATGCCCGTCAGGAACACCACCGGGAATTCGAGACCCTTGGCGGTGTGCAGCGTCATCAGCGTGACGACACCGGAGCCGTCCTCGTCCTCGTCGGGGATCTGGTCGGCGTCGGCGACGAGCGCGACCTTCTCCAGGAACTCGGCGAGTGTGCCCGCGCCCTCCTCCTCCGCCCGCTCCTGCTCGAATTCGAGGGCGACGGAGGCGAGTTCCTGGAGGTTCTCGATACGGGTCTCGTCCTGCGGGTCGGTGGACGCCTGGAGTTCGGCGAGATAGCCGGTCCGCTCCATGACGGCCTCCACGACGACCGCAGGTCCCGCCCCGGACTCCACGATCGTGCGGAGCTCCTCCATGAGCGTGTTGAACCGCTTCACGGCGTTCGTCGACCGGGCCGCCATGCCGTACGCCTCGTCGACGCGGCGCAGCGCCTGTGGGAAGGAGATCTTCTCGCGCATCGAGAGGGCGTCGATCATCGCCTCGGCGCGGTCGCCGATGCCCCGCTTGGGCACGTTGAGGATGCGGCGCAGCGGGACGGTGTCCTCGGGGTTGGACAGCACCCGGAGGTAGGCCAGGACGTCCCTGACCTCCTTGCGCTCGTAGAAGCGCACTCCGCCGACGACCTTGTAGGGCAGTCCGACGCGGATGAAGATCTCTTCGAAGACACGGGACTGGGCGTTGGTGCGGTAGAAGACGGCGACGTCGCCGGCCTTCGCGTCGCCCGCGTCCGTCAGCCGGTCGATCTCGTCGGCGACGAACTGTGCCTCGTCGTGCTCGGTGTCCGCGACGTAGCCGGTGATCCGGGTGCCGGTGCCCGCGTTCGTCCAGAGGTTCTTGGGACGGCGGCTCTCGTTGCGCTCGATGACGGCGTTGGCCGCCGACAGGATCGTCTGGGTGGAGCGGTAGTTCTGCTCCAGCATGATCGTCGTCGCGTCCGGATAGTCCTCCTCGAACTGGAGGATGTTGCGGATGGTCGCGCCGCGGAAGGCGTAGATCGACTGGTCCGCGTCACCGACGACGCACAGTTCGCCGGGGGCGTCCGCCTCGCCCGCCGGGCCCACCAGTTCGCGTACGAGGGTGTACTGCGCGTGGTTGGTGTCCTGGTACTCGTCGACCATGACGTGCCGGAAACGGCGGCGGTAGTGCTCGGTGACGTCGGGGAACGCCTGGAGCAGGTGGACCGTCGTCATGATGATGTCGTCGAAGTCGAGGGCGTTGGCCTCGCGCAGCCGCGCCTGGTAGAGCGCGTAGGCCTGGGCCAGCGTCTTCTCGAAACCGTCGGCCGCCTGACCGGCGAAGGTCTCCTCGTCGATCAGCTCGTTCTTCAGGTTCGAGACCTTCGCCGTGAACGACTTCGGCGGGTAGCGCTTCGGGTCGAGGTCGAGATCGCGGCAGACCAGTGCCATCAGCCGCTTGGAGTCGGCGGCGTCGTAGATCGAGAACGACGACGTGAAGCCCAGGCGCTTCGACTCCCGGCGCAGGATCCGCACGCAGGCGCTGTGGAACGTCATGACCCACATGGCGTTGGCGCGCGGGCCGACGAGGTCCTCGACGCGCTCCTTCATCTCGCCGGCGGCCTTGTTGGTGAAGGTGATCGCGAGGATCTGCCCGGGGTGCACCCCGCGCTCGGCCAGGAGGTGGGCGATCCGGTGGGTGAGCACCCGGGTCTTGCCCGAGCCGGCCCCGGCCACGATGAGCAGCGGGGAGCCGGCGTGCACGACGGCGGCGCGCTGCTCGGTGTTCAGCCCGTCGAGCAGCGCGGCGGAGTCGATCACAGGACGCGGGGCGCCGTCGCGGTAGTAGGCGTCGCGCGGCGGCGGAGGCGCGTCGAAGACGTCCTCGAAGAGGCCCTCCGGCACCGTTTCGGGTGCGTGCTCCTCGGGGGGCGGCGGGGGGCCGTCCTCCCCTTGCTGGAGGCCGGTCAGGAAACTGTCGTCAAAGAGGCTGCTCATCGCCTCACGAGTCTAGGCGGCCCCACCGACAGCCCGGGCCGCATCGGCGACAACGGTCAGGACCCGTGCGCGCAGCGGAACGACCCAACCACGGAACGTGAGATTCCGGGGTCGGTTCCGGCCATGCGGACCACCGCCGGGAAAAGGTCACGAAAACGTATCGGGCATATCGAACATCAACCTTCACAGGGGCACCACGATGTGGTTAGCGTGCTCCGACGGGTGCCCCGTACCCCTTTGAGGCGAACCGCGCCGCACGGGCACCCCCGCCGAATCCGTACTCCCGTGAAGGGGGCCCGGAACCGGGGACCCACACGCAGCACCGGGGTGAATCGGTCCGTCTCCACCGGACCGTAGGGCAGCCTTCCGTTCCGCCCGAACCCTCCCCCAGTGCCCGAACGGCCTGGGGGGACCCCCATCGCTAACCCGGTAGGCGGTCCACGGAAGGAGATGCCGGCCTTGGCGTCGCATCGCAAGCCCCGCACCCGGGGTCGCACCACCCCTGCCGTCGGTCTCACGACCGTGGCGCTCGCCTCCGTCACCCTGCTCTCCACGCAGAGCGCGACGGCGGCCCCCGCCGAGCCCAAGCCCAGCATCGAGGAAGTGCAGAAGAAGGTCGACGCCCTCTACCGGCAGGCCGGCACGGCGACGCAGCAGTACAACAAGGCGAAGGCCGCCTCGGCCGAGCAGCGCTCCAAGGTCGACGCGCTGCTGGAGGCCGCGGCGAAGCGGGCCGACAAGCTCAACGAGACCCGCCGCGAGCTGGGCAGCTACGCGGCCGCGCAGTACCGCGGCGGCTCGATCGCCCCGACGGCGACGTTCTTCCTGGCGGACGATCCGCAGTCGTACTTCGACCAGGACCAGCTGATGGCCCGGATGACCAGCCGGCAGCAGAAGGCGGTCGCCGACTTCCGCACCCAGCAGAAGGAGGCCGCGGCCAAGCGCGCCGAGGCGACGAAGAGCCTGGAGACCCTCACCGCGTCGCAGGCCTCGCTGCGCACCAGCAAGCAGCAGGTGCAGACGAAGCTCACCGAGGCTCGCACGCTGCTGTCGCAGCTGACCGCCGAGGAGAAGGCACGTCTGGCGGAGCTGGAGCGCAAGAAGGAGGCGGAGGCCGAGCGCAAGGCCGACGAGCTGGCGCGACAGCAGGCCGCGAAGGAGACGGCAGCCGCGGACGAGGCCCCGAAGACGAAGTCGGGGTCGGGCACGGGCACGGGCTCCGGCACGGGCTCCGGCAGCGGTTACTCCTCGAGGGCCGAGAAGGTCCTGGCCTTCGCGCGCGCCCAGATCGGCAAGCCGTACGTGTGGGGGGCGACGGGCCCGTCCTCGTACGACTGCTCCGGACTCACCCAGGCCGCCTGGAAGGCGGCCGGTGTCGGTCTGCCGCGCACCACCTGGGACCAGGTGAAGGTCGGCACCCGGGTTTCCACGGCAAATCTGCGGCCGGGGGACCTGGTCTTCTTCTACGACGACATCAGTCACGTCGGCATCTACAAGGGCGGCGGCATGATGATCCACGCGCCCAAGCCGGGTGCGAACGTCCGCGAGGAGTCGATCTACTACATGCCGATCTACGGCAGCGTGCGCCCGTCGTAGGGACGCCGCCCGCCCACGGCGAAGGGCCCGGGGTGATCCCCGGGCCCTTCGCCGTGCGTCCGCCGGCCGCTCAGGTCCAGAGCGTGGCGATGAAGATGTTGGCGACCGTCAGCCCGCCGACCGCCGCGAACGCGCCCTTGTCCACCTTCTCGTCGTCCCGCTTCACGTAGACGAGCGCGAGGATCACGATCAGGACCAGCAGCTTGACGCCGATCTTGATGTTGTTGACGCTCTGGTCGTCGGCCTGGTTGAGCCCGACCAGCGCGACACCCGTGACGAGCATGGTGAGCGCACCGTGCAGCATGGCCGGGACGAAGCGGGCCTCGCCCGCCCCCATGGCCTTCATCTGGGTCAGGAAGCCGCCCAGCAGGGAGGCGATACCGATGATGTGCAAGGCCACGAAGACATTGATGAGTACGTCCATGGCCGCAGCCTAACCGCGGCCATATCACCACTCTTCGGCCAGGTACGACTTACCGATGAGTCGCCTCGCAGTCTGCACGAATTGCCGGACTCCGGTTGAATTTTCCTGTCATCCGACGGAAACGAAACAGCACATGAGGGCAATAGCTGTCATTACGCCTCTTCTCTCCGTGCCGGGTTTAGCGTCCCTCCCAGGTGACCGGATCTCCGTCTCCGCCCCCGTGGCGGGCGGCACCCGGTCACCCCGCCGGGGCCGGGGCGGCGACGGCGACCGCGCTCGAAGGCTCCGCGCAGGCGGACCCCCAGCTCACCACGGCCCAGGTCAGGGCCAAGGTCGACCGGCTCTACCACGACGCCGAGGTGGCCACGGAGAAGTACAACGGCGCGAAGGAGCAGTCGGCGGCCTCGGAGAAGTCCCTGGACGCCCTGCGCGACGAGGCCGCCCGCCGGACCGCGCGCCTCAACACCGCGCGCGACGCCCTCGGCTCCTGGGCGACCGCCCAGTACCGCAGCGCCGGCATCGACCCGGCCGTGCGGCTGGCCCTCTCCTCGGACCCGGACGAGTACCTGGAGCGCGCCTCCTTCGAGGACCGGGCGGGCGACCGTCAGGCCGGCGCGATCAACGGCGTGCGCCGCCAGATCGGCGACATCGCCCAGCTCCGCGCGCGGGCCCAGGACGAGCTGGCCGTCCTCGCCTCGCGACGGGCCGAGCTGAAGAAGCAGAAGGACACCGTACGCACCAAGCTCGCCGACGCGCGCAAGCTCCTGGCCACCCTCACCGCCGATCAGCGCGCCGCCTACGAGCGCTCGGCCGACGCCGCGCACGGCGGCGGTGCCGTCCGGGCCGACCGGAGCACCCCCCGCGGTCCGGTCGCCGCCCCCAACGCCCGCGCGGCCCAGGCGGTCGACTTCGCGTACGGGGCCCTCGGGAAGCCGTACGTCTGGGGCGCCACCGGGCCCGCCTCCTTCGACTGCTCAGGTCTCACTCAGGCGGCCTGGCGGGCGGCGGGCGTGTCGCTGCCCCGGACGACGTACACCCAGATCAACGCGGGTCAGCGCGTCCCGCGTTCCGAACTGGCCCCGGGGGACCTGGTGTTCTTCTACCCCGGGGTCACCCATGTCGGGCTGTACATCGGCGGCGGGCAGATGATCCACGCCCCACGCCCGGGGGCGCCCGTACGTATCGCGCCGATCTCCGAAATGCCTTTCGCCGGAGCGACCCGCGTCGCCTAGGCTCTCGGGCCCATGGACACCGCCATTCAGAACTACGCGCGCACCCTCGCCCTACGCTCCCCGGACCACTACCGGGTGGGGCCGTTCACCGTGCGCCACAACCCGGACTGGGAGCTGAAGTTCGCGAACTACGCCATCCCCGACCAGGGCGCCGAACCCACCGCGCGGGACATCGCCGATCTGGTCGCGGCCTTCCGTGAACACGACCGGATGCCCCGGCTGGAGTTCCTGCCCGCCTGGGCTCCCGCCGTCGAACCGGCCCTGCTGGCCGCCGGTTTCACCGAGGAGAACCGCGCACCGGTGATGGCCTGCTCCCCCGAAGGACTGCTCCCGCCGAAGCCGGTGGACGGCCTCCGGGTGGCCGAGCCCGTGACGGACGCGGAGTTCGCCTCCGCCGCCGCCGTGCAGCACACGGGATTCGGCGGCGAGGGCGGGCCGGACGACGGTGAGATCGCATGGCTGCGCGGGGCGACGGCGGGCGGCGGGGTCTCCGCCCTCGCCACCCTCGACGGCCGTCCGGCAGGCGCGGGCGGCTGCTCGGCCCCGGTCGACGGCATCGGCGAACTGGCCGGCCTGGCCGTCGCCGACGCCTTCCGCCGCCGGGGCGTCGGCGCGGCGCTCTCCGCCTGGCTGACCCGCACCGCCTTCGACCGCGGCTTCGGCACCGTCTGGCTGGAGCCGGGAGGTCCCGACGTCGAGCGCATCTACGCGTCCATCGGCTACCGCAGGACCGGCGAGAAGCTCAACATCTCGCTCGACCCCGCCTGAGCGTGCCCGGGACTCAGACCAGCCGGCGGGCCGTCGCCCAGCGGGTCAGCTCGTGCCGGTTGGAGAGCTGGAGCTTGCGCAGCACCGCAGAGACGTGGGACTCGACGGTCTTCACCGAGATGAACAGCTGCTTGGCGATCTCCTTGTACGCGTAGCCCCGGGCGATCAGCCGCAGCACCTCGCGCTCGCGCTGTGTCAGCCGGTCCAGGTCCTCGTCGACCGGCGGGGCGTCCGTCGAGGCGAACGCGTCCAGGACGAAGCCGGCCAGCCGCGGCGAGAACACGGCGTCGCCCTCCTGGACCCGGAAGACGGAGTCGATCAGGTCGGTACCGGTGATCGTCTTGGTGACGTAGCCGCGGGCGCCGCCGCGGATGACGCCGATGACGTCCTCGGCGGCGTCCGAGACGGACAGCGCGAGGAAGCGCACCGGGTTCTCGACCGCGCCCATCATCGGGGCGCAGCGACGCAGTACCTCGACCCCGCCGCCTCCCGGGAGGTGGACGTCGAGGAGGACGACCTCGGGGCGGGTCGCGGTGATCACGGTGACCGCCTGGTCGACGTCGGCGGCCTCCCCCACGACCTCCACCCCGGTCTCCTCGGTCCGGCCGATCTCGGCCTGGACCCCGGTGCGGAACATGCGGTGGTCGTCGACGAGCACGACCCGTACCCGGCGCTCCGGGCCCCCGGTCGCTTCGGTGTTCTCGGTCATTCGCTCGCCCTTTCCATCTCCAGCTCGACCTCCGTGCCCCCGCCGGGCACCGAACGCAGCCGCGCCGTACCGCCGTTGCGCTGCATCCGGCCGATGATCGATTCTCGTACGCCCATCCTGTCGCCGGGTACGGCGTCCAGGTCGAACCCCGGCCCCCGGTCCCGCACGGAGACGAAGACCGTGCGGCCCTCGACCTCCGCGAAGACCTGGACTGCGCCGCCCTCGCCACCGTACTTGGCCGCGTTGACCATCGCCTCGCGTGCGGCCTGCATCTGCGCCGACAGCTTCTCGTCGAGCGGGCAGTCGCCGACGACCACGACCTCCAGCGGGACGCCGTGCTTGTCCTCGACCTCGGCGGCGGTGCGTTTGACCGCCTCGGCGAGGTTCGTCGGTTCCTCGGCCTCGTCCTTGCCGGTGCCCGAGGGGTCGTACAGCCAGTTGCGCAGCTCGCGTTCCTGGGCGCGGGCGAGCCTGCGGACCTCGCCGCCGTCGTCCGCGTTGCGCTGGATCAGGGTGAGGGTGTGCAGGACCGAGTCGTGGACGTGGGCGGCGACCTCGGCACGTTCCTGGGCGCGGATGCGCATCAGGCGTTCCTCGGAGAGGTCCTGTGTCATGCGTACGAGATAGGGGCCGGCCAGCAGCGCGATACCGGTGAGCACGGCGATGGCGGCGGTCAGCGCGGTGCCGAGCTGGGCCGCCGAGCCACGCACCACGAGGAAGGCGGCGAGGCCGAGACCGACCAGCGCGACGCCCGCGAGTCCGCGCGCCAGGTGCAGCACCCGGCGGCGGCGGCCGACCTCCATCCAGCGCGCCCGTCGCGCGTTGTCGGCCTGCCGCCACACCAGGACGGACCCCGCGCCGATCAGCAGGGCCGGCCAGACGTAACGGTCCGCCTCGCTGCCCATGTCGACGTTGCCGACGAAGACCATGGCGCCGACGAGGAGTGCGACCAGGGCGAAGACCTGGCCCTTGTCGGGCTTGCGGAGTCTGCGCCGGCCGTCGGGGGCGGTCTCGAAGAGGGACCGCTCCACCCCGGCCGCCCCGCCGGTCCCTCCGACACCGCCGACCCCGAGCGGCACGACGATCCAGAACACGGCGTAGAGCAGGGCGCCCAGGCCGTCCGCGAAGAACAGTCCGAGGAAGACGAACCGGACCCAGACGACGGGCAGTCCCAGATGTCCGGCGAGCCCGCGCGCGACGCCGCCGAGCATCCGCCCGTCGGCGCTGCGGTACAGCTTGCGCGGCGCCTGCTCCTCCGGGTCCGGGGCGTGGGAGCTCGGGGCTCGGGTCGTGGCTGCTGGCATGCACCGATCGTCACACGTTCCGGCGGGCCGTGGCATCAGGGTCTGCCCGGACTCGACCCTGAGGGCCCGGCTGCCGTGCGGACGGGCCCCCAGGGGCCGCCGGGAGGCAATATCAGGGATCGGCCAGGGTCGCCGCGGGCCCCACGAGGGCGTACGGGCCGTCACCATGGACCCATGACCGTTCCCCAGGACGCCTCCCCCGGCGTCGCTCCGCCCTCCGCGCCGGGACCGCGGCTGCGGCGCAGCCCGCGGCAGAAAGTGGTGGCCGGGGTGTGCGGCGGCCTCGGCCGGTACTGCGACGTGGACCCGGTGATCTTCCGCATCGTGCTCGGCGTCCTCGCCGTGACGGGCGGCATCGGCCTGATCTTCTACGGCTTCGCGTGGCTGCTCCTCCCGGTGGAGGGCGAGGACGAGAACGAGGCGCGCCGGCTGCTCTCGGGCCGGGTCGAAGGCGCCTCCCTGGTCGCCCTGCTGCTGGCCCTGGTGGGCTGCGGGCTCCTGCTGTCGATGCTGCACAACGGCGGGATGCTCGCCTTCGCCGCGATGCTGTCGCTGACCGTGGTCGGCTTCTCCGTCTGGACGCAGCACCGGAGAACGTTCCCGCAGGAGGACGCACCGGGCACGGCGGCGTACGCGCCGAAGAGCGCGGCGCACGCGGCCGGGCACGGGGCGCCGCCCGAGGTGAAAGCGCCGCCCTCTCCGGGCAGCCCGTCCTGGTGGCGGGATCCGATCGTCAAGGACGGCACGACCGGCCCGGCGGGGACGGGCTATCTGTGGGGCCCCGCGGACGCGGTCTCCGAGGCGGCCGGACCGGGCAGGCGCAGGGCGGCCGTGGACAACCCGTTCCGCCCTCCCCACGGCACACAGGGCACCCGGGGCCCGCGGTCGATCGGCGGGCTCGTGTTCCTGCTCGCCCTGATCGCGGGCGGTCTGGGGACGGGGCTGAGCTGGGAGGCCCATCCGCTGGGGACGAGTCTGCAGATCGGGCTGGCCGCCGCTCTGGGGGTGTTCGGCCTCGGCCTGCTGATCGCGTCCGTCCTCGGCAGGACCGGCTTGGGCACGATCGTGCTGGCCATGATCACGGCCGGGCTGCTGGCGGGCGCCTCCGCCGTCCCGCGGGACATCGGCACCGACTGGGTCCGCAAGGAGTGGCGCCCGGCCTCGGTGGCGACGGTCCGGCCGGAGTACAAACTCAACACCGGCATCGCGAAGCTCGACCTCTCCCGGATCACCGTGCCGGAGGGCGGGACGCTGCGCACCCGCGTCCAGGTCGCGGCGGGCCGCGCGCTGGTCGTCGTGCCCGCGGGGATGACGGTGAAGGTGGACGCCGAAGCGGGCTTCGGCGACATCCGGTTCCCCACGGACCTGCGCAAGGACATCGACATCGCCCCCGACCGGCACACCCGGCGCACCCTCGGGCCCGCGGAGGACAGCGAGCCCACCGGAACGCTCGAGCTGGGCATGGGAATCGGCATCGGACAGCTGGAGGTCACCCGTGCCGCGTCATGAGATCCGGCCCGGCCGCGCGGTGGCGGGCCTCGTCATGCTGACCCTGGCGGGCGGCTACGCGGCGGACGCGGCGGGTGCCTGGAACGCCCCGTGGACGTTCTTCGTCCCCGTGTTCGTCGGCGGCCTGTGGCTGGCGGCCACGGTGACCTGGGTGAGCTACCGGACGCGGCGCAGGCGGCAGACGAGGAAGGCGTCGGCGGAGGCGTCGGCACCCGGTTCCACCCGGGTGCGCTGAGCTCCGCCGGCGGGCCGGGTCGGCCGGTGGCCGGGGCGCCGTCGGGGAGCACGACCGGTGTGCGACGGTCCACGCGGTACCACCGGCCCGGCCGGGTAGGGCGCCGTCAGATCCTTACGTGGCGTCGCCGGCCCCTCAGCGCGTCCACCGACCAGTAGGAGGCGCCGGCGAGCAGCAGCGGCAGCCAGGCCATGAGGTAGACCAGATCGTTGCCGTAGTAGTACGGCGTGCTCTGCCAGCTCACCGTCAGCCACAGGCTCAGCGAGATCAGCGCCCCGCCGAGTGCCGCGAGCCGCGCCCACAGGCCGGCCAGGGTGCCTAGGCCGACGAGGAGTTCACCGATCGCGATGGCGTAACCGAAGCCCTCGGGACTCTTCAGTGCCAGGTCGACGAGGCCCGGGATCGCCGCGCTGTCGCGTACGGCCTGCATCATCTCGCCGATGGAACCCGGCCCGCTCGCCGACAGGAACGCGCTGTCGGTCAGCTTGTCGAGCCCGGCGTAGACGAAGGTGACGCCGAGAAAGATCCGCAGGGGCAGGAGCGCGTACTCCCCCGCCCGGTCCCTGAGACTTCGTGGCTCGTCCAGCCCGTAGGAACCGCCCCTGTACCCGTGCATCACCGTTCCGCCTTCCGTTGGTCCTCGGACAGACCATACGTACGCCGGTTCGGGGCCGCTCACCAGGTGTGCGGCTCAGTCCATGACGTCGACGACGCAGGAGTTGGTCTCCACCCCCGCGGCCGTCACCACCTGCACCTCGACGGCGCCCGGTTCCACCTCGACCGGTACGGGGACGGTAAGCACGGTGTCCGCCGGGTTGGCGAAGCCCCCGGTGACCGGGATGAGGGGTACGTGCACGTGTACCCGGCCGATCCTGACGACAACCCGCGCCAGCCGGTCGGGGCTGCCCGCGCCGGGCGGCACGAAGCCGGCACCGCGGATCTCGATGTCGTCGCCGGTACGGATCGGGGCGTCGAGGTCCCCGGCCTCCCTCGCCCGGACCACGGACAGGATGACCGGGCGCCCGCCCTCCGCGTACTTGCCGGCGAAGTAGGTCGCGGCCGAGACGGCCACCAGGACGGCCAGGCCCCACGGCAGGTCGGGCAGTTGCTCGGGGCGGCGGGCCAGGCGGACCGCGGCGAACAGCACGGCGACGGTGCTGACCAGCACGTACTGCACATCGGTGAAGCTGCCGCGCCCGGAGTCGTCGGTCAGCAGGTCGGCGGCGCGGGGCCGGTCGGCGCGGAGCTTCTGCAGCCGCTGGGACAGCACGCGCACGGTCACCACCCGGCGTACGACCACGGCGACGGCGCACACCAGCGCGAGCACCGTCAGGACTCCGGCCGAGCGGACCAGGTCCAGGCCCTCGATCAGGGCGTCACGGTCCGCGTGGTCGGACGCCCCGGCCAGTTGCAGCGCGAGGACGAGCACGGCGAAGACGGCGAGCAGCACCCAGGAGGCGGCGACGGTGCGCGAGGTGGAGAGCCGGTTGTCCTCGCCGATCAGCGGGGCGAGGAGGCCGCCGCGGGCCCGGTGGACGCGGGCGGCGCCGGTCAGCAGACCCGCGGTCACACAGGCGGCGATCAGTCCCGCGGTGCGGGCCGTGGACCAGCCGGCCCCGATGGCGGTGACGGACTCGCCGACGAGCAGCAGGGCGACACCGCCCCAGACCACGGTCAGGGTACGCAGCCAGAGGGTGTGGAGCCAGGCGTCACCGGCCTCGCGGCTGCGTTCGGCGACGGCGCGGGCCGACTCGGTCAGTTCGTCCGACACCCACTGCCGGGACGCGGAGACGGACTGGGCGACGGCACCGGGCAGGCCCTGGCCGGCGGCGAGTTCGTCCCGTTTGGCGAGGAAGGCGGCCACGGCCCGCCGGTGGCCTTCACGTGCTCCGTGCGGGCAGTCGCCGCACGTACAGCCACCGCCGTGCGTGCTTTTCGCCCTCGCTTCGTCCAACGCCACGGAGAACGCCGCCCTTTCCCGCCCTGATCGAACCAACTCGCCGCTTATTTCTGCGAATTGTGCCGTACAGAGCGGGCACGTACCGCATCGGGGCGTACCGGGGGCGCGTGTCGCCGAAATGTGCGATTCTCAGGCGCCGAGCACGAGGTAGGCGAGGCCCAGCGTCCCCCGGTATCCGCCGTAGTAGCCGGTGCGGCGCGCGTCGACGGCCTCGGTCGTTCCGGCGTGCAGCCGGTGGCCCGGGTTGGCCATCGCCCAGCGCTCCCCGCGCCCGATGTTGGCGGCGGACTCGAAGAGGTCCCACTCGCGCTGGTCGGCGACGGTCACCTGGAGCGGCCTGAGCCCCACGGCCTCCGCCTGCCGGATCAGCTCCAGGAGCGAGCCGAAGTCGCCGGGCACCGCGCCCAGCGCTTCCAGCGCGGCCGACGAGGGCTCACGCTCCCAGAAGCCGTCCCCGAACAGCACCCTCCCGCCGGGGCGTACGGCCGCGCGCAGCGCCTCGAGCGCCTCCGGGGTGCCGCCGGGCCAGGCGTGCGAGGAACCGATGGAGACGGCGAGGTCGTAGTCGTCGCCCGGGTACTCCGCGGCCGGGACCTCGTGGAAGCGCACCCGGCCGGTGAGCCCACGCTCCCCTGCCAGGCGCAGGCCCCGTGCCACGGCCTCCGGATCGGTCTCGATGCCGTCCCCGGTGGAACCGGGCGCCGCCTCGACCAGACGCATCAGCAACTCGCCCCAGCCGCTGCCGAAGTCGGCGATCCGGGCGCCGGGGGCGGGCGAGCAGGCGGCGACCAGCTGGGCGGCGTGCGCCTCGGACAGCGGGGTGTTCCAGGTGAGGCGGTCGTTGCCCGGGGCGGACATCAGGGCGCGGACTTCTTCGGCGGACATGGAAGCGCACCATTCCACGGACGACCGACCCCTGCCACCGAATTACCCCGGCCGCCGAACGGGCGGGAGCGCCGCCGGTGGATCGCGACGAGACCGATGTCGAGTGCGGTGGCCGCCCGTCGCGGTGTGCGCGCCGAGAGCCGGATCGAGCGCGCACCCACACGACGGGCCGGCCCGCGGATACGACGATGCCGTCGCCCGAAGGAATGGGCGACGGCATCGGTCCTGACCTCAGGGAGGGGTCACTCCCACTCGATCGTCCCCGGCGGCTTGCTCGTCACGTCGAGCACCACGCGGTTGACGTCGGCGACCTCGTTGGTGATGCGGGTGGAGATCTTCGCCAGCGTCTCGTACGGCAGGCGCGACCAGTCGGCCGTCATGGCGTCCTCGGAGGAGACCGGGCGCAGCACGATCGGGTGGCCGTAGGTGCGGCCGTCGCCCTGGACGCCGACGCTGCGGACGTCCGCGAGCAGGACCACGGGGCACTGCCAGATGTCACGGTCGAGGCCGGCGGCGGTCAGCTCCTCGCGGGCGATGGCGTCGGCCTCGCGCAGCAGGTCGAGCCGCTCCTTGGTGACGTCGCCCACGATGCGGATCCCGAGCCCGGGGCCGGGGAACGGCTGCCGCTGGACGATCTCCTCGGGCAGGCCGAGCTCCTGGCCGACCATCCGGACCTCGTCCTTGAACAGCTGGCGCAGCGGCTCGACGAGTTCGAACTCGATGTCGTCGGGGAGCCCGCCCACGTTGTGGTGGGACTTGATGTTGGCGGTGCCGGTGCCGCCGCCGGACTCGACGACGTCCGGGTACAGGGTGCCCTGGACGAGGAAGGCGACTTCGGGGCCCTCCTCCTGGAGGATCTCCAGCTGGGCCTGCTCGAAGACACGGATGAACTCGCGGCCGATGATCTTCCGCTTCTGCTCCGGGTCGGACACGCCGGCCAGGGCGTCGAGGAAGCGCTTCTCCGCGTCGACGACCTTGAGCTTCGCGCCGGTCGCGGCGACGAAGTCCTTCTCGACCTGCTCCGTCTCGCCCTTGCGCATCAGGCCGTGGTCGACGTACACGCAGGTGAGCTGGGAGCCGATGGCCTTCTGCACGAGGGCCGCGGCGACCGCGGAGTCCACGCCGCCGGAGAGGCCGCAGATCGCGCGCTTGTCACCGACCTGCTCGCGGATCAGGGCGATCTGCTCGTCGACGACGTTGGTGGTCGTCCAGGTCGGCTCGATGCCCGCGCCGCGGTAGAGGAAGTGCTCCAGGACCTGCTGGCCGTAGGTCGAGTGCATGACCTCCGGGTGGTACTGGACGCCGTAGAGCTTCTTCTCGTCGTTCTCGAAGGCGGCGACCGGGACGACGTCCGTGGACGCGGTCACGGTGAAGCCCTCGGGGGCGGCGGAGCAGGCGTCGCCGTGCGACATCCAGACCGGCTGCTCGGTGGGCGTGCCCTCGAAGAGGGTGGAGCCCGCCTTGGAGACGGCGAGGGGGGTGCGACCGTACTCGCGCGCACCGTTGTCGTCGACCGTGCCGCCGAGCGTGGTGGCCATGAGCTGGAAGCCGTAGCACATGCCGAAGACCGGGACCCCGGCTTCGAACAGCGAACGGTCGATGCTGGGCGCGCCCTCCGCGTACACCGAGGACGGGCCGCCGGAGAGGATGATCGCCCGGGGGTTCCTGGCCAGCATCTCGGCCACCGGCATGGTGGACGGGACGATCTCGCTGTAGACCCGGGCCTCACGGACACGGCGGGCGATGAGCTGGGCGTACTGGGCGCCGAAGTCGACTACCAGGACGACGTCGGTCGTGGTGTCGGGGGCGGCGGGGGGTGCTGCTGGCACGGGGCGGCCTTCCGGCGGTGGAGAGGGGGTCGGTCCTCCCAATTCTACCGGCCGTGGGACATCGCCCCGCCGGTCTCCCGTCTCACCATCCGGGCCCTGCGTGGACCCGGCCCCCGGGCGGGGTCCATACTTGCCGCATGCGTCAGCACACGATCTTCGTCTTTACCTATGGCACCCGGCCCGCCGGCTGCCATGGTCGTGCTGCTTGAGCAACTGACAAGCAACGTTCCAGGCGCCCCGGGCCGACAGGCCCGGGGCGTTCTGGCGTTCCGGACCGGTCGTTCCGGGGGCCCAGCCCACCGGGAGTCACAGATGACCAGCACCGCATCCACGAAGACGGCCGCCGAGCGGACCGGCGCGCACACCGACGAGGCGGCATCCCTGATCGGGGGTGCCCGGACGCGCATCGACGCGCTCGACGACCGGATCATCGGCCTCGTCCAGGAACGGATGGCCGTCTCGGCGGTGATCCAGGAGGCCAGGATCACGTCCGGTGGCCGCCGGGTGAACCTCTCCCGGGAGATGGACGTGCTCAGCCACTACAGCGACGCCCTGGGCAAGCCGGGCACGGCCCTCGCCATGACGCTGCTGGAGCTGTGCCGCGGCCGGGTGTGACGTCCGGAGCGGCCGGGTGCGACGTCCGCGGAGCTGTCGGACGTGACGTCCGGGAAGGCTGTACGGCCGCACCCGCGTTCGGGCCCCGTCTCACCCGTACGGAGCGTGACCGGGCCCCGGGCCCCTTCGTTTGTCCGGGTGTCCGTGCCAGCCAGGGGCGGCAGCGGCAGGAATCCACGCGTGGCTCCGCCGGGACGTGTGACGCACCCCAGGTGCGTCGTGGGACCACGGTCCGGCGTGTGTGACCGGTCGGCAGGGGACAGCGGACCGGTCACCCCCGCGGCCGGCCCCGGGGACGCCCGGGACCGGCCGCCCTCCGTCCACCGTGGACGGGCCTCGGAACCGGCCCCGGAGCAGTCGTGAAGGTGCGACCACCGCGCCTGCGCCCACCCCGTTGTGGCCAGGACCACATAAAGATTCCGTGAAAACGTGGACAACCGTTTCCGCATGTCACAGGTCATGCATGACGAACACACCGGCTCGTTCCGTGCCCCACGACGGCAGGCCCGTTCATTCCTTTCACGCCGTACCGCGGCCCGCGCGGTACCACGGACCTGCTGAGGCCCCAGATGAAGCTCCGCCGCACCCTGGCACTCGCTGCCGCCACCGCCGTCATAGGCCCGGTCGTCCTGCTCTCGGCACCGGCCGCGTTCGCGCAGACCGAGACCCCGACGACCGGGACGACCGCGCCCGCTCCCACGGAGACGCCGAGCGGGGAGCCGTCCGCCGCGACCCCGGAGAGCACGGAGAGCGCGGAGTCCGCGTCGCAGACCGCCACGACCACCCCGTCGGAGACGGAGTCGCCCGAGGGTGTCGCGCCCGAGACCGTCTCCCCGGCCCCGACGGCCACCGAGTCGGAGACGGCGTCCGCGAAGCCGACGCCCACCGCCTCGGAGACCGAGGACGAGGAGGAGGGGGACGACGAGCCCCTCGACGCGTGCGAGCCGCGCCCGCTGGAGCTCTCCATCAACGGCCTCTCCGGCAAGATCGCCCGGGGCAGCGGCTGGGACCGGTTCACCTTCACCATCTACAACGACTCGAAGAAGACCGTGAAGAACGTGGCCTTCTTCGCGGGCGCCGCCGCCGACGAGGCGGGCGAGAAGCTCTTCACCACCAAGCAGGTCCGGCTGCAGGCGCTCAACGAGGCGGACGGCACCTGGGAGGACATCGAGGACCTGGGCAGTTCGTCCGGTTACGTCGGCGAGGCCGACGGGATCAAGCCCGGCTACGAGGTCGACATCGACCTGCGCCTCAAGGTGGAGGCGAGTGCCCCGGTGGGCGCCGGCTTCAGCCTCGGCGGCGGGCTCGTCTTCGGTGACGAACTCGAGGCCGTGCCGTGCTTCCAGGACGTCGCCTACAAGTTCCAGATCGTCGACGCCGGGAACGGCGGCGGCGCGGAGCCCCAGGAGGGCGGCAAGATCCCCGTCCCCACCACGAAGCCCGCGGGCGACACGGCCGAGGTGACCGGCAACCTCGCCGAGACCGGTTCGTCCTCCAGCACTCCGGCGATCGCCCTCGCGGGCGGCGCGGCCGTGGTGCTGGGTGCCGGCGCGATGTTCGTCGTGCGGCGCCGCAGGAACGGTGACGCCGCCGCGTAAGGCGCGTCACCGGCAGGTACGTGGAGGGGCTGCACTCGGAGGGGGGTGCAGCCCCTCGGCGTTCCCGGGGTCAGGCGTCCGACGCCGCCTTCTTCGGCGGCACCACCGGAATGCCCAGGAACGGCAGCTTCAGCGCGCCGAAGGCGTCCTCGGGCACCGCGGGCGCCTGCGGTACGACCGCGGCGAGCCGTTCGTACGCCGCGTCCTGTGCGGGGCGCGGGTCCGCCTCGCCCTTGTTGGGCCAGAAGGACATCGCCCGCTCCGCCTGCGCGGTGATGGTCAGCGACGGGTTCACCCCGAGGTTGGCGGAGACCGCGGACCCGTCGACCACCGAGATGCCGGGGTGCCCGTAGAGCCGGTGGTACGGGTCGATGACGCCCTCCTCCGGGCTCGCCCCGATCGGACAGCCGCCGAGGAAGTGCGCGGTGAGCGGGGTGCCCATCAGCTCCCCGACGTTCGATCCGGCGAAGCCGTTGATCTCCTGGGCGAGCAGTGTGGCGCCCTGGGTGGCCTCGGCTATCTGCGTCGGGTTGGGCGAGCCGTGGCCCTGCCGGGCGGTGAGCAGCCCCTTGCCGATGCCGCCGGGCTTGCGGTACGCGGTCAGCGAGTTGTCCAGCGACTGCATCACGAGACCGATGATCGTCCGTTCCGACCAGCGCCGGTTGGACAGCGAGCGCATCGTGAGCACCGGATGCCTGGCGACGCTGCCGAACCAGCCCAGCACCCGGTGGGTGCTGTAGGGCACCTGGAGGATGGTCAGCGCGCCCATCGCGTTGGAGCCCTTGCCGTAACGCACCGGCTCGATGTGGGTGTTCTCGTCCGGATGGATCGACGAGGTGATCGCGACACCCCGGGTGAAGTCCGCCTTGCCGGTGCCGTGCTTCTTGCGGTAACGGCGGTCGCTGGTCTGCGCCCCCACCAGGCCCTCGGAGTTGGTCCGGGTCAACTCGCCGAGCCGGGACGACAGCCGGGGCAGCAGCCCCTCGTCCTTCATCGTGTGCAACAGGGTCTGGGTTCCGTACGTACCCGCGGCGACGACCACGTTCCTGGCCCGCAGCACGGTCGGAGCGGCCTTGCGCCGCCGGTTCGTGGGCACGGTCGACACGCGGTAGCCGCCGTCCGGGCCGTCCGTGACCGCGACGACGGACGTCATCGGGTGGATGACGGCACCGGCCCTCTCCGCCAGGTGGAGGTAGTTCTCGTTGAGGGTGTTCTTCGCCCCGTGGCGGCAGCCCGTCATGCACTCACCGCACTCGGAGCAGGCCTTGCGCGCGGGACCGGCGCCGCCGAAGTAGGGGTCGGCCACCTCTCCTCCGGGCTTCGCGCGCGCGGTCCCGTCGGCGTCCTCGCCGTCACCGAAGAAGACGCCCACCGGGGCCAGATGGAAGGTGTCACCGACGCCCATCGTCTCGGCGACGGCCTTGAGGTGGACGTCCGCCGGGGTCACGGTCGGGTTGAGCCGCACCCCGAGCATCCGCTTCGCCTGGTCGTAGTAGGGCGCCAGTTCGGCCTTCCAGTCGGTGATGCCGGCCCACTGACGGTCCTCGAAGAAGGGCGCCGGTGGCACGTACAGGGTGTTGGCGTAGTTGAGGGAGCCGCCGCCCACTCCGGCGCCGGCCAGCACCATCACCTTGCCGAGCAGGTGCACCCGCTGGATGCCGAACAGTCCGAGCGCGGGGGCCCACAGGTAGTTCTTGATGTCCCAGGAGTTCTTGGGCAGGGTCGCGGGGGTGAAGCGGCGGCCCGCCTCCAGGACGCCGACCCGGTACCCCTTCTCGCTCAGCCGCAGGGCCGAGACCGCGCCGCCGAAGCCCGAGCCGACGACGAGGACGTCGTAGTCGTACGCGTCGTCGTCCGCGGCCGGAACGGCCCGGCCGGCCTGGTTCTGGGCATGGCTGTCCTGGGACATGGCTCTCCTCGGTACGAAAAGGGCGGATGGGGGCGCTGGGGGGGTGCGGCTCAGCGCAGCCGGAAGGCCTTCATCGCCTTGAGGCTGCGGGTCATGAAGGCGGCGTACTTCTCGTCGTCTATCCCGAAGGCCGGCGCGAGGGGCATCAGCCGCTGCTGCGCCACCGTCTGGGCCTCGGTGTACTTCAGGATGCCCTCGGAGCCGTGCCTGCGGCCGAGGCCGGAGTCCTTCATGCCGCCCATGGGCGACTGGACACTGCCGTACGCGGGTGCGTACCCCTCGTTGATGTTGACGGTGCCGGTCCGCAGCCGCGCGGCGACACGGTGCCCGCGCCCGGCGTTCTTCGTCCAGACACTGGAGTTGAGGCCGTAGGGGGTGGCGTTGGCGAGGGTGACGGCCTCGTCGTCGTCACCGAAGCGGTAGATCGAGACGACGGGTCCGAAGGTCTCCTCACCGCACACCGCCATGGGGGCCTCGACCCCGTCCAGGATCGTCGGCTCGTAGAAGAGCGGCCCGATGTCGGGACGGGCGACGCCGCCCGCGACGAGCGTGGCGCCCTTCTCGACGGCCTCGGCCACATGACGGCTGACGGTCTCCAGCTGCCGCTCGCCGACGAGTGAGCCCATGTCGGCGCCGTACGCGAGGGAGCTGCCGAGCCGCATGGCCTTCGTGCGGGCGGCGAAGCGCTCCACGAAGGCGTCGGCGACCGACTCGTGGACGTACAGCCGCTCGATGGAGATGCAGAGCTGCCCCGCGGAGGAGAAGCACGCGCGGACGGCGCCCTCGGCGGCCCTCTCCACGTCGGCGTCCTCCAGGACGAGCATCGCGTTCTTGCCGCCGAGTTCCAGGGACACGCCGACGAGCCTGGCGGCGGCCCCCTGGGCGACCTCACGGCCGGTACGGGTGGATCCGGTGAAGGAGACGTAGTCGGCGCGGCTGACGACCGCGGGTCCCACGACGGGGCCCTCGCCGATGACGACCTGGAACACCTCGGCGGGCAGGCCGGCCTCGATCAGCAGGTCGCGGGCCCACAGGGCGGTCAGCGCGGTCTCCGTGTCCGGCTTCATCACGACGGCGTTGCCGGAGACGAAGGCGGGCAGCGCGTCGCCGACGGACAGTTCGAGCGGGTAGTTCCAGGGGGCGATCTGGCCGACGACCCCGCGCGGCTGCCGCAGTTCGGTGACCTTGGTGAGGGTCGGGACGACCCCGGTGTGCCGCCTGGGCTTGAGGTACGAGGCGGCCCTGCGCCCGTAGTGCCGGGCCGCGACGGCGACGGCCTGCACCTCCTCGTGGGCGTGCAGCCGGGCCTTGCCGGTCTCCAGCTGGATGAGGTCGAGGACCTCGGACTGGCGCTGCAGGACCAGGTCGTGGAAACGGAGCAGCACGGCAGCCCTGGCCCGGACCGGCGTGGCGGCCCAGGCGGGCTGGGCCGCGCGGGCGCGTCCGAAGGCCGCCTCGACGTCCTCCGGAGTGGACTCGGGCAGGTCGGCCAGCTTCTCCCCGGTGAAGGGGCTGTGGTTGGCCGTGCGGCCCGAGCCCACGACGTCACGGGTCAGCTGGGCGACCACCTCGGGTGTGACCACGTCGGCGGCGGTGCGCGCGTGCGCCGGGGCGGCGGCCACGGGGTTGGTGCCGACGCGGCTGCCCGAGGCGGCGGTGGTCGAGGATGCCTGCGAGTCCGTCATGAGGGCGAGAGTATGTCTACCCGCCCACTTTGGGTACCCGTGGGTAACAGGTTTTCACAGACCCCGCCGGAGACGCCTGCGGCACCAGGACATTCAGCCAGTGATCACTGGCGACATAACCGCTGATCAGGGGCGATCCACCGTCGTTCGCGGGGCGGAAGTCGGAAATCGTGAATCCCGCCGCGCGTCGGTCCGCTCCCGGCCCTCAGTCGGTCTGCTCCGGCGGTTCCCAGCTGCGCAGCATCGTCTCGAAGATCTTCCGGCTCTCTGCCAGGTCCTCCTCGGGACCGGTCATGTAGAGCGCGTACTCCGGCCCGCCCGTCTCCGCGAAGTACATCTGGTCGATGCCGTGGCGCGGCCCCGGGTGGTCCTTGGACTCGGTCCAGGTGAACTCCCAGCGGGAGCCGGGCCGGTCGCGGAAGACGTTCTCCTCCAGCGCCAGGCGTTCGTACTCCGGCAGGCGCTTGGACAGGTCGTTCTCGATGCTCCGCATGTGCGCGTAGGAGTTGCCGAAGTCCGGGTCCGGATCGAGGCTGATGCGCACCCGGTGCGCGCCGTCGTCCGGGGTGTAGTCGATCTGGCCCTCGTCCGTCCTCCGCTCCCAGCCGTCGGGCACGGCGAGGCTGAAGCCCTCGGGGTCGGTGACGCGGTTCCAGCCGTCGGGGATGTCCTTCGCGGCGGAGCCGTCCTCCGTCCCGGCCTGCTCGTCGGAGGCGGACGCGGAGGGGGCCGGTCCGGTGGCACTCTGCTCCACCCCGCCGGTCGTGCCTCCGCCCCCGTCTCGGGCCTTCATCGCGACGAGGCCGGCCGCCCCGCCGATCACCGCGGCCGCGGCGACGACCACCAGGACGGTGCGCCACCGGCCCCGGCCGCTGCGGGCGGCGGGCGCCGAGGTGTACGGGGGATCCGGCGTGTACGCGGGTGCCGCGGTGTACCGGGGTGTCTGCGGGTGTGTCTGCGGCTGGGACCGGGGCTGAGGCTGTGGGAGCCGGGCGGTGGAACCGTCCGGCGTGGAGAAGGTGCGCAGATCGTCCTCGGACAGCCGCTGGGTCGGCACGTGCGCCTGCGCGGCACGCGGCTTCCGTCCCTCCATCGCGTCCAGCAGCATGCGCTCGGCTTCCTCGGCCGTCGGGCGGTCCGAGGGGTCCTTGCGCAGCAGCGCGGTGATCACGGGCGCCAGCGCACCGCCGCGCACCGGCGGAGGCGGCTCCTCAGCGACGACGGCCTGCATGGTGGAGATGGGCGACGTACGGCGGAACGGGGAGTTCCCCTCGACGGCCGTGTAGAGCGTGGCACCCAGCGACCAGAGGTCGGACGCGGGGCCCGGGTCGCCGCCGCGCACCCGCTCGGGTGCCAGGTAGTCGATGGAGCCGACCAGTTCGCCCGTCCGGGTGATGGTGGAGTCGCCCTCGATCGCGGCGATCCCGAAGTCGGTCAGCAGGACCTGACCGTCCCGGGCGAGCAGCACGTTGGCCGGCTTGACGTCACGGTGCAGGACTCCCGCCGCGTGGGCGGCCCGCAGGGCGCCCAGCACATGGAGCCCGATCCTGGCGGCCTCGCGCGGCTCGACCTCGCCGGACTCCTTCGCCGCGTCCGCCAACGAGGGGCCGTCGACGTACTGCATGACGATCCAGGGGCGGTTGTCGTACTCGATGACGTCATGGACGGTGACGACGCCGGGGTGCGTGATCCGGGCGGCCGCGCGCGCCTCCTTCTGCGTCCGGGCGTGCAGCACGACCCGGTCCGCCTCGGCGGCGTACAGCCCGGCGGTCAACTCCTTGACGGCCACGGTCCGGTGGAGAACCTCGTCATGGGCGCGCCAGACCTTGCCCATGCCGCCCCGGCCCAGGACGTCACCCAGCCGGTAGCGCCCGGCCAGTACGGTCCCCGCGCCCGTGCCCTGTACGTGTTCCACGTCTGTCCCCGCCCCGTTCCTCGGGACGACAGATTACGGACGGGAGGCGGTGCCACGTAACCTCGCATCGCCCACGAGACCGCACTGTGATGCTTGTCGCTTCCGGCTGGTGCCCTGTCAGGAGGTCGCGCGGTAGGAGGAGATGGCCTGCGTGTAGATGTCGGAGACCTTGTCCCGCTCGTTCTCCGGGCCGATGACCTGCACGATGTGGTACCTGCCGTCCACGATCAGGACCATGTTGCGGACGTACACCTGGCGGCCGCTGCTCTCCTGCCAGGTGAACTGCCCCTCCGCCATGGCCTGTCGTCCGACGTCGACACGGCGCAGACCGGTGGACGTGGCCCAGCTGGACTCCCGGAACGGCTTCAGCTCGGGTTCCGCGGACCGCTGGTAGTCCAGCGGGTCGCTCCCGTTGGCCTTGACGGTGTCCCTGCCGGGCACGACCAGGACACTGAACCCGTCGCTGCCGTAACGGACCTGACGGTCGGCGTTGGCGGGGCTGCGCTGCCAGTCCTTCGGCACGCCGATCTCGAACCCTTCGGCGTCCTTGCGCAGTTCGTAACCGGACGCCAGGGCGACGGCCGAGCGGCTGGTCTGCGGCTTCTGCGAACCCGCGGAACCCGACGGCGGCTCGGAGTCCGAGGATCCGGAGGACGAGGACGCCCCGGTGGACGGACTGCCGCCGGGATCCGCCGGTGCCACGGAGTCCGAGGGCGCCGCCCCGGTGTTCTCGCCGTCCTTGGGCATGAACAGCATGGCGTAGGCGATGGCGGCGGCCATCAACAGCAGGATCAGGACCAGCAGCAGCCGTCCGAGCCGCCGCGGCGCCCGGCGACCGGGCTGCGGCTCACGCAGCACCTTGGGCCCCTTGGGTTCCCTGGGCGGGCGTGCCGGCTTCTCGTAGGCATGCGGCTGCTCGTACGCCTGCCTGCTCTCGCCGCGTCGCGCCTTCCCCTGGCGGTGCCGCCCGTGGGCCGCGCCACCGCGTCCTCTGCGGCGGCGCACCAGCTCGCCCCGGCGGCGTACGACCGGCAGCCGGGTGGCGTCCGCGGGCGGCATCGTGACGATGTCGGTGCCGGCCTCGGGCTCGGGGGCGGAGCGCACCAGGGAGCGCAGCCAGCCGCGCAGCTCCTCGAAGTCGGGTCGCTCCGTGGGGTCCTGGCGCAGCAGCGATTCGACGACGGGCCGCAGCGGGCCGCACTCCTCGGCGAAGGCGGGCGGTTCGCCGCAGACCATCTGGACGAGCTCGGCGGCGTTCTCCTCCGGATACGGTGCGTGTCCCTGCACCGCGCGGTAGAGGAGCGCGCCGAGCGCCCAGAGGTCGGTGGAGGGCCCGATGGGCGGGGCGAGCTGCCAGTTGTCGTGAACCGGCCCCGCCTGTTCGGGCGCCCAGCGCTCCGTGACGGCGCCGACGACGGCTATACGGGCCTGTCGGGCGCGTTCGGCGGCGAGCGGGGTGGCCGGGCCCCGGTAGACGGGGGTGGTGCCGCTCCCGGCGACGACCTCGTCCCACCCTCCGGCGGACGCGCGGGCGGCCACCGGCTCGGGCAGCCTGTCCCGTCGCTCCGCCGATCCGCCGCCGAGGCGCCGCGCGTCGGCGCGCAGCGCGTCCTCACCGGAGCCGCCCGGTCCTCCGGAGCCGCCCGCGGGCACGGGACGGCCCGAGCCGGAGCCGTCTCCCCAGGTGCCGGCGAGGTGGACCCGCCGGCCGGGAGGCACGGGGCCGCCGGGACCCCCGCCGTCGTCCTCGTCGTCCTCGTCGTCGCCCTCGTCGTCGTAGGGGTACGGGCCTTCGGCGGGCCTGCCCCAGGTACTGGGCAGTTGCGGGCGCCCGGGCCCGGAAGGCGCGGCGGGCTCCTCCCGTTCGTCCGCCGCGGCGTCGTCTTCGTCGTCCCGCTCCGGGTGCTCCCGGTCCTCACCCGCGCGGGCCGCGGCGCGGGCCCCCGCGCGGTAGGCGGCGATGGCCCCGGCACGGGCGGCGCGCAACTGCGCGGCGCTCCCCGGCGCGGGCAGGACGGGCGGCGCCACCTCGATCTCGGCGCGGGGCCCGGGCGCCGGCACCCCGTCGGTGGACGCCCTGGGCGCGGGCAGCGCCTCGGGAGCGTTCCCGGCCTCCGGAGGCTCGTACGGACCGGACTCCGCGGCAGGGGGCTCGTAGGAGCCGGCGGTTCCCGACTCGACCGCCGGGGATCCGTAGGGACCGGGTTCGACCGCCGGACGACCGTAGGGGCCGTACTCCGCGGCCGGGGGCCCGTGCGGGCCCGGCTCGACGGCCGGGGGCTCGTACGGGCCGGTGGGTCCGGATTCGACCGCCGGGGGCCCGTAGGCGTTCTCCTCGTCCGGCTGGGGCGCCGGAACGTATCCGCACAGCGCCTCCTCCGCCGCGCCGGCCGCGAGTCCGGTCAGCAGGACCCGCCCGTCGTCGCAGACCAGCACCGTGCGGACCGTGATGTTGCGGTGGGTCCAGCCGTGCGCGTGCAGCACCCGCAGGGCCGTGAGCACGTCGGAGCCGATCTCGGCCGCCCGGTAAGGGTTGAGAGGCCGCTCCGCGAGGAGCGCGGCGAGTGGCCTCGCCGGGACGAACTCGCTCACTATCCAGAGCGACCCCGCCTCGGCGAACACGTCGAAGACCTGGTCCAGACGCGGATGGTCGGGCACCTGGGCGGCAGCCTGCGCGGCCTCGATCGCCCGCCGGACCGCGGGGTCCGTGGGCCGTCGGGCCGTGCGCCCGGTGGCGCGTCCGGCCGGGGGGAGCCCGTCGGCGTCGAGCACCTCAGCGTCCACGACCTCGGGCAACGGCACCTGCCGGACCAGGACTTCCTGCCCGCTGTAGGTGTCGAAGGCCCGGGTTTCGGCCAGTTCGTACGCATCGGACGGAGGCAGCGGCAGGCGGTAGCGGTCGGCAAGCACCCGACCCGCGTAGTCGTCCACGACGCCTCCCCAGAGCGCGCTGTCCCCCGGTCACGGAGACCGCGTCAATCCGTCAGTTGCGGTCAGTTGCGGTCATTCGCCGTGCAATTGACCTGATCATTCCGGCTGCGTACGGTCCTCGGTCTCTCACCATACGTGGCAAGTCGCGGCGGCGCGGCCGGGTCAGGGCAACCCGGCCGCCCGATGGGCCGCGGGACGGGTCAGTCCTTGGACTCGAACGTGGCGAACGCCGTCTCCCGCAGGGTCCGGCACTCCTCCCCGTCCCAGGCGTCGGCCTCGCAGCTGATCATGATCGAGTAGCCGTGCGTGGCGTCGGCCTTGAAGCCCCGGTTGAGTACCCGGATCCGCTTGCCCTGCTGGTTACGGGTGAACTCCCAGTCGGCGACGGTCGGGTAGCCGTTGTACTCGACCTTCTTTATCCCGATGTGCTTGTAGCCGTTGCTGCTCCCGGCCACCGCCCCCATCAGGCCGCGCCATGCGGCGGCGGCGTCCTCACCGGGCGAGCTGTTGTAGTCGACCTGGACGCGGGGGAAGCCACCGCTCTTGTTGTAGATGCCGCCCGAGTTGCTTCCCGCTATGGCGTTGCGCTTGAAACCCTCGGGCATCGCCATCGTGAAGTGGAACCGCTCGTCGGTGACCTTCTTGTAGCCGGCGGGCAGCGCGTCCGGGTCGGGGCTCGGCTCGCCGGTCTCCTTCGAGGGGGAGGGTTCGCTGGAGGCCTCGCCCTCACCCTGCCCCTGGCCCTCCTTGCCGCCGTCCTGCGTGCCGTCGCCCTCGTCCTTGCCCGAGCCGCCCCCGGTGGAGGCCTGGGTGTCGTCGCCCGCCGTCGCACCGGACGAGGCAGCGGTGTCGCCCCCCTTGGACCCGCCCTGGTCGCCGGCGTCGTCGTCGCCGAGCGTGAGTGCCAGGACCGTGCCGAGGACGGCGAGTACGACGACGCCGGCGATGACCGCCAGGGTGCGGCGCGGCACGACGTCGGTGATCGAGGCGCGGGGGGCCGGCCTGCCCGGCGCGGCGGCGCCGCCGGACACCGATGCCGTGGCGGCCGTGGTGCGCGGGGTAACACCGGCCGCGGCCGGGGACTTCGCGTTCCGTACGGACTTCAGTGCGCCGCGGAGCCGGTCGCGGGTGCCCTCGGCGATCCCGGCGGCGCCCGCGGACGGGGTGACGGACGTGGCTGCCGCGCCGGGGGTCCGGCCCGCGGCGGGCTCGGCGGCTGCCGGGCTCCCGGAACCCGCTGCGGCAGCGGCTCCGAGGCCCGCGGCGGCACCGGCCGCGGCAGCCTTCCTGCCACCGCTCCTGCTGTCCTTCGCGCCGCCCTTGCCGGCCTTGCCGCCCTTCTCGGAGTCACCGATCGAGGGCAGCGCCATGACCTGGGTGCGTTCGGCCGGGGGCACGGCGGGCTTCTCGGGGGCGTTGATCACCGCGTTGAGCAGGACGCGCGCGCCCGCGTCGTCCAGCCGCTCGTCGGGCTCCTTGGCGAGCAGGCCGTAGATGACCTCCTCCAGGCCACCCGCGTTGGCCGGCGGTTCGACGGGCTCCGTCATCACCGCCGTCAGCGTGGCGATGGCCGAGCCCTTGTCGTACGGCGGGCGGCCCTCGACGCTCGCGTACAGCAGCCCGCCGAGCGACCACAGGTCGGCGGGCGGTCCCGGCTTGTGGCCCCGGGCCCGCTCGGGGGAGATGTAGGAAGGGGCGCCGACGAGCATGCCCGTGGAGGTGACGGACGGGTCGCCCTCGACCTGGGCGATGCCGAAGTCCGTCAGGACGACACGGCCGTCCTCGGAGATCAGCACGTTGGACGGCTTCACGTCCCGGTGCAGGATGCCCTCACGGTGCGCGGAGCGCAGCACGTCGAGGATGGCGAGGCCGACCTCCGCCGCGCGCCTCGGCGTCAGGGTCCCGTCCTCGCGGATCACCTCGGCGAGGGACTTGCCCTCGATGAGTTCCATGACGATCCACGGCCGGTCGTCCTCGTCGACCACGTCGTACACCGTCACCGCACTGGTGTTGCGGATCCTCGCGATCGCCTTCGCCTCACGCAGGGTTCGCGTGATCAGACGCCGCTTCTCGTCCTCGTCGATGGACGACGGGAACCGCAGTTCCTTGACGGCGACCGTCCGCCCCAACGTCTCGTCGACAGCACGCCAGACCGTGCCCATGCCGCCCCGGCCGAGCACCTCCCCGAGGCGGTAACGCCCCGCGAGAAGGCGTCCGTCCTTGTCCCCCTGGGGCTCCCGCGACTGCTGCGCCTCCGACATGCGTCCCCTCTGCGATCAACCCGCCCTGGCAGAGCGTTCATTGTCCCTCACCCCGGGACCGGTCATGGTGCCGGGTCCAGGGACGGCCGTGATGCGGCCGGAGGAAGGAACACCCTGCCACGCCGATGTCCAGGGCCCCGCCGCCCCGCCGGTACCGACTCGGCTCCCGGTGGGATCCGCGAGCCCGCCCAGCGAACCACACCTCTCGACCGCATCGTCCTACCTCCCCCGGCCCGCCGTCGAGGGCCCCGCCCCGGCCGTGGCCTTTCCGGTGCACGACGGCGCCCCCGGGAGACGGGCGGACGTACGCCTCGGCGGGCGCCGGTCGCGTGCCGCCCGGCCAGGGCCGCTGACCGGAGGACGGACCGGCCAGGGCCCGAAGCGGGCCTGCCGACGGCGGAGTTCCGCCCGCCGTCCTGCCAGGGCGGCCGCCGGGCCCCGCACATCGGCGCGTCACGGTGCCCGGTGAGGCCGGCCGCCCCGCCTCAGCGCGGCACGATGTCCGGCGCCCCCAGCCGCGCCGCGTCGGCCGTCAGGTCGTCCGGCTGCCGCTGGGACTCACGCTCGGCCTCCACGCGCTTGCGGTAGTGCTCAACCTCCCGTTCGATCCGGTCGGTGTCCCAGCCGAGCACCGGTGCCATCAGGTCCGCGCACTCGCGGGCACAGCGGGTGCCCCGGTCGAAGGTCTCGATGGAGATCCGGGTGCGCCGGGTCAGGACGTCGTCGAGGTGGCGGGCACCCTCGTGCGAGGCGGCGTAGACGACCTCGGCGCGCAGGTAGTCCTCGGCACCCGTGAGGGGTTCTCCCAGCGACGAGTCGCCCTTCACGAGTTCGAGGAGTTCCTCCGTCATCGAGCCGTAGCGGTTGAGCAGGTGCTCCACCCGGACGACGTGCAGCCCGGTGCGGTCGGCGATCCTGGCGCGGGCGTTCCACAGGGCGCGGTAGCCCTCGGCCCCCAGCAGCGGGATGTCCTCGGTGACGCAGTCCGCCACCCGTCGGTCGAGCGCGTGCACGGCCTCGTCGACGGCGTCCTTCGCCATCACCCGGTACGTCGTGTACTTCCCGCCCGCCACGACGACGAGTCCCGGCGCCGGGTGGGCCACCGTGTGCTCCCGCGAGAGCTTGCTGGTGGCGTCCGACTCACCGGCCAGCAGGGGCCGGAGCCCGGCGTAGACGCCCTCGACGTCGTCCCTGCCGAGCGGGGTGTTGAGCACCGAGTTCACATGTTCGAGCAGATAGTCGATGTCGGCGCTGGAGGCCGCCGGGTGGGCCTTGTCCAGGTCCCAGTCGGTGTCGGTAGTGCCGATGATCCAGTGCCGTCCCCACGGGATCACGAAGAGCACGGACTTCTCGGTCCGCAGGATGAGTCCGGTCGACGAGTGGATGCGGTCCTTGGGCACGACGAGGTGGATGCCCTTCGACGCCCGGACGTGGAACTGCCCGCGCTCGCCGATGAGGGCCTGGGTGTCGTCGGTCCACACGCCGGTCGCGTTGACGACCTGCTTGGCCCGGATCTCGTACTCGGCGCCGCCCTCGACGTCCTGCACCCGCGCGCCGACGACCCGCTCGCCCTCCCGCAGGAAACCGGTCACCCGCGCCCCGTTCGCCACGTGTGCGCCGTAGCTCGCGGCCGTGCGCACGAGGTTCGCGACGAACCGCGCGTCGTCCATCTGGGCGTCGTAGTACTGCAGGGCTCCGACCAGGGCGTCCTTGCGCAGGGCCGGAGCGACCCGCAGGGCGTGGCGGCGTGTGAGGTGCCGGTGCACGGGCAGCCCGCGGCCGTGTCCCGAGGACACCGACATCGCGTCGTACAGCGCGACGCCCGAGCCGGCGTACAGCCGCTCCCAGCCCTTGTGCTGCAAGGGGTAGAGGAAGGGAACGGGCTTGACCAGGTGGGGCGCCAGCCGCTCCAGGAGCAGCCCGCGCTCCTTGAGCGCCTCGCGGACGAGCGCGAAGTCCAGCATCTCCAGATAGCGCAGTCCGCCGTGGATCAGCTTGCTCGACCTGCTGGACGTGCCGGACGCCCAGTCCCGCGCCTCGACCAGTCCGGTGGAAAGTCCTCTGGTGACCGCGTCCAGCACGGTCCCGGCGCCTACCACGCCCGCTCCCACGACCAGCACGTCCAGTTCGCGCTCGGCCATCGCGGCCAGCGCCTCGGTGCGCTCCGCGGGTCCCAGTGTCGCTGTCCTCACTGCTGCCTCCCGGTAATCCCGGTGCATCGGGGGTGGTACGGCACGGGTTCGGGAACCGGCCGGAGGGCCGGGCGCCCGTGCCCACCTCTCGATTCTGTCCGCGCTCCACGACTTCAGCCACCGCCTGTGGACAACACCCGCCCTACAAGAGTCACAGAATGCGACATATAGGTCATATTTACGCCTAGTCTGACATAGCGCTGTCCACAGCAGTTGCACTTTCTGTCTCTTGGCCTTAGGGAAGGACGGCCCACATGCCCGCAGACCTCGCCGTCATCGGACTCGGTCACCTCGGCCTGCCTCTCGCCCAAGCAGCCGTCGGCGTGGGAATCCACACCGTCGGCTACGACACCGACCCGCGTCCCTTCGCCGAACTCTCGGCGGGCCGTACTCCGGTCGAGGGATCCCTCAGCGCGTCCGACATCCGCCGGATGGTCTCGGGCGGTTTCCGGCCCACCGCGGACCCGGCCGAACTGGGCCGCGTACGCACCGCCGCGATCTGCGCCCCCACGCCCCTCGGGCCCGACCGCACCCTCGACCTCGGCGCGGTGACCGACGCGGCCCGCGCACTCGCCGCGCGACTGCGGCCGCACACCACCGTCCTGGTGGAGTCGGCGGTACCGCCCGGCACGACCGAGAACGTCGTACGCCCCCTGCTGGAGGAGGGTTCCGGGCTGCGCGCCGGACGGGACTTCCACCTCGCCCACTCCCCCGGCCGCCTCGACCCCGGCAACCGGGTCCACGTGTACGGCAACACCCCGAAGGTCATCGGCGGCCTCACCCCCGCGTGCACCGAGTCCGCCGCCGCCTTCTACGGACGGCTCACCGACAAGGTCGTCAGGGCCCGCGGGCCGCGCGAGGCGGAGATGACGAAGGTCCTCGAAACCAACTTCCGGCACGTCAACATCGCGCTGGTCAACGAGATGGCGGTGCTCTGCCACGACCTCGGTGTCGACCTCTGGGACGTCATCAGGTGCGCCGAGACCAAACCGTTCGGCTTCGAGCCCTTCCGCCCCGGCCCCGGCGTCGGCGGCCACGGCGTCCCGGTCGACCCCGGCCACTTCCCCTACCACAGCCGTACGCCCGGCCACCCCCTGCGCATGGTCTCGCTCGCCAAGGAGATCAACGACCGGATGCCGAGCTACGTGATCCAGCGCTGCGCGACCCTGCTGAACGAGCACGGCAAGTCGGTCCGGGGCGCCAGGGTCCTGCTGCTCGGCGTCACGTACAAGCCGGACCTCGCCGACCAGGAGTCCTCACCGGCCCGCGAGATCGCGACGCGGCTGATGGACATGGGGGCCCAGATCGGCTACCACGACCCCCTCGTACTGGACTGGCGGGTGCGTGACCTGCCCGTCGCACGCGCCGACTCGCTCTACGAGGCCGCCGCCGGCGCCGACCTGACGGTGCTTCTGCAGCACCACCGCACGTACGACCTCCAGGGGTTGGCGGTGAAGGCCCAGCTCCTCCTGGACACCCGGGGAGCCACCCCGGCGGGAGCCGCCCACCGGCTGTGAACGTCCCCGGGGCGGGCCCGCCGGAATTCCCGGTGGGCCGTGTCGGTGCGGGCTGCTAGCCTGCGGCGTCACTTCTCGCACACCCGTGCGCACCGTCCCAGGGGGAACACCCGTATGAGCCAGCCCGTACAGCCACCGAACCCGCCGCAGCAGCCCTACGGCGGCCAGCCGGCCGACGGCAACCCGTACGCGGGCCAGCAGCCCGCGCCCGGCAACCCCTACGCCGGCCAGCAGCCCGGTGCGCCGACGGGCAACCCGTTCGCGGGCCAGCAGCCCGGACAGTTCGCCGGCGGCTTCCCGCCCGCCCCGCCCGCCGCACGCGGCAACGTGGGCCTCGGCGTGCTGACCGCGCTCGGCACGGCGATCGTCGCGGCGATCCTGTACGGCGTCATCGCGGGCTCCATCGAGCGCGAGGTCGGTTACGCGGCCATCGGTGTCGGCTTCCTGGTCGGTTTCGCGGCGAGCAAGGTCGGCGGCCCGCTCCCGGCCGTCGGCGCGGCCAGTGCCGTCTTCTCCCTGGGCGCCGTCTTCCTCGGTCAGCTCGTGGCCATGTCGATGATCCTCGCGGACGGCCTGGGCGTCGGTTTCTCCGAGGTCTTCTTCGAGCACTTCGGTGACGTCGTCGACGTCTGGAAGCAGGAGGCCGACTTCATGACGTACCTCTTCCTCCTCCTGGGTCCGGTCGCCGCCTTCGGTGGCGCCAGGAAGGCCGCCTGACCAGCGGCACGGCACGCGCGACGGCCCGGACCTCCGAAGAGGTCCGGGCCGTCGCGCGTGCGGTGGGAGATCAGCGGCGGTGCTGCGAGTCCGCCACCGTCACCTCGACGCGCTGGAACTCCTTGAGGTCGCTGTACCCCGTGGTGGCCATCGCCCGGCGCAGCGCGCCGAAGATGTTCATCGAGCCGTCAGGCGTGTGCGAGGGGCCGGTCAGGACCTCCTCGGTCGTGCCGACCGAGCCGAGGTCGACCAGCTTGCCGCGCGGCACGTCCTCGTGGACGGCCTCCATGCCCCAGTGCCGGCCACGGCCGGGTGCGTCCGTGGCACGGGCCAGCGGGGAGCCCATCATCACGGCGTCCGCACCGCAGGCGATCGCCTTGGGGAGGTCGCCGGACCAGCCGACGCCGCCGTCCGCGATGACGTGGACGTACCGGCCGCCGGACTCGTCCATGTAGTCGCGGCGGGCACCGGCCACGTCCGCGACGGCGGTGGCCATCGGGACCTGGATGCCGAAGACGTTGCGCGTGGTGTGCGCGGCGCCGCCGCCGAAGCCGACGAGCACACCGGCCGCGCCGGTGCGCATCAGGTGCAGGGCGGCGGTGTACGTGGCGCAGCCGCCGACGATCACCGGGACGTCCAGCTCGTAGATGAACTGCTTCAGGTTGAGCGGCTCGGCGGCGCCGGAGACGTGCTCGGCGGAGACCGTCGTACCGCGGATGACGAAGATGTCCACGCCCGCGTCGACGACGGCCTTGGAGAACTGCGCGGTGCGCTGCGGGGAGAGCGCCGCGGCGGTGACGACGCCGGAGTCGCGCACCTCCTTGATGCGCTGCCCGATCAGCTCCTCCTGGATGGGGGCGGAGTAGATCTCCTGGAGCCGCGGGGTGGCCGTCTCGACGGGCATCTCGGCGATCTCGTCGAGGAGCGCCTGCGGGTCGGCGTGCCGGGTCCACAGCCCTTCGAGGTTGAGGACGCCGAGGCCGCCCAGCTCACCGATGCGGATGGCGGTCTGCGGGGAGACCACCGAGTCCATGGGAGCGGCCAGGAACGGCAGCTCGAAACGGTAGGCGTCGATCTGCCAGGCGATCGAGACCTCCTTCGGGTCACGGGTGCGCCGGCTCGGCACGACAGCGATGTCGTCGAACGCGTATGCCCTGCGGCCGCGCTTGCCGCGCCCGATCTCGATCTCAGTCACGATGATGTGGCCTTTCCTCTACGTCTGCGCTGACCAGTATCCCCGACGCACACGTGAGGGGCGGTCCCGGGAACACCGGTCCGCCCCTCACCTGTGCTGATGCCTTACTTCCTGCTGTAGTTGGGTGCCTCGACCGTCATCTGGATGTCGTGCGGGTGGCTCTCCTTGAGACCCGCCGAGGTGATCCGGACGAAGCGGCCCTTGCGCTCCATCTCGTCGACGGTCGCGGCGCCGACGTAGCCCATGGTCTGGCGGAGTCCGCCGACGAGCTGGTGGAGGACGTTGGCCAGCGGGCCGCGGTAGGGGACCTGCCCCTCGATGCCCTCGGGCACGAGCTTGTCGTCCGAGGAGACCTCGGCCTGGAAGTAGCGGTCCTTGGAGTAGGACCGCCCCTGGCCGCGGGACTGCATGGCGCCCAGCGAGCCCATGCCGCGGTACGACTTGAACTGCTTGCCGTTGATGAACATCAGCTCGCCCGGGGACTCCTCGCAGCCCGCGAGGAGGCTGCCCAGCATCACGCTGTCCGCGCCGGCGGACAGCGCCTTGCCGATGTCCCCGGAGTACTGGAGGCCGCCGTCGCCGATCACGGGGACGCCCGCGGCACGGGCGGCGAGGGCCGCCTCGTAGATCGCGGTGACCTGCGGGACACCGATACCGGCGACCACGCGGGTGGTGCAGATCGAGCCGGGTCCGACGCCGACCTTCACACCGTCGACACCGGCGTCGATCAGCGCCTGGGCGCCGTCGCGGGTGGCGACGTTTCCGCCGATGACGTCGATGCCGACGCTCGACTTGATCTTCGCCATCCAGTCGAGGGCGTTGCTGTTGTGTCCGTGGGAGGTGTCGACGATCAGGAAGTCGACCCCCGCGGAGGCGAGCGCCTGCGCGCGGTCCAGCGCCTCGGGGCTGGCCCCGACGGCGGCGCCGACCAGCAGACGGCCTTCGGCGTCCTTGGCGGCGTTCGGGTACTGCTCGGCCTTCTTGAAGTCCTTGACGGTGATCAGGCCCTTGAGGATGCCCGCGTCGTCGACCAGCGGCAGCTTCTCGATCTTGTGGCGGCGCAGCAGTTCCATCGCCTCCACGCCGGAGATGCCGACCCGGCCCGTGACGAGCGGCATCGGCGTCATGACCTCGCGCACCTGACGCGACCGGTCGGACTCGAAGGCCATGTCACGGTTGGTCACGATGCCCAGCAGTTTGCCCGCGGGGTCGGTGACGGGCACGCCGCTGATGCGGAACTTCGCGCAGAGCGCGTCCGCCTCACCGAGTGTGGCGTCGGGGTGCACGGTGATCGGGTCGCTGACCATCCCGGACTCGGACCGCTTGACCAGGTCGACCTGGTTCACCTGGTCCTCGATCGAGAGGTTGCGGTGCAGCACGCCGACGCCGCCCTGACGGGCCATGGCGATGGCCATCCGGGCTTCGGTCACCTTGTCCATGGCCGCGGACAGCAGGGGGATGTTCACCCGTACGTTGCGCGAGATGAGGGACGAGGTGTCGACCGCGTTGGGCAGGACCTCGGACGCGCCCGGCAGCAGCAGCACGTCGTCGTATGTCAGCCCGAGCGTCGCGAACTTCTCAGGCACTCCGTCGACGTTTGCAGTCATGACACCTTCCCCAAATGGCCTTGATCGGTGCGGATGTCCATGCTAACGGCCTCGCGGGGTGTCTCATTCCACGATCAAGATCACCTGGCGGTTCTGTGGCATCCTCCACACCGTCGGAGCTCCCGGAACCGGCCGCTACTGGCCAGCGAGGGCCCGCAGTCTGCTCAGCGCCCGGTGCTGCGCGACCCGGACGGCGCCGGGGGACATTCCGAGCATCTGCCCGGTCTCCTCGGCGGTCAGCCCGACCGCGACCCGGAGGACGAGCAGTTCGCGCTGGTTCTCCGGCAGGTTGGCGAGGAGCTTCTTCGCCCAGGCGGCGTCGCTGCTGAGCAGGGCCCGTTCCTCGGGGCCGAGCGAGTCGTCGGGCCGCTCCGGCATCTCGTCGGAGGGCACGGCCGTCGAACCGGGGTGCCGCATCGCGGCCCGCTGGAGGTCGGCGACCTTGTGGCCCGCGATGGCGAAGACGAAGGCTTCGAAGGGCCTGCCGGTGTCCTTGTACCTCGGCAGCGCCATCAGTACGGCCACGCAGACCTCCTGCGCGAGGTCCTCCACGAAGTGACGGGCGTCACCGGGAAGCCGGTTCAGCCGGGACCTGCAGTAACGCAGGGCGAGGGGGTGGACGTGGGCCAGCAGATCATGGGTGGCCTGCGCGTCGCCGTCGACGGCGCGGTGCACCAGAGCACCGATCACCGTCGTCCCGTCCTCACGCATCGGACCATGGTGCCTCGACGGCGTCCGATCCGAGGCATCGCGTCCCGAGTTGTGCACCGAAGCGTTATCAGCGGCCGTGTCCGTACCGCCGGAGGACGCGCCGGCCCGGTCGGCGGACGCGTCGACCGGTTCGTCCTCGGCGTGGTGAGTGCGTGCTCCAGCGTTCTGAGCGGGTGCGCCGGATGTCATGTCCTGCGCCCTCCCCTTCCGCTCGACCGAATGTTCCCCTGGGAACTCCACAACCCCAAGGATGCGGCATCGGCCGGAAAGCGTCACACGGCGCTGGTGGGAACGGCCCGGCCGCGGGTCCGCCGCCACCGTCGCCCCGTCCGCCGACGCGCGGACGGGATCGCACGGTCACCGGCCGCGCCGCGGTGTCAGCGGACCAGGCCCCAGCGGAATCCGAGCGCGACGGCGTGCGCCCGGTCCGAGGCCCCGAGCTTCTTGAACAGCCGCCGCGCGTGCGTCTTGACCGTGTCCTCGGAGAGGAACAGCTCGCGTCCGATCTCCGCGTTGGACCGGCCGTGGCTCATACCTTCGAGCACCTGGATCTCCCGGGCCGTGAGCGTCGGCGCCGCGCCCATCTCCGCGGACCGCAGCCGTCGCGGGGCGAGCCGCCAGGTCGGATCGGCGAGCGCCTGGGTCACGGTCGCGCGCAGTTCGGCACGCGAGGCGTCCTTGTGCAGATAACCGCGGGCCCCGGCGGCGACCGCGAGTGCGACCCCGTCGAGATCCTCGGCGACGGTCAGCATGATGATCCTGGCTCCGGGGTCCGCGGAGAGCAGCCGCCGGACCGTCTCCACACCCCCGAGACCGGGCATGCGTACGTCCATCAGAATCAGATCCGAACGATCGGCTCCCCAGCGGCGGAGGACTTCCTCCCCGTTCGCCGCTGTCGTCACGCGCTCGACACCGGGCACGGTCGCAACCGCGCGGCGGAGCGCTTCTCGGGCAAGCGGGGAGTCGTCGCAGACGAGGACGGATGTCATGACCGTCCTCCGCAGCTGATGCGCGTCACCTTGAGCCTCCAGGCTGATACAAGTCGTCACCTGTGCGGTTGACCCCCTCGGACATCTGCCCGAGCTCGTTCTCCGTCAACCGCCTCCCCCTCATCAACGACGGTCACTCGAAAGAGTTACGGGCCAAAGCATCCGGTTCGGCACTCTAAGTGAGGGGTCGAACACGGAGGAGAGCGACACGGGGTCATTCACTCCTCAATCGATCTTCCACCCGGCGACCTGCCCCATTTAGCGGGTTTTCTTCCCTTTTGCTGGCGTCTATGGCTAGATTCGCAATCAGTCATATTTACATCTACTAAGACCGTAGATGTACCGTCGGGACTCCGGTCACCGTCGAGCACGAGACGAGCGACACGGTCGAGGACGCCGTTTCCGAACCAGCAAGGTTTCGAGGGGACACGCAATGGCAGATTTCTCCCGCCTTCCAGGACCCAACGCGGACTTGTGGGACTGGCAGCTGCTGGCCGCCTGCCGCGGGGTCGACAGTTCGCTGTTCTTCCACCCCGAAGGGGAACGCGGAGCGGCCAGGAGCGCGCGCGAGACCTCGGCGAAAGAGGTCTGCATGCGCTGCCCGGTGCGCGCCGAGTGCGCGGCGCACGCACTCGCGGTGCGTGAGCCCTACGGCGTATGGGGAGGTCTGACCGAGGACGAGCGCGAGGAGCTCATGGGCCGCGCCCGCAACCGGCTGATCACCGCCCACTCAGGTCCGCCGCCGGAGACCGGCCGCACCTGAGACACCGCACGGACCATCGAACGCAGAAACGTTTTTTCCGATCGGACGTGTCCGCCGTCGGACCCGCTCGACCGGGTGCGGCGGACCGGGCCGGTCAGCGTGCGGCAGCCAGGGACAGCTGGTCCAGGGTCGCCGCCACCGCCGGCACACGGGCGAGGTCGGGCAGGGTGAGGGCCACGACCTCCCGCTCCACGGCCGGCTCCACCGTCACGGTCCGCGCCCCCTTGGGCCGTACCGACTCCAGGGCGAGCCCGGGCAGGACGGCGACACCGAGCCCCGCCCCGACCAGGCCGATCACCGCCGGGTAGTCGTCGGTGGCGAAGTCGATCCGGGGGGTGAAGCCGGAGGACTCGCAGACCTCCACCAGCTGGCGCCTGCAGCGCGGGCATCCGGCGATCCACGGCTCGTCGGCCAGTTCCCCGATGCCCACCGCATCCGTCCCCGCGAGCCGGTGCCCCTCGGGTACGAGACCGATCAGCCGGTCCCGGAGCAGCGGGCGGACGACCAGGTCGTCCCATTCGCCGGTGGCCGTCCCGTAGCGGAACGCGAGCGCGATGTCGCAGTCGCCGTCGCGCAGCATCTCCACCGAACGAGGCGGTTCCGCCTCGACGAGCGAGACCTGGGTGCCGGGGTGCGCGGCGCGCAGGGCGGCGAGGGCGCCGGGGACCAGGGTGGAACTGCCGCTGGGGAACGACACGAGCCGGACCCGGCCGGCCCGCAGCCCGGCGATCGCGGCGACCTCCTCCTCGGCGGCGGTCAGTCCGGCGAGGATGCCGGAGGCGTGACGCACCAGCGCCTCACCGGCCTGGGTGAGACGCATCTCGCGCCCCGTGCGGATCAGCAGCGGGGTGCCCGCGGAGGTCTCCAGGGCCTTCATCTGCTGGCTGACGGCGGGCTGGGTGCAGCCCAGCTCCCGCGCGGCGGCGGAGAACGAACCAGTGGTGGCCACGGCGCGCAGGACACGGAGATGACGGGCTTCGATCACCCTTCAACCATAAGGGATTCTTGCAGCGTCGGTAGATTAATCCTGAGCGACTTTGAGATCCTCGCGGTTAACCTGTCGGGTTATGAAGGTGCTCACCGTGAATCTCGGCCGTCCCACGCCCTCCGCGCACTCCGACGCGGCCGACGGCCTCACCGGGATCGGCAAGCAGCCGTCCGACGTCCCGGTGCGGGTCACCGATCCCGGCCCCAAGGGCAGCGGGGGCAGCGGCCTGGCGGGGGACGCGGTGTGCGACCTCCGGCACCACGGCGGGACCGACCAGGCGGTGTACGCGTACGCCCGTGAGGAGCTCGACGCCTGGGAGAAGGAGCTCGGCCGGCCCCTGCCCAACGGCGCGTTCGGCGAGAACCTCACGACTCTCGGCCTCACGGTGAGCCGTGCGCGGATCGGGGAGCGCTGGAGGATCGGCGACGAGCTGGTCCTCGAAGTGACCTCGGGCCGCATCCCGTGCCGTACGTTCGCGGGTCACCTGGGCATGCGGGGCTGGGTGAAGCGGTTCACGCGCGAGGGGGCCACGGGCGCGTACCTCCGCGTGGTCGAGCCGGGCACGATCCGTTCCGGGGACCCCGTCGAGGTGGTGCACGTGCCCGACCACGACATCACCGCCGCCCTGGAGTTCCGGGCGACGACCACGGAGCGGGAGCTGCTGCCCCGCCTGCTCGACGCCGGGGACGCGCTGCACACGGAGACGCTCCGGGCGGCGCGGGCCTACGTCGCGAAGCAGAACCCGGTCTCCTAGGGGGTGCCCGCGCGGTGCCGCCCGCCCCGCGACGCCCCGCACGCGCGCCCACCGCGTCGTCGCCTCGCCACGTCGGCCCGGCGGCCGTGGCGGGCGTCGTCCGAAGGCGGGTCGGGACGCCGCTCGGGCGGGCGCTAACGTGCCGCATATGACGACTGCACTGATTACGGGCGCGACGGCGGGGATCGGGGCCGCCTTCGCACGGCGGCTCGCGGGTGACGGGCACAATCTGGTGCTGGTGGCCCGTGACACGGAACGGCTGCGGGCCCAGGCCACGGAGCTGCACGACAGGCACGGCATCGAGGCCGAGGTGCTGACGGCCGACCTGTCCACGGATGCCGGGATCGAAGCGGTCGCCGCACGCCTGACGGACCGTGTGAGCCCGGTGGACCTGCTGGTCAACAACGCCGGCTTCGGCAACAAGGGCCGCTACCTGGACGTGTCCGTCGCCGACGAGCTGACGATGCTGAAGGTCCACTGCGAGGCAGTGCTGCGACTGACCTCGGCCGCGGCGGGTGCGATGCGGGAGCGGGGTCGCGGCGGGGTGGTCAACGTCGCCTCGGTCGCGGCCTTCCTGCCCCGGGGGACGTACGGGGCGTCGAAGGCGTGGGTCGTCCAGTTCACCCAGGGGGCGGCGAAGGACCTGGCCGGTACGGGCGTCCGGCTGATGGCTCTGTGCCCCGGATTCGTACGGACCGAGTTCCACCAGCGGGCCGGGATGGGGACGGGCAACATCCCCGACTGGATGTGGCTCGACGCGGACAAGCTGGTGGCCGCGGCCCTGGAGGACCTGGCCCGGGGCAGGTCCGTGTCGATCCCGGACCCGCGCTACAAGGCGCTGATGGGTCTGGTGAAGCTGACGCCCCGCAGCCTCCTCGGCGGAGTCACCTCCCGCGCGGGCCGGACGTACGGCCCCAAGTAGTTCCCCCGAGTGGTTCCCGCACGAACACCGAGGCCCGGTACCCCCGCGACGGGGGTACCGGGCCTCGGTGGCGTACGGAGCCGTACTAGTGGGAGTGGCCGTGGCCGCCGTGACCGGCGTCGGCCTCTTCCTCGGCCGGCTTCTCGACGACCAGGGTCTCGGTCGTGAGGAGCAGCGACGCGATGGAGGCGGCGTTCTCCAGGGCGGAGCGGGTGACCTTGACCGGGTCGATGACGCCGGCCTTCACCAGGTCGCCGTACTCACCGGTCGCGGCGTTGAAGCCCTGGCCCTTGTCGAGCTCGGCAACCTTCGAGGTGATGACGTAGCCCTCGAGGCCCGCGTTCTCGGCGATCCAGCGGAGCGGCTCGACGGCGGCGCGGTGCACGACCGCGACACCCGTGGCCTCGTCGCCGGTCTTGCCGAGGTTGCCCTCGAGGACCTTGACGGCGTGGACCAGAGCGGAGCCACCACCGGAGACGATGCCCTCCTCGACCGCGGCGCGGGTCGCGGAGATGGCGTCCTCCAGACGGTGCTTCTTCTCCTTGAGCTCCACCTCGGTGGCGGCACCGACGCGGATCACGCACACGCCGCCGGCCAGCTTCGCGAGACGCTCCTGGAGCTTCTCACGGTCCCAGTCGGAGTCCGTGGCGTCGATCTCGGCCTTGATCTGGTTGACGCGGCCCTTGACGTCGGCGGAGTCGCCGCCGCCGTCGACGATGGTCGTGTCGTCCTTGGAGACCGTGACGCGGCGGGCCGTGCCGAGCACGTCCAGACCGGCCTGGTCGAGCTTGAGGCCGACCTCCTCGGCGATGACGGTCGCACCGGTGAGGGTGGCGATGTCGCCGAGCATGGCCTTGCGGCGGTCACCGAAGCCCGGGGCCTTCACCGCGACGGCGTTGAAGGTGCCACGGATCTTGTTGACGACGAGGGTGGAGAGCGCCTCGCCCTCGACGTCCTCGGCGATGATCAGCAGCGGCTTGGAGCCACCCGCCTGGATGACCTTCTCCAGGAGGGGGAGCAGCTCCTGGATGGAGCCGATCTTGCCCTGGTGGATCAGGATGTACGGGTCGTCGAGGACGGCCTCCATACGCTCCTGGTCGGTCACCATGTACGGGGAGAGGTAGCCCTTGTCGAAGGCCATGCCCTCGGTGAACTCGAGGTCCAGACCGAAGGTGTTGGACTCCTCGACGGTGATGACACCGTCCTTGCCGACCTTGTCCATCGCGTCCGCGATGAGCTCGCCGACCTGCGGGTCCTGCGCGGAGAGCGCGGCCACGGCGGCGATGTCGGCCTTGTCGTCGATCGGGCGGGCAGTCGCGAGGAGGTCCTCGGACACGGCCTTCACGGCGGCGTCGATGCCCTTCTTCAGGGCGGCCGGGGACGCGCCCGCGGCGACGTTGCGCAGTCCTTCGCGGACGAGGGCCTGGGCGAGCACGGTGGCGGTGGTGGTGCCGTCACCCGCTACGTCGTTGGTCTTGGTCGCCACCTCCTTCACCAGCTGGGCACCGAGGTTCTCGTACGGGTCGTCGAGCTCGACCTCGCGCGCGATGGTGACACCGTCGTTGGTGATGGTGGGAGCGCCGAACTTCTTGTCGATGACGACGTTGCGGCCCTTCGGACCGATCGTCACCTTCACCGTGTCGGCAAGCTTGTTGACGCCGCGCTCAAGGGCGCGACGGGCGTCCTCGTCGAACTTCAGAATCTTCGCCATGGGCTGTTTTCTTCCCTCTCAAAACGAACTGCGCCCCTCGCCGCCCGGCTAGTCATCTCGCAGGGGGCCAGGGGCGCAGAACAGAAGCAAACGTGGGTGAACTACTTCTCGACGATCGCGAGGACGTCGCGCGCCGAGAGGACGAGGTACTCCTCGCCGTTGTACTTCACCTCGGTGCCGCCGTACTTGCTGTACAGCACGACGTCGCCGGTCTTGACGTCGAGCGGAAGGCGCTCGCCGTTCTCGAAGCGGCCCGGGCCCACGGCCAGGACGACGCCCTCCTGGGGCTTCTCCTTGGCGGTGTCCGGAATGACCAGGCCGGAAGCCGTGGTCTGCTCGGCGTCGAGCGGCTGGACCACAATGCGGTCCTCGAGCGGCTTGATCGCAACCTTGGAGCTGGTGGTCGACACGATCCGGTCTCCCCCTTCGGAGATCTCACGGGGTTTAACAGTCTGTGGGTGGCGACCAGGTCGATCCGTCGTCGCGGGTGCCGGACCTGCCCTGTCGCGCAGTTGTGCTGGCACTCTCCCTCGGGGAGTGCCAGCACTGAGACTATGACCGCGATTAGCACTCGGTCAAGCGGAGTGCCAATTCACCACCCTCGCGTGGCGTCACGGGGACCGTCGCCCGCCCGGACAACGCGGGAAGGGGCCGCGGCGTTCCGGGGTGCGCCCGGAGCGGCCGGCGGGCGGGAGAGCGGGTGGAAAGGGCGGACGGCGCGGGAAGGGCGGACGCCCCGTCATGAGGTCCGCGCCCGCGCCGTCCGGGGATCCGTCAGACGTAGTCCTCCAGCCTGGCCACGGCGTACCCCTTGTCCGTGACCGTCTTCATGACGCGGCGGATCATGTCGGCCATGGACCCCTTCCAGTCCTCCTCGCCCCGGAAGTGGGTGAGGATGATGTCGCCGGGGTGCAGGTCCTGGTCCCACTCGCGCCACTCCATGTGGTCGGGGAACGCCTCGGCCGCCCACAGGGGCACGGCCTTGATGCCGCAGGACCGCGCGACGCGCAGGGTGTCGCCGTTGTAGTTGCCGTACGGCGGCCGGAAGAGCGTGGGCCGCTTCCCGAAGTACTTCTCGAGCTTGTCCTGCTCCCCGCAGATCTCCCGCCGCTGCTCCTCCTTCGAGAGTCCCGGAAGGTAACGGTGGTTGAGCGTGTGGTTGTTGAGGGTGACGCCTCGGGCCTGCATGTCCTTGAAGTAGCCGTAGTCGTCGCTCACCACGTAGTCGCTGAGGAAGGCGCTGTACGGGATCTTCAGTTCGGTCATCATCCGCAGCAGTTCGGGGTCCTTCTCCGCCCCGTCGTCCATCGTCAGGAAGACGATCCGCTCCTTGGTGGGCACGGTGGTGAAGACGGGCGGAAGCGTCTCCCCGCCCTCCACCTCGAATCCCTCCCGGGTCGTGATGCGCGGCTTCACGGCGGGTGGCGCGGGAGCGGCGAGCGGCATCTTCGCCAGCCCCCACTTCCGCGCGGCGGCCACCCGGGCGGCCTGCTCCCGCTTGAGACGCCGCGCCTCGGCCGCGGCGGCGTCCTTCTGGGCGGCGGCACCCGGCCGGCCGGCGACGGGCTCCCGGGGGCCGCCCGCCCTCCCGTCCTCGCCGGCCGCGCACCCGGAGGCGGCCGCGCCGGCCATCAGGACGGCCAGGACCGCGCAGACCGTTCCGCTCCGCTTCGTAGCAAATTTTTCCTTTTGTCTTACTAGCTGCATGGCGCCGCATCCTGCCACCGGGGCACGGGCCTCCCGCCGCGACACCTCCGGGGGACCCGGCGGGTCCCCCGGCTGGCTCACAATGGATCCGTGAACGCCATTCCTCCCGCCGACCCGGCCGACCCGCTCGCCGCATTCGCCGCCCTGCGCACCCCCGAGGGCGCCGCACTCCTGGACGAGCTGCGCGACCACGACCCCGCCCGGGAGCTGGCGACCGCGACCCGGCTGCGCCGCACGCACCCCGCGGCCCTGGTCTCCGCGGCGCTCGGTCAGGCGCGGCTGCGGCAGCGCGCGGTGGCGAAGTTCGGGGCGGAGGACGCGTACCGCATGTTCTTCACCCCGAACGGCGTGGAGCAGGCGACCCGCACCTCGGTCGCCGTCCACCGCGCCGGGCGGTTCGCCGAGCTCGGCGTACGGAGCGTGGCCGACCTGTGCTGCGGGATCGGCGGCGACGCGATCGCCCTGGCCCGGGCGGGCATCTCGGTCCTGGCCGTCGACCGGGATCCGCTCACCGCGCGGGTGGCCCGCGCCAACGCCGAGGCGCTCGGCCTCCAGGACCTCGTCGAGGTGCGGTGCGCCGACGTCACCGAGATCGACACCGCCCCCTACGAGGCCGTCTTCGTCGACCCGGCACGGCGTGGCGGGCGGGGCAGGATCTTCGACCCCGAGGCCTACTCGCCGCCGCTCTCCTGGGCGACCGGAGCCGCGCTGAAGGCGCCACGCGCCGCGCTCAAGATCGCCCCCGGAGTCCCCCACGAGGCGATCGGCCCGCAGGCCGAGGCCGAGTGGATCTCGGACGGCGGCGATGTGAAGGAGGCCGTGCTCTGGTTCGGCGAGGGCTTCACCCCCGGGGCGTTCCGGGCCACGCTGCTCCCCTCCCGCACGACCCTCGCCTCCGACGGCCCGCTGCCCGCACCGCCCGTCGGCCCCGTCGGCCGGTACCTGTACGAGCCGGACGGCGCCGTCATCCGCGCCCATCTGGTGGCCCGGATCGTGGAGGAGTGCGACGGCCGGCTGGTCGACGAGACGATCGCCTACGTCACGAGCGACGTGCCGTACGAGTCCGACGCCGTCGCCGCGTACGAGATCACCGATCAGCTGCCCTTCAACATGAAGAAGCTGAAGGCGTTGCTGAGGGAACGCCAGGTCGGTGTCCTGACCGTCAAGAAGCGCGGCTCGGCGGTCGAACCTGAGGAACTGCGGCGGAAGATGAAGCTCCAGGGGCCGCACGCGGCCACCGTCTTCCTGACCCGGGTGGCCGGGGCTCCGACGATGCTCGTCGGGCAGCCGGTGAAGCGGGCCTGACGCCCTCGCCCCGGCGGCCGCTGCGCGGCCCCGGTCAGCCCTCCACCGTGATCAGCGGCTCGGCGGGTACCCCGACGAGCACCCGGATCACCCAGCGCCGGTGGGCGAACGCCTTGACGAGGCCGGTCAGTCCGGTCAGCCACGCGAGGAACCCGAGTCCCATGAACAGGGCCACCAGACCGTACGTCTCCTCGCCCGCCCTGGCGGTCGCCGGGACGACGACGCAGGTGAACAGGCCGACCGCGCAGAGCGTGAACGACGTGAGCAGCCAGAGGAAACTCGCCCGCGGCATGCGCAGCCCGACGTCGCCCGCGGGGTCGTGGTCCAGGCCTCCCCACTCCACGAGGAGGCGGTGGACGCGCAGGTCCCTGGCCGCACCGACGACGAGCAGGACGATACCGGGGACCAGGGTGGCCGCGCCGCCCGCGAGGACGACGACGCCCGGGACCACGCCCGGGGAGTCGGCGGCGTCCTCGAACATCAGGAACGCCGCGCCCACCAGGGACCATCCGAACGCGGCGACGCCCGCCCACAGCCAGAGCACACCGAGTCGCGCGGGCCCGATGAACGTCCTCACCAGCTCGTCGAGGACGGCCGCGCGGTCCCTCAACAGGGCGTCCCGGTCGGGCCAGGCACGTATCTCCACGGGCGGGGGCGGGGGCGGAAGGGGTGAACGACTGGGCATGTCCCAGACATTACCGAGCCCGCGCCGCCCTCCGGCGGTGGGACGGTGCGGAGTTCAGGTCAGCGGGTACGACGTCCGGCCCGACGCCTCGTCGATCTCGTCGTGTGCCTTGGTGAGCAGCTTCATCGCCAGTTCGTTGAGCGCGCGGGCGCCGGCGATCTCCTCGCCCACCCGTGGCTGTTGCGAGTCGGACGGGTGCCGGCTGGCGTATCCGTGGGCCCGTACCTCGGTCCCGTCGCTCAGCCGCACCATCGCGGCCGCACGGGTCCGGTGGGTGTCCTCCTCGAATTCCAGCTCGACATGCCATCCGACGGCGGTCTCCATCATGACGGTCACCTCCCGGGGTCTCCTGTCTCCAGGGTGCGCCCGTCCGCACGCCCTCGCACGGCGTGCGGCTCAGGCGTCCAGCAGGGTCCGCACGTCCAGCTTCCGCATGCCCATCATCACCTTCATCGCCCGGTCCGCCCTGGCCCGGTCGGGACCGCCGAGCAGCTCGGGCAGCGCACGCGGGACGATCTGCCAGGACAGGCCGTACCTGTCCTTCAGCCAGCCGCACATGCTCTCCTCACCGCCCTCGGTGAGCTTCGCCCACAGCCTGTCGACCTCCTCCTGGTCCGCGCAGTCCACGCTCAGCGAGACGGCCTCGCTGAAGTGGAACTGGGGGCCGCCGTTGAGACCGAGGTACTCCTGGCCGGCGAGCACGAAGTCGACGGTCAGCACCGATCCGGCCGACTCGGTCCCCTCGGGCCAGCGGGTGACCTTCTCGATGCGGGAGTCACCGCCGAACACCGAGACGTAGAACGTGGCCGCTTCCTCCGCCTGGTCGTCGAACCACAGACAGGGCCTGATCTTCTGCATGATCTTCCTCCTCCACTCGCCGCCCCGCTCCGCGGGACGCTGTGCAAGGTAGACCGCGGCGAGGCCCCGAACTCATCGGGACACGCCCTCGGCACGTGCGAGCAGCAGCTCCCGTTCCCGCGCGTTGCGCGTCAGCTCGGAGGCGCGTACGAACGCGGCCCGCGCCTCCTCGCCGCGCCCGAGCCGTTCCAGCAGGTCGCCCCGCACACTCGGCAGCAGGTGGTACCCGGCGAGGGCCGGGTCGTCCAGGAGCGCGTCGGTCAGGGCGAGACCCGCCTCCGGCCCCTGGGCCATCGAGACGGCCACCGCCCGGTTCAGCTCCACGACCGGCGACGGGGCCACCGCCACGAGCCGTCCGTAGAGGGCGGCGATCACCGGCCAGTCGGTGTCGGACCAGCGCGCGGCGCGGGCGTGGCAGGCGGCGATCGCGGCCTGGAGGGTGTACGGCCCCGGGGCGCCGCCCAGCGCGTGCGCCCGTTCCAGGGCCGCGAAGCCCCGCCGGATCAGCAGGTGGTCCCACCGGGCACGGTTCTGTTCCGCCAGCAGGAGAGGCGTGCCGTCGGCGCCCGTCCTGGCGCGTGTGCGGGACGCCTGCAGTTCCAGGAGGGCGGCCAGCCCGTGGACCTCCGCTTCCCTGTCCATCAGGCCCGCCAGCAGACGCGCGAGCCGGAGCGCGTCCTCGCAGAGCGCGGGGCGCAGCAGGTCGTCGCCCGCGGTGGCCGCGTATCCCTCGTTGAAGATCAGGTAGATCACGTCGAGCACGGAGCCGAGCCGGGCGGGACGTTCCGGGCCCGACGGCACCTCGAAGGGCACTCCCGTACGTCCGAGGGTCCGCTTGGCGCGGACGATGCGCTGGGCGACGGTGGACTCCCGGACCAGGAACGCGCGGGCGATCTCGTCCGTGCCGAGGCCGCCGAGCAGGCGGAGGGTGAGTGCGACGCGCGCCTCGGTGGAGAGCACCGGATGGCACGAGGTGAAGATCAGCCGGAGCAGGTCGTCGTCGATGCCGTCCGGGTCGGCCGGTTCGGGCGGCGGCACGTCCTCCAGTGCCCTGCCGGCCTCGGCGAGCTTGCGGGCGTAGGTCTCCCTGCGGCGTACGAGATCGATCGCCCGGTGCTTGGCGGTGGCCATGAGCCAGGCCCCGGGGCGGTCCGGGACGCCGTCCTCGGGCCACTGCTCCAGCGCGGCGACGAGTGCGTCCTGCGCGATCTCCTCGGCGATGCCCACGTCCCGCACGATGCGCGCCGTGCCGGCGATGATCCTGGCCGACTCGATGCGGTACACGGCCTCGACGGCGCTGCTCGTTGCTGTCACGGGCACTTATCAGAGCAGCCGGGGGCGGGCGCGGCAAGGATCGTCCGCCCGCCCCGGTCGCTGCCGGCCGTGCCCGTCAGCCCTCCGCGATCTCGCGGATCTCGGAGGTGATCGTCCAGTACGGCTCGTGGACGGCGAGGAAGCGCTTGGTCCACTCCAGGATCTCCGCCTTGTCCTTGGCCTGGATGAGGGCGTAGCCGCCGATGACCTCCTTGGTCTCGGTGAACGGTCCGTCGGTGACGGTGAACTCGCCGTTCGACCAGGTGACCCTGGTGCCTTCGGAGGTCGGGGTGAGTCCGGCGGTGTCCAGGAGGACCCCGGCCTTCGTCATCTCCTCGATGAGCGCCCCCATGCGCTCCATCAGCGCCTCGCTGGGGCCCTCCGCGGGTGCGTTCTTCTCGTCGATGCGGACCATCGTCAGGTAGCGCGGCATGGTGTCTCCTCGGACTCGGGAAGCGGGGCTGTTCCCCGCCTCTCACCCATGCGTCGAACGGGAGGGGCCCGGATCGACACGTGCGGGAAGATCTTTTCAGGATTCTTCTCCGGCAGGCGTCCGGTCCCGCGCTCCCGCCCCCGGATCAGCCGCCCGCCGGGCCGAGGGACTCGAAGCGCCACCGGTGGACGGCGCGGGTGATCAGCCCGGCGTCCGGCTCCGGCAGCTCCGGCAGCCGGTCGTCGTATCCCGCTTCCCACCAGGTCAGCACGAGCACCCGGTCCTGGGGGGCGCGCAGCAGCTCGCTGCGCGACGGCTTCGGGGACAGCTCCGCCGTCCTCGCCCCGGCCCACTCCAGCAGCTCCCCGCCCCTGCCCTGCGCGGCGCGGGCCTCCCACATCAGGGCGACGGTCATGAGTAGAGGTTGTCCTTGCTGATCTCGTGCACGTGGTCGTGGCCGTGGTCGTGGCCGTGCGCCCCCGGCACATGGGTCTCCGTGACCGGCAGGGAGGAGTCCGCCGAGAGGCCGAGGTCGGACACGGGGCGGTTGCGCGCCACCATCTCCGCTCCCAGGGCGGCGACCATGGCGCCGTTGTCCGTGCAGAGTCCCGGCCGTGGGACCCGCAGCCTGATCCCGGCCCTCTCGCACCGCTCCTGGGCGAGCGCCCGGAGCCGCGAGTTCGCCGCGACGCCACCGCCGATCATCAGGTGGTCGACGCCCTCGTCCTTGCAGGCCCGGACGGCCTTGCGGGTCAGGACGTCCACGACGGCCTCCTGGAAGGACGCCGCCACATCGCGTACGGGGACCTCCTCGCCCGCCGCGCGCTTGGCCTCGATCCAGCGCGCCACGGACGTCTTGAGCCCGGAGAAGGAGAAGTCGTACGCCGGGTCGCGCGAACCGCTCAGCCCGCGGGGGAAGGCGATCGCCTTCGGGTCGCCCTCCCTGGCCAGCCGGTCGATGACCGGCCCGCCGGGGAAGCCGAGGTCCAGCACCCGGGCGATCTTGTCGAAGGCCTCGCCCGCGGCGTCGTCGATGGTCGCGCCGAGCGGCCGTACGTCGTTGGTGATGTCCGGGGCGAGCAGCAGCGAGGAGTGCCCGCCGCTCACCAGCAGCGCCATCGTCGGCTCGGGCAGCGGGCCGTGCTCCAGCTGGTCGACGCAGATGTGCGAGGCGAGGTGGTTCACGCCGTACAGCGGCTTGCCGAGCGCGTACGCGTACGCCTTGGCGGCCGAGACGCCGACGAGCAGGGCACCGGCGAGCCCGGGACCGGCCGTGACCGCGATGCCGTCGAGGTCGCGCGCGCTGATCCCGGCGTCCTTCAGGGCCCGCTCGATGGTGGGGACCATCGACTCCAGGTGGGCGCGGGAGGCGATCTCGGGTACGACGCCGCCGAAGCGGGCGTGGGTGTCGACGCTGGAAGCGACGGCGTCGGCGAGGAGCGTCGTCCCGCGCACGATGCCGACACCGGTCTCGTCGCAGGAGGTCTCGATACCGAGTACGAGCGGTTCGTCAGCCATCAGTCTGTCTCTGTTCCTTGTACGGTCAGGCGCATGACGAGTGCGTCGATGTTGCCCGGCTGGTAGTAGGCCCGGCGGAAGCCGATGGGTTCGAAGCCGAAGCGTTCGTAGAGCTTCTGGGCGCGGGTGTTGTCGACCCGGACCTCCAGGAGCACGGCGGCGCACTCGAGGGCGGTGGCGTGCCGGAGCAGGTCGGTCAGCAGCTCGGAGCCGAGGCCGCCGCCCCACCGGTGCCGGCCGACCGCGATCGTCTGGACGTCGGCGAGGTCCCCGGCCGAGGCCAGGCCCGCGTACCCGACGATCCGGCCGTCGGCGGGGTCCTCCGCGACGACGTAGCGGTGGGTCGCCCCGGGTCCGCGGGTGCGCGCCAGTTCGGACCAGAACATGCCGGCCGACCAGGCGTCGTCGGGGAACAGCTCGTGTTCCAGCTCCAGCACCGGTTCGATGTCCCACCAGCGCATCTCACGGAGCACAGCGGTCGAGGTGGTCACTTGGGGGTGACCACCTTGTAGTTCTTCGGGACCTGGGCGTCGGGCCTGCGGAGGTAGAGCGGCTGGGGCGGCAGCAGTGCGGCACCGGCGGCCAGCCGTCCGGCGGCGAAGGCGGCGAGCGCGGCGGCGGAGACGTGTTCCGGGCCGCGGGCGTCCGGGAAGGCCTCGGGGTAGAGCAGCGCGCCGGCACCGGCCACGGGGAGTCCGGCGAGCCGGTCCGCGATGTCGGCGGGCCGGTCGACGGCGGGGTCGCCGTCCCGGGTGCGGAAGTCCTCGTACCGCGCCCAGTAGACCTCCTTGCGGCGCGCGTCGGTCGCGACGGCGAAGGGGCCTTCGAGACCGTCCAGGCCGGCGGCGTACGCGAGGGCGTCGAGCGTGCACACCCCGTGCACCGGCACGGAGAGGGCGGAGCCGAAGGTCGCGGCGGTGACCAGGCCGACGCGCAGCCCGGTGTACGGGCCGGGGCCGACCCCGACGGCCACGTCGGTCACGGCGTCGAGCTTCACCCCGGCCTCGGCGAGGACCCGGTCGACGGCGGGCAGGAGCAGCTCCCCGTGCCTCCGGGCGTCGACCTGGCCGGTCTCGGCGACGACGGAGGTCCCGTCGTGAAGGGCGACGGTGACGGCGGGGGTGGCGGTATCCATGGCGAGCAGCAGCACACAAACAGCCTACGGCTCCGCCGACTCGGCCACGGCAGCCCGTGCAGCGTCCCGGCCTCCCCTTCCGCTGCTGGTACCGTCGCCGGGTATACGCGTGTACGACGTAAATGCTTGTACGACATGCGACGAATGCATGTGAAAGGGGAACTCACGGTGGCAAGGGGCAGCTCGGGAATCGTGGCCGGGCTCACTGCCGCGGCGGTGGCCGCGGTCTGTTTCCTCGCCTACCAGGCATCGGCGAACGCGCCCGACTCCGTCGCCGCTCCCTCGGCCGGGCCCTCCAGCGCGCCGGTGAAGCCGTCCGTGAAGCCGGAGCCGACGAAGGAGCCGCTCGCGGTGCCCGAGGACTCCGACACCGGGGCCCGCGTCGTGTACGGGCTGAAGGACCGCCGGGTCTGGATCGTGGACGACAAGGAGGAGACCCTTCGGACGTTCCCCGTCATGCCGAGCTCCGTGAGCCCGCTGCCCGGTGTCTACACGGTTTCCTCGCGTTCGGGCACCATCAAGGGCTCCGACGGCGTGCTGATCGAGCACGTGGTGCGCTTCGCGAACGTCGACGACGTGTCCGTGGGCTTCAGCGCCGCCCAGGACGGCTCGATGAAGAGCCCCGACCCCACGATGAAGACCGGCGGCGTCCGGATGAAGCGGGCCGACGGCGACGTGCTGTGGACCTTCGCCACGGTCGGCGTGAAGGTCGTCGTCGTCCCCTGAGACCCGTGGCGTCCGCGGTCGCGTCCCGGCGGCCCGGGTCAGGCCGCGTCGAGCCCCGCGGCGGGCGGCGCGTCGGTGTCGTCCGCGTCGGCCTGTTCGTCGCGGGGCGGCGTCGACACCGCCGTCGCGGCGGCGCAGGAGGCGAGCAGGTCCTTCATCGACACCGCGGACGGCGACGGTGGTTCCGCCGGGGACGACTGCGGCCGCACTTCACGCTCGGGTGCCGGCATGGATGCCTCCTCGGGCTTCGGTGAGACGTGGTTAGGTAGACCTAACCAATCCCTGTACCCCATGTGACCACGACGGGGCTCCCCCGCGCAACATTTTACCGACGTCCTGTCGGAAAGCGACGGACGCGTCGGGGAGCCGGGGCAGGGACGGGCACCTCGCCGGGCGGGCCGGCTACCGGAGGGCAGAGAGCTCGGCGCTCCGTCCCGACCAGCGCGCGCCGATCCCCACCAGCGTCACCGTGCGGCGCTCGTCGTCGGTGTCGCCGACCGCGCGGTCGATCACCACGCGCAGCCGGTCCTCGGACAGCTCCTCCACCTTGCCGTCACCCCACTCCACCACGATCACCGACTCCGGCAACGAGACGTCGAGGTCCAGGTCCTCCATCTCGTCGAGCCCACCGCCCAGGCGGTACGCGTCGACGTGGACCAGGGCGGGTCCCTCGCCCAGCGGCGGATGGACCCGGGCGATCACGAAGGTCGGTGAGGTGACGGCACCGCGTACACCGAGTCCCTCGCCGAGCCCCCGGGTCAGTGTGGTCTTGCCCGCACCGAGCTCGCCGGTGAGCATCACCAGGTCTCCGGGCGCCAGCACACCGGCGATCCGGCGGCCCAGCTCCTTCATCTCTTCGGGGGACTCGACGGCGACGTCCAGGGTGACGTTGCCCGGTGCGACGGTGTCGGCCACCGGGCCGTTGTGCGCTGCTTCCATGCCGACCAACGGTAGAGGATCAGCGCGTCCCGGCCGGAACGGCTCCGATCCGCACCAGCAGGTCCGCGAGCCGGTCGGTCACCGTCTCCGGGTGCTCCAGCATCACCAGGTGGCCCGCGTCCGGCACGATGACCAGCTCCGCGTCCGGCAGCTCGTCCGCGATGGCCTCGCTGTGCGAACTCGGCGTCACGAGGTCCTTGTCACCGGCCAGGATCAGTACCGGGATGTCGCGGAAGGCGGGCAGGGCGCCGCTCTTGTCGTGCTCGGTGAAGGCCGGGTAGAACTCCGCGACGACATCGATCGGGGTGGACTCGATGAGCCGCTCGGCGAACCGGGCGACCGCCGGGTCCACGTCCCGCGACCCGAACGAGTACCGCTTGATCAGCCCCGCGAACAGGTCGGCGGTCGCCCGCCGGCCCCGCTCCACCAGCTCCGTCTGCGATCCGAGGGCCTTGAGCACCCCGGGCAGCACCCGGCGCACCGCGTTCACACCCGCCACCGGCAGGCCGAAGTTCACCTCGCCGAGCTTGCCGCTCGACGTCCCGACGAACGCGACCGCGGCGACCCGGTCACGGATCAGCTCCGGGTACCGGTCGGCGAGGGCCATCATCGTCATGCCGCCCATGGAGTGCCCGACCAGTACCAGCGGGCCCTCGGGGGCCGCCGCGTCGATGACCGCCCTGAGGTCGCGGCCGAGCTGGTCGATGCCCACCGGGACGCCCTCGGCCTGCGACCTGCCCCGCTCGGAGCGGCCGTGGCTGCGCTGGTCCCAGTGGACCGTGCGGACCAGGCCGCGCAGCGCGGCGCGCTGGAAGTGCCAGGAGTCCTGGCTCAGGCAGTAGCCGTGGCTGAACACGACGGTCAGCGGCGCGGGGTCCTTGCTGCCGAAGAGCCGGCGCCGGCGCGGGCCGGTGCCGGCGTGGGTTCCCGCGCCGGGGCGCCCGCCCGCACGGCTCGTACCGCCGTCCGGTTCGGTCTCGTCGACCTCGTAGTAGAGCTCGGTGCCGTCGTCCGCGACGGCCCGGCCGGGCTGACCCCGCAGGGAGCCGTACGGACCCGAGGCGTCCAGCGCGAGGCGGGCCTTCTTGCGCATGCCCCGGCCCACGGTGAGCCGCTCGACGGCCACACCGGCGGCCGCGCCCGCGGCGATGACGCCTATCGCCGCCCCGGCGATGCCCGCCCGGCGCCAGCCGGCCGCCGCGACGGCCGCCGTCGCCACCACGTCCTCCGCGCTGGTCTCGCTCACCGTGCCGTGCTCCTTCGTCGTGGTTGTCGTCGTAGGACCGTGACTGCCCCCGGCCGGGGTGTTCAGTCCCTGCCGGAGTCCTCGTGGAGATGGACGCGCGGGACGCGTACACCGATGCGTGTGACGATCTCGTAGGCGATGGTGTCCGCCGCCCGCGCCCAGTCCTCCGCGCTCGGCTCGCCCCGGTCGCCCGGCCCGAACAGCACCGCTTCCGCGCCGGCCTCCAGGACCTCTCCCCCGAGGTCCACCACGAACTGGTCCATCGCGACCCGGCCCGCGATCCTGCGGACGGCGCCTCCGACCAGGACGGGTCCCCGGCCCGAGGCGTGGCGCGGGATGCCGTCCGCGTAGCCGACCGGCACCAGGGCCAGCGTCGTCTCGGCAGCGGTCGTGTAGTGGTGGCCGTAGCTGATGCCGTGCCCCGGGGGCACCTGCTTGACCAGGGCGACGGAGGCGGCCAGCGTCATGACCGGGCGCAGCCCGAAGTCGGCGGAGGTGCCCAGTTCGGGGCTGGGCGAGATGCCGTACATCGCGATGCCGGTGCGCACCAGGTCGAAGTGCGACTCGGGCACCGTGAGCGTCGCCGGGGAGTTGGCGATGTGCCGCACCTCGGGCCGGACGCCCTCCTTCTCCGCGTACGCCACCATGTCGCGGAAGACGTCCAGCTGGGCGGCGATCGACGGGTGGCCCGGCTCGTCCGCACAGGCGAAGTGCGACCAGAGACCGGTGACGCGCAGCACACCGGCCTCCTCGGCGGCGCGGGCGGCCGAGACGAGCTCGGGCCAGTCGGCGGGCTGGCAGCCGTTGCGTCCCAGGCCCGTGTCCGCCTTCAGCTGGACCCGCGCCGGAATCCCCGCCTCCGTGGCGGCGGCGACGACCTCGTCGAGCGCCCACATCCCGCTCACCGAGACATCGATGTCGGCCTCGACCGCCTCGCGCCAGGGGCCGCCGGGCGTCCACAGCCAGCACATCACCCGGCCCCGGATGCCGGCCGCACGGAGCGCGAGGGCCTCCTGCGGGGTGGCGGTGCCCAGCCAGGACGCCCCGGCCTCCTGCGCCGCCCTGGCGCAGGGCACCGCTCCGTGCCCGTAGGCGTCGGACTTCACCACGGCCATGAGCTGTGCCCCGGACGCCCGCGCGCGCAGAACGCGCACATTGGCACGCAGCGCGGCGAGGTCGATCTCGGCACGGGCTCTCAGGGTCGCTGTCTCGTTCATCGCGCCCAGTGTCTCAGAGCCGTACGCCTGTGCCCTCGACCTCCTGTGCCCGGTGAGGCGGTCACCGGTGGTCGAGGGCATGTTCCAGATGCTCAACGAGGACCGGTACGTGGCTGGCCGGGACGTCCTTCACCGACGTGACGAGGGTGACCGGGCCGCCCCGGCGCAGCAGCGCGAGCAGGGCCTCCACGGCCTCGGTGTGGGCGGGGTCACCGAGCTCGGTGCGGTAGCGGTCCACGAAGTCGTCGTACCGTCCGCCCGTGCGGTCCTCGTGGTACCACGTGCGGAGTTCCTTCGACGGCGTCACGTCCTTGGCCCACATGTCGACCGCCGCGTGCTCCTTGGAGATCCCGCGCGGCCAGAGCCGGTCCACCAGCACACGGGTGCCGTCGTCGTCCTCCGGTGGGTCGTAGACCCTGCGTACGCGAATGCCGCTGCCGCTGCCCATGCCCGATCACCGGCCCTTTCCCGTCACGCCGGCCCCGCTCCGGCCTCCGCTCTCCAGCGTGGATCAGGCGAGGACGTCCCGCCACGCCGCCGGTACGGCGTCCGCGACGTCGTGCGCGGCGACCGGCGCCCCGTCCGCCGCGCGGCGTGCCGCGAGTCCGTGCAGGTAGGCGCCGACGGAGGCGGCGTCGCGCGGTGCGAGGCCCGCGGCGAGCAGCGAGCCGGTCAGCCCGGACAGCACGTCGCCGCTGCCCGCCGTGGCCAGCCAGGACGTGCCGGTCGGGTTGACCCGCACGGGTGCGTCCCCGGGCTCCGCCACGAGCGTCGTCGAGCCCTTCAGGAGCACCGTGGCCCGGTAGCGGGCGGCCAGCTCCCGCACGGCGGCGAGCCGTCCCGCCTCGACCTCCTCGCGCCCGACGCCGAGCAGCGCGGCGGCCTCACCGGCGTGCGGGGTCAGGACGGTCGCGGCGGTCCTCGCGCGCACGGCCGCCGCGTCCATGAGCCGCAGCCCGTCCGCGTCGACCAGCACCGGGACGTCCGCGGCCAGGACGTCGGCCACGGCCTCCGCCGACGCCGAGGAGTCGCCGAGCCCCGGGCCTGCGACCCAGGCCTGGACCCGTCCGGCCTTCGACGGCGGGCCGGGGTGCACCAGCGTCTCCGGGAAGCGGGCGATGACCGCGTCGGCCCCGGGGCCCGCGTACCGCACGGCGCCCGCGCCCCCGCGGAGCGCGCCCGCGACCGCGAGCACGGCGGCTCCGGGGTAGCGCTCCGAGCCCGCGGCCACCCCGACGACCCCGCGGCGGTACTTGTCGCTCCCGGCGTCGGGCACGGGCAGCAGGGCGGCCACGTCGGCGTACTGGAGTGCCTCCAGGTCCGGCCGGTCCGGGAGCTCCTCCGCCAGGCCGATGTCGACGAGCCGGAGGGCACCCGCGTGTCCGGCGGCCGGGTCGACGAGCAGTCCCGGCTTGTACGTGCCGAAGGTGACGGTCGCGTCGGCGTGTACGGCCTCGCCGAGCACCTCGCCGGTGTCCGCCTCCACGCCGCTCGGCAGGTCGACGGCGAGCACCGGCACGTGGCCTGCGGTGACCGCGCGCACCAGCTCCGCCGCCTCGGGCCGCAGCCCGCCGCGGCCCCCGATCCCGGTGATGCCGTCGACGACGAGGTCGAGGGGGCCGAGAGCGCCGAGCGGCGGGCCGCCGAGCACCTGCCCGCCCGCGGCCAGCAGGGCGGCCACGGCCTGCCGGTGCACCTTGTCCGGCGAGGTGAGCAGGGCTCGGACACCGGCGCCGCGCCGGGCCAGCCGGGCTCCCGCGTAGAGGGTGTCCCCGCCGTTGTCACCGCTGCCCACGAGGAGCAGCACCCGGGAGCCGTACACCCTGCCGTTGCGCCGGAGCAGGTCGCAGCAGGCCACCGCGAGTCCGGCGGCGGCACGCTGCATCAGCGCCCCCTCCGGCAGCCGTTCCATGAGCGCCCGCTCGGCGGCCCGTACGGTCTTGACGCTGTAGGCATGTCGCATACGCTCAACCCTCCGCGATCACCACGGCCGACGCCACCCCCGCGTCGTGGCTGAGCGAGACGTGCCAGCTGCGTACGCCGAGCTCGGCCGCCCGTGCCGCGACGGTGCCGCGCACCTCCAGCCGGGGCCGGCCGCTCTCCTCGACGCAGACCTCGGCGTCGGTCCAGAGCAGTCCGCCCGGCGCGCCGAGCGCCTTGGCCAGGGCCTCCTTCGCGGCGAACCGGGCCGCCAGTGAGGCGGTTCCCCGCCGCTCCCCGCCCGGCAGCAGCAACTCGCGCTCCAGGAAGAGCCGATCGGCCAGCTGGGGCGTGCGCTCCAGCGCGGCGCCGAAGCGTTCGATCTCCGCCACATCGATCCCGACCCCAATGATCACGCGCTCACTCACTCACTCGACTGTCACGGACTTCGCCAGGTTGCGCGGCTGGTCCACCTCGTTGCCCCGCGCGGTCGCCAGCTCGCAGGCGAAGACCTGCAACGGCACCGTGGCGACCAGCGGCTGAAGCAGCGTAGGCGTAGCCGGGATCCTGATGAGGTGGTCGGCGTACGGGACGACCTCCTCGTCGCCCTCCTCCGCGATGACGACGGTACGGGCTCCGCGGGCCCTGATCTCCTGGATGTTGGAGACGATCTTGTCGTGCAGCACGGAGCGGCCCCGCGGTGACGGCACGATCACGACGACAGGGAGGCCCTCCTCGATCAGCGCGATGGGTCCGTGCTTGAGCTCGCCGGCGGCGAATCCCTCGGCGTGCATGTAGGCGAGCTCCTTGAGCTTCAACGCCCCTTCCATGGCCACCGGGTAGCCCACGTGCCGGCCCACGAAGAGCACGGTGTCGTGGGCGGCCAGGGAGCGGGCCAGCTCGCGTACGGGCTCCATGGTCCCGAGGACGCGTTCGACCGCGCCGGACATCTCGGAGAGCTGGCGTACGACGGTGCGGATCTCGTCGCCCCACTTGGTGCCGCGCACCTGCCCCAGGTAGAGCGCGACGAGGTAGCAGGCGACCAGCTGCGTCAGGAACGCCTTGGTGGAGGCCACGGCGACCTCGGGCCCGGCGTGCGTGTAGAGGACGGCGTCCGACTCCCTGGGGATGGTCGAGCCGTTGGTGTTGCAGATGGCGAGGACCTTCGCCCCCTGCTCACGCGCGTGCCGGACGGCCATCAGCGTGTCCATCGTCTCGCCCGACTGCGAGATGGCGACGACGAGCGTGCGCTGGTCCAGGATCGGGTCGCGGTAGCGGAACTCGCTGGCGAGCTCGGTCTCGCAGGGCAGCCTGGTCCAGTGCTCGATGGCGTACTTGGCGATCATCCCGGCGTGGAAGGCGGTACCGCAGGCGATGACGACGACCTTGTCGACCTCGCGGAGCACGGTCTGCGGAATGCGCACCTCGTCGAGGTGGAGGGTGCCCGAACCGTCGACCCGCCCGAGCAGCGTGTCGGCGACCGCCTTGGGCTGGTCGGCGATCTCCTTGAGCATGAAGGAGGCGTATCCGCCCTTCTCGGCGGCCGACGCGTCCCAGTCCACGTGGTACTCACGCACGTCGGCGGGCCGGCCGTCGAACCCGGTGACCGTCACCCCGTCCCGGCGCAGCTCGACCACCTGGTCCTGGCCCAGCTCGACCGCGTCCCGGGTGTGCGCGATGAAGGCGGCCACGTCCGAGGCGAGGAACATCTCGCCGTCCCCCACCCCCACCACCAGCGGCGAGTTCCGCCGGGCCCCCACCACCGCGTCGGGCTCGTCCGCGTGCACGGCGACCAGGGTGAACGCGCCCTCCAGCTGCCGGCACACCAGGCGCATGGCGTCCGCCAGATCACCGCCCGAGGAGTACGCCTCGGCGAGCAGATGGGCCACCACCTCGGTGTCGGTCTCGGAGGTCAGGTCGTGGCCTCGCCCGGCCAGCTCCTCGCGGAGCGACGCGAAGTTCTCGATGATCCCGTTGTGCACGACGGCGACCCGGCCGGCGTTGTCGAGATGCGGGTGGGCGTTGATGTCGGTGGGCCCGCCATGGGTGGCCCAACGGGTGTGCCCGATCCCGGCGTTCCCGGCCGGCAGCGGCCGGTCCTTGAGTTCCTTCTCCAGGTTGAGGAGCTTCCCGGCCTTCTTCGCGGAGGCCAGCCCCCCGTCCGCGAGCACGGCGACCCCGGCGGAGTCGTACCCCCGGTACTCCAGCCGCTTCAGCCCCGCGACGACGACGTCCTGCGCCGACTGCACCCCGACGTAACCCACGATTCCACACATATCGGCACCATAAGGCCGTACGGGGGCTGGGGACAGCAGGGGTGCGCCACGCGCGGGCCATGTCCGCCCGCCCTCTCCCGCCGCATCACCTTCGATGCGCAGACCCGAGCGAATGCCCGCAGCCGGGATCGCCCCCGAAGCTACGCTCTCGGTCCATGACGACTTCCGAGTGCTACACCTGCGGCATGGAGGCGGAGTTCGACGCGTTACCGCCCCGCGAACGCATCGCCCACGACCGGCACTGGCGGGTGGCCCACGCGACCGGCACCTCGCTGCCCGGCTGGCTGGTGCTGCTGCCGCGCCGCCACGTCACGGCCGTGCACGACCTCACGGACGCCGAGGCGGCCGTCCTGGGGACCTGGCAGGTCAGGCTCTCCAGGGCGCTGCGCGCGGTCACGGGCTGCGACAAGACGTACGTCGTCCAGTTCGCCGAGGCCGAGGGCTTCTCCCATGTGCACTTCCACATCGTGCCGCGCGACGGCGGTCTGGCACCGGAGCACCGGGGGCCGGGCGTCTTCGGGCTGCTGCGGGCCCCGGAGTCCGAGCGCGTGACGGCCGCCCGGGCGGACCGGACGGCCTTGGCGCTCCGTGCCGGGCTCGCCGAGCAGGCCGGCCGGCCGTCCTGACGGAGGAGCCGCAGTCGGCCCACCGCCCGGCCCGGCAGGACCGGGCGGCCCCGCCCGGCCTCCCCCACGTGACCGACCCCACCCCCCACTCCGTTCGAACCCCCGCAACAATGAACACGTGATCACCTCGTCCGCACGGAGCCCCCGCCGCACCGAGCACGCGCCGACGCCCTACGTCGACCTGACCCGGGCCGAGTGGAGCGCCCTGCGTGACAAGACGCCGCTGCCGCTCACCGCCGAGGAGGTCGAGAAGCTGAGAGGCCTCGGCGACGTCATCGACCTCGACGAGGTCCGGGACGTCTACCTGCCGCTCTCACGGCTCCTCAACCTCTACGTCCAGAAGACCTCCGGCCTGCGGGGTGCCCTGAACACCTTCCTCGGCGACGCGGGCAACGGGCACGGCGAGCAGCGCGGCACCCCCTTCGTCATAGGGGTCGCCGGCAGTGTCGCCGTCGGCAAGTCCACCACCGCCCGCATCCTCCAGGCGCTGCTGGCACGGTGGCCGGAGCACCCCCGGGTGGAGCTGGTGACGACCGACGGGTTCCTGCTGCCGATGAAGGAGCTCGAAGCACGCGGCCTGATGTCGCGGAAGGGGTTCCCCGAGTCGTACGACCGGCGGGCGCTGACCCGGTTCGTCGCCGACATCAAGGCCGGCAAGGACGAGGTGACGGCCCCCGTCTACTCGCACCTGATCTACGACATCGTGCCGGGCGAGCGGCTGACCGTGCGCCGTCCCGACATCCTGATCGTCGAGGGGCTGAACGTGCTGCAGCCCGCCCTGCCCGGCAAGGACGGCCGGACCAGGGTCGGGCTCGCGGACTACTTCGACTTCAGCGTGTACGTCGACGCGCGCGCCGAGGACATCGAGACCTGGTACCTCCACCGTTTCCGCCGGCTGCGTGAGACGGCGTTCCAGAACCCGTTCTCGTACTTCCGCAAGTACACCCAGGTCTCCGAGGAGGAGGCGCTGGACTACGCCCGGACGATGTGGCGGACCATCAACAAACCCAATCTGCTGGAGAACGTGGCGCCGACGCGCGGCCGTGCCACTCTGGTGCTGCGCAAGGGGCCGGACCACAAGGTCCAGCGCCTGTCACTGCGCAAGCTCTGACTCCGGAAAGGGTGCGCCGTGCTGCATCTGCGCCTCATCGTGCCCGCCGACCGCACCGACGAGGTGGTGGCGCTGGTGGAGCGGACCGTGGGCACCGCCCATCTCGTGGTGTTCACGGGTGCCGCGCGGAACCCCGCGGGTGACGTGGTCATGTGCGACGTGGCGCGCGAGGCGGGCGACGAACTGATCGGCGCGCTGCGGGACCTGGGCATCGACAGCACCGGCTCGATCACCGTCGAGAACATGGACCTCACGCTCTCCCGGCACGCCGAGGAGGCCGAACGGGCCGCGCCCGGCGAAGGCGCGGACGCGGTGCTCTGGGAAGAGCTGAGCGAGGTGACCCACGAGGAGTCGACGTTCAGCGTCACCTATGTGGCCTTCCTCGCCCTCGCGACGATGCTCGCCGCCTGCGGGGTGATGCTGGACAACGCGGTCCTGATCGTGGGCGCCATGGCGGTGGGCCCGGAGTTCGGCCCGCTGGCCGGTATCTCGACGGCGCTGGTGCAGCGGGCTCCCCGGCTGGTGGCCCGCTCGCTGTGGGCGCTGGTCGGCGGCTTCGTGGTGGCGATGGCGCTCACGGCGGGCTTCGCCTGGCTGCTGGACGCGCTCGGCCTGTTCACCGAGGACATGGTCACGGCGGAACGGCCCAACACCGGCTTCATCTGGCACCCGGACTGGATGTCGTTCGTGGTGGCGCTGCTGGCGGGCATCGCGGGGACGCTCTCGCTGACCTCGGCGAAGTCGGGTGCGCTGATCGGTGTGGCGATCTCGGTGACCACGGTGCCGGCGGCCGCCAACGCCGCGGTCGCGTTCAGCTATCAGGATCTACCGCAGACCTGGGGGTCGTCGGTCCAGCTGATGGCCAACCTGGGCGGGATCGTGCTCGCGGGGACGCTGACGCTGCTGGTGCAGCGGGTGGTGTGGAGCATGCGGCGCCGGACCGTGCCGGCCGTCCGGCGGGCGCCGGGCGTCCCCAGGTGACCGCGTGACCGCGGCCCCGTCGCGGGGGTGACGAACCGGCAGCTTCACGGGCGTGGAGACTGCCGCACCCGGCACAGGCGGGAGCGGCCCCGCCGATGACACGATCCCGGCATGACCGACACCCCGGATCTGACCTTGAACCCCAGGAACAGGCGCGCCCTGTGGTGCTCCGTCGCCCTCGGAGCGGCCGGGACCGCCCTGGCCGCGGTGCGCGTGGCGTACGGGGCCGGGTTCCCGGACCCGGCGGCGGCTGTGGGCCTGCTGCTCACGGTGCTGGGTCTCGTCTGCCTGTACGCCGCGTCCGCCCGGGTGAGCGCCGACGCCCGCGGTCTGCGCTCCCGGACGCTGCTGCGCCGCCGGGACGTGCCGTGGTCCGACGTCGCGGACCTGCGCACGTACGTCCAGTACGGGCGTAACCAGGAGATCCACCGTGTCAGCGTGCTGCTGCGCGACGGGCGCACCCGGCGGCTTCCCCTGCCGATCAGCGCGTCCTCCGGCGACCGCGCGGCCTTCGACGCGAAGCTGGACGCGCTCCGCGCGCTGCACCGCCGTCACGGATCCCCGGAGTCGAGCCATGCCCCCGTCCTCACGTACCGCACCGCCGGACGCGGCTCGGCCGTGTCGTGGATCCTGTGCGTGCTGCTGCTGGCGGGCGCGGGCCTGGCGGCGTGGTTCGTACCGGTGGCGACCTCGGAGGAACGGGCGTGGGCGGCCTCCGTCCCCTGCGCAGCCGGCACGCCCTCCTCGGAGCGCGGCGAGTGCCGGAGCAGCACGAGCGCGGTGATCGCGGAGTCCGAGGTCGGCGAGGGGAAGCGGAACAGCTGGCTGCTCTTCGCCGACGGCCGCCCCCTGGAGCGCCTCGGGGTCTCCAAGGAGGGTGCCCGGGGATTCCACCCCGGGGACCGCGTCGAGCTGACGCTGTGGCGGGGGCAGGTACGGGAGGTCACCGGGGAGCACCACGAGTGGCGCGAGCACTTCACCGGCGGCGGAGACGTGGCCGTGATCGCGGCGGGCTGCGCCCTCGCCGCGGGCTACCCCGGGGCCCGGATCCTGCTGCGCGGAAGAGGAGGCCGCCGGCTGTCGGACGACGAGGTGGTCCCCTCCGCCCTGCCGTTCGCGGCCGCCCTCGCCGGTACGGCCGTGTGGCTGCTGCCGCTGTGCTACCTGCACCCCACGGACCCGCTCGGCTCCCCCGTGACCCTCGTATGGGCGGCCTCGGGCACGGCCGCCTCGCTGGGCATGTTCGCCTGGGCCTGGCACACCACCCGCGTGCGTACACCGGGCGACGCGGCGGATCCTGGGGACGAGACCTCCCCGGGGGCGGCGGAACGGTTCCTGGCCGCCCGCTTCCTCGATCACACCGACTACAACCCGAACGGCTTCGGCACCCACGTGGTCCTGGGGGGCGGTCCGCCCGCGGTGACCCCCCATCCCGGTCCGGGCAGGTTCGCGGCCAGACGGATCCCGGTGGAGCGGCTCACCGTCACGCACGTACGGCGCGTCCGGGGCAGCGACGGCGACGCCGTCCGCAGGGACTGGCACGTCGCCGAGCTCGACGACGCGGGCACACCGGTCCGCCTCGCCGCCGCGCCGGACGACCTGACCCGCATCATCCGTGAGCTGGAGCGGAGCCGCGGGCCCCAGGACGCCGAACGGGCCCGGCCATGAGGCCGGACCCGTACGGGAGCTGACGGCAGATCAGCCGAGGGCGGACTTGACCACGTCGGCCAGCTGCCCGGCCACGGCGCGTGCCTGCTCCAGGTCGGCGGCCTCGACCATGACCCGCACGAGCGGCTCGGTACCCGACTTGCGCAGGAGCACGCGCCCGGTGTCGCCCAGCTCGTGCTCGGCACGGGCCACCGCGGTGGCCACCTCGGGCGAGGTGTCCACGCGCGACTTGTCGACGTCCGGCACGTTGACCAGGACCTGCGGGAGGCGCTGCATGACACCGGCCAGGTCGGCGAGCGTACGTCCGGTGGCGGCGACCCTGGCCGCGAGCATCAGTCCGGTCAGCGTGCCGTCACCCGTCGTGGCGTGGTCCAGGACGATGACGTGGCCGGACTGCTCGCCGCCCAGCGCGAAGCCTTCGGCCTTCATCGACTCCAGGACGTAACGGTCGCCGACGGCGGTCTGGACGAGCTGGATGCCCTCCCGCTCCATCGCCGCCTTGAAGCCGAGGTTCGACATGACCGTGCCGACGACGGTGTCCTTGCGCAGGTGGCCGGCCTCGCGCATGGCGACGGCGAGCACGGCCAGGATCTGGTCGCCGTCGATCTCCTCGCCGTTCGCGTCCACGGCCAGGCAGCGGTCCGCGTCCCCGTCGTGCGCGATGCCCAGGTCGGCGCGGTGCTCGACGACGGCGGCGCGCAGCAGGTCGAGGTGGGTGGACCCGCAGCCGTCGTTGATGTTCAGGCCGTCCGGCTCCGCACCGATGGTGACGACCTCGGCCCCGGCCCGGGCGAACGCCTCGGGCGAGACACGGGCGGCGGCGCCGTGCGCCTCGTCGAGAACGACCTTCAGCCCGTCGAGCCGGTTGGGCAGGACCGCGATGAGATGCGCGACGTAGCGGTCGAAGCCCTCGGTGTAGTCGGTGACGCGCCCCACGCCGGAGCCGGTCGGGCGCTCCCAGGGCTCACCGGTGCGGTGCTGCTCGTAGACCGACTCGATCCGGTCCTCCAGCTCGTCGGCGAGCTTGTGCCCACCGCGGGCGAAGAACTTGATGCCGTTGTCCGGCATGGCGTTGTGACTGGCGGAGAGCATGACACCGATGTCGGCGCCGAGCGAGCCGGTGAGGTACGCGACGGCCGGAGTGGGCAGCACGCCGACGCGCAGCACGTCCACGCCGGCGCTGGCCAGGCCCGCCACGACGGCGGCCTCCAGGAACTCTCCGGACGCGCGCGGGTCACGGCCCACCACGGCGGTCGGCCGGTGCCCCTCGAAGGTGCCCGCCTCGGCCAGTACGTGTGCCGCCGCGACCGAGAGGCCGAGCGCGAGCTCGGCTGTCAGGTCCGCGTTGGCGACACCGCGTACGCCGTCCGTACCGAAGAGTCGTCCCACTGGTGTCCTCCGAAGGTGCTCCGAAACCGCAAAACCAAAGTAAACAAAACAGGGCATAGCCAGGCAAGGCACAGCAAAGAAGGGCGCGCCTGCGGCTGCCGGCCCGATCAGCATGTAAACGTCTTAAGCCGTTATACGCCCGCGAGGGCTGATAAACGAACGCCCCAGCGGCACGATGGGTGCCGCCGGGGCGAACGTGTAAAGCAGTGGAGCAGGCGATTTAGCGCTTGCTGTACTGCGGGGCCTTACGGGCCTTCTTGAGACCGGCCTTCTTGCGCTCGACCGCACGGTCGTCGCGGGAGAGGAAGCCGGCCTTCTTCAGCGTGGCGCGGTTGTTGTCCACGTCCGCCTCGTTCAGCGCACGGGCCACGCCGAGGCGCAGGGCACCGGCCTGACCGGAGACGCCGCCACCCGAGATGCGGGCGATGACGTCGTAGCGGCCGTCGAGCTCGAGCACCTTGAAGGGCTCGTTGACTTCCTGCTGGTGCACCTTGTTGGGGAAGTAGTCCTCAAGGGTGCGACCGTTGATCTTCCACTTGCCGGTGCCCGGGACGATCCGGACACGGGCGATGGCGTTCTTGCGACGGCCCAGGCCGGCGGCGGGCTGCGGGTCACCGAAGCGGCCCGCGAGGGACTCGCTGGTGTACTCGCCCTCGACGGGGACCTCGGACTCGAAGGTGGTCACCTCGGCGAAGGTCTCTTCGCCCTCGGTGCCCTCGACGGGCGTCTCAACAGTGGTCTCGGCCACGATTCTCCTCAGATCTTTCTTTACGTCTTAGGGGGGAGGCCGGAACTACTGCGCGACCTGGGTGATCTCGTACGGGACCGGCTGCTGCGCAGCGTGCGGGTGCTGGTCGCCCGCGTAGACCTTCAGCTTCGAGATCATCTGGCGACCCAGGGTGTTCTTGGGGATCATGCCCTTGATGGCCTTCTCGACAGCCTTCTCCGGGTTCTTGGAGAGCAGCTCGTCGTAGCGCACCGAACGGAGACCGCCCGGGAAGCCCGAGTGGCGGTACGCCATCTTCTGGGTCTTCTTGTTGCCGGAGAGGTGGACCTTCTCGGCGTTGATGATGATGACGAAGTCGCCCATGTCCATGTGGGGGGCGTAGATCGCCTTGTGCTTGCCGCGGAGGAGGTTCGCGGCCGTGGTCGCCAGACGGCCGAGGACGATGTCCTCAGCGTCGATGATGTGCCACTGGCGAGTGACATCGCCGGGCTTGGGGCTGTACGTACGCACTTCGTAGCCTTCGCTTCTTCAGTGGATGAGGTCCAGACACATGGCACCCCTGAAGCGATCATGCAGCTGGGGCACACAATGCCGGGGACGTTGCCCGTATGCGAGCCACTGGTAACTGCTCCAGAGAACCTACGCAGGGGCTCTTCGCGTGAGAACGAACGAGCCCGTGCGCATAACAACGTCCGACAGTACCCGCCCCGCCCGGGACGGGTCAAAACGCGCCGGTCCTACCGCTTCCGCTCGACCCTGCGCTCGTCCCAGACCGGCTCCGCGGTCTCCCGGACCACGCCGTCGGAGCCGAAGACCAGGTAACGGTCGAAGGACTTCGCGAACCAGCGGTCGTGGGTGACGGCCATGACCGTCCCGTCGTACACCTCGAGCCCGTCCTGAAGGGCCTCGGCGGACTCCAGGTCCAGGTTGTCGGTCGGCTCGTCCAGCAGCAGCGCGGTCGTGCCGGCCAGCTCCAGGAGCAGGATCTGGAAGCGCGCCTGCTGCCCGCCGGACAGCCTCTCGAAGGCCTGGTCCCCCTGGCGCTCCAGCTCGTAGCGCCGCAGCACCGACATCGCGCCGCCGCGGTCCTTGGCGTGCTCCGTCCACAGGATCTCGACGAGCGTCTTCCCGAGCAGCTCCGGGTGGGCGTGCGTCTGGGCGAAGTGACCGGCCACGACACGCGCCCCGAGCTTCCACTCGCCGGTGTGCTCCACCAGCTCGCCCGCCAGCAGCCGCAGGAAGTGCGACTTGCCCGACCCGTTGGAGCCGAGCACGGCGACCCGCTCCCCGTAGTAGATCTCCAGGTCGAAGGGCTTCATCAGCCCGGTCAGCTCCAGGCCCGTGCACGTCACCGCCCGCACCCCGGTCCGCCCGCCGCGCAGGCGCATCCTGATGTCCTGCTCGCGGGGCGGCTCCGGCGGCGGGCCGGCCTCCTCGAACTTCTTGAAGCGGGTCTGCATCGCGTGGTAGCGGTTCGCCATGTCGGGGCTGTTCGCCGCCTGCTGCCGCATCCGCAGGACGAGGGCCTTCAGCCGGGCGTGCTCCTCCTCCCAGCGCCGCAGGAGTTCCTCGAAGCGCGCGAAGCGTTCCTTGCGGGCCTGGTGGTACGTGCCGAACCCACCGCCGTGCACCCAGACGTCCGAGCCGGCCGGGCTGGGCTCCACGCTCACGATCTTCTCGGCGGCCCGAGAGAGCAGTTCCCGGTCGTGGGAGACGAAGAGCACCGTCTTGCGGGTCTCCTTGAGCTTCTCCTCCAGCCACCGCTTGCCGGGGACGTCCAGATAGTTGTCCGGCTCGTCCAGGAGCAGCACCTCGTCGGGCCCGCGGAGCAGCGCCTCCAGCACCAGCCGCTTCTGCTCACCCCCGCTGAGCGTGCGCACCTCGCGCCACTGCGCCTTCTCGTACGGCACGCCGAGTGCGGCCATGGTGCAGATGTCCCACAGCGTCTCGGCCTCGTAGCCGCGTGCCTCGGCCCAGTCGCTCAGCGCCTGCGCGTACGCCATCTGCGCGGCCTCGTCATCGACGGTGAGAATGCGCTCCTCGGCCGCGTCGACGGCCTTCGCCGCCTCCCTGATCCGGGGCTGGGCCACGGACACCAGCAGGTCGCGGACGGTCCGCTCGTCCCGCACCGAGCCCACGAACTGGGCCATCACGCCCAGGCCGCCGCTCACCGAGACCGAGCCGCCGTGCGGCTGGATCTCCCCGGCGAGGAGCCTCAGCAGTGTCGTCTTGCCCGCGCCGTTCGCCCCGACGAGGGCGACGACGGCACCGTCGGCCACCCGGAACGAAGCGTCGCCGAGCAGCACCCGTCCGTCCGGTAGGTAGTACTCCAGGTGGCCCGCTTCGAGATGTCCCATGCACAGCATTGTCACGGCAGCCGAACCGTTGGCCCAACCGGATTACGCTCGGTCTAGGATTCGCCGCATGAGCTTTGGGCAAGGGGGGCCCTCCTGGGGGCCGGGAGACAGCCGGACTCCGGACTGGGCGGCACTGGCGGAGGCCTCCGCTGCACGCGGCAGGCGCAGGAAGTGGCTCTTCATCGGCGGGGGCGCCCTGGCCACCGCCGCGGTCGCCGCGATCGTGGCCACCGCCGTGATCACCACGGACGGCGGCGGCGGCGCCTCGGGCCCGCAGAAGAACGCGAGCGAGCTGCCGGCCCCCGCCGACCTGCCCTCGGAGTCCGCGCCGGGTCCCTCCTTCTCCTCGGTCGCACCGCCGCCCCCGCCGGACCCGAAGGACTACATAGCCGACGAGAAGAAGGACACGTCGCCGGTCACCGTGGACGCCTTCTTCCCCGGCAGGAAACTGACCATGGGCGACCGCGTCTACGCCAAGGGCGCGACGACGCGTACGACGGGCTGCGCGACGGTGACCCAGGGCGCCCTCGGCCCGATCCTCGAAAACAACGGCTGCGACCAGGTGATCCGCGCCACGTACAGCAAGGACGGCATCGCGGTCACCGTCGGACTCGCCGTCTTCGGTACCGAGGCCCAGGCGAAGAAGGCCGCCCAGCAGGCGTCCGGCGGCATCGCCTCCCTCAGCGGCTCGGGGGTCCCCACCTTCTGCCGCGGCGGAGCGGTCTGCCGGCGCACCGCCAACTCCTACGGTCGTTACGCCTACTTCACCGTCGGCGGCCACATCAGCGGGAAGAACGTGACCACGGCGGACAAGGCCGTGTACGCGGTCGGCGACGACCTGACCGACTTCGCCTTCCGCCAGATCCGGCACCGCGGCGAGGTCCAGGCCTCGGCCGCCGCCGGGGCACCGGTCACCTGACCGTCCCCGCGCCTCCCCCCACGCACCAGCCCCGTCCCCTCCCCTCGACCGAGGACCCGCCGCCGTGCGTCTGACCACGCTCTTCACCATCCCGCGCGTCCTGCGCCACAGCGACGCCGTAGGCGCCGACCTGCCCCCGGACGACGCCGTGGTCCTCGACGCCCCCGACCCCTCGCTGCGGGCCGCTCTCGCCGCCGCCTCCTCGGGGGACCACACCCCGGCCGCCGAGCTGCTCGCGGGCACCAGGGAGCACGCCCAGTGGGAACGCAGGGACACCTGCGTCTCCCGCCTCGCACGGGCCTCGCTGCATCACCCGGGCTGGCTGGAGAGCTGGCTGGAGGAGTCCCCGGAGGACCCCGACGCCGTCCTGGTCAAGGCCGACCAGTACGTCTGCCAGGCCTGGCAGATACGGACCGGTGCCCGCGCCAGGCACGTCGAGGCCGATCAGTTCCGGGCGTTCCACGCGGTGCTGCGGGACTCGGTGCCGGTGATCTCCACCGCCGCCGAGCTCAACCCCGACGATCCGGTCCCGTGGCGCATCGCACTGACCCAGGCCAGGGGCATCCAGGCACCGCGCGAGGTCTTCGACGGCTACCTGTCCGAGGCGAACGCACGCGACCCGCACCACGAGGGCTGTCACGTACAGGCTCTCCAGTACCTCTGCGCCAAGTGGTACGGCTCCCACGAGGAGATGTTCGCGTTCGCCGAGCGCGCGGCCGAGCAGGCCCCTCCCGGCTCCCGGCTCCACGCGCTGCCGCTCCAGGCCGTCGTGGAGTACCTGATCGCCGACGAGGAGACGTCCGGCCCCGGCCCGTACACCGCGCGCACCGAGGCGGCGGTGACCCGCGCGCAGGCGTTGTCGGACAGCTACGCCCCGGGGGACCGGGAGGCCGCCGGCTTCCGCAACCACCTGGCCCTCGTCCTGTGGTCGCTGAACCGCTACGAGGAGGCCCTCGACGCCTTCCGCAGCATCGGGGTGCACGCCACCACCTTCCCGTGGACCTACTTCGGCGAGGCCCGTGAGGAGTTCCTGGAGGCCCGCTCCGACACCCGCGTAGAGCTGGCGATGAAGATCCCCTTCTTCCGCGCCTCCCCCGGCCCCCCGGCCTCCGGGACACCCGACTGGGAGCGCGAACTGGCGCCGCGGTCGCTGGCCATCGCCTCCACCGGCCCCACCGAGGTGGCCCAGGCCGCCCTGATCTGCGGGCACAGCCTGCGGACGGCACCGGCCGGCAGCCACCACACGTACGTCGAGATCGTCCCGGACCCGGTGCGGGGCAAGCGCGCGGCCCTGCTCCCCGAGGATCCGCTCACCTCGGCGGCCGACAACTTCACCACCGCCGAGGACTGGCCGGCGCTGGTCCTGCACCGCACCCCGGAACGCAGCAGCTTCACGCTCGTGCACCGGGGCAGGAAGGTGACGGACCACGCCTGGGAGACCGCGGCCCCCGCGACCGACCACGCGGAGGCGACGAGGACGGCCGCCGCGCTCGCCCGCTCCTACGGGCTGTCCGACCCGCGCCCGGTGGCCCACATCCTGCGGGCCACCGGCGACCCCGCCCGTCACCAGCGCGAACTCGTCGCCGCCCTGGGCCTCCCCCCGCTGCCCTCCGGCTACGGCGGCGAGCAGGAGATCCTCGCGGAACTGCCCGGCGCCCGGGTGCTGGCCAGGCGGGGCTTCCTCGCGGGCATGCGGGACACCATGACCACGAAGGACGGCGTCCACCCGGAGACCCCGCCCCAGGACGAACCGCACCCGGTGCGCTGGTGGGTGCTGCGGACCGCCGCCCTGCTGTTCTTCACCGCGGCGGCGGTCTACGCGTGGTGGACCCCGGACATCGGCTGGTTCCGCTCCACCGTGTCCAGCGTCCTGTCCCTGTACTTCGCGGCGAAGCTGGTCCGCGCCCTGCGCCGCCGCCCGGTCAGCAGCAGCCCGCCCCCGGCAGCGTCCTGACGTTCCGCGCCTCCTGGGCACGCGCGGCCAGCAGGCCGTCGGCCGGGTAGGCCACTTCCTCCAGGGTCAGTCCGTGCGGCCGCACCACGTGCACCGCAGGGTCCCGCACCTTCGCCGCCAGCACCTCGGCCGGCCACCCGGCCGGGCGGCGCCCGTCCCCGACGAACAGGGCCGCGCCGATCAGCGCCCGCACCATGTTGTGGCAGAACGCGTCGGCCTGCACGGTCGCCGTCAGTACACCCGACTCCGCGTCCCGCACCCAGTGCAGCCTCTGCAGCGTGCGGATGGTCGTGGCACCCTCACGCTTCTTGCAGTACGCCGCGAAGTCGTGCTCCCCCGTCATCAGGGCGGCCGCCTCGTTCATCGCGTCCAGATCGAGCGGACGGTCGTGCCACAGCACATGGCCCCGGGTCAGCGGGTCCACACCGCCCGGCCGGTCCCCCACCCGGTACGCGTAACGCCGCCACAGCGCCGAGAAGCGCGCGTTGAACCCTGCCGGGGCCTCGGCGGCCCGCCAGATCCGCACGTCCAGCGGCAGGCGCCCCGCCATCCGCCGCAGCAGCTTCTCCTCGTGCTCGGCCCACACCTCCGCCGGCAGGTCGACGTGCGCCACCTGCCCGCGCGCGTGCACCCCCGCGTCGGTCCGCCCGGCGACCGTCAGGTCGTAGGTCACCGACGACCGCGTCACGGTCCGCAGCGCGTCCTCGATCTCGCCCTGCACGGTGCGCCTGCTGGTCTGCTTCGCCCAGCCGGAGAAATCCTTGCCGTCATAGGAAAGGTCCAGCCGTACCCGTACGAATCCGGGCTCTGCCTCGTCACTCACCCGAAGATCCTCTCAAAACCGGACGGGCCCGCACCGCCCCGAAGGGAGATGCGGGCCCGTACCTGGGTCTCAGAACGCTCAGGCGTCCTTGGACTCCTCGGCGGCGGCGTCGGCCGGCTTGGCGTCCTCGACGGTCTCGGCCGGAGCCTCGTCCTTCTTGAGGGCGTCTTCCTTGACGGCGCGCTTGGTGGCGGCCTCGGCCTCACCGGTGGCCTGCTGGGCCACGGTCAGCGCCTCGACCAGCTCGATGACGGCCATCGGGGCGTTGTCGCCACGACGGTTGCCGATCTTGGTGATGCGGGTGTAACCACCGGGGCGGTTCTCGTACCGCGGGGCGATCTCGGTGAAGAGCGTGTGCACGATGCTCTTGTCCGTGATCGACTGCAGCACCAGGCGACGGTTGTGGATGTCGCCCTTCTTGGCCTTGGTGATGAAACGCTCGGCGACCGGACGCAGGCGGCGGGCCTTGGCCTCGGTCGTGGTGATGCGGCCGTGCTCGAACAGCGACTTCGCGAGGTTGATGAGAAGAAGCTTCTCGTGCGCAGCGCTGCCGCCCAGACGGGCACCCTTGGCGGGCTGAGGCATGGTTTTTCTCCTTGTGTGCTGCACCGGCCGTATCAGGTACCGGTGTCAGTTCCCGCGAGGCGGCCGCCCCGCGGAAGTCTTGAACGGTCCGCGACCGGCCCAGGGGCTCCGCGTCAGCGGGCGCCCCTGGCCGGGAAGCGGATCAGTACTGCTCGGTCTCCACGAAACCGGCGTCCGCGTCGTCGTCGGCGCCGAAGGCGTCGGCGGCGGCGGTCGGGTCGAAGCCGGGAGGCGAGTCCTTCAGCGCCAGGCCCATACCGGCCAGCTTCGCCTTGACCTCGTCGATCGACTTCGCACCGAAGTTGCGGATGTCGAGCAGGTCCGCCTCGGAGCGGGCCACGAGCTCACCCACGGAGTGGATGCCCTCGCGCTTGAGGCAGTTGTACGAACGGACCGTGAGCTCGAGCTCCTCGATCGGCAGCGCCAGATCGGCGGCGAGCGCGGCGTCCGTCGGGGACGGGCCCATGTCGATGCCCTCGGCGTCGATGTTGAGCTCGCGCGCCAGACCGAACAGCTCGACCAGGGTCTTACCGGCCGACGCCATGGCGTCACGGGGACGCATGGCCTGCTTGGTCTCGACGTCGACGATCAGCTTGTCGAAGTCGGTGCGCTGCTCGACACGGGTCGCCTCGACCTTGTACGTGACCTTGAGCACCGGGGAGTAGATGGAGTCGACCGGAATCCGGCCGATCTCCTGGCCCACCTGCTTGTTCTGGACGGCGGAGACGTAGCCGCGACCGCGCTCGACGGTCAGCTCCATCTCCAGCTTGCCCTTGCCGTTCAGCGTGGCCAGGACCAGGTCCGGGTTGTGGACCTCGACACCGGCCGGCGGGGCGATGTCAGCAGCGGTGACCAGGCCGGGACCCTGCTTGCGTAGGTACATCACGACCGGCTCGTCGTGCTCCGAGGAGACGACCAGCTGCTTGATGTTGAGGATGAGGTCGGTCACGTCCTCCTTGACGCCCGGCACGGTGGTGAACTCGTGCAGGACACCGTCGATCCGGATGCTGGTGACAGCGGCACCGGGGATCGAGGAGAGGAGCGTGCGGCGCAGGGAGTTGCCGAGGGTGTAACCGAAGCCCGGCTCCAGCGGCTCGATCACGAACCGGGAGCGGAACTCGTCGACGACCTCTTCGGTCAGCGACGGACGCTGAGCGATAAGCATGTGGTGATCCTTCAGTCGTGGGCACCCACTATTTGATGCCCGACAGATGAAACAAGGGTACGGGCGGCACGCCCCCGAAGGGACATACCGCCCGGACCCACGCTACTGCCGCACGGCCGTCACCGGCCGTTGCGGATCAGACGCGGCGACGCTTCGGCGGACGGCAGCCGTTGTGCGGCGTCGGGGTGACGTCCTGGATCGAACCGACCTCGAGGCCCGTGGCCTGGAGGGAGCGGATCGCGGTCTCACGGCCGGAGCCGGGACCCTTGACGAAGACGTCGACCTTGCGCATGCCGTGCTCCTGCGCGCGGCGGGCGGCCGACTCGGCGGCCATCTGCGCGGCGAAGGGGGTGGACTTGCGCGAGCCCTTGAAGCCGACGTGGCCGGCGGAGGCCCAGGAGATCACGTTGCCCGAGGGGTCCGTGATCGAGACGATGGTGTTGTTGAACGTGCTCTTGATGTGCGCGTGGCCGTGAGCGACGTTCTTCTTTTCCTTGCGACGCACCTTCTTGGCTGCGCCCTGACGACCCTTGGGGGGCATGTCTTGACTCCAGATGGAGAGGGGAGGTGATCGGTCCTACAGCGAAGACCGCTGGTTTCCGCGAACGTCCGGTGGCCCGGACACCCGCAGTACGTCCGCTGAGGACTACTTCTTGCCCGGCTTCTTCTTACCGGCGATGGCGCGACGCGGGCCCTTACGGGTACGCGCGTTGGTGCTGGTGCGCTGGCCGTGGACGGGCAGGCCACGACGGTGGCGGATGCCCTGGTAGCAGCCGATCTCGATCTTGCGGCGGATGTCGCCCTGGATCTCGCGGCGAAGGTCACCCTCGGTGCGGAGGTTGGCGTCCACGTACTCGCGGATCTTGACCAGGTCCTCTTCGGCCAGGTCACGAACGCGGGTGTTGGGGTTCACGCCGGCGGCGGCGAGGATCTCCTTGGACCGGGTGCGCCCGATACCGAAGACGTAGGTGAGGGCAACCTCCACGCGCTTTTCGCGCGGGATGTCAACACCTGAAACGCGTGCCATTCAATGGCTCCAGTTGTTATTTCGGGGGTCTTCCGCAGTGCCACTCCCGAACGCCGACCCCGCCCGCATGGGAAGAGGTGGTACGCCCGGGTCCCCGGCCCCCGCCGGAGGTGTCGTCAGCCGAAGCTTGGACGGGCACTGCGTATGTACGTTTACGTGCGTCGCGCGAAGAACTGCGAGATGCAGGTGGTCGTGCGTCAGCCCTGGCGCTGCTTGTGGCGCAGGTTGTCGCAGATGACCATGACCCGGCCGTGACGGCGGATCACCTTGCACTTGTCGCAGATCTTCTTGACGCTCGGCTTGACCTTCATGGGATGTCAGGTTCTCCGGGTCAGTGCCCTCACCACGCCGAAGCGGGATGGCGGCAAGATCTACTTGTAGCGGTAGACGATCCGGCCACGCGTCAGGTCGTACGGGGAGAGCTCCACGACGACCCGGTCATCCGGGAGAATACGGATGTAGTGCATCCGCATCTTGCCGCTGATGTGCGCGAGGACTTTGTGACCGTTCTGGAGTTCCACCTTGAACATGGCGTTCGGGAGGGACTCGATCACGGTGCCCTCAATTTCGATGGCACCTTGCTTCTTGGCCACGCTTCGCCTTTCGAATCGGCTACCTTGATCGACTCACGTCATCGCATGTAGACACAGGGATGCACGAGAGCCGACGAGTCAGTCTACGTCAGCGGACCCCAAAAGACGAATCCGTCAAGTTTGCCCACTCACCCTGATCCTTAGACACGGATCAGCCGGACAGTCTCGCGGGCGTCAGCCCAGCGGGTCCGGTGCCACCTCGATGCCGTACGGGGCGAGCCTCGCCCGGCCGCAGTCCGGGGCGGTCAGGACCAGGGGTCCCTGCTCGGTGAGGGCGATCGAGTGCTCCCAGTGCGAGGACCAGCTGCCGTCGGTGGTGAGCACCGTCCACTCGTCCGCGAGGACCTTCGTCTGCGCGGTGCCCAGCGACACCATCGGCTCGATGGCCAGGCACACGCCCGGGACGAGCTTGATGCCCTTGCCGCGCTTGCGCGAGACGTAGTTCAGCAGGTGCGGGTCCATGTGCATCTCGGTGCCGATGCCGTGGCCGCCGTAGTCCTCGATGATCCCGTACTTGCCGGTCGCCGGGCGGGGCTGGCGGCGGATGTAGGACTCGATGGCCTTCGAGATGTCGACGAGCCGGTTGTTCACCTTCATCGCCGCGATACCGGCCCACATGGACTCCTCGGTCACCCGGGAGAGCTCGACGAGCTCCGGAGCGTGACCGGTGCCCACGAAGGCGGTGTACGCGGCGTCGCCGTGCCAGCCGTCGATGATCGCGCCCGCGTCGATCGAGATGATGTCGCCGTCCTTGAGGACGGTCTTCTCGTCCGGGATGCCGTGCACCACGACGTCGTTGACCGAGGTGCAGATGGTCGCGGGGAACCCGCCGTAGCCGAGGAAGTTCGACTTCGCTCCGTGGTCGGCGATCACCTTGCGCGCGACCTCGTCGAGGTCCTTCGTGGTGGCGCCGGGAACGGCCGCCTCGCGGGTGGCGGCGTGAATGGCAGCGACCACCAGGCCCGCCTCGCGCATCTTCGCGATCTGCTCGGGGGTCTTGATCTGCACCATCGCTGGGCGCCTCTCTGCGTACGAAGGGGAACGGTTGCGGCCGTACTCCACGATACGGCGCAAACAGTCGGCCGCGACGCCCGAGGGCGCCGCGGCCGGCTGCAGTGGTGGAACGGGGTGATCAGCCCTCGTCGGACTTCTTGAGGGCCTCCATGGCCCGGTCGGTCACCTCGGTGACCTTGCCGAGCGCGGAGATCGTCACGACCAGGCCCTGGGACCGGTAGTGGTCGATGATCGGCTCGGTCTGCGTGTGGTAGACCTCGAGACGCGTGCGCACGGTCTCCTCGGTGTCGTCGTCACGCTGGTACAGCTCGCCGCCGCAGACGTCGCAGACACCCTCGGTCTTCGGGGCGTTGTACGTCACGTGGAACACGTGCGAGCTGTCGTTACGGCAGATGCGGCGGCCCGCGATGCGCTTGACCACCTCGTCCTCGGGGACCTCCAGGTCGAGGACCGCGTCCAGCTTGACGCCTTCGCCGAGAAGCATCTCGTCGAGCGCCACGGCCTGCCCCACGTTCCGGGGGAAGCCGTCCAGGAGGAAGCCGTTCTCGGCGTCCGACTGGGCCATGCGGTCCTTGGCCATCGCGATGGTGACTTCGTCCGGCACCAGCCGGCCCGCGTCCATGAAGGCACGGGCCTGCTTGCCAAGGTCGGTGCCCTGGCTGATGTTGGCGCGGAAGAGGTCGCCCGTGGAGATGTGCGGAATCGAAAGATTCTTGGCAAGGAACGCAGCCTGCGTTCCCTTGCCGGCACCGGGCGGCCCGACGAGGACGATTCGCATCAGCGGAGGAACCCTTCGTAATTGCGCTGCTGGAGCTGACTCTCGATCTGCTTCACGGTCTCCAGACCCACACCCACGATGATCAGGATGCTCGTCCCGCCGAACGGGAAGTTCTGGTTAGCACCGCCGAAGCCTGCCAACGCCATCGTCGGCACCAGAGCGATCAGGCCCAGGTACAGCGAGCCCGGCCAAGTGATCCGGTTGAGCACGTAGCTCAGATACTCGGCAGTAGGTCGACCAGCCCGGATTCCCGGGATGAAGCCACCATACTTCTTCATGTTGTCGGCGACTTCCTCGGGGTTGAACGAGATCGCCACATAGAAGAATGCGAAGAACACGATCAACAGGAAGTACGTCGCGATGTAGTACGGGTGGTCGCCCTTGACGAAGTGGTCCTGAATCCAGGTCGCCCAGCCCGCGGTGGAGTTGGAGAACTGAACGATTAGAGCAGGAATGTAGAGCAGCGAAGAAGCGAAGATGACGGGAATCACACCCGCCTGGTTCACCTTCAACGGGATGTAAGTGGACGTACCGCCGTACGACCGGCGCCCGATCATCCTCTTCGCGTACTGCACCGGAACGCGGCGCTGGGCCTGCTCCACGAAGACGACGAGGGCCACCATCACGAAGCCGATGAGGATCACCGTGATGAACTCGATCCAGCCGTCGGCCAGCTTGCCGCTCTGCTTGATGGCCCAGAGGGCGCCGGGGAAGCTCGCGGCGATCGAGATGAACATCAGGATCGACATGCCGTTGCCGATACCGCGGTCGGTGATGAGCTCACCGAGCCACATGACGGCGGCGGTGCCGGCGGTCATGGTGATCACCATGACGATGGTCGTGAAGATCGACTGGTTCGGGACGATCTGGTCGGCGACGGGGCAGCCGCTGAACAGCGCGCCGCTGCGGGCGGTCGCCACGAGGCCGGTGCCCTGGAGGATGGCCAGCGCCACGGTCAGATAACGCGTGTACTGCGTGATCTTCGCCGTGCCCGACTGCCCCTCCTTCTTGAGGGCTTCGAGCCGTGGGATGACGACGGTCAGCAGCTGGAGAATGATGCTGGCCGTGATGTACGGCATGATGCCGAGCGCGAAGATCGTGATCTGCAGCAGTGCACCACCGCTGAACATGTTGACCAGACCGAAGAGGCTGTTGTTGCCCTTGCTGGCCTGATCAACACAGGTCTGGACGTTCTCGTAGCTCACCCCCGGTACGGGAATGTGCGCCCCGAGACGGTAGAGCACGATGATGCCGAGCGTGAAGAGCAGCTTCTTGCGCAGGTCGGGCGTCTTGAACGCCCGGGCGAACGCGGTGAGCACGGTGCCTCCTGCGACCCCCGCGCAAAAGCGTGAGGTGACGGTCTTGAGGATCGACGATTACGTAACAGCCAAAGGACCCCGGGCGTTTGCCCAGGACTTACCACAGCAACGCACGCCACCTTACCGGCGGACATGCCCCCCTAGGAACGACCAACCGGGGATGCCCCAAATGAGAGGCATCCCCGGTCGGGTGTTCAGGCCACAGCCCTGTCCGAGTTGTCTCAGACGAGTTCGGTGACGGTGCCGCCGGCGGCGGCGATCTTCTCCTTGGCGGAGCCGGAGACGGCGTCAACCGAAACCTGCAGTGCCACGGAGATCTCGCCCTGTCCGAGGACCTTGACGAGGTGGTTGTTACGCACGGCGCCCTTGGCGACCAGGTCGGCCACCGTGACCTCTCCACCCTCGGGGTAGAGCGTCGCGAGCTTGTCCAGGTTCACGACCTGGTACTCCGTGCGGAACGGGTTCTTGAAGCCCTTGAGCTTCGGGAGACGCATGTGGAGGGGCATCTGGCCACCCTCGAAGCGCTCCGGAACCTGGTAACGAGCCTTCGTACCCTTGGTACCACGGCCTGCGGTCTTACCCTTGGACGCCTCACCACGACCCACACGGGTCTTGGCGGTCTTGGCGCCCGGGGCAGGCCGGAGGTTGTGGGCCTTCAGCGGGCTGTTCTCCGCCATGTCAGTCAACCTCCTCAACCGTCACGAGGTGGCGGACGGTGTGAACCATTCCGCGGAACTCGGGGCGGTCCTCCTTGACAACCGAGTCGTTCAGGCGCTTGAGCCCGAGCGAACGCAGGGTGTCGCGGTGGTTCTGCTTGCTGCCGATGTACGACTTCGTCTGCGTGATCTTGAGGCGAGCCATTACGCACCCGCTCCCGCACGCGCACGGAGCAGAGCCGCGGGAGCGACGTCCTCGAGGGGCAGACCGCGGCGGGCCGCGATCTCCTCGGGACGCTGCAGGCCCTGGAGGGCCGCCACGGTCGCGTGCACGATGTTGATCGGGTTCGAAGAACCGAGCGACTTCGACAGGATGTCGTGAACGCCGGCGCACTCCAGAACGGCGCGCACCGGGCCACCGGCGATAACACCGGTACCGGGGGAAGCAGGCTTCAGCAGGACGACGCCCGCAGCCTTCTCGCCCTGGATCGGGTGAGGGATGGTGCCCTGGATACGCGGGACCTTGAAGAAGCTCTTCTTGGCCTCTTCGACGCCCTTGGCGATGGCCGCGGGAACTTCCTTGGCCTTGCCGTATCCGACACCGACGGTGCCGTCACCATCGCCCACCACGACCAGCGCGGTGAAGCTGAAGCGACGACCACCCTTCACTACCTTGGCGACGCGGTTGATCGCGACGACGCGCTCGACGTACGCGGTCTTCTCGGCGGCAGCGCCACCGTCACGGCCCTTCCGGTCCCGCCGCTCGCCGCCACCGGCACCGCTTCCGCGGCGCTGGGGTCCAGCCATTGGATTTACCTCTCTCTGTTACGTCCGCTGTGCGTTGGAACCGGGGCTTAGAACTTCAGCCCGGCTTCACGGGCGGCGTCAGCCAGAGCGGCAATCCGCCCGGCGTACTGGTTACCACCGCGGTCAAACACGACGGCCTCGACGCCTGCAGCCTTGGCACGCTCGGCGACAAGTGCGCCGACCTGCTTGGCCTGGGCGCTCTTGTCACCCTCGCCACCACGGATCGAGGTGTCCAGGGTCGACGCCGACGCGAGCGTGTGGCCCGCGATGTCGTCGATGACCTGGGCCACGATGTGGCGGTTGGAACGCGTCACGACCAAGCGGGGACGCTCCGGCGAACCGGAGATGTGCTTGCGGACGCGGATGTGGCGCCGCTTGAGAGCAGCGCGCTTGTACGCGTCGCCCTTGGCGATCTTCACACCGTATGCCATGGCTACTTACCAGCCTTTCCGACCTTGCGGCGGATGACCTCGCCCGCGTACTTGACGCCCTTGGCCTTGTACGGGTCGGGCTTCCGCAGCTTGCGGATGTTGGCGGCTACCTCGCCGACCTTCTGCTTGTCGATGCCCTCGACGCTGAGCTTCGTGGGCGACTCGACCTTGAAGGTGATGCCTTCCGGAGCCTCGATGAGGATCGGGTGGCTGTAGCCCAGGGCGAACTCCAGGTTGGAGCCCTTCGCCTGGACGCGGTAACCGACACCGCTGATCTCGAGCGCCTTGCTGTATCCCTGGGTCACGCCGGTGATCATGTTCGCCACCAGCGTGCGGGACAGGCCGTGGAGGGCCTTGTTCTGACGCTCGTCGTTCGGGCGGACGACGTTGAGCACGCCGTCCTCACCCTTGGTGACCTCGATCGGCGCGGCGACGGTGTGCGAGAGGGAACCCTTGGGGCCCTTCACCGCGACCGTGCGGCCATCGATGGTGACGTCCACACCGGCGGGAACCTGGATGGGGAGCTTGCCGATTCGCGACATGAGCTATTCCTCCGTTCCCGACTACCAGACGTAGGCGAGGACTTCCCCACCTACGCCCTTCTTGCTGGCCTGCTGGCCGGTCAGGAGACCGTGGGACGTGGAGATGATCGCCACGCCCAGGCCGCCGAGAACCTTCGGCAGATTGGTGGACTTTGCGTATACACGCAGACCCGGCTTCGAGATGCGCTTGATGCCGGCAATCGAACGCTCGCGGTTCGGCCCGAACTTCAGCTCGAGGACGAGGCTCTTACCGACCTCGGCGTCCTCGACCTTCCAGCCGGTGATGAAGCCCTCCTGCTGGAGGATCTCCGCGATGTGCGACTTGATCTTGCTGTGCGGCATCGCGACATCGTCGTGATACGCCGAGTTCGCGTTACGCAGACGCGTGAGCATGTCTGCGATGGGATCAGTCATGGTCATGAGTTGGCCTTCGGCCTCTCTCGCCGGGGTTTCCTGTATGCGCCATCCCTCTCCCCACTCAGTGGCGGGACGGGTGCGGTGCGGGGACCTACGGCGTAGTAAGTCGGTCAGGGCGGCAGGCGCCCAACCCTTCTAGCCTACGGCATGAAGAGCGGGGCTCCTGCCGACCGGATACTTACCGAGAGCTTTCTGGTCCTCCCAAGCCCCTAGGGGCCGAGGAGAATTACCAGGAGCTCTTGGTCACGCCCGGCAGCTCGCCACGGTGAGCCATCTCACGAAGGCACACGCGGCACAGGCCGAACTTGCGGTAGACGGAGTGGGGCCGGCCGCAGCGCTGGCAGCGGGTGTACCCGCGCACGCCGAACTTCGGCTTACGGGCGGCCTTAGCGATCAGAGCCTTCTTCGCCACGGTCAGTTCTCCTTGAACGGGAAGCCGAGGTGACGAAGCAGGGCACGACCCTCGTCGTCGTTGGCAGCCGTGGTGACCACGGTGATGTCCATGCCCCGGACCCGGTCGATCTTGTCCTGGTCGATCTCGTGGAACATGACCTGCTCCGTGAGACCGAAGGTGTAGTTGCCACGGCCGTCGAACTGCTTCGGCGACAGACCACGGAAGTCACGGATACGCGGAAGCGCGAGCGACAGCGTACGGTCCAGGAACTCCCACATGCGGTCACCACGGAGGGTGACGTGGCAGCCGATCGGCTGCCCCTCGCGCAGCTTGAACTGCGCGATCGACTTGCGGGCCTTCGTGACGGCGGGCTTCTGGCCGGTGATCGTGGTGAGGTCCTTGACCGCACCGTCGATCAGCTTGGAGTCGCGGGCGGCGTCGCCCACACCCATGTTGACCACGATCTTGACCAGACCGGGGATCTGCATGACGTTCTCGTACGAGAACTCCTCACGCAGCTTGCCGGCGATTTCCTCGCGGTAGCGCGTCTTGAGACGCGGCGCAGTGGTGGTCGTCATCAGATGTCCTCACCGGTCCGCTTGGCAACGCGGATCTTCTTGCCCTCGTCGTCAAAGCGGTAGCCGACGCGGGTGACGACCTTGTTGCCGTCCTTCTCCACGACCAGCTGAACGTTGCTGACGTGAATCGGGGCCTCGGTGGTGACAATGCCACCGGTCTGCGAGCCGCGAGCCGTCTGACCGGCCTTGGTGTGCTTCTTGACCCGGTTGACACCCTCGACGAGGACACGGTCCTGGGCGGGGAAGGCAACGATGACCTTGCCCTGCTTGCCCTTGTCCTTACCGGTGATGACCTGAACCAGGTCGCCCTTCTTGATCTTCATGCTTACAGCACCTCCGGCGCGAGCGAGATGATCTTCATGAACTTCTTCTCGCGCAGCTCTCGGCCCACGGGGCCGAAGATACGGGTGCCGCGGGGGTCGCCGTCGTTCTTGAGAATGACAGCGGCGTTCTCGTCGAAGCGGATGTACGAGCCATCCGGGCGACGACGCTCCTTGACGGTGCGAACGATGACGGCCTTGACGACGTCACCCTTCTTCACGTTGCCACCGGGGATCGCGTCCTTCACGGTGGCGACGATGACGTCACCGATGCCCGCGTAGCGGCGACCCGAGCCACCGAGAACACGGATGGTGAGAATTTCCTTCGCACCCGTGTTGTCGGCGACGCGCAGTCGCGACTCCTGCTGGATCACGTCTATCTCCTGATCGTCTGCCGGTTCCCGGCAGGGGCTCCTTGGCGGGAGCCCCTGCCGAGCCTGGCGGAACTGGCCTGAGGGGAAACCCCCTCAGGGATTACTTGGCCTTCTCGAGGATCTCGACGATGCGCCAGCGCTTCGAGGCGGACAGCGGACGCGTCTCCATGATGAGGACGCGGTCGCCGACGCCAGCAGCGTTCTGCTCGTCGTGGGCCTTGAGCTTGTTCGTACGGCGGATGACCTTGCCGTACAGCGCGTGCTTGACCCGGTCCTCGACAGCGACGACGACGGTCTTGTCCATCTTGTCGCTGACGACCAGACCCTCACGGGTCTTGCGGAAACCGCGGTCGGTGTTGGTCTCAGTCACAGTCTTCTCGCTCATCAGACGCTCTCCACCGTCTCGATGCCCAGCTCGCGCTCGCGCATCAGGGTGTAGATCCGGGCGATGTCCTTACGGACGGACTTGAGCCGACCGTGGTTCTCGAGCTGCCCCGTCGCCGCCTGGAAGCGGAGGTTGAACAGCTCTTCCTTGGCCTCGCGGAGCTTGTTGAGGAGCTCCTCGTTGCCCAGCTCGCGCAGCTCGGACGCCTTGGTACCGGCCGACATCACGACTCACCTGCCTCGCGCCGAACGATCCGGCACTTCATCGGAAGCTTGTGAGCAGCGCGGGTGAGCGCCTCACGAGCAATCTTCTCGTTCGGGTAGGACAGCTCGAACATCACCCGACCGGGCTTGACGTTCGCGATCCACCACTCGGGAGAACCCTTACCGGAACCCATGCGGGTCTCGGCAGGCTTCTTCGTCAGGGGGCGGTCCGGGTAGATGTTGATCCAGACCTTGCCGCCACGCTTGATGTGGCGGGTCATCGCGATACGAGCTGCCTCGATCTGACGGTTCGTCACATACGCCGGGGACAGCGCCTGGATGCCGTACTCGCCGAACGCAACCTGCGTGCCACCCTTGGACATACCGCTGCGCTTCGGGTGGTGCTGCTTGCGGTGCTTGACCCTACGGGGGATCAGCATTTCGGTCAGGCCTCCGTTCCGGTGCTCTCAGCCGGAGCAGCGGCGGCGGGAGCGTCGGCCTTGGGGGCCTCGGCTGCCGGCGCGGACTGCTGCGGCTTGCGGCCGCGGCCGCCACGCTCGCCACCACGGCCACCGCGGCCGGCCGGGCGGTCGGCGCCGCCACGAGCCGGACGGTTGCCGGCGCGGGCCGCGGCGTTCTCGGCGCGAACCTCGGCGATGTTCTTGACGTCGCCCTTGTAGATCCAGACCTTCACACCGATGCGGCCGAAGGTCGTCTTGGCCTCGAAGAAGCCGTAGTCGACGTTCGCACGGAGCGTGTGCAGGGGCACGCGGCCCTCGCGGTAGAACTCCGAGCGGGACATCTCGGCGCCGCCGAGGCGACCGCCGCACTGGATCTTGATGCCCTTGGCGCCGGCCTTCATCGTGCTCTGCATGCTCTTACGCATGGCACGACGGAAGGAGACGCGGGAGGAGAGCTGCTCGGCGACGGCCTGGGCCACCAGCTGAGCGTCGACCTCGGGGTTCTTGACCTCGAGGATGTTCAGCTGGACCTGCTTGCCGGTCAGCTTCTCCAGCTCGCCACGGATGCGGTCGGCCTCGGCGCCACGGCGACCGATGACGATGCCCGGGCGGGCGGTGTGGATGTCAACGCGGACGCGGTCGCGGGTGCGCTCGATCTCGACCTTCGAGATGCCGGCCCGCTCCATGCCCTTCGTCATCATGCGACGAATGGCGACGTCTTCCTTGACGTAGTCCTTGTACAGCTTGTCGGCGTACCAACGGGACTTGAAGTCCGTGGTAATGCCGAGTCGGAACCCGTGCGGGTTTACCTTCTGGCCCATTACCGGGTTCCTTCCTTGCTGCTGACGACCACGGTGATGTGGCTGGTCCGCTTACGGATCCGGTAGGCACGGCCCTGAGCACGCGGACGGAACCGCTTCAGGGTCGGGCCCTCGTCCACGTACGCCTCGCTGATGACCAGCGAAGAGGCGTCGGTGTGGTCGTAGTTGTGTGCAGCGTTGGCGATGGCGCTGTCCAGCACCTTGCCAACCGGCACGCTCGCGGCCTGCGGGGCGAAACGCAGGACCGCCTGAGCCTCCGTGGCATCCATGCCACGGATGAGGTCCACCACGCGGCGGGCCTTCATGGGCGTGACGCGGATGTACCGCGCCTGGGCCCTGGCTTCCATGGTTGTCCCTTCGGTGTAAGTCATAGTCGTTTCCACCCCGCGGTTAGCGGCGCTTCGACTTCCGGTCGTCCTTGACGTGGCCGCGGAAGGTGCGAGTCGGCGAGAACTCGCCGAGCTTGTGGCCGACCATCGACTCGGTGACGAACACCGGGACGTGGATCTTGCCGTTGTGCACCGCGATGGTGTGACCCAGCATGGCCGGGACGATCATCGAGCGACGGGACCAGGTCTTGATGACGTTCTTGGTGCCTGCCTCGTTCTGTACGTCCACCTTCTTGATGAGGTGGCCGTCGACGAAGGGCCCCTTCTTGAGACTGCGCGGCATCTAAACCCGCTCCTAGCGCTTCTTGTTCGTCTTGCGGCGGCGGACGATGTACTTGTTCGATGCCTTCTTCGGCGAACGAGTACGACCCTCCTTCTGACCCCACGGCGAGACCGGGTGACGTCCACCGGAGGTCTTGCCTTCACCACCACCGTGCGGGTGGTCAACCGGGTTCATCGCGACACCGCGGACGGTCGGGCGAACGCCCTTCCAGCGCATGCGGCCGGCCTTGCCCCAGTTGATGTTCGACTGCTCGGCGTTGCCGACCTCGCCGATCGTGGCGCGGCAGCGGGCGTCGACCAGCCGGATCTCACCGGACGGCATACGAAGGTGGGCCATCGTGCCCTCCTTCGCCAGCAGCTGCACGGAGGCACCCGCGGAACGGGCGAACTTCGCGCCGCCGCCGGGCCGCAGCTCGATGGCGTGGATGGTCGTACCGACCGGGATGTTGCGCAGCGCCAGGTTGTTGCCCGGCTTGATGTCGGCGCCCGGACCGTTCTCGACGCGGTCACCCTGCGACAGACCACGGGGGGCGACGATGTAACGCTTCTCGCCGTCCGCGTAGTGCAGCAGCGCGATGCGCGCGGTGCGGTTGGGGTCGTACTCGATGTGCGCGACCTTGGCCGGCACGCCGTCCTTGTCGTGACGACGGAAGTCGATCACGCGGTAGGCGCGCTTGTGGCCACCACCCTGGTGGCGAACGGTCACACGACCGGCGTTGTTACGGCCGCCCTTGTTGTGCAGAGGGCGGACCAGCGACTTCTCCGGCGTGGACCGCGTGATCTCGACAAAGTCGGCGACGCTGGAGCCACGACGGCCCGGGGTCGTCGGCTTGTACTTGCGGATACCCATTTCTCAGTCCTCGTCCGATTCCGGACGACTCGACCTCCGTCAGGAGGTCGGGCCGCCGAAGATGTCGATACGGTCGCCCTCGGCGAGGGTCACGATGGCGCGCTTGGTGTCAGCGCGCTTGCCGAAACCGGTCTTGGTGCGCTTGCGCTTACCCTGCCGGTTGATCGTGTTGACCCCGGTGACCTTGACCGAGAAGACCGCTTCCACGGCCTGCTTGATCTGGGTCTTGTTGGAGCCGGGCGCGACGATGAACGTGTACTTGTTCTCGTCGAGCAGCGCGTAGCTCTTCTCGGAGACAACCGGCTTGACGAGAACGTCGCGCGGGTCCGAGTAGGTCTTGCTGGTAACGGTCGCCTCACTCATCAGGCGGCGCTCCCTTCGGTCTCAGCGGTCTGGGGGCCAGACACGAAGGACTCGAAAGCGGCCTGGGTGAAGACCACGTCGTCAGAGACGATCACGTCGTACGTGTTCAGCTGGCCCGGCTCCAGGATGTGCACCTGGGGCAGGTTGCGAGCGGACAGCCACGCGGCCTCGTCTGCACGCTCGACGACCAGGAGCAGGTTGCTGCGCTCCGAGATCTTGCCGAACAGCGTCTTGGCGGCCTTGGTGGAGATCCCACCCTCGACCACGCCGGTGACGACGTGGATGCGGGAGTGACGCGCCCGGTCCGAGAGGGCACCGCGCAGGGCGGCGGCCTTCATCTTCTTCGGGGTGCGCTGCGAGTAGTCACGCGGCTGCGGGCCGTGGACGACGCCACCGCCGGCGAACTGCGGCGCGCGGGTCGAACCCTGGCGCGCGCGGCCGGTGCCCTTCTGGCGGTACGGCTTGCGCCCACCACCACGGACCTCGCCGCGGGTCTTGGTCTTGTGCGTGCCCTGACGGGCAGCTGCCAGCTGTGCGACGACGACCTGGTGGATCAGCGGGACGCTGGTCTTGGCGTCGAAGATCTCCGCGGGGAGCTCGACGGTACCGGCCTTGTCGCCTGCCGGCGAAAGGATGTCAATGGTGCTCATTACCTCAAGCCCCCTTGGCCGCGGTACGGACCAGGACGAGGCCGCCGTTCGGACCGGGGACTGCGCCCTTGATGAGGAGCAGACCCTTCTCCGCGTCAACCGCGTGGATGGTCAGGTTCTGGGTGGTGACGCGCTCGTTACCCATGCGACCGGCCATGCGCATGCCCTTGAAGACACGCCCAGGGGTGGCGCAGCCACCGATCGAACCGGGGGAACGGTGCTTGCGCTGGACGCCGTGGCCGGCGCCGAGGCCCTTGAAGTTGTGACGCTTCATGACACCGGCGAAGCCCTTGCCCTTGCTCTTGCCCGTGACGTCGACCTTGACGCCGGACTCGAACACCTCGGCAGTGACCTCCTGGCCCAGCGTGTACTCGCTGGCGTCAGGGGTGCGGAGCTCCACCAGGTGGCGGCGCGGGGTCACGTCGGCCTTGGCGAAGTGGCCCTTGAGGGGCTTGTTCACCTTGCGCGGGTCGATCTCGCCGAAGGCGATCTGGACCGACTCGTAGCCGTCGCTGTCGTTCGTACGGACCTGCGTCACGACGCACGGACCGGCCTTGACGACGGTCACCGGGACAACCCGGTTGTTCTCGTCCCAGACCTGGGTCATGCCGAGCTTCTCGCCCAGGACGCCCTTGATGTTCTTGCTCATCTCGGCCCGTCCCTTCAGAGCTTGATCTCGATGTCGACGCCAGCCGGAAGGTCGAGACGCATCAGCGAGTCAACCGTCTTCGGGGTGGGGTCGAGGATGTCGATGAGGCGCTTGTGCGTGCGCATCTCGAAGTGCTCGCGAGAGTCCTTGTACTTGTGCGGCGACTTGATGACGCAGTACACGTTCTTCTCAGTGGGCAGCGGCACCGGGCCCGCGACCGACGCACCAGTGCGGGTCACCGTCTCGACGATCTTCTTCGCCGAGGAGTCGATGACCTCGTGGTCGTAGGCCTTGAGCCGGATGCGGATCTTCTGTCCCGCCATGGCTACTAGTAGTCCTGTCTCTCATAACGCTCTGGAACCCAGCGGTTCTCGCAACTTCGCCTCCGACCCACGCGGTCGGGCGTGTCGCATCCCCTCTACGAAGATCTCCCGAAGGATTTCCCAACCAAGGGGGTGCGGGCCGAAACCACGCTGCCGGGGGCGAAACCCCACCGGGTGCCTGGTCAGCGCCCCACTGGCACTTCCCGGAAGATTCCCGTACGTCCGACCCTGGGGGTCGACGAGTACTGTGGGACTCGCTTCCGGTCCTCCCGGCGGGAGGCGCGCAGCATTGACACTCAACCGAGCAACCTGGCCAGTGTGCCACATGGCTCAGGGGCCTGGCCAATCGGGTCCGGGATCTTACCCCCTGCGAGGGACCGGTCAAACGCAGGCGCCCGTGCGGGGGGCATCGAACCCGCTGCGGCCCGGAGGCCGCGGTGACCGCGATCGTCCCGGAAACGGCCGGGGAGCTGTGCGTGGAGGCCTGACACAATCCGGCCATGTCTGCGAACACCCTCCAGGGCTGGCGCCTGCGGCCGGCCACCTCCGAGGACGTCGAGCCCATGGCCGAGATCCGGGCCGCGGCGATGCGCCCCGACCTGGAGCGTCTGGGCCGCTACGACGAACACCGGGTACGGCAGCGGTTGCGTGACGCCTACGCCCCCGAGTACACCACCGTGGTGGAGGCGGGCGGAGCGGTCGCGGGATGCGTCGCCCTGCGGCCCTCCGAGGACTGTTTCTGGCTGGAGCACTTCTACCTCGCTCCGAGGGTCCGGGGCAGGGGCATCGGCACGGCCGTCCTGACCGGTCTTCTGGCCCGCACCGACGCCGAGGGTGCACCGGTCCGGCTGAACGTCCTTCAGGGCAGCGCCGCCCGCAGCCTGTACGAGCGGCACGGCTTCGCTCCGGAACGGGAGGACCCGGTGGACGTGTTCATGGTCCGCCTGCCCGGCGGCGGGTCGTGATCCCGGGCGGAGAGGCCCGCCCGCTCACGTGCGGGTGACCGTGCCGCACTCCCCGTCGGGCTGCCACTCCCTGCGGTCGTAGGGGTCCACGTCGGGCCCCGTGGGGCTGGTGCCGGGCCCGTCGCTCGGGAAGGACGGGTGCAGGAAGCCGTCGTCCAGCGCGCAGTCGGTGTTGCCGACGTTCTGCTGGGAGCTGACCACGGACAGCTTGCCGGGTGTGGCCATGAACTTCTCCGGATCGTGCAGGGCCACCGTCAGCTCCCGCCTCACGATGGTGCGCGCCACCTCGTCCCCGCCCACCCTCACCAGCGGGTAGACGAAGGTGTAGTCGGCCTTGACCTCCACGGAGCCGGCGGGGCCCGCCTCGAAGGTCATCCGCCCACGGGTCTTGACGACGTCGCCCACCAGCCGGACCTCGTCCGGGTCGAACCGGCTGAACATCACCAACGGGTCCCGTTCCCCGCCAGGTTCCGCCAGGGACTGTTCGAGCCGCTTCCGTTCGCCCTTCTGCAAGGGGTCGAGCAGGTCCAGTGCCTCCCGGGGCGTCTCCCCGCGCAGGGTGGCCGGATCCAGGTTGGCCGCGACGAGGAACTGCCGGGTCGCCCGCAGAGCCTGCTCGACCTCGTCCTCGCTCATCCCCCCGGCCGCCCTGGCCTCCGGGATCTCGATCCCCGCAGCCCCGTCCGCCCAGCGGACGGCGGGCGACCCCCGGAAGGGCTGTGCCGTCGTCGGCCGGTCGGCGCCGGGCTCGTCGGCCGGTGCGGCGGTCGGCGGCGCGGTCTCGGCGGGCAACGGCAAGGTGTCCACGGAGCCGCCTCCGGGGAGGTGATCGGTCAGCAGGCTCGGCCGCATGACGACCACCAGGGCCCCCAGGACGAGCACGAACCCGAGGGCGCCGACGAGCCGCCGCCGCTTCCGTGCGCGGCCGTTCCTCTCCTGCCAGGCCGGGCCGGTACGCCAGCCGTCCGGCTGCCACGGTTCGGCCGGTTTGCGCTTCCGGCCGAAGCGCCGTCCGCTCGCGGCAGCCTCCTCGTCCAGCGCACGCAGGCGCGCGGTGACCATCCGGGCACGGGCCGAGGGCTCCTTCGGCGCGTCGGCTCCACCGCTCTCGGCCTGCCGGACGAGCTCCGCCCACTGTTCGTCGGAGACAGGGCCCCCCTCGTCCGGGTGCTCGGACGGTTCTCCTGCCGGCGTTCTGGTGCTCACTGTTCTGTTCCACTCCCCCACGCGACTCTGCCACCACCAGTTCATGCCGCCTGATGGTGTTCAAACAAGAGTGCGAAGCGAACAGTGACGATCATGTGACGCTCCCGGGCGCTCTCCGGCAGGAGCGGCCGACGGGCACGGTCACGGCGCGGAGAGACCGCTCTCGTCGCCGGGCGCGGGGAGGCGGGCCGTGGCGTCGGCGTACTTCAGGAGCAGGCGTGCGAATTCGACGCGTTCGGCGGTGGGCCAGTCACGCGTGATGTGCTCGAAGGCCTGCCGCTGCTGACGCCGGAAGTGGCCGAGAAGGGTGACTCCGTCCTCGGTGAGCCGGAGCACCGTACGCCTGCCGTCCTGCTGCGAGGCGGTGCGCACCAGATAGCCGTGGGTGATGCAGTCGCTCGCCATCCGGCTGGCGACGGACGAATCGACCATGAGGAGATCGGCGAGGCCGCCGACCGTGATATCCCGGCCGGCCTCGGTCGCCTCGTCGACGAGGTTGAGGACCAGATTGCGCTTGAGGTCCTTGCGGCCCACCGGGGGGTCGACAGGGGCCTGCATCGTGCGCCGTCGGAGTCGGGCGAAGGCCGCGCCCACGGCATCCAGCAGAGCTTCTCCCTGCGGGGTGGAGGCATCGGAGTACGTCACGCCACGACCCTACCCCAAAAGCTTGCAAACAGCAGTTGCGTGCGATTAAGCATGGAGTTGCACGTAGCATTGATCTGACCGACGCGGTGAGGATGTTCGCCGCACCAGGCCTCAGGCCTGCGATGAAGGGTGGAGCAGCATGATCACGGCCATCACCAACGCCCGTGTGTTCGACGGTGAGCGCGTCCGCGGGGAGACCACCGTCCTGCTGGACGGCACCCGCATCTCCGCGATCGGCGGGGAGGCGCCCGCCGGGGCGGACGTCGTCGACGCCTCGGGCGCGACGCTCATGCCCGGCCTGATCGACTCCCACGTCCACACCTCCGAGGACGGGCTGGCGCTGGCGCTGCGGTTCGGCGTCACGACGGAGCTGGAGATGCAGGGCATGTACACCAAGGGCTTCCGTGAGCATCTGCTCGACGACGACTCCGTCGCCGACGTCCGCTCCTCGGGGTTCGGCATCACCCCGCCCGGCGGGCACCCCAGCGAACTGCTCCCCGACGACTTCGAGCCGGCAGGCCACGGAGACGCGGACTCCGGGGAACCGGGGCAGGACGAACCGGAGGACGGTGCGCGGCACGCCCAGGGCCCGGCTCCGCTGATGCCGTTCTCCAGCACCCCGGCCGAAGCGGTCGCCTTCGTCCCGCGACTCGTCGCGGCCGGCTCGGACTACATCAAGTTCATGGTCGACGACGGCTCCGTCGAGGGGCACCCCGGTCTGCCCATGCTCGACCAGGCGACCCTGACCGCCGGCGTCGCCGAGGCGCACCGGCACGGGATGCTCACGATCGCCCACACCCTGACCGTCGACGCGACGCGGATGGCGGTCGAGGCCGGCATCGACGGCTTCGCCCACCTGTTCATGGACCAGCCGCACACCGACGAGATCATCGGGCTCATCGCCGCGTCCGGCGCGTTCGTCGCCCCCTGTGTCGTCCTGAACGCGTCGATGACGGGCGTCACCGGTTCGGACCTCGCCGACGACCCCCGCGTGGGCTCACGTCTGACCCCCGCGTGGAACGAGACCCTGCGCAGCAGCTACAACCGCTACCCCCAGGGCGCGTTGGAGGACGTCCTGGCCTCGGTCAAGGCGCTGCACGACGCCGGGGTCGACCTCCTCGCGGGCACCGACGCCGCACCCATGCCGCTGCCCTTCCTGGGGGGCGTGATCCACGGCGCAAGCGTCCACCACGAGCTGCAGTACCTCGTCCGGGCCGGCCTCACTCCGGTCCAGGCCCTGCGTGCCGCCACTCTCACCCCGGCGCGCCGTTTCGGCCTGACGGACCGCGGCCGCATCGCCGAGGGGCTCCGCGCCGACCTGCTCCTGGTGGACGGCGACCCGACCACCACCATCGCCGACACGCTCAACCTCCGCGCGGTCTGGCGGCGCGGCACGCTCACCCGGCTCGCGGCCTGACCGCCGCGCCGACCGAGCGGTCCGGACAACCGGCCCCGGGCCCCCCGGGGACGACCTCCCGAGCGCCGCGCGCCGGGCAACCCGGCTGCCCGGATACCCGTCTATCCCCCCGCAGGCACAGGCACACGGCCCTGACCTGCGACGACCGATAGTACGCAGCTCAGGGCACCGACCCGCCCGCTGCGGGGGGACGCGGACGGAGTGCGTGGCGTGACGGATCGATCTGCCCTGCCCGGAAACGGTGTGCGACGACGCGCCGTCATCACCACAGCGGTCGCCGGGACGGCTCTCGGCGCCTGCTCGGTCCCGGCGCCCCGGCGTCCGGACCCCACGCCGGATCCCGCGCCCGGCATGCCCGTCAGCACCGCGCGACGGGCGCTGCTGATGCAGATCCTCGCCCACCCGGACGACGACCTGTACTTCATGAACCCGGACACCCGGCGCGCCCTCGACGCCGGAACACCGCTGGTCTGCGTGTACCTCACGGCGGGCGAGGCCGACGGCCTCAACAAGGTCCCCGGCCGCCCCCGCCCCGCTCCGGACAAGGCGGCGTACTCGTCGGCACGTCACCAAGGGCTGCGGCAGGCTTACGCCACCCTGCTCGGCCTGGAGAAGTTCACCCCCTGGGAGATATCCGTCGCCGAACTCGCCGACGGGCACCGGGCCGAGGTCAACACCCTGGCCGCCGGGGGGCGCAGGGTCGAGCTGGTCTTCATCGACACGGCCATGCACACCACGCGGCACCGCCTCGGACTGCCCAGCCTGTGGCACGACCGGCGGCTGACCCTCCGCACGGTCGTCGCCGAGGGCTCTCCGCTGGACCGCCCGGGCACGTACACGTACGACGGGCTCGTCGACGTGCTCGTCGGACTGTTCGAGCTCCACCGGCCGACCCTCGTGCACACCCTGGACCCCGATCCGGACATCCAGCACAGCAGCGAGGCCGCCCGGCGCCGGGACAGCGAACAGTCCGGATACTCGGACCACGCCGACCACACGGCCGCAGCCTGCTTCGCCTGGGCGGCGATGATCCGGTGGGTGGCCGCGAGCACCCGTGGCGGTGGCCGGGTGCCGGGTTTCGCGGTCGCCTCGTTCCGCGGGTACTACAACCGGCACTGGCCGAAGAACCTCCCACCGGCCGTGCTCACGGAGAAGGCCGGCCATCTCGTCCCCTACGGCGGTTCGCCCGACTGGGACTGCGGCAACCCGTCGGGCTGCGGCGACTACAACGTGGGCGGTGACCGGCCGCTGACGAACAGGAAGGGCTGGGTCCGCTCGACCCGCCACCGCTATCCGGGCGCCCGCACCGTCGTCGCCGCCGGGCCCGACGGCCGGCTCGACGCGTACGCCGTGGTGGGGCTCCGCCTGGTCCGGTGGCGCGAGACCGAACCGGCGGGCGGGGTGTGGGGACCACCGGGCGACCTCGGAGGCGGTCCGCTCGCTCCGGCTCTGGGATCGGCCGCCGCGGAGGACGGCAGCCTGCTGCTGTTCGGGCTGCGCTTCGCGGCGCTCCGGGGGCAGGGGTCGGACGACGAGCGGGAGGTCGTGCTGCTGGAGCAGACCGCCCCCGGCGGCGGTTTCCTCGCCTGGCGGGGACTCGGCAATCCCGCCCCCGGCCGGGACGACGGCCGCCGCATCGGTGTACCCGTAGCCGTGGCGGCACCGGACGGAAGGGTTCACCTCTTCGTGCGCAACGCGGAGAAGGGCGTCAGCACCCGGGTACGGGAGGCCGACAGGACCTGGGGAAAGTGGCGCGACATGGGCGGCGGGGAGGTGCAGGACGGCCTGAGCGCCGTGGTGGACCGCGCCGGCCGCGTCCATGTCCACGCGGCAGGTCATCACGCCGTGCACCACTGGACCCAGGACGCGCCGGGCTCGGAGCTCACCGCCCGGACGCAGATCGACGCCGGCCCCGTACCGGGCGACGCCCCCGCCGGGCTGCCCGCCGCCGACGGTTCCGTGGACGTGTTCTACCGGGGGCAGGCGCGGGCCGTGACGACGGCCGTACGGGACGGGGTGGCCTCGGACCTCGTCGGCTTCGACGGGTACGGGGAGCTGACCGCCGTCGGCGCCTCCCTGCTCGGCCGGACCGTCGAGGGAGGGCTCCAGGTCCTGACGGGCACGCGGCTGTCCCAGCGGACGCAGGGGTCCGCGGCCCTGGACGGGGCCGCGCTCCGGCTCGGCGACGACGGACGCCCGGTGGTGGTCGGCCTGGGCCCGGACGCGCTCCCCTTCACCTGGCGGCCGTAGGAGGGCCTCCGAGCGGGCCGGCCGGTCGCGCACGGAACACGCTCCGCACATACCGAAGGGCCCCGCACCTCTCGCGAGGTGCGGGGCCCTTCTTGGTGCTCAGTGCGGAGCAACCAGGTCAGACAGTCAGGTGATTACTTGACGATCTTGGTGACCTGGCCGGCGCCCACGGTCCGGCCACCCTCACGGATGGCGAACTTCAGGCCCTCTTCCATGGCGACCGGCTGGATCAGCGCGACGTCCATGAGGGTGTTGTCACCCGGCATGACCATCTCGGTGCCCTCGGGAAGGGTCACAACGCCCGTCACGTCCGTGGTACGGAAGTAGAACTGCGGGCGGTAGTTGTTGAAGAAGGGGGTGTGACGGCCACCCTCGTCCTTCGACAGGATGTAGGCCTGGGCCTGGAACTCGGTGTGCGGCGTGACCGAACCGGGCTTGATGATGACCTGGCCGCGCTCGACGTCCTCGCGCTTGATGCCACGGAGGAGCAGACCGACGTTCTCACCGGCCTGGCCCTCGTCGAGCAGCTTGCGGAACATCTCGATGCCGGTGACCGTGGTGGTGGTCTTCTCCTGCTTGATGCCCACGATGTCAACGGTCTCGTTGACCTTGAGGACACCACGCTCGATACGGCCGGTGACGACCGTACCGCGACCGGTGATCGTGAAGACGTCCTCGATCGGCATGAGGAACGGCTTCTCGACGTCACGCTCGGGCTGCGGGATGTTCTCGTCCACGGCCTTCATCAGGTCGAGAACGGTCTTGCCCCACTCGGCGTCGCCCTCGAGAGCCTTGAGCGCCGAGACCTTGACGACCGGAAGGTCGTCGCCCGGGAACTCGTACTCGGAGAGGAGCTCACGAACCTCGAGCTCGACGAGCTCCAGGATCTCCTCGTCGTCCACCATGTCGGCCTTGTTCAGGGCGACGACGATGTACGGAACGCCGACCTGGCGGGCCAGGAGCACGTGCTCCTTGGTCTGCGGCATCGGGCCGTCGGTGGCCGCGACCACGAGGATGGCGCCGTCCATCTGCGCCGCACCCGTGATCATGTTCTTGATGTAGTCGGCGTGACCCGGGCAGTCGACGTGCGCGTAGTGACGCGACTCCGTCTGGTACTCGACGTGCGCGATCGAGATGGTGATACCGCGCTGGCGCTCCTCAGGAGCCTTGTCGATCTGGTCGAAGGCCGAGGCCTCGTTCAGGTCCGGGTACGCGTCGTGCAGCACCTTGGTAATGGCGGCCGTGAGGGTCGTCTTACCGTGGTCGATGTGACCGATGGTGCCGATGTTGACGTGCGGCTTAGTCCGCTCGAACTTTGCCTTCGCCACTGGGGTCCTCCTGAGTGGTTCTGTACGCCTTGCTTCATCGGCGCCAGGTGATCTTTGCTGGAATGCCGGTGCCGGGGGCATTCGCCGCGCTGCTTGCGCACTGCGACGAATGCCCGACCGGGCTCCGGTGACAAGCCTAAAGCGTGAGCTCGGAAGAGTTACTCGCCCTTGGCCTTCGCGATGATCTCCTCGGCGACGTTCCGCGGAACCTCGGCGTAGGAGTCGAACTGCATCGAGTAGCTTGCGCGACCCGAGGTCTTGCTGCGGAGGTCTCCGACGTAGCCGAACATCTCCGAGAGGGGCACGAGGCCCTTCACGACGCGAGCGCCGCTGCGCTCCTCCATGGCCTGGATCTGGCCACGGCGGGAGTTGAGGTCGCCGATGACATCGCCCATGTAGTCCTCGGGCGTGGTGACCTCGACGGCCATCATCGGCTCGAGGAGCACGGGGGACGCCTTGCGGGCACCCTCCTTGAACGCCTGCGAACCGGCGATCTTGAAGGCGAGCTCCGAGGAGTCGACCTCGTGGTAACCACCGTCGAGAAGGGTGACGCGGACGCCGACCATCTCGTAACCGGCCAGGATGCCGAACTGCATGGCTTCCTGAGCACCCGCGTCCACCGAGGGAATGTACTCACGGGGGATGCGGCCACCGGTGACCTTGTTGACGAACTCGTAGGAGGCGTCGCCACCCTCGATGGGCTCGAGGGCGATCTGCACCTTCGCGAACTGGCCGGTACCACCAGTCTGCTTCTTGTGCGTGTAGTCGATGCGCTCGACGGTCTTGCGGATCGTCTCGCGGTACGCGACCTGGGGCTTGCCGACGTTCGCCTCGACGCGGAACTCGCGCTTCATGCGGTCGACGAGCACCTCGAGGTGAAGCTCGCCCATACCACCGATGATGGTCTGGCCGGTCTCCTCGTCGGAGTGCACCTGGAAGGAGGGGTCCTCCTCCGAGAGGCGCTGGATGGCGACACCCAGCTTCTCCTGGTCACCCTTGGACTTGGGCTCGATGGCGACCTGAATGACCGGCGCCGGGAAGTCCATGGACTCCAGGATCACCGGGTTCTTGTCGTCGGACAGCGTCTCACCCGTGGTGGTCTGCTTCAGGCCCATGACGGCGACGATGTCACCGGCGCCCACCGACGCGATCTCCTCACGCTTGTTCGCGTGCATGCGGTAGATCTTGCCGATGCGCTCCTTCTTGCCCTTGACCGAGTTCAGCACCGCGGTGCCGGCCTCGAGGCGACCGGAGTAGATCCGGACGAAGGTGAGCTTGCCCAGGTGCGGGTCGCTCGCGATCTTGAACGCCAGGCCGGAGAACGGCTCGTCGTCCGAAGGCTTGCGCGAGATGACCTTCTCCGGGTCCTTGACGTCGTGGCCTTCGATGGCCTCGACGTCCAGGGGGGAGGGCAGGTAACGGACGACCGCGTCGAGCAGGGGCTGGACGCCCTTGTTCTTGAACGCCGTGCCACAGAAGACGGGGGTCACGGTGACGGAGTCGGCCGAGCCCTTCGACGCGAGGGTGATCCGACGGATCGCCTCGTGCAGCTGCTCCTCGGTGGGCTCATTGCCCTCGAGGTACAGCTCCATCATCTGGTCATCGTTCTCCGCGACGGCCTCGAGGAGCTTGCCGCGCCATTCCTCGGCGGCCTCCTTGAGGTTGTCCGGGATCTCGACGACGTTGTACATCTCGCCCTTGGCGGCCTCTTCCGGGTACAGGAAGGCCTTCATCGACACGAGGTCGACGACACCCGTGAAGTCCGCCTCGGCACCGACGGGGAGCTGCATGACGATCGGGACGGCGCCGAGGCGCTCCACGATCATGTCGACGCAACGGAAGAAGTCGGCACCGGTGCGGTCGAGCTTGTTGACGAAGCAGATACGCGGCACGCCGTAGCGGTCCGCCTGACGCCAGACGGTCTCGGACTGGGGCTCGACGCCGGCCACACCGTCGAACACGGTGACGGCACCGTCGAGGACGCGGAGCGAACGCTCCACCTCGACGGTGAAGTCGACGTGACCCGGGGTGTCGATGATGTTGATGGTGTGGTCAACATCATTGAGCGGCCAGTGACAGGTCGTCGCGGCGGACGTGATCGTGATGCCGCGCTCCTGCTCCTGCTCCATCCAGTCCATCGTGGCAGCGCCGTCGTGGACTTCACCGATCTTGTACGAGACGCCGGTGTAGAAGAGGATCCGCTCAGTGGTGGTCGTCTTGCCCGCGTCGATGTGGGCCATGATCCCGATGTTGCGGACCTTGGCCAGGTCAAGCGAAGTGGTGGCCATAAGGCTCAATCTTCTCTCGGTCTCGATGGGGTGAGCGACTACCAGCGGTAGTGCGCGAAGGCCTTGTTGGACTCGGCCATCTTGTGGGTGTCCTCGCGCTTCTTGACGGCAGCGCCAAGACCGTTGGAGGCGTCGAGCAGCTCGTTCATGAGGCGCTCGGTCATGGTCTTCTCACGACGGGCGCGGGAGTAACCCACGATCCAGCGCAGCGAGAGGGTGGCGGCACGGCCGGGCTTGACCTCGATCGGCACCTGGTAGGTGGCGCCACCGACACGGCGGGACTTGACCTCGAGCGAGGGCTTGACGTTCTCAAGCGCGCGCTTCAGCGTGATGACCGGGTCAGCGCCGGTCTTCTCGCGGAGGCCTTCCATGGCGCCGTAGACGATCCGCTCGGCGGTGGAACGCTTGCCGTCGAGCAGGATCTTGTTGATCAGCGACGTGACAAGAGGAGAGCTGTAGACCGGGTCGATGATGACCGGGCGCTTCGGGGCGGGGCCCTTACGAGGCATTCTTACTTCTCCTTCTTGGCGCCGTAGCGGCTGCGGGCCTGCTTGCGGTTCTTGACACCCTGGGTGTCGAGCGAACCGCGGATGATCTTGTAACGAACACCCGGCAGGTCCTTCACACGGCCACCACGCACGAGCACGATGGAGTGCTCCTGCAGGTTGTGCCCCTCACCCGGGATGTAGGCCGTGACCTCGATGCCGGAGGTCAGACGCACACGCGCGACCTTACGGAGGGCCGAGTTCGGCTTCTTCGGGGTGGTCGTGAACACACGCGTGCAGACACCGCGACGCTGGGGCGAACCCTCGAGCGCGGGCGTCTTGTTCTTCTCGACCTTGTCCTGCCGGCCCTTCCGGACCAGCTGCTGGATCGTAGGCACTACTTCTCCGGTTTCTGTGTGCCGTTCGTGAAACTAACCTGGAACACTCGCCGACCCACGCGGTCGGGTGTGTCGAATACTGCACGCCCCTGCGGTGAAGCAGAGGAGACGCAGATTGCGGTGTTCACTGACGGACTCGCCGTGCGGTTGAGGACACGCACCCGAGCCCAGGCACACCCCAGGCACAAGGCTTGAGCGTACCTACCTCAGCGAGCTGGGTCAAAACAAATGGGGACCACCCCGGCCCCCCGACCGAGCGGCCGGACACGCCACCCACGCCCCCGCAGGGTCGGTTCACCCGGCACAGCGCTCCCACCAGCATAAACGACGGCCCGGGGCCGGGTACCGCCTCCCGTGCACGGCCGGCGCCGCGTGCGTCCGTCACCGCGGGTGACCGACCTCACTGCGTCCGCCGGACACGCAGAAGGGCGCCCACCCCGTACAGACGGGGTGGGCGCCCTTCTCACTCACGCCTACTGGTTGTACGGACCGTAGTCGTAGTCCTCCAGCGGGACGGCCTGGCCGGAGCCCGTGCCGAACGGCGAGTAGTCGATGTCGTCGTAGCCGACGGCCGAGTACATCGCGGCCTTGGCCTCCTCGGTCGGCTCGACCCGGATGTTGCGGTAGCGGGACAGGCCCGTACCGGCCGGGATGAGCTTACCGATGATGACGTTCTCCTTGAGGCCGATCAGGGAGTCCGACTTGGCGTTGATCGCCGCGTCGGTCAGGACCCTGGTCGTCTCCTGGAAGGACGCCGCCGACAGCCACGACTCGGTGGCGAGCGAGGCCTTGGTGATACCCATCAGCTGCGGACGGCCGGAGGCGGGGTGACCGCCCTCGGTGACCACACGACGGTTCTCGGTCTCGAACTTCGACCGCTCGACGAGCTCGCCCGGCAGCAGCTCCGCGTCGCCGGACTCGATGATCGTCACACGGCGCAGCATCTGCCGGATGATGATCTCGATGTGCTTGTCGTGGATCGACACACCCTGCGAGTTGTAGACCTTCTGGACCTCGCCGACCAGGTGGACCTGGACCGCGCGCTGACCGAGGATCCGCAGCACGTCGTGCGGGTTCGTGGCACCGACGGTGAGCTTCTGGCCCACCTCGACCGCGTCGCCCTCGCCGACCAGGAGACGGGCACGCTTGGAGATCGGGAACGCCGTCTCCTCGCTGCCGTCGTCCGGGGTGACGACGAGCTTCTTGGTCTTCTCGGTCTCCTCGATCCGGACCCGGCCCTTGGCCTCCGAGATCGGGGCGACACCCTTGGGGGTACGCGCCTCGAAGAGCTCGACGACACGGGGCAGACCCTGCGTGATGTCGTCACCCGCCACACCACCGGTGTGGAAGGTACGCATCGTCAGCTGGGTACCGGGCTCACCGATGGACTGGGCGGCGATGATGCCGACCGCCTCACCGATGTCGACCAGCTTGCCGGTGGCGAGCGAGCGTCCGTAGCAGAAGGCACAGGTGCCGACCGCGGACTCACAGGTCAGGACCGAGCGGGTCTTGACCTCCTCGACGCCGGCGCCCACGAGGGCGTCGATCAGGACGTCACCGAGGTCGACGTTGGCAGGCGCGATGACCTTGCCGTCGACGACGACGTCCTCGGCGAGCATGCGGGCGTAGACCGAGGTCTCGACGTCCTCCGTCTTGCGCAGGACACCGTCCGCACCCTTGACGGCGATCTTCAGCTTGAGGCCGCGGTCGGTGCCGCAGTCCTCCTCGCGGATGATGACGTCCTGCGAGACGTCCACCAGACGACGGGTCAGGTAACCCGAGTCGGCGGTACGCAGGGCGGTGTCCGCCAGACCCTTACGGGCACCGTGCGTGGAGATGAAGTACTCCAGAACGGTGAGGCCCTCACGGAAGGACGCCTTGATGGGACGGGGGATCGTCTCGTTCTTGGCGTTCGACACCAGACCACGCATACCCGCGATCTGACGCATCTGCATCATGTTTCCTCGGGCACCCGAGTCGACCATCATGAAGATGGGGTTCGTCTTCGGGAAGTTCGCGTTCATCGCCTCGGCAACCTCGTTGGTCGCCTTGGTCCAGATCGCGATGAGCTCCTGCGTGCGCTCGTCCTTGGTGATCAGACCGCGCTCGTACTGCTTCTGGACCTTCTCGTCCTGCTCCTCGTAGCCCTTGACGATGGCCTTCTTGGCCTCGGGCACGACGACGTCGGAGATGGCCACGGTCACACCGGAGCGGGTCGCCCAGTGGAAACCGGCCGCCTTCAGGTTGTCGAGCGTCGCCGCCACGATGACCTTGGGGTAGCGCTCGGCCAGGTCGTTGACGATCTCGGAGAGCTGCTTCTTGCCCACCGAGTAGTCGACGAACGGGTAGTCCTCGGGCAGCAGCTCGTTGAAGAGCGCGCGGCCCAGGCTCGTACGCAGCCGGAAGGTGTCACCCGGCTGGTACTCGGGCTCGCCCTCCTCGGCGACCGGCGGCACCCAGCCACGCGGGGGCATCGTGCCCACCGGGAAGCGGATGTCGACCTTGGCCTGGAGCGACAGCTCGCGGGCGTCGAAGGCCATGGTGGCCTCGGCCGTGGAGCCGAACGCGCGGTCCGTGCCCTTGACGTTGCGGCCCTCTTCGTCCGTGGTGAGGAAGAAGAGGCCCAGCACCATGTCCTGGGTCGGCATGGTGACGGGACGACCGTCGGCCGGCTTCAGGATGTTGTTCGAGGACAGCATCAGGATGCGGGCCTCGGCCTGCGCCTCCGCGGAGAGCGGCAGGTGCACGGCCATCTGGTCACCGTCGAAGTCCGCGTTGAACGCGGTGCAGACGAGCGGGTGGATCTGGATGGCCTTGCCCTCGACCAGCTGGGGCTCGAAGGCCTGGATGCCGAGGCGGTGCAGGGTCGGCGCACGGTTCAGCAGCACCGGGTGCTCGGCGATGACCTCTTCGAGGACGTCGTACACCACGGTGCGGCCGCGCTCGACCATGCGCTTGGCCGACTTGATGTTCTGCGCGTGGTTCAGGTCCACCAGGCGCTTCATCACGAACGGCTTGAAGAGCTCCAGCGCCATCGCCTTCGGCAGACCGCACTGGTGCAGCTTGAGCTGCGGACCGACGACGATCACGGAACGCGCGGAGTAGTCCACGCGCTTGCCGAGGAGGTTCTGACGGAAACGGCCCTGCTTGCCCTTCAGCATGTCGCTGAGGGACTTCAGGGGGCGGTTGCCGGGACCGGTGACCGGGCGACCACGACGACCGTTGTCGAAGAGGGCGTCCACGGCCTCCTGGAGCATGCGCTTCTCGTTGTTCACGATGATCTCGGGCGCGCCGAGGTCGAGAAGCCGCTTCAGGCGGTTGTTGCGGTTGATCACGCGGCGGTACAGGTCGTTCAGGTCGGAGGTCGCGAAGCGGCCACCGTCCAGCTGCACCATCGGACGCAGGTCCGGCGGGATGACCGGCACGCAGTCGAGCACCATGCCCTTGGGCTTGTTGCTGGTCTGCAGGAACGCGGAGACGACCTTGAGGCGCTTGAGCGCACGGGTCTTCTTCTGGCCCTTGCCGGTACGGATGATCTCGCGGAGGCGCTCGGCCTCCTCGTCGAGGTCGAAGGACTCCAGGCGCTTCTGCAGCGCGGCGGCGCCCATGCAGCCGTCGAAGTACGTGCCGAAGCGGTCACGCAGCTCGCGGTAGAGCAGCTCGTCGCCCTCGAGGTCCTGGACCTTGAGGTTCTTGAAGCGGCTCCACACCTCGTCGAGACGGTCGATCTCGCGCTGCGCACGGTCGCGCAGCTGCTTCATCTCACGCTCGGCGCCTTCGCGCACCTTGCGGCGCACGTCGGCCTTGGCACCCTCGGCCTCGAGCTCGGCCAGGTCGGTCTCGAGCTTCTTGGCGCGGTTCTCGAGGTCCGAGTCGCGGCGGTTCTCGACCTGCTGACGCTCGACGGAGACGTGCGCCTCCAGCGACGGGAGGTCGCGCGTACGGCGCTCCTCGTCGACGAACGTGATCATGTACGCGGCGAAGTAGATGACCTTCTCGAGGTCCTTCGGCGCGAGGTCCAGCAGGTAGCCGAGGCGCGACGGGACGCCCTTGAAGTACCAGATGTGGGTGACGGGAGCGGCAAGCTCGATGTGGCCCATGCGCTCACGGCGCACCTTGGCGCGCGTGACCTCGACGCCACAGCGCTCACAGATGATGCCCTTGAAGCGGACACGCTTGTACTTGCCGCAGTAGCACTCCCAGTCCCGGGTCGGACCGAAGATCTTCTCGCAGAAGAGTCCGTCCTTCTCGGGCTTGAGCGTGCGGTAGTTGATGGTCTCCGGCTTCTTCACTTCGCCGTGGGACCAGGTCCGGATGTCGTCCGCGGTGGCAAGGCCGATCCGCAGCTCGTCGAAGAAGTTGACGTCGAGCACTTGTCGTCAATCCCTCTTTCGGGGGTTCGAGCCCCCTCGCTTCACGCGAGAAATCGGGGCACTTCAGCAATGGTCTGAACGGGTCCGGGGAGGGCCGGCCGGATCACTGGGATCCGGCCGGGCAACCCGTCAGACCTCTTCGACGCTGCTCGGCTCGCGCCGGGACAGGTCGATACCGAGCTCCTCCGCCGCGCGGAAGACGTCCTCGTCCGTGTCGCGCATCTCGATGGACATGCCGTCCGAGGACAGCACCTCCACGTTGAGGCAGAGCGACTGCATTTCCTTGATGAGCACCTTGAAGGACTCGGGAATGCCCGGCTCGGGGATGTTCTCGCCCTTGACGATCGCCTCGTAGACCTTCACGCGGCCGGTGACGTCGTCGGACTTGATCGTCAGGAGTTCCTGGAGGGCGTATGCGGCGCCGTAAGCCTCAAGGGCCCACACCTCCATCTCACCGAATCGCTGCCCACCGAACTGCGCCTTACCACCCAGCGGCTGCTGCGTGATCATGGAGTACGGGCCGGTCGAACGGGCGTGGAGCTTGTCGTCGACCAGGTGGTGCAGCTTGAGGATGTACATGTACCCGATCGAGACCGGGTCCGGGAACGGCTCGCCGGAGCGGCCGTCGAACAGGTTGGCCTTGCCCGAGGGCAGGACCAGCCGGTCGCCGTCGCGGTTCGGGATCGTGGCCTGGAAGAGGCCGGTGATCTCGTCCTCGCGCGCACCGTCGAAGACCGGGGTGGCGACGTTGGTACCGGGGGCGACCTGGTCGGCGCCGATGGCCTGCAGGCGCTGGGCCCACTCGTCACCGAGGCCGGAGACGTCCCAGCCGCGGCTGGCGAGCCAGCCGAGGTGGATCTCCAGGACCTGTCCCGGGTTCATTCGGGACGGGACACCCAGCGGGTTGAGGATGATGTCGACCGGGGTGCCGTCCTCGAGGAACGGCATGTCCTCGATCGGGAGGATCTTCGAGATGACGCCCTTGTTGCCGTGACGGCCGGCGAGCTTGTCACCGTCGGTGATCTTGCGCTTCTGCGCGACGTAGACGCGCACCAGCTGGTTCACGCCCGGCGGCAGCTCGTCGCCCTCTTCGCGGTCGAAGACGCGGACGCCGATGACCTTGCCGATCTCACCGTGCGGGACCTTGAGCGAGGTGTCACGCACCTCGCGCGCCTTCTCGCCGAAGATCGCGCGGAGCAGGCGCTCCTCCGGGGTCAGCTCGGTCTCACCCTTGGGCGTGACCTTGCCGACGAGGATGTCACCGGCGACGACCTCGGCACCGATACGGATGATGCCGCGCTCGTCGAGGTCCGCGAGGACCTCTTCGGAGACGTTCGGGATGTCCCGGGTGATCTCCTCCGGGCCGAGCTTGGTGTCACGGGCGTCGACCTCGTGCTCCTCGATGTGGATCGAGGAGAGGACGTCGTCCTGCACGAGGCGCTGCGACAGGATGATCGCGTCCTCGTAGTTGTGACCCTCCCACGGCATGAACGCCACGAGCAGGTTCTTGCCGAGCGCCATCTCACCGTTCTCGGTGGCGGGCCCGTCGGCGAGGACCTGGCTCTCGATCACGCGGTCGCCCTCGGAGACGACGACCTTCTGGTTGACCGAGGTGCCCTGGTTGGAGCGCGAGAACTTGGCGATGCGGTACGTGGTGTACGTGCCGTCGTCGTTCGTCACGGTGATGTAGTCCGCGGAGACCTCCTGGACCACACCCGCCTTCTCCGCCTTGAGCACGTCGCCGGCGTCGGTGGCACAGCGGTACTCCATGCCGGTGCCGACCAGCGGCGCCTCGCTCTTGATGAGCGGGACGGCCTGACGCATCATGTTCGCGCCCATGAGGGCACGGTTGGCGTCGTCGTGCTCGAGGAACGGGATCATCGCGGTCGCGACCGACACCATCTGGCGCGGCGAGACGTCCATGTAGTCGACGTCGTCACCGGGGATGTAGTCGATCTCTCCGCCACGACGGCGGACCAGGACGCGGGCCTCGGTGAAGCGCATGTCGTCGGAGAGCGTCGCGTTCGCCTGGGCGATCACGAAGCGGTCCTCTTCGTCGGCCGTCAGGTAGTCGACGTCGTCGGTGACGACGCCCTCGACGACCTTGCGGTAGGGCGTCTCGATGAACCCGAACGGGTTGATGCGCCCGTAGGAGGCCAGCGAACCGATCAGACCGATGTTCGGGCCTTCGGGCGTCTCGATCGGGCACATGCGGCCGTAGTGCGACGGGTGCACGTCGCGGACCTCGAAGCCGGCCCGCTCACGGGACAGACCACCCGGGCCGAGGGCGTTCAGACGACGCTTGTGCGTCAGCCCCGACAGCGGGTTGTTCTGGTCCATGAACTGCGACAGCTGGCTGGTGCCGAAGAACTCCTTGATGGAGGCGACGACCGGCCGGATGTTGATCAGGGTCTGCGGCGTGATCGCCTCGACGTCCTGGGTGGTCATGCGCTCGCGCACGACACGCTCCATACGGGCGAGACCCGTACGGACCTGGTTCTGGATCAGCTCACCGACGTTACGGATACGGCGGTTGCCGAAGTGGTCGATGTCGTCGGTCTCGACCATGATCGAGCGGCCGGACTCGCCGACCGTCTCGGTCTCACCGGCGTGCAGCTTCACCAGGTACTTGATGGTGGCGATGATGTCGTCGCTGGTGAGGACACCGGCGTCGAGCGGCTCGTCGGCGCCGAGCTTCTTGTTCACCTTGTAGCGGCCGACCTTCGCGAGGTCGTAGCGCTTCGGGTTGAAGTAGAGGTTCTCGAGCAGCGTCTGAGCGGCCTCGCGCGTGGGCGGCTCGCCCGGACGCAGCTTGCGGTAGATGTCGAGCAGCGCGTCGTCCTGGCCCTGGGTGTGGTCCTTCTCCAGGGTGGCGCGCATGGACTCGTACTCGCCGAACTCCTCGAGGATCTGCTCGGTGGTCCAGCCGAGAGCCTTCAGGAGGACGGTGACGGACTGCTTGCGCTTGCGGTCGATGCGGACACCGACCATGTCGCGCTTGTCGATCTCCATCTCCAGCCAGGCACCCCGGGACGGGATGATCTTGGCGGAGAAGATGTCCTTGTCGGACGTCTTGTCGATGGAGGAGTCGAAGTAGACACCCGGCGAGCGCACGAGCTGCGACACGACGACACGCTCGGTGCCGTTGATGACGAAGGTGCCCTTGTTGGTCATGAGCGGGAAGTCGCCCATGAAGACCGTCTGGGACTTGATCTCGCCGGTCTCGTTGTTGGTGAACTCGGCCGTGACGAAGAGCGGCGCGGCGAACGTGAAGTCGCGCTCCTTGCACTCGTCGATCGAGTTCTTCGGGGGCTCGAAGCGGTGGTCGCGGAATGTGAGCGACATCGACCCGGAGAAGTCCTCGATCGGAGAGATCTCCTCGAAGATCTCCTCCAGGCCGGACTTGGTGGGGACGTCTTGTCCGCTGTCCAGAGCAGCCTCGACGCGAGCCTTCCAGGCGGCGTTGCCGAGGAGCCAGTCGAAGCTCTCGGTCTGCAGCGCGAGGAGGTTCGGAACCTCGAGGGGCTCCTTGATCTTTGCAAAAGAGATGCGCAGCGGGGCGGTGCTGGCACCGTTGTTCGTATTCGAGGTCGAGGCGTTGCGCGAGGCGGCCAAGAGGGGGTCCTTCCGAGGGCTCGGACTCACTACGCGCGTACCGGCCCCAAGCCGCACACAGAGACAGAAATCCCAAGGTCAGGGAAGGTCCGGCCATCGGTGCTAGGCGTGGGCATGCCCCTGGTGACGGGCAGGAGGCAGCTAACAGGCAGCGCAAAGGGTCAGTGTAGCCAAGTGCCACACTGATGTCCAGTCGGGGTTCTCAGAGACCCACGTTGCTCTCAACAGCTGTTCTCAACACCTATGAATAGCCCTCGCGCGGGGTGCGCTCTTCTTTACTGCCCTCTTCGCTCTCGATCCATGCCTCGGAAGCGGATCGAGATGACGACGCGTCCTGAGAATTGCGCGCCGCGTGCGGTTCGTCAAGGCCCCGAGGGCCTCGGCGGAGGTCCGGCGATCTTCACCTGCGCCCGGGGGACGCCGGTTGACGCCTCACGGCGCTCCTGGAGAAACGCACGGCGAAGATCACCCTACTCGTCGTGCGCGGAAGATCAAGGCAGCCTCCGGGGGCATGCCGAAGGGCGACCACCCGGATGGGTGATCGCCCTGGCTGAGGTCACTCAGCGCCGTGCGGCGTGAGCGTCCTCGGAAGAGTCAGACGACTCTCGAAGTCACTTGACCTCGACGGAGGCGCCGGCGCCCTTGAGGGACTCGGCAGCCTTCTCGGCGGCCTCCTTGGCGACCTTCTCGAGGACGGGCTTCGGGGCGCCGTCGACGAGGTCCTTGGCCTCCTTGAGACCCAGCGAGGTCAGCTCACGCACGACCTTGATGACCTGGATCTTCTTGTCACCGGCGGCGGTGAGGACGACGTCGAACTCGTCCTGCTCCTCAGCGGCCTCGGCGGCCGGGCCGGCGCCCGCGGGGCCGGCGACGGCGACGGCCGCGGCGGCGGTGACGTCGAACTTCTCCTCGAACGCCTTAACGAACTCGGAGAGCTCGATGAGGGTGAGCTCCTCGAACTGAGCGAGCAGGTCTTCCTGGCTGAGCTTCGCCATGATGGCGTCCTTCCACTATTCGGCAGGTGCCGGTTGTATATGTCGGCGGGCGTACGTGGTGCCCGCTGGACCACCGAGTGGTTACTCGGCAGCCTCGGCGGGAGCCGGCGTACCGGCACCGCCCTGCTCGGCCCTCTTGGCGCGAAGCGCTTCCGCGGTGCGGACGAACTTCGACGGCAGAGCCTGGAAGAGCTGCGCAGCCTGAGTCTGCTTGCCCTTCATGGCGCCGGCCAGCTTGGCGAGCAGAACCTCGCGGGACTCGAGGTCCGCGAGCTTCTTGATCTCATCGGCGGACAGCGCCTTACCGTCAAGGACACCGCCCTTGATGATGAGGTTCGGGTTGTCCTTGGCGAAGTCACGAAGACCCTTCGCCGACTCCACCGGGTCACCGGTGATGAAGGCAACCGCCGTCGGACCTGCGAACAGGTCGTCCAGCGTGTCGATCCCGGCCTCGTTGGCCGCAATCTTGGTCAGCGTGTTCTTCACCACGGCGTACTGGGCGTTCTCACCGAGCGAACGACGCAGCGTCTTGAGCTGCGCCACGGTGAGACCCCGGTACTCGGTCAGCACGGCGGCGTTCGAGCTGCGGAACTGGTCCGTCAGCTCGGCTACCGCGGCAGCCTTGTCGGGCCTTGCCATGAGCGTCGGCCTCCTTCCGGGTGATGAGGACCGCTCAGAAGGGGCCGGGAAAGACGAAACGCCCCAGCACAAGTGCCAGGGCGCAGCTCAACCGGACAGAGTCCGGGAGCGATCCACAGTCACCTGCGCAGGTCGTCCGATCTAGCGGAACCTTCGGTCACCGTTCCTCTGACGAGAACGCGGCAACGACCAGCGGTCTTTGGCTTCTTCACGAGAGTACGCGACCGGGGCCTTCGCGAGCAAATCCGTCATGATCCGTCCCCCGAAAGGGGTTTACGCCCTCGTCGACGCCGGAGGCCGGCGTACGGGCCCGGGGGTACGAGGACGGGCCCCGCACCCTCCGAAGAGGCTGCGGGGCCCGTCCGTTGCCGTGACGCGGCTACCTGCTGAGCACGGGGGCTCAGACGGCGGCCGGGTCCTCCTCGACGAGGAGGTTGCGCACGCGGTTGGCGTCCAGCGGGATGCCGGGGCCCATCGTCGTGCTCATGGTCGCCTTCTTGATGAAGCGACCCTTCGCGGCGGACGGCTTCAGACGGAGGATCTCCTCCAGGGCCGCGCCGTAGTTCTCGACCAGCTTCGTGTCATCGAAAGAGGTCTTTCCGATGATGAAGTGCAGGTTCGAGTGCTTGTCGACGCGGAACTCGATCTTTCCGCCCTTGATGTCGTTGACAGCCTTCACGACATCGGGGGTGACGGTGCCGGTCTTCGGGTTCGGCATCAGACCACGCGGACCGAGCACGCGGCCCAGGCGGCCGACCTTGCCCATGAGGTCCGGCGTGGCGACGACGGCGTCGAAGTCCAGACGGCCCTTCGCCACCTCGTCGATGAGCTCGTCGGCGCCGACGATGTCGGCGCCCGCGGCTTCCGCGGCCGCAGCACGGTCACCGGTCGCGAAGACCAGGACCCGGGCGGTCTTGCCGGTGCCGTGCGGGAGGTTCACGGTGCCACGGACCATCTGGTCGGCCTTGCGAGGGTCAACACCCAGGCAGAACGCGACCTCGACGGTGCCGTCGAACTTGGTGGCGGCGGTGTCCTTGGCGAGACGGACGGCCTCGAGCGGGGCGTAGGTACGCTCCCGGTCGATCTTCGCGTCCGCAGCGCGGAGGTTCTTGCTGCGCTTCACATCTACTCCTGTGGTTTTCAGAGTGTGGAGTCGTGGTGCGGACCAGCGCTTGGTCCTACCACTGTGGGGCTACGGGGCTGACTCAGCCTTCGACCGTGATGCCCATGGAACGGGCGGTGCCAGCGATGATCTTCGACGCGGCGTCGAGGTCGTTGGCGTTCAGGTCGGGGAGCTTGGTCGTGGCGATCTCGCGGACCTGGTCGGCCGTGAGCTTGGCGACCTTGGTCTTGTGCGGCTCGCCGGAGCCCTTGTCCACACCCGCGGCCTTGAGGATCAGCTTGGCGGCCGGCGGAGTCTTCGTGACGAAGGTGAAGGAGCGGTCCTCGTAGACCGTGATCTCCACCGGCACGACCATGCCACGCTGCGACTCGGTCGCGGCGTTGTAGGCCTTGCAGAACTCCATGATGTTGACGCCGTGCTGGCCCAGCGCGGGACCGACCGGCGGCGCCGGGTTGGCCGCACCGGCGTTGATCTGGAGCTTGATAAGCCCCGTGACCTTCTTCTTCTTGGGAGGCATTGCTCTCTCCGGGTCCTAGTGAGAGTGTTTCGCCGCCGTTCCGGTCATCCGGATGGAGGCATACCGCGCAACGATAACGGGTATAGCTGCGCGACCAAAAACCGAGCAGGTCAGACGGGCTGCGAAGCCTGTCTGACCTGCTCGGTAGGCATGTGTCCAGGAACGGGCGGAAAGCCGTCAGTTCTTCTGGATCTGGTCGAAGCTGAGCTCGACCGGGGTCTCGCGACCGAAGATCTCGACGAGGCCCTTGACCTTCTTCGAGTCGGCGTTGATCTCGTTGATCGTCGCCTGCAGGGTCGCGAAGGGGCCGTCGGTGACGGTGACCGAGTCGCCCACCTCGAAGTCCAGGACCTGGACCTCGACCTTGCGGGCCGGAGCCGGCTTGCCCTCGGCCTCGGCCGCCTCGCGGGCCGCCTTCTCCTCGGCCTCGGGGGCGAGCATCTTGACGATCTCGTCCAGGGTCAGCGGGTACGGGTCGTAGGCGTTGCCCACGAAGCCGGTGACGCCGGGCGTGTTGCGGACAACACCCCAGGACTCGTTCGTCAGGTCCATGCGCACCAGGACGTATCCCGGGAGCTTGTTCTGACGGACGTTCTTGCGCTCACCGTTCTTGATCTGGACGATCTCTTCCTCGGGCACCTCGGCCTGGTAGATGAAGTCCTCGACGTTGAGCGAGACGGCGCGCTGCTCCAGGTTGGCCTTCACGCGCTTCTCGTAACCGGCGTACGTGTGGATGACGTACCACTCACCGGGAAGTCCGCGCAGCTCGTCGCGCAGGGCGGCGACGGCGTCGACCGGGGCGGCCGGCTCGGCGTCCTCTTCGTCGGCAGCGTCCTCGTCACCCTCGACGGGCTCGTCGGCGTCGTCGTCGGACTCGGCACGCACGGCGTCCTGCTCGGCGGGCTCGCCCGCGGCGGCGTCAGCAGCGTCGACCTGGTCCGGGGCCACGGCATCCGCCGCCTCGACGATGTCGAGCTCGTCCTCGGCGGACTCGACGGCGCTCGCCGTGGGCTCGGCGTCGTCGTTCAGGTTCGGGTCAGACACGATGGCTGCTTCTTCCTGGATACATATGGGTGGAACATGCGAAAGGGGCGCCGATGAGGCGCCCTCCGCGGGGATCAGCCGAAGACGTACTTGATGACCCGCGCAAATCCGAAGTCAATCACGGTGACGAGACCGATCATGACGACCACGAAAACGATCACGACGGCCGTGTACGTGGACAGCTGGCTGCGCGTGGGCCAGACGACCTTGCGGAGCTCGGCGACGATCTGGCGGTAGAACAGCGCGAGACGGCCCAGAGGGCCCTTCTTGCCGCGCTTGCCGCCCTTCCGAGCCTTCTTCTTCGACTCGGGGGCTTCGTCCTCGGCATCAGGCATGTCGATGGAGCCCACGGCGTCCGTCACGCTACTCACCTGATTCCGGGTCATGGCCGTGCCGCGCCCGGTGGAGCCGCACGGCGGTGCATTGAAGTACGTACATGCGCACACATCCTGGCGAAGGAGTGTGTAGCAGGGCCGGAGGGACTTGAACCCCCAACCGCTGGTTTTGGAGACCAGTGCTCTACCAATTGAGCTACGACCCTTTGTGGTTTCCACCAACCTACCGCATCCTCCCCGGTGAGCGGGTGGGGAAAACGGTGCGGCTGATGAAGGCCAACGACAGGTGAGTGTACGTGCTCAGCGCCGCCGCGTCGAACAGACCACAACCGACCGGTCCTGTCCGGATGCTGTCCGAGTCCTGTCCGGTCCCTGAAACCCCTGTGCCGGGGGCTTTTCCGGTCTGCGAGCATGGGGGGCATGAGCGCTGCAACTTCTCCGTCCGAGCGCCGGGTCTCGGCCCGCATCGGTGCGATCTCCGAGTCCGCCACCCTCGCCGTCGACGCCAAGGCGAAGGCCCTCAAGGCCGCCGGGCGTCCGGTGATCGGCTTCGGCGCCGGTGAGCCCGACTTCCCGACACCCGACTACATCGTCGACGCCGCGGTCGAGGCCTGCCGCAACCCGAAGTACCACCGCTACACCCCCGCCGGCGGGCTTCCCGAGCTCAAGGCCGCCATCGCGGAGAAGACCCTGCGCGACTCCGGCTACGAGGTCGACGCGTCCCAGATCCTGGTGACCAACGGCGGCAAGCAGGCCATCTACGAGGCCTTCGCCGCGATCCTCGACCCGGGCGACGAGGTCATCGTCCCCGCCCCGTACTGGACCACCTACCCGGAGTCCATCCGTCTCGCCGGCGGTGTCCCGGTCGAGGTCGTCGCCGACGAGACCACGGGCTACCGGGTCTCGGTCGAGCAGCTGGAGGCGGCGCGCACCGAGCGCACCAAGGTCGTCCTGTTCGTCTCCCCGTCGAACCCGACCGGCGCCGTCTACAACGAGGCGGACACCGAGGCCATCGGCCGGTGGGCCGTGGAGCACGGCCTGTGGGTCATGACCGACGAGATCTACGAGCACCTGGTCTACGGCGGGGCGGCCGCCGCCTCGCTCCCCGCGGTCGTGCCCGAGCTGCGTGACAAGTGCATCGTGGTCAACGGCGTCGCCAAGACGTACGCCATGACCGGCTGGCGGGTCGGCTGGATCATCGGCCCGAGGGACGTCGTGAAGGCCGCGACCAACCTGCAGTCGCACGCCACCTCCAACGTCAGCAACGTCGCACAGGTCGCCGCGCTGGCCGCCGTGTCCGGCCCCCTGAACGCGGTCGCCGAGATGCGGACCGCCTTCGACCGCCGCCGCCGGACGATCGTGCGCATGCTCAACGAGATCGACGGCGTGTTCTGCCCCGAGCCGGAGGGCGCCTTCTACGCGTACCCGTCGGTGAAGGGCCTGCTCGGCAAGGAGATCCGCGGCAAGCGCCCGGCCGACTCCGTCGAGCTGGCCGCCCTGATCCTGGACGAGGCCGAGGTCGCCGTGGTCCCGGGCGAGGCCTTCGGTACGCCGGGTTACCTGCGGCTGTCCTACGCGCTGGGCGACGACGACCTCGTCGAGGGCGTCTCCCGGCTCCAGAAGCTGCTGGGCGAGGCCCGCGACTGACGCGGAGCACGCGTGCGGTGAAGGTGACCCCCGGTTCCGGTCGGGGGTCACCTTTTTGTTCGAGGGGTAACTCACAGGGGGATCCGGCTACCGCCGCACCCCCTCGGTGCGGCAAGATCCTTCAATGGAGCGTGACGTACGGCTGTTGCCCAAGGCCCATCTGCACCTGCACTTCACCGGGTCGATGCGGCCGACGACCCTGCTCGAACTCGCGGACAAGTACGGGGTTCGCCTCCCCGAGGCACTGACCGGCGGTGAGCCGCCCGAGCTACGGGCCACCGACGAGCGCGGCTGGTTCCGCTTCCAGCGCCTCTACGACATCGCGCGGTCCTGTCTGCGCTCGCCGGAGGACATCCAGCGCCTGGTGCGCGAGACGGCCATGGAGGACGTCGCGGACGGCTCGGGGTGGCTGGAGATCCAGGTCGACCCGACCTCGTACGCCCCGCTGCTCGGCGGGCTCATCCCGGCCATCGAGATCATCCTGGACGCCGTGCACAGCGCGGCCCGCGACACCGGTCTGGGGATACGGGTGGTGATCGCGGCGAACCGCATGAAGCATCCGTTGGACGCCCGCACGCTGGCCCGGCTCGCCGTGCGCTACGCCGACCAGGGCGTCATCGGCTTCGGGCTCTCCAACGACGAGCGCCGGGGGATGGCCCGCGACTTCGACCGCGCCTTCGCGATCGCCCGCGAGGGGGGCCTGATCGCCGCTCCGCACGGCGGCGAGCTCTCCGGCCCCTCCAGCGTCCGGGACTGCCTGGACGACCTCGACGCGTCCCGTGTGGGGCACGGCGTACGGGCGGCCGAGGACCCCCGGCTGCTGAGCGTGCTCGCGGAGCGGGGCGTGACGTGCGAGGTCTGCCCGGCGTCCAACGTGGCGCTCGGCGTCTACGAGAAGCCCGCGGACGTACCCCTGCGCACCCTGTTCGACGCGGGGGTGCCGATGGCGCTGGGCGCGGACGACCCGCTGCTCTTCGGCTCCAGGCTGGCCGCCCAGTACGACCTCGTGCGCCGGCACCACGGCTTCACCGACGAGGAACTGGCCGAGCTGGCCCGGCAGTCCGTGCGCGGATCGGTGGCGCCCGTCGAGGTGCGGGAGAGGCTGCTGGGCGGGATCGACGCGTGGCTGACCGGCTGACGCCGACGTGGGCACCGCCGGCCCACGCCGCTACAGGCTGACGCCGACCGTCACCGGTTCGTTGACGAGCGTGACCCCGAAGGCCGCGTGGACCCCGGCGACGACCTCGCGGGCCAGCGCCAGCAGGTCCTCGGTGGTCGCGTCGCCCCGGTTGGTGAGGGCGAGCGTGTGCTTGGTGGAGATGCGCGCCGGGCCCGTGCCGTATCCCTTGGTGAAGCCGGCCTTGTCGATGAGCCAGGCTGCCGATGTCTTCACCCGGCCGTCGCCCGTGGGGAAGGCCGGCGGCGTGACGTCGGCTCCGAGGCGCTCGCCCGCGCGGGCGAGGAAGGCCGCGTGCTCCTCCTCGTCGAGGATCGGGTTGGTGAAGAAGGACCCGGCCGACCAGGTGTCGTGGTCCTCCGGGTCGAGCACCATGCCCTTGCCCGCCCGCAGCCGCAGGACCGTCTCACGGGCGGAGGCGGCGGGCACACGGTCGCCCTGCTCGACGCCCATGGTCCGGGCGGTCTCGGGGTAACGGAGGGGTGCCGACAGCCCGTCGGCGTCCTCCAGCCCGAACCGCACCCGGAGCACGACGTAGCGGTCGGGTTCGGCCTTGAAGCGGCTGTGGCGGTACGAGAACGCGCAGGCCTCGTTCGGCAGGGTGACGGTCTCCCGGGTGTGCCGGTCGTAGGCGACGACCTCGGTGATGACCGAGGACACCTCCTGCCCGTAGGCGCCGACGTTCTGGATCGGCGTCGCCCCGGCGGATCCGGGGATCCCGGCGAGGCATTCGATCCCGGCCAGTCCCGCCTCGACCGTGCGGGCCACCGCGTCGGTCCAGACCTCTCCCGCGGCCAGTTCGAGCGCCGTACCGGAGAGCTCGAAGCCCTTGGTCGCGATGCGCAGGGCCGTTCCGTCGAAGCCCTTGTCGCCGATGACCAGGTTGGAGCCGCCGCCGATGATCAGGAGCGGGGTGCCGCTGTCGTCGGCTTCGCGTACGGCGGCGATCACCTCGGCGTCGGTGGTGGCCGTCAGGAGGCGTTGGGCCGGGCCGCCGAGCCGGAAGGTGGTCAGGGGGGCGAGGGGGGCGTCGTGGAGTTCCTGCACGGGACAAGAGTACGGTCCGCGGCCGTGCCGGCCCGGCGGGGCCACGGGCCGCGCGAAGGGCGCCCTCCTGAGGAGAGCGCCCTTGGGCCCGGCACGGGCGGGGACGTGTCAGGCCAGGCGGACGAGGGCGCGGGACATGCCCAGCACCTTCTTGTCGTCGCTCGTCACCGTCAGGTCGACCCGCACGAGGTTGTCGTCGAGCTTCGCGGCGACCTTGCCGCTGACCTCGATCAGAGCCCCTGTGTCGTCGTTGGGCACGACGACCGGCTTGGTGAACCGGACGCCGTACTCGACGACCGCGCCCGGGTCTCCGGTCCAGTCCGTGACCACCCTGATCGCCTCGGCCATGGTGAACATGCCGTGCGCGATCACGTCCGGCAGACCGACCTCACGCGCGAACTTCTCGTTCCAGTGGATCGGGTTGAAGTCTCCGGAGGCGCCCGCGTACTGCACCAGGGTCGCCCGCGTCACCGGGAAGGACCGTGCCGGCAGTTCCGTACCGACCTCGACCGCTCCGTATGCGATGGTCGCCGTCATCACGCCTCCTCGGCGGCGCGCGCCACCAGCTTGGTCCACGCGGTCACGACGTGCTCACCGGACTCGTCGTGCACCTCGCCGCGGATGTCCACGATGTCGTTGCCCGCCATCGACTTGATGCCCTCGATGGTCGAGGTGACCGTCAGCCGGTCCCCCGCCCGCACGGGGCGCACATGGGCGAACTTCTGGTCACCGTGCACCACACGGCTGTAGTCCAGACCCAGCTGCGGGTCCTGGATCACCTGGCCCGCGGCCCTGAACGTGATCGAGAACACGAAGGTGGGCGGAGCGATCACATCCGAGTACCCCAGAGCCTTGGCGGCTTCCGGGTCGGTGTAGGCGGGGTTGGTGTCACCCACCGCTTCCGCGAACTCCCGGATCTTCTCCCGGCCGACCTCGTACGCCGGGGTGGGCGGATAGGTCCGCCCCACGAAGGACTGGTCGAGCGCCATGAGCCCGGTACCTCCTGGTGAAATATCGAATAGGCCGAAGATCGGCCCTAGCCACCACATAAAACGACACGAGGCCGCCCCCAGTGGGGACGGCCTCGTGTACGAGCCTTTTTCAGCGCGTTTCGCGGTGCGCGGTGTGCGAGTTGCAGCGCGGGCAGTGCTTCTTCATCTCAAGACGGTCCGGGTTGTTACGCCGGTTCTTCTTGGTGATGTAGTTCCGCTCCTTGCACTCCACGCAGGCCAGCGTGATCTTCGGGCGGACGTCGGTGGCAGCCACGTGAGTGCTCCTTGGACGGATGGGACGGATGAACGCATGAAAGAGTAGCCGATCGAAGGACCGACCCAACAATCGGCTACCGTTAGTAGCGGTGACCGGACTTGAACCGGTGACACAGCGATTATGAGCCGCTTGCTCTACCGACTGAGCTACACCGCTTTGATGCCGAGATCCCCCGCCGAAGCGGGTTCACTCGATCACCAGAGCCCCAATGCGGAATCGAACCGCAGACCTTCTCCTTACCATGGAGACGCTCTACCGACTGAGCTATTGGGGCGAGCGAGGAAGACATTACACGGTCTGTCGCCGATCCCCCAAATCCGTTTCGGGCGGTCGTTCCGGGGCCCCTGCCGCCCCCGTACGCTCCCTGCGGCCGACCCCCTGATCAGGCTCTTGATCAGCCTGTACGCCGACTCCGGGAGCGGCCTCACGCGCCTCGGCGGCACTCCTCCCCACGCCTGCCGAACGAGGCCACATTCGTACGACTAATTCGGCCTTCCTCTGAGCGGGACCGGCCCGCGCCTAGGCTCGGCGCACCCTGCGTGATCTTGCATGTCCTCCAGGAGCGGCGCGATGCCCGAGAACACCGGTGACGCGCCCCCGCTGCTCCTCGGCGGGGCGCGGCTGACGGACGGACGCCTCGTCGACGTGCGCATCGCCGGACGGCACATCGAGGCGGTCGGGACGGCGGGCAGCCTCACCAACCGGGGAACGCGCCTGGACCTGCGCGGTCACCTTCTGCTGCCGGCCCCCGCCGAACCACACGCCCACGCCGACACGGCGCTCACCGGCCCCCCGGGAGGCCCGCCGTCGCACCGGGCCGAGGACGTCCGGCGTCGCGCCACCGAGGCGGCGCTGCTCCAGCTCGGCCACGGGACGACCGCGCTGCGCGCCCATGTGCGGGTCGGCGGCGCACAGGGCCTCGCCGCCCTGGAGGGGGTCCTGGCCGCGAGCCGTTCCCTGCGCGGACTCACCGAACTGACCGTCGTGGCCGTCCCCCGGCTCCTCACGGGCGTCGCGGGCGCGGACGGTCTCGCCGCGCTCCGGGACGCCGTGGACATGGGCGCGGGCGTGATCGGCGGCCGCCCCGACCTCGACCCCGATCCGGCCGGCTACGCCGAGACCGTGCTCGCACTCGCGGCGGACCGGGGCCGCCCCGTCGACCTGCACACGGACGGCGAGGCCCCGGCCCGGCTGGCCCGGCTGGCCGCCATGGCCAAAGGGTTCCGTCCCGGCCTCTGCCTCGGCCCCTGTGCGGGCCTCTCACGGCTTCCCCGCGACGAGGCGGCCCGTACAGCCGACCGGCTCGCCGCGGCGGCCGTGACCGTCGTCTGCCTGCCCCAGGGAGGCTGCTCCTGCGCCGGGATCCGCGGAACCCCGCCCGTGGGGCTGCTGCGCGCCGCCGGGGTGCGGGTGGCCGCGGGCAGCGGGGCCCTGCGTGACGCCTCCAACCCTGTCGGGCGGGCGGACCCCCTGGAGGCGGCGTATCTGCTGGCCTCGCAGGAGGGCATCGCCCCCGGGAGCGCCTACGACGCGGTCTCGGGAGCCGCCAGGGCGGCGCTGGGGCTGCCCGGGGTGCGCGTCGAGGCCGGCTTCCCCGCCGAGCTGCTCGCCGTGCGCGGGGACGACCTGGCCGGGGCGCTCTCCCTCGCGTACAGCAGGATCGTGGTGCACCGCGGACGCGTGGTCGCGCGGACCAGTGCCGTACGCGAGTACCTGGACTCCGGGGCCGCGGCTGCGGCCCTCGGTCTCCCCCGGCAGGGACGGGCCGATTCCGGTTCCGGCGGCGGGCCTTGAGCGCGAGCGGGCCGCGCGGCGTACGGTCGGATACATGCGCATTGTCATTGCAGGTGGACATGGTCAGATCGCGCTGCGGCTCGAGCGGTTGCTCGCCGCGCGCGGTGACGAGGCGGTGGGCGTCATCCGCAACCCGCAGCAGAGTGACGACCTGAGAGAGGCGGGCGCCGAGCCCGTCGTCCTCGACCTCGAATCGGCGTCGGTCGAGGAGACGGCGGAGGTACTGCGCGGGGCCGACGCGGTGGTCTTCGCGGCCGGAGCGGGCCCCGACAGCGGCTCGGCGCGCAAGGACACGGTGGACCGAGGAGCGGCCGTGCTGTTCGCGGACGCCGCGGAACGGGCGGGAGTACGCCGCTACGTCGTGGTGTCCTCCATGGGTGCCGACCCGGACAACCGGGGCGAGGAGGTCTTCGACGTCTACCAGCGGGCGAAGGGCGAGGCGGACGCGTACGTCCAGTCCAGGAGCGGCCTGGACTGGACGATCCTGCGCCCCGGGATGCTGACGAACGACGCCGGCACCGGACAGATCCAGCTCGCCGCCTCCACGGGCCGTGGCCCGATCCCCCGTGACGACGTGGCGGCGGTGCTGGTGGAGCTGCTGGACACCCCGGCGACGGCGGGTCTCACGCTGGAACTCATCAGCGGGAACAAGCCCGTGACGGTCGCGGTGAAGGACATCGCGGGGAACTGAGCCGGGCCGTACGCCCCGGACGCTCCGGTCGGAGCCGCGCCGTTTTCGGCCTGCCTGGCTCAGGCCCTTCACAGCGCTTGAGCCAGGCGTGCCGGGGTGCCTGGGCCGGGTGATTCGGCCGGGCGCCCTCATGTGCCGGGGCCAGCGGGCCGGGGCCATATGGAGCGAGGCGTTCCGGTGTGGCGGGGTGTCCGCGGGATAGCGTCGGCGGCATGGACGGTGGCTCTGCTCGCCGAGGTTGGCTCCCCTGCTTTCTCAGCGGGGCGGTGTTCGCCGTGTGCATGGCGGGGACCACCCTGCCGACCCCGCTCTACAGCCTGTACCAGGACGAGCTCGGGTTCTCCGAGCTGACGGTGACCGTGGTGTACGCCGTGTACGCCTTCGGCGTCATCGGGGTGCTGCTGCTTGCGGGGAACGCCTCCGACACGGTGGGCCGACGCCCCGTGCTGCTCTGGGGGCTGGCCTGCGCGGCGGCGAGCGCCGTCTGCTTCCTCTGCGCCACCGCTCTGGGCTGGCTCTACGTGGGTCGGCTCCTGTCGGGCCTGTCGGCCGGGCTGTTCACCGGGGCGGCGACCGCGTACGTCATGGAGCTGGCGCCCGGCAAGGGCTCGCCCCGGGCCTCCCTGGTCGCGACGGCTGCCAACATGGGCGGTCTGGGGTGCGGGCCGCTGATCGCCGGGTTCCTCGCCCAGTACGCCCCCTGGCCGCTCTACCTGCCTTTCGCCGTGCACCTGGTGCTGCTGGCCGTTTCGGCGGCCGTGCTCCTGGGCCTGCGCGAGACCGTGCGCGAGCGACGGCCGCTGAGCACCGTCCGCCCGCAGAAGCCGGGGCTGCCGCCCGAGGTCAGGGCGGTGTTCGGACCCGCCGCGCTCGCCTCGTTCGTCGGCTTCGCGCTCTTCGGGGTGTTCACCTCGGTCAGTCCGGCGCTCCTGTCCCGTTTTCTGGACGTGGACAACCACGCGGTGAGCGGGCTGGTCGTCGCGCTGGCCTTCTTCGCCTCGATCGCCGGGCAGTCGGCGGTCGGCCGGATCGGTGAGCGCCGGTCGCTTCCGCTCGGCTGCGCGGGCCTCCTGGGCGGACTGGCGCTGCTCGCGGGGGCGTTGTGGTGGCAACTGCTGCCCCTGGTGATCCTGAGCGCCGTCCTCGGCGGCGCGGGTCAGGGGCTGGCCTTCAGAGCGGCTCTTGCCCAGGTGGCAGCCGCCTCGCCAGCGGACCGGCGGGCGGCGGTGATCTCGACGCTGTTCGTGGTGGCGTACGCGGGCATCTCCCTGCCGGTGATCGGCGTGGGTGTCCTGTCCGACCACATCGGACTCCAGGACGCGGGGCTGGTCTTCATCGCCTGCATGGGCGTCCTGGTCACGTGCGCCGGGGTCTACCTGCTGCGGCGCCCTGCCGAAGCCGGACACGAATCCGCCTGACGAGTCCGGGAGTGCGGCACCATCCCTCGACAGTTCGGCCCAGTCCGCACGCAATAGAGGTCGAAACCGTCCTGATCGATATGAAAGCCCGTCAAAAAGCTGGAGTCGTCAGGTGAGCCGAACCGAGGAGACCGCCGAGGGCGCAGGGCCGTTCACGACCCGGCTGACCTGGCACCTCGACGACGGAAGCACCGCTGTCTGGGAATCACGGCGGGCACGCAAGCGCGGCCTGCTCACTGTCCTGGCCGCGGGCGAGACGGAGGCCCGGTCCCGCAGCGCGGACACCGTTTCGGTGGGCCGGCTGCGCACCCTCAATGCCGTTGCCGCCGGAGCCTTCGCCGTCGGAGGGGGCCTGTTCGTCCTCGGGGCCGCGGTGGCACAGTTCGGCCCTGTCGATGCGACGGGAGCCTGGATCTACTTCGCCGGCGGTCTGTTCTTCAACGCGGGCGGCTACGCGTCACTGCTCCAGGCGGTCAACGCCCCTCGCCAGGACAGTACGAGCGCCTCGCTCGCCACACGGCACTGGCGCTGGTGGAGCTACGAGCCCGGCCGGATCGACTGGCTGAGCACCTTCCTGCTGTTCGTGGGAACGCTGGTGTTCGGCGTCAATCTGGTCGGCTCCCTGCTGCAGGGACTCTCGGTGCAGCAGGAGAACGAGCTGGTCTGGGCCCCCGACCTGATCGGCTGCACCATCTTCCTCGTCTCAGGACATCTGGCCCTGGTGGAGGTCTGCCACGGCCGGCCGCGCGCACTCCCACGGGATCTCGGCTGGTGGATCGTCGCGGTCAACCAACTCGGCTCGGCTCTCTTCATGGCCTCGGCACTGGCCGACTTCACCCGCCCCGCCACGGGAGGCGTCCTGAACATCGACATCGCCGACTGGGGCACTCTCACGGGAGCGCTCTGCTTCTCCGTCGGCGGGGTGCTGCAGTTCTTCGAACACCCCTGACCTCGGCGCGCCCCGCGCACGAAAAAACCCCGCCCGACCTGGCATTTAAGCAGGTCGGACGGGGTTTCCCGTCCTGTGGCGGCGCCAGGGTTCGAACCTGGGTAGGCTGAGCCGGCAGATTTACAGTCTGCTCCCTTTGGCCACTCGGGCACACCGCCTGGAACGACGCCTCGGATCCCGTGAGGGTTCCTCGGCGACGTCGTAAACGATACCCGATACCCGGGGGTGCTACGCCACCCGGTTGATCAGCACCTGTCGCGGGCGCGGGTGGCTAGGCTTTGTGCCGTACCCAACGCATACGACGCAAGGAGCCACACGTCATGGCCGACTCCAGTTTCGACATCGTCTCGAAGGTCGAGCGGCAGGAGGTCGACAACGCCCTCAACCAGGCCGCCAAGGAGATCTCCCAGCGCTACGACTTCAAGGGCACGGGCGCGTCGATCTCCTGGTCCGGCGAGAAGATCCTGATGGAGGCGAACGGCGAGGAGCGGGTCAAGGCGATCCTCGACATCTTCCAGTCCAAGCTGATCAAGCGCGGGATCTCCCTGAAGTCGCTGGACGCGGGTGAGCCGCAGCTTTCCGGCAAGGAGTACAAGATCTTCGCCACGATCGAGGAGGGCATCTCCCAGGAGAACGCCAAGAAGGTGGCGAAGATCATCCGGGACGAGGGCCCGAAGGGTGTCAAGGCGCAGGTCCAGGGCGAGGAACTGCGGGTCAGCTCCAAGAGCCGGGACGACCTGCAGGCGGTGCAGGCGCTGATCAAGGGCAAGGACCTCGACTTCGCGGTGCAGTTCGCCAACTACCGGTAGAGCGTTCGCTGCCGCGTGCGGCGTGTTCGCGGGCGGGGCGGGGCGTGCCGGGTGGCACGGCCCGCCCCGTCGCCGTGTGCGCGGGTTGTGCGGGCGCGGGTCAGCGGCGGTCGCGGGAGTTGCCGAAGAGCAGCCGGTAGGCGATCAGCAGGACCAGGGATCCGGCGATGGCCGCCACCCAGGTGGCCGTGTCGTAGAAGTCCGTGCTGATGGGGCGGTCGAGGAACTGGGACGACAGCCAGCCGCCCAGGAAGGCGCCCACGATCCCGATGAGGGTGGTGCCCACGATCCCGCCGGGGTCGCGGCCCGGCAGCAGAAATTTGGCTATGGCTCCGGCCAGCAGCCCGAGGATGATCCAGCTGATGATGCTCATGTTCGCGTTCCTACCCGTCACTTGTTCCTGCAAGCCAAGACGCCTGCGTGGGCGGGTGGGTTGCGGCCGGGTCGTCCCGTCAGCGGGTGGCGAACGGCTCGTCGGTGCGGACGATCTCCTTGCCGAAGGGCATCAGTGAGACGGGGATGAGCTTGAAGTTCGCGATGCCCAGCGGGATCCCGATGATCGTGACGCACAGGGCGATGCCGGTGAAGATGTGGCCGAGCGCGAGCCACCAGCCGGCCAGGATCACCCACAGGACGTTGCCGACGAGGGAGCCGCCCCCGGCGTCATGACGGTCGACGACGGTGTAGCCGAAGGGCCAGAGGGCGTAGACGCCGATGCGGAACGCGGCCACGCCGAAGGGGATTCCGATGATCGTAATGCAGAGCAGGAGCCCCGCGGCGATGTAGCCGAGGAACATCCAGAGTCCGCACAGGACCAGCCATATGACGTTCAGGATTGTCTTCACGGTCGGTACCCTGCCATCTGCTCGAGTCGGGCGATGCGGTCGGCCATGGGCGGGTGGGTGGAGAACATCTTGGACATGCCCTGGCCGGGACGGAACGGGTTCGCGATCATCATGTGACTCGCGGTCTCGATCCGTGGTTCGGGTGGGAGCGGAAGCTGTTTGGTCCCGGCGTCGAGCTTGCGCAGCGCGGACGCCAGGGCGAGGGGGTCGCCGGTCAGCTGGGCCCCGGACGCGTCGGCCTGGTACTCGCGGGACCGGCTCACGGCGAGCTGGATCACCGAGGCGGCGAGCGGGCCGAGGATCATGACGAGGAGCATTCCCAGAAGGCCGGGGCCGTCGTCGTCGTCGGACCGGCCCACGGGGATGAGCCAGGCGAAGTTGACCAGGAACATGACGACCGAGGCGAGGGCTCCCGCGACGGACGAGATGAGGATGTCGCGGTTGTAGACATGGCTCAGCTCGTGGCCGAGGACACCGCGCAGTTCGCGCTCGTCGAGCATCTGGAGGATCCCCTCGGTGCAGCACACGGCGGCGTTGCGCGGGTTCCGGCCGGTGGCGAAGGCGTTGGGTGCCTGGGTCGGGGAGATGTAGAGCCGGGGCATGGGCTGGCGGGCCGCCGTCGAGAGCTCGCGCACGGTGCGGTAGAGCTGAGGGGCCTCGAACTCGCTGACCGGGCGGGCCCGCATGGCGCGCAGGGCGAGCTTGTCGCTGTTCCAGTACGCGTAGGCGTTGGTGGCGAGCGCGACGAGGACGGCCACGACGAGGCCGGTCCGTCCGAAGAAGCTGCCGATGACGATGATGAGGGCCGAGAGGCCCCCGAGGAGTACAGCGGTTTTCAGCCCGTTGTGCCGGCGGTGCACGGTACGCCCTCCTAAGTGGTGCAGCAGGGGAACCCTTGCTCGGTGGTGCTCCACTCCCAGTGGAGCCTCCCGTACTGGTCAACGCGAGGCGGAGGGAGCTAGTTCCCTTGTGCGAGGTGGCCGGGGGCACAGGCAGAAGGGGCGGATCCGGTCGGATCCGCCCCTGGGCCGTACGGGTGGTCTCCCGGCCGCGGGGCGGCTGGGGTCCTCGCGGCGGTGCGTCAGCGCTGGGCGGGCAGTCCCGCGAGCGCGCGGGCTTCCGCGTCCGGCTCGACGTCGCTGGTGCAGTGCGCGCAGCGGGTGGCGATGGAGGGGATCTCGGTGAAGCAGCGGGGGCAGTCGCGCAGGGCGGCCTTGATGTCCGCCTTCTCCTCCTCCGCCTTGGCCGTGAAGCGGTTCTGGACCTTGGCCATGGGCATCACGACCAGGAAGTAGAGGACCGCCGCGGTGATGATGAAGGCGATGGCGGCGCTGATGAACAGGCCGAAGGGGAACTTCACGCCGTCGACGGTGTACGAGGCCTTGCTGAAGTCGCCCGTACCCCGGGTGAAGAGGCCGATCAGCGGCACGATGAACGCGTTGCTGAAGCCGGTGACGACGGCGGTGAAGGCTGCTCCGACGGCGAGGCCGATGGCCATGGAAATGACGTTCCCGCGAAGGATGAAGTCCTTGAAACCGTTCAGCACCGCTCTGGCTCCTCTGTGCTCTTCTCGCACGCGTTGCACGCGTACTCGTCCTGCCTGCTCCGTGACGTGGCCGGTGCACGGTTACGTGACCGGTGCACGCAAGACCATGCCCTGTGCGCGGGTGCACGGGCAAGCCGGTCGGCGCCGTCCGGCGCCGGTCAGAAGAGGCTGACGGCCGCGAAGCGCAGGATGAGCTGGGGGGCGCCGGACAGTGTGATTCCGGCTACGGCGGTGAGCACGATCGCCAGGGTGAGCGGGGCAGGGACCCGGTGGCCGGGTCCCTGGGGCGCCGTCCCGGACTGCGTGCCGGCCTCCGGGGCCGTGAAGAGGGCGGCGGTCCACCGGAGGTAGTAGTAGAGCGCGATCACCACGTTGACGGCCATGACGACGGCGAGCCAGCCGAGGCCGGCGTCGACGGCCGCGGAGAAGACCGTGACCTTGGCGAAGAGGCCGATGACGCCCGGCGGCAGGCCCGCGAGGCAGAGCAGGAAGAAGCCCATGGCTAGGGCGGCCAGGGGGCGGGTGGCGTACAGGCCGCGGTAGTCGCTCAGGCGGTTGCCGGGGTGGCTACGGGCGACCAGGGCGGCCACGGCGAAGGCACCGAGGTTCACGACGGCGTACATCAGGGCGTAGGCGACGGTGGAGCCGATCTGCTCGTCGCTGGAGTACGCGGCGGCGGCGATCGGGACGAGGAGGTAGCCGGCCTGGCCGACGGACGACCAGGCGAGGAGGCGTACGGCGCTGCGGGCGCGGGTGGCGGTCTGCCGGAGCGCGGCGACGTTGCCGACGGTCATGGTGAGCGCGGCGAGGACGGCCAGCGAGGGCCCCCAGACGTCGGCGTACGAGGGGAAGCCGATCACCGTGACGAGGACGAGGCCGGAGAAGCCGACCGCCTTGCCGACGACCGAGAGGTAGGCGGCGATGGGAAGCGGCGCTCCCACGTAGGTGTCGGGGACCCAGAAGTGGAACGGCGCCGCGGCCGTCTTGAAGGCGAAGCCGACGAGGGTGAGCACGACGCCCGCCTCGGCGAGCGTGGACAACCTGCCCGGTACGTCGTCCAGGCGGGCGGCGATCTCCGTGAGGTGCATGGTCCCGGTCGTCGCGTAGACGAAGCTGACGCCGAGGAGCATGACGGCGGTGGCGACGACGGAGGAGAGGAAGAACTTCAGGGCCGCTTCGGAGGAGCGCCGGTCGCCGCGCTTGATGCCGACGAGCGCGAAGGCGGGGAGCGAGGCGACTTCGAGGGCGACGACGAGGGTGGCGAGGTCCCGGGCCGCGGGCAGCAGCGCTGCGCCCGCCGCGGAGGCCAGCAGCAGGAACCAGAACTCGCCGGCGGGGAGCTTGCGGGTGTCGCCGACCGAGAGCAGCGCGGTGAGCAGGGCTCCGCCGAGCACGAGGGCCTGGATGACGAGCGCGAAGTGGTCGGCGGTGTAGCTGCAGGCCTGGGAACCGTCGGTGAGGCAGAAGGTGGAGCGGTCGCCGGCCCGCAGCGGGACGAGCGTCGCGAGTGCGGCGACGAGCCCGGCGACGGCCCCGTAGCCGAGGAGCGGCTTGTGCCGTTCGCCCACGAACAGGTCGGCGACGAGGACGATCAGGGCCACGGACGCCGCGATGACGGGGGGTGCGATCGCGAGCCAGTCGACGGACTGGACGAGGCTCGCCGCCCCGGGTGCGCTGTCGGCTGCCACGGTCACGACTTGCCTCCTGCGAGGAGCTTCTGAACGGCCGGGTCGGTGAGGCCGAGGAGGACGGCGGGCCACAGTCCGGCGAGGACGGTCAGGGCGGCGAGCGGGGTCCAGGCGGCGAGTTCGTGACGCCGGACGTCGTCGACCGGGTGGGGCTGCTCGCGCTGCTCGCCCATGCAGACGCGGCGTACGACGATCAGCATGTACGCGGCCGTGAGCAGGGTGCCGAGGGCGCCGATGGACATGTAGGTGAGGAAGGCGGGGCGGCTGAGGCCCTCGGCGGGGTCGAACGCGCCGAACAGCGTGAGCATCTCGCCCCAGAATCCGGCGAGACCGGGGAGTCCGAGCGAGGCGACGGCGGCGAAGGCGAGGAGGCCGCCGAGCCGGGGTGCGCGGCCGTAGAGGGCGGCTCCGGTCGCCCCTGCCAGGGTGTCCAGGTCGGCGGTGCCGTAGCGGTCCTTGACCGCGCCGACCAGGAAGAACAGCAGTCCGGTGATGAGGCCGTGGGCGATGTTCGCGAAGAGTGCGCCGTTCACGCCGGTGGGGGTCATCGTCGCGATGCCGAGGAGCACGAAGCCCATGTGGCCGACGGAGGAGTAGGCGATCAGGCGCTTGAGGTCGCCCTTGGCTCCGGGGCGGGCGAGGGCGAGGCAGGCCAGGGATCCGTAGATGATCCCGACGACCGCGAACGCCGCGAGGTACGGCGCGAAGGTCTGCATCCCGTCGGGCGTGACGGGGAGCAGGATGCGGACGAACCCGTACGTGCCCATCTTCAGCAGGACGCCGGCGAGGAGCACGGAGCCGACGGTCGGGGCCGCGGTGTGGGCGTCGGGCAGCCAGCTGTGCAGGGGCCACATCGGGGTCTTCACGGCGAGCCCGAGGCCGACCGCCAGTACGGCGACGACCTGCACGGACGTGGTGAGGCCGCGGCCGTTGTCAGTGGCGAGTGCCACCATGTCGAAGGTGCCGCTCTCCAGTCCGATGAGGAGCAGCCCCAACAGCATGATCACGGAGCCGAGCAGGGTGTAGAGGATGAACTTCCAGGCGGCGGGCTGCTTCCGGTCGCCGCCCCAGCGGGCGATGAGGAAGTACATCGGGATGAGGACCATCTCGAAGGCCAGGAAGAACAGCAGCAGGTCGAGGACGGCGAAGGTCGCGAGGGTGCCGGACTCGAGGAGGAGGACGAGCGCGACGAAGGCCTTCGGGGAGGGGCCTGCGGGGGGCTTGAAGTAGCTGTGGAGCGCGCAGAGGAAGGTCAGCAGCGCGGTCAGCACGAGAAGGGGGAGCGAGATGCCGTCGGTGCCGAGGTGGATCCGGACGTCGAGTGCCGGGATCCAGCTGATGTCCGTGGTGGCCTGCATCTTCGACGGGTGGTCGTGGTCGAAGCCCGCGGCGAGGACGAGCACGGCGAGGAGCACGGCGCCGGTGACGGTCACGCCGTGGCGGAGCACGGCCTGGTCGGGGTTCCGGCCCTTGAGCCCGGGCGGGGCGGGCAGGAGCGCGGCGACAGCGCCGAGGAGCGGGGCGACGACGACGAACGCCAGAAGGAACTGCATCACGGATGCGCTGATATCGAACACGGCTCACGCCCCGGCGTAGACGTTGGCAAGGACGACGGCGGCGATCGCCAGGACGAGGGATCCGGCGAGCAACGCTCCCAGATAGGTCTGCACGTTGCCGGTCTGGGCGCGGCGGACCAGGGTGCCCAGTCCGCGGGCGATCCCGCCCGAGCCGCGCACGTAGGTGTCGACCACCTCACGGTCCAGGAAGCGCACCAGCTGTGCGGCGGCGGCCGTCGGGCGGACGAACAGTGCCGTGTACAGGGCGTCGAGGTGGAAGCCGGTGACCGCGTGGCGGTGCAGCGGGCCCAGTAGCAGCCTGCCGGGGTCGGACGGGTCCGGGGCGCCCGCGATGGTGCCGTACGCCGCGGTGTGCGAGGTGATCGCCTCGGCCTCCACCAGGGCGGGTTCGGCGTCGGGGTGGGCGGCGACCGCGCCGACCGGGGGGCGTTCGGCGTGCGCCGTGGTGTGGCGCCACGCCCCGTAGGTGACGAGCCCGCCGACGAGTCCGACGCCGGTGGAGAGGACGGCGGTCGTGAGGGAGGGGGTGAGGCTGTGTCCGTCGAACCAGTCGACGAGGACGCCGGTGGTGAGACCGAAGGCGATCGTGGGGACGGCCAGGACCCAGAGGACGGATGTCATCGCGGCGGGCTGCCTGCCGTGGTCGGCGACCTCGGGGCCGCGCCCCCGGAAGGCGAGGAGCCAGAGCCGGGTGGCGTAGGCGGCGGTGAGGACCGCGGCGGTGAGTCCGGCGACGAGGACCAGCCAGCCGGCCGCGGCCGGAGCGACGTCGCGGTCGCCGAAGGCGGTGTGCTCGGCGGCGACGAGGACGGCTTCCTTGGAGAAGAAGCCGGCGAACGGGGGGATGGCGGCGAGCGCGAGGAGCGCGACGGTCATCGTCCAGAAGGCGTCGGGGATGCGCTTGGTCAGCCCGCTCATGCGGGACATGGCGGCGAGTGAGTTGGTGCCCGCCGCGTGGATGACCACACCGGCCGAGAGGAACAGGACGGCCTTGAACGCACCGTGCGAGAGGAGGTGGAAGACGGCGGCTCCGCGGTCGCCGACGGCCAGGGCGCCGGACATGTAGCCGAGCTGGCCGATCGTCGAGTAGGCGAGCACGCGCTTGATGTCGTCCTGTGCCAGTGCGGCGAGTCCGGAGCCGATCATCGTGACGGCGGCCATCGCGGCGAGGACGACGAGGGCGGCGGCGGAGGCCGCGAAGACGGGGAGGAGCCGGGCGACGAAGTAGATGCCGGCGGCGACCATCGTCGCGGCGTGGATCAGCGCGGAGACGGGGGTGGGGCCGGCCATCGCGTCGGGCAGCCAGGTGTGCAGGGGGAACTGCGCGGACTTGCCGGCGACTCCGGCGAGAAGCAGCAGGGCGATGAGGGTGGGGTGATCGAGCCCGCCGTTGTTCACGGCGGCCAGGATGCCGGTGATGCGGAAAGTGCCGGTGTCCGCGGCGAGCGCGAACAGGCCGATGAGGAAGGGAACGTCGCCGAGCTTGGTGACGAGGAATGCCTTGAGGGAGGCCGCGCGTGCCTCGGGGGTCTCCCAGTAGTGGCCGACCAGGAAGTACGAGCAGATGCCCATGATCTCCCAGCCGACCAGGAGCACCATGAGGTCGCCGGAGTAGACGACGAGCAGCATCGCGGAGGTGAAGAGGGAGACGAGGGCCGCGTAGGAGGGGTAGCGGGCGTCGTCCTTGAGGTACGCGGTCGAGTAGACCTGGACGCAGGTGGCGACGAGCCCCACGAGGACGGCGACCAGGACGGCGAAACCGTCCAGGTGCAGGGCCAGGTCGATCGGGACCGAGCCCGTGGGGGTCAGCTGGGTCGCGGCGTCGATGGGCCGGCCGCCGCCCTGGCGTGACGCGACGAGGACGGCGAGGACGGCGGCGGCGAGGGTCGGCAGCACCGCCAGGGGGCGGACGAATCCGGGCGCGGTCCGGCCCAGGAGGAGCCCTGCGGCGGCCCCCAGGAAGGGGAGGAGGGGGACGAGGACGGCGAGGGTCGTGGTGGTCACGCGGTGGCCTCTGCCTTCTTTGCCTTCCCTGCCGGAGCAGTGGCCTGGTCTGCGGTGGTGTCCCGGACGGCGTCGGCGTCGACCTCGTCGGGGAGCGTCTCGGCGTCGTCGGTCTCCGCGGTGTCGCGGAGGCTGTCGATGTCCGAGCTGCCGCGGTTGCGGTACACCGCCAGGACGATCGCGAGGCCGATGCCGATCTCGGCCGCGGCGATGGCGATCGTGAAGAGGGTCAGCGCCTGTCCCCCGTGGAGTGCGTCGCGGAGCCAGACGTCGAAGGCGACCAGGTTGAGGTTGACGGCGTTGAGCATGAGCTCGACGGACATCAGGACGAGGATCGCGTTGCGGCGGGCGAGCACCCCGTAGAGCCCGGTGCAGAAGAGGAGGACGGCGAGGACGGCCGGATAGGCGAGGTGCATCAGCTGTTGTCCTCCCGGTCGGCGGCCGGCCGTTCCGTGCGGTCGGGGCCGGTTCGACGGGCCCGGGTGTCCGGGCGGACCTGCCCGGCCGTGCGCCCGTCGCTTCGGTCCGGACGGTCCTTGCGGTCCTTGCGGTCCTTGCGGTCCTGACGGTCCTTGCGGGACAGGACGATCGCCCCCACCAGCGCGGCGAGCAGCAGGACGGAGAGCGCTTCGAAGGGGAGGACCCAGTTACGGAAGAGGAACTCGCCCGAGGCCTTGGTGGAGCCCTGGGCGGGACCGTCCAGGTCGATCCAGGTCGTGCGGAAGGCGTCCACGACGACCCAGACGAGCGCGCCCGCCGCGGGGACCGAGGCTCCGAGCGCCATCCACCGGTTGCCCGAGTCGGCGTCCGGGGAGCGGCCGATGGGGGCTCTGGTGAGCATCAGCCCGAAGAGGAGGAGGACCACGACGGAACCGACGTAGATCAGGACCTGCACCCACGCGATGAACTCGGCGGTGAGCAGGAGGTACTCCACCGCGATGCCGCCGAGCGCCACGACGAGCCAGAGTGCGGCGTGCACGAGCTGCTTGGTCGTGACGGTGACGACGGCTGCGCCGAAGGTGGCGAGCCCGACCAGGAGGAAGGCGATCTCGACGCCGGTCGGTGAGAGGAAGCCGGGGTGGCCGGCGGTGGCCGAGAGGATCACTCCTGCCCCTCCTGTCCCGCTGCCCGGTCCGAGCGGTCTTCCGCCGGTCCCTGGGCATCGCGGGCCTCGCGGGCCTCCTGGGCCTCCCGTTCCTCCTGGGCCTGGAGCTTGTCCGCCGTCTTGCGCGCGGCGGCGATCTCCTTGGGCTCCTCGGCCCCGGGGTCGAGCGCGGGCGGTTCGGGGACGGTCCACATCCACTCACGGAGCTTGTCGCGCTCGTGGGTCAGTTCATGGATGTCCGTCTCCGCGTACTCGAACTCGGGCGACCAGAACAGCGCGTCGAAGGGACACACCTCGATGCAGATACCGCAGTACATGCACAGGGCGAAGTCGATCGCGAAGCGGTCCAGGACGTTGCGGCTGCGCTCGCGGCCGCCGGGAGCGGCCGGGGGCGTCGTCTCCTTGTGGGAGTCGATGTAGATGCACCAGTCGGGGCATTCACGGGCGCAGAGCATGCAGACCGTGCAGTTCTCCTCGAACAGTCCGATGACGCCCCGGGTGCGGGGCGGGAGTTCGGGCTGGACGTCCGGGTACTGCGCGGTGACGGTGCGCTTCGTCATGGTCCGCAGGGTGACGGCGAGGCCCTTGGCCAGGCCTGAGCCGGGGATCGGGGGCACTAGTTGATCGCCACCTTCACGATGCCGGTGAGCGCGATCTGCGCGAGGGCGAGGGGGATGAGCGTGGTCCAGGCAAGCTTCTGCAGCTGGTCCTCGCGCAGGCGGGGGTAGGTGACCCGGAGCCAGATGACGACGAACGCGAGCACGCCGGTCTTGAGCAGGGTCCACACCCAGCCGAGCCCGTCCTCGCCGAACGGTCCGTGCCATCCGCCGAGGAAGAGAACGGTCGTCAGACCGCACAGGACGACGATGCCCGCGTACTCGGCGAGCAGGAACAGGGCGAAGCGGAGGCCCGTGTACTCGGTGTACGCGCCGAAGATGATCTCGGAGTCGGCGACCGGCATGTCGAAGGGCGGGCGCTGGAGTTCGGCCAGCCCCGCCACGAAGAAGACCAGGGCACCGACGATCTGCCAGGGCAGCCACCACCACTCGAAGGCGTTGAGGATGCCGGGGAGCGAGACGGTACCGGCCGCCATGGCCACGGATGCGGCGGCGAGCAGCATCGGCAGTTCGTAGGCGAGCAGCTGCGCGGCGGTCCGAAGACCGCCGAGGAGGGAGAACTTGTTGGCCGAGGCCCAGCCCGCCATCAACGAGCCGAGTACGCCGACGCCCATGACGGCCAGCACGAAGAAGATGCCGGCGTCGATGACCTGGCCGACCGCTCCCTCGCTGGGGCCGATCGGGATGGCGAGGATCACGAGGAGGTACGGGAGCAGGGCCACGGCGGGCGCCAGCTGGAAGATGCGGCGGTCCGCGTCGGCCGGTACGACGTCTTCCTTCTGTGCGAACTTGACCCCGTCCGCGACGAGCTGGGCCCAGCCGTGGAATCCGCCCGCGTACATCGGGCCGAGGCGGCCCTGCATGTGGGCCATGACCTTGTGCTCGGCCTGTCCCACGACGAGGGGGACCACCATGAACACGGCGAAGACGATGACGAGGCGGAGGGCGACGTCGAGTACGTCGTTCACGCGGTATCGCCTCCGGCGGGTCGGTCGGGCCCGGAGGAACGGTCGGGTCCGGGGGAACGGTCGGGCCCGGGGGAACGGTCGGCCCGGGAGGCGGAGTCGGAGCCGGAATCAGAGCCTGAGCCGGAATCCGGCTCGACGGCGGGATCCGGATCGGCGGGATCCGGATCGGCGGCGGGGCGGGCCTCGGAGTCGGCCCCGGAGTCGGCTCCGGACGCCGAGGGCTGCTCCGCCTCGGACCCCGGCGGCTGCTCGGACACTGGCGGCTGCTCGGACTCGGGCTCAGGTCTTGCCGCCCGCTCGGCTTCTGCCGGTACGGGCCGCTTCGGCACGGGCCGCTCCTGGGCGGGCCCCTCCGCCGCAGGCCCCTCCGCCGCAGGCCCCTCCGCCGCAGGCCGCTTCGGGCCCGGGTCCTTCGGTGCGTTGGCGAACGCCGGCTGCGCGTCGTGCCAGGGTGCGTCCGCGCTGCCCGCCGCACGCTTCGCGCGGCCCGTGTCGCCGCCCCGCGAGGCGCCGGCATCCGTGGTCCCCGAATCCGGAGCAGCCGCTTCGGACCCGCCCGGGGAGGGCGTGGCTGCCGGAGACACGGGCGCCGGGCCGGTGGCCTGGCTCGCCGAGCCCTGGGAGGCGCTGCGGGTGCGACGCGGCGGAGCCGCCTGCGGGGTCTCCGGGGCGTCCGGCCGCTGCGCCGCCGAGCCCTCGGTCACGCTGCGCGCCCGGCGCACCGGGCGGTCGCCGGCCGCGCGGGCTCCTCGGGCGGGCCGCGCCGTGGCGGGCGGGAGCTGCCCCTTGAGCGGGCCCCACTCGTTCGGGTCGGGCACTCCGGGCGGCAGCATCGTGCGCCGCTTGGGGCCGCCGTGTTCCGACTCCCCCGGTTCCTTCGCCCCCGGCCAGGCCTTGGCGACCCGGGCGGCCAGGACGAAGTCCTTGCGCAGCGGATGGCCCTCGAAGGTGTCCGGCAGCAGCAGCGGGACCAGATGGGGGTGGTCCTCGAAGCCGATGCCGAACATCTCGTGCGTCTCGCGCTCGTGCCAGGCGGCGCCCGCGTAGACGCCCACGGCGGTCGGCAGGACGGCGGCATCGTGCGGGACGGTCGTACGGAGCAGCAGGCGTCGCACCGTTCCGTCGCCGAGTGCGGCGACGTGGGCGCAGACGCGGAAGCCGGTGCCCGGTTCGTCGACGGCGCTCAGCCAGTCGAAGTAGGTGCAGCCCAGCACGTCGCGGGCCGTTTCCAGGGCCTCGGTCCAGGAGGCGGCGGGGACGTCCACGGTGAGCAGGTCGTACGCGTGCGCCGCGGTGGCGTCCGCGCCGAAGACGTCGGTGACGGCGTCGGGCAGCCGGTCGTAGGTCTCCGAGGCGGTCACTTCCGCTCCTCCCCGGGGGTCTTCGGAGCTGCCACCAGTCCGCTGCGCAGGGCGGCGGCCGAGGGGCGGGGCGTGTCCTCGGAGGCGTACCGCTCGGCGAGCGACTCGCGGGCGATCTTCTCCTGGAGCTTGAGGATTCCCTGGAGGAGCGCCTCGGGACGCGGAGGGCAGCCGGGCACGTAGACGTCGACGGGGATGATCTGGTCGACGCCCTTCGTCACGGAGTACGAATCCCAGTACGGTCCGCCGCAGTTGGAGCAGGCGCCGAAGGAGATGACGTACTTCGGTTCGGGCATCTGCTCGTAGAGCCGCTTCACGGCCGGGGCCATCTTGTCCGTCACCGTGCCGGAGACGACCATCAGGTCGGCCTGCCGGGGGCCGGGTGCGAAGGGGATGACACCGAGCCGGATGAAGTCGTGGCGCGCCATGGAGGCCGCGATGAATTCGATGGCGCAGCAGGCGAGGCCGAAGTTGAAGACCCACAGGCTGTAGCGGCGGCCCCAGTTGAGGACCACCTTCATCGGCTCGGGCGCGAGCCGGGACAGCACCCCGAGCCTCTTCGGCTCGGGCAGCAGGACGGGGGGTTCGGGGTTCGACCGGCTCGTCACGTCCATTCGAGGACGCCCTTCTTCCATGCGTAGAGCAGTCCCACGGCCAGGAAGCCGAGGAAGATGAACATCTCCACCAGCGTCGTCGCCCCGTATCCCGGAGCCGCGAACACGGTCGCCCAGGGGAAGAGGAAGATCGAGTCGACGGCGAAGATCACGTACAGGAAGGCGTACACGTAATAGCGAACCTGTGTGTGGGCCCAGCCCTCGCCCACGGGGTCGACGCCGCACTCGTACGTGAGGAGTTTCTCCGGCGTCGGGACCACGGGCCTCAGCAGCCGGCCGGCCCCGAAGGCGACGGCGACGAACAACACGCCCACCAGGGCGAGCAGTCCGACCACTGAGTAGCTCTGGAAGTAGTCCGACGCGAGAACGGTCGGTCCCGGCACGTCCGCCACGTCCGCCCCTCGCTCCCTCAACCTGTTCGACGGTCTGTACGCACGGGAGTCTAGGCCCTGCCAAAGAGACGGTAGGCAGTCCCGTCGCGGAACAGGTGGGGCGGGAGGTGGCCGGGAGGCGCGCCACGAGGTGGGGTTATCCCTACTCGGCCCCACCCACGGACCCCATGGCGTGGGCGCGTCCGGCCCGGCACGCTGGTCCTATGACCATGAGCCCCTCCGCGCCGGACAACGACCGGCCACCGCCCGCGCGCTTCGCCTTCGACCCGTGGACGTGGAAGGAGATCGCGTATCTCCTGGCCAATCTGCCGATGGCCGTCGCCGGGTTCGTCTACACCGTGTTCCTGATCGGCGTGGGTGCGGGGCTCTCGGTCACGGTGATCGGTCTGCCGCTGCTGGCCCTGGGACTGCAGGGCGCGCGCGGAATCGGCCGCCTCGAGCGCGGCCGGGCGCGGGGCATGCTCGGGGTGCGGATCGAGGAGCCCAGCCCCATGGCCCGGAGCCGCCGGGACCAGGGTTTCTTCACCTGGCTGTGGGCGGGGCTGAAGGACCCGGTGGGCTGGCGGGCGTTGCTGTACTCGTTCATCCGGCTGCCCTGGGGGGTGGCGACATTCGCCGTGACGCTGGTGGGCCTGTTCGTGCTCTGGCCCGTCCTCCCCTACATCGCACGCGGCCTGACGAACGCGGACCGGGCGATGGTGCGGGGGCTGCTCTCGCCGTCCGACGAACTGGAGCGCAGGATCGCGGAGCTGGAGTCGGACCGGGGTGTGGTCGTGGACACGGCCGCCGCCGACCTGCGCCGCATCGAACGCGACCTCCACGACGGCGCACAGGCCCGACTCGTCACCGTCTCCGAACTCCTCCAGAACGTCAGCAAGCACAGCCGTGCCGCCGCCGCGTCCGTCGACGTGTGGCGGGAGGGCGACCGGCTGATGCTCCAGGTGCGGGACGACGGAAGGGGCGGGGCGCGGCTGGACGGCGGCACGGGCATGTCGGGGCTGGCGGAGCGTCTGGGTGCGGTCGACGGGCTGTTCGTCCTGGACTCCCCCGAGGGCGGGCCCACCACGGTCACCGCGGAACTGCCCTGGCGCGACCGCGCGGAGACCGGGACCGAGCGGGTCGGCGCGGCGTGAACCGGCCGGCGGCGCACGGGCTTCCCGCCGGGGCGGCCCCGCGGGACCGCCCCGCCCGGCCGTCGGAGGGGGGCTGCCGATGGTGGGGAAAACCCCCTGCCGGATACGGAGACGGCCCTCATGGCGCGGCCGCCCCCGGCGCAGCAGTCTTGAGGTACAGGCCCTTGGGCGGCATCCGCCCACACGAACCCGCGGGGAGTACCCGCCCACAGGAAACGGACGGACGCCACTGATGGCCACGGCATACGGACCGGACACGCGGGACCGCCACCGGCCCGGCACGGGGTCCGGGGGCCACCCCCCGGCGAAGCACGTCCTCCCCGCGGCGCTGCGCGCGCCCTTCGAGGGGCGGACGTGGCGCGAGCTGGGCTACGTACTCCTGAGCATGCCGATCAGCGTGGTGCTGTTCTGCTTCGCGGTGACCATGGTGTCGCTGGGGCTGGGCATGCTGATCACCTTCCTCGGCATTCCGATCCTCGCGGCCGGCCTGGCGATGTGCCGCGGCTTCGGCGCCGTGGAGCGGGCCCGGGCGCGCGCGCTGCTGAGGCTGGACGTCGCTGATCCCGCACCGATACGCGGAAAGGGCGGCCTCATGTCCTGGGTCGGCGCCGTCCTGAAGAGCGGGGTGTCCTGGCGGCACCTCCTCTACGCGGTGCTGCACATGCCCTGGGCGACGTTCGCGTTCGTCGTGGCGGTGACCTTCTGGGCGTACGGCTGGGCGGCCTTCACCTATCCGTTGTGGCGCTGGGTCTTCCCGGCGTACGCGGGCGTCGGCGGCATCCAGCTGTACGGCGACCGGACGCACCAGGTCTATCTGGACTCCCCCTTCGAGATGGCGGTGACCAGCGCGCTCGGCCTGGCTCTCGTCCTGGTCACACCGTGGATCGTCCGCGGGCTGGTGGCGGTGGACCGGGTCATGGTCCTGGGTCTGCTCGGGCCTTCCCGGCTGGCCACCAGGGTCTCGGAGCTGGAGTCGGACCGGGGTGTGGTCGTGGACACGGCCGCCGCCGACCTGCGCCGCATCGAACGCGACCTCCACGACGGCGCACAGGCCCGACTCGTCACCGTCTCCGAACTCCTCCAGAACGTCAGCAAGCACGCCCGGGCCACCCGCGCGTCGGTCGACGTGTGGCGGGCCGGCGACCGGCTGATGCTCCAGGTACGGGACGACGGGCGCGGCGGAGCCGGGGTGTCGACGGGCAGCGGGCTGGCCGGGCTCACGGAGCGGCTGGACGCGGTGGACGGCATCCTCGTCGTCGACTCCCCCGTCGGCGGCCCGACCACGGTCACGGCCGAGCTTCCCTGGCGGGGCTGAGGCCCCTCCCCGGACCGGTTCCGCAGTGCCCCGGCCGCCGTCAAGGCGCCGGGGCACTGCGGTGCGTCCTGCTGTACCGGACCGGCGGGTGCGGCAGGACGCACCGCCGCACCCGGAACCGCTGGTCCCCGGCCCACGGGGGCGCCGGAGCTGGAATGCTGGACGCAAGCGGCACGCGGGAGCGCGTGCACACGGAACACCGACAGTGGGGGACACAACGTCGTGGAGGAAAGAGTGCGGGTCGTCATCGCCGAGGACTCGGTGCTGCTCCGGGAGGGACTCACCCGGCTGCTGACCGACCTCGGGCACGATGTCGTCGCCGGGGTCGGGGACGCCGAGGCGCTGATCAAGACGATCAGCGATCTCGCGGGGCAGGACGCGCTGCCGGACGTGGTGGTGGCCGACGTACGGATGCCTCCGACCCACACCGACGAGGGGGTGCGGGCCGCGGTGCGGCTGCGCAAGGACTATCCGGACATCGGGGTGCTGGTCCTCTCCCAGTACGTCGAGGAGCAGTACGCCACCGAGCTGCTGGCCGGCAGCAGCCGCGGGGTGGGCTACCTCCTCAAGGACCGGGTCGCCGAGGTCCGGGAGTTCGTGGACGCCGTGGTGCGCGTCGCGCGGGGCGGGACCGCCCTGGACCCCGAGGTGGTGGCGCAGCTCCTGGGCCGCAGCCGCAAGCAGGACGTGCTCACGGGACTCACGCCACGCGAGCGGGAGGTCCTCGGCCTGATGGCGGAGGGGCGTACGAATTCGGCCGTGGCCCGGCAGCTGGTGGTCAGCGACGGAGCGGTGGAGAAGCACGTCAGCAACATCTTCCTGAAACTCGGGCTGTCCCCCAGTGACGGGGATCACCGACGCGTTCTCGCCGTTCTCACTTATCTGAACTCCTGACAAAGCGATGATCTACTTGCGATCATCTGGATGATCCACCCGCAGTCGGCCGATTCCCGGGGAACCAGGACGAAAGTAGGGGTACCCAGGGGGTTTGAACGGCGACTGAGGGGGTCCGGAAAACATGGCGGAGCGTGACGCATTGACATGGCGAAAACGTGTCCACCATTTGACCGGTCCGAGGAAGGCGACCCTTACAGAAGTAGGGTGGGGCCTGGACCGCCGGCGGGTCGGCCGGTCCCGAGCCGCCGCCCCGAGGGAGGTCCAGTTCAGTGACCAGCCAGGTCAGTAGCCCAGCCGGAAAGTCCGATGAGGCCAGCGAGGCTGTCGTCGGGGAACAGCGCGCCCCGCACATCGCCGGTGCGGGTGGCACGGAGAAGGAAATCCGCCGTCTGGACCGGGTGATCATCCGTTTCGCGGGTGACTCGGGTGACGGTATGCAGTTGACGGGCGACCGTTTCACGTCGGAGACGGCGTCGTTCGGGAACGACCTGTCGACACTGCCCAACTTCCCGGCCGAGATCCGGGCACCCGCCGGCACCCTGCCCGGGGTGTCGTCGTTCCAGCTGCATTTCGCGGACCACGACATCCTGACACCGGGCGACGCGCCGAACGTCCTGGTCGCGATGAATCCCGCCGCACTGAAGGCGAATATCGCCGATGTGCCGCGCGGGGCCGACATCATCGTGAACACGGACGAGTTCACGAAACGCCCGATGGCGAAAGTCGGATATGCGGAATCCCCTTTGGAGGACGGTTCCCTCGAGGCGTACAACGTGCATCCGGTGCCGTTGACGACGTTGACGATCGAGGCTTTGAAGGAGTTCGGGCTTTCCCGCAAGGAGGCCGAGCGGTCGAAGAACATGTTCGCGCTCGGGCTTCTGTCCTGGATGTACAACCGTCCGACCGAGGGTACGGAGAAGTTCCTGCGGTCGAAGTTCGCCAGGAAGCCGGAGATCGCCGAGGCCAATGTGGCGGCTTTCCGCGCGGGCTGGAATTTCGGTGAGACGACGGAGGATTTCGCTGTCTCCTACGAGGTCGCACCGGCCTCGCAGGATTTCCCGACGGGCACCTACCGCAATATCTCCGGGAATCTCGCACTGTCGTACGGGCTGATCGCGGCGGGACGGCAGGCCGATCTGCCGGTGTATCTCGGCTCGTATCCGATCACTCCGGCGTCCGACATCCTGCACGAGCTCAGCAAGCACAAGAACTTCGGTGTGCGGACCTTCCAGGCGGAGGACGAGATCGCCGGGATCGGTGCGGCCCTGGGCGCGTCGTTCGGCGGTTCACTGGGTGTGACGACGACGTCGGGCCCGGGTGTGGCGCTGAAGTCGGAGACGATCGGCCTGGCGGTGTCGCTGGAACTGCCGCTGCTGATCATCGACATCCAGCGCGGCGGCCCCTCCACCGGCCTGCCGACCAAGACCGAGCAGGCCGACCTGCTCCAGGCCATGTACGGGCGCAACGGCGAGGCCCCGGTCCCGATCGTGGCACCGAGGACTCCGGCGGACTGCTTCGACGCCGCCCTGGACGCGGCGCGGATCGCGCTGACCTACCGCACCCCGGTCTTCCTGCTCTCGGACGGGTACCTCGCGAACGGCTCCGAGCCGTGGCGGATCCCCGAGGCCGACAGCCTCCCCGACCTGCGGACACGGTTCGCGACCGGCCCGAATCACGAACTCGCGGACGGCACCGAGGTGTTCTGGCCCTACAAGAGGGACCCCGAGACGCTGGCCCGCCCGTGGGCGGTGCCCGGCACCCCGGGTCTGGAGCACCGGATCGGCGGGATCGAGAAGCAGGACGGCACGGGGAACATCTCCTACGATCCGGCCAACCACGACTTCATGGTCCGCACCCGCCAGGCCAAGATCGACGGCATCCGGGTCCCCGACCTGGAGGTCGACGACCCGGCCGGCGCGACGACCCTGGTCCTGGGCTGGGGTTCGACGTACGGGCCGATCACCGCCGCCGTGCGCCGTCTCCGCGCGGCCGGCGAGACGATCGCACAGGCACATCTGCGCCACCTCAATCCCTTCCCCGCCAATCTCGGTGAGGTACTGCGGCGCTACGACAAGGTCGTCGTCCCCGAGATGAACCTCGGTCAGCTCGCCCTGCTGCTGAGAGCCAAGTACCTCGTGGACGCGCAGAGTTTCAACCAGGTCAACGGAATGCCCTTCAAGGCGGAGCAGCTCGCCACAGCCCTCAAGGAGGCCATCGATGCCTGACGCCCACGCCAACGAGCTCCTCCAGCTGGTCCCCCGGGCCGAGGGCAAGCAGTCCATGAAGGACTTCAAGTCCGACCAGGAGGTGCGCTGGTGCCCGGGCTGCGGTGACTACGCGGTCCTCGCGGCGGTCCAGGGCTTCATGCCCGAACTGGGCCTGGCCAAGGAGAACATCACGTTCGTCTCCGGCATCGGCTGCTCGTCCCGCTTCCCGTACTACATGAACACCTACGGGATGCACTCCATCCACGGCCGGGCCCCCTCCATCGCCACAGGGCTCGCGACCTCCCGCCGCGACCTGTCCGTCTGGGTCGTCACCGGCGACGGCGACGCGCTGTCCATCGGCGGGAACCACCTCATCCACGCCCTGCGCCGCAACGTCAACCTGAAGATCCTGCTGTTCAACAACCGGATCTACGGGCTCACCAAGGGGCAGTACAGCCCCACCTCCGAGGTCGGCAAGATCACCAAGTCGACGCCGATGGGTTCCCTGGACGCGCCGTTCAACCCGGTCTCGCTCGCCCTGGGCGCCGAAGCCTCCTTCGTCGCCCGCACGGTGGACTCCGACCGCAAGCACCTCACGAGCGTGCTGCGCGCGGCGGCCGACCACCCCGGCACCGCGCTGGTGGAGATCTACCAGAACTGCAACATCTTCAACGACGGCGCGTTCGAGGTGCTGAAGGACAAGGAAAGGGCCGAGGAGGCGGTGATCCGCCTCGAACACGGCAAGCCGATCCTCTTCGGCAGCGAGGAAAACCCCAAGGGCGTCGTCCGCGACCCCCTCACCGGAGACCTGGCCGTCGTCGCGGTCACCGAGGACAACCAGTCGCGGATCCTCGTCCACGACGCCCACAACCCCAGCCCCACGACCGCGTTCGCGCTGTCCCGGCTGGCCGACGCGGACACCCTGCACCACACCCCCATCGGAGTCCTGCGCAGTGTGGAGCGCCCGGTCTACGACTCCCTCATGTCCGACCAGCTCGACGCCGCGATCGAGCAGCACGGCAAGGGCGACCTGAACACGCTGCTGGCCGGGAACGACACCTGGACCGTGATCGGCTGATCCGCCGTCACGCCTGCCCGACGGGGCCCGGAGCCGCCTGGCTCCGGGCCCCGTCGTACGTCTCGCGGGCACTCTCCACCGCTTCCAGCCGCCGCTCCGCCCACCGGGCCAGGCCCCAGACCTGCTCCGCGGCCTCCGCGCCGAGCGGGGTGAGCGAGTAGTCCACCCTCGGCGGGATGACGGGCTTCGCGTCCCGGTGCACGAATCCGTCCCTCTCCAGCGTCTGCAGGGTCTGGGCGAGCATCTTCTCGCTGACCCCGCCCACGGTGCGGCGCAGCTCGCTGAAGCGGTACGAGCGCTCCAGCAGCGCGGCGAGCACCAGCACACCCCAGCGACTGGTGACATGCTCCAGCACCAGCCTGGAGGGACACATCGGCTGGTTGACGCCCGGCACCCTGACACTGCTTACGTTCATGCCAGTACCTTACTTCAAAGTGGGTACTTTCGCATCGAAAGTGCACCTCTTAGAGTGAGTGGAAAGAGTTCAGGGAGCAGTTCCCAGGATCAGCGCGGCGGCCGGCGGACCCGGCCGGCACCTCAGGAGGAAACACATGAGCATCGTCGTCACCGGAGCCACCGGCCTGCTCGGCCGCCTCGTCGTCGAGCGGCTGCTCGCCACGGTCCCCGCCGAGTCGGTCGCGGCGGTCGTCCGCGACAAGGAGAAGGCCGCACCGCTCGCCGCCCGGGGCGTGGAGCTCCGGGTCGCCGACTACGACCGGCCCGAGACCCTGGCCGACGTGTTCCGCGCCGGCGACCGGGTGCTGCTGATCTCGGCCGACGAGGTCGGCAGGCGCATCCCCCAGCACACCGCCGTGATCGACGCCGCCAAGGCGGCAGGCGTGGCACAGCTCGCGTACACGGGCATCCTGGGCGGACCGGACGCGGACTTCCAGCTGGCCGCCGAGCACAAGGTGACCGAGCAGCTGATCCTGGACTCCGGCCTCCCCCACACCTTCCTGCGCAACGGCTGGTACACCGAGAACTACACCGCGAACCTGGCGCCCGTCCTGGAGCACGGCGCCGTCGTCGCGAACGCGGGCGAGGGGCGCGTGGCCGCCGCCACGCGGGCCGACTACGCGGACGCCGCCGCAGCCGTCCTCACGGGCGACGGGCACCTCGGCGCCGCGTACGAGCTGAGCGGTGACGTGGCCTGGTCGCTGGCCGAGTACGCCGCCGTGGTGGCCGAGGCGACCGGCAAGGAGATCACGTACCGGAACGTGCCGGCCACGGTGCACCAGGAGATCCTCACCGGAGCCGGGGTGCCCGAGCCGTTCGCCGCGATCCTCGTCGACGTGGACGAGGCGATCGCGCGCGGCGCGCTCGCCGGGACGAGCGGTGACCTGGCCCGCCTGATCGGCCGGCCCACCACCCCCCTGGCCGACACGGTCGCCGCGGCGGTCGCAGCCGCCTGACCGCGAGGCCCGCGGCGGAGACCGCCCGAACGGGCACCCGAACGGCTGTCACGACCGTTTCCGTGAGACGGCAATGACACAGGACTCTTCCGGCGCTACCGTCGTGCAGTCGGCCGACCGCCGACGCCAGGAGCGCCGGGAGGGCCCGTGAAGGGGAAGAACGAGCAGCGGGCAGGCCTGCTGTACGGAATCGGCGCGTACGGGATGTGGGGCCTCGTGCCCCTCTTCTGGCCGCTGCTCGAACCGTCGGGAGCGGTGGAGATCCTCGCCCACCGGATGGTGTGGTCCCTGGGCGTCGTCGGCATCGCCCTGCTGGTCCTGCGCCGCTGGGCGTGGATCGGCGAGCTGCTACGGCAGCCCCGGAGACTGGGGCTGATAGCCATCGCCGCCGCCGTGATCTCCGTGAACTGGGGCCTCTACATCTGGTCCGTGAACAACGGCCATGTCGTCGAGGCGTCGCTCGGCTACTTCATCAACCCCCTGGTCACGATCGCGATGGGCGTCCTGCTGCTGGGCGAGCGGCTGCGGCCCGCACAGTGGGCCGCGGTGGCCACCGGTTTCGCCGCGGTGCTCGTGCTGGCGATCGGCTACGGGCAGCCGCCGTGGATCTCGCTGGTGCTGGCCTTCTCCTTCGCGACGTACGGCCTGGCGAAGAAGAAGGTCGACATGGGCGGCCTGGAGTCGCTGGCCGCGGAGACCGCCGTCCTGTTCGTGCCCGCGCTCGGCTTCCTGCTGTGGCTCGGTGCGAGCGGCGACGCGACGTTCATGTCCGGGGGCGCCGGCCACGGGGCCCTTCTCGCCGCGACCGGGCTCGTCACCGCGATCCCGCTCGTCTGTTTCGGTGCGGCGGCGATCCGGGTACCGCTGTCCGTCCTGGGGCTGCTGCAGTACCTGGCGCCCGTGTTCCAGTTCGCCCTCGGCATCCTGTACTTCCACGAGGCGATGCCGCCCGAGCGCTGGGCCGGCTTCGCGCTGGTCTGGGTGGCGCTGATCCTGCTGACCTGGGACGCCCTGCGGACGGCACGGCGCACGCGGGCGGAGGCGCTGCGGCTGGCGGTGCGGGCGGCGGAGGCCGCGGCACCCGCCGCGACGGCCTCCGCCTCCGACCCGGACGCGAGCACCCCGGTAAAATAGTTACTCAGTTGCTTTTTTTACTCGGTTGCGATTCTCTGGCTTCCAGACGACGTGGACCGAGGAGCAGGCATGACCGACGTACTGATCGTGGGCGCGGGTCCGACCGGGCTGACACTGGCCTGCGATCTGGCCCGGCGCGGCATCGCGGTCCGGGTCGTGGACAAGTCGCCGGAGTACCCGCGCAGCTCGCGCGCCAAGGGCCCCAACCCCCGTTCCCTGGAGGTACTGGAGGACCTGGGTGTCGTCGGGGCGGTCCTGGCGGCCGGTTCGGCCCCGCTGCCGATGCGCAAGTACCGCGACGGTCTGCCGGTCGCCGACGCCGACCCGTACGCCGGTTCCTCGCCGACGCCGGACGCGCCCTACGACCGGGGACGGCTGATCGCGCAGTGGCGGCTGGAGGAGATCCTGCGCGACCGGCTCGCGGAGTCCGGCACGGCCGTCGAGACGGGCACCGAGGTCGTCGGCCTCACGGACCGCGACACCACGGTGGCCGTCGCCTTCGCCGACGGCTCCGGCACGGACGCGCGCTACGTGGTGGGCTGCGACGGCGCTCACAGCCGCGTGAGGAAGCTGCTCGGCGTCACGTTCGACGGCGAGACGGAGACGGAGCAGCAGATGGTCTGTGGTGACGTCGAGATCACCCCGGGCGTTCTCGACCGCGACGTCTGGCACCAGTGGTTCGACGAGGACGGGGCCGTCATGCTCTGCCCGATCCCCGGCACACGCACCGGCTGGTGGTACCAGTCCGGCCCGGAGAGGGACGCGGAGGGCCGGGCCCTCGCCCCCTCCCTGGAAGGCTTCCGGCGGCTGTTCGCCCGGCACACGAGCCTTCCGGCCGGCCACCTCACCGGGGCCGCGCTGCTCTCGACGTACCGCGTCAACGTGCGCATGGCGGACCGCTACCGGGTGGGCCGGGTCCTCCTCGCCGGGGACGCGGCCCACGTGCACGCGATCGCGGGCGGACTGGGCATGAACACCGGCATCCAGGACGCCTTCAACCTCGGCTGGAAGCTCGCCCAGGTGCTGCGCGGGCGGGCCGGCGACGAGTTGCTGGACACCTACGAGGAGGAGCGGCTGCCGGTCGCCGCCTGGACGCTCGACCTCACCTCGGAGCGGCTGCGGGCGACGCTGGAGGCGATCAGGAAGCCGGGCGGCGGGCTCGACACCGCCGTCACCCCGTCGACGACGGGACTCGACCGGGGCTACCGCTGGAGCTCCCTCGCCCGCCCCGGGGGCCACGGCGGCGTGCGGTCGGGCGACCGGGCCCCCGACGCCCCCTGCGCGGACGCCGGAACCGGTGCGCCCACCCGCCTGTTCCGCGTCCTCGCCGGCCCGCACATCACGGTGCTGGGCTTCGGCCCGGGAACGGAGCACACGCTCCGGGAGGCGGCCGCGGCCCACGGCGACACCGTGCGGACCGTCCGGGTGTACGACGCCGGGAACACCCCGGAGGCGCCTCTGCCCGGGGCTCTGCACGACCGGGACGGGCACGCCCGCACGGCGTACGGCGTCGCCGGGGACACCGTCGTCGTGATCCGGCCCGACAACCACGTGGGGCTGATCTCCGACGCGGACGGCCACGGTGCGGCACTGCGGTATCTGGACGTGCTGGACGGGGCCCGGGAGGCGGACCGGATGTGGGGGGGGAGGCATGGTGGACGGCACCGGCAAAGGCTGATTGAGTGCCCGGATGGGGACCGTCCTGGAGGGCATGCGGCACGTTCAGTGGCATGAGCTGCGCCATGCCCGGGGCTCCGCGTCCCAGGTCCCCGGAATGCTGTCGCGCATAGCCTGGGGGGACATCCGGTCCGCCGAGGACGCGCTGAGCGATCTGGGCCGGTGGATCGCCGCCCTGGCCGTGTTCGACGCGACGGTCGCCGCGGTGCCCTTCCTGTGGGAACTCGCCGCCGTGGACACCGTGAAGGACCGTGCGGGAGTACTCGGCCTGCTGGGGACCATCCTCGCCCACGGCCACGCGCACCACCCGGAGTGGACCAGGGACGCGCACCTCGCGGTCCTGGCCGGCCGGACGACGGCCGAGCGACTGGCCGCCGACGGCGACCCGGCGGTGAGCGCGGCGGCCGGAGAACTGCTCGTCGCGTGCGGCGGGCACGTCTGCCCGGCCTGCCCGCCCCGATGAGGGGCGCACCGGCCCCGGCGCGCCCGTTGCCGCAGCGGTCGGACAACCAGTACAAACGGTTTTCATGACTCTGCACTGGAAGGTCGTCATCGATGCCATCGACCCACATGCCCAGGCCGACTTCTGGGCCGAGACCCTCGGCTACGTGGTCGAGGACAACAGCGCCCTGATCGAGGAGCTGCTCGGCGCGGGGATCGTGACCGAGGCCGCCACCGTCGAGCCCCATGGGCACCGCGCCTGGCGCGATCTCGCCGCGGTGCGGCATCCGGACGATCCGTACGAGCGGAAGAGCGGGACCGGCCTCGGGCGCCGGCTCCTCTTCCAGCGCGTACCGGAGCCCAAGACGGTGAAGAACCGCCTCCACCTGGACGTGCACACGGACCCCGGGCAGCGCGAGGCCGAGGCGGAACGGCTGGTGGGGCTGGGCGCCAGCGTGCTGCGGACCGTCGAGGAGCCGGGCGGGTCGTGGCAGGTGCTCCTGGACCCGGAGGGCAACGAGTTCTGCGTCCACTGAGAGGGCGGACCGTCCCCGCAGGTCAGCGGCGTACGGCGGGAAGGCGATCTCTCTAGGCTGATCACATGTTCACGCCACCCGCCGCATACACCCTGGTCGCCACGGATCTGGACGGCACGCTGCTGCGTTCCGACGACACCGTGAGCCCCCGCTCCCGCGCGGCCCTCACCCGCGCCGCCGCAGCCGGAGCGCAGCACCTGATCGTCACGGGCCGGGCGGTCCCCGGCATACGCTCCCTGCTCGCGGACCTCGGCTACGACGGCCTCGCGGTCTGCGGGCAGGGCGCGCAGGTGTACGACGCGGGGTCGGCCCGCATGCTGAGCTCGGTGACCCTGGACCGCGATCTGGCCGACGCCGCGCTCGGCAAGATCGAGGCCGAGGTGGGGCAGGTGTTCGCCGCCGTGGACCAGGACGGCCCCGAGGGCCGGACCCTCATCGAGCCGGGTTACCGCATGCCGCACCCCTCGCTCCCGGCGCAGCGGGCCGGGCGGCGTGCGGAGCTGTGGGCCGCGCCGGTGATCAAGGTCCTGATACGCCATCCCGGGCTCACCGACGACGAACTGGCCGCCGCCGCCCGCGGGGCGGTGGGCGACCTGGCGTCCGTCACGATGGCGGGCCCCGGAACCGTGGAGCTGGCGCCGTACGGCGTGGACAAGGGCACCGGGGTCTCGCTGGCCGCCGGGCTGCTGGGCCGCGACCTCGCGGGTGCGGTGGCCTTCGGGGACATGCCGAACGACCTGCCGATGTTCCGCCGCTCGGGACACCGGGTCGCGATGGCCGGCGCGCACCCGGAGCTGCGGGCGGAGGCCGACGAGATCACCCTCTCGAACGAGGAGGACGGCGTCGCGGTGGTCCTCGAGCGCCTGTTCGCCTGAGCCTGACGGCCCCGGCGCCACCCGCGCCCTAGCCCTCACCCCTGCTCGCCTGAGCGCCCCCCTCCCCGGCGGGCCGGGGCCCGGCGGACAGGGAGCGCAGCACATGGGCCACCAGCGCGGCGACCGTCGCCTCGTCCTGAGCCGGTTTCCGCAGCACATGGCGGTAGTAGACCGGCCCGTAGAGCATCTCCACCGTGAGCGGAAGGTCGGCGTCCTCCGGTATCTGTCCCTGCTCCTGGGCCCGGCGCAGACGCTCCACGGCCGCCTCGACGCGCGGCCCGACGAGCTGTTCGCGCACGGCTCTGGCGAGTTCGTCGTCGTGGTGCATCTCCGACAGGATCCCGGCATAGGCGGGGCCGTACGGCGGCGTGGAGATCAGCTTCACGATCCCGTTGACGTGCGTGCGCAGGTCGGCCTCGATCTCGCCGGTGTCGACGAACGGCGTGGCACCGGCCAGCATGCCGGCGAAGGCCTCCAGCATCACCGCCCCCTTGGACGGCCACCAGCGGTAGATCGTCTTCTTGCTCACGCCGGCACGGGCGGCGATCGCCTCGACCGTGACCCGGCCGTACCCCTTCTCCGTACAGAGCTCCAGGGCGGCCTCCAGCGTCGCCCGTCGTGACCTCTCGCTGCGACGCACGGAACTCGGCGATGTGATCATTCGGTGAGCATAGGGGGATTCTGCCCACCGCTTGTTGACAGGTCGTCGCCAAAAGTCGAACAATGACCAGGCTGGAAACGGAACGTACCGTGTCGTGACGCTCCGTTCAGCACACCGTTCGTGCCGTTCGTGCCGCGACGAGCCGATCGGGGGACGGCTCGACCGGCCGACGGTGCGTACGGCCGGCTCCGGACCCCTCAGACGCCGATGTCCTTCGTGGTCAGGCGCGCCCAGGCCGCGGAGCCGAACACCGCCGCGTAGAGGGCCTGCAGGCCCAGGTTCCTGACCAGCTCGTCCCAGTAGACCGGCTCACGCAGCAGGTCCGTGAAGGACAGCCAGTAGTGCGGGAAGAGATACGGGTGGATCGCGTCGAGCTGCGGCATCGTGTCCAGGATCTGCGCGGTGATGAGCACTCCGACGGTGGCGGCCATCGCCGCGATCCCGCTGTTGGTGAGGGTCGAGACGAAGAGGCCCAGCGCCGCGAAGCCGATGAGGGACGCCGCCACCGCGACCGCGACGCACAGGGCCCGCAGCATTCCTTCGCCGAAGCCGATCCGCGTCCCGGAGATCGTCGTGACCTCGCCGACGGGGAAGAGCAGCGCCCCGACCGCGAGTGCCGAGGCCGCCACGACCAGGGTGGCGGCCAGGCAGAAGACCAGCACGGACGCGTACTTCGTGAGCAGCAGCCGGGTGCGTCCCGCCGGCGCGACCAGCAGGTAGCGCAGCGTCCCGCCGCTCGCCTCGCCCGCGACGGAGTCCCCCGCGATGACGCCGACGGCCATCGGGAGGAAGACCGGAAGCGTCGCGGAGAGCGCCGCGAAGACCAGGAACAGTCCGTTGTTCGTGACCTGGGAGAGGAAGGCGGGGCCGCCCCCGTCGCCGGGCCCGCCCCGTGAGCCGTCACCCGTCTCGATCCGCACCGCGATCCCGATGAGGACGGGAACGGCCGCCAGCACCCCGAGCAGGGCCAGGGTGCGCCAACGGCGGAACATGACGGTCAGCTCGGAGCGGAGGAGCCCGAGGGTCCACAGCGCGCGGCCCGGGGTGCGGGGCGCGGCGAGCGCGGTGCGTTCAGCCTGCGACATCGAATCCCTCTCCGGTGAGTGCGACGAAGGCGTCCTCCAGCGAGGCCCGTTCGACGCCGAAGGCGCGTACGCGGACGCCGCCGCGCACCAGGGCGGCGTTGAGGTCCGCGAGTTCCACCTCGCCCGGCGGAGCGTCGGCGCTCACCCGGTCCCCCTCGGTCACGAGGCCCGTCGCCCCGTGCGCCGTGAGGACGCCGGCCGCGGCTGCGGGGTCGGGGGTGGTCACGGTGAGCCGCCCGCGGGCTCCCGCCGCGAGGGCGGCGACCGGGCCCTGGACGAGGAGCCGGCCGCGGGCCATCACAGCCGCGTGGGTGCAGACCTGTTCGATCTCGTCGAGCAGGTGGGAGGAGAGGAAGACGGTGGTGCCCTCGGCCGCGAGTTCCCGCACCAGGGCACGGATCTCGCGCATGCCCTGCGGGTCGAGACCGTTGGTCGGTTCGTCCAGTACGAGCAGCCGGCGCGGCTGGAGGAGCGCGGCGGCCAGCCCGAGGCGCTGCTTCATGCCGAGCGAATACGCCTTGGCCTTCTTGCCCGCCGCCGCGGAGAGACCGACCCGGTCGAGGGCGCCGGCGACCCGTGCGCGCCGGGTGCGCGGATCCGAGGTCGGGTCGGCGGAGTCGAAGCGAGCGAGGTTGTCGCGGCCCGTCAGGAACCCGTACGGCGCGGGCCCTTCGATGAGTGTGCCGACCTGGGGCAGTACCGTGCGGGCGGCCGCGGGCATGGGGCTGCCCAGGACGTGTGCGGTGCCGGTGGTCGGGGCGATGAGCCCCATGAGCATCCGGATGGTGGTGGTCTTGCCGGAACCGTTGGGCCCGAGGAAGCCGAAGACGCTGCCGGAGGGGACGGTGAGGTCGAGTCCGTCGACGGCCGTCTGCCCGCCCCGGTAGCGCTTGGTGAGCCCGCGCGTCTCGATCACCGCGCCGGGCCCCGGCTCCGTCTCCGGCCCCGTCGTCGCGGCCGCTGTGTCGGTCATGCGCACTCCCGGTCCTGTCGCGCCCTGTCCGGCGCCCCGTGCCGGACGGGGCTGCCCTGCCGTACGAACCGCACCGCCCCGCCGTACGGAGCGTACGACGGGGCGGTGCGTGCGGTGCGTCCTGCCCGGCGGTGTCGGCCGCCTTCACCGGTGCGTCCTACTCGGCGGCGTCCGCCGCCTTCACCAGCGCGTCCTTGGTGACGGCCCCCACGTAGACCTTGCCGTCGTCCGTGAGCAGCGCGTTGACCAGCCGCGTCTTGAAGACCGTGCCGGAGCCGAAGTCGCCGGTGACCTTGTCGCCGAGGGCGTCCAGGAACTGCTGCGCCTGTGCCGGCATGTCGCCGGAGCCCTGGGCGGGCAGGCCGGCCCCGCCCGGCAGGGCGATCTCGGCGACGGCGCTCCAGCCCTTGCCGATGACGTTCAGCCCCTGGAAGTCCTCCAGCGCGCCCAGGTCCTTGTGCGCCGTGTCCGCCGCGCCGTTCTTCCCGGCCTCGGCCTCGAGCTCGTCGGCCTCGGTCACCTTGGCACCCTTGGGCGGGGTGAAGGAGAACGAGGAGGCGTCGGGCTTCGCGAAGTCGACCTGGGTGAAGCCCGCGTCGACCGCGGCCTTCCCCCCGCTGCTCGGGGCCAGTGTGAACTTCAGCGGTACGCCGGTCGAGGCGTCGACCGCCACGGTGACGGAGCCGATCGTGGAACCGGACTGCTTCGGCTTGATCACGAGCTTGTAGGCGTCGCGCCCCGCGACCTGCGCCGTGCCGCCGACCGTGACGGACGTGGTGTCGTCCGCGGCGGCGAGGGCCTTCTCGGCGAGCTCCTTCGGGGTGCCCGGCACGCCCTCCGGCGCCTTGCCGGCCGCGTGCTCGTTCCCGTCCGACTCCGCGTGGTAGACCTCGTTGCTCGCGCTGTCGTAGCCCCAGACGTCGTCCCCGTGGTGGACGAGGCTGTACTCCGAGCCCTCGCCGAGGACCGAGAGGCGCTGCTTGTCGGGGCCGTCGACCGCGACCCTGAGCGTGTGGGTCCCGGAGGCGAGCTCCATCAGCTTGCTCTCGGGCTCCGCACTCGACCCGCCCGAGCCCGCGTCCGGCGCGAAGGAGCCCGCGAGGCCTCCGAGCGACGGGATGCCGAGGTCGGTGGTGACCTTCACCGTGCCGGAGAGCTGCTGCTCGTCCGACGCGGCGATCTTCTCGATGAGTTCCTGCGCCGTGATGTCCGGGAGATCCGGGTCGCCCGAGTTCGCGAGGGCCGGGACGAGTCCGATCGTCGCCGCCGCCACCCCCGCCACCGCGAACGGGACGATGTAGCGCGCCGCCTTCCGACGGCCCACGACAGTGCCCGTGGCCTCGCTGGTCTCTGCGCTGTCGTTCGGTGCCATGTGTGCTCTACCTCCGTGGTCGGCGGCTGCCATCCCGTTGCACTCGTCCACTCCCCGCCGCCATTCTCACCCGATGTGGTCAGGAGTGGTTGTCATCCATCTGACCAAATCGGGCCGGTACAAGCGTCAGCCCTCGGGAGCAACTGGTCGTACCTCTCCGGGATGACCCCGGCGGCCGGGGGTCCGCCGAGCCCCTAGGGGTTCGGCGGACGGCTGTGGGGCGACCGGGGCCGCACCGCCCGCCGGGGCGCCTGGGGACGTCAGCCGGCCCGGTGCACCACGGCGTCGCACAGCTCCTCGAGTGCGGCCTTCGCGTAGCACTCGGGCAGCGGTGCCAGCGTCGCCCGTGCCTCCTGGGCGTAGCGGACGGTGTCGCGCCGTGCCTGTTCGAGCGCGGGGTGGGCGCGGAGCCGGCGCAGGGCCTCCGCGAGGCGGGCGTCGTCGGCGAGGTCGCCGTCGAGCAGCTCCACGAGCTCCTTGTCCTCCGGGCTGCCCCCGGCGGCGGCCCGCGCGCGCAGGTGGAGGACCGGAAGGGTGGGGATGCCCTCGCGCAGGTCGGTGCCGGGCGTCTTGCCCGACTCGTGGGAGTCGCTGGCGATGTCCAGGACGTCGTCGGCGAGCTGGAAGGCGATGCCGAGGCGTTCGCCGTACTGCGTGAGGATGTCGACGACCGACTCGTCGGCACCGGCCATCAGGGCGCCGAAGCGGCCGGACACGGCGACCAGCGAGCCGGTCTTGCCGCCCAGCACGTCCATGTAGTGGTCGACGGGGTCGCGTCCGTCGCGCGGGCCGGCGGTCTCCAGGATCTGGCCGGTGACCAGGCGTTCGAACGCCTCCGCCTGGATGCGCACGGCCTCCGGGCCGAGGTCGGCCAGGATGTGCGAGGCCCGGGCGAAGAGGAAGTCGCCCGTCAGGACGGCGACGGAGTTTCCCCAGCGGGTGTTGGCGCTGTCCACCCCGCGGCGTACGTCCGCCTCGTCCATCACGTCGTCGTGGTACAGCGTCGCCAGGTGCGTCAGCTCGACGACCACGGCGGAGGGGACGACGCCGGGTGCGTCGGGGTCACCGAACTGGGACGCGAGCATCACGAGCAGCGGCCGGAAGCGCTTGCCCCCCGCGCTGACGAGGTGCTGCGCGGCCTCCGTGATGAACGGGACCTCACTTTTGGTGGCATCCAGCAGCCCCGCCTCGACAGCGGCCAAACCGGCCTGGACATCGGCCTCAAGAGCCTGGTCCCGCACGCTCAGTCCGAACGGCCCGACGACGGTCACGAGGGGATCTCCTGTCTGCTGACGATCACACGGAATGTCGATGTGTCGCTGTCCTCACTCGAGTCAGCGTATCCGGTCCCCTTTGGATCACCGTGGGCGCCTTCCCGCCACCGCCGGTATGTTCGACATCAGCTCATACGATCAGGAGTTGTCGTTTTGTCCCACACCGCAACCGGTACCGATCCGGCCCAGCCACCGCCCGAGGACGACCACGCGTTCTTCGGCCAGCCACGGGGCCTGATGACCCTGTCCGGGCTGGAGGTCTGGGAGCGATTCTCGTTCCTCGGGATGCAGGCCATCCTGGTCCTCTTCTTCGCCGACCAGGTCTCCGACGGCGGTCTGGGCATGGACCCGGGCACCGCGGCGTCGGTGTCCGCCGCCTACGGCACCCTCGTCTACCTGGTGTCCGTCGCGGGCGGCTGGCTGGCCGACCGGATCCTCGGTTCGTACCGCGCCGTGCTGTACGGCGGCATCCTCATCGCCTGCGGCCACTACGCCATGGCCGTGCCGACGGCCACGATGACCTGGGTGGGCCTCGGCCTGATCAGCGCGGGCACGGGGCTGCTCAAGCCCAACGTGGCCTCGATGGTCGGCAAGCTCTACGGCACCGAGGACGACCGTCGCGACGCGGGCTTCGCGCTCTACTACATGGGCATCAACATCGGCGCCTTCGTGGGCCCGCTGGTCACCGGCTGGCTCGGTGAGCACGCGAGCTGGCACTGGGGGTTCTCGGCCGCCGCGTTCGGCATGACGCTCGGCCTGATCCAGTACGTCGCCGGCCGGCGTCACCTGGCCGGGCGAAAGCACGCGGCGGAGTACGCGCTCGCGCCCGGACCGATGCGCCGGGCCGTGCTGATGATCATGGCCGGAATCCTGGTGGTGGCCCTGGTGGCGACCGCCCTGGCGCTGGCCGGCTGGCTCACCATGGACCGCTTCGTCGACGTCCTCACCCTCGTCTCGGTGATCGCGCCCGTCGTCTACTTCGTCGTGATGTTCAGGAGCCCCCGGGTCACCCCGGAGGAGCGCGGCAGGCTCCGGCCGTACGTCGTGCTCTTCCTGGCGTCCGTCGTCTTCAACTTCATCCTGTTCCAGGCCTACTCGACCATGATCCTGCTCGCCTCGACGAACGCCCGTGCGGAGATCTTCGGCTTCCACTTCCCGGCGAGCTGGTACGCCTCCGCGCTGGGCGCCTTCGAGGTCGCGCTGGCGCCCGTGGTGGCCGCCGTGTGGGCCAGGATGGGCCCGCGCCAGCCGCACGCGTCGAACAAGATCGCGATCGGGGTGATCCTCGGCGGTCTGTCCTTCCTGCTGATGGTGCTGCCCACCTCGGGCCACGCCGACGAGACCTACAAGATGGCCGCCTGGTGGATCGTCGGCTCCTACCTGCTGCTCGGCCTCGGCGACATCCTGCTGGAGACCTCCGGCATGTCCGCCACCACGAAGCTCGCTCCCAAGGCCTTCGCCAGCCAGACGATGGCGCTGTGGTTCCTGTCCCTGGCCCTCGCCAACGGCATCCAGGCACAGGTCGTGAAGCTCTACGGCGAGGTCTCCAACCCCGCCTACTTCGGTGTCAATGGCGCCATCGCGGTGGCGGCCGGTGTGGCCGTCATCGCCGCCGCTCCCTGGCTCAGGCGCACCATGCACCCCGTCCACTGAGGTACCGCCATGCACATCCGCACCGATTTCCCGTACGAGACCACCCACGAGGACCTCTACATCCCCCTCGCGGACGGCACACAGCTGTACGCCAGGATCTGGCGGCCGGTCACCGACGAACCGGTGCCCGCGCTGCTGGAGTACCTGCCCTACCGGCTCAGCGACTGGACGGCGCCGCGCGACTGGCAGCGCCACCCCTGGTACGCGGGCCACGGCTACGCCTCCGTCCGGGTCGACGTGCGCGGGCACGGCAACAGCGAGGGCATGCCGGGCGACGAGTACGACGCGACGGAGCTCGCCGACGGGGTCGCCGTCGTGCACTGGCTGGCCGAGCAGGAGTGGTGCTCGGGCCGGGTCGGCATGTTCGGGATCTCCTGGGGCGGCTTCAACTCGCTCCAGATCGCCGCGCTCGCACCGGAGCCCCTGAAGGCGATCGTGACCGTCTGTTCGGCCGACGACCGCTACGACAACGACGTCCACTACATGGGCGGCTCCGTACTGGGCGTGGACATGCACGCCTGGGCCTCCACCATGCTGGCCTTCGTCTCGCGGCCCCCGGACCCGGCGGACGTCGGCGACGACTGGCGGGACATGTGGCTGCGGCGACTGGAGAAGGTCGAGCCGTTCATCCACACGTGGCTGGCCCACCAGACCCGCGACGACTACTGGAAGCACGGCAGCGTCTGCGAGGACTACGGGGCGATCCGGGCGAAGGTCCTGGCGGTGGGCGGCTGGCACGACCCGTACCGCGACACCGTCCTGAGGCTCGTCGAGCACCTGGATCCCGGGCAGGTACGCGGACTGATCGGCCCCTGGTCGCACCAGTACCCGGACCGCGGTCTTCCGCCGGGGCCGGCGATCGGCTTCCTCCAGGAGACGCTGCGCTGGTGGGACCAGCACCTCAAGGACAAGGACACCGGGGTGATGAACGAGCCCCTGCTGCGGTCCTGGATCAGCGGCTCGCACCCCCCGGCCACCGTCTACGAGACGCTGCCCGGCCGCTGGGTCGGCGACGCGGCCTGGCCCTCGGAGAACGTCGCCCCGGTCACGTACGCCCTGGGGGGCGGGGCGCAGATCGTCCGGTCGCCGCAGCAGACGGGGCTCGACGCGGGCCGCTTCTTCCCGTTCGGCAACGACGCCGACCTGCCGCCCGACCAGCGGGACGAGGACGCCAAGTCGGTGTGCTTCGAGTTCCCCGTCGAGGACGCCCCGATCGAGATCCTCGGCCGCCCCCTGATGACGCTCCTGCTCCGGATGGACGTACCGCGCGGCCAGGTGATCGCCCGGCTCTGCGACGTGGCCCCGGACGGGTCCTCCACCCTGGTGACCCGCGGCGCCCTGAACCTGGCCGCCCGTCACGGGCGCGACCGCGCGGAGGACTGGCCCGTCGGGGAGGCCGAGTACGTGAACTTCGAGCTGAACGGCATCGGGCACACCTTCCCGCCCGGCCACCGGATCAGGGTCGCCATCTCGTCCTCGTACTGGCCGTGGATCTGGCCCCAGGCCGGTTCGGCGGGCTTCACGCTGGAGGCGGAGGGCAGCCTCGTCGAGCTCCCGGTCCGCCGGCACACCGAGGACCCGGGCATCACCTTCGGCGTGCCGGAACAGGCGGAGCCCCTCGGCGTCGTCCACCCGGTCACGCTCGACGAGCAGCGCCCGGAGCGCCTGGTGGTCCGGGACGTCGCCAAGGGCGAGTGGCGCCTGGAGGTCGACCCGCGGTACGGCGGCACGCGTGTCTACCCGGACGGCCTGGAGTTCACCGAGGACGCCCTGGAGACGTACACGATCCAGCAGGACGACCCGCTGTCGGCCCGGGCGCGTTCGGACTGGACGATCAGACTGCACCGGCCCGAGATGTCCTGGGACGTACGGGTCGAGACCCGCTCGGAGCTGAGCGCGGACGCAGACGACTTCATCACCTCCAACGAGGTCGTCTGCAGGGACGGCGAGGAGATCGTCTTCCACCGGACCTGGGAGAAGCGGATCCCGCGGACGGGCGGCTGACCAGGGTTATCGCATAACTTTCCGGGCATCACGCCTACTTGAGGTACTGCCGCCGACTGGCGACTCCGACGTACCGTGTCCCTCAAGCGACTGGAAAGGGGCAGCGACAGATGCCCGAGCACGACAGCCCGCTCGACACGGCCGAGGGCGATCCCTTCGGTCCGCACAACCTTCCGTACGGCGTGTTCTCCATCCCCGGACACCCCGAGGACCGAAGGGTCGGGGTCCGCATCGGCGGACATGTACTGGACGCCGGGGCGGCGGCGCACGCACTCGGCTCGCCGTACGCCAGACTGCTGGCGCAGCCGAGCCTGATGCCGCTGCTGGCGGCCGGGCGCACCGCGTGGCGGGACGTGCGGCGGGCGCTGACGGCGTGGGTCACGGTCCCGTCGCACCGCCCGGAGCTGGAACCGCTGCTGCACCCGCTGGATTCGGTGACCCTGCACCTGCCGTACGAGGTCGCGGACTACGTCGACTTCTACGCCAGCGAGCACCACGCCACCAACGTGGGGAGGATCTTCCGCCCCGACGGTGCGGCGCTCACCCCCAACTGGAAGCACCTGCCGATCGGTTACCACGGCCGGGCCGGCACGGTCGTGGTCTCCGGCACCGACGTGACGCGGCCCTCCGGGCAGCGCAAGGCACCGTCGGACCCCGCCCCGGTCTTCGGCCCCTCCGTGAAGCTGGACATCGAGGCCGAGGTCGGCTTCGTCGTGGGTGTCCCCTCGGAGCAGGGGTCCCCCGTGGCCCTCGGTGACTTCCGGGAGCACGTCTTCGGGCTCTCCCTGCTCAACGACTGGTCGGCGCGGGACATCCAGGCCTGGGAGTACGTGCCGCTGGGCCCGTTCCTCGGCAAGTCCTTCGCCACCTCGGTGTCGGCGTGGGTGACTCCGCTGGAGGCCCTGGACGCGGCCCGCACGGCGCCGCCCGCACGTGACGAGGACCTGCTCCCGTACCTGGAGGACGCGGACGACGAGGAGCCGGGCGGCTTCGACATCCGGATCTCGGTGGAGATCAACGGACAGACCGTCTCCGAGCCGCCGTTCTCCTCGATGTACTGGACGGCGGCCCAGCAGCTGGCGCAGATGACGGTGAACGGCGCCTCGCTGCGCACCGGCGACCTGTACGGCTCGGGCACCGTCAGCGGTGCGGAGCCGGGGCAGCGCGGCTCCCTGCTCGAACTCACCTGGAACGGCCGCGACCCGCTGGACCTGGCCGAGGGCAAGCGGACGTTTCTGGAGGACGGGGACACCGTCACCCTGACCGCCTGGGCACCCGGCCCGCACGGCACCCGGGTCGGGCTCGGTGAGGTCACGGGCCGGATCACGGCCAGGCCGTGACCGGCGCGGCCCTGACGCTCCCGGAGGAACTGCTGCTGCTCGCCCTGGACCCGGTACGCGGAAAGCCGTACTGCCGGGGCCGGTTCCTGGAGTACGGCGTCGCCGGGGCCGCCCTGGCGGAGCTGGAGCTCCAGGGGCGGATAGCCGAGGAACGCGGGCGGGTGGTGGTCGTGAACCCGCTGGATCCGCCGGATCCGCTGCTCGCGGTGTTCCTGCGCGGTCTCCCGCCTCCCGGCAAGGGCGGGCTCCTCTCCGGGGCGTCGGCCCGGCGCTGGGTGCGGCAGGCGGGACGGCGGGCCGGAGGGCTGTATCTGGACGCGCTGGTGGAGCGTGGTGTCCTGCGCAGGGAGACCCGCCGCTTCCTCGGCCTGCTCCCCTACCACCGCCACCCGGCGGGCCCCGGCTCCCCGGCCGAGCAGGTGCTGCGGGGCTACGAGGAGTCCCGTGCGGCGGGCCATCCCGACCGCAGGGGGCGGATGCTCGCGGCCCTGGCGGCGGCCGTCGAGCTGCCGGCGGTCGTACGGGGCGGCGACCGCCGCGCGCGTGCGGCGACGCGGGCCCTGGTCCGCGAGGAGTGGCCGGCGCAGGCCGTGCACCGCAACGTACGCCAGGACAAGGCGGCCCGGGCGGGCGGCGGGGACGGCGGGGGAAGCGGGGGCGGGGACTGACCCCCGCGGGTCGTCCGGCGCGGCCCGCTCCGACGGCGAGGCGCGCTGGTCAGCGACGCGTGAGGCGGTCACACGTTCGGGGGGACCTCATTCCGTTCCCTCCGGATACGCTGAGGAGTCCCGCGAGACTGCCTCCCATGGGAGCACTGATGAGCATCGAACCCGAGGCCCCCGAGCCGCGGTGGGCGGTCCCGCCCGTGGGCGGCTGGACCGCCGATGACCTGGACACACTCCCGAATCTGCCTCCGCACACGGAGCTGATCGACGGGAGTCTGGTTTTCGTGAGTCCGCAGACCGTGTTTCATGAGCGTGCGATCGACTACCTCAAGTGGCAACTGCAGTCGCTCGCACCGCTTGAGCTCGAAGTCTTCCGCGAATTCACCATCGACGTCGACTTCCAGAACCGGCCCGAACCCGACGTCGTCGTCGTACGCGCGGACGCCGTCGAGAGTCTGCGGCAGACACGGTTCCCGGCAAGCAGTGTGCTGTTGGCGGTCGAGGTCGTGTCCGACGAGTCCGTCACCCGTGACCGGGAGACCAAGCCCGTGAAGTACGCGCGGGCCAGGATCCCGCACTACTGGCGGGTGGAGAACAAGGACGGCCGGGCGGTCGTGTACGTCTTCGAGCTGGAGCCCGCCACCGGCGCCTACACCTCGACCGGGATCTTCCACGACCGTATGAAGGTGTCCACGCCCTTTCCCGTCGATCTCGACCTGACCGCGATCGTGTCCCGCCGCCGGGCGACCGACGGGCAGGACCGGTAAGCAGGGCCCACCCGAGGGTCAGTCGAACTCCGGGGGCTCCTCGTCCCAGCCGAACTCCGGGTCCGGGTCCGGGACCCCGGCGGCGGGCCGGGCCACCGGCGCCGGCTCGGACGCCCGGACCGGCGCGGGGCTCTGCGAAGTATCCGGCGAGGACGTCTCCGGTGCGGCGGCCGGCGGGGCCGTGTCCCCCAGCCCGGCCAGCACCTCCAGCACTCCTTCGCCGTACGTCGCCAGCTTCTTCTCGCCGAGCCCGCTGACGCCTCCCAGCTCCGCGAGGGAACCCGGCCGCAGTGCGGCGATCTCCCGCAGCGTCGCGTCGTGGAAGATCACATACGCCGGGAGGCCCAGCTCCTTGGCCTGGGCACCGCGCCAGGCGCGCAGCGCCTCGAAGACCGGTACGGCCTCCGCCGGCAGCTCCGCGGTCGCCGCGGCCTTGCTCCTGCGCTCCCCGCCCGAGGACGACCGGGTCGTGGGCCGCTTCGGCTCCTTGCGGAGCATCACCTCGCGCTCCCTGCCGAGCACGGTGCCGCTCGCCTCCGTCAGCACCAGCGTGCCGTACTCGCCCTCGACGGCGAGCAGCCCCTGGGCCAGCAGCTGGCGCACCACGCCCCGCCACTCCGCCTCGGCCAGCTCCTCGCCGATGCCGAAGACCGAGAGCTGGTCGTGGTCGAACTGGATGACCTTGGCCGTCCTGCGGCCCAGCAGGATGTCGATGATCTGCCCGGCCCCGAACTTCTGATTACGCTCCCGCTTCAGCCGGACCACGGTGGACAGCAGCTTCTGGGCGACCACCGTGCCGTCCCAGGTCTCGGGCGGGGTGAGGCAGGTGTCGCAGTTGCCGCAGGCCTGCTCGCCGGGCTCCTGGCCGAAGTACGTCAGGAGCTGGGCCCGGCGGCACTGCACGGTCTCGCAGAGCGCCAGCATCGAGTCGAGGTGCGAGGCGGCGCGACGCCGGAACGCCTCGTCGCCCTCGCCGCCCTGGATCAGCTTGCGCTGCTGGACGACGTCCTGGAGTCCGTACGCCATCCAGGCCGTCGACGGCGCCCCGTCACGCCCCGCGCGGCCGGTCTCCTGGTAGTACCCCTCGACGGACTTGGGCAGGTCCAGGTGGGCGACGAAGCGCACGTCGGGCTTGTCGATGCCCATGCCGAAGGCGATGGTCGCGACGACGACCAGGCCCTCCTCGCGCAGGAAGCGAGACTGGTGGGCGGCGCGCGTCCCGGCGTCCAGACCGGCGTGGTACGGCACGGCCTCGACGCCGTTGCGGGAGAGGTACTCGGCGGTCTTCTCGGTGGAGTTGCGTGAGAGGCAGTAGACGATGCCGGCGTCCCCCGCGTGCTCCTCCTTCAGGAAGGTGAGCAGCTGCTTCTTCGGGTCGGACTTCCCCACGATGCGGTACTGGATGTTCGGCCGGTCGAAGCTGGCCACGAAGTGCTTGGCCTCGGGCATACCGAGCCGCTGGGTGATCTCCTTGTGCGTGGCCTCGGTCGCCGTGGCCGTCAGCGCGATACGGGGCACGTCGGGCCAGCGCTCACCGAGCACGGACAGGGCCAGGTAGTCGGGGCGGAAGTCGTGGCCCCACTGGGCGACGCAGTGGGCCTCGTCGATGGCGAAGACGGAGATCTCACCCCGGGCGAGCAGGGAGAGCGTCGAGTCGAGGCGCAGCCGCTCGGGGGCGAGGTACAGCAGGTCGAGCTCACCGGCGACGAACTGTGCCTCCATCGAGCGTCGCTCGTCGAAGTCCTGCGTGGAGTTCATGAAGCCGGCACGGACACCGAGGGCGCGCAAGGCGTCCACCTGGTCCTGCATGAGGGCGATCAGCGGGGAGATCACGATGCCGGTGCCCGGCCTGACCAGGGCGGGGATCTGGTAGCAGAGGGACTTTCCGCCACCGGTGGGCATGAGGACGACCGCGTCGCCGCCCCCGACGACGTGCTCGATCACCGCGCCCTGCTCGCCGCGGAACGCCTCGTACCCGAAGACCTTGTGCAGCGTCTGCTGCGCAGCGCTCTCGGTCGTCACACTCATGGTCGCGCCCGTCCGTCCGTCCTCACCCGTCCACAGCAACCATAGGCGCCGCGTACGACAACGCCGGACGGGCTTGACTTTCCAAGGCCCGTCCGGCGTCGCAGCGCGTTCCTGTCGTTACCGAACGAACACTCCGGCCTGGCCGGCCAGGTCCAGGAAGTACTGGGGGGCCAGGCCGAGCACCAGGGTCACGGCGACCCCGACCGCGATCGTGGTCATCGTCAGCGGGGACGGGACGGCGACCGTGGGGCCGTCCGCCTTCGGCTCGCTGAAGAACATCAGGACGATGACCCGGATGTAGAAGAACGCGGCGATGGCCGACGAGATCACACCGACCACGACGAGCCCGCTCGCCCCGCCGTCCGCCGCCGCCTTGAAGACGGCGAACTTGCCGGAGAAGCCCGAGGTGAGCGGGATACCGGCGAAGGACAGCAGGAACACGGCGAAGACCGCCGCGGTGAGCGGCGAGCGCCGGCCGAGGCCGGCCCACTTCGACAGGTGGGTCGCCTCGCCGCCCGCGTCCCGCACCAGGGTCACGACGGCGAAGGCGCCGACGGTCACGAAGGAGTACACGCCCAGGTAGAAGAGGACGGACGAGATGCCCTCGGGGCTGGCCGCGATGACGCCGGCGAGGATGAAACCGGCATGGGCGATCGAGGAGTAGGCCAGGAGCCGCTTGATGTCGGTCTGGGTGATCGCGACGATCGCCCCGCCCAGCATCGTGACGATCGCGACGCCCCACATGACGGGGCGCAGATCCCAGGTGAGGCCGGGCAGCACCACGTAGAGCAGGCGCAGCAGCGCGCCGAAGGCGGCGACCTTGGTGGCCGCGGCCATGAAGCCGGTGACCGGGGTCGGGGCGCCCTGGTAGACGTCCGGGGTCCACATGTGGAACGGGACCGCGCCGACCTTGAAGAGCAGGCCCATGAGGATCATCGCCCCGCCGATCAGCAGCAGCGCGTCGTTGCCCATGGTGGAGGCGAGCGCCGGGTCGATCTGCTGGACGCTGCCGTCGACGACGTTCGCGATGCCCGCGTACGAGACGGTGCCCGCGTATCCGTAGAGCAGGGCGATCCCGAAGAGCAGGAAGGCCGAGGAGAACGCCCCGAGCAGGAAGTACTTCACGGCCGCCTCCTGTGACATCAGCCGCTTGCGGCGGGCGACGGCACACAGGAGGTAGAGCGGGAGGGAGAAGACCTCGAGCGCGATGAAGAGCGTCAGCAGGTCGTTGGCCGCCGGGAAGACCAGCATGCCCGCCACGGAGAAGAGGGCCAGCGGGAAGACCTCGGTCGTGGTGAACCCGGCCTTGACCGCGGCCTTCTCGCCGTCGCTGCCCGGTACCGAACCCGCCTGGGCGGCGAAGGAGTCCACCCGGGTGCCGTGCGAGGCCGGGTCGAGGCGCCGCTCGGCGAAGGTGAACACGGAGACCACCGAGACGAGCAGGATGGTGCCCTGGAGGAACAGGGCGGGACCGTCGACGGCGACGGCGCCCATCGCGGCGATGTGCGCGTTCTTCGTGGCGTATCCGTCGGCGGCGAGCCCGATCACCGCGGCGAACGCCGCCGCGATCGCGACGACCGTCAGGAACACCTGGGTGGTGTAGCGGGCCCGTCGCGGGACGAACGCCTCCACCAGGATTCCGAGGACGGCGGCCCCGACCACGATCAGGACGGGTGCCAGTTGGGCGTACTCGATGGTCGGTGCGGTGAACCTGTCGCCCGGCGCGGCCGTCGTCACCTCGCCCGCCGTCGTCCACAGGCTGTGGACAGCTGTTGCGCTCACTTGGCGGCCTCCACCTCGGGCTGGGGGTCCTTCTTCTGTACGTCGTGCATGGTGTGCTGGACCGCAGGGTTGACCACCTCGGTCAGCGGCTGCGGGAAGACACCCAGGAAGATCAGCAGGGCGATCAGCGGAAGGGCCACCGCCAGCTCACGGACCTTGAGGTCGGGCATGCCTCCGATGCCCTCCCTGACCGGTCCCGTCATCGTCCGCTGGTAGAGGACGAGGACGTACAGCGCGGCGAGCACGATGCCCACCGTGGCGATGATGCCGACCACCGGATACGCGCTGAACGCGCCCACCAGGACGAGGAACTCACTGACGAACGGGGCGAGACCGGGCAGCGAGAGCGTCGCCAGTCCGCCGACGAGGAAGGTCCCCGCCAGGACGGGGGCCACCTTCTGCACCCCGCCGTAGTCCGCGATGAGACGCGAGCCCCGCCGGGTGATCAGGAAGCCGGCGACCAGCATCAGCGCGGCCGTCGAGAGCCCGTGGTTGACCATGTAGAGCGTGGCGCCCGACTGGCCCTGGCTGGTCATCGCGAAGATGCCGAGCACGATGAAGCCGAAGTGCGAGATCGACGCGTAGGCGATGAGCCGTTTGATGTCGCGCTGGCCGACGGCGAGCAGGGCGCCGTAGACGATGGAGATCAGCGCCAGGACCAGGATCACCGGCGTCGCCCACTTGCTGGCCTCCGGGAACAGCTGGAGGCAGAAGCGGAGCATCGCGAAGGTGCCGACCTTGTCGACGACCGCGGTGATCAGGACGGCCACCGGGGTGGTCGCCTCCCCCATGGCGTTCGGCAGCCAGGTGTGCAGCGGCCAGAGAGGGGCCTTCACCGCGAAGGCGAAGAAGAACCCGAGGAAGAGCCACCGCTCGGTGGAGGTCGCCATGTCCAGCGAGCCGTTGGCCCGCGCCTCGGCGATCTCCGAGAGCGAGAAGCTCCCCGCGACGACGTAGAGCCCGATGACGGCGGCCAGCATGATGAGCCCGCCGGCCAGGTTGTAGAGGAGGAACTTCACCGCGGCGTAGCTGCGCTGCGCCGCCGCGTTCTCGTCGCTGCCCGAGTGCGCCCGGTCCCCGAAGCCCCCGATGAGGAAGTACATCGGGATGAGCATGGCTTCGAAGAGGATGTAGAAGAGGAAGACGTCGGTGGCCACGAAGGAGAGGATCACCATCGCTTCCACCATGAGGATCAGGGCGAAGAAGCCCTGGGTGGGGCGCCAGCGGCTGGAGTTCGTCTCCAGGACGTCGGCGTCGTGCCAGCCGGCCAGGATCACGAACGGGATCAGCAGGGCGGTGAGCGCGAGGAGCGCCACCCCGATGCCGTCGACGCCGAGTTCGTAGCGGACGCCGAAGTCCTTGATCCAGGCGTGCGATTCGGTGAGCTGGTAGCGGTCGCCGCCCGGTTCGAAGCGGGCGAACACGATGCCGGCCAGGACGAGCGTCGCCAGCGAGACGGCCAGGGCGAGCCACTTGGCCGCCGTGCGCCGGGCCGCGGGGACGGCGGCGGTGGCGATCGCGCCGATCGCCGGGAGCGCCGCCGTCGCTGTCAGGAGGGGAAAGGACATGGGATCAGACCGCCCTCATCAGCAGGGTCGCGGCGATGAGGACCGCCGCACCGCCGAACATCGAGACCGCGTAGGAGCGGGCGTAGCCGTTCTGCAGCTTGCGCAGCCGGCCGGAGAGCCCGCCCATCGAGGCGGCCGTGCCGTTGACGACACCGTCGACCAGGGTGTGGTCGACGTAGACCAGGGAGCGGGTGAGGTGTTCGCCGCCGCGGACCAGGACCACGTGGTTGAAGTCGTCCTGGAGGAGGTCGCGGCGGGCGGCCCTGGTGAGCAGGGAGCCGCGCGGGGCGACCGCGGGGACGGGCCTGCGCCCGTACATCGCCCAGGCGATGGCGACACCGATGACGAGCACCACCATGGTGGCGGCGGTGACGGTGGCCGCGCTGACCGGGGCGTGTCCGTGGTCGTGGCCGGTGACGGGCTCCAGCCAGTGCAGGAAGCGGTCGCCGAGGGAGAAGAAGCCTCCGGCGAAGACCGACCCGAAGGCCAGCACGATCATCGGGATCGTCATGGACTTCGGCGACTCGTGCGGGTGCGGCTCGTGGCCCTCGGCGTCCGGCTGCCAGCGCTTCTCCCCGAAGAACGTCATCAGCATCACGCGCGTCATGTAGAACGCGGTGATCGCGGCGCCCAGCAGGGTGACGGAGCCGAGGATCCAGCCCTCGGTGCCGCCCTTGGCGAAGGCCGCCTCGATGATCATGTCCTTGGAGAAGAAGCCGGACAGGCCGGGGAAGCCGATGATCGCGAGGTACCCGAGGCCGAAGGTGACGAAGGTGACCGGCATGAACTTCCGCAGGCCGCCGTACCTCCGCATGTCCACCTCGTCGTTCATGCCGTGCATGACCGAACCGGCGCCGAGGAAGAGCCCGGCCTTGAAGAAGCCGTGCGTCACCAGGTGCATGATCGCGAAGACGTAGCCGATGGGGCCGAGGCCCGCGGCGAGGATCATGTAGCCGATCTGCGACATCGTCGAGCCGGCGAGGGCCTTCTTGATGTCGTCCTTCGCGCAACCGACGATCGCACCGAAGAGGAGCGTGACGGCTCCGACCACCACGACGACCAGCTGCGCGTCGGGCGCCCCGTTGAAGACCGCTCCGGAGCGGACGATGAGGTAGACGCCCGCGGTCACCATGGTCGCGGCGTGGATGAGGGCGGAGACCGGGGTCGGGCCCTCCATCGCGTCACCGAGCCAGGACTGCAGCGGCACCTGGGCCGACTTGCCGCAGGCGGCGAGGAGCAGCATCAGGCCGATCGCGGTGAGCTTGCCCTCGCTCGTGTCGCCGGTGGCCTCGAAGACGGGCCCGAAGGCGAAGGTGCCGAAGGTGGTGAACATCAGCATGATCGCGATGGACAGGCCGATGTCACCGACCCGGTTGACCAGGAAGGCCTTCTTGGCGGCGGTGGCAGCGCTGGGCTTGTGCTGCCAGAAGCCGATGAGCAGGTACGACGCCAGACCGACGCCCTCCCACCCGACGTACAGCAGGAGGTAGTTGTCGGCGATGACCAGGATGAGCATCGCCGCGAGGAAGAGGTTCAGGTAGCCGAAGAAACGGCGTCGCCGCTCGTCGTGCTCCATGTACCCGATGGAGTAGATGTGGATCAGCGTGCCCACACCCGTGATCAGCAGGACGAACGTCATCGACAACTGGTCGAGCTGGAAGGCCACGTCGGCCTGGAACCCCTCGACGGGGATCCAGCTGTACAGGTGCTGGCGCAGGGTGCGGTCCTCGGCCCCCTTGCCCAGCATGTCGGTGAACAGCACCGCGCCGACGACGAACGACGCGGCGGCGAGCACCGTGCCGATCCAGTGTCCGGCCCGGTCGAGCCGGCGTCCGCCGCAGAGCAGGACCGCCGCTCCGAGCAGGGGCGCCGCGACCAGCAGCGCAATCAGGTTTTCCACGATTCCGACCCCTTACAGCTTCATCAGGCTGGCGTCGTCGACCGAGGCCGAGTGGCGGGAGCGGAAGAGCGACACGATGATCGCGAGCCCGATGACGACCTCCGCGGCGGCCACGACCATCGTGAAGAACGCGATGATCTGGCCGTCGAGGTTGCCGTGCATCCGGGAGAACGCGACGAGCGTGAGGTTGCAGGCGTTGAGCATCAGCTCGACGCACATGAACACCACGATCGCGTTCCGCCTGATCAGCACACCGGAGGCGCCGATCGTGAACAAAAGGGCCGCGAGGTAGAGGTAGTTGACCGGATTCACTTGGCGACCTCCTCCTCTTCTTCCGCATGGTCACGGGCTGGTCCGCGGTCACGGCCGAGCCGCTCCCCGGAGCGCTGTTCCAGCGCCTTGAGCTCGGCGAGCGAGTCGCCGGACACGTCGCGGATCTGGCCGCGCTGCCGCAGCGTCCGCATCACGGTGAGCTCGGACGGGGTGCCGTCCGGGAGCAGTCCCGCGATGTCCACGGCGTTGTGCCGGGCGTAGACACCGGGCGCCGGCAGGGGCGGCAGATGGCTGCTGCGCACCCGCTCCTGCGAGAGCTCGCGCTGCGTCTTGGCGCGTTCGGTGCGCTCGCGGTGCGTGAGCAGCATCGCGCCGACGGTCGCCGTGATCAGCAGGGCGCCGGTGATCTCGAACGCGAAGACGTACTTGGTGAAGATGAGGTTGGCGAGGCCCTCGACGTTTCCGCCGTGCTGCGCGTTCGCCGCCCCCAGGCCGTTGAAGGACTGGAGGGACGCCTGTCCGATCCCGGCGATCAGCAGGATGCCGAAGCCGAGTCCGCAGGCGGCGGCCAGCCAGCGCTGGCCCTTGAGGGTCTCCTTCAGCGAGTCCGCCGCCGTGACGCCGACGAGCATGACCACGAAGAGGAACAGCATCATGATTGCGCCGGTGTAGACGACGACCTGGACGATGCCCAGGAAGTAGGCGCCGTTGGCGAGGTAGAAGACCGCCAGCACGATCATGGTGCCGGCGAGCGACAGCGCGCTGTGCACCGCCTTCTTCATCAGGACGGTGGAGAGGGCGCCGACGACGGCGACGGTGCCGAGGATCCAGAACTGGACGGCCTCGCCGGTCGAGGTCGTGGTGGCCGCTGCGGCCAGGGCGGCGGTCATGCGTCCACCCCCTTGTCCGCTTCTCCCTTGGAGACGGCGGCCTGACGCTCCGTGCCGGGAGCCGCCTCGGTCACCAGACCGCGGTAGTAGTCCTGTTCGTCCATGCCGGGGAAGATCGCGTGCGGGCTGTCGACCATGCCTTCCTCCAGGCCCGCGAGCAGCTCGTCCTTGGTGTAGATGAGGCTCTCGCGGGTGGTGTTGGCGAGCTCGAACTCGTTGGTCATCGTCAGCGCCCGGGTGGGGCAGGCCTCGATGCAGAGCCCGCACAGGATGCAGCGTGCGTAGTTGATCTGGTAGACGCGGCCGTAGCGTTCGCCCGGGGAGTAGCGCTCCTCGTCCGTGTTGTCCGCGCCCTCGACGTAGATCGCGTCCGCCGGACACGCCCAGGCGCAGAGCTCGCAGCCGACGCACTTCTCCAGTCCGTCGGGATGACGGTTGAGCTGGTGCCGGCCGTGGAAGCGCGGCGCCGTCACCTTCTGCGTCTCCGGGTACTGCTCGGTCAGCCGCTTCTTGAACATGGCCTTGAAGGTCACGCCGAAGCCGGCCACAGGATTCTGGAACTTCTCCCCTGAGGGTTCTGACGACTCAGACACCGTCGGCCTCCCTTCCGTCACTCGAACTTCCCGCACTCGCATGGTCGTCACTCTGAGTATCCGGTCCGCCACTGACAACGAGCTCGCGCTCGCGTCGCGGACTGCGGCGCGGCACCGGCGGCAGGGTCTGGCCGGGCAGCGGCGGCACGGGGAATCCGCCCGCCATCGGGTCGAACGCCGGCTCCGGACCGGCCGCCTCCTCGGCGGCCTTGGCCCTGCGGTCCCGGAAGGTGTCCGCGACGAAGGAGATCAGCAGGACGGCGATGACGGCTCCCGCGACGTACAGCAGGATCTTGGAGTAGTCGTAGCCCTCGTTGTTCAGCGCCCTGACGGTGGCGACCAGCATGAGCCAGACCACGGAGACCGGGATCAGGACCTTCCAGCCGAGCTTCATCAGCTGGTCGTAGCGGACGCGGGGCAGCGTGCCGCGCAGCCAGATGAAGAAGAAGAGGAGGAGCTGCACCTTGATCACGAACCAGAGCAGCGGCCACCAGCCGTGGTTGGCGCCCTCCCAGAAGGTGCTGATCGGGTACGGGGCCCGCCAGCCGCCCAGGAAGAGGGTCACGGAGACCGCGGAGACCGTCACCATGTTGACGTACTCGGCGAGCATGAACATCGCGAACTTGATCGAGGAGTACTCGGTGTTGAAGCCGCCGACCAGGTCGCCCTCGGACTCCGGCATGTCGAACGGCGCCCGGTTGGTCTCCCCGACCATCGTGACGACGTAGATGATGAAGGAGACCGGCAGCAGCAGGACGAACCAGCGGTCCTGCTGCGCCGCGACGATCTCCGAGGTCGACATCGAACCGGAGTAGAGGAACACCGAGGCGAAGGCGGCGCCCATCGCGATCTCGTAACTGATCATCTGGGCGCAGGAGCGCAGACCGCCGAGCAGCGGGTACGTCGATCCGGAGGACCAGCCGGCCAGCACGATGCCGTAGATGCCGACGGAGGCGACCGCGAGGATGTACAGCATCGCGATCGGCAGGTCGGTCAGCTGCATCGTCGTGCGCTGGCCGAAGATCGAGACCTCGTTGCCGGCCGGGCCGAACGGGATCACCGCGATCGCCATGAACGCCGGGGCGGCGGCCACGATCGGGGCCAGGATGTAGACGACCTTGTCGGCGCGCTTGACGACGACGTCTTCCTTCAGCATCAGCTTGATGCCGTCGGCGAGCGACTGGAGCATGCCCCAGGGGCCGTGCCGGTTGGGGCCGATGCGCAGCTGCATCCAGGCGACGACCTTGCGCTCCCACACGATGGAGAAGAGCACGGTCACCATCAGGAACGCGAAGCAGAACACCGCCTTGACGACGACGAGCCACCAGGGGTCGGTGCCGAACATCGAGAGGTCCTCGGCCGCGAGGACGGTCCCCCCCGGTGCCGTGGCGAATTGGGCGAGGCCGGTCACTCTCCTACCTCCGTTGTCACGACGTGGGATCCCGGGGCGGCCGGACCGATCCGGACCAGTCCGCCGGGCTGTGCGCCGGTTTCGGCGGGGACGCCCCGGCCGACGGAGTTGAGCGGGACCCAGACCACCCGGTCCGGCATCTCGGTGACCGCCAGGGTGAGTTCGGTGGTGCCGGCGGGGCCGGTGACGGCGAGCAGGTCGCCGTCCTTCACTCCGGACTCGGCCGCGGTGACCGGGGAGAGCCGGGCGACGGCCGCGTGCCGGGTACCGGCCAGCGCCTCGTCGCCCTCCTGGAGCCGGCCCCGGTCGAGCAGCATCCGGTGGCCCGCGAGGACCGCCTCGCCGTCACCGGGCCGGGGCACCGGGCGGGACGTGGCCCGCGGGTCGTCGGCGTGACCGCCCTGCCAGCCGCCGAGGCGGTCGAGTTCACGGCGGGCCGCGCGCAGGTCGGGCAGGGCGAGGTGCACGTCGAGCGCGTCGGCCAGCATGTGGAGCACCCGCGCGTCGGTCGGGCAGAGCGTCCTCGGCATCTGCTCGGGCTTCAGCGCGGCCTCGAACATCCGGGCCCGGCCTTCCCAGTTGAGGAAGGTACCGGGCTTCTCGGCGACGGCGGCGACGGGCAGGACCACGTCGGCGCGCTCGGTGACCGCACCGGGCCGGAGCTCCAGGGAGACCAGGAAGCCGACCTCGTCCAGGGCCCGCAGCACTCCCGCCGGGTCGGGCAGGTCCTCGGGGTCGACGCCCGCGACCAGCAGCGCGCCCAGTTCTCCGGTGGCCGCGGCCTCCACGATCTGGCCGGTGTCCCGGCCGAAGCGGGCGGGGAGTTCGGCGACGCCCCAGACGGACGCCACCTCCTCCCTGGCCCGGGGGTCCGTCGCGGGACGGCCTCCGGGCAGCAGCGACGGGAGGGCGCCCGCCTCCAGCGCGCCGCGTTCGCCGGCCCGGCGCGGGATCCACACCAGTGCGGCGCCGGTCGCCGCTGCGGTGCGCAGGGCGGCGGTGAGTCCGCCGGGCACCGCGGCGAGCCGTTCGCCGACCACGATCACGGCGCCTTCGCCGCGCAGCGCCTCGGCCGCCACGGCTCCGTCACCGTCCAGGCCGACCCCGCCCGCGAGGGCGTCCAGCCATTCGGTCTCGGTGCCGGGCGCGGCGGGGAGCAGGGTGCCGCCCGCCTTCTCCAGGCCCCGGCTGGCGTGCGAGGCGAGCGCGAACGTCCGCTGCCCGTGCTTGCGGTGGGCCTTGCGGAGCCGCAGGAAGACGCCGGGCGCCTCCTCCTCGGACTCGAAGCCGGCCAGCAGGACGGCCGGGGCCTTCTCCAGCGCGGTGTACGTGACTCCGCTGCCGTCCAGGTCGCGGCCTCGGCCGGCCACCCGCGAGGCGAGGAAGTCGGCCTCCTCGCCGCTGTGGACGCGTGCGCGGAAGTCGATGTCGTTGGTGTCGAGGGCGATCCGCGCGAACTTGCTGTAGGCGTAGGCGTCCTCGACGGTCAGCCGGCCTCCGGTGAGCACCCCGGTCCTGCCCCGGGCCGCCGAGAGTCCGGCCGCCGCGGCTTCGAGCGCCTCGGGCCAGCTCGCCGGTTCCAGCACGCCGTCCGCGTTGCGCACGAGCGGGGTGGTGAGCCGGTCACGCTGCTGGGCGTAGCGGAAGCCGAAGCGGCCCTTGTCGCAGAGCCACTCCTCGTTGACCTCGGGGTCGTTGGCGGCGAGCCGCCGCATGACCTTGCCGCGGCGGTGGTCGGTCCGGGTCGCGCAGCCGCCGGCGCAGTGCTCGCACACGGAGGGCGCGGACACCAGGTCGAAGGGCCGGGACCGGAAGCGGTACGCCGCCGAGGTGAGCGCCCCGACGGGGCAGATCTGGATGGTGTTGCCCGAGAAGTACGACTCGAAGGGGTCGCCCTCACCGGTGCCGACCTGCTGGAGCGCGCCGCGCTCGATCAGCTCGATCATCGGGTCGCCCGCCACCTGGTTGGAGAACCGGGTGCAGCGCGCGCAGAGCACGCACCGCTCACGGTCGAGCAGCACCTGGGTGGAGATGGGGACGGGCTTCTCGAAGGTGCGCTTCTTCCCGTCGAAGCGGGAGTCGGCGCCTCCGTGCGACATCGCCTGGTTCTGCAGGGGGCACTCGCCGCCCTTGTCGCAGACCGGGCAGTCCAGCGGGTGGTTGATGAGCAGGAGCTCCATCACCCCCTTCTGGGCCTTCTCCGCGACGGGCGAGGTGATCTGCGACTTCACGACCATGCCGTCGGTGCACGTGATGGTGCAGGACGCCATCGGCTTGCGCTGCCCCTCGACCTCGACGATGCACTGCCGGCAGGCGCCGGCGGGGTCGAGGAGCGGGTGGTCGCAGAAGCGCGGGATCTCGATGCCGAGGAGTTCGGCGGCGCGGATGACCAGGGTGCCCTTGGGCACGCTGATCTCGATGCCGTCGATCGTGAGCGTGACGAGGTCCTCGGGCGGAACGGCCGCCTCGCCGCCCCCGGAGGGCGCACTCGTGGTGACTGTCATGCGTTCACCCCCCGGTGAGCGTTCTTGTCGTCTTTGTCGTCGGCCCACAGGGTCGACCTGGCCGGGTCGAAGGGACAGCCCTTACCGGTGATGTGCTGCTCGTACTCCTCGCGGAAGTACTTCAGCGAGGAGAAGATCGGCGAGGCGGCACCGTCACCGAGCGCGCAGAACGACTTGCCGTTGATGTTGTCGGCGATGTCGTTGAGCTTGTCGAGGTCCGCCATCTGCCCCTTGCCCGCCTCGATGTCGCGGAGCAGCTGGACGAGCCAGTACGTGCCCTCGCGGCACGGTGTGCACTTGCCGCAGGACTCGTGGGCGTAGAACTCGGTCCAGCGGGTGACGGCACGCACCACGCAGGTGGTCTCGTCGAAACACTGCAGCGCCTTGGTGCCGAGCATGGATCCGGCGGCGCCGACGCCCTCGTAGTCGAGGGGGACGTCGAGGTGTTCGTCGGTGAACATCGGTGTGGAGGAGCCGCCGGGGGTCCAGAACTTGAGGCGGTGCCCCTCCCGGATGCCGCCGCTCATGTCGAGCAGCTGGCGCAGGGTGATGCCGAGCGGTGCCTCGTACTGGCCGGGGCTGGTGACGTGCCCGCTGAGCGAGTACAGCGTGAAGCCCGGGGACTTCTCGCTGCCCATCGACTTGAACCAGTCCTTGCCCTTGTTCAGGATCGCGGGAACCGAGGCGATGGACTCGACGTTGTTCACCACGGTGGGGCAGGCGTACAGGCCGGCGACCGCGGGGAAGGGCGGCCGCAGCCGGGGCTGTCCGCGCCGTCCTTCGAGCGAGTCGAGGAGCGCGGTCTCCTCTCCGCAGATGTAGGCGCCCGCGCCGGCGTGGACCGTGAGCTCGAGGTCGAGCCCCGAGCCGAGGACGTTCGTCCCCAGATAGCCCGCCTCGTACGCCTCGCGCACGGCCTCGTGCAGCCGCCGCAGTACGGGCACGACCTCGCCGCGCAGATAGATGAAGGCGTGCGAGGAGCGGATCGCGTAACAGGCGATCACGATGCCCTCGATGAGGCTGTGCGGGTTGGCGAAGAGGAGCGGGATGTCCTTGCAGGTGCCGGGCTCCGACTCGTCGGCGTTGACGACGAGGTAGTGCGGCTTGCCGTCGCCCTGCGGGATGAACTGCCACTTCATCCCGGTGGGGAAGCCGGCGCCCCCGCGTCCGCGCAGACCGGAGTCCTTGACGTAGGCGATGAGGTCGTCGGGTTCCATGGCCAGGGCCTTGCGCAGACCCTCGTACCCGTCGTGGCGGTGGTAGGTGTCCAGCGTCCAGGACTCCGGCTCGTCCCAGAAGGCGGAGAGGACCGGGGCCAGGAGCTTCTCCGGGCTGGTCCCGTTCTTGTCGATCTCGGCTGCCAACGTCATCACTCCCCCTCCTCGGCGGCGGGCCCGGCCGGGTGCTCCGGGTCGGAGGCCGACGTCTTCTGCGGTGCGTCGTGCGAGCTGAGGTGCTCGGTCGGCGACGGGTCGTGGGGCGCCGCGTCCTCGGGCTGCACGTCCTTGGTGCCCCGGGGCGTCTCGCCCCTCGGTCCGACCACACGTGCCTGCGGGGCGGCCTCGCCCCTGGCCAGCTTCAGACCGATCAGCGAGGCGGCTCCCGCCCCGCCGCTCGCCTCGACCGCGCCGGGGCGCGGGTCGGGGAAGCCGGCCAGGATGCGGGCGGTGTCCTTGTACGTGCACAGGGGCGCGCCGCGGGTGGGCTCGACGGTGCGGCCGGCGATCAGGTCGTCGACGAGCCGCGTCGCGCTCTCCGGTGTCTGGTTGTCGAAGAACTCCCAGTTGACCATCACGACGGGCGCGAAGTCGCAGGCCGCGTTGCACTCGATGTGTTCGAGGGTGACCTTGCCGTCGTCGGTCGTCTCGTCGTTGCCGACGCCCAGGTGCTCCTTGAGCCGGTCGAAGATGGCGTCGCCGCCCATGACCGCGCACAGGGTGTTGGTGCAGACGCCGACCTGGTAGTCACCGCTCGGCCGGCGCCGGTACATCGTGTAGAAGGTGGCGACCGCGGTGACCTCCGCCGTGGTGAGGCCGAGCTGGTCGGCGCAGAACGCCATGCCCGTACGGGAGACGTACCCCTCCTCCGACTGCACGAGGTGCAGCAGCGGCAGCAGCGCGGAACGGCTGCCGGGATAGCGGGCGATCACCTCCTTCGCGTCCGCTTCGAGCCGGGCGAGCACCTCGGCCGGGTAGGCGGGGGCGGGGAGCTGCGGCATCCCCAGGCTGACTTCTTGGTTGGATGCGGTCACCGGTCGACGCCTCCCATCACGGGGTCGATGGACGCGACGGCGACGATGACGTCGGCGACCTGGCCGCCCTCGCACATCGCCGCCATGGCCTGCAGATTGGTGAACGACGGGTCGCGGAAGTGGACCCGGAACGGGCGGGTGCCGCCGTCCGAGACCACGTGCACGCCGAGTTCGCCCTTGGGGGACTCCAGGGCGGTGTACGCCTGCCCCGCCGGGACCCGGAAGCCCTCGGTCACCAGCTTGAAGTGGTGGATCAGGGCCTCCATGGAGGTGCCCATGATCTTCTTGATGTGGTCGAGCGAGTTGCCGAGCCCGTCGGGTCCGAGCGCGAGCTGCGCGGGCCAGGCGATCTTCTTGTCGGCGACCATGACCGGACCCGGTTCGAGCCGTTCCAGGCACTGCTCGACGATCCTGAGCGACTGGCGCATCTCCTCCAGGCGGATGAGGAAGCGCCCGTAGGCGTCGCAGGTGTCCGCGGTCGGGACGTCGAAGTCGTACGTCTCGTAGCCGCAGTACGGATCGGTCTTGCGCAGGTCGTGCGGGAGTCCTGCGGACCTGAGGACCGGGCCGGTGGCGCCGAGCGCCACGCAGCCGGTGAGGTCGAGGTATCCGACGTCCTGCATACGGGCCTTGAAGATGGGGTTGCCGGTCGCGAGCTTGTCGTACTCCGGCAGGTTCTTCTTCATGGTCTTCACGAACTCGCGGAGCCGGTCGACCGCGCCCATGGGAAGGTCCTGGGCGAGGCCGCCGGGGCGGATGAACGCGTGGTTCATCCGGAGCCCGGTGATCAGCTCGAAGAGGTCGAGGACGAGTTCACGGTCCCGGAATCCGTAGATCATGATCGTCGTGGCGCCGAGCTCCATACCGCCGGTGGCGATGCACACCAGGTGCGAGGAGATCCGGTTGAGCTCCATCAGGAGCACGCGCAGGACGGTGGCCCGGTCGGGGACCTGGTCCTCGATGCCGAGCAGCTTCTCGACCCCGAGGCAGTACGCCGCCTCGTTGAAGAAGGGGGTCAGATAGTCCATGCGCGTGACGAAGGTGGTGCCCTGCGTCCAGTTGCGGAACTCGAGGTTCTTCTCGATGCCGGTGTGGAGGTAACCGATGCCGCAGCGGGCCTCGGTGACGGTCTCGCCGTCGATCTCCAGGATCAGCCGCAGCACGCCGTGCGTGGAGGGGTGCTGGGGACCCATGTTGACGATGATGCGTTCGTCGTCCGACTTGGCGGCGGACTCGACGACCTCGTCCCAGTCGCCGCCGGTGACTGTATATACAGTCCCCTCGGTCGTGGCGCGGGCGTCGGAGAACGGTGTCCCGGACACGCCGGGCGTCGCGTGGGAATGGGGAGTGGTCATCAGCTGTACGACCTCCGCTGGTCCGGAGCCGGGATCTGGGCGCCCTTGTACTCGACGGCGATGCCGCCGAGCGGGTAGTCCTTGCGCTGCGGGAAGCCCTGCCAGTCGTCCGGCATCATGATCCGGGTCAGGGCGGGGTGCCCGTCGAAGATCAGGCCGAAGAAGTCGTAGGTCTCGCGCTCGTGCCAGTCGTTGGTGGGGTAGACCCCGACGAGTGACGGAATGTGCGGATCGCTGTCCGGGGCGGACACCTCGAGACGGATCAGCCGTCCGTGGGTGAGTGAGCGCAGGTGGTACACCGCGTGCAGCTCGCGCCCCTTGTCCCCCAGGTAGTGGACGCCGCTGACGCCCGTGCAGAGCTCGAAGCGCAGGGCCGGGTCGTCGCGCAGGGTGCGGGCGACCTGGACCAGGTGCTCGCGCGCGACGAAGAAGGTGATCTCGCCCCGGTCGACGACGGTCTTCTCGAGGGCGTTCGCGGGGAGCAGGTCCTGCTCCTCCAAGGCCCCTTCGAGCTCGTCGGCGACCTCGTCGAACCAGCCGCCGTACGGCCGCGCGGTGGCGCCCGGAAGGCTCACCGTGCGGACGAGTCCCCCGTAGCCGGAGGTGTCACCGCCGTTGTTCGCGCCGAACATGCCCTTGCGTACGCCGATGACCTCACCGGAGTCCTCGCGCGGGACGGGTACCTGGCCGCTGTTGCTGTTGGATTCGTCGCTCATCGCAGCAGCCCCTTCATCTCGATCAGGGGAAGTGCCTTGAGCGCCGCCTCCTCCGCCTCGCGGGCGGCCTCCTCCGCGTTGACCCCGAGCTTGGAGCCCTGGATCTTCTGGTGGAGCTTGAGGATCGCGTCGATCAGCATCTCGGGACGCGGCGGGCATCCCGGCAAATAGATGTCGACCGGGACAATATGATCAACACCCTGAACAATGGCGTAATTATTGAACATTCCACCTGATGACGCACAAACCCCCATGGAGATCACCCACTTGGGGCTGGGCATCTGGTCGTAGACCTGCCGCAGGACGGGGGCCATCTTCTGGCTCACCCGCCCCGCGACGATCATCAGATCCGCCTGTCGCGGCGAACCGCGGAAGACCTCCATCCCGAAACGGGCCAGGTCGTACCGCCCCGCGCCGGTCGTCATCATCTCGATGGCGCAGCAGGCGAGGCCGAAGGTGGCAGGGAAGACGGAGGACTTCCGTACCCAGCCGGCGGCCTGTTCGACGGTGGTCAGCACAAAGCCGCTCGGCAGCTTCTCTTCGAGTCCCATGTGTGCCCCTCAGCCCCTCAGTCCCATTCCAGGCCGCCCCGGCGCCACACATACGCGTAGGCGACGAAGACGGTGAGCACGAAGAGCAGCATCTCCACGAGCCCGAAGATCCCCAGGGCGTCGAAGGTGACCGCCCAGGGATAGAGGAAGACGATCTCGATGTCGAAGACGATGAACAGCATCGCCGTCAGGTAGTACTTGATGGGGAAACGGCCACCACCAGCTGGAGTGGGGGTGGGTTCGATACCGCACTCGTACGCCTCGAGCTTTGCCCGGTTGTACCGCTTCGGGCCGATTAGCGTGGCCATGACCACGGAGAAGATCGCAAACCCTGCCCCGAGGGCGCCGAGCACGAGGATGGGCGCGTAGGCATTCACGCTCCTCGCTCCTTCCAGTCGTCCTTGACCGTTGGACCGCATCGGGCGACCGGCTCGCCACCTCATCAAGATCGTGCACATGTGAGGCAGTTCACAAGCCCGACTGCCCCGCATCCTATGCCCGCCGTCCTGTGATCTGCGACACGGGGTACGCCAACGCCTTTGTGATCTCCACCACCTGACGAACGATCATGAAGTCGGATGAGCGGTGATCTTCGTACGCGAAGCGGCCGACCGGTTACGAGACGTGACATCTCGCGGCGTCACCGCTGGTCAAAGGCGCATGGCTCTATCAATCGCAGCCCCGTACAAGCAAATTGGCGGTGGACACCGATGGGGTGATATAGGAACCGGCCCCGGGTGCAGGCCACCCGGACGAGGGGCCTCCGGTACCGATGTGGACATTGCGCACACATTCACGATCTTCCGGACGGAGCGGCGACCGGGCGAGCCGGCGGCACGCGACCGGAAGGACGGAAGCCCCCGACGGGCAGTCATGGAATCGGACATGACACACCAATAGGTCAAGCCGCCCGCAGTCCGGGGCCGGTCGCGCACGGCACGCGGCGCGCGGCCGCGCGGTTGCCTCTCACAGGAGAGCCATACTGTGACCTGCATCACCACACCCGCGCTCCAAGAGAAGCGGGGCTTGGCCAACCGTGTGAACAGATGGTAAGCGACGGGCAATTCGGACCTATTGAAAGAACGCCGTGATCACAGCGGTGCGGCAGCGTGACCGTTTTGCCCCTTAGGGCGTCAATAAGGGCCCCGAATAAGCGGATTCACAGATTCCGAACGTAACTGTGTCGCAACACACGTTTCTTGATGGGACCCCTACAGCCCTGATAGCGCTAGTACCCATGTCCCACACCGCTCACATACCCAGCCACCGGAAGCCCCGCCGAAGCGCCTCGAAGACGGCGCTGCGGGCAGGAGTTGCCGGTGGCGTCCTCAGCACCATCGCGGTCGCGGGTGCCGCCGGTCCGGCTCAGGCCGAGCCGGTGGCCCAGACCATCGAGATGCCCACCATCACCGCCGGGCTCTCCACCTCCGTCGCCGCGTCCGCGCAGGCGACCCAGGCGGTCGCTCTCGACCTCGAGACGCAGGCCACCGAGGACGCCGCTGCGGCCACCGCCGCCAAGACCGCCAAGAAGGCCAAGGCCGAGGCGGTCCGCAAGGCCGAGGCCAGGAAGAAGGCCGAAGCAGCCGCCGAGGCCAAGGCGCAGGAGGCCGCCGAGCGCGCCTCCCGCTCCGCCGAGCGCACCACGCTCAGCGCCTCCACCGGTTCCTCCGACTCCGCCTCGTCGTCGTCCTCGTCGTCGTCGTCCTCGTCGAGCGCCACCGGGTCCGCCGCGTCCGTCGTCGCGTTCGCCCAGTCCCAGGTCGGCGACGCGTACGTCTCCGGCGGCACCGGCCCGAACTCGTGGGACTGCTCGGGGCTCGTCCAGGCCGCGTTCCGCACGGTGGGTGTGGACCTGCCGCGTGTCTCGCAGAGCCAGTCGACGGCCGGCACCCAGGTCTCCCTCGACAACCTCCAGCCCGGCGACATCCTGTACTGGGGCGGCGCGGGCAGCGCCTACCACGTCGGGATCTACGTCGGCGGCGGCCAGTTCGTCGGCGCGCAGAACTCCAGCACGGGCGTCGTGCAGAAGTCCCTGGACTACGACCCGCCGTCGGGCGCCGTCCGCGTTCTCTGATTCACAAGCGCCGCGCGCCTGAGCACGACCGCGGGCCGTCACTCCACCGTTCGGAGTGACGGCCCGTCATCGTGCGCCGGAGGCATCCGGCTCCGAGGCGGTCCTCGCGGGGGCTTCCGGGGCGGTCTCCACCGGACGGCGCTGTCCCGGCACCTGTCCTCGTCCGGCGTCGGCCCGGTCCCCGCGCAGGAGCAGCACGCCCGCCACGCACACCAGGGCCGCCAGCACGAAGCCGTACGGCGGGGTGGAGCCCGAGGGCTGCGTCTCGTAGACGAGCGCCGCCGAGAGCACGGTCACCGCTCCCAGGGCCCTGCCCCCGCTCGCGGTGGCGGCCAGCACCGCCGTCGCCCACAGCAGGTACCAGGGCTGCACCATCGGCGAGAGCGCGACCAGGGCCAGCAGTGCGAGCCCCAGGGCACGCACGGGTTCCGTCCGTCCGGTCGCCGCGTGAAGGGCGAGGCGTGCGATCAGCACCAGCGCGATCAGCAGGCCCAGGTTCTGCACGGCGGACTTGACCGGATCCGGGTCGGTCCCGGCCAGCAGTCGCAGGAGTTCACCCAGGCCCAGGCCCAGGTCGCTGCTGAGGGACAGCGCGGTGTGGATGCGCCCGGCGACGCTCTGGGTCCCGATCCAGCCGAAGCCGGTGCCGCCGAGGAACGTCACGCCGACGACGACGGCCGCCGCGACCAGCCCGGGCGCCAGCAGGCCCTTCACGATCCGGCGCGGGACCGGCCCGGTCGCCGCCCGGCCCACCACGACGCCGACGAACAGCAGGGCCACCGCGGCGGGCGACTTCACCATCATGGCGAGCCCGATGAGCGCCGACCCGGCGATCCACCTCCCGCGCAGGGCGAGCAGCACGCCGGCCAGCATGAGACCGGTCATCAGCCCGTCGTTGTGGACGCCTCCGACGACGTGGATGAGCAGCAGCGGGTTCAGCGCCCCGAGCCACAGCGCGGCGCTCTCGCTGCGTCCGTGCTCCCGGGCGAGGCCGCGCAGGGCCCACACGAGGAGCACGAGCGCGCAGAGGGCGATCAGGCGGATGCCCAGCACGGCGGGCACGAGGGTGCCGCCGGTCGTCCACGCGACGCCGCGTGCGAGGAGGAGGAAGAACGGGCCGTAGGGGGCCGGGGTGTCGGTCCAGTGCCCGCCGACGCTGGCCGCGGCGTCGCCGCCCGGACCGCCGGGGTCGAGGACGGACGGGCCCACGCTGTAGACGTCGTGCCCTTCGAGGACCATCGCGCCCTGCGCGATGTAGCTGTAGACGTCGGCGGAGTACAGCGGGGGTGTGAGGACCAGCGGCGCCGTCCACCATCCGAGGGTGACGAGGGTGTCGCGTACGGAGGCTCCTGCCCTGCCGTACAGCCACCAGGCGACGACGAGCACCGTGAGGCCGCCGTAGGCCAGTGCGTAGCCCGCCGCTCTCACCGCGGGACCGTGGTCCACCCACAGGCCCCACGGGTCGTGGGCCGGAAGCGTGCCGACGGCCCAGCCGCCCAGCGCGATCGCCGCCGACCCGGCAGCGCCGAGCCGTCGCAAGCCGCCGGTGGTCCATGTCGCTGTTGCCCCCATGGACCGAACCTATCGCAGGGCGGACCGCCGGGGTCCGGGGCCCGGGGCAACCCCCGGGCCCGTCCGCTCAGGCCTTCGGGGCGACCTTCGAGAGGCCGTTGATGATGCGGTCCATGGCGTCGCCGCCCGTCGGGTCGGTGAGGTTGGCGAGCATCTTCAGCGTGAACTTCATCAGGACCGGGTGGGTCAGGCCGCGCTGGGTGGCGATCTTCATGACCTTCGGGTTCCCGATCATCTTCACGAACGCGCGGCCCAGCGTGTAGTACCCGCCGTAGGTGTCCTTGAGGATCTTCGGGTAGTGCTGCAGGGCCAGTTCCCGCTGGGCGGGGGTGGCGCGGGCGTGCGCCTGGACGATGACGTCCGCGGCGATCTGGCCCGACTCCATGGCGTAGGCGATGCCTTCGCCGTTGAACGGGTTGACGAGCCCGCCCGCGTCACCGACGAGCAGCAGGCCCTTGGTGTAATGCGGCTGCCGGTTGAACGCCATCGGGAGCGCGGCCCCGCGGATCGGCGTCGTCATGTTCTCCGGGGTGTAGCCCCAGTCCTCCGGCATCGAGGCGCACCAGGCCTTGAGGACCTCGCGCCAGTCGAGCTCCTTGAAGGCGGAGGAGGAGTTCAGGATGCCGAGGCCGACGTTGGACGTGCCGTCGCCCATGCCGAAGATCCAGCCGTAGCCCGGCAGCAGACGGTCCTCGGCGCCACGGCGGTCCCACAGCTCCAGCCAGGACTCCAGGTAGTCGTCGTCGTGCCGGGGCGAGGTGAAGTACGTGCGGACCGCGACGCCCATCGGGCGGTCCTCCCGGCGGTGCAGGCCCATGTTGAGGGACAGCCGGGTGGAGTTGCCGTCGGCGGCGACGACGAGCGGGGCGTGGAAGGTGACCGGCGTCTTCTCCTCGCCGAGCTTGGCGTGGACACCGGTGATGCGGCCGGTGCGCTCGTCCTTGACCGGTTCCCCGACGTTGCAGCGCTCGTACAGCCGCGCGCCCGCCTTCTGCGCGTTCCGGGCCAGCTGCTCGTCGAAGTCGTCGCGCTTGCGGACCAGACCGTAGTCCGGGTACGAGGCGAGATCCGGCCAGTCCAGCTGGAGGCGGACACCGCCGCCGATGATGCGCAGGCCCTTGTTGCGCAGCCAGCCGGCCTCTTCGGAGATGTCGATGCCCATGGAGACGAGCTGCTTGGTGGCGCGCGGGGTGAGACCGTCGCCGCAGACCTTCTCACGCGGGAAGGCCGTCTTCTCCAGGAGGAGGACGTCGAGTCCGGCCTTCGCGAGGTAGTACGCGGTCGTGGAGCCGGCTGGGCCCGCTCCGACGACGATCACGTCCGCGCTGTGTTCGGAGAGGGGCTCGGTCACGGTCGGATCTCCCGAAGACTCGAATTCGCGTGCCGCGCGGCACATGTCGCGTGCAGTCTATGGGTGCCTGCTGATCAACCTCCCGAAGGGCTCCCCGATGACGCACGTGCCTGGTTCGACCCCGTCCGTACATCTGCGCGTCCCCACCGACGAGGACGCCCTTGCCTGGTACCGGGTGTTCGACGATCCGGAGGTGATGGAGTTCCTCGGCAGCCGCCGGGCGGAGTACTCGGTGTACGAGGAGTTGACCGCCCGCCAGCGCCGCCACGACGCCGAGCTCGGCCACTGTCTGTGGACGGTGCTGGACGAGACCGGCCAGGTCCTCGGGTTCACGGGCGCACAGCCCTGGCCGCACACGTCGTTCGGGCCGGTGGGCGAGGTCGAGATCGGCTGGCGCCTGGGCCGGGCCTCCTGGGGCCGGGGCTACGCCACCGCCGCCGCGCGCGTCACGCTGGAGCGGATGAGGGCGCTCGGGGTGCGCGAGGTCGTGGCGATGATCAACGCACGGAACGCCCGCTCGATGGCGGTGGCGGTACGTCTCGGCATGCGACAGGCCGAGACGTACACGAGTCCCGTGTCGAAGCAGGAGGCGTACTGCTTCCGGCTGGAGCTCTGAGCCCGGTCAGGCGCGCACACCCCGGTGGAGTGCCACCACTCCGCCGGTGAGGTCGCGCCAGGCCACGTCCGACCAGCCGGCCTTCTGCAGCAGCGTCGCCAGGCCGGCCTGGTCGGGCCAGGCGCGGATCGACTCGGCGAGGTAGACGTAGGCGTCCGGGTTGGACGACACCGCCCGTGCCACCGGCGGCAGCGCCCGCATCAGGTACTCCGTGTAGACGGTCCGGAAGGGCGCCCACGTGGGCTGGGAGAACTCGCAGATCACGACCCGGCCGCCGCGCCTGGTGACCCGGTACAGCTCGCTGAGAGCCGCGCCGGTGTCCTGGATGTTGCGGAGCCCGAAGGAGATGGTGACCGTGTCGAAGGTCTCGTCCTTGAAGGGCAGCTTCGTGCCGTCACCCGCGGTGAACGGCATCCACGGGTGGCGTTCCTTGCCGACCCTGAGCATGCCGATCGAGAAGTCGCAGGGCACCACGTAGGCACCGGCGCGGGCGAACGGCTGCGAGGAGGTGGCCGTACCGGCCGCGAGGTCGAGGATCTTCTGCGCCGGGCGCGCGTCGACGGCCCGGGCGACCTCCTTGCGCCACAGCCGCGCCTGGCCGAGCGACAGCACGTCGTTGGTGAGGTCGTAGTTCGCCGCCACGTCGTCGAACATCGAGGCGACTTCGTGCGGCTGCTTGTCCAGGGATGCTCGGGTCACCCTCCCATTCAAGCAGCCCGGCCCGCGGTGCCTCGCGGCGGCGTGGAACGGCTTCGGCGTTTTCCGTGCGGACGGGGGCCGTCGCACGGCGGGACCGGCACCGGGGGCACACGTCCGCACGGTCGTCCGTGATTTCGGGAACAGCACCGCCTTGATCATCGTCTGACCGGGCGAGGGAAAGGGGTTTCCGCGCCCGTGCCCCCGGCGACTCCCGTACGACGGACGGGGGCGCGGGCTGCCGGGCGCGGACGGGAAGCACACGGGCACCGGCTGCCCGAGAAGCAGGTCAGCGTGCGGGGCGGACGATCCTTCCGTCCCGGGCGGCCACACCGAGACCATGGACATTCACCACCGCATGCACAGTGACGAGAACCATCGAAGACGGAACGCGGGCGCGGCCGGAGGCGGCCGGGGGGCCGGGGCGTCGGCGCCGGGAAGGCGGCCTCCGGGCGCCCGGGGACGGGCCGCGGGCCGCCGGTCGCGCCTGCGGCGACGGCGTGCGGGCCTCACCGGGGCGGTCCTCGCGGCCGCCGTCGTGGCGGCGTTCCTCCACGTCTTCCCGCCGTGGCAGGACGCCGACGCGGCCGCCGACACCGCCGCTGCCGGACCGGAGCGGTCCGGGGCAGCCTCGTCCCCGGCCCCCGTCCCGCCCTCGAAGCCCGCTCCGGCGAGCCCGGAGGCCGAGGGGGCGGCCGGGAGATCACCGGACACCGAAGAGGCCCCGGCCGAGGAGGAGCCCGTGGACGCCGGTTCCGTGCCCCTCTCGGGTCCCGGCACCTTCACGGTGGCGCGCGAGGGCGTCAGGCCGGGCGGCGGCAGCCGCTACCGCGTCGAGGTGGAGGACGGCATCGGCGTGGACCCGGACCGCGCCGCCGAGGACGTCGCGCGGATACTCTCCGACCCCCGGGGCTGGAGCGAGGGAGGAAGCCGCGCCTTCCGCCAGGTGGACGACGGGTCGGCGGGGCTGGTGATCCGGATAGGGACTCCGAGGACCACCGACCGGCTCTGCGGGCGGTACGGCCTCGACACCAGGGGCGAGGTGAACTGCCGCGGCGGGAAGAACGTCATGGTCAATCTCGCCCGGTGGCAGTTGGGTTCACCGACGTTCGACGGGACCGCCTCCGAGTACCGGGCCCTCATCATCAACCACGAGGTGGGGCACTGGCTGGGCCACGGACACGAGACCTGCCCCGGCTCCGGCAGCCCCGCCCCCGCCATGATGCAGCAGATCAAGGGGCTGAAGGGCTGCGTGTCCAACGCCTGGCCCTACGACGGGAAGGGCCGTTACCTGGGCGGCCCGTCCGTGCCGTAGAGCTGCTCCGGGCGCCCCGGTCACCGCCGCCGGTACACCAGCCGTCCGCCGAGGACGGTCGCCACGCAGGTGGTGGCGCCCGCCGCGCACAGCGCCGCTTCGTCCGGTACGTCGAAGACCGCGAGGTCGGCGCGGGCGCCGACCGTGAGCGGGCCGTGCGCGGATCCCGCGAGGTCGCGGCCCCGGCGGAAGGGGTCCAGGTCCGGCTCGTCGGCCGGGGCCCCGGCCGGCGGGACGACCGCCAGGCCCGCGCGGCCCACGGCCGTGCGTACGGCGGGGTCGGCGAACCCGCCCGCGACGTGGGTGGTGCCGTGGCGCAGCATGCGCTGGAGCCCTCGGCGTACGCTGCCGGCTCTGCGGGGCTCGTCCATCCGCGCGGCCAGCCGCTCGAAGTCCGTCCCGGTCAGGGGCTCTTCGCCGAGCTCGTCGGCCTCGCGCGGGTCGGGGTGGTAGCAGCGGGTCAGCAGGGGGACGGCGTCCCACTGGCGCAGTCCGGGGGTGAGGACGCCCGGCCACCGGCGGATCCGGGCGGCGGGGTGGGCGGCCGTCACCACGTCGTACGGCCCGACGGCCACGATCCGGTCGCCGTCCACCGCGACCGCGCCGCCGTCCACGCCCGCCGCGCCGACCGGCAGGACCAGCGGAGCGGCGTGAACGGTCAGCACGAGCCGCTCAGTTGGCGTCGAGGAGCTTGAGCTCCGGGTGTGCCGTGCCGCCGTCGATCGCGGTGGAGGAGATGTGCGAGACGACCCGCTCGTCGACCGGGTCGTTCGCCGGGTCGTCGTGGACGACGAGGTGCTCGTAGGTCGTGGCCCGCTGGGCCGGGACGCGTCCCGCCTTGCGGATCAGGTCGATGATCTCGAGCCGGTTCGAGCGGTGCCGGGCGCCGGCCGAGGAGACGACGTTCTCCTCCAGCATGATCGAGCCCAGGTCGTCCGCGCCGTAGTGCAGGGACAGCTGGCCGACCTCCTTGCCGGTGGTCAGCCAGGAGCCCTGGATGTGGGCGACGTTGTCGAGGAAGAGCCGGGCGATGGCGATCATCCGCAGGTACTCGAAGAGCGTGGCCTGCGTCTGCCCCTTCAGCTTGTTGTTCTCCGGCTGGTAGGTGTACGGGATGAAGGCGCGGAAGCCGCCCGTACGGTCCTGGACGTCACGGATCATGCGCAGGTGCTCGATGCGCTCGGCGTTGGTCTCGCCGGTGCCCATCAGCATGGTGGAGGTCGACTCGACGCCGAGACCGTGGGCGATCTCCATGATCTCCAGCCAGCGCTCGCCGGATTCCTTGAGCGGGGCGATCGCCGTGCGCGGCCGCTCGGGCAGCAGCTCGGCGCCCGCGCCGGCGAAGGAGTCGAGACCGGCGGCGTGGATCCGCTCGATGGCCTCCTTCGCGGAGACGCCCGAGATGCGGGCCATGTGCTCGATCTCGGAGGCGCCCAGCGAGTGGATGACCAACTGCGGGAACGCCTTCTTGATCGCGGAGAAGTGCTCCTCGTAGTACTCCACGCCGTAGTCCGGGTGGTGGCCGCCCTGGAACATGATCTGCGTGCCGCCCAGCTCGACGGTCTCCGCGCAGCGGCGCAGGATGTCGTCGAGGTCCCGGGACCAGCCCTTGGCGGTGTCCTTGGGCGGCGCGTAGAACGCGCAGAACTTGCAGGCCGTGACACAGACGTTGGTGTAGTTGATGTTGCGCTCGATGATGTACGTCGCGATGTGCTCCGTACCGGCGTAACGGCGGCGGCGCACGGCGTCGGCCGCGGCGCCCAGCGCGTGCAGCGGAGCCGACCTGTACAGGTCGAGCGCCTCCTCCGGGGAGATCCGCCCGCCTTCGGCGGCGCGGTCGAGGACGGGCTGAAGGTCGGCCTTCTCGGTCACCGGGCTGTCACCTTTCGGCGGTTCTTCTGCTGTTCCACGGACCGATCCAGCCTACGCCAGCCCTTGCCGAGGTCAGCCGTCGGACCGGGTCAGCGTCCCCTTCGGGGTGCCCGCGGCCTCCTCGTGGGACTCGTAGCGCAGGGTGTCCTCGGAGGTGAGGGTGAAGTCCAGGTCGGCGTCACCACCGGTGCACATCGCCCCCGTGCGGGCGTCCGGGTCGGCGCGCTCCCGGATCTTCAGCTCGGTTGCCGTGCCGGAGACGAGGGTCCCGACGCCCTTGCAGACGACCGTCGTCCCGAGCGCGTCGAAGCGGTAGGAGAGCCTGACCACCTCCTCGCCCTTCTTCCCTTCGACGAACACGGCGGTGACCGTGCCGTGGGGCGCGCCGCTGCGTTCGGTGGCGGAGCCCTTCCAGGTGCCCGCGAAGGTCTTGGGCACCGCGCTCACGGCGGCCGCCCCCGAGGAGGTGCCCGACGGGGTCGGCTCCCCGGAGTCCGCGGGGTCCCGCGATCCGGTGGCCGACGGGGGCCCCGCGGCGTCGCTGCCGCGGTCGTCGTCCCCGCCGCCGCCCGTGAACAGGTCCCCCAGCGTGGCGACGCCGACGGTCGCCACCGCGAGCGCCCCGGCCACGGCCAGCGCGACGGTGCAGCTGATGCGTCGGCCGGGCCGCGTACCGGTCCGCGGCCCGGCGTCCATGGTGACGGCGACACGGGCCCCGCCCGTGCCGTGCTCCCCCGCGGTGTCCGCGGTGGCCGGCGGTCCGGCCGGCGGGGGCGGCAGCGGCGGACCGAAGGTCCCGGGCGCCGCGCTCCCCAGCGAGGCGTTGCTGAACGGCACGGGCCCGGACTGCACCGGCGCCTCCTGCGGCTCCAGGTCCAGCAGGGCCACCGCCGACCGGCTGACCTCGCGGACCAGCGGGCCCGGCAGCCATCCCGGCGCCACCAGTGCCGCCGCGCCGCTCGGCGCGAGCGTGCGGGCGAGCTCGGCGGGGGCGGGCCGGTCCGCGGGGTCCTTGGCGAGGCACCCGGCGACCAGCTCACGCAGTTCGCCCTCCAGGTCCCCGAGTTCGGGCTCCTCGTGCACCACCTTGTAGAGGAGTACGGCGGACGAGTCACCGGGGAAGGGCGCGGTGCCGGTGGCCGCGTAGGCGAGGACGGCCCCGAGGGAGAAGACGTCGGCCGCGCCGGAGATGTCCAGGCCGCGGATCTGCTCCGGCGCCATGTAGCCGGGCGACCCGACGGAGACACCGGTGGAGGTGAGGGAGACGGTGGCGCCCAGCGCCCGGGCGATGCCGAAGTCGATCAGCCGGGGGCCGTCCAGGGCGAGCAGGACGTTGGAGGGTTTCACGTCACGGTGGATGAGGCCGTGCGCGTGCACGGCGTCGAGTGCCTCGCCGAGCCCTGCCCCCAGGGTCCGTACCGCGTACTCGGGCAGTGGCCCGTAGCGGGTCACGGCGTCGGAGAGCGGGGGCCCGGCGACGTATCCGGTCGCCACCCAGGGCACGGCGGCTTCGGGGTCGGCGTCCAGGACCGGGGCCGTCCACCGCGCCCCGAGGCGTCGGGCGGCGTCCACCTCGCGCCGGAACCTCGCGCGGAACTGCTCGTCCAGGGCGAAGTGGGGGTGCACGACCTTGACCGCGACGGTGCGTCCGCCCGTGCTGCGGCCCAGGTAGACCCGGCCCATACCGCCGGCGCCGAGTCTGCCGAGCAGCCGGTAGGCGCCGATGGTGTGCGGTTCGCCGGCTTCCAGCGGCTGCATACGGTCTCCCCCTGTGGGCCCCGGGACTCGGACGGCAGCCTAGGCCGCCCGGGTCGCACGGTCACGGAGACCCCTTCTGCCGATATCGCCCCTATGGGCACGAAGCAGGGATTTCGCCACATGGAAAGGCGCGAATACGCCGTTCGTCCATCCCGTTCGGGTTCACGGGAGAGAAACCGGAAGGCGTTCCGGGGGACATCCGCTATTCGCCCGGCTGTCCGTCGAGAGGCGTACAGGGATGCACCGAGAGGGGCTCGGAGAGGGGTCCCGTGACAGAACTCCGACATTCGTCCCCTTTCCAGGGAACGGAATGCCGGAGTCACGCGTCAGGGGTAAAGCGAGGCGCGGAGAAGCAGAGCCCGGGATGGTGCAGGATTCATCTTTCTTCCCGCGTCCATTCCCGTCCCCTTGCTCCCGGGCACCGGGGCACGGGAGCACGGCGCCCGGGCCACCGCCGGCGGTCAGCCGCCGAGCAGTTCCACCTTCACGTCGGCCGGGAACCCGGTCGTGGGCCCGGTCCGCCGGGCGAACTCACGCACGCCCGCCAGCTGGTCGGGGCCGAAGCGGAAGTCCAGCGTGGTGAAGTAGCGCTCCAGCACCTCGGCGTCGAAGGACTCCCAGCGCGCCGCCTGCTCGGCCACCTTGGTGACCTCCTCCAGCGAGAGGTCGCGGGAGGCCAGGAACGCCTCGTGGACCTTCTGCACGTAGTCGGGGTGCGAGGCCAGATAGTCCTTGCGCGCCGCCCAGACGGCGAAGACGAACGGCAGCCCCGTCCACTCCTTCCACATCTCACCCAGGTCGTGGACCTGCAGCCCGAGCCGGGGCGCGTCGTGCAGGTTCGCCCGCAGCGCGGCGTCCCCGATGAGGACGGCGGCGTCGGCCTCCTGCATCATCAGGCCGAGATCCGGCGGGCAGGTGTAGTAGTCGGGTGCCACGCCGAACCGCTCGGCGAGCAGCAGCTGGGCCAGCCGCACGGAGGTGCGTGACGTCGAGCCGAGGGCCACCCGGGCCCCGTCCAGCTGCTCCAGGGGAAGCTGGGACACGATCACGCACGACATGACGGGGCCGTCGCAGCCGACGGCGATGTCGGGGAGGGCGACCAGGTCGTCGGCGTTGCGCAGGTACTCGACCAGGGTGACGGGACCGATGTCGAGGTCACCCCTGACCAGCTGCTCGCTGAGTCTTTCCGGGGTGTCCTTCGAGAGCTCCAGATCGAGCAGGGTCCCGGTCCGTGCCAGGCCCCAGTAGAGGGGGAGGCAGTTCAGGAACTGGATGTGGCCGACGCGCGGCCTGCTGCGACGGTCGTCGCCTTCTACGGGAGAGACGGTTGAATTGTCCACATCGCGAGGCTAGACCTGTCCCTCCCGGCCGACATCATCGGGGCGTCCGACTGCCCCGCGAGGGCCTTGTCCGTCAGCTCTCCCGCGGTCCAATCAAACATCCGGGTGAAGTGATCTTTCCCTCTACCGCTCCCCGCAGACTGCGTGCTAGGCTCGCCCGCAAGTTGCAGTTTGGTTTCCCTTGCAGTACAGAGCCTGCGGAGCATGTAACCCGCAGGCTTTTGTAGTTTTCAGACTTGTTTGCAGGTTCTGGAGCAGGGCAACCCTTTGGCCCAAGGAGGGCTTATGGCTACCGGAACCGTCAAGTGGTTCAACGCTGAAAAGGGCTTCGGCTTCATCGCCCAGGACGGCGGCGGCCCGGATGTCTTCGTCCACTACTCCGCGATCAACGCGTCCGGGTTCCGCTCCCTCGAGGAGAACCAGGTCGTGAACTTCGACGTCACTCAGGGACCCAAGGGTCCGCAGGCTGAGAACGTCACCCCGGCCTAGTTGCCCGGGTCGGCCGATCGCGGCCGAGTGAGCAGTACCCAAGGAGCCCCGCTCCCCCGTTTCGGCGGAGGAGCGGGGCTCCTGCCCTTCCCGGACCCGGGACACCGCCCGCGAGAGGACCGGACACCGGGCGCGGGACATCGGGCGCGGAACTCGGCACGACGGGTGCTTGACCTTCACATCGTGTGAGGCCGTGCAGTGGGAGCCATCATGTTCACCATCGGAGAGTTCGCCCGGCACGGACGGGTCTCGGCCCGCATGCTGCGCCACTACGACGCCATCGGTCTGCTGCGCCCGGACCGCATCGACCCCGCCACCGGCTACCGCTACTACGGTGCCGCCCAGCTCGCCCGCCTCAACCGCGTCATCGCGCTCAAGGACCTCGGCTTCACGCTCCAGCAGGTGCGGGCCGTCGTCGACGACCAGGTGGACGCGGACGAGCTGCGCGGAATGCTGCGGCTGCGCCGGGCGGAGTTGGAGGCGGCGATGACGGCGGCGGCGGCCCGGCTGACCCAGGTCGAGGCGAGGCTCCGGTCCATCGAGAGCGAGGGACACATGCCCGAGAACGACGTCCAGATCAAGCGGGTCCCGGCGGTGCGGGTCGCAGAGGTGACCGCCACGGCCCCCGGGTACCAGCCCCAGGACATCTCCCCGGTCGTCGGACCGCTGTACGAGAAGCTTTTCCCGCTGCTCGCCACGGCGGGGGTCCGCCCCACCGGTCCCGGCATCGCCCGGTACGAGGACGGTCCGGACGGCGACGGATCGGTCGTCGTCCACGCCGGCGTGACCGTCGACGCCCCGGCCGGGCCGCTCGGCGACACGGGCGTCACCGTCGTCGAACTGCCCGCCTTCGAGGCGGCGACCATCGTGCACCGGGGCTCCATGGACCACGTACTGGCGACCGAGCAGATCCTGGCGCGCTGGATCGAGGACCACGGGCGGCGCCCGGCCGGATACTCCCGGGAGGTCTCCCTGGAGTGCCCGGAGGACCGCGAGATGTGGGTCACCGAACTCCAGCTGCCTCTCGTCGGCTGACGACGCGTCACCCTCCGTACGGGCCCTCGCTCCTCGTTCTTGTCGAGGGCCTGTGCAGAGGGTCACCCGATACTGACGAGCCCGCCCATGACAAGGCAGACTGTTGACCGCGATACCAACGGTATGACGCAGAGCGGGATCAGCAGGACCGGCGGGGCGAGCAGGACAGGGGGGCATCATGGACCGCGACAACGGACCCGGCGTGCGCGTTCCGGAGCAACGGGCGCATGGGGAACGAGCGGCCGGCGCCGAACTGCGCTTCACCGTGCTCGGCCCGGTACGCGTCTGGCGCGGCAGTGAGGCCCTCCCCTCGGGCTCCCCCCAGCAACGCGCCCTGCTGGCCGCACTCCTGTCGCGTAACGGACGCACGGCCACCGCCGCCGAACTCATCGACGCCCTCTGGGGCGACGATCCGCCCTCCCAGGCCCTCGCGACGGTCCGCACGTACGCGTCCAGGCTCCGCAAGACCCTGGGGCAGGACATCCTGGTCAGCGAGGCGGGCGGCTACGCCGTCCGGATCCCGCGCGAGGCGCTGGACCTGACGCTGGCCCAGGACCTGGCGGTCGAGGCGGAGAAGGCGCGCGGCAGCGGGGACCGCGGCCAGGCCCGCGCGCTGATCAACAAGCTGCTCGGCCTCTGGGACGGCGAGGCCCTCGCCTCACTCCCCGGCCCGTACGCCGAGAACCAGCGCGCCAGCCTGGAGGAGTGGCGCCTCCAGCTCACCGAGACCCGACTCGACCTCGACCTGGAGCTCGGCTGCCACGCGGAGGCGGTTTCCGAGCTGACCGCGCTCACCGCCGCGCAGCCGCTGCGCGAGCGCCTGCGCGAACTGCTGATGGTCGCCCTCTACCGCAGCGGCCGGCAGGCGGAGGCACTCGCGGTGTACGCCGACACGCGCCGGCTGCTCGCCGAGGAACTGGGCGTCGACCCCCGCCCCGAACTGTCCCAGCTCCAGCAGCGGATCCTGCGGGCGGACGAGGAGCTGGCCCGCCCGTCCGACGAACCGGCCCCGGCCGCCGTCCCGGTCCGCCCGGCCCAGCTCCCCGCCACCGTCCCGGACTTCACGGGCCGCGCCACGTTCGTACGCGAGCTGGGCGACCGGCTGGTGACTCCCGAGGGGGCCGTCATGGCGGTCTCCGCGCTGGCCGGCATCGGCGGCGTCGGCAAGACGACCCTCGCGGTCCACATCGCCCACCGGGCACGCCCCCACTTCCCGGACGGCCAGCTGTACGTGGACCTCCAGGGGGCGGGCGCCACGGCCGCCGAACCCGAGACCGTCCTCGGCTCGTTCCTGCGCGCGCTGGGCACCGCGGACTCCGCGATCCCGGACTCCCTGGACGAGCGGGCCGCGCTCTACCGTTCCACCCTCGACGGGCGCCGCATCCTCGTCCTGCTCGACAACGCCCACGACGCGGCCCAGATCCGGCCCCTGCTGCCCGGCACGGAGGGCTGCGCGGCCCTGGTCACCAGCCGGGTCCGCATGGTCGACCTGGCCGGCGCACACCTCGTGGACCTGGACGTGATGTCCCCCGAGGAGGCCCTGCAGCTCTTCACCCGCATCGTCGGCGACGAACGCGTCCGCTCGGAGCGCGAGGCGGCCCTGGACGTGGTGGCCGCGTGCGGCTTCCTCCCGCTGGCCATCCGCATCGCCGCGTCCCGGCTGGCCGCCCGCCGGACCTGGACGGTGTCGGTGCTGGCCGCGAAACTCGCCGACGAACGCCGCCGCCTGGACGAACTCCAGGCGGGCGACCTCGCGGTGAAGGCCACGTTCGAGCTCGGCTACGGCCAGCTGGAACCGGCCCAGGCCCGTGCCTTCCGCCTCCTGGGCCTGGCGGACGGCCCGGACATCTCCCTCGCGGCGGCCGCCGCGCTCCTGAACCTGGACCCCCGCACGGCGGAGGACCTCCTGGAGTCGCTGGTCGACACCAGCCTCCTGGAGTCGGCCGCCCCGGGCCGCTACCGCTACCACGACCTGGTGCGCCTCTACGCGCGTGCGTGCGCCGAACGGGACGAACAGCCCCCGGTGGAGCGGGAGCTGGCGCTCTCCCGGCTGCTGGACTTCTACCTGGCCACGGCGGCGGGGGTGTACGCGCTGGAGCGGCCCGGGGACCGGCTGGTCGCCCACCTGGAGCCGACGCGGCATCCGGGGCTCACGTTCGAGGACCGCCATTCCGCCCTGGACTGGCTGTTCTCCGAGGCGAACTGCCTCCTGGCCTGCGCACAGCAGTCGACGGGACAGAACATGCTCCGCCGGGCGGTGGACCTCCTGTGGGCGGCGAAGGACCTGGCGGAGTCGGGAGCGAACTCGAAGCAGTACGAGTCGGCGGCGCTGACGACGCGCGACGCCGCCCGGGCCTACGGCGACGCCCGTGCCGAGGGCCGCGCCCGGACCACCATCACCAACGTCCACATCGTGGCGGGCCGCTTCGACGAGGCCGAGGCCGAGCGGGCCATGCAGCTCGCGCGGTCGGCCGACGACCCGGTGCCCAACTGCTGGGCCCCCAACGACCGGGGGGTGATCGCCATCTACCAGGGGCGGCACGAGGAGGGCGAACAGCACCTCCTGCAGGCCATCGAGAACTTCCGGGCGGACAGCAACTTCGTCGGCCAGGCGAGCGCACTGTGCAACCTCTCCAGGATCCACGTGTCCCTCGGACGCGTCTCCAGCGCGATAGAGCTCGCGCAGCAGGGCATCGACATCTACGACCGGATGGGGCTCAGCCTCCGTCTTGCCAACGGGCGGTACGCCCTGGGCATCGCACTGACCCGGGCGGGCCGGCTGCCCGAGGCCCTGAACCAGCTCACCGAAGCACTGGCGCTGTTCCACGACAACCGGCAGCCGCTGTGGGAGGGCGTGACGCACTTCCGGCTGGCGGAGGCCCACCTCGCCGCGCACCGCCCCACGCTGGCGGCCGCCCACGCGGAACAGGCCATCGCGCTCCGGGGTATCGGCGGCGAGTGGCGGCGCGGCACGGTGCTGACCGTGCTCGGCAAGGCCCTCGACAGCATCGGCCAGCCCGACCGTGCCCGGGCCTGCTGGCACGAAGCCCTGGCCATCTACGAACAGTTGGGCGCGCCCGAGGCGGAGGAGACACGTCTCCTGCTGATGCCGGTGGCCGCGGCCTGAGGTCCTCGGCCACGGCGTTCATCGTTCGTTTATCGGCGCGCGTCATCGTGTGTGCATCGAGCCGTCGCGTCGGGGGGCAGGCGGATCGAGGGTACGGCCGTCCCCGTAGGGTGAACGGCCCTGAGATGCCTGCCCGGCGATCCACGGGGGAATGGCCGGGCGGGCATCCGAACTTCTGCCTGGAACGACGAACGGGAGCTGACGATGAGCGACGCCAAGAAGGCCAAGGACGACCTCCTCAAGCCGCAGGACAACCACGCGTCCGACGCCGACACCGGCACGGACACCGCGACCACGCAGGACAACCACGCGTCGGGGGGCGGCATCACCACCCTGGACAACCACGCGTCGGCTCCGACGCCCAAGTAGACCTGACCCGCACGGGGGAAAGCGGCCGCGGCGGCGCGGAGGGGGAGCCGTCGCGGCCGCACCATGTCCGCGCAGGACGCGCAGGGGCCCGAGCCTTCCGGCTCGGGCCCCTGCGCGTGTGCGCGGCTGTCAGTAGCGCAGCTCCGCCGTGACCAGGCAGCGCTTGACGCGGGAGACCGAGCGCGGGCTGTCCATCCGGACGGCGACGGTCCTGGAATCGCCCCCGTCGACCTCGACCTCGGTCTCGCCCGTGTCGACGGTGAGGCCCTTGGCGTCGACGAATGTCACGTCGATCTCGTACACGTGCGTGCCCGTCGCGGTCGAGGTGATCTCGATCGACGAGGAGGTGTTCGCCTTGCGCTTGCCCTTCTTGGGCTGGGCGCAGCGGACGACACGCAGGCCGGGGGCGTCCGACGCGGTCGGGCTGGGTGTGGCCGACCCGTACGTGGAGCCGCCGGACGAGCTCGACGAGCTGTCGTAGTCGTCGTCGTAGTCGCGGTACCCGTTGTTGCTCTTCTTGGAGCTGGAGCAGCCACCGCCCGAGCCGCCGCTGCTGCGGCTCTTCCCGCTCTTGCCGCCGTGACTGGACGTCGAGAATCCGGTGAGCGCGAGCACCACCACGACCAGGACCGCCGCGAACCTCATCTGTCGCCGCACCATCGATGCAGCCCCCCTAGCTGTTGCCGGTTTCGTCGGCCGTCGCACGGCCGCGCGACACCGTAACGCACAGCATTCCGGCCACTCACCCATGGTGCGGTCATGACCCTGTCACGGTCTTGTCATGGTCTCCGATGGCAGGAGGATCCGGCCGGGCGTAGCGTCGAGCCGGGGAGCGGTGCGCACAGCCGTGCGCCTTGACCCGGGAGGCTGTCGATGATCCGCAACGTCCTCGGTTCCGTCGTCGCGCTCGTGGGAGCGGCAGCCGCCGTGCAGAGCCCCTTCCACAGCTGGTACGCCGACCGCCTCGGGCGGGACTACCGCGTCCAGGACCTGTTCGACGGCGTCAGCGGGGTCTCGTCGTCCGTCATGGGTTCGATCCTGCTGCCGTTCCTGTTCGCCGCGCTGGTGACGGTCGTCGGCGTCGTGCTCCGCTCGCGCTGGGTGGTGGCGCTCGCCGGCCTGGTCGTCCTCGGCTTCACCGTCCTGTGGATGGTGCGGCAGGGGCAGGCCGTGGGGAGCCTGACGGTCGACGGCGACGCCTCGGGGCTCCGCTGGGGCGTGGCCCAGGCCCTGGCGGGCGGCGTGCTGCTCCTGCTGGGGGCGCTGGTCATGTCGGGCCGGCGCGGCATACGGCGGGGGCGTGCCGCCGAACCGTATCCCGTGCCGCCGGACGACCGCCCCGACACCTGGCCGCCGACCCAGGAGCCGGGCCCGGCGGCGTACACCTCCCCCGGGCCGGAGCCCGAGGCGGACCCGTACACGGGCCCCGGGCGGCACCGCGCGGAATACCGGGCGGCCCGGGAGGACGAGGACACCGCGGAGTTCCCGGTCCAGGACGGGAGCACCCACCCCGGCCGGGGCGAGCCGGAGGAGCGGGGCCGGTACCACCCGCCCCACCCCTGAGCGTCAGGTCCGCGCCCTGCCGCCCGTCCCGGTGCCCTTGAGCGCGTCCAGCGCGTACACGCAGCGGTCCTTGCTGCACGCGTACACGACACCCGCCCGCGCCACCGGGGAGCCCGTGATCTCGCCGCCCGTGGCGAGCTTCCAGCGGAGCTGGCCGCCCGCCGCGTCCAGCGTGTAGAGCACGTGGTCCGCCGAACCGAAGTGGACCCGGCCGTCGGCGACCACCGGGGCCCCGACCACGTCACCGCCCGCCGCGAAGCGCCACTTGGGGGTGCCGGTCACCGCGTCCAGGGTGTACAGGGCGCTGCCGCTGCCGACGTGCACGTTGCCCGCCGTGACCAGCACGGGCTCGACGGACTGACGGGCCTCGGTCGCGATCCGCCAGCGGTCCTTGCCGGTCGAGGCGTCCAGGGCGTACACGGTGCCGAGGTAGTCGGCGAGGTACACCCCGCCGCCCGTGACCGCCGGGCCCGGGGCGAAGGCGGGCGGGGACAGGAAGACGGCCGGGGACTCGAAGTGCCAGCGCACCCGGCCCGAGACCATGTCCACGGCCAGCACCCGGGTCCCCGCCGCGACGTACACCGAGCCGTCGGGCGCCGGGGTGACCCGGACCGGCACCCCGCCGCAGGAGGCGGCGTCGCCGACGGGGTACGACCACCGCTCGGTGCCGGTGCGCGCGTCGACCGCCCGGAGCCGGGCGTCCTGCCACAGGAAGACCGTGCCGTCGTGGATGACGGGACCGGCCTCCGCGGTCTCGAAGTCCGTCTGGAGGCCCGTGGCCTCCCACAGCTTCTCGCCGCTCGACGCCTCCCAGGCCTGTACGCCGCCACCCCGTGTGCCGGTCAGGACGGTGCCCCGGTCGGCCTTGAGGGAGTACACCCAGGCGTCCGTCTGCAGGCGCCACCGCTCGGCGCCCGTCGCCGCGTCCAGCGCGTACAGGGACGGGCCGTCCGAGGCGTGGATCCGGCCGCCGTCGACGGTCATCGACCAGGCCACGTCGCGGGTCTTGAACTGACGGCGTCCGTTGCCGACGTCCAGGGCGTGGACCTCGAAGGACGTCACGTACAGCAGGTCACCGACCACGACGGGGGTCCCCCACACGTCGTTCGACATGCGGAAACGCCACGGCCGCCAGCGTTCCGGGGCGGCGGGGGCCGCGTCCGGGGCCGGTGCCGGGGCGGGCACGGGTGCGGCCGGGGCCGCCGGGGTGTGCCCGCCGGGCGGGCGCACCCAGCCGGTCACCGGGTCGGCGTGCGCCGCCGCGGGGCCGCGTACGTCCACGGGGCGCGGCCCGGGTCCGATCGGCACCCTGGCGCCCGCCAGCCGCACGGGACCGCCGTCGGGGGCGGACGTGGACACCGGCACGGGCGCCGGCGCGGTCCGCAGGTCACCGGCACCGCGCCACGCCCCGTCCCGGTCGGCGCCCGGCGGCGGCCGCTGCGGCGGCGGCGGAACGGCCACCGGGGCGGGCGGCACGGTGACGGTGCGGCCCCCACCGCGGCGCTGCTCGATCATCGCGGTCGCGACGGTCGGCAGCCAGGCCGACGCCGTGCCGCTGTCGTCACTGCCGGAGGCGAACAGGTGCGGGGCCAGCTGGGCCTGCAGATCCGCCGGGCTCGGCCGCCGCGTCGGGTCCATCTGCATGCAGGACTCGATGAGCGGGCGGAGGTCGTCGGGCAGCCCCTCCGTGTCGGGACCCTCCCGCAGCAGCATGAACACGGTCTCGACCGGGTTCGCCCCGTGGAAGGGCGCGTGGCCGGTCGCCGCGAAGACGAGGGTCGAACCGAGCGAGAAGATGTCGCTGGCCCCCGTCACGCTGCGCGAGTCGCGCGCCTGTTCCGGCGACATGTACGCGGGCGTGCCCACGGCCACGTTCGTCATGGTCAGCCGGGTGTTGGAGACCCCGGACGCGATCCCGAAGTCGATCACCCGCGGGCCGTCCTCGACCACCAGGACGTTGGACGGCTTCAGGTCGCGGTGGACGAGGCCTGCCCCGTGGATCGACTGCAGGGCCTCCGCGATACCGGCGGCCAGCCAGCGCACGGCCTGCGTCGGCATCGGCCCGCACTCACTCACTATCTCCTCGAGGGAGGGCGCGGGTACGTAGGCGGTGGCCAGCCAGGGCACGGCCGCCCTCGGGTCGGCGTCGACCACGGCAGCGGTGTAGAACCCGCTGACCGCGCGGGCGGCCTCCACCTCACGCGTGAAGCGGACCCGGAACAGCTGGTCCTCGGCCAGTTCCGTACGGACCGTCTTGATCGCCACCCGTCGGCCCGACGCCGACCTCGCCAGATAGACCAGCCCCATGCCGCCGGCCCCGAGCCGTCCCAGCACCTCGAACGGGCCGATCCGCCTCGGGTCATGCTGCGTCAGCTGCTCCACTTGCCTGCCACCTCCCCGTACGGGCCTCAGGAACAGAAGCCCGCGAAATCCCGCCCTGTGCAGCGTCTCACCAGTGGGCACCACATGGCGGTGCACACCCTGATTCTTCCTGTCCCGGGGCCTGGTTGCGAACCCGGGGGCGAGTCGGGGTGTTGTGTGGCACTCCATCCCTTTCAGGACAGCCGCACGACGGCCGCGGAACGGCTACCGCAGCGGTTCGGTCGGCTGGAGCACGGCGAAAGCCGCACCCTGGTCGTCCTGGAGGACCGCCGTCCGTCCGTACGGGATGTCGAGGGCCGGGGCCGTGATCCGGCCACCGAGCCGGACGGCGGTCTCGGCGGACCGGTCGCAGTCGGCGACGGCGAAGTAGTTCAGGAAGTAGCTGGGCAGCATCTCGGGGAAGGCGTCCGTGATGACCGCGCGCCCGCCGACCGCCGTGTCCTCGCCCGGCTCGGTACCCGCGGGTGACCAGACGCGGAAGGGCTCCGGCGCCCCCTCGGGCCCTGGCAGCTCGATGTCGGTCCCCCGGAATCCGAGGACCTGCTCGTAGAACGCGTCCACGCGCTCGGGCCTGCGGGTGTGGACCTCGGTCCAGCAGAAGGATCCCGGGGCGTTGCTCTTCTCGAAACCGGCCCGCCGGCCCGCCTGCCAGAGGCCGAACACCGCGCCGCCGGGGTCGGCCGCCTGGGCGAGGACCCCGGCGTCGCCGGCCCGCACCGGGTCGGTGATCACCTGGCCGCCCGCCTTCCGGACCAGGGCGACGGTGGCGAGGATGTCGTCGGTGGAGAAGTAGACGCCCCAGGTCGTGGGCATGCGGCCGTCCTGCTTGGCGGCGAGCGCGGCGACGAGCTCGCCGTCGCTGTAGGCGTCGGCGAAGGGCATCCCGTCCCCCGCGCGGAACGTCCAGCCGAACAGACCGCCGTAGAAGCGCTTGCCGGCCTCCAGGTCCGAGAGCTGCACATCCACCCAGCACGGCGCGGACTGCGCGAATACGGCCATGACCGGAGTCCTTCCGTCGCTGTGGGGCGTGACGGCGCGGCGGCGGCGCGGCGGCTGTGGATCGCGGTGGACCACCACGAGGGCCGCCGTGACGTCCCTCACACTCAACGTAGCGTCGGGGGTCCCGGAGCGCGCCCCGAGGGGCCGAATAGAACCTTTGCCCGAATCGTGAAGCTTCCGCCCGCCCCGTGGACGGAAGTTGTCCACCAAAGTTATCCACAGGCTGTTGATAACAACATCGCACCACGGCCCCCCGAGTGCGGCCGGAGAGGAATTCCATAAACCCTCCGGGTCACCTGGAATTACCGCTCGAGCACGCTCGGGAATTGCGTCGTCCACCCTGTCCCGACTGGGGCGTTCCCCATTTGCAGTCGGTCAGATCGCGCTCGGTTCACCCCTCGGTAAGCTGACGGCATGACAGGACAAGTGCGCACCGTCGACGGCCGCGTGGCTGGTCGGCGAGGTCAGGCGACGCGGCAGAAGCTGCTCGACTGCCTCAGCGAGATGCTCAGCTCCTCGCCGTACCGGGACGTCAAAGTCATCGACGTGGCCCGTAAGGCCGGGACTTCACCCGCGACTTTCTACCAGTATTTCCCCGACGTCGAGGGCGCCGTTCTCGAACTCGCCGAGGAAATGGCCAAGGAAGGCGCCGGACTGACCGAACTGGTCGGCGGGCGCTCCTGGGTCGGCAAGGCCGGCTGGCAGGCATCGGAAGAACTGGTCGAGGGCTTCCTCGACTTCTGGCGGCGGCACGATGCGATCCTCCGTGTCGTCGACCTCGGCGCGGCCGAAGGGGACAAGCGGTTCTACAAGATCCGCATGAAGGTCCTGAACTCGGTCACCAACTCCCTGACGGACGCGGTCAAGGAACTCCAGTCCAAGGGCAGGGTGGACAAGGACGTCAGCCCCGGCGCGGTGGCGGGCTCCCTGGTCGTCATGCTCGCGGGGGTCGCCTCGCACCAGAAGGGCTTCACCACCTGGGGCGTGAAGCAGGCCGAACTCCGCCCCAACCTCGCCCTGCTGGTCCACCTGGGCATCACCGGCAAGAAGCCGGTCAGGTAGGCGCCGGCCAGGACACCCCCGCACACGCCGGGCCGCCGCACCCCCGCCCGGCTCCTCCACGTCCTGTCTCACCGACGGCGGACCACCCGTGTGGTCCGCCGTCGGCGTTCCCGCACCGGCTCCGGACGCTGTGGAATGGACCCATGAGCGATGCACAGAAGGACTTCCGCGACCTGCTCCACGCCCAGCGCGTCTGGGACGTCCCCCTCCCCCGTTTCGACCCGTCCTCCGCACCCGCCGCCCCCCTGCCCCTCTTCCACGCCTGGTTCGCCGAGGCGGTGGCCGCCGGCCAGACCGAGCCGCACACCATGACCCTGGCGACCGCGGACACCGAGGGCCGGCCCGACGTACGCACGCTGGTGCTGCACGACGCGGACGAGCGCGGCTGGCACTTCGCCACGCATGCCACCAGCGCGAAGGGACGCCAGCTCGCCGCACGCCCGTACGCGGCGCTCGGCTTCTACTGGCCCGCCCAGGGGCGGCAGGTACGGGTGCGGGGCGCCGCCGTCCCCGCCGGCCGCGAGGAGAGCCGGGCCGATCTGCACGCCAGGTCCACCGGTGCGCTGGCCGCCGCGCTGACCGGGTCGCAGAGCGAGGTGCTGGGCTCGCAGGAGGAACTCGTACGGGCCTCCGAGGCGGCCTGGGACCGCGCGCGGGCGGAACCGGACGCCGAGGCGGAGACCTGGACGCGCTACGTGGTCGAGCCCCGGGAGGTGGAGTTCTTCCAGGGGGACGGGCGGCGCCGGCACGTACGGCTGCGCTACCGCCGTGACGGGGCGGCCTGGACCCGTGAGCTCCTCTGGCCCTGATGCGGCACTTATACGGCTTTTGCACGGAAGGGGCACTATGGGAGTCAGGTGAGCTTCTGGAGGCACCCATGGCACGAACCCGTTCCCGGTACGCACCCGACCGCGGTCTGACCACCCGCATGGTGAGCACGATGTTCTTCATCGGCCTGCTGTACGTGGTCCTCGTGGGCGTGCTGCTGGCCGTCCTGCGCGGCGCCTGGCCCGTCGTCCTGATCCTGGCGGGCGGGATGTTCGTCGCCCAGTTCTGGTTCAGCGACCGCATCGCGGCGTACGGCATGGGCGCCCGGGAGGTCACCCCGCGGGAGGCACCGGAACTGCACGGGGCGATCGACCGGATCTGCGCCCTCGCCGACATGCCGAAACCCCGGGTGGCCGTCGCGCAAAGCGATGTGCCGAACGCCTTCGCGACCGGCCGCAGCGAGAAGACGGCCCTGGTCTGCGCCACGACCGGGCTGCTGCGCCGGCTGGAGCCCGAGGAGCTCGAAGGTGTCCTCGCCCACGAGATGTCGCACGTCGCGCACCGCGACGTCGCCGTGATGACGATCGCGTCGTTCCTCGGGGTCCTCGCCGGCGTCGTCACCCGGGTCGCCCTCTGGGGCGGCTTCGCCCGCAACAGCCGGGGCAACGACCCGGCGGGCGTCATCATCATGCTCATCCCGCTGATCAGCGCGGTCGTGTACGCCCTCAGCTTCCTGCTGACCCGGCTGCTCTCCCGCTACCGGGAGCTCTCGGCCGACCGCACGGCCGCACTGCTCACCGGCCGTCCCTCGGCGCTCGCCTCGGCCCTCACCAAGGTGAGCGGGCAGATGGCCAGGATCCCGACGGAGGACCTGCGGAAGGCGGAGCCGTACAACGCCTTCTACTTCGTGCCCGCCTTCGCCTCCAAGGAGAGCCTGGGCCGGCTGCTCTCCTCCCACCCGACCCTCGAACAGCGTCTGGACCAGCTGGCCCGCATATCCGCCGGCCTGTCCCACCCGTGAGGAGCTTCCGTGGGCCTGCTCGACAGCATCCTGGGGCGCAGCAAACCGGTCCGCCCCGACCTCGACCAGCTCTTCGCGGTCCCCTCCGCGGCACTGACCCTCCAGGCCGGCACCGGTTTCTCACCGACCGGGGCCGGCTCGGTGTGCTTCGCGGGGGTGGAGGGAGGCACGTTCGCCCGCCTCCAGGAGGACGTACGCGAACTGCTGGACGCGGACACGGGGCGGGGAGGGATCCCCGTGGACCTCAGCCGGGACTCCTACGGATACACCTGGCTGCTGGCACGTCAGGAGCCAGGGGCCGACGGCACGGCCGCCCTGGTGAACGACCTGCACGCGGTCAACACCCTGTTGCAGGACGGCGGCTTCGGTCCGCAGCTGCTCTGCTCGCTGATCGGGTTCCGGGACCCGGCGGGACGCCCGCTCGCCCTCGTGTACCTCTACAAGCGGGGCACGTTCTACCCGTTCGCCCCGGACCCCGGCGGCGGGGAGCGGCGCGACAACCAACTGGAGCTCCAGGTACGGGCCGTGCTCGGTGACGACCTGCGCGTGGAGGGCGACCTGTCGCGGTGGTTCCCGGTGTGGGGCGCTCCGGGCCTGTGAACGGGGCGCGCCGCGTCACCCCGTGATCATTTCGCAACCGATTCCCGCCCGGACCGGAACCCACCGTGTCCTCGGCCTACTTACGCTCCGAAGCATGCCCGAAAGCACCCCCCTCCCCGGTGACGCCCCGCCCGCCTCCCTCGACCGCACCGACGGCCGGCCGGTCTACGTGATCGGTGGCGGCCCCGGCGGTCTCGCCGCCGCCGCGGCCCTGCGGGAACAGGGCGTACGCGCGGTGGTGCTGGAGAAGTCCGACCGTGTGGGGTCGTCCTGGCGGGGTCACTACGACCGGCTGCACCTGCACACGATCCGCCGCTGGTCCGCCCTGCCGGGGCTGGCGATGCCCCGCCGGTTCGGACGCTGGGTGTCACGCGACGACATGGTGCGCTACCTGGAGAAGTACGCCGAGCACCACGAGCTGGAGGTGGTGACGGGCGTCGAGGTCTCCCGGATCGACCGGACCGACGACGGCACGGGCTGGCAGCTGAGCGCGACCGGCGGCCGGGTGCTGACCGGGCGGGCCGTGGTGGTGGCCACCGGCTTCAACCACACCCCGCGGATCCCCGCGTGGCCGGGCAGCGAGGACTTCACGGGCGAGCTGCTGCACGCCGCGGAGTACCGCTCCCCGGCCCCGTACGCGGGCAAGGACGTCCTGGTCGTCGGTATCGGCAACACCGGCGCGGAGATCGCCGTGGACCTGGTCGAGGGCGGGGCGTCCCGGGTACGCATCGCGGTCCGCACGGTTCCGCACATCGTGCGCCGCTCGACGGCCGGCTGGCCCGCCCAGGCCACCGCCGTCCTGGTCCGCAGGCTCCCGGTCCGGCTCGTCGACCGGGCGGGCAGCCTGATGTGCCGTGTCTCCGTACCCGACCTGGCGGCGCACGGCCTCCCCCGCCCCGACACGGGCCTGTACTCCCGGGTCAAGGAGGGCGCGATCCCCGTCCAGGACGTCGGGCTGATCGACGCGGTGAGGAGCGGCACGGTGGTCCCGGTGGCGACGGTCGGGTCGTTCGACGGGGACGCGGTGGTGCTGGCCGACGGCACCCGGATCACCCCGGACGCGGTGATCGCGGCGACCGGCTACGAACGCGCGCTGGAGGGGCTGGTCGGCCATCTCGGCGTACTGGACCCGAGGGGGCGCCCCGTGGTGCACGGCGCGCGCACCCCGGACGGGGCGCCGGGCCTGTACTTCACCGGCTTCACCAACCCGATCAGCGGGATGCTCCGCGAGATGGCCCTGGACGCGCGGAGGATAGCCGCCCGCGTCGCGCGGACGGGCTGACCCGGCCGTCGCCTCGTACGGCCGGCTCCGGACCTCCGGCCCGCACGCGGCGGATCATCAGAGCCATCAGCGCGGCCATGGCGCACAGGGCGCCCGAGGCGTACCAGACCACGTCGTACGAACCGGTCGCGTCCCGGGCCACGGCGCCGAGGAAGGCCACCAGTGCCGCGCCCACCTGGTGCGAGGCCAGGACCCAGCCGAAGACGATCGCGCTGTCCTCGCCGTACTGCTCGCGGCACAGAGCCAGCGTCGGCGGCACCGTGGCGACCCAGTCCAGGCCGTAGAAGATGATGAAGAAGACCATCGGGGGGTGCACCGCCGGCCCCATCAGCATCGGCAGGAACAGCAGCGAGACTCCGCGCAGCGCGTAGTAGAGGGCCAGCAGCCTGCGGGCGTCGAAGCGGTCCGTGAGCCAGCCGCTGAAGACCGTGCCGATGATGTCGAAGACGCCGATGACCGCGAGCAGGGAGGCCGCGGCCGTGATCTCCATGCCGTGGTCGTGCGCCGAGGGGACGAAGTGGGTGCGGACCAGGCCGTTCGTGGAGGCGCCGCAGATGGCGAACGAGCCCGCGAGCAGCCAGAACGGGCCCGTGCGGGCCGCGTCGAACAGGACGCGCACGGTGCGGGCCGCCGCCCCCGTCGCGGGTGCCGGCTTCTCCACGTACGCGCCGCCGTAAGGGCCGAGGCCCACGTCGGCGGGGTGGTCGCGCATGAGGAGCCAGACGAAGGGGATGACGACGAGGGCGGCCAGCGCGACCGTCACGGAGGCGGGCTGCCAGCCGTGCCGGTCGACGATCCAGGCGCAGAGCGGCAGGAAGACCAGCTGGCCGGAGGCCCCCGCCGCGGTCAGGATCCCGGTGACCAGTCCGCGGCGGGCCACGAACCAGCGGTTGGTGACGGTGGCGGAGAACGCCATCGCCATTGAACCGGTGCCCAGCCCGACGAGCAGGCCCCAGTAGAGCATCAGCTGCCAGGAAGCGGTCATCCAGACGCTCGCCAGCGCCCCGGTCGCCACCGCCGCGAGCGCGACGACCACGACCCGGCGGATACCGAAGCGGTCCATCAGCGCCGCGGCGAACGGGGCGGTCAGCCCGTACAGCGCCATGTCGAGGGAGACGGCGAGACCGATCTCGCCGCGTGACCACCCGAACCAGGAGTGGAGGGGGTCGATCAGGAGCCCTGGCAGGGAGTTGAAGGCCGCTCCGCCGATGATCGTCACGAAGGTGACTGCGGCGACGATCCACGCGCGGTGGATCCGTGGGCGGGAGCGGCGGCGAGGTGCGTCCTCGATCGCCGTGCTGTCGGTTGTCCGGTTCACGCGCTCAGCATCGGCCGGGCGGAGAAGCCGGACGAGTGGCCGGAAGGACACCCTTCGCAGGGATCGGGCCAGTGCCTGCCGGGTCAGGCCCGCGCCGGGCGCCCGGACGGCAGTCGGCGGTGGACGGCCCAGGCCAGGGCGGCCCCGGCCGCGTACCAGAACAGGTCCGGCGCGTTGAACGTGGAGCCGAGCACCAGCCGCGCCACCGTGCTCTGCCGGGAGAGTTCGGCCGGTACGCCCGTGAGCTGGGCCAGTTCCACCGCCCAGCTGAAGGCCAGCGCGACGGCGGCGGCCGTCGCCGGCCGCACCCTGGGCACGAGGACGACCACCAGGATGTGGATCAGGACGGTGTAGAGGGCGTCGCCCGCGTACTTCGCCACGTCCCCGCCCGCCGCCGAGCGGACGCCCAGCCCCGCGGCGACCGTCAGGAGAGCCGCCGCCACCGCTGCCGCCCGGATGACGGCCGCCCCGGGGACGGACGTGCGTGCTGCCGGTGTTTCCCTCATGGCCGGTACGTTTATCAGGACGCAGGCGGTTACGCCCAATCCGCGGAAGAGCAGGAGTCCGGATGCGCCACCGTGTGGTCGTTCTCGCGCTCGACGGGGTCCTCCCCTTCGAACTGGGCATCCCCCAGAGGATCTTCGGCCGGTCGACGAGCACCGGGCCGGACGGCCGGGGCGAGAAGCTCTACGACGTGGTGACCTGCTCCGTACGCCCGCCGGGGCCCGTCCGCACCGACGCCGACTTCAGCATCGTGGTCGAGCACGGCCCGGAGGCACTCGCCACCGCCGGGACCGTCGTCGTCCCGGCCTCGTACGAACTCGGCCCCGTGTACGAGGAGGGCCGGCTGACCGCCGAACTGGCCGCCGCGTTCGCCCACGTCAGGCCGGGAACCCGCATCGTGTCCATCTGCACGGGCAGCTACGTGCTCGCCGCGGCGGGGTATCTCGACGGGCGCCCCGCGACCACGCACTGGGCGTCCGCGGATCACTTCCAGCGGCTCTTCCCGAAGGTCCGCGTCGATCCGGACGTCCTGTTCATCGACGACGGGGACGTGCTGACCTCGGCCGGGGTCGCCGCGGGGATCGATCTCTGCCTGCACATCGTGCGCCGTGACCACGGCACCGCCGTCGCCAACGACGTCGCCCGCCGCACGGTCGTCCCCCCGCACCGCGACGGCGGCCAGGCACAGTTCATCCGGCGCCCGCTGCCCGAGGCGGGGGTCGCCACGACGACGGCCGCACGCACCTGGGCGCTCGGGCGGCTCGAAGAACCGATCCTGCTGCGCGACATGGCGCTGCGGGAGTCGATGAGCGTACGCACCTTCACCCGGCGCTTCCGCGAGGAGGTGGGCATCAGCCCGGGGCAGTGGCTCGCCCAGCAGCGGGTCGAGCGGGCACGGCACCTGCTGGAGTCCACGGACCTGTCGATCGACCGGGTGGCACGGGACGCGGGATTCGGCACGGCCACCTCCCTGCGTCAGCACGTGCAGGCCGCGCTGGGCGTGTCGCCCACGGTCTACCGGCGGACGTTCCGGTCGGCGGGGCTCCGGGGGGAGGGTCCCCTCAGAGACGGGCGGGATCGCCGGACTGCTCCTGGACCGCCGGGATGATCACCGGACCGCCACGGTCGATCTCGCACCAGATCCGCTTGCCCGCGCCCTCCGGCTGCCAGCCCCAGCGGTCCGCCAGACCGTCCACCAGCTCCAGGCCGCGGCCGTTGGTGTCCTCGCCCTCCGCGTGACGCGGCCGGGGCGGACGGCAGCTGGTGTCGGCGACCTCGACGCGCACCGTCCCGGCCGAACCCGCCGGACTCGTCGAGCCGAACAGCATCCGCAGCACGGCCGGACAGCCCGTGTGGACCACCGCGTTGGTGACGAGCTCCGAGATGAGCAGGATGAGCGTTTCCGCGAGGGGCTCGTCGTCCTCCATCCCGGACCCGATCAGCCTCGACCGCGCCCATCTGCGGGCCCGCCCCACCTCCGCGGGGTCCGGCCCGACCTCCAGCTGAACCTGAAGCACCTGCACCGCTCACACCATCCGAACCGGCGGACACATCGCCTCGCGCCTCCTCAGGGTCACGGAACGTGACTCCCCTTCGAGACAGCATGGTTGACGTACAGTCACCGCAACAAGCGCTTCGGGCATATTCCAGCGCGAAGGAGTACGCGTGGTCCATACTGTGCGACGCGTGCTGCGGAGAGTCGAACAGAAGCGCACCGGCGTCCCGGGGACCGCGTCCCCGGCGGCACCGCCGCAGCTCCGTGGGGTGCGAGCAGGGCACCGCGTACCGCCCGGGGCGGCCGTGGGGGCCGTATCCGGATGTTCCGGTTCCAGTACCACTCGCATCCCAGGGAGCGTACCCGAGCCGGCGCCCGCGACTCCGCCCGGTGACCGAACGCTCCGGGGGCGCAAGCGGCGTCCGGATGCGTTGCGTCACCCGCTGCGCACCCTCCGCGCGCCCCCGGCCAGTCATGACCGTCCGCCGGAGGACGCCGTGGCCCGGCTTCGTACCGGGCCACGGGAGGGAGTCAACTACTGAACGCACCGGGCGTGTTGACCCGGGATCCAGCTGGGGGCCGAGCACGGGGCGGACATCCGTCGTGAGGCCCCGGCGGTCACGCGTCGGGCTCGATGACGGTGAAGTACGCGGAGAAGGCGGCGACCGCCTCGGCCTCGGCGATCCGCCCGTCCTGGTCGGTGTCCAGGCTCCGTGCCGCGACGCTCGCGATGTCGTCCTCGGCCCCCAGCACCCGCAGGGCGCGCTCCACCCGGTCCACCGGGGCCGAGGCGGGCGCGGTGCCCTCCGGATCCGTTCCCGCGGCCACGGCGAGCGCCGCGCGCAGGAAGGGCCGCGCGATCTCCGCGAAGCGATCCGGGCTGTCCCTCAGTCTTTTCACGGCCCCGCCGACGAACTCCTGCCGGGTGACGCGCTGGTCCCCGTCCACGTCGGCGATCCCCGCCATGCCCTGCCAGAAGGCCTCGGCACCCGTGTAGAGCGACTGGCCCCGGTCGCAGCGGGCCGTCGTACCGAACTCGGTGAGCAGACGGGCCGCGGCGGCGTTGAAATCGGCGCGATCGATGTAGCCGTTGCCGTCCTGGTCGAAGGCGGCGAAGCGGTGCGCGATCTTGCGCTCGTACTCTGCGCTGTCCATGCGGGGAGCGTACGACGCCGGGAGGCGTCACGTGTCACCAACTGCCTTCAGAGGTGTGACAACCTCGTGCGGGATCGGCGTGTCACGCGGTGAGCGGGCGGGACGTGTCGTCGGTGGCGGCGCCGGCGTCGGGGTACACGTCGAAGAGCCGGCGCACGCCCAGTGCGCCGAGCACCTTGTTGACGTGCGAGCCGTCGACCGCGCCCCGCGCCGGGAGGATCAGCCTCAGCCGGCCGCCGCAGGACTTCATGAGGCGTCTCGCGGCGATCAGGACGTTGACGCCGCTGGAGTCGCAGAAGAGGACGCCGGAAAGGTCGAGGACCACGTCGTGCCGGCCCGCGGCCACCGCCCCGTGGACGGACTGACGCACGACGGGTGAGCTGACGAGATCGAGCTCGCCGTGGATCCGCAGCACCGTCCACGCGTCCTGCTCGGTCTCGTACACCTTCAGCGTCACGCGACTCGGCCTCTCGCTCCGGGGGGCTCCGGGGGATCCGGAAGTTTCCGTTCCTCCTCGCGGCTGCCCGCTCCTCCGCCCGCGAAACACCCTGCAGCTCACCAGCCTGACACAGGATTCATCCAGGAATGATCACTTCAGGATCGTTTAGGCGATCGGGAAGGGGCAAGGCGTGTATCACTCCCTGTCATTCGGCGCCACTCCAGGGACGTACTTGCTGGAAAGGCGCGTGCTCGGAGGATTCCGCCGACTACATTCGACGTGACGAGAGGCACAGGGCTGGGGGCCGGATGGCGAAGGACGCACCACCGCGCTGGGACCGCCGCATGCAGCAGCGGCTGGCCCGTGGCGAGGCGGCGGCGCTCGGCGAGCTCTACGACCGGTTCGCCGCTCTCGTCCACAGCCAGGCCCACCGCATGCTCGACGACGAGGACGCCGCGGACCAGGTGACGCGCGAGGTGTTCGGCTACATCTGGGAGAACCCCGGCGCGTACGACCCGAAGCACGGCTCGATGCGCTCCTGGGTCGCGCGGCTCACCCACCGCCGGTCCGTGCGGAGACTCCGCGGGGCACACGGCGAGGACGAGGGACCCCGCACGGACGCGCGGGCCCGGGAGCTGGAGCACCGGGTGCTCAAGGCCACCACCGCGGCCCGTGCCGACTACATCGTCGCCTCGATGCCGGCGCCGCTGCGCGCCGCCCTGGAACTCGCGTACGTCCAGCGGCGGGACTACCGGCAGACCGCCGCCGACCTCGGAGTCACCGCGGACGAGGCGAGGCGCCGGCTGCGGCTCGGCCTCCAGCTGCTCTCCACCGCGAACACCCGGCCGTCGGCGGACTCCGCCCCTCCCGGCTACGGACCGACCCCGTGAGCGGCGGCCAGAGCGGCGGCCGCGACGGCGAGAAGCCCGTGGAACGCCGTATACCGGGGCCCCGGCCGGCCGCGGACGACCGGGAGACGCTGCCGCCGGTCCTGTCCGGGGCGCCGGAACCGGCGAAGCCCCCCCGAACCCGGCCCGCCGGGGCCACCGCTCCCGCACGAGGTGCTCAAGTCACTCCTCGGCGCCTGGGCGCTGGCCGCCTGCTCCGCCGAGGAGACCGCGGCCGTCGAGGAGCACCTCACCTCGTGCGCCCCCTGCGCCGACGAAGGGCTGCGGCTGCGCGACGCCGTCGGCCTGCTGCACACCGACGGCACCCTGGACCTGGACCCGATGCTGCGGTCGCGGGTCCTGGAGAACTGCCTGGGCCGCCGCCCGGCGCGCATCCCCCTCCCGTCGTGGGCCGCCCCCTACGACGCGGAGACCGCACGGCTCGACGCGCTGCTGCGGGACATCGGCGACGCGGAGTGGCACGCGCCGGTGCGGCTCAAGTGGTTCGAGGCGGACCGGCAGGTGAACCGCAGGACGACGGTCGCCGGGGTGATCGGCCACCTGATGGCCGTCGACGGCCTGGTGTCCGCGGCGCTGGGTCTGGACGACCCGCTCGGGAAGGCGGACGGCGGCTCCCCGCCGCCGACACCGACCGGACGCACCGAGGCGTACTGGGCCGCCGCGCACCACCCGCCCACCCGGGCCGTACGGGAGCCCTGGCGCGACCAGAGCCATGCGCTCGTCCGCACGGTGTCGTTCGCCGGCCGGGGCGTCGCGGAACTCTCCGTGCCGTACGGGGGCTTCGCCCTTCCGCTGCAGGACTCGCTCCTGGAGCGCGCCTTCGAGTGCTGGATCCACGGCGGTGACATCGCGGACGCGGTGGACTATCCGTACGAACCGCCCGCCGCCGCCCATCTGAACCGGATGATCGACCTCGCCGCCCGGCTGCTCCCCGGCGTCCTCGCCGAGCGCCGCCGCGCGGGGCTCGCCTCACCGGCCCGCCACCTGGTGACAGCGGGGTCCCCCGGGCGCTCCCTCCACCTGGAGGTCGAGGGCCGCGGGGGCGGCGACTGGTACATCGCGCTGGACTCACCGGCCGCACTCGGCTCCCCTGCCCACGCGGTCGCGCAGGTGGCGCTGGACGGGGTGGAGTTCTGCCGGCTGGTGGCCGGGCACGTACCGCCGGTCGAGGCCGCGGCCGGTCAGGAGGGCGACCGGGAGGCGATCAGCGACGTCCTGTTCGCCGCGGCCTCCCTGAGCAGGCTGTAGGGCCCGGCCGCGGGTCCTAGGGGAAGACGACCGTGCGGCGGCCGTTGAGCAGGATGCGCCGCTCCGCGTGCCAGGTGACTGCGCGGGCCAGGGCCTGGCACTCCACGTCACGGCCGACGGCGACGAGCTGGTCCGGCGTGACGCCGTGCCCGACGCGCTCGACCTCCTGCTCGATGATCGGCCCCTCGTCGAGGTCGGCGGTCACGTAGTGCGCCGTCGCGCCGATCAGCTTCACACCGCGGGCGTGGGCCTGGTGGTAGGGCTTCGCGCCCTTGAAGCTCGGCAGGAAGGAGTGGTGGATGTTGATGATCCGGCCGCTGAGCTGCTTGCACAGGTCGTCCGACAGCACCTGCATGTAGCGCGCCAGGACGACGAGTTCGACGTTCTCCCCGCGGACCAGCTCCAGCAGCTGCGCCTCGGCCTCCGGCTTGTTCTCCTTGTTCACGGGGATGTGCCGGAACGGGACGCCGTAGGAGGCGACGAGCTCGGCGAAGTCCGTGTGGTTGGAGACGACGGCCACGATCTCGACCGGCAGGGCGCCGGTGCGGGAACGGAACAGCAGGTCGTTGAGGCAGTGCCCGAACTTGCTGACCATCAGCACGATCCGCATCCGGTCGCTCGCCCGGTGGATCTGCCACTCCATCCGGAAGGAGTCCCCGATCGCCGCGAAGCTGGCACGCAGCTTGTCCAGGGTGACCGTGGCGTCCGCCGAGAAGTGGACGCGCATGAAGAAGAGACCGGTGTCGTGGTCGCCGAACTGCTGGCTGTCCTCGATGTTGCAGCCGGTCATGAAGAGGTAACTCGACACGGCGTGCACGATGCCCTGCCTGTCGGGGCAGGAAAGCGTGAGGACGTACTGCTCGGAGGCGGTCTCCGAGGCAGCGGATGCGGATTCGGCGGGCTGCGGCGCGGTCATCCCGTCAGGGTGCCACACCGCCCGGCGGTCACGCGGATCTGGTCATGATGCGGAGCACGTCCAGGGAACGCGGCGGGGTGTCCGGGTCCTCCGCGTCGTTGGTGGCGAGCATCACATGGGCCTCGCGTGCCGCCATGACCGCCTCCTGCCACCCGGGATGTTCCAGATAGGCGGATACGGGGGCATCGGCACCTATCTGGTGCATGATGCGCAGCACCCGCAGGGCGGCGACGTCCACGAGGGCGGCCTCGGCCGAGTCGCGGAAGATCGTTCCCACGTACTTCTCGGCGGACCAGTTGTCCAGCCAGGTGTCCTCGACCAGGCGGTACACGGCGTCGGTGACGTCGCCGTAGCCCTCCCGGCCGGCCAGCCAGCACTCGTGGTGGAAGACGGGGTCGGAGAGCATGTGCAGCGCCGAGCGCACGTTGCTGCGCCAGCGCCACCAGGGCATGTCGTTGAGCGGCATGCCGCCCATGGTGGAGGAGCGACGGCCGCGACGGGAAGTGTTCTCCGAACCTTGCTGCACGGTTGCCGATCGTACGTTCCTTCCCGGCGGCCGCGCGGGGGCCCCCACAATTCACCTCCACGTCACCCTGCGTTGACCACGGCACACTGCGGCGTTACATCCGGGCCGGAAAAGTCCGTGCCCATGACCGGATGGCGACGCCTCACCTCCCCCCGCCCCTACGCACTCCTCGCATCCGTGGCGGCCGGGGCGCTGCTGATGTCCGGCTGCGGCGCACTCCCTGGAGTCCCGGGGGGGCTCCAGGGAGCCCGTCACCGTGATGACCTGGGCCCCGGACACCACCGCGGTCGGCTCGGTGAACATGGCCGGGATGACCGCCATGGCGCAGACCTACGCCCGCTGGGTCAACGACAAGGGCGGGATCGGCGGCCACGAGCTCCGGGTGCTCACCTGCAACGACCAGGACACCGCGGCCGGGGCGTCGAAGTGCGCCCGGCGGGCGGCCGACGAGGACGTGGCCGCCGTGGTCGGCTCGTACAGCCGGTACGGCCGGGCGGTCCTGGCTCCGCTGGAGGCCGCCGGGATCCCGTACATCGGCGGGTACGGCGCCTCGGCCGACGAGTTCACCAGCTATCTCTCCTACCCGGTCAACGGCGGCCAGCCGGCGCTCGTCGCGGGCAACGGTGAGCAGCTCGCCGCGAACTGCTCCCGTGTGTCGCTCGTGCGGCCCGACACCCTGGTCGGCGACACCCTGCCCGGGCTCCTCGACACGGGCCTCAGCGGGGGCGGCCGCCCCGCGTCCTACGACATCAGCACGACGGAGGAGGCCACGTCGTACGAGACGGAGGCGTCCCGGGCCCTCCGTCAGGCGGGCGACGGCTGTGTGACCGCGGTGCTCGGCAAGGGCACGGAGACGTTCTTCGACTCGTTCCGCCGGCTGGAGCCGCAGGACAGCGAGGTACGGATCTCGTCGGTCCTCGGCAGCGTCGGCCAAGGACTCGTCGACCGGACGGGCGGGGCGGACAGCCCCTTCGAGGGGGCCCTGGTCACCGGCTGGTACCCGGAGTCGGGAGACGCCCGCTGGAACGAGATGCGGGGGGTGATCCGGGAGTACGCCTTCGGGGACGACCGGATCGATCCCACCGACGCGGGCGTGCAGACCACCTGGATCGCGTACACCGCGCTCGAGGCGGTCGTCGAGGCGATGGACCGGCCCGACATCACGGCGGGCGGGATCTCCGTCAGTCTCAACCGGGGCACCGAGGTGGACACCGGCGGCCTCACCCCGGTACTCCGCTGGCGGTTCCAGGACATGATCGGCACGACGGCCTACGGACGCATCGTCAACGCGCGGGTGACGTTCCAGGTGGTCCGCGACGGGCGTCTGACCGCGGAGAAGAAGGGCTTCGTGGATGTCACGGAGGCTCTCCTCAACTCCCGTTCGCGCGGCTGACACGCGGGCACCGGCCTCCCTGCCCGGGTGAACGGGGCGGAGACCGGTGAGCGGGTGTCACCTCAGAGCTGCGTGGGGGCGCGCTCGGTCAGTCCGTACTTCTGCGCGATGGAGTTCCACAGCCCCGAGGCCTTGCGCTTGGCCGTGGTGGCCTCGCCGCTCGACGCGTTCGCCTTGGCGGTCTCGTCGGTCGAACGGGCCTTGCCGCCCTTGCAGACCTTCTTGCCGTCCTTGGCCTGCACGGCCCAGGCGGCGTAGTGGTCGTCGGCCTCGGCGGACGCCTGCCAGGCGTCGGTCAGGGAGGTCTTCAGCTCGGCGTGGGCCGGGAGCTGGTCGACGCTCAGCCCCTCCAGCCGGGTCACCAGGCCCCGCCGCTGCTCGGCGGCGCCCCGCAGGTCGGTGGCCGCCTGGTCGAGAGCACTGCAGCTCTTGATCTTCTCCACGGCGCTGATCACCGCGGAGCGGCTGTTGTTGCTGTCCGCGAGCAGCTTGTCGAGCTCCTCGGCCTGCGGCTTCGCGGGGTCGGCCGCCTCCTCCGAGGGGGAGCCCGCGGTGGGACTCTGCGCGGCCACCGTCTTCTTGTCGTCCGACGGGCTGTCGTCACCGCCGCTCATCAGGGCACCGGCGCCGAGTCCGATGACGGCGCAGCCGATGACGACGGCCGCGATCAGCGGGACGGCTGCGGACCGCCTGCGCGGGGCGTCGCCGCCGCGGTCGGGCTCCTGCGCGCCGTGGCCGCCGTTCCCGTCCTGGAGGCCCGACCGGTACGGCTGGGCGCCCTGGGGCTGCTGCTGGTGCCCGCCCTGGTGGGGCGGCTGCTGGTGCCCGGCGACCCGGGGCATCTGCTGTGTGGCGCCCGCGGGTTCGTCGCTGCGGAAGAGGCTGTCGAACTCCGCGGGAGGCTGCCGGTCGCCCGGGGCACCGGGGCGTATCCCGTACGGGGCGCCGCCGGGCACGGGGGGTATGTACTGGGTCGCGTCGGCGTCGGACTGCTGCGCCGGCGCGGCGTGGTGGCCCAGGTACTGGGTGGACTCGGCCTGGTGCTCGGGCGGCATTCCGCCGGGCAGGGCTCCGCCGGGTACGGGTGCGATGTACTGCGTGGCGTCCGCGTCCCCGCCCTGTCCCATGTTCCCCGCCGGACCGGCCTCGGGCGGCAGGGGCTGCGCGTACGACGGCGGCTGGTGGTACGGGTCCTGCTGGTACGAGTCCGGCTGAGGCGCGTACTGCTGCTGCGCGGGCTGCTGGTAGGCCCCGTGCTGCGGTTGCCGGTACGCCCCGTGCTGGTGCTGCTCGGGTGGCAGCTGCCCCGGTGGCGGGCCGTCCTGCTGCCCGGCCTCCGGGCCCCAGGACCCGCCCCACGGCTGCCCGCCGGCGGGGGCGGCCTGGTCCGGCTGTCCGCTCGCCGGACCCCCCGGGTTCCAGGGGGCACCACCCTCCGCGGGCAGCACGACACCTTCGTGCGCGGGCCGTGCAGCGGGAAGCTGCCGCTCGTCACCCTGTCCGCTCTGCGTCACCGGGACTCCTACGTGTGAACCTATGGAATCGTCGGCTCACGCTACCGGGTGTCCGGAGCCCGGCGCCAAGCGCCCGAGAGCGCTCACCACCCCTTCACACCGCGGGTAACACCCGGGCCGTCCGCGGCGCTGTTCATGGCCGGCCCGCCGAGGACGCCGGTCAGGCGGCCTGGAGCTCCAGCCTCGCGCCGAACTCCCGGACCGAGGGTTCGTTCGCGTACGGCTCGAACCGCTGCTGGAGGTCGTCGAGATATTCGGCACCCCGGCTGGAGCGCACGGTGCCCAGCAGTTCCATCGCCCGCAGCCCCGTGTGGCAGGCCTGCTCCACCTCACGCTGCTGCACCTGCGCCGAGGCCAGCAGCACCAGACCGATGCCCCGGCGCCGGGTCCGGGACTCCGGAAGGGCGGCCAGGGCCTCCTTCGCGCGGCGGGCGGCCGGCTCCGCCTGTCCCAGGTCACGGTGGCAGTGGGCGAGTTCGTCGGCGAGATAGCCCGCGTCGAAGTGCGCGATCCAGTCGGGGTCGTCGCCCGTGTCCGGGCCGGCCTGTTCCAGGGCGGTCAGCGCCCTGCCCGCCGCGGCGTGGCAGGTGCGGGCGTCGCCCATCAGGGCGTGGCCCCGGGCCTCCGCGGCGTGGAACATCGACTCCGCCCTCGGGGTCACCCGCCCGCGCGCGCCCTCCTGGGCGGCCCGCGCCAGTTGGGCGATCTCACGCGGATTGCCGAGCTGGGCGGCGAGATGGCTCATGGAGGCGGCCAGCACATAGCCCCCGTACGCGCGGTCCCCCGCGGCCTGGGCCAGGCGCAGCGCCTGGATGTAGTACCGCTGGGCCAGCCCGGGCTGGCCCGTGTCGACGGCCATGTACCCGGCGAGCTCGGTGAGCCGGGCGACCGCGCCGAACAGCTCGCGGCCGACCGACTCGCGGTACGAGCCCGAAAGCAGCCCGGACACCACGCTGTTGAGGTAGTGCACCAGCACGGGCCGCACATGTCCGCTGCCGAACCGATGGTCGAGGTCGACGAGTGCCGCGGTCATCGCCCGCACCGCCGCCACGTCGGGCATGCCGACCCGGCTCCCGGCCGTCCGCGCCACCTGCGGGTCGGCGCCCGTGATCAGCCAGTCCCTGCTGGGCTCGACGAGCGCCGAGGCGGCCACCGCCGACCCGGACAGCAGGTCGCGGCGGCCGACGTCGCTGCGCCACAGCTCGCAGACCTGCTCGACGGCGCCGAGCACGGTGGGAGCGAACTGCAGGCCGACCCCGGACGCCAGGCTCTTGCCGTTGGCCATGCCGATCTCGTCGATCGTGACCGTACGTCCGAGCTTGCGTCCGATCGCCTCGGCGATGATTCCCGGTGCCCTGCCGCGTGGTTGCTGTCCGCGCAGCCAGCGGGCCACGGAGGTCTTGTCGTAGCGGAGGTCCAGCCCCCGTTCCGCCCCGACCATGTTGACCCGGCGTGCGAGGCCGGCGTTGGAGCACGCCGCCTCCTGGATGAGCGTCTGGAGACGTTCGTTCGGCTGGCGGGCGACGAGAGGCCTGGCTGCCATATTTCCCCCTGAGACCGCAGTGATTCCAGTAAAGGCATCACTGCCCGGCACGGTACAAGAAATGCGCATATTCATCTGTATCGGGTACGAGCAGTGGTGAGTTGGCACAATCCTGCGTGTGCCTACCCCCGCACCGGTGCGCTTCCTCCTACGCGCCCCCGGCCGTGCACCCGTGCGCCCCGTATGCAGGATCGATCCGTCCGGAAGGGTGCGCGTGCGCCCGTAACCCCTGGTGGCGCCGGGAGTTGAGCGGGGAGTGGAAGAGCCCATCGGAGTGACGGAAGCCGCGAAGGTCCCCAGGCAGCGGGGTGAACAGCTGCTCGAGGCCGCCGCCTGGTACGCCCAGGAGCGGCACTGGGACGTGTTCCCGGGCACCTGGCTCGAGGTCGTCGGAGGGGCGGAGCGCTGCTCCTGCGGTGACGCCCGCTGCGCGGCCCCCGGAGCACATCCCACCCGGCCCGACTGGGCGGACCAGGTGACCGGCAGCGCCGCCGCCGCACGCAGGATGTGGTCCAGGCAGCCCGGTTCGGCGGTCCTGCTGCCCACCGGCCGTACCTTCGACGCCCTGGACGTCCCGGAGGCCGCCGGCTTCCTGGCCCTGGCCAGGATGGAGCGGATGGGCCTGACGCTCGGCCCGGTGACCCGCACCCCGGACCGCCGGATGCTGTTCCTCGCGCTGCCGGGCGCCGCGGCCGAGGCGCCCGCGCTGGTACGCGGCCTGGGATGGGACGCCGAGGTGATCGGCCTGGTGGGGCGCGGCGAGGGTGACCACATGGCCGGGCCGCCGACCCGGACGGCCGGGCGCGGGGCCGTGCAGTGGGCCCGCCGCCCGTCCCGCGCCGATCTGTGGCTGCCCGGCGTGGAGGAGCTGATCGGCCCGCTCGCGTACGCCTGCGCGCGGGAGGCCGCCGACGCCCGGACCCGTCTTTCGTAGGGTGGTCCCCACAAGCGGGGACTTCGAAAGGCAGTGCCATGCCGGACCAGGCGGAGCGTACGGGCGGGACCGACACGGCGGGCGCGGCTCCCTCGCCGGCACCCGCCGTGCGGGTGGAGGGGTTGTGGAAGCGGTTCGGGGAGCAGGTCGCGGTCGCGGGGATCGATCTGGAGCTGCCCGCGGGCAAGTTCATCGGTCTGGTGGGCCCGAACGGCGCGGGGAAGACCACGACGCTCTCGATGGTGACCGGCCTTCTGCGGCCCGACATGGGGCGGATCGAGGTCGCGGGCCACGACGTGTGGCGGGATCCGGTCGAGGTGAAGTCCCGGATCGGCGTGCTGCCCGAGGGGCTGCGGCTCTTCGAGCGTCTGTCCGGGCGTGAACTCCTGGGATACACCGGGAGGTTGCGCGGGCTGCCCGGCGCCGAGGTGGACAAGCGCGCCACCCAGCTGCTCGACGTCCTGGACCTCGCGGGGGCGCAGCACAAGCTGGTCGTCGACTACTCGACCGGGATGCGCAAGAAGATCGGGCTGGCGTCCGCGCTGCTGCACAACCCCGAAGTCCTCTTCCTCGACGAACCGTTCGAGGGTGTCGATCCGGTGTCGGCGCAGACCATCCGCGGCGTTCTGGAGCGCTACACGCGCTCCGGTGCGACCGTGGTCTTCTCCAGTCATGTGATGGAGCTCGTCGAGTCCCTCTGCGACTGGGTGGCCGTGCTGGCCGCGGGGCGGATCCGGGCGCACGGCACGCTGACCGAGGTGCGCGGTGACGCGGCCTCCCTCCAGGACGCCTTCCTCGAACTCGTCGGCGCGGGTGCCCGGGACACCGGGGAGTCCCTCGACTGGCTGGGCGGTGCACGATGACGGTGCTCGACGCCCCCGCGGGCGCCGCTGTCCCGGCCGTACGCGGTCAGGGCCTGGTCCCCGTCTTCGCACGGCTCAAGCTGACGCTGCTGCGCAACGGGCTGCGCCAGTCGTCCGGGCGGCGGGCCGCCTACATCGCGTCCCTCGTCGTGACGCTGCTGCTCGCGGTGGGGCAGGTGATCGGCCTGGTGGCGCTGCGGGGGCACGCGCAGGCGGGCACGCTGGTGGTGCTGCTGGCCGCGGTGCTGGCCCTGGGCTGGGCGGTGATGCCGCTGTTCTTCCCGAGCGGGGACGAGACCCTGGACCCGAGCCGGCTGGTGATGCTTCCGCTGCGGCCGCGCCCGCTGGTCGGGGCTCTGCTGACGGCCTCGCTGATCGGCATCGGGCCGCTCTTCACGCTCGCCCTGGTCGTCGGCTCGGTGATCGCGCTGGCGCACGGGGCGGTCGCTGTGGTGTTCGGGGTGATCGCCGTACCGCTGACGGCACTGGTCTGTGTGGCGCTGGCGCGCTCGGTCACCACGGCCAACGTCCGGTTGCTGACCTCGCGCAAGGGCCGTGATCTCGCGGTGCTCAGCGGGCTGGTCATCGCGGTGGGCATCCAGTTCGTCAACTTCGGTGCGCAGCGCCTGGGCCGGGCGGGCGGGCTGTCCTCGCTCGAACCGGTCGCGGACGTGGTGCGATGGCTGCCCCCCGCCTCCGCTCTCGGCGCGGTGGAGTCCGCGTCCGAGGGTGCGTACGGGGTGGCGCTCGGGCAGTCGCTGCTCTCGGTGCTCGCGCTGGGCGTCCTGCTGTGGCTGTGGGAGCGGAGCCTCGTGAAGCTGATGACGTCACCGGACGGCTCCACGGTCGCCGCCGCCGAACCGTCGGCCGGGCGTTCCGGCGCGGGCCGTTCCGGTCTCTTCTCGCTGCTTCCGGAGGGGCGCACGGGGACGGTGATGGAGCGGAGCCTGCGCTACGTCGTACGGGATCCGAAGACCAAGGCGGCCTGGGTGACGGCGCTGGCGATCGGCCTGATCGTGCCGGTGCTGAACGCGGTGCAGGGCGGCGGGTCGGTCTACTTCGCGTGCTTCGCGGCCGGGATGCTCGGCATGCAGATGTACAACCAGTTCGGGCAGGACACCTCCGCCTTCTGGATGGTGGCGCTGTCGGTGTCCTCGACCCGGGACGCGTACCTCGAACTGCGGGCGCGGGCGCTCGCCCTGTTGCTGATCACCCTGCCGTACACGGTCCTGGTGACGGTGGTGACCGCCGCGGTCCTCGGGGAATGGGGTGCGCTGCCGGGGGTGATGGGCCTGTCGTTCGCGCTGCTGGGCGCGATGCTGGCGACGGGCGCCCTGGCGTCGGCGCTGTTCCCGTACTCGATTCCGCAGGACGGGGCCTTCAAGAACGTCGTGCCGGGGCAGGCCGGGCTCGCCTGGATCTCCATGCTCGGCGGGGTGGTGGCGGCCGCGGTGCTCAGCGGCCCCGTGATCGGGCTGACGATCTGGCTGCACGTGGCAGGCCATCAGGACCGGCTGTGGCTGCTGTTGCCGGTGGGCGCGGTGTACGGGGCGTTCATCGGGTGGCTGGGCGTGCGGCTGGCCGCTCCGCGCACCGCGCAACGGCTCCCCGAGATCCTGGCGGCGGTCAGCAAGGGCTGACGGGCCAGGACACGGGGCGTACGGCGGAAGGGGACGGGGGGCCCGTCGTTCAGGGGCTGACGGGCTCCCGGTACCCCTCGGCGAGCTGTTCGAGGAAGGGCTCCACCGCCCTGCGCCAGCCGTCCGGCCGGTCGTAGTGGACGAGATGACCGGCGTCCTCCACCTCCGCGTACTGCCCGCGCGGCAGGACGCGGACCATCTCCTGGGCCTCGGCCCTGCCCAGCTCGCCGTCGATCCCGCGCAGGACCAGGGTGGGGCAGCGCACCTGCGCCAGCTCCTCCCAGTGGGCGTCGTAGACCCATGTGGCCCGGGACGCCAGCATCTGTTCCTGGGAGAAGACGGGCCGCCAGCCGTCGGCGCTCTCGGCCATCACCTCGGCGAAGAACTCGCCGCGCGAGGGGTTGGGCCGCTCCACCCAGGGGTCGTCCTCGCCGAACCACTTCCGCACGTCGGCGAGCGTCGCGAAGGGCAGCGGCCAGGTGGTGAACCAGTCCGCCCACTCGCGCTGCGAGGCGGCCCCGATCGCGGAGGCCCGCATGTCGCAGATGATCAACGCCTTGACGAGGTCGGGGCGCTTCGCGGCGAGCTGCCACGCCGTGAGCGCGCCCATCGAGTGCCCGACGAGGGTCACCGGGGCCAGGTCCAGCTGTTCGATCGCGGTCTCGGCGTCCGCGACATAGGCGTCACGGGTGTACAGGCCCCCGGCCGGCTTGTCGCTGCGCCCGTGACCACGCTGGTCGAGGCCGACCGGCCGGTGGCGCTCCGAGAGCCAGCGGGCGGTGGACGCCCAGTGCGTGGCCCGGCCCATCAGGCCGTGCAGCATTAAGATCCCGGGGGCCTGCCCGGCCTCCGCGCGATCCTTGGGCGGGTCGGCGAACTCCCAGGCCGCGAGGTTCACACCGTCGGATCCGGTCACATCGATGCGCCGCACCATTGGTTCTGGCACCCCCTTCTGGTCCTCGATCACCGTGTGCGTGCGCGCCAGACTATCGAACTCTTATTCGAAAACTCGCTTCCGGCTCGCAACATCCCACGTTTGAGTGACAGCGGTTCAGGATTGACGACGGCCGCCCTGGGGAGACCTTCTCCGGGAAGCGGACCACTCGGGGACAGGGGTCCGCGGGGACTGACCTCGAGAGCTCGGGGCTCCAGGTCAGCGCAGGGGAGGACAGGCCCCGGCACCTTCGGGCGCCGGGGCCGCGACATGTCCGGGCACGCAGGGGTCCGCGCTCGCGGCGGACGGCCGGGGCGGCATGGAGCAGCACCCCGGAAAATCGAACACCCCGCACCGCGACGGCGGTACGGGGGAGCGTGAGGGCGTCGGAGAGCCCGGCAGCCACCTCACGGTGCACGTGCCAGTGCGACGGGCGCATTCCCTGCTCCCTCCCCGACCGCCCGGCGGCTTCCGCCGGCGCCCTCAGGTCATATGCCTGGCCACAGCCTGGCACGCGTTTCGCCCGGGCGCTGCGATTCCGGGCGGAAAACAGAAAGCGGGCTTACCGGCTCACATCTGCACGTGCATCCGCATCGGCGCCTGCATGTGTGGCAGGGCGCCGACGCGGGCGCAACCGCTGGTCAGCGCTTTGCGACGAAGACGTGCGAGGCGACATCGGAGTCCAGCTCGGCCGCTTCGCCGCTGGAACCGACCAGCACGCCGCCGGCCGACTCCGTCACACTGACGACGGACCCGGGCTGCACGCCCGCCCGGCGCAGCGTGTACATCAGCTGCGCGTCGGTCTGGATCGGCTCACCGATCCGGCGCACCACCACGGTCTTGCCCTCCGTGCCCGGGTCGAGCTCGGCCAGGCTCACCATGCCCTCGTCCAGGAACGGATCGGCCTCGGACTTCTCGCCGAGTTCCTCCAGCCCCGGGATCGGGTTTCCGTACGGGGACTCCGTCGGGTGCCGCAGCAGCTCGAGCACCCGCCGCTCCACCGCTTCGCTCATCACGTGTTCCCAGCGGCACGCCTCGGCGTGGACCTGCTCCCACTCCAGGCCGATGACGTCGACGAGCAGGCACTCGGCGAGCCGGTGCTTGCGCATCACCCGGGTCGCCAGCCTGCGTCCCTCCTCGGTCAGCTCCAGATGGCGGTCGCCCGCGACCTGGACCAGGCCGTCCCGCTCCATACGCGCCACGGTCTGGCTGACCGTCGGACCACTCTGGTCCAGCCGTTCCGCGATCCGGGCGCGCATGGGGACCACGCCTTCCTCTTCGAGCTCGAGGATGGTGCGGAGATACATCTCCGTGGTGTCGATCAGTCCGGACATACGTGCCCCTCGATGCTGTGACATGAAGTCGTCGTGCGATGGCCCTCCACCAATTCTGACGCATGGCACCGACAACCGTGCCTCGCCGTCGGGAGTCCGTGCGGACGCCCGGTTCCGGGCGCTATTGACAGCCCAGTGGTCCAGACCGCAACGTGATCCGCGACACGGGCACCGCACGGACCCCCCACGCGCCAGGAAAGGCCTCCTCGATGAGCGACAGCAAGCTCGCCGGTCAGTTCTTCGACGCAGCGATCGGCCTGCTGGAGCGGGTGCGCGACGAGGAGGCGGGGTCGATCGCCGCCGCGGGGGCCGCGATCGCCGACACCGTCGCCGCGGGTGGCCGGCTCTTCGCCTTCGGCGCCGGGCACTCCTCGCTCGCCGCACAGGACGTCGTCTACCGGGCGGGCGGACTGGCCCTGATGAACCTGCTCGCGGTGCCCGGCACCGTCGGCGTCGACGTCATGCCCGCCACGCTCGGCTCGGCCCTGGAGCGGGTGGACGGTCTCGCGAGCGCGGTGCTGGACTCCAGCCCGGCCCGGGCCGGCGACCTCCTCGTGATCATCTCCCTGTCCGGCCGCAACGCACTGCCCGTGGAGATGGCGCAGAACGCGCGTGCGCTCGGGCTCACGGTCGTCGGGGTCACCTCCGTCGCCTACGCGACGGGCACGAAGTCCCGGCACGTCTCGGGCGGATTCCTGCGCGACCACTGCGACATCGTTCTGGACAGCAAGATCGCGATCGGGGACGCCGAGCTGCGGACGGAGGGCGTGGAGGCACCCTTCGCACCCGCGTCGACGGTCGTCACCAGCGCGCTGATGCAGGCCATGATGGCCACCGCGGCGGAGGAACTCGTCGCCCGCGGGATCGAGCCGCCGCTGCTGCGCTCGGGCAACGTCGACGGCGGACACGAGTGGAACGGGCGCGTGATGCGGGAGTACGGCGACCGCGTCTTCTACCGGCACTGAGCGGCCCGGGGCGCCCGGACGGGAGCGGCCCGCGCCACCGTCACCGACGCACCGCCGGGCGCGGCCTCACCCTCAGGCGTCCGGCCCGGCCGTCAGCCGGGCCAGGTCGACCGCCGTGGCGACCCGGGCGGCCACGCTCTCCGCGTACGTCACGTCGGGGCGTTCGAACGCGCTGCGGTTCGCCGCGCGCAGGAACGTCACCACGCCGAGCGTCCGCCCCCGGCTCCGCAGCACCGCGCACAGGGCGTGCACCGAGCCGTCCGGCCACTGGTGCTCCACCGACCACGCCCCGCCCGCTCCCGCCGGCGCGGCGGCCCGGACGGATCCCTCGCGCTCCACGGCCTGGAGGGCCGGGTGTCCGGGCGCGTACCGCACCGGGAGCGGGCCGCCGGACACCGGCAGACAGGGTCCCGGCGCGTCGGACGGCGTGGCCGCGGCCCGTACGAGCCGCTCCCCCGCCGCCAGGTCCGCCAGCAGATCGACGACCACGTGGTCGGCGAACCCGGCCAGCGCGTAGTCCAGCGACGTGGTCGCCGCCTCCATCGGGTCCTCGCACTCCGCGGCCTGGCGGGCCGCGCGGTGCAGCTGCTTCGCGCGGAAGCGCACCCGGTCCGCGTCCTGCTCCGCGAGCTTCGCCGCGGTGACGTCCCGGAACAGCCAGCCGACCCCGAGCGGAACCGGTTCTTCCGCGAGCGGCGAGGCCAGCCTCAGGAACCCGCTGCGCCAGCAGCGCCGCCGGTCGCCGTCGGCGGTGCGCAGGGTCACCCACAGCTCGGCCGGGGCGGGCGGCGCACCCTCGGCGAGGACGTGCTGCAGGGCGCTCTCCAGGTCCTCGACGCCCTGCACGATCAGCTCGCCCAGCGGTCGCCCGAGCAGCGTGGTGCGTCCGCCGCCCAGCGCGCGGGCGGCGTAGGCGTTCACCACGGTGGGACGCAGGTCGACGTCGACGGCGACGACGCCCCAGGACGCGTCCTCGAACAGGGCCTCGCTGAGCGCGATGGAACGCTCCAGGTCGATCTGCGCGTGCACCTCGCTGAACGCGCAGTACACCCCGGCGGGCTTCCCGTCCTCACCACGGACCCCCGACGACTGGGTCCGCACGAGGACGCGCCCGCCGTCCTTGCGCAGCAGCGCGAACTCGTGGACCTGGCGGCCCGGCGCGTCCATGACGGACAGCAGCCGTCCCTGTACGTCCCCGGCGTCCGCGCTCCGGACGGCCCACCCGGCGAATCCGCGCCGGCCGACGGCCTCGGCGGCGCTCCAGCCGAGGATCCGCTCGGCCTCGCGGTTCCAGTGGGTGATGGTGCCGTGCGCGTCGAACGCGCAGAGCGCGGCGTCCATCCCGTCCAGCAGGGCCGCGAGAAGCCGGGTGCCCGGGATCGCCGCCGGATGGTCCCGCCCGGGGTCCTCGTCGGGGCCGACCGCGTCGGTGGTCCCGGTGCTCCTGGAAGCACTCACTCCGTACCTCCCGCAGGGCGTCTTCCGCTTCGCGTCTCGCATTGCCGCACGTCAGACCATTGAACTCGAACGTGAGCCACCACACAGCCACTTCCCTGAAATCCGGTGTCCACCCAGGGCCGCGTTAATTCGGTTGTGCGTGCGCGAGGGCGTTCCTAGGCTGTGGGCACACGCTGAAAGGAGGTGATCCGAAAAGTGCAGTCTTATCGGATTCGTGAGGTGGCTGCGGGCTGACAGCCCGTCGTCGCACACCGTGCACCTCGGCAGGCTGTCTGCCGAAACCCAAGCAGTCACCGACCCGCAGGCTCGCCGGTAAGTCCGGCCGGCTCCTCCGCAAGGAGGGACCAGAGCCTGCGGGTTCCTGCGTTCCCCGGGCACTCCCGGGGTCGCCCTCTCCGGTCAGGAGGGCTCAGTACTGCTCGGACTGGCCGCCGTCGATCGCCACGACCGTGGCGTTGATGAAGCCGGACTCCTCGGAGAGCAGGAACGCGACCAGGTTGCCGACCTCCTCGGGCCTGCCGAAGCGCTTCATCGGGTTGACGCTGACGAAGGCCTCGCCGGCCTTCTCCCAGTTGTCCGCGTCGATCTGCTTGAGCGAGGCCTCGACCATCGGGGTCATGATGGCACCGGGGGCGATCGCCTTGACCGAGACGCCGAACTGCCCGTACTCGACACCGGAGTTGCGGGTGAGACCGACCACGCCGTGCTTGGCCGCCGCATAGCCGGACTGGTTGCCCACGCCCCGTATGCCGCCGACCGATGCCGTGTTCACGACGGATCCGGAGCCCTGGCCCTTCATGACCGGGAGCACGTACTTGAGGCCGAGGAACACGCCGCGGAGGTTGATCGAGACGACGCGGTCGAACTCGTCGGAGCCGAAGTCCTCGGTGAGGTTCTGCTTGCCCTCGATGCCGGCGTTGTTGAAGAAGCCGTCGATGCGTCCGTACGCCTCGACCGTGGCGGAGACGTACCGCCGGGTGTCCTCCTCGGAGCTGACGTCGGCGGTGATCCGCAGGACCTCCGCGCCGGGCGCCGCCTTCTCCACCTCGGCCGCCGTGTCCGCGAGGCCCTGCTCGCTGACGTCGACGAGCGCCAGCCGGGCGCCTTCCGCCGCGACCCTCACGGCCGCCGAGCGGCCGAGTCCCGAGCCGCCGCCGGTGATGAGGACGACCTTGCCGTTGAACCGGTCTTCCATGACTGAACCTCCACGCCGAGATGTGCCGGATGACACTTAGGCTAGACAGTACGTACAGTCTAAATATTCCGCTGTGCCCGTATCGTGCGGCTCAGGAGGTTCCATGGACGACGAACGCCCCGCAGCACGCCCCCGTCGCGGCCCGCACCGCGACCCGGAAGCCCACGAGGCGGTCCTGGCGGCCACGCGGGAGCTGGTGGCCGAGCTGGGCTACAAGGGCGTGACGATGGACCGCATCGCCTCACGGGCCGGGGTGGCCCGGATGACGGTCTACCGCTGGTGGCCGAACAAGGCGGCCGTGATCACCGAGGCGGTCGCCGACCGGCTCGCCCCCGGACCGGCCCCCGACACGGGCGATGTGCGCGAGGACGCGCTGCTCTGGCTGCGGAACCTGGTGCGGACCCTGACCCTGCTGGGCGACCCCAGCGTGGTGACGGGCGCGCTGACCGAGCGCGGCGAGGCCGGCCGGGCGGATCTGCGGGACCTCCTGCGCGCCCACGCCGAGCGGGCCGCTCTGCTGCTGCGCAACGGCGTGGCCCGGGGCGGGCTCCCGGAGGGGCTGCCGGTGGACACGATCGTCGACAGCTGGACCGGTTACGTCGTGTACCGGACGGTGTTCCTGGGCCAGGAGATCACCGAGGCCGACCTCCTCGGCCTCGTACGGCTGCTGCCGGAGTCCGGCGAGGCTCCGGGCGCCGAGGCGGGCTGAGAGGCCCCGGACCCGAGGAGTCCAGGGGCTCTCGGGGAGCCCCTCAGGGGCAGAGGCGCTCCACGTGCCAGCCCGCCTCCGGGCTCTCCCGCACGTACCGCAGCCGGTCGTGCAGCCGGTTCTCGTGCCCCTGCCAGAACTCGATCGCGTCCGGCACGACGCGGAAGCCGCCCCACTGCGGGGGCGCCGGGACCTTCTCGCCCTCGGGGTACCGGGCCGCGAGCTCCTCGTAACGGTCCACCAGTTCCTGGCGGGAGCCGATCACCGCAGACTGGTCGCTCGCCCAGGCACCCAGCTGGGAGCCGTGCGGGCGGGTGCGGAAGTACGCCACCGTCTCCTCCCGGCCGACGCGGACAGCCGAACCGGTGACGATGACCTGGCGGGCCAGCGGGTGCCAGGGGAAGAGCAGCGAGACGTACGGGTTCGCCGTGAGTTCCCGGCCCTTCCGGGAGCCGTAGTTGGTGAAGAAGACGAAGCCGCGCGCGTCGTAGTGCTTCAGGAGCACCGTCCGGGAGGACGGCCGGCCCCGGGAGTCGGCCGTGGAGACCACCATCGCGTTCGGCTCGTGCAGCGCGCCGCCGCCGGCGACCTGGCGGAACCAGTGGGCGAACTGCTCCATGGGGTCCGCGGCGAGATCCTTCTCGGTGAAGTCCTCGGAGCGGTACTGCTCGCGCATCCCGGCGGGATCGGTGGTGCAATCGGATGACGGGACGCGAGAGGAGGCGGAAGCGGAAGACGGAGTGGCATCTGCTGTGGGCACGGGGCCATCCTGCCGCAGCGGGCCGGTTTCCCCACGGGGAGGGGCACGATCGCCGGTCCGCGAGCCGGAGGGGCTGTGCCGGACGTCACCCTTCCCCGCGTCGTGGTAACCCGCCAGTATCGTGCTCAGGCCTTTGTGGCCTGAACACAGCCGCCGAGTCGAGGGAGCCGCCCGATGTCCGACTTCGTACCCGGACTTGAAGGAGTCGTCGCGTTCGAGACGGAGATCGCCGAACCCGACAAGGAAGGCGGCTCGCTCCGTTACCGCGGCGTCGACATCGAGGACCTCGTCGGCCACGTGTCGTTCGGCAACGTCTGGGGCCTGCTGGTGGACGGGGCGTTCAACCCCGGTCTGCCGCCCGCCGAGCCGTTCCCGATCCCCGTGCACTCCGGTGACATCCGGGTCGACGTGCAGTCCGCACTCGCCATGCTGGCCCCGGTCTGGGGCCTGAAGCCGCTGCTCGACATCGACGAGGAGACCGCGCGCAACGACCTGGCGCGGGCCGCCGTGATGGCGCTGTCCTACGTCGCCCAGTCGGCCCGCGGCCAGGGTCGCCCGATGGTCCCGCAGAGCGAGATCGACAAGGCCGAGTCCGTCGTCGAGCGGTTCATGATCCGTTGGCGCGGTGAGCCGGACCCGAAGCACGTCAAGGCCGTCGACGCCTACTGGACGTCGGCCGCCGAGCACGGGATGAACGCCTCGACGTTCACCGCCCGGGTCATCGCGTCCACCGGTGCGGACGTGTCGGCGGCACTGTCCGGAGCGGTGGGCGCCATGTCGGGTCCGCTGCACGGCGGGGCCCCGTCCCGGGTCCTCGGCATGATCGAGGAGATCGAGCGGACGGGCGACGCGACGGCGTACGTCAAGCAGGCCCTGGACAAGGGCGAGCGTCTGATGGGCTTCGGCCACCGCGTGTACCGCGCCGAGGACCCCCGGGCCCGCGTCCTGCGCCGCACGGCCCGTGAACTGGCCGCCCCGCGCTTCGAGGTGGCGGAGGCGCTGGAGAAGGCGGCCCTGGAGGAGCTCCACGCCCGCCGCCCGGACCGTGTCCTGGCGACGAACGTCGAGTTCTGGGCGGCGATCGTCCTGGACTTCGCCGAGGTCCCGGCCCACATGTTCACGTCGATGTTCAGTTGCGCCCGCACGGCGGGCTGGTCGGCGCACATCCTGGAACAGAAGCGGACGGGCCGCCTGGTGCGCCCCTCGGCGACGTACGTCGGCCCGGGCACGCGCGACCCCCGCTCGATCCCGGGCTACGACCAGCTGGCGGACCTGGGCAACTGACGGGCGGGGCGAGGGGGTACAGGACGTACCGCCTCGCCCTTCGCTCGGCCCGTTCATGAGGCGCGGCACTGCGGGCGCATGCGGGAACCATCCACGCAGGCTCGTGACCGGTCGACCAGATCCACCGCAGACCGTCCGGCGAACCTCAATGCACCGGCGATCACCGTGCGGGAACGCATCAGCCAGGCTGCTTCCGCTTGATATTCCTTATGTACAGGAAGCAGGCCCCGTACATACACGCACACAGAACAAGCAGACCCCAACCCCCATTATTTCCCTTCGCGATGAGAAATCCTGACAGGACCATCCCGGCGATCAGGAAGATCGTGGAAACCTGCATCCACCTCTTCACCGCCGCACGTTGCTCGAGGGACCATCCGACACGAGTCACGGAAACCGTCTTTCTCTGTGTGCCCGGGAGTGGCGAAGCAGCCGCCGGCGAGCTGGTTCGTCGCCGGCGTGTGAGCGCCCGGAGAGTGAACCGGCAGCGCAGGGCCGCATCGTGCTGTCCCACCCCTGCCTAGGGCTGAGCCTGCCGGGTGTACTTGAGGGTGAGGTGCAGACCCGACCAGAGGGCCACAGCCACCACGCACAGGATCCACCCCGCAGGGTTCCCCATGACTCCCAGAGCGATCCCGGAGATGAGGAGGACTCCGAAAGCGACGGAGGACATGACGTACAACATGCGGACTTTCGCCTGTTGCTCAACAGACTGCCCATGACGCCCCATGATCGATCCACCATTCCTGTTGGCTCCACACGCTGACACGCGCCTTCACGTTCGGCGAACGACTTCGCTGCCCCATGAACGCAAACCTGCCGGAACAAGCCGTTGCTGCCGACCGATACGCCCCGGAATATGCACCAGCGGGACATCATTTGCCTAGCGGAAACTGTTTGGTGACCCGGCGAAACGGGGCCGAGATTCGCCCCTGCCCAGTCGGCGTCCGCCACCGCAGCACGACGTGTCGAACGGGGTGACGGAGCATCACTCGCCGCCGGACACAGGCTCGTCAGAGGTGCCGTCCAGCCGTCGCCCCCGGCTCTCGGCCACACGCCGTACGTCGCCCAGCGATTCGGCCAGGCGGCACGCGAGGTAGTGCACCTGGGGGCCGGTGGCCCGTCGGTCGCCCAGCAGGTCCGCCGCGTGACCGAGCAGATCCTCGGCCATGGACAGCTGCGCACTCTCGATCCAGTCCGCCATCCGCGACACCGTGCCCGCGCAGTCCCCGAGGAGATAGCAGGGCTCGCCGCCCGCCGTCGTCCACGGGAGCAGCCGCGCTTCTCCGGACTCCGCCCTCACGCCGCCGCCTCCCACCCACGCGGGATGACCGCGAGCGCACGCCGCCGCCTCAGCTCCGCGATCCTGCGGGCTTCCCGCTCCCTTTCGTGCGCCACGTAGTAGGGGCGCACCAGTGGGCTGTCCTCGCCGCGCGGCGGACGTTCGCCGGTGCAGTGTCTCGTGATCCCGTCGGGGTGAGTGCACGCGCTCGGGGGATGCCCTGCTCCCGACGCCGGCCGTCTCGCCAGCAGCTCGAAGATCCGGGCGATGCGGTCCCTCATGGCTTCCTGCTTCCTGCGGATTTCGTGGCCACGCCACACGAAGGAGCGAACGACTGCGCTCCGTGCTCGACTCTTCACAGAATGAGGTCGCCACTCGCTACGCTGCCAGGGGTTCACGCCTGACAGCGCGCCTGTCATCCTGGGGAGTTGGTCGCATGACGTCGCATCACAGGCCACGCACGGCACGGGTGAAGTACGGCGAGGAGCTGCGGCTCAGGCGCACGGCGGCGGGGCTGACCCAGGAGGCGTTGAGCGAGCAGATCGTGTGCTCGCCGACGCTCATCAGCCACTTCGAGGCGGGCCGTCGGCTGCCCAACCCGGATGACGCCCAGCGGATCGACCGGGCGCTGAGCACGGACGGGTTCTTCGCCCGGTGGCTGAAGGATCTGGACACGAAGTTCGCGGAGCACTTCGCCGCCGTGGCCGAGCTTGAGCAGCAAGCCACTGATATTCGACAGTACGGAGCTTCACTGATTCCCGGGCTGCTCCAGACGAACGACTATGCGCGCGCCGTCTTCAAAGCCCATAGCCCCAACTTCCTGGCAGACGAGGTTGACAGCCTGATCGTCAACCGTGCTGCTCGTGCCCGAATCCTGGACAACTCGTTGAGCCCCACCGCTTGGACCTTGCTCGACGAGGCGGCGCTCCGGCGCCCGGTCGGCGGGCCACAGGTCATGGCCGAGCAACTGCGCAAGATCGCGGGCTTGGCGGATTCCGGAAGGATCCGGCTGCATGTGGTGCCGTTCAGCGTGGGAGCTCATGCCCTCATGGAAAGCATGCTCTACCTTCTGAGCTTCTCGGATGCCGCTCCGGTGGCATACGTAGAAGGTCTGCACACAGGCAAGTTGATCGATGATCCAACAGTGGTCGAGTCATGCAAGACGGCATACGCTCTGGCCCTGAGTGATGCGGCGCCGCATCACGAGTCCCTCGCCCTCGTCAGGGTCATCGCGGAGGAATACGAAAATGGCGAGCGTTGAACGCACCCGATCCGACTCCGCCTTGTTCGCAGGGTGGTACAAGTCCAGCTACAGCGGCGGAAGTAACGGCGAATGCCTTGAGGTGGCTCGCGGCTACGCCGTCGTCCCCGTACGGGACAGCAAGGTCTCCCACGGACCGGCCGTGATCGCGTCCACGGCAAGCTGGTCCGCCTTCGTCACAGCCGTCAGGAACGGCTCACTCGACCTCGGCGCCTGACCGGTCCTCCCCACGGGCCACCAGGCGCGGCCCGAAGCTCGGATCTCGCGTCCCGAGCCCCGAGCTCCGAGATCGGCACGTTCACTCCTCCGGGTGTACGTGGAGGAGGGTGCGCCCGAAGCTTGGGCTTCGGGATCCGGGTGCCGGGATGCGGGCTCCGAGGTCCGAGCGCCTTCTTGTCACCGGTAGGGAAAAGAAGGGGTTTGGGGAAACCTCCCCGACCTCCCGGACCCGTCACGGCCAGCAAGTATGACTAATCGTGACCAGCTTGCGGCGGAGTGTCATGACTGCTTACGGTGCGACCAAACGAACGACCCCGACGCGGTGTTAGCGCACCGGCCGGGGTCTCACCCCAAGATCGAAAGAGCGATCCCGTGGCTACCCAGCAGCCTAGTCCGGCCCCCTCCGCCCCCGCACTCTCCCGCCCGTACCCGATGGCCAAGACCGGTTACGGCAAGCGCTCGGTGCCGGACCGAAGCCCGTCACGCACGGACGTCTTCGCGCTCCTGCCCGCCCGCGAACGGTACGTCGCCGGGTTCGTCGACCACCTTCCCGACGGTGCGGCCATGGATGTGAAGAGCCTCGCCAAGCAACTGCCGCTCTACGGCCAGCAGGCGGTCGGCTCCGCCCTGCGGGCCCTGTCCGTGGCAGGCCACCTGCGGCGCGTACGGTGCCTGGTCGGTGAGGGCGAGCAGGTCCGCTGGGTCTTCCGGACGTTCTGGTCCCGTACCTCCCGCGACAACGAGTGGTGGGGCACGCACCTCGCCGCCTGGGGCGGTGAGTCAAGTCCGGTCGTCCCCGCAGCAACATCGCCGTCCGGGGCTGCCGTGGAGGAACCGCCCACGGCACCTGCCGTGCCGCAGCAGCGGACCCCGGAATCCACTCCGGCTCCGACTCCGGCTTCGGCCGATGCCCCCTCCCCCGCCTATCTGGCCCTGGCCCGGCTCGGACGCGCCGACTCGCGTCTGGCCCTGTCCGCCGCCGACTGCGCGGTGCTGGAGGCGCGGGCCGCCGAGTGGCTGGCCCGGGGCGTGACCACCGAGTACCTGACCCAGGCCCTCACCGCCGGACTCCCCGGGCAGATCGGCTCGCCGGTCGGGTTCGTACGCCGTCGCCTGGCCGACAAGATCCCGCCGATCGTTTCCCCGGCCGTGGCGCCGACCGCGTCCGGCGGCCCCGTTCACCGCATGATGATGGAGTGCGCCAAGTGCGGTGTACCCGGACGCCCGGAGGCCCTCCCCGACGGTCTCTGCCGCCCGTGCGGCCGGCCCGATCCGTCGGCGCCGGTGGACCTTCCCTCCGGTGCTCTCGCCGAGTCCGAGGTCCGCGCCCTCGCGGGCCACGTGAGGGAGTTGCTCAGGTCCCGCTGAGTGCGGGTGCCCGTTTCCCCACCACGCGTCCCCCACCACGCGTCAGCCAAGCGCTTCGTCCAGCAGGGCCGCCCACTGGGCCACGACCTTGCGGCGTCTGGCCGTGTCGTCCGTCAGGACGTTGGCGAGGCCCAGGCCGCGGGCCATGTCGAGCAGGCCCTGCACGGTCTCGCGCACCCCCGGGCGGCTCTCGTCCGCGCCGAGGAGTTCGACGGCGATCCGGTGGGTCTCCCGGCCGACCCGGGCCTCCAGTTCGGTGACGCGGGGCCTCAGCTGGGCTTCGTTCGAAGCGGCGACCCAGAGCTGGAGGGCGGCGCGGAAGAGGGGCCCCGTGTAGAGGTCGACCAGGGCGGCGATCACCGCCGCGCGGTCCTGGACGGGCAGTGCGCGCAGGGCGGCGGAGCGTTCCTCGGCGACGTACTCGACGGCGCCGGTGAACAGGTCCTCGCGGGTCGGGAAGTGGTGCTGGGCGGCTCCCCGCGAGACCCCGGCGTGCTCGGCGACGACGGTGACCGTGGAGCCCGCCCAGCCGTGTTCGGCCAGGCAGGCCACCGCCGACGCCAGGAGCCGTTGCCGGGTGGCGCGGCTCCTGTCCTGCTTCGGGGTCGTCACAGCACCCATGCGGGATCCCGTCGTTCCAGGAAGGCCGTCATCCCCTCCCGTGCGTCGTCGGAGGCGAAGAGCGCCGCCGAGCGGGCGATGAGGTCTTCTGCGTTCTGTTCGAAACTCCTCAGCACAGTAGCCGTGACCAGCTCTTTCGAAGCCGCCAGCCCCTGCGGTGACGCCCTGCGCAGTCCGTCCAGTACCGGTACGAGTGCCTTGTCCACGTCTTCGGGACCGGCGGCCAGGGTGACGAGGCCGATGCGGGCCGCCTCCTCCGCGTCGAAGCGTTCCCCGGTGAGGTAGTAGCGGGCGGCGGCGCGCGGGTCGAGGCGGGGCAGCAGCGGCAGGGAGATGACGGCGGGCGCCAGACCGAGCCGGGACTCGGTGAGCGCGAAGGAGGAGCCGGGCCCCGCCGCCGAGATGTCGCAGGCGCCGAGGAGCCCGAGCCCGCCGGCCCGGACGTGGCCGGTGACCCGGGCGACGACGGGTTTGGGCAGGGCGACGATCGCCCGCATCAGGGCGACGAAGGCCGCAGGTTCGGGTGGTGCGGTCAGGTCGGCGCCCGCGCAGAACGTGTTGCCGGTGTGGGTGAGCACGACCGCGCGCACCGCGTCGTCGCCCGCGCACCCGGCCAGCGCCTCGGTCAGCTCACCGACCAGCGTCGCGGAGAGCGCGTTGCGGTTGGCCGGGGAGTCGAGGGTGAGGGTGGTGATGCCCCGGTCGTGGGACGGGGTCGCCAGGGTCGTCACTGCTTCTCCCGGTCGCGCAGCTCGCGCCGCAGGATCTTGCCGGACACCGCACGGGGCACGGCTTCGATGAACTCGGCCTGTCTGACCTTCTTGTACGGCGAGACGCGCTCGGCGACGTATGTCAGGACGTCCTCCTCGGTGAGGTCCCCCGCGTCGGGCTGGCGGACCAGGTACGCCTTCGGGACCTCGTTGCCGTCGGCGTCGTGGACCCCGATGACGGCGGCGTCGGCGATCCCCGCGTGGGTGAGGAGCAGCGCCTCCAGATCGGCGGGGGCGACCTGGTAGCCCTTGTACTTGATGAGTTCCTTGACCCGGTCGACGACGTACAGCCAGCCGTCCGCGTCGACCCGGCCGACGTCACCGGTGTGCAGCCAGCCGTCGGGGTCGATCATCGCGGCGGTGGCGTCGGGGCGTCCGAGGTAGCCCTTCATCACCTGGGGGCCCCGGATCAGGATCTCGCCGTCGGTGCCGGGGGCGACGTCGATGCCGGGGTCGGTGAGCGCCACGATCCGCATCTCGGTGCCGGGCAGCAGTTTCCCGACGGCGCCGGGCGGAGGGTTCTCCGCGTCGAGGGGCACCACGTGCGTGCCGGGCGAGAGCTCCGTCATTCCGTACGCCTGGCGTACGGCGGGCACGCCGAGCCGGGTGGAGCAGGCGGCGGCGAGTTCGGCGTCCAGGGGTGCGGCGGCACTGACGATGTACTCCAGCGACGAGAGGTCGTAGTCGCCGACGAGCGGGTGCTTCGCGAGGGCCAGGACGATGGGCGGGGCGACGTACAGGCCGGTGATGCGGTGGGTCTGGATCGTCTCCAGGAACTGGGCGAGGTCGAAGCGGGGCAGGACGACGACGGTGGCGCCGTAGCGCAGCGGCCCGTTCATGAGGGCGGTCAGCCCGTAGATGTGGAAGAAGGGCAGCACGGCGAGGATGCGGTCGCGCTCGCCGAGGGGGACGAAGGGCCGCAGCTGCTCCAGGTTGGTGGCGATGGAGCGGTGGGTGAGCATGACGCCCTTGGGGGTGCCGGTGGTCCCGGAGGAGTACGGGAGCACGGCGATGTCCTCGGCCGGGTCGAAGGCGATCTCGGGCTCGGGCGCGGTGGACCCCAGCATGTCGAGTACGGAGGTGTGGCCCTCGGCCTGGTCGCAGACGTAGATCTCCTCGACACCGCCCGCGAGTTCGGCGGCCCGGCGGGCGACGTCCAGGAAGGGGGACACGGTGACGATCCAGCGTGCGGCGGAGTCCCCGAGCTGTTTGGCGAACTCATCCGCGGTGGACAGCGGGTGGATGGTGGTGACGGTGGCGCCGGCCCGGGTCGCCCCGTAGAAGACGGCCGGGTAGGCGATCGTGTTGGGGCTGTGCAGGGCGAGCACGTCGCCCTTGCGCAGCCCGGCCGCGGCGAGGTACGCGGCGATGCGCCGGTGGAAGGTGTCGAGCTGGGCGTAGGTGACGGTCATCCCGTTGGTGCCGTCGATCAGTGCGGGTGTGTCACCGAAGTCCGCGGCGTTCCCGAGGACGGCTTCGTGGATGGGTCTTTCGAGGGGCTGGACGTCTGCGTACTCGCTGTGGAACACCATGGCGGTCCCCTTCGACGCGGGTGAAGAGCCAGAATCGCCCCTGCGGGGGCGGATGGGGAGACCCAGGAGCGACCGGGAACCGTCAGTACGACTTCGGCAGGCCCAGGGTCTGGTGGGAGACGTAGTTCAGGATCATTTCCCGGCTGACCGGAGCGATGCGGGAGACGCGCGCGGCCGTGATCAGGGAGGCGAGCCCGTACTCGCGGGTGAGGCCGTTCCCGCCGAGGGTGTGGACGGCCTGGTCGACGGCCCTGACGCAGGCCTCGGCGGCGGCGTACTTCGCCATGTTGGCCGCCTCCCCCGCGCCGATGTCGTCGCCGTCGTCGTACAGCCTGGCGGCCTTCTGCATCATCAGCCGGGCGAGTTCGAGCTCGATGTGCGCCTGGGCGAGCGGATGGGCGATGGCCTGGTGGGAGCCGATGGGCGCGCCCTTCCAGACGGTGCGGGTCCTCGCGTAGTCCACGGCCTTGTCGACGGCGTAGCGGCCCATGCCGATGGAGAACGCGGCGCCCATGATGCGCTCCGGGTTCAGCCCGGCGAAGAGCTGGAGCAGCCCGGTGTCCGCCTCCTCGCCGACGAGGGCGCCTGCGGGCAGCCGTACGTCGTCGAGGACCAGCTCGAACTGCTTCTCCGCCGCCTGGAGTTCCATGTCGATCGGGGTCCGGGTGAAGCCGGGGGTGTCACGGGGGACGATGAAGAGGCAGGGCTTGAGGCTGCCGGACCTGGCGTCCTCGGTACGGCCGACGATCAGGGTCGCGTCGGAGATGTCGACGCCGGATATGAAGACCTTGCGTCCGGTGAGGACCCAGTCCCCGCCGTCGCGGCGGGCCGTCGTGGTGATGCGGTGCGAGTTGGACCCGGCGTCGGGCTCGGTGATGCCGAACGACATGCTCAGGGAGCCGTCGGAGAGGCCGGGGAGCCAGGCCTGCTTCTGCTCGTCGGTGCCGAAGCGGGCGATGACGGTGCCGCAGATCGCCGGGGAGACGACCATCATGAGCAGAGGGCTTCCCGCGGCGCCCAGTTCCTCCAGGACGATGGAGAGCTCGGCCATGCCGCCGCCCCCGCCGCCGTACTCCTCGGGGAGGTTGACGCCGAGGTAGCCGAGCTTGCCGGCCTCCTCCCACAGCTCGCGGGGGTGCTCGCCGTTGCGGAACAGGTCGGTGGCGTAGGCGCGGCCGAAGCGCTTGCCGAGGGCGGCGACGGCCGCGCGGAGTGCCTTGTGCTCTTCGGTTTCGAGGACGGTGCTCATCGGGTCGTCTCCTCCTGGTGCGCGGATGCGTTCACGGGGTCGCTCGCAGGGTCGTCAGCAGGGGCGTTCGCGGATACGGGCGCGGCGTCGGTCGCGGACGCGTCCTGTACGACGGCGAGCAGAGCGCCGACCTCGACCTGGAGTCCGGGCGCGGCGTGGAGCGCGGTGAGGGTGCCGGAGGCGGGGGCGAGGATGCGGTGTTCCATCTTCATCGCCTCCAGCCAGATCAGCGGCTGCCCGGCCTCGACGGCCGCGCCCGGTGCGAGCCCGTCGGCGAGGCGGACGACGGTGCCGGGCATGGGGGCGAGCAGGGAGCCGGGTTCGGTGCGTTCGGCGGGGTCGGTGAAACGGGGCAGCGCGGTGAAGGCGTACGAGCCGGACGAGGTGTCCACATGGACCCGGTCGCCGTGGACGGTGACGGTGAAGTGCCGTGTCAGGCCGTCGGTTTCGAGGGTGACCGCGCCGGGGTGCACGGCGACGACCCGCTCGCCCGTCCCGGGCACCGGGATGCCGTCGCGGCCGGTGCGGTAGGCGATCTCGTACTCGGTGCCGTCGGGCTCGCTCCGGTAGCTCCGGGTCTGCGGCCGCGCGGGCAGGTTGCGCCAGGCGCCGAAGCGGGCGGGGCCCACGCGGCCTGTGGCGGTCCCCGCCGGGGAGGGTCCGGCGGCGGCGAGCGCGGCGGCGGTGGCGGCGAGACGGCGCGCGGCGTCCTCGCCCGGCGCGGTGGCGGTGAGGGCGGTCAGGTGCCGGTCGTAGAAGCCGGTGTCGAGGCGTGCCGCGACGAAGTCGGGGTGGCGCAGGGAGCGCACGAGGAGGTCCCGGTTGGTGACGGGGCCGTGGATGCGGGCGCGTTCCAGGGCGCGGGCGAGGAGGCGGACGGCCTCGGTGCGGGTGGGCGCGTGGGCGATGATCTTGGCGATCATCGGGTCGTAGTGCACGCCTATCGTGTCGCCGCCCGTGTATCCGGTGTCGAGGCGCAGTCCGGGCGCCTCGGGTACGTCGAGCGAGAGCAGTGCTCCGGTCTGTGGCTGCCAGTCACGGGCCGGGTCCTCGGCGTACAGCCGGGCCTCCACGGCATGGCCGCGCGGTTCGGGCGGGGTGGTCGTGGGGAGTGGCCCGCCCTCCGCGACGCGCAGTTGCAGGGCGACGAGGTCGAGCCCGAACACGGCCTCCGTGACGGGGTGTTCGACCTGGAGCCGGGTGTTCATCTCCAGGAACCAGGGCCGCCCCTCGGCCGACACGAGGAACTCGACGGTACCGGCGCCCCGGTAGCCCACCGCCTGCGCCGCGGCGACCGCCGCGTCGTGCAGGCGGCGGCGCAGTCCGTCGTCGAGTCCGGGGGCCGGGGCCTCCTCGACGACCTTCTGGTGGCGGCGCTGGAGGGAGCAGTCACGGGTGCCGAGCGCCCACACCGTGCCCTGCCCGTCTGCCATCACCTGGACCTCGACGTGCCGGCCCCGTTCGACGTACGGCTCGGCGAAGACCTCGCCGTCCCCGAAGGCGCTGACGGCCTCGGCGGACGCGGCGGTCAGTTCGCCGGGGAGCGACGCGAGGTCCCGCACGATCCGCATCCCGCGCCCGCCCCCGCCCGCCGCCGCCTTGAGCAGCAGGGGCAGATCGGCGGTGGTGGCGTTCCCCGGGTCGACCGGGGCGAGCAGGGGCACTCCGGCGGCGGCCATCAGTTCCTTGGCCCGGGTCTTGGACGCCATCAGCTCGATGGCCTTGACCGGCGGTCCCACCCAGAGGAGGCCCGCGTCCTGCACGGCCCGGGCGAATCCGGCGTTCTCGGAGAGGAAGCCGTAGCCCGGGTGCACGGCGTCGGCTCCCGCCGCGAGCGCGGCGGCGACGACGAGGTCGCCGCGGAGATAGGTGTCGGCGGGCGCGGCCCCCGGCAGGCGTACGGCGGTGTCGGCCTCGCGTACGTGCAGGGCGCCGGCGTCCGCGTCGGAGTACACCGCGACGGTGGCGATGCCCAGGTCCCGGCAGGTGCGGAAGATCCGGCAGGCGATCTCGCCCCGGTTGGCGACCAGCAGTGTGGTGATCATCCGATGCCTCACATCCGGAAGACGCCGAAGCCGCGTGCGCCTTCGACCGGGGCCGTATGGATCGCGGACAGGCACATCCCGAGGACGGTCCTGGTGTCGCGTGGGTCGATGACCCCGTCGTCGTACAGCCGCCCCGAGAGGAACATCGGCAGCGACTCGGACTCGATCTGCTGTTCCACCATGGCGCGGAGCCCGGCGTCGGCCTCGTCGTCGTAGGGCAGCCCCTTGGCGGCGGAGGAGGCGCGGGCGACGATCGAGAGGACGCCGGCGAGCTGCTGGGCTCCCATGACGGCGGACTTGCTGCTGGGCCAGGCGAAGAGGAAGCGGGGGTCGTAGGCCCGGCCGCACATGCCGTAGTGCCCGGCGCCGTAGGAGGCGCCCATCAGCACGGAGAGGTGCGGGACCCGGGAGTTCGACACCGCGTTGATCATCATGGCGCCGTGCTTGATGATGCCGCCCTGCTCGTACTCCTTGCCCACCATGTAGCCGGTGGTGTTGTGGAGGAAGAGGAGGGGGATGTCGCGCTGGTTGGCGAGCTGGATGAACTGCGCGGCCTTCTGCGACTCCTCGCTGAACAGCACGCCCTGGGCGTTGGCGAGGATGCCGACCGGGTAGCCGTGGAGCCGCGCCCAGCCGGTGACCAGGCTCGTCCCGTAGAGCGGTTTGAAGGCGTCGAAGTCGGAGCCGTCGACCAGCCGGGCGATGACCTCGCGCGGGTCGAAGGGGACCTTCAGGTCACCGGGCACGATCCCGATCAGCTCGTCCTCGTCGTACTTCGGCGGCTCGGCGGGGCCCGGATCCGGGTGTGCCTTGCGCCAGTTGAGCCGGGCGACGATCCGTCGGGCCTGGCGCAGCGCGTCGTGCTCGTCGACGGCGTAGTGGTCGGCGAGGCCGGAGGTGCGGGCGTGCATCTCGGCACCCCCGAGGGACTCGTCGTCGCTCTCCTCGCCGGTGGCCATCTTCACCAGGGGCGGGCCGCCGAGGAAGACCTTGGACTGTTCCTTGATCATCACGGTGTGGTCGGACATGCCGGGGACGTACGCGCCTCCGGCGGTGCTGTTGCCGAACACCACGGCGACGGTGGGGATCCCGGCGGCGGAGAGCCGCGTGAGGTCGCGGAAGAGCGCGCCGCCCGGGATGAAGATCTCCTTCTGGGACGGCAGGTCGGCCCCGCCCGACTCCACGAGGCTGATGCAGGGCAGCCGGTTGGCGAAGGCGATCTCGTTGGCCCGCAGCGCCTTCTTCAGGGTCCACGGGTTGGAGGCTCCGCCGCGCACGGTCGGGTCGTTGGCGGTGATCAGGCACTCCACGCCGGACACGGTCCCGATGCCGGTGACGAGCGAGGCCCCCACCGCGTAGTCGCTGCCCCAGGCGGCCAGCGGCGAGAGTTCCAGGAACGGCGTGTCCGGGTCGACCAGCAGCTCGATCCGCTCGCGGGCGAGGAGCTTGCCGCGCTTGCGGTGGCGGGCGACATACTTCTCGCCGCCTCCCGCGAGGGCCTTGGCGTGCTCGGTCTCCAGGTCGGCGAGTTTCGCGAGCATCGCCTCGCGGTGGGCGGCGTACTCGGGGCCCGCGGTGTCGAGGGCGGTGGGCAGGACGGTCATGCGTGCACCTCCGGGTCGGCCGGCAGCTGCACGGGGACGGTGACGTGCCGGGAACGCAGCCACTCCCCCAGCGCCTTGGCCTGCGGGTCGAACCTCGCCTGCGCGGCGACGCCCTCGCCGAGCAGGCCGTGGACGACGAAGTTGAGCGCCCGCAGCCGGGGCAGGACATGGCGTACGACGGTGAGCCCGGCGGTCTCCGGAAGGAGCTCCCGGAAGCGGGCGACGGTCAGTTCGTGGGCCAGCCACCGCCAGGCGTCGTCCGAGCGCACCCACACCCCGACGTTGGCGTCCCCGCCCTTGTCCCCGCTGCGGGCCCCCGCCAGCCGGCCGAGCGGGACGGCACGGGTGGGACCGGCGGGCAGCGGTTCGGGCAGGGGCGGCTCCGCCACCGCGTCGAGCTCCCGGTACGCCCCGGCCGCCGGTACGGCCTCCCGTGACCCGTCCGGCAGCACGGCGACGTGCTCGACCTCGCCGGCCGGCACGTACGCGGCCTCGAACACGCCGTAGGGAGCGCCCTTGCCGGGCGGGGCGGTCACATGGAAGCCCGGGTAGCTGCCGAGTGCCAGCTCGACGGCCGCCCCGGACACGGCGCGGCCGACGGCCTCCGCGTCCGGGTCGCGCACCACGAGCCGGAGCAGCGCGCTGGCCGTCTCCTCGGTGTCGGCGTCGGCCCGGTCGGTGCGGGCGAGTTCCCACCGCACCTCCGCGGGCTTCGAGCCGGCACGGTCGAGGGCGTCGGCGAACTGGTCACGTACGAGACGGGACTTGGCGTCGATGTCGAGGCCCGTCAGCACGAAGACGACCTCGTTGCGCCACCCGCCGAGCCGGTTGATCCCGACCTTCAGCGTGGGCGGTGGCGCCTCCCCGCGCACGCCTTCGATCCGCACCCGGTCGGGCCCGTCCTGCGTGAGCCGTACGGTGTCGAGCCGGGCGGTGACGTCGGGTCCGGCGTAGCGGGCGCCGCCGGTCTCGTACAGCAGTTGCGCGGTGACGGTGCCGATGTCGACGACCCCGCCCGTCCCCTCGTGCTTGGTGATCACGCTGCTTCCGTCCGCGTGGATCTCGGCGAGCGGGAACCCCGGCCGGCGGACGTCGTGGTCGCCGAAGAAGGCGTAGTTGCCGCCGGTGGCCTGGGTCCCGCACTCCAGGACGTGTCCGGCGACGACGGCCCCGGCGAGCGCGTCGTGGTCGCCCCGGCCCCAGCCGAAGTGTGCGGCGGCGGGACCGGTGACGAGGGCGGCGTCGGTGACCCGCCCGGTGACGACGATGTCGGCCCCGGCGCGCAGGCAGGCGGTGATGCCCGCGCCGCCGAGGTAGGCGTTGGCGGTGAGACAGCCTTCGGGCACGGGGCGGCCGTCGCCCTCCACGTGGGCGACGCGCACGGGTATGCCGGTGCGGTCCGCCAGCTCCCGTACGGCGTCGGCGAGCCCGGCCGGGTTGAGCCCGCCGGCGTTGGTGACGATCTTCACGCCCCGTTCGTGGGCGAGCCCGAGGTTCTCCTCCAGCTGCCGGAGGAACGTCGAGGCGTATCCGCGCTTCGGGTCCTTCAGACGGCTGCGCCCCAGGATGAGCAGGGTGAGCTCGGCGAGGTAGTCACCGGTCAGGACGTCCAGCGGCCCGTCGGTGAGCATGTCGCGCACGGCGTCGAAGCGGTCGCCGTAGAAGCCGGAGGCGTTGCCGATGCGCAGCGGCCGGGTCATCGGTCCGCCTTCCGGGGGCGCCCGGGCCCGGCGGGTCCGGCGAAGGCCTGTGCGATGTCCAGCCACTGCCCGGCGTCCGGGCCGGCCGCCTCGACGGCGAGGTCGTCCCGGTGGGCGCGCTGGGTGACGAGCAGACAGAAGTCCAGGAGCGGTCCGGTGACCCGCTGCTCGGCGTCCTCGGGTCCGTACACCGTCAGGACGCCGTCCTCCGAGAGGAGTTCCACCCGGAACTGCTCGGCGGGCGGGCGCAGGCCCCGCACGAAGTAGGCGTAGTCCCGGGCCCGTACGCCGATCCGGGCGACGTGCCGCAGCCGCGCGGTGGGCTTCCTGGTCACCCCGAGCGCGTCGGCGACGTCCTGGCCGTGCGCCCAGGTCTCCATGAGCCGGGCGGTCGCCATCGAGGCGACGCTCATGGGCGGGCCGTACCAGGGAAGTTTCGTCCCTTCCGGCGCCGCGCGGAGCGCTTCCTGGAGCCGGGCCCTGCCCTGCCGCCACTCCACGAGCAGGTCTGCGGGCGTGAGCGCGGTGACGGCCTCCTCGGCCGCCTCGTCGGCGAAGGTCTCGGGGGCCGCGAGCGCCTTCTCCACCTCGGCGGCGAAGGCGTCGGGCTGCGTGGCGGCGACCAGGGCCACCTCGTCGGTCCAGTTGAGGTGGGCGATCTGATGGGCGACGGTCCACCCGGCGGCGGGGGTCGGCGCGGTCCACTCCTGTGCGCTCAACCCCGCTACCAGCAGGTCGAGTTCGTCGCTCTCCTCACGCATGTCGTCGAGCACTGCGACGGTCACGGCCGATGCGTCGGGCACGGTGCGCTCCCCTCGGGGCGTGGCGGTGTGCCCCGGAGCATGCCAGCGGCCCATAAAACAAGCAAGCATGCTTGCATGATTTATTCGGGGCGACGGCTTTCGTGACAGCGGAGAGCGTTCCGCCACCCTGCCCTACGTAGGGCAGGGTGGTATTTTTGGAGACATGATAAAGACGACTGTGTACCTTCCCGAGGACCTGGAAGTCCGGCTGGACGCCGAGTCGTCCGCGACGGGGGTCAGCAAGGCGGAGCTCATCAGGAGGGGCGTCGCCATGATCCTCGACCACGCGGAGCGGCCCAAGCGCAGCGGAGATCTCCCGGTCTTCGACAGCGGGCGCCCGCTCAGCCCCGAGGCGATGGACGACGTGGTGTACGAGCACATCAAGGAACGAGCAGCACGCCGTTGATCATCGTCGCCGACACATCCGCCCTGTACGCGGCGTTCGACAGCGCGCAGCCCGAGCACTCCGGCGCTGCGAAGATCCTGGAGTACGAGAGGCTGGCAGTCTCTCCGCTGGTGCTCACGGAGCTCGACCACCTCGTTCACCGGGACCTCGGCTTCCCGGCGGCCATGCAGGTCATGGAAGCCCTCAACGCGCGCATCACGGACGGCCAGTACAGACTCGCGGAGCTCAGACCCGCCGATCTGGTCGCGGCCCACACGGTGCGCCGCGACTACGGAGGGCTGAGGCTGGACCTCGCGGACGCGGTGGGAGTCGTCCTCGCCGACCGGTACAGGACCGACCGCATCTTCACTCTCGACCGGAGGGATTTCGGGGCCATCACCCCCTTGACCCCCGGCCTCACCGCGTTCCGCATCCTGCCCGTCGACGGCTGAGCCGGCGTCCGGGTCACTCCGTGCGGTCGCCCTCGGCCTGGGAGGGTTCGGTCCGGGGGACGTCGGGGTGTGTCTCCAGGGCGCTGCCCCGCGCGGCGGGCTCGTCGCGTTCGCCCTCGGCCTGTGAGGGGGTGTGCGAGTACAGACCGGCGTACTCGTCGGTTCCCTTCGTGGATCCCATGCGCGCGCCTCCTTCCTCCGCTCCCTTCCATCGTGCCTCGCCCGCCCGCTCCCGGCACGGCCGCACCCACGGCGGCCCGCTACCGCCCCTCCGACGCCGCCTCGGCCATCTTCGCCGTGGTGCTGGCCCCGTCCAGCGCCTCCCGGATGATGTCGGCGTGGCCGCTGTGGTGGGCGATCTCCCGGAAGATGTGCCACAGGACGCGGCGGACGGTCCAGACGACCGGCTCCGGGGGTGACCAGGGGTAGGCGGGCAGCGTGACCTCGCGGTCGAGGTCGGCCTCCTCGCGCACCGTACGGTCGAACGCGGCCGCCGCCGCGTGGAAGGCCTCCAGCAGTCCGGGCAGCGTCTCGGCGTCCGTCATGCGGTTGCCGTCGGGGTCGAGGTCCGCCCAGCCGACCTCGGCGGGCGCGGTGCCCTCGACGACGTCGAGCCAGCCGCGCTGCATGTCTCCCAGGTGCTTCAGGAGTCCGCCGAGGGTCAGCTCGCTCACCGTCGTCCGGGCGCGGGCTCCCGCGTCGTCGAGCCCCGCGACGGTGTAGAGGAAGTTGGTGCGCTGGTCGGTCACGAGCGCGAGCAGGTCGTCGCGTTCCGGCATGAGTACCTCCAGGTGGGCCGTCGCGACCACCCTAGGATCGGACGCCCGGCCGCGCAGGCGGAACGGGCACGCCCCCGAAGCGGGGGCTCACCTCTTCCGCGGGCCCCGCGTCTGGCTGCGCACCGCGCCCATGCTCGCCCCGATGACCAGGGCGATGGCGAGGGCGTCGGTGGTGGAGAGCGCCTGGTCGAGGACGAGGAAGCCGGCCGTGGCCGCGATGGCCGGTTCGAGGCTCATGAGGACCGCGAAGGTGGGTGCGGGCAGCCGGCGCAGGGCCATGAGTTCGAGGGTGTACGGAAGGACCGAGCTGAGCAGCGCGACGGCGATGCCCAGGCCCAGGGTGGACGGGACCACGAGCTTCGAGCCCGATTCCATGATGCCGAGGGGCAGCGAGAGGGCGGCTGCCACGACCATGGCCAGGGCCAGTCCGTCCGCCTGCGGGAAGCGCCGTCCGGTCCGGGCGCTGAAGAGGATGTACACCGCCCACATGACGCCCGCGCCGAGGGCGTACGCGACTCCGACTGGGTCCAGACGGTCGAAGCCTCCACCGCTGAGCAGGACGACGCCGCAGAGTGCCAGCGCCGCCCAGACGAGGTTGATGAGGCGGCGGGAGGCGACGACCGACAGGACGAGCGGCCCCAGCACCTCCAGGGTGACGGCCGCGCCCAGCGGGATGCGGTCGGCGGCCTGGTAGAAGAGGGTGTTCATCCCGCCCATCGCGATGCCGAAGGCCACCACGGTGCCCCAGTCGGCGCGCGAGTGCCCGCGGAGTTTCGGCCGGCAGACGACCAGCATGACGACCGCGGCGGCGGCGAGACGCAGGGTGACGACACCGAGCGCGCCCGCCTTCGGCATCAGCAGGACGGCGACCGCCGCGCCGAACTGGACGGACAGACCGCCCGCCACCACCAGCGCGACCGGACCGAGCGCGGCTCCGCGTCGGGACGGGCCCCGGCCCGTCCCGTCGAGCGCGGACACCGCCTCGGGGACGGCGACGGCTGCGGCCGACTCTGCGACAACGTGGCGGTCGTTCACCGGACACCTTTCCTTCAGTTCATTGGAGTGCACTCACCGGTACACGATACGGCACCACGGGGTAGGCGCTCACGCCCTCACGGTAGAGACCCGCGCGCCTCCCGTGAAATGCCCATTGCGCTCCCGTTATGCTCCGGGCGCATGAGCACTGGACAGCGCACCGGGAGCATCGAGGTCCGGCATCTGCGGGCCTTCCTCGCCATCGCCGACGAGGGCAGCGTCACGCGCGCCGCCACCCGCCTGCGGGTCACCCAGCCCGTCGTCTCCCGCACGCTCGCCGCCCTGGAGAGGCATCTGGGCGTCCGGCTCGTCGACCGCTCCACCCACCACCTCGCCCTGACCTCGGAGGGCGTCGCCTTCCGCGACAAGGCCGCCGCTGCCGTCGCCGCCTTCGACGAGGCCCTCGACCCCGGGCGGCTGCGCGGCTGGCCGCTGCGGCTCGGGCACGCCTGGTCCGCGTTCGGCCCGTACACCACACCCCTGCTGCGGACCTGGCAGCAGCGGCACCCGGAGACCCCGCTCGAACTCCTGCGCATCGACGACCGCACGGCCGGCCTGACCCGCGGCGAGGTGGACGCGGCGCTGCTCCGCGGCCCCGTGAACACCCCGGGACTCGTCACCGAGGTGCTGTTCACCGAGGTGCGGGTGGCGGCCGTGGCGGCGGACGGTCCGCTCGCCGCCCGCACCTCCCTCTCCCTGGCCGACCTGACCGGCGGCGCGGTCGTCCTGAACACCGTCTCGGGCGCCACCACGCTGGACCTGTGGCCCCCGGACGCCCGTCCGGCCGCCACCCTCACCGTCGCCAACACCGACGACTGGCTCACCGCGATCGCGGCCGGGCGGGGCTGCGGGGTCTCGGGCAACTCCACCGCCCAGATGCATCCGCACGCCGGGGTCACCTACGTGCCGCTGGACGACGCCCCTCCCCTGCCCGTCCTGCTGGCCCGGCGGGACGGCCCCGGCCACCCGGCGCTGCCCCGGCTGGCGGAGCTCGCCCGGGAGATCGTGGCGCGCGAGCGGCCAACGCGGCCCTGAACGTCCGACGCCGGGGAACGGGCCCGAACCGCAGGGGAGGTCGGGTACCTACGACTGTCCCCGTCGTCGCTCCGCCCTGCCCGGCGGCCCCTCCCCGGTCTCCGGCGGCAGCCCCTCCGCCAGGACCTCCGCGAGGTGCCGGGCACGACGCCCCGCCAGCTGGTCGAGCTGGGTGCGGCAGGAGAACCCGTCGGCCAGCAGCTCCGTGCCGGGTTCCGCCTCCCGCACGGCGGGCAGCAGCCGCTCCTCGGCGCAGGCCACCGAGACGTCCCAGTGCCCCTTCTCGAAACCGAAGTTGCCGGCCAGTCCGCAGCAGCCGCCGCTCAGCTCGCCGGTCAGCCCCGCCCTTTCGCGGAGCCTGCGCTCGGCCGCGTCGCCGAGGACCGCGTGCTGGTGGCAGTGGGTCTGTCCGGCGACCCGCCGGTCCAGGCGGGGCGGCGTCCAGTCGGGGGCGTACTCCTCCAGGTACTGCGCCAGGGTGCGGACGGAGGCCGCGAGCGCGGCGGCGCGCGGGTCGTCGGGGAAGAGCTCCGGCAGGTCGGTGCGCAGGGTGGCGGCGCAGCTCGGTTCCAGCACGACGACCGGGACGCCGTCGGCCGGTCCCGTCCGGTCCAGCGTGCGGCGCATGACGGCACGGGCCGCGTCGAGCCGGCCCGTCGACACGTAGGTGAGGCCGCAGCACACGCCCCGGGCGGGCAGCACCGGTGTCCGTCCGGCCGCCTCCAGGACCCAGACCGCGGCCCGTCCGACCTCGGGGGAGAGGTGGTCGGTGAAGGTGTCCGGCCAGAGCACGACGGCCTCCCCCGTCGCCGGTGTCCGGCGGGCGCCCGCCCAGGACCGGAACGTCCGCCGCGCCAGGACGGGAAGCGCCCGGCGCGGGTCGACGCCGCCGAGCCGCCGCGCGAGTGCGGCGAGCGGTCCGATCCTCGCCAGGGCGTTGAGGACGCTCGCGAAGGGGGCCGCCGTCCGCAGCCAGCGGGGGAGGCCGCCCATCGCGTAATGGGCGGCCGGACGGAGCCGGCCGCGGTAGTGGTGGTGGAGGAACTCCGCCTTGTACGTGGCCATGTCGACGCCGACCGGGCAGTCGCTGCGGCAGCCCTTGCAGGACAGGCAGAGGTCGAGCGCGTCCCGTACCTCCGTGGACCGCCAGCCGTCCGTGATCACCTCGCCGGCCAGCATCTCGTGGAGCAGCCGGGCGCGGCCCCGGGTGGAGTGCGCCTCCTCCCCGGTCGCCCGGAAGGAGGGGCACATGACGTCCGCACCCGGACCCGGCGTGGCCGTGCGGCACGTGGCGACGCCGACACAGCGGCGTACGGCCGCGGAGAAGTCACCGCCGTCGTGCGGGTAGCCGAAGGTCACGTCGACGGGGCGCCGGGGCAGGACCGCGAAGCGGAGGTTCTCGTCGAGACGTGCGGGGCGGGCCAGGATGCCGGGGTTCAGCCCGCCGTCGGGGTCCCAGAGGTCCTTGAAGCGGGTGAACAGGCGCACCATCTCGTCCCCGTACATCCGGGGCAGCAGTTCGGCCCTGGCCTGCCCGTCGCCGTGTTCGCCACTCAGCGATCCGCCGTGCGCGACGACGAGGCCGGCCTGCTCCTCGGAGAAGCGGCGGAAGCGGGCCACGCCCTGTTCGGTCAGCAGGTCGAAGTCGATGCGTACGTGGATGCAGCCGTCGCCGAAGTGCCCGTACGGGGTTCCGTGCAGCCCGTGTGCGGTGAGCAGGGCCCGGAAGTCGCGCAGATAGGGGCCGAGCCGGGCGGGCGGGACGGCGCAGTCCTCCCAGCCGGGCCAGGCCTCCGTGCCGTCGGGCATGCGGGTCGCCGTGCCGGCGGCGTCCTCACGGATGCGCCACAGGGTCCGCATGCCCGCGGGGTCGGTGACGACGGTGCCGTCCAGGGCGTCGGCCGCGCGCAGGATCCGGTTCGCACGGTCGCGGGCCTGAGCGGGGGTGGCGCCGCCCGTCTCCACGAACAGCCAGGCCGCCCCGCGTGGCAGACCGGCCGGTCCGCGTACGAGGTCGGCGGCCATCCCCTCGACGGTGAGCGGGCCGTACGGGAGGAGACCGGGGGCGGCTTCGGCGGCGGCGGTCTCGTCTGCGTACCCGAGGACCGCGAGTGCCCGGGCGGCGGGCGTCTCGACGAGGCGGACGGTCGCCTCGGTGACCACGGCGAGCGTCCCCTCGCTGCCGCAGAGGGCGCGGGCGTGGTCGGGGCCGTTCTCCGGGAGCAGCGCGTCCAGGGCGTATCCGGAGATGCGCCGCGGGAGTTCGGGGAAGCCGGTGCGCAGGAGGGCGAGGTGGCCGGCGGCGAACCCGTCGAGACCGGGCGGCGCGTCGGGCAGCCCGCGTCCGACGTGCAGGGCCTCGCCCCCGCCGTAGCGGACGACGCGCAGGCTGCGGAGGTTGTCGGCGGTGGTGCCCCAGGCGACGGAGTGGGAGCCGCAGGAGTTGTTGCCGATCATGCCGCCGAGGGTGCAGCGGCTGTGGGTGGACGGGTCGGGCCCGAAGGTCAGCCCGTGCGGGGCGGCGGCGGCGCGCAGGTCGTCCAGGATCACCCCGGGCTGGACGACCGCGGTGCGGGAGCCGGGGTCCAGTTCGAGGATGCGCCGCATGTGGCGGGTGAAGTCCAGGACGACGCCTGTTCCGGTGGCCTGACCGGCGATGGAGGTGCCGGCGCCCCGGGGTACGACGGGGGTGGCGTGCTCCCGGCAGACGCGGAGCGTCTCGGCGACGTCGTCGGCGTCGCGGGGGGCCACGACCGCCTGCGGGACGCGGCGGTAGTTGGACGCGTCCATGGTCGTCAGGGCGCGGGCGGTCGCGTCGGACTCCACCTCGCCGCGGACGGACCGGGCCAGGGCTCGGACGAGATCGGTGGCGGACATGCGCCCAGCATGCCGGGCCCGGGGGCCCGAGGCCCTCCGGAGCGCCGGACGAGGTGGGGAGGCGACCGGTCCCGCGGCGGGCAGCCACGGGACCGGGTCCGGTCTACTTCGCGCAGACCGCCTTGTCGGCCTCCACGCGCTGGATCTCGTCCGGGGCCTTCGCCGGGGCGGAGAGCGGGCTGCCCGCCTCGGTGAAGTCCGGTCCCAGGGTCAGCTTCATCGGTTCCATCTCACCCGCGTCCGTCGTCGTCGGCTTGAGGGCCGAGGCCGACATCCCCATCAGGTCGGCCAGCCGGCGGGCCTGGTCGGCCTGGTTGGGGCCGTAGACGAGCTGGGTCTTCTTCACGTTCTCCGGCGCGTTCGCCTTGTTCGTGGACTTCAGCACCTTCTTCTCGTTCTGGAGCCAGTCCAGGGCGTTCTGCGCGGAGCCGGCGGGGGCGCCGCCGTTGTAGACGTCGACCCGGACGTCGGCGGGGGCGGCCATCTCGCCCTTCAGCTTGGCTTCCGCCTTGGCCTTCTCCTCGGCCTTCTCCTGCTTCTCCACCGCGGTGAAGGAGACGTCCTCGCGCATCATCGAGAAGACCTGCGGCGCCTTGGACTTGTCGAGGATGACGGTGGCCTTGTCGTTCGGGTTGTCCAGCACCGGGACCGTGGTGAACGTGATGTTCTTGGGGTCGACCGACGCCAGTTCCATGCCCAGCTTGCGGAGCTGGTTGATGTCACCGATCTTCTCGTCGACGGTGAGGGCCTTGGTGGCGGCCTCCGCGAGCGACCACATCTTCGACGGGCTGGTCAGGGTGTCGTTGGACTTCAGCTTGCGCATCAGGGAGCCCAGGAACTGCTGCTGGATCTCGATGCGGCTCAGGTCGCTGCCGAAGCCCACGGAGTGCCGGGTGCGCAGGAAGGCCAGGGCCTGCTCGCCCTCGATGGTGTGCTCCCCCTGGGACAGCTTGAGGTGGGAGTCCTTGTCGTCGATGTCCTTGGCGAGGCAGACGTCCACACCGCCGACGGCGGTCGTCAGGGACTTGACGGCGTTGAAGTCGGCCACCATGAAGTGGTCGGGCGTGATGCCGGTGAGCTCGGTGACGGTGCGCATGGTGCAGCTGGGGGTGCGCTCGGACTGTCCGAGGCTGGTGTTGAAGCGTCCGCCGGGCGTCGCCGGGATGTCCTTCGTCTCCCCGTTCTCCAGCTGCGTCGGACAGTCGGGGATGTCCGTTATGAGGTCACGGGGGATGCTCAGCGCGGTGGCGTTCGTGCGGTCCTTGGAGACGTGGAAGAGGATGTTGGTGTCGGCGTGGCCGACACTGCCCGCGTCCCCGTAGCCCTCGTTGCCCGCGCCGGTGCGCTTGTCCGTCCCGATCACCAGGACGTTGATCGCGCGGTCCTTGCTGAAGCCGCCGGTACTGGCACCGTCGGTGGAGACGGCGGTGATGTTGGCGTTGAAGTGCTGGTACACGAAGTAGCCCGTGGTGCCCACGCCCACCAGCAGGAAGGCGAGCACACCGCCGGTCCACACCAGGGCCTTCTTCTTGCCCGACTTCTTCGGCTTCGCCTTGCGGCGCCCGGCGGCCGGAGCGGCCGCACGGCTCCCCGGCTTCCGCGCCTCGTCCCGGCCGCCGCGTCCGTCGCCCGCCGCCCGGCGGCTGCCGCGCTGACCGGGAACGGAGGCACGGTCGCCGGACGGCTTCGCCTCCGGCTTCGACCTTCGACGCGGTCCGGCGGTTCTGGCATCGGTGGTACCGGCCGCCGCGGATGATCGCCCTGAGGAGGGGGTCAGTCGCAGTTCGTAATCACCGGTATCGGGGTTGAGTACCCACTGGTCTGCGGGGTCGATGCCCTCGTCCCGCCCACGGCCTTGCGCGTCCACGGTTGCTTGCGTCCTCCGTCGGGGCCACGCGGCGCCTCCCCCTTCAAGGCGCGCGGTGTGTCTTACGGCGGTGCCGGCCGGGAAGGCCGACTGCACCGGAGCGCTCACATTAGCTGGCCACCGGCCCAGGAGCGACGATCGTGACAAATCAAGCCTCACACATGGGACATAGGGCCACATTCGCCACTACTTACCCTTCCGAATCGCCGATCGACTCGGATCACAGGCGCCCTGAGGCCTCGATCAGATCAGTTCAAGCCAGATTTCAAACAGAAGTGGCCACAAGGAATCCCCAAACAAGTCGCCAATTCTCCTATAGTTGCCGTGACTTGATCAGGAACAATCAGCTCCAGATGTGGGCCTTTCACCATCACCACACCGGAATGCCCTGATTGTCCCACCGGCTGCACCTGTCCCTTCCTCCGCACCGTCCGCCCCGAGGACTCCGATTGCGCCCTTCACTCCGGCCGACCGCACTCGCCCTGCTGATCTCGGCAGCCGTTACCGGTGCTCTGTGCCTGTGGGCGGTCGCCGCCGCTCCGGCCTCGGTACGGACGCCGCTCACCTGGGGGGCCGCCGGCACGGCGGCGCTGCTGTGCGTCGCGGTGGCCGTCACCGTCCACACGCTGGCCACCGCCCGTAATCTGCGTGCCCTGCGGGCCGCGGACTCCGAGCGCTTCACCGCCGAGACCTCGCGTCTCGTCTCGACCTCGGCCGCCGAGGCACAGCGCTTCACGGCCGAGACCGCTCGCATCAGAGCGGCGGCCTCCGCCGAGGCGGCCAGAGTCACCGCCGAGGCCGACGACCGGGTCGCCCGGGTCACCGTCGAGGCCGTCGAGCAGCACGAGCGGCTCACCGCGGAGGCCGCCCGCCTCACCGCCCGCGCCCGGCGCGCCGAGAACGAGCGCTCCGCGGCGATCGCCGCCTGCGCCAACGCCGCCGGCCGGATGCAGGCCCTGTCCACGAGCATGCTGGCCGACCTGCGCGAGATGGAGCACCGGCACACCGCCGAGGACGTCCTGGGCGACCTGCTGCACCTGGACCACCGCACGGCCCAGGGTGGCCGCCTCGCCGACTCCATCGCCGTACTGACCGGCGCGCGCTCCGGCCGCCGCTGGGCCAAGCCGATCGTGATGGAGTCGATCCTGCGTGGCGCCATGGGCCGTATCGGCGGCTACCAGCGCATCCGCCTGCACTCGACCAGCGACGTGGCGATCGCGGGCCACGCCGCCGAGGGCGTCATGCACGCCCTGGCCGAACTCCTCGACAACGCTGCCAACTTCTCGCCGCCCACCGCCGAGGTGCACGTGTACGTCGAGGAGGTCCCGGCGGGCATCGTGGTCACCGTCGAGGACAGCGGCCTGGTGATGAGCGATGTGCAGCTGCGCCGCGCCGAGCGGGCCGTGTCCGCCGACAACCAGGACCTGACCGGTATCTCCGGCACCCGGCTCGGCCTCGCCGTCGTCGGCCGGCTGGCCAGGAAGCACGGGCTCACCGTCTCCTTCCGTCCGTCGGCCCGCGGCGGTACGGGTGCGCTGATGATGCTGCCGCAGGAGCTCATCTCCCGTACGCCCGCTCCGCTCCCGGGTGCCGCGCGGCACCCCGAGCCCGAGCCGGACCACACGACGCCGGCCCCGGCCGCCGCGCCGGACCCGCGTACCGCGGCACCCGCGGACTTCCGTCCCGCGCCCCCCGCGGAGACCGGCGCCGGAACCCGCGCGGAGGCCTCGCCCGGGCAGCCGGAGTCGGAGTCGGAGTCCACCGGTACCGTCCCCCAGATCGGCGACAGCGGTCTGCCCAAGCGTCGTCGGGGCCGCACTCTGGCCGCCGCCGAAGCACGTACCGGCAGAGCCGCCCCCGGCGAAGCCGAATCCCCCCGGTCCCGTGCCACCGACCCGAAGGTCCAGGCTGCCCGCTTCAGCACCTTCAGCCAGGCGGTACGAGCCAATTCCCCGCACCCGGAAGGCAACACCCGATGACCGCGACCACCGACGAGAAGCTCAACTGGCTGCTGGAGGGGCTGCTCGACCGCACGCCCGGAGCCCGGCATGCCCTTGTCCTGTCCAGGGACGGCCTGAAGCTCTGCCGCACGCCCGAACTCTCCGTCGACCAGGCGGACCAGCTGGCCGCGATCTCCGCGGGCATCCAGAGCCTGTCGCACGGCGCGTCCATCGAGTTCGGTGACGGCACCGGCGGCGTACGGTCCGCGATGACCGAGTTCTACGGCGGTGTGCTGTTCATCGTCGAGGCGGGGGCGGGCGCCCACCTCGCGGTCGTGGCGGCCGAGGACTCCGACGTCGGCCTGGTGGGCCACAACATGAGCGAACTCGTCGAGCAGCTGGGCGAGTACCTCGTCGCCCCGCCGCGTGACACGGCGGCCCAGGCCGCGGAAACCGCGGACGTATGACGTCCGTACCGCGCCCCCGGCCCGGACGCGACGACGACCCGGACCGGCTGTACACCCTCACGGGGGGCCGCAGCCGGTCCGACTCGGCCGCGTTCGACCTGGTGACGCTCGTCGTCGCCGAGTGCGAACCGAACCCCGGGATGCAGTCGGAGCATGTCGCGATCCTGCGGATGTGCGACAGCCCCACCGCGGTCGTCGAGATCTCGGCCACCCTGAAACTGCCCGTCAGCATCGTCCGCATCATGCTCTGCGACCTGCTCGACACCGGCCGGATCAGCGCCCGCCACCCCCGTACTGCACGTGTCGCGGACCGGCTCCCCGACACCGACACCCTGGAACAGGTGCTCGTTGGACTCCGCAACCTCTGACCGTGCCGCCCTGCAGGCGACGGCCGACAACGGACTGAAGATCGTCGTCGTCGGCGGCTTCGGGGTCGGCAAGACCACCATGGTCCGATCCGTGAGCGAGATCCGTCCGCTCAACACGGAAGAGACCATGACCCGTGCGGGCGAGGCCGTCGACGACCTCGACGGCGTGCACTCCAAGACGTCCACCACGGTCGCCTTCGACTTCGGCCGCATCACGCTCGACGAGCGTTCGGTCCTCTATCTCTTCGGCGCCCCCGGACAGGAACGCTTCTGGTTCCTGTGGGACCGGCTGTTCTCCGGGACCCTGGGCGCCGTCGTCCTCGTCGACACCCGCCGTCTCGCCGACTCCTGGTACGCGATCGACCGGCTGGAGCACCACGGCACGCCGTTCATCGTCGCGTGCAACGACTTCGGCGGCTCGTTCCACACCGAGCAGCAGATCCGCGAGGCCCTCGACCTCTCCCCCGACGTCCCGCTCGTGGAGTGCGACGCCCGGGACCGTTCGTCCAGCAAGTACGTCCTGATCACGCTGGTCGAGCACCTCTACGCCCTCTCCGTCGCCCGGAGCAAGGGCGCGGACGCGGCCCTGGCAGGGAGCCCTGCCCCGGCGGCCACGATGACCCCGGAGCCGACGACGTGACCCAGTGCCCCGTGTCCCACGGCCCCGTTCCCCTGTCCGGGCCGCGGTTCCAGACCGACCCCGTGCAGGTGTACCGGGAGATGCGCCGCGACCACGGCGCGGTCGCGCCGGTCGTGCTGGACGGCGACATCCCCGCCTGGCTGATCGTCGGCTACCGCGAACTCCACCAGGTCACCAACGACCCGGTGCTCTTCAGCCGGGACTCGGACCTGTGGAACCAGTGGGACAACATCCCGGAAAACTGGCCGCTGCGACCGATGATCGGCCGGAAGCAGCCGTCCATCCTCTACACCGTCGGTGAGCGGCACACCGTCCGCGCGGCCATGATCAGCAACGCGCTGGAGGCCGTCGACCCGTTCACGCTGAAGCGGTACGCGGAGGAGTTCGCCGACAGCCTGATCGACCGGTTCTGCGCGACCGGGCGGACCGACATCATCGCCGAGTACGCGATGCTGCTCCCCGCCCGCGTCCTGGCCAAGCTCTACGGGTTCAGCGACGAGATCGGCGGTCCGCTCGTCGCCGCGCTCAACGACATGATCGACGGGCGTGAACGGGCTCTGGCGGGCCAGCAGTACCTCGGCGGGGCCATGTACCAGCTCCTGGCCGACAAGCACGCCGAGCCCGACGACGACGTCGCGACCCGGATGCTGGAGGATCCCGGCGGCTTCACCGACGAGGAGATCGTCCAGGACCTCATGGTCATGATGGCGGCCGGCCACCAGCCCACCGCCGACTGGATCGGCAACTCGCTGCGGCTGATGCTGGTCGACGACCGTTTCGCCGCCTCGCTCTCCGGCGGCCGGCACAGCGTCGCCGAGGCGATGAACGAGGTCCTCTGGGAGGACACCCCGACGCAGAACGTGGCCGGCCGCTGGGCCTCCCGCGACACCCACCTCGCCGGACGCCACATCCGCGCCGGCGACATGCTGCTCCTCGGCATCGCCGCGGCCAACGCCGACCCGCAGGTGCGCACCGACGGCTCCACCCTGACCGGCGGCAACAACGCCTTCCTCTCCTTCGGCCACGGCGAGCACCGCTGCCCGTTCCCGGCGCAGGAGACCGCCGAGGTCATCGCGCGTACGGGCATCGAGGTGCTCCTGGACCGGCTCCCGGACATCGACCTCGACATCCCCGAGGACCGGCTGAGCCGGCGCCCGTCCCCGTGGCTGCGCGGGCTGACGGACCTGCCGGTGCACTTCACGCCCACCCCTGCACTTGGAGGCCAGAAATGACCCGGATCGCCCTCGATCCCCTCGTCGCGGACCTCGACGCCGAGAGCGCCGCGCTGCGCGCCGCCGGCCCGCTGGCCGAGGTGGAGCTTCCCGGCGGGGTGCACTGCTACGCGGTGACGCACCACGCCGAGGCGCGTCAGCTGCTCACCGACAGCCGGGTGGTCAAGGACATCAACGTCTGGAACGCCTGGCAGCGCGGCGAGATCCCGATGGACTGGCCGCTGATCGGTCTCGTGAACCCGGGCCGTTCCATGCTGACCGTCGACGGTGCCGACCACCGCCGGCTGCGCACCCTCGTCGCCCAGGCCCTGACGGTGAAGCGGGTGGAGCGGCTGCGCTCCGGCATCGAGGCGCTCACGAACGCCTCCCTGGACCGGCTCGCGGCACTGCCCGAGGGCCAGCCGGTCGACCTCAAGGCGGAGTTCGCGTATCCGCTGCCCATGAACGTCATCAGTGAGCTGATGGGCGTGGACCCGGCCGACCACCCGCGGCTCAAGGAGCTGTTCGAGAAGTTCTTCTCGACGCAGACCCCGCCGGAGGAGGTCCCGCAGATGATGGCGGACCTCGGCACCCTCTTCACGAAGATCGTCGACGACAAGCGGGCGAACCCGGGCGACGACCTCACCAGCGCCCTGATCGCGGCGTCCGAGGACGGCGACCACCTCACCAACGAGGAGATCGTCAACACGCTCCAGCTGATCATCGCCGCCGGTCACGAGACCACGATCAGTCTCGTCGTCAACGTCGTCGAGGCGCTCCAGACCCACCCCGAGCAGCGCAGGCGCGTGCTGAGCGGTGAGGTGCCGTGGGAGAACGTGATCGAGGAGACGCTGCGCTGGAACACCCCGACCTCGCACGTCCTGATCCGCTTCGCGACCGAGGACATCGAGGTCGGCGACAAGGTCCTGCCGAAGGGCGAGGGCCTGATCGTCTCCTTCGGCGCGCTGGGCCGCGACGAGCAGCAGTACGGCCCGACCGCCGGCGAGTTCGACGTCACCCGCTCCCCGAACCGACACATCGCTTTCGGCCATGGTCCGCACGTCTGCCCGGGTGCCGCCCTGTCCCGGCTGGAGGCGGGGGTCGCCCTCCCCGCGCTCTACGAGCGCTTCCCGGACCTGGACCTCGCCGTACCCCCCTCCGACCTGCGGAACAAGCCGATCGTGACCCAGAACGACCTGCACGAACTGCCCGTCGATCTGCGCTGATCCGGGCGTCGATTTGTCCGTTCCGACGGGTCTCCCGCGGTCCGGAGCATGAGTCTCATCCGGCGGACACGGTCCTCGACCGCTTTCCGGAGGGACTACGCTCCGGACCGTGGCTGACATCCAGATTCCCGCTGACCTCAAGCCCGCCGACGGACGTTTCGGCGCCGGGCCCTCCAAGGTGCGGACGGAGGCGGTCGACGCGCTGGCCGCGACCGGCACCTCTCTCCTCGGTACGTCCCACCGCCAGGCCCCGGTGAAGAACCTGGTCGGCGAGGTACGTGACGGCGTACGCGACCTCTTCTCCCTCCCCGAGGGCTACGAGGTGATCCTGGGCAACGGCGGCTCCACCGCCTTCTGGGACGTCGCGACGCACGGTCTGATCGACAACAAGTCCCAGCACCTGAACTTCGGTGAGTTCTCGTCCAAGTTCGCGAAGGCCGCCAAGCTCGCCCCGTGGCTGGCCGACCCGACGGTCATCGCCTCGGACCCGGGCACCCACCCGGACCCGAAGGCCGAGGCGGGCGTCGACGTCTACGCCTTCACCCACAACGAGACCTCCACCGGTGTCGCGGCTCCGGTCAAGCGGGTCGCGGGCGCCGACGAGGGCTCCCTCGTCCTGGTGGACGCCACCTCCGGTGCGGGCGGCCTGCCGGTCGACATCACCGAGACGGACGTCTACTACTTCGCCCCGCAGAAGTCCTTCGCCTCCGACGGCGGCCTGTGGATCGGTGTGTTCTCCCCGGCGGCCCTGGACCGCGCCGCGCGCGTCCACGCCTCGGGCCGGCACGTCCCGGAGTTCTTCTCGCTGCCCACGGCGATCGACAACTCGCTGAAGAACCAGACGTACAACACCCCGGCGCTGGCCACCCTCTTCCTGCTGAACGAGCAGCTGAAGTGGATGAACTCGCAGGGCGGCCTGGACTTCACGACCGGCCGCACGGCCGCCTCCTCGCAGGCCCTGTACGGCTGGGCCGAGGACTCCAAGTACGCCACCCCGTTCGTCACCGACCCCGCGAAGCGCTCGCAGGTCATCGGCACGATCGACTTCGAGGACGGCATCGACGCGGCGGCCGTGGCCAAGGTGCTCCGCGCCAACGGCATCGTCGACACCGAGCCGTACCGCAAGCTGGGCCGCAACCAGCTGCGCGTGGCGATGTTCCCGGCGATCGACCCGGCGGACGTCCAGGCGCTCACGGCCTGCATCGACTACGTGATCGACAAGCTCTGACGGCTCCCCGTCCGGAACGGCCCCGCACACCCCGGTGTGCGGGGCCGTTCCCGCTTCACCCGACCGGGTGGCGCCGCCTGAGGACGCCCCTTCGGGGTCCGTCGTCCTACGATGATGCTCTCGACACCAGCGATCCCAGGAGGCCCGCAATGTCTGCAGCAGCAGTCGAGCACCCCTGTGACGATGAGCCGGAACCCATGCTCGTGACGGCGAACCGTCTCATGGGACAGCTTCCGGGTCATCGCGTCGAGATCGTCGGAGGCGTCATCACCGTGGCCCCACCCCCGGACGGCCCGCACGCCAATGCGCTGACCACACTCATGATCCCCTTTCTGGCAGCCGGCCTGCACGGCGAGGAGACCCGCGTCCTGCAGGCGATCGGCCTGTGGCTGCCCGGAGGCCCGGAGGACTACGCCATCCCGGACCTCGCCGTCGTGGACGCGGACTTCGACGAGCATCGCGTCGAGAACAGCTGCTACGACCCGGCCGTCTTCCGCCTCGTCCTGGAGGTGACCTCCGGCAACTACAAGAGCGACCTGCGGCACAAGGTCTCCGCGTACGCCGAGGCCAAGATCCCGGTGTACGTGGTCCTGGACCGGCGCCACGGGCGCCTGCACGTCCTCACGGAACCCACCGGCTGCACGTACGACAGTCACGAGGTGTACGCCCCCGGCCAGTCGGCCGAGCTCCCCCCGTCGATCGGTGCCGACCTGACTCTGGACGTCGCCGAGCTGGTCGAGGCGGGCCGCCCCCGTACCTGAGAGCGCACGGCCCGCAGGGGATCGCGCCGTCCCGGAGGCGTCAGCGCTCGCCCTGGTTGACGCGGACGACGAGCACCGCCACGTCGTCGCGTTGCGGGGCGTCCTTCAGCCCGTGGGAGAGCGCGTCCAGGAGCAGCGGCAGTGGCTTGTCGCCGTGTTCGGCGAGGGTGGACGCCGTCTGCCGGATTCCCCTGTCGATGTCGGCGTCGCGGCGCTCGACCAGCCCGTCGGTGTACAGCAGGAGCACGCTGTCCCGGGGGAGGTCGTGGGTGTGGTCGTGCCGGGGCAGCTCGCTCGGCGTGCCGAGGAGGAGGAGATCGTGGTCGCCCAGGGCCGAGACACGGCCGTCGGGGGCGCGCAGGAGCGGCGGCGGGTGTCCCGCGTTGGACCAGGTCAGCCGCCACCGGCCGGCGTCGAGGTCGAGGCGGGCGTGCACCGCGGTGGCGCCGGGTCCCAGGGGCAGCACGTCGAGGGCGCGGTCCACCGCGTCCAGCGCGGCGGCGGGTGAGTGCGTGCGGTGGTCGAGGCTGGCCTGTCGGAGCATGCTGCGGACCTGGCCCATCACGGTCGCGGCCTGGACGTCGTGTCCGATGATGTCGCCGACGGACAGCATCACGCCGGGCTGCGTCGCGGCCGGGGGCGGCGGCAGCTGGTAGGCGTCGTACCAGTCTCCTCCTACCATGTCCTGGTCGGCGGCCGGGAGGTACAGGGCGGCCATGTCGAGGCCCGGTACCGTCGGCAGGTCGGTCAGCATGGAGGCCTGGAGCTGTTCTGCGGTGCTGAGCCGGTTCGCCACGAACCTGGTGCGCTCCACCGCCTGGCTCACGTATCCGGCCACCGCGGTGAGTACCGCCTCCTCGGTCAGGGCCGGTGCGTGGGGGCGGGACCAGCACCACGTCAGCACCCCGCGGCCGTTCAGCAGCGGGACGCTCAAAACGGACCGGAGCCCCAGCGAGTCGTATCCGGCGACGGCCTCCGGGCTGTAGCCGGACACCAGGGCCTCGTGGTCCGGTACGAAGACGGTGCGCGATTCGCGCATGGCCTCGGCGCTGGGGTAACCGGCATCCAGGTCCAGGCGGTCGACCGCCTGCTCCACCGGCCGCACGTCGTCCGGGTCGATCACGCGCCACAGGCCCCGGCCGTCCGCGAGGAGCAGCTCCACGAAGGACGGTTCGGCGGGCCCCCGGAACAGATTGCGCAAGCGACGGGTGAGGTCCGTCAGGTCGCGCGCGTGGGCGAGTTCGACCGAGGCGCGCAGCAGCAGCCCGGCGTGGTCGCGGTCCCGGCGGAGCAGTTCGGTGGCGATCCTCATGCGCAGCTCCACCGAACAGGCCGCGGTGAGGTCCTCGAGGTCCTGCAGTTCGCCCGTGGTCCACTTCCGGGGCTCGTGGTCGATGGCGCAGAGCGAGCCGAGCACGTGTCCGTCGGCGTCGGTGAGCGGCAGGCCCGCGTACGCGACCACCCCGAGGTCGGGGATGGCCAGGCTGAAGCAGGTGCGGGGATTCAGCCGGGTGTCCTCGAGGACCAGCGGTCGGCCGTCGACGACGACGTGCTGGCAGAACGAGTGGCTCAGCGGGGTCTCGCGCCGCGTCGCCCAGGGTTCGGCGAGTCCGACCATGCCGGGGAAGACCTGCCGGTCGGTCTCCAGCAGCGAGACCAGGGAGACCGGGACGCGCAGCAGCCGGCAGACGAGCCGGGCGAACCGGTCCATGCCGGGGTCGGCCGCCGCCGACAGCCCTGCGAGTCTCAGGGCCTCCACCCTCCCGAGATCACCCACCCCAGGGCCTCCGTCGCTCGCCTGGCAGGATCCGCGGTGCCCGCGCACCGTCTCCTATGAAGGTATAAGACAATTCGCGCCATGTCGTGATCAGGGTAGGTATGGGAAATGATCAGGACAGGCGCGGGAGCTCCGCCGCCCGCTCCGGTGCGGATTCCCGGGGGATCTCCCTCCGCCACCGCACCTCGCCGTCCTCCCACTCCCCCGTGGGCAGCAGTCCGGCGGCGGAGGCCACGGCGGCCGAGGCCGTGTGCTCCGGGTGGATGTGGGCGACCACGGTGGTCACGGGGCCCCGCTCCAGCAGGTGCCGGACCAGCCCGGCCGCCGCCTCCTTCGCGTAGCCCCTGCCCTGCCACGGCGTCCCGACCACCCAGGCCACCTCGGCCCGCTCACCGCGCACGGTGGCCTGGACGTACCCGGCCAGACGTCCTTCGCCGCGCACCCGGAGCACCCAGTTCCACCAGAGCTCGGCCGGATCGGGCGAGCCGGCGCTCTGACGTTCGTAGCGGGCCCGTACGGCCGCCGCGTCCTCGGGGGCACCTCCCGTGTAGGTGTGCAGGGCGGGGTCGAAGAGGACCGCGGCCATCTCCTGCGCGTGCGCGACGTCGAGCGGCAGCGCGTCGAGGCGCGAGGTGGAGAAGGGCTCGGGGGCACCGTTGACCTGCATGGGCCGGAGCCTACGCCGGTACCGCCCGGGGCCGGCGGCCGAGCCGGAGGAGTCCGTGTACCGCCGGAACGGCCGGGGAACCTCGGCGGACGATCACATGAGAAGTGCCCGAAAAGCACGGATCACCCTTTTTTGCTGCACCATGGAATACATGGAGACGATCCATGAGCTGGAGCCCTTCGTGAGGCAGTACACCGTCCTGCTGAGCAGTCGCAGGCCGGACGGATCGTCCGCCCACACCCCCGTCAGCATCGCCGTCGAGGGGGACCACGCCTACATCCGCACCTTCTCCTCGGCCTGGAAGGTCGACCGGATGCGCAACCACCCGGTGGTGGAGATCGCCCCGTGCACCGTCCGGGGCGCACCGACGGGGCCGCCGGTCAAGGCGTGGGCACGGCTCCTGCCGGAGGGGTCCAAGGAGGACACGCACGCCTCCCGGACGATGTCGAGGAAGTACCCGGCGCTCCAGGGCGTGGCGGTCCCGCTCGTCCACCGGCTGAAGCGCGACCGCACACTCCACTACGAACTCCGCCCGGTCGTCGACGACATCTGAGGTGGGGCGCGACCCTCCCCGCCCGACCGCGCCGCCGCACTCCGAACGCAACGTGCCGACAGGTGTGTCGATAACATTCGATAGGATGCCGACACTCGCGTCGTCAACTTTTGGCAAAGCTGACGAGCCGAGCAGTCATGCCTCCATCACCTTCGTCACTCGGAGAATTCCGTGTTCCTCGCCCTACGCGATCTGCGCTTCGCCCGCGGTCGCTTCACCCTGATGGGCGCGGTGGTCGCGCTCATCGCCGTGCTCGGCGTCCTGCTGTCCGGGCTCGCCTCCGGCCTGGCGGATGCCGGCATATCCGGTCTGCGCGCGTTGCCCGTGACCCATCTGGCCTTCGACGAGAAGGCGACCAGCGAGCAGTTCTCCCGCTCGACCGTGGAGGAGAAGGACTGGCGGGCATGGTCCGAGGCCCCGGGCGTGGAGCGCGCGGAGCCGTTCGGGAACACCCTGGCCAACGCCCAGGTGACCCAGGGCTCCAGGAAGGGCGAGCAGGTCAACCTCGCCGTCTTCGGCATGGCGCCGGGCTCCCTCGCACCCGCCCCCAGCGAGGGTGAGGGCCTGAAGGAGGGCGGCTCGGGCATCGTGATCACCCGCGAGATCGCCGATCTGGGCGTGCGGATCGGAGACGTCCTGACCGCGGACAAGAGCGAGGTGCCGCTGAAGGTCGTGGGCCTGGTCGACGAGACCGTCTCCTACGGCCACATCGGCGTCGCCTACACCGACCTCGACACCTGGCGGCACCTGCACTACGGCCTGCCGGGGGACCTGCCCGAGGCCGCCGGCCGGCAGGCCACGGCCGTCGCGCTGACCCTGGAGCCGGGCGCGGACATCGCCGCGGTGGAGAAGGCGACCGGCACCCGCGCCGACACCAGGGAGGCCACCTTCGACGCGTCCCCCGGCTACGCGGCCGAGTCGAGCACCATGGCCCTGATCAAGGGCTTCCTGTACGCCATCTCCGCCCTGGTCGTCGGTGCGTTCTTCACGGTCTGGACGGTGCAGCGCAAGGCCGAGATCGCCCTGCTCAAGGCGCTCGGCGCCCCCACCGGATACATCCTGCGCGACGCGCTCGCCCAGGTCGTCGCCGTGCTCGTCGGCGCCACGGCCCTCGGCACCGCCGTCGGCCTGGCCCTGGGCAGCGCGATGATCGGCAAGGCGCCCTTCTCCCTCTCCGCCCCCGCCATCGCCACCTCCTCCGGCCTCCTCATCGTCCTCGGGACCGTGGGCGCCGTCGTCGCCGTCCGCCGCATCACCGCCGTCGACCCCCTGACCGCTCTGGGAGCCACCCGATGACGACACCCGCCACCGACCGCCGGACCGCCCCGGACGCCGCGGGCTCCGACGGACTGCGCCTCGACGACGTCACCCTCACCCTGGGCGACGGCGATACCGCCGTCACCGCCCTCGACCACGTCGGCCTCCACGTCGCCCCCGGCGAGTTCGTCGCCGTCGTCGGCCCCTCCGGATCCGGCAAGTCCAGCCTCCTCGCCGTCGCCGGCGGCCTCCAGAGGCCCACCTCGGGCACCGTGCACATCGCCGGCGCCGAGCTGACCGCCCTGCCGGACAGGGAACGCACCGCCGCGCGCCGCCGCCACATCGGTTTCGTCTTCCAGCAGTCGAATCTGCTGGCCTCCCTCACCGTCAGGGAGCAGCTCCTGCTGCCCCTGCACATCGACGGCCGTCTCGACGCCGCGGCCCGGGCCCGGGCCGACGAACTCGTCGAGGCGGTCGGGCTCACGCACCGCGCCGGCTCCCGCCCGCATCAGCTCTCCGGCGGAGAACGCCAGCGCGCGGGGCTGGCCCGCGCCCTGATGACCTCCCCCGCCGTCCTGCTGGTGGACGAACCCACCTCGGCGCTGGACCGCGTACGCTCGGCCGAGGCGGTGCGGCTGATCGCCGAGCAGACCCACGAGCGTGGGACGGCCACCGTCATGGTCACCCACGACACGGCGATAATGGACGCTGCCGACCGGGTCCACGAGATGGTCGACGGCCGCCTGTCCTGACCGGCGCCGCGGGCCGGAACCTCGCTCCCGGCCCCGTCCGCCATCCAGGAGCCCTCCCCGCATGCCGAAGATCAACGCTTCCACCGTCGCCGAACACCGCGCCCGGCAACGCGAGGCGCTGATCGAGGCGGCGATCGACATCCTGGTCAACGAGGGCGCCGCCGCCGTCACACCGGCGGCGGTCGGCGCCCGCGCGGGCCTCGCCCGCTCCAGCGTGTACCAGTACTTCGACTCCTCCGCGGCCCTCCTGGGCACGATCACGGAGGAGGCCTTCCGGCGTTCCAACGAGGCACTCGCCCGCGCCCTGGCGACGGCGGACGGCCCGCTGGAACGCGTCGAGGCGTTCTTCAGGGAGAGCCTCCGCCTCGGCGCCGAGGGCGCGCACCGGCCCGCTGCCGCCCTCATGAACGCCGGCCTCGATCCCGCCTGCCAGCAGCGGCTGATGGAACTCCACCTGGAGCAGGTCGAACCGTTCCGCGCCGCCGTCCGGCAGCTCGGCGCTCCCGAGCCCGCTCTCACGGCCGACCTGGTCGCCGGAATGCTGCACACGGCCCTCGCCGCCGTCGAACACGGCACGCCCCTCGACACGGTCACGGAACGCACGCTCACGCTCGTGCGCCGCTGTCTCACCCCGACCGGCGGCACGGTCCGGGAGGACGCCTCCTAACCCCGGCGCCGCTTGGCGGCCAGCAGCGCCAGCACGATGACGACGACGGCCACGGCGCCGCCCGTCACGGTGCCCGTCCGCCCGTCGTCGTCCTCGCCGTCCCCGGCCGACGTCCCGCCGCCCCCTCCGCCGGCGGAGGGCGTTCTACCGCCGCCCTCCACCTCCACACGCACCACTTCGCTGCGCTCGCCCTCGGAGCCGAACATCATCGCCGAGCCGTCGGCGGTGTACGTCACCGACTCGGACTGCCCCTGGAGCGGCACGCTCACGGCCCGGTCCTCGCCCAGCCGGCCGTTCTCGAAGGCGTAGCCCCGGGCACTGAAGTAGGACCGCAGCACGAGGTTCCGGCCGTCCGGCGAGAACGCGCCGTCGGTCACCCACGGCACCTCGCCCACGCGACGGAAGACGTTGTTCCCGCCGGTCGTCAGCTTCTGCGGACCTTCGTAGAGACCGCCGCCGTCCTCGTTCTTCGAGGCGATGTAGACCCGGCCCGTGACCGGATGGACCATCAGCGCCTCGGCGTTGCGCGCCCCGTCCGCGTACGTCACGTCGAACTGCGTGGCCCGCACCGTGGCGTCCGCGAGCCGTTTCGGCTCCGGGAAGCGGTAGATCCAGACGTGGTCCCAGGATCCGTCGAGGTTGTCGCCGATGTCACCGACGTAGAGGTTCCCGTCGGGTCCGAGCGAGATCGCCTCCACGTCACGCGGTTCCCCGACGCCCTGCATGGTGATCGTCGCCACGGTCTTCCCGGTGCGGGAGTCGACGGCGTAGACGTACGGCCCGTCGTCGCTGTCGTTGTGCGTCCAGTAGACGCCCGGATGGATCCTGCTGGCGGCGAGACCGCTGGACTCGGTGATCCGGGGGTCCTCGATCGTGAACGTCCGGTCCGCCCCGTCCCCTTCGTCCGCCACGGCGGGCACCGGTCCCGTCAGGAACAGGAGGGCAGCGGCGGCGGAGACGGTCAGCAGCGATCTCATGGGACAAGTGTCCACTGTCACGTCGCAGGCCGGAGCGGTGATCGGCCATGATGTCGCCATGCGTTTTCTCTTCGTCGGCGACAGCATGACCGTGGGCAAGGCCGGCGACTTCACCTGGCGCTACCGCATGTGGCAGCACCTCGAAGCGACCCTCGGCGACGGCGGGTACGCGATCACGGGCCCGCGCACCGGGTTGTACGACACCGAGGCGAACGCCCCGCTCTCCCACGCGTACGGCGACGCGGCCTTCCCCGCGTCCGCGCGGCGGCACCTGGCGGGCTGGGGCGAGGGGTGGCTCCACATGGCTCCCGTCATCGCAGACACGGTGACGGCGGCCCGTGCCGACGTCCTGCTGGTCTCGCTCGGCCTGATAGACCTCGGCTTCTACACGGACAGCGCGCAAACGGCAGCGAACGCACGGGACTTCATCACGGCGGCCCGCACCGCCAACCCCCGGATCAAGCTGGTGCTGCTGCCCGTCATACCGAATGTCCGGGCGGAGTCCGACGGCCCCTTCGCGGCCGAGTGCGACCGCTTCAACGCCCTGCTCGCGGAGACGGTGGCCGACCTGGACACGCCCGCGTCGCCGGTCCTGCTGACGGAACACCCCGCCGGTTACGACATCCACACGGACACCTACGACGGGACCCACCCCGGCCCTACCGGGGAGCACAAGCTGGCCGGTGCCTTCGCGGACGCCATGCACCGGGCCTGGGGCGTCGGCGGCCCCTACGCCGGGGCGCTGGCGACGGCCGGGCACTGACATCCGGCCCGGCCGCAGCTGCCGGAACCGGATCAGGGACCGCTGCGTTCTCCTTCCGGGCGGGGCGCCGTGGGAGGCGCCCGGACGGGAGCACGGAGCAGTGGCCGGGAAGCAGGGCGCGAAACGGCGGAACGCGGTCGAGCGGGGCTGGAGTTGGGGGCGGGGCCGCGTGCTCGCCGCGCTGTGCCTGCTTGTCGCCGTGCTGCTCGCCCTCCCCGGCCTCGTCCCTGACGGCCCCGGCCGGATGGGCAGTCTGCTGGAGACCTTCCTGCCCTGGCTCGGCCTGGCCGTGCCCGTCCTGCTGGTCGCGGCGCTGCTGCGCCGCTCGTTCCTGGCGGTGACCGCGCTCCTGCTGCCCGTCGTCTCCTGGTCCGCCGTGTTCGGACCCCTGCTGTCCGGCGCGGGCCCGACTCCCGACGACGCGTTCACGGTGGTCCAGCACAACATCAGCGACGTGAACCCCGACCCTGCCGCCACCGCACACGCGCTGGCCGGGACGGGAGCCGAACTCATAGCCGTCGAGGAGCTGACGGCCCCGGCCGTACCGGCCTTCGAAGCGGCGCTGGCCGGGGACTACCCCCACCACGCGACGAGGGGCACGGTCGGACTCTGGTCGAAGCACCCCCTCGGCGCCGTGCGCCCGGTGGACATCAGGCCGAGCGGTGTGGGCGAGGGCTGGGACCGGGGGCTCAGGGCGACGGCCCGTACGCCGCGGGGCGAGGTCGCCGTGTACGTCGCCCATCTGCCGTCGGTCAGGATCGGCCCGACGACCGGCCTCACGTCAGGACGGCGGGACGAGAGTGCCGCCCTGCTGGGTGAGGCGCTGGCCGCCGAACCCCTGGAGCGGGTGATCCTCCTCGGCGACCTGAACAGCACCCTGGACGACCGGGGTCTGGAGCCGGTCACCGAGCTGATGGACGAGCCGGGGCCGGGCTTCGCCTTCAGCTGGCCGGCGGCGTTCCCGGTGGCCCGGATCGACCAGATACTCACCCGCTCGGCGACGGTCACCGGCATCCGGTCCCTGCCCGCCACCGGCAGCGATCACCTGCCCGTGGTGGCGGACGTCAGGCTGTGAACTCCTGCCCCCGGTCCACCGAACGGCCGCCGGGACGGCGTACGGGCGGCCCGCGCCGGTCAGTCGGCCATCTCCGCGCCGAGCATCGCGAGCCCCAGTTTGGTCAGCTCCTCCGTCACCTCGTCGGGCCGTGCCCTGCGGGGGCGTCGGGCGTGGTGGGCCATGAGCTCGTGGACCGTGCCCACCATCACCATCACGACGACCCGGTGGTCCCGCTCCGCCACCTCGCCACGGACCGCCGCGCGCTCGGCCTCCCCCGTCAGGAAGTCGGTCCACAGGTCGCGCCACCGCTTGCAGTGCGCGTCCACCGCCGGGCTCACACCCAGGACCTCGACGAACGTCACCCGCGCCTCACGCAGATCCCGGGTCACCGCCGACACGTACGCGTGGAAGAGCCGCCGGAAGCGCTGCTCCAGGGGGCAGTCGTCCATCCCCTCGGAGAGCAGGGCCACTTCGGACGCCCGCAGTCCGGCGGTCGTGATCTGGTTGTGGAGGGCCATCAGCAGACCCTCCCGGGAGCCGAACTCGTCCCGGAGCGCCTCGACCGGCACCCCGGCCATCTCGCACAGGTCCTGCTCCGACGTCTGCGCGTAGCCGTAGACCCCGAACAGCTCCAGGCCGGCTTCGACGAGCTGCCCACGGGCCCGCGCGCGTACACCGTCGACCGCGCCGGTCAGTTGGTCCACCGGGACATCCACCACGGGTCCTCCTTGGTCTGCCACCTACCCGGTGCCGCACGGCCGCCGGAGAGCGGTGCCGTGCGGGCCGGAGAGCGTCGGGCGCCTCTGGATGGCGCGTGCGCCATTGTCGTGGTGCGCACCGGCATCGGCGTCCCACGCCGCGCCGCCGAGCGCACAGTCCGCCAGTACCGGTGACTGCTCGCACTGGTGTACCGAAACCGCCTGGTCAGCGGTCAGGTGTGTCCGTGCGCGTGCCACACCGGGCGACACCGGCGCCGAGCTCCGTGCGGCGGGGGTCAGCGGGTCGGCGCGGTACCCATCGCGCCGAGTCCCAGCAGGGTGAGGGACGGCGCCGGCCTGCTCAGAGGCGCTTCAGCACGGCTCGTTTCGCGGTGGCGAACTCCTCGTCCGTCAGGATCCCCGCCTCGTACAGCGCGCCCAGCTCGCGGAGCCGGCGCAGCAGGACGTCGTGGTCGTCGGCGGGCGGGGCCGGGGCCGGTACGGGCGGCGGCGAGGCGGCTTCGAGCGCGGGGGCGGCGGCAGGAGCGGGCGCCGGCATCCGTACGAGGACGGCCGCGGCGACCAGGACCGCGGTGTACTCCCGTTTCGACAGCCCCCACAGTTCCAGGGAGTACGGGTCGAACTTGGCGGGCGCGGGCGAGACGGCGCCTCCCCGGTCGAAGCGCAGGGAGCCGTTCTCCAGACCGATCGCGGGTACCCAGCGCACCCCCGTCACCTCGGGAAGGGGCAGGGTGACGGTACCGCCGGCCGTCTTGGACTCCTCGGCCTTCCAGTTCCAGGTGAGGCGGACCGTCTGCCCGTCGAAGGACGCGGTGCCGTCCCCGCCGCCGCCCGACACCGGTACCGACGGCCCCGGCAGCAGGAAGCCGTCCACCGGCCCGTCGGGCACCTGCTCGATCAGCAGGGCGTTGCGGATCTCGTCGACGAGGTATTCCGCCACGCCCGTGCGGTCCTTCTCCACCACGAGCTGGTACGGGTCGGCGGCGTCCTTGAGCCGTCCGTCCGCCGCCCGGAGAACGGGGCAGGCACCGGCGCGCAGCCGCAGTCGAAGACGGCCGCCCTTGCGGTCCGGCTCGAACGACACTCCCGCCACCGCGTGCAGCGGGACGGCGAGTTCGCCGAGGTCCTGGCGCACCGGGTGTGCCTTGCCGCCGGGGACGATGCGCACCGTGTCCCCGTCGAAGCTCCACGTTCCGTCGCGCGAGATGATGTCCGCCATACGGCGGATTCTGCCAGGCGTGCCCGCGTTCGTGGCGGGGCCCGGCCCCTCCTCGCGGGCGCCCCCGGCACGGTGCGCCCCGCACCGCCCGCTCAGGCGGCCGAGCGCTCCTCGATCCGGCGGCGGCGCAGATGGGCGTGCTCGATCGCCGGCGGGGCGTAGGCCATGTCGAGCGTCCCGATGTCGGTGCCCGGGGGCACGATGGCGTCGATCCGGTCGAGGGTCTCGTCGTCCAGCTCGGTCTCCGCGCCCGCGAGGAGGTCGTCGAGGTGGTTCATGGTGCGCGGGCCGATGATCGCCGAGGTGACGCCCGGGTGGGCGATCGCGAAGGCGGTCGCCAGGTGCGTCAGCGGCATCCCGGCGTCCTCCGCGACGGGGATCAGCGCCTCGACCGCGTCCAGTCGGCGCTCGTCACTCAGGTGCTTGAAGCCGTAGGCGGCACGGTGGGTGTCGGGCGTGAGGCCCTTGCGGTAGCGGCCCGTGAGCAGTCCGCCGGCGAGCGGGCTCCAGACCAGGGCGCCCATGCCGTAACGCTCGCAGGCGGGGAGCACCTCGCGCTCGATGCCCCGGTTGAGGATGGAGTACGGCGGCTGTTCGGTGCGGAAGCGCTCCAGGCCGCGCCGCTCGGAGACCCACTGCGCCTCGACGATGTCCGAGGCGGGGAACGTGGACGCGCCGATGCTGCGCACCTTTCCCGCGCGCACGAGGTCGGTGAGCGCGGAGAGCGTCTCCTCCACGTCGGTGTCCGGCGACGGCCTGTGGACCTGGAACAGGTCGACGTGGTCGGTACCCAGGCGCCGCAGGGAGTCCTCCAGCGCGCGGACCAGCCAACGGCGCGAATTGCCGCGCTGGTTGGGGTCGTCCCCCATCGGGAGATGGGCCTTGGTCGCCAGCACGACCTCGTCCCGGCGGCCCTTGAGCGCCTTCCCGACGATCTCCTCGGACTCACCGCGCGAGTAGACGTCGGCGGTGTCGACGAAGTTGATGCCCGCGTCGAGTGCCTTGTGGATGATCCGGACGGACTCCTCGTGGTCGGGGTTGCCCATGGCGCCGAACATCATCGCGCCCAGGCAGTACGGACTGACCTTGATGCCGGTGCGGCCCAGCGTGCGGTACTTCATGACGGTCCTCGCCCCTTGGTGAACGCCCTGTGCGGACGTTAGGCTGAATAAACGGAACAACGTTCAGCAACGACAATACGGAACAGTGTTCCGTTTAGCAAGGGAAGTGCCGTGCGCGAGGACACGACGCGGGAAGCCGACCCCGGCGCCGCCGGCGGAGCGGCCCCGAAGAAGGTGCGCGCCGACGTGCGGCGCAATACGGACGCCCTGCTCACAGCGGCGGCGGAGGTCTTCCTCACCTCGGGGGTGGACGCGCCGGTACGCCAGATCACGACGAAGGCCGGCGTGGGCGCGGGCACCCTCTACCGTCACTTCCCGCAGCGCTCCGACCTCATCGCGGCGGTCTTCCGGCACGAGGTCGACGCCTGCGCCGACGCGGCCCCCTCCCTCGCGGCGGAGTACGGACCGGCCGAGGCGCTCACCCGGTGGCTGCAGCGCCTGGCCCTCTTCTTCGCCACGAAGCGAGGGCTCAGCGCCGCGCTGCACTCGGGGGACTCGACCTACGACAGCCTCCCCGCCTACTTCGAGCAGCGCTTCATGCCCGCGCTGACCGGACTCATCGACGCGGCGGCCGAGGCGGGCGAGATCCGCTCCGACGTCACGCCGGACGACCTGCTGGTCGCGACCCGCAATCTGGCCGTGCCCGAGGGTGAGGACGACACCGGGCACACGCGGCGGATGATCGCCCTGCTCGTCGACGGGCTCCGCTATCAGGCGCGGTGAACCGCGCCCTCGCCCCCGGCGCGTGACGCGCCGAGCTTCGCGAAGCGCTCCCGCCACGGCAGCGGTTCGGGCTCGGCCTCGACCAGGTGTTTCCGTTGCTCCCAGCGTTCCCACGCCGCGCGGCGACGGCAGGGGCCGCACTCGGTCTCGTCGGAGAGCGGCCGGAAGACGTGTACGTCGTCCTCCGGGCCGGCCGCGGTGCAGGCGACCAGCTCCGCGACGCGGGGCGGAGCGGCGGCGGGCTCCGGAGAAGGCGCGACAGGGAGTTCCGGCGGCATCCTGTGCAGCAGCCTGAACCGCAGGAAGCCCACCGCCGACCGCACACCCCCGCCGGGCAGCTCCGTGGTCAGCGCACGCCGCAGCTCGCCCGCCGACACCCCGCGGAGCAGCCAGCGGCCCGCGAGCTCCGCCAGTCCGCGCGCCTCCTTCGCCCCGAGGTACAGCTCCCGCCGCACATGACGCAGCGACAGCAGGACACGCTCACCCTCGGCCGCTTCCGGACCGAGCGCGTCCTGGAGCCCGGCGTCCTGGAGCCCGGCTCCGCAGAGGATTTCCGGCCCGGCTTCGGAGGGTGGGTGGGGAGAGTTCTTCTCCCGTTCTTCCTCCACCGGTAGTTGACGACCGGCCACCCGGCCGACCGGTCCACCGACCGTCGGTTTCCGGGCACCCGGAGGCTCCTCGGTCCGGCCGTGGCGCAGCACGGAGGCCTCCTCCGGCGTGAGGGGGACGTTGGACAGCAGCTGCTCCGTCACCCAGCGCCCGCGCTCCCCCTGATCGCGCCACTCATGGACGTAACCGTGCGCGACCAGCTGTTCCTTGGACCTCTGGTAGGCCCGGCCGGTGATGCCGAGCTTGCGGGCGTGCTCGCTGAGCGGCCGCGCGGCCGCTTCCTCGGGGAGCCCCTGCACGGCGAGGAGCAGAATCTTCGCGTCGCTGGTGAGCCGCGGATGACGGACGACGTCGTGCGAAGCCTTCGTGTAGCGCCGGGAGGGCGCGATAGCATGCCGAAGCATCTCGGTGGACTCCTGATCCACTCGTGGGTGAAGGCCCTCGGCCGAGTGTTGGTAGCACTCCCGGGGGCCGCCCGCGCACTGCATATGCACGGAACGTGATGACGCGATTACGGTACCGCACGCCGTGAGTACCGTTTCGCATATGCCCCGATGGCACCGATGACGGCCCGACTCACCCCGCCAGCAGGGCCACCGCCACCTCGTGCAGCAGCTTCACCTCCACGAACGGCGCCTCCCTGGTGGGCCGCGAACGCCAGTCCAGGGGCCACGTCCTGCCCTCCAGCGCCGGGATCCCCACGAAGGCGTCGCAGCGGAGGTCCCGCCCTATCAGCCGCGCCCTGATCGGCCACCGGTACGCGGCGGCACTCTGCGGCGGCAGCAGGAAGTACGTACTCCTGTCACCGACCCCCGACCGCACGATCGGGCCCGCTCGGAAATCGGTGAACTGCATCAGCTCGTAGGCCACTTCGTCGCCCGCGGACCCGATGACGCGTACGGCGTCGAAGTGGACGCCGACGTGCCGGAGCGCGTGTCCGCTCGCGGGAACCCAGCAGGGGGCGGGGCCCGGTGAACTCCTCTGATCCATGAGCCAAGCGTGCCGACGAACCGGCGACGTGACCAGCGTCACAAGCCAACTGTGCACGGTTGTGTACTCAGGAGGTGGAGTTGTGCGCTCCGGTGGAGTCGGAAGTGGTGACGCGCGCCCCCGCACTTCCGGGCCGCCCTAGCTCATCTTCAGGAACTCGGTGATCTGCGGGGCGATCTTCCGCGGTGTCATGACGACGGCACCGTGGCCGAGTCCGGGCAGAACACGGTGGTCGGCCCGCGGCAGGATCTCCGTCACGGCATCGGCGGCACGCCGGAAGGCGGCCGGGCTCTTCCCGCCGGTCAGCACTCGGGTCGGCACGGTCACCCCCTGCCACTCCTCGGGGCGCAGCGGCTCGCCCCGCTGGGTGTCACCCATGACCGCGATGTCGTAGGGCAAGGTACGGGCCATGCCGGTGAGGTTCGCCCAGACCTTGGGCATGAGCTTCATGAAGAACACGGCGGCACCGGGCATGCCCTGCACCCTGGTCATGAAGTACCTGACCGCGTCGCCGTCCCGGCCGTCCGCGAGCAGCGCGTTCACCTGCTGCGCGAGATCCCCGGGCGGCCCGTCGTCACCGTCGGCGACCACGAACGGCGGCTCGTACAGCGCCAGACGGTCGACGTCCACTCCGGCGGCGGCCGCGCGCAGGGCGAGGACCGCTCCGGAGGACGAGCCGAACAGCGACGCCGAACCGCCGACGTGCGCGACCAGGGCGGCGATGTCCTCGATCTCCCGGTCGGGGGTGTAGGAGTCCGCGTCACCGCTGGCACCCCGTCCCCGCCGGTCGTAGTTGATCACGGTGAAGTCCTCCGCGAGGAGCGCGGCGAGCTTGGCGGTGTCGGAGCGGTCCGCCAGCGCCGAGGCCACCAGGATGACGGCCGGCCCTGTGCCGGACCGGTCGAACGCGATCTCCGTACCGTCGGCGGAGACGACCAGGTCTCCGGTACCGGCCGACCGCTCTCGGGCTGATGCCATGTGTGTCTCTCCGTTGCGTGCAGGGCCAACTGGGGCCGTATCACTGGGTCGTGAGGTGCTGCTGATACGACCCTCGCAGAGCGCGGAACTCATCGGTGCCGCGGACGTCGGAGGGCGCACGAGGCCGGCCGCCCCGGAGGAATCCGTGCGATCCGGTGGCGTCCGCCCCGGATATCGGGGAGGCTCGCGCCCATGGTCTCGGTGGTGCAGAACGTGGCGATCGACTGTGCGGATGCCTATGGGCTGGCCCGGTTCTGGAGCAGTGTGACCGGCAGCCCGCTGGATCCGGAGGCGGCGCCGGGCAGCCGGGAGACACAGGTGCTGCTGCCGGAGGGCCCGATGCTCTACTTCAACCAGGTACCCGAGGCCAAGACGGTCAAGAACCGTGTCCACCTGTGTCTGCGCCCGGAGACCTCACGCGACCCGGAGGTGGAGCGGCTGACCGGCCTCGGAGCCACGCTGGTCGACGATCTGCGGAATCCCGACGGCTCGGGCTGGGCCGTCCTCGCCGACCCCGAGGGCAACGAGTTCTGCGTCCTGCGCAGCGAGTCGGACCGGGCGGCCACGAGCTAGGCGGTCTCCGGCGGGTCGGCTCCTGCGCCGAGCCGGACGGCTCCCGGTCCTTCGACATGGCCCTCGCCCTGTGTCCTCACCCGGCGCCCCATGACGTGACTCCCCCGGGACGGCCGAGCCCGTGGCCCCGCCGTCACGCGGCCACGGCGGCCGCGTCGACGGCCGGCGCGCGGAGCGTCCTGCGTGCGGTCCCGAGGCTCGTGCCGAAGGTGACCACCGTGGCGGGACACATGGGGCGTACGCCCCGGACCTGGGGGTGGCGCTGGGTACACCCGGCCCGGGGGGAGGCCCCCGCGCTCGCACCGGCCGGCCGTCGGCGAACGACTTTCGTCGTCGGTGGCCGCGACCAACGGCCACAGCGCTACCGGGCCCGGGGGCCCTACCGTGGCCGCGTGACTCGTGTGGAAACCATGACCTCTCCAGCACCTTCCGAGCAGAAGCGCACGGTGAGGCCGTTCCGGGCCGTGCCGGGGCGGGCTCTCCTCACCGCCCGCATGTGGCCGGCCGGGCGCGTCGTCGGCGAACCGCTGCTGAGCCTCTTCCTGGCCCTGCTGGCCGCGGGTACAGCGGTCGTGGACCACCAAGGCACCGCGGGGGCCGTCGGCATCGGGCTCGGCGTCGCGCTCCTGTCACCGCTGCGCCGGGTGCTGCCCGCGACGGTCCTGCTGGTGACCGCCGTCGGCTGCGCCGGGATCAGCGGCTTCACACCGCTCCTCGTCGTGGCGTCCTGGTCGGCGGGGCGCCGGATCGACGGGCTCGGCAGGGCGGCCGGCGTCTTCACCCTCGCCTACGGCGCGCTCCTGGGCCTGTCCGTCGTGTGGGAGCTGCCGCACTTCTCGCTGTCGCTCACCGCGTTCGCCGGACTGCTGCTGCTGATCCCGGTCGGGCTGCCCGGACTCGCCGGCCGCTACTGGTCGCAGCGCAGGACCCTGACCGAGACCCTCGACGAGTACAACGCCCAACTGCTGCGTGAGCGCGCGATGATCGCCGGGCACGCCCGGATCCGGGAGCGCCAGCGCATCGCCCAGGACATGCACGACAGCCTGGGCCACCAGCTCGCCCTGATCGCGGTGCACACGGGGGCGCTGGAGGTGGACCGCGAACTGACGGGGGCCCAGCGCGAGGCCGTGGGTGTACTGCGCGAGGCGTCGGTGGCCGCGATGCACGAACTGCGGGACGTGGTGGGCGTGCTGAGGGACGGGGTCGCGGCCCCCGGCCCGGCCGGCGTCCGGGACACCGGCGCGTACGGCGAGGACCCCGGTACCCAGGCACGCGGGGTGGCCGGCGTCGACGGCCTGGTGGACGCGTCCCGGAGGGCGGGGGCGGACGTCGAGCTGCGCCGGTCGGGGGACGTCCGCACGCTCGCCCCGACCACCGGTCAGGCCGCGTACCGCGTGGTCCAGGAGGGCCTGACCAACGCGCACAAGCACGCCCCCGGCGCGGCGATCGTCGTCGGGCTGCGCTACGAACCGGACTCGCTCGTGGTGGAGGTCGCCAACGGCCCCGCCGCGGAGCCGGTGAGCGGGGTGCCGAGCGGACGCCAGGGGCTGACCGGGCTGGAGGAACGGGCCCGGCTGGTGGGCGGCATGGTGCACGTGGGCCCCACCCCGCACGGCGGATTCCGGCTGGCGGCCGTGCTTCCGTACACCGCGCAGGGCGGCGATCCCGCGAGCGCTCCGCACGACGACGCCGTGACGACGTTCGTAGCGGCCACGGACGACTTTCGGGCGCAGAATCCGGCGGGTCACCCGGGCGACAGTGATGCCGTCACCGACCGGAACTGTCTCCCGAAGGAGTTGGCCAGAGCAATGAGCAGGACCAAGAGGGGCAACGGAATAGCGATCGGCTGCGGGCTGGCGGCCCTGGCCGGCGTCGTGCTGGTGGGCGCGGTGGTCGTCGGAGGGATCTTCCTCATGCGTGAGGCGGACAAGGCCATGATCGAGCCCAAGCAGTACGAAGCGGTGAAGGTCGGTCAGTCCGAGGCGGAGGTACGCGCCCAGCTGCCGAGCGGCGACTCCCTCATGCGTCCCGGATCGCTCGCGGACGCGCCGCCCGCACCCGAGGGTTCGACCTGTCTCGTCCTCCTCTCCACGGAGTTGGGGAGCAGCATGGACACCGAACCGGTGTTCCGGTTCTGCTTCAAGGACGGCAGACTGATCGAGAAGACGACCTTCGAGGTCGAGAGCTGAGGGGGCCGGCCCCTCGGTGTCCGGCACGCCCGCCGGATCGAGGATGATGACGGGGTGCCCGCAGGTATGACCGCTCAGGACCGTGCAGGAGAGTCGTGATCAGGGTTCTTGTCACGGATGACGAGCCGCTCATTCGGGCGGGCATCAGGATGATCCTCTCCTCGGCCGACGACATGGAGGTCGTCGCGGAGGCGGCGAACGGACGCGAGGCGGTCGACATCGCCCGGTCGCAGCGGGTGGACGTGGCGCTGCTGGACATCCAGATGCCGGTCATGGACGGCCTGACGGCCCTGGCCGAGCTGCGCCGGTCCGCCCCCGAGGTGCGGGTGCTGATCCTGACCACGTTCGGGGAGCGGCAGAACGTCCTGCGGGCCCTGGGCGCGGGGAGCGCGGGCTTCCTGCTGAAGGACTCGGCACCCGCGGAACTCATGCGGGCGGTGCGGGCGGCGGCGGCCGGAGAGGCCTATCTGTCGCCCGGCGCCACCCGGCACGTCGTCGACTCCCTGGCGTCCGGGGGGACCGCCGACCGTGCCGAGCGGGCACGCCGGAGGCTGGAGAAGCTGACGGTCCGCGAACGCGACGTCCTGACCCTGCTGGGTGAGGGGCTGTCCAACGCGGACGCCGGGCAGCGGATCCATATGAGCGAGGCGACGGTCAAGACCTACGTGAGCCGCATCCTCGCCAAGCTGGAGTGCGACAACCGGGTGCAGGCCGCCCTGCTGGCCCGGGACGCGGGCCTCGGGACCTGAACGGCGGCCGGGCGGCGCCGCTTCCGTCCCGTCAGCGCTCCGGGAACGGCTCCCCGCACGCACTGCAGAACTTCGGCGTACGGTCCGCCGACAGCCGCCCGCACTCCGGGCACACCAGGTCCAGCATGCACGGCGCCTCACCGCCCTCGTGGGCGGGAGCGCGTACGGCCGCCCCGACCGCGAGCCCCGGACGTCTGCGGTGCACCGTGAGATAGGTCAGCCCCACGGGTCCGGCCTCCAGGGAGCGGCGCGAGGTGCGCGGCAGCCAGGTGACCGTCGTGGGGACGAGGCTCAGTGTGCCGCCGGCCTCCGTGCGCAGGGTGCCGGTGCCCGCGAGGACGACGAGGAGGACGTCCAGGACGTCCTCCTGGTGCTCACCGACCCTGTCGCCCGGCGGCAGGCGGACGACGTTGGCGTCCAACTCCCGCCCCTGCTCGGCGAGTCGCCAGAGCGCACCGCGCTCGTCGGGGGCGGCGGAGGCGAGGACCTCGTCCAGCACCGCCAGCACCTGCGGGGTGGCGTTCACGCCGCGGCCTCCTCGTCGTAGCGCTCGCAGGCCTCGTGGCCGGGCCGAAGTCGCTCTCCGCCCGATGCCGCACGGCGGAGAGGGGCCGTTCCCACCTGCGGGCGGCCGACGCCCACGAGGTACGTACTTACCGGAGGAGCGTAACTCCTCCCGGGGCCGCGGGACGGAGTGACCTGCGAAACCCGCAGGTCAAGAGGGCACAGGGCGGACGGAGTTCCTCCGTAAGTGGAGGCCTCCGCCCACCGGACGGAATCCCTGGGAGGGGCCGGGCGGCCGCTGTACTCTCGCCCCATGATCCAGCCGACGCCCTCGACAGCCCCGGTCCCGGACGCCGAGTGCGTCGCGCTCACCCGGACCCTGCGCCGCCGGGGCACCGTGGTCCTCTCGGTGTTCGCCCTCGTCTGGACCTTCGCGGGGGCGTCGGGGCTCGCCTCGCCGGGCGCCGCCCTGGCCGTCGAGATCCTCGCGGTGCCGGTCACCGCGGCGGCGATCGTGCTCGCCTACCGCAAGGGCGCCGCCCCGTCACCCCGCGTGGTCGACCTGCCCGCGAACTGGGCGCGTTCGGTCGGCATCGTCAACGTCGTCGAACTCGCGGCGATCTTCGCGGTGATCGCCGCGTCCAACGCGTCGGGCCACCCCGGGTTGATCCCGCCGTGCATCGCGCTCGTGGTCGGTCTGCACTTCGTCCCGCTGGCCCGTCTCTACGACCAGTGGCAGTACAAGGGCACGGCGGCGCTCCTCGGCGCCGTCGCCGTCCTGGGCCTCGCGCTCCTCGCGGCCGGGTTCTCGGACGAGAGCGTGCGCGCCGTGGTGGGGCTGGCCTCCGCGGTGACGCTGTGGGCGTCCGCGTACCACGTGGCCGTCAAGGGCTGACGGTCCCACGCAACAGGAACCCGGCACCCGGTCAGGCCCGGCCGCCGCCCGTCCCCGGCCGGCGGCCCCTGGGTAGGGTGGGCCCGACAGCGCATCGTGAACCGGAACGAGGAACAGACGTGAGCGAGTCGGCGGCCATCGCCCTGCAGCAGGAGATCGCCCGCGAGCTCGAGGTCGCGGAGACCTTCGAGGCCGAGAAGGAGATCGAACGCCGTGTGGCGTTCCTGACCGAGCGGCTGACCTCCACCGGCCTGCGCTCCCTGGTCCTCGGCATCAGCGGAGGCGTGGACTCCACCACCGCCGGCCGGCTGTGCCAGCTCGCCGTCGAGCGCGCCCGGGCGGCGGGCCACGAGGCGCGGTTCTACGCGATGCGTCTGCCCTACGGGGTCCAGGCCGACGAGCACGACGCCCAGCTCGCGCTCTCCTTCATCCGGGCCGACCACGTGCTCACCGTGGACATCAGGCCCGCGACCGACGCCACGCGGGAGTCCCTGCTCACCGGCGACGTGGCCTTCCGCGACCCCCACCACCAGGACTTCGTCCTCGGCAACGTCAAGGCCCGGCAGCGCATGATCGCCCAGTACGCGGTGGCCGGCGCGCACAACGGCCTCGTCGTCGGCACGGACCACGCGGCGGAGGCGGTCTCCGGGTTCTTCACGAAGTTCGGCGACGGCGCCGCCGACCTGGTGCCGCTGACCGGGCTGACGAAGCGCCGGGTGCGGGCCGTCGCCGAGACGCTCGGCGCACCCGCCGAGCTGGTCGGGAAGGTGCCGACGGCCGACCTGGAGACCCTCGCCCCGGGCAAGGCGGACGAACACGCGCTCGGCGTCACCTACGACGCGATCGACGACTTCCTGGAGGGGAAGCCGGTGGACGAGCAGACCTTCGAGACGATCGTCGGCCGCTACCGCCTCACCGACCACAAGCGCCGGCTGCCCATCGCCCCCTGACACGCGGGACGGCACTCCGGACGGCCGACCGAAGGGAACCGCCGCCGTGGACAGGAAGCCCGACGAGAAGTATCCGCCGATCGAGCCCTACGAGCAGGGGATGCTGGACGTCGGCGACGGCAACCTCGTCCACTGGGAGGTCTGCGGGAACCCTGCCGGGAAGCCCGCCCTCGTGGTCCACGGCGGGCCCGGCTCGGGATGCGGCACCCGCCCCAGGCAGTACTTCGACCCGGACCGCTACCGCGTCGTGCTCTTCGACCAGCGCAACTGCGGCCGCTCCACCCCGCACGCGAGCGACCCGGCCGCCGACCTCTCGCACAACACGACGGCGCACCTGATCGCCGACATGGAGCGGCTGCGCGAGCACCTCGGCATCGACAAGTGGCTTCTGTACGGCGGCTCCTGGGGCTCCACCCTGATCCTGGCGTACGCGGAGCAGCACCCGGAACGGGTCTCGGAGATCGTGATCGCCGCCGTGACGACGACCCGGCGCAGCGAGATCGACTGGCTGTACCGGGGAGCGGGTCAGATCTTCCCCGAGGCCTGGGACCTGTTCCGGGCGGGCGTCCCGGAGGCCGAGGGCCCCGGTGACCTCGTCGCCGCGTACGCACGCCGGACGGAGAGCCCCGATCCGGAGGTGCGGGCGAGGGCGACGGCCGACTGGTGCGCCTGGGAGGACGCGGTGCTGTCCATGGAGGCGTACACGGGCCCGCCCCCGTACGCCGGCCGGCCCGGCCGCGACCAGCTGGCGTTCGTACGGATCTGCGCGCACTACTTCGCGCACGCCGCGTGGCTGGAGGAAGGACAGCTGATCCGCGACGCGGGCCGCCTCGCGGGGATCCCCGGCGTCCTGGTGCACGGCCGCTTCGACCTGGGCGGACCGCTGACCACGGCCTGGGAGCTGGCGAAGGTCTGGCCGGACGCCGAGCTGACGGTGATCGACGCCGCCGGCCACCTGGGCGGCCCCGCCACCTCCCGGGCGGTCCTGGCCGCTCTGGACCGGTTCGCGCGGCGCGTATGAGACCGACGCTTGCATAGAGCGCGCTCGAAGGAGTTGGGTTGGACCATGAAGTACACGCAGCTCGGACGCACCGGACTCAAGGTCAGCCGCCTCGTCCTGGGGACGATGAACTTCGGCCCCCAGACCAACGAGAGCGACAGCCACGCGCTCATGGACGCCGCCCTGGAGGCGGGCGTCAACTTCTTCGACACCGCGAACGTCTACGGCTGGGGTGAGAACAAGGGCCGCACCGAGGAGATCCTCGGCACCTGGTTCGCCCAGGGCGGCGACCGCCGCGACAAGGTCGTCCTCGCCACCAAGGTCTACGGCAACATGGGTGCCGACGGCGAGGCCTGGCCCAACCACGACAAGCTGTCCGCCCTGAACATCCGCAGGGCCGTCGACGCCAGCCTCAAGCGGCTGCAGACGGACCACATCGACCTGTACCAGTTCCACCACGTCGACCGGGACACCCCGATCGACGAGATCTGGCAGGCCGTCGACGTACTGATCCAGCAGGGCAAGATCCTCTACGCGGGCTCGTCCAACTTCTCGGGCTACAAGATCGCCCAGGCCAACGAGCGGGCCGCCCGGCGCGGCAGCTACGGCCTCGTCAGCGAGCAGTGCATCTACAACCTGATGGAGCGCGGGGCCGAGATGGAGGTCATCCCGGCCGCCCAGGAGTACGGCCTCGGCGTCATCCCGTGGTCCCCGCTGCACGGCGGGCTGCTCGGCGGCGCGATCCGCAAGGAGCGCGAGGGCGGCGGCGCCCGGTCCACCTCCGGCCGGTCCGGCGACGCACTGGCCGACCCGAAGGTGCGGGCGCAGATCCAGGCGTACGAGGACCTGCTGGAGAAGCACGGCCTGGAGCCCGGCGAGGCGGGCCTGGCCTGGCTGCTGACCCGGCCCGGCGTCACGGGACCGATCTCCGGCCCGCGCACCCGGGAGCAGCTCGACTCGGCGCTGCGCGCGGTGGAGCTGGAGCTGTCGGACGAGGTGCTGACGGCCCTGGACGAGATCTTCCCCGGCCCGGGCCCGTCGCCGGAGAACTTCGCCTGGTAGGAACGGCAGGGCCGTGCGTGTGCGGTCTCCGCCCCGGGGTTCAGCCCCCGAGGGCGGAGGCCGCCGCCACGACGACGAACATCAGCACGAGCACGGCGGCCATGATGCGGTTTCTGGTCTTGGGATCCACCCGACGAGCGTAACCGGCCCGCTCACCCGCCCAGCGGCCAGGCCCGCACCACCCGGTACCTCGGCTGCTCCCCCGGCACCCCGTCCACCGGCAGGTCGCTGCGTACGAGACCGATCTCGCCGACCTCCCACGGGGTGCCGTCGAAGTCCTCCAGCGCGGCCGTGTACGGGGCCAGGTCTGCCTGCGCCCTGCTGCGGGCCAGGGTGAGGTGCGGGGTGTGGCGCTGGTGCTCCTCCATCGGGATCCCGGACCTGCGCGCGGCGGCCGCGGCCCGCTCCGCCAGCAGCCGCAGGGTGCCGAGGCCGCCCTCCGCCCCCGCCCACAGGACGCGCCCGTCGAACCGGCCGCCGCCGCGGATCCGGAGCGGGAACGGCTCGGTGCGGTGCGCGGCCCGCTCCAGTCGTGTGTGCAGCGCGGGCAGCAGCTCCTCGTCGACGTTCCCGAGGAAGGCCAGCGTGTAGTGCCAGCCCTCACGCGCGGTCCAGCGGAGGTCCATGGCTCCGGGCAGCCGGTGCAGCGGGGCGACGGCTCCGGCGAGCTCGTCCGCCGCGGGGCCGGGCGGCAGGACGGCGACGAAGAGTCTCTGACTGCGCGTACCGCTCATGCGGCGAGTGTCCCAGCGCCGCCCCGTGTCCGGGAAGGCCCCGGCCCCTCGCCGTCCGTGGCTCCGCGCGGCCGGAACGCGGACGCCGCCCCCTCCGGCGCGGAGGGGACGGCGGGTACGGGAGCGGCGCTCAGGCAGCCGTGGCCAGCTGCTCGCGCGGGACGAACCGCACGTGAGGGCGGCCCGGACGCAGGTCGACCTTGAGCCGCAGGCCGCCGACGCGGGTCAGCGCGAAGCCGACGCCGAGTGCGGCCAGCATCGAGATCGCACCGCCGGCCGCCATGCCGGTCCTGGCGCCGTAGGCGTCGCTGATCCAGCCGACGATCGGGGCGCCCACGGGGGTGCCTCCGGCGAAGACCATCATGTAGAGGCTCATGACCCGGCCCCGCATCTCCGGGTCCGCGGCCATCTGGACGCTGGTGTTCGCGCTGATGTTGGTCGTCAGCCCGATCATGCCGATCGGGACGAGCAGCAGCGAGAACAGCCAGACCGACGGCGACAGCGACGCGGCGATCTCCAGCGCGCCGAACAGGGTGCCCGCGGCGACCAGCATCCGCAGCCGCGAGGAGCGGCGGCGGGCGGCGAGCAGGGCTCCGGCGAGGGAACCGGCGGCCATGAGGATGTTGAAGAACGAGTACATCCCGGCGCCGCCGTGGTAGATCTCGTCGGCGAACGCCGTCAGCCAGATCGGGAAGTTGAAACCGAAGGTGCCGACGAAGCCGACCAGGACGATCGGCCAGATCAGCTCGGGCCTGCCCGAGACGTAGCGCAGTCCTTCGCGCAGCTGCCCCTTGGCACGCTTGACCGTCACGGACGGGTGGAGCTCGTCCGTCCGCATCATCATCAGGCCGATGAGGGGCGCCGCGAACGACAGGCCGTTCAGGAGGAACGCCCAGCCGCTGCCGACCGTCGTGATCAGGACACCCGCGACGGCGGGGCCGATCAGCCGGGCGGACTGGAAGTTCGCCGAGTTCAGGCTGACCGCGTTGCGCAGCTGCGCGGGGCCGACCATCTCGGAGACGAACGACTGGCGGGCGGGGTTGTCGACGACGGTCACCATGCCGAGGAGGAAGGCGACCAGGTAGACATGCCAGACCTCGACGACGCCGGAGAGGGTCAGGACGGCGAGTGCGATGCCGCACAGGCCGAGCGCTGCCTGGCTGATGAGGAGCAGCCGCCGCTTCGGGAGCCGGTCGGCGATGACGCCGCCGTACAGGCCGAAGAGGAGCATCGGGAGGAACTGGAGGGCCGTGGTGATACCGACGGCGGTTGCGGACCCGGTGAGGCTCAGGACGAGCCAGTCCTGCGTGATGCGGGACATCCAGGTACCGGTGTTGGAGATCACGGCGCCCGTGGCGAACAGGCGGTAGTTGCGGATCTTCAGCGACGAGAAGGTCCCGCCGGTCTTGCTCTCGTGGGTGGAAGTCGGTGCGGGGGCGGAGTCTGCTCCGGATCCCGTACTCAAAAGAGTTCGCCTCCTCAGGCGTATACGAAGTGCGGTCCGACGGGAGGTGGGCGGGGCACCGCGGGTTGCCGACCCGCGCGCCCCACCGGTGTCACAGGTGGGCGAGCTTCTCCAGCACGGGCGCGGCGGCCCGCAGCTTCTCCCACTCCTCCTCGTCCAGGCCCTCGGCGAGGTCGGCCAGCCAGGCGTTCCGCTTGTCGCGGCTCTCGGCGAGCATGGCTTCCGCCTGCTCGGTCCGGCTGACCATCTTCTGCCGACGGTCATCGGGGTGCGGTTCCAGTCTGACCAGGCCCTTGGCTTCCAGCAGCGCGACGATCCGGGTCATCGACGGCGGCTGTACGTGCTCCTTGCGGGCCAGCTCACCGGGAGTGGCCGAACCGCAACGGGCGAGTGTGCCGAGCACCGACATCTCGGTGGGGCTCAGCGACTCGTCGACCCGCTGGTGCTTCAGGCGACGGCCCAGCAGCATCACGGCGGAGCGGAGGGAGCTCACGGCGGCGGCACTGTCGCCGTCGTGGATCAGGTCAGGCATGTTCCTTAGCGTAACTCATTAGCAATGCTAAATACCAACTGGTGGTACACGCGCGAGAAACTGATCACCCGAACGAGTGAGTATGGGGCGGAAAGAGGCGCGAAAGTGCCGTGTGTGCCGCGACCCTGCATGGCATGGGATCGACAGTGCTCAGCCTGCGCATAGACGGTGAGCTGCTCGAGCGGCTCCGCCGGCACGCCGCCAGACGCGGCATGACCGTCCAGGACTACGTGGTCCGGACGCTCGTCCGTGACGACTTCGACGAGCGCTTCCACGCCGCCGTCGACGAGACGGAGAAGTTCTACGGGGCGGAACCCCGTCACGCGGACCCGGCCGACCGGGTCACATGACGGGATTCCGCCCCGCAGGGGTGGAGACGTCCTCAGGCGCTCACGTGAGGCCGAGCGCCGGCATCGCGTAGTAGAAGACGAAGACCGCGGACACCACGTACATGGCCGCCGGGACCTCGCGGCCGCGGCCGGCCGCCAGGCGCATCAGGCTGAAGGCGATGCAGCCGATGCCGATGCCGTTGGTGATCGAGTACGTGAGCGGCATCATCAGCATCGCGAGGAACGCCGGGATCGCGAGGGTCATGTCGCCCCAGTCGACGTCCCGGACATTGCCCGCCAGGATCAGGAACCCGACCGCGACCAGGGCCGGGGTGGCCGCCTGCGAGGGGACCATCGTCGCCAGCGGTGTCAGGAACAGCGCCACCGTGAAGAGCAGACCGCTCACCACGCTCGCAAGACCCGTACGCGCACCCTCACCGACGCCCGCCGTGGACTCCACGAAGCAGGTCGAGGCCGACGAGGAGCTGAGGCCACCCGCGGCGACGGCGACACCGTCGACGAGCAGGACCTTGTTGATGCCCGGGAAGTTGCCGTCCTTGTCCATCAGCTTGGCCTCGTCGCCGACACCGAGGATGGTGCCCATCGCGTCGAAGAAGCAGGACAGCAGCACGGTGAAGACGAAGAGGACGCCGGTCAGCAGACCGACCTTGCCGAAGCCGCCGAACAGGCTGACCTCGCCGAGCAGCCCGAAGTCGGGTGACGACACGGGGTTCCCCGGCCACGCCGGGACGGTCAGGCCCCAGGCGTCGGCCGGCAGGTCGGCGACGGCGTCGATGACCAGCGCCACGACCGTCATGACGACGATGGAGAGCAGGATCGCGCCGGGCACCTTGCGGACGATCAGCGCGAGGGTCAGCAGCGTGCCGAGGATGAAGACCAGGACGGGCCAGCCGTTGAGGTGGCCGTCGTTGCCGAGCTGCAGCGGCACCGTGGTGTGCGCGGCGTCCGGGATGCGGGAGACGAAGCCCGAGTCGACCAGACCGACCAGCAGCACGAAGAGGCCGATGCCGATCGCGATGCCCTTGCGGAGCGAGCGCGGCACGGCGTTCATCACGCGCTCCCGCAGCCCGGTCGCCACCAGCAGCATCACGACGATGCCCGCCAGGACGACCATGCCCATCGCGTCCGCCCAGCTCATGCGGGGGGCGAGCTGGAGGGCGACGACGGTGTTGACGCCGAGGCCGGCGGCGAGCGCGATCGGCACGTTGCCGATGACGCCCATCAGGAGCGTGGAGAACGCGGCCGTCAGCACGGTGGCCGTGACGAGCTGGCCGCCGTCGAGCTGGTGGCCGTACATGTCCTTCGCGCTGCCGAGGATGATCGGGTTCAGCACGATGATGTAGGCCATCGCGAAGAAGGTGGCGAATCCGCCACGGATCTCGCGTGCGACCGTCGACCCCCGCTCGGAGATCTTGAAGTAGCGATCGAGGACGCCGTGCGGCTGCTGCGGCATCGGAGGCTGATCGACCGGAGCGGTGGCCGAGGAGGACATGTATGACCTTCAGTCGTGCATCGAGGGGACGAAAACAGTCAGATTTGGATGTTCACACGAATAATTCGAGTCATCCACAAGCAGATTCAGTATGAATACATAAGTCGAAGATCGCTATCTCCGCGCGTAGATCCTTGGGCCGTCTGGCTCGCGGCACCCGCGGCTAGACTGATCGCATGGAGAAGTGGACACCCAAGCACGAGGCGCCCGAGCCCCTGGAGGGACCGGTCGTCGCCACCGTCACCGGGGGCACGATCCTCTGGTTCGTCCTCTTCGTGGTCCAGGTGCCCTTCTACGGCTGGTTCGACGACCGCGGCCACGCCTGGTGGATCTGGGTCTGTCTGGCCGGCGCCGGACTCGGCCTCATCGGCATCTGGTACGTCCGCGGCCGTGACGCGGCGATCAGGCGCGCGGCCGAGCGGGCCGCCGCCGAGGAGTCCGCTCCGGACACCGCGCACCACTGACGGCCTGCGCCCGGTGCGGCCGCACTCCCTCCGCGGGAGGGGCCACCGCGTACGACCAGGGGACCATTCCGCTCCTCCCCCGGTCTGATCTTCGGTCGCCCGGCGGGTGAACAGCCCCGCACACCCGTACGGTCGGATTCATGACGCAGCGGGCACTCGACTCCTCCGGTGAGCGACCGGACTCCGCAGGGACCTCTCGCGCGCCGGAGCCGGCGCGCGGGCTGACCACCGCCGAGGTCGCCGAACGGGTGGCACGGGGCGAGGTCAACGACGTACCGGTCCGCTCGTCCCGGTCGGTCGCCGAGATCGTCCGCGCGAACGTCCTCACCCGGTTCAACCTGATCATCGGCGTGCTCTGGGTGATCATGCTGTTCGTGGCGCCGATCCAGGACAGCCTCTTCGGTTTCGTGATCATCGCGAACACCGGGATCGGCATCGTCCAGGAGTGGCGGGCCAAGAAGACCCTGGACAGCCTCGCGGTGATCGGCGAGGCCAGACCGACGGTGCGGCGCGACGGAAGACCGGCCGAGGTCTCCGTGTCCGAGATCGTCCTCGGCGATCTGGTGGAGCTGGGCCCCGGGGACAAGGCCGTCGTCGACGGCACGGTCGTCGAGGCCGACAGCCTGGAGATCGACGAGTCGCTGCTGACCGGTGAGGCCGACCCCGTGGTGAAGCGGCCCGGCGACCCGGTGATGTCCGGCAGCTTCGTCGTCGCCGGGGGCGGTGCGTTCACCGCCACGAAGGTCGGCCGCGAGGCCTACGCCGCCCAGCTCGCGGAGGAGGCCTCCCGCTTCACCCTCGTCCAGTCCGAACTGCGCAGCGGGATCAGCACGATCCTCAAGTACGTGACGTGGATGATGGTGCCGACGGCGATCGGGCTGATCATCAGCCAGCTGGTCGTCAAGGACAACAACTTCAAGGACTCGGTCGCCCGCACGGTCGGCGGCATCGTGCCGATGATCCCCGAGGGCCTGGTGCTGCTCACCTCGGTCGCCTTCGCGATCGGCGTCGTCCGGCTCGGCCGCAAGCAGTGCCTCGTGCAGGAGCTGCCCGCCATCGAGGGGCTGGCCCGGGTCGACATCGTCTGCCTGGACAAGACCGGCACCCTCACCGAGGGCGGCATGGACGTCACCGAGGTCCGCCCGCTGAACGGCTCGGACGAGGACTACGTGCACCGCGTCCTGGGCGCCCTGGGAGCGTCCGACCCTCGGCCCAACGCCAGCCTCCAGGCCATCATCGACGCCTACCCGGACGGCGAGGGCTGGGACGTCACCGGGACCATGCCCTTCTCCTCGGCCCGCAAGTACAGCGGTGCCGCCTTCAGCGAGCGGAACGGCGACGCGTCCGCCTGGCTCCTCGGCGCCCCCGACGTGCTGCTGGCCCCGGACGATCCCGCCCTCGCAGAGACCGGCCACCTCAACGAACAGGGGCTGCGGGTCCTGCTCCTCGCCCGGGTGCGGGGTGAGCTGGACGCCCCGGAAGCCGCCTCCGAGGCCGTGCCGGCCGCACTCGTCGTCCTGGAACAACGGCTGCGTCCGGACGCCGGGGAGACCCTGGCCTACTTCGACGACCAGAACGTCGCCGCGAAGGTCATCTCCGGCGACAACGCGGTCTCGGTCGGCGCGGTGGCCCAGAAGCTCGGGATGCCGGGCGCCGAGCACGCCGTGGACGCGCGCCGGCTGCCGGAGGACCGTGACGACATGGCCACGGAGATCGAGCGGAACGCGGTCTTCGGCCGGGTCACCCCGCAGCAGAAGCGCGACATGGTCGCCGCGCTCCAGACCCGCGGGCACACCGTCGCGATGACGGGCGACGGCGTCAACGACGTGCTGGCGCTGAAGGACGCCGACATCGGGGTCGCGATGGGCTCGGGCTCGGAGGCGACCCGCGCGGTGGCCCAGATCGTGCTGCTGAACAACAGCTTCGCGACCCTGCCCTCGGTCGTGGCCGAGGGCCGCCGGGTCATCGGCAACATCACCCGGGTCGCCACGCTGTTCCTGACGAAGACCGTCTACTCGGTGCTGCTGGCGATCCTGGTGGTCTGCTTCCAGGTGGAGTACCCGTTCCTGCCGCGCCACCTGACGCTGCTGTCCACCCTGACGATCGGTGTCCCCGCGTTCTTCCTGGCGCTCGCTCCCAACAAGGAGCGTGCCCGGCCCCACTTCGTGCGCCGCGTCATGCGGTACGCGGTCCCGTCAGGGGTGATCGCGGCGGCGGCGACCTTCGCCACGTATCTCCTGGCCCGCCACCACTACGCCGGGACGGGGGCGCTGGACGCGGAGACCAGCGCGGCCACACTCACGCTGTTCCTGGTCTCCATGTGGGTCCTGGCGATCATCGCCCGACCGTACACCTGGTGGCGGATCGCCCTGGTGGCCGCGATGGGCCTGTGCTTCCTCGTCGTGCTCGCGGTGCCGTGGCTCCAGCACTTCTTCGCCCTGAAGCTGGTCGGTACGACGATGCCGTGGGCCGCGGTGGGGATCGCGGCGGTCGCGGCGGCCGTCCTGGAACTGGCCTGGAGGGTGGTCGGCCGCCGCTTCCCCACGTAGATCCGTGAAGGTGTCGCCCTTCGGCTACTTCACGTCGACGAAGTCACCCGCGGCCGTGACGGTCGGGGTGGTGGAGGTGCCGGCGAAGCTGTAGCGCCAGTAGCCGTCCACGGACGCCTTGACGGTGGTCTTCAGCGCGCCGGTGCTGCTCGACTTGATGGTCTTGACGGTGGTGTAGGTGCTGCTGGTCTTCTTGCGGAACTGCAGCTTGACGGCCTGCGTGGCGTAGCCCTTGTACGTGCCGGTCTCCCAGTTGGCACGCGAGAGCTTGCCGGTGACCGTGATGGTCTTGCCCTTCTTCACGGGCTCCGGGGCGGCGTTGACCGTGATCTTGGAGAGGCGCTGGAGCTTCGTCCTGGCGAACGCGTCCTGCTGGACGATCTGGCCGTCGTTGCTGAGCACCGCGGCTCCGACCTTCCACGTGGTGGCGTCGGAGTTGATGAGCCAGGCCGGGTCGACGGTCACGGTGAGCGTGCAGGTGGAGGTCGTGGCGTTGACCGCCTTGCACTTGGCGGCCTCCTCGTTCTGCGTGAAGCCGAAGCTGTCGTCGGAGTCGAGGTCGCTGCCGATCCACAGGATCGTTCCCGCGTCGGCGACGCCCGAGTCGTCCGTCGCCGTGATGGCGACGGTGACCTTCTTCGGGGCGGTGGTGCCGACCACGATGGCCTTGCCACCGTTGACGACGGCCTTGGTGATCTTGAGGTCGCTGTCCGAGGTGGCCGCACGGGCCGCGAGGCGCGAGGTCGGCCGCTCGGGGGCGGTGAATCCGAAGTCCGGCGTCCAGCTGCGGCCGTCGTCGGCCTGCGCCGCCGGAACGGCGAGAGCGGACAGGGCCAGGGCGCCGGAAACAGCGGCGACAGTGGCACGAATACGCATGTGTTCCCCAGGTGGAGAAGGGGGGCCGTGGCAAGTCCCTCGTCCGACGGTCCCCATGTGGTCTGTGAGTCTGCTGACTCCACAGACCCAGACCGGTCACACACGTGAATGGTTGTGCCCGCGAGGCGACTTTCCTGTGAAGATCACATCAACTGAACGACTTCTTGGCTGAGCTGGCCCCGGCGTGGCCCTCGCGGCCGCCCTTTCGTACCGACGCTCCGGCACGCGCAGTGCCTCGACGGGAGGACACAGATGATCGACCCACTCACCGGAGTGGTCGTGGTCGCGGCCGTGGGCGCGGTGGCGGCATTCGCCGGCGACCGGGTCCTCCGCCGACGGAAGCGCGCGTTCCGGGACCGCTACGGAACCTATGACGGATTCCGGACACAGGTGGACGCGGACGAGGTCCGCGCCGTACGCGACGCGCGAGGCGAGGTCGCGGCGGTCAAGGTGGTCCGCGACCGCCACCCCCTCGCCTCGCTCGCCCACGCGCACCGGTACGTCAAGGAGTTGTGAGCCCGGGCGCCGGGCCGCTCAGTCGAACCAGCGGTCCCGGGCCAGCTCCTCCGTACGCGACGGGTCCTCCAGCAGCGCGGCGACCTCGAAGCGGCGCGGCCACTGGCCGGCCGCCCAGGCGAGGCCGGCCGCCACGCCTTCCAGGGTGGCGGCGTGGACCACTCCGTCCGGGGTCCGGCGCCAGTCAAGCTCGACGCCGCCCGCGCGCAGCTCACCGTGTTCGACGTAGGTGTCGGGGGTTCCGGGGCCGAGCAGGATCCGCACGGAGTCCGGCACCCGGTGCTCCTCGCCCTCCGTCGTCACCAGGGCCTCGACGCTCTCGCCGAGCCGCCGCACCTGGAGCAGGTCCGCCAGCTCCGCCGCCCGCGCCGGGGCCACCGGCAGCAGCGGGAGGCCCCCGGTCAGCGGCAGCAGGTCGGGGGCGTCGGCGATCACGACGTCCGCCGCGTCGGCGACCCGCACCTCGTCGTCCACGACGGCCCGCAACTCGTCCGGCAGCGTGACCTGTTCGGGGTCCAGTTCGGCGAGCGCCGTGTAGAGGGAGTGGAGCTGCACCGGCCCGACCGGACGCTCCTCGTCCGCGAGCCGCCCCAGCAGTTCGGCCGCCCCGCCCGGCTCGTCCAGGAGCGCGGCCACCGAGGTCCGTACGCCGAGCGCGCGCAGCACCTGTGCGTCGTCGAAGCCCGTCGCGTCGGCGGAGTCGTACAGGCCCTCCAGGCGCGGGTCGCCCCCGGCCGCGCGCAGGCCGGCCGGGCGGCGGCCGTCGAGCACCGGGTGGTCCCGCAGCCACCACGCGGTGTAGGGCCGCACCGACTGCGTCGTGCCGTCGGGGAGCAGCACCCGTACCGGCTGGGTCAGAGCGTCGCGCAGCGGCGGGCGGGCCAGCATCGCCAGGGCCTGCGGCCAGGCGTCGTCGTCGACCAGGTCCAGGTCGCGTACGGCGACGAGCTCGGTGGCGACCGGCGGCACCGGGGTGTCCGGGAGCTGGTCCAGGACGTCCTCGCACCACACGTCGACGGCGTCGAGCAGACCGGCGTCGTCGGGCTCGGCGAAGTCGCTGTCGCGGGGCTCCAGTTCGTCCGGGTCCAGGACGACGTCGGTGGCCCGTACGAGCGCGAAGGTGGCCAGCACCCCGCAGGCGGTCAGGGGCTGTTCGCCCCAGCGCCCGGCCATCTCCGTGTCGCACAGGGCGAGTTCGCCCTCGCGCATCACCTGGGCGAAGGGGCTGCCCGGCAGCACGAGTTCACCGGCGGGCGCCTGTTCCCCGTCCTCGTCGGGCAGGGCCAGCGCACCCAGCCAGGGCTCGTCGCCGGGGGCCAGGTCCGCGTCGCGCACGAGGGTGAGGACGGTCTCGGCGAGCTCGTCCGCGTCCAGGGTGTCCTCGTCCCAGATCTCGCCCGCGTCCAGCGAACCGGCGACGGCCGCGCGGACCTGCGGGGTCGTCAGGACGGCCCGGGGGGTGGCGGGCAGCGCGCCCAGCTTCTCCAGCAGGGGGTGGGCGGCGTCGGGGTGGGCCACCTTCAGACCGAGCCGGGCCAGCTTGTCCAGGACGGGTGAGGCCGGCTCGTCCGGCAGCGGCAGGAGGACCTGACGGGGCCCGATGGTGGTGCGGGGCACGTCCGAGGAGCCCGCGAGGGGGACGGGCAGCCCGGAGAGCCGGTCGGGGTCGACACCGGCCAGGCTGTCGTAGAGCCGGCGCCACCACTCCGGGGCACGCTCCAGGCCTGCCAGCCGGTCGACCGCCTCGGTCAGCGGGACCCGGGCGACGCCGAGGGCCCGCAGCTCGGTGCGGCGCTCCAGCCCGGCGGGCAGCAGACAGGGCAGAACCTCGGCCAGGACCCGTACGGTCTCCGCGCCGACACCCTCGACCACCTCGGCCTCGACCGGCCGCAGCGCGGCCGTGTCCCGGGCCGGGGCCCCGGCACCGTCCCAGTCGTCCCACTGCCCGTCCGCCTCGGCGGGGTCCCGGGGTGCCGCGGGCTCCAGGAAGGCGACGCGGGGCAGCCGTTCAAGGATCGCGGCACGCAGGGCGCCGTCCAGCTGCCCCTTGCCGAGCGCTCCCGGTACCAGCGCGATCGTCGCGACGGAGACGGGCTCCCACGCGGCGAGCAGCTCCGCGTAGGCGTCGGCCGCGCGCTCCACCAGGAAGTCGGTCAGCGGGCCGGGCGCGGGGTGGCGGCGGGTGGTGTCGAGCGGCAGCGAGGCGATCAGCAGCGCGGGGACGCCGAGGGGTTCGTCGGTGGGGGTCGGGGCGTGCACGACGGGCGCCGTGCGGGGGTGCAGCGGCGCCCCGTCCTCGTCGACGGGCACGGCCCACGTCACCGACCAGTGCGGACGCAGCCGCTCCTCGACGGGCCGGTCGGCCAGCAGCGCGGGGTCCAGCGCGCCGTTGCCGGCGGCGGTGCGCCAGCGGTGGAGTCCGCGCGCGGAGTCGTCGACGTGCGTGTACGGGCCCTGCTGCGAGCGCCGCAACGTGCGTACACCGTCGGGGGTTTCGATGACGACCTCGTCGAGGCCCGGCAGGGTGAGCAACAGCGCGTCGTCGACCCCGTCGAGCAGCCTGCCCACGAGGTCCTCGGCGACGCCGTCGCGGAGCGGCAGGACGACGACGGTGTCGTAGCCGTCGGGCGCCGTGCCCTCGGCGGGCAGCGGCAGCCGGAGCAGCGGCACGTGTCCGTCGCGGCGGCGCAGTTCGTCGCCGAGGCCGGGACTCCCGACGGCCGCCTGACGCGCGAGGTCCCGGGCCTCCGCGAGGGACCAGCGGACACCTCCGTGGCGCCCGATCACGGCGGGCTCGTCGCTGACGGCCAGCACGGCGGCGAAGCCCACACCGAAGCGGCCGACGGCCGCCTCGTGGCCCTCACGCTTGGCGGAGGCCCGCAGCGTGCTCAGTGACTCGACGCCGGTCGCGTCGAGGGGGGCACCGCTGTTGGCGGCGGCCAGGACGGCGGGGCCGTCGGCGGACGCGGCGTGCAGGGTGAGGCGGAGCCGGCCGGGGACACCGGCGCGGGCGGCGGCGTCGGCGGCGTTCTGCGCCAGTTCGACGACCAGCCGGTCGCGGTAGCCGCCGAGGGCGAGGTCCTCCTCGGCGTTGGCGTCCTCCCGGAAGCGGGCGGGACCCGCTCCCCAGGCGTCGAGCACGCCGCGCCGCAGTCGCGCCGTCCCGAACGGATCGGCCCCCTCGGTCGCATTCATGCCCACGCTCCTACTCCGCTCTTCCGGTGACCCGTGACGCCCAGTGTGCGCCCGAAGGTACCGCGACCGGGAACCCCCGCAGCGCCCCGTCCACGGGGAGCGCTCCGGCCTCGGAGCACCCCAGGACACCGTCCGGGGCCCCCGGCGGTCGGCGGCCGCGGTCGCGGGACGTCACCCGGAGGGGGCGGTGGGCAGGGCGGAGAGGCGCGGGGGCCGCGGAGAACGGTCCGCGGCATGCCGCCGCCGGGGTCCGGCACCGCGCCGGACCCTGGGCGTGCGGCGGCGTCAGGAGTGGCCGAGGTCTTCCGTCGAGCCGTCGGGCTGCGCCGGGACCGAGCCGGAGTCGTCCGCCGGACGCAGCGCGTACGTGTCCACCCGCATGGTGTCCAGCGCGTGCGGCGCCGGCTTCGGAGGCTTCGGCATGACCGCGGCCTCGGAGTGGCCCCCGCAGCCGTACGACAGGGAGACCACCCGGCCGTCCGCCGGGGCGAACTCGTTCGCGCAGACGCCGAAGGCCTGCCTCAGTGAACCCGCCATCGGCACCAGGAACGCACAGGTGACGCAGGACGCCGGCGCCGCCTGCGCCATGGGTGTCCTCGCGCCGAACTCCTCGTCCCACCGGTCCGCCGCGAGCCCCAGTCCGTACCGGGACAGCACCCGCGCACGGCGCGTGCCGAGCTCCTCGGCGACCGAGGTGATCGAGCCGCGGTTCGTCGCGGGCAGCGTCGTCAGCTCCGCGTCCTCCGCGTCGGCGAGGGCGGCCAGCTCCTGCGACACGTCGGAGACGGCGGAGTTCGGCAGGGGCTCGTCCTCGCCCGTCCAGCCTGGCTCCAGGCGCGGATCCTCCGCCTCGGTCGGCAGGAGATCGCCGGGACCCATGTCACCGGGCCGCAGCCGCTCGCTCCAGGGCACCCACTCGGGGGCGAGGAGCGCGTCGGACCCGGGCAGCAGCACCGTTTCGTCAAGGGTGACGTTCTTGGCGCGGGAGGCCCTGGCGACCGTCACCGCCCAGCGCCAGCCCCGGTAGCCGGGCTCCTTGGACTCGAAGTAGTGCGTGACCACCCGGTCCCCCTCGGAGACCACGGCCACGTGCTCACCCACCACTCCGGGCGCGGCGGCTTCCTCCGCCGCCGCGCGTGCGAGGTCTACCGCCTCGGCGCACAGGCGGTCGGGGGCGGGGGTACGGGCCGTACGGCTTCGCGTCGTCGCAGCACTCACAGGTCTCGCTTCTCTCCATACGCCGTCTCACGAGCGCGCCAGCAGCTCCATCGATGTCCGATTTCGGCCATGACAGTTGTGGGCGGAGCGGACCTGGGGGCCGCGTCGACGTCCACACCCGTTGTGCCTGCCTCGGGCGCGCCTTCTGCCACCCATTCTGCGGGATCGCGGAGAGGCGCGCGGCCAAGAACAACCGCCGGTGGCGCGTGAGTGCACGCTACCCTCTCCGCCGCCCCGAGCCCACCTGCCCGTCCCAAACAGGTCCGTAACCCTTTCGGCCCGGCTCCGGCTCCGCGGCCGGGCCGGAGGCGGAAACGCCCGGGAACACCGGTGTGTCCCAGCCGTTTTCCGGCCGGGGAGGACTCACCCGACGGAGCGGACCGGACCGCGCCGCGGACCGATCATGGGTTCGTCACGGCAGGGGGTGGGGCACTATGACCACGTGGCCGCCGCCAGGTCGTCCGACGGATCCGGCCCGCTCCGCAGGGCGGGCCGGGCGATGGCCCGTGCCCTGCGCGCCCCCTTCACCGGCGCCGCGCGGGGGATCCGCAAGGCGACGCACGCCCACGGGGCGGGCGAGTCCGGTCTCGGCAAACTGATCGAACTGCACGCGGTCAACGGCGCCGGAGACGTCATGATCACCGTGGCGCTCGCCTCCACGGTCTTCTTCTCCGTGCCGACCGACGAGGCGCGCGGGCGCGTCGCCCTCTACCTCGCGGTCACGATGGCCCCCTTCACCCTGCTCGCCCCGGTGGTCGGCCCGCTCCTGGACCGGCTGCCGCACGGCCGTCGCGCCGCGATGGCCGGCGCCATGTTCGCGCGGGCCGTGCTCGCGATCACGATGTCCGGCGCGGTGGCCACGGGCGGACTGGAGCTCTATCCGGCGGCGCTGGGTGTCCTCGTCTGCTCGAAGGCGTACGGGGTGGTGCGCAGCGCCGTCGTGCCGCGCCTCCTGCCGCCCCGCTTCTCCCTCGTGAAGGCCAACTCACGGGTCACCCTGGCCGGTCTCCTGGCGACGGGCGTCGCGGCGCCGATCGGGGCGGGGCTGCAGAGCATCGGGTCCCCCTGGCCCCTCTACGGAGCCTGCGTGATCTTCCTCTGCGGGACGGTCCTCGCCTTCACGCTGCCCCCCAAGGTCGACTCCGCGAAGGGGGAGCGGAAGGCCCGGCTGGTCGTCCCCCACGAGGAAGCGGTCCGTCCGCCCGCCCCCGCCGAGGTCCCCAAGGGGTCGAAGGGACGCTGGTCCGGCAGCACCAGGGCCGGCGGGAGGAAGGGGCGGGAGAAGCCGCCCGGGCTCCGTTCCGTCGGACCGTCCGTCCTGCACGGCCTCCAGGCCAACGCAGCGCACCGCGCGCTGTCCGGCTTCCTCATCTTCTATCTGGCCTTCCTGCTGCGCGAGCATCCGCTGGCCGGGCAGAGCGCCGCGGTCTCCCTCGGCATCGTCGGCGTGGCCGCCGGAGCCGGCAACGCCTTCGGCACGGCGGTCGGCTCGTGGCTCAGGGCGCGCGGTCCCGAGCTGATCGTCGCCACGGTGCTGGGGCTCGCCCTGGGGGTGGCGGTGCTCGCCGCGATCTTCTTCAGCACGGTGATGGTGGCCGCGCTCGCCGCGGTCGCGGGATTCACCCAGGCACTGTCGAAGCTGTCGCTGGACGCGATGATCCAGCGCGACGTGCCGGAGGAGGTGCGTACGTCGGCCTTCGCGCGTTCGGAGACGCTGCTCCAGATGTCCTGGGTGGTGGGCGGGGCGATCGGCATCGCGCTTCCCCTCAACGGAGCACTCGGCATGTCGGTCGCCGCCGGGATCCTCGCACTGGGCGCGGGCGCCTCCGTACGGGGTCTCCTCGGGGCCGCACGGCGCGGCTCACCGCACCCCCGCGTGGCGTGAGCGGCACCGACCGATAACCTTCGGCGCATGACCGTTCCGTTCTTCTCCGGTAAGAGCCGTCGAATCGGCGTCGCTCTCGGTGCCGTGTCCGCGGGGCTCCTTGTCCTGTCCGCCTGCGACAAGCCGACGCCGCTCGCCACCGTGACGGTCGGCGACAACTCGGTGAGCACCGAGGCCGCCTGCTACAACGACGGCAACGCCCTCAAGGAGTCCGAGATCCAGGGCTGCCTCAACAAGAAGGCGGAGAAGTCCGTCAAGGTCGCGATGGACGACAAGGTCCGCTTCGGCGTCGACCCCGAGGTCGCGGACAACGGATGGACCCTGTTCATCAACGGCCAGCAGGCCGAGCAGGAGCCGTACAAGAAGACCTACCGCTCGATCCCCGGCAGCGCGTTCTTCGCGAGCCAGACGGGCGAGACGACGGCGGACAAGACGCAGATCAGCATCGTGGAGACCAAGGGTCAGAAGCTCACGGGCGTCTGGCACTTCCAGCTCACGAAGACGTCCTGACCCCCTGATTCCGAGGACCACCGCTGTGCGGGTGCTTGTCGTGACCGCCGTCCCGGCCGAGCGGGACGCGGTCACGCGTGCGTTCGGGGCCGGGCGGCGGGTGCGTGAGGTACCGGGCGGCGAAGTGCACCGCGCCGGCCCGTTCGACGTCCTCGCGGGCGGCGTGGGCCCCGCCGCGGCGGCCGCGGCGACAGCTCTGGCCCTGGCCACCGCGCCCGCCGACGATCCGTACGCACTCGTCGTCTCGGCGGGCATCGGCGGCGGGTTCGCCCCCGCGGCGCCCGTCGGCTCCCTCGCCGTGGCGACCGGCATCGTCGCCGCCGACCTCGGCGCGGAGACCCCGGACGGTTTCGTGCCCGTCACCGGTCTCGGCTTCGGCAGGGACACGTTCCTGCCGCCCGAGGCCCTCGTACGGGACGTGGCGGAGGCCACCGGCGCCGTGCCGGGCCCCGTCCTCACCGTCTCCACCGTGACCGGCAGCGCGGCGCGCACCGCCGAGCTGCTGGCCGCACACCCCGGAGCCGTCGCCGAGGCCATGGAGGGCTTCGGCGTCGCCGAGGCCGCCGACCGGTTCGGCGTCCCGGCGCTGGAGCTCCGGGCCGTCTCGAACACCGTGGGGCCGCGCGACCGCGAGGCCTGGCGTATCGGGGACGCGCTGGCCGCGCTCACCGAGGCGTTCGGGAAGACCGCACCCGTAGTGGAAAGTTGGACCCGGCATGACCGACTCGACCGACACCGTGACTGACACCGCGACCGACCCGGCCGGGGCACCGCTCCCCGCGCTGCGGATCGCCTTCTCGCCGTGCCCGAACGACACCTTCGTCTTCGACGCCTGGGCGCACGGAAGGGTCCCCGGCGCGCCCGCCCTCGACGTGACCTTCGCCGACATCGACCTCACCAACGGCATGGCCGAGCGGGGCGAGCTCGACGTGCTGAAGGTGTCCTACGCCGTCCTGCCCTGGGTCCTCGACGAGTACGCCCTGCTGCCGTGCGGGGGAGCCCTCGGACGTGGCTGCGGGCCGCTCGTCCTCACGAAGGAGGCGGGCACGGACCTGACGGGGAAGACCGTCGCCGTGCCGAGCGAGCGCTCCACCGCCTATCTGCTGTTCCGGCTGTGGGCGGCGGAGGTCGTGCCGGACGGGGTGGGCGAGATCGTCGTCATGCCGTTCGACGAGATCATGCCCGCGGTGCGCGACGGCCGGGTCGACGCCGGACTGGTCATCCACGAGGCGCGCTTCACCTACCAGAACTACGGTCTGCACAGCCTCGCCGACATGGGCGAGCACTGGGAGTCGACCACCGGCCTGCCGATCCCGCTCGGCGCGATCATCGCCAAGCGCTCGCTGGGCGAGGAGACGCTGAACCGGCTGTCGGAGGCGATCCGGACGTCGGTGCGGATGGCCTGGGACGACCCGGAGCGCTCGCGCCCGTACGTCCTGGAGCACGCCCAGGAGATGGACCCGTCCGTGGCCGACCAGCACATCGGGCTGTACGTCAACGAGTTCACCGCCGACCTCGGTGAGCACGGCTACGCGGCGATCCGCGGCCTGCTGACCCGGGCGGCGGCCGAGGGCCTCGTGCCGGCACTGGCCCCGGACGCGTTCTCCGTCACCGGGCGCTGACCGGGGGGACGGCCGGACCCGCCGGGGTCCGGCCGTCCGCCGGGTGCGTCAGACGTCGAGCTGGTCGGCGACGGCCCTCAGCAGGCCGGCGATCTTCGCGCCCGCGGCCTTGTCGGGGTAGCGGCCACGCTCCAGCAGCGGCGTGATGTTCTCCAGGACGGTCGTGAGGTCCTGCACGATCGAGGCGAGCTCGTCGGGCCTGCGCCGCTGCGCGGCGGCGACGGACGGTGTGGGGTCGAGGATCACCACGGAGAGGGCCTGGTCACCGCGCTGGCCGGCGACCACACCGAATTCGACGCGCTGACCGGGCTTCAGCGCTTCGACGCCGGCCGGGAGAACGGAGGAGTGGACGAAGACGTCGGCGCCGTCGTCGCGGGAAAGAAAGCCGAAGCCCTTTTCCGAATTGAACCATTTGACCTTACCCGTGGGCACGTCTGTCCTCGTCCTCGATCTCGTCGGTGCGCGGGGGAGCCGCGGAAAACGGCTCCGGATAGCAGTACAGCGGGTCTGCGACCCGCCGTGTCCCAGGCTAATGGCCCGGGAGCCGGACACAAGACGTCGCCGAAGGGTTCCGCCGAGCTGGGAACTACCCTGGCCGGGTGAGTACTACTCCTTCCGGCGCAGGCGACCGGCTCGTACAGGTCGGCGCGATCGTCTTCTTCATCGGCGCACTGGCCACCCTCGTCACCGTCGCCCCCCTGTTCCTGGGCACCGACCCCTTCCCGCCCGTCGCGTACGCGGTGTGCATGCTGATGGGCCTGGGCTTCCTGATCGCGGGCGCGGGGGTGGTGCGCTCGGTGTGGAAGAACTCCCCGAAGCGCGCCGCCGCGAGGTAGCCGCCCACGCCTCCCGCGGCCGGACCCCGCTCCCGCGCCGGATCCTCGGGCGCGCGCCCTCCCGGGAGGGGACCGGGCCGCTCCCGGACAATGGCGCGAATCAGGTGTCCGCGGCTCCCGGCCCGGCCCCTGCCCCGGTCGTCAGGCGCCCGCGAAGGTCCTCAGCCAGGCGGGGAACGCCGTGAGGTCCGGAAGGATCACGTCGGCTCCCGCCGTCCGCAGCTCCTCCTCGTCGCACGGGCCGGTGGTGACGCCGACCGACAGGGCGTTCGCGGCGTGGGCCCCGCGTACGTCCCCGGTGTGGTCGCCGACGTAGACCCGCGCGCCGTGCTCCAGGAGCGCCTCCGCCTTGCCCTCGGCCCAGAGGCCGCCGATCAGGACGTCCGCCGCGATGCCGAGGTGCGCCAGGTGGAGCTTGGCGTTCGGTTCGTACTTGGCGGTGACGACCACGGCCCGCCCGCCGAGCGCCTGGACGGCCTCCACGGCCTCCCTGGCACCGGGGAGCGCGGTGGTCGGCGCGATCGCCGTGTCCGGGTACATCGCGCGGTACCGGTCGCAGGCCGCGGCGATCTCGTCGGCCGGGAACCAGTTGGCCATCTCGTCCTCGAGCGGCGGCCCGAGGCGGCTGACGACGAGGTCCGTGTCGATGTACACACCCGTCTCGGCGGCGAGTCTCACGTAGGCGGCCTTGATGCCGGGCCGGGAGTCGATGAGCGTCATGTCGAGGTCGAAGCCGACCGTCAAGGTGTGTGAGGACATGCTCCCCATTGTGCCGACCGCCCCGGCCCCGGTGTCCGGCCCCCGGGCGGCGGGGCCCCGGCGGTCCGGAACGGGCCGTCGGCGTGCAGACTCACGACACCCTGCCCCGCCCCCGCCGAGGAACCCGCATTGACCCCGTACTCCCTGGCGTTCTACGTCCACGCCGTCACCACCGGTACCGTGCTCGGCCTGCGCCCGACCGACTCCCCCGACCGGGTCGCGGCCGTCCTGGGCCCGGACTTCGCCGAGAGCACCTTCGGCGGACGGGCCATGTCCCGCGACTACGGCCTCACGGAGTTCCACTTCCACCGCGCCCACGCCCGGGACCCGTGGGAGGGACACCACTTCGGCCTCCAGGTGCACCGGCTCGCCCGCCGCGACCCCACCGTCCCCGGCGAGGTGCTGCGCCAACGCTACGGGCGCTTCACGCCCCGGCTCCGCTTCGAGAAGCTGCGCCGGCTCCTGGACCGCCGCGGGGTGCCGCTGGTGGAGATCCCGGAGTACCCGGGGAACGCACCGTACTACCGCACGTTCTGGCAGCCGGACTCCCTGACGGCGGTCTCCTTCGTCGCCGAGCGCGGTGCACACAGCACGCCCGCCCTTCTGCGGGCCGGTGACGTGTACGGCGTGCACGCACCCGTCACCGCCCGGGAGGTGGAGACGCGCCGGGAGCGGGCCTGAGGGCGGGGCCCGGAGGCGCCCTGCCGGTGCCTGCGGCGCGCACATAGACTTAGCCAAGCCTTACCTCGCAATGCCCCGTTCCGTGCCGGTCCCCGGTCCTCGCCCACCCCGATTGGTCCCGATGGCAGCCGCCGCTCCACGCCTGTCCAGACGCGCGCTCGCGACCGCCGCGGCCGTCGTCGCCCTGCTGCTGTCCGTCCTGCTCAGCCTCGCCGTGGGGGCGAGGAGCATCGCGCCGTCCGCGGTCCTCGACGCGCTGCTGCACGGCGGGCACTCGGACGCCGCCGAGGTGATCCGGCAGATGCGGGTGCCGCGCACCGTGATCGGGCTGATGGTCGGCGCGGCGCTCGCCCTCGCCGGCACGGTGCTCCAGGGCATCACCCGCAACCCCATCGCCGACCCCGGGATCCTCGGGATCAGCCAGGGTGCCTCGGTGGCCGTGGTGCTGGCCATCGCGTACGCCGGGATCCACACCCTGACCGGCTACGTGTGGTTCGCCTTCGGCGGGGCCGCCGTCGCATCCGTGGCCGTGTACGCCATCGCCTCCCGGGGCCGTGGCGGCGCGACCCCGGTGAAGCTCGCGCTGGGCGGGGCCGCGATCAACGCGCTGCTGGTGTCGGTCACGATGGCGGTCCTCACCACGAAGGCCTCGGCCCTCGACGAGTTCCGCTTCTGGCAGGTGGGCTCGATCGCCGGACGCGAGGCCCAGGTCGCCCAGCAGATCTGGCCGTTCCTCCTGATCGGCACCGTCCTCGTGGTGTCCGTGGCGCGCGGACTCGACGCGCTGGCACTCGGCGAGGACGTCGCGAAGGGCCTGGGGCAGAACGTCGCGGCGGTCCGGATCGTCGGCGGGATCGGGGCGACCGTGCTCACCGGCGCGGGCGTCGCGGCGGCCGGGCCGATCGCCTTCGTCGGCCTCGCCGTCCCCCACATCGCCCGCGCGCTCGTGGGCAGCGACCACCGCTGGGTGCTCCCCATGGCCGCACTCGTCGGCCCGGCGATGCTCCTCGTCTCCGACGTCGTCGGCCGGGTCCTGTTCCCGCCCGGCGAGGTCCCGGCGGGCGTCATGACGGCCCTGATCGGCGTCCCGTTCCTCGTCACCCTCGTACGCCGGAAGGCGGTGCCCGCATGAGCGCGGACACGGCAGTGCCCGTACGCACTCCGGTCCGGCCCGCCGGTTACCGGGTCGTGCGGATCGGGAAGCGGGGCCGCTTCCTCGTCCACCGGCGGGCGGGGCTCGTCGCGGCGGCTCTGACCGTCGTCCTGGCGGCGGTCTGTGTCGCGTACCTCTGCGTCGGCGAGAGCTTCGTGGCGCCGGCGGAGGCCGTGCGGGTCGTCCTCGGGCAGCCGTCACCGGACGAACTAGTCGTGGGCACGCTGCGGCTGCCCCGCATGGTGGTCGGGCTCCTGGTGGGCACGGCGTTCGGGATCGCCGGGGCACTGATCCAGACCGTGGCCCGCAACCCGCTCGCCAGCCCCGACATCATCGGCATCAGCCAGGGCGCGAGCGCGCTCACGGTCGGCGCGATGACCTTCGGCCTCACCTCCTACACCGTCCTGCCCTACCTCTCGGTCGTCGGCGGGGTCGCCGCAGCGGCCCTCGTGTACGCCTTCGCGTGGCGCGGCGGACTCCACGCGACCCGGTTCGTCCTCATCGGGATCGGCTTCGCGATCGCCCTGCGGTCGGTGACGACCCTGTTCCTGACGAAGGGCGACTACCTGGTCGCCCAGCAGGCGCAGATCTGGATGACGGGCTCCCTCAACGGCCGGGGCTGGGAGGAGGCCGCGCCGATCGGCTGGGCGCTCCTCGTCCTGCTGCCCGCCGTGCTGTGGGCGGCGCGCGCGCAGCGCACCGTCTCGATGGACGACGACACCGCGACGGCGCTGGGCGTCCGCCTCGGGCGCGTGCGGCTGGGGCTCGTCGCCCTCGGGGTGGTCCTGGCGTCCGTGGCGACGGGGACGGCCGGACCGGTCGACTTCGTGGCCCTGCTCGCCCCGCAGATCGCCCGCCGGATGACGCGTACGGCACAGATCCCGCTGCTGTGCTCGGCCCTGCTCGGCGCCGTGATCGTCGTGTTCGCGGACCTGCTGGCCCGCAGGCTCTTCTCCCCCACCGAGCTGCCGGTGGGCGTGCTGACGGCGGCGGTCGGCGCCCCGTATCTGATCTGGCTGATCATCCGTGGCCACGGCGGCCGCGCTGGAGGCAACGCATGACGACCACCCGTACCGAGAACGGCGCCACGTCCAGGCTCGCGGCACGCTCCCTGACGCTGGCCTACGACGACCGCACCGTCGTCCACGAGCTGGACCTGGCCGTTCCCGACGGCTGCGTGACGGTCATCGTCGGCCCGAACGCCTGCGGCAAGTCCACGACGCTGCGGGCCCTCGGCAGGCTCCTGAAGCCCGCCGGCGGGTCGGTGCTCCTGGACGGCACGGAGCTCTCGCGCATCCCCACCCGCACGATCGCCCAGTCGGTCGGGCTGCTCCCGCAGACGCCCGTGGCCCCCGAGGCGATCACCGTCTCGGACCTGGTCGCCCGGGGCCGCCAGCCGCACCAGCGCTGGTGGCAGCAGTGGTCGGACGAGGACGAGCGCGCGGTGACGGAGGCCATGGAGCGCACGGACGTCACGGCGCTCGGCGACCGGCCGGTGGACGAGCTGTCCGGGGGCCAGCGCCAGCGCGTGTGGATCGCGATGGCGCTCGCCCAGGACACGGACCTGCTGCTGCTCGACGAACCCACGACCTACCTCGACATCGCCCACCAGGTCGAGGTCCTGGACCTGGTGCGCCGGCTCGCCGCCCCGGCGGCGGACGGCACCCGCGGACGGACCGTCGTGACCGTCCTGCACGACCTCAACCAGGCCGCCCGGTACGCCGACCACCTCGTGGCCATGAAGGAGGGCCGCATCGTCGCCGAGGGACGGCCCGGTGACGTCGTCACGGCCGGGCTGGTGCGGGAGGTCTTCGGTCTGGAGGCCGTCGTCGTCCCCGACCCGGTCACGGGTTCGCCGCTCGTCGTGCCCGGAGCGCCCTGGGCTCCCGCCCCGGCCGGTCCGACCGGGTAGCGGGCGGGTGTGCCTGTGGGGCGCGGGGTCAGGTCCGCGCCCCACAGGCGGTTTCGGGGTCGTACGACGGGCGCCGCCGCGGCCAGGTGAGAGGTCCGCTCAGCCGCCGGACGTCATCCGCCGCACCGCCAGCCGTGTCAGCTCACGGCTCTGCGGCTCGGTGTCGAGCGACCGGTGCAGGGCCAGCCCTTCGATCAGCGCGTCCAGCGTGCGGGCGGTGTCCGGGTCGAAGTGCTGCTCCAGGAGGCGGCGGCTGCGGTTCATCCAGGCGTGGGTGAGCTCGCGGTACTCGTCGCGCCGCGCGGCCAGCGTGTAGAGCTCCTGGGTGAGGACGAGGTCCCGGCGGGGTCCTTCGGACAGCACGTGGATGAGGTCGATGACGGCCTCACGCGCCTGCTCGGGGGTGTCGACCCGGCCCAGGTACAGCTCGAACACGGCCACGATGTGATCGGCGAAGCGGGTGAAGGCCTCCCGCAGCAGATCGTCCATGCCGCCGAAGTGGTACGTCATGGAGCCCAGCGGAACATCGGCGCGTACGGCGATCTTGCGGTGCGAGACGCCCGCGACGCCCTCCTCGGCGATGTGGTCGAGGGTGGCGGCGAGGATGCGCTCGCGCCGCTGCGGATCGGTACGTCCGGTGGCCATGGGACAGGAGTATCAGACGCCGCGGACGACGCGGGCGGGGTTGCCCACGGCGACGACGTCGGCGGGGATGTCCTTCGTGACCACCGCGCCCGCGCCGATCACGGAGTTGTCGCCGATGGTCACCCCGGGGCAGACGATGACGCCGCCCCCGAGCCAGACGTTGTCACCGATCGTGATGGGGAGCGCGGCCTCCAGCTTGTCGCGCCGGGGCCCCGGTTCCACGGGGTGGGTCGGGGTGAGGAGCTGGACGTTCGGGCCGATCTGGCAGTCCTCGCCGATGGTGATGCGCGCGACGTCCAGCGCGGTGAGGTGGTAGTTGACGAACGTGCGGGCCCCGATGGTGATGTTGCTGCCGTAGTCGACGTACAGCGGCGGGCGCACGTCGACGCCCTCGCCCACGGAGTCCAGCAGCTCGGCGAGGATCGCCCTGGCGGTGTCCGCGTCCTCGGCGCCCTGGTAGCGGGCCATGAGACGCATCGCCCGCTGCTGCTGCCGGGCGATCTCGGGGTCGTCGGCGATGTAGAGGTCGCCCGCGAGCATGCGTTCGTGGTTGGTGCGCGGATCGTTGGCGAAGTAGTCCGTCGGCATGCGCACGATCGTACCCCTGAGATGTACGAACGTACACTCCCTTGCCGCGCGTGCCCGCCGCGTCCTCAGCCGGGCAGCCGGCGGGACCGCCACACGAGGTACAGCGCCGACGCCACCGCAGCCACCCGCACCACCACCGGCCAGGCCTCCGTCATCGCGTCGCCCACCGCACCCTCGGCGAGGGGCTCGCCCCAGCGGCCGTCCATGCGCCCCCACACCCAGACGAAGGCGCCGGCCACCACCACGCCGGGCAGGCCCATCGCCACCCACTTCGCCTCCGCCCGCGAGAACTTCCGCGAGCTGTACGCCAGCAGCCAGCCGCCCGCGAGCGCCAGCCACGAACCGAGCACGGCCCCGGCCACGAGCAGCACGGCGGCCAGCAGCAGCAACGGGTTCGAGAGCCGGGGCCGCGCCGCCGCCCCGGTGTCCACGACGGCCCGGCGGGGGCGGCGCAGCCGCAGCCTCGGGCGGCGCGGGGGCGCGGGCGGGACGGGCTCCGCGGCCTTCGGGGCCGCCTCCTCCGGTCCGGGCTCCGCCTCCACCGGGGCACGCGGCCCCGGCGCCTTCGGCGCGCTCGGCATCCCGAACAGCTCCGGGCTCTCCAGCCCGCCGACGAACCCCGGCACCGCCGTACCCGGCCCCGTCGCCCCCGACATGCCCGAGGGCCCCCGGCCGCCCTCCCCGAAGGGCCCGGGCTCGATCCGCCACCACTCGGGCTCGCCCCCGGACGGCGCCTGGTCCAGGCCCGCCATGTGCGGGGCCGACGCCGAGGGCCAGTCCGTCACCGGCTCCCCGGCGCCACGCTCCTCGGGTACGGGCCGCGCGGCCTCCGGTCCGGGACCTGCGGACCCGGGGGGCGAGGGCTCCTCCGCACTCTGCGACGCGCCCTTGCGTGACGCGTCTTTCCGGAGCATCCCCCGCCGCGCCCGCGGCACCCCGCGCGGGTCCGCCGCGCCCGCGGCGGCGTCGGCCCGGGGGGACGGCAGCGGCACCGCCCCGTCGCCCGACTCGGCCGCCGCGGAGACGAGTTCACCGGGTGCGCCGAGCCTGCCGAGGATGCGCCGGACCACGGCCGGGGAGTCCGAACCGTCGGTGCCGCGCTGCCGGTCGATCTCGCCCCGGAGCGTCGCGACGAGTCTCATCCGGGCGCCCGAGGACAGCTGTTGCTGCTGCGCCAGGTCACCGACCCGGCTGAGATAGTCGAAGACAAGCTGGTCGCTCTCGATGCCCACGCGATGGTTCTCCCGTCACCCGCCCTGCCCCGACGGTAGCGTTCCAGCGGCTACCGTGGGACGGATGGGGACGACCACACCACCGCGTACGCTCGCCGAAGCTCTGCGCGCCCGGGGCGACGAATCGCTGGCAGGGCTGCTGCGCGCGCGCCCCGACCTGCTCAGCCCCGTGCCGAACGACATCACCCAGCTGGCGACGCGCGCCGGCACGCGCGCCTCCGTCGTCCGAGCGCTGGAGCACCTCGACCGTTTCGCCCTCCAGACCGCGGAGGCACTGGCCGTGGCGCCGGACCCCGCTCCGTACGGCACGCTGCTCGCGCTCCTCACCGGTGACGGCCAGGACGACGGCGAAGGGCGCGACGACGCGGGTGCGACGATCACCGCCGCACTGCCCGGCGCCCTCGCGACGTTGCGCGAACAGGCCCTGGTCTGGGGCGAGGACACGGCACTGCACCTCGTACGCACCGCGCGCGAGCTGCTCGCCCCGTCCCCGCAGCACCCCTCCCCCACGGGCCTCGGGCCGACCGTCGCCGAGGCCACGGCCGGGATGTCGCCCGGCAGGCTGCAGGAGATCCTGGCCGCCGCCGGGCTGTCGGCCACCCACGACCCGGTGTCCGCGGTCACCGCGCTGACCGGGCTGTTCACGGACCGGACCAGGATGGCGGAGCTGCTGGACACCGCGCCGGTCGAGGCGCTCTCCGTGCTCGACCGGCTGGTCTGGGGACCGCCGTACGGGGAGGTCACCCCGAACCCCGCCCCTCCCGTGCAATGGCTGCGCGACCGCGGGCTGTTGCTGCCCGTGTCGACGCGCACCGTCGTCCTGCCGCGCGAGGCGGCGCTGCACCTGCGGGCGGGCCGCGCACACCGCGTGCCCGAGCCCCTCGCCCCCGAACTCGTGGCGGCGGCCGAACGGGATCCCCAGGCTGTGGACAGAGCGGCGGCCGGTCAGGGCTTCACGGCGCTGTCCACCCTCGAGGAACTGCTGAAGCTGTGGAACGACGGCGGCCCCGCGATCCTCCGCGCGGGCGGCCTGAGCGTGCGCGACCTGAAGCGTGCCGCCGCGGCGCTCGACGTCACCGAGCCGGTCGCCGCCTTCTGGATCGAACTCGCCTACGCGGCGGGCCTGGTGGCCTCCGACGGCGGGACCGACGAGCGGTACGCCCCGACGCCCGCGTCCGACGAGTGGCTGGACCTGCCCGCCCAGGACCGCTGGACCCACGTCGTCACCGCCTGGCTCGCCGCCACCCGCACCGCGGGCCTGATCGGCGGTCAGGACTCCAAGGGCCGGGCCCTGTCGGCGCTCGGCCCCGACCTGGACCGCTCGGCCGCGCCCGAGGTACGCCACCGGGTCCTGGCCCTGCTGGCCGCGCTCCCGCCGGGCACCGCACCCGACCCGCAGACCCTGCTCGCCCGGCTCCGCTGGGAACGTCCGCTGCGCGCGACCGCGCCGGCGGCCCCCGGCGACGCCTCCGACCTGCGCTCCCGGATCGCCCTGTGGACGGCCAACGAGGCGGAGCTGCTCGGGGTCACCGGACGCGGGGCCCTCTCCTCCCAGGCCCGGGCGCTCCTCGACGAGGGTCCTGACACCGCCGCCGCCCGGCTCGCCCCGCTGCTCCCCGAGCCCCTGGACCACGTGCTGCTCCAGGCCGACCTGACGGCGGTCGCCCCCGGCCCGCTGGAACGCCCGCTCGCAGACATGCTCTCGGTGCTCGCGGACGTGGAGTCCAAGGGCGGCGCGACGGTCTACCGCTTCACGCCTGGTTCCGTGCGCCGCGCGCTCGACGCCGGGCGGGCCGCGACCGACCTCCACGCGTTCCTCGCCACCCACAGCCGCACCCCCGTGCCGCAGCCGCTGAGCTACCTCATCGACGACGTGGCACGCCGTCACGGCCATCTGAGGATCGGCGCCGCCTCCGCCTACGTGCGCTGCGACGACGAGGCCGTGCTCAACGAGATCCTGGCCGACAAGCGCTCGGCGACCCTGCGGCTGCGCAGGCTCGCACCGACCGTGCTGGCCGCGCAGGCCGACCCGGGGTCGCTCCTCGAAGGGCTCCGCGAGATGGGGTACGCCCCGGCCGCCGAGTCCGCCGAGGGCGACGTGCTGATCACCCGGGCCGGCGCCCGCCGCACCCCGCCGCGTACGCCGCCCGTGCCCGTCCCCGAGGGCCCTCCGGTCCCGGACGCCACGCTGCTGTCCGCCGCGGTTCGGGCCGTCAGGGCCGGTGACACGGCGGCCAGGGCCGTCCACAGGGAGAGCGCTGACACCGGGCCGGCGGGAGCCCTTCCCCGTACGACCCCGGCCGAGACCCTGGCCACGGTGCAGGCGGCGGCGATGACCGGTTCGGCGGTCTGGATCGGCTACGTCAACGCGGACGGCGCGGCCAGCCAGCGGGTGATCGCCCCGGTCAAGGTGGAGGGCGGCTTCGTGACGGCCTACGACCACACCGCCGACGAGGTCCGGACGTATCCGTTGCACCGGATCACGGGCGTCGCGGAACTCGCCGACGAGCAGACGAGCTGACGGGCGGGCAGGCGGGCGGCTCTACGGAGCGACGGACCGGCCGGCCGGCAGCCCGCCGAGGGCGGCGGCCTCACGCAGCACGTCGACGAGCATCGGCATGGTGAGCCGGCCCGTGAACGTGTTGCGTCGGCTCGGGTGGTAGCTGCCCAGCAGGTGCAGCTCCTGTCTGCGCTCCGTGGCGGGCAGCACGGCATGGGCGCCGTGGCCGAACACCGGCCGCGGGCGTGGCACCCGCCAGCCCGCCTCGTCCAGCACCGGAAGCAGGGCCTGCCAGCCGAAACCACCGAGGGCCACCACCACGCGCAGCCCCGGGCTCAGCAGGTCCAGCTCGGCCGACAGCCAGGCCCGGCAGGTGTCGCGTTCCCCGGGAGTGGGCTTGTTGGCCGGGGGCGCGCAGTGCACGGGCGAGGTGAGCCGCACCCCGCGCAGGGTCAGGCCGTCCCCGGGGTGGACGGAGGACGGCTGGGAGGCGATCCCCACGTCGTGCAGCGCGGCGAAGAGGAAGTCACCGGCCGCGTCACCCGTGAACATGCGGCCGGTCCTGTTGCCGCCGTGCGCGGCGGGCGCGAGCCCGACCACCGCCACCGTCGCGTCCGCGGGTCCGAACCCGGGCACGGGCCGCCCCCAGTACTCCTCGTCCTGGAAGGCGGCGCGCTTCACCTCGGCGACCTCCTCCCGCCAGGCGACCAGCCGGGGACAGGCCCGGCACCGCGTGACGAGGGCGTCCAGCTCACCGAGGCCGGAGCACCGCGGGGCGTGGCGGGCCGGGTAGCCCCGGTCGTCGTGGTCCGCGCCCCGGTCCGGCTCCGTGTCGTCCATCCCTCCACGCTACGGGCCGGGCGGCTGCCGGATCGCGGTCCGGCGCGGCGGTCCTGACGGGCGGCGACGGGACACCGGGCCGCGCAGGGCCCCGCCCGCTCACGCCCGCGATGCGGCACACTGGACGTTTGGCCGTTCGCACCCGGGCGGCCACCCCACGCCGGAAAGGGCCGACGCGCGTGACCGGACCCCTCATCGTCCAGAGTGACAAGACGCTGCTCCTGGAGGTCGACCACGACCAGGCCGAGGCCTGCCGTCGTGCCATCGCGCCCTTCGCCGAGCTGGAGCGTGCACCCGAGCACATCCACACCTACCGGCTGACCCCGCTCGGCCTGTGGAACGCCCGTGCCGCGGGGCACGACGCCGAGCAGGTCGTCGACGCCCTGGTCGAGTACTCGCGCTACCCCGTGCCGCACGCACTCCTCGTCGACATCGCCGAGACGATGGCGCGGTACGGCCGCCTCACCCTGTCCAAGCACCCGGTGCACGGACTGGTGCTGACGTCCAACGACCGGCCGGTGCTGGAGGAGATCCTCCGCTCGAAGAAGGTCCAGCCGCTGGTCGGGGCACGCCTCGACCCGGACACCGTGGCCGTGCACCCCTCCGAGCGGGGGCAGATCAAGCAGACGCTGCTGAAGCTGGGCTGGCCGGCCGAGGACCTCGCCGGTTACGTCGACGGCGAGGCGCACCCGATCGAGCTCGACCAGGACGGCTGGGCGCTGCGTCCGTACCAGAAGCAGGCCGTCGACGGGTTCTGGCACGGTGGCTCGGGCGTCGTCGTGCTCCCCTGCGGTGCCGGCAAGACGCTGGTCGGGGCCGGTGCCATGGCCGAGGCCAAGGCGACCACGCTGATCCTGGTCACCAACACCGTGTCCGCCCGGCAGTGGAAGCACGAGCTGGTGAAGCGGACCTCGCTGACCGAGGACGAGATCGGCGAGTACAGCGGTACGCGCAAGGAGATCCGGCCGGTCACCATCGCGACGTACCAGGTGCTGACCACGCGCCGTAAGGGGATCTACCCGCACCTGGAGCTGTTCGACTCCCGCGACTGGGGGCTCGTGATCTACGACGAGGTGCATCTGCTGCCCGCGCCGGTCTTCAAGTTCACCGCCGACCTCCAGGCCCGCCGCCGCCTCGGCCTCACCGCGACGCTGGTGCGCGAGGACGGGCGCGAGTCGGACGTCTTCTCGCTCATCGGGCCCAAGCGGTTCGACGCGCCGTGGAAGGAGATCGAGGCGCAGGGCTACATCGCGCCCGCCGACTGCGTCGAGGTCCGCGTGAACCTCACGGACTCGGAGCGCCTGGCGTACGCGACGGCCGAGGCCGAGGAGAAGTACCGGTTCTGCGCGACGACCGACACGAAGCGCAAGGTCACCGAGGCACTCGTGCGCAAGCACCAGGGCGAGCAGACCCTCGTCATCGGGCAGTACATCGACCAGCTCGACGAGCTCGGTGAGCACCTGGACGCCCCGGTCATCAAGGGTGAGACGAGCAACGCGCAGCGCGAGAAGCTGTTCGACGCGTTCCGCGAGGGCGAGATCAGCGTGCTGGTCGTGTCGAAGGTCGCGAACTTCTCGATCGACCTGCCGGAGGCGACCGTCGCGATCCAGGTGTCGGGGACGTTCGGCTCGCGCCAGGAGGAGGCGCAGCGGCTGGGCCGGGTGCTGCGGCCGAAGGCGGACGGGCACGAGGCCCGCTTCTACTCGGTGGTCGCCCGGGACACGATCGACCAGGACTTCGCGGCGCACCGCCAGCGGTTCCTGGCCGAGCAGGGCTACGCGTACCGGATCGTCGACGCGGACGAGCTGCTGACGGAGAGCTGACAGGGTCGCCGGCCGGGGGCTCAGCGGTGGCGTACGACGCCCGCCTCCTCCGCGTACTCACCGAGCACGGCCACACCGAACGCGGTGCGCGCGAACACGGAGACGGCGCGCACCGCGTTTCCCATGCGGTGGCCTCGTGGGTGACCGGTCGCCGCGGTCGCGCCGTGCGCGGGGCCGGTCCTGTCCGGGTTCAGATAAAGGCTGCTCATGCATTCCATGGTGCTCCGCCCGCCGGCGCCCCGGCATCGGCCTGCGGGCCGAAGCGCGGACGGCCGGGGGTAGGCCCCAGGTCGCATGCCGTCCCCTACGGGACGGACACGGCACCGCGTCAATTCGTTCGCCCCCGGGTGCCGCGATCGCTACAATCGCCGGTCTGCCCGCCTCCCGAACCGTGGTACCGGCCAGCCCTTCCGAGCGGCCGGCAGCCGGGGGAGCGCCGCCGACCGGACGGAAACCGGCCGACGACTACTGCCGCACGCGCCCACCCGCGCGTGCGCATCCGTGTGTGAACGTCCCCGAGCGGACCGGGCGGTGAGCCCTGTCCGCCGTCCTGCGTCGAAAAGCCGGAGGCAACACCGTGCCCGCGCACGAAGAGTCAAGCAATCCACTGGTCAAGGAGCGGGACCACCTCGCCGCGTCCCGTGCCGCGCTGCGCGCCATGCGCGAGGACGTGCAGGCCCTCGACATCCGTGACGTCACGGCGAACTGGGTCAACGCCGCCGTGCTGCAGGCCCAGATCGACGACCGCATCAAGGCGCTCGCCGATCTCTCCCACACCCCGCTGTTCTTCGGCCGCCTCGACTACCTGCACGCGGTCGGCGCGGAGAAGACGGAGGGCGCGGAGGGCGAGCAGTTCTACATCGGACGCCGCCACGTCCACGACGCGCACGGCGATCCCATGGTCATCGACTGGCGTGCCCCGGTCTCCCAGCCCTTCTACCAGGCGTCCAGGAACAACCCGCTGGACGTCGACCGCCGGCGCCGCTTCGGCTACACCGGGGGCGAGCTGACCGCGTACGAGGACGAGCGGCTCAGCGACCCGGCGGAGGAGGAGCGGACCAGCAAGCTCCTCCAGGCGGAGATCGAGCGGCCCCGTGTCGGGCCGATGCGCGACATCGTGGCGACGATCCAGCCCGAGCAGGACGAGATCGTCCGCAGCGGGCTCGGCGGGACGGTCTGCGTCCAGGGCGGCCCCGGCACCGGGAAGACCGCCGTCGGTCTGCACCGTGTCGCCTACCTCCTGTACGCGCACCGCGAGCGGCTCGCCCGCACCGGCACCCTCGTCGTCGGCCCGAACCGGTCGTTCCTCCACTACATCGAGCAGGTCCTGCCCGCGCTCGGCGAGCTGGAAGTGCAGCAGGCCACCGTCGAGGACCTGGTGGCGGCGCGCGTCGAGGTGCGGGGCACCGACGAGTCGGCCGCCGCCGTGATCAAGGGCGACGCCAGGATGGCCGACGTGCTGCGCCGGGCGATCCGCTCCCATGTGACGCCCCCGGCGGAGCCGGTCGTGGTGGTGCGCGGCTCCCGCCGCTGGCGCGTCCCGGCGTACGCGGTCGAGGAGATGGTCTCCGAGCTGCTGGCCCGCGACATGCGGTACGGCGCCGCCCACGAGGCCCTGCCGCAGCGCATCGCGCACGCCGTGCTCGTACAGATGGAGGCCGCGGGCGAGGCGCCGGACGACCGGGTGCAGAACGCGGTGGCGCGCAATCCCGCGGTGAAGGCGGCCGTCAAGGCGATCTGGCCGGCCGTGGACCCGGCGAAGCTCGTGCTGCGGCTCCTGACGGACGCGGACTTCCTGGCCGCGCACGCGGACGGGGTCCTCACCGACGAGGAGCAGAAGCACGTCCTCATGGCCCGGCCGGCCCGCAGCGTGAAGGCGGCGAGGTGGACGGCGGCGGACGCCGTCCTGATCGACGAGGCGGCCGACCTGGTGGCCCGGACGCACTCGCTGGGCCACGTCGTCATCGACGAGGCCCAGGACCTGTCCCCGATGCAGTACCGCGCGGTGGGCCGCCGCTGCTCGACCGGCTCGGCGACGGTGCTCGGCGACCTGGCACAGGGCACGACACCGTGGTCGACGCGGAGCTGGGAGCAGGCGCTGTTCCACCTGGGCAAGCCGGACGCCGTCGTCGAGGAGCTGACGGCCGGCTTCCGTGTGCCGCGCGAGGTGATCGCCTACGCGTCGCGGCTGCTGCCCGCGATCTCGCCCGGTCTCGCTCCCGTGGAGTCGGTGCGTGAGACGCCCGGCTCCCTGGTGGTGCGGGAGGTGGCGGCCGCGGAGGAGCTGGACGCCGCGGTCGTCGCGGCGTGCGAGGAGTCGCTGCGCCAGGAGGGGTCGATCGGCCTGATCGCGGCCGACGCCCGGATCCCGGCCCTGTCCGCGGCCCTCGCGGCGGCCGGTCACAGCTGCCTCTCCCCCGGTGAGGAGACCACGGCTCAGTCCCGGCTGACCCTCGTCCCGGCGTCGCTGGCGAAGGGGCTGGAGTACGACTACGTGGTGCTGGACGAACCGGCGGCCGTGGTGGACGGCGAACCCGACGAGCGCACCGGCCTGCGCCGCCTGTACGTCGCGCTGACCCGTGCGGTCTCGGGTCTGGTCGTGCTGCACGCCTCGCCGCTGCCGGAACAACTCGGCTGACGCCGGACGAGTGCCCGCCCGTGGCGCCTGCCCGGCCCACGGGCGGGCGCCCGCTGTGATGAGGGCATGACCCTCGACCGGCCGGCGTACCGCGTCAAGCGGCGTCTCCTCGGGAAGCCGCTCACCACCGAGCACATCAGCGAAGAGAAGCTGGACAACCGGACGGCGCTCGGGGTGCTGGCCTCCGACTGCATCAGCTCGTCGGCGTACGGCTCCGAGGAGATGCTGCGCGTCCTGGTGCCCGTGGTGGGGGCTGCCGCCTTCACCATGATCATGCCGTTGACCGGTGCGATCCTCCTGGTCCTCCTGCTCCTGACGCTCTGTTACAGCGACGTCGTCACCATCTACACCCGGGCCGGCGGCTCCTACGTGGTCGCCCGGGAGAACTTCGGGCCGAACGTCGCCCAGATCGCGGCCGTGGCCCTGCTCGTCGACTACATCGTCACCGTCGCGGTCCAGGTCTCCGCCGGAACCAACGCCCTGATCTCGCTGGCCCACCTGGCCGGTGACAACTGGACGGGCCTGGACCATCTCCAGCTGCCGGTCTCGGTCGCGGTGATCGTCCTGCTCGCGTACGGGAACCTGCGCGGCATCCGCGAGGCGGGCCGGATGTTCGCGCTCCCCGCGTACCTCTTCATGGCCGCCGTCGGGCTGGTGCTCCTCGTGGCGGCCGTGCGCGGGATCGCCGGGGAGCTGCCGCGCGCCGATCTGCACGCCGCGGGTGTGGTCCCGCTGGGCACTCCCGAAGACGGCTGGCTGTACGGTGCCTCCCTCTTCATCGTGCTGCGTTCCTTCGCCAACGGCGGTTCGTCCCTGACCGGGCTCGAAGCGATCTCGAACGGCATCTCGGCGTTCCGTGAACCGCAGGGCCGCAACGCACGGCGCACCCTGGTCGCCATGAGCTGCGTGCTCGCCGTACTGGTCCTGGGCGTCTCGACGCTGGCCCACTTCACCCACGCCGTCCCGTACACCGACGGCACCCCGACCGTCATCGCGCAGGAGGCACGGCTCGTGTTCGGCGGAGGGCCGCTGGGAACCGCGGGACTGGTCTTCGTGCAGCTGGCGACGGCGCTGGTCCTCTACACCGGCGCCAACACCCCCTTCACCGGCTTCCCCTTCCTGGCCAGCTTCGTCGCACAGGACCGGTTCCTGCCCCGGGTGCTGACCCGGCGCGGTCACCGGCTCGCCTTCTCGAACGGCATCATCTCGCTCGCCGTCATCTCGCTGGCGCTGCTGCTGGCGACCGGCGCCAGCGTGGACAGACTGGTGGCCCTGTACGCGATCGGCGTGTTCACCGCCTTCACCATGGCCGGGTCCGGTCTCACCGCGTACCACCTGCGGCGGCGCGAGCCGCTGCGCAGGGTGAAGATCACGCTCAACGCGCTCGCGGCGGTCATCTCCGCGGCCGTGGTCCTGATCTTCGCGGTCACCAAGTTCACCGAGGGCGCCTGGCTCGTCGTGGTGATCTTCCCGCTCGGCGTCTGGGCGCTGACCCGGATCAACCATGAGTACCGGCACGAGGCCGCCGCGCTGGAGCGGCTGCCCCTGGGCACGGACCGGCCGCGTGACCGCCGGCATCAGGTGTTCGTCCTGGTCGACACGCTGGACCTGGCGGCGCTGAAGGGACTGCGGTACGCCCACGAGCTGCGGCCCGACACGGTACGGGCGGTGCACTTCGCGATCGACGAGGCGCACGCCCGGCGGCTGTCGGCCGCCTGGGAGAGGACGTCGGCGACGTCGGTGCCCCTGGAGCTCGTCGCGTGCCCGGACCGCAGGCTGCGGCACGCGATGCGGGAACTGGCCGTCCGCACCACGGCGGACGGGGAGACGTCGCTGACGGTGCTCGTGCCGCGGCGGATGTACGCGAACGCCCTGGGCAAGCTGCTCCACCGGGGCACCGGCGAGAAGATGGCCCGGGCGCTGGGTCAGCTGCCGCACGTCGCGGTGACGATCCTGCCGTTCGACGCCTCACGCGCCCTGCGGGTGCTGGATTCGGGCCATGCGCCGCCGCTGGACTGACCGGGCGTACGCCCGTGTCATGTGTTCCCGGACGCCTTCGCCCCGCCCGTGGTCCCGGACCCCTCCGCGTCGAGGTGCGGCAGGACCCGGTCCAGCCACCGCGGCGTCCACCAGGCGGCGCGGCCGAGCAGGGTCATCACCGCGGGCACCAGCAGCAGCCGTACGACGGTGGCGTCGATCAGCACGCTGACCGCGAGGCCGAGTCCGAGCATCTTGACGACGATGTTGTCGCTGATGATGAAGGCCGCGAAGACGCTGACCATGATCAGGGCGGCGCAGGTGATGACCCGTGCGGTGATCTCCAGGGCGTGCGCGACGCTCGCCCTGGGGTCGTTCGTGGCCAGCCACGCCTCGTGGATCCGGGTCAGCAGGAAGATCTCGTAGTCCATGCTGAGGCCGAAGACGATGGCGAACATCATCATCGGCACGTAGCTCTCGATCGGGACGTCGCCCGAGACGCCGAGCGCGGGACCGCCCCAGCCCCACTGGAAGACGGCCACCACGACTCCGTACGAGGCGGCGATCGACAGGACGTTGAGCAGGGCCGCCTTGACCGCGACGAGCAGCCCGCGGAAGACGGCCAGGATGACGAGGAAGGCGAGGCCGACCACCACCGCGATGATCAGGGGCAGCCTGCTGGAGACGATGTCCAGGAAGTCGACCTGGGCGGCCGTCGTGCCGGTCACATAGGTGTCCGCCGCGGTGCCGTGGACCGCGGCGGGCAGGACGTCGTCCGACAGGCGGTCGACCAGGCTCGTGGTCCGCTCGTCCTGCGGCGCGGCGACGGAGTAGGCGGTCGCCGTGAGGACGTCCCCGTCCTGGGTGGCGGTGAGCGGGGTGATGAAGGCCGCGTCCGGCACCTTGGCCAGGGACTGCTGGACCTGGCTCTCCAGCGCGCTCCGGTCGCTCTGCGGCACCTCGCTCTGGTCGATCACGAGCGTCAGCGGGCCGTTCGACCCGGGGCCGAAGGCCGAGGACATGAGGTCGTAGGCGCGCCGGTCGGTGAAGGACCTGGGGTCGGCGCCGTCCCCGATGTGCCCGAGCTGGATGAAGAGGACGGGGAAGGCGAGGACGGCCAGGACGACCACCCCGGCGGCCAGGAACCACCACGGGCGGCGCTCCACCCGCTGCGCGTACCGGTGCCAGGTGCCGTGCGTCGTCGGACCTCGTTCGGTCGTCGGTTCCCGGCCGGGCCGCGCGCTCCCATCCGGGCCCGGCTCAGCCCCGGCCCCCGCCCCGGGCTCCGGGCCGGGCTCCACCTCGGCGACCGGCTTGCGGACGTGGATCCGGTCGATGTACCGCCCGGTCAGCCCGAGCATGGCCGGGACCAGGGTGAGGGCCCCGAGCACCGCCGTGACGACCGTGACGGCCGCCGCGACGCCCAGCTTGCCGATGAAGCCGATGCCGGAGACCCACAGTCCGCAGAGGGCGATGATCACCGTGCATCCGGAGAGCAGCACGGCCCGTCCGCTGGTCGCCGTGGCCGCGCCCGCGGCCGCCACCGGATCCCGGCCGTCCATGAGGTTCTGGCGGTGCCGGGTGACCAGGAACAGGGCGTAGTCGATGCCCACGCCGAGCCCGATCATCGTGGCCAGGGTCGGCGACACGGTGGCGAAGGTCGTCGCCGCTGCCAGCAGCCCCAGCAGCCCGAGGCCGCAGACGACGCAGATGAGGGCCGTGATCAGGGGGAGCAGGGCCGCCAGGAGGCTGCCGAAGCCGATCAGCAGCACGAGGACGGCCACCCCGAAACCGATGGCCTCGCTGACGCGGTCGTTCGCCTTGGGCCGGGCCAGCTCACCCAGCGAGCCGCCGTACTCCACCGCGGCACCCGCCGACCGGAGCGGCCGCACGGCGGAGTCCACGCCGTCGAGGTATCCGGAGCCGAGGCTGGAGGGCTGCTCGCTGAACCGGACGGTGATGTACGCCGTCTTCCCGTCGGCGGAGAGCGGGCCCACGTCCGGTCCGCCGGTGCTGCTCGGCGCGGTCAGCGGGTTCTGCGCGGAGAGCACGTCGGGGAGCTTCTGCAGGCTGCCGACCACCGTCGACATCTGGCTGCTCAGCCCGCTGAGGGACTTGTCCGCGTCGTGCACCACCACCTGGCTGCTGTAGCCGCCGGCCGAGGGGGCGTGTTTCTCCAGGACGTCGAGGCCGTCCTGCGACTGGGTCCCGGGGATCGCGAAGTTGTCGGAGTAGTCGCCCCCGTACGCGTGCTGCACGGCCTGGAGCGCGACGAGCGCGGCGATCCACAGCACGATGACGACCACGAAGTGGCGCGCGCACCACGACCCGGTCGCCTGCAGCACCCCCGCCCGGCGCACGGGAGTGCCGGAGCCGTGGGCGGGCTGCTGGTGCGACATGTGGACTCCGGGACGGGGCCGGGCAACTGGAACACTCAGCAGCATTCAAGACCGGCCCCGCCCCGGGGGCACGCCGATGCAGGGGAACGGGTGACCCCTGCCCTCGCCCGGACGCCCCCGGCTGCCCGGCCGGCCGGACCCGCGGCCCGGACGCCCGTCAGCCGTCGAGGGCCGTGCGCCACTCCCGTACGGCCGCGGTGTCCACCGGGCCGCTCCAGCCGCCGGGGCGTGCGGCCCCTCCGATGTGGAAGGCCTCGATACCGGCGGCGCGCAGCCGCGGCAGGTGGTCCAGGCGCAGCCCGCCGCCCACCATGATCTGCGGTTCGTAGCCCGGCTGCTCGGCGCGCGCCGCCTCGTCGAGCAGGACGTCCATGCCGGCGTCGACGCCGCTCGGTGAACCGGCCGTGAGGTAGGTGTCCAGGCCCGGCAGGTCGGCGAGGTGCTTGCGCAGCACGTCGCGGTCGGCGGCCCGGTCGATGGCGCGGTGGAAGGTCCACGGGCAGCCGTTCAGCTCGGCGACGAGCCGCTCGACGGCGACCAGGTCGGCGTGCCCGTCCTGGTCCAGGAAACCGAGGACGAACTCCTCGGCGCCCGCGGCGCGCAGGGTGCGGGCCTTGTCCACCAGGACATCGATGTCTCCGGCCGCGAACCCGTCCGCGACCCTGAGCATGACCCGGAGCGGGATGTCGACGGCGGACCGGATGCTCTCGAAGACCTTGAGCGGGGGCGTCAGACCGTCGGCCGCCATGTCGGTGACCAGTTCGAGGCGGTCAGCACCGCCCGCCTGCGCCGCGACCGCGTCCTCCGCGTCGAGAGCGATCACCTCCAGGACTGCACGGTTGCTCATGGTGTTCCATTCCCTCGGAGCGGCTGTCGGACTACAGGTCTAGTCCAATAACCAGACTACGGGTCGGTCACCCGGGGCGCAGCTCTCCCTCCGAACGTGTCCGCGCGGAAACGCGGGACCGCGGCGGCGTCCGTGGGGCGGACGCGCCGCGGCCTCGGGGGTCACGGGGTGGGGACGTCAGGGCTGGACCGGCATCGACCAGCAGTTGGAGTACGCCTTCTTGCCGGAGAGCCGGTCCGTCATCCAGGAGATGGCGGCGCCCTGGTCGGTGAGGTAGGGCGCGAGGTGGTTGGTGAGGATCTTGTCGCCGAGGTTGGGCAGCAGGACGGCCTCGTACGTCACGTCGGCACCCTTGCGGCACCAGTCCACCGCCAGCTGCCTGGCCTGCTCGTGGCCGACGATGTCGTCGTGCACCCCGGTCGCCAGCCGCACCGGGGCCGTCGGCCTCAGGTTGCCGATGCGCTGCCGGGCGAGGACCTCCTGGAGCTTCGGTTCGGCCGCGATGACGTCGGCGATCGGCCTGCCGTCCGCGGTCCACCTCCTGCTGTCGGTGAAACCGTGGCCGAGGATCGCGTCGCCGACGCACATGGTCGAGGTGTCCTTCAGCGCGGCCTTGCCGACGTCGTTGGTGTGCGCGTCGACGATCGCCTTCAGGGAGGGGTCGGACTGGACGAAGCCGTTGATCGACCAGCCGAGCGCGCCGGCCAGGGCGCTGCCGTCGATGCCCTTCATGACCTCGGTGAGGTCGGCGGGCGGGGCTCCCGCGTAGGTGCCCGCCAGATTGACGTCGGGGGCGTAGGCGGAGTGGAGTTCGGCGGCCGAGGCGCTGGCCCCACCGCCCTGGCTGTAGCCGTAGAGGCCGACACGCGAGGCGGCGGTGACCGACGCGCCCGCGACGGAGCGGGCCGCCCGCGCCGCGTCCAGGAGGGCATGGCCCTCGTCGACCCGGTTGACGTAGGTGTGGAGCCGGTCGGTCGCGCCGAGGCCGACGTAGTCGGTGACGACGACGGCGGCACCGGCGGCGAGGAAGCGGTACACCGCGATGTTGTCGTAGCCGATGGACACCGTGCCCTCGCCGACGGTCAGCGGGTGCTGGAGTGACAGGGAGGGGGCGCACTGGTCGCCCTGCCCCATCGTCCCCGAGGCCAGCGCCACCAGGGGGCGGGGACCGCCGCCCTTCCACGAGGCGGCCGGTTCGATGTACGCGCCGGTGACGGCGACGGGCCCGCCGCCCGCGTCGGTCGACTTGTACATCAGCCGGGTCGCGGTGCCGGGCAGCCGGCGGCCGTCCAGGCCGGGAAGGCTCAGCCCGAGAGGCAGCGGCTCCGTGCGGACGAGGGACCCGTCGGCGGCGGGCAGCCGTGCCGGCGGGGTGTAGAAGGCGGGAATCGTCACGCCCCGGGAGACCACCGGCTCCGACCCGGCGGAACCGGCGGCCGAGGCAGGTACGGCCGATGCGGCCAGACACGCGGCGGCGGCCACCGAGGCGGCGAGCAGGCGACCCGTGCGGCGTCCCCGCCGACGGGGTTCAGGACGGTGGGGGGCGTTCGTGATCGAGCTCGAACGGGCGATCCTGCGCGGACTCACGGCTCACTCCTCGCACTGCTCCGATGAAGGGTGAGCGCAAGCTAGCACCGAGGCGTTACCTGAGGTAACTCACCGGTAAGTTACGCTTCGGTAACGTGAAGGCGGCCCGGCCCCGGCGTGCCTCCCCCGAGGCTCCCGTCACGCGTCGACGAACCGCACCGGCGTCCCCGGGACCGCCTGCGCCGCCCCCGCCAGCGCCGATGCCGCGACCACGCCCACGACCGGGTAACCCCCCGTCGTCGGATGGTCGTTGAGGAACACCACGGGCAGCCCGTCCGGCGGCACCTGGACGGCGCCCAGCACCATGCCCTCGCTGGGCAGTTCGCCGCCCCGCGCACGGCCCAGGGCGGGGCCCTCCGTACGCAGACCGATGCGGTTGCTCCGTTCGGAGACCCGGTACACGGCCGTGGTGAGGGTGCGCAGCGCCCGGTCCGTGAACCAGTCGTCGCGTGGACCCCGGTGCAGGGGCAGCACCAGCTCGGCGGGGACGCCGGGCCACGGCACCGTGTCGACGCCGGGGGTGTCACCAGGCCTGCCCAGCGGCAGGACGTGCCCCTCGCGCAGGACCGGCGGGCCCAGCCCCGAGAGCAGGTCGGCGGATCGGCTGCCGAGCACGGGCTCGGGCACCAGGCCACCCGCGAACGCCAGGTATCCGCGCACCCCGTGCACCGCGGGGCCGGCGTCCAGCACCGCTCCCCCGGGCACGCGCACGGGTGAGCCCCACGCGACGGGGCGGCCGTCGACGGTGACCCGGCACGGCGCCCCGCCGACGACGGCCCACACCGGCCGGTTCCCGGTCACCCTGACCGCGCACCCGGTGAGCGTGGTCTCCAGCACCGCCGCGTCCGGGGCGTTGCCGACGAGCCGGTTGGCCAGCCGGCGGGCCGGGCCGTCCAGCGCTCCGGCGCGGGGCACGCCGAGATGCGCCCAGCCGGTACGGCCCTCGTCCTGCACGGTGGTCAGCGCGCCGGCCCGGACCACCTCGATGCCCGCGCTCATCCGCGCACCTCCGCCGGCACGAAGCGCACCCGGGTCCCGGGGCCGAGCAGGGCCGCGGGTTCGCGTCCCGGGTCCCAGAGCGCCTCGGGCCCGGGCATCCGCCCGATGAGCTGCCAGCCGCCGGGCGACGTACGCGGATAGACCCCGGTGTACGGGCCGGCGAGGGCCAGCGCACCGGCCGGCACCCGGGTCCGTGGCGTCGTCCGGCGCGGCACGCTCAGGTGCCCCGGCAGTCCCGTGAGATATCCGAAGCCGGGCGCGAACCCGCAGAAGGCGACCCGGAATTCCGTGCGGGCGTGAAGGCGGGGCACCTCGTCGACGGCGACCCCCCAGGCCTCGGCCACGTCGGCGAGGTCGGGTCCGTCGTAGACGACGGGTATCTCGACGGCCTCCCCCTCCCCCCTGTCGAGCGGCGGCACGGTCCACGACCTCAGCCGCCCCGCGAGCGCGCGGTCCTCGACCCCGTCCAGCAGCACGGTCCGGGCGCCGGGGACGATCTCGCGTACGGGGAGCTCGCCGGCGGCCCGCCGGCGGAGCAGTTCCGCGTGGAAGGCCTCCGCGTCCTCACCGCAGGGCAGTTCCACGAGCAGGGCGCGGGGCCCGGCCTCCAGCACCCTGACGCCGCTCATGCGAACGCCCGCACACGGACGCCGGCTTCCTCCAACGCCGCGCGGACCCGCAGGGCGAGCGCCGCCGCACCGGGGGTGTCGCCGTGCACGCAGAGAGACCGCGCCCTGACCGCTATCCGGCTGCCGTCCACCCCGGCCACCGACCCGTCGAGGGCCATGCCGACGCTGCGGCGCACGACCTCGTCCGCGTCGTGCACCACGGCTCCCGGTTCACCGCGTGGCACGAGCGTGCCCTGCGGGGTGTACGCACGGTCGGCGAAGGCCTCCTCGACGGCGGTCAGGCCCGCCGCCTCCGCGTGGGCGAGCAACCGCGACCCGGGCAGCCCGAGGACCGCCGGCCGGCCACCCGCCAGCAGCACGCCCGCCACGACGGCGGCGGCCTGCTCCTCGTCCCGGACGACCCGGTTGTAGAGGGCGCCGTGCGGCTTCACGTACGAGACCGTGGAACCGGCGGCTTCCGCGAACACCCGCAGGGCGCCGATCTGGTAGGCGATCTCGGCGGTCAGCTCGGCCGCCGGTACGTCCATGGAGCGGCGCCCGAATCCGGCGAGGTCGCGGTAGGACACCTGGGCGCCGATGCGGACCCCCCGCTCCGCCGCCGTCCCGCAGACCCGCCGCATCACCGAGGCGTCGCCCGCGTGGAAGCCGCAGGCGACATTGGCGCTGGTGACACAGGCCAGCAGCGCCTCGTCCTCGGTGAGGGTCCAGCGTCCGAACCCCTCGCCGAGGTCCGCGTTGAGGTCCATCGGCCGCACCGGGGGCGTCACACTCGTCAGATCCGTCACGGGCGCACGCTAGCGATTGTTCAACAATCTGACAAGAGCCCGCCCACCGGGCGAGACCCTCGTACGGTTCACTGAGCACGGCGCGCCGCGCACGGCCGACGGGACATCAGGCACGGCGGACGCGCGGCAGGAGCGACGGTACGGCAGGCGCGGCAGGCGTGACAGGCGTGACAGGCGTGAGGCAGGGGACAGGGCACATGGCGGGGACATCGGGCGGCGGGCGGAACGGCGGCACACCGGACCTCTCGGAACTGGCGGCGCACAGCACCTCCCTGGAGCGGTCGGGGACGGCCGAGCGGGTCGCCGCCGTCCTGCGGGACCGGATCACCGAGGGCTACTTCCCGCCGGGCAGCCGCCTCTCCGAGGAGAGCATCAGCGGCGCGCTGGCCGTGTCCCGCAACACGCTGCGCGAGGCGTTCCGCCTGCTCTCCCACGAACGCCTCCTGGAGCACCGCCTCAACCGGGGCGTGTTCGTCCGCGTCCTGGCCGTGGACGACCTGGTCGACATCTACCGGGTGCGGCTCCTCGTCGAGTGCGCGGCCCTGCGGGCCCTGGGCGAGCCGCCGTTCGACCTGGGCGCGGTCGAGGCGGCGGTGTCGTCGGGCGAGCAGGCCGCGCTCCGCGACGACTGGCCCGCCTGTTCGACCGCCAACATCCGCTTCCACCAGGCACTGGCCGGCCTGGCGAACAGCGCCCGCACCGACGAGCTGATGCGCAACGTCCTCGCCGAACTGCGGCTGGCCTTCCATGTGATGGCCGACCCGCGCCGTTTCCACGAGCCCTACCTCACCCGCAACCGCGAGATCACGGACCGGCTGGCCAAGGGGGACGCGGCGGGCGCCGAGCGGATGCTCGCCTTCTACCTGGAGGACTCCCGGCGCCAGCTGGCGGAGGCCTACGCACAGCGGCTCACCGAGCGGTAGCCGGGAATCGTTCCATGATCCACGCACGGCGCTCCGGCTCCTGACGGGCCGATATTTCCCCGCATTCACGCCGATATAAGGGCAAACTACCCACCTTCACACCCTACGGAACTGTGGATTCCGATCGATGTAGCTCACACCCTTGTGAAATTGTTGAACAAGACTCTAGGGTCTCGCGTTGACACCCCCGTCTGACCAGGACCGTGCACCGCCACGTCCCTGCGCGGAAGAAGGCCGACGCGTGATCGTTCTCCTCGGCGTGCTCGTGGTGATCCTCGGATTCGCCACCCGCCGCAATCCCCTGCTCGTGGTGGGTGCCGCAGGCATCATCACGGGGCTGCTCGGCAAGCTCTCGCCGCAGGAGGTGCTGGCCTCGTTCGGCAACAGCTTCGCCTCCGCCCGTTCGGTGACCGTCTTCGTGATCACGCTGCCCGTCATCGGGCTCCTGGAGCGCTACGGGCTCCAGGAACAGGCCCGTACCCTCATCGGCAAGCTCGGCAAGCTGACCACCGGGCGGTTCCTGACCCTCTATCTGCTGATACGGCAGCTCACCGCCTCCGTCGGGCTCACCAGCATCGGCGGCCCCGCGCAGAGCGTGCGGCCGCTGATCGCCCCGATGGCCGAGGCGGCCGCCGAGGCCAAGGCGGGCCGTCCGCTTCCGCAGAAGCTGCGGGAGAAGGTCCGCTCGCACGCGTCCGGGGCCGACACCATCGGCGTGTTCTTCGGCGAGGACTGCTTCATCGCCATCGGGTCCATCCTGCTGATCACCGGCTTCGTGAACTCGACGTACGACCAGCACCTCGAACCGCTGCACCTGGCTCTGTGGGCGATCCCCTCCGCGATCTGCGCCTTCCTCATCCACGGGGCCCGCCTGCTCAACCTGGACCGGCAGCTGGAGCGCGAACTGGCCGTCACCGCGGCCGAGAACGACCTGGCGGCGCACGCCGGGACCCGCACGGAGGACGCCAAGTGATCAAGTCCGAGTACTTCTTCTGGCTGGTCGGCGCGGTGTTCCTCGTCATGGCCGCGCAGATGGCCATGGACCGCACCAACCCGAAGCGCTTCGGCTCCGCCGCCTTCTGGGGCCTGCTGGGCGCCGCGTTCTTCTACTCCACCGGGGTCGTCGACGAGTCCCTCCCCGCCGAACCGCTGGGCGTCGTCGTCCTGGTCCTGATCGTCCTGGGCGGCTTCGGCCTCACCGGCAAGGGCGAGTCGCACACGCCGCCCCGCGAGAAGCGCGCCGCCTCGGCCGCCCGCTTCGGCAACAAGCTGTTCCTCCCGGCCCTCACCATCCCCGTGGTCGCGATGATCTGCGCGACGCTCGTGAAGAACTGGAAGATCGGTGGCGAACCGGTCCTGGAGCCGGGGTACGAGACCATTCTCGGCCTGGGCGTCGGCGCGATCGCCGCGCTGGCCGTGGGCATGGTGCTGCTGCGCGAACGCAAGGTCTCCGTACCGCTGCACTCCGGCCGCAACATGCTCGAATCGATGGGCTGGGCGCTCCTCCTCCCCCAGCTGCTCTCCGTCCTCGGCTCGATCTTCCAGACCGCCGGTGTCGGTGACCAGGTCGGCAGGATCACCGAGGCGGTGCTGCCGGACGGTCAGCGGCTCGTGGCGGTGGCCGTCTACTGCGGCGGGATGGCGCTGTTCACCATCGTCATGGGCAACGCCTTCGCCGCGTTCCCGGTGATGACGGCCGCGATCGGCTGGCCCGTCCTGATCGAGCAGATGAACGGCAACGCGCCCGCCGTCCTCGCGATCGGCATGCTGTGCGGCTTCTGCGGCACGCTCGTCACGCCGATGGCCGCCAACTTCAACCTGGTCCCCGCCGCGCTCCTCGAACTCAAGGACCAGTACGGCCCGATCAAGGCGCAGCTCCCCACTGCGGCGGCCCTGCTGGTCTGCAACGTCGTGATCATGGCGCTCTTCGCCTTCTGACCCGGGCCGCGCCCGCCGCCTCGCCCGAAGCACCCCTGACCCGAGCCGCCGCCCCACCCCACCCCTCTGGAGTGACCCCGATGTCCCCCGCGCTCCCCGCCGCGTACGCCGTCCCCTTCGCGGAACTGGCCCTCGCCAACGTCGTACGCGAGTACCCCAACGCGCCCGCCCACCTCTACGCCGGGCCCGAGGAACTCGTCGCGCCCCGCACGCTGCACCCCGCGTTCTACGGAGGCTACGACTGGCACTCGACGGTGCACATGCACTGGCTGCTCGTCCGCCTCATGCGCCGCTTCTCCGCCACCGGCGACCTCCCGGCGACCCTCACCACCCGTATCCGCGAGGTGCTCGACACCCACCTGACCCGCGAGAACATCGACGTCGAGGCGGCCTACCTGCGGGGCCGGACGCACTTCGAGCGCCCTTACGGCTGGGCCTGGCTGATCGCGCTCGCCGGGGAGTGCCGGGCCCTCGCCACACCCGACGGCGACCGCTGGGCCGACGCCCTGGCCCCCGGCGTGGCCGCGGTCGGCGACCTGCTGGCCGCCTGGCTGCCCAAGGCGACGTACCCGGTCCGGCACGGCGTCCACAACAACAGCGCGTTCGGTCTGGGCCTGATCCTCGACGCGGGCGAGGCAGCCGGGCTGCCCGCGCCGGTCCTGGACGCGGCGGCCGACCGGCTGCGGACCTGGTTCACCGACGACCACGACGCCCCCGCCCACTGGGAGCCCTCCGGCCAGGACTTCCTCTCCCCCGCGCTGGCCGAGGCCGACGCGATGCGCCGGGTGCTGCCGGTGGCGGAGTTCCGCGCCTGGATCGCCGCGTTCCTGCCTGCCCTGGTATCCGCGGCGCCCGACTCCACGCTGCTGGACCCGCCGGTGGTCTCCGACCACGCCGACCCCCAGATCGGCCACCTCCTCGGTCTCACCCTGAGCCGGGCGGCCGCCCTCCGCACGATCGCCGGCGCGCTCCCGGACGGCCCGGCCCGCACCGCGCTCCTGGCCTCGGCCGAGGCCCATCTCACGCGTGGGCTGCCGACGGTCTCCTCCGGGGACTTCTCCTCGGACCACTGGCTGGCGACGTACGCGGCGCTGGCCCTGGACACGGCACCCGGTCGCTGAACGGACACAGGGCCCTGCGTTCCCCGGCCGGGGAACGCAGGGCGCACCGGGCGCACGCCCTACCCTCGGCGTATGAGCGACAGCGCCACCTCCGAGACCGGCCCCTCCGACGACCCGCGGCCCGGCGGCGACCCGCGGCCCGGCGGCGCCCTGCGTGACCGCTGGAGCGAGACCCTGCTCGCGGTACGCGGCGGAGCGGGCCCCGATCCGACGCCCTACGCGGACAACCTCCTGGACCGCTGGGCGGAACCCCAGCGGCGCTACCACACCACCGCCCATCTGACGCAGGTCCTCGACCGCGTCGACACCCTGGCCGGCCATGCCTCCGACCCGGAGCTGGTGCGCCTCGCCGTCTGGTTCCACGACGCCGTCTACCGCCCCGACCGCTCCGAGAACGAGGAGCGCAGCGCGGCTCTCGCGGAGCGCGCCCTGCCCGAAGCCGGTGTTTCCGGGGCCGCGACGGCCGAGGTCGCCCGGCTGGTCCGGCTCACCGTCACGCACGACCCGGCCGACGGGGACACCAACGGCGAGGTCCTCTGCGACGCGGATCTCGCGATCCTCGCCTCGGCGCCCAAGGAGTACGCGGCGTACGCGGCCCAGGTGCGCGAGGAGTACGGCTTCGTCCCGGACGACGCGTTCCGCGAGGGGCGCTCCGCCGTCCTGCGACAGCTGCTGGAACTGCCCCGGCTGTTCCGTACTCCTCACGGGGTGCGGGAGTGGGAACCGAGGGCGCGGCAGAACCTGACCACCGAACTGGAGCTTCTCAGCCGGTGAGACAAGGGAATGACAGGGACTGGAGCACTGTTGGCCACTGTCATGCCCGACTCTGCTTCCAGCCGTCCCCGTATGCCGATGGCCGTCTACATCCTCGGCCTCTCGGTATTCGCCCTCGGTACCAGTGAGTTCATGCTGTCCGGACTGCTGCCGCCCATCGCGGACGACATGGACGTGTCCATACCGAAGGCCGGACTCCTCATATCCGCCTTCGCGATCGGCATGGTGGTCGGCGCCCCGCTGCTCGCCGTCGCCACGCTCCGGCTGCCCCGCCGCACCACCCTCATCGCGCTCATCTCGGTCTTCGGGCTGGGCCAGGTCGCGGGCGCGCTGGCACCGACGTACGAGGTGCTGTTCGTCTCCCGGGTGGTGAGCGCCCTGGCGTGCGCGGGGTTCTGGGCCGTCGGCGCCGCGGTCGCCATCGCGATGGTGCCGGTGAACGCGCGGGCCAGGGCGATGGCCGTGATGATCGGCGGACTGTCGATAGCGAACGTCCTCGGGGTCCCCCTGGGGGCGTTCCTCGGGGAGAGCTTCGGCTGGCGTTCGGCGTTCTGGGCGGTGGGTGCCGCGTCCGCGATCGCCCTCGTCGGTGTCGTCACCCGCATCCCGCGCATTCCGCTGCCGGACGAGAAGCCGCAGCTCAAGCGTGAGGTCGCGATCTACCGGGACCGCCAGGTGTGGCTGTCCATCGTGATCACGGCCCTGGCGGCGGGCGGCGTGTTCTGCGCGTTCAGCTATCTCGCGCCGCTGCTCACGGACGTGGCGGGGCTGGATTCGGGCTGGGTCCCGTGGGTGCTCGGGCTGTTCGGCGTCGGCGCGCTGATCGGTACGACGATCGGCGGGCGGGTCGCGGACGCGCACCTGTTCGGGGTGCTGCTGAGCGGTATCAGCGCCTCGACGGTCTTCCTGGTGGCGCTGGCGCTCTTCGCGTCGAACCAGATCGCCGTCGTGGTCCTGGCGTTCCTGCTGGGGCTCTCCGCTTTCTACACGGCCCCGGCACTCAACGCCCGGATGTTCAACGTCGCGGGGGTCGCCCCGACGCTGGCGGGTGCGACGACGACGGCCGCGTTCAACCTGGGCAACACGAGCGGCCCCTGGCTGGGCGGTGCGGTCATCGACGCGGACTTCGGGTTCCGGGCGACCGCCTGGGCGGGCGCCGCGATGCTGGTGCTGGGCCTGGTGGCCGTGACGGTCTCGCTGCGGCTGCGCGGCGGCGCCCCGTCCCGGCGGATCGCCGGAGCACCGGCGCACCCGGGCGGGGAGCGGCACACCGGCTCCGAGCAGGCTGTCGCCGTGGAGCGGGGCGCGGGCCTGTAGCGGGACGCGGGCGCCGTGGTGGCCCGTCAGCCCGGGGCGGCCCGTCAGTTCGAGGCGGGCCGCCGCCCGGGAGCGGGCCGCCCCTTCGGCCGCCGCAGCCCGGCGTCGGTGAGCCGGCGCACGATCTCCTTCGACCCGACCTCCAGGGCCCCGGCGCGCACCGCGTCGGCGTAATGCGCCTCGGGCACGTCGTAGTGGTCGCGCTCGAAGGCTCGGGGCGGGCAGCCGATGGCCGCCGCGAAGGCGTGCAGCTCCTCGAACGACACGTCGCTGACCAGGTGCGACCACAGTCGGCCGTGCCCCGGCCACGTGGGCGGGTCGATGTAGACGGTCACCGGCCGAGCACCTCGGCGAGCGAACCCACCGGGGCGACGGACACCGTCGCCTTCGTGCAGACCCAGTGCGGATCGGGACCGAGCTCGGGCTCGACGTCCAGGGCGTGCGGCCCCTCCTCCGTGCACACCGGGCACAGCGGCCAGCGTCCGTGCTGTTCGAGCAGCGCGTCCTGGACGTCCTGCGCCACGAGACCGGTGACGAAGGACACGCCCTCGGGCCACTGCTCCACCCACCACCGGCGGTGGACTATCGCGTCCTCGACCATCGAGACGATCCCGGCATCGGCCACATCGCCCGCGACGAGGTCGGCCATCACCAGCGCACGCGCGGTGTGCAGCTCCTGTTCCAGGCTGTTCAACTCCATGGCCCCATTGTCCCCCGCCGCCCGAAGCCGCCCGAACGGCCGAGCCCGATCCTCCAGAGGTAGGGACCAAAGGGGGGTTGACGGGATTCCTCGGTGAAAATATCTTTCAAATGTGACCAATGATGTGAAGGAAAGTTTCAACCCGGACTCCCCGCCCGCCCCTGCGGCCCTCGCTGCCAAGGTGCGGACCCTCGCTCCGTCCATGACCCGTTCCATGCAGCGGGTCGCCGAAGCCGTCGCGGGTGACCCCGCCGGGTGCGCCGCCCTCACCGTCACCGGACTCGCCGAACTGACCGGCACCAGCGAGGCGACGGTCGTCCGCACCGCCCGCCTGCTGGGCTACCCGGGCTACCGGGACCTGCGTCTCGCGCTCGCCGGACTCGCCGCCCACCAGCAGTCCGGCAGGGCGCCCGCCGTCACCGCCGACATCGCGGTCGACGACCCCATCGCGGACGTCGTCACGAAGCTCGCCTACGACGAGCAGCAGACCCTCGCCGACACGGCCGCCGGTCTCGACACCGTGCAGCTCGGCGCCGCCGTGGCCGCCGCCGCGACCGCCCGCCGTGTCGACATCTACGGCGTCGGCGCGTCCTCCCTCGTCGGCCAGGACCTCGCGCAGAAGCTGCTCCGCATCGGGCTGATAGCCCATGCCCACATGGACCCGCACCTCGCCGTGACCAACGCGGTGCAGCTCCGCTCCGGTGACGTCGCCATCGCGATCACCCACTCCGGCTCCACCGGTGACGTCATCGAGCCGCTCCGGGTCGCCTTCGACCGCGGCGCGACGACGATCGCGATCACCGGCCGCCCCGACGGGCCGGTCTCGCAGTACGCCGACCACGTGCTGACCACGTCCACCGCCCGGGAGAGCGAGCTGCGGCCGGCCGCCATGTCGAGCCGCACGAGCCAGCTCCTCGTCGTCGACTGCCTCTTCATAGGGGTGGCCCAGCGGACGTACGAGACGGCCGCGCCCGCCCTGTCCGCCTCCTACGAGGCGCTCGCCCACCGCCACACCCCGCGCAGCCGCTGACCCCGGCAGCCCGGTCCCGTCCCCGCCGAACCGCACGAGCCCGAGAAAGCAGAGCCGCTGTCCATGACCTCCACCACCGACGCGAACGCCGACGCCCCGACCCCCGACGGTTACGGCGCACTGCGCGCGCAGCTCGACACCCTCACCACCGAGGCGTTCAGGCCGGAGCTCGCCGAGATCGACCAGCTGCCGACGCAGGAGATAGCCCGCATCATGAACGGCGAGGACACCACCGTCCCCGCCGCCGTGGCCGAGAAGCTTCCGCAGATCGCCGCCGCGATCGACGCGACCGCCGAGCGCATGGCACGCGGCGGCCGGCTGATCTACGCGGGCGCCGGCACCGCCGGGCGCCTCGGGGTGCTCGACGCCAGCGAGTGCCCGCCCACCTTCAACACCGACCCGTCCGAGGTCATCGGCCTGATCGCGGGCGGCCCCTCCGCCATGGTCAAGGCCGTCGAGGGCGCCGAGGACAGCAAGGAGCTGGCCGCCGCCGACCTCGACGCCCTGGGCCTCACCGCCGACGACACGGTGGTCGGGATCTCGGCCTCCGGCCGCACCCCGTACGCCATCGGTGCCGTCGAGCACGCCCGTGGCAAGGGCGCGCTCACCATCGGGCTCTCCTGCAACGCGGGCTCCGGACTCGCCGCCGCGGCAGAGCACGGTCTGGAGATCGTCGTCGGGCCCGAACTGCTCACCGGCTCCACCCGCCTCAAGGCGGGGACGGCGCAGAAGCTCGTCCTCAACATGCTCTCGACGATCACGATGATCCGGCTCGGCAAGACCTACGGGAACCTCATGGTCGACGTGCGCGCGTCCAACGAGAAGCTGCGCGCCCGCTCCCGCCGGATCGTCTCCCTCGCCACCGGCGCCTCCGACGAGGAGATCGAGACGGCGCTCGCCGCCACCGACGGCGAGGTCAAGAACGCCATCCTCACCATCCTCGGCGGGGTCGACGGCCCCACCGCCGCCACGCTCCTGGCCGACTCCCACGGCCACCTCCGGGCCGCCCTCGCGGGCGTCCGCACCACCTGACGCACCACTCCTCGCACAGCAAGGCACCACGCACCATGGCTACTGAAGACAAGAACCGCGCCACTGCCGCCGCGATCCTGCCGCTCGTCGGTGGCGCTGCGAACGTCGAGTCGATCGCCCACTGCATGACCCGGCTCCGGCTGGGTCTGCACGACCGCTCCCTCGTCGACGACGAGGCACTCAAGGCGGTCCCCGCCGTGATGGGTGTGGTCGAGGACGACACCTACCAGATCGTCCTCGGGCCGGGCACGGTCGCCCGCGTCACCCCGGAGTTCGAGCAGCTGGTCGAGGAGGGCCGGGCGTCGTCCGAGACGCCCGCGCCCGTCCACACCGCCGAGGAACTGGCCGACAAGGGCGCCGCCCTCAAGGCGCGGCAGAAGGCGAAGAACTCGACGCCCTTCAAGCTGTTCCTGCGCAGGATCGCGAACATCTTCGTCCCGCTGATCCCCGCCCTGATCGGCTGCGGCATCATCGCCGGCCTCAACGGGCTGCTGGTGAACCTCGGCTGGCTGACCTCGGTGACCCCCGCCCTCGCGGCGATGGCCTCCGGCTTCATGGCGCTGATCGCGGTCTTCGTCGGCTACAACACGGCGAAGGAGTTCGGCGGTACGCCGATCCTCGGTGGCGCGGTCGCGGCGATCATCGTCTTCCCCGGTGTCGCGAACATCGACGCCTTCGGCCAGACCCTCGCCCCGGGCCAGGGCGGCGTCCTCGGCGCCCTGGGTGCGGCGGTCCTCGCGGTGTACGTCGAGAAGTGGTGCCGCCGCTGGGTGCCCGAGGCTCTGGACGTGCTGGTCACGCCGACGCTCACGGTGCTGATCTCCGGCCTCGTCACGATCTTCGGCCTGATGTACGTGGCCGGTGAGGTCTCCTCCGCCATCGGCACCTTCGCGGACTGGCTGCTCTCCACGGGCGGCGCGGGCGCGGGCTTCCTGCTCGGCGGGTTCTTCCTGCCCCTGGTGATGCTGGGCCTGCACCAGGCGCTGATCCCCATCCACACGACGCTGATCGAGCAGCAGGGCTTCACGGTCCTGCTCCCGATCCTCGCCATGGCCGGAGCGGGCCAGGTCGGTGCGGCGGCCGCGGTCTACCTCCGTCTCCCCCGTAACGAGTCGATCCGCAGGACCATCAGGTCCGCCATGCCCGCGGGCCTGCTGGGTGTCGGCGAGCCCCTGATCTACGGTGTCTCGCTCCCCCTGGGCCGCCCCTTCATCACGGCCTGTGTGGGCGGCGCGTTCGGCGGCGGCTTCGTGGGCCTGTTCAACCAGCTCGGCGACTCGGTCGGATCCACGGCGATCGGCCCGTCCGGGTGGGCCCTGTTCCCGCTGCTCGACGGCAACCACGGCCTGGGCTCCACGATCGCGATCTACGCGGGCGGTCTGCTGGTCGGCTACGTCGCCGGCTTCGTCGCCACGTACTTCTTCGGCTTCAGCAAGTCCCTGCTCGCCGAGTTCAACGTCTCCCAGGAACCGGCCCCCTCCACGGTCGCGGCCAGCGGCCCGGCAGCCGCCTCGGGCGACAGCCAGGCCAAGGAGCCCGCCGGGGTCTGACCCGCCCGGCGGCGCCGCCGGAACGGTGACTCCGCAGACACGGACGATCACAAGAAGTACGCGTCATTTTCCGTACGCACACGTGTGTGTAGGCAATTGATTGCAGGGCACCAGAGGTCACGGAGGTTGATAACTATGGTTCCCCTGCTTCTTGTTCTTCTGCTCGCCCTGATCCTTTTCGGTGCCGGTTTCGCCCTCAAGGCACTCTGGTGGATCGCAGTGATCGTGCTCGTGGTGTGGCTCGTCGGATTCTTCGTGCGTCCGGCAGCCAGCGGTGGCAAGCGCGGCCGCTGGTACCGCTGGTAAACGGCCTCGACCAGCATTGACGCGGGTGGCGCACGGTCTTCGGACCGTGCGCCACCCGCGTTTTTGCGTGTTCTCCGAATTCCCGGCGCATACACGGGAAATGACCGGGCAGCCGATAACCGAGCGGCACTCGTCCTCATCACGACGGGATTCGCCGCGCCGGATGAACCGTCGAGGAAGGAGCCGATTATGAGCGACAACCTGTGGGGATACCAGCCTTCGAGCGGTCACACCGCGGGCGCCGATCTGACCGGATTCTCGGTCGAGGCGACGGACGGAAGCATCGGCAAGGTCGACAAGCACTCCGACGACGTGGGCTCCGCCTATCTGGTCGTCGACACCGGTGTCTGGATCTTCGGCAAGGACGTCCTGCTCCCGGCAGGCACGGTCAAGAGGATCGACACGGAGAACCGGACGGTCTTCGTCGACCTGACCAAGGATCAGATCAAGGACTCCCCGGAGTTCGACAAGCACAAGCATGCGAGCGATCCGGGCTACCACGCCCAGGTCGGCGGCTACTACGACAGCTATCGCATCGTCTGATCCCGGCAGTTCCACGAACAGAGGCGGGGCCGGCTCCCCTGGAGCCGGCCCCGCCGTACGCGTGCGCGGAGCCGCGGCCGGCGTACCCGGGCAGGGCCGTCTTCGGCCAATTCCCAGCAGCCCCGTTGGCTCCCCCGGTCGCGCGTGGGATGGTTGCCCCTCTTGCGGTGTCGGGGGGCGCTCATGAGCGAGAACCACAGCACGGGACCGATGCGTTGGGACGAGCACGCGCGCGGAGGCGCGGGCGGCTGGGTACACGCGTCCGACGCCGGTACGGAACACTCCGGCGGACCGGCCCCTGAACCGAGCCCCGGCCCGGGCGACGGCCGCCCCTCCCTGCCGAGGAAGTACCTCCTGCTGGCGGTGGGCGGTGGGCTGGTGGTCGCCGCCGTGATCCTGACCGTCGCCCACGTCCTCCGCCCCTCTCCCTCCGAGTCCGGCCATGCCGCCGGCTCCTCGCCCTCCGGGTCACCGTCGCGGGCCCTGACCGGTTCCTCGGCGTCGGAGTCCGAGCCGTCGGACCCGCCCGCCGCCTCGGGCGAGGAGCAGGCCGCCGCCGTCGACGCGCTCCTGGAGCGGAGCGAGGCCGACCGTCAGCAGGTCGTCGACGCCGTCAACGCCGTGGAGGCCTGCGCCTCGGACGACTCCGTCGACACCGCCGGGCAGACCCTGGCCGACGCCGCCGTCCGCCGCGAGGAGCTGATCACCAACCTCAGCGCACTCGACGTGGGCGCGCTCCCCTCGGGTTCACGCGCGACGGACAGTCTGCGCACCGGCTGGCAGCACTCGGCGGACGCCGACCGGGCGTTCGCCGACTGGGCCGACGACGCGCAGGGCTGCTCGCCCGGCGCCGTCCCGCACACCCCCTCCTACGACAAGGGTGTGCGGAGCAGCGAACTCGCCACCGGTTCCAAGGAAGAGTTCCTCACGCTCTGGAAACCGATCGCCATGGACCACGGGCTGCCGGAACGCGACACTGCCGAGCTCTGACGTCATCTCGGGGCGTCGACGAAGCCCCGCCCCGCACCACCCTCACCGAACTCCGTCCCGTCGGAAAGCCGGTTCCCATGACCGATCCTCAGGGCCCACCACCCTCCCCCGTCCCGGAACCACGCCGACCGGCCCCTCCGCCGTCGGGCCCCGGCAGCACACTGCGGCAACTGGTCCGTTCCCAGGCCGGGAACCGGCCCGGGAGCGCCACGGACTATCTGCGGGGCGCCGCGCACCTGGACCGGTGGTTCCGGGACGCCGTGATCAAGGAGCTCGCCGAGAACCCGCACCGCCTCCCGCCCCCGTCGTACGGGATGGATCTGGCCGCAGTGCTCAAGGAGTGCTTCCTGGCGCGCAGGGAGGTGGCGACACGTGCGCTTCTCCTGCTCGTCCCACCCGTGCTGATGCTCCCCGTCAGCCCGGCCGGGTCGATCGTGCCCCTCCTGCTGGTCCTGTTCGTCCAACTGGTCAGGACAGCCCTACGCCGGCTGAAGGACACGCTGGGCAGGCGACGGGAGCCGGACGGCGACCCTGGGTCCCGGTCCGGTCAGGGGGTCGTCACACTCCTGCTGCTTCTCGTCCTCGTGTGGGCCCTGTGGAACGTGATCAGGCTCTCCCAGGCGGCGTTGAACGCCCTGGCCAGCGGTTTCGCCGGCGAGAGCAGGCACCTCGTCGCGATTCTCCTGGTCCTCGCCGGCTGGACCGCCGTCGCCTCCGTGTACCGCTACCGCATGGAACACCGCCTGTACGCCCTCGCCGTCGGCCGCGGCACCGAACACCCCGACCCGCCCGCGGCAGCCGCCCGGCTCGCCGAGATCCGCGCCCAGCAGGCCGACCCCGACGTCGTCTACAGCGACTACGCGCCCTTCGTCGGCGCCGGGATCGAGCTGGACCACTGGTCGTTCGCCATCGAGCTGGTGCCGGACCTGGAGAAGAGGGGAGACGGGGTCACCGACCGCCGGGCGGCCTTCAACGTCCCCGAGGTCCACGCCCGGATACGCCGTGAGCTGCTCCGGTTCGGCGAGGGGGAGAGCTACCCGGGCGACCGGCTGCGCGGGCTCCAGGTGGACGACTACGTCATGAAGAGCGGGAAGCGCCTGGGCCCCTCCTCGGACTGGAGCGGATCGGGCCCCGGCACCCCCTTCCACGCCATGGCCCCGGCGGCCCGCCGGGAGGCCGCCGACATGCTCCGCACATCGCAGGACGGACCGGCCGGTGAGACATGGTGGCCGGACAGCCTCGACGTGTTCGCCGAGGAACGGTTGCGCCACTACCTGACCGTGCGGGTGGGGAGTTGGGGCGACGAGGTGGTGCTCACCGTCTTCAGCCGTGTGCAGATGCAGGGGGGCCTGCTGTTCCTGGAGTCGCGGGCCTTCCTGCTGCCGCCGATCGCGCGCGCCTACCACCTCATCGACGACATCCTTCCCCCGAGGGACACCAAGGACTGGACGGACCTGATCGGTTCGGCGTTCACGTCGGCGTTCTCCATGGTCGCCGACGCCCCGGCCGATCTCAGCGCCTCCTCGCGCACGAAGACCCGCACCGCCCGATCCACGTTCTGGTACGACCGCATGTGCAAGACCGACCGCCCGGTCGACCACGGCCCCGCCTACTCCGTCCGCGAACTGGCCGCCGAACCCCACTACCAGCAGCTGTTCCAGGAGATGGACGTCCACCGCTTCCTCAAGAGCGTCCAGACCAGGACGGTGACAGCGGTACGCCTCAGCCTGAGCGATGCGGGCTACCGGACGAGTGAGTACGACGCCCGCACCACCGTCCTCTTCGACCGCTCGGTGCACGTCCACGGGACGCTCCACGGCAACGTCCAGACGGGCGACCACAGCCGGGCGGACCACCGGAACGTCACGACGCCACAACCGCAGGTCGGCCCGACGGCCGGCGGCGGTACCACCGCTTCCAACCAGAGGAGTTGACGCCATGACCGGCACACCGGCCGGGCAGGACCGCGGGATCCATGTGAGCGGCCACGGCACCTTCACCGGGAACGCCCAGACGGGCGACCGCAGCAGCGCCTCGTTCACCGGCGGCCCCGGGCCGGCGGACGCCGGGGAGTCGGCCGAGATCGTACGCCTGCGAGAGGCCGTCGAGGCTCTCCGCGCCCGCATCCGTGACCTGGCCCCGGACGAACTGTCAGCAGCGGAGGGAACAGCCGCTGAGTCGGCACTCGCCGAGGTGGAGGACGCCCTGCCCGACGGGAGCGAAGCAGGTCAGGGCCGCGTGCGGAACGCTTTCTTCACCGTCTCCGGCGCGCTGGCCTCGGTCGCCTCGCTCGCCGAGTCCGTCAGAGCGCTGCGGGACGCCGCGGCCCCATGGTTCTGAGGCCGGATCATCGGGCCGGGAAGCCGTCCGTGGGCAGGGTGACGTCGAAGGGCGCGGGCAGCAGGAGCGGCTTCCCGAAGGGCACGGGGTCGGAACGCTTGTACGTTCCGTCCTCGTTCGGCTCGGTGAACAGCGTCGCCATCGCCCCACGGGTGTCGAACCTGTCCAGCAGCAGATACATCGGGACCCCGGCCCGCGCGTAGGCGCGGTACTTCTTCGTCCTGTCCTCCCGGGCGTTGCCCTTGGAGGTGATCTCGACGATCAGCAAGGCCTCCGATGCGTCCATCGGCGCACTGGTCTCCGGATCGGCGGCCTCGATGAGTTCTGCCGGCATCACGACGAGGTCCGGGACGTACAGCTTGTCGAGGGGTGCTACGTGGACACCGAGGGTCTGGTAGATCTCCAGTTCCTCCGGCAGATTCGTGTAGAGCCTTCGCTGCACCTTCGCGGCGATGCCGTTGTGGTGCGCATGAGGCGGCGGTACCAAGACGATCTGCCCTTCGTCGATCTCTGCGCGCCATCCCTCGGGCACGTCCAGTTCCTGCCAGGTGCGCAGCAGGTAGTCCCACGGGCGGCCCTCAGAGCCCTGATCGCTTTCGACCATCGCGGCGGTCATCGCAGGTCCCTCCTCCTGTGGCCGTACGCGGGAGCGTAGATCGACTTGTTCGCGGCGGTCCGCCGCTCCCCTCAGCGTCCCACGATCGTGTGACGCTCGCAGTGACCTCACCGCAGGTGTCCCCGCGCTCGTCGAGCCCGAGGAACCGGCCACCCGTTCTCACGCATCTCTCCAGACATGACGAACGGCCAGACACGTGGAGGCAGCACGCACCGAACGGCCCCGGGAGGCGAGCGGCCGGCGGAGGGGGCGTACACGGCTGAGCCCGGCATCGTCCGCACCACACTCGCCGTCATGCGCCGCGACGGGGGCCGCCTCTACGGTCGGGCGGCCCGCGTCACCGGCCTGGTCGCGCTGGGCGGACTGCTGCTGACCGTCGTGGGGTTCGTCGCCGCCTGGCCCGAGTTCGACGAGATACGGCTGGGCGCGATACAGGCCCGTATCGACGAGGACTCCTACGCCCCCGACGGTCGCCGCGTGAACACCATGTGGCTCATCCTGCTCGCCTGCCTGCCGTTCCTGATCCTGCTGCTGCACCTGGCGTGCACCGCGCTCCAGACGGCGTGCGTCCGAGCTGCGGCCGAACCGGGAGGGAGCGGCCCGCGAGGCCGTTTCCGTACGGTCCTGGGGGTGTACGCGGTGCGCGGGGTCCTCGTGTGGGCCCCGTTGGTGCTCGGCATCCTGGTGCAGCTGTACTTCACCACCACCACGTTCCGGGAGTACACCGTGCTCGTCCCGCTGTGGGAGTACCCCCGTCTGAACCCGCTGCTGGAGTACGGCCCGCCTCTGCTGGGCCTGGCCCTGACGTTGTTGCTCCGGTTCGGCTGGGCCCTGGCACCGGCGGCCTCCGCGAACCAAGGCCTCGGACCCCTGGCCGCGCTGCGCCGTTCCTGGTCGCTCACCTGGGGCCGGGCGGCCTCCTGGCTCCGCGCCCTGGCCGTCGCGCTGCCCCTGGGCGGGCTCACCGTCGGCCTGTACCTGCTGCTCCAGGCCGCCGCCCGGCCCACGCGCTCCTGGGCGGCCTCCCTGTTCCTGGAGTGGGGTCCGGACAACGCCTACGGTGCCTACGTCGCCGGAGTCCTCGCCCCGATCGCCACCGCCCTGCTGCTCACCGGCGCCCTGGTCCTCCCGCCGGCTCACACCACCCTGGCGGTACTCCACCAGCGGCTCGCCCGGACCGGGGAGCGGCAGTCCCCGACCCCGGCGGTCACCCCGGCGTGACCGCCGGGGCGGACCTCATGGCAGGCGGCTCCCGCTCAGGACGGCAGCCTGCCCTCGCGGTTGATCTCCGTCACCCGGGCCCGCAGCACGAGCCCCGGCGAGGCCGGCCGGACGGCTTCCGGCGGGCAGTCCCACTCCGCACCGCCACCCGGCGGGCGTAGCTGCACATAGGGCCCGACGCGGCCCATGACCCGCCCCACCCGGCCGTCCCGGCCGTCCACCGCGAACGTCCCGGGCTCCGGCATACACGGCTCCAGTCCTTCAACTGTCATGGGCCGCCGCCGCTTCCAGCTGCACACTCAGGCGCAGCGCCGTCTCGATCGAGCACCGGCCGAGGTCGACGAGCGGTGCGGGCTCGTTGCCCGCGCACGACACCGGGTCGATCCGCAGCGAGGGGAGTTTCACGCCGACCCCTGCGAGCCCTGACCGCAGCAGTGCCACCGCGTCCTCTGCCGCACGCACTCTGCCCGCTGCCTCTTGGCGCCGTTCCGTAGCCGTCATCATGATCTTCCCCATTTCCACGCTGAGTAGTGGCTATGCCTACTCAGCGTGGCCAATTCGTCGCTACCGTGGAAGAGGTGCAGTTCCAACATCCGCACGTGTGCCACGGGGAGTCGCTTTGCCCGGACCGAAGAAGCTGGACCCTTCCGCCTCGCCCCGCGCCCTTCTGGGCGCGGAACTCCGCCACCGGAGAGAGACGGCAGGCCTGTCACAGGAGGACCTGGGGGCGCCCCTGTTCGTCAGCGGCTCCTTCATCGGACAACTGGAGGCCGGCACCCGCCGGATGCAGGCGGACCAGGCCGCGCGACTGGACGAGGTCCTGGGCGGGGACGGGTTCTTCGTACGGAACTGCGCGGCGCTGAAGGCGTCGAAGTACCCGGACCACTTCGCGGAAGCAGCTGAGGCGGAGGCCGCAGCGCAGACGATCAAGGAGTTCTCGCCGCTGCTCATCCCTGGGCTACTGCAGGCAGAGGCGTACGCACGAGCCGTCTTCCTGGGCTATCGGCCGACTACACCTGAGAATGAGGTGAACGATCTGGTCGAGGCGAGGATCGAGCGTGCGAGTCTGCTGGCGCATCCAACAACCCCCCTGGTTTGGGCAGTCCTGGACGAGGCAGTGCTGCGACGAACAGTCGGCGGCCCTGGAGTCATGAGCGACGCGCTCGCCCACCTCACGCGGTTGATGCGACAAAGACGCGTCATCGTGCAGGTGTTGCCCTTCTGCGCGGGCGGGCATCCGGCGATGGGCGGGCCACTCAAGCTCATGACCTTTCCGGATGCGCCACCCCTCGCCTACCTGGACGGGCTCGGTTCCGGCCAACTGCTCGACGATCCGGCACAGGTGCAGTCTTACGAACTGACCTACGATTTGCTGGTGGCCAGCGCATTGTCACCTGATGCGTCCCTGGCCTTGATCGAGTCGGTTGCGGAGGATTACGCCCCATGAAGATCAGCAGCATTGACTACAACCTCGCCGCGGCGACCTGGCATAAGTCCTCATACAGTGGCGGCGACGGCGGCAACTGTCTCGAAGTGGCCACTTGGCACAAGTCCTCTTACAGCGACGGGAGCGGTGGCAACTGCCTCGAAGTCGCCACCGGCAACCCCGGCATCGTCCCCGTCCGCGACTCCAAGGTCACCGGCGGCCCGGCGCTCGTGTTCCGGACGGCCGCCTGGTCAGCGTTCGTCACCGACCTCAAGCGCCCGTAACCGACCGCGTGGCGAGGCTCGCGCGGCTCGCCGAGCGTGACCCGCACGCCTCACACCACCCGCACCACGTGCTTCCCCCGTACTCCCCCCGCCTCCAGCGCCCGGTGTGCGGCGGCGATGTCGGAGAGCGGGTGGACGGTGTCCACGACGGGGCGGATCGCGCCGCTCTCCACGTAGGCGGTGAGCTTGGCGAAGAGGTCGTGCTTCGGGTTGCCGCTGAAGAAGCGGACCCGGCGCGGTCCGTGGGCGGTGGAGGCGAGCAGATAGGAGAGGCTCGCGGCCAGGTGGTCGATGTCGAAGGCGATCGAGACCATGCGTCCGCCGGGGGCGAGAAGCTTACGGAAGGCGCGGTGTTCGGTGCCGACGGTGTCGAGGACGACGTCGAAGCGGCCAAGGTCCTCCGGCCCGGTGGTCCTGTAGTCGAACGCCTCGTCGGCCCCCAGTTCACGTACGAAGTCGAGGTTCTTCCCACCGGCCAGGGCGGTCACACGGGCCCCCAGCGTCTTGCCGAGCTGGACGGCGACGCTGCCGATTCCGCCGCTGGCGCCGCGTACGAGCAGGCGCTCGCCCGCCTTCAGCCGGGCCTTGGTCTCCAGCGCGGTGATGGCGGTCGTCCCGGCGGGCAGTGACGCGGCCTCGACGAGCGAGATGTTCGCCGGGGCGTAGGACAGTTGGCGGGGCCGGACCGCGACGTACTCGGCGGCACTCCCGAAGGTGCGGCCCAGGATCCCCCACACCCGGTCGCCCTCGTGCAGCCCCTTCACCGCGCTGTCGACTCGGGCGATCTCGCCGGTGAAATCCATCCCCGTGCGCAGGGGGAAGCGGCTGCCCGTCACCAGGCGGACCCGCCCGGCCCGGCCGTACAGCTCACCGCCGTTGACGCTCAGCGCGTGGACGCGGACCAACACCTCGCCCTGTTGGAGTTCCGGAACGGGGACCCGGCCTTCGCGGAGCACCTCGGGAGGGCCGTACCTGTCGTAGAGCGCCGCGCGCATATCGTCCATACGTCCCACGCTAGACGGGGAAGTGGATGACACCCTCCATTTGGACCGAAGTGAGAAACATGGCTGATCAGACGTATCGGAAACCTCCGGAAGCCCTGCGCTCCGACGCCCGGGAGAACCGTGAGCGCATCCTCGCCGCGGCCCGCGAGGCGTACGCCCTCCACGGGATCGACGTGCCCATGGCGGCGATCGCCCGGCGCGCGAAGGTCGGGGTCGCCACGCTCTACCGGCGGTTCCCGACACGTGCCGCGCTGGTGACCGAGGCCTTCTCCGAGCAGCTCGCCCACTGCGCCGCGGTCCTCGACGAAGGGCTGGAGGACCCCGACCCGTGGCGCGGCTTCTGCTCGGTCGTCGAGAAGGTCTGCATGATGCAGGCGGCGGAACGGGGCTTCACGGAGGCGTTCCTGTCCCAGTTCCCCGACCACGTCGGCTTCGCCGAGGAGCGCAGCCGCGCCGAGGAGGGCCTCGCCCTGCTGATCCGGCGGGCCAAGGACTGCGGGCGGCTGCGCCAGGACTTCGACGTGCACGACATCACGCTGCTGATGCTGGCCAACTGCGGTGCGGCGACCGGAGCCGGTGAGGACGGGCCCGCAGCCTCCCGGAGGCTGGTCGGCTACCTCCTCCAGTCCTTCCGGGCCGAGGCGGCAGCCCCTCTGCCACCACCCGCACCGCTCGGACTCGACCGGCTCCCCGCCTAGCCACGGAGCCGGGGCTCAAGCCCTGGACTCCGAGCGCTCTTCCAGAGGAATGGGTGGAGGGACTCTTCCCACCCACCCTCCCCACCTGCCCAGTTGACCGTTTGTGACCGACTTGCCACGGACCGTCGCGACGTTCTAGCGTGCCGAACAACAGACGACCCCCGCCGGTGCGGGAACACCTGACAGGGGTCTGACCAACGAGATCGACCAAAGGAACCCGATCTGATGGCTGTCGACCAGCTTAGTGCCGCCCCCTGCGCCCCGTACGAGTCCACGCACCCCATGGCGAACCCCGGTTACGGCAAGCGTTCCGCCCCGGACCAGCGCCCGCGCGAGAGCCGCGACTTCTCCCATCTGCCGCCCCGTGAAGCCGCCGTCGCCTCCTACATCGACCGGCTGCCGGACGGCTCCGACATCTCCGTGAAGACCCTGGCCAAGTGGCTCCCGTACGGGCAGTGCGCGCTGCGCACCGCGCTCAACCGGCTGCAGGCCGCCGGACATCTGCGGCGCGGCAGCGAATGCGTCGCGACCGACGAGGTCATGCTCTGGGTGACCCGGACCTTCTTCTCCCGCACCGCGCGGGACGACGCCTGGTGGGCCGCCTTCGCACGCGGTGACGCACCCCGGGAGACGCGACGGCCGACCCGTTCGCGCGCCTTCGTCCTGCTGGCCGCCCTCGGCCGCACCGCGCCCTCGCTGAGCCTGTCGGCGGCGGACTGCCTGAGCCTGCAACCGCTGGTCGACGAGTGGTTCGAGCGGGGCGCCACCGAGGAGGAGACCCTGCGCGCCCTCACCCACGGCCTGCCAGCGACCGTGCACCACGCCGCGTCCCTCGTGCGCCGCCGGCTCGTGGACAAGCTGCCCCCCGAGCGCTTCGCGCCCCGGCCGCCGACCGTCGTGCTGCGCACCCTGGAATGCGCCGAGTGCCGTGCGCCGGGAAGCGCCGACGCCCTGCGCGGCGGGCTCTGCGGGATCTGCCGGGGCGAGAGCACGGGCATCGCCGCCCGTCCCCCCGGCACCGTCCCCACCGACGGGGTGCGGGACCGGATGGCGACCGTACGGGCGGGCCTGGTCCCCCGGTCCGAGCGGACCGAGCGGGCGCGGGGCATCACGAAGGCGCGCGGCACCGGCACGCGCTGACGGTCCCCTGTCAGTGCACCGCCGGGTGTGCTCAGGCGCCCACCGTTCCGTCGACGCCCTCCCGGAGGAAGTCCGCGTGACCGTTGTGGCGTCCGTACTCCAGCAGCACGTGCACCATCACCATGCGCAGCGAGACCTCCTGCCCCCAGCGCGGCTGGAGCCCGGTCAGGTCCAGGGAGTCGGCCTGCCGCTCGATGCGGCGCGAGTGCTCCACCTCGGCCTCCCAGGCGCCGAACGCCTCCGCGCGCGTGGAGGCGCTCGCGTCGTACGCGGCCTGGAAGTCGATGCGGTCCGACCAGACCATCGGCGCCTCGTGGTCCTCGAACACCCGGCGGAACCAGGCCCGTTCCACCTCTGCCATGTGGCGCACCAGACCGAGGAGGGAGAGCGTCGAAGGGGGCATCGACCGCTGCCGCAACTGCTCGTCGTCCAGCCCTTCGCACTTCATGGCGAGGGTGGCGCGGTGGTAGTCGAGAAAGGCCCGCAGCGTCTCTCGCTCCCCGCCGGAACGAGGCGGACCCGTACGGGAATCGTCGGTCATGGGCCACGCTCCTTCTCGCTGAGGACAGGAGCGATCAGTATCCGGCACGTCCTCCCCGGGGCAGCACGACGCCGGCCCCCGGGATTCCTCCCGGGGGCCGGCGTCGCACGGATACTGCGGGTACTGCCTGGAGCGACTGATCCGAGGATCAGAAGTCCATGTCACCGCCCGGCATGCCGCCCGGAGCGGCCGCGGAGGCCTTCTCCGGCTTGTCGGCGATGACGGCCTCGGTGGTGAGGAAGAGCGCGGCGATGGACGCGGCGTTCTGCAGGGCGGAGCGTGTGACCTTCGCCGGGTCGAGAATGCCCTCGGCGATCATGTCGACGTACTCGCCGGTCGCGGCGTTGAGGCCGTGACCGATCGGCAGGTTGCGCACCTTCTCGACGACGACTCCACCCTCGAGACCACCGTTGACGGCGATCTGCTTGAGCGGGGCCTCCAGCGCGAGCTTGACGGCGTTGGCACCGGTGGCCTCGTCGCCCGTCAGGTCGAGCTTCTCGAAGACGGCCGAGGCCTGGAGCAGAGCCACGCCACCACCGGCGACGATGCCCTCCTCGACGGCGGCCTTGGCGTTGCGCACCGCGTCCTCGATGCGGTGCTTGCGCTCCTTGAGCTCCACCTCGGTGGCGGCGCCGGCCTTGATGACGGCCACGCCGCCGGCCAGCTTCGCGAGACGCTCCTGGAGCTTCTCGCGGTCGTAGTCCGAGTCGGAGTTCTCGATCTCGGCACGGATCTGGTTGACGCGACCCTGAACCTGGTCGCTGTCACCGGCACCGTCGACGATCGTGGTCTCGTCCTTGGTGATGACGACCTTGCGGGCGCTGCCGAGCAGGTCCAGGCCGGCGTTCTCCAGCTTGAGACCGACCTCCTCGGAGATGACGGTGCCACCGGTGAGGATGGCGATGTCACCGAGCATGGCCTTGCGGCGGTCACCGAAGCCCGGGGCCTTGACGGCGACGGACTTGAAGGTGCCACGGATCTTGTTGACGACCAGCGTCGACAGAGCCTCGCCCTCGACGTCCTCCGCGATGATCAGCAGGGGCTTGCCCGACTGCATGACCTTCTCCAGCAGCGGAAGGAGGTCCTTCACGTTGCTGATCTTGGAGTTGACGATCAGGATGTACGGGTCGTCGAACGACGTCTCCATACGCTCCATGTCGGTGGCGAAGTACGCCGAGATGTAGCCCTTGTCGAAGCGCATACCCTCGGTGAGCTCCAGCTCCAGACCGAAGGTCTGGGACTCCTCGACGGTGATGACGCCTTCCTTGCCGACCTTGTCCATCGCCTCGGCGATCTTGGCGCCGATCTCGGTGTCGGCAGCGGAGATGGAGGCCGTCGAAGCGATCTGCTCCTTGGTCTCCACGTCCTTCGCCTGCTCCAGCAGAGCGGCGGAGACGGCCTCGACGGCCTTCTCGATGCCACGCTTCAGAGCCATCGGGTTGGCACCCGCGGCGACGTTGCGCAGGCCCTCGCGGACGAGCGCCTGGGCGAGAACGGTGGCGGTGGTCGTACCGTCGCCGGCGACGTCGTCCGTCTTCTTGGCGACCTCCTTGACCAGCTCCGCACCGATCTTCTCGTACGGGTCCTCGAGCTCGATCTCCTTGGCGATGGAAACACCATCGTTGGTGATCGTGGGCGCGCCCCACTTCTTCTCGAGGACGACGTTACGGCCCTTGGGGCCGAGGGTGACCTTGACGGCGTCGGCGAGCTGGTTCATCCCGCGCTCGAGACCGCGCCGTGCCTCCTCGTCGAACGCGATGATCTTGGCCATGTGAAGTGGTCCTCCCGGACAGGGGTGGATTCTCCGGACCGAGAGGCGCCCGCGACGGACGGCCTGCGTGCGTGGTGGTTCCTTGCCCCACCACGCGTGCGGGCCTCACCGGCCCGGTCCAAGTTTCTGTCACTCTCACCTGGAGAGTGCTAACGCCAATGATTAGCACTCGACCCCTGCGAGTGCAAGCGTCCTCTTCGGGATGTGGACAACCTCGGGACTCCGCCGCAGGTCACGACGGGGGCCCGGAGACGCACGTGAGGCCCGTCCCCCGGTAGGAGTACGGGCCTCGCGTGTGTGAGTGGTGTCGGTGGCCGACCGCGCCGAGCTCAGCCGACGGCGAGCTTGACCATGTCCGCCTGCGGCCCCTTCTGGCCCTGCGAGATCTCGAATTCAACTCGCTGACCCTCTTCGAGGGTGCGGTACCCGTCCATCTGGATCGCGCTGTAGTGGACGAAAACATCCGCACCACCGTCGACCGCGATGAAGCCGTACCCCTTCTCCGCGTTGAACCACTTGACGGTGCCCTGAGCCATGCCCAACTCCCCTATTACTGGCCCTTGCACGAGACCGCACTTCGCGGTCCCGGGTCAGAACTCACCCTCCGACAGGAGAGGGTGGCGTGCGCCGGAACGCGTCGACCGCGGCCGAATGTATCTGCCCAACTGCCCTCTGCAACAGGTCAATCGGACGAGAATTCTGGGCGCACGCGACCACGCGGATAGGGGGAATTCATACGATTCCAGGGCAAGTCGGGCCTGACAAAGGCGACTTATGCCTCAAGGCGTTCACGCACTTTGGCTACTTCTTGTCGCGGCAGGGCGCATTCTCATATGTGGATCGCGCGGGCAACTGCGGGGACTTCCCCAACTGTACCGCGCTCAACCATGCAGAATGACCCCCTCCGTTTGCCGTGGAGAGGGCCATCGCGTGAATACCGTGCGGCCGGACCGCGACGGCGGCCCGTGACGTCCCGCCGTCAGCCGCCGGCGACGGCGGGAATGATCGAGACGCCGGCGCCGTCCGGGGTGACCGCGTCCAGACCGCCCTCGAAGCGCACGTCGTCGTCGTTGACGTACACGTTGACGAAGCGGCGCAGCTTGCCCTGGTCGTCCAGGACGCGGGCACCGATGCCCGGGTGGTTCTGCTCCAGGGACGCGATGACCTCGGAGAGGGTCGCCCCCTCGGCCGGGACCTCGGACTGACCGCCCGTGTAGGTGCGGAGGATGGTGGGGATACGGACCTTGACGCTCATGTGGGTGCCTTCCTCGGGTCTCGGGTGGTCAGTTGGCGGCAGCGAGGCCCGCGTCGCGGAACGCGTCCAGGCTGGGCCGGATCGTGGCCGACAGGCCGGTCGTCGGGGCGACCGCGTCCAGCGTCTTCAGGCCGTCGCCGGTGTTCAGGACGACGGTGGTCAGGGACGGGTCGAGCAGACCGGCCTCGATCAGCTTCTTCGTCACGCCGACCGTCACCCCGCCCGCGGTCTCCGCGAAGATCCCCTCGGTGCGGGCCAGCAGCTTGATCGCGTCGACGACCTGCTCGTCGTTCACGTCCTCCACGGCACCGCCGGTGCGGCGGGCGATGTCCAGGACGTACGGGCCGTCGGCCGGGTTGCCGATCGCCAGGGACTTGGCGATGGTGTTCGGCTTCTGCGGACGGACCACGTCGTGGCCGGCCTTGAAGGCGGTGGAGACCGGGGAGCAGCCCTCGGCCTGGGCGCCGAAGATCTTGTACGGCTTGTCCTCGACGAGACCGAGCTTGATCAGCTCCTGGAGACCCTTGTCGATCTTCGTGAGCTGTGAGCCGGACGCGATGGGGATGACGAGCTGGTCGGGCAGCTGCCAGCCCAGCTGCTCGCAGATCTCGTACGCCAGGGTCTTGGAGCCCTCGCCGTAGTACGGCCGCAGGTTGACGTTGACGAAGCCCCAGCCCTCGCCGAGCGGGTCGCCGATGAGCTCCGAGCAGAAGCGGTTGACGTCGTCGTAGTTGCCCTCGATACCGACGAGCTCACCGCCGTACACCGCGGCCATGACGACCTTGCCCTGCTCCAGGTCGTGCGGGATGAACACGCAGGAGCGGAAGCCGGCGCGGGCGGCGGCGGCACCCACCGCACCCGCCAGGTTGCCGGTGGAGGAGCAGGAGAGGGTGGTGAACCCGAAGGCGCGGGCCGCCTCGACGGCGATGGCGACGACACGGTCCTTGAAGGAGTGCGTCGGGTTGCCGGAGTCGTCCTTGACGTACAGTCCGCCGGTCACGCCGAGCTCGCGGGCGAGGTTGTCGGCCTTGACCAGCTTCGTGAAGCCGGGGTTGATGTTGGGCTTGTCCGCGACATCGGAGGGGACGGGCAGCAGCGGCGCGTACCGCCAGATGTTGTCCGGACCCTCGGCGATGCGCTTCTTCAGCTCTTCGGGGGAGCCGCTCGGCAGGTCGTACGCCACTTCGAGCGGCCCGAAACAGGACACGCAGGCGAAGATGGGGCCGAGCTCGAAACGCTCGCCGCATTCGCGACAGGAAAGCGCGGCGGCGGGACCGAGGTCCACGGCGGAAGAATTGGTGTTCTCTGCAACTGTCTGCACGGCCATGATGGCGGAGGCCCTTTCTCCTCATCTTCCTCGCGACGTATTTCGCCGCAAGACGGAATTGGCACCTTCCCCACCGTGACCTCGCGGTCGGCAGGAGGGTTGCCGGGACTTCAACGGGCCGTTCCCTCAGTCCCTCTGGATGAGCGCTATGGCACCGGACCATGGATCCGGGCGTTTATTCGCGGACCGACCCCGACATGCGAGGGTCATCCGCGTTGTTCAAGACTGTAACCGAAGCACTGGACGGTTGAGATAGTCGTCCGAACCGCGAGATGGATCACATACAGGGAGTATCGACCGTGCTGGAAGAGGTGGAACGCTGGCTGACCAGGCGTTCCTGGTCAGCTGCCGACCGCCCGATCGAGCGCCTCACGGCCGCCCGGGCGAAGGATCCGAACCGCTCGCGTGTGAGCGTCGTCCTGCCCGCGCTGAACGAGGAGGCGACGGTCGGGGAGATCGTGACGGTGATCCGGCGCGAGCTGATGGAGAAGGTCCGGCTCGTGGACGAACTGGTGGTGATCGATTCCGGCTCCACCGACGCCACCGCCGAGGTCGCCCGCCGGGCCGGCGCCCGGGTCGTGCACCGGGACTCCGTACTCCCCCGGATACCCGCGCTCCCCGGCAAGGGCGAGGTCCTGTGGCGTTCGCTGCTGGTGACCACCGGGGAGATCGTCTGCTTCGTCGACGCCGACCTGAAGGACTTCTCCGCCGATTTCGTGTCCGGGATCGTCGGTCCGCTGCTGACCGACCCCCAGGTCCAGTTCGTGAAGGCCATGTACGACCGCCCGCTGGGCGACACCGCGGGGCAGGGCGGCCGGGTGACGGAACTGGTGGCCCGCCCGCTGCTCAACCTGCACTGGCCGCGGCTGGCCGGCTTCGTCCAGCCGCTCGGCGGCGAGTACGCGGTACGACGCTCCCTGCTGGAGCGGCTCCCCTTCCCCGTCGGGTACGGAGTGGAACTGGGTCTGCTCGTCGACGCGCTGCACACGGTCGGCCTGGACGCGCTCGCGCAGGTGGACGTCGGCGTGCGCAGGCACCGCCATCAGGACGGCCAGGCCCTCGGCAGGATGGCCGCCACCATCTACCGCACGGCGCAGCTGCGGCTCTCCCGCGGACCGCTCGTGCGGCCGGAGATCACCCAGTTCGAGCGTGGACCCGACGGGTTCGTCCCGCACACCCATGCGGTGGACACCGAGGAACGGCCGCCGATGCGGGACATCGCGGAGTACGCGGCCCGGGACGCGGCGTAGCGGTTCCTCGCGCGGGGCCCGGTGCCCACTTCACGTTTGGAGGGTTCCCGAACGGGCTAGGTTCGGGTACATGGTCTCCGAGCACGCCGCCCAGGTTCTCGTCGCGTCCAACCGCGGCCCGGTGTCGTACACACGACGTGACGACGGCACGCTCGACTCGAAACGGGGCGGCGGCGGGCTCGTCTCCGGCCTCAGCGCCGTCGACGACAAGCTGTGGGTGTGCGCCGCCCTCAGCGACGGCGACCGCGAGGCGGTGCGCCGCGGGGTGTCCGAGCCCGGCGTCCGGATGCTCGACATCGACGCCGCGGTCCACGCCGACGCCTACAACGGCATCGCGAACTCGGTGCTCTGGTTCGTCCACCACATGATCTACCAGACCCCGGTGGAGCCCGTCTTCGACGCGGAGTTCCGCCGGCAGTGGGCCTCCTACGAGGCGTACAACCAGGCCTTCGCCCAGGCCCTGGCCGAGGAGGCGGGCGAGGGCGCCGCGGTCCTGGTGCAGGACTACCACCTCTCCCTGGTCCCCGGCATACTGCGCGAGCTCCGCCCCGACCTGCGCATCGGGCACTTCTCGCACACCCCCTGGGCGCCCGTCGACTACTTCCGGCTGCTGCCCGACGACATCGGCGAGCAGCTGCTCAAGGGCATCCTGGGCGCCGACCGCGCCGCGTTCCTGACCCGTCGTTGGGCGGACGCCTTCATCGGCTGCTGCACGGAGATCCTCGGCGGCACGGGCCGGACCCGGATCGGGGTGCACGGACTGGGCGCCGACGCGGAGTTCCTGCGCCGCCGCTCACGCGAGGCGGACGTGGACGAGCGCATGGAGATCCTCCGGGAGCAGGTCGGCGCCGACCGGCGGACGATCGTGCGGGTGGACCGCACGGAGCTCTCCAAGAACATCGTCCGCGGGCTGCACGCCTACCGCGCCCTGCTGGAGGAGCGCCCCGAGTGGCGCGAGCGCGTGGTCCACATCGCGTTCGCCTACCCCTCCCGGCAGGACCTCGCGGTCTACCGCGACTACACGGCCGAGGTCCAGCGCGTCGCCGACGGCATCAACGCGGAGTACGGCACGGCCGGATGGACCCCGGTCCTGCTCCACGTCGACGACGACTTCGCCCGCTCCCTCGCGGCGTACCGGCTGGCGGACGTGGCCCTGGTCAACCCGATCCGTGACGGCATGAACCTCGTGGCCAAGGAGGTCCCGGTCGTCTCGGACCAGGGCTGCGCGCTCGTGCTGTCCCGCGAGGCGGGCGCGTACGAGGAACTGGGCGAGGACGCCCTCGTGGTCAACCCGTACGACGTCTCGGCCACGGCGGCGGCGCTGCACGAGGCACTCACGATGGAGCCCGGCGAGCGGAGCGCCCGGTCGAAGCGCCTGGCGGACGCGGCGACCGCGCTGCCGCCGCAGCAGTGGTTCCTGGACCAGCTGGACGCGCTGCGGAGCTGACGCTCACGAACCGGCGTCGGCCGCCTGCCGCGCGATCGTGGCGAGCAGCTCCGCCACCGCCGCCGGGTCCGGCAGCAACAGGTCGGCGCGGTCCGCCAGTTCGGGGACCCCGGTGCCGCTGCAGACCAGCAGCCCGTTGATCCCCCGGGTGCGCAGCCTCTCCACGGCGGCGTACGCGGCGAGGTCGCCGAGGTCGTCACCGGCGTAGAGCACCGTCTCGGCGCCGGTCTCCTCGACGTACGCCTCCAGCGCGACGCCCTTGTCCATGCCGGGCGGACGCAACTCCAGGACCAGACGGCCCGGTTCGACGATCAGGCCGTGGCGCGCGGCCAGATCGTCCAGCGGGGTGCGCAGGGCCTCGAAGGCGGCCTGCGGGTCGGCGGCCCGGCGGGTGTGCACGGCGACCGCGCGGTCGCCCTTCTCCTCGATCCAGGTACCGCTGTCCGCACCGGCCTCCGCGAGCACGGCGGGGAGCTCCGCGCGGACGGCCGCCACCCCGGGGTCCGGGTCGGGGGCGTGGACGGCGGCGGTGACGGCGTCCCAGCGTTCGGCTCCGTAGTGGCCGAGGACGACGAGGTGGTCCAGGCCCCGCGCCCCGGCGAAGCCGCCGTACCGCACGGCGGTGTCCGCCGGCCGGCCGGTGATCACGGCGACGGCGGCGACCCGGGGCGCGAGGGCGGACAGGGCCGGGACGACGTCGGGGTGGGCGCGGGACTGCTCCGGGTCCGGGACGATGTCGGCCAGCGTGCCGTCGAAGTCCAGCGCGACGACCGCGCGGTCCGGGCGGGCGAGGAGTGCGGCGAGGCCGTCGCGGCCGGCCTGGGTGGACGGGGTCGGGAGGGGGTGTGCCGGGTTGCCCATGCGGGTGAGCGTAGCGGGCGGACCGCCCCGCCGCCCGGCTGCCCGCCCTCGGCGGTCCCGCTCAGCGGCGGTCGCGCCGCGCCTCGCGGACCCGTCGGAGGCGGTTGACGGTGACCGGGTCCTCCTCCAGCGCCCGTCGGTCGTCGAGGAGTGCGTTGAGCAGCTGGTAGTAGCGGACCGGTGAGATCCCCAGCTCCTCGCGGATCGCCCGCTCCTTCGCACCGGGGCCCGGCCAGGAGCGCCGCTCCAGGGCCAGCACGGCGCGCTGCTGGTCGGGGAGCGGGTCGGTGGGGCCGGCGGCGGTCATATGAACCAACCTACCCAGGGTCCGGTGCGGCCGCGGACCGGGCAGCCCTACTCCGCGCTCTCCGCCTGCCGGGCCTTGGTCGCGATGTCCACGAGGACGCTCTCCGGATTCCCGCCGGGCTCGACCGCGGAACCGATCCGCTCCTTGATCGTCTCGCTGGCCTGCGCCCACGACGTCTTGCCGAACGGGTAGAGCTGCGAGTTCGGCAGCGCCGACAGGAACTCGTGCAGGGACTTGTGCTTGTCGTCCGCCTCCATCGCGGCGGAGGCACTGCTGGTCACGGGCAGCAGGTCGTACTGGTCGGCGAAGGCCAGCACGTTGTCGTCCTGGTAGGCGAAGTCGAGGAACTTGCCGATCTCGACCCGGTGGCCGTTCTGCTTGAAGCCCATCATCCAGTCGGCGACGCCCATCGAGCCCTTGGTCGGCCCGTCGACGCCGGGGAGCGGGACCATGCCGACCTGCACGCCCTTCTTCTCGGCCTCCTGCATCAGGGTCGGGTGGCCGTTGAGCATGCCCACCTCACCGTCGGTGAAGGCGTCGAAGGCCTTCGCCCGGTCGAGCTTCCCGGGCGGGACGGGGCCGGTGAGCTTCTTGCCGACGAGGTTGTCCTTCAGCCACTCGAGCGTGGCTATGTTGGCCTCGGAGTCGATGGCGTAGTTGCCGGCCTCGTCCGTGTAGCCGCCGCCTCCGCTGAGCAGCCACATCAGGGTCTCGGCCTGGGACTCCTCCTGGCCGAGGGGCAGCGCGAAGGGGTAGGTCACACCGCGCTTGTCGAGCGCCGTGGCGTCGTTGCGGATGTCGTCCCAGGTCTGCGGGGCCCCGAGACCGGCCTTGGCGAAGAGGCCCTTGTTGTAGAAGAGGAGCCGGGTGCTGGCCACGAACGGGAGGCCGTACAGGTTGCCGCCGACCTCGCCCGCGTCGGTGAGCGAGGGCAGGAAGTTGGCCGAGGTGCGGATGGCTATCGTCTCGTCGGCGGTGTAGAGCTTGCCCGCCTTCGCGTAGTCGGCGTACGCCCCGATCTGCGCGATGTCGGGGGCCTCGCCGGCCTTCACCATCTCCGCGACCTTGCGGTCGACGTCCTTCCAGGAGTAGACGCTGACGTCGACCTTGATGCCGGGGTTCTCCTTCTCGAACTTTCCGGCGACGTCGTCCCAGTACTTCTCGGAACTGTTCTCCGCGCCCGTGCCGTAGTCGGCCGCGACCAGCTTCAGGGTGACGTCGCCGTCCCCGCTGCCCGAACCGCACCCCGACAGCGTCGCCGTCATACCGAGTGCGGCCACCACCGCGGTCAGACCAACCAAGCGCCGCTGCACAGCCCTGCCCATCCCTACATCCTTCGGCGCGGGCGCCACTGTTTCCTGTGACGGGCCCGCGATCCTGTACGACCTCCGGACGAAGGTCTGCACCACAAGAAGGTCTACACCACCCGTGCGGCGACTCGGCAATCTAGCAGGGCCGTTTTGTATGGGTGCTCAACAAACCTCGATAGTGGACTAGACCTTTTAGGGGTCGCCGGGCGAAACTGTCTCCGTGAGACACGTCATCGCCCTCGATGTGGGCGGCACAGGAATGAAGGCCGCTCTGGTCGGGGCCGACGGCACCCTGCTCCACGAGGCACGCCGGGCCACCGGCCGGGACCGCGGCGCCGAGGCCGTCGTGGAGACGATCCTGGGCTTCGCCGCGGATCTGTACGCCCACGGCGAGGAGCACTTCGGAGAGGGCGCCGTCGCCGCCGGGGTCGCCGTGCCCGGCATCGTCGACGCGGAACGCGGGATCGCCGTGTACGCCGCCAACCTCGGCTGGCGCGACGTCCCCCTGCGGAAGCTGCTCGGCGAGCGGCTCGGCGGCGTGCCCGTCGCACTCGGTCACGACGTCCGGACCGGCGGCCTCGCCGAAGGACGGATCGGCGCGGGCCGGGACGCGGACCGCTTCCTGTTCGTACCGCTCGGCACCGGGATCGCCGGCGCCATCGGTATCGCGGGCACCATCGAGGCCGGAGCCCACGGTTACGCGGGCGAGATCGGCCACGTCGTGGTCCGGCCGGACGGCCCGGACTGCGGCTGCGGGCAGCGCGGCTGTCTGGAGACCCTCGCCTCGGCCTCCGCGGTGTCCAGGGCCTGGGCCGCCGCGTCCGGCGACCCCGACGCGGACGCCGCGGACTGCGCGAAGGCCGTGGCCTCGGGCGACCCCGCGGCCCTTCGCGTGTGGGAGGACGCCGTCGACGCGCTCGCCGCGGGACTCGTCACCGCGCTCACCCTGCTGGACCCTCGCACGCTCATCATCGGTGGCGGTCTCGCCGAGGCGGGGGAAACCTTGTTCACACCACTGCGTGCGGCCGTCGAGGAACGGGTCACGTTCCAGAAGCTGCCCCACATCGTCCCGGCGGCCCTCGGGGACACCGCCGGATGCCTGGGCGCAGGGCTGCTCGCCTGGGATCTACTCTCCACGGAGGTATCCGCCTGATGGCCGGACGCGCAGACAGCACGGTTCTCGCAGGTGCCCGCGTGGTGCTTCCCACCGGGACCGTCGAGAACGGCCGGGTGATCGTCGAGGGCACCCGGATCGCCGGCAGCACGGCCGAGGACGCCCGGACCGTCGACCTCTCGGGCCACTGGGTGGTCCCCGGATTCGTGGACATCCACAACCACGGAGGCGGCGGCGCGTCCTTCGCCACCGGCACCGCCGAGGACGTCCTGACCGGGGTGCGGGCGCACCGCGCCCACGGCACGACGACCGTCGTCGCCTCCACCGTCACCGGCGAGATGGACTTCCTGGCCCGCCAGGCCGGCCTGCTCTCCGAGCTGGTCGAGCAGGGCGAGCTGGCCGGAATCCACTTCGAGGGCCCGTTCATCTCACCGTGCCGCAAGGGCGCCCACAGCGAGCAGCTGCTCCGCGACCCCGACCCCGCCGAGGTCCGCAAACTGCTCGACGCGGCGCGCGGCAGCGCCAGGATGGTCACCCTCGCCACCGAACTCCCCGGCGGCATCGAGTCCGTACGGCTGCTGGCCGAGCACGGTGTGATCGCCGCGGTGGGCCACACCGACGCGACGTACGAGCAGACCGTCGAGGCGATCGACGCGGGCGCCACCGTCGCCACGCACCTCTACAACGCGATGCCCGCCATCGGGCATCGCGACCCGGGACCGGTCACGGCCCTCCTGGAGGACGAGCGGATCACCGTCGAGCTGATCAACGACGGCACCCATCTGCACCCCGCCGCCCTGGAGCTGGCCTACCACCACGCGGGCTCCGACCGGGTCGCCCTGATCACCGACGCCATGGACGCGGCCGGTGCGGGCGACGGCTTCTACGAGCTCGGGCCGCTCGCCGTCGAGGTCAGGGACGGTGTCGCGCGCCTGGTCGAGGGCGGCTCGATCGCGGGCTCCACCCTCACGCTCGACACCGCCTTCCGCAGGGCGGTGACGATCGACAGGATCCCCGTCGAGGACGTCGTCCGGTCCATCTCGGCCAACCCCGCACGGCTCCTCGGCCTGGACCACCGGGTCGGCTCGCTGGACCCCGGCAAGGACGCCGACCTGGTCGTCCTGGACGCGGACTTCGTGCTCAAGGGCGTCATGCGCCGGGGCGAATGGATCGTGGAACCCGCCCTCGGCTGACGGCGCGTCACCCCCGGGTGAACAAATAACGAAGAGACGGCGGTTGTCCGGGAGCCCTGGGACGGCCGCCGCCTCTTTGGCATGATCACCGGGGACGGCGCCGCGGGGAGACGGCGCGGAAGCGGACTACCAAGGAACCGGGGGCCGGTACAGGTGATACTGACCGTCACGCTGAACACGGCACTCGACCTGACGTACGCCGTCCCCGCCCTCGTCCCGCACTCCAGCCACCGCGTGAACGAAGTGACCGAACGCCCCGGCGGCAAGGGCGTCAACGTCGCCCGGGTGCTCTCCGCGCTGGGACACGACACCGTCGTCACCGGCTTCGCCGGCGGCTCCACCGGAACCGTCCTGCGCGAACTCCTCGGCGCACTCCCCCACGGCCCCACCGACGCGCTCGTGACCGTCGCGGGGAACACCCGCCGCACCCTCGCCGTCGTCGACCGCTCCAGCGGCGACACCACCCAGCTCAACGAGCCGGGCCCGCACATAGGCGCCGGCGAATGGGCCGCCTTCCTGGGGACGTTCGGGGACCTGCTCCCCCGGGCCGAGGCCGTCGCCCTCTGCGGCAGCCTCCCTCCCGGCGTCCACGTCGGCGCGTACGCGGAACTCGTACGGCTCGCCCGCTCCGCCGGGGTGCCCGTCCTCCTGGACACCGGGGGCGAGCCCCTGCGCCGCGGGATCGCCGCCCGGCCGGACCTCGTCAAGCCGAACGCCGAGGAGCTGGCCCAGCTCACCGGTGCACGCGAGCCGCTGCGCGCCACCCGCGACGCCCGCCGCCGCGGCGCGCACAGCGTCGTCACGTCGCTCGGCCCGGACGGGCTCCTCGCCGTCACCCCCGACGGCATCTGGCGGGCCGCGCCGCCGGCCACCGTGCGGGGCAACCCGACCGGCGCGGGCGACTCCGCCGTGGCCGGGCTGCTGTCCGCCCTCGCCGAGGGACTGGGCTGGCAGGACCGGCTGGCCCGCGCGGTCGCCCTGTCGACGGCGACCGTACTGGCCCCGGCGGCGGGCGAGTTCGACCGTGAGGCGTACGAGGACCTGCTGCCCCGCGTCGCCGTCGAACAGCACACACCGGCCGCCTGACCGGCCCCGGGAAACACCGCGCCCCGGCTCGCTGGGCGAAGCCGGGACGGTGCCTGATTCCTGCGGGGACGGGTCAGTTCTTGACGTGACCCGACTTCAGCGACAGCTGGTCGAGGTTCGCGTCGCACGAGTCACCCTCGTTGCACGACAGCATCAGCTTGTTCGACCCCTTCTCGAGCTGGACGTACGCGTAGGTGTTCGTCCAGCCCTTCTCCAGGTCGCCCTCGGCGGCGTGCGCGAAGTTCTTCATGTTGATCGAGCGCGGGTCCTGGTCGTTGACCGTGAGGGACGTCTTGGCGTCCCTGCCCGGGACGCCGTACGTCACGTACAGCGTGTACGGGCCGCTCTCCGGCACGTCGACCGTCCAGGTGGCCGAACGGCCGACCTCGTTGAGGCTGATGTACTGGCCGTTGGCGCTCTTGGCGCCCTTGACCGAGTTGTCCAGCGACGCCGTGCCACCGAGGGTCAGCGTCGCCGCGTCCTGCTCGGGCAGCTGGACGGGCTCGTCGGACTCCTTCGAGGACTTCTCCGGCTTCGGGGACTCCTCGACCTCGTCGGCCGGGCCCTGCGAAGAACCGGCCTCGTCCTTCTTGGTGTCGCTGTCGTCGCCCGTCGTCAGCGCGACACCGATACCGATGAGCACCACCGCCACCACGGCGACGGCCGCGATCAGCAGCGCCTTGGTATTAGGTCCGCCCCGGCCGGGGCCGCCGCTCCTGCCGCCGCCGTGGCCCACGGACGGCGACTGCGCGGTGACCGCACCACCCGGGTAGGTCTCCGGCGCCGCGTACTGCGCGTTCGGCTGGCCGTACTGCTGCTGGGGCTGGCCGTACTGCTGCTGCTGCGGCACCTGCCCGTACTGGCGCTCTCCGACCGCCCGCACCTGGTTGTACGACGTTCTGGGCCTGCCGGGCTGCGCTGCCGGACCCGGGTAGCCGTAGCCACCCTGTCCGGGCGGCTGTGCGCCCGCCGCCTGCCCGTCCGCGTACAGATAGCCGAACGGATCGTCGTCCTCGGGCTTGCTCGCGCCGTTGTTCCCGGCCGTCATCCCTGGGTCACTCCTCACCATGTCGCCAGCCGTCGCCGACCGGCCGAGCCTACCCCGAACGGAGCACGCGTCGAATTGCCCTCGGTCCCCCGGAAAACCCGGGCGGTGTACGGGGACAGCCAGGCCGTGAACGTCAGCCGGCTCTGCGGTGAACCTTCGATCGGGACCGCTTCTCCACATACATCCGCTGGTCCGCGGAGTGCAGGACCTCTTCCTCGGTCATTCCGCACTCGGCCCAGCCGATACCGAAACTCGCCCCGACCCTGACTGCCCGGCCGTCCACCCGGATGGGCGGAATGATGGCGTTACGCAAGCGTACGGCCAGGTCCGCGGCATCTGCCGCCCCGAGGCCGTCCGCGAGGACGACGAATTCGTCACCCCCGAGCCGCGCGACCGTGTCACCGTCCCGTACGCAGGTCGTCAGCCGCCGGGCGACCTCGATGAGAACCGCGTCACCCGCGTGGTGCCCGAAGCGGTCGTTGATGGACTTGAAGCCGTCGAGGTCGCAGAAGAGGACCGCGAGCCCCTTGGTCCCGTCGTCACGGTCCGGGTCCGGCGCGACGGTGTGCACGTGGTGGTCGTAAGGGCCGATGCCCGGCGCGACCTCGCCCTCGTAGCCGTCCGCCCGGTAGCCGTGCACCGCGCTCTCGACGTCGCCGTACGCGGCGTCCAGCGCCTCGATCGCGGAGGAGGTGACGGAGTGAGGCCTCTCACACAGCCGCGCGCCGAGCCTGGAGCGCAGCTCGGCACTGTTGGGGAGACCGGTGAGCGCGTCGTGCGAGGCGCGGTGCGCGAGATTCAGCTCGTTGCGCTTGCGCTCCTCGATGTCCTCGACGTGCGTGAGGAGGAAGCGCGGCCCGTCGGTGGTGTCGGCTACGACGGAGTTGCGCAGGGAGACCCAGAGGTAGGTGCCGTCCCGGCGCCCGAGCCGGAGCTCCGCCCGCCCGCCCTCGGCGGACGTGCGCAGCAGCGTGCCGATGTCCTCGGGGTGGACGAGATCCGCGAAGGAGTAGCGGCGCAGGACGGAGGCGGGGCGCCCCAGGAGCCGGCAGAGCGCGTCGTTGGTGCGCAGCAGCCTGCCGTGCTGGTCACCGCCCATCTCGGCGATGGCCATGCCGCTGGGGGCGTACTCGAATGCCTGGCGGAAGGATTCCTCACTGGCCCGCAGCGCCTGCTGCTCGCGTTCGAGCCTGACCAGGGCGCGCTGCATGTTTGCTCGGAGGCGAGCGTTACTGATCGCAATGGCGGCCTGGGAGGCGTACATCTGGAGCGCCTCGCGGCCCCAGGCACCGGGGCGGCGGCCGTTGCGCGGCCTGTCGACCGATATGACCCCCAGGAGGTCCAGACCTCCGCCGGAGGCGTACATGGGGGCGTAGAGGCGGTCCAGGGGGTGCCACTCGTCCTCGAAGCGGGGCTCCGGCCCCTCGGTGTGCCACTGCGGCACGTCGTCGTCGAGGAGCACCCAGCCCTCGGTGTGGGGTATGAACCGGAGCTCGTCCCAGGCCTCGCCCATCGACAGCCTGCGCTCCCAGGACGCGCGGGAGCCGACACGGCCGGTGATCAGGGATTCCGCGGCGCTGTTGCCGGCGAACGCGGCGACGACGAGGTCGCCGTCGGGACGGACGAGGTTGACGCAGCCCAGCTCGTAACCGAGGCCGCCGACGATGCCGTCGGCCACCGACTGCAGCGTGTCCGCCAGGCTCCGCGCCGTGTTGAGATCAGCGACGGCCTGGTGCAGCTGCCGCATGGTCGCAAGACGGACGTACGGCTCCGACTCGGCCTCCATTGCTCGCACTCCCTGAGACCTCGACAGCAACTCCAGGTTTCATATCGACGTACTTGTTGCACTGTCACGGCCACTGAATCACAGTGAGCTGTGCACCCGGTACACAGGGTCAACAAATATTGCTCTCTGTGACTCAAGTCACAAGAGTTGGCAAAGGTCGCTCCAGGCACCTCCGGACGCCCCCTGCCAGATGGCGAACGCAAAGCGGCGCACATGGTTCCGGAGTCCTAGGACCGGCCTGGTCCCCTGGCCCGATGCGACGCGGCATCCAGCGGCACTAGCGTGCCCGGTGTGCTGCAGAAGACTCCCCCCGCCCCGCGTACCGAAGCCGTCCCCCATGCTGAGGGGGTGAGCAACGACGAATTCCGCGCCGCCCTGTCCCGCCTGGCCGCGGGCGTGGTGCTGGTCACGGCCGAGGAGCCACCGCTCGACGACCACGGCCGGGGCGAGGACGTCGGGATGACGGCCACCGCCTTCATGTCGGTCTCCCTGGACCCGCCCCTGGTCATGGTGAGCCTGCGCAACGACTCACGCATGGACGACCTGCTGGCCGAACAGCCCCTGTGGGCGGTGTCCGTACTCACGGAGGGCCAGCGGCAGGTCGCCGCGCGGTTCGCCATGAAGAACCGCATCAGCGACCGGCTGCTGTTCGAGGACGTCCCCTGCACACGGGGCGAGATCTCGGGGGCGCCGCTGGTGGGCGGGGCGCTGGCCACCCTGGAGTGCCGCACGGAGCAGCGTGTCCCGGCCGGCGACCACATGCTGGTGATCGGCCGCGTGCTGTCGGCGTCGCTGCCGGACGCGGACGGCGAGCCGCTCACCTACTTCAAGGGCCGCTACCGGCAGCTGGGCTGACCGGTTCAAGGGCCGTTACCAGCAGCTGGGCCGACCGGTTCAGGGGCCGTTACCGGCAGCTGGGCTGACCGGCGCGAGGGCGGGGCGGGACCGCGCGGCTCCTACCAGTCGCGGCCGGAGCGTCCGCGCTTCGTGTCGCCGCGCTGCTTCTTCTCACGCAGGCGCCGCTCGTTGATGCCGCGCGGGATCTTCTTCTTGAGGCGCGGCTTGGGCGGCGGCGCCGTCGCCTCCGCCAGCAGCGCCGCGAGCCGCACGGCGGCCGTCTCACGGTTGCGCCACTGGGAGCGGTGCTCCGAGGCGCGTACGGACACCACACCGCCGACCAGCCGGCCCGCGAGCCGGTCGAGCGCCCGGGCCTTCCACACCTCGGGCAGCGACCCGGTCGCCGCGAGGTCGAAGCGGAGCTCCACCTGGGAGTCGCTGGTGTTGACGTGCTGCCCGCCGGGCCCCGAGGACCGCGAGAAACGCCACATGAGTTCGGCCTCCGGCAGGGAGACCGAACCGCGGATGACATAGGGCCCGGACATGACACCCATGTTCCCCGCACCACGGCCCGCTCGTCACCTTGTTTTGCGAGCGTTCGGCCAGAAGTTCGGCAAAGAAAGTAAAGCGAGCTGGAACCTCGTGGTCTCTTGTCTGCGTTAGGACGGGTGACGGTAGCTTTCGTGATGGCACGAAGCCCGCACATGACGAGGAAAGGGACTTCCCATGGCTGTAAGCCTGTCCAAGGGCGGCAACGTCTCGCTCACCAAGGAGGCCCCGGGCCTGACCGCCGTCACGGTCGGCCTCGGCTGGGACGTCCGCACCACCACCGGCACCGACTTCGACCTCGACGCCTCGGCGATCGCGGTCAACAACGCCGGCAAGGTCTACTCCGACGGCCACTTCGTCTTCTTCAACAACAAGGCGACGCCGGACCAGACCATCGTCCACACCGGTGACAACATCACCGGCCAGGGCGAGGGCGACGACGAGCAGATCAACGTCAACCTGGCGGGCCTCCCGGCGGACATCGACAAGATCGTGTTCCCGGTCTCCATCTACGACGCCGAGGCGCGCAGCCAGAACTTCGGCCAGGTGCGGAACGCCTTCATCCGCATCGTCAACCAGGCCGGCGGCACCGAGATCGCCCGCTACGACCTCAGCGAGGACGCCGCCACCGAGACCGCGATGGTCTTCGGCGAGCTCTACCGCAACGGCGCCGAGTGGAAGTTCCGCGCGGTCGGCCAGGGTTACGCATCGGGTCTGCGCGGCATCGCCCAGGACTTCGGCGTCAACCTCTGACCCGAGGGCTTTTCCAGGGGAGCCCCCGCCCGACTCCGGTCGGCGGGGGCTCCCGTGCGTCCGCGCCGCGCACCCCTTTCCACGCGTCAGATAGCGGACACGAACACGCCCCAGTCGGACAAGAACTGGTCAAAAACTTGTGAGGTAATTGTCGGCGCCCCGTCAAAAGCGTTCATTCGGTGGCACGCTCTCCGCTCGTAACCCCCCACAGGAACGAGCAACGGAGAAGGCATGACCCCCCACATGAACACCCGTCGCGCCGCCGCCCTGACCGCAGTTGCCGCGATGGTCGTCGTCGGCGTCCAGACCGGTACGGCCACGGCCGGCACCGGAACCGGTGACAGCACGGCCTCTTCGTCCGGCGCCACCACGCTCGGCGTGAACACCGCCACCCAGCGCACCACCGCCCTGCGCACCGCGCAGAGCGACACCCCGGCCGCCGCCGAGGCCCTCGGGCTGGGCGGCCAGGAGAAACTGATCGTCCGTGACGTGATCAAGGACGCGCACGGCACGGTCCACACCCGCTACGAGCGCACCTACGCCGGCCTCCCGGTCCTCGGCGGCGACCTGGTCACCCACACCGCGGCGGACGGAAGGTCCAAGGGTGTCGACAAGGCCACCGACGCCCGCATATCCGTGCCGTCGACGCAGCCGAAGCTGAAGGCCGCGGCGAGCGCCCGCAAGGTCGTCTGGGCGGGCGACGGCAAGCCGGCCCTCGCCTTCGAGACCGTGCGCGAGGGAGTGCAGAAGGACGGCACACCGAGTCGGCTGCACCTCATCACCGACGCCACGACCGGCAAGAAGCTCCACAGCTTCGAGGCCATCGAGACCGGCACCGGCAACAGCCAGTACAGCGGCCAGGTGACGCTGTCGACCACCAAGGGCGGCTCGGGCTTCGAGCTGACCGACGGCGACCGGGGCGGCCACAAGACGTACGACCTCGGCCAGGGCCAGACCGGCACCGGCGACCTCGTCACGGACGCCGACGACACCTGGGGCGACGGGACCGGTGGCGACCGCCAGACCGCGGCGGTCGACGCCCACTACGGCGCCGCCACGACCTGGGACTTCTACAAGAACGAGCTGGGCCGCGACGGCATAGCCGGGGACGGCAAGGCCGCGTACTCCCGCGTCCACTTCGGGACCGGCTACGTCAACGCCTTCTGGGACGACAGCTGCTTCTGCATGACCTACGGCGACGGGGCCGACGACAAGAGCGCCCTCACCGCGATCGACGTCGCCGGCCACGAGATGAGCCACGGCCTCACCGCCGCCACCGCCAACCTCGACTACTCCGGCGAGTCCGGCGGTCTCAACGAGGCGACCAGCGACATCTTCGGCACCTCCGTCGAGTTCTTCGCCGACAACACCACCGACCCCGGTGACTACCTCATCGGCGAGAAGATCGACATCAACGGCGACGGGACCCCCCTGCGCTACATGGACAAGCCCAGCAAGGACGGCGGCTCGGCGGACTACTGGGACGCCGGCGTCGGCGACCTCGACGTGCACTACTCCTCCGGCGTCGCCAACCACTTCTTCTACCTGCTGGCGGAGGGCAGCGGCGCCAAGACCATCGGCGGCGTCGACTACGACTCCCCGACCTCCGACGGCTCCACGGTCACCGGCATAGGCCGTCAGAAGGCCTACCAGATCTGGTACAAGGCGCTCTCCGTCTACATGACGTCGAGCACCGACTACGCCGGCGCCCGTGACGCGACCGAGAAGGCCGCCACGGACCTGTTCGGTGCCGACAGCGCCGAACTCGCCGCCGTCGGCGCCGCCTGGAACGGCGTCAACGTCAAGTAGCGCGTCAGAGGTCCGCGTCGAACGACGCAGGACACAGCGGGAGCCGGCCGGCCTCGGGCAGGCCGGCTCCCGCCGTCGCAGGCGCCGGAACACGGGACGCCGGGCGTCTCCGGCCTGCGGCCCGATCCCGGGGCCGGGCCGCTCACTACCGGCCGAGAGCAGCCACGCCCGCCGCGGCGAACTTCTCGTCGAGATCGCCGCTCGGCGCGCCCGCGACGCCGATGCCCGCCACCGGGGCGCCCTTGACCTGCACGGGCGAGCCGCCCGCCAGGAACAGGGTGCCGGGGATGTCCTTCAGGTTCGGTGCCTGCTCCAGGCGCTTGACCAGCTCGGAGGTCGGCGCGTTCCAGGAGACGGCGGTGTACGCCTTCTTCACTGCGGACTCGGGGGACTGCGGGCCCGCACCGTCGCCGCGCAGCGTCACGACGGTGTTGCCGTCGCGGTCGACGACGGCCACCGAGACGCGCTGGTTCTCCTTCTTCGCGGCGTCCAGAGCGGCCTGCGCGGCCTTGGTCGCGGCGGCGACGGTCAGGTGTGTGGACTGCTGGAGGTTACGGTCCGCGGTGTCGGCCTTCACGGCGGCGGCGGGCGCGGCGGCCGGGGTGGACGCGTTCGCGGACATCGCGCCGAAGGTTCCGGCACCCAGCGCCGCGGCGACGACGGCACCGGTCAGGACACGGGTGTGCAGGGACAGCTTCTTCATGGTGGGCTCCTCGGGTGAACGGCGGCTCGGGCTGCGAACCGTCCTGCTTCGGGTCCGGCTTCTTCCGGCTTCCGGTAGCGGCTTGCGGTTTCGGCCTCCGGTAGCGGCTGCCGGTTTCGGCTTCCGGTATCGATCCTCCGGCCGGAACCAGGCCCGGACCGTCGGCGTACCGGCTCGAAGCCCCACCCGTGTCGGACGACGGCCCCGTCAGCCGATCGGTTGATGCGGAGGTGGCCCGCAGAGGTGACCATGGGATGTCCACGCAGGTCAGCCGCTGCGCGGTGACGCGAGAACGCAGGACGGGACAGGGCCGAGGGAGCGCGGGGTACGACGTGCGGCAGAACGGAACCGGGCCGGACCCGGAGCGAACGGCGCCGTCCGACGCGGACGCGGCACACCGTGCGGGTGCGGCCGGCGATCCGGACGCGCGGTGGCTGGCCCTCCTCATGCACGCCGCGTTCTTCCTGCTGCTCGGCGCCTCCCTCGCGCGCTTCCTCATGCGCCACCCCGGCGAGACCCGTACCCCCTGGATCATCGGGCTGTCGGCCGTGCTCGCCGCGCTGTACCTCCTCGGCCCGGTACTCGGCTCGCGCCCCACACCCCGCCGGCTGACCTGGCTCGGCGCCCTTGTCGTGGTGTGGATGGTCCTGGTCGTCCTCGCGCCGAGCTTCGCGTGGTGCGCCGTCCCGCTCTTCTACACGGGCCTGCGGATCCTGCCGCCGCGCGCCGCCCTGGCGCTCGTCGCCCTGCTCACCCTGTTCGTCGTCGCAGCGCAGCTACGGCTCGCCACCGGCTTCGACCCGAACCTCGTCCTGGCACCGCCCGCCGTCGCGGCCGTCGCCACCGCCGTCTTCGTCCACATGCAGCGCCAGGCCGTACGCCAACGGGACCTGGCCGTACGCCAGCGCGAGCTGATCGACGACCTGCTCCGCACCCGGCGGGAACTGGCCGCCACCGAACGCCGGGAAGGGACCCTCGCCGAACGCCAGCGGCTGTCCATGGAGATCCACGACACCCTGGCCCAGGGGCTGTCCAGCCAGCAGATGCTGCTCCAGGCGGCCGACCGCTCCTGGGACACCGACCCGGCCACCGCCCGCCGCCACGTCCTCACGGCGACCGGCATCGCGGAGCGCAACCTCGCCGAGGCCCGCCGCTTCGTGCACGACCTCGCGCCGGCCGACCTGGCCGAGGGAGGCGGGCTGGAGGCGGCACTGCACGCCCTCGCCGACCGGGAGACCGCACAGGCGCGCGGAGGCCTCACCGTCCGCTGCCATGTGGAGGGCGCACCGGCCACCACGCTTCCCGACCGGGTGCAGTCCGCACTCCTGCGCATCGCACAGGGTGCACTCGCCAACGTCACCGAGCACGCCGAGGCCACCGTCGCCGCGCTGACCCTGACCCACCTCGACGACCGTGTCGTCCTCGACGTCGCCGACAACGGCCGCGGCTTCAGCCCCGAGCGGCAGACACCTCGCCAGGCCGGCGGCGTACGCGGTCACGGGCTGCCCGCGATGCGGGCCCGGGTCCAGCAGCTCGGCGGCACCCTGACCGTCGAATCCGCACCCGGCGAAGGGACCGTCCTGTCCGCCGCCGTGCCCCTGGCCACGCACCCGGACGCCCCGGTCACACCATCTGCACCGGGCGCCCCGCCCACCCCACCCGCCCCGGAGGAACACGCATGACCCCGTCCGTACGGATCCTGCTCTGCGACGACCACGCCGTCGTACGGGCCGGACTGCTCGCCCTGCTCGGCGGCGAACCCGACATCGACGTCGTGGGCGAGGCGGGCAGCGGGGAGGAGGCCGTCGCCCTCGCCGCACAGCTCACGCCCGACGTCGTCCTGATGGACCTCCAGCTGGGCTCGGGCATCGACGGTGTCGAGGCGACCCGCCGCATCGCCACCGCCGGGGCCGGCGCGGTCAACGTGCTCGTCCTCACGACGTACGACACCGACGCGGACATCACCCGGGCCATCGAGGCGGGAGCCACCGGCTACCTGCTGAAGGCCGAACGCCCGGAAGAACTCTTCGCCGCGATCCGGGCCGCCGCACAGGGCCGCACGACACTCTCCCCGCCGGTCGCCAGCCGGGTCATGGCCCGGATGCGCAGCCCCCGGCCCACCCTGACCGAACGCGAACTCGACATCCTGGGCCAGCTGTCACAGGGCCTCGGCAACCGTGACATCGCACGAGCCCTCTTCATCAGCGAGGCCACCGTCAAGACCCACCTGGGGCGGATCTACGAGAAGCTCGACGTGGACACCAGGGCGGGAGCGGTATCCGTCGCCAAGGAGCAACGCCTGCTCCCGTAGCCCACGCTCCCCGGGCGCCGGGCACCACCCGCGTTCACCCGGACGGCCCAGTCACCTCCCCCCGCCCGCCGCTCGGCGCGGGGCGCCCGCCGGACATGACACCATCGAACCGTGCTCGACATCGGCTACTCCCTCTCCCGGCGCTTCCCGGACCCCCCGCAGACCGACTACCGCCGCGCGGACGTCCACGCCCTGCGGCACGACCTGTTCTCCGGGGACGTCTACCTCGCCGACACCAAGGAAGACCGAGAGGTGTCCACAGCCTGGGGATGGGTCCCCGTACTCGACTTCGCCTGGGCACTCTGCGACATCGTCGAGCAGATCGACCGCGACCCCCGGGGCAACCGCTCGCACCGCCGGCAGTACGCCGAACTCGACTTCACCGAGTCGTCCGACCGCATGCTCTTCGAACGCCGCTTCGGCTGGGTGGACGTCGAAGCCGACTGGATGCCCGGCGAGGAGCCCCCGCTCACCTTCAACCACTCCCTGCTGCGCCGTGAGGCCCGCGACTTCCTGCACGACCTGATCGCCGACCTGGCCGACATGCACGAAGGCCTCGCCGACAACCCCGTCATCTGGGACCTCCAGGCCCGCTTCCCCCGCCTCTGACACCACCCGAGCACGGGGACGCGGGGACGGGCCCGGGCCTGCGGGTGTACGCCTACGCCTCCACCCGCACCCCGATCTGCGCGGCGAACGCCGGAGCCAGCTCCATCAGCTGGGACGGGCTGATCACCGCCCCCGCCAGCCGCTCCACACCCCGCGCGATGTCGAGCTCGGCAACCGTCCTCAGATCGACCGACTCCATCCGCACGGCACTGAAGTCGGCACGCTTCAGCACGCAGTCCCGGAACTCCACCCGCACCAGCTGCGCCTCCCCGAAATCCGGCTCCGAGAGCACACACCCCTCGAAGACGACGTCCTTCAGCCGCGCCTTGCGCAGATTCAGGTAATCGATCTTCCCGCCCCGCACCAGCACCCGCTCCAGCACCGCACCGTGCAGCTGCACCCCGCCCAGCCGCGCGTCCAGGACCTCGACGTCCCTCAGCGACGCCCCCGCGAGATCGGTGCCGACACCACGCACACCCGTCAGCACCGAGTCGATGAACCTGGCCCGCACCAGCTCCGCACGGTCCAGGGCGCACCCGCGCAGCTCACAGTCCATGAACCGCGCCCCGGGCCCCGACGCCTCGGCCAGGTCCGTCCCCTCGAACCGCACCCCGTCGTAATCCCCGTCGGGCTCCAGCCCCTCACCGTCGTACTCCACCAGCGGCGGCAGCCGGACCTCCGGCCGCCTCGCCGGAGCCACCCCGTCCTTCGCCCCCGCGCCCCTGCCGCTCCTGTTGCCTGTACGTGCCATGCCCCCCATCGTGACGCACACCACTGACACCGCCCCGGCCCGGTGTCACGAAACCGGCCGGCCCGACCGTCCTCACGTCAGAAGCGCCCACCGCGAGGAGACCCAGCCATGCAGCGCATCCACATCGTCGGCGGCGGCCTCGCCGGACTGACCGCCGCCATCACCGCCGCCGAATCCCGGGCACAGGTCACCCTCCACGAGGCCCACCACACGCTCGGCGGACGCGCCAGGACCTCGGACGGCCCCTACCTCACCAACGAAGGACCGCACGCCCTCTACCGCCGCGGCCCCCACTGGGCCTGGCTCGAACGGCGCGGGCTCCTCGGCCCCTTCGCCTCCGTACCGCCCATCGAAGGCGCCCGCTTCCTCTTCCACCGCGACGGCGCACTGCGCAGGACCCCGCCCCTCGCCCTGCTGCGCCTCACCCGCCGCAGCCCCCACCGCGCGCCCGTCGACACCGACTTCCACAGCTGGGCCACCACCCAGGTGGGCGAGGAGGGCGCCCGCGCGGCGGCCCACTACATGGGCGTCGCCCTCTTCCACCACGACCCCGGTTCGCTCTCCGCCGCCTTCGTCCAGGAACGGCTGCGCCGTGCCACCGCCCTGCCCCCGGAGGCCCGCTACCCGGTCGGCGGCTGGGCGCGGCTCGTCGACCGGATGGCGGCCCGGGCCTGGGACCTCGGCGTACGCATCCGGACCGACGCACGCGTCGGCCCCCAGGAGCTGGCGGAACTCCGGCGCGGCGGCCCCGTGATCGTCGCCACCCATCTGGAGTCCGCCCGCACCCTCCTGGAGGACCCCACCCTGACCTGGGACAGCGGCCGGACCGCCCTGCTCGACCTGGCCCTGCGGACCCGGCGCGGCGACCCGTTCATCGTCTCCGACCTCGACGCCCCCGGCTGGATCGAACGGTTCACCGCCCAGGACCCCACACTCGCCCCGCCCGGCGAACAGCTCCTCCAGGCCCAGATCCCCCTCGCCCCCGGCACCCCGCGCGCCGACGCCCTGCGCCGCGCCGAGGACCTCCTCGACCTCGGCTTCCCCGGCTGGCGCGACCGCACCACCTGGCGCCGGGAAGCACTCGCGTCCGGCCGCACCGGAGCGGTCGACGGACCGGGCACGACGTGGCGGGACCGGCCCGCCGTCGACCGCGGCGACGGAATCCTGCTCGCGGGCGACCAGGTCGCCGCCCCGGGACTCCTCAGCGAGGTCGCGTTCAACAGCGGGATGGAGGCGGCGCTCCTGGCCCTCGACCACCTGGGCGGAGCGCAGCGCGCCGGGTCCCGCACCGCCTGAGCCCTCCGCCCCCGGGCACCCTGGAAGCGGCTCGCGCCACCCCCGGCTCAGGCGGCCCCGCGCTCAGGCCGCCCCGAGCTCCGCGAGCGCCCCGTCCGTCAGCCGGTACACCGTCCACTCGTCCTGCGGACGCGCGCCCAGCGCCTCGTAGAACGCGATGGACGGGGCGTTCCAGTCCAGCACCGACCACTCCAGACGCCCGTAACCACGCTCCACGCAGATCCGCGCAAGCTCCGTCAGCAGCGCCTTCCCGTAACCGCCACCACGCCTCTCCGGGCGTACGTAGAGGTCCTCCAGATACACGCCGTGGACCCCGCGCCACGTCGAGAAGTTGAGGAACCAGAGCGCGAAGCCGACCACGTCGCCGTCGTCGTCCGACACCGCGACATGGGCGTACGCGGCGGGCCGCTCGCCGAACAGCGCCTCGCGCAACTGCTCCTCGGTGGCGTTCGCCTCGTCGAGCGCCTTCTCGTAGTCCGCGAGCTCACGGACCATGGCGTGGATGGCGGGGACGTCTTCGGAAGTGGCTGCACGAATCATGGGGGCAGCCTAAGGGCCGTTCCGTGCCTACCGGTCCCGCCCCAGCAACCGCCGGGCGATCTCCGCGTGGTCCGCCGGAAGCCGGGTCCCCCCGCCCCGGATCCACAGCCCGTTCTGCAGCACCCTCCCCAGCGTCCACGCCCGCGCACGCTCCCGGTCCAGCCCCAGCGCCCCCGACAGCAGGTCGAACCTCCACCGCACCTCGGACGCCTCGAACCTGTTGTCCAGCGCCGGAAACAGCTCGAACCCCGGATCCCCGCCCAGCGGCTTGGGATCGAGCACGACCCACTCCCCCGCCCGGCCGTCCTCCGCACGTCCGGCCAGGATGTTGTCGTAGTGGAGGTCCCAGTGCAGCAGCCGGTCACCCGGCTCCCCGGCCACCTCCCGCACCGCGGCCGCGCAGTCCATGAGCAACCGCCGCTCGCCCTCGTCGGCCAGTCTCGCGGCCGCACCGGGCGCCTCCTCCAGCATCCGGACGGCCTCGTCCCCGAGCGTCCGCATCCCCGCCGGAGCCGGCACCCGGACCAGCCGGGCCAGTGACTCCGCGAGCACCCGCACCGCCGCCCGCGCATCCGCGACCCCGGTCAACGGACGCCGCTCGTCCAGCCGTTCCAGCAGCATCACCCCGGTCGCCGGATCATGGTCCAGCAGACCCACCACCCCCGCACCGGCCTCGCCCCAGACCCGCAGCGCGACCGGCTCCCCCACCGTCTCCTCGTCCACCAACTGCAGCTTCAACGCCGCCCGTCGGCCGTCCGCCGCCCGCAGCACGGGAAGCACCAGCGCACACATCCCGCTCATCGCGGCCCCGTCGGGCCGCAGCCCCCACTCCTCCAGGTACCTCCCCGCGAGAGCGGGCAGCGCGTCGGCGAACTCCCGCCCCACCGCACCGCTGTGCGTCCTCAGATTCACGACCAGGTCACCCGGAACGTCGATCACAGCGCGAGCCTAGAGGTAACGTCCCTCCAGCGACTGGGCTGCACACGGACAAGCAGGGGACACATGAGCACCGTCAGTACCGTCAACGGCGGCATTTCGTTCTGGTACGCGAACAAGGGCACCCCCACCCCACGCGAGCCCCTGCCCGGTGACACCTCAGCCGACGTCTGCATCGTCGGCGGCGGCTACACGGGACTCTGGACGGCTTACTACCTCAAGAAGGCCGTCCCCTTCCTCAACATCACCGTCCTGGAAGCCAAGTTCTGCGGCTACGGCGCCTCCGGCCGCAACGGCGGCTGGCTCTACAACGGCATAGCGGGCCGCGACCGCTACGCGAAGCTGCACGGCCACGACGCGGCGGTCCGCCTGCAGAAGGCCATGAACGACACGGTCGGCGAGGTCATACGCGTCGCGGACGAGGAGAACATCGACGCCGACATCCACCACGGCGGCGTCCTCGAGATCGCCCACACCCCCGCCCAGCTCGCCCGGCTCAAGGACTTCCACTCCGTGGAGATCGCGTTCGGCGAGACCGACCGCGTCCTGCGCGGAGCCCGCGAGACCGCCGAACGCATCCGCGTCTCCGGCGCCGTCGGTTCCATCTGGACCCCGCACGGCGCACGCCTGCACCCCGCGAAGCTGGTCACCGGCCTCGCCGCCGCCGTGGAGGCCCTCGGCGTCACGATCCACGAGTCCACCCCCGTCACCGAGATCAAGCCCAAGCACGCCGTCACCCCGTACGGAACCGTCCGCGCCCCCTACGTGCTGCGCTGCACCGAAGGCTTCACCGCGGGACTCAAGGGCCACAAGCGCACCTGGCTCCCCATGAACTCCTCCATGATCGTCACCGAGCCGCTGCCCGCCGCCCTCTGGGACACCATCGGCTGGGACGGCCGCGAAACCCTCGGCGACATGGCCCACGCCTACGTGTACGCCCAGCGCACCGCCGACGACCGCATCGCCCTCGGCGGCCGCGGAGTCCCCTACCGCTACGCCTCCGCGACCGACAACGACGGCCGGACCCAGCCCGCCACCGTCGAGGCCCTGCGCGACCTGCTCGTCCGCTTCTTCCCCACCACCGCGGGCACCCGCATCGACCACGCCTGGTCCGGCGTCCTCGGCGTCCCCCGCGACTGGTGCGCCACCGTCACCCTGGACCGCAGCACCGGCCTCGGCTGGGCCGGCGGCTACGTGGGCTCCGGCGTCGCCACCGCCAACCTCGCCGCCCGCACCCTGCGCGACCTCATCCAGCAGGACTCCGGCCAGGCCGGCCCCACCGAGTTCACCACCCTCCCCTGGGTGAACCACAAGGTCCGCCGCTGGGAACCCGAACCCCTCCGCTGGCTCGGCGTCCACGCCCTCTACGCCGCCTACCGCACCGCCGACCGCCGCGAAGCCGCCTCCTCCTCCCTCGCCACGGATCCCCTCGCGAAGGCGGCGGACCGCATCTCCGGACGCCACTGACCGGGCCGGCCACCGGCCCGGCTCCCGCCGCCCCGGGCACCGTCGGCCCACATCCCACCGACCCGGGCACCGCCGGCCCGGGTCGGCCACCGGCCGCGGCGTCGCAGGCCCGGGCCGGCCACCCCTGTGCGCCGCCGGAGACCCGTCCTAGGCCGATCAGGAGAAAGCCCGGCTCCGAACGGGTGACGGCACGTATCCCCGTCCTCGCGCACCACCGCATCCGCCATTGACTGAGGGCCCATCACCACGGCGTCCCCTCACGGGCGCCTCCACGCGACCTCGAAGCCCGCCTGCCGCCCTCCGCGGCCGACACGGGCCGTGAGAAGGGACCACCTCCATGCGGGTGCTGCGAAACATCGCATCGGGCGCCATCGCCTCGCTGCTCCTCCTCGTCGGGCTGACACCCGCGGCCGCCCACGCCGACCCCGGCGACCATGGCCGCCCCGCGACCCACTGCCCGACGGACGCCCGTACACGCGGGACCAACGGAGCACCCACCACACCCCTGGAGGAGTACTACCTCGACGACTGGCGGCTCGGTCCACAGGTCCTGCCGAGGACCGGCGCCATCGGGGCGATGCTGCGTGACTACCACCGCACCGGCCCGACCTCCGCGTACTGGTTCCTCGGCTGCTACTGGCAGACCAACCCGACCAGCGGCGAGTCCGGCTGGTGGTACCCGGACCACGACGGCTTCGTACTCGACCGCGCGGGCAACCCGGTGAAGAAGAACCTGACGCTCCGCGTGGGACAGCTGGTCGACCTCTTCGGCAGCGGACGCGGCAACTTCCTCGCCCCCGCAGGGACCCCGTACGCCAAGCGCGCCATCCCGCCGAGCAACCTCGTCACCTACACGACCGACTACCCGAACAGCTACCACCTGTACCGGGTCACGGAGGCGTTCACCGTCGAGGCCGGCCGCATCCGCCCCTGGTTCGGGCAGCCCGGTCTGGGGATCCAGTACAAGACGGACCAGCGGGTCTCGGAACTGGTCAACGCCGAGAAACTCGAAGCCCTGAACTGATCACGACCGCACTCCCCTGGGCGGGCCCGGCACGACCGGGCCCGCCCAGGCGCATGCAAGGGGAACCGATGAACAGGACCGAGCTCACCGAACGGCTCCGCCGCGAGGAGGTACCGGACGCGCTCTACGAGATCCCGGGAGTCCACGGCGTCCCCGTACAGCTGGACGCTTACTACGTCCTGCGCCCGGAAGGCGACACGTGGCCGGTCCTGCTGCGCCAGCGGGGCCAGGAGGAAGTCATCGCCCGCTTCGCAACCGAGGCGGAGGCCTGCGACTACCTGTACGACACCCTCACGGACGTCCCCCCACCCGCCCCCGGCGGCGCGGCCCGCATCGAACGCCTCCTGGCCGACGCCGACGAGATCCAGCGCCAGGCGGAGGAGGACTTCGAACGCGCCCCGGACCGGGAGGACGGCGGGACTGGGGGTGTCTGAACCGGGACGCCGGGCCCCGACCCGTGTGGACACCGCGATCGGCTTCGGCACGGGGCAGCGAGGGGCGGCGGCCCTCTATGCGACCTCGATGCCGTACTCCCGCAGCAAGGCCCCCAACCCGTCGGGGTATCCCCTTCCTCCCGACACGAACTCCCAGTCACCGGAACCCCGCAGTCTGAACGAGCCGAGGACCAGCGCCACCTCCCCCGCCCTGCCGTCGGACACCTCCAGTCGGTCGAGCTCCACGCCCCGGGCATCCCGCAGCCGGATGCAGGCCTGCGTGAAACCCGCGAGATCGCCGGAAGGCTCAGCCTCCGGATCCACAGCGGCCACGAGCACCACACGGTCGGCCTCAGCGGGAAGCGCGTCGAACGACACACTCAAGGCCGCCCGGTCCTCCGCGAACCCTGGCACAGCCCGCACAGCGCCGTCGGGAGTCCGCGGATTGTTGAAGAAGACGAAGTGGTCATCACTCAGCACCCGCCCGCCCCGGCACACCAATGCGCACACATCGAGGGCCACGCCGCCCGACCACGTCATACCCAGCACATTGTGTTCACCGGCGGGTTCGCCCTCGGGCGACGACCGTTGAGCCGGTACCCCGGCCCCGCCAGCACCCGGCAGCCTCCCCCGCAGCCCACAGCGCCCCAGGAGGTCGACCAGCTCCGTACCCGACACGAGAGTCAGCGGCTTGCCCTCGGCGAAGGTGTACGAGCCGGGGCCGAAGCCTGACGTCGTCACCAGCACACCCTTGTTGGCCCCAGCTCCCTGGACCGTGCCGTAGAGATCACGCACGGCACTCGGAGGAACCGTGTTCCGGTAGCGCTTCACCTGGACGATGATCTTGCCGCCGCTGATCGGGTCCGGATCCATGGCCTCGACATCGACACCACCGTCGTTGGAACGCTGCGTGGTCACCGCATGCATCCCTCGCGCCCGGAAGAGCTCGGCGACCAGTCCTTCGAACTCGATGGGATCCATCTCCAGCAGATCCGGCTCAGCACCGCCGCCGTGCGACACCGAGCCGGACTCCAGCTCCGCCGGAATCCTGCCCGGCCGGACGGCCAGGCGCTGATCGGGACGAGCCGACAGCTGTCCTCGCAACGCGCCCGTCAGGCAGTCCACCGCATTCACCTGTTCCAGGTTCAACCCGCCGAACTCCGTCCGCGAGACCATCGTCGTGCTCAGGCAGACCGACGCCTGGCGCCCAGTCGCCGGATCGATGTCATGCACAAAGCCGTTCAGCGCCACCGACTCCACGACCTCGAACTCGTCCGCCGCGAAAACGTCCCGCAACACGAGGAGCACGCATTGAGCCAGCACGTCCCGGTAGAGGGCCCTTCGCTGGCCCACGGGCCGCGGCGTCTCCTTCTCCGTGTCCGAGCCCACCAGATACCGCACGCTCTTCGACTCGGGAACCACCGTGAAGCCCGGCAGCTCCCAGTCCAGTACAAGCTGCCGACCCGCCGGATCGAACGCGACGGTCACCTGACGGGGAAACTCCGCCGGCCAGGCCGACGACGAGTACAGCGCAGCCGAGAAGTACTCCACCACAGCACCCGCATCACCTCGTCGCAGCGCCACCGCCAGCTCGGAGACCCCCGCGTTGTGCCGCCGGATCTCGCTCAACTACCCCTGCGCCCAGTCGTCGTACTGACGCCGATATGCCGCGAGCTGCTGCTGTCGCTGCGCCTCCGCCGCCTGCGCGGCCCGCCAGTCCTGCTGGTACCTCGCGTGCGCCTCCTGCTGAGCCTGAGCCCGCCGTCCGGCGGTCCAGCCGCCCTGCACCTGGTACCGGTTAACGGCAGGCATGGGTACGGGACAAGCCAGTTGCCCAGGAGCGAACGGCTCGATCTCCTCAGCGCGCCCCAGCGACGCCGTCCGGAACGCAGACACCCGGGAGCCGGCCGCCAGCAGACCCTCCAGCACACCGACCCGAGCTTCGAGCTCCTCCGTACGGCGTCTCGCGTCCGCCTCACGCCTGCGCCGGTACTCGGCCTGCTGCTCCCGGTGCAGCCTCGCCATGTCGCGCTCGTGGGCCCGCTGCAACCGCTCCTGCTCGCGTGCTCCCTGAACGGCAGCACGATGCTGCGCTTCGTGCTGGCGCTGAAGCTGCCGCTGGGCCTCCGCCCACGCACCGACCAGACCGTTGGACCGACGACTCATCTATCGCTCTCCCCACCCGTCTCCACGCTTCCTGCACATTTCTTACACGCGCGGAAACGTCCGCGTCCCGGGAGTGGTGGATCTGATCCGATATCGCGGCCCGGGCAACAAAAAACCAGGCCAGCATGATGCTGACCTGGCGTTTCGAGCCGCCTGTCGGAATCGAACCGACGACCTGGAGCTTACAAGGCAACCGCTCTGCCAACTGAGCTAAGGCGGCACAGCGCACGCCGAAACCGCGCGCGCAAGCCCTCACTCTACACAGCAGCGCGCGCCGCGATCCACGAAGTTTCGCCACCGCCGTGACCCTCCGACCACCCGTGCGTTAAAAGGACTGACGTGCTGTTCCGTATATCGGACAGTCGGAGGGCGGGCATGACGGACACGGTGGACAAGCCGGTACGGGTGACAGGCGAAGAGGCGAGACGCATCAAGCGGGAGGCCCTCGGCATCGCCGACCGCAGGACGGACCACGGCAGCACACGCGGGGTTCCGAGAAGTCGGGCCAAGGAGGCCGGCACGCAGCAGCGTGTGTACCGCTACCGCTTCTACCCGAGCCCGGCACAGGCCGAGCAGCTGGAGAAGACCTTCGGGGCCTGCCGTTGGGTCTACAACGAGGCGCTGACCCTGCGTGTCGGCGCCTGGGAGCAGCATCGCGTGTCGGTGGGGTTCGCCGAGTCGTGCCGTGCGTTGACGGGGTGGCGGCAGGCGTCAGGGACGAGCTGGCTGCGGGAGGTGTCGTCGACGGTGCTGCAGCAGTCACTACGTCATCTGGACGGAGCGTTCACACGCTTCTTCAAGCAGTCGGCGAAGTATCCGCAGCGGAAGACGAAGCGCCGCTCGCGGAACTCGGCGACGTACGTGCGCACCGGATTCCGCTGGGTGGACGACCCCGAACTGCCGGGCACGGGGCGGCTGACGCTGGCGAAGCAGTCGGAGCCGCTCGACGTGCGGTGGTCGCGACCGCTGCCGGAGGGTGCGGACCCGGTGAAACTGTCGGTGACACGAGACCGGGCGGGGCGCCATTTCGTCTCGGTGCTGGTGGAGGAGCGGATCCAGCCGTTGCCTGCCGCGTTCCTGCCAGGTGGGCATGAGCCGAGGGCGGTGGGGATCGACCTGGGTCTGGCGGCGCTGGTGGCGCTGGACGACGGGACGAAGATTGATCATCCGCGCCTGATGCGGAAGTACGGGAAGGAACTGGCACGGCTGCAACGAGGGCTGCACCGGAAGAAGAAGGGCTCGGCGAACCGGGACAAGGCCCGGGAACGCATCGCTCGGCTGTACGCGCTGATCAGTGACGCGCGCAAGGACATGCTGGACCAGTTGACCACCCGCCTCGTGCGCGAGAACCAAGTGCTCGTCGTGGAGGATCTGGCCATCACGAACCTGCTGCGGCCCGCCACGGGGAGAGGGCGTCGGCGTAAGGCCGGACTCATCCGCTCGATCAAGGACGCTGCCTGGGGCGAGCTGCTGCGGCAGCTGCGGTACAAGTGCGCGTGGTACGGGCGCACGCTGGTGATCGTCGACCGCTTCTTCCCCTCGACACGGCGGTGCGCCGACTGCCATGCCAAGGGGGCGCCCCTCGACGTGTCGGTCCGGGAGTGGTTGTGCGCGGAGTGCGGCGCGTGGCACGACCGGGATGTGAACGCGGCGCGAAACCTCAGGGAGGAAGGGATGCGGCTCTACCGCCTGGTGTCGTGCGCACTGCCGTCGGGGCGCGTGCCTCCGCCTGTGATCAAGGCGTCGGAGCTGCCGGCGGTGCTGTCGGCCGCGTGAGGGAGCGGTACGGACCGACGGGCCGTCGGCCGTGATGCCCGTGGAGCCCGTGTAGGACCGGGCGGGCGCATCCCCCAGGGATACGTACGACCGGCAGCGGGCGCTGAAGCAGGAAGTGCAGCGAACGGCATCGGACCCGGAGACGGAGTTCTGCCGTGGCTTGCACACGGTCAAAAGTGCGTTGCTCTGCCGGCGAATTTCTCACGGCCTCGGACTTTTTCATGCCCTTCGGACTACTGACAGATCCGAAAACGCCAGGTAGCGTCACCTCAGGTTCACTCCAGTGGACCACACCACTCCCTTACTCGGATCGTCCGGCACGTTCCTGCCGGTGGAGGAGAAGAATCGCCATGGCCAGTGTCACGTTCGACAAGGCGTCCCGCGTCTACCCCGGCTCCACGAAGCCGGCTGTGGACCAGCTCGAGATCGACATCGCGGACGGCGAGTTCCTCGTCCTCGTCGGTCCTTCCGGTTGTGGCAAGTCGACCTCCCTGCGCATGCTCGCGGGTCTCGAGGACGTCAACGGCGGTGCCATCCGCATCGGTGACCGCGACGTCACGCACCTGCCCCCGAAGGACCGGGACATCGCCATGGTGTTCCAGAACTACGCGCTCTACCCGCACATGTCCGTCGCGGACAACATGGGCTTCGCCCTCAAGATCGCCGGTGTGAACAAGACCGAGATCCGGGCGAAGGTCGAAGAGGCCGCCAAGATGCTGGACCTCACCGACTACCTCGACCGCAAGCCGAAGGCGCTCTCCGGTGGTCAGCGTCAGCGTGTGGCGATGGGCCGTGCGATCGTGCGTGAGCCGCAGGTCTTCCTCATGGACGAGCCGCTGTCGAACCTCGACGCCAAGCTCCGTGTGTCGACGCGTACGCAGATCGCCTCGCTGCAGCGCCGCCTCGGCATCACCACCGTGTACGTCACCCACGACCAGGTCGAGGCCCTCACCATGGGTGACCGCGTCGCGGTCCTCAAGGACGGTCTGCTCCAGCAGGTCGACTCGCCGCGCAACATGTACGACCGCCCGGCGAACCTCTTCGTCGCCGGCTTCATCGGCTCCCCCGCGATGAACCTCGTCGAGGTCCCGATCACCGACGGTGGCGTGAAGTTCGGCAACAGCGTCGTCCCGGTCTCCCGCGAGGCGCTCACCGCCGCCGCGAACCGTGGTGACACCACCGTCACGGTCGGCATCCGCCCGGAGCACTTCGACATCGTCGAGCACGGTGGCGCCGCCGCGACCGGCCTCTCCAAGGCCTCCTCCGACGCCCCGGCCGGTCTCGCCGTCTCCGTCAACGTCGTCGAGGAGCTCGGCGCCGACGGCTTCGTCTACGGTGCCGCGCAGGTCGGTGGCGAGCACAAGGACCTGGTCGTCCGCGTCGGCGGCCGTGCCGTGCCGGAGAAGGGCACCGAGCTGCACGTCGTGCCGCGCCCGGACGAGCTGCACGTCTTCGCCACCTCGACCGGTGAGCGTCTGACCGCCTGATCCGTCCGGTCCGCCTGAGCGGACCCGGCGTCACGGCCCCGCGTCCCCCGAGGACGCGGGGCCGTTCGCGTGTCGCGGCCGGAATCGGGTTTCGGATCCGAAGGGCTCCAAATACCCTGGCACACCGGTCAATTCACCCCAGCCTGTCAATGTGTGATTCGAAAAGACCACTCGAACCATCCCCCGCAGGGGTGACGAAATGTCGCCACACGGTCACTGCCCGCTACGCTCGCTGCGTGACCCACACCGCGCGCCGAATCGGCCGAACCCTAGCCCTCGTCCTGCCCGTCGTCATGGTTCTGTCCGGGACCCTCGCGGTCACCCGTGTGCAGTGGTCGGGGCAGGACACCGAGACCCAGCTGCTGACCGCCTCCTCGGAGACCGTGTCCAAGCAGGCGAAGGCCCCGGCTCCCCAGGACGTTCTGCGGGACAAGCTCCTGCTGGAGCTCCGCGAGAAGGACCCGGGGGCCGCCCTGACGAGCCTCCAGCGCACCGTCGAGGGGCGTCCCTCGCTGGCGAAGCACTGCATGTCGATCGCCAAGGCGCTCGGCAAGGCCGCCGTGGACCAGTACGGTCCGACGCGCGCCCACCGCTTCTCCCGTCCGGTCTGCGACACGTCCTTCGCCTCGGGCGTCGCGCAGTTCAGCTGAGCCGGGTGTGTCCGGGCACGGCATATCGTGCCTGGCATGCATACGTTTCCGACGCAGGCCGTGATCCTGGCGGGTGGTCAGGGCTCGCGGCTTCGCCCGTACACCGATGACCGCCCGAAGCCGATGGTCGAGATCCCGGGGACCGGGACCCCGATCATCGGCCATCAGCTGTCCTGGCTGGCCGCCGAGGGCGTCACCGACGCCGTGATCTCGTGCGGCCATCTCGCGGATGTGCTGCAGGAGTGGCTGGCCTCGGCCGATCTTCCGTTGCGTGTCACGACCGTCGTCGAGACCGAGCCCTTGGGCCGGGGCGGCGGTCTCAAGCATGCCGCGGCACGGCTGCCCGATCCGTCGGAGCCCTGGTACGCGACCAACGGTGACATCTGGACCCGCTTCTCGCTGCGGGAGATGGCCGCGTTCCACGCCGAGCGGGACGCCACCGCGACGCTCGCGCTGGCCCGCCCGCGGATCCCGTGGGGCGCCGTGGAGACGGACGCGTTCGGCCACATCACCGACTTCATCGAGTCGCCGCCCTCGCCGTATCTGATCAACGCCGGGGTGTACGTCTTCGCGCCCGCGTTCACGGGGATGCTGCCCGACCGCGGTGACCACGAGCGGACGACGTTCCCCAGGCTGGCCCGTGAGCGCAGCCTGGCAGGGTTCCCGCTGCCCCACGGGGCGTACTGGCGGGCCATCGACACCGCGAAGGACCTCACGGAGGCGGCGCGGGAGCTGGGCGCCCGGTCGGACGGCTGACGGCGTCCCGGACATGGGCGAGGGCGGTCACCGGTGTCCGGTGACCGCCCTCGTGGTGTGAACCGGCGGTGTCAGCCGAGGAGGCCGCCGATGGGGTTCTGCCCGGCGCCGCCGGACGAGCCCCCGTCGGAACCGCCGTCGGACCCGCCGTCGGAGCCGCCGTCGGAACCACCGGACGCGGCGGAGCCCGACGAGCTGGGGCCCGAGTCGCCCGCCGGGGGCTCCTGCGGGGCCGGCTCCTGCGGGGGCGCCTGGCCCGTGCCCTGGGTCTGGCTGGGCTGCCCCGTGCTCGCCCCGGCCGTCGGGCCGGACTCGCGCTCGGACTCGGCACCAGGCGTGGACTGCTCGGCCGACGGGGTGCCCGGGGCGCTGGAGGGCGCCGTCTCCGGGGTGCGGTTCTCCGGGGTGCTGGACGGCTTGCGCTTCTTGCCCTCGGACTTGTCGGGGAGCGGGGAGCCGGGCAGCTGGTTGGTCGGGTAGCTGTCGGGGCCCGGCACGGTGACGACCTGGGTGGAGCGGACCGCACCGCCGAGCATCGAGCCGACCAGCAGCGTCAGGCCGACGACGACGGTGGCGATCACGGTGCCGCGGCGCAGTACCCGGCGCCGCAGGTCCCAGATCTCGGAGCGGGGGCCGAGCGTGCGCCAGGCCTCCCCGGAGAGGCGCCCGTCGAGGGAGTAGACGGGGGCACCCGCGATGACGAGAGGGCTCCAGGCGGCCAGCAGGATGATGTCGGCGGTGTCGTAGGCCCCGTCGGTACGCCAGCTGACCGCCACCAGCACGGCGGCGGAGAGCAGGGCGCCGAACGCGGCGGCGACCCGCTGCCAGAGCCCGAGGACGGTGAGCACACCGACGACGACCTGGAGGAAGGCGACGGAGAGGCCCGCCGCGACGGGGTGCGCGAGCGCGAAGTCGCGCAGCGGCTCGGCGGCCGTCCACGGGTGCAGCGAGGTGAGCCACTTGACCATGGAGCCGCGGTCGCCGTCGTCGAAGTAGGCGGGGTCGCAGAGCTTGCCCATCCCGGCGTAGATGGCGAGGAAGCCGAGGATGACGCGCAGCGGGAGGAGGACGACGCCGAGGTTCATCCGGCGGCCGGGGTAGTAGGCGTGCCGGACGGTGTCGCCGCTCTGGCGCCGGTCACCGGCGGTGGCGTCGTCGCGGTCCTCGGCCCCGAGGTCGTCGTCGTAGGTGATCTCGTACGCGTCGCGGGCCGGTGTGCCGACGGTGTCGTAGGCGCCGACGGCCTGCCGCATGGGGGGCAGCAGGGGCCCGGTGCGGCCGCCTCCGTCCCGGTGCGGCGCGGGGATCACGGGGTTGGGCTGGGTCTCGTCGAGGCGCGGGATGACCTGGGTGCCGCCGCCCGTGTCCTCGTGGCCCGCGCCGAAGTCGCCGCCGGGGCGGGTGTCGAGGTGGCCGGCGGTGGAGTTCCGTACGGCCTGCAGGAGTCCGGTCGCTCCGGGGTCGCCCGGCTCCGACCTGCCGCTCCAGACGACGGGGGCTCGCCTGCGGCCGCCAGCGCCGCTCATGGCGGGGATCCTGGCCCGTCCGGCGGAGCCCACGGGGCGCAGACGGGTGCGCTGGCCGGGGGCGAGCTGCACCCGGAAGCTGGCGTGGCTGACGATGACCTGCGCGGGGTCGCTGTCCACCTTCGTCATGCTCAGGGCGGGTTGGTCGTCGAACCGAGGCGTTCTGGTGTCCACACTCATCTAACCGAGTGATGTGTGATTAGGACACTGCCTTGACACGTCCAGAGTGTCCGAGACCCGTCAACCGTCCTCGGCCACGGGTCCGGCGGCGTACGCCGGGGACGCGGCGGGAGAGCCGGTGAGCCCACCGGGACGGCTTCGTCGCTGGTGGGGCGGCCTGTGGCGGGCGGCCGACGGCTCCTGCCCCGCCTCTCGTGCCCCTCGTGCACCGGCCGCGTCCAGGGGGGCGTGCGTCCGGCGGACGCGCGGGCGTTCCGCGCCTCCGCGGAAGGCGCCGAGCCCGGCGGCGGTCGCGTCGGGATCCTTCATCGGTCCCGACGCGACGGCTCGGGTGTCACGCCCGGCGGCGTGCCACCTCGTAGAGGACGATGCCGGCGGCGACACCGGCGTTCAGTGATTCGGCACCGCCGGGCATGGAGATCCGGACCCGGTAGTCGCAGGTCTCGCCGACGAGGCGGCCCAGGCCCTTGCCCTCGCTGCCGATGACGATGACGACGGGGCCGGCGAGGGCCTCCAGGTCCTCGACGGTGTGCTCGCCGTCCGCCGCGAGGCCGACGACGGTGAGGCCCGCCTTCTGGTAGCCCTCCAGGGCGCGGGTCAGGTTGGTGACGCGCGAGACGGGTGTACGGGCCGCGGTGCCGGCCGAGGACTTCCACGCTCCGGCGGTCATACCGGCCGCCCGGCGCTCGGGGACGACGACGCCGTGGCCGCCGAAGGCGGAGACGGAGCGGACGATCGCGCCGAGGTTGCGGGGGTCGGTGACGCCGTCGAGGGCGACGATCAGCGGGTCCTCGTTGTTGTCGTACGCGGCGGAGGTGAGGTCCTCCGGGTGCGCGTACTCGTACGGCGGGACCTGGAGGACGAGGCCCTGGTGGTTCAGGCCGTTCGTCATCCGGTCGAGCTCGGGGCGCGGGGCCTCCATGAGGTTGATGTTGCCGCGCTCGCCGGCGAGCTGGAGGGCCTCGCGGACCCGCTCGTCGTTGTCGATGTACTGCTGGACGTAGAGGGTGGTCGCGGGGACGCCGTCGCGCAGTGCCTCGAAGACCGGGTTGCGGCCGACGACCATCTCCGACGTGCCCTTGACGCCACCGCGGCGCGGGGCGGGGCGGCGAGCGGCGGCCTGCTTGGCCTGGGCGTTCGCCACCCTGTTCTTCTTGTGTCCCTTGCGGGCGGAGGCGGGCGGCGTCGGTCCCTTGCCTTCGAGAGCACGGCGTCGGTTACCGCCGCTGCCGACCTGCATGCCCTTCTTGTTGGACGTGCGGCGGTTCCTGCGCTGGCTGTTCCCGGCCATGACCTACCTGTTTCGTTGCTTCAGAAAAACGTCGTCAGTGAAAGTGTGCCGCCCGGACGGCCGGGCGGCACATTTGCGCTGCTCACGCATGGTGCGAAGGCCCGCTCAGCGGGGTCCGAGCGTCCAGCGGGGTCCGGCGGGGCTGTCCTCGATGACGAGGCCGGACTGGTTGAGCTGGTCCCGGATCGCGTCTGCGGCGGGCCAGTCCTTGCGTTCACGGGCGGACTGGCGCTGGTCGAGGACGAGTCGTACGAGGGTGTCGACGACGCCGTGCAGGTCCTCACCACGGTCGCTCTCGCCCGCCCAGTGCGGGTCGAGGGGGTCGAGTCCGAGGACGCCGAGCATCGCGCGCACCTCGGCGAGGCGGGCGACGGCGGCTTCCTTGTCGTCGGCGGCGAGGGCGGAATTGCCCTGCCGGACGGTGGTGTGGATGATCGCGAGCGCCTGCGGGACACCGAGGTCGTCGTCCATGGCCTCGGCGAACGCGGGCGGCACCTCGGCGGCGGCCTCGACCGGCCCGCCGGCCTTCTCCACCACGCGCTGGACGAAGCCCTCGATCCGCGCGAACGCGGATTCGGCCTCGCGCAGGGCTTCCTCGCTGTACTCGATCATCGAGCGGTAGTGCGGGGTGCCGAGGTAGTAGCGGAGGACGATCGGGCGCCACTGCTTGACCATGTCGCTGACCAGCACGGAGTTGTCCAGGGACTTCGACATCTTCTCGCCGGACAGGGTGACCCAGCCGTTGTGCACCCAGTACTTCGCGAAGTCGTCGCCGAAGGCCTTGGCCTGGGCGATCTCGTTCTCGTGGTGCGGGAAGATCAGGTCGATGCCGCCGCCGTGGATGTCGAAGGCGCTGCCGAGGTACTTGTGCGCCATCGCGGAGCACTCGAGGTGCCAGCCGGGACGGCCGCGGCCCCACGGGGTCTCCCAGCTGGGCTCGCCCGGCTTGGCGGACTTCCACATGGCGAAGTCGCGCTTGTCCCGCTTGCCGGTCTCGTTGTCGCCGGAGGGCTGGCGCAGGTCGTCGAGGTCCTGGTTGGAGAGCTCCAGGTACCCCTCGTACGAGCGGACGTCGAAGTAGACGTTGCCGTCGGCCTCGTAGGCGTGGCCGCGCTCGATGAGGCCGCGCATCATCTCGATCATCTCGGTGATGTGGCCGGTGGCACGCGGTTCGTAGGTGGGCGGGAGGCAGCCCAGGACGTCGTAGCCGTCGTTGAAGGCGCGCTCGTTCTCGTAACCGATGGACCACCAGGGGCGGTTCTGCTCGGCCGCCTTTTTGATGATCTTGTCGTCGATGTCGGTGACATTCCGGATGAACGTCACGTCGTAGCCGCGGTATTCGAACCAGCGGCGCATGATGTCGAAGTTCAGTCCGGACCTGATGTGCCCGATGTGCGGGGCGGCCTGGACAGTCGCGCCACAGAGGTAGATCGAGACACAGCCCGCGGTGAGCGGGACGAAGTCACGGATCTGCCGGGCGTTGGTGTCATGCAGGCGAATAGTCACCCCTCAAGGGTAGTGGGCCCGCACCAGTGCCCGGCGCCCCCTGTGGAAAACGTGTCACAACTGATCGGTGACGGTGGTCCCGGGCTCCGGCGCCCGTCGTCCCGCGGACAGGGTCAGGGCGAGTGCCGCGCCCGCCAGGGGGACCGCGGCGAGCATCCCCCACAGGACGGGTCCGGGGGTGTCGAGGAGGGTTCCGGTGGCGGCGCTGCCCACCAGGACGGCGAGCCCCGACACGGAGGACAGGGCTCCGGTGGCGAGCCCGAGGCGGTCGTCGTCGACCAGGTCGGGCACGAGCCCCCGGGCGGCGGGGGCCAGCAGCATCTGGCCGAGCGTGAGCAGGACGACGAGCGTGGCGGCGGGGAGCAGCCCGGCGGGGCCGTCGGGCGCGAGGGGTACGGCCGTGAATCCCGCGGCGACGACGGCGAGTCCGGCGACGAGGGCGGTGCGGGGCGCGATCCGGCGTGCGGACCAGCGGGTCAGCGGCAGCTGCGCGACGACGACGAGCAGGGAGGAGAGGGCGAAGAGCGCGCCGAGCGCGCTCTGGGATCCGGTGGCCCGTTCCACCTCGGCCGGCAGGGCGAGGTAGAGCTGGTTGTAGGAGACGAGGTAACTGCTGTACGCGAGGCAGAGGGTGAGGAAGGGCCGGTTGGCGAAGACCTCCCGGGGCAGGAGGGTCCGCTTTCCGGCGGGCCGGGCGCGGCGCGGCCGGCGGGGCATGAGACGGGCGTGTCCGGCGAGTACGCCGACGAAGACCAGGGCCCCGGCCAGGCACGCGGTGCGGAAGTCACCTCCCAGGAGCAGCAGCAGGCTGCCGACGAGGGGGCCGAGGAACGCTCCGGCCTGTCCGGCGGCGGAGAACACGGCCAGCACCTGGGCGCGTGGTGTGCCTGTCTCCCGCTCGTGGGTGACGGCGGCCCTGGCCGTCTCGGATTCGACGGCGGGTGAGAAGAGGGCGGCGGCGAAGCCGATGAGGAGGACGGCGCCGATGACGCCGGCGGTGGTTCCGGCCTGGGCGAGCCAGCAGAATCCGGCGATGCGCAGGACGCAGCCGGTGAGGACGACGGGACGGGGGCCGTAGCGGTCGGTGAGGGCTCCGCCGACGACGAAGAGGCCCTGCTGGCTGAAGGTGCGCAGCCCGAGCACGAGTCCTACGAGCCATCCCGCCATGCCGAGTCCGTCGCCGAGGTGGGTGGCGAGGTAGGGCAGGACGGCGTAGAAGCCGGTGTTGAAGGCGAACTGGGTGGCGGTCAGGAGCCGGAGGTAGGGCTTGAGCTCCGGGCCGGCGCCGGTGTCCGAGGTGTCCGTGCTGCCGGTGGTGCCTGTCGTCATCGGTGCGCCCGGCCGCGTACGGCGGCGGAGGTCAGCACGGCGAGCGCGCCGAGCGCGGCCAGCGCGGCGGCGGGGCCGAGGACGGCCCAGGGGGCGCGTTCGGCGTAGGGCAGGTTCTCCGAGAGCATGCGCCCCCACTCGGGTGCGGGGGCGGGGGTCCCGAGGCCGAGGAAGCCGAGGGAGGCGAGTGCCAGGGCGATGGCGGGGACGCGCAGGACCGCGTGGCGTACGACCGGTGGCAGGACGCCCGGCAGGATGTGGCGGCGCAGCCGGTGCCACGGTCCGGCGCCGAGGGCGAGGGCCACGGTGACGTGCGGGGCGGCGCGTTCCTGGGCGAGCAGCGCGGAGGTGTGGGCGGCGAGCGGTGCCCAGGCGACGAGGGCGACGGCGACGGCCGCGCCCCAGGCGCCGGGGCCGGCGATGCCCGCGACGACGAGGCCGGCCAGGACCGCGGGCAGGGCGTTGGCGGTCTCGGTGAGGGCTCCGGCGCGGGCCGCTCCCGCGAGCAGGCCCAGGAGCAGTGTGACGGCGCCGACGGCTAGGGCGGTGAGCACGGTCCTGGCCGCGCCGTGGCCGAAGCGGGCGAGTACGTCGCGGCCCAGCGAGTCGGTGCCCAGGGGATGGGCCGCGGAGGGTGGGGCGAGGCGGGCGGCGGCATCGGCGTACAGGGGGTCGCGCAGCAGGCCGGTGAGGACGACGGCTATGAGGAGCGCGCCCAGCACCACCGCTCCGGCGGCCACGGTGCGGCGTGCGGGGAGCTTCGGTGCGACGAGCGGGGGCAGGGCGCCGTCGGTCCGTGCGGGGCCGAGCAGGGCCCTGGAGCCGAGCCGGGCGGCGAGTCCGGCGGCGACGCCGAGGAGGAGCAGGAGGAGTACGCAGGCCTGGAGGACGGGGAGGTCCTGGGCCAGGGCGGCGGCGAGGGCGGTGCCTCCGAGGCCGGGGATGGCGTACAGCGCCTCGACGGCGACGGCCCCGCCGGTGAGCCCGACGACGACGAGGCCGGTCTGGGGCAGCAGTGCGGGCAGGGCGCGGTGCAGGGCGTGGGCGGCGATCCTGCGGGCGGGCATGCCGTGGGCGGTGGCGGCGCGCGCCCAGGGTTCGGCGAAGACGGCGGGCAGGGCGTCGTCCAGGAGCCGCCCGAGCAGCGCGCCGGCGGGGACGCCCATCGCGAGGGCGGGCAGCACGAACTGGTTCGCTGCGCCCCAGCCGAGGGCGGGGAACCAGCCCAGCTGTACGGCGAGGACGGTGGCCAGCACGGCGGCGAGGAGGAATTCCGGGAGGGCGGCGAGCACGGCGGCGCCGACACCCGCGCGGGTGGTGACGAGCCGTCGGTGGGCGCCGCGCCGGAGCGTTCCGGCGGCGAGGGCGAGCGCCAGGAGGACGGCGACGGCGAGCGAGGCGGCCATGAGGGTGAGGGAGACGCCGAGCGCGGACGTCACGTCGGGGCCGACCGGCTGTCCGGAGACCCAGGACTCCCCCAGGTCGCCGCGCGGCAGTCCGGACGCCCAGGCGCCGAGGACGTGCAGCGGTCCGCCGTCGAGTCCGGTCTCGGCACGGATCGCGTCGAGCACGGCGGGCGTGGGCGGGCGGTCGGCGTAGCGGGCGTGCAGGATGGTCAGCGCCGGATCGGTGCGGGTCAGTCGGGGCAGCAGGCCGATGAGGGCGACGACGGCGAGGAGCGCGCCGAGCCGCCCGGCGAGGTACTTCACCCGGTCATCCGACGTGGGTGTCGGCGGTGATGAGGGTGCGTTCCATCGGGTCGAGTGCGACGCCTTCGACCCGGGCGTCGTCGTAGCCCTGGACGAAGCGCTCGTGGACGAGCGGTACGAGCGCGTCGGCTCCCAGGACGGCGGCCTCGGCGGTCATCCCCGCACTGTGGCGGGCGTCGGTGGCGCGCAGTGAGGCCGCCTTGTCGACGGCCGCGTCGACGTCCTTGTCGCACAGCTGGGAGATGTTGAAGCTGCCGTCGCAGGTGAAGTCGGAGGCGAGGTAGGAGACGGGGTCGGCGGTGTCCAGGAGGGTGTTGCGGGCCTGGATGAACGCGTCGTACTTCCCGGCGAGCGCGTCGGCTTCCATCTGCGCGTAGTCGCGGACCACCTGCTCGACGGTGAAGCCGCGCTTCTCGAGCTGCTGCTGGACGAGTGTCGCGACCTCGGGGAGCTCGGGCCGGTTGGTGTAGGTGGCAAGGACGATCTTCTTCGTCTCCGCCACCTTCTCGGGGCTCGCGGCCGGGGTGCGTCCGGTGGGTGCGGTGCGCTTGCCGGCGGCCCAGGGGATGCCGGGGCCGAGGAGCCCCTTGGCGGTGTCCGCACGGCCCTCGTACACCCCGTCGACCAGGGCCTTGGAGTCGATGGCCTCGCGGGCGGCGGCGCGCATGGCGGGATCGGCGAAGACACCGCGCACGGTGTTGAGGGAGAGGCCGTTGGTCCGGGCGGAGGGGAACTCGTGGACGTAGGAGTCACCGAGCAGGGACGCCTGTGCGATCGGTACGTACTCGGCGACGTCGACGGTCTTCGTGCGCAGCGCGTTGGCGCGGGCGGTGCCGTCGGCGGCGAAGGTGACGTCGACGCCGGGGGCCTTCGCCTTGCCGCCCCAGTAGTCGGCGTTGCGCTCGAGGGTGGCGGAGACGGCGCCCTTGACGCCGGTCAGGGTGAACGGCCCGGTGGCGTGCCCGGCGGGGTTCGCCCTGCCGTTCTCGTAGGCGCCGGCGGACAGGATCGTGAGCGACGGGTTGGCGAGCCGCTGCGGGAGGAGGGGGTCCTCGCCCTTGGTGACGATCCGTACGGTGCCGGGTCCGGCGGCCGTGGCCGTCAGGGGGGTGTCGGACAGCACCCGGGGCAGCGGGGACGCCTTGCCCGCGGCGGTGAGGGAGCGGACGACGGCGTCCGCGTCGACCTTCGTACCGTCCTGGAAGACCGCGTCGCGGAGGGTGAAGGTCCAGGTGGTGGGGTTGTCCTGCTTCCAGGAGGTGGCGAGGGCGGGCTCGGCTGCCCCGTTCCTGTCGAGGGTGGTGAGGCCCTCGATGACGGCGAGCCGGCTGAGGGTGACCGCGTCGTCGCCGTAGGGGGACATGGCCTGGGCGGGCGGGAAGGCCATGACGACCCGGAGCCGCTGTGCGTCGCCGGACGCCCCGGAACCGCTCGACGAGGAGCAGGCGGCGAGCGGGAGGAGCAGGGCGGCGGTGGCGGCGGCCACCGTCAGCGGGGTGCGACGGGACGTAGGCATGAGGAGGACCCTATATGAAAACGATTATCATCCGATATTTGCGGTGATCAGCCCTGCGGAAGCGGGCATCGGCAGTTCGAAGTGGATGATGCCCTGACCCCCGTCCGGCAGCGCGCGCTCGTCGCAGACCTCGTGGGCGAGTGACCGCCAGAACGGCTCGGCACCCGGCACGGCCGGATCGGTGTGCAGATAGAGCGAGGTGTAGCCGCCCGCCCGCGCGGCGAACTCCCCGAGCTCCCGCACCAGCATGCGTGCCAGACCGTGCCTGCGGTGCTCGGGGCGTACGTAGATCCGGCAGAGCTGGGCCGTCGAACCGGAGGGGAAGCGGTCGGCCACCCACCGCGGATTGGGCGGGGACTGCGGACCCCGGTCCCGCACCGCACCGGTCGCCACGACCTCGCCGTCGCGCACGACGACCATGAGCGTGCAGCGCGCGGGGCGCAGATAGGAACCTTCGAGGTCGATGATGTCGGCGTGCCAGCGGGGCACGTAGCCGGAGCGCAGGTCGTGGTAGACGGTGTCCAGCATGACGGCCCGCGCGCCACCGACGTCCTGTGCGGTGGCGGTCCGCAGGACGTAGCCGGACGCACCGGCCGGCACGTCCGGCACCCTCGTCGCCCCGGCGGTCGCACTCATCACGGACGCTCACCCTCGCTCTACGCCGATACGGAACCTCACCTGCCAGGTCAGCGTACGTGCAACCGATGTGCAATAAGAAGGCGGGGCCTCGTGGCGCGGCGATCCTCCGCCGCACCACGAGGCCCCGCCTCCGCTCGGACTCCCCCGCGTCAGTCCTCTGCGCGGTAGACCAGAGCCGTCGCGATGCCCGCGATGCCCTCGCCCCGGCCGGTGAAGCCGAGACCGTCGGAGGTGGCGGCCGACAGCGAGACGGGTGCGCCCACCGCGTCCGACAGCACCTTCTGGGCCTCGTCGCGCCGCTTGCCGATCTTCGGACGGAGACCGACGACCTGCACCGCGACGTTGCCGATCCCGAAGCCCTCGGCACGCACGATCCGCGCGGCCTCGGTGAGCAGGGTGACGCCGGACGCTCCCGACCACTCCGGGCGGCCGGTACCGAAGTGCTGACCCAGGTCGCCGAGCCCGGCCGCGGAGAACAGGGCGTTGCAGGCCGCGTGGGCCACGACGTCGGCGTCGGAGTGCCCGGCGAGTCCGGGCCCCTCGCCCTCCCACAGCAGCCCGGCGCACCAGAGCTCGCGGCCCTCCTCGAAGGCGTGGATGTCGGTGCCGATGCCCACGAGCGGGATCACGGGGGCCGGCCGACGCTGCTTCACCGCCTCAGAATCCATCGTTCGCCCTCCGGCGTGCGAGAACGGCCTCCGCCAGGACCAGGTCCAGGGGGCGGGTCACCTTGAACGCCTCCTCATGGCCCGGCACGACGACGACGGGCGCGCCCAGCCGCTCGACCATGCCCGCGTCGTCGGTCGCGCCCTCACCGTCGACGGCCACACTCTCGTGCGCGCGGACGAGCGTGTCCCGGTCGAAGCCCTGAGGCGTCTGCACGGCCCGCAGCCGCGCCCGTACGGGAGTCGAGAGGACCGGCTCCGGCACTCCCGGCTCCGCCGGCTCGACCTCCTTGACCGTGTCGGCGAGGGGAAGCGCGGGAACGACGGCCGGAGCCCCGTCCCGCACGGCCTCGATGACGGCGTCCACGGTGTCGACGGGCACCAGGGGCCGGGCCGCGTCATGGACGAGGACGACGGAGACGTCGTCCGGCAGGGCGTCGAGGCCGAGCCTCACGGACTCCTGTCGCGTGGCCCCGCCGGGCACGACGACGTAGTCGGTGCGCTCGGGCAGCGCGTGCCCGTCGATGAGGTTCTTGACCTCGGCCGCGCCGTCCGGGGGCGCGACCAGGACCACGAGGGTGACGGCCCGTGAGGCCGCCATGGCGCGCACGGCGTGGATCAGCATGGGGGTACCGCCGAGCGCGCGCAGCGCCTTCGGGGTACCGGGTCCCATCCGCACACCGCGGCCCGCCGCGGGGATCACCGCGGCGGTACGGGAAGGGCTCGGTTCAGCAGGCGTCGGTGACATCGATGACATCGGTTGCACTCCGCAGCTTCGGCAGGTTTGTTTCCACCGCCGACATGGGTATGGCCTGGGCGTACCCCGACCGTAGGTTGGGGAATGAGCCGTGCGCGATGCTCGACCCGACCGGGACCCCTTCCGTGACCCCTGGTCGGCCGAGCCGCAGCGGGGCTCGGTGGAGATGGCTCTCGGTGGACATGGCTGGAGGGACGGGGGCGCGGCGTCGGCTCCGCGGGTGGACGGTTTTCCGGACGGACCGCCGGTGCGATCCGGGTGGATCTTCCGTTCGGATCCGAACATGCCGCAGCGCCCGACGACTCACCGTGCATACGGCTCGTCAGCGGGCACCGCGGCATATCTTCTAGGACCGGATTCGGTTCGCCGGCGTCATCCGGTCACCGGTGTCGTCCGGTTCAGGACGCGAGGACCTCGTCGAGCAGGGCCTCGGCCTTGTCCTCGTTCGTGTTCTCCGCGAGAGCGAGCTCGCTCACCAGGATCTGGCGGGCCTTGGCGAGCATGCGCTTCTCACCAGCGGAGAGTCCACGCTCACGCTCGCGACGCCACAGGTCACGCACCACTTCGGCGACCTTGATGACATCGCCGGAGGCGAGCTTCTCAAGATTTGCCTTGTAGCGACGGGACCAGTTCGTCGGCTCCTCGGCATACGGTGCGCGCAGCACCTCGAAGACCCGGTCCAGGCCTTCCTGCCCGACTACGTCGCGCACACCGACGAACTCCGCATTGTCTGCCGGTACGCGGACCGTCAAGTCGCCTTGGGCGACCTTGAGCACCAAGTAGGTCTTGTCCACGCCTTTGATCTGGCGAGTTTCGATAGCCTCGATCAGCGCGGCCCCGTGATGGGGATAGACCACGGTGTCGCCAACCTTGAACGTCATGTGACAGGTACCCCTTCCGTGGCTATCCAGAGTAACACGAGAACAGCATCTCCTGAATGGCGTTTTCGCAGGTCAGGGCATATCTCGGGGCTTGACAACTGCGACACGAACGTGCTGCGAGAGGCTTCCGGAAGGCGATATTCGCAGGTCGGAGCGGGCGCGTGGCCACCCCGAAACACACGCGTCACACATGCCGGAAGACCTCCAGAAGGGGCTGAACGTCCCGTTTTGTCGGTTTCCGCGTGGTGAACTTTCCGTACTCCGTTCGGACGTCGATCACTCGTACGGCCCTAAGCGTCGATGGCCAATGAAATTGATCAACGGCCGGAGCGGGTGGATTATGCGCGGGAAATACGCCGCGGTCCGGAAATCGATCATCGGCCGATCAACACACTGATCAGCCGCGTTTTGTGAACGCGGCGCGAATCCGCACCGTGGGAAGGACGGCCGTGACGCGACGGAGCGATGTCCGAACCGCCGGCGGACGGTGCCGGTCCACAGGTCGGAGGACGCCAGGGGGCGGGTCGGGTGCGGGCCCGGGACGACGGCTCGGTAACCTGAGCCCGCTGACACACACTTAGGGCGGCTTTACGGCCGCTCGGGCCTCCTGTCCGCAGAGTCCGAAGTCCGCAGTCCGAACGTTCAAGGAGTTGCCGCCGCCGTGAGCCGCAGCCTTCGACACGGCGCCCTCGCCGCCACTGCCCTCGTGTTCCCGATCGCCGCACTGTCCGCGTGCAGTGCCGGCAACGACGCGCAGACGCTTCAGGTCAGGCCGGACAACGCAGCCACCGCTGTCGACAACATCAAGATCCAGAACCTGAACATCATCACCCAGCCCGAGGCGGACGCCGAAGGCCCGGCGGTCGTCGCCGCGACCCTCTTCAACGACGGCACGAAGCAGGAGGTCGTGGAGAAGATCGCCCTCCCCGGCACCGGCACCACGGTGAAGCTGCAGGCCGCCAAGGGCAAGGGACCGCTCGTGGTCCCGGCCGGCGGACGGGTCGTCATCGGCGGCAAGAACAACGCCTCGGCGGTGATCGAGGACGGCCGCAAGGCCGGGGCCAACGGCAACGTCCAGGCCGTCGCCTTCACGTTCAGCGAGACGGGCGACATCGAGCTCGGCGCCGCCATCGTCCCGGCGACCAGCTTCTTCGAGGGCTTCGGCCCGAGCGCGCTGCCGTCGCCGAAGCCCACGCCCTCCACGTCCGCGTCGGACTCCGCCTCGGAGACGCCGGGTGAAGCCTCCGAGACGCCGGGCGAAGGGTCGGAGAGCCCCTCGGGCACGGCCACGCCGACCGGCGAAGCCACCACCGGCTGATCACGTACGTCGCGCGCGTGGGGGTGCCTCCGACGGAGGCACCCCCACGTTGCTCGCGGCTCGCGGCCTACGGCTCGAACTTGTAGCCCAGGCCGCGCACCGTCACCAGGTAGCGCGGTGCTCCCGGGTCGGGCTCGATCTTGGCGCGCAGCCGCTTGACGTGCACGTCCAGGGTCTTGGTGTCGCCCACGTAGTCGGCGCCCCAGACCCGGTCGATCAGCTGCATGCGCGTCAGCACGCGCCCCGCGTTGCGCAGGAGCATCTCGAGAAGGTCGAACTCCTTCAGCGGGAGGTCGACCTTGCCGCCGGAGACCGTGACGACGTGGCGGTCCACGTCCATCCGGACCGGGCCGGCCTCCAGAGCGGCGGGGGTGACCTCCTCGGGCTCCCCGCGGCGGCGCAGGACCGCACGGATGCGGGCCACCAGCTCCCGCGAGGAGAAGGGCTTGGTCACGTAGTCGTCGGCTCCTATTTCCAGGCCGACGACCTTGTCGATCTCGCTGTCCTTGGCGGTCACCATGATCACCGGGACGTTGGACCGGACGCGCAGCTGCCGGCAGACCTCCGTACCGGGCAGGCCCGGCAGCATCAGGTCGAGCAGCACGAGGTCGGCACCGTTGCGCTCGAACTCGTCGAGGCCGTCCGGGCCGGTGGCCGCGATGGCCACCTCGAAGCCTTCCTTGCGGAGCATGTAGGACAGGGCGTCGCTGAAGGATTCCTCATCCTCGACGACAAGCACTCGGGTCACGGAAGAGCCTCCGGGGCGGGGAATGGTTCAAAAGAATCGGTCTCGTACGGCCCGTCGCCGTCAACAGCGTCGTTGACGACCAGGGGTCCGCCGGTGGTACGACCCCGTACGACGCCCGACTCGGGCAGCCGCAGGGTGAACGTGGAGCCCTGTCCCTCAGAGCTCCATACGGTGACCTCCCCGCCGTGCGAGGCGGCCACGTGCTTGACGATGGCGAGGCCGAGACCGGTGCCACCGGTGGCCCGTGAGCGGGCCGGGTCGACGCGGTAGAACCGCTCGAAGACGCGTTCACGGTCCTTCTCGGAGATGCCGAAGCCCTGGTCGGTCACGGCTATCTCGATCAGATCCCCGCCGGGTGCGGCCATCTTCCGCGCGGCGATGCCGACACGGGTGCGGGCGGGGCTGTAGTTGACGGCATTCTCCACCAGATTGCCGAGGGCGGCCGCGAGCTGGCTCCGGTTCCCCCAGACGAAGAGGTCCGCGGTACCGCCCGAGGCCATGGTGATCTGCTTCGAACCGGCCTGCTGGCGGCACCGGTCGATGGCCTCGTCGACCAGCTCCTCCACCCGTACGGGCTCGGCGTCCTCCAGCGGGTCGTCGTTCTGCACCCGGGAGAGGTCGATGAGCTCCTGCACGAGGTTGGTCAGCCGGGTCGCCTCGATCTCCATGCGGCCGGCGAACCGCTGCACCGCCTCCGGGTCGTCGGAAGCATCCATGACGGCCTCGGAGAGCAGGGAGAGCGCGCCGACCGGGGTCTTGAGCTCATGGCTGACGTTGGCGACGAAGTCGCGCCGTACCGCCTCTATGCGGCGGGCCTCCGTGAGGTCCTCGACGAGCAGCAGGACCAGGCGTGAGCCCAGCGGGGCGACCCGGGCGGAGACGGCCAGCGCCTCGCCCCGGCCCGTCCCGCGGCGCGGGAGGTCCAGCTCGACCTGTCGTATCTCACCGTCACGCCGGGTGTCCCTGGCCATGTGCAGCATGGGCTCGACCGCCAGGCGCCCGCCCCGGACCAGCCCCAGCGCGTACGCGGCGGAGCTGGCCTTGACCACGCTGTCGCTCTCGTCGAGCACGACGGCGGAGGAGCTGAGCACGGAGAGGACCGTGTCCACGCCCGGGGGGAGCGCGGCGTTGCCGTCGGGGCGCAGGGAGGTACGTGTCGGGCGCTTCTGCTCGCGTTCGCTCCAGCGGAACGCCAGCATGGCGATCACACCGGTGCAGAGCCCGGCGATCGCGGCAGCTGCGGCGACCGCCGCGTTCACGTCCATGCTTCAAGGTTATGCGGGCTCGCCGACACTCTCCCAGCCATCCGGGTGCCATCTCGAACACTCGTCGCCCAGAGTTCACCAAGGGGATAGTGACGGTTCACTTCGGGGGCCGGATCCCGACGCGTTGGCCCCCCACCGTGGCAACGTGGGGGTCGGCCCCAAGAGACCCCGGCCTCAGCAAGGATCTGGAGAGGGACTTCCATGCGCGACGCTTATCACGAGGAACTCGATTCGATCGGCGAGGGCCTGGTCGAGATGGCCCGGCTCGTCGGCTCGGCGATCGGACGGGCCACGACGTCCATGCTCGACGCCGATCTCAAGCTCGCCGAGAGCGTGATCGCCGCGGACCAGAAGGTCGACGACCTGCAGCACGACCTGGAGGCCCGCGCCATCGCGCTGCTGGCCCGCCAGCAGCCGGTCGCCACCGATCTGCGGATCGTGGTCACCTCCCTGCGGATGAGTGCCGACCTGGAGCGCTCGGGCGACCTCGCCCAGCACGTGGCCAAGCTGGCCAGGCTGCGCTTCCCCGAGTCGGCGGTGCCGCACGACCTGCACGCGACCATCCTGGAGATGGGACAGCTCGCCCAGCGGCTCATGGCGAAGGCCGCCGAGGTGATCATCACGAAGGACGTCGACCTGGCGCTCCAGCTGGAGCAGGACGACGACGAGATGGACCTGCTGCACCGGACGCTGTTCCAGCACCTGATGGACGACCGCTGGAAGCACGGCATCGAGACCGCTGTCGACGTCACCCTGCTCGGCCGCTACTACGAGCGCTTCGCCGACCACGCCGTGTCGGTCGCCAAGCGGGTCGTCTACCTGGTCACGGGTGAGCACGCGGACGAGATCCAGGCGGCGGCACCGGTGGAGGGCGCCTGACCGGGACGGCCGTACCGGCGGGGCGCCTGATCAGGGCGGCGGCAACGGCCCAGGGCCTGCCGGAGCAGTGGCACCGGTACAGGGCCTGATCAAGGGGCGGCACCGGTGCAGGGGCGCATGGGGCGCAGTCGTCACGACGGCCGCACCTCAGCTCCAGCGCCTGTGCGCCGTTGATGCGCCCTCCCTGCTGGGCATGCAAGGGGTGCGGGGGCGCTGCGGCATGTCCGCGGCCCCCGTCGTCGGCATGTGTGCCCACGCATGTGCTGTACGCCGTCGAGTCGTACGCCCTGAGGAGGAACCATGGCCGATTCACCCATGACCGAACCCCAGCAGGAGACCCCGACCGAAGTGGTGCACCTGCCCCTGCTGGGCGCCTGCGGCTGCGGCTCGGGCTGCGGGTGCGGCTGCCAGTCCGGCGCGCCCTGCCAGTGCGGCGGCTGAGAGCGGCCTGAGCCCGTGGCGGGCGTCGGTGCCCCACGACGGACGCGTGTTCGTCCCGGGGCACCGACGTCCTGCGCCTCCCGTGCGGCGTAAGGCCTGCAGCTGTTCGCCGCACGTCGGGCGAGGGCGGGCCGGCGCCCGCCCTCCGCACGTCAGACGGTGGGCTCTGCGACCGCCCGCTCCTCGGGGGCGACCGACGCCGACGCGGCGACGACCGGTTCCGGAAGATCCAGTTTCCGCATCAGCAGCCAGTAGCCGAACGCGGCCACGGTGCCCAGGACCGCGCAGGTCCCCCAGAGCCAGGCCGCCCCGTAGTGGTCGATCACGAAGCCGGACATCAGCGGGGCGACGAGCGCCGCGACCGACCAGGACATCGTGTACATGCCCTGGTAGCGGCCCCGGCCGTGGGCCGGTGACAGCTGTACGACGATGCCCGTCTGCGTCGGCGCGTTGACGATCTCGGCGAGGGTCCAGACGCACACCGTCAGCGCGTACACCCCGACCGACCCGGCGAAGGCCGTCAGCCCGAAGCCGCAGCCCGCGATCAGGGACGAGAGGATCAGCAGCAGGCGCGGATCGCGATGCTGGATGAACCGGGTGACGGGGATCTGCAGGGCCACGATCAGCACACCGTTGACGGCGATCGCCGTACCGAAGTCCGAGCTGGACAGCCCGTCCGCGCCCATGGCGACCGGCAGGCCCACGTACCCCTGCTGAAAGATCAGCGCGACCAGGAACGACAGCCCGACGACCCCCATGTAGCGCCCGTCGCGCAGGACCGTGGTCAGCTTCACGTCGTCCGGCGCGGGGGTACCGGCTGCCCGGGGTGCAACCTCGGGCCGGGACTCGGGCACCTTGAGGAAGACGACGACCGCGCAGAGCAGCGTCAGGGCGGCCTCGCCCATGAAGCCGGCGAGGTAGCTGTACTCGGCGATGAACCCGGCCGCGGCGGACGAGACGGCGAACCCCAGGTTGATGGCCCAGTAGTTGAGCGAGAAGGCCCTGACCCGGTCCTCGGGCCGGACGATGTCGGCCATCATCGCCTGCACGGCCGGCCGGGACGCGTTGCTGGCCATACCCACGACGAAGGCCACACCCGCGATGGCCACCGGATGGACCATGAAGCCGAGCACGGCCACGGAGACGGCGGTCGAGAGCTGGGCGATCAGCATCGTCGGACGGCGCCCGAGCCGGTCCGTCATCACCCCGGCCCCCAGGGAGGACACGACCCCGCCGAGCCCGTGGAGGGACGCGACGAGACCGGCGTACGAGGCGGAGTAGCCGCGGTCCAGGGTCAGATAGAGCGCCATGAAGGTGGCGACGAAGGCACCGAGGCGGTTGACCAGCGTGCTGGTCCACAGCCACCAGAACTCCCTGGGGAGACCTGCGACCGTCTCGTGTGCCGCCTTTCTGAGACCGGCGACAGACATGGGTTCCCCCCGGGGCGACGTGCGTGTACGGAATGAGCGCCGGCCTGTCCTGCGTAAGTGGCCCGGCGACGGTCCGAACATTACGAAGAGGAATTCCCCGGTCGCCACCCAATTGACGCCCCCCGTCAATCGTCGGGTCCCGGCCGCACCCCCGGCCCGGGTCCCGGTCCGCCCCTTGGCCAGGCGCGCGGCGGCCGCGCGGGTTCGATTACGCTCGGACCCATGGCCGACGCACCGTACAAGCTGATCCTCCTCCGCCACGGCGAGAGCGAATGGAACGCGAAGAACCTGTTCACCGGATGGGTGGACGTAGACCTCACGGACAAGGGCGAGAAGGAGGCGGTCCGCGGCGGTGAGCTGCTCAAGGACGCCGGCCTGCTCCCCGACGTCGTACACACCTCGCTCCAGAAGCGCGCGATCCGCACCGCCCAGCTCGGGCTGGAGGCCGCCGACCGCCACTGGATCCCCGTGCACCGCTCCTGGCGCCTGAACGAGCGCCACTACGGCGCGCTCCAGGGCAAGGACAAGGCCCAGACGCTCGCCGAGTTCGGCGAGGAGCAGTTCATGCTCTGGCGCCGCTCGTACGACACCCCGCCGCCGGCGCTCGAGGACGGCACCGAGTTCTCGCAGAGCGCCGACCCGCGCTACGCGACGATCCCGCCGGAGCTGCGCCCGCGCACGGAGTGCCTCAAGGACGTCGTCATCCGCATGCTGCCGTACTGGTACGACGGCATCGTCCCGGACCTACTCGACGGCAAGACCGTCCTGGTCGCCGCCCATGGCAACAGCCTGCGCGGCCTGGTGAAGCACCTGGACGGCATCTCCGACGACGCCATCTCGGGCCTCAACATCCCGACCGGCATCCCGCTCGCCTACGAGCTGGACGCCGACTTCCGCCCCCTGAAGCCGGGCGGCACGTACCTGGACCCGGACGCGGCGAAGGCTGCGATCGAGGCCGTGAAGAACCAGGGCAAGAAGAAGTAAGCAGAGCTGGACTGGCCCCCCACCTGCGGGTTCTCCGCGTGGTGGGGGGCTTTTTGGTGCGCTGGGCCGTTTTGTGGGCTGTCGGCCGGTCGATCGGCTCCGCCTCAAGGCTTGAGGAAGTCCGGTTCCGGCTGTGCCCTCACCTGGGCCAGTGCGCCCGCCGCCCGCAGATTCGTGGCAGCCGCCTCAGCGTCTGCCCGATGTACGCCGTCGAGGATCAGAGCGGGAACCTGCGTCGCCAGGACTTTGCTCCGCCAGAGACTCAGGCCGGTCAGCCGGCGCACGACCTGCGCGACGTCCAGCACGCGAATCCCGGGGCCGGTGAGCACGACGTCATGGGGCACGTCGTCGCACACCAGCAGGAAGTAGTCGTCCGCCATGCCCATCTCCCCCTCGGCTTCGGAGCGTACGAGTCCTCAACCCTCGTGTCCTGCACGAGGCAGGCGTGGAGCCGCAGTTGCAGGAACGCGCTCAGATCAAAGCCCCGAAGTGGGCGTCGAACCTACCTCCGTCGTCGGACGTACCAAGCCACTGCCAGCACGATGAGGGTGCTTACCGCGAAGGCCCACAGCGTCGTTGAAGTGCTGCGCGAGGTGTAGGTCAGAGCGAGCATGCCCAGACGGATACCCGGCCCGGGTGGCCCTAGTCGATGGGCGTCCTTCAGCTGGATCCCGGCCTGGGGCCACGCCGGGGTTCAGAGATGCCGGCCTGCCGCGTCGCCGCTCAGTTCCGGGGGCAGGTGGGCCATCACCAGGTCGATGGCGTCCTCGGCCGTCTCCGCCTCGCCGAGGCGGGTTGCGCGACCCGCCGTGTGGACACTGTACGGCGGCTCGCCCAGCACGACGTACGGCAGATCGTCGATCGGCGGCTCGTGCCACGGAGGTGCCTCACGGATGAACTTGAGCGTGCCGTGGGTGTGGAAGGGGAACAGGCCGCGCAGCACGGGCTTCGCGTAGGCGGCAGCCGCGACGGGCGGCAATGTGTCGTCGAACCAGCCTCGGGTCCCCGGTCGGCGTTCAAGCAGCCATGTCCACGCGGTCTCGACGTCAGGAGCCTCAGCCATGGTCGTACGATCCTGCACCTGACGGGCTACCGGCAAGTCGCGTTGGAGCTCAACGAAGTTCATGTGCGGCCCTGTTGGCGAGGTGATCCGGCTCTGCCGGCCGGCCGGGGCGCCGGACTCGATGTCCATCCGGCCCTGAAGTGCCGGGCGCAGGCGGGCGACGAAGGCAGCGGCAACCGCTAACGTGAGCCTTACACCTGCCTGTTACCCCGGGGCGCACCTCTCGCGGCTCGGGCCGGCGGGGTGTGGAGAGCAAGGAGATCGGGGAGAGCGATCATGGGCGAGTCTCTGAAGACCTTCGTCGGCGGTACCGAGGTCGAGGTGCCGAACAGCATTCCCGCGATCCGTGCCGCTCTGCCCGAGGAGAGACGCGAGGAGTTCGACCACGCGATCAACGAGGCCGGGGTGCACGAGATCCAGGCCGTCATGCGGCACTGGATGCTCGAGGCCGTACCCGATCCCGAGGCCGAGCGGATCCTGGACCGGCTCGCCCAGGACGAGGCCGAGAGGCGGAACGTCGCTTGAGTTTCCGCATCTCCTTCGCGCCGCCCGCCGACGACACCCTCGCCAAGATGCGCGACGCCGACTCGTTCCGCGACGAGATGGCGCGCACCTTGGGCTCGGATCCGTACGGACATGCCTCGACCCCCGTGAAGAGTGAACGCGACCGGCGTGAGGCGACGGTGTACGGGGCCATCGTCCTCTACTACGTCTCCGGGTCCGTGCTGACGGTCACCGTGGTCAGGCTCGTACCACTGCCGTAAGGCACCCGCCGCCGGTCCGGCCCTCCGCACCGTGAAGCGCCCACCGCCGGTCCTGCCCTCCGCATCGTGAGGCGGCCGGTCAGCCGAGTCTGACCTGGCGGCCGTTGTCCCCGAGGGACTCCAGCAGTCCGCGCAGGTCGTCCGCGACCCGGGTCCGCTCCTCCTCCGTGAGGCCCGACAGCAGACGGTTCTGGTTGGCCACGTGATCCACCAGCGCCCGGTCGATCAGTTCCCTGCCCGCCTGGGTGAGGGAGACGTGCACGCTGCGGCCGTCCTCCGCCCGTCGGGTGCGTACGACGAGGTCCCGTTCCTCCAGCCGGTCCAGCCGCTGGGTGATCGCGCCGGACGTGACCATGGCGGACCGCATCAGCTCCGCGGGGGTCAGCCGGTGGGGTGCGGGGCTACGTCGCAAGGTGGCGAGGACGTCGAACGCCGCCGGGTCGAGATCGTGCGCGCCGAAGACCACGCGCTGCTCCGCCTCGACGATCCGGGCGAGCCGCTTGATGCGGCCGATCACCGCCATCGACGAGGAGTCCAGTTCGGGGCACTGCTCGGCCCACTGCGCCAGCACGTGGTCCACATGGTCACTCATGGGCGCCAGCATATCTTTGTCTTAGAAGTGAGAATCTTAGAGCTGAGATACCTACTTGCTTAGCGCTAAGCAATAACGCTACGGTCCAGCCATGCCGCAGGACCCTGACTCAGACACCACGACCGCGCCGCAGGCCGTCACCATCCGCGTACGCCGCACCATCCGCCACCACCTGCCCAGGGGCGGGACCCGATGAAGGGCGATCGGATCGCGGCCGACTCCGCGCTCACCGTGCTCGCGCCGCTGGTCTGGGGTTCGACCTACCTCGTCACCACCGAACTGCTGCCGCCGGACCGCCCCTTGCTCGCCGCGACCCTCCGGGCACTGCCCGCCGGTCTGATCCTGCTCGCCATCGGCAGGACCCTGCCACGCGGCGGCTGGTGGTGGCGCGCCGCCGTCCTCGGGACGCTGAACATCGGCGCGTTCCTCTATCTGCTCTTCGTCGCCGCCTACCACCTGCCCGGCGGAGTGGCCGCCCTGGTGATGGCCGTGCAGCCCACGATCGTCCTCGTCCTGTCGGCGCTGCTGCTGAAGGAGCGCATCACCAGGTCGCACGCCGCCGCCTGCGCCCTCGGGATCGTGGGGGTCGGTCTGCTCGCCCTGACCCCCGGTGCGGGTCTGGACGCCGTGGGCGTCGGCGCAGGGCTCCTGGGTGCCGTGAGCATGGCCACCGGTGTCGTGCTGACCAAACGCTGGGGCCGCCCGTCCGGGGTGGGGCTTCTGACTTTCACCGGGTGGCAGTTGACCGCCGGCGGGCTCCTGCTGCTGCCCGTCACGCTGCTCGGCGAGGGCCTGCCCGGTTCGGTGGACGGGCGGAACGTCGCAGGCTTCGCGTACCTCGGCCTTGTCGGCGCGCTGCTCGCCTACGCCGTGTGGTTCCGGGGAGTTGAGCGGCTGCCGGCACTGACCGTGTCCGTACTAGGATTCGCCTCACCGCTCGCGGCGATGGCGCTCGGTTACGTGTTCCTGGGCGAGACCCTGTCCCCGGTCCAGCTCGCCGGCGCGCTGACGGTCGTCGTCGCCGTGGCCCTCGCGCTCCCCCGGGCAAGGAAAGGGCGGGAGCGGGTCTCCCCGCCCCCGCCCTCACGCCGCGAGCCGTTCAGCCGTGCGTCGTGACCCGGACGCCCCGCCCGGACACGCCACCCCGCACGACTCAGCCGAGCTTCTTGACCTGCGCGTCGATCAGCGCGGTCGGGAGGGCGAAGTCGGCGTCCGCGCCCGTCTTGCCGAGGTTGAAGGAGAAGAACGTGGCGACCGTTCCGCCCTGACGCAGGCTCACCAGCTTGAAGGGAGCCGCCTCGTCCCCCTCACCCATCTGCACGCGCCAGGCGAGGGCCTCCTCGCCGCCGGTCACCTTCTCCTCGGTGAGCTTGGTGACCTTCTGCTTCGAGCCCTTCATGGACAGGGTGAACCCACCGGTCGCGCACTTGGCGGCGGACTCGCGGAGCTCGGCGAGGCTCTTCTGCGCACCGTCGCCGTCGTACGAGGCGAGCGTGACCAGCGACGACGTCACGTCGAGCATTCCGGCGAGCAGGTCCTCGGGGTCGGCGGACTCGTCCTTCTTCGGCTCCTGGACGGCCTTGCGCCCGGCGTTGCCGACCGGGCTTCCGCGCTCCACGCCGTAGAAGGCGAACCCGATGGGCTCGCACTCCTTCTTGTCCACGGTGACCTCGCCGGGCTTGGCGATGTCCGCAGGGCCGGTCTTCGTGACCTTGTGGCCGGCGACGTCGCCCTGCTCCAGCGACACCTTCTCCAGCTCGGCCGACGACAGCGCCTTGACCGCCGAGGGCTTGGCGGAGGCGTCGTCCTTGGCCCCCGAGGCGCCGCCGTCACCCTTGGCGTCGGAGTCCGAGCCGCTGCAGGCGGTGGCGAGCAGGGTCAGGGAGGCCGCGGCTGCGGCGAGGGCGGTACGACGTACGACGGTGGCGCGCATGGTGGGTTCATCTCTCCGTACGAAAGGAGCAACAGCGCGGCTCCGGCACCAGATTCGGCCGGGCACGGTGGGGCTGTCGCAGTCCGCCACACTCTACGATCGGTCACCTGTCCGACGATTGCCCCGGACGGCCCGGGGATGTGATCGTGACTCCGTCGTGATCACCCTGTGAAGCGCCTGTGAGGCGATCGACTCCGCAGCTCAGCCATGGGAGCCCGCCCTTGTCCGTCGACGCGGTCCACTCCGTGCTGGAAGCCGTCGGGGCGGGCGAGCCCGCCTCTCTCGAACCACTCGCCGGCGGCACCTACAACACCGTCACCCGCGTGACGTTCGGGGACGGCAGGGACTGGGTGGTGAAGATCCCTCCGGCGCACGCCACCGGACTGAGCTACGAACAGCGCCTGCTCGTCAACGAGGTCACCTTCTACGACGCCGCGATCGGAGCCGGCGACACGATCCCGCAGGTCGTGCACAGCGAGTTCGCCCCGGCCGGGCCGGCAGGGGCGTACGTCGTCATGACGGCGCGTCCGGGGCGCCCCTGGAGTACGGTCGCCGGCGAGCTGACGGTCGACGAGACACGGGCGCTGCGTGCCGGGTTCGGAGCCCTCGTCGGCCGCCTGCACGGTGTGACGGGCCCGTCCGGCTTCGGATATCCGGGCGGAGCCCTCGGGGCGCTCTCCCCCACCTGGCGCGAGGCGTTCACCGTGATGACGGACGCGGTGCTCGCGGACGCCGAGAGGTACCGAGCGCGACTGCCGCGCCCGGCGGAGCGGATACGTGAGGTGCTCGCCGGGGCGTCGGAGGTGCTGGACGAGGTGACCCGGCCCGCCCTGGTCCACTTCGACCTGTGGCAGGGGAACGTCCTCGTGACCGGCCGGCCCGGGGCGCGGCGCATCGGGGGGATCGTCGACGGTGAGCGGATGTTCTGGGGGGACCCGGTCGCCGATCTCGTCTCCACGTCCCTGTTCGGCGACCCGGAGGCGGACGAGGACTTCCTGGCCGGTCACGCGGCGGCCGCCGGCACACCGTTCGTGTTCACGCCGTCGGTGCGGCGGAGACTCGACCTGTACCGCAGCTACCTCTACCTGATCATGCTGACGGAGACCGTGCCCCGGGGTCACGGCCCCGAGGCTCTGGCCCGGACGTGGGAGGCGGTGGCACCGCGGCTCGTCAATGCTCTGGACGAGCTGTAGCCGGCCGGCGCCGGCAAACCGGTCGGCACCGGCGAGCCGGCCGGTGCCGTCGACGTCAGGAAGGCCGCTGCGTCAGATGCGTGAAGGCGTCGAGGTTGCGGGTCGACTCGCCGCGCTCCGTCCGCCAGGCGTACTCCTTGCGGATCGCGCTCGCGAAGCCCAGCTCCAGCAGCGGGTTGAAGGCGCCGTCCGCCGCCTCCAGGACCGACCCCAGCAGCCGGTCGAGCTCCGCGGGGGTGACGACCGAGAGCGGCAGCCTGCCGACGAGATAGATGTCGCCGAGCTGGTCGATGGCGTAACTCACCCCGAAGAGGCGGAGGTTGTGCTCCAGCAGCCATCGGTGCACGGCGGCTTCGTTCTCGTCCGGGTGCCGGATGACGAACGCGTTCAGGGACAGGGAGTGCTGCCCGACGATCAGGGAACAGGTCGTGGACAGCTTGCGGGTGCCGGGCAGCTTCACGACGTAGTTGCCGGGCCCGGGGCTCTCCCATTCGAGCTCCGCGTCGTTCAGCGCCGCCTCGATGACCTGCGCCGCTGCTGCCTCGTCGGATACGTCAGCCATGGTGCGAGCGTACGACAGCCCGCCCGGGCACTCAGCCGGGGTGCGGCCACGGGGGCCGGGCCGCCGGGGGCTCCACAGCCGTGGTCCAGGCGCTCGACAACCGTGGTGCAGGCGCTCGACGGCCGTGGTGCGGAGGGCTGAACGGCCGTGGTGCGGGCCGGATCGTCAGCCGTGGTGCGTGCGGGCCCGGCGCCGGTGGTCGTGCATCGCAGCCGTGTACACGTCGGCGGTGGCCGACGCCGCCGTGTCCCAGCCGAACGACTGGGCGTGCGCGGCCGCGGCCTCGCCCATCCGGCCGGCGAGTTCCGCGCTGTCCGCGAAACGGCCCAGGGCCTGCGCGTACGCCTCCGGTTCGTGGCCGGGGATCAGGAAGCCGCTGACTCCGTCCCGCACGGCGACCGGAAGGCCGCCCACCGCAGCCGCGACGACCGGCGTACCGGCCGCCTGCGCCTCGATGGCGACGAGCCCGAAGGACTCGCTGTACGACGGCATGACCAGCACGGACGCCGCCCGGAACCAGTCCGCGAGCTGGTCCTGCCCGACCGGCGGGTGGAACCGCACGACGTCGGCGATGCCCAGGCGCGCGGCCAGCTTCTGCAGCCCCTCCGGCTTGGCGAGCCCGCTGCCGCTGGGGCCTCCGACGACGGGCACGAGGATGCGGGAGCGCAGCGAGGGATCACGGTCCAGCAGCACGGCGACGGCCCGCAGCAGCACGTCCGGGGCCTTGAGCGGCTGGATACGGCCCGCGAACAGGGGGATCAGCGCGTCCTGCGGCAGACCGAGGCGGGCCCGCGCGGCGGCGCGGCCGTCGCCGGGGCGGAACCGGTCCAGATTGACCCCCGGGTGCACGACGGCGACGGACGCCGGATCCGCCTCGTAGAAGCGGATGAGTTCCTCCGCCTCTCCGGCGGTGTTCGCGATCAGGCGGTCGGAGGCGTGCACGATCTGCGTCTCGCCGATGACGCGGGCGGCGGGCTCCGGGGTGTCGCCCTCGGCGAGCGCAGCGTTCTTGACCTTCGCCATGGTGTGCATGGCGTGCACGAGGGGGACGCCCCAGCGCTGCGCGGCGAGCCAGCCGACCTGGCCGGAAAGCCAGTAGTGGGAGTGGACCAGGTCGTAGTAACCGGGGCGCTGGCCTGCCCATGCCTGCATCACGCCGTGGGTGAAGGCGCAGAGCTGAGCGGGCAGCTCCTCCTTGGCGAGACCCTCGTACGGCCCCGCGTCGACGTGCCGCACGAGCACCCCGGGCGCCAGATCGACCGTGGGGGGAAGTCCGCCGGTGGTGGCCCGGGTGAAGATCTCGACCTCGATGCCGATGGCGGCGAGGCACTTGGCCAGCTCGACGATGTAGACGTTCATGCCACCGGCGTCGCCGGTACCGGGCTGGTGCAGCGGAGAGGTGTGCACGGAGAGCATCGCCACACGGCGCGGCTTGCGGTTTCCGGCGAAACCGCCCGGGAAGCGGATACGGGGTGCCGCACGGCTGCTGCCGAGCCGGGAGACGTACTGGCTCACGGGTCCGCTCCTCCTCGCTCAGGGCATGACACGTACGGGGCACACGGCCCCTTCGAAGCTCCAGAACAGCGGAACTCAGCCTTTCATTTCCACTTTGCCAAATCATTGCGATGCTCACGGGCGTGCCGGAGGGCACCGAGGCCTCCACTGCGCTCGGCATCTGCCCGCCGGTGCGTCGCATACGCTCCCTTTCATGCACCAGCGCCCCATCGGCACCGCGACCCGCGGGACGACCAACCCCAATCGACTGCGCCGCATGGACCGCTGGATCGCCGCCACCCACGGCCCCGCCCTGCGCCGCAGCGACTCGCCCGTCGCGGTGGACCTCGGTTACGGCGCCGCGCCCTGGACGGCCGTCGAACTGCTGGAGCGACTGCGTGCCGTCGAGCCGCGGACAGAGGTCGTGGGCGTCGAGATCGACCCCGGCCGGGTCGCGGCGGCCCAGCCGTACGAGCGTGAGGGCCTCACCTTCGTGCACGGCGGCTTCGAGATCCCCACGGCCGGCCGGCCTGCCCTCATCCGGGCCGCGAACGTCCTGCGCCAGTACGACGAGGGCGAGGTCACCGCGGTCTGGCAGCGGCTGTGCGCCCGGCTCGCCCCCGGAGGACTGCTGGTGGAGGGCACCTGCGACGAGATCGGGCGCCGGCACGTCTGGGTCGCCCTCGGCCCGGAGGGTCCGCGCACCGTCACCTTCGCGACCCGGCTCGGGTCACTGCAGCGGCCCTCGGACCTCGCCGAACGCCTCCCGAAGGCCCTGATCCACCGCAACGTGCCGGGCGAACCGGTGCACGCCTTCCTGCGGGACCTCGACCGCGCGTGGGCCACGGCCTCCCCTTACGCGTCCCTGGGCGCACGCCAGCGCTGGATCGCGGCGGCCCGCGCGGTCTCGGCCGACTGGCCCCTGACGGACGGCGTACGCCGGTGGCGGCAGGGCGAGATCACGGTGCGCTGGTCGGCCCTGCGGCCCGCGACGGGCTGAGCGGGCACCGCGCGGACCCGGTGATGAGACACCGCTGGGTAAGGGGAACGTCGAGAATCCGGGAACGGCGGAGGATCACCGTTCGTCCCCCTGTGTGACGGGGAGGGTGGCGCGAACCTCTGTTGCTTTACGGGACGACATGGCACGATCGCGTCGTCACACAAACGTTACTGACGGTAAGTCAGAATTCCGCGATACGGCTTTCGCGCCTTTCGCCCGGAGGGGGAGCTTGTGAACCGACGCCACTGTGCCACTGCCGCGATCACTCTGGTCTGCGCTCTGGCCCTGCTGACCGCGCCGGTCCAGGCCATGGCCGCTCCGATACCGGAGCCCGGCCCGACAAGCACCGCGCCCGCCGCCGCGGGCAAGAGCCTCGACGAGGTACGCCAGGAGATCGACACCCTCTACCGCATGGCCGGGGCGGCCACGGACGCGTACAACCTCGCCGAGGAGCAGGCGAAGAAGCAGTCCGGCGAGATCGTCCGGCTGACCAAGTCGATCGCCGACGGCCAGGCGAAGATCGCCGAACTGAAGGACAGGGCCGGCGCCCAGGCCCGCGAGCAGTACCGCAACGGCGGACTCCCCCCGGGTGCCCAGCTGGTGCTGAGCGGCGACCCGGATCTCTTCATGGACGGCGTCAACCAGGCCAGGCAGGGCCAGCAGGCCACCAAGGGCATGCTGACCGAACTGGAGCAGGCCCAGGAGGACTTGGAGACGTACACCAAGGACGCCAACCTCAACTGGGAGAAGATCGAGGCCAATCGCGTCAAGCAGGCCAAGGCCAAGAAGAACATCGACGGGAAGATCGAGGCGGCGGAGAAGCTCGAGTCGCAGATGGCCAAGGAGGAGCGGGCCAGACTCCTGGAGCTGGAACAGAACGCCGCGTACACGGCGCAGACCGCATGGCTCTCCTCCGGCGCGCTGAAGGACATCAACCGCGAGGCGAGCGCCGCCGGAAAGCAGGCGGTGGCCTTCGCGACCGGTCAGATAGGCAAGCCGTACGTATGGGGAGCCGAGGGTCCCGGTTCGTACGACTGCTCCGGACTGACCTCGCAGGCCTGGGCGGCGGCGAAGCGGCCGATCCCCCGGACCTCCCAGGAGCAGTGGCGGCAACTGCCCCGCATCCCCGTCCAGGACATGCGCCCCGGCGACCTGATCATCTACCACGGCGACGCCAGCCATGTCGGGATGTACGTCGGCGACGGGCAGATCGTGCACGCGCCGCGGCCCGGCCGGAACGTCACGCTGGCGGGCGCGGGGTCGATGCAGATCCTGGGCGTGGTCCGGCCGGACAAGTAGGCACGCCCGGACGAGGACCCGGGACCCGCCGCCCGGAGACGGGACACCCGGCCGGAGGCACGCGCTCGGTGACCCCCGGCCGGCGACTCCCGGCCGGAGAAACCCGGCGAACGGCACCCCGCGACGGGGTGCACGTGACGCACACCGCAGAGCTCGCCGGACGCGTCCCGGGGAATGTGCGCAACGCGTGTCCGTCGCGTGATGTTCGTCATGACCTCATGTCCGATTCGCGCGCACCCATCACGCCGGATCCGTGGCGGGACGCGGCTTATGGCCGCGCATATGACGGACGATGATCGCCCGACGCCATTCCGTTCCTCCGCCGCGGACCGCTATCGTCCCCGTCGGCGGTTCGTCGTTCGTCGATCCGCCGCGCCCTCGGGGGGAGGGAAGGAAACCCGAACCGATGCCCGTACCCGTACCGCAGCAACGTGCCGTTCCCGCTGCGGAGACCACTCATGGCGCCGACCTCACACTCCTGGTGATCGAGGACGACCCTGCGGGCACCATCGCCGTCCCCGAGCTGTCGTCCACCGCGGGTGCACGGGTCCGCGTCCGTACCGCACGCAATCTCACCGAGGCCGGCCGGCTGCTCACCGACGACGTCGACTGCATCCTGCTCGACCTCGACCTGGAGGCGGCCTCGCTGCCCACCGGCGCCCGCGCCGACGGCCGCGACGAGGAGACCGGCCGGCCGGACGAGCTCGCCGCCCTCAAACACATCCTGCGCATCGCACCGCGTCATGCCGTGCTCGCCCTCACCGCGGAGGACGACGCGGAGCGCGCGGCCGAGGCCGTACGCGTCGGGGCCCAGGACTACCTCTTCCGCGGCGAGCTCGACGGGCGGCTCCTCAGCCGTGCCATCCGGTACGCCGTGGAGCGCAAACGCGCGGACATCGCCCAGCACCAGCTGACCGAGTCCCGGCTGCGCGCCCAGGAGAACGCCCGACTGGAACGCGGGCTGCTGCCGACCCCGCTCCTCGACGGCTCCGACCTGGCGTTCGCCGCCCACTACCGGCCGGGCCGCAGCCGTGCCCTGCTGGGCGGCGACTTCTACGACACGGTCCGCACCCCCGACGGCACGGTCCACGCCATGATCGGCGACGTCTGCGGGCACGGCCCGGACGAGGCGGCGCTCGGCGTCGAACTGCGCATCGCGTGGCGCGCGCTGACGCTGGCCGGGCTCTGCGGCGACGACCTGCTCGCCACGTTGCAGCAGGTCCTGGAGCACGAACGGCAGAGCGAGGAGATCTTCGCGACGCTCTGCACCGTCGACATCGCCCCCGACGGCCGCCGCGCCGGGCTGTGCATCGCGGGACATCCGGCACCGCTGATCGCCCGGCAGGGACGAGCGGCGCACCTCCTCCCGTACGAGGACGGCGGCCCGGCCCTCGGCCTGCTGCCGCACGCGCGGTGGCCCCGCCGCCAGGTGCAGCTGGGCGGCTCCTGGAGCCTGATGATGTACACCGACGGGCTGATAGAGGGGCGCGTCGGGGAGGGCGGAACCCAGCGGCTCGGCCAGGACGGCATGGTCGCCATGGTCAACGGCCGGCTGGACCAGGGGCTGGGCGGCGAAGCGCTGCTGGAGGCCGCGGTCACCCAGGTCCAGGAGTTGAACGGCGGCGAGCTGACCGACGACGTGGCGGTCCTGCTGCTGGAACGCGACGAGGCCCGGATACGCCGAAAGGGCAGGAACGCCATGCGCTCCCGCCCCGGTGCCGCCTCGCCGGCGGTCGCTCAGCGCCCGCCGTCGTAGGGGCTCAGCGCCCGCCGTCGTAGGGGCTCAGCGCCCGCCGTTGTAGGGGCCGTACGGTCCGTCGCTGCTGGAACCTCCGCGGCGTCCGCCGCCACCCGACACGGCCTTGATCGCCGGCCGCACGTCCACCATGAAGACGATGGACGCGATCACGCCCGCGATCTGGAGGAACAGGATCGGGATGACGAGGTTCACGAAGACGGTGATCCCGAGGATGATCAGCCAGAAGGACTTCTTCTGCTTGTCCGCGGCCCGGTAGGCGTCCTCGCGCGCCGTCACGGCGAAGACCAGCGCGACCACGGCCAGGACGAGCATGGCCAGGTACAGCAGCTGGAGGATCGAGCCGAATGCTTCGAGCAACACGGTGAACACCGCCTAGTCAGTGGATGAGCGCCTCGCGGCCAAGGTACCGGGACAACGCCCCGGGCACCCCGAAAGGTGCCCGGCGCATTGCTCCGGCAATCCTCTGACCACTTCCGCCTACTTCGCGGGCGGGGTCGTCTTCTTCGCCACGGGCTTCCGCGCGGGCGCCGGCTTCTTCGCCGTCGCGGCGGGCGCCGTCCGGGAAGCGTCCGTCTTCGGCGCGGGCTTCTTCGCGGCGGGAGCGGCCGGCTTCGCGGACGACACCGGCTTCGCGGAGGTGACGGGCTTCGCCGGAGTCACCGGCTTGGCCGCGGTCTCGGACTTCTGCTTCGGCACGGCCTTCGGCTCGGCCTCGACGACGGCGGCGATCTCCACGATCTCGTCGGCCGTCTCGCCGCGCCAGGTGCGCACGGACTGCTCACCGCGCTCGGCGACCTTCTCGTACGTCTCCCGGGCCCGGACGGCGTACTCGGCGGCCACGCCCACGCTCCGCAGCGCCAGGTCCTGGGCGGTCTCGCCCCACTTCTTGAGGTCGGTGTCCAGCGCCCCGAAGACCTCGGTCACCTTCGCCTGCACGGTGGCCTGAGCCTCCTTGGCCTGCGTGGTGACCCGCTCCTGCACGGCCTTCGGGTCGGTGTTGCGCACCGCCTCGATCCGCTCGGGCGCCTCGGCCCGCAGCTGCTCGATCAGAGCCGGGACCTTGCGCGCCTGCTCCACGGCGAGGTCGGCCGTACCGGCGGCGAAGTAGAGGGGCGTCGGGTCGGTGAGGGTCTTGCGCAGGTCATCGGTGATGGCCATGACTGTGGTCCTCCCGGATCATCAGAAGTCAGTTCGCTGGTGGGTCTGCATCACTACCGCCGGCCGTACGGGGGCCGCGGGCATCCGGACCGGTACCGCTCTCGGCACCGCCGTCCGCGTCGGCATCGATTCTGCTCTTCGCCTCGGCGGCGCCGTGGAACTCGGACCCGGTGTCGGGCGCGACATCGAAACCGTTCTCCCGGCGGAAGGAGTCGTAGATCTGGAGCAGTACGTTCTTCTGCCGCTCGTTGATCGACGGATCGGCCAATATGACCGCCCGTGTCTCCAGCTCCTCCCGCTCCCGCTCGTCGAGGATCCCGGCCCGCACGTAGAGCGTCTCGGCGGAGATCCGCAGGGCCTTCGCGACCTGCTGGAGCACCTCGGCACTCGGCTTGCGCAGACCGCGCTCGATCTGGCTGAGATACGGATTGGACACCCCGGCGGCGTCGGCGAGCTGCCGCAGGGAGAGCTGCGCGGTACGCCGCTGCTCACGCAGGTACTCGCCGAGATTGCCGACGTTGAGTGATGCCATGCGTCGATGGTGCACCAGCCTTGCTAACTTTTGCAAGCGGGTGCTTGCAAAAGTGTTCCACCCCACGATGCCGCTCCACGACGGGGTGCGGCCGGACGCGCTCACACCTGCAGCCCGGAAGGGCAGGCCCCGGTATCCGCAGCCCTCGGCGCTCCGGGCGCGGTGCCCGGGCGGGGTGCCCGGGCGGGGTGCCCGGGCGGGGTGCCCGGGCGGGGTGCCCGGGCACCGCGGCCACCGCTCGCGGGCGCGGCGAAAAAGACGGTGAACCCGGGCACCGGCGGCGGCAGACTGGCCCCATGACCGCCTCTGAGAGCCCCGACGCCAAGGCCGAACTCCGCCTCTACCTCCAGTCGGCCCGCGACGCCCTGCTGTGGAAACTCGAAGGCCTCTCGGAGTACGACGTCCGGCGCCCGCTGACTCCGACCGGCACGAACCTGCTGGGCCTGGTCAAGCATGTGGCCGGCGTGGAGTTCGGCTACCTCGGCGACACCTTCGCCCGGCCGTCCGGTGAGCCGCTGCCCTGGGTCGACGAGAAGGCCGAGGCCAACGCGGACATGTGGGCCACCGCCGACGAGTCGCGTGAGCAGATCGTGGGGCTCTACCACCGGGCCTGGGCCCACGCGGACGGGACGATCGAGGCACTGCCGCTCGACACGGTCGGCACGGTGCCCTGGTGGGCGTCGCACCGGGCCGAGGTGACCCTGCATCACGCCGTGGTGCGCGTGATCGCCGACGCACAGAGGCACGCCGGGCACGCCGACATCGTCCGCGAGCTCATCGACGGCTCCGTGGGCATGCGCGAGGACAACGTGGCCGTACCGCCCGGCGACGCGGCCTACTGGGAAAGCCATCGGAACCGGCTGGAGCAGGCGGCCCGAGAGGCGGACCGAGCTCGTCCCGTGGTGCCCGGCCGATAAGTGCGGCGCCGCCCCTGCCGGCTCGTCCGTTCGAGCCGCTGGTGCGCACGATCTGGGCCCGGCCCGCACCGCCGTAACGTCCGTTTCGGGACTATCCGACTCGGTACGAATTGTTACCCTGGCCGGCATGACCGCCCTGACTCCCCGCCGCACGGAACCCGACCTGTCGTTCCTCCTCGATCACACCGGACACGTCCTGCGGACCCGCATGGCCTCCGCCCTCGCGGAGATCGGACTGACCGCGCGCATGCACTGCGTCCTGGTCCACGCCCTGGAGGAGGAGCGCACGCAGATCCAGCTCGCGGAGATCGGCGACATGGACAAGACCACGATGGTGGTGACCGTGGACGCCCTGGAGAAGGCGGGCCTCGCCGAACGGAAGCCTTCCAGCCGTGACCGGCGGGCCCGGATCATCGCCGTCACCGAGGAGGGCGCACGGATCGCCGCGCGCAGCCAGGAGATCGTCGACCGGGTCCACCACGACGCCCTGGAGGCACTCCCCGACGGCACCCGGGAGGCGTTGCTGCACGCCCTGAACCAGCTGGCCACGGGCGACCTGGCCACGCCCTCCGCGAACCCCCGGCCGGTCCGGCGGGCGCGCCAGGGCCAGGGGTGAGCACCCAGGCCAGGGCGGGCGCGACCTGAAGAACGGACCACCACAGACGTACGAAGCACCCCGAAGAAAGGACCGCGCAATATAGTCTGCAACAAAACCATCTGTTACGGTCTTCTTCAGTAGAGCCACCCGGCAGGACGGCACCGACGGCGGCGTGCTCCCCGTGACGCCCTCCCGCACCGACGACCCTCAGGTTGCCGGCGGGGGCCGGGACGACGCCGGGCTCGTGTCCCACGAACCGAAAGGCACACCGTGAAGACCCCCGAAGCCACCGGCGACAAGCCCGCACCCCGGCCCCTCGACGACTCGGCGCTCTCCCGGATCCTGCGGGAGCAGCAGTTCGGCGTCCTCGCCGCCGTCCGCTCCACGGGGCACCCGCATCTGTCGACCGTGCTGTACCGGTGGGACGAGAAGGAGCGCGTCCTGCTGATCTCCACCACCGTGGACCGCCTCAAGGCACGGCTCCTGCGGCGGAACCCGCACGCCTCCCTGCATGTCCGAGGCGATGACATCTGGTCGTTCGCCGTGGCGGAAGGCGTCGCGGAGGTCTCGGAGCCGACCACCGAGGCCGGGGACCGGACGGGGCGGGAACTCCTCTCGCTGACACCGGGGTTCGACGATCCGGCCGCCGAACGCGCCTTCCTGGAGGAGGCCGTGGCGGAACGGCGTGTGGTCATCCGGGTCCGCGTGTCGCGGCTCTACGGGGCCGCGCTGGACATGACGGAACCGGCCGGCGCCGCCTGACCGTGCCGGGCGCGACGGGACCGGCCGGCGTCGCCTGATCCGCCCCGTGACGCGGTGCTGTGCGAACTCGACGCCCTGGTCCGGATCGTCGTCGCACGGACCGTCCGGCCTCAGGCGGCGGGAGGCGTGAACAGCCCGCGCCCCAGTTGCGCGAAGGCGAGGCGGGCCGCCTCGACCGCGTCCCCGTACACCGCACCGGCTCTCTCCCCCGCGTCCATACGCCGCCAGTTCTCCTCGGCGAGGATCCGCAGTACGGCGACGATCTGGCCCGCGGCAAGCCTCGCCGCCACCGGGGCCCCGGGGTCCAGGGCGCGGGCGAGCGCCGCCTCCGAGCGGCTCTGGTAGCCGTACAGCCGGGCGACGAGCGACGGTGTCCCGTAGAGCAGCCGGTGGAAGGCCAGTACCTGCGGGACGTCGCAGAGCCCGGTCACCGGGTCGCGGCTGTCCAGGCCGTCGAGGAAGTGGTGGCGCAGCGCGTCCAGCGGTGACATACCGTCCGGCCGGCCGGAGACGACACGGGCCGCCTCGTCCTCGTGGTCGGCGAACCGGTGGAGGACCAGGTCCTCCTTGGCCGGGAAGTACCGGAACAGCGTCGGCTTCGAGATGTCCGCCGCCGCCGCGACCTCGGCCACGGAGACCTTGTCGAAGCCCCGTTCCAGGAACAGCGAGATGGCTGCGTCGGAGACGGCCTGGTAGGTCAGTTGCTTCTTGCGGGCGCGCAGGCCGATCCTCTCGGCGCTCATGACGACGCACCCTTCCTGATCAGCGCCTCGACACCGTCGAGGACCCGTTCGAGGCCGAACACGAACTCGTGGTCGGGTTGGTCCGGTTCGTTCATGACGCCGGAGGCCAGCAGGCGGGACAGTGCCGGATGACGGACCGGGTCCGTGAGCCGTTCCACCGTCCGCTCCCACTGCGACATCACCTCCTGCGGCGCGAGGCCCTTCGCCTCGACGGCGGCGGCGAGATCGCTCATCAGCAGGGCCTCGTTGCGCACGAAGCCTCCGACGAAGAGGACGACGGAGATCTTGTCGCCCTCGTCGAGGCCGCTGCCCTCCAGCGCCTGCAGCCCCTGTTCCCACCAGGCGATCGAATGAGGGCTGGCCGGCGGACCCGCGATCGGGATGCGCAACGCCCACAGATTGCGGTGGAACACGCGGCGCTGGGCCCACGCCCATTGGCCGAGGGCCTCCCGCCAGCCCGCGCCGTCCTCCAGCGCCGGCAGGGGTTCGGGGGCTCCCATGGCCGCCTCCTGCATGAGGAGGTACAGCTCCTCCTTGGCGGAGACGTAGCGGTAGAGCGCCATCGTGGAGACACCCAGCTCCTTGGCGACCCGGCCCATGGAGACGGCGGCGAGCCCTTCCGACGCGGCGACCGCCACCGCGGCGGCGACGATGCGGTCCAGCGTCAGTCCGGGCTTCGGACCCTTCACCGGGCGGTCGCGCAGGCCCCACGCCGCCTCGATGCTGGCCGGCAGGCCGGTGCCGCCCGACGCGCTGCTCTTCTCCGTCACCCGAAGCCGCCTTCCCCAGTACTGGCTTGCCACCATCCTAGGTTTGCGTAATGCTTACACAGTAACGCGTACAGCATACGCAGAAGGGGGATCGTCATGAGCACGGCCATGAACGACGTCATGATCGAGGCGGAGGGCCTGACCAAGTCCTACGGGAGACCGGGCGCCCGGGTCCGGGTCCTGGACGGCGTCGGCCTCCGGGTCGCCCGCGCCGGGGTCCACGCACTCCTCGGTCCCAACGGGGCGGGCAAGACCACGACCGTGCGGATCCTCGCCACCCTGACCACCGCCGACTCCGGCACGGCGCTCGTCGCCGGCCACGACGTGGTCACCGACCGGCGCCGGGTACGCCGCGCCATCAGCCTGACCGGAGAGTTCGCCGCCCTCGACGAGACGCTGACCGGCGAGGAGAACCTGCGGATGATGGCGCGGCTCTCCGGTCTGCCCCGCGCCCGGGCCCGCGAGCGCGCCGAGGAACTCCTCGTCCGCTTCGGCCTCGGCGACGCGGCACGCCGCCAGGCCCGTACGTACTCCGGTGGGATGCGCCGGCGCCTCGACCTGGCGGCGGGGCTGGTCGGTTCACCCGAGCCCGGCGTCTTCTTCCTCGACGAACCCACCACCGGCCTCGACCCGCGCAGCCGCCGCGAGCTCTGGCAGGTCGTCCGCGACCTCGCCGGCCGGGGCGCCGCGGTCCTGCTCACCACCCAGTACCTGGACGAGGCCGACCAGCTCGCCGACCGCGTCACCGTCCTCGACCAGGGCGGCATCGTCGCGGAGGGAACCCCGGACTCCCTGAAGTCACGCGTCTCCGGGCACCGGCTCGACCTCGTGCTCAGCACCCGCGAGGCCTACCTCCGACTGGCCGCCCGCGCCGTCCACCACTCCCCCGAGACCCGCACCCTGGGCATCCCCACGGACGGCACCGCCGCCCACGCACGCGCCCTGCTCGACGAGATCGACCCGCACCGCACCGACGTCGACCGCTTCTCGCTCCACACCGCGACCCTCGACGACGTCTTCCTCGCGCTCACCACCGCGGCGACGGAGGCACCGGCCCATGTCTGACGCTCCCGGAGCACTGACCCGTGCCACGGTCATGACCGGCCGCAGCCTCCTCCTCAGCCGCCGCAACACCGACGCCGTCATCACCTCGATGATGCTGCCGATCATGCTGATGCTGATCTTCGTCTACTTCTTCGGCGGCGCGATCGACACGGGCGCCGCCTACGACTCGTACGTCATGTACGTCGTTCCCGGCGTCCTCTTCCTGTGCGCCGGCTTCGGCTCGGCCACCACCGCGGTCGCGGTGAGCGAGGACATGAAGGGCGGCATCATCGACCGCTTCCGCTCCCTGGACGTCGGCGGGATGCCGATCCTCGCCGGCCATGTCGTGACGAGCACCGTACGCAATCTGGTCTCCACCGCCCTCGTGTTCGCGGTCGCCGTCCTCATCGGCTTCCGCCCCGCGGCCACCCCCGCCGGCTGGCTCGCCGGCGCCACCGTGCTGCTCGCCTACATCGTCGCCCTGTCCTGGATCTCCGCGGCGATCGGCCTGCTGGCCCGCACGCCCGAAGCGGCCGGCGGGTTCACCTTCTTCATGTCGTTCCTGCCCTACCCGAGCAGCGCGTTCGTCCCGGTCGACAGCATGCCGGGCTGGCTCCACGGCTTCGCCGACCACCAGCCGGTCACCCCCGCCATCGAATCCCTCCGGGGGCTCCTCCTGGACCAGCCGGTGGGCAACACCCCCTGGACCGCGCTCGCGTGGGCGGCGGGAATCCTGCTGGTGGCCGTCGCCCTGTCCGGGGCGCTCTTCACGGTCAGGACGCGGTGACGGCGCGGAGCCAGCGGTCGTAGGCGCTCATGACCTCACGCACCGAAGGCACAGAACCGAGACCGAGCGGCACCCGTGCACACGACAGCACCTCGCGGATCCGGTGCGCGGTCAGGGAGATCCGGACCGGCGCGGGTCCGGGTCCCGGCCGCTCCAGCCCGATGGCTCCGCGGATCACATCCGTGTAGACGGACTGGGCGCGCTTGTACGCCAGGAGGGTACCGAGATCGTCACGCCACCCCTTCGCGCACTCCGGCCGCACACCCCGCACCGCCGACGCCCAGCGGCGGGCGATCCGGTCGGACTCCCGGGCCGAGTACCTCATCAGGTGCAGATGCGTGGCGAGGTCGTACAGCGGATCACCGATCATGGAGAGTTCCCAGTCGATGGTCCAGAGGTCGTCCGCCGCGTCCACGACAAAGTTCAGCCCGTGCAGATCGCCGTGGAGGAGGGTGAAGGGGCGGTCGCTCAGCGTCCACGCCCGGCGCCTGATGCCGTCCAACGCGTCTCCCCGCAGGCCGAGTGCATGGAACAGTGAGCCGAAGCGGTCATCGTGACGCCGGTAGACCTGCTGCTCGGTAAACGTGATCAGGCCGTCCAGGAAGGACGCCGCGTTGCCGTCGTCCGGGTGGTCCGTGCGGTCGCAGATCCTGCGCGCGCCGATCGACGAGGCGTCCAGGGCCACCAGTTCACCGAAGAGCCGCTCCAACTGCCCCGTGTGCCGAGGGGAGAGGGCCCCCGTCGGACTGCTTCCGAGCGTGCTCCCCTCGATGAACCCCTGCAGCAGGACGTGCTCGTCGAGGACGACGATCTCGGGTATCCGGCTCACCCGGCCCCGCAGGTCCAGGAGCAGCCGGTCCTCGGAGAGAAAACACCTGCGGTCGAACCGGAAGAGCTCCGAACGCGGTTCGTGCACCTTGCAGCGCATCGGCCCGTCCGGCAGTGCGAAGACGTACGTCTCGCGGTAATGGCCTCGGTAGGGGCCCTCGATCGCGGTCCCGTCCCGCGGCGCGCCGGGACCGCCCCCCGGGCATCCGTGCACGCCCATCGTGGTGTCGACCGTCACCGCCTGCTCCCTCGACCGTGAAGGGGACGGCAACGACCGCCGGCCGGTTCCCGTCCGGACAGGACCTGGCCCTACCCGTGGACGCCGGCCGCCGGCGGTCCCGCTCCCGGCTCCCTCGACCGCACACGCCGCCGGGCCGCTTCCAGAAGGCCCCGCAGCGAAGGCACCGTGCACCGGGCTCCCACATCCTCGAGCGCCCGGCGCTTGCGCCCGTTCACCGCATAGCCAATGAACGGTACACCTACCACCTTGGCGGCCAGGCAGTCCGCGGGCGAGTCACCGATCATCACCGCCTCCTGCGCGGTGGAACCGGTCGACTCCAGGGCGCGGACGAGACAGTGGGGGTCGGGCTTGAGCAGCCCCGGGTCGGAGGTGCGCCCGTGGATGTGCGCGACGGCCGGGACGGAAAGCCCGTGCCGCTCGAGGAAACGGATGACCGCCGCCGGGGAGTTGTTGGTGGTCACCGCCTGCCTCCAGCCACCGGCGTCGAGCGCCCCGATCAGCTCCAGCGCGTACGCCGTCGGCGTCGCGACGCCCGCGGCCTCGGCCTCCTCGGTGGTCAGGAAACGCTCGGCGCGGTCCGTCGCCGTGCTGCTCCCATGGTGCTTGGCCACCGCCTGGAGGAGTGCCAGCGGGTCACCCGCCGCCGATGCCGCGACGACGGGGTCGACGTCCCGCAGCTCGCCGGCCAGGCGTTCGGCGACCCCGGAGGCCGGGCGCCCCGAGAACAGGTCGCACAGCGGGCCGTCGAAGTCGAAGAGGACACAGTCCGCCGCCTCCAGGAGTGCGGCCGGGCACCGATCCGTGGCGCCGGAGAGGGAAGCATCGCGCCGGGCGCTCATGTGGGTGTTCCGTTCGGGAAGGGCGGTCGGATGGGTTGCCGTACCCGGCACGGTCAGAACGCCGCCCTCGTGGCGAGGTTCTCCCAGGTGGCGTTGAAGAACTTCCGCGCGGCCCGCACCACTCCGGCCTGCTCGGGGGTGGAGTCGGCGGAGGCCCGGAAGGGATACAGCGTCGCCCCCGTGCCGTAGGCGTCGTACGTCGCGATCTCCTCCCCGTCCGGCAGGGTCGCGGTGCCCTCCTCCGGGATGTAGAAGCCCTGCAGCACCACACGGTTGTTCAGGATGTACAGCTTCATCTGGGGCGCGAAGGGGACCAGTCGCACCTGCACGTCGACCTCCTCCACGAGCTTGAGCCGGCGGAGTTCGAACAGGGCGGACCGCAGCATGGTCACGTGGCTGTGCAGGATCCCACCGAGCCGCGCGCGCACCCGGGGGTCGTCCTCCCCGGACACCTGCCGGGGGATCGCCAGCGCCGTCGACTCGGTGTTCGGGAGCAGCAGCCGCGCGGTGATGCTCCGCGGCGGGCTGACCTCTCCGGCGACGATGCGGTCCTTCTGGTCGACGACACGCGCCGCGAGCGACTCCGTCGTCATCGAGAAGACGTCGAGCTTGACCACGTTGGCCTCGAACGCCTCCACCAGGTAGGGCCTGAGCAGAACCGGCGGTACGCGTTCGGAGACGACGGCCCACACGCCGCCTTCGGGGCTCCCGGTCGGCGCCGGCACCTGACGTGTCTCGTCGGGCTCGGAGGCCACGTAGGACCCGCTTCCCTGCCGGGTGACGATCAGCTCCTCCTTGCGCAGAATGGCCAGCGCCTGACTGACGGTCGCCCGGGAGACCCCGAAGCGCGACGCCAACTCCTCCTGCGTCGCGAGACGTTCCCCCGGCGCGTACGCCTCGCTGTTGATCTCCTTGCGCAGTTCGTCGGCTACCCACCGGTACTGGAACTTGGCATCACGCGGGACGGACCCATGACTTGTCACACTGCAACCTTACAACTCCTGTGCTGGCACTTTGAGATGGGGCACACATATTCGCCAGTCACAGCCTGAAGCCAACAACTAACCAAATAACCATACAAGTTTGTGAGGCTGCCACAGCGGGGCATAAGTACGACAAGTCAAACGGGGGACTTGTAAGGAACTTGTCTGGTTCATGCGCAGCGTCGCGCACGGTAGCCGGCCTCCCCCACCCAGCGGCGCGTACCGCGCCGATTCCTCCATCTGGGAAGGAGTGACCGCCATGCCCTTCATCACCTTGGGCCTTGAGCAGATCATTCAGTGGAAGTACGGCGTCATGGGCACCCTCGGTGTCACCCTGCTCAGTCTCGGCGCCAAGGTCGGCAACCCCAACTGCGCCTGTGCCGGTGCCCTCATCCTGGCCCTGCTGTTCGCGCCGACCGACTGACCACCGTTGCGCCGGCGGTCCAGGCCGGCGGAACGGTCAGGGTGGCGGTGAAGCCTCAGAACACGTCCGGGCACCACGCCCGCCGTGGCGCCCGGAACACCGTGTCGGCCTCCGCCGCCGCCCCCGCACGGTGCTCCTCGATCCGGCCCAGCGCGGCGAGCCGCAGCGCGGACTCGTCCCCCAGATACAGCGTGCCCAACTCGCCCACGTCCAGGGACAGGTCCGCGTCCCGCGTCGTCGGGACGCACGAGGCGCCCGACGGTGACACCTCCAGCAGGAAACGGCCGCCGGCCAGACCTGCGGGGTCCCGGACGTCCAGGACCAGGGCCGCCCCGGTGGCGTACGTACGCGCCTCCAAGGCCCGGGGCACGTCCAGGACGCGCAGCCACAGCCAGTCCGCGTACGTCACGACGCGGGCGGCACGCGGGTCCGGCAGGAGGAGCGGCACCAGGTCGTCCGGGGCGCGGTAGCCGGTACGGACCGTGGTGATCCAGTCGATCGAACAGACGAACTGCCACAGGGCGCGTTCCGCCGCCGGGGTCACGGCGGTCATGCCGACGACCGTCGCCTTGTTGAGCGGCTGTTTCCCGTCGCCCCAGCGGTCGTCGGCGCGGTAGGCGATCAACCCGTCCGTCTCCCCGTCCGCCGAGCGGTACACCGCGTAGAACGGCTCCGTCCACGTCTCGTACGCGGGGAGGTCCACCCCGGTGCTGCGCTGCCACCAGCGCTCGTCCCGCGAGACCACACCGTGCTGCCGGGCGGCGAGACGGGTGTGGAGCTCGGGCCCCAGCTTGCGTACGTCGGCTCCGTCGACCAGTTCGATCCGGCCGCCGTCCGCTTCCGAGGGGATCCTCGCACGCGGATCCAGACCCGCCCGGGGGACGTCGATCTCCCACTCGGTGGCCCAGGCGGCCGGCCCGAATCCGTACCGTCCGTAGATCGGGTACTCGGCGGCGATCAGCGAGGCGACCACGTCGCCGCGCTCCTTCGCCGCGGCCAGGTCCGTGGCCATCATCCGGCTCAGCAGCCCGCGCCGGCGGTGCGTGGGGGTGACCGTCACGGCGGTGACGGCGTCCGCCCGCACCTTCGCCCCGCCGACGACGGTGAGTTCCTGCGCGAAGGACCGGAAGGTCGCCACGCAGCGCCCGGCGTCGAAGACGCCCTGGACACGGGCGAGATCGGTGTGTGCCAGCCGCACCGCGACCTCCTGCTCGCCGGGAACCGCGGCCGACGCCCGCAGGAACCCGGTCCCGACGGCACGGAGCCAGTCGGGGTATTCGGCGGCGGTCACGAGGCGCGGATCAAGGCTCATACGGCCCACGCTAGGCACGGGGCGCGCGTGATGTCGCGCGCTTTTCCCGCCGCCCGGCTGCGGGCCCGGCTCAGAACGCCGCCCTGATCGCGCCGACCTCCTCGGCACCGCCCAGCAGCGGCGCACGCCCGATCCGCGACACCACGGGGGCGTCCACGCCGACCAGTTCGAGGGCCCTGGCCAGCACCGGGCCCAGGGCGCGGGTGGAACCGTCGTCGATCTTGAACGCCAGTGCCCTGCCGTCGGGGAGGGCCACGGCCTGCACGGCCTCCGCGCCCATCTTGGAGAGCGTGCCCGGCACCTCCCGCATCAGCCAGGTGTCCGGACGCCGCGTGCCCGCGACGTACTCCGGGTGCGCCCGCATCGCGTCCGCGACCCGGCGCTCCGCGGAACCGGGCTCCGCCAGCACGAAGGAGCGGAACGCACGGGCCAGGCCCACCAGCCCGATCGCCATCAGTGGGGCCCCGCAGCCGTCCGTGCCGACCGCCGCGACGGGCTCGCCCGCCGCCTCCGCGACCACCTCGCCGACCAGCCTCTGCAGGGGGTGCGCCGGGTCGAGATAGGTGGCGGTGTCCCAGCCGTTGCGTACGCAGACGGCGAGCATCGCCGCGTGCTTCCCGGAGCAGTTCATGGTGAGCGGCTCCCGCACACCCCCGGCCGCGAGGTACTCCTCCGCCTCGACCGGGTCCAGCGGCAGGTCCGGCGGGGTCTGGAGGTCGTCCGGCTCCAGGCCGTGCTCGGCGAGCATCGTGCGGACCAGTTCGAGGTGGAAACCCTCACCCGAATGGCTCGCGGCGGCCAGCGCCAGCCGCTCCCCCGAGAGGTCCAGGCCGGCCCGCAGGATCGCGGCGGCCTGCATCGGCTTGTTGGACGAGCGCGGGAACACCGGGCCGGCCGGGTCGCCGAGTGCGAGCTCCACACTCCCGTCCGCGGCCAGGACGACCAGCGATCCCCGGTGGCGGCCCTCGGTGAAACCGGACCGTACGACCTCGGCCAGCACCGGGAGCTCGGGGGACGGGGTCGACGAGGGAGCTATGAAGGAGGTCATGGGGCGGGTGGCCTTCCGGGGACGGGCTGTGACCCGCCCCCGGAAGGGTCGCTTCAGGCGAGCAGGTCCGCTACTTGTGCTTCCCCGTCACGGTACCTGCGGGCGATCTCCGCGCTGCAATCGTCGACGGTCCGCTGGAGCCGGTGACGGCGCCGCGACACCTGCCGCTCGTAGCGGACGAGCCGCCCCATGGCGGCGAGGAGCTCTTCGTCCGTCCGGGCGTCGAGGTCGGAGAGCCCGACCTCCGCGAGCGTGTCCGCCGCAAGTTGCCGGTACTCGTCGCTGCGCGGCGTGGTGAGGGTGACGTGCCGCACCGAGGAGCGGTGGACGGACGGGGTGTCGGTGAGGATCTCCGAGAGCCGGTCGACGACGGGGGACTCCGGGTCCACCCGCCGGGCCAGCTCCGCCCGCAGGATGTCGATGCGGCCCTGGACGAGGCGGCGTACGTAACTGAGGTCCGCCTCGTCACGCTGGGCGTCACGGCGCAGGGTGCGCAGATCCGGCAGTCGCAGCCCGCCGAATTCGGGCTGTGGTCGCACGGAGGCCAGACCTTCGACCGCACCGCCTCCGGTCTGCCCGGGCACGGACACCGCTGCGGGCATCTGTACGGGCGGCGGGGTGGGCGGCTGCCCCGGCGCGGCACCCGTCCGCTGGACCGGCGGCCGAAGGCCGGCGGTACGCGTCCTCGGTACGGCGCCGGACGATGGCCCGGTTCCACGTGTCGTCATGATGTTCCGTCCCCTCGACCGGTGCGTCGGCACACCGACATCGTGCATGGTGCCACTACGCACGGTGTTCATGCAGGTGCTCTGTACCCGTTCGGCCCAAGATAGGTTGGTCTGTATGCGTGCAGTGATACAGAGGGTGGACGGCGCGAGCGTCACCGTGGCGGGCGCCGCGGACGACTCGCAGGGTGCCGGGACGGTCGGCGAGATCGTCGGTGAGGGCCTGTGTGTGCTGGTGGGAGTCACCCACGGGGACACCGCGGAGAAGGCGGCACAGCTCGCCCGCAAGCTCTGGACCCTGCGGATCCTGGACGGCGAGAAGTCGTGCTCGGACGTGAACGCCCCGCTGCTGGTGATCTCGCAGTTCACTCTGTACGGAGACGCCAGGAAGGGTCGCCGGCCCACCTGGAACGCCGCGGCACCCGGCGAGGTCGCCGAACCGCTGGTCGACGAGGTGGTCGCGCAGCTGCGCGCCCTCGGCGCACGGGTGGAGACGGGCCGGTTCGGGGCGGACATGCGTGTCTCGCTCACGAACCACGGCCCGTTCACCGTCCTGGTCGAGGTGTAGCGGCCCGCCCCGCCCCTCTACGGCTCGACGACCGTCTCCTGGGCCGCCGCGGTGTCACCCGCGATCAGCTCCGCGTCCACCGCGACGTTCCGCTTCACCAGGGCCAGGGCGATCGGCCCCAGCTCGTGGTGGCGGGCCGAGGTGGTGACGAAGCCGAGCTGGCGGCCTTCCTGTCCGTCGGCGGCGAGCCGGACCGGCGTCCCGTGTCCGGGCAGGTGCACCTCGCTGCCGTCGAGGTGCAGGAAGACGAGCCGGCGCGGCGGCTTCCCCAGGTTGTGGACACGGGCGACCGTCTCCTGTCCCCGGTAGCAGCCCTTCTGGAGGTGCACGGCGCTGCCGATCCAGCCCAGCTCGTGCGGGATGGTGCGGTGGTCGGTCTCGAAGCCCAGGCGCGGGCGGTACGCCTCCACGCGCAGCGCCTCGTACGCCAGGATCCCGGCCACCGGGCCGTGGGCGGCCGCGTAGGGCTCCAGGTCGGCGCGCGGCAGGAAGAGATCGCGGCCGTGGGCCGTCTCGCGCACGGCGACCCCGTCGGGGACCTCCGCGATGGAACCGGCCGGCAGGTGCACCACGGCGAAGTCCTCGGTGCGGTCGGCGACCTCGACCCGGTAGAAGAACTTCATCGACTCCAGGTACGCGACCAGGTCGCCCTGGGTCCCGGGCTCGGCGTGCATCCACACCGTCGTGCCGTCGTCGACCAGGTAGAGGGCGTGCTCGATGTGTCCGTTGGCGGAGAGGATCAGCGCCTCGGTCGCCTGGTTCGGCGCGAGGTCGCTGACGTGCTGGGTGAGCAGCAGGTGCAGCCAGGCCAGCCGGTCGTCTCCGGTCACCGTGACGACCCCGCGGTGCGAGAGGTCGACGAGACCGCTGCCGTCGGCGAGTGCGCGTTGCTCACGGAACAGGTCGCCGTAGTGCGCGGCGACGCCTTCGTCACGCCCCTCGGCGGGAACGGCACCGGGCAGGGACAGCAGGGGGCTCTTCATGCGACCAGCGTACGACTCGTACGGCTCGGACTACCGCCCGCCGGCGCTCCCGGCCGGCCCGTCCTCGGCCGCCTTCGCCGCGCAGTCGGCACAGCGCCCGAAGATCGCGAAGTGCTTCATGTCGGTCTCGAAGCCGAAGGCACCCCGCAGCTTCGCCGTGAAGTCGGCGACCACGTCGACATCGGCCTCGATGACGTCCGTGCAGTCACGGCAGACGAGGTGGATGTGGTGGTGGCGGTCCGCCAGGTGGTAGGTGGGGGCACCGTGCCCGAGGTGGGCGTGGCTGACCAGCCCGAGCTCCTCCAGGAGCTCCAGGGTCCGGTAGACGGTGGAGATGTTCACGCCCGACGCCGTCCTGCGCACCTCGCAGAGGATGTCGTCGGGGGTCGCGTGTTCCAGCTTGTCGACGGCTTCCAGGACGAGCTGGCGCTGGGGCGTCAGCCGGTAGCCACGCTGCCGAAGATCGGTCTTCCAGTCGGTGCTCACCACAGCCCCAGTGTAGGGCTGGGCGGGCGTGGGGCCCCGGGTCCGTGCGGAACGGGGCCCGGTCCGGCTACTTGAAGAAGGCGATGCCGTCGTCCGGCAGGTCCCCGAGGCCCCTCGCCATCTCGGCGACCTCACCCGGCGTGACGACCTTCTTCAGGTGCGCCGACATGTACGGCCGCAGTTCCACGTCGGGGGTGGCCTTCTCGCCGACCCACATCAGGTCGCTGTGCACGTAGCCGTAGAGGCGCTTGCCGCCGCTGTACGGGCCGGAGGCCGCGGTGCGGGCCACCGCGTCGGTGGCGATGTCGATCTGCGGCTTCTGCTTGGCCAGCTCGCCGTACCAGACCTCGACGACGCCCTGGTCGCGCACCATGACGATCTCGACCTTGCGGTCCTTGTCGATGCGCCAGTAGCCGGACTCGGACTCCAGCGGCTTGACCTGGTTGCCCTCGGCGTCCAGCACCCACGAGTGCGAGACGTACTCGAGGAAGTCACGGCCGTCGTGGCTGAAGGTCACTTCCTGGCCGAAGTTGCACTTCTCGGCGCCGGGGAAGTCGGAGACGCCCGCACCCGCCCAGTTGCCGAGGAGGAAGGCCAGCGGCACGAGGTCCGGGTGGAGGTCGGACGGAATCTCGATCATGAGCGGCTCAGACGATCTGTGAGGGTGTACGGGACGTGTTCGGCGAGGGTCAGCGCTGGCCCTGGTACAGCTTCTTCACGGTCACGGCGGCGAAGGCGAGCACGCCGACGCAGACCAGGACCAGCAGAGCGGAGAAGAAAGCCTCAAGCACGGGAGCTCCTCGGAACGAACGACATGACGGCAGCGGACGGCCGGGCCCCCAGCCTAATGGGTGGGGGCCCGGCGCGGCGGCGCGGGGTTTCCCCCGGGCGCGGCCGGATCAGCCCAGGAGCTGGTTCTGCAGCACCAGCGTCTGGTGGAACGGAACCGCTTCGGTGCCGGCCCTCCCCTTGCGGCTGTGGACGACGAGGGCGACCGTGTCCCCGGCCAGCACATAGGCGTGGCGGACCTGTTCGGCGCCGTACGGCCGGGCTTCGGAGAACGCGCGCACCGTCGTGTACTCCGCCCGGGCGTCGGAGGCCCAGTCCCCGTCGAAGTCGAGCTCGGGCGCCCCCGCGAGGGCCCGTGGCAGCGAGTCGCTGTCGAAGAGCTCGCCCTCGAAGGCGGTGGAGTACGCCACCGAGTTGAACTGGAGCAGGTAGACGCGGGACGACGTGCCGTCCGGCATGGTCCAGCCGCGCGCGGCGATGTGCCGCAGGGCGGAGTCCTTCAGGTGCTGGGTGAGGGCGGCCCGGTCGTCCTTGCCGTACTCGGAGACGAAGCGGGCGACGTCCGTCCAGCCGCCGTCGAGCTCCTTGTCGACGGTGGCGCCGGCCGGCGCGGGGAGCAGCAGGCGCCGCAGGTCCGCGTGGTGGACCTCCGCGGTGTTGGAGTCGCTGTACGGGCGGGGCGCGTCGGCGGGCAGCGCGGGCAGGCTCAGCACCGGGTAGTCCCAGCGCCCGTCGCTCTTCGTGGCGAGTCCCGGAACGTCGGTGCGCTTCATCGACGTGATGCCGGCGACCGTGCCCGCTCCCAGCCCGCCCATGACGAGCACGGCGGCCGTCCACCGGAGGACGGTCCGCAGCACTCGGCGCGGGGGGCGTGCGGCGGGTACCGGGTCATGAGCCGGAGGGGCCGGCGGGTCCTGCGGGGCCGGCGGGAAGGGGACGGCGGCCGGAACGGCCGTGTCGGCAGGCGCTGCCGTCTGCTCGGTCATATGTACTCCCCCGGGGACGAGATGTGGTCCAGCTGGTCCTTCAGCAGCTCGGCGACGGCCTTCTTGTCGACCGGCTTGGTGCCCGTCGCCCGGTAGCTGATGCTGAGCTCACCGTCGTACGCCGCGCACATCATGTCCTCGATGTCGCTGTCGCTGTCCTTCGGCTGCAGGTAGCAGGTCGCGTTACGGGTGTGGCCCTGGACCTTCGGGCCGTCGCGGAAGAGGCCGACGAGATCGAAGAGCCCCGTCCGGAAGGTGTGGAGGTCCCGCACGGCCTTCTTGTCCTTCATCCGGACGATCACGGCGTGCACCTCCAGGTCGTTCTCCTGGGAGACGTACGACCGGACGGCGAGACCCTGCAGCCGGAGCTTGTCGATCCGGCCGTCGAACTCCCGGCGCTCCTTGCCCGCGAGCCCGCGGCCGGACTCCTTCATCGCGGCGACGGCCCGCTCACCTTCCGCCTCGCCGTCGTTTCCGTACTCCCCGTCGTCCGGCCCCAGCCGGTAGCCCTTGGGCACGGGCAGCAGCAGCTTGCTCAGCTCGGTGTCCGACCTGCCGCGGCTCGTGTCCCCCGCGGGATCCTTGTCAAGCTCACGCTCGGGGACGTCCCAGGTGGTGGTCTCGGCGGTGCGGTCCGCGCCGTCCACCGTGATCTTCGTGTACGCCGCGGCACCGCCGACGGCGCCGAGCACCAGGACGAAGGGCAGCGCCGCGAGCAGGACACGCAGGGCGCGGCCGCGCCCTGCGGAAGCCTCCGGGGCTCCGGACGTTCCGTGGAGCGGGGCGCCGCCGGAGGGTTCGGGCGGGGTCATGTCGTTCACACACGCTCCAGCTGTCGCTCGACCAGCGTCCGGATGTCCTTCTTGCTGATCGGCCGGGTGTCGTACAGATTGATCTCGATCATGATGTCGCCCCGGTGCACGACGGCCCGGGCCCGGTAGAAGGGCTCGTAGCCGGGCTCCAGGTCCGCGCCGTAGACGTAGTAGCGGCCTTCGCCGCTGCCCTTGACCAGGTCGCCGTTGTTGCCCGCGTGATCGTCATCGGCCATGTACGAGCGCTGACCGACCGCGTGGTCCTCGGCCGTCGTGTCCGTCCCGGAGGAGAACTGCGTGAGCGTGATCGTGGCTTCGCGGTGTTCGCCCTTCGTCCAGGCGGCACCCGCGACACGGCGGATGTCCGACTCCAGGAAGTACTCGAACATCCCGTCCTCGACCTCGTAGCCGCGTGCCAGGACCCCCACGCTCATCCAGCCGTCGTCCAGCCAGTCGGCGTCCTCGTCCTCGCTCCAGCCCGCCGGGCGGTCGATGATCAGCTTGCGCAGATCACCGTCCGTCTTGACCCGGTGGTCCTGCGAGGCGGGCAGCGGGGCCGGGACCTTGTCCGCGGGAAGCGCCTTCGCCGGGTAGGCCAGCTCCGTCTGCGACAGCGCGGGCAACGGCGACGGAGGCCGCTGCGCCTGGATGCCGTAGCCGATCGCCGTACCGCCGGAGATGCCGAGCAGGGCCGCGGCGGCGATCAGCAGAGCCGTACGGCCGCGCGGGCGGGTGCGCACCGGGGCGGCCGGTGCCTCGGCCGGTGCCTCCGGCGGCACGTCAAAAAGGGTGTCGTTCGGTTCCAAAAGGGTCCCCCCATGAGACCTGAGGCGCAGGTCGCATCACCTGCGCACACAGCAGACCCACAGGTCACGGGGGAGGTTGTCCGGCCGAGGATTACAGTTCGGTACATGTCGAAGAAGCTCGTGATCAAGGTGACCGCCGGAGCCGACGCCGCCGAGCGCTGCTCGCAGGCCTTCACCGTGGCGGCCGTGGCCGTCGCCAGTGGTGTCGAGGTGTCCCTGTGGCTGACCGGCGAGTCCGCCTGGTTCGCCCTGCCGGGGCGCGCGGCCGAGTTCGAGCTGCCGCACTCCGCGCCCCTGCCCGATCTGATCGACTCGATCCTGGCGGGTGGCGGGATCACGCTCTGCACGCAGTGTGCGGCGCGGCGCGACATCACGGAGAAGGACGTCCTGGACGGCGTGAGGATCGCCGGCGCCCAGGTGTTCGTGCAGGAGGCCATGGCGGACGGCACTCAGGCCCTCGTGTACTGATCCCGCCGGGCCATGGGCCCACGGGACGGCCCTCAGCGGCGGTTGTCCCTGCCGTCGAGCTCGTCCCACCACCGGTCGGACGTCGGATCTCCCGTGGGGGCCTGCTGCGGCGAGCGCGGCCGCGAGGCGGGGGGAGGGGGCTTCGAGGGCCGGGAGAGGTCGGGCGCGGAGCCCTCGGGCCGCGAGCCCGGTGCCCTGGACCCCGGTGCCCTGGATCCCGGTGAGGGATCGTCCCACCAACGGTCCTCGGGTCCGCGCCGGTTGGCGACGATCGCGGCGACGGGCGGCAGGACCATGGCGACCACGCACATCGCCACGGCCGCGGGGACGGACCACAGACGCACGAAGGCCCAGGCGGAGACGAAGAGGAAGAGGCATCCGCCCATCATCAGAAAATAGACGCGCCTGCGCCGGGCGTACATGAGTCCAGCGTAGGGCTCACCGGCGCGGAAGCGCACGCGGACGGCGCGAAGGGCCGCACCCCGTGTCAGGTGGCGTCCAACCCCCTGGGGTGCGGCCCTCCGGCCGTCCGTGCGCGTGAACTACACGGCGATGGCGACCTCGGCGAGGCCACCGGTCTGCGCCACGACCGTACGGTCGGCGGTGCCGCCCGGAACCAGGGCACGCAGCGTCCAGGTGCCCTCGGCCGCGTAGAAACGGAACTGCCCGGTCGCCGAGGTCGGGACCTCGGCGGTGAACTCACCGGTCGAGTCGAGCAGTCGGACGTAGCCGGTGACGGGCTCGCCGTCGCGGGTCACGCTGCCCTGGATGGTCGTCTCGCCCGGCTTGATCGTCGAAGCGTCGGGGCCGCCGGCCTGTGCTCCACACATGGTGTTCTGTCCTTCTGGTCGGGGTCCTGCTGATCGGATCCTGCGGAATTACTTGTTGGCGCCGAGCTCGATCGGAACGCCCACCAGGGAGCCGTACTCGGTCCAGGAACCGTCGTAGTTCTTGACGTTCTCCTGGCCGAGGAGCTCGTGCAGCACGAACCAGGTGAGGGCCGAGCGCTCACCGATGCGGCAGTACGCGATGGTGTCCTTCGACAGGTCCACCTGCTCGTCCTCGTAGAGGGCCTTGAGCTCGTCGTCCGACTTGAAGGTGCCGTCGTCGTTGGCGTTCTTCGACCACGGGATGTTGCGGGCGCTCGGCACGTGGCCGGGGCGCTGCGACTGCTCCTGCGGGAGGTGCGCCGGGGCGAGCAGCTTGCCGCTGAACTCGTCGGGCGAACGCACGTCGACGAGGTTCTGGCTGCCGATGGCCTTCACGACGTCGTCGCGGTAGGCGCGGATCGACTCGTCCTGGGCCTTGGCCTTGTACTCGGTGGCCGGGCGCGCCGGGACGGCGTCGGTCAGGTCGCGGGAGTCGAGCTCCCACTTCTTGCGGCCGCCGTCGAGCAGCTTGACGTTCTCGTGGCCGTACAGCTTGAAGTACCAGTAGGCGTACGAGGCGAACCAGTTGTTGTTGCCGCCGTAGAGGACGACCAGCGTGTCGTTGCCGATGCCCTTCTCGGACAGGAGCTTCTCGAAGCCGGCCTGGTCGACGAAGTCACGGCGGACCGGGTCCTGGAGGTCCTTGGTCCAGTCGATCCGGATCGCGTTCTTGATGTGGTTCTTCTCGTACGCCGAGGTGTCCTCGTCGACCTCGACGATGGCGACCTGCGGGTCGTCGATGTGGGCCTCGACCCAGTCGGCGTCGACCAGGACGTCTGCGCGGCTCATGTGTTTCTCCTCCGGGGCAGTCTGCGGCGGGGTGGTGCGGAGTGCTGGGTGCCGGGTGTACGCGCGGGCGCTGGCAGCGGAACGCGCACGGCGGGCACGGATTCGGCCCTGACGTCGTCGAAGGGCCGGCGGGAAACGGGAGAGGTCCCGCTCAGAAGGTGCGACAGAGCATGGCGGCGACGCGGCACAGGTCTACTGCCCGCCGCTTCGTGAGGTCCGCCTGTCGCTTCATGCGTCCGATCGTAGGGAGGTACGGGCGGAGATGTCACCGTCGTGTCGGATGATGAGACGCGATCGTCCGATATGCGAGACGAGGGAGTGGTCCAGGGCCTCGGAGGCACGGATTCCGGCAGTCGGTGCCCGACGGCCGGCTAGGGAACGGACGAGCCCGTCTCATCATCTGGATCGTGCGTCCGGTTCACCGCCGGACGGTCCCCGCCGCACCCGCTCCGGGCGCGGTCCGCGGCCGTCCGGCGCAGCGGCGTCAGCCCGCGAGCCGGACGTCCGATCCGGTCACCGAGATCTCCAGCCCGCCCGGAGCCACCTCGATCTTCTGCAGTTCCAGGCCTTCGGGCAGCCCGCCGATCCCGCGTTCGAAGTCGGTCTTCTTCCTGACCAGGCCCTCGAGGCCCGGGATGCCCTCGCCCGGCACCTCGTCGGCGCGCACCCTGACGGTGTCGCCGTCGACCAGGGTGACCGTGGAGAGCACGCTGCGCGTGAGCGTGCGGCCCAGCAGGGGGATCTCCACCGAGCCGGTGACCTTGACCTTGCCGTCGCCGCCGTAGGCGACGGTGACACCGTCGTCGGCGGCCTCGGTCAGGGCCGCGTACGGGATGACGGCCGTCCCGGAGGCCCGGGAGGCGGTGGCGCTGGTGTAGCCGGCACCCAGCGTGACCCGGCTCAGCTCGGCCTGGATCTCGCTGATGCGTATCTCCCGCCCGGCAGCGTTCGCGCGGATGTCCTTGACCGTGACGTCCACCCGGTCGAACTCCGAGGCCGCGACCTGGGTCAGGAAGGGGAAGCCCTTGATCGAGACATCGGTCGAACCGGCCTCGGCGTCACCGAAAGCGATCCGCCCCTCTGCCTCCGACTCGGCGAAGTACAGGGCGGCGCGGTCCACGGCGACGAAGACACCGCCCAGCACCACGGCCAGGATCAGCAGTATTCGCAGTGCTCGCATGCCTGTTGTTCCCCCACTCGGACCGGCCGGACCTCTGGTGCACCTGAGCCTACTGCCGCGGTGCGGCGTGCCCTGAGTGATCGACGAACACGAGGCCCGGCCGGTTCCCCGGCCGGGCCTCGAAGTGCGGGGACGCCGGAAACGTCCGGGAACGTCAGGCGATCGCACGGCCGATCAGATAGACGGCGGGAGCCGCGGCCGTGAGCGGCAGCGCCACCCCCGCGGTCATGTGCACGAACCGGGACGGGTAGTCGTAGCTCGCGACCCGCAGACCGATCAGCGCGCAGCCACCCGCCGCGAACCCGAGGAACGCCGACCGGGCCCCGAAGTCCGTGAACACCCCGGCGGCCAGGCCCGCTCCCGCCGAGGCGAGCAGCGCCACCACCACCGAGACCGCTCCGGGCAGTGGCAGGGCCCTGACCAGCACGCCCACGGCGACCGCGACACCGCCCACCGTCACCGCGTCCGGTACCGCCGCCAGGTGCCCGGCCGCCAGCACGGCCAGCGCCGCCGACGCGACGGTGGCCGTCAGGCCGTACATCCGCTCGTCGGCACCGGCATGGCTGCGCAGCTGCAGGACGATGGTGAGCAGCACCCAGCCACCGAGCGTGCCGAGGATGGCCGCCGGGGCGTTGTCCCGGCCCGCGGCGAGCAGCACCGCATCGGCCGCCACACCGCCGGCGAAGGCGAGCGCGATGCCCTGCCGGGCCGGCCACATGCCGTTGAGCCGGAACCAGCCCGCGGCCGTCACGGCCTGGAGCAGGACCAGGGGCACGAGCAGGGCGTAGGCCCCGATCGCCGCGGCGAGGGCGAGGAGCAGGCCGAGGCCCGCCGTGATCGCGGCGGGCTGCATCCCCGGCGCGATGATCGGCGAACGCCCTTCGGCGCGGGCCCGCTGGGCGTCGGTGATCCGGCTGTTGCCCAGAGTGGTCGGCGCGCTGTACCCGGAGTCGTCGGAACCAGCCCCCGGAGCGGCCGCCGGAGCCGCCTGGGCGGGCGGGGCGGCCGGGACGTACTGCGGTTGCCGCGCCGGGGCCTCGGGCGGCAGCGGGTGGCCGCCCTGCCCGGCGGGCGCGTCGGGGTGCTGCGGCTGGATCGTCGGCTGGTACGTGGTGTCCCAGGTCTGCCCCTGCCACGTCTGGGCAACGCCCTGGTCGGCGGGCTGGGTCCGGAACGCGCCCTGCTCCGGGTGGACGGCGGGCTGCCGACCGTACGGCTGCTGCTCCTGCTGCTGCGGGTACGGCTGCTGTTGCTGCTGCGAGTACGGCTGCTGCTGTTGCTGCGGCTGCGGGTAGGACGGCTGCTGCTGCCCGTACGTCGGCTGCAGCCCGTTCTGCGGTTGTCCGTAGGCCGGGTCGTACGGCTGCGGGCTCTGCGGCTGTCCGTACGCCGGGTCGTACGGCTGCGGGCTCTGCGGCTGCCCGTACGGGTCGTACGGCTGCTGCCCGTACGCCGCCGGGTCGTACGGCTCCTGTCCCTGGCGCTGCTGCCCGTGTCCCGGGTCGTACGGATACTGCTGATCGTTGTCGCTCATGGTCTGCGGTTCACCCTCCTGCGAACGGCGGGAGCACCTCGACCGTGCCGCCCTCGGCAAGCCGTACGGTCTCATGACCGCGGGTCCCCACAGGATTCCCGTCGATCAGGAACGAGCATCGGCGCAGTACGCGCGTCAGTTCACCGGGGTGCCGCTCGCGCACCCCGTCGAGAGCCTCGGCGAGTGTGTTCGCCGTGTACGGCTCCTCCGCGGTCCCTGCGGCGGCCTTGGCCGCGGCCCAGTAGCGGATCGTGCCCGCTGCCATGGCGGCACCCCTTTCGTCGTACGTCGGCTGTCCATCATGGATCACGCCGACTCCGTCCAGTCCGCGATGCGGGTCAGCAGTGCCTCGTCCGCGGCGTTCTCCGCGTGGCCCATGCCGTGTTCCAGCCAGAGCTCGGCCCCGTCACCCGCGGCTCCGGCCAGCATCCGGGGATGGTCGACGGGGAAGTACGGGTCCCGGTCGCCGTGCACGATCAGCAGAGGCACACCGATCAGCGGGACCGCCTCCACCGGCGAGAGCGGCACGGGGTCCCAGTCCTGCTGATGGATGCGGGTCCGGAAGCCGTAGCGGCCGACGAGCCGGCCCGCGGGCCGCGTGACCACCCAGTGCAGGCGACGCATGGGCGCCGTGCCTCGGTAGTACCAGCGAGCCGGAGCGCTCACGGCGACGACCGCATCCGTGTGGGCCGCCCCGATGAATGGCTGCGCTTCTGCACGCCTCTTGTGCGCCGTGTGCGCCCCCGTGCGCGGCCCCACCCGTTCGGTCGCCCCCGGGCCGAATTCCTCCTCGGCGGATTCTCCGGATTCCGGCGCCGTATACAGAGCGGCGTGCCGGAGCACGACAGAACCGCCCATCGAGAAACCGACCGTAACGATTCGGCGGTGCCCCAGCGACCGTGCCCAGGCGACCGCGGCCGCGAGATCCAGCACCTCGCGATCGCCCACCGTCGACCGTCCGCCGGACCTTCCGTGCCCCCGAAAGGAGAACGTGATCACGGCCGCACGCTGGGCGAACACCGCGGCCGCCCGGAGCAGCGCCGGCCGGTCCGCGGAGCCGGTGAAACCGTGTGCGAGGACCACGGCGGGCCCTTCCGGGGCACCGCCTCCGGCGCCCCCGGAACCCGCCGTACACGGGGTGTACACCGCCTCGATACGGACCCCGTCACCGGTCAGCAACGTGGTGCGCCGGGGCACCGGCGTGATCGAGGGAACAGAAGAACTCGGGAAACCACCCTCGGACACAGAACTCATGTGGGCTATTCTGCTGCGAAGAGGATCCGGGCAAAGCAGCCCCCGGGTCCTTTTGTGCTTTCCGAGCGTTGTTACGGCGACGTTTCGACAAGCTCAGCGGTCCCCGGGCGCGGGGCCGCACAGTAAAAACCGTATGACGGCCGTCGCAGGTGACGGCCGTACGGGAGTACGAAGCACTGCCGCATACTCCCCCGGGTCCGACCCGGGAGTGCCCCTCTCGCAGGGAACGAGGAGGACCGACGTAATGGGCGAGCTGAACGTGCACGATCGACCGACGACCCAGGCAGGTGGGCGGCGATGAGTTCACTGCTGCTTCTGACGAATGCCCTTCAACCGTCGACGGAGGTGCTCCCCGCCCTCGGCCTTCTGCTGCACAGCGTGCGGGTCGCCCCCGCCGAGGGACCCGCTCTCGTCGACACCCCGGGTGCCGACGTCATTCTCATCGACGGGCGCCGGGACCTTCCCCAGGTGCGCTCGCTCTGTCAGCTGCTGCGGTCCACCGGACCCGGCTGTCCGCTGATCCTCGTCGTGACGGAGGGCGGCCTCGCGGCCGTCACCGCCGACTGGGGCATCGACGACGTCCTACTGGACACCGCGGGCCCCGCGGAGGTCGAGGCCCGGCTGCGGCTGGCCACCGGCCGCCAGCAGATCACCACGGACGACTCCCCCATGGAGATCCGCAACGGCGACCTCTCGGTCGACGAGGCGACGTACAGCGCGAAGCTCAAGGGCCGGGTCCTCGACCTGACCTTCAAGGAGTTCGAGCTGCTCAAGTACCTCGCGCAGCACCCCGGCCGGGTCTTCACCCGCGCCCAGCTGCTCCAGGAGGTCTGGGGCTACGACTACTTCGGCGGCACCCGCACGGTGGACGTCCACGTACGGCGGCTGCGCGCCAAGCTGGGACCCGAGCACGAGTCGCTGATCGGCACCGTGCGCAACGTCGGCTACCGCTTCGTCACCCCCGAGAAGGTGGACCGGGCGGCCGAGGAGGCCAAGGCCAGGGCGGCGTCGAAGCCCACGGACGATCTTGTCACCCGTTCGGAGCAGTCGGCGGACATCGAGGTCCCGGAAGAAGCCCCTGTGCGGCCTGCCAAGCGGTAGGTCGATCCGCGTAGACTGCCGCGCGTGGCCAAGGTGACGCGGGACGATGTGGCGAGACTGGCGGGGACCTCGACAGCGGTCGTCAGCTACGTCATCAACAACGGACCCAGGCCGGTCGCCCCGGCCACGCGCGAGCGGGTGCTCGCCGCGATCAAGGAGCTGGGCTACCGGCCCGACCGGGTCGCCCAGGCGATGGCCTCGCGGCGCACCGACCTCATAGGGATGATCGTGCCGGACGCCCGGCAGCCGTTCTTCGCCGAGATGGCGCACGCGGTCGAACAGGCCGCCGCCGAGCGCGGGAAGATGGTGCTCGTCGGCAACTCCGACTACCGCGACGAGCGCGAGGTCCACTACCTGCGGGCCTTCCTCGGCATGCGGGTCTCCGGGCTGATCCTGGTCAGCCAGGGCCCCAGCGAGCGGGCGGCCGCCGAGATAGAGGCATGGGACGCGCGCGTCGTCCTGCTCCACGAACGCCCCGAGGCGATCGACGACGTCGCGGTCGTCACGGACGACATCGGCGGCGCCCAGCTCGCCACCCGCCACCTCCTGGAGCACGGCAACGCCTATGTGGCGTGTCTCGGCGGCATGGAGTCGACCCCGGTGGTCGGCGACCCCGTCGCCGACCACATCGAGGGCTGGCGCAGGGCGATGCAGGAGGCCGGGCTGCCGACGGAGGACCGGCTGTTCCACGCCCCCTACAACCGTTACGACGCCTACCAGGTGGCCCTGAAGCTGCTCTCCGGGCCCGACAGGCCCCCGGCGATCTTCTGCGCCACGGACGACCAGGCCATCGGGGTGCTGCGGGCCGCGCGCGAGCTGCGGATCGACGTGCCGGGCGAGCTCGCGGTCGCCGGCTTCGACGACGTGAAGGAGGCCGGGCTGACCGACCCGCCGCTGACGACGGTCTTCTCGGACCGTCCGGCGATGGCACGGGCAGCCGTGGACCTCGTCCTCGACGACTCGCTGCGGGTCTCGGGCTCGCGGCGGGAGCGGCTGAAGCAGTTCCCGTCCGCGCTGGTGGTGCGCCGGTCGTGCGGCTGCGGGGAACCGACCGTGACCACGCTGTAGCGGGGCGCGTCCTTATATCGGGCATACACGGTTCTGCCGGGCTTCTCAGGACGTACTCAGGCTGCTCTCATGTTCGCTGGCCACTCTCGTAGACATGACCGACAGCCACCGCCCGAGCGGCGAGTACCCGATGTCCCCCTCCCACGACAACGGATCGCACGACAACGGATCGCGCGACAGCAACGCGTACGGCACCGGCTCGTACGGCGGCGGCTCCTACGGTGGTGGCGCGGCGGCCTACCCGCCGCCGCCCTCCTACGAGCCCGAGCGGCAGACCACCGAGGTGCCCGCCGGTGCCTACGCCTGGCCGGCACCCCAGCCCCTCCCGGCCGCGGACACCCCCAAGCCCGAGCGCCGGGTCAAGCGGCCGTTGGCCCTGCTCGCGGCCGTGGCGATCGCCGCCGCGGCGGTCGGAGGCGGCACCGCCACCCTCATCGGGGAGCTCGCGGGCGGCAGCTCCGGCTCCAGCGGCGTCGTCAGCGGCACCACCGTCTCGCAGAGCAGCGCCGGCACCGTCTCCGGCGTGGCCGCGGCCGTGTCGCCGGCCATCGTCGAGATCAGCGCGACGTCCTCGTCCGGCGAGGCCACCGGCTCGGGTGTCGTCATCACGGCCGACGGCGAGATCGTCACCAACAACCACGTCATCTCCGGCGCCTCCAAGATCGAGGTGGCCCTCAGCACCGGGAAGACGTACACCGCCGACGTCGTCGGCACCGACGCCGACAAGGACCTGGCGCTCATCAAGCTCCAGGGTGCGAGCGGGCTGAAGACGGCCTCGCTCGGCGACTCCTCCTCGGTGAAGGTCGGCGACCAGGTCGTGGCCATCGGCTCGCCCGAAGGACTCACCGGCACGGTCACCAGCGGCATCGTCTCCGCCCTGGACCGCGACGTCACGGTCGCCAAGGACGAGGACCAGAGCCAGGGCCAGCAGCAGCAACAGGGCGGCCAGAACTGGCCGTTCGAGTTCGGCGGTCAGCAGTTCAACGGTGACACCGGTTCGTCCAAGACGACGTACAAGGCCCTGCAGACCGACGCCTCCCTCAACCCAGGCAACTCCGGCGGCGCGCTGATCAACATGAACGGCGAGATCATCGGCATCAACTCCGCCATGTACTCACCCAGTTCTGCCAGCACCTCGGGCAGCTCGGCAGCGGGCAGCGTGGGACTCGGCTTCGCCATCCCCGTCAACACCGTCAAGGCCGACCTGGACACCCTGCGCGCCGGCAACGGCTCCTGACCAGGAGGTCTCCATGAACCCCGACACCGCGAGCGTGGCCGCCGGCCCGTCCGCCCTGGCCCTCCCCCTCGCCCTGGCCGCCGAACTGGCCGCCGCGGCCCCCGCCGCCTCCGCTCCCCGCCCGCCCGAGATCCGCGGCGGCAACGGCCGCGGGCGACGTGCCGCGCGACGTCGTGCGGCGGCCGTGCGAGGCTGAGGACCGAGCCCCACCACCCGGCACGAAGGAAGAGGACGAAGAAGCGATGAGCCCCGCCGAAGACGATCCGCAGCGTGTCCTGATCGTCGACGACGAGCCCGCCGTGCGCGAGGCCCTGCAGCGCAGTCTCGCCTTCGAGGGGTACGGGACGGAGGTGGCCGTGGACGGCTACGACGCCCTCGCCAAGGCCGAGTCGTACGCACCCGACCTGATCGTCCTGGACATCCAGATGCCCCGCATGGACGGCCTGACCGCCGCCCGGCGCATCCGGTCCACGGGGTCGACCACGCCCATCCTGATGCTCACCGCCCGCGACACGGTCGGGGACCGGGTCACCGGCCTCGACGCCGGTGCCGACGACTACCTGGTCAAGCCCTTCGAGCTGGACGAGCTCTTCGCCCGTATCCGCGCGCTGCTGCGCCGCAGCTCCTACGCGGCCGCACAGGGCGGGGACGTCCCCGACGACGACGTCCTTTCCTTCGCCGACCTCCGCATGGACCTGAACACCCGGGAGGTCACCCGCGGGGCACGCCGGGTGGAACTCACCCGCACCGAGTTCACCCTCCTGGAGATGTTCCTGGCCCACCCCCGCCAGGTGCTGACCCGTGAGCAGATCCTCAAGGCCGTCTGGGGCTTCGACTTCGAACCCAGCTCCAACTCCCTGGACGTGTACGTGATGTACCTGCGCCGCAAGACGGAGGCGGGCGGCGAGCCGCGCCTCGTGCACACCGTGCGAGGTGTCGGGTACGCCCTGCGCTCCGGCGGAGGTGACGGGTGACCGGCCTCCCCCGCCGGCTCCGCGCCCTCCCGCTCCGCTCCCGGCTCGCCCTGCTGGTCGCCGCCGCGGTGGCGGCGGCGGTGGCGGCGGTGGCGGCGGCCTGCTGGTTCGTGACCCGGGAGCAGCTGGAGCACCAGCTGGACGAGTCGCTGCGCGGCTCGAAGGTGGACCAGCCCTACCTGGCGAACCTGTACACGTACTGCAACGGCGGCAACTCGCTGCCACCCCGGCCCTTCACCGGTGTGACGGTCCAGCTCATCGACTCCCAGGGCACGGTCTGCATCGCCCCGGGAACGTCGAAACTGCCGGTCGGCGACGAGGACCTGGAGGTGGCCAAGCGGCAGCGGACCTACGCCCTGCACTCGGTGACGGCCGAGGGCGGCGAGGACATGCGGGTCTACACCTCCCAGCTGGATGTCCGGGGCCCAGGATCGGACACCGGAAACCTCGCGGTCTCCATCGCCCGCCCCATGAGCGAGGTCACCGAACCGCTCTCCACCCTCGCGTGGGTCCTCGTCCTCGTCGCGGGCATCGGCGTCGTCGGCGCCGGCGCGGCCGGTCTGTGGATCGCCCGTACCGGCCTGCGCCCCGTCGACGACCTCGCGCGCGCCGTCGAGCACGTGGCCGAGACCGAGGACCTGACCGTCCGGATCCCCGCGGAGGGCGAGGACGAGATCGCCCGGCTCTCGCGCTCGTTCAACGCCATGACCAGCTCACTGGCCACGTCCCGCGACCGTCAGTCGCAGCTCATCGCCGATGCCGGCCACGAGCTGCGCACCCCGCTCACCTCGCTCCGTACGAACATCGAGCTGCTCGCCCGCAGCGACGACACGGGCCGTGCCATCCCGCCCGAGGACCGCAAGGCCCTGATGTCCTCGGTCAAGGCCCAGATGACCGAGCTGGCCGCCCTGATCGGCGACCTCCAGGAGCTCTCCCGCCCCGACGCCGCCCAGCCCGGTCCCCTCCAGGTCGTCGCGCTGCACGACATCACCCGGACCGCGCTGCAGCGCGCCAGGCTGCGCGGCCCGGAGCTGACCATCACCGCCGAGCTGGCCCCCTGGTACGTACGCGCCGAACCCGCCGCACTGGAGCGGGCGGTCGTCAACGTGCTCGACAACGCGGTGAAGTTCAGCCCCGCGGGCGGCACGATCGAGGTCGTCCTGCACCGTGGTGAGCTGACCGTGCGGGACCACGGGCCCGGCATCCCCGCCGAAGAGCTCCCGCACGTCTTCGACCGCTTCTGGCGCTCCCCGTCCGCCCGCCAGCTGCCCGGCTCGGGCCTCGGCCTCTCCATCGTGGCCCGTACGGTCCAGCAGGCGGGCGGCGAGATCGCGCTGACCCCGGCGGAGGGCGGCGGCACGGTGGCGGCGATCAGGCTGCCGGGGGCACCTCAGCCGCCGCCGGGGCTGTGAGCGGACCTCAGGACCCCGGGTTGTGCCGGATCAGCGACTCCACCAGCCCGGTCCGGGTGGCGGGGAAGTCCAGCGGGACGATCCCGAGGCCGGTCCAGCCCGAGGCTTCCGATCCGTCGAGGAACGAGTGCACCTGCGGGTTGAGCCGGTCCGAGTTCGAGCGCGGGGGCAGCAGGGCCGCGGTGCTCACGTAGTTCATGAAGAACTTGCCGGGCTGCTGCGCCGCCTTGCGGAACTGCGCCTCGATCTTCGGGTACTTGCCGAAGGGCTCGGCCATGTAGTCGTCCTGGATGTCGAAGAGCGCCGGGTCGGCGTACCGGACCCCGGGCAGGCCGCCGTTGTCGGCGAGGACGACGACCTTGCCGCGGGCACCGCCGAGGTCCGGAAGGGTGGAGTCGAGGCGCAGGAGCGGACGCCAGCCCTTGTCGTCGAGATAGATGTCGAAGATCCGCCGGAACGCGGCGTCGCTCTCCTGGGAGTACTCCTGCTTGACGCGCATCAGCACGGTCTCCGAAGGGTGCCTGGCCAGGAAGTCCCGGCAGGCACCCAGCACGTCGTCGAAATTCAGGTGCTGGTAGTAGGCCCCGTGGTGGATCGCGTACGCGTCGCCGCTGATCCGGCACCGGATGTCGAGGAACCGTATGCCGCTGTCCAGTTGCTGGGCCACCGTCGTGTTCTGGCAGGCCGTCCAGGGGCCGCCGTGGCGCGCACCGGCGTTGTGCGTCCCCGGGATCGTGAGGCGTCGCAGCGGGGTGGAGTCGGCTATGCCGCCCATCCAGTCCTGGGTGCCGAGCGCGCGGGAGGCGGCCGCGGACGTCCCGCCGAGGAGGACTCCTGCGGTGACTGCGAGCGAGCCGGTGAGGAAGCTCCGGCGGGTGGCGGTGTACGGGCTCATGGGGGTGTGCCTCCGGGGGCCGTGGGGGCTCGAATTATGTCGGGCACACCTCAATGACGGAACAGGGTCGTCCCGCCACCGACGCCCGCGTGGCCGGAACCCGTCGACCACAAGCCGATGGTCCGCCACGTGGCGTGGCGGACCATCGGTCTCCGGGCCGGACGGGAGCAGCGAGACGCTCCCGTGTGACGGCGTTACTGCACGATCGTGATCCGGTCCGTGGCCGGCGGGGCCAGCGGTGCGGAAGCCGTCGAGTGGGCCGCCAGGTAGGCGTTGAACAGGTCCAGGTCGGACGCGCCGACCAGCTTGTTCGTGCCCTGGCCGAGGGCCGCGAAGCCGTCGCCGCCACCCGCGAGGAACTCGTTCATCGCGACGCGGTACGACTTCGCCGGGTCGATCGCCTCACCGTTCAGACGGATCGTGTCCGCGACCACCCGTGCGGCGCCCGACTTGTTCATGTCCAGCGTGTAGGTGAGGCCCTTCGAGACCTGGAGGATCTTCGGCGACGCCTCGTTCGAGCCGCTGACCTGCTGCTGGAGAGCGGCGACCAGCTGGGCGCCGGTCAGGTCGACGACGTTCATCATGTTGGTGAACGGCTGGACCGTGAACGCCTCGCCGTAGGTCACCACCCCGTCGCCCTCACTGCCGGACGCCTTGAACACCAGGTCGGAGCGGATACCGCCCGGGTTCATGAACGCCACGACCGCGCCGCCCTTGTCCGCGGGGGCCAGACCCTCCAGCTGGGCGTCGGCGATCAGGTTGCCGAGCGGCTTCTCGGGGGCCGTGGAGCCGCGGCCGTTGATGTCGGCGGAGATGTAGCCCTGCGGCCGGTTCGCGATGGGGGCGGCGAGCGTGTTCCAGCGGGCGATCAGCGCCGTCATGTCCGTGGCCTTGGCCTGGTCACGGCTGACGATGTGGTTGGCCGACTCCACCGACGTGCGCACGATGTCCTTGGTGCGGCGGTCGTAGGTGAGGGTCGTGTCCGTGTAGAGCTTGCCGAACGACGAGGCCGAGGTGACCATGCGCGGCTTGCCGGAGGGGTCCGGGACCGTGCAGACGTACGCCTGGTGGGTGTGGCCCGTGACCAGGGCGTCGACCTTCGGCGTGATGCCCTTCGCGATGTCGACGATCGGACCGGAGATGCCGTCACCGGCGCCCGGGCTGTCGCAGTCGTAGTTGTACGAGGAGGAGGCCGGGGCCCCGCCCTCGTGGATCAGCGCGACGATGGACTTGACGCCCTGGCGGTCCAGCTCCTTGGCGTACTTGTTGACCGTCTCGATCTCGTCGTGGAACTTCAGGCCCTTGACGCCGTTGGCCGTGACGATGTTCGGCGTGCCCTCCAGGGTCACCCCGATGAAGCCGATCTTGACGCCGTTCTTCTTCCAGACCGTGTACGGCTTGAGGATCGGCTTGCCGGTCTTCTCGCTCGTCACGTTGGCCGCGAGGTACGGGAAGTCCGCGCCCTTGAACTTCTTGCCCTTCTCGTAGCAGCCCTCGACCGGGTGGCAGCCGCCGTTCTGCAGACGGCCCAGCTCGGTGGCCCCCTCGTCGAACTCGTGGTTGCCCACGGCCGTCACGTCGAGGTCGAGCCCGTTGAGCGCCTCGATGGTGGGCTCGTCGTGGAACAGCCCCGAGAGCAGCGGGCTCGCGCCCACCATGTCGCCGCCGGCCGCCGTGACGGAGTACGGGTGCCCCTTGCGCGCGGTGCGCAGCGAGGTGGCGAGGTACTCGACGCCGCCGGCCGGAACCGACTTCACCGTGCCGTCGGCCTGCGTCTCGCTGACCGACCCGGCGGAGCCGGCCGGCGGCTCCAGGTTGCCGTGCAGGTCGTTGAAGGACAGCAGCTGCACGTCGACGGTGCGGGACGGGTGGTGGCCGTGGCCCTTGTCATGGGCGCCGGCCGGCATCGCGGCGACGAGCGCGCCGACGGTGACGAGCCCGGCGGTGGCGGCGAGCACCCGCCGGGGCACACGGTTCTTCTGCGGAGTCGCTGACATCGGTCCCCTTGTGAGTGTCTGGATCCTGCGTGCGGCAGCCTAGAGTCAACGCGCGTAGCGCGACAGGTGTCCGGGGTTACGAACTGGTTGCTTCGTACTCGGAAACGGGCCGATCACCCGTAGGGCGCACATATGCCGGCAGAAACGTCACCGCAGTCATACATGACGTAATCATGCACGTGTGAACAACGAACTCACGGGCAAGGCAGTGGTGCCGGCCCAGCACCGGGGCGAACTTCCCCCCGGCTTCCACGACATGCTCGACGATCTCAAATCGATCGTGCGGGGCGCGCACGTGCGCGCCCAGCTCAAGGTGAACACCGAGATGCTCCAGATGTACTGGCAGATCGGCCGGACGATCCTGGAGAGGCAGGGCGGCGAGAAGTGGGGGACGAAGGTCGTCGACCGCATCGCCACGGAGCTGCGGACCGAGTTTCCGAACCAGCGGGGGTTCAGCCGAAGCAACCTGCACTACATGCAGCAGATGGCCCGGACGTGGCCGGACCCAATTGTCCAACAGGCTGTTGGACAATTGCCGTGGGGCCACATCACCACTCTCATGGACAAGTGCAAGACCCGCTTCGAGCTGGACTTCTACGCCCAGCACGCCGTCCACCACGGCTGGTCCCGCGACCGCCTCACCACGCACATCCGCAGCGGTCTCCATCTGGCCCAGGGCGCGGCCGCCAACAACTTCGACGTCACCATCCCGGAGCAGTCCGAGGCCGCGAAGCAGATCTTCAAGGACCCGTACCGCCTGGAGTTCACCCAGCTGTCGGACACCGCCGCCGAGCGCGAGCTCGAGGACGCGCTGACGAACAGGATCATCCAGTTCCTCACCGAGCTCGGCTTCGGGTTCGCCTTCGTCGGCCGCCAGTACCCCCTCACCGTGGGCGATACGGAGTTCCGCATCGACCTGCTCTTCTACCACTTCAGGCTGCACCGCTTCGTGGTGGTCGAGCTGAAGACCACCAAGGCTCACCCCTCGCACCTGGGGCAGCTCAGCTTCTACGTCACCGCGGTGGACCGCCTCCTGCGCGACCCGGAGCGGGACGACCGGACGCTCGGCATCCTCATCGCGGAGAGCCAGGACGCGACGACCGTCGAATTCGCTCTCCAGTCCCAGAACCAGCCTCTCGCGGTGAGCACGTACGCGGGCCTTCCCCCGGGCGTACGCGAACTGATGCCCACGACGGACGACCTCTCCCGCCTCGCTCATGAAGTCCTGCACGGCGGGGCCGGTACCGGCTGACGGGGCGGGCGGGACGGCGCCCTCGCCGGCCGTGCGACAGCCTGCCCCGGCGCCCCACCTCCGCCCCGTACGCTCGTACCCATGACGACTGACGCACCCCTCCCCTCCCCCGGGCGCGAGATCGAGACCCTCGACGCGCTCACCCCCGAGCAGGCCGACGCCGTCCTCGCCCTTCTCGGCGAGGCCGCCGGGACCGACGGCCGGCAGGCCGTCTCCGAGCAGGGGCGGCTGCAGTTGAGGGGCGGTCATCGTGAGGGTGTCCGGCATTTCCTGCTCAGCGTCGACGGCGTCCTGGCTGGTTACGCACAGCTGGAGGACGTCGACCCCGTCGAGGCCCCCGCCGCCGAACTGGTCGTGGCCCCCTCCCACCGCGGTCGTGGACACGGCAGGGCGCTGGGCGCCGCGCTCCTCGCCGCGACCGGCAAGCGCCTGCGGGTCTGGGCGCACGGAGGCATGTCGGCCGCCCGCCACCTGGCGCAGGTGCTCGGCCTCTCCCTCTTCCGCGAACTGCGGCAGCTCCGCCGCCCCCTGGACACCATCGACGTCGCCGAGCCGGCCCTGCCGCCGGGCGTCACCGTCCGGACCTTCGTACCGGGACAGGACGACTCGGCCTGGCTCGCCGTCAACCGTGCCGCGTTCGCGCACCACCCGGAGCAGGGCTCCCTCACCCAGCGGGACCTGGACGACCGCAAGTCCGAGCCCTGGTTCGACCCGAAGGGCTTCTTCCTCGCCGAGCGCGACGGCGAGATCATCGGCTTCCACTGGACGAAGGTGCACGCCGAGGACCAGCTCGGCGAGGTCTACGTCGTCGGCATCCGGCCCGACGCCCAGGGCGGCGGCCTCGGCAAGGCGCTCACCGCGATCGGGCTGCGCCACCTGGCCTCCCTGGGCCTGCCGACGGCCATGCTCTACGTGGACGCCGACAACCTGGCGGCCGTGTCGGTGTACGAGCGGATGGGCTTCGCCACGCACGAGGTCGACCTGATGTACCGCACGGAGTCCTGAGCAGCACCAACACCCCGAGGGGCGGCGTCACTTGACGTCGCCCCTTTCTTGGGTCACCCTTTCACTACTCAATTAGTGAAAGGGTGGTGCACATGGCAGAGTCCGCAGCGGTCGAGTTCCGTATCGACCGGCGCAGCGGCGTCGCCACCTACCTCCAGATCGTGCAGCAGACCAAGCAGGCGCTCCGCCTCGGTGTCCTGGAGCCGGGCGACCGTCTGCCCACGGCCCGCGAGGTCGTCGAGGCCACGGCGATCAACCCGAACACCGTGCTCAAGGCCTACCGCGAACTGGAACGCGAGGGGCTCGTCGAGGCCCGCCGGGGCCTGGGCACCTTCGTCCGCCGGACCCTCGGCAGCGCGGCGGTCACGACCGACCCGCCCCTGCGTGCCGAGCTCGCCGAGTGGACCCGCAGGGCCCGCGCCGCCGGTCTGGATAAGGACGACGTGAGCGCGCTCTTCACCGACGTACTGGACAGCACATTCAAGGGGGACCCGCACTCATGACAGGTGCCGCGATCGAGGCGAACGGCCTCGGCATGGCTTACGGGAGACGGCGCGGGCGGGCGCTGAGCGACTGCTCGTTCCGCCTGCCCGCAGGACGGATATGCGCCCTCGTCGGGCCGAACGGTGCCGGCAAGTCCACCCTGCTCGCCCTCGCGGCCGGCCTGCTCCGGCCCACCGAGGGGTCCGTGCGGGTGCTCGGCTCGACGCCCGCCGAGGCGCGTGCGCGTATCGCGTACGTGGCACAGGACAAGCCCTTGTACCCGCAGCTCACCGTGGCCGACACCCTGTGGGCGGGGGCGGAGCTGAACCCCGCCACCTGGGACCGTGCGGCCGCCGACCGGGTCGCCGGTCCGCTCCCGCAGGACGCGAAGGTCCGCACGCTGTCAGGCGGCCAGCGCACGCGGCTCGCCCTGGCGCTCGCGCTGGGCAAGCGGCCCGAACTGATGTTGCTGGACGAGCCGATGGCCGACCTCGACCCGCTCGTGCGTCATCAGCTGATGGGCGTCCTGATGGCCGAGGTCGCCGAGCACGGCACCACCATCGTGATGTCGTCGCACATCCTGACCGAGCTGGAGGGTGCCTGCGACTACCTCCTGCTCGTCGAGGGCGGCCGGGTGCGGCTCGGTGGCGAGAGCGAGGACATCCTGGCGGCGCACGCCGTGCTCACCGGACAGGTCCGTGACCTCGCCCCGCACACCGTGGTCGAGTCGCGCACGACGGGCCGTCAGCTCACCGCCCTGGTGCGGAAGGAAGGCCCGTTGGACGACACCGCCTGGGACGTCACGGAACCCTCCCTGGAGGAGCTGCTGCTGGCCCACCTCCGTTCGCCGGAGGCCCCGGCCCTGCTCACCCCGAGCGCCCGGGCCCGCGCCCGCGAGGAGGTGGTCGCGGCATGAGCACCCTCACCGCGCTGCGCGGCCCCGCCCGGGTCGTGGTGCGCCAGCACCGGTGGACGCTGTGGATCGCGGGCGGACTCGCCCTGCTCACGGTCGCCGGCCTGATCGCCCTCGCCCTGCGATCGGCCCATGTCGCCGAGGTCTTCGCGGCGAGCGAGTGCCGGACGGACGGCGCCGACGGGAACCGGGAATGCATGCAGGTAGCCAGCAACTACCTGGACAGCATGTTCACGTACCGCCGCCTCTTCGAAGACGTCGCCCTTGCCCTGATGGCCCTGCCGGTCCTGCTCAGCGGATTCGTCGCCGGGCCGCTGATCGCCCGGGAGCTGGAAACCGGCACCTTCAAGCTGTCCTGGACCCAGTCGGTGTCACCCGCGCGCTGGCTCGCCGCCAGGCTCGCCGTACCGGCCGTGCTGCTGCTGGCCGGTACCGGCGTAGTGTCCGCAAGCCTCTACCAAGCGCGGTCCCACACGGAGAGTCCCTATCCGTCCGAGTGGCACGCGATGCGCGTATTCAGCACCACGGGCACGGTCCTGGCCGGCCATGTCCTGTTCGCGCTCTGCGTCGGAGCCCTCATCGGAATACTGGTCCGCCGCACGCTCCTCGCACTTGCCCTGTCCGTTCTCGTCACCGGCGCCGTGGGCGTGGCCTTCGCCGGCCTCCGCGCCCACCTGTGGCCCCCGAGCACCGTGTCCGGCACGAGCCTGGACGTACGCGAGAACATCTGGTGGGTGGAGACGGGCCACCTGACCGGCACCGGCGAGCGGCTGTCGCAGGACGTGTGCGCCGACGTGTCCGAGAGCGCCCGGGCCCGGTGCTTCGCGGACAACGGCATCACCGGCCACTACCTCGACTACCACCCCGCCTCCCATTTCTGGCCCCTCCAGCTCGTCGAGACCGGCATCCTGCTCGCCCTCGCCGCCGTGGCCGTCACCGTCGCCTTCCGCCTCCTGCGCCGCCGCACCGGCTGAGAGACCAACCCTGTCCGGGCCCCGGGGGGAGTCCGGGCAGGGGGTTCACCTACGGTGAGGTCGGGGATCCCTCCAGGGGCCCTTCAGCAGCACCGCAGCCACACCGCTTCCTGTACGTCATGTCGTCGTTACCGGCCATTCAGACGGGCTTGCGACCCTCACGGGATGCAGCCAGCTGTGCCCACCCCCCGCAACGGGAGCGGCCCCGGCCCGGGACCGACTTCCGCTTCTTCCGCGATCTTTACGGGCTCCGACGCGCCTGAGGAGCCGAACGCGCGGAAGAATAGGTCCATGAGCCAGCAGCCCAGCTCCGAGGTCCCGGTCCAGTCCGTCCAGCCGTCGGTCGGCTCCCTCGCCTCCCACCGGCCGCACGCCGTCGCGGGCTCCGTGCCCGCAGGCCTGTCCACCGCCGCCGATCTGGACCCTGATCTGGACAACGATCCCGACGCCTACGAGCCCGGGACCGAGGGCGACGAACTGCCCCAGGGACGTTTCCTGGACCGGGAGCGCAGTTGGCTCGCGTTCAACGAACGGGTTCTGGAACTCGCCGAGGACCCCGCCACCCCGCTACTCGAACGGGCTAACTTCCTCGCCATCTTCGCCTCGAACCTGGACGAGTTCTTCATGGTCCGGGTCGCCGGGCTCAAGCGCCGTATCGCGACCGGTGTCGCCACCCGGTCCGCGTCGGGACTGCAGCCCCGCGAGGTCCTGGACCTGATCTGGACCCGCTCCCGCGAGCTCATGGCCCGGCACGCCGCCTGCTACCAGCAGGACGTCGCCCCGGCCCTGTCCGACGAGGGCATCCAGCTGGTCCGCTGGCCCGACCTGACCGAGAAGGAACAGGCCCGCCTGTTCACCTTCTTCCGGCAGCGGGTCTTCCCCGTGCTGACCCCGCTCGCCGTCGACCCCGCGCACCCGTTCCCGTACATCTCCGGGCTCTCGCTGAACCTCGCGGTCGTCGTGCGCAACCCCGTCAGCGGCCACCGGCACTTCGCCCGTGTGAAGGTCCCGCCGCTGCTCACCCGCTTCCTGGAGGCGTCCCCGCAGCGTTACGTCCCCATAGAGGACATCATCGCGGCCCACCTCGAAGAGCTGTTCCCGGGCATGGAGGTCCTCGCGCACCACATGTTCCGGGTCACCAGGAACGAGGACCTGGAGGTCGAGGAGGACGACGCGGAGAACCTGCTCCAGGCCCTGGAGAAGGAGCTCATGCGGCGCCGCTTCGGCCCGCCGGTCCGCCTGGAGGTCGAGGAGTCCATCGACCCGTACGTCCTGGACCTGCTCGTACGCGAACTGAAGATCTCCGAGACCGAGCTCTACCCGCTGCCGGGACCGCTCGACCTCACCGGGCTGTTCGGGATCGCCTCGCTGGACCGGCCCGAGCTGAAGTACCCCAAGTTCATCGCCGGCACCCACCGCGACCTCGCCGAGGTCGAGTCCGCCTCCGCACCCGACATATTCGCCGCCCTGCGCGAACGCGACGTGCTGCTGCACCACCCGTACGACTCCTTCTCCACCTCCGTCCAGGCGTTCCTGGAGCAGGCGGCGGGAGACCCGGACGTCCTCGCGATCAAGCAGACCCTGTACCGGACCTCGGGCGACTCCCCGATAGTGGACGCCCTGATCGACGCCGCCGAATCCGGCAAGCAGGTCCTCGTCCTCGTCGAGATCAAGGCCCGCTTCGACGAGCAGGCCAACATCAAGTGGGCCCGCAAGCTGGAGGAGTCCGGCTGCCACGTCGTCTACGGCCTGGTCGGCCTCAAGACGCACTGCAAGCTGTCGCTCGTCGTCCGCCAGGAGGGCGACACGCTGCGCCGCTACTCCCACGTCGGCACCGGCAACTACCACCCCAAGACGGCGCGGCTCTACGAGGACCTCGGCCTGCTGACCGCCGACCCGCAGGTCGGGGCCGACCTCTCCGACCTCTTCAACCGGCTCTCCGGCTACTCCCGCCGCGAAACCTACCGCCGGCTGCTGGTCGCCCCGAAGTCCCTGCGCGACGGACTGATCGCCCGCATCAACAAGGAGATCACCCACCACCGCGCGGGCCGCTCCGCCTACGTACGCATCAAGGTCAACTCGATGGTCGACGAAGCGGTCATCGACGCCTGCTACCGCGCGGGACAGGCCGGGGTGCCCGTCGACATCTGGGTACGCGGGATCTGCGCGATCCGCCCCGGTGTCAGCGGCCTCTCCGAGAACGTCCGGGTCCGCTCGATACTGGGCCGCTTCCTCGAACACTCCCGGGTCTTCGCCTTCGGCAACGGCGGCGAGCCCGAAGTGTGGTTCGGCAGCGCCGACATGATGCACCGTAACCTCGACCGCCGGATCGAAGCACTGGTCCGCGTCACCGACCCCGCGCATCGCGCCGCCCTCAGCAGGCTCCTGGAGACAGGGATGTCCGACACCACCTCCTCCTGGCACCTGGGCCCCGACGGAAACTGGACCAGGCACTCCACGGACGCGGACGGGCAGCCGCTGCGGCACGTACAAGAGATGCTCATTGACGCCCGGAGGCGCCGGCGTGCGACGCCCTGACCACCAGACGACGACCCTCACCGCGGAAGAGGTCCTCGCGCCCTACCTGCGCGATCAGGCCGCCTCCTTCCTACGGGGCCTCCGGCTGCAACGCGAGCACAGCGCGCCCGCGGACGCCGGCACGCAGCGCGCCGACGAGGCCGCCCGCGCGCTGCGCCACGCGGCCCGCCGGATCAGCGGCACGCTGCACACCTTCCGTGGCGCGCTCGAACCCGTCTGGGCCGACCAGCTCCGGGCCGAACTGGCCTGGCTCTCCGGCACGCTGGCCCGGGAGCACGCGTACGCCACCCGCCTCGGCAGGCTCATGGACGCGCTGCACCAGCTCTCCGGGGCCTCGCTCCCGGCGGCCCGGCCGCCCTCGGGGGAGGGCGCGGCCGAGACCGACAAGGAGCGGGCCGCGCTCGGCGTCGGCGCGGCCCGCGCCGGGGCCCTCCTGGAACGGCGGCTGACCCTCGCCAGGACCCGCGCCCACTCCGCGGCGCTCCAGGCACTGGGCTCCTCCCGCTTCCACGCCGTCGCGGACGCGGTCGCGCTGCTCGCCTCGGAGGTCCCCCTGTCGTCCTCCGCCGCGGAGCCAGCCGGCCTGGTGCTGCACGCCCCGGCCGAGCTGGCCGAGCAGCGGATGCTGGACGCGGTGGCCGCGCTGCCGCCCGACGAGGCGGTGGAACCGTACAACGAGGCCCACGACGCCCTCTGGCACCAGGCCCGTCAGCTGCTCCGGCTGCACCGGTACGCGCACGAGCTGCTGCGGGGCTCTCCCGATCCGGCCCTGGTCGGGCCGGGGCACGCGCTGGAACTGCACCGGGACGCGGCAGAGGCCGCGGCTGCCGCCTCGGCGGCGGCGCGCACTCCCCGCATCGCGCCCGCGACGGCGTACGCCCTGGGCGTGCTGCACGCCGATCAGCGGCACGAGGTGGAGGCGGCGCGCGGGGTGTTCCGGGAGACCTGGCCGCGCGCGGCGGCCGTGACCGCGTCATGAGCGGCACCGTGCGGGCCGCGGGCTGCGTGCTCTGGCGCCGCTCCCCGGACGGTGGCCTGGAGATCTGCCTCGTTCACCGGCCCCGCTATGACGACTGGTCGTACCCCAAAGGCAAGCTGAAGCGCGGCGAGACGCCGCTGGAGGCAGCCCGGCGCGAGGTCCTGGAGGAGACGGGGCACCACTGCGTGCCGGGTGCCCCGCTGCCGACCGCGCTGTACACGGCGAACGGGCGCCCCAAGGAGGTCAGCTACTGGGCGGCGGAGGCCGCCGAGGGCACCTTCGTGCCGAACGACGAGGTCGACCGGCTGGCCTGGCTGGCCCCGGGGACCGTCCGCGACCGGCTGTCCCGTCCCGGCGACCGCGTCCAGCTCGACGCCTTCCTGCGCATCGGACCGACGGACCCGGGCCCGTCCGGCGACTGAGCGCCCGCGCGCGGGGACCTGCCAGGTCCCCGCGCCACCCCGGCCGGGACGGTGCCCGGTCCCCGGAACCCCCGGCCGGCCTCGGACGGCCCGCGCGGCCCCACCGCCCCGGCCCCACGAGGACTGCCGGGGCACTTCCGCCCCGCTGCACTACCAGCAGAACCAGCCCGCCCGGCACGGTTCACCTGCCGTTCACTCTGCCCCGTAGGGCGCTTCACCTGTTCTGCCTAATTTCGGACGTACCAGGTGCACGGCACCAAGCCACGCACCAATCCCGTCGCACGCCGCCTCGTCCCCACCAGCCGCGGCGGCTCCTGGAAGGAACACCCCGAAAGTGAAGCTTCAGCGCAAGAACCGGCTTCGTGCCACCGCGCTCGGTGCCCTCGCCGTCTCCGGCGCCCTGGTCCTCACGGCGTGCGGTTCGGACGACAACACCGGCGCCGACGCGGGCGGCGACAAGACCAGCGCCGCGGCGTCGAACATCAAGTGCGACGACGCCAAGGGCCAGCTGCGCGCTTCCGGGTCCAGCGCCCAGAAGAACGCGATGGACCTCTGGGTCAAGAACTACATGGCCGCCTGTTCCGGCGTCGAGGTCAACTACAGCTCCTCCTCGTCCGGCGAGGGCATCGTCGCCTTCAACCAGGGCACCGTCGGCTTCGCCGGCTCGGACTCCGCCCTGAAGCCCGAAGAGGTCGCCGAGTCGAAGAAGATCTGCAAGACCGGCCAGGGGATCAACCTCCCGATGGTCGGCGGCCCGATCGCGGTCGGCTTCCACCTGGAAGGTGTCGACAAGCTCACGCTGGACGCCCCCACCCTCGCCAAGATCTTCGACACGAAGATCAAGAAGTGGAACGACCCGGCGATCGCCAAGCTCAACGAAGGCGCGAAGCTGCCGGACAAGCCGATCCAGGCCTTCCACCGCTCCGAGGACTCCGGCACCACGCAGAACCTCGGCAAGTACCTGAACGCCGCGGCCCCGAGCGACTGGAAGTACGAGGCCGAGAAGAAGTGGCCCGCCCCCGGTGGCCAGGCCGCGTCCGGCTCCTCCGGCATCGCCAGCCAGGTGAAGGCCGTCGACGGCTCCATCGGCTACTTCGAGCTGTCCTACGCGAAGTCGCAGGAGATCACCACCGTCGACATCAACACCGGCGGCGCAGCCCCGGTCGAGGCCACCTCGGAGAACGCCTCCAAGGCCATCGCCGCCGCCAAGGTCAAGGGCACCGGCAAGGACCTGGCGCTCGACCTCGACTACACCACCAAGGCCGAGGGCGCGTACCCGCTGGTCCTGGTGACCTACGAGGTCGTCTGCGACACCGGCAACAAGGCCGACACCCTCGGCACGGTCAAGTCCTTCCTGACCTACACCGCCTCCGCGGAAGGCCAGAAGGTCCTCACCGACGCCGGCTACGCCCCGATCCCCGAGGCGATCAACGCCAAGGTCCGCGAGACCGTGGCCGGCCTCTCGTAACCAGGCCACCGCACGACACGCACGCACAGGCGGGCCGGTCCGGCGCACCCCTCCGGACCGGCCCCCACCGCCCGACCCATCCGGTGCACCGCCGCCAGGGGAGCCAGCCGCTCCCCCACACAGACCGGAAAGACCATGGCTTCCACGACACCGCTCGACATCCCACCGGCTCCGCCGGCCACGCGCGGCCGCCCCAAGTCCACCGGGCGCGCCGGCGACAAGATCTTCCTCGGCCTCTCCCGGGGCTCAGGCATCCTGCTGCTCGTGATCATGGCGTCGATCGCCGTGTTCCTCAGCTACCGCTCGGTCATCGCCATCTCGAAGGACGAGGGCAACTTCCTCACCACCTTCGACTGGAACCCGGCCGGTGACCCGCCGGTCTTCGGCATCGCGGTCCTGCTCTTCGGCACGGTCGTCAGCTCGATCATCGCGATGCTCATCGCGGTTCCGATCGCTGTCGGCATCGCCCTGTTCATCTCGCACTACGCGCCGCGCAAGCTGGCCGCCCCCCTCGCCTACGTGATCGACCTGCTCGCCGCGGTGCCCAGCATCGTCTACGGCATCTGGGGCGCCCTCGTCCTCGTCCCGTACCTGGAGGGCCTGAACCTCTGGCTCGACCAGTTCTTCGGCTGGACGTACATCTTCGAGAAGACCGAGGTCGGCGTCGCCCGCTCGCTCTTCACCGTCGGCATCCTGCTCGCGATCATGATCCTGCCGATCGTGACCAGCGTCAGCCGCGAGGTCTTCCTCCAGGTCCCGAAGATGAACGAGGAGGCCGCGCTCGCCCTCGGCGCCACCCGCTGGGAGGTCATCCGCCTCTCGGTGCTGCCCTTCGGCCGCTCCGGCATCATCTCCGCCTCGATGCTGGGCCTGGGCCGGGCACTCGGCGAGACGATGGCCGTCGCCACGGTCCTGTCGCCGAGCTTCCTCATCTCGCTGCACGTGCTGAATCCGGGCGGCGGGACCTTCGCACAGAACATCGCGGCCAAGTTCGGCGAGGCCGACGAGTTCGGGCGTGACGCCCTGATCGCCTCGGGCCTCGTCCTCTTCGTCCTCACCCTGCTGGTCAACGGCGCGGCCCGGCTCATCATCGCCCGCCGCAAGGAGTACTCGGGGGCCAACGCATGAGCCACGCCACCACCACCGACGTCCAGGACCGGCGTCCTGAGACCTCGCCGGAACCCCGCAAGGACGGCCTCAGCAGCCGCAGCCTCCCCCGCTGGGCCCCCCTCGGCTTCGCCGCCCTGGGAATCGCCCTCGGTGTGGGGATCTCCCTGGCGGCCGGCTGGCACAGCCGCGTGCAGTGGGGCCTGATCTCCGCCCTGCTGTTCCTGGCCATCTCGTACGTCGCCACGACCGTGGTCGAGAACCAGCGCCAGGCCAAGGACCGCCTCGCCACCAGCATCGTCTGGGTGTGCTTCCTCGTCGCCGTCGTCCCGCTCGCCTCGCTGCTCTGGACCACGATCAGCCGCGGCTCCGAGCGCCTCGACGGATACTTCCTCAGCCACTCGATGGCCGGGGTCCTCGGCTCCGAGGCCAGCGGCGGTGTCTACCACGCCCTGATCGGCACCCTGGAACAGGTCGGGATCGCGACCGTCATCTCGGCACCGCTGGGACTGCTGACCGCCGTCTACCTGGTCGAGTACGGCAAGGGCACGCTCGCCAAGGCCGTCACCTTCTTCGTCGACGTCATGACGGGCATCCCGTCCATCGTGGCCGGCCTCTTCATCCTGTCGATCATGCTGATCGGCAGCATCGAGCCCTCCGGCCTGATGGGCGCGCTGGCCCTGACCATCCTGATGATCCCCGTCGTGGTCCGCTCCACCGAGGAGATGCTCAAGCTCGTACCGAACGAGCTCCGCGAGGCCTCCCTCGCCCTCGGCATCCCCAAGTGGCGCACCATCCTGAAGGTGGTCCTGCCCACCGCGATCGGCGGCATCACCACCGGCGTCATGCTCGCCATCGCCCGCATCGCGGGAGAGACGGCACCGATCATCCTGCTGGTCTTCGGCAGCCAGCTGATCAACTCGAACCCCTTCGAAGGCGCCCAGTCCTCGCTGCCCTTCTACATCTACGAGCAGTACAAGATCGGCGAGGCCGCGTCCTACGACCGCGCCTGGGCGGCAGCCCTGGTCCTGATCGCCTTCGTCATGATCCTCAACCTGGTGGCCCGCGGCATCGCCCGCTGGAAGGCCCCCAAGACCGGTCGCTGACGCGGCCATCAGCGACCTCCCGAAAGAAGCAGTGATTCACATGGCCAAGCGCATCGACATCGGCGGACTCACCGCCTACTACGGCTCCCACAAGGCCATCGAGGACATCTCGATGACGGTGGAGCCCCGCTCCGTGACCGCCTTCATCGGCCCCTCCGGCTGCGGCAAGTCCACCTTCCTGCGCACCCTGAACCGCATGCACGAGGTCACCCCCGGCGGCCGCGTCGAGGGCAAGGTGCTGCTGGACGACGAGAACCTGTACGGCCCCGGCGTCGACCCCGTCACCGTGCGCCGCACGGTCGGCATGGTCTTCCAGCGCCCCAACCCCTTCCCGACCATGTCGATCTTCGACAACGTCGCGGCGGGACTGCGGCTGAACGGCTCGTACCGCAAGAGCCAGCTGTCGGACATCGTCGAGAAGTCCCTCAAGGGCGCCAACCTCTGGAACGAGGTCAAGGACCGCCTGAACAAGCCGGGCTCCGGCCTCTCCGGCGGCCAGCAGCAGCGCCTGTGCATCGCCCGCGCGATCGCGGTCGAGCCGGACGTGCTCCTGATGGACGAGCCGTGCTCGGCGCTCGACCCGATCTCGACCCTCGCCATCGAGGACCTGATCGGCGAGCTGAAGGAGCGCTTCACGATCGTCATCGTGACGCACAACATGCAGCAGGCGGCACGCGTCTCGGACCGTACGGCCTTCTTCAACCTCGCGGCGGTGGGCAAGCCCGGCCGGCTCATCGAGATCGACGAGACGGAGCGGATCTTCTCCAACCCGTCGGTGCAGGCGACCGAGGACTACATCTCGGGCCGCTTCGGATAACCACAGACGGCCTTGGGGTGCTGCATGGCGGTGCCACCGCAAGGCGAAAGGGTCCGCCCCTGCTCTTCTGTGGAGAGCAGGGGCGGACCCATTCCGTGTCCTACGGAGGCTGCGGCGGCAACCCGCCGCCGGGATTCGGCTCAGCCGAAGAGCAGTACGACGATCCCGTAGCTCCCCGCGGCGACCAGCGCCGCGGCGGGCATCGTGATGAACCACCCCAGGATGATGTTCTTGGCCACGCCCCAGCGGACCGCGTTCACCCGCTTCGTCGCGCCGACGCCCATGATCGCCGAGGTGATCACATGAGTCGTGGAGATCGGTGCGTGGAACAGGAACGCCGAACCGAACATGATCGACGCGCCGGTCGTCTCGGCGGCGAAACCCTGCGGCGGGTCCAGCTCGATGATCTTGCGGCCCAGCGTCCGCATGATGCGCCAGCCGCCCGCGTACGTCCCGAGGGACAGCATCGCCGCACAGGCGATCTTCACCCAGACCGGGATCTCGTCGTTCGGACCCTCGACATCGGCGATGACCAGCGCCATCACCACGATGCCCATCGTCTTCTGGGCGTCCTGCAGACCGTGCCCGAGGGCCATACCCGCGGCCGATACCGTCTGCGCGATACGGAAACCGCGCTTGGCCTTGTGCGGGTTGGCCTTCCTGAATATCCACATGATCACGACCATCACCAGATAGCCGCCGACCAGGCCGATGACCGGGGACAGGAACATCGGGATGACGATCTTGTCGAGCACCCCGTCCCAGTGCACCATCGTCCCGCCGGCCAGGGCCGCGCCGACCATGCCGCCGAAAAGGGCGTGCGAGGACGACGACGGCAGGCCGTAGTACCAGGTGATCAGGTTCCAGATGATCGCGCCGACCAGCGCGGCGAAGAGGATGCCCATCCCCTTCTGGCCTTCGGGCGTGGCGATCAGGCCTTCGCTGACGGTCTTGGCGACCCCCTGGCCCAGGAAGGCGCCTGCGAGGTTCATCACAGCGGCCATCGCCAGAGCCGCACGCGGGGTCAGCGCCCGGGTGGAGACCGAGGTGGCGATGGCGTTCGCCGAGTCGTGGAAGCCGTTCGTATACGTGAAGCCGAGCGCGACACCGATGGTCACGATCAGCGCAAAGGTGTCCACGAGGTTCAGGACTCCTTGACCGCGATGGTCTCCACCGTGTTGGCGACGTGCTCGAACGCGTCAGCCGCCTCTTCCAGCACGTCCACGATCTGCTTGAGCTTCAGCACGTCCATGGCGTCGTACTTGCCGTTGAACAGGTGGGCCAGCAGCTTGCGGTGGATCTGGTCGGCCTGGTTCTCCAGACGGTTGACCTCGATCCAGTACTCGGTGAGGTTCTCCATGGTCCGCAGACTCGGCATGGCCTCGGCGGTCAGTTCCGCCGCCCTGGCCAGGACCTCGATCTGCTGCTCGACACCCTTGGGGAGCTCGTCGATCTGGTACAGGACGACCAGGTCGACGGCCTCCTCCATGAAGTCCATGATGTCGTCGAGCGACGACGCGAGGTTGTAGATGTCCTCGCGGTCGAACGGCGTGATGAAGGAGGAGTTCAGCTGGTGGAAGATCGCGTGGGTGGCATCGTCCCCCGCGTGCTCCGCTGCCCGCATACGCTCCGCGATCTCGACTCGGGAGGCAGAATCCGCCCCGAGCAGTTCCATCAGGAGTTTCGAGCCCGTGACGATGTTGTCCGCGGAGGCGGAAAACATGTCGTAGAAGCTCGTCTCCCTGGGGGTCAGACGAAAGCGCACGTGGGGTCCTCGGGGTGCTTTGGATTCGGTCAGGCTGATGCTAGGCGCATCATCCGGCCACGGCTAACCGGCGTTCTTCAGTGTCGCGCATCGGGCACAGTGATCAGCACGGCCCCCCGGTCACGTTTCGGCTCGATTCGGTACGATATACCCGGCAGGGGTATGTAGACGGTACAGAACGGCACGCTCACCGCAGGCCAAGAGGACAACGGGAGGACCCCATGACCACCACCGAGGCCGCCGACGCGGCCGGTCCGGACGCGGTCGTCACCGACCACGACCGGGGAATCCACGGCTACCACCACCAGAAGGACGAGCACCTCAAGCGCCTGCGCCGGATCGAGGGCCAGATCCGCGGCCTCCAGCGGATGGTGGACGAGGACGTCTACTGCATCGACATACTCACCCAGGTCTCGGCGTCCACCAAGGCCCTGCAGTCCTTCGCGCTCCAGCTGCTGGAGGAGCATCTGCGCCACTGTGTCGCGGACGCCGCGCTCAAGGGCGGCGAGGAGATCGACGCCAAGGTCGAGGAGGCCACCAAGGCGATCGCCCGCCTCCTGCGTACCTGAGGTGCACGGAAACGGCGGGGTGGGCAGGGCCGCGACGCGCGCGGCGACAGCGGTGCGGACATGGGCCTCGGTACGGGCCGCGGCCGCGTGGTCAGGGACGGATCATCCCCGGTGGCGGGCCTGCCGGGGGATCGTCGGTGCCGGTTCGGCGGCTTCCGCCCCGACGTTCAGCACCTCGTCGATCCGGTCCGGACTGAGCCGGTCCTCGCGCGCGTCGGCCGCCGCGATCATGAGCTCGGCGCACAGTTCGATCTCGGCGAGGGCCACACGGTCCTGAGCGTTCGGAGCGCTGAGCGTCACCACCTGCGTCACCTCTCTCTGCCGTCGCCGAATCCTGGCGCACCGACTCCCTAGCGTAGGGAGCGCGGTAGGCCCCGCGCATGGCACGGACGGACCATTTCGGCCCCCCTCCCTACGGTGTTTCCGGGCCACTCCGGCCCTGTTCGACCTGTCCCGTGTAGATGTCCGCCCCGGGCGGAAGCCGTACCGGGACCGGCACCCCGAAGCCGTAGAGCAGCATCGTCGAGACCACCGCCACCGCCGGCCCCTCGGTCGCGAAGGTGAAGCGGTGGCGCACCTTCCGCAACAGCCCCTCGTCGTCCAGATAGGCGTCGAAGGGCACCGAGTCCGTGCTGAACCCTTTCGCCGCCGCGCCGAGCGCCCCGCGCGAGGACGGCGAGGCCGCCCGCGCCGCCCGCCCGATGTCCGCGACCCCGCGGTAGTGCCGGACCGTGACCCCGGCCAGCTCCGTCGTCCCGACGTAGGTCACCTCGTCCGCGCCGCGCAGCAGCTCGGCGGAGGCCATCGGATCGGTCACACCGCCGGTGACCAGATTGCCGTCCTCCAGGGTGGTCGTGTCGATCCGCACCCACTTGTCGGCGGGCACCCCCGCACCCCGGTTCTTCATGTACAGCGCACCCGGTGCCAGCAGTTCCTTGATCGGCCTGTGCTCGTCGGACCCTGCGGCGTCCTTCGGCAGGACGACCTTGATCCGCCCCAGCTGCCTGCGGAAGTCGTACGCACCCTCTCCCCTGATCGTCACCCGGGTACCGCCGGCCGCCGTCTCCATCGACGTGCGTGTCCCGGCGCTGCCCGCACCGGTCAGCTTCTCGGCCGCCCGCCGCACGACGGCCACGGGCGGACCGGCCGGGTCGTCCACGGCGACCGCGCGTCGACCGGCCCCGTCACCACCGTCTCCGCCGTCCTTGCCGTCACCGCCCGGACCGGAGCACCCGCCGACCAACGTCATCACGCCGGCGACGGCCAGGGCGCACACAGCAAGTGCCCCGCCTCCGCGCCGTTGCTGTCGCACCACCATCGCCTGCCAACCCCCAACGACGTACACCTGACCGAACTCCCGCCCGCCTCGCCTAACGACGGCCGGGGCGCCCCGTCACGCCACGGGCCCCCTCACGGCAGCCGATCGGCCCACTGCGTACCCTCCGCAGGGCGCCCCCGGTACCGTGGACGCGTGTATCAGGACCCTGCGGACCCCCCCGTCCACAACCCCTCTCCGGGACACACCACCACGACCGTCGAACGGGGCTCCTTCTGCCTGGCACGCTGCAGCTGCGGCTGGTCGGGCGCCGCCAGGCGCTCCCGGGACCGGGCCCGCACCGACGCGCGGGAACACCTCGGGGCACCGGAACCGCAGGACTGAGGACGGTTCCGCGGCCGAAGGGCGGCAGCGGCCGGAACGCTGGGCCGGGGTCGCTGGGCCGGGATGGCGCTCGGCCGTCAACCCTGCCGGAGCGTCTCCCGCAGCCTCCGCGTGAGCGGCTCGATGCCCGGCCCCGCTTCGGGACAGAGCGTGCCAAGGAGCGACAGGTCCTCGACGGCCTCCTCGATCAGGTTCCTCCCGGGACCGAGCGCGATCAGCGCATCGGCCACGGAGGCCGCCGCGCCGTGGTCGAACAGGGCGCAGTGGAGGACGAGCAGGCCCTGACGGGCGTTCACGGCAGCGTCCCCGGCCCCCGCACCCTCCTCGGTGAAGAGGCGCAGGGCGTCCGCGAAGCGTGCCTCCGCCGCCGGGGCGTCACCCGCCGCCCGCAGCACCACGCCGTACAGCATCTGGTTCCAGCCGTCCCGCGGATCGATCTCGACGGTCCGGGCACAGTCGGCAAGGGCGTCCTCGTGCCTGCCCATACACAGGTACGTCCGGGCCCGGGCGCCCAGCACCCAGTCCGAGGTCGGATCGATCTCGATGGCCCGGGTGAAATCGGCGACCGCGTCCTCGCGACGGCCGAGCTTCTCGTACAGCTCCCCCCGGTTGCCCAAGGCCCAGCCGTACCCGGGTCGCAGTTCGAGGGCGCGGGCGAAGTCGGCCAGGGCCTCGTCATGGCGGCCCATTCCCGCGTACACCTGCGCGCGGCCCTGAAAGGCCCAGGCGTAGTCGGGCAGGATCTCGACGGCCCGGGAGTAGTCGGCGACGGCCTCCTCCGGCCGGCCCATGTCCTTCTTGACCCGCGCCCGGCTTCCCAGGGCCCAGGCGTACTCCGGGTCGATCACGACGGCGCGGTCGTAGTCGGCCAGCGCCTCCTCGTACCGGCCCATCCGCTCGAAGAGCCTGCCACGGCTCCCGACCGCCCACTCGTACAACGGGTCGATCTCCAACGCACGGTCGTAGTCCGCCAGGGCCTCCTCGTGGCGGCCCATGGCCTCGTACACCTGCGCCCGTCCGGCGTGCGCCCAGGCGTACTGCAGGTCCATCTGCACGGCGCGGTCGTAGTCGGCCAGCGCCTCCTCGTACCGGCCCATCCGCTCGAAGAGCTGGGCGCGGCTCCCGACCGCCCACTCGTACAACGGGTCGATCTCCAACGCACGGTCGTAGTCCGCCAGGGCCTCCTCGTGGCGGCCCATGGCCTCGTGCACCCCTGCACGGCTGCCGAACGCCCAGGCGTACCGCCGGTCGATCTCGATGGCACGGCCGAAATCGGCGAAGGCCTCGTCGTGACGGCCCAGGTTCCGGTAGGCATCGCCCCGGCTGCCGAACGCCGGGGCGTATCCCGGGTCGATCTCCACCGCACGGGTGCAGGAGGCGACCGACTCCTCGTAGCGGCCCAGCACCCGGTAGGTCTCCCCCAGCCCCGCGTGGGCGCGGGCGGCGTCCGGCGCGAGGGCGACGGCCGCCTCGCAGTCCGCCAGCGCGCTCCGGGCATCACCCACGTGCCGGTACTCCTCGGCCCGGACGGTGTAGGCCAACGCCCTTCCGGATGCGTCGAGTTCGGACGCGTTCAGCAGCAGGGTCAGCACGACCGCACCCGGCTGCTCCTGCTCCGCCGCGGCCTCCAGCCGTTCCCCCCAGGAGACGAGGGCCGCCGTGTCGGTGTCGAGCCCCGCGCCCCCGAGGATCTGCGCCCAGCGGCGCAACGTGGCCACGTCGAGCCCGATGGCGTGGGCACTCTCGCGGAGAGCGTCGGCAAGGGCCGTACGCGGATTCGCACACAGCAGGTGGTACGTCTCGTTCAGCCGGTGCTCCCGCCAGACGGCCTCCTTCCAGAGGTCCTCGGGATCGGTGCCGAGGTCCGCCTCCACCGCGAGCCGCCGCTGCCGGAACACATCGGCGAGCAGGGTGTGCGCCTGCTGCCAGCGGGCGGGTGACCGGGTCCGCTGCAGACGCAGCATCGCGGCCCGTACGACGTCGTGGTAGCGGCAGCGGCCGGCCTGGGGAGAGACGAAGGCCAGGCCGCGCAGCCACGCGTAGCTCCCGGCGGCGGACTCCGGGACGACCGCACGGTAGATGTCCTCGTCGGTCTGCAGGGGGAGCGCACAGGCCAGGGCGGCCTCGCGCCGCTCCGGATCGGGCTCCCACTTCAGGAACCTCTCGACCGCCGTCTCGGAGGGGTCGCCCGTGGCCGCGCCGCCTCCCGGATCGCTCCGGGCCAGCATGTCGACGAGCAGCGGAAGCCGTCCGGACAGGCGCAGCACCAGTTCGATGCTGGGTTCGTCGGTGACCCCGTGGGTGGCGAGCAGCGTCCGGGCCTCCTCCTCGGAGAAGACCTCCAGGGACACCTCGGTGACCTGCCCCAGCCGATCACCCCAGACCCGGGTGTCCAGGCGCAGTTGTCCGGCCAGCACGATCTGCACGTTGACGGGGAGGCTGCCGTACTCGTCCCCGAAGGTGATGGTCCGCAGCCAGGTGTCGAGGACCGGCCCGGTCCTCTCGTACACGTCGAAGAACAGCACCACCCGCTCGCACCGTTCGGCGACCTCGGCCAGGTCGTCGAGGAAGACGGGGGCGAGACCCGTGAGCGGGTTCATCACCAGCTGCACGTCGTCGTGGCTGCGCAGACGTGTGTTGAGCATCGCCCGTACCCGGTCCGCGCCCAGTGCCACCTGCTGCGGGTCGACGGCCCCGGTGAACAACGCGGCCCCGGGCACCAGCGCGCCCAGACCGGCCAGGCCCACCTGGGCCGCCACCGTGCTGGACGGCGACGGGCCGGCTGCCGCCGCTCCCGGCTCTCCCGGGCCGGACTGCGGAGCAGCGACGGCGCTCTCGGCCTGGTGCCTGCGCTGGCGATAGGTGGTCAGCTGTTTGTCGAACCTCTTGAGAGGGTGCCCCTGCCGGCCGAGCCGGGCACTGACGGCCTCCATCGCCTCCAGCGCGTCGTGCACTTCGTCGTCCACGTACGCCGTGACGACGGAGGGCTGCTCGCGGGCGGTGGACTCCCACTGCCGCACCAAGGTCGACTTCCCCACACCGCCGTTTCCGCGCACGTGGAAGAGGAACGGGAAGTCGCCCTCCTCCGGGTCCCTGGCGAAGGTCTCCCGGAACACCGCCAGCTCCCCGCGACGCCCCACGAACCCCGTGCGTTCGCGCCGTCGGTTGACTTCCTGACGTGACGGCCGCCGACCGGCCACATGCACCACCCCCGCGGTCCCCGCACATGATGCCCCGTCACCGGAGGGCCGATGACGGATCGAAAGAAATCAGCCATTTATCGGAACATGCGTGAGGGGGTGCCCCACGGGACACCCCCTCAGCCGGCGAACGGATCCTTCTACGCGGCGAGGTCCTTCTCGTCGGGCGCGCCGCGGCCGGAACCCCGGCTCGGCTCGGGAATCCCGCGCGACTCGCCCCGGCCCTCGGCGACCGCGGACGCGCCGCCCGCGCGGACGAGCCAACCGGTGGCCCGGGTACGGGCCACGGCGCCCACCAGAGGGGTCAGCAGCATCATCGCGAGCGGAGCGAGCAACAGCGCCACGGCCGTGCCGAGGGCAAGGCCGCCGATCACGTCGGTCGGATAGTGCACGCCCATGTAGACGCGGCAGAAGCCCTCGACGAGAGCCAGCCCGATGGCCACCAGGCCGAACTTCCGGTTGGCCACGAAGAGCCCCACCGCGATGGCCATCGCCATCGTCGCGTGGTCACTCACGAAGGAGAAGTCCGTCTTGCCCTGCACCAGGACCTCGAGCCCCTCGTGGTCGAGGAACGGGCGCGGCCTCTCCACGAAGCCGCGGATCGGGATGTTGATGAGCAACGCGATCCCGGCGGCGAGAGGCGCCCACACCAGCCCGGCGACCGCCGTCACCGAGTCCTCGGTCGTCCCGCGTCGGCGCACGCTCCACCAGCACCACAGGACCGCCAGGACCATGGCGAGCATGATCCCGAACTCACCGACGAACTCCATGACCCGGTCGAACCAGGTAGGAGCGGCCTTCGCCAGCCCGTTGATGTCGTAGAGCAGGCTGACATCGGGGTTCGACCCATCGAGTGCGAGTCCAGCCATCTGCCGCGGCCCCTTGCCTTGTCTTCTGCTGCGACGCACATGGGTGTGCGTCGCCCTGGTCTGACCCCCGTGGTCGGTGCGGATTCAGTGCCGCGTCACGCCATCATGCCGTCACGCCCGACCGGTCCGGGCAGTCACGCATGGTCACGTGCGCATGCTGTCCCGGTCCAGGGAACGACCTGTCAGGGACGGACGTTCCGTTCTCCACCGAATGATCACCATGACGTTATCGAAGAGTGACTCATCGTCGCAGCTCAGGGCCCAGGCTTCACGGAGAGTTCCGGCCACGGACGGCCGGCCGTCAGCTCTCCGGGAGCGCGGTCGGAAGCGCCGCGGCACCGTCCTTCGTCACCCTGGTGGCACCGAAGTAGTCCGGGGTGTCGATCTTGTCGAACCGGATCACCGCACCGGTGTACGGAGCGTTGATCATGTACCCCCCTCCGACGTAGAGCCCCACGTGCCGGATGGCCCGTGAGTTGTTGAGGTCGTCCGAGAAGAACACCAGGTCGCCGGGGAGGAGCTCGTCCCGGGAAGGGTGCGGTCCCGCGTTGTACTGGTCGTTGGCCACCCGGGGCAGCTCGATGTCGACCGTGCGGTACGCGGCCTGCGTCAGCCCGGAACAGTCGAACCTGCCCCCCTGGTCCGCCGTGCCGTTCCCACCCCAGAGATAGGGCGTACCCAGCTTCTTCTGCGCGAAGTAGATCGCCCCCGCCGCCTGCTGCGAGGGCTGCACCCTGCCGATCGGCTTGGCGAAGCTCTTCTCCAGGGAACGGATGATCTTGACGTAGTTCTGCGTCTCGCTGATGGCGGGCACCCCGCCCGACTGGATCACCCGGTAGGCGCCCGCGTTGTACGCGGCGAGCATGTTGTCGGTCGGGTCGCCCGGCACCTTCTTGACGTAACCGGCGAGTTCGCAGTCGTAGGAGGCGGCGGACGGGATCGCGTCCGCCGGATCCCAGACGTCACGGTCCCCGTCGTTGTCCCCGTCGACCCCGTGCGAGGCCCAGGTACCGGGGATGAACTGCGCGATGCCCTGCGCGGCGGCGTGGCTCTGGGCGCGCGGGTTCCAGCCGCTCTCCTGGTACAACTGTGCGGCCAGAAGAGCCGGGTTGATGGCGGGGCAGAGGTTGCCCCACTTCTCCACGAGCGGCTGGTACCGCGCGGGCACCGCCCCCTTGGCCAGCCCGACGGCCCCGCTCGCCCCGGCGATCCCGGCGGCGGCGGAGTACGTCCCGACGACGAGCAGGGCGATGAAGCACAGGCCCAGCCCGATCCCACCGCCGACGAACACCCAGTATTTCCGCACACCCCAACCATCCCCCATTCGGGCGCGCTTCACCGCACGATTCGCTGGTGTGTACGGGTGGACGGGTGCATGAGGGGGCGTCAGGGGCGGCTGCGAAGGGTCAGGGGGCGCCGGCGGACCAGAAGGGGGAGCGGATGTTGGGGCGGGGGATGTGCTCCATGCCCTCGTAGGTGGGCGCGGTGGCCTGGGTGGTGGATTCGGCTACTTCGGACTCCTCGACACAGGGGGTGTCTGCGCGCAAGAACGCCTGCCCTTCACCACCGAACCGAAGGCTGACGGTGTACCCGTCCGTACTCCGCGCGTAGATCGCCGGGAAATCCACGTCGTTGTTCGTAGCCTCGACCTTGTACCCCGCCTTCCGCAGAGATCTGTCCACGACGCCGAGGAAACTCCCTCGACGCTCCGCCGAAATCACAGTCATGACTGTTCGCCGACGCGACACTTCACAACTTCCCGTAGTGGTTGGTCCATGAGTCCACCTCACTTGCGGCTGAATCGACAGCAAGACATCATCAAGCATTCGATCTGACGCTTCGGCAGCTTCTTGCATATCCATGCCACTTTTCCCCTCATCCGCGCAGCCCACTAAAGCCCCACAGGCCACAAGAAATGTCAGCATCAAAAACCGCGACAGCCTCACCGCAGCCCCTCCAACTTGATTTTTCCGGCCTTGCCAGCTGCAATTAGAGCAATGCTGTCCGACGACACGGAATCGGCTCGACTCCGATCAAAATAGAGCGAGTGGGCATCGAACCCGCCAGCGATCACCGAAGGGCCTGCATCTGTTTGAAATCGCTTCGCCCCGAACGCCTCGCTCGCAGGATCCTTGCCAAACCAGAGGTTGTCGCCGCCGCGATCCATAAGGCCTCCCACGATGTACCCAACCGGCCCCCCAGCAGCACCCATGTTCCCCTGCAGCTTGGACGGGACCTTGGTCACCAAATCATTTTCGGCTGCACCAACAAATACGTGACTCTTTCCAACCTGCAAGTCCTCAGCACGATCAACTCCCACGCCCGGACTCCCTACGAGAACAATGTCATCTACACCTGGAATTCCGTCACCATGCTGAGTCGCCGCACCTACTGTCCGCGAGCCGTACGAATGTCCAACAGCAACCATGTGCGGGTCATCATTATTGTTCGTAGCGGCCAGGCCACCCATGAAGCTATTTAGGGATCGACCGCCAGCCTCGGCTCTTTCATTCCCCATGACTGCCAAGCTATCCCTGCCATCCACCAATTGCGGCGCGTCGTAACCAAGCCAGGCAACCATCGCACTCGATGGGTCGATTTCTCGGGTCGCAATCGCCGTGTCCCGGGCCCGCTTCAGGTCATTCTTCGCGAAGTCCTCATCCAGCGACGTATTCAGCCCCGGAACATACGCAGCCACGTTCTTAGACGTATCCGGGTTTCCGTACGAGACGATCGCTCGCCCATTGCCCTCGTCGCTCACGCCCAGGAGGAACATCGGCGGCTCCCCCGGCTTGGCCGCCGCCCCCAACTGCCGGTCGATCTCCCGCATTCCCGCGAGCTGCGTCATCGACTTCTCGTCGTCACGGCCCTCCAGCTTGCCGATCAGCAGTTGCAGGTTGTCCCGGTTCGCCGCGTCGCGGACCAGGGCGGGGATTCCGTCCAGGTTTCCGATCTGGTCCGGGTACACCGCGAGGTATTCCTCCCGCTGCTCCTGGGTCAGCCCCGCCCACCAGTCGCGCCGCGCCTCCGGAGACGCGTCGTGCGGGATGGCGTCCTTCAGGTACGCCCCCGCCGCGTCCCGTACCTCCGCCGCGTCGCCTGCCGCGTCCTTCCAGGTGGAGGCCGGGACCTTCAGGCCCTCCTCCGCCTTCAGGCGGCGCAGGATTCCCGCGTACCGCCAGTCGATCTCGGCAGCCGCGCGCACCGCCCCGCACACCCGGTCCGCGATGTCCTGCGCCTTGGCCGCGTGGGGGTTCGGCGCGATCAGGCCCGAAGGCGGCATCAGCCCCGAAGTCCCGCTCGACGACGCGGTGCCGCCCCGCAGCGGCGCGCCGTCGACAAGTCCCTCGCCTCCCGCCGGATACGTGACCGACCCGTTCGCGTGCACCGTGAACTTCAGCGCAGCCGCGTCCTCCAGCGCCTCCGTCAGTGCCCGCTGCTGGGTCCTCATCTCATGGGCCAGGGAGTTCAACGTCGTACGGAGCAGCCCGCACTCCGTGTACACGTACTGGAAGTTGCGCCCCAGCTGCCGCAGTCGGGCAACCGCCGCCTGCGCCGCCTCGCCCTCCTGCGTGTCCCGGAGCCCGGTGAGCAGTTGCTGCTCGATGCGGTCCCGCGCCGCGTCGGCCCGGTTGCTCGACTTGCCCCACCCGTCGGCGGCACCCTCCAACTCGGCGCACTTCACGTCGCGTAACTGCGCCCAGGTCAACGTAGGCGTCGGCATGGGCGTCACCGCTCGTCCTCCCCGCACACCCGCACCGAGGTGAAGGAGGACCTGACAGCCTCGTTCGTGCCGCCCTGGATACGCGCGGCCTCCCGCAGCTTGTCCGCCAGGCTTCCGCACTCCCCCTGCGCCGCCTGGATGCGCCGCTCCCAGGACTCCCGTACAGCCGCCAGCTCCGCGAGGGCGGTCAACCGGCCCGCACCCGACATGAGCCCCTGGTGGGCCAGGCCCAACTCCTGCTGCACCGGGGCCATATGCGCGCGGAGCTCGTCCGCTCCGCCGGCGGCACGCAGCCACGGTCCGTCGCCGTGTTCCAGCCTCCGCCCGCAGTGGTCCCCGCCCGACGGCGGCACCGTCCCGTCACCCAGCCCGTGCACGACAGTCATGCCCGCTCACCCCGTTCCTCGGTCACGGAGCGGCACTGTCCCAGAGGCCGTACACCCGACACGCCGGGCGTACCGGCGGCGAGCGCCGGACCCCTGGGCCCTGCAAGGAACAGCCGGTTAGGAGATCACCCGAACGCGCGAACCGGAACCAACGGAAGGCGGACGCCGTCCACCCCGACATCCACCGGACCAGCCGAAAGGACCTCATGACCACGGCCAGGACTTCGACCCGCTTCCTCTATGTCGCCCGGCACGCCGAGGCATCCCCGGACGAGACCGAGCTGACGGAGCGGGGCCGCCGCCAGGCGACCCTCCTCGGTGAGCGCCTCCGGGGCACACCGCTCGCCGCCGTCCACCACGGCCCGCTTCCCCGGGCCGCGCAGACCGCCCGCCTCGTCCACGATCAACTGGCGCAGGACATACCCCTCCACGTCGCGCAGGAGGCCGGGGACTACGTCCCGTACGTCCCGAGCCACCAGGAGCTTCCCGCGGATTCGGCCGACCGGTTCCTCGGCTTCCTGGAGCAGTTCCCGGAGGACGAACGGAGCCGGGGCCCGGAACTGGCGGACGCCGCACTGGCACGGTTCACCGGCGTGGCCCCCGGCGACGAGCCCCGTCACGAACTGGTGGTGACCCACGCCTTTCTGGCCGCCTGGTTCGTACGCGACGCCCTCGACGCGCCCGCCTGGCGCTGGCTGGGCCTCAACCACGCCAACGCCGCGCTGACCGTCGTCCGGTACACCCCCGGCCGGCCGGCGGCCCTGCTCATGGTCAACGACATGGGGCACCTCCCGGCGGAGCTCCGGTGGACCGGCTTCCCGCCCGAACTGCGCGTCTGAGGCGGTCCGGCGGATAGTTCCCCCGGACGGATGGTTTACGAGGCGCCCTCCACGCGGCCCCGGGTCGCGCGTGCCGCACTTCGTGATCATGCAAGACGTGATCTCCGTACCCCACAACTCAGCACGAGCTCGCCGGTTGTTGACAGCCACCGCACTCGTCGCAGCCGCCCTGGCCGCAAGCCTGCCCGCCGGACAGACCGCCAGGGCCGCCGCCCCCGAAGCCGTACCGCCACCCCGGCCCGTCACCGCAGCCGAGGCCCGCACCGCAGCGTGGCTGGAGGCGCACCCGCAACAGCCCGGGAACTTCTTCCGGGAGCTGCCCAAGGGAGGCGACCTGCACAACCACCTCTCCGGCGCGGTGCAGACCGAGTACCTCATCCAGCTCGCCGCCGACGACAACCTCTGCATCGACGCCACGACGACCGCCGTCGCACCGCCGTGCGCCACCGGCACCCGGCCTGCGGCCGACGCCCTGACCGATGCGGCGTTCCGCCAGAAGGTCATCCGGGCCTGGTCCATGCAGGACTTCCCGCAGGGGGAGTCGGGACACGACCACTTCTTCGCCACGTTCGGGAAGTTCGGCGCGGCGACGTCGCACCGCGGGAAGATGCTGGCCGACGTCGCGGGCACCGCCGCGGCGCAGAACCAGAGCTACCTGGAAACCATGGTCAGCCCAGCCTCGGCCGGAGCCAGGCAGCTGGCGACCGAGGTGGGCTGGGACGCGGACCTGGCGGCCCTGCACGGCAAGCTGCTGGCCGGCGGCAGGCTGGACCAGTTGGTGAGGGAGGCCAAGAAGGAGGCCGACACCGCCGACGCCGAGTTCCGCGACACCGCGGGCTGCATGACCGCGACCCCCCGCCCCGCCTGCCGGATCACGGTGCGCTGGATCTCCCAGGTGTCCCGCAACAGCGTCCCGGAGCGCGTCTTCACGCAGATCGCCCTGGGGCTCCGCCTCGCCGAACGGGACCAGCGGTTCGTCGCCGTGAACCTGGTCCAGCCCGAGGACGGCGAGATCTCCCTGCGGGACTACCGCCTGCACATGCGCATGCTGAACTACCTGCACGGCGTCTACCCCGACGCCCACATCACCCTGCACGCCGGTGAGCTCGTCCCCGGCCTGGTGAAGCCCGAGGACCTCACCTTCCACATCGACGACGCCGTACGCACCGGCCAGGCGGAGCGCATCGGCCACGGGGTCGACCTCGTGCAGGAGACCGACTGGCGCCGGCTCGCCCGCGACATGGCACGCCGCCAGGTCGCCGTGGAGGTACCGCTCACCAGCAACGCGCAGATCCTCCAGGTCGAGGGCGTCGACCACCCGTTCCCCGTCTACCGGAAGTACGGCGTACCCGTCGTGCTGTCCACCGACGACCCCGGCATCTCACGGGGTGACATCGGCCAGGAATACCGCCGGGCGGCCCGGACCTACGGACTCGGCTACCCGGAGCTGAAGGACCTGGCCCGCGCCTCCCTGGAGTACGCGTTCCTGCCCGGCCGCAGTCTGTGGCGCCCCGACCCCGTACGCCAGGGCTGGCGCCCGGTCCGCGAGTGCCAGGCACCGCAGTCCGAACGCTGCGCCCGACTGCTCGCGAACAACCCGAAGGCCCGGCTCGAATGGCGCCAGGAACAGAGCTTCCGCACCTTCGAGGCCCGCTACTCCGGCTGACGCCCGCGCGCCGGGCAGGGCGGGAACGTGCACTCCACCCACAGCACCTTCCCGCCCTGTCCGGGCAGTCCGCTCCTGATCGGGTACGCGCCCCAGCTCTCGGCACACTGCCGTACGAGCTGGAGCCCGCGCCCCCGTTCGGCCAGGACGTCTCTCTCGTCCAGGAGGCCGCCACAGAACGGAGCCGGGATCTCCGGATTGCTGTCCCACACCCCGACCCGCACCCGGTTCCGTCCCGCTCCGCGCATACGGAGCGAGTACGGGCCCGAGGAGTGCCGGTACGCGTTGGTCACGAGTTCACTCGCCAGCAGCTCGGCCGTGTCGACCAGATCCCGCATCCCGTGCACCCGCAGGACGGTCCGCAGGGTCGACCGGGCGATCCCGGGCCCGCGGGGATCCTGCGGAAGTTGGAGGGTGTACGCCCAAGGCGGCGTTACGGTGGCCGGAGCCATGGAAGTCTCCGTTCACGGAGGGGCGGTCGGGGTGCGTGTCGCAGAGCCCGGTGACGAGACCGCTCCGTCGAGCGGGGTACTTCCGGGCGGGTGGCCTGGGTCAAAGGTAGCCAGCTCCGGCTAATGCATTAACCGAAAGACGAGTAATGAGTGAACTGCCACCCTTCCGGGTGACCAGGCGTTCGAGGGGGCGGACCGACCGGTGAGGACCAATCCGACAGGCCGCCAACTGCGCCTTGGCGGCGAACTGCGCAAGCTCCGTGAACGTGCCGGCCTCACTGCTACGCAGGCAGGCGAGCTGCTGGGCGTGAAGCAGAACCAGATCAGCAACATGGAGGCGGGCCGCGTAGGCGTCAGTCCGGAGAGGGTTCGCACTCTGGCCGACCACTACCGGTGCTCGAACACCGAAGTCGTCTCAGCGCTCTGCGACATGGCCGCCCACCGTACGCGTGGCTGGTGGGAGGAGTACCGAGAGGTCCTGCCTCCACCCCTTCTCGACCTCGCCGAGAGCGAGCATCACGCGGAGCGACTGCGCACTGCGGTCACCGTCCACATCCCCGGGCTGCTCCAGACACCGGAGCACGCGCGGGAGATTTTCCGCCAGGACGTGCCGGAGCTCTCGCCACCCGACATCGAGCACCGCATCTCGTTCCGGATCAAACGCCAGGCCGTACTCTTCCGGCACAGCCCGGCCACCCAGCACATCGTCATCCACGAGGCCGCCCTGCGGATGCAGTTCGGCGGACCGAAGGTGACCCGGCATCAGCTCCGACATCTGGTGGAGATGAGCCAGCACGATCATGTCGTGCTCCAGGTCATCCCGTTCTCAGCAGGCGCCTTCGCGGGATCGGGCCAGTCGATCTACTACCTCCACGGCCCCGTGCCTCAGCTCGACAGCGTCAATCTGGACCAGTCCCACGGTCCCGTCTTCCTGGACGCGGAGGAGCAGTTGCAGAAGTACCGCGTCCTGCTGAGCCGGATCGAGGCCATCGCATTGTCGCCCGAGAAGTCTCGCGACTTCATACACACCGTCGCCCGGAATCTGTGAGGTATCAGAATTGTCCGCACTCGTATGGCAGAAGTCGTCCTACTGCGCCCAGGGCAACTCATGCGTGCACGTCGCAGCCGACCACGGATCCGTGGCCCTCACCGAGAGCGGCGACCCCGGCGGCGCGATACTCCGGACCAGTCCGGCCGCCTGGGCTGCCCTGATCCGAACGGTCAAGGAGTCACAGGACCGTGCCTGACCTCCAGGCCGGCCTCGTCTGGACCCGCGCCGCGCCCGAGGACGCCGAAGGGCCAGGGCCCTGGATCGAGATCGCGTTCGGTCCCGGGGAGCTCGTGCATCTGCGCGAGACCGGCGACCCCGGAACGGTCGTGACCACCACGGCACAGAAGTGGGAGGCGTTCACCAGAGGTGTCCTGGCGGGCGAGTTCGATCACTTCGCCGAGCCGGGGAGCGGAGCCCTCGTCACGGACGACACCTGACGCCCCTCGAAACCCGGGGGGCCATTACGGCGGAGCAAGCACCCGCCACCGCGCGGGAGTTCTCATGCGGAGCGCAGGCCCCGGTCGGCGAAGGCGATCAGCCATTCGAGGCTCTCGTCGATGTCGGCGCTCCACCGGAACCCGCCTCCCGCCTGCAACGTGGCGAACCCGTGGAAGAGGCTGCGCAGGGTGCGCAGGGCGTGGTCCACGTCGGACTCGGGGATGTCGTAGCCGCGCAGGACCGCCATGAACGCGTCGAGCAGCCGGGAGCCCGCGACGGCCAGCGGGTCGTCCGGGCCGGAGGGTTCCTGGCCGAGCGTGGCGGCGTAGCGGCCCGGGTGCTCCACCACGAAGGCGCGGAAGGAACGCGCGGCGGCCGCCAGGGCGTCGCGGCCCGCGTATCCCCGCACCGCCAGCCCGACGGCCTCGGCGGCCTCGTCCAGTGCCAGCTCCGCGATCCGGCGGTTGAGGTCATCCAAGCCGCCGACGTGCTTGTACAGGGACGGCGTACGCACGCCCAGCCGCTCGGCCAGCAGGCCCATCGTCAGGCTGCCCACGCCCACCTCGTCGGCGAGGGCGGCGGCCGCCGCGACCACGGACGCCGGGTCCAGGCCCGCCCTAGGCACGGGCGGCGTCCGTCCGGAGGAAGCCGAGCACGAGGGAGACCACTTGGTCGGGGAACTGGTCGTGCGGGTAGTGCCCGGCGCCCTCGATCATCTCGAGGCGCCCGAGGCCGGACGGCAGGGCGTCGACGATCGCGGCCCCCTCACCGTGCGGGTCGGCCCAGTCGGGGTCGAGCGTGCCCATCACGACCAGGACCGGGCAGCGGACGTTGCCGAGCTGCGCTCCCGCGTCGACCGGGGTGCTGCGGCCCATGCCCTGCATGGCCTTCATCCGGCCCGGTTCGCGCAACAGCGACTCGATGCGGCCGACCCGCTCCGACCAGCCGGCCGGCTTCGCGCCGGGGTAGGCCACATCGAGGTACGACAGCCACTGGGACACGCTGCCGAACAGCCCCGCGCCGAGGAGCCGCAGCATGCCCTGTCTGAAGCGCTTCACCTTCAGGTCCGCGAGAGCGATCGACTGCTTGCGGGTGAAGGGCGCCAGTTCGACGACCCCGGTCACCAGGGACGGCTCCTGGGCGGCGGCGATGGTGGCGGCGCCGCCGGAGATCGAGTGCCCGACGATCACGGCCGGGCCGCCCAGGTGACGGATCACGGCGAGCAGGTCGCCCGCGACGGCGGTACGGCTCCAGGCCGGCCAGTCGACGCTGGACTCGCCGCAGCCCCGGATGTCGACAGCCGCGACCCGGTGACCGGCCGCCACCAGCGGCGGGATCACCTCGCGGTAGGCGGCACGGCTGTCGCCCATGCCGTGCGCGAGGACGATCAGCGGGCCGGAGCCCGCCACCTCGTAAGCGATCGTTCCGCCGTCGACGGCAAGGTATTCGGTCACGACACCCTCCAGGGCGCTCGGTCGGCGTTCCGGCTAATACTCTTAGCTAAAAGCTAATGTCATTAGCCAGGGTTGTCAACGCCCGTGGGAGGAGCGCGACCCGGCCGTTGACATCGGCGAGAGACCGTTGGTTGGCTGGGAGGAGAAGAGCATCGAGCACATACGGGCCGGACCTTGGAGCGTGCTGGTGGAGCTCTCACGTCGTTCCGCACTGTCCGCGATCCCCGCCGCCACCCTCTGGGCGGTGTCCCAGGCGCTGCGGGCCGAAGCGGCCCCACCACGAGATGCGACCACCACGGCCACCACCCCGGCGCCGTCGGACACGGCCCGCCTCCTCCGCAACACCGTCGCGATCCTCGCCGGCACCGCCGAGTCCAACGCACGCCCCGAGGTCGCCCCGAAGATCGACGCCGTGCGGGCGACGGCGCGTGCCAGGCTCGCGGCGATGGACCGCGCCGGACACGACGAGCTCTTCGAGGGCGTACCGCTCGGCACCAGCGACCCGAATCTGAGCACGTCCTACCAGTACCTCTACGAGATCGCACTGGCCGCCGACCTGCCCGGCACCACCACCCCGGACGCCGACGCGACGGTCCGCCACCGCGTCGTCGACGGCTTGGCCCGGCTCCACGACGACTGGTTCGGGGACCAGTCGAAGGGCTACTACGGCAACTGGTTCCACTGGGAGATCGGCATACCGGGCTACGCCACCAAGACCCTGATCCTCCTCCGCGACGACCTCGCCGAGCAGCGGCCGGACCTCACCGCCGCGTACGTAGCCTCCATGGACGCCTACCTGCGCAACGGCAAGGACGGCGACGTCGATCTCGACTCCCGCTTCCACACCGGCGCCAACCTCGCCGACATCACGACGAACCGCATCCTCCAGGGCGCCCTGCTCGGCGACGAGGCCCGCATCACCAAGGCCCTCGCCGACCAGCTGACCGTCTTCGCCACGGTCGACCCCTACCAACCACGCCACGGGGTCACCGACGGCTTCCACGCCGACGGCTCCTTCGTCCAGCACGGCTCCGTCGCGTACACGGGCTCCTACGGCAAGGGGCTGCTCACCCGCATCGTCCAGACCGTCAAGATCCTCGACGGCACCCGTTACGTCCCCGACGACAGCCTGCCCGGTGTCGTCCTGGGCTGGATCGCCGACGGCTTCGCCCCGCTGATCTTCGAGGGCTGGATGATGGAGATCGTCAAGGGACGTGCGGTCTCCCGGACCGGCACGGGCTACGCGGACGTCACCGCCGTGGTGGAAGCCGCCGTCGACCTCTCCGCGCACACGGCCGGCAGCGACACCGAAACCCTCCAGGGCTACGTCAAACACATCCGGCAGACCTCGAAGGCCGGCCTCGACCCCACCGCCTTCGTCTCCCCCGTCAGCATCGCCCGCTACGCCGACATCCTCGGCTCCCCCGTGCCCGCGACGGATCTCTGTCCCGCCGCCTCCCACACCGCGTACAACGCGATGGACCGGACCGTCCACCGCCGGCCCGGCTACGCCTTCGCGCTCGCCCGCAGCTCCACGCGGACCAGCATGTACGAGTACATGAGCGGCGAGAACCTGATGCCGTGGTTCCAGGGCACCGGCGCCCACCACCTGTACCTGTCCGGCACGGACCAGCGCCAGGCGTACGGCGTCGACCACTTCACCGCCGTCCCGCCCGACCGGCTCGCGGGCGTCACCGCCCCCGCCGGGACCCGGCGCACCGTCCCCGAGCTGTACGGCACCCTCTGGTACGACAACCCCGGGCGCGGCTTCACCTCGTCCTCCGAAGCGCAGAACGCGTACGTCTACTTCCCCCGCGCCACCCAGGAGTTCTCCGGCGGCGCCCGTCTCGGCACCTACGGGGCGGCGGGGCTCGTCCTGTCCGACGACGCCGCCTACGCCGCCCAGCAGGCGGGCACACTCCCCGAGGACTTCGTGGCCTACCGCGCGGCACGGGCCACCAGGTCCTGGTTCATGTTCGACGACGAGATCCTCGTGCTCTCCGCGGGCGTGACCGGATCCGCCGGGCGCGCGGCGACCACCACCGTCGACAGTCGCATCGCCGACCCCGCCTCGCCCGTCGCCGTCACGGGCGCCGTCCGCGACGGGTCGCCCTGGCAGCGCACCGGCACCGCCCCACCGGCCTGGCTGCGATACGCCGACACGGGGCAGAGGACCTCGGTCGGCTACGTCTTCCTGTCCGGCCCGCCCCCGGTCGTCGCCCTCGACACGGTCACCCGCAGCCGACGCCTCGTACGCCTCACCAACGCGGACACCGCCGTGACCAAGCAGGTCTTCACCCTGTCCTACGAACACTCCGCCGGAGCCCGGCCCGCCACCACGGCGCACGCTCTCGTCCCGAACGCCTCCCCGGAACAACTGGCCTCGTACGCCCACGGCCCCCTCTCGGTCCTGTCCAACACGGAACAGTTGCAGGCCGCGGCGCACACCCACCTCGGCATCACCGCTGCCAACGCGTTCACCCCCGGAACGCACCGGGTGGGGCGCCTGGTGATCGACGGCCCGGCGAGCGTCCTGCTGCGCCGCACCGAGGGCGGCACGTACGCCGTGGCGGTGTCCGACCCCACGACGGCACGGCGCACCGTGTCGGTCACCCTCCACGGCCGTCCCCGACGGACCGTCTCGGCGGACCCCGGGGTCCGCGTCCACCACGTCCCCGGCGGCACCCGCCTCGACGTCACGACCCACCACGCCTACGGCCGCAGCTTCACGGCGACGCTGAGAGGCAGAGCCTGAGACGGTGCACCGGCAACCGCGGGAACCGGCCCGGTGGAACAATCCGACGATGCACTCCTCAACGGAAGCGACCAGCACACCGGCATCCGTGTCGGCAGCGGCGTCCGGCACCTGGACGCTCGGTGACCTGACGGTCAACCGCCTCGGCTTCGGCTCGATGCGCCTTCCCCAGAACGGCGAGGCGTTCGCCGACCGGACGTCCGGCGACCGGGATCGCGCCCTCGGCGTCCTGCGCCGTGCCGTCGAACTCGGCGTGAACCACATCGACACCGCGGCCTTCTATTTCTCGCCGCTGCGGTCCGCCAACGAGCTCATCAACAGCGCGCTCTCCCCCTACTCCGACGACCTGGTCATCACGACCAAGGTCGGCCCCGGCCGTGACCCCTCCGGGGCGTTCGTATGGGCAACCCCCGAGCAGCTGCGCGGCCAGGTCGAGGAGAACCTGCGCCAGCTCGGACGTGATCACCTGGACGTGGTGAACCTGCGCCTCGCGGGCAGTCAGGCATCCGCATCCGTCGCCGACCACTTCGGCGCCCTGGCCGAGCTCCGCGAGGCCGGTCTCATCCGCCACCTCGGCATCTCCCACACCACACCGGAACAACTCGCCGAGGCCCGGCGCATCGCTCCCGTGGTCTGCGTGCAGAACGCGTACGGCATCGGATCCCCGGCGCAGGACCACGCGTTCCTGCGCTCCTGCGGCGACCAGGGCATCGCCTTCGTACCGTTCTTCGCCATCGCCGGCGCCGGGCGCGAGGGAGGCGCGAGCAGCGCCCACGACGAGGCGGTGCTGAAGGTCGCCGGCGGCCACGGGGTGACCCCCGCCCAGGTGAGGCTGGCGTGGACACTGCACCAGGGGCCGCACGTCCTGGCCATTCCGGGCACCGGCAACCCCGGCCATCTCGTCGAGAACGTCGCTGCCGGTGCGCTGCGGCTCTCCGACGAGGACCTGGCACTCCTCGCCCGATGAACGAGTTCGTGCGTGGGGGCAGGGGTGGGGGCGGAGGCCGGGGCGGCACGGATGCGGCGGGTCCGGAGCCGGGGCAGGTCCTCCGCTGGAACCTGTTCATCGGCGGCCATCTGAGCTCCTCCGTGCCCGTACGCCTGGTCGAACGAACGGACGAAGGCCAGTGGGTGTGGCTGGAGTCCGGCACCCCGATGTGGCGGACGAAGCTGCCCCGCCGGGCACACCTGCGGGACATCACACCCGAGACCCGGCCCCCGCACGGCTATCCGGTCACGGCCGGCCGCTGGCCCCGCGGCAGCGCCCTCATCCACCAGCCGGCCGGAGCCGCCCACGCGGTCTTCTGGTTCTTCGCACGCGGACGACAGTTCCGGGGCTGGTACGTGAACCTGGAACACCGGACCCATCACGGCGAGGACATCGACGTGGTGGATCACGAACTGGACGTCCTCGTGGCTCCGGACCGCAGCTGGGAATTGAAGGACGAGCGGTCGTTCGCCGAGAAGACCGGGCACCCCGCCTACTGGTCCGCACAGGAGGCGGCGGCGATCCGCGCCGAGGGGCGACGCGTGGCCCGTCTCGCCGAGGCCGGAGCGTTCCCGTTCGACGGCTCGTGGTGCGATTTCAAGCCACCGGAGCACTGGACGGCCCCGGCCCGGGGCCCGGCCCCCGCGCACACCGTGCTCCTGGCCCCGTGAGCACGAGCCCTCCGGTGACAGGCACCTGACGAGGCATCGGCCGAAAGCCACCGGCGCGCGCACGGCTCTCGAACAGCGCGTACGAACACCTGGTGCCAGGCGAACGCACCCACCGCACCCGGAACCCATGGCCACCGTCGTTGCTAGCGGTCACAGAGCGTGATACACAGAGTAACCACGCATATGCGGGCGGAATCCGGTGCGAGCCGCAGGTCAGGGCAGCTTCTCCGGTCAAACGTGCGAGATCCGGGTAAAGAGACCCGGGAAGGCGTCGTGCGATGCCGGTTTCATCAGCGAAGATAGAGACCGACCCGTGTCGCACGGCACGGGCTGCGAACTACCCAACAGGGGCGGTGACTTACATGATCCTGGCAGCAGAGAAGGGCGACATCACCACCATCATCGGCGGAATCGCCCCGAACTGGGGGCCGTTCGGGACCCTGGGCAACGAGGCACGCATCATGATCGAGGTGGTGATGGCGGTCGCCATCCTCCTCTGTCTCGGCATCGCGATCTGGGGCGCCGCGAAGCAGCGCATCGGCGCGACGGCGCTGCGCGACACCTTCAGCGCGGAACAGGGCAAGGGCCTGATCGTGGCAGGACTGACCGGCGTCTTCATCATCGGATCGCTGGGCACGCTGTTCACCATCGTGTACGGCATGGCTGTCTGACCCACGGTCGGACCACCACCCTGCCATGGGCCCCTCCATGTCCACCCCACCACCCGTCCGTCGTGCCCACCGGCAGAGGTTGCGTCCCCTGATGTCGAGTCACCACTCCGCGCCCACGCGGAAACCAGCAGCGCTACCGTCGTACTACGCGGAACTGCAGACGGCTGAGGGGGCGTACGCGGCATGAGCCAGGGCGACGAGCGCGGTTACGGCGGTCACGAGCCGGGGAACCGCAACGACGACGCGTACAGCACCCTCGGCGGGACGCGGCAGACACGCACGCGCCTGCCCGGCGGCGACGAGGGCGAGGGCTACACCCGCAGGCCCGCCAGGAACTCACGCTCGCTGATCATGGTGGTGGGCGTGGTGGTGCTGCTGATCGCGGCCATCGCGTTCGCGAACCAGGGCGGGGGCGGCGGCTCGGACGGCGCCAAGGAGAAGCAGTCGGACACGGCGGGCGCCGGCCCCACCGCCGCGACGGGCACGAAGCCGGTCCAGGGCAAGAACGGCACGATCGCCTCGGGCTTCGCGCACGACGAGCAGGGGGCACAGAGCGCGGCGGCGAACTACGCGGTGGCGCTGGGGTCCGCGGAGATGTTCGACAAGACGAAGCGCGACGGCATCCTGCAGGCCACCCACGACCCTGCCGTCGTGGCCACCCTCCAGGCCGACATGACCAAGGCCTACTCACCCGGTTTCCTCGCGAACGTCGGCTTGAAAGAGGACGGCAGCACGCCGGCCGGTCTCACCTTCGTCTCGAGGACCATTCCCGTGGGCACGAAGGTGACAGCCCAAGGCGCGGACGCCGCGACCGTCGAGGTCTGGTGCACAGGTCTCGTCGGCATGGCCGGCGAAGGATCCACCAAACCCGTCACTGCCACCTGGTTCACCATCACCGAACAGCTCAAATGGGTCGGCGACGACTGGAAGATCGAGTCTTCGAGTCAGGCGGAGGGACCGACACCCGTCAACGGCGACAACCGGGCTTCGTCTGCGGATGACATCGCCGGTGCGGTTCAGGGATACGGAGGCTTCACCTATGCCCGATAGCCGCAAGTTCCGCACCTTCTCGCTCGTCGGGCTCCTGGGCACCTTCCAGGCCACGATGCTGGCTGTGGCATCGCGCGCCTCCGCCGATCCCACGCCCACTCCGTCGCCGAGCGGGAGCAACAACCCGTGCGACCTCATCGTCGGGCTGGCCAAGGACTACTGCGAGGACGGCGAAGCAGGCTCCGGCGCCCGCAGCACACCCACCGTGACCGACGACGCCCTGGACCCCCTCACCTCGCTGGCCCGCGGCTGCGCCGACGCCGCCGCCTACCTCGTGGGCAAGCTCAGCGAGGCCGTGGAGAGCACCGCGACCGTCGACTTCACCAACTCCACCTTCCGCACCCAGTACGCCGTCGTCTTCGCGGCGTCCACCATCCTCACCCTGGTCCTGTGGCTCTTCGCCGTGGCGAAGCGCGCCATCAGGGGCGTGCCGTTCACCACCGCGATGTCCGAAGCCATCGGCTTCCTCTGGCTCACGGTCCTGGCCTCCGCCTTCACCCCGCTCATCCTGTACGTGGTGGTCTCCGCCACCGACGGCGTCACGGAAGTCATCTCCGCCGCGACAGGCGGGCAGTCCGACGTCTTCTTCGGGTCCTTCGCCGAGGCACTCAAGAAGGGCACCGACATCGGCGGCGGCCCGATCATGCTGATCGTCGTCTCGCTGGTCTCGATCCTCGCCGCCGGCATCCTGTGGCTGGAGCTCGTGATCCGGGCCGCCCTGCTCTACGTGGGTGCCCTGCTGGGTGTCGTCGTGTACTCCGGGCTCGTCGACAAGAACATGTGGGGCCACGTCCGGCGCTGGGCGGGCATCATGATCGCCGTGATCATGGTGAAGCCCGTCATCGTCATCGTGCTCGGGCTCGCCGGAGCTCTCTCCGCCGACGACGGCCCCAACGCCTTCTCAGCCGTCGTGTCGGGCCTGGCCATCATCCTGCTGGCCATCTTCGCCTCCGCCATGATCTACCGCTTCGTGCCCGGCTTCGGTGACGAGATCCAGGGCGCCCGCACCAACCGCAAGCAGGCCACCGACGGCTCCCAGGCCGCCGCGATGATCAGCTCGCCCGCCGCTCTCGTCTCGCAGGGCATCAAGGCCCACAGCGGCCGCAGCGGAGGCGGCGAAGGCGGTGGAGGTGGCGGCGCACGGCCCGCCAACCCGGTCAGCGGCGGTGTCGCGGCCCACAGCTCCCGCAACCCGGGCGGAGGGGGCGGTTCCGCCCCGTCGCCCCGCAGCGGTGCCGGACCCACCTCCGGCACCCCCCACGGCAGCCGCTCCTCACGAGGCGGTTCAGGCAGCACAGGTAACACGAGCACAGGAGGTGGAGGGCGTTGACGACCCAGTCCCACACGATCGCGCCCCGCCGCACGTATCTCATCGGCCGGGCCCGGCCGAACGCGATCGTCGGCAAGAACCGCGAGACGGGCGAGATCGCGCTGATCATCCTCGGGGCCTTCCTCGGCATGATGAGCGGGCTCCTCGTCCCGGTCCTCTCCCTGCGGATCGTGACGCTCATGGGCTTCCCCATGCTGGCCCTGGCCGTCGTGTACGTCCCCTACAAGGGCCGCACCTTCTACAAGTGGTTCGAGATCAACCGCAGCTTCAAGCGCACCCTGCGCCGCGGCACGGCCTACCGTTCCTCCGCCATGGAGGCCGGCATCAGCGCCGCCGGACGCGAGGTGGAGATCGGGCCGCCGCCGGGCATCGGCAGGATCAGCTGGCTCGCCGCACCGTTCGGCCCCGACGAGATCGCCGTACTGCTGCACGCCGACCGGCGCACGGTCACCGCCGCCATCGAGATCGAGGGCCCCGGAGTCGGCCTGCGTGACAGCGAGGACCAGGAGGCCCTGGTCGACCGCTTCGGCACCCTCCTCAAGCACGTGGCCAACGGCGACGGCTTCGTGACGCGCCTCCAGATGCTGGCCCGCACCCTGCCCGCCGACCCCGACGCCCACGCCAAGGACGTCGCCCAGCGTGGCGACAGGTCGGCGCCCGGATGGCTCCAGGACTCCTACGACCAGCTCCAGTCGATGGTCTCCACCTCCAGCGAGCAGCACCGCGCCTACCTGGTCGCCTGCATGCACTACAGCCGCGACCTCGCCGGCGAGGCCAACGCCATGGCCCGTGCCATCCGCCCCCAGGGCGGCCGCAAGGTGGACCGCGACGCGGGCCTCGCCGTCGTCATGGCACGCGAGCTGACCGACATCTGCGCCCGGCTCGCCGAGGCCGACATCCGGGTACGCCAGCCGCTCGGCCAGAGCCGGCTCGCCTCCCTCGTGCACTCGATGTACGACCCGGACCACCCCATCGACCACATCCAGGCGATGACGAAGCGCAACGCCTGGCCCGCCGAACTCGACGCGGTCGAGCCGACGTTCCTCCAGGCCAAGACCCGCGAGTCGACGACGCGCGCCCCCTGGTGCCACGCCACGGCCTGGGTGAAGGAATGGCCGATGACCCCGGTCGGCGTGAACTTCCTGGCGCCGCTCCTCGTCCACACGCCCGACGTGATCCGCACCGTCGCCGTCTGCATGGACCTCGAACCCACCGAGATCGCCATCGAGCGGATGCTGACCGAGAAGACCAACGACGACGCCGAGGCGAGCCGTCAGGCCAAGATGAACCGCACGGTGGACCCCCGCGACATCGCCGCCCACGGGCGGCTCGACCAGCGGGGTGAAGATCTGGCGAGCGGCGCGGCCGGGGTGAATCTGGTGGGGTACATCACCGTGTCGTCCCGGTCCCCCGAGGCGCTCGCCCGCGACAAGCGGACGATCCGGGCCTCGGCCGGCAAGTCGTACCTGAAGCTGGAGTGGTGCGACCGGGAACACCACCGGGCCTTTGTGAACACCTTGCCGTTCGCCACCGGCATCCGACGCTAACGAGAGGGCAGTCACGCCATGCGAGATCCGCTGTCCGCGTTGTCGGATGCCTTCACCGCCTTCCTCTTCGGGAACGTGGAGACGACCCGGCTGCCGGTGCGTACGTCGACGGGTCAGGCCCAGGCCGTCTACCTGCCGACCGCCGCGCCCGGCCTCGGCGACTCCGGCGTGATCATCGGGCGTGAGGTGTACTCGGGCAAGGGCTACATCTACGACCCGTTCCAGCTCTACGGTCAGCAGCTCCCCGCCCCGCACTGGCTGGTGCTCGGCGAGTCCGGCAATGGCAAGTCGGCGCTGGAGAAGACCTATGTGCTGCGCCAGCTCCGCTTCCGCGACCGCCAAGTCGTCGTCCTGGACGCCCAGGGCGAGGACGGCGTCGGCGAGTGGAACCTCATCGCCGAGGAGCTGGGCATCACGCCCATCCGGCTCGACCCGACGGCTGCGCTGAACGACGGGATCCGGCTCAATCCCCTCGACCCGTCGATCACCACGACCGGCCAGCTGGCCCTGCTCCGTACGATCATCGAGGTCGCCATGGGCCATGGCCTCGACGAGCGCTCCGGCTTCGCACTCAAGGTGGCACACGCGTACGTCAACGACACCATCACCCAGCGCCAGCCGGTCCTGATGGACATCGTGGAACAACTCCGCCACCCGAAGCCCGAGTCCGCGGAAGCGATGAACGTCGACATAGACGACGTACGGGCCTGGGGCCTGGACGTCGCCCTCGTCCTCGACCGCCTCGTCGACGGTGACCTGCGCGGCATGTTCGACGGCCCGACCACGATCGGCATCGACCTCGACGCACCGCTGATCGTCTTCGACCTCTCGCACATCGACCGGAACTCCATCGCGATGCCGATCCTCATGGCGATCGTCGGCGTATGGCTGGAGCACACCTGGATCAGGCCCGACCGGAAGAAGCGCATCTTCCTGGTCGAGGAGGCCTGGCACATCATCAACTCCCCTTTCGTCGCGCAGCTGTTCCAGCGCCTGCTGAAGTTCGGACGCCGTCTCGGCCTCTCCTTCGTGGCGGTCGTCCACCACCTCAGCGACGTCGTCGACGGCGCGGCGGCGAAGGAAGCGGCGGCCATCCTGAAGATGGCCTCCACCCGCACCATCTACGCGCAGAAGGCGGACGAGGCGAGAGCGACGGGAAAGGTCATCGGTCTGCCCAGGTGGGCGGTCGAGATCATCCCGACGCTGACCCCGGGCATCGCCGTGTGGGACGTCAACGGCAACGTGCAGGTCGTCAAGCACCTGATCACCGAGGCCGAACGCCCCCTGGTCTTCACCGACCGCGCCATGACCGAGGGTTCCGCCGTGGACCTGCTCCCCGAGGACGTACGGGCCGCGGAGCTGGAGGCGGAGCAGCGAGCGGCACGGATCGAGCACCAGCAGCGGCTGAACGAGTCGTCCGAGTCAACGGTGGCATGACATGGCACGCCAGGCACCATCCGGTTCGGGACGCGGCGGAGAGGGCCAGGGAGGGGTTCCGGACGGCCTGCTGATCGGGCTCCTCGCCTTCCTCTTCGGGCTCACGGTCCTGGCCTGGACGGCGACGGGTCTGGCGGGACTCTTCGCCCACGGGGGCTGGCCGGACAACGTCTCGTTCGCACGGACGCCGCTGGCCCTGCGCGCCCTGGCGGTCGAGCCGACGGACCTGCCGGGGGCCTGGCCCGACACCCCGCCGGGCGACCTCTCCGGACACGGGCTGTTCTGGGGCCTGTTCATCGGCGAGTTGATGGTCCTGCTGGTCCTGACGGTGTTCGCCGTGGGCGTGGTGACGCGCTGGAGGCTGGTCCGCAAACAGCGGAGCGCGGCCCGGGCGTCCGACGCACCCGCGCCCGTACCCGTGCCGCAGGAGGCGGCCCAGGGCCTCCCACGGGAGGTGCCGCCCGCCGGACCGGCGCCCGCTCCGGCACCCGCTGTCACCCCCGCAGAGACCGCCGTCCCGGCGCCCGCGACCGTCACGCCCCACGCGCCCCGCACGCCCCTCACCCACGAGACCGCGCACGCCGACCCCGTCGAGGCACTCGCCGCGTACGCACAGGAGACCGCCCCACTGGTCCCCACACCCCGCACAGCCACCGTCCTCTACGGCGCGTCCGCCACCCGCCGCCCCGCCGTCGTCCAGGCCATCCGGGACGCCGACGGCCCCGCCCTCGTCGTGACCTCGGACCCCACCGTCTGGGCCGAAACGAAGGACGCCCGCAGCAAGCTCGGCCCTGTCCTGGTCTACGATCCGGGGCACCTCTGCGACACCCCGGCCCGCCTCCACTGGGCACCCACCGCCGGCTGCGAGGACCCCGCCACCGCAGCGTCCCGGGCGGCCGCGCTCCTCACCCCCGTGCGCCCCATGGCCCGCATCGACGCGGCGATCGCCGACACCGCCGAGACCCTGCTCCGCTGCTGGCTGCACGCCGCCGCCGTGGACGGCCGCCCCTTCCGCCAGGTCCACCGCTGGGCATCCGGCGCCGGAGGCCACGAACCGGTACGCCTGCTCCGTACGCACCCCAAGGCGGCCTCGGGCCTCGCCGGGCTTCTGGAGTCCGCGCTCACCGCGTACCCCGAACGCCGGGACATGGCACAGGAACTGATCGTGCGTGCCTTCACGACGCTGTCCTCCGTCCACGTCCGCGAAGCATGCACACCCAACCGAGCCGATGCGCTCGTACTGGATTCTTTTGCGCGTGAAGGGGGAACGCTCTATGTGGTCGGTGAATCCATCGAGGATCCTCGCCACCACCCCGGTGCGATGCCTCTGCTCACCGCACTCGCCTCGCACGTGGTCGAGCACGGCCGCCGCATGGCCGCACGGTCAACCGACGGTCGGCTCGACCCACCAATGACGCTCGTCCTCGACGACGTAGCTGCCGTGGCCCCGCTTCCCCAGCTCCCGGAGCTCCTGTCGGCCGGCGAGAGCCAGGGGATGACTCCCCTGGTCCTGCTCCGCTCCGAGGAACAGGCCCGCGCCCGTTGGCGGGAGCCCCTTCCCGCACCCGGGCAGTGCTGACCACTGCCGCTCCCACTTCCCGCTCACCGGCGGCGGATCTCGTACTCCAGCTCCAGCGCGGTCGGGTCACCCTCCATCGGCAGCGTCCGCCCCGTCGGGGCGAAGCCGATCCGACGGTAGGAGGCCGCTGCCCGCGCGTTGGCCTCGTGGACGTAGAGGCGCACCCGCCGCAGCGGCGGTCCGGTCAGCGACCAGGACCAGTCGACGGCCTCGCGGAACAGCGCGTCCACCACCCCGCGACCCCGGTGCCCGGGCCGGACGAACACCGCCACCAGGTGCGACTGGTCGACCTCGGCCGCCTCCCCGAAGCCCGGCTCGCCCGCGGGCCGCTCGACGAGGACCGTCACGGTCCCCGCCCACAGGCCGTCGGGCGCCTCCGCGACGAACTGACGGCTGTGCTCCCCCTCGGCAGCCCTCGCCGACCGCTCCTGCCAGAACACATCGGGCTTGGTCAGCGCCTGCTCGTACGTCTCCAGGAAGGCGATCGGGGCAGCCGGGTCACGCAGGGCCGCCAACCTGATCTCCTTGGCCCGCTCCCACTCCTCGGCCCGAACCGCACGCACGACGTAGTCCATTCGCCGATCGTGCCCCGTCACCCCGATCACGGCAAACGAGATACGCCGACGGGACGTGGAACGACGACGGGCCCGACACCACTCGGTGTCGGGCCCGTCGGGACAGCCTGCGCGGGTCATGGTGCCCGGCCGGCACCACGCCTCACGTGTCAGACGTGGGAGCCGGCCTTGCGGCGGCGTACGACGAACACCGCACCGGCGCCGATCGCCAGGGCGGCGCCGCTCGCGAGAGCCAGCTGCGACGTGGCGTCGGACGAGCCCGTGGCGGCCAGGCTGCCCACCGGGGCGGACGAGGCGCTCTGCGGCTTGACGTCCGGGGTGTTCGACTTGACCGGGCCGGGCGTGGCCTCGCCCTTCACGGGCTTGCTGCCCTTGGCGGCGATCAGGAACTCGTAGCCCTCGAGATCCGGGCTTCCACCGCAGCTGCCGTTGTCGTTCCAGTAGTCACCCGCGACGAAGGTGACGCCGTTGCCCGCGGGGGCCGAGGCGTCGACCGCGAGCCGCATCTTCACGTCGACGTGGGCCCCGCCCTTCAGCGAGCTGATGGGGTCCATGTAGTTCTCGTTGTCGACGTTCTGCCACTTCGAGGAAGCGCCGGACGCCCACTGCAGGTGCACCAGGTCGTCGAGGTCGTTGAGGCCGCTCTTGTCCGTGGCGTGGACATAGGCGAACGGGAACACCTCGTCCATCGTCTTGTCGGTGCCGTTGGTCACCCGGAGCTTGAAGTCGACCTTCGTGCCGGCGACGACCGTGGACGGCAGACCCTTGACGACCGTGGTGAGCTTCGGCTCGGGGACGCAGTCCTCGTCGTCCTCGCCCTCCTCGGCCGCCTCCTCCTTGGCCTTGGCCAGCGCCTCGTCGGCGGCCTCCTTGTCGGCGAGCGCCGCCTTGGTGGCCTGCTTCGCCAGGTGAAGCGTCCGGGCCGCGTCGACCCGCTCGTCGTCGCGTGCCTTGTCGGCTTCCTCGAGCTTGGTGTCCGCTGCGGTCTTGGCAGCGTCGGCGGCCACGGAGTCGGCCTGCGCCTTGGTGAGAGCCGCCTGGGCGGCCTCCTTGGCCTCGGCGGTGTCCTCGTCCGTGAGGGCATCGACCGCGGCCTGGGCGTCGACGACCGCCTGGTCCGCAGCGGTCTTCCCGGTGCCCGCCGCGTCCGCCTCGGCCTTGGCTTCCGCCGCGGCCAGCGCAAGCGGCGTGGTGTCGGACATGACGGCCTCGACAGCCGCGTAGGCGGCCTTCTCGGCCGCCACAGCGTCGTCGTACACGGCCTTGGCCGCTGCGGCGGCCTTCTCCAGCTCAGCGATGGACGGCTTCTCCTGCGTCTGCGACGCGGGCTTCTCATCGGCGAACGCGGGGGTGACCGACAGCATGAGGGCAGGCGTGGTCACTGCGGCGGCAACAGCTGTGGCAAGTATTCGGCGGATCTTCACGTGAGCCCTTCGAGGTCCGGAAAGAAGAAGGGGTCGCAGCAGAGCGGAAATGGGGCACGCAGGTGCGACTCGAAGTGATCGTAGAGCCGAAGTAGCTGTACACCGTCACGAGTTCTTCACCCTTCTCAACCGGAATAACGCCCCCCGGGCGGACAGAAATGACGAAAGGACGCAGTTGCCTTCACTTGCTGTGGTTTCGCTGTGAGGAACACCACATGCCGTGAAGCGGCCCCGATGCCCTCCGAGCCGTCACCCACCGGCTCCTGGACGCATACGCCCACCACCTGCCCGCCGCGTCCGGCGACGAGCCGGCCACGGGGAGCACACCGAGACCGCACGCCGCTGCCGGTGGACGTCAGCCGTTCGTCCGCGCATCACCCCTGGTGAACGCGTCGGCGCCTCCATACGAGTGATTCCCCGTCCGAGATCGGCACCCCATGGATCGGCTGCTCCAGGATGGCGACGGTGCCGAGGGCCGGCGCCGCGTCCCGATCTCCGTCCCATGTCAGGGGAACTGCATGTCCGAACCCACCGAGCGCGAAGTCACCGACGCGTTCGAGGCCGCCGCACCCATCGTGCTGGCCGCCACTCCGCCTCAGGAGCAGGTCACACCCGCGCCGAAGCCCGACGAGACATGGCCGCTGCCGGGCGGCACGGCCTGGGTCTACTACGGCGAGCGCAACCAGGGCATCGTCCGGCCGGTGCTGATGGCCGACGGCTTCAACAGCGGCCCGAGTTCGCTGGACGATCTGTGGGCCGGCCTGGAGAGCTCCGCGTACCCGCTGATCGGCGAACTGCGCCGGCGAGGACGCGATGTCGTCCTGATCGGCTTCGACGAACGCAGCGCGTCGATCCTCGAGAACGCGCAGGCGGCCACAGCCGCGATCCACCGGGCCGTCGCCGAACGACTCGGCAGCACGCGCCTGGCGGTCGGCGGTTTCAGTATGGGCGGACTGGTGACCCGCTACGCGCTCGCCAGGATGGAGATGCAGCGCATCGACCACCAGGTCGGCGTGTACTTCTCGTACGACAGCCCGCACAACGGGGCCCACATCCCCCTGTCCCTCCAGGCGTTCGCGCACTACATCCGTAAGCTGGACAGCCGCTTCTCCGACCAGATGAACAGCCCGGCCGCGCAGCAGCTGCTGTGGCAGCACATCGAGAACTGGTCGGACAAGCCGGGCGTCAGCCCGCTGCGCACCGAGTTCCTCGACGAACTGGAGAAGGTCGGCGGCTGGCCGAGGATCCCGCGGATCCTCGCAGTCGCCAACGGCGCCGGCAACGGCACGGGCAACGGCATCGACCCGGGCACGACAGCGGTCAAGGGCAAGGGCCTCGGCATCGTCGGCACCGACCTGCGCACCACACCGACGGGCAGTGACACGCTCGCGGCGAAGCTCCGCGTCGTCTCGCTCCAGAAGAACGAGGTCCTCGCCGAGCGCCTCCCGGACATCGACGGCGCCCCTGGCGGCACTCTCGAAAGCTTCCAGATCCTCGCCGACGCCCTCAACAAGATCGTCGGTCTGGGCGTCGACAACCCGGTCAAGGACCACTGCTTCGTGCCGGCGGTCAGCGCGGTCGCCATCCGCGGGCTCGACAGTCACAAGGACCTGTACGCGGACATCGACTCCCTGCCCCCGGACGAGGCCCAGGTCGACGACTTCCTCTGCGCGTCGCAGAACGAACGCCACACCAAGGTCACCGAGGAGCTCTGCACGTGGCTCCTGGAGCGTCTGCCTGACTGACGGACGCGTGAGCGGCCTTGTGAAGCAGACGGTGGAACGAACAGCGGGGCCGGACAGCGTGCTTCTGTCCGGCCCCGCCGGTCACGCCCGAAAAAGTGCCTGGAACGCAGAAAAGCCCCGTACCACAAGGGCACGGGGCTTTCCCGGAATAATTGTTCGGCGGCGTCCTACTCTCCCACAGGGTCCCCCCTGCAGTACCATCGGCGCTGAAAGGCTTAGCTAAAGGCTTAGCTTCCGGGTTCGGAATGTAACCGGGCGTTTCCCTAACGCAATGACCACCGAAACACTATGAAATTAACCAACACCGGAACACAACACGGCCGTTCGTTATTTCAGAACTAACACAGTGGACGCGAGCAACTGAGGACAAGCCCTCGGCCTATTAGTACCAGTCAGCTCCACCCGTTACCGG